>OY761612.1:0-3794446 GCA_963664805.2 Pseudomonadales bacterium | reverse complement strand
TTCATGGGAAAACGCAACCATGCACGAGCCGGGGTCAAAGATATTCGCGCTCCTGACGGCGGGAACGCTGCTGGCCGCTTGTTCCGGAACGGCTTATCGCAACAGCGCCGACAGCGAGACTTATGCCGCTATTGCCGGCAAGACTGATCTCGTGCCCGGCATGACCGAAGAAGTCGAGGTGGACGAACAGAGAGTCGTCGATCTCGCGGGCTTTCCGGTCAACTCCCTCAGTTTCGAGTTTCTCGGCGAAAATGCGGAAAGCGAGATCGATTCGAGCGTCCTGAGCCTGAACGACGCGCTCGACCTCGCCTTCCGCCATAGCAAGGACTATCAGACGCGCAAGGAAAGGCTTTATCTCGAAGCCCTTTCGCTGACCCTCGACCGCTATCGCTACGCGCCCATCTTTTCCTTCAACAGCGGCAGCGAATATCAATGGGACATGGATGACCGGTTCTCGAACGACATGCAAAATCTGACCGGCGCCGCCGGATCGGGCGCCCAGGAGCAATACCGCGCCGACACCAGTCTCGGCGTGCGTTATCTGTTGCGCGGCGGCGGCTCGGTGGCGCTGAATCTGACCAACAACCTGCGGCGCTTTCTCAGCGGCGATGTCAGCGAATTGAGCACCGGCGCGCTCATCGGTTCGATCACGCAGCCGCTGTTGCGGGATTTCGGCGCCGCCATCGAAACCGAGGCGCTGCTGCAGGCCGAGCGCGACCTCCTGTACGAATTGCGCAATTTCACCCGCTTCCGCAAGTCTTTCGCCGTGCAGGTAGCTTCGAGTTACTACAACGTGCTGCTCAATCGCGAAACCACGAAGAACAACTACGCGGGCCTGCTCGCGAACAATCTTTCGCTCGAGCGCGAACGCGCCTTCCAGGCCGAGGGCCTGCGCACCTTGCTCGACGTCGGACGGCTGGAACAGGCCACCTTGCAGCAGGATCTGCGCTGGACGACTTCGATCGCGCGCTACCAGCGCAGCCTGGACTCGTTCAAGATCCTGATCGGGCTGAACGCCGAAGACTCGATCATTCTCGACGACAACGAAATGACGCTGATCACCGAAACCGGCATGTCGGCTCCCGAACTCGACCTCGACCGGGCGCTGGACATGTCCGTGCAGACCCGGCTCGACCTGTATACCGAACTGGACCGGGTGCAGGACGCCTCGCGCCGCATCGATGTCGCCGCCAACGCGCTCGAGCCATCGCTGGGAGTCACCTTGAGCGCTTCGGCGCCGGCCACGGGCAGCGGCGAATTCGGCGACGTCAATTTCGACAACGCGGTCTACGCGGCCGGGCTCGACGTGGAAATGCCGCTCGACAGCAAGGCTGAACGCAACACCTACCGCCGCGCCCTGATCGACTACGACGCAGCGACGCGGGCATATACATTGGCGCTGGATAACGTAAAATTGGAAGTAATCGACGCTTGGCGGCGCATGGACGAGGCCGGCAAGGGCTACGACATCAATCTGGCGAGCGTGGAGATCAACGAGCGCCGCGTCGAGGAAGCGGAACTGCGGGCGGAACTCGGACTCGGCAACGTGCAGGACACCGTCGATTCCCAGAACGACCTGACCGCCGCGCGCACCGACCTCGTGCGCAGCATCGTGGACTACAATATTTCGAAACTGGAGTTCTGGCGTGACGTGGGATTGCTCTACGTCGACGACTCCGGTCAATGGGAGGAAGGCATAGATGAACCCCGTTGAAGAAAGTCCCGGCGACAAGCTGAAAGCGCTGGCCGCGCGCGCCCGGGCTGCCGCGCTGCCCTGGCTGGTGGCGCTGCGCGACCGATATCTGGCTCTCGACCGAAAGTTGCAGATCGGTATCGCCGCCGGCGCCGGCGTGCTCATCCTGGCCCTCGCGCTTAGCGGCGGCGGCTCAGGCAGCGACAACAACGACCTGACATTTGCCGCGCGCCGGGGCAATCTCGATATCACCGTGCTCGAAGGCGGCGCTCTGGAAGCCCTGCAATCCCAGGAAATCCGCTCGCGCGTCCGCGACCGCAGCGGCGTGAAGATTCTCAGTATCGTCGAGGAAGGCTACAGGGTGACCGAGGAAGACGTGGCCGCGGGCATGATCCTGGTGGAACTCGACACTTCTTCCCTGGTCGACAACCGGCTCAGCCAGGAAATCGCGGTTGAAACTTCCGAGGCGGCTTTCATCGAACGTCGGGCGGCATACGAAATTCAACTGAATACCAATATGACGCAGTTGAACGACGCCCGCCAGCAGATGCGGTTTGCGCGGCTGGATTTCGAGAAATTCCTCGGCGCCGATATCGTCAACGACATCATTGCCCGGCTGGAGATCGAAGAACGGCTCGCGGCTTCGGAAGCGGCCGACCGCGCGGTGCTGGAGAACGCGGAAACGGCCCGCACGGAAGCGAAGGAACCCGAAGCGGCGCCTTCCGGACTGCCGGAAGGCATTGAAATCGAATCGTTGCCCCCGCCGATGCAGAATCGCATTCGCCAGATGATGGCCGAAAACGGCGGCCAACTGCCGCCGGAAATGGTTGAACGCATGCAGCGCTTTGCCTCCGGCGAGTTCCCGCCCGGCGGCCGTCCGCTCGAAATCGGCGACCGGATCGAGGAAGTCGCCGTACTCGAACTGCCCCCCTCGGATATCGATCCGGTGCCCCCGGAAGTGACCTTGCTCATGGATGAATCCTATATGGAGATTCGCGATCGGATCGATTTCACCCAATATGCGGATTTCGAAGAGCTAGCAGACGGCGAAGCCAAGCAGCGCCTGCGCATCCTGCTCGACGAACTGCAGGTATCGCAGGAGGAGTATCTCCTCGCCCAGGACCGCATCGAAGGGCAGCGCAGACTCGAAGCCCGAGGCTTCATCACGCCGACCGAACTCGAAGCTGAGGAACTCAACCTGAACAAGGCGGCAAACAAGCAACAGGAAAAGGAAACCGCCTTGCGGCTCTATATCCAGTACACCTTCCCCAAGGAAGCCGAGGAGTTCCTTTCCAACTACGAAAACGCCGTCATGGCCTATCAGCGCCAGGTCAAGGAGAACATGGCCAGGGAAGCGCAGGAACTTGCCAACTTCAGTTCCGCCGAACGCAAGTTCAATCTCGAAAAATACAAGCTCGCCGACATCGAGGCCCAGATCGACGCCGCCACCATCGAAGCGGAACTGCCGGGGCTCGTGGTCTATGGCGGTTCCGACCAGGGTTCCAGCCGCTATCGCAGCAGCAGCCAGGAAGCGGTCCAGGAAGGCGCCACGGTGCGCGAGCGCCAGCCGATCCTGACCATCCCCGACATGCGCGAAATGGCGGTCAGCGTCGACATCCACGAATCCGCGGTGCAGAGGGTTGCAGTCGGCCAGCCGGCGGTCATTCTGATCGACGCCTACCCGGACGTGCGCCTGACCGGCGAAGTAATCAAGGTCGCGGTAGTCGCGGATTCGGCCAATTCATTCATGAATCCGGATCTGAAGGTATACCCGTCACAGGTTCGCATCGACGGCACCCATGACTGGCTGCGGCCCGGCATGAGCGCCCAGGTCGAAATCCTCGTCGCGAGTCTTGAAGACGTGGTCTATGTGCCGGTGCAGGCGGTCAGTTATTTCGGCAGCGACCAAGTCGTCTATGTCAGCCGGGGCAGTTCGGTCGAAAGGCGCGTCATCGAGGTGGGCGA
Organism: Pseudomonadales bacterium; assembly: GCA_963664805.2. Classification (GTDB taxonomy): domain Bacteria; phylum Pseudomonadota; class Gammaproteobacteria; order Pseudomonadales; family Pseudohongiellaceae; genus UBA9145. The sequence continues at coordinate 3,790,788 of OY761612.1, read as the reverse complement.
TTTCTCCGATTCCTTCATCGAGGTAGTAAGCGGACTCGAAGAAGGCGAGGAAGTGTTGTTGCTGCCGCCGCGTGAGCAACTCGAAAGCTCCGCCGTCTGAACCGCAACCGTCATGCCTGCTCTCCAGGTCAGCACCGAAAACGCGACCCGGCCGCCCGACCGGAAGCTTCGGGTGGCCTCGGTGGCCGATGTCTCCAAGACCTATTACATGGGCACGCTGGCGGTGGAGGTGCTGCACGGCATCTCGCTCGACTTCTACGGCGGCGACTACATCAGCATCATGGGGCCTTCGGGTTGCGGCAAGTCGACCCTGATGAATATTCTCGGCTGCCTCGACCGGCCCACGACCGGAACCTACTATCTCGGCGGCGAGGACACCTCGGAGCTGAAGGACGACGAACTTTCGCTGATCCGCGGCGCCAGGCTCGGATTCATTTTCCAGTCCTACAACCTGATCCAGCAACTCGACGTGCTGGAGAACATCGAAATGCCGCTGTTCTATCAAGGTTTTTCCCAGGCTTACAGCCATCGTGCGGCGTATCAGCTCGCCGAGCGCGTGGGTCTCGCCGACCGCATCCATCACAAGCCTTACGAGCTTTCCGGCGGCCAGCAGCAACGCGTGGCGATCGCCCGGGCGCTGGCGATGGACCCGCTGATCATTCTCGCGGACGAACCCACGGGCAATCTCGATTCACGCTCGGGCATGGAAATCCTCGACCTGTTCGATGAATTGCACGAAGCGGGCAAGACCCTGATTCTGGTGACCCATTCCGACGAACTCGCCGAACGCACGAGCCGGCGTATCCGCCTGCTCGATGGCAGGGTGGAACAAGATGAACGAATGGGTGTTTGACTCCCTGCCGCCGGCGCCCGAAAGCCGGCGCCACGACCGCCGGTCCCGGTTCGGCTGGCGCATCAGCCAGATCACGCGGCTCGGCGTCAAGAGCATTTTCTCCCACGGTCTGCGCTCCATGCTCACCGTGCTCGGCATCGTCATCGGCGTGGCGGCGGTGATAGCCATGCTCGCGGTAAGCGAAGGCGCCAGCTTCGAGGCGCAACAGCAGTTTCGCGATCTCGGCGCGAACAACATTCTCGTGAAAAGCGTCAAGCCCGTTGAAGTCGAGGAAACTTCCCGCCTGGGCTTCGGTCCGCCCCAGGCGATCATCTATGGCCTGACTCATACCGACATCCAGACGATTCGCGACACGATACCCGGCGTCAGCAACGTGATCTCCTCGCGTATTGTGAAGAAGAACGTCTGGAATCTGGGCAACAACACGAATGTGGATGTGGTCGGCACCGCGGTCGATTATCCCGTTTCGCGCAACTACGGCCTGCTCGGCGGGCGCTTTTTCAGCGATTCCGAGATGCGCGATCACGAAAACGTCGTGGTATTGAGCCAGGAAGCGGCCGACGCGCTGTTCCCGATAGAGAATCCCCTCGGCCAGTCTGTGCGTATCGACAGTGACTATTACGACGTGATCGGCATCATGGAATCCGAAGGATTTTCCAATCTCGGACAGAACCAGGCAGGCGCGTCCAACTCCGCCCCAGCGCGGATATTCATCCCGCTGACTTCGTCCCGCAGCCGTTTCGGCGAAACCACGACCCGGCAGACCGCCGGCGGTATGGAGTCCGAAACCGTGGAATTGCATGAGGCGGTGATCCAGGTCGAAGACCAGGAAAGCGTGATCGGCATCGGCGAAGTGATCGAACAGATTCTTGCCCGCCGTCACAGGGATGTCGACTACACCATCGAGATTCCTCTCGCACTGCTGCGCCAGGCCGAGGAAAGCGCCTTGCGCGACCAGATCATCGCCGGCGCCATCGCCGGCATTTCCCTCCTCGTCGGCGGCATCGGCATCATGAACATCATGCTCGCCAGCGTCACCGAGCGGACCCGGGAGATCGGCATTCGCCGCGCCCTCGGCGCGCGCAAGGCCGACATCATCACCCAGTTCCTCGTGGAGGCGGTGATTCTATCCGCCGTGGGCGGCTTGATCGGCGTCGTGCTCGGCATCACCATTCCCTTCTTCATCTCGACCTTCTGGGGCATGACCACGATCGTCACCCCGGTGGCGCCGATTCTGGCCTTCTCCATTTCGGCCATGATTGGTGTAATCTTCGGCATATATCCTTCCATGCGAGCCGCCGACATGGATCCGGTCGAGGCTTTGCGGCACGAGTAAGCCGGACGACATTTACCATGAAGAATTTGAAACTAACCTGTCTGCTGCTTATGGCATGCAGTTTCGTTTCCTGTAATGCACAGGAGACTTCCGATTCACTGGAGGACTTCGGGGAGGCCGCGGACCTTGCCGTCCTGGCTGAACTCGAAAACGAAAGAATGCATTACCAGTTGCTGCGTTCGCAGTATCAGCGCGGAGCGGCGCTGTGGTCCGATTTCGAGGCGGAACTGGCGGATTTCGGGGAAGCGCAATACGAAGCGCTGAAGCCGCTGATCCTCGGCGCGTCGATCGACCAATTGCAACAGGCTGTGGACAGCGGCGAGTTGAGTTACGAGACCCTGACCAGGTTCTATCTGTACCGCATTCGCGAGACCGAAAACGATCCGGCGCGATATCTGAACGCGGTGATTTCGCTCAACCCCGCGGCCCTCGAACTGGCGCGGGAACGCGATGGCGGCCATGGCGAAAACCACGATCCGATTTTCGGCATGCCGGTTCTGCTCAAGGACAATGTCGGTGCGGCCGGCATGCCGACAACCGCCGGCGCTATCGCCCTGGCGGCCAACGAGACCGATAACGCCTTCATTGCCGAACGGCTGATCGAGCGCGGCGCGATCATTCTCGGCAAGGCAAATCTCAGCGAATGGGCGTATTTCTTTTGCGGCGATTGCCCGTCGGGCTGGAGCGCGATGGGCGGCCAGACGCTCAATCCGTATGGCAGGCTGGTCTTCGGCACCGGCGGTTCGAGTTCGGGCAGCGGCTCTGCGATAGCCGCGGAGTACGCCGTGGCCGCCGTGGGCTCGGAGACTTCCGGCTCGATACTCTCGCCCGCGAGCGCAAATTCCCTGGTCGGATTGAAGCCGACCACGGGCAGCCTGAGCCGTACGGGCGTTGTTCCCATTTCGGCCACGCTCGACACGACAGGTCCCATGGCGCGCTCGATGGGTGACGTCGTGGCATTGTTCAACGCCATGACGGGCTATGACGAAGACGATCTCGCCATGCCGCGACTGGCCGAAGACCTGGTGCTGGAATACCGTCTCACGGGATTGTCCGGCAAGCGCCTGGGCCTGCTTGAGTCGATGTCCGAGGACGCTTTCCACCAGGAGGCTGCGGACTTGCTGGCGACCAATGGCGCGACAATTGAACCGGTTTCTTTCGCCTGGGATAGCCCGGAATCGTTCAGTGAATTTCTCGGCGCTGAAATGGTGCGTGATCTCGCGGCCTACCTGGCGGACCATGCCGGCGCAGGGGTCGAAATCACGTCGGTGAGCGACTTGCGCGCGTTTAATCTCGAAGATCCGACCAGAATGCCTTACGGACAGGCAGAGGTCGACATGATGGCGGAACTGGACTATGGCGCCGAAGAACTCGAAGCCCTCCGCGCCGAATTGCAGTCCTATGCCCGCCTGCAAATGGAAAACCTGTTCAGCCAGCATGATCTCGATGTGCTGTTGTCGCTGAACAACATGCACGCCGGCGTAGCGGCGCTGGCCAACTTTCCCGCTCTCACCATCCCGGCCGGCTATCGGGAAAACGGCCGCCCGGTGGGCCTGACGCTGATCGCGCCGTCTTTCCAGGAACAGGTTCTGATCGACATCGGCGCCGAATTCGAACGCCTTTCCATGGCTCGAAGACCTCCCGGAGAATAGAGGCTTCGATCCGTAGCCGTCGGGCGGTGGGGGGTTCAGCGGACGCCGTAAATACATCCATGTAGGCTTCGGGCTCGGCATCCTGCCTCGCACGCCCGCTGAACCCCCCACCGCCCGACGGCGACTCACATCGTGCCAAGTTTGGGAATCTTCCCACTACCTTCTTTCTCTCCGGCAGTGGAAAACGATTCCTACCAGTAGTTTTCGGTTGTGACTTGCCCTGGTGCGCGCCGACGGTTCTTGGCGAAGCCGCGATCTTTCAGCGCGGCGGTGACATCGCGCACCATGTCGGGATTGCCGCACAGCATGAAATGCGATTTTTCGAGAGTGGCCTGAACGCCGACCCGGCGTTCGAGTTCGCCATCGATTATCGACGCGGGAATTCTGCCGTGAATCGCCCCCGGCGCCCGCTCGCGGCTTACGAACGCCTGAAACGCGAAGCGCTCGCCGTACTTCAGCTTAAGCGATTCGATGATTTCGCGGTAGCGCAGATCCTTGTCCCAACGCACCCCCTGAACGAGAACGATGCGTTTGAATCTCCGCCAGGGCTCGTCGGTATTCAGAATCGAAAAATAGGGGGAAATCCCGGTGCCGGTCGCAAGCATCCACATGTCTTCGCAAGGCGGGATTTCCCGCAGGACGAAAAAACCGTTGGCGGGGGTTTTTATCCAGACTTTTTCCCCCGGCCGCCTATCGATCAGGATACTGGTCAGCGCACCGCCGACGATCCGGTACATGAAGAATTCAAGCGGCCGCTCGCCCGGTGAGTTGAGATAGGAATATGGCCGCGCCACGCGCTGACCGTCGATATCGAGCGCAAGACTCGTGAACTGCCCGGCGATGAATTGCTCGGCGTCGGCCTCGACCTTGATGGAAAACAGGTTTTCGGTCCAGCGCTGATTGGAAACTATCGTGCCTTCAATCCATTGGGCCATGCCGACCGCCGTGTAAGTACGCAATTGAAAATGGCGTCATGATAATTGAACTGGCCCCGCCGCCCCAAGTCCTATAGTCTTGCCTCAGGTCTTGTTCAGCCGCGCTTCGACATAACTCATGTATGGCGAAAGGTAACGACGGAAATTACCTTCAACATTGTGTTGAGGTCGAGGCAGCGGTGCATCTGATGCGAGCTAGTCCCAATCGCAGACTTCACGTTGCGCGAAGCTGCTGACAAACCCAAATGCAATGAGCGGGAGATTGCGAAGGCTTATCGGAGATCATGGACATGGCAAGCGTACCAACCCGATTTTGCGAATCTCTTTGAAGAATTGAAGTCGAAAAAGCACTACCCCAACTCCGCGGAACTCGCGGCTGATTGGACCGGTTCAAAAATCATTGTCGCCCGATCATCCTGGCGTGAGCAACTGAATCCGGACGGAGTATTGGCCTGCCCGAATCATCTGGATTCCCCTTGGCTGTTTTCCATGGACCCGATGACCTATTTGGAAGCCAGCGACAGCGATGATGCGAACCTGCATCGCTCAGATTTGGATCCGCTGATACGCGCACTCAAAGGATATGTCGACAGCGGACAACCCGGCATTGCATCCTTGTTCGTGTACAGTGTGGGTAGCCAAGGCGAGAATAGACAACTTCAATTCTGGGCATTCATGGACGAACTCACCGAGAGCTTGAGCGTAGAGTCATCCTCATACTGGGTGTGCCACCGAGGCGGGAACCGAAATCTGGCCGGATTGCTGTTCGCAAACACTAAATTTCCTGATGATTTTGTTCCGCCTTGCATAAACGCAGGTAGGGGAATTTAGATCAAGCAGGCTGGACCGTATGAGGTGGAAGGCAGGAAAATTTCGAGCATAGGCCGGAGATAGATGAAAGCAGAAGCATCCTGATGCGTTATTCGCAAGCCGATTCGTTGACGCGCAGGTACTCGTTGATGAATTCGTCCACCATTTCGGAAACAGCCTGCATAACCAAGCTCCCATTCGAATCAGCTATGCCAGCACGAGCACTCTCCCAAGTCCCCGTGTGCCTATATTGGCTTGTAAATTGATCGGTAAATGGTTTAAGGAACTCGACTTTTGAGGTAGAAACTCTCGATTGCTCTTGAACCCACACAGCAACATGCAGCAAGCCGATGTCCGACAAAAGTTCGGGGTTAGATTCATACAGGCGAGCCGCCCGCAAACGGCTTTCGGCAACCGATTTAACCCGCTCTTCCGTCAATCCAGAGACTTCAGGCGCATCCACTTGCACAAACACAGTCAGGTAAACCGGTCGGCAATCGGTGAAAAGTTCGAACAATTCAAGCTCGGCGAGGATGGAGGGCTCTTCTTGCCCATGCACACTTGCGGCGACTAGGCACAACACGCTTACGGCCATCAATCGAATCATCGACTCGCATCCATTTCCGCGAATTGGCGGTTAGTTGGATCGGGCTACGTTTTCAGGGGACTCGAGATCGTCGCCGTGGATAACTTGCTGAAGCTGCAATTCGATGCGTTGCAGACTGAGCGCGGTCTCAAGCCGAAAATCCGCCAAGTCTGTTTGCACCTGCCGAATGCGTGCGTCCATGGCGTCGATCTTTTGACTGTTTTCCCGCACATCGTCCTTAATGCCGGATACGATAGAGTTCGTTATCGTAGTTGTAGCCAAAACCAGCGCGGCGGCTGCGGCAACCGCGCCGAACGCGACTCCGGCGACTGGTATCCATTCTTTCCATCCGTTACTGCTCATTGCTTCGCGCCTATGACCTGTGCATCCTTCTGTCCATTCACCAATCCATGAATGGCAACGGTACGAATGCTAACACGTTGAAGCGAGTGCAAACAGTTTTTGCGGCGTTCCACCGCCGTCAGCAGGCTGGCCCCGCCGCCCCAAGTCCTATAGTCTTGCCCCAAGACTTGATATTAGCCGCGCTTCGACATGCAAGGAGACACTCATGGCCAACGCCCTCGCCGCCTGGTTCAGGATCGCATTGTGGAAGAGAATCGTCGGCGCCATGGTGCTGGGCATAATCGTCGGCTCGTTCTGGGGACCGGGGGCGGAAAGCATCTTGTGGCTGGGCGATCTGTTCATACGCCTGATCCGCATGCTGATCGTCCCGATCGTGTTCCTCACCGTGATCAGCGGTGTTGCGTCGATGGGCGACCCGTCCAAGCTGGGCTCACTTGGCGTCAAGACCGTGTTGCTGTTTCTGGCGACATCCATTGTCGCCATCAGCATCGGTGTGGCGCTGGCGGTCATCATGCAGCCGGGCGTGGGCGCCGACCTGTCGAATGCCGTACCCGGCACGGTGCAGGAAGCCGTACCGATCGCCGAACGGCTGATGTCCATCATCCCGGCCAACCCCATTGCCGCCCTGGCCGAAGGCAATGTGCTGGCAACCATCTTTTTCGCCGTGCTGCTCGGCATCGGCCTGATTGCCGTCGGTGAGTCAGCCAGGCCCGTCACGGACTTGCTCGACGTCGGCGTTTCGGTAGTTCTTCGCATTACCGGCTGGGTGCTTGAAGTCGCGCCTTTCGGCGTGTTCGCGCTGATCGCCTGGGTCTCGGGAACGCTTGGCCTGACCGCGTTTCTGGACGTCTTCGCAGTGGCAGCCGCCTTGCTCATCGGCAGCCTGATTCAGATGATCGTGGTTTACGGCGCACTGATCCTGCGCTTCTCTCTGATGCTGTCCCCGCTGAAGTTCATTCTCGGCATTCGGGAAGCGCTGCTGGTGGCGTTCTCCACTTCATCGAGCACCTCCACCTTGCCTGTCTCGCTGACCGTCGCCGAGAACAATCTCGGCGTTCGCCCGGTCGTGGCTTCGACGGTGCTGCCCGTCGGCGCGACGGTCAATATGGACGGCACCGCGGTCTACGTCGCCATCGTTTCGATTTTCGGCGCCCAGGTATTCGGCTTCGATCTGACCATGGCCGACTACGTAGTGATCGTTCTCACGGGAGCGCTGGTTTCCATCGCGACGCCCACGGTGCCGAGCGGTTCGCTGTTCCTCATGGCCGTAGTCATGGAAACTTTCGGCATGGCGCCGGAACAGATCGCCGTTGTGGTCGGCTTTATCCTGGCCTTCGACCGCCCGCTGGACATGTGGCGCACACTGGTAAACGTCTGCGGCGACCTCGCGGTTTCCACTCTGGTGGCGAAATGGGAGGACGAATTCGACGAGGAAGTCTACGACAAGCCGCCAGCGACCTGATCAGACGCCGAAAAGCGCACTCGCCGAACAAGGACGAATTTTCTCCGGAAATTACGCATTCCGAAAATTTCCCACTATAAGCAATGTCGCCCAAGCCATTTGGCGACGGGATCGTTTGTGTCCCGTGCGGCGTCAACTTGGGCAAACTATTTTTCCCGAAATTTTGACCACCGGCGAAGCTGGTGCTAGCGTAATCTCCGCCGGGCGGAGAAAGGAACTCAAATCATGCATGAAATAATCTCTCTTGCGAAAGACAATGCCCTTTTGGTAGTAGGTTTGTTGCTGGTCACCTTGTACCTGCAAGGCCAGATCAACGGCGTGGAGGACTCCATTCGACAGGAACTTTCCACGTTTCAGATCGAAACCACAGATCGGCTTGCCCGTATCGAAACTTACCTTGAACAGTTGATCGAGGCGAAGCCGGACTGACGACCGGGTCGCCTGCTGTACATGTAGCGCAGAGGGGATGGCAAGTCTGCCAGTGTTTATCGCGGCCGCGGTTGCGGAAGACCCGGAAATGGACCAGCGCATCGACCGGCATCGAAGTGAGCGCGTCCCCCAGTGGTGATGGAAATAGCCTTTGCGAATCAATTGCGTAATGAATCGCTTGTAGACGTTACTTCAATTCAGGCCATACGATTTCTTTGACTTCAGTTCCGTTTCCGCCCGCCAAGCTTGGTACGCATCCATCACCGTTCCGGCGATATACGAATCGGGCCTATACGGCAAGGGCCAGTTCCTTTGGATTTGTACTCATTGAGTATCCGAATTGCGAGTCTGCCGCTTCCAACACTGCTTCGGCAATCTTCGCTCCGACGAGCGGTGGAACGGCATTCCCTACCTGGACAAACTGCTCGGTTCGAGGGCCTGCGAAGACGAACCAGTCAGGAAACGACTGGAGTCTTGCTGCTTCGCGAACGGTTAGCGACCGGTCCTGTTCGGGATGGATGAAAGCGCCCCAGTGAATGTCACACTTTGTTAGTACAGTGCTTGAAAGACCATCGGGATGAAGCCTGCCATAACGCTTGGTGTGATCGCAGCGGCGGGCGCGCTTCATTCCCTGTGGCAGCAGGTCAACCGGCACATCGCGCCAACTTCCCCCTTGCCGTATGTGTTTCATTCGCTCCAAGTTGATCTGAGCGAGCCTCGGAGCTGCGTGATTGTTAACCAGATTGGATTTCCCTCTTAATTTACTCTGGTATTTTGAGAGGGCATGCGTCCGGTACATCTGGATTCCCGGATCTTCTCCATTCGCCAACTCCGGCAAGTCGCTTAAAGCCTCTTTCACTGTCACAAATGGCAACTTGCCTGGGCCATGTGTTGCGGATGGCCAGAATATGGGAAGTCCCAATCGATTCCCAACAAAGAACATTCGCCGTCTTTCCTGGGGCACTCCGTATTCTTCGGCCCGGAGAATACGTGTTTCGACTTCATAGCCCAACAGACTCAGCCGGTGCAGAATTTCGCGGACTGCCTGTCCGCCGCCGGCAGAAGTGATTCCGGTTACGTTCTCCATTACTACCCACTTGGGCTTTAGTCCTTCAACGCAGCGCAGATACTCCTTGAAAAGATCGCTACGCTTGTCGTGCAAGCCACGCTGATGGTTGTAGACACTGAATGCCTGGCATGGGGGGCCACCGATCAAACAATCCAGGTCGCCTACCTGCAATCCTGTGGCGTCAAGGAAATCCCCAACCGATATGTCTTCGATTGGCCCACGCAGAAACTTTGCGCCGTCATGAGACGCCTCAAACGTTTCGCCCGCGTACTCATTAAAGTCATTGCCGGCCAGGACAGAAAACCCAGCCTGCCGGAATCCCTCTGACAGACCTCCGGCACCGCAAAACAGATCAATAACCGTTCTAACCAATCTCACCTCTCCCTGCTCAGTGGTAATGGGAGTTGAATCGGTTCATTCCGATGCCGCTCCACGTAATCCGAGATGGCCTGCCGGCTTAGCCAAGCCATGGATACTCTATATTTCTCCGCCAAGCCGGCCAGATCCTGATACTCTCGTTTGGTCAGATTCACGCTGACCCTATGGTTCGCCGCCAATTCGTTCAACTCAGTGACGCAAAATGCTGCAATGTGTTCCTCATTGCACCAGAGTGCCTCATCCACACCCTGTGGTCAAGCATTCAACGGTTTTCTTTTGCGCGTCTTTCCAAGCGGTTGACTATCTTGGGTGAGCCCGGCAAACTGCCGGGCAGATGGAGCCGCCGGCCTCGGCGGCATTGGGAACACGGTTTGAATCCGTGGCTGTGCCCGCAACTGTAAACCGGGAATTTCCGGCCTGAATGCCACTGGAGCGCGCTCCGGGAAGGCGGTCGCAAATGCTGATCGGTAAGCCAGGAGACCTGCCATCGCGTCGTTCGCCCGAAGACCGGGATCTGTCTTCCGCGGGCGGAAAGAATGCGCTTCGCAGGCTTTCCCAGTAACGACAAAAGAAACTTGAGTCCGGGAGCGGAGTCTCCGGCTCGCAAATGTCGTTGATGCGCGCCGCGGCGGTTTTCGCGGCGCCGGGAGAGCCGAAATGCGAATTTTCCCAAAAGCGGGAGGAGCGGTGCCCGCGATATTGCCCGATTTGCGGCAAATGTCCTTGAGTGCGGCCGGGATCGTGTTCGCCGCGGTTTCCCCTTCGTTCATATTCGCCCAAGGCAATGCCGCAGGTTCCGGCGCAGTAATCGACGAAATCGTGGTCGAAGGCACGCGCCTCGGCCAATTCATCACCGAAAGCGGAACGAGCGTCAGCATCATCGATGCCGGGGAACTGGAAGCGCTCGGATTCAATTTCGCGGCCGATGCTATCGCCGCGGCGCCCGGCGTCACGGTTACCCAGAACGGGGCTTTCGGCGGCGTGGCGAATGTGCGCATTCGCGGCGCCGCCAGCGAGCAAACGCTCGTGCTCGTCGACGGGGTGCCCGTGAACGATCCGTCGACGCCCGGCGGCGGCTACGACTTCTCGCGCATGGAAAGCGGCATGATCGAGCGGATCGAAATCCTCAAGGGGCCGCAATCTTCGCTTTGGGGCTCGGACGCCATCGGCGGCGTGGTCTCGATCATCACTCGCAAGGCTGAAGCCGGCCTCGGCGGCGGCGTGTACGCGGATTACGGTTCATTCTCCACAGGTCATGGCGGCGCGTCGCTGGAATTCGCCGGCGAAACGGGAGATTTCCGGCTGGCCGCGAGCGCCATGTCAAGCGACGGCATATCCAGGGCCGATGAAGCCAATGGCAACACCGAGACCGACGGCTACGCATCCCGCAGCCTGTTGGCCTCGGGCGGCCTGAATCTTGCCAACCTCGCCGAAGGCGCGCGGTTGCGGGCGGACTTTCTAGCCACCGACGCGGACACCGAATTCGACAGTTACCGTTTTGGCGCTCAGGGCAGCATAGCCGACGGCAACCAAAACAGCGAAACCGACGAAACCGCCACCAATGTCTCTCTCACCCTGCCCGCGCTCGGCGGCAGACTCGAACATCTTTTCCTCGCGGGCCATTCGACCATCGACCGGCAAAACTTCACCGGCGGCGAGGGAACGTTCAGCGCGGAAGGGCGGCGCGCGGTTTATCGCTACCAAGGCGTCTTGTCCATCGCCGAAAACCATACGCTGGCTTTCGGCGCCGAACGCGAACAGACCGAGGCTTTCGATGACGAGATTGCAATCGACAGCCTGTTCGCGGTGCATGAATTCAAACCCGCGGCGAATGTCACCTTGACCGGCGGCCTGCGCAACGACCGGCACGAGCGTTTCGGCTCCGAGTTGACGGCCAGGTTCGGCGCGGCGGTCAGCGTGAATCCGAATCTCGTCTTGCGCGCGAGTTGGGGCAACGGCTTCAAGGCGCCAACGCTGTTCCAGTCGACATTTTTCTGTTGCGGCGCCATCGAGCCGAATTCCGGCCTCAAGCCCGAGTCGTCCTCGGCCTTCGATGCGGGCTTCGAATGGCGCGCCGCCGGCGGCCGCGTCGTGTTCGGCCTGACCGCGTTCAAGCAGTCGACCGAGGACATGCTCAATTACGCCTTCGCCGAAGGCCGTTACGAGAACATAGCCGTCGTGGATTCCACCGGCGCCGAAATCCATGGCGGCATCGCGCTTTCCTCCTCGCTGAGCCTGAATGCGAACTATGCCTTAATCGACGCGACCGATGGCGCCGGCAATCCATTGATTCAGGTGCCCAGGCATAGCGGCGACCTGAGCCTGGATTTCGATGCGGGAGGGGCTTTTTCCGGCCGCCTGCTGGTACGGCACAACGGCGCCGAACCGGGTTTTGGAGGCGGCGGCGTGGAAAACTGGACTCGCCTGGACCTGACCGGACGCTATCGCGTTGCCGAAAGTCTGGAGTTGTTCGCCCGGCTGGAAAACCTGCTCGATGAACATTACCAGCAGATTCTCGGCTACGGCACCCCCGGGCGTTCCGGCAGCGTCGGAGCGCGGGTGCGGTTCTAGTGTTTGAATCCTCTTGCAGAATCTGCGACAAAATGACAGGAATGCCATTTTGGACGTTGCATGGCGACGCCCCGAAGGGGCGAGGGGAATGGATGCCCCGAGTCTCTCCGCTTCGCTCCGCGCAGAATGAAGATTCTTTTTTTGTCATTCTGCTTGCGTGCTCGTTGTTGTCGCTGGCGGCCTGCGGCGCGGAGCACCGGACGGCGCCGCGGGTGGACGATTTTCGGCCCATGAGAATTGTCAGCCTGGACTATTGCGCCGATCAGTACGTGCTTCAACTCGTCGAACCCGAGCGCATTCTCGCGCTTTCCCGGGATGCGCAAAAAGAGTTTTCCTATCTGCGCGATCTGGCCGCCGACCTGCCGACGGTGCGACCGGCGGCGGAAGACGTACTCGTGCTGGGGCCGGACCTGGTGATCCGTTCGTATGGCGGTGGCCCCAACGCGCAAGCATTTTATGCTCGCGCCGGCGTTGCCGTGCTCAATATCGGCAGCGCGAACACGATCGGCGAGGTGATGACGGTAATGGCGGAGGTCGCCGCCGGTCTCGGCGAGTCCGAACGCGGCGCGGAGGTGATCGAAGAGACGCGGCGGCGGCTCGCGGCCCTGCCCGCAGCCTCACGGCCCGAAACGACCTTGCCCGAAGCGTCTCCGCCCGAAACGACTTCGCCCGCAAGCTTCCCGCCAGCGACGTCAAGACCGCCACAGACCTTGTACATGACGGCGGGGGGCGCGACTACCGGGCCTGGATCGCTGGTGCACGAAATGTTGCTCGCCGCAGGCCTGGAAAACTATGAACGGACTCCGGGCTGGCAATCCATTCCACTCGAAAGTCTTGCCTTTGAGGCGCCGGAACTGGTCGCCTACGCGTCTTTTGGCGCCGGCGCCGATAATCTCGACGCCTGGAGCGCGATGCGCCATCCCTTGGCGCAGTCCCAACTCGCCGGCCGCAGTGTCGTGGCGCTCGACGGCGCCTGGACCGCTTGCGGCGCCTGGTTCCTGCTTGACGCGGTCGAAGCCCTGGCCCGGAGCGCCGCCGCGCAATGAGCCCGCGGTCGCTGCTGAACCCGATCCTGCTTCTGGCCGCTCTGTCAGCGCTGTTCGGCGCGCTGTTGCTCGGTTCGACGCCCATGGAAGCGCCTCGCGTGCTGGCGGCGCTGTTGGGCCTGGCGGATGCGACGGACAGCACGGTCGTCTGGCAGGTACGGCTGCCGCGCGCGCTTGCGGCTTTCCTTGTCGGCCTTGCTCTCGGCGGCAGCGGTGCGGCCTTGCAGGGCCTGTTGCGCAATCCGCTCGCCGAGCCCGGCGTTTTGGGCGTTTCCGCTTCGGCCTCGCTGGGCGCGACGTTCGCGCTGTATTACGGATTCATCAGCGTCAGCGCCTGGCTCGTGCCCGTCGCGGCGGTCGCCGGCGCCTTGCTCGCAACCTTGCTGATCGCGCTAGCAGCGATACGAACCTCCTCCGTGGTGACGCTGATCCTGATCGGGGTCGGGCTGTCGAGTTTCGCCGGCGCCGCGATGAGCCTATTGATGAATCTGGCGCCGAATCCTTTTTCCCTGTCCGACATGATCAACTGGATGCTGGGATCCGTGGCGAACCGCGGCTTTCCCGATATCGTATTTGCCGCGCCCTTCATCGCCGCCGGCCTGCTGATTCTCCACGCCGGACGCCGGGGATTGACGGCGCTGACGCTCGGAGACGAAGCGGCCGCCGGCATCGGACTCGATTTGCGCCGCCAGCGCATGCTCGTGGTGGCAGGCGCCGGACTCGCCACCGGCGGCGCGGTAGCGCTGGCCGGGGCCATCGGCTTCGTCGGCATCGTAGCGCCGCATATCGTGCGGCCGCTGGTCGATCACGATCCGGCCCGCTCGCTGATTCCCTCGGCCCTGCTGGCCGGTCTCATCCTGGTGCTGGCCGATATCGGCGTACGGCTCTTGCCGACGGAATTCGAACTCAAACTCGGCGTGGTTGCCGCCTTGATCGGCGCGCCCGCCTTCGTCTGGATAGCCATGCGGCGCAGAACCATCGACGCGGACCAAGTGTAAGAGACGAGTTTCCAAGCGTGGAAATCATGCAACGACGATACGAACCGCATTACTCCCCCTCCCGGGGGAGTCAAAACCGCGCAGCGGTTTTGGTGGGGGCAAACCGGCAGCCGCAACATGAATGCAGGTGAACAAGAATTTGAATTGACCGTCGAAAAGCTGAGTGTCCGCGCCGGCGGCAAGTCGCTGGTGGAAAACGCCTCGTTCAATTTGCGTTCGCGAGAACTGTCGGTATTGCTCGGACCCAACGGCGCCGGTAAAACCAGCCTGCTGCGGGGAATCCTGGGCCTTGCGCGGAAGGATTCCGGTGCCGTGCTGCTGCGCGGCCGGGCGCTCGCGGAGTTCAGCCCGCAACAGCGCGCGCGGCGGCTGTCCTATCTGCCCCAGCGGCGGCCGCTGGCATGGCCGAGCCCGGTGCGTGACGTTGTCAGCCTGGGGCGTTACGCCTGGGGCTGCGCTCCCGGCCGGCTCGGCATCGAAGACGTCAGGGCCGTCGATTCGGCGCTGGATGCCTGTGACTTGCTCGAAATGTCGCAGCGAAGCACCGATACGCTGTCGGGGGGCGAACTGGCCCGGGTGCATTGCGCGCGCGCCTTCGCCACCGAGGCGCCCCTGCTGTTCGCGGACGAGCCCGTGGCCTCCCTCGATCCGCGGCACCGCTTCCGCATCATGCAATTGATCCGCGACCATGTGCGCAACGGCGCCGGCGCTCTCGTCGTATTGCACGATGTCTCGCTGGCGGCGCGTTTCGCCGATCGGCTGATCTGGATGAAAGACGGCCGCATTGTCGCCGATGGGTCGCCGGCGGAAACACTCACTGAATCGCGGATGGCGGAAATCTATCAAGTCCACGCGAGCGTCGACGGCATTCGCGTGGAAATCGAATGTCCGGTTCGAGATTGACCCCCACCATATTCGCTTCGCGAATCTGACTCTCCCTGAAAGGGGGAGTGGATTGGCCGCGGGCGAGGCATGCCTCGTTCCGGCCGCCGAGCATAGCTCGGCGTCGCTCGGGCTACGCACGAAGCTAACGCTTCGTAAACGCTTGCCTCGCCCCTACTTCAGAACGAAAAACTGATCGTGGCGCCGAGGCGCAGGTCTTCGTCGAAGAACACCATCGGCGAAGGTATCTTGCCGCTGATGGCGACGATCTGGCTGCTGATCGACCAGTTGTCGTCGATCGTGTAATCGACTCCGAATTGCCCGAGCAGGGAATCTCCTTCCAGGTCGCCGAAAATCGTCGAAGAAAGCACCAGGTCGCCGTCGAGCAGACTGTTGCTGTAACGCACCAGCCAATTGCCGAAGAAGTCGTCGTTCTGCATTAGTGGACCCGCGGGCAGTCCCTCGTTCAGATCGAGCAGTTTCTGCGCCGCGACGCCGAAACTGACGTTCTGTTCGTTGCTGATGCTGTATTCAAGGCCGAAGGAAGTGCCGATCTGGTTCTTTTCCAGATCGACCGGCGCCGAAAGACCCGTTGTGCCCGGCAGGCTGAAACTGTTGGCCAGGATGCCGTGGCTGTAAGCCAGGTCGAAATTGAGCAACATGTCGCCGATGGCGCGGTTGGCGCTGAAGCCGAGCAGCACGAAGTCGTTCTTCTTCGCCAGGGAGTCGCGAGCGCCGGGCCGCGGCGGCTCCCAACGCAACTGGTTCTCGATCAGGTATGCCGCCATCACGGCGAAATCGCTGCGCTCGATCGAGTAACGCCACTGGCTGCCCACCTCGAACAGGATGTCCCCGTTTCGTTCGTAATCCGGCAGGTGGTAGCCGGGATCGAAAAACAGCGGACTGCCCCTTACCGGCGCCGGGTTGAATTCGGGGTATAGCGTGAGGAAGGTGGAAAAGCTGCCCGAGTTTTCCGAGAAGTAGTCCCAGACCAGCATGGGCTGATTCAGGCGGGCGTCTTCGATGTCGATAATCGTGAAATCGCGGAATTCGGCGATGTTGATCACATCGAGCACCGAGTTGCCGACCGTTTCGCCCCAGACCACGGTCTGGTTGCCCAGCTTGACGCTATGCGACCCGAAACTGCGCTGGACGAAAAACTCGTTGATTCGTGATTCTTCTTCGATCCTGTCGCCGTTGGCGATGTATTCGTAGTCCTCGTTCCAGTAGATTCGCGACTGGCCGCTGGCCTGCAGCAGCCAGCCATTGGCAAACAGATTCTGATAGCGGATATTCACCCCGAGCCGGTTGCTCTCGATCATCGGCTCGCGCGGAAAACTGAAGCCCGGCGGCAGTTCGAGCGTGTGCCGGTTTACCTGGCCGAAAACCTGCTGGCTGATGCGAACCGTGAAATCGTCGAGCCAAGACTCTTCCCGCTCGTCCCCGTCTTCCTCGAAAGCGTCGGCGAACAGTTCGTCGTCAAAACCGAGATCGAGCTCAAACTCGTCAGCGGGCGCCGGATCGTCCGCGGGTTGAGCCACGGCTGACAATGGCAACAGGCATAGCAGCAGGGCATTCCACCAACCACGCCCGGAAATTAGCGAGCCCACTGTCATTCCGCGCGAAGTCGCGGAATCTCCGCGGTCCGGCGCAGAACCCGATGAGATTCCGCGACTCCGCTTCGCTCCGCGCGGAATGACGGTGGGGAGAGTTCTATTCAACCTGATCGCGTATCGACTGCAGTTGGGTTTCCCGGAAGGCGGCATCGGTAAGCATGCGTTGCGTGAGAACTTCGTCATCGACATCGATCCCTGTATAGATCTCGATAACCGCCATATTCGACAGCCGGTTGGTGATCAGATTCATCATCGTCGCCGACCGTGCCATCCAGATGCCGTCGAGCAACTCCACCCGGGACGCGAGCATCCGCTTGACCCCATTGCCGTAGTGATCGTACAGGTCGGTGCGCAAGGCGACATGACGCTCCTTGTCGATGTAATTGACGATGCGGCCGTAACGCGTTTCCCTTGCGCGCGCCTCGTTGGGCAGGAGTTCGACAACCCAGACTTCCCTGCCGCCCTCGGTGGACTCTTCCAGTACGGTGATCTCGTATTGATCGAGCTTGCCGGTGTCCATGTCCTCGGTGGTGAACTCCGATCCGAATAGCGAGGCGGCTTCGGATTCCTCGTCGGAATTGCCGCTGGCGATGCGCTTGACGCGCCCGAGCGCGGAAAGATAGATCCAGGACTCGTTTTGCCGGTCGGCGTCGTCGTAGACGTAACTGAGCAGACCGATGCCGCGCTCGTCGGCGGGTTCGAGCACGATGGTGACGGCGCGGCTGTCGAGACCCTCGGGCCCGTAATTCTTGCCGACCGATTCCAGCGCCTTGACCCGGGGGCGTTCCGCGCAGGTAATGCGGTTTTCGCTGACGCCGAAGCGGCAGGTCGAAAGCTGCATGCGGTTGAATGCCGAATCGGAAGTCGCCCGCTGGTATTCCTCTACCTGTTCCATGATTTCGCGGCCATCGGGAAAAGCCGTTGCAGGCGCTGTAGCGGACGATTCCGGCTGGGCGAGAGCCGCCAGCGGCCAGGCCGCGGCGAGCAGGGCGAACAACGGGATGACTCGGACATTCATGCCGGGCTCTCCAGGAAAGTGATCCGCCGGTCGGCGTTCTTGACGCCAAAGGTCGGCTTGAAAATCATGATCATCGCCGGAATCAGGAACAGATCGCAAAGCAGGGCCATGATGATCGCGAGCGAGCCGAAAAATCCCATTCTCGCCAAACCGAGATAATCGGAAAAACTGAGCAGCATGAAACCGAGCCCGAGCACCATGGTGGTGAACATCACCGCCTGGCCCACATGACTGATCGTCAGGCGCAGGGATTCGCTGATACTGCCTGTCTTGATCAATTGTACGCGGTAGTGCGTCATGAAATGGATCGTGTCGTCCACCGCGATGCCGATGATGACCGGGGCGACGAGCAAGGTGTCGGCGTCGAGCGGGATGCCGGCAAGTCCCATCAGGCCGAATCCGAGAAACGCCGGAATCAGATTGGGCACCATGGCGACGAGACCGCCTTGCAGGGAACCGAGGGTGACGATCAGCATTACGCTGATGACGGCGAGAGCGATGGCGAAACTCTCGACCTGGGATCTCGATATCTCGTCCGACATGCGCCAAAGGAGGGCCATGCTGCCGGTCAGGTTGACCTCCATTTCGGGATAATCGTCGCGCAAATGGGCGAAGCTGGATTCAATCTCAGCGCCGATATCGGTGAAAAAGTTTCGGTATTCGTTGGTACTCGCATTGCGGATATTTAGCGTCACTTGGGCCTTGCTGTAGTCGTCCGAGACCAGCGCGCGGCGTTCTTCGGGGTTCGCGCTGTTGAACAGGTAGAGCAATTGGGAAACCATCTGCCGCGTTTCCGGCACACGATAGAAGGCGGGGTCGCCGTCGTTCATCACCTCGTTGGTGTCCTTGACGACGTTTACCAGCGAATACGTGCGGGACAGGTGCTCCGCCTGGGATTCGATAATGCGACCCTCCAGGTCGTCCACGGCCCGCAAAATGCGCGGGTCGAGCATGCCTTCGTCCACCCGCGTGTCAATCACGATGACCATCGTCTGGGAGCCGGCCATGTTCGCGTCGACAACTTCATAGGCTTGGCGCAGCGGATGATCCTCCTTGACCAGCACAGCGATATTGGTGTCGATTTCGGTCCGCGTCGCGCCGTAGACGCAAATTGCGAATATGCTGAAAAATACAGACATGATCGTCCAGGGTCCCCGCGCGACCAAGTAGGGAACGATCTGAAGAATCTGTTGGTGCCAATTCACCACGGCATAAGTGAGAATGCTGATAAAGAGAATATATGTGCCCACGCCGAAGCCAAGGCTGACGTAAAGCAGGGCCGCATATGCGGCAATGAGCGCGATCTTCGGATTGCGGCCGAGCCCGGTCCAAACCCGCGCGAGGCGGTCGGGAATCGAAAGTTTCTCGTGTCCCGGAAATCCCGGATGCCAAATGTCAAGCAGGATTGGCAGCAAAATCACGGTGAAGAGAAAGGCCAGCATAACGCCGGCGGCGGACATGAAACCGAATACCTGCATCGGCAGCAATTCCGATGTGGTAAGCGCCAGCACGCCCGCCGAAGTCGTCAAAGTCGTAACCAGCAGCGCGAGCCCCGTGCGCCCGAAAGAGCGCGCGATCGCGCGCTCGTGCTCTTCCCCTTCACGGCGGAAAGAGAAATACGCGTTCATCACATGCACGCAATCGGCGATGCCCACGGCGAATATCAGCAGCACCGTAAGCGAGATGAAGGTCGATACCGTGATGCCGAGCCAAGCCGTCACGCCCCAAGTCCACGCCACGCTCAGCGCGATGGTGAGAATGGGCCAGAGCACGGCGCTGAAGGAGCGGAACAGAATCCATAGCAACAAGACGAAAATCACCACCATGAGCACACCGAGAACATACAGGCCGTTGACCGTTTCCATCATGAAGGCCATGGCCGGCGGCGTACCCACGGGGAAATACTCGATACGGTCTTCGTATTGCCGCCATAGCGCGGTGGTGGCGACGTGAAAAGCGGTGTAGGACAAGACGTCGACCGGTTCGAAATCAACCTCGGTAATCTCGGCACTCTCGTCGAAATCGAGTTCGAGGAAGCCGTCGCCGGAGAAGTCGAAGCTGGCGTCGAGCGAGACATCGGGCGCATCCACGGCCGGCACGAAATCCGCCACCGGCTGCTGGCCGAAATCGGTCTGGATAATGAGCATGCCGTATTCGGCGTTGGCCGAGTACATCATGCCCACGAGGTCTTCCTGGGCCAGGGCGCGGTCCTTGATCCGCGCCAATTCTTCGTCGGAATCGGGTAATTGCGCCGGCACCAGGCGCAGCGACAGCAAAGTGTCGCCTTCGTTGCGCTGGAATCGGGCATTGGCCACCGACTGCACTCTGCGTATATGGTTCAGTTCATTGAAATCCACCGGCACGCCGCCGAGTTCGGCGGGAAAGTCGGCCGGGTCGAGATCCTGCCAGTTGCGCAAGTCGTTGGTAAGCTGCTGAACCGCGGTCAGGGATTCGCGGGAAAACACATCGCCGTCGAGCGCCCGGTAGACGAGCAGGACCGAATCGTCGCTGCCGAACTGGCGCCGGTATTCATCGAGCGCCTGCATGGCGGGGTCGGTCTCGTCAAGGTAGGCGTCGGTGCTGAGATCCATCTCGGTGCGGGTGAAAATTCCCCATAGCATCAGGATGGAGATCACCACCACGCCGGTGAGCACGAAATTGCGCGCGCCGAGCACGCGATTCGGAAGACGCTCGAAAAACTCGCTCAAGCCCAGCAGGAAATTGTCCAAGGGAAGTCCACGATCCGGAAATCAAGCCAGTATTTATACCCAATGCGCCCGCCGAATTCCAGTTGGTTTGACGGGTGGCGGCAATTCTCATTTCGGCGATCAGCCAAGCGCGGGCGGCGCGGAATCGAACACTCTCCCGCCGGGAGAGTCAAAACCGCGAAGCGGTTTTGGTGAGGGCACACTTGCGACCGCATTCGGCCGAAATGAGAATTGCCGGCGGGTCGTCAGGGCTTTTGGAAACGCGTGCCGCGTGTGCGTGCGGCATGGGTCAGCCAGCGGCGCAAGTAGTCGCTGAAACTTCTGCCCACGACAATGGTGCAGCCTGGCGAACCGTCGTTGGCGGCCAGCAGCACGGTGGCCCTGGCCAGCGCCGCGCGCGCGCATTGGCCCGGACCGAACTCGCGCGGATGCAAGTCAAGGGTGCATCCCTTCGCCAGCACGGTGCGCGCGTCGGGGCCGGCGATACACAGCGCCACGTGTCCGCCGCTGACGTCATTGACCGCGGCGTGCGAGCCGGCAAGCGCCCTGGTGAGTTCGACGCTGAGAGCGGCGGCGTTGCCCGAGCCTGTTTCTATCAGCCACTCGTCGGGGCCCAGCCAATAGACGCGATGCCCGCCGGTGGTATAGGTATTCACAGCCAGCGGCACGGCCTGGTCCAGAATCCGCTCGACGGCCTTGACGGACTGTCCGTCGCGCGGGTCGAGCCGAACGTTGAGAAACCCCCGGCCTGACAACACATTGATGTCGACACCCGCGTCCGGCGCGGATTCAGGCATTGCTTCAGACATTTTGGCGCTCTCCCCGGGGGTCGTAAAAGGCCGGTGATACGACTTGCACCGGCAAGGGCTCACGCCCCGGCAGGGCCGCGAACAGGTTTTCGCCCTTGCGCGCCCGCCCCCCGGCGACCAGCGCCAGCGCAACCGGGTGGCCCAGGCACGCGCTGTCGTAACTGGAGGTGACATGACCGCACATGGGCACGGGCTCGGTTCGGGCAATGTCCTCGATGAGTTGCGTCCCCTCCGGGAGTACGGTTCGCTGGTCGGAAGACAATAATCCGACCAATTGCTTGCGATCTTCCCGCAAGCAGTCCGGCCGCCTGAGTGAACGCTTGCCGAGAAAATCCTTCTCCTTCGAAAGCAGCCAGTTCATGCCCAGGTCCACAGGGGTGACCGAGCCGTCAGTATCCTGGCCGACGATTATGAAGCCCTTTTCGGCGCGCAATACGTGCATGGTTTCGGTTCCGTAGGGAGCGATATCGAATTCCCGGCCAGCCTCCATGACCTTGCGCCACATGTCCGGCGCGAAGTGGCTGCCGATGTTGATCTCGAACGCCAGTTCCCCGGAAAAACTGACGCGGAACAGTTGCGCGGGCATGCCGGCCAGATTTGCTGACCTCACCGTCAGGAACGGAAAACTCTCCTTGTCGAGCGGAATGTCGCAGCCGAGCGCCTCAAGCAGGGCGCGGCTGTTCGGCCCGGCCACCGCGATGGTGGAGTAGTGTTCGGTCAGCGAGGTCAGATAGACATTGAGTTCCGGCCACTCGGTCTGCAGCCATGACTCCAGCCAGTCGAGCACCCTGGCCGCGCCGCCGGTGGTCGTGGTCAGATAGAAGCGGTTTTCGCCGAGGCGCGCCATGACGCCGTCGTCCATGATCATGCCGTCCTCGCCGAGCATGACGCCGTAGGCGCAGCGCCCAAGCTTCATCTGGCCGACATTGTGGGTGTAGATTCGCTCCAGGAACTCGACGACATCGGGGCCGCGGGCGTCGATCTTGCCGAGCGTGGAGGCGTCCATGGCGCCGACGGAATTGCGCACCGCCAGGCATTCCCGCGCCACCGCCGCGTGCAGGTCTTCGCCATCGCGCGGAAAGTACCAGGGCCGATGCCACTGGCCGACCACCTCCATGGGCGCGCCGGCGGCTTCGTGCCATTCGTGCAGCGCGGTCTTGCGCACCGGGTCGTAGAGGCCGCCGACACTTTCGCCGGCGACCGTCCCGAAACGCACCGGCGTATACACCGGACGAAATGTGGTGGTGCCCACCTCGGGAATAGTCTTGCCGAGCGCATCGGCCAGCACCGCCATGCCGTTGATGTTGCCGAGCTTGCCCTGGTCGGTGCCGAATCCCAGTGCCGTGTAGCGTTTGACGTGTTCCACGTCGCGATAGCCTTCGCGCGCGGCGAGCCGGATATCGGCCACTGTGGCATCGTTCTGGAAGTCGATGAATTGCTTCGGACAACGGTCCGCATCGCTCGCGGCGGGGACCCGCCATAGCGCCTCGATGGGTGCTTCTTCGGCGCTGTCGGCGGCCGGCGCTTCGATGGCCGCGGGTTCCAGTCCCAGCTTCGCCGCGGCTTCGGTTCCGGCGCGCAATCCGTCGGCCAGGCACTCGCCCAGCGATTGCCCGCCGTTGCCCGCCCCGGCCGAATCGTGGGACCAGCGCGTTTCCGCGGGCAGGAAACAAAGTCGCGTTTCGTCCCAATCCAACCGTCCGCCCGCCTGGGCGTGCAAATGAACCGCCGGGCTCCAGCCGCCGGAAACCGCGAGCAAATCGCAGTCGATATGGACCGTGCTCTCGACATTCTCCCAACTGTCGCCGCCCCACTCGGCGATGTGGACACCTTGGACCCGGTGTCTGCCGCTCACGTCGCACACCACGCGCCCGGGCAGCACCGGAATCCCCAGGGTCAGCGCCCGGGCGGCGAGTTTTCCGCCGCCGCCGGGGCGGCTGTCGACGATGGCGGCGACCGCGGCGCCGGCGTCCGCCAGGTCGAGCGCCGCGCGATAAGCCGAATCGTTGTTCGTGAAGACCACGGCGCGGCGGCCCGGCAGCACGGCGTGGCGATGGATATAGGTCGAGACCGCGGACGCGAGCATTATGCCGGGACGGTCGTTGTTGCAAAACGCCAAAGGCCGTTCGAAGCCGCCCTGGGCCAGTATCACGCGCTTTGCCCTGACGCGCCAAAGCCGCTCGGCGACGCGCGGGCTGTCCCGGCGACCCGCCGTGTCGCCGTCGCCGGAATCGCGCGGACGGCGCTCGGCCACGGTCAGGAAGTCGTGGTCGTGATAACCGAGCACGGTGGCGCGTGGCAGCAGGGTGCAATCCGGCAGCCCGCGCAACTCGCCCACCACGCCGGCAACCCAGTCCGCGGCGGGCGCGCCGTCGACCCGCTCCGCGCCCGAGAGCAGGCGGCCGCCGAATTCCCCGCCATCGTCGGCGAGGATCACCCGGGCGCCGGCTCTCGCCGCAGCCAGCGCCGCCATCAGGCCGGCGGGGCCGCCGCCGGCCACGAGCAAGTCGCAATGCGCGTTCATGTGTTCGTAAACATCGGGGTCGGGCACCGCGGGCGCGCGGCCGAAGCCCGCGGCGCGGCGGATCGCGCGCTCGTAGAATTTCCACCAGGAGCGCGGGTACATGAAGGTCTTGTAATAGAAACCCGCCCCGAGCATGCGGCCGAACAAACCGCTGACCGCGCCGAGATCGAAGCGCGCGCCGGGCCAGCCCTTGGTTGAACGCGCCGACAATCCGTGTTCGAGCTCAATTCGGGTCGCTTGGGGATTGGGCTCGGCGCCGGCGTCGTTCCCCACTTGCACGATCGCGTTGGGTTCTTCCGCGCCGGCGCCGAAGATGCCGCGCGGGCGGCGCAATTTGAAACTGCGGCCGATCACCGAGACGCCGTTGGCGAGCAGCGCCGAAGCGAGCGTGTCGCCGGCGAATCCCGTATAGGTCTTGCCGTCGAAGGAGAACGTCAAGGGGCGCGAGCGGTCGATGCGCCCGCCTTCGCGCAAACGGTTCGGCTGCGCGGCTGCCATGGTCAGTCGCCCCGCTCCGTGTTTCCCGCCTTGCCATCGGATGGAGATTCCGCGAAACCGCTTCGCTCCGCGCGGAATGACGGAGTGGGGACGTTTCGCTCACCGCGGGTTGACGAATTGAGTGTGAAGCTGCCTGTGATACGGTAACTGACCGTGTCCCGCTCGACGCCGAACCAGCGGCGGCAGCCGTGGGCGTGATTCCAGAGTTCCCGATGCGCGCCGCGCGGATTGCTCCGATAGAACAGGTACTCGGCCCATTCCGCGTCGCTCAGCGCGTCGGGATCCTTCGGCCGCGTGATGCCCGCCTCGCCGCCATAACTGAACTCGGTCTCGGCCCGGGGCCCGCACCATGGACATTCGATCAGCAACATGAGTTCAATCCCTTCCGCACCGCTTTAATGCGCCACCGCCGCGGCGCCGTGCTCGTCGACCAGGGCGCCGGTGGCGAATCGCTCCAGGCTGAAGGGAGCGTTGAGTTCGTGGGCCTCGTCATGGGCCATGGTATGCGCGAAAACCCAGCCCGAGCCCGGCGTCGCCTTGAACCCGCCGGTGCCCCAGCCGCAATTGAAATAGAGTCCCTCGACCGACGTCTTCGACAGGATCGGGCAGGCGTCCGGCGCGACATCGACAATACCGCCCCAGAGCCTGAGCATGCGCACGCGGCTGAACATCGGGAACAGTTCGATGATCGCCTGCATGGCGTGTTCGATGACGGGAAAGCTGCCGCGCTGACCATAGCCGTTGTATGCGTCGATGCCGGCGCCGATCACCAGTTCGCCCTTGTCGGACTGGCTGATGTAACCGTGGACCGCGCCGGACATGACCACGGTGTCGAGCACGGGCTTGATCGGCTCGGAAACGAAGGCCTGCAACGGATGGCTTTCGATCGGCAGCCGCAGGCCAGCCATTTCCGCCAGCACGCCGGCGTGTCCGGCCACCACGACGCCGATGCGATCCGAAGCGATCGGGCCGCGCGTGGTCTGCACGCCGACGGCCTTGCCGTCCTTGACATCAATGCCGGTGACCGCGCATTGCTCGACAATATCGACGCCCAGCGCGTCCGCCGCCCGCGCGAAGCCCCAGGCGACGGCGTCGTGACGCGCCACGCCCCCGCGGCGCTGCAGCGATGCGCCGAGGACGGGATAGCGCGAGTCGGGCGATACGTTGAGGCAGGGAATCGCCTTGGCGAGTTCGGTCGCGCCGACGACCTCGGCGTCGATGCCGTTGAGCCGGTTGGCGTTGACGCGCCGCTCGATGTCGCGCATGTCCTGCAGCGAGTGGCCGAGGTTGTAGACGCCGCGCTGGCTGAACATGACGTTGTAGTTCAGATCCTGGCTCAGCCCCTCCCAGAGTTGCATCGACTTCTCGTACAGCAGCGCCGCTTCGGTCCAGAGATAATTGGAGCGGACGATGGTGGTGTTGCGGCCGGTATTGCCGCCGCCGATCCAGCCTTTTTCCAGCACCGCGACATTGCGCATGCCATGGTTCTTCGCCAGATAGTACGCCGTCGCAAGGCCGTGACCGCCGCCGCCGACGACGATCGCGTCGTAGCTCTTTTTCGGTTCCGGGCTGCGCCAGGCCGCGCGCCAGTTCCGGTTATGGCTGAGCGCGTTGCGCAACAGGCTGTATGCGGAGTACTTCTTCACGTTTAGTGGCGTCGAACCGCCGCTGCCGCGATGCGGGGCGAGGCCCGGTCGGCGCAGCCGATAAAATGCGAAGCATTGCAAGGTCTGTACGGCTCGCATCGCGGCAGCGGCTTGCAAAGCGCAGAATTGCAGCTTTTCGGGCCCGCACGGCGTGAGTCGCCGTCCGGCGGGCTGGGTGCGGCGGGCGTGCGAGGCAGGACGCCGGGCCCGAAGCCCGCGGGGACGTGTTCACGGCGACCGCCGCACCCAGCCCGCCGGACGGCGACGGATCGAAGTCGATTGCCAGGCCGGGGGGACGCCAACCGGGTTTCAAAATTTGAAACAATAACCATTACGCGCGCAGTCTTTCGTTTTTTGGATCAAATGGACTGTCCGGGACTACTGTTGCCCGGAAAGTCCTGTCGAGTATTTCCACTTCGACTTCCGTGCCCGGCTGGGCAAGCTCCGGCGGCAGCATGCCCAGGGCGAGGGATTTGCCTGTGCGGAATCCGAAGTTGCCGCTCGTGGCGCGGCCGACGGGTTCCCCGTCCTTGAGCAGCGCGTTGTTGCCGAGCACGTCGGCGTCTTCCACGTTGTGCACCTCAAGTGTCACGAGCAAGTTCTTCAGGCCCGAATCCCTCGACGCCAGCAAGGCGTCGCGCCCGAGGAAGTCGCCCTTGTCGGGCTTGATGAAGCGGTCCATGGCCGACTCGAAGGCCGAGTATTCGATGGAAAGTTCGGTGCCCACCATGCGGTAGGATTTTTCCATGCGCATGGAATCCATGGCGCGGATGCCGAACGGGGCCAGTCCCAGGTCTTCGCCGGCCTTGAACAACGTGTCGAAGATGTGGTTCTGGTACTCCAGCGGATGGTGCAATTCCCAGCCGAGTTCGCCGACGAAGTTTACCCGCATGGCGTTGACCGGCGCGGCGCCGACCACGATGTCGCGGGCGGTCAACCAGCGGAAGGCTTCGTTCGACAGGTCGGCGTCGGTCACCCGCGACAACAGCTCCCTGGCTTTCGGGCCGGCCAGCACGAGCACGCCCATGGCGCCGGTGAGCGGCGTGAATTGCACCGAGCCGTCGCGGGGCATGTATTTGCGCAGATAGTCGTGGTCCAGGCGCTGGAATGCGCCCGCCGACACCAGGTAGAAGGAATCTTCAGATTCGCGCCGGATCGTGAACTCGGAATGCACGCCGCCGTTGCGGTTGAGGGCATGGGCCAGACATAGCCGGCCGGCCTGTTTCGGCGCGCTGTTGGCGACGAACCAGTTGAGAAATTTTTCCGCGCCGGGACCTGAAACGCGGCACTTGGCGAAGGCGGTCATGTCGAGCAGGCCGACATTGCGGCTGACGTTGTCAACTTCCCGGCGCACCGCTTCGAACCAGCGCGAGCGGCGGAACGACCAATCGTCTTCCTGGGGCATGCCGTCCGCGGCGAAGAAATTCGGCCGTTCCCAACCGAATTTCTGCCCGAAAACAGCGCCGCGCGCCTTCATGCGTTCGTAGCAGGGCGCGGTGCGCAACGGACGCGCGGCCGGGCGTTCCTCGTCCGGGTAATGGATGATGAAGACGTGGGCGTAGGCCTCCTCGTTCTTCCTGATCAGATAGTCCCTGGTGGCGTAGTCGCCGAAGCGGCGCGGTTCGACGCCGAGCATGTCGATGGTGGGTTCGCCCTCGACGATCCATTCGGCGAGTTGCCAGCCCGCGCCGCCCGCGGCCGTGATGCCGAAACTGTGCCCCTCGGACAGCCAGAAGTTGTCAAGCCCCCAGGCCGGGCCGACGATCGGGTTGCCGTCGGGCGTATAGGCGATGGCGCCGTTGTAAACCGACTTGATGCCGACTTCGGCGAAGGCGGGCACCCGCGCCATCGCGGCTTCGATATGGGGCATCAGGCGGTCGATGTCTTCCTGGAACAGTTCGTATTCGGCCGCCGGATCCGGGCCGTCGACGTAACAGCAAGGCGCGTCTTTCTCGTAGGGACCGAGTATGAAGCCGCTGTTCTCCTCGCGCAGGTACCAGGAACCGTCCGATT
This sequence comes from Pseudomonadales bacterium, assembly GCA_963664805.2. Classification (GTDB taxonomy): domain Bacteria; phylum Pseudomonadota; class Gammaproteobacteria; order Pseudomonadales; family Pseudohongiellaceae; genus UBA9145. Next base: position 3,762,586 of record OY761612.1, on the reverse strand, counting down.
CTCGCAATACGCCGAGTTCCGGCAGTCCTTCGCGTTTGCGCTCTTGCAGCGCGGGATGGGGTTCGGTGACGATGTACTGGTGTTCAACGGGCATTACGGGGATGTCGAGCCCCACCATTTCCCCGGTCTTGCGGGCGTAATTGCCGGTCGCCGACACGACGTGATCGCAGGTGATGTCTCCCTTGTCCGTATGTACGACCCAACCGCCGGAGGTCGCCTGTTCGATGCCCTTCACCGCGGTCTTCCGGTAAATTTCCGCGCCGCGGGCGCGGGCGCCGATGGCCAATGCCTGGGTCAGGTCCGCAGGCTGAATATAGCCGTCTTCCGGATGATGGATTCCGCCTGCGAGACCGTCGATGTCGCATAGCGGCCAAAGTTTTCCGATCTCGGCCGGCGTCAGGAAACGCACGTCAACACCGATGGTCTTCGCGGTCGCCGCGTACTGATAATACTCGTCCATGCGGTCCCGGTTCATGGCCAGCCGCAGGTTGCCGACCTGGCTGAATCCGACCCGCTGCCCGGTCTCGCGCTCGAGTTCGCGGTAGAGCTTGACCGAGTACTTGTGAATCTGGCCCACCGAGTAACTCATGTTGAACAGGGGCAGCAATCCCGCCGCGTGCCAGGTCGAACCGGAGGTCAATTCACCTTTTTCCACCAGCACGACTTCGGCGCCCCAGCCTTTTTTCGCCAGGTGATACAAAGCGCTGACGCCGACGACTCCACCGCCGATGACCACCACTTTGACGCGTGTTTTCATTCTTCCACTTCCTCTCTATACATGGTTTGCCGAACAATTGGCGCGAACGCGATTGGTCCGGGCGCGGGCCGGGCCCGGCAGGCCCAGCCCGCCAGACTTCATGGTGTCAACGATTCGATACAATCCCCTTTCCTTCCGTTCATGACGCAATCGCCGCGTTGTTTCGACGGCGCTTCCGCCGGGAGATTCCGCGACTCCGCTTCGCCGCGCGCGAAACGGCGGTTGCGGGCTTGGCGACTACCGAGAATAAATTCGGGAAGGCATCGCTCTTGTGCGGTATCGCCATGGCTTCGACGAAGTATTGTTGAAACTTTGGTTCGACGGCGGTTTCGACTTTCTCGACCGCGGCGACCACGCTTTCGATCTCCGCGCGGGCGGGCGCATTGAACAGGGCGATCAGCGCTCCCATGCCCGCGGCGTTGCCCGCCGAACCCACCCGGTCGAGGTCGCAATCGGGAATCAGCCCGAGGACCATGGCGTATTTCGGGTCGATGTGGGAGCCGAAGGCGCCGGCGAGGCGTATGCGGTCGATCCGCCCTATGCCGGCGCGGTCCCGCAGCAGGCGAATGCCCGCGTAAAGCGCCGCCTTGGCGAGTTGCACTTGGCGCACGTCGTTCTGGGTGACGGAGATCCGCTGCGGACCGTCGTGCAGCAGGTAGGAAAAAGTGCGGCCGTCGGCGACAATGCGCCCGCTCCGAGCCGCCAGCGAGCCGTCGATGACGCCGTCTTCGTTGATGATGCCGGCCAGATACATTTCGGCCACGACTTCGATGATGCCCGAACCGCAGATCCCCGTGATTCCGGACGCCCGCGTCGCCTCCGCGAAGCCGGGATCGTCCGACCAGGGCGCCGAACCGATTACCGAGTAGCGCGGTTCGAGGCTGGCGGGATCGATGCGCACGCGTTCGATGGCGCCGGGCGTGGCGCGCTGGCCGCCGGATATTTGCGCGCCTTCGAAGGCGGGCCCCGTGGGGCTTGAGCAGGCGAGCAAGCGGTCCCTGTTGCCGAGCACGACTTCCGCGTTGGTGCCCACATCCACCACCAGCGATACCTCGTCCAGCCGATGCGGCTCTTCGGCGAGCACCATGCCGGCGGCGTCGGCGCCCACATGCCCGGCGATGCAAGGCAGGACGTGGACGCCGGCGCCCGCATGGACCTCGACACCGATGTCCCGCGCTTTCAGGTCGAGAGCGTCGGCCGTGGCGAGCGCGAAGGGGGCGCCGCCGAGCTCGCGCGGATTCAGCCCCAGGAGCAAATGATGCATGATCGGATTGCCGACCACCGTCAATTCGACGACATCGGCCGGTTCGACGCCGCCGAGCTTGCAAACGTCCCGGATGAGCCGGTTGACTCCCTGGCGAACCGCCCCGGTCAATTCGGCGGCGCCCTCCGGGTGCATCATCACGTAGGAAACCCGGCTCATCAGATCCTCGCCGAAACGAATTTGCGGATTCATGATGCCGGCGGTGGCGACGACCCTGCCCGCCGTCAGGTCCGCCAAATGGGCGGCGATGGTCGTGGAACCAATGTCGATCGCCACGCCATGGACCAAGGGCTTGAAACCGGGCCAGACCGCAATGATGCTCGCTCCGTTCCGCACCGCCGCGGTGACGCGCCAGCCGCCTTCGCGCAATGCGGGTTGCAAATCCGGCAGGATCGCCGGGTCGCAGTCGAGTCCGGACAGTTCCCATTCGCGGCCCAGCGCCTCGCAAAGCCTTCGCAGGTCGCTGCCCGCCTCATGCAGGGTGGCGGGCTCCACTTCGACATGGTAGAGCCGCGTGGGCGGATCGAGTTCGATATCGCGAAGCTCGGCCTCCTTGCGCACCACCTGACGGTGCATCTGGCTTTCGGGGGGCACATCGATGACGAGATCGCCCTGGACAGTCGCCTGACAACTCAGGCGGTGGTTGCGCGCCAGCGGTTCGCGGCGCTCGCTGTAGCGCGCTTCGATTTCGTTGATGGGCGACAGGTTCTCCGGACGGGAGCGGATCGCGTGCTTGGCGAAATCGCCGTCCATGCAGATGATCCGGCAGCGCCCGCACAGCCCGCGGCCGCCGCACACCGAGTCCACGTCGACGCCGATGCCGCGGGCGGCATCGAGCAGACGGGCGCCGAGGGGAAATTCGCCGCGGCGGCCGGAGGGGGTGAACACGATTCTGGCGTTGGTGTCGGTCACATCGGTCGTCCAGTCAAGCGAGCAGGGCCGGGGGCGGCAAATGCGCCCTCACCAAAACCGCTACGCGGTTTTGACTCTCCCGGAGGGAGAGTATTTGATCCCGCGGCGACCGCGCGCGATTGTCCAATCGAGGCTTTCGGGCCACGCCGAGGGAAAGCACTCGAGTCTCAGGCGGCCGCGGGGGGATTGGATACTTCCCCTCCGGGGGAGTCGAATCCGCGCGGCGGATTCGGTGGGGGCCGGCGAATCGCGCCAATTCCCACAACGGGGATTGCCGAGCGGAATCCATGTTCAGCCTCTCCGGCGGCGGCGACCGCCGCGCTCGCGCTCCGGCCGGCCGGCCGGGGGCTGGCGGTACTTGCGCAGCCAGTTGGCGCAGTCCGGGTCGTGCCCCATCATCACGTCGGCGCCGAACACCGCCTGCATCACTTCCGGGTGCAGCGGGCTCGTGATCGCGGAGGTCATGCCCGCGCCGATGGCCATGGTGAGAAAGGCGGAATTGATGCCATTGCGGTTGGGCAGGCCGAAACTGATGTTGGAAGCGCCGCAGGTCGTGTTGACCTTGAGTTCCCCGCGCAGCCGCCGCACGATGCGCATGACCTGCGTTCCCGCCGAGTTGATCGCGCCGATGGGCATGACCAGCGGATCCACCACGACATCTTCGCGCGGAATGCCGTAGTCGGCGGCGCGTTCGACGATCTTCCGCGCCACTTCAAAGCGCACGTCGGGATCTTCCGAAATGCCGGTCTCGTCGTTGGATATGGCGACCACGGCCGCGCCGTGCCGCTTGACGAGCGGCAGCACCGATTCCAGGCGCTCTTCCTCCCCGGTTACCGAATTCACCAATGCCTTGCCTTGGTAAACCGACAGGCCCGCTTCCAGCGCCGCGACGATGGAAGAGTCGATCGACAGCGGCGCCCCGGTGATCGATTGCACCAGCTTGACGATGTCCGCCAGCATCGCGGGCTCGTCGGCCAGCGGCACGCCGGCGTTGACGTCGAGCATGTGCGCGCCGGCTTCCACCTGGGCGATCGCGTCGGCCTCGACCCGGCTGTAATCGCCCCGGGCCATCTCCTCGGCGAGAATCTTGCGCCCCGTGGGATTGATGCGTTCGCCGATGATGACGAAGGGCCGGTCGAATCCGATCCGCACTTCCCTGGATGGCGATGAGACGACAGTTTCGGTCATGAGACTTTCTCCAGTGGCGGTCCACCCGGCGCGCGCGCCGCCACGGGGTGGCCTTGATCCCAATCCGCGCTTCTCCAGTCGATGGCGGGTCGCCACGGCCTGCGGCCGCCGAGCGCGCCGGAACGCTCGACAATTTCCGCGACGCGGTGTTCCTGGCGGTACGCCATGATGTGAACGCCGTGCACGCCGCGGATTTCCCGAATCTGGCGAATCATGTCGACACAGATGTCGATCCCTTCCTGTTGCTGGTCCCGCGCCGACTTCAGGCGGCGGATGACCGTGTCGGGAATATGGATACCGGGCACGTTGCCGCGGATCCACTCCGCCGAGCGCGCCGAGGCCAGCGGACCGACGCCCGCCAAGATGAAGACCTTCTCGTGGGTGCCCGCGTCGCGCACCGCGTCCATGTAGCGGCGGAAAGCCGCGATATCGAAACAGTACTGGGTCTGCACGAATTGCGCGCCGGCCGCGACCTTTTTCGCCAGCCGGTGCGGACGATAATCCAGCGGCGGCGCGAAGGGGTTGGCGGCCGCGCCGAGAAACACCCGTGGCGGCTCGGTCAACTCGCGGCCGCTCAGGAAGCGCGACTCGTCGCGCATGTGGCGGATCATGTTCAGCATCGACATGCAATCGAGGTCGAACACCGGCTTCGCCTGTGGGTGATCGCCCACATCCACGCCGTCGCCGGTCAGGCAAAGGATGCTGGCCACGCCCATGGCCGCCGCGCCGAGCACATCGCCTTGGATGGCGATGCGGTTGCGGTCGCGGGCCGAAACCTGCATGACCATGGCGTAGCCGCGCCGCGTCAAAAGAGAACACATGCCTACGCTGGACATGTGGCAATTCGCGCCCGAGCCGTCGGTGGCGTTCATCGCGTCCACACAGCCGTCGAACAGCGCGGCCCGCTTGTAAACTTCCCCCGGATTGGCCGAATCGGGCGGTGCTATCTCGGCGGTTACCGCGAAACCGCCGCCGCGCAGCACACGTTCAAAGCGGCCGAAGGAAGAATGCCCCGGTCGGATGGGCAACGGATCGCCCGGCGTGACGGGTTCGTCTTCAAATTGCATGCGCGGAATCCTCATGCTTGACGCGCAGCTCCCGCAGCCAGGCCGACCGACCGAGCAGGCGGTGGTCGACCGGCGGCTGCACGGTTCCCAAGGGAACCGCTTCGTCGCCGACGCGCCGGGCGCCTTCCCAGGCGAGCACCCAAACGCAAGGCATCGCGGGCTCAACTTCGCAGCCCCCGTCGGCGCGGACGCCGCCGCAAGGTCCGTTGCGCAACTTTTTCGGGCAATTCATGGGGCAGGAAAGGCCCGTGAAGCCGACGATGCATTGGCCGCAATTTTGCGAATCGAGCAGGAAGCCCTTGGTGAGCGACTCGACTTTTGCGAAAGGCTTGTCGAGGCGCTCGTAACCCACGCGCCGCAACAGCGGATCGCAAAAAATCAAGACCCGCTCAAGGACCGCGTATGTCCGTTTCAGGCTGAGCGCGTGGCGCACGGACCAAAGACGCATCCGGTACATTTACGCGTTACTCCGATCGCGAGAACCCGCTTGCCGCCTTGTCTGGTATGTGTGGCCGCTGTTCCGTCCTGTCTGGAGTCGGCCGCGGGTCCGCCCCCCACCAAAACCGCCGCGCGGTTTTGACTCCCCCATTGGGGGGGAGTGTCCGGCGCGGCTTGTACTCCCCCCATGGGGGAGTCGAATCCGCGCGGCGGATTCGGCGGGGGCTTCCGGCGCGCGATCGCGAAATCCACTTTTCGTCAGCATGAGGTCTGCCTCTCATCGGAAGCTTTGCCGCGACTCTGAATCAGCGCGTCGAGCCACTCTTGGCTAAAGGCTTCCTCGAAGCGGCGCGCCTCGGCGCGGGCGATCTCGCGCAGTTCGCCGGTCGCGTTCACCGTTGTTGACTCCCGGCGCCATTCCGCCAGATAGGGTCCGCTGCCGCCCTTGCCGGCGCGCATCGCGGCACGGTCGATCGCCTGCTGGAACCGGTCGCCCAACATGAGCTTCTCGCGCCGCCGGCCGCGTTGCACGATGACCTGCGACGGTATGTCACGCCAGTAGATCACGATCTTTTTAACCATGGCCGGCGCTAGCCCGTTTGGGAATATCCCGCTGGTGGCCCCCACCAAATCCGCTGCGCGGATTTGACTCCCCCGGAGGGGGAGTGAACTGCGCGGCGAGGCTGGTTTCCAGGTCGCCGTAGCCGCAATGGATGTGTTCGAAATCGAGTTGCAGGATTTCGGCGGCTTGCGCGGCCGATTCGAGCAATGCGGCGTCTTCGGTCTGCGAGAGGTAGACGAGTTTGCGATAGTTGCCGAAGTAGGCGTCGCGCAATTCCGGATGCCGGTCAAGGCCCAGCGGTTCGATGACGAAGCGGTCGAAGTGGCGGGCGAGGAAATCGGTCAGATAAAACGTACCCGGTTCCGCGGCGGCAAGTTCGGCGAAACGCTCTCGACCGGCGAAGAATTCGTAGCAATGCGCGCCTTCGAGTCTTTCGGCGCCTTCCTCGGCGAGCACCCGGTCTATGCCGCCGGCGGTGCCGCAATCGGCGTAGGCGACGAAGATCTTTCCGTAGGCATGACGATGCCGGCGAATCAGCTCCCGCAGCCGTCCCGGAATCGCGGCCGGACGATTGTGGAGTTTCGCGTCGATGCATTTCAGGTGCAGATGCCGCCAACCCCAACGCTGTTTGAGCGCGTCGATTTCCGTGGCGAGGGCGCCGCAGGCGATGACCAGGATTGGTTCGGGCGCCGGCGGACGCGCACGGTCGTCGAGAGAATCCGGGCGCGTGACAATGATCGGATCAGGCATTGACGGCCACCCCCCGGCGGCGCGCGCGCACCATCTGCGGCGCGACATCCGCGGCCTGCGCCGCGTCGCGGCAATAGGCGTCGGCGCCGACCGCGCGGCCGAACTCCTCGTTCAGCGGCGCGCCGCCGACGAGCACGATGTAGTCGTCGCGGATGCCCTGCTTGACCATCTCGTCGATCACCACCTTCATGTAGGGCATGGTCGTGGTGAGCAGGGCGGACATGCCGAGGATGTCCGGCTGGTGCTTTTCCAGCGCTTCGAAATAGTCTTCGACGGAGTTGTTGATGCCGATGTCGAAGACTTCGAAACCGGCGCCTTCGAGCATCATCCCCACCAGATTCTTGCCAATGTCGTGAATATCGCCCTTCACGGTGCCGATCACCATCTTGCCGATCGGCTTGACGCCGGTCTCCGCGAGCAGCGGCCGCAGAATTTCCATGCCGCCCTTCATCGCGTTGGCCGCGAGCAATACTTCGGGCACGAACAAAATGCCGTCGCGGAAATCCACGCCGACGATGCGCATGCCTTCAACGAGCGCCTCGTTGAGCACCTTGTCCGCCGACCATTTGCGCTCGAGCAGGATCGAGGTGCCTTCGACGATCTCCTCCTTGAGACCGTCGTACAGGTCTTCGTGCATCTGTTCGACGAGTTCGGCGTCGTCCAGTTCCGCAAGCTCGAAATCTTCCTCTTCCTGCATAGTCTCGTTGGTGGCCATCAGTAGTCTCGATCCTCAAATTCGGACTTGCGGCGCTGAATGAAGTCGACCAGCGCTTCGTCGATCGCCGGGTCAAGCGGCGGCGCCTCGTATTCGCGCAGCATCTGCTTCCAGATGCCGTTGGCGCGTCGGGCGGCGTCCAGTGAACCGTCTTGCTGCCATTGTTCGAAACTGTTGTTGTCCGCGACCGGGGAGCGGTAAAAGGCGGTCTCGAAATTGGCCAGCGTGTGCGCGGCGCCGAGAAAATGCGAACCCGGACCGACCTCGCGCAAGGCGTCCAGGGCCAGACCGGTTTCCGACATGTCGACGCCCTTCAACAACAGCGCGATCATGTTGGCCTGGTCGGCATCCATGATGAACTTCTCGTAGCCCATGGCCAGTCCGCCTTCCAGCCAGCCCGCCGTATGCAACATGAAGTTCACCCCCGCCAACGCGGCCGTCTGCAAGGTGTTGGCCGCCTCATACGCCGCCTGGGCGTCGGGAATCTTCGCCGCGCACAGGCCGCCGCCGCTGCGGAATGGCACGCCGAGGCGGCGCGCCAATTGCCCGGCCCCGTACAACATGAGGCTGGGCTCCGGCCCGCCGAAGGTCGGCGCACCGGACTGCATCGATACCGCCGCGGCGAAAGAGCCGAACACGACGGGCGCCCCGGGCCGCACGAGCTGGATATAGGCCATGCCCGCGAGCGCTTCGGCGAGAATCTGGGTCAAGGTGCCGGCGACCGTCACCGGCGACATCGCGCCGGCGAGCAGGAACGGCGAAATGACTGTTGCCTGGTTGTTTTCGGCATAGATCGTCGCCGCCCCCAGCATGGTGGCGTCGAAGGTCAGCGGCGAGTTGGCGTTGATCAGGCTCGTCAGCACCGTTTTCTGGGCAATGAAATCCCCGCCGAACAAGAGCGTCGCCATGGCCAGCGTGTCCGCGGCGCGGTCGGGGTGGGTGACCGAACCCATGAACGGCTTGTCCGTGTGCTTGATATGGCTGTAAACCATGTCGAGGTGCCGCTTGTTGACGGGAACGTCGACCGGCTCGCAGACCGTGCCTCCCGAATGGTGCAGGCCAGGCGCCATATAGGTGAGTTTCACGAAGTTGTGGAAATCCCCCAGCGTTGCGTAGCGGCGCCCCTTGTCGAGGTCATGCACGAAGGGCGGGCCGTAAGCCGGCGCCAGCACGGTCCGCCCGCCTCCGATGATCGTGGATCGCTTGGGATTGCGCGCGTGTTGCGTGAATTCCCGCGGCGCGCTGGCCTCGACGAGCGAACGGCACAGGCCACGCGGGAAACGCACGCGTTCGCCGTCCACCTCCGCGCCAGCCTCCTTCCAAAGTTCGAGCGCCGACGGAAATTCGCGGAATTCGACGCCGATTTCCTCCAGCACCGTGTCAGCGTTGTGTTCGATCAGTTCCAGCGCTTCGGTGTCGAGAATTTCGAAATTGGGAATGCGGCGCTCGATCCAGGCCGATACTTCGCCGGCGGATTCGGGCCGGGGCGCGCCGGACTCGCGGCCGACCCGCGTCCGACCGCCGGCGCGCCGTCTGCGGCCGGTGTCGCGCCGGGCTCGTGGACTGTTTGACATGCGCCGCCTCCTGTCGCGGAACCGGCCGGGCCGTGAACCGCCCGGTTGCTTCAACTCATCAGTTTGTTTCAGAACCGCGATGTCCGCTTCACCGGATGCGACATGCAGCCAACCGCAAGCGACATTCAGCCGCCCCGGCGATAGTGCCCGCGGCACGCGGTGGATTCTTCATTCGTTCGACCGTTCCCGTTGTGGCGGTTCGCCGGTCGAGGCGGTTCCCCCACCGAATCCGCTCCGCGGATTCGACTCCCCCAAGCGGGAGTGGCCCACACCCGCCGGGCAAGGAGCCCGCCGGCGGGCCGGTGTCGGTGCCCATGGCGAGTGGCCCACACCCGCGTGGGCAAGGGGTTGTCCACTCTCCCTTTGGGAGAGTCAAAACCGCCCAGCGGTTTTGGTGAGGGCAAGCTTGCGACCGCATTCGACCAATACGAGAATCGGCAAGCACGCGCGCGGCTTGTCCGTTCTTGACACTCGAATGTCGCATATACACTATTCGGCGACGCATCGGAGTGCTATGCTCGATTCCAAATCCGCCCAGTGCAAACGATTCACGGAGAGTCAGCATGAAAGTTCCGTTGCAGACAAAAAGAACCACGATTTCAGTCGCCGTCGCGGCCGCGCTGGCGGCGCCCCCGGCGCTTGCCCAGCCACCGGAAGGCGGCCGGGTGCTCGAAGAGATTTTCGTCACCGCGACCCGCGTCGAACGCGCCATGCAGGATGTTCCCGTCGCGGTTTCCGCCCTGAATTCGGAAGACATCGGCGAACTCGGCATCACCAACTTCTCCGATTACGTGCTGCAATTGCCGAGCGTGAGCGCCGGCGGCAGCGGGCCGGGGCAGAACACCATCTATATCCGCGGCGTCGCCTCGACGACGCCGAACCTGACGGTCGCCGGGGTGGCCGGCCTGTCGCCCAACGTCGCTTTTTATCTCGACGAGCAGCCGCTGGCGCAGCCGGGGCGCAATCTCGACGTGTACGCGGCCGACCTGGCGCGCATCGAAGTGCTTTCGGGGCCCCAGGGCACCCTGTTCGGCGCGAGTTCCCAGGCGGGCAACGTGCGCCTGATCACGAACAAGCCCGAGTTGGGCGAGTTCTACGGCAACGCCAAGCTCGGCGCGAACACGGTCAACAGCGGCGAAGGCGGCTCGAACTTCGAAGTCGTGCTGAACGTTCCCGTCACCGACAATTTCGGCTTGCGCGGCGTCATTTACCGCGACAACAAGGGCGGCTGGATCGACAACGCCTACGGCAGAAGGGACGCCAGCATGGGAGCGCGCTTCCGGCCCGAGGGAGCGGTGCGCGACAACGGCGTCGCCGTCGCCCGGCACCGCGCGGGTTTCCAGGCGGGCGTCGATCTCTCCAACATCAACTTCCTCACGGCGGACAACCACGCCATCGCCGGACACGACATCAACGGCGTCACCTACACTGGGGGCCGCGTCTCGGCCATTTGGGACATCAGCGACAGTTGGGAACTGCTCGTCGCCCACGCAACGCAGGAAACCGACGCCGACGGCGTTTTCTTCGCCGACCCGGAGGTCGGCGACCTGGCGATCAACCGCTTCGTCGACGAAAACATCAAGGATACCTTCGACAACACCTCCTGGACGCTGACCGGCCGGCTCGACGATCTCGAAGTGATCTACACCGGCGCGTTCACCGACCGGCAATCAGACCAGATCGTCGACTATTCCGACTACCTGTTCGTCGGCCAGTACCTGCCGTATTACATTTGCGACTACTACGCGACGTACACCATCTACAACTCTCCTCCGGGAGTGCCCCGCGCCGGCACAACCTGCAATGAGCCGCGGATGTTCGTCGACAGCCTCAACATGCTGGAGGTGCAGACCCACGAAATCCGCTTCACCACGGACCAGACCAATAGCTGGCGGATCCAGGGCGGCGTGTTCATGAGCGATCTCGAACTCATCGAGGTCAACGACTTCACCTATCCCGGATCGACCAAGGCGATCTCCTGGAACGGGCATCCGGGATTCGCGCCGAACTATCCGCTGACCAACACGCAGGCGGCGCCGGGCAATCCCGCCGCGTCCAGATTCAATGCCGGACCCGGCTATTACACCTTTCCGGGACCCTTCCCGCCCGGCGTGATCTTCCGCAACGACGTCAGACGCACCGACAAACAGATCGGCATTTTCGGCGAGGTCGCCTTCGACCTGAGCGATGAATTCTCGCTGACCCTCGGCGCGCGAAATTACGAGATCGAGGTCGATCTCGAAGGCAGCGCCAACTCGTCCTTCGGCAATTTCGGCGGCAACCGGGAAGACCAGCAAAGATTCGGCACCAATATTTCGCAGCAGTTCGCGCCCGGCAACGCCGTCGGCGCGCCCGACAAGGCGGTGGCGGACGGCACGATCTTCAAGGCGACGCTCGACTGGCGGCCCTTCGACGACCACCTGTTCTACGCGACCGTGTCGGAGGGATTCCGGCCCGGCCTGCTGAATCGACCCGGCGGCGCCTTGAGCGCCGACGGCAGCGGTTTCGTCGTGCCATACGAACTCGATACCGACGAAGTCCTCAACCTGGAAGTCGGTATGAAGGCCGATCTCAGCAACTCGCTGCGGCTGAACGCGGCGCTGTTCAATGTCGATATCGAGAATCTGCAAACGACGATTTTCGACACGAGCATCGTCAACCTGTTCTTCTCGGACAACGCCGCGGACGCCGAAGTGTTCGGCCTCGAGTCGGATTTCACCTGGCTGCCCGAATGGTCCGACGGACTCACCGTCGCCGGCGCGATTTCCTATCTCAACTCCGAGATCACGCGCAAGATCACGCCGACCAACGACGTGCGCGTCGGCGACGCGCTCGCGTTCGCGCCGAGCTTCCAGGGCAACCTGCGGGCGCGCTACGAATGGGAATTGCCGGGTACCGGCTTGATGGCCCACGTCATGCCCATGGTCAACTGGTCTTCGGATTCGTACAGCGACATCATCACGATCAACCGCGACCTGATCGGCGGCTGGACGATGCTCGGCGTGACGGCGGGCGTGGCCGGCGACGGCTGGGCGGTGACGGTTTACGCCAGCAACCTGACCGACGAACGCGCCGAGGTCTCGCGCTCCTTCGTCTTCGACACGCGGCACGTCACTTACGCGCAGCCGAGAACTTTCGGCATCCGCACGAGCTTCGATTTCTAATCGAATCGGGACGGTCGGGAAGAGCGAAATCGACAAGAGTCCAGGCCGGCATGACGGCAACGGCATCCTTTAGCGGAGACGCCGTTGCCGCATCCCGGCCATCCGGCGCGACGGCGAGCCCCGAACCGCCGGGCCTTCGCGAAGAAGGCGGCGCGCGGGCGGGCGGCGGACGGTCCCGCCGCGGCGACGCGCCGGGCAAGTCCGATCCGGCCTCGATCCAAGCCAAAATCGTAGCCAAGCGCTACTCCGAGGCGCTCAGCGAGCTCGCACCCCTCCTCGGCGACGATCCCGACAACACCGACGCGCTCTACATGAGCGCGGTCTGCCGGCGCTACCGACACGAATTCGATCAGGCGCTCGCGCTGCTCAAGCGCCTGCAAGCGCTGGCGCCCGAAAACGGCCGCGCGCATCAGGAGGAAGGCCATGCCCTCCGCGACATGGGCCGACCCGAAGCCGCGCTGCCGGCCTATGCGCGGGCCTGCCGCTGCAACCCGGCGCTGGTGGCTAGCTGGCGTGCGCAAGTCGATATCCTCACCCGGCTCGGCCGCGAGCAAGAAGCCGCCCAAGCCAAAGCGCAACTCGATTATCTGCAAGCGCTGCCGCCGCCCCTCGTCATGGTTCTCGACCTGATCGGCCAGGGCAAATTGCTCAAGGCCGAGGACCTGTGCCGCAAGTTTCTGCAAAAGGTTCCGCATCATGTCGAAGCGATGCGGCTGCTCGCCGACATCGGCATCCGTTTCGGCGTCCTCGCCGATGCCGAGTTCCTGCTCGAATCCGCCCATGAATTCGAGCCGGACAACACCCGGGTGCATATGGATTACATCCAGGCCCTGCGCAAACGGCAGAAATTCGCCCGCTCGCTCGAAGAGGCCGGAGGGCTGCTCGAAACCGCTCCCGAACATCCTCAGTTCCAGTCGATCTACGCGATCGAATGCATGCACACCGGTGACTACGAAACCGCGCTCGGCCTGTTCGACAAGGTGCTCGAACGCATACCCGGCGACCCGGTGACCTTCACTTCCAAAGGGCACGCCTACAAGACTTGCGGCGAGTACGACAAGGCGGTCGCGTCGTACCGGTCGGCGCTGGCGAGCGAGCCGCGCCACGGCGAAGCCTGGTACTCGCTGTCCAACCTGAAGGTTTACTCGTTCAGCGACCGCGAACTCGAAGCGATGCGCAAACAGGCGGACAACGACGATCTGCCCCACGCGGACCGCCTGCATCTAAGCTTCGCCCTCGGCAAGGCTTATGAAGACCGCAATGACTTCAAGACTTCGTTCGCCTGTTACGCGCGGGGCAACCGCCTGAAAAAGGCGCAAAGCAGCTACGACGCCGACAAGATGACCGACGAATTGCGCGCCCAGCGGCGCGTGTGCACCGCGGAGATGCTGTCCCGCGGCGAGCGGGCCGGACATGCGGCGGGCGATCCGATCTTCGTCGTCGGCCTGCCGCGGGCCGGCTCGACCTTGCTCGAACAGATCCTCTCTTCGCATTCGCAAGTCGACGGCACACTGGAACTGCCGAACATTCCCTCGCTGTCGCAGCACTTGCGCCGACGCGGGCGCGGCGGGAGCGAGCCCGATTATCCCGACATCCTGGCGACGCTGTCCGACGGGGAACTCGGCGCCTTCGGCCGGCAATTCATCGACGATACCCGCATACACCGCGGCGACGCGTCGTTCTTCATCGACAAGATGCCGAACAATTTCCGCCACATCGGCCTCATCCACCTGATTCTGCCGAACGCGAAAATCATCGACGCCAGGCGCCACCCCATGGCCTGCGGCTTCAGCGGCTACAAGCAATTGTTCGCCGAAGGCCAGGAATTCTCCTACGACCTGGCCGACCTCGGGCAATATTACCGGGACTACGTCGAGCTCATGGACTATTGGGACGAGGCGCTCCCCGGCAAGGTGTTGCGCGTGCAATACGAGGAGGTCGTCGCCGACCTTGAAACCCAGGTGCGGCGGCTGCTCGAACATTGCGGACTCGAATTCGAACCGGCCTGCCTGAAATTCCACGATACCGAACGCTCGGTGCGGACGCCGAGTTCCGAGCAGGTGCGGCGGCCGATCTTCCAGTCCGGCCTCGACTATTGGCGCAATTACGACGCCTGGCTCGGTCCGCTGCGCGACGCTCTTGGCGCGGGCGTGCGCCGGCGCTACAACATAGGCCCCGAACAATGAGTGAAATCGGCGAGACGCAAACGGATACCGCCCCGGCGGAGGTCGAGGTTCCCGACTGCGGCCACGAAATCGGCGAACACAACATCCGCATCTTCAATCTCGACATCCACAACCCCGTCTTCATCGTCTCGGCGCTGCTCGTGATCGCGCTCGTCACCGGCACCTTGCTGTTTCCGCAACAGGCGGCGACGGTTTTCGCCGATCTGCGGGTCTGGACGACCGAGACCTTCGACTGGTTTTTCTTCGCCGCGGCGAACTTCTTCATCGTGTTTTGCCTCGGCGTGGCGCTGTCGCCGCTGGGCCGGATCCGCCTCGGCGGCAAGGACGCGGCGCCGCAATACGGCTATTCGGCCTGGCTCGCCATGTTGTTCGCGGCCGGCGTCGGCATCGGCCTGATGTTCTTCGGCGTCCACGAACCCGTCACCCACAGCCTGTCGCCGCCGCTCGGCATCGACCCCGCCGACACCGGCGCGGCGCGCGCGGCCGGCATGTCGGCCGCCATCATGCATTGGGGTCTGCACGCCTGGGCCATCTACGCCGTCGCCGGCCTGTCGCTCGCCTTCTTCTGTTTCAACCGCGGCATGCCGTTGACCTTGCGCTCGGGCTTCTTTCCGCTGATCGGCAAATCCGTCTGGGGTCCGTTCGGCCACGCGGTGGACATCTCGGCGGTGCTGGCCACCCTGTTCGGACTCGCGGTATCGCTGGGATTCGGCGCCGAACAGATCGCCGGCGGCCTGAATTACCTGTTCGGCATTCCCACGACCACGACCACCACGGCCATCCTGATCGTCGTCATCATCGGCATCGCGCTGGCCTCGGTCGTCGCCGGCCTCGACAAGGGCGTCAAGCGCCTGAGCTGGATCAACATGACGCTGGCGGGACTGTTGTGGCTGTTCGTGCTGATCGCGGGGCCCACCCTGGTCATTCTCGCGACGATCGCCAACGCGGGTGTCGACTACCTCTACCATCTGCCGGCGCTGAGCAACTGGATCGGCCGCGAAGACCTCGACTTTCTCTACGAATGGCCGGTTTTCTACTGGGCCTGGTGGATCGCCTGGGCGCCTTTCGTCGGCATGTTCATCGCGCGCATCAGTTTCGGCCGCACGGTGCGCGAATTCATTACCTGGGTGCTGATCGTGCCGACGATCATCGGCATCCTGTGGATGGCGACCTTCGGCGGCGCCGCGCTGGACCAGTACTACGCCCAGGACTACCGCGGCGTGGCCGAAGCCGTGCCCGAGCTCGCGCTGTTCCGCATGCTCGAATTGCTGCCGCTAACCGGATTCGTTTCCGCCGTCAGCGTGTTGCTGATCACGATCTTCTTCGTTACTTCGGCGGATTCGGGCTCGCTGGTGATGGACACGATCACCGCCGGCGGCAAGATGGACGCGCCGGTGCAACAGCGCGTGTTCTGGTGCCTGCTCGCCGGCCTCGCCGCCATGGCGCTGATGCTCGGCGGCGGCATGGCCTCGCTGCAGGCCCTGACCCTTGCCGTGGGCCTGCCTTTCGCCATCGTCCTGGTCTGCATGTGCGCCGGCCTCCTCAAGGGACTGCGCGAGGAACTGTCCATCCGGGACTGAGCGCGCCGAGCGGAAGCGCGGCTAACGGCCCATGGCTTCCGGGGAAAGGAAGATGGGAAATTCGGCCCGCAGTTGCGCGTCGATTTCGTCGTCGAGATGGCGCGGGGCGCGAGCGGCGAGGATTTCGCGCGTTTTGGCGCTGGCGCGATCAAGCGGCCGCGGTTTGCCGCTTTCCTCCCATTCGGTCGGGCTCGCGCGGTCGCTGAAGTCCGGGTAGACGTATTCGCTTTGCATCACGCGCAAGGTGTTGGCGGAACCCAGGTAATGCCCTTCCCCGCCGGTGCAGACCTGTTCGATTTCGTCGAAGCTCAAGGTTTCGGCGTTGACTTCGATGCCCCGGGTCATGCGGCCGACCGCGCCGAGCACGTCGTTGTCGAGCAGCAGGCTTTCGGAACACACGCTCAACAGGCTGGCGTACATGCCGGCGGCTTCGTAGACGATATTCGCCCCGGAAAGCGCCGCGGCGAGCACGGTCGAGGCGCGTTCGGCACCGGCCTGGAAATCGGGGAACTTGGCGTCTGTCATGCCGCAGGCGGTGCCGAAAGGCAGGTCGAGATGGTTGCCAACCTGGGCGCAGGCGGCGGACAACAGGCCCTGTTCGGGCGAGCCGCCGCTCATCGCGCCGGTGCGCAAGTCCGAAACGAAGGGCCAGGCGCCGAGAATCGCCGGCGCGCCGGGTTCGATGGCGTTGACGTAGACGAGGCCGCCGAGACATTCGGCCCAGGCCTGGGCGACCGTGCCCGCGAGAAATGCGGGCGCGGTGGCACCGGCCTGGCCGGCCGACAGCAGCAGCACCGGCATGCCGCCTTCCACCGCTACGCGGAGGCATTCGAGGGCGTCGGCGGCGAATTTGAGCGGCGGAACGACGAAGCAGTTCGACTGGCTGACGAAGGGGCGCGCGCGCCATGCGGCCTCGCCTCCCGCCACCGTGTGCAACATCGGAAAGCACTGCTCGAGGTGTTCGGGAAGGGTCCAACTCGAACCGACGTGTTTGTTCGTGCCCGCCAGGCAGCAGTACAGCGTGTTGATGTCGAGTTCGCGGTTGTCGGCGATGTCGCGCGGCACGCAGGTGCGCTGAAACATGTGAATGTGCTCGCAAACATCGGCGATGCGCGCCATTTCGTACAAATCCCGGGCGGTGGATTCGCGATACCCGTTGCTTTCGGGATCGGCGGCCTGCACCGCCGCGCCCGCGGTCGAGAAATGCACGCGGGAACCGCTGAGGTCGAGATCGAAACCCGGATCCCTGGCGTACAGCACGAGATTGCGCCGGGCCTTTTGCAGGGTTTGCTCAACGAGGCCGCGCGGCATGCGCAGGCGACCGTCACCGCCGAGCACCGCGCCGACGGCGGTGCAGGTTTCGATGCAATGCGGCGGCGCTTCGGCGAAGCCGATTTCTTCTAGTATTTCGAAGGCGTTGTCGACGATCGCCGCAACGCCCTCGCCGGTCAGAGGCTTGTACCGGCCGCCGCTGTGGCCCGACCGAACCGGTTTTACCGCATCGGTCAGCGGCGCGGCGCGAACGGCGCGGCGCGCCTGCCGGCCTCCCATTCTTCGCGGCATTTTGTTCTCCTTTGGGGGTTTCCTGGTTTTACCCCCATCACTCCGACTCGCCCGCATATTAATGCAATTTCGCACGGTCGAGAATACACCGCTTGACGATGTGCGATTACAATCGACCCATCAATCTGCAATGCTGGGAAGTGTGATGCAAAGTCAGGCCAGTATCGTCATCGTCGGCGGTGGCATCATGGGTGTCGGGCTGCTGTACCATTTGGCCGGGGAAGGCGCAAAAGACGTCCTGCTGATCGAGAAAGGCGAGTTGACTTCGGGCTCGACCTGGCACGCGGCGGGACAATGCCCAAACCTGGTCGGCAACTACAATCTCGCCAAGATTCACGAAAACAGCATCGCGCTGTACCGCCAGCTCGAACGACTCACCGGCCAGGCGGTCGGATGGCACGGCTGCGGCAGCATCCGCTTCGCCCTCAGCGAGCGCGACCTCGACTGGTTCCGCCACCTGCGCGGAATCGCCCGTAACGTCGGCTACCATATGGAGATCATCGACGTCGCGAAGATCCGCAAGCTGAATCCCTTCATCAATACCAACGGTGTGCTCGTCGGAGCCTGGACCGCCAACGACGGCCATGCCGACCCGTCGGGCCTGACCCAAGCCATGGCGCAGGGGGCGCGCGAAAACGGCGCGGGAATCGCGCGCAACAACCGCGTGACGGGAATCAACTCGCTTCCGGGCGGCGAATGGGAAGTCGTCACCGAGCGGGGGACCGTCATCGCCGAAACCGTGGTCAACGCCGCGGGCTGCTTCGCCCGGCAAGTGGCGCAAATGGTGGGAGCGGATTTGCCCATCAGCAATATCCAGCACCACTATCTGGTTTCAGGCGACGTGCCCGAACTGATTGAGAGAAAGGTGGAAATTCCCGTGACCCGGGATCCCTGGGCCTCGTCCTACATGCGCCAGGAGCAGAAGTCCGGCCTGATCGGAATTTACGAAGGCGGGGACATCACCGAAGCCTGGCGGCCCGATGGCCTGCCGCCGTGGCATTCGGACAGCGAACTGTTTACCGGCGATCTCGACCGCCTGATGCCCTGGCTCGGACGCGCCATGGAGCGAATGCCGATTTTCGAGCCTGCGGGAATCAAGCGCATCGTCAACGGCGCCATCTCACACAGCCCCGATGGCCTGCCCTTGCTGGGACCCGTGGCGGGCTTGCGCAATTTCTGGCTTTGCTGCGGATCGTCTTTCGGCATCGCCCAGGGCGCCGGCTGCGGCAAGTATCTCGCGCAATGGATCCTCCACGGCGACGCCGAAATCAACATGACCGGATTCGACCCGCGGCGCTTCGGCGTATTTGCCGACGCCGACTACATGCGGGCCAGGGGACGCCAGGACTATGGCATGACTTACGCCACGGTTCCGCCGGGAGAAGAGTTGCCGGCGGCGAGAAAACTGCGGACGAGCCCGCTGTACGACAAATTGCGCGCCGGGGGCTGCGTCTTCACCGAGACCTTCGGCTGGGAGCGGCCGAAGTGGTTTTCGACCGATGGCCGCGAAGAAGAGTACAGTTTCCGCCACAACAACGTCTTCGAACTCGTGCGGGACGAGTGCCTGGCGGTGCGCGAACGGGTCGGAATCCTGGATCTTTCAGGTTTTGCGAAATACGACGTGACGGGGCCCGATGCGGAAAAGCTGCTCGACAGGCTTTGCGCCAATCGGCTGCCGAAGTCCGGTCGTATCGCGCTCACGCATCTGCTTTCCGAAAACGGGCGCATCGCCGGCGAGGCGACCGTCACCCGCCTCGGCAACGAATCCTTCTACGTGCTTTCCGCCGCGGGCGCCGAGCTGCGCGACCTCGACCACCTGCAACAGGGCGCGCGTCCCGGCGAGCAAGTACGCATCGACAATGTCACTGACGACCGCGGCGTGCTGGTGCTCGCCGGACCCCATGCCAGGGACGTGCTGGGGCATGTAACGAACGCGCCCCTCGATAGCAAAGCTTTTCCTTGGTTAAGTGCTCAAGAGATCGAGATTGCCGGTGCGCCGTTGCGCGCACTGCGGGTGAACTATGTGGGCGAACTGGGCTGGGAATTGCATCCGCCCATGGAGCACATGGCGCGGATCTACGACGCTTTGTTCGAAGCCGGCGCGGCATTCGGCATCCGCGACTTCGGCCTCTACGCGGTCAACAGCCTGCGGCTCGAAAAAGCCTACCGCGGCTGGAGCGCGGAACTGACCAACGAGGTCAGCTTGATCGACGCCGATATGGCGCGATTCATCCAATTCGACAAGGGCGATTTCACCGGCCGCGAAGCGACGCTCAATCAGGGCGACCGCGAGTTGCGACTCATCTATTTCAGTCTCGATTCCGGCGATGCGGATGTGCAAGGCGGAGAGCCGATATTCGCGGGCGAAGACTGCGTGGGAGTGACAACCTCCGGCGGCTATGGCCACTATGTGCGGCAAAGTCTCGGATTCGGTTACGTTCCGCCCGCGCTGGCCGAGCCGGGCGCCGCGCTGACGGTGGAAGTACTTGGAGAGCGGCGGCGAATCCGCCTGCTCGACGAGCCGGTTCACGATCCGGCCAACGAGCGACTGCGCGCTTGAATTGCGGCGGTTCTCACATTGCCGAAGAGATTCTGCGACTCCGCTTCGCTCCGCGCAGAATGACGAAGGGGGAGCGCTTCGCCACGCGCAGAATGACGAACGAGAAGCCGGTCATCCTGCGCGAAGTCGCAGGATCTCGCCGCGAGAATGAGAATTGCCACATGAAAAGAGATGTCTGAACGTTCCGCAGGCAATGCCGGACCGCCGCGCCAGGCCGGGGCGGTCGTCATCGGCGGCGGCGTGATCGGCTGCTCCGTCGCCTACCATCTGGCGCGGGACGGCGTGAAAGATGTCGTGCTGCTCGAACGCAAACAACTCACTTCGGGCACGACCTGGCACGCGGCGGGCCTCGTCGGTCAACTGCGGACCTCGGTCAACATGACCGCGCTGGCGCGCTATACCAGCGAACTCTATCTGCGCCTCGAGGAGGAAACCGGCCAGGCGACGGGCTATCGGCGTTGCGGCTCCATTTCGCTCGCCACCAACGGGGAGCGCTTCGAGGAACTGAAGCGCGGCGCGTCCATGGCGAAAGTCTTCGGGCTGGAAGTGCGGGTGCTGAAAGCCGATGACATCAAGGCCCGCGTCCCCCTGCTCAATGTCGAAGGCGTGCTTGGCGGCATCCATATTCCGTCAGACGGCTACGCAAACGCCGTGGACGTTACCAACGCCTTGGCCAAGGGCGCAAGGGCGGCCGGCGCGCGCATCTTCGAGCAAACGCCGGTCACCGCGGTGCTCACCACCGGGGGCCGCGTGACCGGCGTCGCCACCGACGGGGGCGAGATCGACGCCGACTGCGTGGTGCTCTGCGCCGGCATGTGGACGCGGGAACTCGCGGCGTCTATCGGCGTGAACGTGCCCCTGCATGCCTGCGAGCACTACTACGCCCTGTTCGATTCGGTGGCGGGTCTGCGACCGGATTTGCCCGTCGTACGCGACTACGACGCCTGTTCCTACTACAAGTACGATGCGGGCAAATTGCTGGTCGGGGCCTTTGAGCCCAATGCCCGCCCCTGGGCGGCGGAGGGCATTCCCGAAGATTTCTGTTTCGACGAGATTCCCGGCAGCCTGGAGCACTTCGAGCCGATCCTCGAACAAGCCATGGCGCGCGTCCCGGCGCTGGAAACCGCCGGCCTGGCGAAGTTCTTTTGCGGACCCGAGAGCTTTACGCCCGACGTGCGCTACCACATCGGCCAAGCGCCCGGGCAGGACAACTGTTTCGTCGCGGCGGGACTGAACTCCATCGGCCTGCAATCCGCCGGCGGCATCGGCAAGGTGATTTCGGAATGGATTCGGCTCGGGCATCCGCCGTCTGATCTCTGGGAAGTGGACGTGCGCCGCAACCTGCCCTTCCAGCGCAACCGGAAGTACCTGCGCGAGCGGGTCTCCGAAAGCCTCGGCCTGCTATACGCCGCGCACTACCCCCACCGTCAGTACGCGACTGCCCGGGGCGTCCGAAAATCGCCGCTATACGACCGTCTGCAGGCTATCGGCGCGTGCCACGGCGAACTCGCCGGCTGGGAGCGGCCCAACTGGTATGCGCCGCGGCCTGAACTGGCTCGTTACGAGTACAGTTGGGGACGGCAGAACTGGTTCGAATATTCGGCGCGGGAACACCGGGCGGTGCGCGAACGGGTGGGTATGTTCGATCAGTCTTCGTTTGCCAAGTTCCTGGTCCAGGGCCGCGACGCGATACGGGTGCTGAATCGCGTTTGCGCGAACGACGTTGACGTGCCGACGGGGCGCATCGTCTATACCCAGTGGTTGAACGAACGCGGCGGCATCGAAGCGGACCTGACCGTTACCCGGCTGGGCGGGGAGCGCTGCCTGATCGTGACCGCCGCCGCCACCGAAGTTCGCGACTTCAATTGGCTGCAACGGCATGTTCCGGCCGGCAGCCATTGCGCGCTGACCAATGTGACTTCGGCGATGGGCGTGATTTCGATCATGGGACCGGACTCCCGTGCGCTGCTGCAATCGCTGAGTCCCGACGATCTCTCCCACGAGGCCTTCCCCTTCGCCCACAGCCGGGAAATCGAACTCGGTCACGCGCTGGTGCGCGCCTCCCGCATAACCTACGTCGGCGAACTCGGCTGGGAACTATACATCCCCGCCGAGTTCACGGCGGGCGTTTACGACGCCATTGTCGAGGCCGGCCCTGCCTTCGGCCTGGCCCACGCCGGCTACCATGCGCTCGATTCGCTGCGCATCGAAAAAGCCTATCGGCATTGGGGCCACGACATCACCGACGAGGACACGCCGCTGGAAGCGGGCCTGGGCTTCGCCGTCAAGTTCGACAAGCGGGACGGATTCATCGGCCGGGAGGCTCTGCTGCAACAGCGGCAAACGGGGCCGGCGAAGCGCCTGCTGCAGTTCCGGCTGCTCGACCCGAAGCCGCTGCTCTATCACGACGAACCCGTCTGGCGGGGCGATACACTGGTCGGGCGCATCACCTCGGGGGCCTACGGCCACACTCTGGGCGGCGCGATCGGTCTGGGCTATGTCGATACAACCAAGGCGCCGGACCCCTCCGCGGGAGAATTCAGCATCGAAGTGGCCGGGGACAGGATTCCCGCGGAAGCGTCATCGAGACCGATGTACGATCCCGCCAACAAGCGCATCCGCTGCTAAGGAATAGGTTGCCCATAACGACAAACACAAAAAAGCCCCGCATCTTGCGATGCGGGGCTTCCGTTAAACCACCTCAGCCGGCTGGTTACCGTCGGGAACATCAAGATTGTGGCATGTGCGCCCGCCGGAATGAAAACCAACCCACATCCCAACTCACATTCAACAGCAATTGCCGCCCGACAACAGAATGGCGCCTCATCAGCATCCTTTCCGAGGTCATGGCGATACCGGAGAACCGACCCCCTTTATAGCCAATCGCTTCCGCGATGAGGACAACCCGAGGACAATGCCTCGACTAGAGATAAGAACGGAGGTTGCCACGTCTCTTGACAGGAGCTTGGGCGTCAACGTCATGTTTGTCATTGGCATACCAAGGATTGAATAGAGATTCAGGGCTGTCTTCCAGTCCTTGATCTCGGAGGAAACTTGCCGCAAGTCGCGTCGGCACGAACCCAAAAACATAACCAACCTGTCGATTCACACATCAAGTTATCTTTTTTGCCAAAAAAAGATAACGCAACGGTCTATATTGGCGTATAGTTAACTTTTGGGGCGCGAGTGGGTGGCTATCAACATGGAATTGGGAATTCCCGGAAGGGTGCCGATCGAAACGCTGGTAAGACAAGCGCTGGAGCGGGTAGCGCAGGGAGAGCCACCCGCCCGTATTGAAGTGGAGCGGGTGGACTTCAAGGAGGAGCGAGGCCGGCGAGCACGCCATGGGGGCGTATTGTCAGGCGAGACGACCAATGACCCCGCTGCCGAGCATTTGGCCGAGGAGTTGGCATGCATGGCGAATACGCCGGGCGGCGGCGCGGTAATCGTAGGCGTTTCGGACGATGGCGCTCGGGTCGGCACGCGGCTCGATGCCGACTGGTTGCGCCATCGTATTTGGGAACTCACGTCGAAGCAGCTAACGGTTGCGGTGCGCGAGGCGAGTTTGCAAGGGTGCCGCATCCTGATACTCACCAGCGTCGAGGCGCTTGCTCCGATCCGCTACCGTGGGAAGCTTCGCTGGCGTGTGGGCGCCAACTGCGTTGAGGTCGACCCCGTCGTCTGGCAGTCGAGAATGCTGGAGCGGATCGGCTTCGACTGGTCCGGGCAGCCCTCCGGTCAGACCCTGGACAATGTGAGCGCCACTGCCATCGAGGTTGCGAGGGACTATCTGCGAGAGGCAAAGGATCCTGAGTCCGATACCAGCCTCGCCCATGCCACGGATGCCGATCTGCTCCGGCGGCTGAATCTGACAAAGGGCCCTAACGAACTCACCAATGCGGGGGCGCTCCTGTTCGTGGCGACTCCCTGGCCCGCCGTGGATTACATCCGCCGGGACATGCCGGGCGGAGACAGCACGTTGCGGATCGAGGGCGCCGGGCCGCTGCTCGCGCAAGTGAGGCAGGTCGAACAGGCGGCCCATGTCGCCAACCGCGTCACGCACACCGTCGCAGGCTTCGCGCACGGCAGGGTCCGGGCGATCCCGCCGAGGACGCTGCGCGAGGCGGTCGTGAACGGGCTTGTCCATCGAGACTGGCTGGCGACCGGCGCCACCGTAATCGAGCATGTGGGCGACACATTGACGGTGACATCCCCGGGAGGATTCATCGGCGGCGTGACGCCGGACAATATCATCACCCACCCGGCAACTCCCCGCTACCGGAACCTGTCGGAGGCGATGGCCTCGCTGGGTCTCGCCGAACGCGAGGGAATCGGCGTGGACAGAATGGTGCGGGACATGCTGGCCATGGGCCGACCCGCGCCGGTTATCAGCGAGGTGGATGGACCCTACGTGCGCGTCGCGCTGCTGGGCGGCCCTCCCGATACTGCGGTCCTCGACCTGGTCGCTGGACTATCGCCTGGTTGGGCCGACAACGTGGACTCGCTCCTGCTGATCGAACACTTGACACGAAATGGCTGGGTGGACGCTCAATCCGCAACGGGCCTGATCCAGCGATCCTCCGTGGAGGAAGCCAACGACGCAATCAGGCGGCTGGCGGATGCGTACGTGGACGCTGCTGGTTCGGCGCCGGTGATTTCGCCAGTGCGGGGAGTGCCCACCAACCAGCCCGTTGCGTATCGTCTCTCGGACGCCGTAGGCGCCCGACTCGCCCACCGGCTCGATCCTCTTCGCACACTCGAAGGACGCGAATCGTTGGCCCTCGACTGGTGCCGGGCAAGGGGACGTATCTCCTCGACGGAGGTCGCCGACCTGACCGGTCTCAGCAAGGTGTCCGCCAGCAAGCTGCTCACAAGGCTGGCTGATGCCGGGCAGATACAGGGCGGGCGGGCGCGACGCCGGGGCCGGGGATTCTTCTACGTTCCCGTATAATCCAATGAGTAAAGGCGGAGAGGACACCCATCCGAACAAACTCCAAAATCTGGCGCGCACGACCAGCCGGCATGAATTGGTTCATGCGCTGCCTGAGCTGGCACTACATCTGCAGAGACAACATGGAAGACGAATGCACAGGGAGATTCCGGAAAGGGCGATCCAGTTCCCAGGTCGCCAAGCATTGCTGCAACAGCGGCAAACGGGGCCGGCGAAGCGTCTGCTGCAGTTCCGGCTGCTCGATTGGATTCTTGGAAACCGCTTCGATTGATGGTGCATCCCGGAAAAGTTGGAGACGAAGTTGCACTTGAATCGTGGGATGATTGGGAAAGAGCATTTACGGAAGCCGCGAAACATTGCGGGCCACAAACGGCACCGTTTCGAAAAGTTAGTAGGCGCAAAGGAGTTGTGGTGAACGAAGGGACTATCGGCGCAGTCGATGTGCGTAGTTGCCTGAAGCGGGAAGGTCTTCCAAAGTGCATCGTGAGAGTGTGTGAGTTGCACAAGCGGTTCGTAAAATCGACTGGCCTGCAATTTTGAAGCTGATCCGAAGTCTTCGAAGTTTCGCCCCAAAAGATCGGGACTGAGTCTATCCCTTGCTGCTCTCAATGCGAGATTGGCTGCCGGACGGTTATCGGGCGCGTTTATCGGGGGAGAATCTGGACTGTCTGGGCCAGCACCGCCTTGGAACAATTTTGCGGCAGTGAAAAGGCTCCGCATCTTGCGATGCGGGGCCTTCGTTTAACCACCTCAGCCGACTGGTTATTGCCGGAAGAAGTCTGCTGCCCGAAGGCAGTCTCACAAGCCCGATCAATCGGGAACGTCAAAAGTGTGGCATCAATGCCCGCTCAACTGCAAGCCCAACTTGAGTTCGAAGGTAGTTTTATTCCAGCAGTCCGGACAACACTCGAAATCCTTCGCGTTCGACCGCATTCGCCAACCGCTTGTCCAGACAAACGAATTCAAGCGGCGCGCTCAACATCTCCCGTGCGAGCAGCGCCGCGGCAAGCTGGCCAGCGTCCGCCGATCGCAACGGGTGCCGCGCAAGCAACTTGATTGCCAGAGAGCTGACCGCCGAAAAGTCTGAAATCCCCTCCCATCCGGAGGCAAAGAAAGCAACTCGCTCAAGGATAACGCGTCGTTGGGCTTAGGTAACACTGCCCTCACGGACACGCCGCTCGGTGGCGCTGGCCAGTTCCGTCCGCGACCACAACCAGGTGATCACGTGCGGGTCCACCAAAAGCAATCGGCGAACCTCGGAAGTATTTGGCTCGTCCACGAACAACGGGACGAGGGCGGAAGCGTCCCAGTACTTCACAACCGATCGTTGCGATCTTCCGCGAGCGCTTCCGACAGGCTCGCCGACAACCTGACAGGCGGTTTGTCCAGCAGTTTCCTGGCCATCTCGCCGGCTCGCCCGTTGCCTCTTGTCAGCAAGCCGGATCTGACCAGTTCGTCCAATTCGTCTTCTTCGCCGGCAACCGGGGATGAGATTCTTGCGACCGGCGTTCCCCGGTTAAGCACCTCGATCTCGCCTCCGTTGCGAAGTTCCCGGATGTAGCGTGACAGGTTCGCCCTTAGATCTGTAATCGATACGGAAGTCATGGTGACAACTATGCCCCGCTTGAGTGGACATATCAAGACTGTGGCCGCATCACGGCCATCGGCGCAACTTTTCGGCACTTTCGCGGTGGCGTCAGTCCGCCGCCGGCTTTGCCCCCACCAAAACCGCGCAGCGGTTTTGACTCCTCCCAAGGGGGAGTGGCAGGTCAGGAGAGTCCGGCGATGTTTCCTTCGGCGTCCACTCGTATGTCATGCGCCGATGGTTTCCTTGGCAGCCCCGGCATTGTCATGATGGCGCCGCACACCGGCACTATGAATCCGGCGCCTGTCGCCAGTCTTACTTCACGGATCTCGACGACGTGGTCTTTCGGGGCACCGAGCAATTGGGGGTCGGTCGAGAAACTGTATTGGGTCTTCGCCATGCAAACCGGAAATTTCCCGTAACCGCTGTCCTGCAGTCTGGCGAATTCGTTGCGCACATGAAACGGCGCCGTGATGTCCCGGGCCCCATAGATCGTTAGCGCTATGCGGCGGGTTTTTTCCCAGAGGTCGAGTTCGTCTTCGTACAGCAACTTGAAATCGGCGATTCCCGAATCCGCCACTCGCGCCACTTCCCTTGCCAACTCGGTCGCGCCGGCGCTTCCTTCGGCCCAATGCCGGGATTCGATGGCGGCAACGCCTGCCTGCCGGCAATAATCCATGATGGTCTGGATCTCGGCATCGGTGTCGGACGGATGACGATTGATCGCCACTACCGCCGGCACGCCGAACTGGTCCAGGATTGCAAGATGCTGACCCAGATTGACGCAGCCTTTTGCCACCGCGGCGCTGTCCTTGGCAAGCAGATCGCTCCTGGCAACTCCGCCGTGCATCTTGAGCGCCTTTACGGTCGCGACCAGGACCGCGGCATCGGGAGCCAAGCCCGCCGTCCGGCATTTGATGTCGAAGAATTTCTCGGCGCCGAGATCCGCTCCGAAACCGGCTTCGGTCACCACGTAGTCGGCCAGCTTGAGCGCGGTGCGGGTGGCGATGACCGAGTTGCAGCCGTGAGCGATGTTCGCGAACGGCCCGCCATGGACGAACGCCGGGTTGTTCTCCAGCGTCTGTACCAGATTCGGCAGCAAGGCGTCCCGGAGCAAGGCCGTCATCGCTCCGTGCGCGCAAAGTTCCCGGGCGGTCACGGGCTGCTGGCCGCGGGTATAGCCGACGACAATTGCGCCGAGCCGCTCTTGCAACTCGGCCAGGTTCTGCGCGAGGCAGAAGACCGCCATGATTTCAGAGGTGCTGGTGATATCGAAGCCCGCTTCCCGCGGCACGCCGTGGGCGGTTCCGCCAAGGCCGATGGTGGTCTGGCGCAATGCGCGGTCGTTCATATCGACCACGCGCCGCCAGGTTATTCGGCGCGGGTCCAGATCCGGATTCGCGTTCCAGTGAATGTGGTTGTCGATCAGGGCCGCCAGCAGGTTGTGAGCGGCTGCGACAGCGTGGAAATCGCCGGTGAAATGCAGATTTATGTCGGTCATCGGAGCGACCTGCGCGAAACCGCCGCCCGTCGCTCCGCCCTTCATCCCGAAACATGGTCCAAGACTGGGTTCGCGCAAGCAGATCGCAGCCTTTTTGCCGATGCGGTTCAGCGCATCGCCAAGACCGATCGTCGTCGTGGTCTTGCCCTCGCCAGCCGGCGTCGGCGAAATCGCCGTTACCAGAATCAGCTTGCCGGATGCGTCCGGCCGCGAGGAATCCATGGCGGCAAAGTCAACCTTCGCTTTGGCGCTGCCGAAGGGAATCGTATGATCGGCGAAGCCGAACTTGTCGGCGACCTCGCGTATCGGCAGCAAATCGGCCTTGCCGGCGATTTCAATATCTGACTGTCGTGTCATCGGATTTCCGTAATCTCCGAAACGCGATTTTGGCGACGCTCATGGCTACCGGAACGGGATTCGGTACGCAAGAGTAAACGGCTCTCCCCGAAGCGCTCAATCAGTCCTGTCACTTCTGGAAGAGAATTTGTCGCACAGCCAATGGCCGAATCGATTCCAGGCTGGAAATCCGCGCGATCCGGTCGGAATTCACCTGTCGGCGCGGTCAACGCTGGGCGTCTTGCCGTAAAGTTCCCTGTATGTTGTGCTGAAATGCGAACTGGAGACAAAGCCCGCCTGGGCCGAGATTTCCACAATGCTCATGCTGGTCTGGAAAAGCAGTTCGCGCGCCCGCGCCAGCCGCAAATACAAGTAGTATCGCGACGGCGAAGTCAGCAGGTATTTCTGGAACAGGCGCTGAAGCTGCCGCCGGGAAAGCCCGACGTAGGAGGCCAGTTCAACCTGGCTGAGCGGCTCGCGGATGTTGCTCTCCATCAGTTCCACCGCCGCCACCAGCTTGGCCGATTGTCCGCCAACCTGATGGCGTAGCGGTATATGTTGCAGATCCCTCGTATCGCGTATCCGATCGTGTACGAACTGGTCGGCTACGCCGGCGCTGATCTCCGCGCCGAGTTGCCGGCGCACGAAGTACAGCATCATGTCGATCGGCGCCGTGCCGCCGGAACTCGTAAAGCGGTCCCGATCTATCGCGTAAACGCTTCGGCTGACCGTGACATTCGGGAATTGCTCGGTCAGCGCCGCGTATTCTTCCCAGTGGACGCTGCACCGGTACCCGTCAAGCACCCCGGATCTGGCAAGGAGATAACTGCCCGTGCACGTCGAGCCAAGCGCCAGGCCGCGCGCGCCGCACGCGCGCAGCCAGTGCATCACGGGTTTTCCGCAATTGCGCTCGATCCTTTCGCCCCCGCACACCACGACCGCGTCGAGTTCGCGGCAGCGGTCGTCGCCGATGGCGAAATCGGCGCTGATCGAGAGCCCGTCGCTGGCGGAAACCGGACCGCCGCTCTCGGAAATCGTCCGCCAGCGATAGACCTGGGACTTGGCCACCCGATTCGCCATGCGCAATGTCTCGATCGCCGACGAGACGGAGATGAGCGTGAAATCTTCCAGCAACAGGAAACCGAAACAAGTCGGCAGTTTCTGCGGATCGTTACTTGCCATTGCGGAGATAATGTTAGCCGATTCCCACCGAACGCCGGAAGTTCTCCAGATCGGCGGGTGTGTTGATGTTTGCGAAGCTTGCCGCCATTGCGGACAGGTCTGTTGAAAGTATGGCATTCGCGTCGAGCCAGCGGTGTACGGCGCGTCCGCCGCCGGCATAGAAACCCGCCAGCGATTCGGCGCTTTCGCGACCGATGAGCATGGTGAGATTTTGACGCCGCTCGCCGTCATGGGCGACGGCTATGCCCCGCTTCCGCGCATCTCCGGTCAGGGCTTGAACGAGATTGGGCGAAGTCCAGGGCGCGTCTCCGGGGCAGCTTAGGAACCACTCGCCCGAAATGCCCGCAAAACAGGAAACCAAGCCGCCAAGCGGCCCCTGATCCGGTTCGGCATCGACTATAAGATCGCAGCCGAAATCCCGCCAGACTTTCGCATCCTGGCCGGCGCCGAGGCTGAGGACGATGCGCGACGCCTGCGGACGCAGGCTTTCGATGACGAATTCGACGAGCACGCGCCCGCCGATTCGAACGAGCGGCTTGGCCAAACCACTGGGGTCGCCCAGGCGCCGCCCGCTGCCGCCGCAAAGCACGATCGCGGTGACCGCTTCGGGCTTCATCACGGGAGTGGACATTTCACAACCCGCGAAACCAACCGCGAAGAACGGATGCGATGACCGCCTCAGGCTTCAAGGACGCGCCGCTCGTGACAATAGAGATTGAAGCCGCCCGGTTTCAGGAAACCGACGAGCGTAATTCCCTCCTGCTCTGCCAGTTCGATGGCGAGACTCGATGGCGCGCCGATTGCCGCCACGAGTCCGACACCGGCCATGGCCGCTTTCTGGATGAGTTCAAAACTCGCGCGACCGCTCAGGAGGACACCGAAGCCCGACAACCCGCCCTCGCGGAAACAGGATCCGACGAGCTTGTCGAGCGCGTTGTGCCTTCCGACGTCTTCGTGAAGACGCTGGATCCGGCCTTCAGCGTCGAAACTCGCCGCGGCATGGAGGCCGCCGGTGCGGGTGAATTCGGACTGGCGCGCGCGCAACGCGACCGGCAGTTGCCGCAGCGGGCCCGCGGCAAGCGCGAAGCCGCTCCGCTCGCGGACCGGCGCCTCGTGGGCGATGGCCGCCAGCGACGCCTTGCCGCAGACGCCGCAACTCGAACTCGTATAGAAATGGCGTTTGAGTTTTTCCAGATCCACCCGCACCCAGTCCTCAAGCTCCACCCGCAAGATGTTGCGCAAGCCCTTGTCCGGGCTCGGCGACCCCGCGTGCGCGACACGCCGGATATCGGTCGGATTGCCGATGATGGCTTCTCCGGCGAGAAAGCCGGTTGCCAGCGCTTCGTCATCGCCGGGGGTGCGCATGGTGACGGCGACGCTTTGTTGGCGGCGGACTTGCCCGTCGCTGAACGAGAGGCGGATTTCGAGCGGTTCCTCGATGCTGACCGCGTCGTCGGCGCGTTCCGCGCCCGCCGGAGACAAGCGCGTGATCCGGTGTTGCAGGCTTCCCGCCGCCGGCGACTTGGTGGCGACAGCTTCGCTCACGACCTTGCTCATTCTTCCGGGAGGAGTTCGCGCTGTCTTTGGTTCCGGTCCTGGTACACCTCCTGCCAGGCCGAAAAGTGGTTGGCGGGGCGAATCTCGACCGCGGTCACCTTGTACTCGGGACAATTGGTCGCCCAATCGCTCAAGTCGGTGGTGACCACATTGGTGCCCGTCGCCGGATGATGGAAGGTGGTATAGACAACGCCCGGCGCGACGCGCGTCGTCACTTCGGCCCGCAGCACGATCTCGCCCATGCGGCTCGTGATCGACACCCAGTCGTCCGTGCGCACGCCGCGCGTTTCGGCGTCGGCGGGATGAATTTCGAGCCGGTCTTCGTCGAGCCATTCGATGTTCGACGTGCGCCGCGTCTGGGTGCCGACGTTGTATTGGGTCAGTATCCGCCCGGTGGTCAGCAGCAGCGGATACTTGCGGTTGGTGCGCTCATCGGTCGGTTGATAGTCCGTGAGCATGAAGCGGCCCTTGCCGCGCACGAATTGCGCCTCGTGCATGATGGGCGTGCCTTCGGGCGCGGTATCGTTGCAGGGCCATTGCACGCTTCCCAGACGGTCGAGCTTCTCGAAGGTGACCCCCGCGAAGTCCGGCGTCAGGCTTGCCACTTCAGCCATGATGTCCTCGGCGGTCTCGTAGTGCATGGGATATCCCATTGCCGCGGAGAGATCCTGCACCGCCTCCCATTCCGACCTGCCCGACTTGGGTTGCATCACCTTGCGGACGCGGTTGATGCGCCGTTCGGCGTTGGTGAAGGTGCCGTCCTTTTCGAGGAAGGATGTACCGGGCAGGAAGATGTGCGCGAACTTGGCGGTCTCGTTCAGGAACAGATCCTGCACGATCACGCAGTCCATATTGCCGAGGGCGGCCTCGACGCCTTGCGTGTTGGGGTCAGACTGCGCCAGATCCTCGCCCTGGATGAAAATGCCCTTGAAGCTGCCGCCGCGGGCGGCGTCGAGCATGTTCGGAATGCGCATGCCGGGCTCGGGCAGGAGTTTCACCCGCCAGGCGCTTTCGTATTTATCGCGCACCGAGGCATCGACGATCGGTTGATAGCCGGAAAGCTCATGGGGGAAGGACCCCATGTCGCAGGAACCCTGAACGTTGTTCTGGCCGCGCAGCGGGCAGACGCCAACGCCTTCGCGGCCGATGTTTCCGGTCGCCATGGCGAGATTGGCCATGGCCATGACCATGGTCGAACCCTGGCTGTGCTCGGTGACACCGAGACCGTAATAGATGGCGGAGTTTTTCGCCGATGTATAGAGACGGGCGGCGGCGCGGATGTCCGCAGCGGGAACGCCCGTGATTTCCTGCACGACTTCGGGCGCGTTTTCCGGGCGCGCCGCGAACTCGCGCCATTCGGCGAAGGATTCAGGATCGCAACGTTCACGCACGAAGTCCTCGTCGACGAGTCCCTCGGTCACCACCACATGCGCGAAGGCGTTCATCATCGGCACATTGGTGCCGGGCAGCAGCGGCAGGTGCAACTCGGCCTCGATATGCGGCGAACGGACCAGATCGATGCGTCTCGGGTCCAGGACGATCAGCCTGGCGCCCTCGCGAAGCCTGCGCTTGAGCAGCGATGCGAAAACCGGATGTCCGTCGGTGGGATTGGCGCCGATGACCACGATGGTATCCGCGTGCAGGACCGAATCGAAATGCTGGGTGCCGGCCGAGGTTCCGTAGGTCTGCTTGAGGCCGTAGCCGGTGGGGGAATGACAGACCCGCGCGCAGGTGTCGACATTGTTGCTGCCGAAGGCGGTCCGCACCATCTTCTGCACGGTCCAGATCTCTTCATTGGTGCAACGCGCCGAAGTGACCGCACCGATGGCGTGCAGGCCATGCTCGGCCTGAATCGCCTTCAGGCGCGAGGCCGCCTCGGCGATGGCCTCGTCCCAGGAGACTTCGCGCCAGGGCTCGGTAATCTTGTCGCGAACGAGGGGCTTTACAGCCCGCTCCGGGTGGTTCGCATAGCCCCAGGCGAAGCGCCCCTTGACACAGGAATGGCCGTGATTGGCCTTGCCGAGCTTGTCGGGCACCATGCGCACGACCTGGTCGCCCTTGAGTTCGGCGCGGAACGAGCAACCTACGCCGCAATAAGCGCAGGTCGTTCGAACGCTGCGGTCCGGCACGCCTTCCTCGACCACCGTCTTTTCCATCAGCGTCGCGGTCGGGCAGGCCTGTACGCAGGCGCCGCAGGAAACGCATTCGGAATCGAAGAAATCTTCCGCGCCGGTCTTGACGGTCGAATCGAAGCCGCGCCCGTCTATGGTCAACGCGAACGTGCCTTGCACCTCGCTGCAGGCGCGCACGCAACGCGAGCAGACGATGCACTTGGAAGGATCGAAAACGAAATAGGGATTCGAGGCGTCGACCGCGGCGCTTAGGTGATTCTCGCCTTCGTCGTAGCGGACTTCGCGCAAGCCCACGGCGCCCGCCATGTCCTGGAGCTCGCAGTCCCCGTTCGCACTGCAGGTAAGGCAGTCGAGCGGATGGTCGGAAATATAGAGTTCCATGACGCCGCGGCGAAGTTTCGCGAGTTTCTCGCTTTGCGTCCGCACCAGCATGCCTTCGCGAACGGGCTCGGTACAGGAAGCGTGTACGCCCCGGCGCCCTTCGACCTCCACCAGGCACAGGCGGCAGGAGCCGAAGGATTCCATGTTGTCCGTCGCGCAAAGTTTCGGCACGGGTATGCCGGCCTCGATGGCGGCGCGCATAATGGAGGTGCCTGCCCGCACCTTGATCTGCGAGCCATCGATGGTAACGGCTACCTGCTCCTCGCTGGCCGAGGCCGGTGTGCCATAATCAGGATCGTCGAGTCTCATACAAGGCCTACCCTAGTTCACTTCCCCCTTTCTGGACAAAGCTTCGCCCAGCGCGCTTCGCACCGGAATCGGGGTCATGCCTCCCATCTGACACAAGCTCGTCTGCTCCATCAGATCGCAAAGCTCGTCGATGACTTCAAGCCTGTCTTCAGTGTACTCGCCTGAAGCCAGCGCCGCTACAGCTTCTTTACCTCGCACCGAGCCGATCCGGCAGGGTGTGCACTTGCCGCAGGATTCGTGCGCGCAAAATGCGAAGGCGTAATGGGCTTGTTGGACGAGATCTATCGTGTCGTCGAACACGACCAATCCGCCATGCCCTATGCCGGCGTCCAGTGCAGCCATGTCTTCGTAGCCGAGCGGCGTGTCCAGGTGGCGTTCGAACAGATAGGCGCCGAGCGGCCCGCCCACCTGGACCGCCCCGAACGGGCGCCCCGTCCGCGTACCTCCACCCCAGTCTTCGACAAGCTCGCGCAGACTGATGCCGAAGGGCAGTTCGTAGAGCCCGCCTCGCTTGATATTCCCCGCGAGCTGGAAGGTGCTTGTACCCGTCGAAGCGCCTGTGCCGATTTCGGCATAGGCCTTGCCGCCCATGTCGAGTATGCCCGGCACCGAACAAAGGGTGATAACGTTGTGGACGAGCGTCGGCTGGCCGAAAAGTCCGGCGACAGCAGGGACGGGAGGCTTGAAACGGACTTCTCCGCGCTTGCCTTCGAGGCTTTCGAGCATTGAAGTCTCTTCGCCGCAGATGTAGGCGCCGGCGCCGATGAAGAGTTCGATGTCGAACCTTTCCAGCAGGCCGAGCGCCTTTGCCTTCTCCATGGCGTTGGCGAAGATTTCAGCCGCCAACGGGTATTCGGATCGCAAATAGACGATCCCCTTGTCGGCTCCGGTGGCATGTCCCGAGATCATCATGCCTTCGATCAGACGGAAGGGATCGCCTTCCATGATGAGCCGGTCGGCGAAAGTGCCCGAATCGCCTTCGTCTGCGTTGACGACGATGTATTTCTGCGGTGCGCCGGTTTCACAAACAGCATCGAAAACGGTTTGCCACTTGATGTGCGCCGGGAAACCCGCGCCGCCGCGGCCCCGAAGCCCGCTGGCCTTGATTTCCTCGATAATCTCGCGCGGTTCGCGTTCGAGTTGTTCGAGCAACCAGGAAGGGTCGTAATCCATGGGGTCGACGTGCCCGCAGCGGTCGAAAACGATGCGCTGCTGGCGCACAAGCTCCGGCAATTTGGCAAGTGGGCCGAGAGCGACGGCGTCCAGGGCGTCGAGGTCCTGCACGGGACCGTAGGCCTCGCCGTCGATCACGAGCATCGGTTCCAGCCAGGCCAGCCCGAAGCCGCCGGTGCGGATGACTTCATGGCCTCTCACCTGCAACTCGCGCGCAAGCTCGTTCGCGCCAAGCGCATTGGCGAGAGCTTCGTTGGGAACCAGGACTCTGCTCACCTCAGCAGTTCCTCCCTGGTGGCGTGCACCAGTATGCGCTCGTTTACCATGGCGCAAGGGCCCGAGGCGCAGAGTCCCAGACAGTAGACGCCGTCGAGGCTGACAGCGTGATCTTCGCTGGTGTCGCCGAGTGCTATGCCGAGCGCCTCTGTCATCTCTTTCGTAAGCGCACGGGACCCAACCGATTGGCAGGCTTCGGCCTGGCAGATGCGAATATGCTTGCGCCCACGCGGCGAAGTGCGAAAGTCAGCGTAGAAGGAAACGATCCCGCGTACGTCCGCGAGGCTCAGATTGAAGACGTCGGCGACGATGCGGACGTGCTCGTCCTCGATATGGCCATGGGTATCCACGATCTTCCGCAGCGCGGTAACAGGCGCGCCCACTTGCCCGACGCAGGCGGCAACTAGATCGCGAATGGCTTCGCTACTTGGCATGGACCCGCACCTCCCATAGAGGAATCACGGATTATAGCAAGCCGAATGTGCCCCTCAGGACACGAATTTTTGCCGCCGCGCCTTATTCAAGCGTCCAGGCGACCCGAATCGGTTCGCTGCCGTAAATCAGCAAACCCGGTTCGACTTCGCTGCTATAGGCGATCCAGATCTTCAATCTGACGCCTTCCAGGCCGAGGCGAATCCCGGTCAGCGCTTCGCGATACAGGCTATAGCCATGGCCGGGATCGTAAGTGGGCTGTCCACGCGAAATGCCGTTCCTGCCGAGAATCACCAGTTCCATGGCGTGTTCGAGATTGCCGGGAGGCGTTGCGGCAGGCAACTCGCCGCCGGTCCAGGGATGCCATTCGCCGTCCGCGTTGCGCGCGAAATACTCGCCGCTTTCCGTTTCGGCGATGACATGGAGTTTACCCGGCCGGTAGCGATGAGCGGGGTCGATCAGCACCGTGGTGTAGATATTGAATTCCTGCCAGGGCCGCAGCATTTCCCGCGCCGTCGCCCCTGCGTCCGCGCTGGAGTAGCCGGAGAAATGCGCCCGCGTCGCAGCACCGTTGCTCGTCACTGCCTCGCCGAGGGCGACCGGGCAATATTCCCGGTTGCCCGAAATAACCGCGACGCCGCAGATGTCGTCGGGCGACAGCCGCATGCGCCATCTTCCCGAACTGTGCGTAGGCCCGTAGGCCATGATCGCGGCATCGATATAGCCATGCCCAAGCCCGAGGTTGTGGCCGATCTCGTGCAGGGCCACCGAATAAAAACTGGTTTCGTCGAACACCATCTGTTCGGCGCCGCCTTCGGCGTGTTCGAACGTTTCGTTGAAGTAGACGTCGCCTTCGTCGATTACCCTCGCATCCCCGAACCCACTGAGAAAAGTCTGCGCCCAGCCGGCGGCGTGCAACATCGAACCGCCGCCGCAGTTCGTCTCGCGCCAGGTGGCGGTATTGACCTGGTTGCGAGAAGATCCGTTCGTGCAATCTTCGTTGTTGAGGGTTGTGGCGCTGAGATTGAACCAGGGAATCTCGGCGTTCCAGTAGCGAACGGAATCGTGGAACAGCGGATCCCAGGCATCGCCATCGTCGGACTCCCCCGGCACCCAGACGTGCCAGGCGAGCCGGTTATCCTCCAGCGGCAGATTGTCGATGTTCTCGTACAGCGGCTTGTAGGAAAACGCCGGGAGACTGGCGCCCGCCAGCGCGGCAGCCGCGATCACTTTGAAAATCTTTCGGTCTATGTCCAATTCCATCCGGACCTGTCCTCCGAGCGGTCTGCTAATCCTCGACGACCCGGGCCCAACGCAATCTCGCGTTGGTCCTGCCGTTATTGCGCACTTCGAGGAACAGCGTATTGCCATCGTCGGAAAACTCGTAATAGCGCGACATTGATTGCCCGAGCATATTGCGATTGTACGCGCCTTCCACATGATGGATGACCGCCTGCCGTTCGAGATCGACGCTGAAAGTGCCGAAATAGGCGATGTATCCCGCGCCTGCGCTGCCGACGCCGTTGCTGTCGCCCCAGTCTTCCGGCATCAATTGCGCATTCATCAGGCCGGTCGCCTGATAATCGATCCGCCCCGTCGAGTAGGGGCGCCGCACCGTTTCCCCGTCTTCGCCAATCGCATCAAACTGGACCAGGCGCCAACTCCCGATCAATAGCGCTTTGATCGCATCTTCGCCGCTTTCCTGCTGTGCGTCGGCCAATGGGATCAGCAACAGCATGGCTGGCAAGAAAATCGACAATAATCCGAGTCGCTTCATGATGAATTCCTCGACAAGCCAATCAGGAAAACAGATTGTCTTCAATAATACTTCAAGACTAAACACGGGTGTTGCTCGCAGTGTGTGCTAGGGCTTGCTTTTCCGGCTGTCTAGTGGTATGAATTTACAACTTTCCAACAAAATTGCACGAGGCCGCTATGTCGATAGTAACCGTGAAACCAAAATTTCAGGTGACCATCCCAGCCAAGCTGCGCAGAGGCATTGATCTTCAAGAAGGGGATATCCTTGAGGCGACCCTTGTCGATGACGGCATCCTGTTCAAGCCCAAAGAAGTGGTGGACCGGGTTGCGGTCGCCAGCCGCATTGCCGAGAAGTTTGCGGCGACTCGGCCATCGTCCGAGGATCTCGGGCAATCCGAAAACGAAATCTTGGAAGGTATGATCGACGAGATTGTTCAATCACGCCGTGAACGCCGGGTTCGCGGAATATGAGACTTGTCGTGGACTGCAACGGTCTGGCATCGGCGGCCCAGAGCGGTTCCACATCTGCTTGAACGGCTAGAGTTGGGAGTAAGATGAATTCGATTCTGGAAAAATACAGATTTGACGGAGTTTGGCATTTCACTGATCGCTCGAATCTTAAACTGATTGGAGAGCACGGCTTGCTCTCGCTCGCTGAAGCGGAAAGGCGTGGCATCGAAATACCCTCTCCGGGCGGCAACGATTGGAGCCATGAAGCAGATCGAGCCAAAGGGCTGCATGAATTTGTTCACTTGGCTTTCGTCGATGATCACCCAATGCTGTTTCATGCTAGAAGAGAGGCCAGAATTCTTGACCCAATCTGGTTACAAATCAGGTCTTCCATACTCCTTCAAGAAGGATTGAGGTTCAGTTCCGATGTTGCCAACAAATCTGGAGTGCAAATTCTAACTGCGGAAGAAGCGGAACAACAAATTGATTTTGATGTACTCTTCACATATATGGATTGGAGGGATACCGATGTGCAAGCTAGACGGCAGGCTGCGATGAAGTCGGAAATACTAGTTCCACATTATGTCCAAGTCGATCAAATATTGAGTTACAAAAATGGCTAAGCGTCCAGTATTCATTGCCACCGGAAAGGAAAATCATCTTGTAGATGAAATACTCGTGAATTTTGAGTGGAATCCTGGATTTTCCTCAATCCAAAAGAAAAAGAACGTTGCCGCGTTGCATGAATCCGCCAAAAAGAGAAACTTATTTCCTGTGTTGGAGATTTCGACAAAATCTGAAGAGCTGCTGGGGAAACGCTTAAGTGCGTTCAACTTGAAATTGAAAACAGATATTGGAGAGATTGCTTTAGAGGCTGCGTACCAAGGCAGCAAAGTTTTTGAAAATGGGGGGCCGTATACAGATATTTACAAGAAAGTTGGACTTAGAGCAAAAACTGACGAAAGGATTAGAAAATCGGGTCAGCTAATTCGATTTGAGTACTTTGGGCAAGAATGGCCACTAATTCCCAAAACGGCGTTTTATGATTGGTTGTACCTTTCCGCCCTGAGACCATATCAGGATTTTCTACAGCGTCTGTTTGGATACAAGGGTTTTACCGATATTGAATTTAATCCGCAAAAATCCATCAATTGCCAAGCTCGTTCTTGCGCCCTATTGGTCTCTCTCCTAAGGCTTGGGCAGTTCGATAGAGCTTTAGTTTCCCAGAGAGAATTTATAGATGTGATTTCCACCAGTTCACTTGGCGGAGACCAGTCTGCCGAACTTCGTCAAGGAAGTTTGGCTGTATGAACCAATTGAGCTCATGCCACGAATCGAAAATATTGAGAACCTAGCCGAAGCTCTTTGACGTGCCGCACTATATCATCAAATTTAGGCAACACTTGATCTAATGTATTTGAGAGATTGAGTGCGGCGACAATTAGCCGCTTATTAGAATGGCGAATGACATGTGTTTCTTCATCCGATCCACCGTTCGCATACAATAGCATGCCGCCAAGGAGATCGAGTGCAGTAACATAGGCGAGCAACTGATACAAATCAACGTTCGGCACCCATCCGTCTGTTCGCTGGTACTTGACATCGCAATAGGCGTGCCGCTTCGTGGCCAGCCACGAAAACCGAGGAAGCGCTTACACGTTTCTTGTCATGTCAGGGTTTCCGCCCTAATACCCGGTCAGCTATACAGTGGCGAATTTCAGGATCATTGGCTACATTTTCCGCGTTTTCAATTACTTTGTTAGCTCAAAGCAGTAATGTCCCCTTTGCGCAAAGTTAAAGTGTCCCCTTTTTCATTGAGGAGGGGCGGTCTTGTCGAGCGCGGAGGTGCTGTTGAGCATGCGGGAGTCGGATCGGGCGGGCGTGATCCGTGATGTGGTGGAGAAGCGCCTGACGCAGCGCGAGGGGGCGTTGCGGCTCGGGTTGAGCGTGCGCCAGGTGAAGCGCCTGACGGCGCGCTACCGGGAGCGCGGCGCGGCGGGTCTGGTGTCGGGCCGGCGGGGCAAGCGCTCGAACAACGCGATCGATCCGGCGGTGCGCCGGGCGGCGCTGGACCTGGTTCGTGAGCGCTACCCGGATTTCGGTCCGACCTTCGCGTGCGAGAAGCTGGTGGAGGCGCACGGTTTCAAGCTGTCGGCGGAGACGCTGCGGGGCTGGATGATCGCGGACGGGCTGTGGCGGCCGAAGGCGCGGCGGGATGCGCGCGCGCATCCGAGCCGGCCGCGCCGGGAGTGTCTGGGCGATCTGGTGCAGATCGACGGTTCGCCGCACGACTGGTTCGAGGACCGGGGGCCGCGTTGCGCGCTGATCGTGTACGTGGACGACGCGACCTCGCGGCTGCTGGCGATGGGGTTCTGGCCGGCGGAGACGACCGAGGCCTACATGGAGACGACGCGGGCGCATCTGGCGGCCCACGGGCGTCCGGTGGCGTACTACTCGGACCGCCACAGCATATTCCGGGTGAACCTGCGGGGACGGGAGGACGAGTTGACGCAGTTCGGGCGGGCGCTGGAGACGCTGGACATCGCGCCGGTCCACGCCGGCAGTCCGCAGGCCAAGGGTCGGGTCGAGCGGGCCAACCGGACGCTGCAGGACCGGCTGGTGAAGGAGATGCGGCTGCGGGGCATCTGCGGCATCGAGGCGGGGAACGCCTACCTGCCGGCGTTCATGGCGGACTACAACCGGCGTTTCGGCGTGGCGCCGCGCAATCCGGCGGACGCGCACCGGGCGGTGTTGCACGACGACCGGGAGTTGGACCTGATCCTGTGCGAGCAGCACGAGCGCAAGCTGACGAAGAACCTGTCGATCGGTTTCGAGGGAAACACCTACCAGGTGACCGGCCACGGCCGGGGCTACCGGCTGCGGGGCGCCGCGGTGACGGTGTGCAAGGGCTGGGACGGCGCGGTGACCGTGCTGCGCGACGGACGCGAGCTGCCGGTCAGGCTGCTTGCCGAAGGCGGGACGCCGCTGCCGGTCGAGGACGGGAAGAGCGTGCGGTCGCGGGTGGACAGGGCCAAGGCGCGGCAGCGGTCCCGGCCGGCCTGGAAGCCGCCGCCGGACCACCCCTGGCGGCGTCCGCTCAAGCCCGGCGCGGGGGCGGCCGCCGGATAGCCGCGGCGCGGCCTTGCGCTCCGGTCGCTACGCTCCCTGCGCGCAAGGCCGAAGGGGACATCTCTACTTTGGAGAAAAGGGGACATTTCTACTTTGCTTTGACAGCGTTTTCAATTACTTGCCTCCGCCTGATAGTTCCTGATAGGCTAAGTGCGCTGGCGCTTTCTCATAATACCGCTACTGTAAAGAGCACTTCTTCAGCGCCTAGTGGCATTTCTACTCACGACGGAGAATCTGAAAATGAGAAAACTACTTCTGGCAATACTGCTTTTCGGTAATTCGGCCTTTTGCTACAGTCAGAGTCTTGACATCCAAGAAGACCCCATTACCGGAACAAAAATCGTTTCTTTTAACCACGCAACAGGAGACGTAAGTAACATGAGCGCACGTCGTGCGGTCATGTCGGCAAAGTGCGAAAATGGAGAAATAGAACTTTCTATTGATTGGGCAGAGTATGTTAGTGGTTTTCAAATAACTTACAGATTCGGTTCAGAGGATGCCGATTCAGATTCTTTCATACAGTTGATAAACGATGGAGTCATCTTCTTTGACAACCCTAACGAGATTTTGCGAGGACTGCTAAGAGCAGTCAATTCCGAAAATCAAGTGTTTGCAGCAAGAGTTGCAGATATCGATGGAGATGCCATGACTGCAATATGGAATTTGCGTCATCCTGTAGATTATGAAAAAGAACAGCATGAGAACGCAATTCGGTATTGGCAGGAGCAATTGCAAGGGTTAATTTCTAACACCAGCTCCAGACTTTATAGTTCACGATCGCGATTGCAAAACTTGATTGAACGTCGGGATCAAGCCTTAGAAGAAGAACTAGCAGGAAGCCGGGCGCCTGGCCTGCTTCAAAGCTCGGATTATGACGAAAGAATTGCGCAAGCGGAGCGTAGACTAGAATCGGAAATAAGGGAGTACAGGGAAGAATTTGAGAAATCATTGGAAGGAGAATTTACTGAACGAAATGAAAGACTGCAGAATATAAGAGACGAATATCCGACCTATTCGGAAAATGAGCCTTTTTACAATGCTTTGGTGAGACAATTTTATCAGCAATGCGGAATTGATTCGCAAAACTCGGATAGCTTTGAAGTAAGCGGCGGTTTTTTCCGAAATATATTTAATTGATGAGGTTATTACTTATGAGCAGTATTTTCCCAGGATTCAATGATCGTGGTGGCATCATGGTATGTGGTTTAGAGCGTGGTAAAAGCAAGTCCGGGGGAAATGTAAA
This sequence comes from Pseudomonadales bacterium, assembly GCA_963664805.2. Taxonomy (GTDB): domain Bacteria; phylum Pseudomonadota; class Gammaproteobacteria; order Pseudomonadales; family Pseudohongiellaceae; genus UBA9145. The sequence goes on along the minus strand of OY761612.1, from coordinate 3,719,911 downwards.
AGTAAATTTGGAAGCTAAATACACTTTTTCAAACCCATGTCCAAAGTTCGGTGCCGTAGCGCGCACGTGGCAATTCCAAAACAGAATCATTAAGTGGTTTAGCTTGTGGGGTCATCCTTTGACAAGGAACCATCCCGACAATGCTACAGATTTTGACCGCTGCATAGTACACGCAAACTGGTGCAATACTCAAAACCATAAATTTTGTGATGATGGTGGTTATTCAAAAGCCAAACGGCCTAAACAGATTGAAAATTTCATCGACCAAGTTGCACGACGTAAGCCGAAATTGATTATATTCTTCGGAATAAAACTATTTGATATTCTACAAGAAAAACCAATAATGGAACAATTCCAGCGCTCAGGCGAGATGGGTAAATGCATTCGGAAATTCATTAGAAAAGAAGGTCGATTTCGAGTGGGATTTCAAGAATTTGAAAATGGCAATGTGGTTGCTTTTCCACATCCATCATGGAACTGGAGTCATGCAACAATTAAAATATTTAGGCCAGAGATGGATGCATTATTCCGCAAATTCAAACGGGAAAAGGGATTGCCTAGTTGAACTCCGGATAAACAAGACATTACGGCATCCATGCCGCATTCAGCGCGGATAGTCCATCACGGTCAGGGCTGATTGGCTGTCCCGGCCATTTGCGCATGCCATGAGGTAATACAAAATGTGATACTCGGTTCAAGCCATCCGGGAACAGCGACCGTCAGGTAAACATCCTAACTGTATGGGCGGCACTCGGCATTTATCTGCCACCTGCTAGATCGATAAAACTACCAGTGACATAAGAGGCCTCTTCACTCAATAGCCATAGAATAGCATCTGCCACTTCTCTCGAATCTCCGCCCCTTTGCATAGGGAGGCTTTTTGCCAATTTTTCAACTCGTTCAGGGGCGCCGCTATTTGCGTGAATATCCGTGAAAATATACCCAGGTCGAACACTGTTGACCCTTATGCCATCCGAAGCCACTTCCTTTGACAAACCGATTGTTAGTGTGTCCATTGCACCTTTAGAGGCGGCATAATCTATGTATTCTCCAGAAGCGCCAAGTCTGGAGGCTGCAGAAGATACGTTTACAATACTCCCTCCATTTCCGCCAAAAGAGATTCCCATTCTGCGGACCGCTTCACGGCTACACAATAAACAACTTAAGACATTGGCAGTTAATACGTCGCTGATCCTGTCGGCCGTCATTTCAGAAAGTCGGGCTTTTTCTCTCACTACACCAACATTGTTGACCAACGCTGTTACAGTTCCAAGTTTCTTGTCGACTTCTTCGAAAAGTCTTATCACTTCTTTTTCTTTACTAATGTCAGCCTTAACAACTATACACTTTCCATGATGGCTTCTAATTCTTTCTGCAACATTTAACGCAGCAGATTCGTTTTTGACAAAATTGATACAAACTTCATACCCAAGCTCGGCTGCCTTAATGGCAGTGGCAGCTCCAATGCCTCTGCTACTGCCTGTTACTACTACAATCCTCTTGTTTTCCGATTTCATTTGAGAAATTGCTCCTTGTTCAATAATCAACTATCTAACGTGAAACGACGCGCCGGCGCTACCGGATTAGCGCGTCGAGTTCCTGCCGCCTGGCGCCCGCCAGTATGTCCTGCACCGCCCGGTTGCCCTCGTGGCAGGCGGATTCGTATAGCAATTGTCCCGGCGCCATTCTGCGGAGCGGGAGTTCCGCGACGATGGGCGCCGTATAGGTCACGGGATCGACGATCGTGTAGGAGTACAGCAGTTCGTTTTCCGACATCGCGGTAATTCTTTCCGTGACCTCGAAAACCTCCGACGTGGCGATCTGGCTGAAACCGTGTTCGAGGCGGAAGCTGTTCGTGTGGATCACCAGCGTCTCGCCTTCCCAGCGGCCGATGGAATCGCCCATCCACTTCCGGATCGGGAAATCCGGATGTTCCTTGTGCAATCTGACGATCCGCAGTTGTATCGCCTCCTCGCTCAATATCGCCACGTAGTCTTCGGTCTGCACGATCTGGATATGCGTGCCGTCGGAGTTCGTCATGGTTGGCAAGGGCGGTCCGAGATGCAGGCAGCGCTCGCCCGGGGGGCGGGTTTCGGGGCCATCGAAGTTGTTGTTCATGATCGCCCCGTAGCGGCTGCCAAGTTCCTCGCTTTCGGGGCGCAGGGGAAAACGGCCGTTTTCCGGCTCGATGATCAGGGAGGTGCGCGGCTCGCCGTTTATCCGCGCCACGCTCACCGGCAAACCCGGCAGAAAATTCGTGTCCGTGCGAAATTCGATGCTGCCTCCCGCGGGCGGCGGACCCCGGTCCGCGGCCACCGGCGACTCCCGAGTGGCCCGCCGTTCCGTCTGCTCGCGCTCGAACTCCGCGGCTTCGGCTTCGGTATAAGCTCTCCTGTTGCCTAATGCGACCGGGCGCTCGACCGGCGTGGCGAAGCGCTTTTCCCAGTATCCCTGCAAGTCCGGCACGCCATATTCGGTGCGCGGGGCCCGATAAGTCGACGCGTCCTGCGCCACAACGCCGAAGACCGGGAAGGCAATCGCCGTCAGCAGGACAAGCAGGCGGCCGCTCATTGGCGCTTGCGTTCAACGCACCTTGATGTATTTCCGCAGGCGCTGGGGACGTGGCTCTCCCGCGAAAATGCTGCCGTGGCGGTCGACCGCGATCGATTCCGCTCCGCTTCCGCCCTGGGTGATGGGTGGATTGTCGCCCATGTCGAGAATGAAATGCTCGACCCAGCCGGTTTCCACGTCACCGACCCGGATGCCTTTCTCCCAGCCCGGATTCTGGGTCATGTCGGATTCAGAGTCGGCGACGAAAATCGTGCCGTCGGCCGAAATCCAGACGTCGCTCGGCATGCCGAACTGGGTCCAGTGGGAAAGAAAATTGCCTTCCTGGTCGAAGATAGACAGGCGCTTGTTGCCGCGGTCCGCGACGAATATTCGCCCATCCGGCGCCATCGCCAGGGCGTGGGGGCCGAGCAATTGCCCGGGTCCATAGCCCGTTTCGGCGAAATCCATGATGAATTCGCCGTCAGCGGAATATTTCACGATGCGGTTATTGCCGTCGTTGTTATGGCCGTCGGCGACGAAGATGTCCCCGTTCGGCGCGGTCACGATATCGCTGGGGTTGGTGAAATGGTATTGATCGTCTCCCGACACTCCGGCCTCGCCCAGCGTCATGAGAACCTCGCCCGACTGCGAGAACTTGAATACCTGGTGGCCGTAAGGCTGCCCGGAAGGCGATTCGCCGCTTCCCGCCTCGGTGACCCAGATGTTGCCGTCGCCGTCGACATGCAATCCATGGGGCCAGGCGAACATGCGGCTGCCGAATTCGGTGACGACATTGCCGTCAGGGTCGAATCGCAGGATGGGATCGAGATCGGACTGGTCGCAATAGGTCTGGCTGCCGCGCGGCGTGCCGTCGTTGCCGCAGCGCACGATCGCCCAGACATGTTCGCCGTCGTTGTCGATATGGACGCCGCCGGGAGAACCCATGGCCCTGTCACCGGGCAGCCTGGCCCAGGGCTGGCCGATCAGGCCGGGACCGGTTCCCGCCTGCAGCCCATCCGCCGGGCGCCAGGGATTGCGCCCGGACTGGGCGTTGACCTCCCCGAGCATGAAGGACAGGGCCAGCATCATGCCGAGCCCCTGTACGACCATTTTTCCGGCTTTGCTGTTCATGGAATGTGTTCCTCTCGATGTCAATGGTCTTCCGCGGCAAGCCGCTCAAGTTCGCGCGCGCCGCGCAGAATGTTCTCCATCGCGTAATTGCCTTCATGGCAGGCGTATTCGTAAATGGGGTCGGGACTGTATTCAAGCGGCAGTTCCAGGGTGTAGGGCGCGGTGAAGGTTCCCGGGTCGTCGCTGGTAAACTGATAGAACAGCTGGTTATCGCCGATGCGGGTGAATCGCTCGATGTTGCGCTTCGCGGCGGTATTCGGCCCGTCGTGGCTCTTTTCGGAGAAGTTGCCGGTCTCGACGACCAGGGTGTCTCCGTCCCAATAGCCGCGCGGGTCGCCATGCCAGAGACGGATCCTGTCGTCGAGCAGGGGCTTTTCGGTCAGGGGAATGATCCTGGCGTCGTGAATCATCTCCTGCACGATCACCACGTGATCCTTCGACTGCACGATCTGCCAGTAACTGTTGTACCCGGTGTTGAGATAAGGCGCGCCGTAATTGATGCAACGGTCGTCGACGGACATGTCGAGCCAGGAGGCGATTTCGTTGTTGCGGACGCGTTCCGCGCGCTCCCTGGCCAGGGCGATGGATTCCTCGGTCCGCGGCGGATACCTGCCGTCGGGTGGATCGACGATCTGCGAGGTGCGGTTGTGCACGTCGCGCTCCACCAGCCAGGACTGATCGTAATTTCCCGTGGTCGGGTCGTAAGACGTGACTTCGCCCGAAAACGCCGCGTTGAAAGTCCCGGAACCGAACAGCGCGTCGCCGTCCTGGTCCGCGATTTCCCGCATTCGTTGCTGCAGAAAAGCCATTTCCTCGTCGGTCAGGTATTCGCGGTCGCCGAACATCTCGGGACGTTCGACCGGCGTCATGGTGTTGTTCGCCCACACGCCTTGCAGATCGGGCTGGCCGTCGACCGTGCGGGGGATTTCGTAATCGCCGCCGTCCTGGGCCTGAACTGCCGATGCCGCGACGAGCCCCAGCAGGCACATGCCCGATTTTGCTATGCCGATTGCGGTCGATGAGATCTTCATATCTTTTCCTGCCCCCGGTTTCGTAGCGAATTTCCGGTCTTGTTCCAGATTCAAGCCAACAGTTTTGTCAATAAATAGTCAATACCGCCCGCTGTCAAGATTGCACGGCTTTTCGGCAAAGATCGATAGGCGTAATATTGTTTTCTATTTCGCCGAATTCCGGGCGCTTTTCGCCGCGACGGAAGAGGACCAGAACATGAAGATTTCAGAGCCGATCTTGAAAACCGTTATTGGCGGCTGCCTGTTGGCCCTGGCGACCTGCGGGCAGCAGGAACAGGAAAGCGCCGCCGTGGCCGAACCTGCGGCCGGGACGCCTCCCGCCGCGGACGTCGCCATCGACCAGGACGATATCGGCGGTGTGGTTACCAGCGCCAGCGGACCCGAAGCCGGGGTCTGGGTAATCGCCGAAACCGGCGACCTGCCCACGCTTTTCTCCCGTAGCGTGGTCACCGACGACGACGGGCGTTACGTGATTCCCGACCTGCCGGCGGCGCAATACGAAGTCTGGGTGCGTGGCTATGGCCTGGTCGATTCGCCCAGGGTCAGCGCGTCTCCGGGACAATCGCTCGATCTGGAAGCGGTGATCGCGCCCGACGCGGCCGCGGCCGCGGCCTACTATCCCGCGGGTCACTGGTATTCGCTGCTCGAGATTCCGGCGCGGAGCGAGTTTCCGGGCACCGGCCCCGAAGGCAACGGCATATCTCCTGATATCCAGAACCAGGCCGATTACATCCGCCGCGTGACGAATGGTGGCTGTCTGGCCTGCCACCAGATGGGTAACGCCGCCATGCGCAACATGCCAAGCCTGTTCAGCGGCTACGACACCTCGGAGGAAGCCTGGAACCGCCGGATCATGTCAGGCCAGGCGGGTGGTTCGATGGTGCGGGGAATCGCCGCCATGGGCGAGCACGCGATATCAATGTACGCCGACTGGACCGACCGCATCGCCGCGGGTGAATTGCCCCCGGCGCCGGATCGCCCCGCGGGCCTCGAACGCAACGTGGTCATCACGATATGGGACTGGGCCGATCCGACCGCCTATCTGCATGACCTCGTTTCCACCGACCGGCGCGACCCCACGGTGAACGGCTATGGCCGGATTTACGGCGCCCTGGAGGAAAGCGCGAACTACCTGCCGGTGCTCGACCCCGCGACGAACTCGATCTCGCAAGTGCCGGTGTTCCCGGAAGATCCGGAGTATACCCCCCCACCGCCCACTCCCCTGGCGGAATCGCCGTATTGGGGCGATGAGCCGATCTGGGACGCATCGACCTCGGTTCACAATCCGATGCTCGATCACGAAGGCAGGGTCTGGATCACCGCCCGGGTGCGGGCGCCGGACAACGTGCCCGATTTCTGCCGGGAAGGTTCCGATCATTCCTCGGCCCAGGTGTTTCCGACCGGCCGTGCCGGGCGCCATCTCGGCGTTTACGATCCCGAATCCGACGTCTATACGCCGATCAACACCTGTTTCAGCACGCATCATCTGATGTTCGCCGAAGACGAGGACCATACCTTGTGGACCAGCGGCGGCGGCAGCGTAATCGGCTGGCTCAATACCCGGGAATATCTTGAAACCGGCGATTCCGTGGCGGCCCAAGGCTGGACGCCGTTCATTCTCGACACCAACGGCAACGGCGTGCGCGACGCGGACTACACCGAACCGGGCGAAGCCGCGGACCCCGCGCGCGACATGCGCATCGACGGCCGCTACTACGGCGTTGCGCCGGCGCCGGACGGCACGATCTGGGGTTCGTCCCTCGGCTATCCCGGCGCCGTAGTCCGGCTCGTTCCCGGAGACGATCCGGCCACGACCGCGCTCACCGAAATCTATCAGCCGCCGCTCGACGCCAATGGCGACCCGGTGGAAGGCTTCTCGCCGAGAGGCATGGACATCGACCGCAACGGCGTCGTCTGGGCGGCCATGGCCAGCGGCCACATGGCGAGTTTCGACCGTTCGCTATGCACCGGCCCGCTGAACGGCCCGGAAGCGACCGGCCAACATTGTCCGGAAGGCTGGACTTTCTACACCGAGCCCCTGCCACAATTCCGGAATCTCGATCTGCCGGGCAGCGCCGAAGGCAGCTATTACACCTGGGTCGACCAGTTCAACACATTCGGCCTCGGCGAGAACACGCCGATCAATACCGGCAATCAGTCCGGCGCGCTGCTCGTGCTCAACGACGGCGAATGGGTGCGCCTGCGGGTGCCTTATCCGCTCGGTTTCTATACCAAGTGGCTGGACGGCCGCATCGACGATCCCGACGCCGGCTGGAAAGGCCGCGGACTATGGGCGACCTATAGCAGCCGGGCGCCGTTCCACATGGAAACCGGCGCGGGAACCACGAGCAAGGTCTATCATTTCCAGATGCGGCCCGATCCGCTTGCGAGGTAGTTAGTTACTGGAGTATTTGCGAAGTCTATCTTGAATTTCTTTCTGGGGCAGTCGGCAACGCGGGTGTTCGGCGATACGCTGAAGTCCCCCGATCATGGCTTTGGCATCCAGAATTCGATGCTCATGCAGTTGATCGAGCAACCAAAGAACACCGTGGCATTCGACCATTTTTTCGATAGCCAATGCTCGCAATGAGCGGTCGCCGGAGAGCAGCATCCATGAGCGAGTCCTGGAGAGTGCGAGCGCGAAGCCCCATGTCGATAAGCATGGGGCCTCCGTGATCCTTGAGTTCGTATTCATAAAGCAAATCCGGCACGGCGAATTCGAACGGAAGTCGAAACACGTGTTCCAGGAAGGAACCGCGTTCGAGGTCGATCAACACCGAAGTGTCCGATACGAGCACAGGCATGAGGGTCAGGCACCGGCGGGAATGGATTCTAGATTTGGCGGTTCATCCATGAGCCGAAGGAGTTCGTGAACCGAGCACCCAAGCAACTCCGCCGCCTTGGACTCCGAGATGGCGTCTTCCGCCAGAGCCCGAAAGCAGAGACGCTCGAAACGTTTGGGTTTTTCGCCTTGCATCGCCCCCGGCTCCCTGTGCGGCGGGCTGCGCCAGCCTCTATGGTCAAACTCGTTGTACAGTTGCCGGAACAGCGAACTGCCGAAGATTCCCAAGTCCTTGCAGCGATAGGTTAGGGCCTGCACACTGACGCCGAAAATCGCCTTGAGGTCGAATAGTTCACGCCAGCCGATGGAACGCCGATGTTTGCCGATCTCGGCGCGCAAGGTCTCGGCCGGCATGAGGAAGGCGCCGGCAAATCGGTGAGCGGCTTTTTCGTCATCGACTTTCGGCGCGACATCCAGAACCATGTGGCCGAGTTCGTGAGCGGCCGTGAATCGCTGGCGCTCTCCCCAGTCTTTCTGATTGACGACGATTACCGACGCGACGCTCTGGTCCTCCCGGCGCACACCGGCTGTGAGACCGTCGATGTTATCAAGATGCATCGAAAGAACCTTGATGCCGCGCTCCTCAAGCAGTTCGACGAGATTCGGGATCGGATCGATACCAAGTCCCCAATGACCGCGGACGCCGTGCGCCGCCTGTTCCGCCTCCGCCACGTCATGGAGCACCGGCCAAGGGGCATCGCGCGGCAAATCTCGCGCGATAGTGGGCAAACCGAGAATTTCCTCCACTGTGAGATAGCGCTCCAGCAAATCGAGCACCTTCGCCTCGACTTGCGCCTCTTCGCGCTTGCTAGTCAGCCGCTTTCTCCGGTAGTCGACGGCTTCCAGAGAGATTTTGCTGTCGCTGGCCAGATAAGCGGCGGAAACGCCTAGAGCGTTGGCAAGAGCAATCAGAACTCCCGAGCTTGGCATCGACTCCCCGCGTTCGTACTTGCTGATCGCCTGCGCGGTTACCCGGTTGTCAATTCTCGCCTGAAGATCGCGAAGAGACAAACCCTCCGCACGACGTGACAGCTTAATTCTATGACCTATAGACATTTTTTCCTCCTTCTTGTTAGTTGACAATGTTTTATTATTTGAAAAGATTTGTCAATTGAAGGATCGGCAACGCTCACATTTCCCTTGGGGTGACATTCCGCCGCGGCGGTCCAACTAGAACGCGCCGAAGGCGGAACGACGAAAATGCGGCATTAGTCTTCGGATTGCTGGCGCAGGTAGTGCTCGACTTCCTTAACGCGGGCGCCCTTCAGCGTCATTTCCATCGAGTAATTGCCTTCGTGGCAGGCATACTCGTAGGGAATCTGGTCCGTCTTCGGCCAGACCATTTCACCACTGTAACCGTCGGTGTAATCCGCGTCTTCGACGGTGAAGGCGTAGACCAGACCGCCTCCCTCAAGTGGGCTGAATCGTTCGATGACGCGGCGGTCGGCGGGTTCATCGGGCCGATCCAGGAAATTGACGGTCTCGACGACCAGGGTGTCGCCTTCCCACCGGCCGATTGAATCCCCGTCGAAGGTCGCTAGCGCGGCGGGCCTGCGCTCCTGATCATTGATCCGGATGATGCGCGCCCAATGCATCCATTCGATGTAAAGCATCAGATACTCATCGGTCTGCACGATGGTCTTCAGGTTGTTGTAGACCCGAGGCGTTACGGGAATCGTCGATGCCGGATGAAAGATGCAGCGAACCTGCACTTGCTGGTTTTCGGGGCCGTCGAAGGGCTGATCTCCGGTCTCCAGCCACCAGGCACCGCCGAGATCTTCCCATTCGAAGCGCGGCGCCGCATCGGCCTTGGCCTGGCCTTCAGGCGTGCGCGGCGGCAGACGCCCGTTCTCCGGATAGGTCAGGATCGAAGTCCGATATTGCCCATCGAGGGCAAAGGCGTCGCTGCCCCGGTCGAACCAGAAGTCGTTGTAGGAACCGATCGCGCCTCCCTGCTCGGGCGGCGCGCGATTCGGGTCGCCCGGCACGGAGTCGGCCTCGCGGATGCCCATTTCCCGATCTCTCAGCGCCTGTACTTCCTCCTCGTTCAGAAAGAGCCGATTTCCGTATCGCTCCGGGCGCTGGAACGGAGTCAATGTCGAAATGTCGTAGTTCCCGCTGAAATCAGGCTTGCCCGAGGGGGTTCGCGGATAGTCGTCCTGCGCCATGGCGAATCCCGCCGCGGTCGCGAGAATCGACAGGGAAAGTACTGCCGGCAGTTTCCTGAACATAATTTTCACCACGTTCGAGTCAAACGATTGTTGGCCGTGCCTTACCCCTATTCTAATCGCCTGGGCCGGTCATTCCAGTGATGGATGCACATACCCGGCCGGCAATACCTGTTCATGATCGACCCGGATGCTCAGATATGTGATCTGTTCCTGGATATGGCGAAAACCATGGGGCACGCCCGCCGGAATGATGACGATGTCTCCCGCCGCCACGGCCTGAACCTGACCGTTGGTCACGGTGCGCCGGCCGCTGGGGCCGATCAGTTCCCGAACCGCCGTAACATCGGCGGGAAACTCGACGGGATCCGTTTCATCGCCGCCGGTGACCAGGATGCCCGAGCCGGAAAGAATGTAATACACCTCGGTTACCCGATGATGCAATATCGCGGTCACTTCCTCGCCTTCGGTGCGCGCTCCCACGCGGCGCAAAATGCCCACGGCCACGTTGATATCGTCGCCGATATCGACGGTCCTGATCTGCTGATCGATCGTGTCGCCGAGATTTTCGAAGACGGTCATGATCTCCGCGTAGGGGATATGCGTGGCGTTGTCCGGTTCCTGGGCCTGGACATTTGCGTTGAAGGCAAAGGGAACTACCGAGAGGATCGCTTTCAGGGCCTTGCTGTACATGAATTTTCTCCGATTGATTGATTTGCCGTGCGCCTTGCCCCCGCTGGCAGCGAATTCCGAACGGTGCCCGGGGGCTGAGGACGACCGCCTTGTGCTACCATGCGCGTCCCCGTATTGAACCTGACCCGTTCATGACTTCGCAAGCAGTTTCCGCCCGCCCGGACCTGTTCGACCGGCTCAAGGAAATCGTCGGGCCCGCCGGCTGGCGCGAAGGCGGCGATATCGAGCCGAAGAATTTCGAGGATCTGATGGAGGACCGGGCCGTCCGCCCGCCCCTCTTGCTGCGCCCCGCTTCGACCGGGGAGGTATCGGCGATTCTGACCCTGTGCCACGCCGCGGGCCAGCCGGTCGCGCCCCAGGGCGGCATGACCGGCCTCGTCTCCGGCGCCGCGCCACTCGAAAACGAAATCTGCCTGAGCCTCGAACGCATGAACAAGGTGGTCGAACTCGACCCCTACACCAGCACCATGACCGTCGAAGCGGGCGTGCCCCTGCAGGCGATCCAGGAACAGGCCGACGCCGAGGGCCTGCTGTTTCCGCTCGACCTCGGCGCCCGCGGCAGTTGCACGATCGGCGGCAATCTGTCGACCAACGCCGGCGGCAACCGCGTGATCCGCTATGGCATGACCCGCGAGCTTGTCGTGGGCCTCGAAGCGGTGCTCGCCGACGGCACGGTCATCGACAATCTGCACAAGTTGCGCAAGAACAACGCCGGCTACGACATCAAGCAATTGTTCATCGGCAGCGAAGGCACCCTGGGAATCATCACCCGGGCCGTGCTGAAACTCTTCCCCCGGCCCGCCAGCCAGGCGGTCGCCATGTGCGGCATGGGCACGTTCCGGCAGGTCGCCGACTTGCTCGTTCACGCCCAGGCCAGGCTCGGCGCGAATCTGAGCGCCTTCGAGGTGCTCTGGCAAAACACGTATCGACTGGTCGATGAACACGTGCCCCACGCCAGCGTGCCGCTGCCCGACAGTCACGCCTTTTACGTGCTGGCCGAAAGCATGGGCTCCGACGAGGCTACCGACGGCGAGTTGTTCCTCGACATGCTCGACGAAGCCAGCCGCAAGGACCTGATCGAAGAGGTCGTGGTCGCCGATACGCCCGGCAAGATCAAAAAGCTCTGGACCGTACGCGACGCCGCCGCCGAAGTCGCCCCGGGAGTCGGCTACCTGCATACCTATGACGTCAGCCTGAACGTCGCCGACATGGGCTATTTCGGCGAGGAAGTCGAACGCCGCCTGCGGGAAAAGTGGCCCGAGGCCATCCTCGGCCTGTTCGGCCATATCGGCGACGGTAATCTGCATATCATCATCAATGTCGGGCCGGAAACACGCGCCTTGCACCTGCAACTCGACGAAGTGATCTACGGCCTCATCCGCGAACTGAAAGGCTCGGTCTCGGCCGAGCATGGCATCGGCATCATGAAACGACCCTTTCTGCCGTACAGCCGGAGCGGGAACGAAATCGAACTGATGCGCAATCTGAAACAGGGCCTCGACCCGCGCGGGATACTCAATCCGGGCCGGATTTTCACCTGACTTCAAGTCTGTGCTACTGCGATTCCACTTCTCTGTCTCGATTGAAATTCATGATGGATTCAATTGCTTCCTTGGCTTTTGACAGCGATGAGGCAGTTTCCGTAACTGCCAGAAAAACGTTTCTGTAAACTCGCTGCTCATCGTCCGACATCGCGGCAAGCTTGTTATCCGGTTCCTTCTCAATGCTATCCAGCTTGTTCCGCAGAGAACTCAGTTGATCTTGTTGTATCGCAGACTCTCCAATAAGGCTTCCCTGGCTGTTCGTTGAGATTTTCTCCCTCAGTTGTGACACTAGGCGTGTAGTGGCCGAATCCGGTAGATATCCGCTTGAAACAAGGAAAACCGCGGCATCCACATCGTCAATTAGGGCGCTAACTTTTCTCAATTGATTGCGATGCCGTGACGCTAACCGGCACTGTCTTTCGATGTTCCGGCAGACCTGGCGAAGATGGTTTTCCAAGTTTCGCAAGTGAACGTTTAGTTCAAAATAATCGCGGCTTCCATTTGGGATAATTTCAGGGTCCAGAATGTGTATCTCACCAACGCACCAACGATTGAAGCGTGATTCGCTAAAAAGGTGATCAAACACGAATTCGCCGCCGATCTGGATATTGCCAGACCGTGCACGCAGACACCGGATACCCAATGAACGAGGTAAGGCACCCTGATAATTTGTATGTGCTATCCATCCAACAGCCGCCAAGCCTTCACCAGATTGGCGCGGCACCCTCACGCTTTCCAATTCCAAAAATTTCCCGGAATTGCCACCAAGCACTAGTGCTTCGTCAGAATGTGGCTTAGTGATTGACTCACTATCTGTATTGGATTCTCGTGATTTATTAATTAGATAAATATCAATCTCAAGCAGGCTTGTATGCTCCTCAAGAGATTTTGCTACCTCAGTCCGATATGGAAAGGCTTCGCTAAACGGAATAGGACCAACTTCGCTGATGTAATCCTTTACCGCAACCCGGTTTAGCGCGACTGCTGCTTGTCGGGATATTCCTAGTAGCTCAATCTCGAAAAAGTTGGCAGGAACTTCTTGAACTGATTTCCGCTCGACTCCAACGCAACGAGCAACAGTGTCCACTATAGAGAATTCCTGGCGAATACAATCTCGGAGTACCTCACCATCCCAGAGGACAGTTGTAACAGTACTTTCACTGCTAGTGCGTGTCTTGAAAGCAATAGATTTGGCAAATGCCAAGCCACACAACCTCCCGACGCCCCGGAATCCGCGATTATGCCTGTAATCCTTGCTGCTTCTGGAGATCGGTACTAGCGCTTCTACCGCGTGTTGGTGAGAAAGCCCAGGACCATTGTCACGTATCCTTACATTTCTGCCGACTGCATCAATTTCAATTTCGATCTTCCCTTCTTCGGGGCGGGGCAGCATTTCGATCGCGTCAGCAGCGTTTTGGATGTACTCCCGATACATAACTAGCGGGTCGACATGCATTCCAGCGGTAACCAGGTCAAGAAGGTCGGCGCCAACCAGCTCTGGGGAACTCGGTTCCAAATCAGTATTCTGGGATGTTGTGTCCATTGCCTAGCCCGTGGTCGCGATAATTTGGCGGTGCTGACGAGAGGTTTCCTGCAACGGCTCAAGATCGTAAAGACCTGCGTCTTCCACAATTTCTTCCTCTGTTGGATACATTTCGTCATCATCAGCAAGAGCCGGGAGAACTTCTACAGCATCGTCCGGCTTCGTTCCGAGGATATGGAATCGTAAAGCCTCTCTTACCAGGGGGTCTACGCTATTTGATCGAAAAAGTGCGGCATGGCGCTTTTGCCGCTCAAGCTTCGTGCCAACTATTCTCAAGAGTTGATCCAGTAACTCATTTTCTTGGGTAGCAGACATGCGATTTCTAATCGACTCATATTCTTCCCGCATTGGTTTACCGTCTCTATACTCATAATAGTCGCGATGGAAAATAAAACCATGCGGATAACTCAGGAGTCGTTTGAATGACTCTGCGTCATCTCCGAATGCCCGGTGAAAGAACGTAGAGCTTCCACTGACCACTCCTCTGGTAGCTTGCAATATGATCTGGAAGGTGCGAAGAAAATACGCATTCCATCTGTCACCTACATGAGACCTATCTTTCAACGTAACCGGTTGATACCGCATTGGAAACGACCAGATCCGAATTCCTAGTTCCTCATTCAGCGCAATATTCATTCTCATCCGCTCGAACAAGTCTTCAGGAGAGTCCTTAAAGTTGTACAGCATGTAATTTGACAATTTTACAATGCCGTTCGCCGCAGCCATGCGAACGGAAGTCTCGTATGGTTTCCGCACGCCGATATGGTCGAACGCGATACGCAAGGGACTAATGCATATTCTGGACATTTCGCGCAAGTACATCTCTGATTTGCACAAAATTCGCGCATCCACTCCCTGATTGAAATCGACTCGACGTTGAGCACTTCTACCATTGCGCGTCAATACAGCGCCCTTTTCAAATCCCAAATCGACTATCTCGTCAATGAGTTCCTTATAGCGAGAAGAAGCAGTCACGTTGTTATCCATAAGGACAAGATCCTTCTTCTCTCCGTACCTTGAAGCAACGCCATTGACTAGGTCATACAAGGGAGGCATTTCCTTCTGTGCCCCCTCCAGCTTGGGAACACCACAAAAACGGCACTTACGAATGCAGCCCCGGGATGCATAACCAAAGTAGGCATCGTTGACCGGGTACACATAAGATATATGATCGAGGATTTCATAGTCGGGCACTTGATTTTCTATGGGCACGCTCGTCAAGTCCTCAGCGCCAAAATCACCGTCAAGGCTGGACAACTGGAGTGATGCCGCTGGGGGTCCATCCAGCAACCCTGCGATAAAGCGAACACCTGCCCACCTAGGCTCCCTTACGAACTCTTCATGCATAAGAGAGGCAGCTATTCCCCCAACAAAAACTCGCTCTTGCTGGCCCCCGGCAACTTCAATTCCAAAGTCTATTGACTTACTAGTACGCTTCCACTCAAAACTAAACAATGTTGTGATATACACTCGGTCCCAAACCTGTCGTAATGCTGACTTATCCTCGCCTTTTACAAATCGAACGATATCCCCTCGGCTTTTGTGGTACGCCGCCAGCTTCATAAGGCCAAGAGGCGGATACTTGTTATTGTATCCGGGCTCGATAAGTAAAATTCGATGATTTGACATGTCTCTATATCTTCTTCTGCAACTGAATTATTCCCTCTACTCTTTCGAATTCCTTCTTCAACTTTTTAAAGGACTGCGCAAAAGCGTTAAAATCATTTGTGGCTAATTTTCCAACATCTCTTTTGGAAATATCCCCAAGGAAGGATGTCGCTCTTACTATATTCTGTTTACATTCAGATACTTCCGCGCGGCTCGCCGCTTCCTTGAACGCAATTTTACCGTCTTCGTATTGTTTGAGTAATTTCGGTTTTCGGAATAGATTTGGAAGAGCTTTACGCATTTCTTGAGCAGTAAATTCCTTTTCATCTTCATCCTCTTTATTCTCTCCAGAACGCTTTATTTCTTCTAAAAGCGTATTAAGCCCGCCATCTTCAATCATTTTTAGCGAATCTGCATTACGGACAAGAACATCATAGTAACTGAGATTGTCACGAACATTATCTTGCTTGTCCTCCATTAACTTTATAACCTTTATACGGTGTCGGATCGTTGCCTCGCTTTCTCCAAACAAATTAGCAATTTGTGAATACGCTTTTCCCTTGGGATTGCCATTTAATGTACTTTTAATAAACCGCACATATGCGAAATTGTATTTTTCGTACGCAGTCCACTTAGTCTTACCCTTTATATGAATCTGACTGAGATACGCCGCCAACTCATCATCTTCGAATTTTGAAATCAGCCTGCATGGAATTAGCTCCCATTCTCCGTCTGCCTGAGAATCATGTAGTTCCTTATATATTGCCAGCCGTGAATTGCCTTCGATAACCTCCCATGTGTTCATGGAAACTACAATTGGATCCAAGAGCCCACCGTGTCTCTTAATTTCCTCCCTCAGATTCTTAACGCTAGGCTCATTGAGCAATTTCTCAAATATCTTTTCCTGCTTTTCCTCTTCCGTTAAATTGTCAAATCCCGGAATTTCGCGAACAACTGAATAAACTCTTGGATTATCCTTAAAGAACTTTAGCGCCCCTATCTCCTTATAGTCTTCACTATAATGAATTTCTTTTTTCAGAACCTTCATGGTAGACATCATTATGTTTCTCCTTTGTGCATCTGCTTCATATTATTTCGTCGATTTGGGGGCCAAAATATCAGCTAGCATATCTGAGACGTTTCCATCGAAAAATTCATTGAATGTTTCCTTAGATATATCACCTTGAACCAATTGCGCCGCTTGATGTTTTGCATTTAACAGTGCATCCACCCACTCATCAATTGTATTGCGAGCCATCAAGTTATGTACAAAACAAGTTCTCTTCTGTGATATCCGATGTATTCTGTCCTGTGCCTGGAGATAGTCATCAAGACTAAAGCTTCGGTCAAAAAAGACCACATGATTTGCTACTGTTAGTGTCAGGCCTTCTTTTGCTGCGCCGGGTGTGGCAATCAACATCCTGCAAGCTGCATCGTGTTTAAACCTTTCAATTGAGATATTTCGCTTCTCCACCGAAAGTTCTCCGTGCACTATTTCGGGACTCAAGTCGGAATTCTTCGATTTAAGCCACCTAGTATTCTCAATAAAGCTTGTCCACACGATTACTTTATATGACCTTACATTAATATTCTCAACCAATTCTCTAAGCGCCAAATGTTTTGCCGGCACTTCATTATAACTTTTGTCTAAGAGTGCTGGGTTTGATGCACATTGAACAAGGCGTAACAGTCTTTTAAGTATTACCTCCACATCATCTGTTTCAATTCCTTGCTCTGTCTTCACTTCATATTCAAGCTCATCTCGATAAGAATCATAAATCGCTTGCTGCCTTTCACTCAAGTCAACATAAATAGTTCTAATCAATTTCTCTGGAAGTTCTATCCCAGCAGATTGCTTTGTTTCGCGCACTATAAATGAAGATATCTTTTCAAATGTCTCTACTAATTGATCGCCAAATCCGTCCGCACCGAAAGAACTATTGGGCAAATCCATTTCGGCCTTAAATTTTTCGAAAGATTTGCCTAAGCTCTCTCCACCGTCAAGAAAACCAATTTGGGACCAAATATCATACGGTCTGTTTGCCGCAGGTGTGCCTGTTGTAATAATCCGCCTTTCAAACATCTCTGTCATTGAAAGGAAACATTGGGTGAGTTTTGACTCGGGATTCTTAATTTTTTGGCTCTCGTCCAGTATTGCACCTACTCTACAAGTAAGTAGAAAGCTAGTAATTATGTCTTGATTGCTTGATATTACCTCATAATTCAGAACATATATTAGTACTGGAGCGTTAAGCGCCACACTGTTACTTCTCCGATTCCCTGATAGTACTCTAGGAGTGATGTGAGAGTGATTGCCAATTTCATCACACCAATTTTGTACTAGTGTTTTCTTGGTTACAATAAAAACCGTGTCAACTATATCATTCATCAACCAGTATAGAAGAATATCTATTGCTATTTTGGTTTTTCCTAGTCCTTGTTCATGAAATATGGCAGCATACGGCAAATCTCTAACGGCAAGAACCGCATCAAGCTGGTACGGATAAGACTCGTGCTTACCCCCAAGCCTCGGTGGTTTTCTCAGTCTAAATGCCATTTTCTCGCTTCACTGTTATAAAGCCACAAGTCCAGCGTATCAAATATTGCCAATTGGGTACGTCGTACTGACGCTTCGTCGTGCGCGAAACGCAGTATCGATTTGGCGCGCTTGGCTCCTACACCTGTCGTTAGTAGAATAAACTGACTTTGCTCCCGTTGTTCCAGGTAATCAATGAAACTCTTGACTTGGCTTTCAGTATGGGAATTGTCAAGGTCACCGTCTGTCTTTGCTTCAGCGATTATGAAATTTGGCTTGGCACCTTGAGATAATTCTGACGCATATATGTCAGGACGGTGATCGCCAACCAAAAAAGGAACTGCATCACCAGGCGACTCTTGAATATCACTTGTTATTTTCATATTGGGATACTTGGACGCTATGAGCCTGATGCCACCTATGATTAGCCTACGATGGTCAACACTCTCCGACATATCTAATCTACCAGGTCGTCAAGCAATCGTTTCAACTGTTCTGATAGGCTCTCGATTGACCTTATTTGCTCCTCAGAATTATCACTTTCTCGATTCTTCAAAGCTCGCACTTCAGAATACGGTATATCTGAGATGCATCGCAGCAATACCTCAACTAATTGATGCATTGTTGCAGATTCTAAGGTTGTTTTCTTATTGAATGGTTTGTTTGCGGACTCTTCAAGATCTAGATGCTTATTTGCTTCTTCTATCGATTTTGGCCCGCCATTTACAAATATTTCCCTCGCATCTTTATTTTCAAGCACACGGGGGAGGTGCCTTACATCTTCCAAACGATAAATATTTCCATATCGAATCCAACTACCAAAGTCATCCATGGTGAACCCTGCTGCAAATATAGAATCCTTTATTCCTGTTTTTTGCACTTCTACGAACCCACTGAATCTGTCAATTTGAAATTCCGCATCCTCATCCACTTTATCCCTGTAATACTCATTCATGTCATGATATGCATCGATTTGTCTTTCAATATTATTTCTTCTGCCGCCGCATAAAGCGATAATCTCAGCGTAATCCATAAATTCTTGATTGCGAAGATAGTGTAAATATCTTGCTTTTTCATATGCCGGCCATTCTCGTGCTCCGACAAGATGTGCAGAAACTCTTATTTTTTCAATGTCGGTCTGTGAATACTCCTGAAGCACCGTGGCCTTAATCTTTGACCAGTCCACTTCTTTGCGCTCGTCTGTTTTTAATAGTTCCTTGTATATCGCAAGTCGAGTATTTCCATCTATGCAGGTGTACCTGCCATCGCGGGAAATTACTGTTATGGGGGCCATAATTCCCCGACTAGCCAATATGGAGTCTCGCAAATTGTTATAGGACGAAGCAGAACCATTTTCTGTCGCAGATTTAAGAGCAAAGGCAATGCGTTCCGCTGTAAGTGATCCGTACTTTTCTAGAGCCTTCGCAATTCTCGGATTTTCGTGATCGTAATCGACTAATTTCACATCTAGTTCGACTAAATGTTCTTTCATGAGACTGCCTCCCTTTAATACAGAATAATTGCCTGCGTCCGTCGCGGAACCCATCGGGAGAATAACCCAATACATGCCTCAGCGGAAGAATCGGGGCCAACGCGATGCCGCTAGCTGTGCTACCATCCGCTACCCCAAATCAGGGGACTGCCATCAAATGAACGAACTGAACGGAAAGAACGTGGTCATCGTCGGCGGCACCGCCGGCATCGGCCTGGCTGCAGCGAAAGCCGCGGCCGCGGCGGGAGCGAAAGTCTGGGCCGCGGGCCGCAGCGAAGCTCACCGCAACAAGGCCATCGCAGCGGCCGCCGGAGCCTTCGAAGTGCGCGAAGCGGACATTCATGACGCGCAAGCGCTCGAAGCGCTGTTCCGCGAAGCCGGTCGCATCGACCACCTGGTTCTCTGCGCCATCGGCGGCGAGCGCACGCTCAAGCCTTTCCTCGAACAGACCGAAGAGCAATTCAAGGCCGCCTACGGCAAACTCTGGGGTTATGCCAAGGCGGTGCGGACAGGCGCGCCATTTCTGGCCGAAGACGGCACGATCACGCTGGTCAGCGGCTCGCCCGCGCGCAAGATCAAGCCGGGACAGTCGGCGCTCAGTTGCGTCGGCGGCGCCGTCGAGAATCTCGCGCGTTGCCTCGCGGTTGAAATGGCGCCGGTACGTGTCAATATCGTATCTCCCGGCACCATCGACACGGCGATGTTCGACTGGATGGGCGACGCCAGGGAAGAACGCCTCAAGGCCGTCACCGGAAGCCACCTGATCCAGCGCGCCGGCACGCCGGAAGAAGTGGCCGAAGGCGTTCTTTTCGTCATGAACAACCGCTTCGTCACCGGCACCACCGTCGATGTGGACGGCGGCCGTATTCTCAGTTGAGGGAAGCTCTGACCAAGTCAGAGCTTCCCCGCGGCACAGGGATGTGCCGCCGGATTCGATGGATGGAGGCAAGCGCTTTCGAAGCGCAGCTTCGAGCGTAGCCGCAACGACACGGGGCTGTGCTCCGTGGCCGGAGAAAGCCATCGAATCCGGGAGCAAAACAAAACCACGCTTTTGTTTTGCGATAATGAAAAATTCCATGGAGGGAATTTTTCATCATATAAGCTAATTCGCAAACAGAACGTCGGAAACCATGAACAAGATGATCAAGGAAATCCCCGGCGCCGCCGAGGCGCTCGACCCGGACATGAGCCTGCTCGACGCCATCGCCGCGCGGCGCTCGGTGCGCGGTTTTCTCGACCGGGAAGTACCGCCCGAGACGATGCGGCGCATCTTCGACATCGCCCGGCAGGCGCCGTCGAATTGCAATGTGCAGCCCTGGAAGGTCTATGTCGCTTCAGGCGCCCTGAAAGACCGCCTGAGGCAGCAGATGTACGACAAGACCGCCAATGGCGTGGCGCCGAATCCGGATTACGAGTATCGCGGCGATTTCCGCGACGAGTATCGCGTACGGCAGGTGGAATGCGCCGTGGCGCTGTATTCCGAAATGGGAATCGGCAGGCACGACCGCGAAGGCCGCATGCGCGCCGTATTGCGCAATTTCGAGTTCTTCGACGCGCCGCACATCGCTTTCGTCGGCATGAACCCGGCGTTCGGCACGACCGTCGCGGTCGACGTCGGCATGTACGCCCAGACCCTGATGTTGACCATGGTCGCCTTCGGCCTGCATAGCTGCCCCATGGGAAGCATGCGCAACTATCCGGATCTGATCCGGGAAGCCTTCGATATCAAGGACGGCACCAGAATCCTGTTCGGCATCAGTTTCGGCTACGAGGATGCCGCGGCGCCCGCCAACGCCACCCGCACCACGCGCGCGGACCTGGACGAGAACGTCGTTTTCCGCTCCGAATGAAGGCGGCGGGGACAATGACTTGGCTTTGAAACCCGTAATCCTGCTGCACGATCTCGACAACCGGATGGTGGACCGCTGGGCGCGGCTGATCGGCGAAAGCGGACGTTACGCGACCATCAACACCTACAACGAAACCCACGCCCGCGAGGCCATTCGCCAATACAACCGCGGCTTCGGTCTGCTCACCAACCGCCTGGCCTGCCTGATTACCGGCTGGAACAGCCATCGCCGTCCGGCGGAGCAATTGCTGTTCCGTTTGCGGCGCGAAGAACGGCGCAGCCCATTGCGCCGGCCGACGCCGGTCATCGTCATCACCGAAGACCATCGCCGGGATCTGAAAACCGCCGCGCTCGACCCGGAACAAGGCCGCGCCAGCGCCTACCTCGACGCGGACGGTTTCGAGAACACGCTGGTGGACCTGCTCGACCGTATCGTGTTCGAACAAGGCGCGGACGAACTCAATTCCATCGCCTATGCCAGGCTCCGGCGCGATTCCCGCCCGGTGTGACATTAAGTCGCATTTCAGCGATTGCATTCCATCCAATCAATTGGCAGTCTACTCGTTTGAATTCGCCAACAAGTAACAAGGGGGGCACTCATGTCCAGAACCACGCTACTTCGCACCGCATTGCTTGCCGCCGCGTTCGCTTTGCCGGCAGCCCAGGCCGCCGATCTCGACGCCATCGGCACCTACGATTTTCCCAGTTCCGCTTCGCCTGAAGCCCAGGAATACTTTATCCAGGGCGTGGGATTCCTGCACAGCTTCGGCAGGACCCAGGCGCGCGAGGCGTTCATCAAGGCGCAGGAACTCGACCCGGATTTCGCGCTGGCCTATTGGGGTGAAACCTTCACCTACCAGCATCCCTTTTTCGGCCCGGTGGACGAACGGCCCGGTCAAGCGCTGATGAAGCTTGGCGCGACCAGCGAAGAGCGGCTCGCCAAGGCGCCGACCGAACGCGAGAAGGGCTTCCTCAAGGCCGCGGAAGCCTACGCCATGGCGCCCGGCGGCATGCCCGAACGCCGACTCGCCTGGATGCGGGCGATGGCCGACTTGTACGAAAAGTTCCCCGACGATGACGAAGTGAAAGCCTTCTATACGGTTTCCATGTTGTCCGGCGCCACCGCTTCCGGCGACATGCGCGAACGCATCAACATGCGCGCGGGTTCGCTGGCGCTCGAGTTGTTCAAGGACAACGACAATCATCCCGGCGCGGCGCATTACGTAATCCATTCCTTTGACGACCCGCTGCACGCCCCGCTCGCGCTCGAAGCCGCGCTCAAGTATGCGGATATCGCTCCCGCGGTCTCCCACGCGCGCCACATGCCGACCCATATTTTCATCCAGCATGGCATGTGGGACCGCGTCGCGATGTGGAACGATTCGGCCTTTCAGGCCGCGCGCGACCTGTGGAAGCCGGGTGATGAAGTCGGCGACCAGAACCATTCTTCCGACTGGGGACAATACGGTGACCTGCAACTCGGCGACTTGGAGCGCTCGAAAATGTGGATCGAGCGGGCCGTGAAGACGCTCGGGGAAAACCCCGGAGACATGCGCTCCATCAACACGCTGAGCACCATGCAGGCGCGTCACATCATCGAATCCGAGCAATGGGAACTGCGTGAATTGAACGATGATCTGGCGGATTACGAACTGCTTGCACTCGGCCTGAGCGCCGCCAACCTCGGTGAACTGGCTCTCGCCGAGCAAGTTGCCGATATGCTCGGGAACCGGGCTTCGGATCAACCGAACAACGCCAATTTGCAGGTCATGCATGCCGAAGTGGCGGCGCTGACCATGGCACAACACGCCCAGCGGCAACTCAACGAAGGGCTCACCACCGACGGTCTGCCGCAACAGGAGAAAGCGATCGAATTGCTGAATCAGGCCGTGGCGCTGAAGGAGGCCCAACTGCCGCCGAGAGGCGCCGCCGAGCCGCTCAAGCCGATCCACGAACTCACCGGTGAGGTGCTGCTCGCCCTTGGCCAGCCCAGGGACGCCGCCGAGCGATTCGAGCAGTCGCTGCTGCGCATGCCGAACCGGCCGCTTTCGCTGATCGGCGCCGCCCGGGCCTATGCCGCCATGAACGAAAACGCCAAGGCCAGCGAGAAGTATCAGGCCTATCTCGCGGTGCGGGGGGACGATTCGCACCCCTCCGTTCGCGAAGCCAGGCAGCATGTCGGCGAGTGACTGGAATCCCTGAGAGATTCTGCGACAAAATGGCAGGATTGCCATTTTGGACAGCGCGCAGCCTGAACGACTTGCCATGGATGGCAAGGCTGGGGCCACAGTCGAAGCCCGAAACGTTGCGCCACGGATGGCATGTACTATCTGCCAGAATCCCTGAATGGAGGAATAGCAGGACATGACCGAAACGCGATGGGAAAAGGTCGCCGGCAATGGCCTGCTTAACCGTCGGCATTTGCTGCGACTCGGCCTGACCGGCCTCGGCGCCGCCGGCGCGAATGCCGCTTTCGGCCAGGATGCGGGCCAAGATTTGGGATCGCTGCTGCAGATTCCCGAGTGGTCGCGCACTCCTGGCGAGAATGCCAGCGCCTATGGCGGGCCCTCGCGATTCGCCGGCAATCTGCAACGCATGGCGGGCACTCCCGACCCGATCTATCCGGGCGGCGGCGCCTCGCGTTCGCCGTTGCAATTCCTGCAAGGCACGATTACGCCGAATGCTCTGCATTTCGAACGTCATCACGCCGGGATTCCCGACATCGATCCCGCCGGGCACATGCTCGTCATCAACGGCCTGGTGCGCCAGCCGCTGGTCTTCAGCTACGAGAATCTGCTCAAGTACCCGATGGTCAGCCGGATCTACTTCCTCGAATGTTCCGGCAACAGCGGCAGCCTGTTGCGCGGCGGCAATGCCGACGGCACCGCCCAGAGCCTGCA
Organism: Pseudomonadales bacterium; assembly: GCA_963664805.2. GTDB lineage: Bacteria > Pseudomonadota > Gammaproteobacteria > Pseudomonadales > Pseudohongiellaceae > UBA9145. The sequence goes on along the minus strand of OY761612.1, from coordinate 3,696,024 downwards.
CGGCCTGTTGTCCTGCGCCGAATGGACCGGCATCCCGCTTTCGACCCTGCTCGACGAGGCCGGCGTCCTGCCCGAAGCGCGCTGGGTCGCCGCGGTGGGCGCCGACGCCGCGAGCATGGGACGCTCGGTTCCCATCGACAAAGCCCTCGACGACGTTCTTGTCGCGCTTTACCAAAACGGGGAGCCGATCCGGCCCGGACAAGGCTATCCCGTGCGGCTGTTCTGCCCCGGCTGGGAAGGCAATATCAGCGTCAAATGGCTGACCCAGCTCAAGCTGATGCGCGAGCCGGCCCAGTTCCGGGACGAAACGAGCAAGTACACCGACACCATGCCCGATCGCAGCAGCCTGCAATTCACCTTCCCGATGGGCGTCAAGTCGCTGATCACTTCGCCTTCGGGCCAGATGAGCCTGCCCCGGCCCGGAATTTACCAGGTCACCGGCGTCGCCTGGTCGGGCCATGGCGCCATTCGGCGGGTCGAAGTCAGCGCCGATGGCGGCAACACCTGGGCCGAAGCCGAGATGCAATCGGAACCCGGCGCCAAGGCCCTCGCGCGCTTCACGATTCCCTGGGAATGGTCCGGCGGTTCGGCGGTGCTGCAAAGCCGCGCCACCGACAGCGCCGGCAATGTGCAGCCCGTGCGCGACGAGGTACTGGCGGCGCGGGGCACGATCAGCTTCTATCACAACAATTGCATCCAGAGTTGGGGCGTGGACGACGGCGGAGCGATCAGCAATGTCTACGTCTAGCAAGGCCGCAACATTCGGCAGGACCCTGGCGCTGCTCCTGCTTGCCGGCTGGACCGCGCCGGCCGGTTCCCAGGAAGCGCGGATTCAATTGGGAACGCCGATCAGCGAAGACCAGTTGAGCGGTTTCGACCTGATCGCGGCGCCCGACGGCAGCGGTATGCCGCCGGGCGCCGGCACCGCGCGCCAAGGCCGGGAAGTCTATGCGCTGAATTGCCTTCGCTGCCACAACGTCAATGGCGAAGGCGTTTCCGGCAATACCGTCATCGCCGGCGGCGACATGCGCTCCGAGGAGTCGCCGCTGCGCACCGTCGGCAGTTTCTGGCCCCATGCCAGCACCCTGTTCGATTTCATCCGCCGGGCCATGCCGGCCGATATGCCCAAAACCCTTACCGACGAAGAAGCCTACCAGGTAACCGCTTACGTGCTGTTCCTCAACGGCATCGTCGGCGAAGACGAATCCATCAACAGCGAGACGCTCACGGCAATCGCCATGCCCAACGGGGATGGCTTTGTCGACCAGAGCCACCTGCACTAGATGTTCCAGAAAATTCCGCCCAGCCACATAGCACCGCTCTGCGTCGCTCCGGCTGCGCTCGAAGTTGCGCGTCGAAAACGATTGCCTCCGCCCTTGGAATTTTTTTCTTGAACAAAGCAAAAGCGTGGTTTTGTTTTGTTCAGGGATTCAATCGCTTGCGCCATCGAATTCGGCGGCGCAACCCTCCGCCGCAGACAGCTTCGATCGAGTCAGTGAAAGCGAAGAATGAATGGAGTTTTACGAAATGAATTGGACGAGTAAAGTCTGCCGCCGCGCCAGCATCGTCTGCGCTGGCGCGCTGTTTCTCCTTGCCCAGGCCGCATTCGCGCAATACGATCTGATCATCCCTGAAATCGGCGGCGTACCGTCGCTGGAAGATTTCGCCGGCATGGGGCCCGCCACGCCGCTGGCCCGGTCCATGGCCAAGGTGGAAGATTTCATTCAGCGCGAACCCGACGACGGCGACCCCGCCAGCCAGCGCACGGAGGTCTATATCGGTTATGACCGCACCGAACTGCACGTCGTCTTCCTCGCTTTCGACAGCGAGCCCGAGGGCATCCGGGCCAACATGTCTTCGCGCGAGAACATCGACGGCGACGATTCCGTGGAGATCACCGTCGACACTTTCAATGATCAGCGCGCGGCCTTCACCTTCCGTTCGACGCCGCTCGGCATCCAATGGGACGCCCGCTGGACCGAAGGCTCCTCGCGCAGGGGCGGTTTCGACACCACCCTGGAAGCCGTCTGGGACAGCGAAGGCCGACTGACCGACGAAGGCTACATGGTCAAGATGGCCATCCCCTTGCGCAGCCTGCGTTTTCCCGATACCGACGAGCAGACCTGGCGGGTCCAGTTCGCGCGCATCATTCCGCGTTTGAGCGAGCAATCATTCTGGCCGGCGTATACGATCGATATCGAAGGCCGCCTGAACCAGACCGCCCTGCTGAACGGCATCCGCGACGTGTCGCCGGGCAACAATTACCAGATCATTCCCTTTCTGTTCGCGCGCGAAGTCGACGCCCTGAATCCACGCATGGCGGGCGGCCCGGGTTTCGAGACCACGAGCGAGCAGGATCTCGGGGTGGACGCCAAGTTCGTCTTCAATGACAGCATGGTGCTTGACGTCACCTTGAACCCCGACTTCAGCCAAGTCGAATCGGACGAACCCCAGGTTACGGTAAACGAGCGCTTCGAAGTGCAATTTCCCGAGCGGCGCCCATTCTTCGTCGAGAACGCGGACTTTTTCGCCACGGACTCGACGCTTGTCTTCACCCGCCGCATCGTCGACCCCGAAGGCGGCCTGCGCTTTACCGGCCGCTCGGGGAATTTCGGTTTCGGCGGCATCGTCATCAATGACGCGGCACCGGGCCAGAATCGGAGCGACACCGATCCGCTCAACGGCGAAAAAGCGAACATCGCCATCTTGCGCGGCTTTCTCGATGTCGGCGAACAGGACCGCTACGGATTTCTCGTCAGCGACCGCGAACTCGCCGACGGTTACAACCGCGTCGCCAGCCTCGACGGCCGCGTCAAGTTGACCGAGAACTGGATCAGCCAGTTCCAGTTGATCGGCTCCGACACCGACCCCTATGCCACCGATGGCGAGAGCCATACCGGTGTGCAGCGCAACATCCAGGTCAATCACGTCGGCCGCAACTGGAACACGCACACGCATTTCATCGAAGCCAGCCCGGGCTTCCGCGCCGACCTCGGCTTCATGTTCCGTTTTTTCCAGCCCAATACTTCCGGCCTGCACCAGAACGTCTCCTATACCTGGTTCCCGGAAGACATTCCGCTCAACCGTATGAGCGCCACGTGGTTCGGCGTCTATCTGGAAGACTGGGATGGCACGAAGATATACCATCAGAACGGACCCACCCTGGATTTCGCCACCGACACCTCCTCGCTGAGCCTGGGCTGGGTCGGGTACAACGAAATCCTGCAGCCGGGCGACTATCCGGGAATCATGCTCGCGCAGAACCACGACTACGACGATTGGCAGGTTCAATTCAACAACAATTCACTCAACACGCTCGAATTCGGCTTGAGCTACCGCTGGGGCTCCACGCTGAATCTGGTGCCGAACGGGGGCAGTCTTCCCTATGTGGCCGACCACTCCCGCGTCACGGCCGATGCGCTCTGGCGCCCCATCGACCGGCTGCGGATCAACAACACTTATCTCTATACCGAAGTGCGGAATCCCGCGGGCGCCCACATTTTCAGCAATGAAATCCTGCGCACGAACTGGAACTACCAGTTCACGCGCGAGTGGTCGCTGCGTTTCATCACCCAGTACGAGGAAACCACGGGCGGGCCGCTGACGAGGCTGGAAGACGAACGCAATCTGAATTTCGACGTGCTGCTGCGTTACGTGATCAACCCCTGGTCGGCCTTTTATGTCGGCTACAACTCCAACAGCAGCAATTTCGAAATCGTGGATTTCGAAGGCGAAAGGGAACTGGTCAACACCACCGACCTGCGCCGCGACGGCGACCAGTTGTTCGTCAAATTCTCCTATCTGTTCCAGCGGTAAGGAATTTGCGGCTTCTGCCCATCGCCGCCCCCTCTCTTGCCGTCATTCTGCGCAAGCGAAGCGCAGTCGCAGAATCACTTCCGGGGATTCTGGTGGGTTAGACATGCCATCCTTGGCGCAAGGCTTTCGGCTTCGACCACCCCCAGCCTTGCCATCCCTGGCAAGTCGTTCGGCCCTTTAGAAGCTGCGCTTCTTATCGGCTGCGCCGACCGGGTCCCACCCTCGCGCGCCCGCTGCAAACGCTCCCGGCGACAGCGGCTTGTTCCAGAGCCAGACACAAAATATCACACCGGGGAGGCTGGATGTGGTTATAATTTTCGAGTTTGCGCATCTGCGTTCGAAGACTAATTTAGTGGGGAACCAAGCATGAGCTTTACGAGAATTTTCGGTCGGACAATTGCCTTGGTGCTGGCGCTTGGCGCCGCCGGTGCGGCCCAGGCGCAATCCGACGAAACCGTTCGCGACGCCTATCCCGAACTCGCCGAGCTGTTCAGCGCCTTCGACGCGACCCAGGCCGCGGCGCTGGATGCCATCGCCGCAATCAACGCCGACCCGGAAACCATGGATGCGCGCATGGAACTGGCCATGCAACTGGAGATGATGGCCAACATGACCATGCAGGAAATGATGGCCATGGGTGGGCACAGCGCCGGAGAAGTGGCCATGTCCATGGACATGGCGAATCCTTACGGCGAGCGTGAAACCGAAGTCCGCGTCGCCTTGCAGGAGCAATTGCGGCAGGAATACGATCCCGCCGAGGCCGCCGCTTCTTTCCAGAACAGCGCTTCCATCGACCGCCACACCGCGGAAATCTTCGAACGCGGCCGCCGCTTCGAAAACCAGTTGTTCGCCATCTACATCGACGAATCGGTCGGCGACAAGCGCGCCGCGGTGCGGGAAGCGGTCGCCGAATACATGACCGACGACATGCACTCGGTATCGGGCACGCCGAAGAATGTCGGCCTGTTGCTCACCCATCCCCAGGCCACCGCTTTCCAGAGCGGCTTTCCGCTGCTGCGCGGCTTTCTCTGGTCGAACCAGTGGCTGCAACTCGCGGCGCTGGAAGCCGTGGTGCTCGAATCGGTCGATAGCAATGTCCGGGACGGCGTCGCCACGACACTTGAGCGCTACTGGAACAAGATGGGATCCGCCGGCGGCATGACCATGTTTCCGGCGCCGGTCGAATTGCCGATGGCGCCCGCCATCGCGCCGAATCTTTACAGCCAGTCCATGGAAGCGGCGGTGATCCTCGACAATCTGAACGTGCTCGAGTCGATCGTCACCGACATCATGGCGTATCCGAATCTCGACAACCGGGAAGAACTGATCACGGCCGTGACCGCGGATTTCACCAACAAGACCGAAAACCTCACCGACAGCATGAACTATCTGCTGTTCGCATTGCGCGGCGGCATCTACAACCAGGGCGGCCCGGCGGTTGGTGAACTGATGCAATCCGAGCGCAATCGCAGCCGTTCGGCGATGGACATGGAACATGCCATGATCATGTCCCAGCCCATGTAAACAGCTTTATTCCGGTCGGTTCGCAACGGCAGAAGCATGCGCGTCACGCCATACTCCCCCTCCGGGGGAGTCAGATTTGCGAAGCGAATCTGGTGGGGGCGCGTCTACCGGGGCACCCTTCAAGCGACCCGCGCATGCGGACCGTCGCGGGAAAATACGTTCAAGTCACACGCAAAAACCATATGAAAACGAATGCGGCAATCGGCACCAGAGCGAGAACCATAGACAGGAAATAGATTCTGTGAACCAAGTACCCGGACAGCGAAAATAGACATGGCAATATTACTAACATCGTAATGGCCAGTAGCGCGGATTGAGACGCTCCAAACATATAAATTGATATTGGAAAAGACAGAACAGCGGCAGCGTACAAGAATTTGCTTGATCTAATCTTAACACCTGAAATTGCCAATATAGGTGGACTGACAATAAACAGCACGAAAGCTAATATGCCGACGAGGTTTAACAAAATTTCCATCCTCACTAGTGTCCGCAGTTAAAACCGGCGGGCCTTGTACAGTTTGCAAACGGTCAGCGGCGACGGACCAAACAGGTTGATCATGAAGGCCAGGTTTTTTCGGGACTCCGAATCCTTGAAGCGGATGCGGCGCAGTTTTCGAGGATAATACTCGCGGCTGTAAAAACCCATCAGCGCGACGGTCTGTCCGCAGACAATTTCCCGCGCCTGGGCGTTCGATGCCGGACACAATCGGCGCAGGTCCGCGTTTGACTTGGACCGGGTGACGAAGAACGCGCCTGCCTCGTGCAGCGCGAAAAGCCTCTCGAAATCGAGACAGCCGCATTCCATCACATAGACCGCCCCCGGTTCGAAAAGCAGCAGGTCGAACGCGTAGACCGTGTTCGACGGATTCGGCCCCAGATGCTCTCCGGCATAAAGCTTGCGTGCCTGGGCAATCAGCCGATGCGCGAACTCTGCGAAGATGCGCCAGTCCCGGCGCTCGTTGGCGTCCGCGAGCGAGGACCGCCGCGTGGGGCTGCGGATGCCCATGTGATGCAGCTTGTCCCACTGCGACAGTGTATCCAGTATCTAGAAAAGTGCAAACTACTGGACCGTGCCGTGTGACACATCGAACTGCGAATTCCGGATGAAATCAGCGAAGTTCGGCGGCGAGCGCTTCGGTCAGATCGGAATATGCGGGAGTGAAGCCGATTTCCCCGTGGCGGCGGGAAACGACCCGATTGCTGCCGAGCAGCAAGGACTCGCCCATTTCACCGAACAGCAGGCGGATGAGCCAGGCTCGCAGGAAGGGCGAAAACGCCGGCCTTCTCAAGACCTTGCCGAGGGCGCGGGTGAATTCGGCAATGGTCGCGGGTTGGCCGGTGATGGAATTGACAGGGCCGCTGATCGTCTCGTCGCGCAGGCAAAGCTCAATCAGCGAAATCGCGTCGCTCAGGGCGATCCAGCTCATGTATTGGCTGCCGTCACCGAGCTTGCCGCCGCCTCCGAGCTTGAACGGCAGCGACATCTCCTTGAGCACGCCGCCGTCGCGGCTCAACACCACGCCGAAGCGCATGTTGACCGTGCGAATGCCGGCGGCGGACGCTGGCTCGCAGGCCTCTTCCCAGTTGCCGGCGACATCGGCGAGGAAATCCGCTCCACGCGGGGAGGATTCATCGACGGTTTCCGCGCCGGTATCGCCATGGAAACCAACGGCGCTCGCGGACAGAATCACGCGCGGCTTGTGCGCCGAAGCCGCTAGCGCCGCGCCCAGCGCCTCGGTGAGCTCCACCCGGGAGTCCATAATGAGTCGCTTGTAATCAGCGCTCCACCGCCGCGCCGAAATGTTCGCTCCCGCCAGATTGATGGCCGGGTCGAGCCGGATTTCCCCTCTCTCCGCCGAGTAGTGGAACGCCGCTTCCGCCAGGAGCGAATATGGGCATTTGCCAATCTTCGCATATAATCCCCTTCGAAATGCATATGGCATCGACAACGATTCGATATATTTTCTGGAAGACGTATTCCGATATGTTGCCAAGTCGAAAACCGCCGACGACTTGCTCGGGCCGCCCGGCGATCTGATCTTCTATACCGCCGAATGAACGAATTACCGAAAATCGAAATCTGGGGCGCGGGCACGATGCGGACGCTCAGACCCGTTTGGACAGCGGAAGAACTGGGTCTGAACTATCGGCACGTTCCCATCGGCCCGAGAACGGGCGAGACGCAAACCGAGGAATACACCCGGCTCAATCCCAAACAGAAGGTGCCTTGCCTGGTCGATGGCGAACTCGTGTTTTCCGAAAGCGTCGCCATCAGCCGTTACCTGATTGCCCGTTACGGGGACAAGTCGACGATCACGGCCCCGAAACGCCTGGAGATGCGCACCAAAGAGGACGAATGGGTAAGCTATTTTTATGGCGAACTCGATGAAACCAGTCTCTACGTCATGCGTCGCCATGGCGCTCTCGCGCCAATATACGGTGAAGCCCCGCAAGCCGTCGCATCCGCCAGAGCCTATGCCTCCAGACATCTCTCCGTGATTGCGACTCATCTCAAGGACCGCAATTTCGTCGTGGGCGACCGGTTTGGCCTGGCCGATATCATTCTGGTTTCCTGTCTGGATTGGGCCGTGCGTTACGACTTCGACCTGGGGGATTCGCTCCTGAGATACAGAGACTCGATCACGAAACGCGAAGCCTACGGGAAGGCCTGCGCCATCAATTACTCCGAACGCGGGGGAGGGTGAACAATGGGACCGCTGTCAGGCATGCAGGTCCTCGATCTTACAAGCATGGTTTCCGGCCCCGTGGCCGCGGCCATGCTGGCCGACCAGGGCGCCGATGTTGTCAAGGTCGAACCTCTGCATGGCGAGCAGATGCGCCATTTGGGGCAACCGCACAACGGGATTCCGCCTACTTTTTTTTCGTGCAACCGCGGCAAGAAATCCATCGCGGTGGATCTCAAGAAGGAGGCGGGACAAAAGGTGTTTTGGCGGCTTATCGAGAAAGCCGACGTTTTGCTGCAGAACTTTCGCCCCGGGGCCATGGAACGCATGGGATTCGGCGAAGATGCGGTTCGCGCCCGGAACGAACGCATCATCTATGTTTCGATCAGCGGTTTCGGCGAAACCGGGCCGTATGCCGATCAACGCGTTTACGACCCCGTGATACAAGCCCTTTCCGGCGCTACGGACATTCAGGCGAATCGCCTCAACAGGGAACCCGAGATGTTCAGGGTCATCATCGCCGACAAGGTCGCCTCGCTCACCGTGGCCCAGGCGGTTTCGAGCGCCCTGTTTCACAGGGAAAGGTCCGGCGAGGGACAGCACATCAAGTTGTCGATGCTCGACGCCATGCTCGCCTTCTTCTGGCCCGAGGGCATGGGCGGCTTGACCTACGCCGACGCCGAGTTCGACCCCGCGGAAAGGTCTGGCTCGATGGACCTGATTTACGCGACGCGGGACGGGCACATCACGGCTGGCGTCATATCCGACAAGGAATGGGTCGGCATGTGCCGGGCCATCGAGCGGGAAGACCTCATCGAGGACGAGCGTTTCTCGACGGCGCGCGCCCGGGGGCGGAATGCGCAAATTCGCAAGGAGATCACTCGCGCGGAAATCGTCAAGTGGCGGAGCGGGGAGATTCTGGCGCGCCTGAACGAAAACGACGTGCCCAACGCGCCCCTGCTCAGGCGCACGCAACTGCTGGACAACGAGCAGATCGTCGCGAGCGATTCGATCGCCAGAACCGAATACGAGGGGTTCGGCGAAGTTCGTCAGGCGCGACCGGCGGCGCGATTCAGCAGGACGCCGAGCGCGATCGGCGCGCGGGCGCCGAAGCTGGGTGAGCATTCGACCGACATACTTGTGAGTCTGGGTTACTCGGAAGAGGAACGGCGGCAACTTGTCGAGAATGGGGTCATCGTCACAGGAGAAAACGCATGAAACCGGTTTGTTTGGTAATGGGCGCGGGAGCGGGCATCGGCGGCAGCGTCGCGAAGAAGTTCGCCGGGGAAGGCTACCACGCGGTGTTGTGCCGGCGCACCGATGAAGCAGGGCTGCAAAAGCTGGTCGGAGACATACAAGCGGACGGCGGCGACGCGACCGGGTTTCTGCTGAACGCCGTTAACGAAAACACGATCGAGGAACACATTGTCAGGGTCGAGAAAGAGATCGGCCCCGTCGAGGTGGTCCTGTTCAACCTGGGCGCGCAGATCGGCAACCGCTCACTCGAAGACACCAGCCACAAGGCGTTCGAACTGGGCTGGCGAATGGCGACGTTCGCCTTGTTTCGAATGGCGAAGGTATTGCTCCCCATCATGGAACAGCGAGGCAGCGGTACGTTTCTCGTCACCTCCGCGACAGCCGCGGTCCGCGGTAACGCCGGGCAGCATTCTCACGCCGCCGCAATGGGCGGCCGTCGCATGCTCTGTCAGACACTGAACGCCGAATACGCTCCCAAGGGGATACATGTCGCGCACATATTGGTCGACGGCGCCGTCGACGCCCCCGACACGCTAGGCAAGATGCTGGGAGAAGAAGCTTTTCGAAAACTTCGCGAAAAACGCGGTCTGGACAAGGACGGATTGCTGCTGCCCGAAAAGATGGCGGAAACATATTTCCACCTCGCCCACCAACATCGCTCTGCCTGGACCCACGAACTGGATCTGCGATCGTTCTCGGATCTGGCCTGGTGGAATCACCGTTAACGCAGGGCCGCGAAAAATCCAGTTCCCCACCCAACCGGGGGATCTACAGGACGATTTCCGGGCACGTTCAGCACACTAGCCATTGGGATACACGCGCTGCAGCGCCGCTCCGGCTATCGGCTTGGCCCAATCCGGCATATCCGCCACGGGCGGCACTCTGAATCGATCGTCCTCCAGATGCAGCAGCACGAACGGAGCAGGCTTGCCATTCCGTAACGGCGCGGAGTTATCGACCACAAATAGCCGGTGGCATACCGGGACGAGCGTGACCAGATTCGAGATAGACGATAAGTAGCGTCGGCGAATTGTCTCCGCGGGAATATCGTGCCCTCCCCGCCGCACTCTCGCGGCGACGCGTGCGATATGCAAGTCGACCGAAGTCAAGCCGCAGTAGTAGACGCTCACTTGCCGGCCCTTTTCGATCGCTTCGTGGAGCTTGTTGGTGATCGAACTGCCGCCCAAAGTGGTTTCCAGGGTGTACGGATGGTCGGCGTCAATCGCCTCGGAGAGTTGATCAAACCCGATCTTCCACGCGGAGGCATTGGCTTCATCGAGGCTTAACGCGGAATCCTGCCCACGTAACCGCTGTGCCGCCTCGTCGGGATTGTAGTACTCGCCGCCGCGGTCTCGCAGCCAGGAGCCGACGACAGAGCTCTTGCCCGCGCCGTTAACGCCGGCGATGACGGTAATCACCGGGCGTTTTCCGTTGCTCCCGGACGGTGGCTGTCGGCCAGGTCCTCACCCGTAACGGAGAAGAGCGCCTCGGAAGCGGCGCGGGACCGTTCCGATGTGATGCGCAAGTAAAGTGCGTCGAAATGGCTCAAGGCATCTTCCATGTCGATTCGTGCCTGGGCTGCCACGAGCGTTTCGAATTTTTCCCGCATCTGGCGCAATTCTTCATATTGTTCGGGGGTCATCACAACGGCTTTCATCCGCTTGCGAATGGAAACGGCCAACACTTTCGGGCCGTCTTTCTCACCCAAAGACCTCAGCTCTTTTTGGATATTCCTTCCAAATTCGGCGCCGCTCATGAGCTTGCAAGATTGGGCCGGCCGCATCCATCGGGTTCGACTCATCAGACCCCGCAAAGCACGGAAGGATCGACCGACGCTCTCGCCGGATAACCCCGCATCGATGTCATCTGCTGTGATATGTCCTTGCGGATCCCTAACCACGGAATCTTCTGCCATGAAATCACCTTTTTACAATTTAATTCAAAAAATGTCATTTCTGCCAACAAGTGCCAAATATAACACAAGCCGCGAAAGAGAAGAAACCGACAACCCAAAGCCGTTACTGGCCATCGGAATCCCGGTTCTCCACTTCGCCGCGGCGGAAGGCACCCCTGAGACTGACGCCGTAACGACGCTTGTGCTGGATTTCCGCGCAGATTCTCGGCAAAAGGAACATTATCAATGCACCAATAACCACGGTTACGTGAATCTCCAGCAAAGTTTCCCCTCTCAGCCACGCAAAAAAGCCGCCGAACAGAACCATTACGGAAATACTCCAATACGTTTCCGGTCGAGAGAAGCCCAAGTATTGACTCTTTTCATGGTCTCAGATTTTTAGCGCCATCAGCGCGAAACTGAAAATAATGAACAAGAACCACCGTTCAACAAAATCCACGATCATAGACACTTCCTTCCACGGATGGACAAAGCACTTGTACATTGGATAGGAAAAAACTCCGGGGCCAGCACGCAGCCAGTCCCGAACGGCGTGATCCGTATCCTCCCACGCCGAAAATTCCTTCTCAGCACAATAAGATGTATGAAAATCATCCCCACACACCAGTTTGTTTGACGATCATCATGGCCGGATCAGGAACCATTATTTTTGCGACGCGCTTCGTCCAAATACTCGTTTGCCCGGTGCGTCGCATACGCAATGTCTACCCCGGCGGCCGTGAACGCCACCATCCCAACCGGCCCGGTCATGAGCGCCAGTGTGAAGGAAAGGCCGGATGCCGTACCTCCCGCACAATTCATGATTCCTCCAAGAGGGTCGCTTGCAGTAACAGCCCTGGAAAGACATCCTGCTACGGGAGATTGGGAACGCGAAGTCGCTGAGTCCTGGCCATCCAGAACGAGTACGGTTCGCGTTGTGAGTAGGAATTCTGGCATCAGACGCGAATTGCTGAAGAAGATCATGCTGGCGCCAGCGTTGTTCGCCGCCGGGGCTGCGGCAAGGTCGCCTGTGCCGCCGCGCCGGGTGCCTTTGCAAGTATCGCCGATAAACGGATTCCAATATTATGACGGCGAAAAAATGCTGCCGAAACTGCGTGCGGGTCAGCGCTTGTCGTTGCGCCAAGCCCTCAAGAGAGGCCTGACGTTTAAAGGTTGCGATTTGGTCAGATCGCCTGCGAGAGTACTTTTTGGATCACTTCAGCGTCGACGTTGCCGCCGGTGAGGATCACCCCTACCTTGCGCCCGGCCTGCGATTCCCGCTCCTGCATCAGCGCCGCGAAAGCGGCCGCGCCGGCGCCTTCGGCGACATTGTGCGTGCCGCGATACAACATGCGCATGGCCTCGGCGATTTCATCATCGCTGACTTCAACGAGCCGAGCCGCGCCCTTGCGCACGATCTCGAGCGGTTCCTCCATCGGTACGCGGCAGGCCATGCCGTCGGCAATAGTGTTGGCTGATTCCGTCGCCACCACCCTGCCTGCCTCCAGGCTTCGCGCCATCGCCGCGGCGTTTTTCGCCACCACGCCGACGACCTCGGTTTTCAACCCGAGCAAGTCCCGCGTCCGGATAACTCCGCAGACGCCGGAACCCATGCCTATAGGCACGTAAACCGCATCGAGGCCGGCGACCGCCTCGAAAAGCTCAAGGGCATAGGTTGCCACGCCGCGAACGAGCGCATTATGAAACGGCGGCACGATCATCGCGCCTTGTTCCCCGGCGACGCGCACCGCTTCGAGCCGCGACTCTTCGAAATCGTTGCCGAATTCGATCAAATCCGCGCCCCAGCCGGTCATCGCCGCGTTTTTCTCCACGCTGTTCCCTTTCGGCGCGTACACCGTGACGGGAACGCCAAGACGGCAGGCCGCATAGGGGATGCTCTGGCCATGATTTCCCCTGGTCGCGGTGACGATCTTGCGCGGCAAGCCGGATCCGTTTTGCAATTCATCGAGCAACACGAGGCCGCCGCGCACCTTGAATGCGCCGATAGGCGTGTGATTTTCGTGCTTCAGCCAGACCTCGCAGCCCGCGAGGCCGCATAATCCGGGCCAGCGGTATTGCGGCGTCGGCGGCATATGCCGCGCGACGACTTCCCGCGCCCGGCGCAGTCCGTCCAGGTCAAACATCGATCGTTCCCCCCAAGTCGAGGCGCGCATTCTGTCACCTTCGGACCAGCAGGGTCAAACGTGTGTGTGGGTTCAGCCGCGGTTCATGCGATTGTGCGACAACATCGACAAGTACCGAATGAGCCGACCCGAAAGCGGTCGGAAAGACGAAAACGGTAGATGGGTCGGGAGATAATTCCGCTAGTCGAAATGCAGCCGCGCGCGGTTCAGCCGCTTCACTGAATTGCAGCCCATCAGGATCATGTCGCGGCCGATTTCATCGCGCAATTTGGTCAAGGCGCGGTCGACCGCGGGTTCGCCTCCGGCGGCGAGCGCGTACAGGTAGCCCCTTCCGATCATGCAGGCTTTCGCCCCCATCGCCAGCGCCTTCAATACGTGGGTGCCGCGGCGCACGCCGCCGTCGAGAATGACTTCGATGCGGTCGCCCACAGCGTCGACGATGGGTCCGAGCTGATCGAAGGGCGCCGTCGACCCATCGAGCTGGCGGCCGCCGTGGTTGGAAATCATGATGGCGCTGGCGCCGATATCCACCGCGCGGCGGGCATCGTCCACCGACATCACTCCCTTGATCGCAAACGGTCCGCCCCAGCGCCGGATCGCCTCTTCGGCGTCCTTCCAGGTGATCGAACGGTCGAACTGGCTGTTTATGTAGTCGATGACCGAGATGAGCTTCTTCGTCCCCTCTTCTATGTTGGCGGAAACGTTGGCAAGTTCGAATTTCCGCGAAGTCAGATAGTTGAGGCTCCAGTGCGGGTGCATGAAAAAACTGAGCATGCTCGCCAGGGTGAAACGCGGCGGCGTGGTCATGCCGGTGTGCAGGTCGCGCTCCCGGTTGCCGGCAACCAGGGTATCCACGGTCAGACAGATGGCGGAGAAATTCGCCTCCTTGCAACGCTCGATGAAATCCCAGCTCATCCCGCGGTCCTTGTGAATATACAACTGGAAGCACTTGGGACCGGGCGTCAGCGCGCCGATTTCCTCGATGCTCGTGGTGGCGATCGTCGACAGACTGTACATGGTGCGATGGCGCCAGGCCGAGCGGCACACCGCATTCTCGCCGTGATGATGGAAAAGCCGCGACATCGCCGTCGGCGAGCAGAACACCGGCCAGTCCAGATCCTGGCCGAGCACGTTCACCGACAAATCGAGATTCGTCAGATCCGCCAGCGCGTCGGGAATCAGCCTGACATTGTCGAAGGCGCTGGTATTGCGGCGCAAGGTGACTTCGTCATCGGCGCCGCCGTCGATGTAGTGGAAAAGGGGCGCCGGCAGCCGTTTCCGCGCCAGCTTGCGGAAATCCGCCGGGTTGTTGCAATCATTTATACGCAAGATTTTCTACAGCCAACGTCGATCAGATTTCCTGGGTGTTGTGGTACGTGAAATAGCCGATGAACATCTCTTCCCAGGTTTGCAGGCCACCCAGCGCCGGCACTGTCGGATCGGTCGCGCCGGGATTCATCTCGGAATTGTCGAAGGCGCCGTCGATCACCACCCGCGAGCCCGCCGGCAGCAACTTGGGCTCGACCAGCCGATAGGTCGGCTGCCAGTTGAAATTGTAGTTCGGCACATTGATCAGTACTTCCGAACTCTGGTCGGGATAAATCACCTTGAAGCGCATGTTCTTGCCGCGGGTATGCATATGCGGGCGGAAGGCGTGCATCATCACTTCGTTCTCGAACACATGACTGGCGTACATGCGGTGATCCCTGGCCCCGGCGGGGATGACGATATTGTCTCCGCCGTGGGACAGGGAGTAGGTGCGGAATTCGTGATCCGGCGTTTCCTCCGCGAAATACAGGCCAATGGCGGTCTGATCGGTGACCTCGCGGCCCATGGTGGTGTAATGCTCGGAGATTTCGATCTTGTAGCCCTTGGGAATGTAGACTCCGGTGCCTTCGGGAAACACCGTGGCGTCGTCCTTGCCCGGCGCGAAGCCTTCGAGGAAACGGGTTTCGCCTTGCTGGTCGGGTCCCGCGGTCCTGTCATAGTCGGGTTCGACCACGCGCGCGATCATGTGATGCACGACCGACCGCTCTCCTGGGATGAACTGCACCGCCTTGACCCATTTGTCTTCTTCGAAGGGCAGATCGACGACGGGGAAACGGTAGTCCACCACACCTGTCGCCGGCACGGTGAATTTCTCCGAATAGACGATATGGTCGGGCTCGCCGAGTTTCCAGCCTTCGTGGAATTCGAGACCGGTCAGCGGATCTTCAGGGCCGTCGCCGCGAGGCGCGCCGGCGTCGATCCAATGCACGAGGGTCTGCAGTTCATCGGTCTGCATATAGCGCGCATTGGAAAAACGATTGTAATGCGGATCGACCTGGGCCGGCGGCATGCGCTTGGTCATCAGGACTTCGCGAATCATCGGCGACCAGCCCCGCACCATCTGGTGACTGTCCATGGCGAAGGGCGCGATACCGCCCTGGCGGTGGCAGTTGGCGCAACGCTCGCGCAGGATGGGAGCGACATCGGCGGCGTAGTCCGGCGTATTCCCGGCTAGGCGGTCCCGCGCGTCGAAATCGATCTCGCAGCCCGGCGCGTCGAGGATTACCGTTTCCGCGTCGCGGGTTTCCCCGGTGGTGGCGCTCCATAGCGCATCCTTGACATGGGTGCCGGCGGGCGCGTCGCCGGTCTGCGGCCGGTCCAGCGGCCCGCGATAGAGAATCTCCAGCCTGGAAGGATCGAGCACCAGGACTTCACCGGCCTTTTCGATACCGAGCGATCCGGCGACAAGTTGCGCGTCGTCGATCATGATGGGCCACCGATAGTCGAATACGTCCGCCTCGGCGACCACCGCCTCGCGGTTATCGGAAGCGTTTAGCATGAGGAACCCGACACCCTCGTCCTTCCATGTGGTTTCCAGCAACTTGTACTTGTGGTTCTGGTCGTAGTTGACCTCGCAGCCGTTGGCTTGGCTGACGATCACCAGCGCATTCAGATACGCGTACTTGGACAACTGGTGGAAATCGCCGTCGGCGTCGATGAGGCCGAAATTGCCGACCCGGTCGGCGGCGAGAGCGTTGCCGGCGAGGGCGGCAAACAACAATCCGGTCAGAATGGAAAGGCGCATGATCGATCTCCGCTTTTCAGGCCAGCATAGTGCAGCGACCGGCCTGATTCAATATCCACGAAGAGATTCTGCGACTCCGCTTCGCTCCGCTCAGAATGACGGAGGTGGGGCGCTTCGCTCCGCGCAGAATGACAATCTAGCGATCGCTGCCGTGAACGTCGTGCAGGCTGTCGCCCGAAGTCTCGCTGAGCATCCAGACGCAAAGCAGCGCTATCACCGAGGCCAGGGCGATATACGCCGAGACCCAGACAATGGAATACTCGGTCCACAAAAACGTTGCGATCATGGGCGCGAAAGCGCCGCCGATGATGGCGCCGAACTGGTAGCCCAGCGAGGCGCCCGAGTAGCGTACTTCGGTGCTGAACAACTCGGTATAGAAGGCGGCCTGGGGGCCGTACATCATGGCCAGGAAACAGAGCCCGCCGGTCACGCCCAGCACGATCATCCAGAAATCGCCGGTATCGACCAGCGGGAACAGCGCGAACGCCCACACGCCGGTGAGCACCGCCCCGAGCATATAGATGCCGCGGCGCCCGTTGCGGTCGGAATAACCCGAGGCCCAGAACTGGAATGGAATCATCAAGGCCGAAGCCACCAGCACCGCGGCGAGCATGGCGTCGCGGCTCATGCCGGCGATTCCCTGGCTGCCGTAAGCGAGTACGAAGGCAATCAGGATGTAGAACGAAACCTGGATCGATAGAAAGGCTCCCGCCGCCAGGAAAATGGTTTTCGGATACTTGATCAGGGCTTCGAGCACGGGCGAGCGGCGGACAACCAGAGCTTCGGGATTTTCGTCCTTGTGCGCTTCGCGCGCCATTTCCAGTTCGCGGAAAGCCACTGTGTCTTCCAGCTTGAGTTGCACGAACATGCTGATGCCGATCAGCGCTACGCTGGCTATGAACGGAATGCGCCAGCCCCAGGTCTGGAAAAACTCGTCCGACACCATGGCGCTGATGCCGATCAGGGCCAGGTTGGCGAGAATCACGCCCACCGGCGCGCCGGCCTGTGCATAAGCGCCGTACCAGCCGCGTTCGTTGGAAGGGGCACTTTCGGTAACGAGCAACATGGCCCCGCCCCATTGACCGCCGATCGCCAAACCCTGACAGAAACGCAGCAGCGTCAGGATGATCGGCGCCGCGATGCCGATCGCGGCATAGGATGGCAGCAACCCAATCAGCGTGGACGCGACGCCCATCAGCATCAGTGCGATCACCAGGGTCTTCTTGCGGCCGATGCGGTCGCCGAAATGGCCGAACATGATGCCGCCGAGCGGCCGCGCGATGAAACCGAAGGCGAAGGTGCCGAAGGAGAGGATCAGCGCGACGGTTGGTGTGCTTTCCGGAAAGAAGACGGCGGGAAAGACGAGCGCGGCCGCCGCCGCGTACAGGAAAAAGTCATACCATTCGATACTGGTGCCCGCCAGCGCCGTAAGCGCGACGGTGCGCATGTTCTGTTGCAGGTGCGCGTCCGCTTCCTGTACCGTGGTGGTCTCGCTGACGGCCATGGCCCCCCTCCTTCTTTTCCGGCTTGTTCAGATTGGCAACCGCCGCGGGAACACTCCCGCGGCGGCTTTCGAGAATAGCAGGAACAATCCCTTGTTGTACAAGCAATAATTCAGTTCTCGGAGTACTTCGTGAAGGCGCCGCCCGCGAGCGGCAGGGACGCGGGTCCTTCGGCGGCGAATACGTTGCCGTCTTCGTCCACGGCGACACCTTCGCCCGCAGTGCCCTGCTCTCCCCTGCTTTCGGTCTGATACCCCGGAATGAATGCGACGATGCGGTCTTCGTCCAGCGGGCCGACCCGCACGCCGCAATGCCAGGCCTCGTGGCGCAGCGGGCCGGATTCGGAATCGATGGCGTAGACCATGTCGTCGTCGGTAATGAAAAACCCGCTGATGCGACCGTAGCTGTAGCGGGATTCGAGATAGTTCCCGTCCTGATCGAAAATCTCGAGCCGGTGATTGCCGCGGTCGGCTACCCACAGCCGGCCCTGGGAATCGAACTCGAGCGCGTGCGGCGTGCGGAAGTCGCCGTGGGCCGTGCCGAGCTGGCCCCATTCCTTGATATAGGTTCCGTCCGGCGCGTATTTCACGATTCGCGCGGTCAGGCCCGCCGCGCGGCCTTCTTCGAGGGCCTGCGCGGTGAGCATGCCCTGTCCGCTATGCCCGTCCGCCACGTAAATGCTGCCGTCCGGCCCCACGATCACGTCGTTGGGCTGATTCAGGTGGGCGCTGTCGTTGCCGGGCTGTCCCGCGGTGCCGAGGCTCATGAGCAGTTCGCCGTCGGGGCTGAACTTGTGCACCTGATGTCCCTTGGTGCCTTCGGCGTTGCCGGCGAAATCGGCCACCCAGATATTGCCTTCGTCGTCCACGTGAATGCCATGGGGGGTTACCATGACGCCGGCGCCGAAATTGGCCAGAATTTCACCGGTGTGCCGGTCGAACTTGAAAATCGGAGCCACCGGATTGCTGTCGCAATTGATGCCCTGCCCGCCGAGGGCCCCCGCTCCGCAACGCTCATAGGCAACCACGTGGCCGTCGGTGGGGTCGATATCGATCCCCGCGGTGGAACCCCATTGGCGTCCCGCGGGCAGATCGCCCCATTCGTTTTCAACGACGGGGACGGGATTCGGGAAGCCTTCGCCGGTAACGATATTGCCTCCGGTCTGGGCGGAAACATGGCCGGCGAACAGCAAAGCCGCGCCGAGCCCCAGGGGAAATAGATACTTGTTTGGCATGACCTTACCTCTCGCATTCTGAATGGAATTTCCGTTTCGAGAATAACAGGAATTGGCGGGAATGGGACAGCCGCGCACAAGCCCGGAATTGCTGTATCATTCCGGGCGATTTCAGATTCGCGACTTCGAGGAGTTGACCAGTGGAACAAGAAACCATCGCCATTCACGGCGGTTATGAAACCGACGCGAGCACGCGGGCGGTCGCCGTGCCGATTTACCAGACCGTCGCCTACGAGTTCGACGATGCCCAGCACGGCGCCGACCTGTTCGACCTCGCGGTGCCGGGCAATATCTACACGCGCATCATGAACCCCACCAATGCCGTGCTCGAAGAACGCATGGCGGCAATGGAAGGCGGGCTTGCCGCGCTGGCCGTGAGTTCGGGAATGGCGGCCATCAACTACTCGATTCTGACGCTGGCGGGCGCCGGCAACAACATCGTCACGGTGCCGCAACTCTATGGCGGAACCTATACGCTCTTCGCCCACATGCTGCCGAGCCAGGGCATCGAGGTGCGCTTCGCGGAAGACGACTCGCCCGCAGCGCTGGAAAAACTCATCGACGATAATACCCGCGCCGTCTATTGCGAAACCGTCGGCAACCCGGCGGGCAATATCGTCGATCTGGCGCCGATCTGCGAGATGGCGCGCCGGCACGGCGTGGCGGTCATCGTCGACAACACCGTGCCGAGCCCGGCGATTTGCCGACCGATCGAGTTCGGCGCGGACATCGTCGTACACTCGCTCACGAAATACGTCGGCGGCCACGGCACTTCGATCGGCGGCGTGATCGTCGATTCCGGCAAGTTTCCGTGGCCGGAACACGCGGCGCGCTATCCCGAAATCAACAACCCGGAGCCTTCGTATCACGGCATCGTCTATACCGAAGCGCTCGCCGAAGCCGCGTACATCGGCAGGGCGCGAACCGTGCCGCTGCGCAACACCGGTTCCGCGCTCTCCCCCCTGAACGCTTTTCTCATCCTGCAGGGATTGGAAACGCTCAACCTGCGGATGGAGAGGCATTGCGATAACGCCCTGACCGTTGCCGAATATCTCTCACGGCACGAGAACGTGGAATGGGTAAGTTTCGCCGGGCTTCCCTCCGACCCGGGCCACGCGCTGGCGAACAAGTATTGCGGCGGCAGGCCCGCGTCGCTGCTGACCTTCGGCGTGCACGGCGGCTTCGAGGCCGGCGTTCGATTCTACGACGCGCTGAAGATGATCAAGCGCCTGGTGAATATCGGCGACGCGAAAACGCTCGCCTGCCATCCCGCCTCGACCACGCATCGCCAGTTGACCGAAACCGAGCAACTGTCGGCCGGGGTGCGCCCGGAGACCATTCGCCTGTGCATCGGCATCGAGCACATCAACGACATCCGCGCCGATCTCGAACAGGCGCTTGCCGCAGTCTGAACGCCGGGTCGTATTGCCGCCCGACGGGCGTCGGCAAGCTCGCCGGCACCGGCCCGGGCTGTGTACACGCTCGATCAATGGGCATATAGTGCCCTTGAGGTGGCCCGGCGGCCGCCGGCAGACGCAACACCGATCGCCGGCTTGCTCCCGGCAAGGAGACTCAAGTGATCAACACCATCGGCTCCATGCTATCCCGTTGCTCGGACGAACTCCTCTCCGTTCTGCGGATCGTCTCGGCCTTCATGTTTCTGCAACACGGCACGCAGAAAATGTTCGGCTTCCCCGTCGAAGCGAACGCGCCCTACGAACTGATGACCCTGGTTCCGGGTCTGGCCGGCCTGCTCGAAGTGGTCGGCGGACTACTGTTGCTGCTGGGCTTCTACACGCGCGCGACGGCTTTCGTTCTCTCCGGCATGATGGCGGTGGCCTTCTGGATGGCCCACTCCGGCCCGAACCTGTTTCTCTGGGCCGTGGCGAACCGCGGCGAGGCCGCCGCGCTTTATTGCTTCCTGTTCCTCTATTTTGCTGCCGTCGGCGGCGGCAAGTGGAGCATCGACGGTATGCGAAGCTGAGCTTGAGAATTGATTGACGCCTGTCGTCCGATGCCTGGGAAGCACTCCCTTCCCGGCTAGTCGCAATAACCGCAGCCAAGCTCGTCCATGTTGAATCTCCAGAGATATTGTCCGAAGCGCGGGACATCCTGACAAATACCGAGCCCCACAATATTCCCTCAGGACCATTCTGGGCAGAGGCCTATCACGCCGAAACGCTGCTTGAGCTTTGCCGCTTCAGAACTGCATTTCCCAGCGACTGTTCAACGCCGACGCGCATCGCTCTGAGGGGAATCATCCTCGGCGCGCTGCACGGACCCAGGCAAAAAACGTTTCAAAGTTACTTTTCCAATCAATGCCCTGGAACATACGCCCCTAAACCCGTTTATGCCACCAAGTATTGGCGTAGTCGTGGCTTAAGTCCCCTGAAGGTGGATGCGCTTGAAATTATCGAACGCAGAGCGAAGCGTTACTATAGCGCTGTTCCGGAAGGCAATGGCGAGGTCCGACTTCGCGACAGTCGAGAGGTCGATTCACTTGTGCCGGAATCGGTTGATGCCCGATTTTCTTGGGTTATTACTTCACCACCGTATTATGGTATGCGCACATATACCCCGGACCAGTGGCTTCGCAGCTGGTTCATTGGCGGAGCGGACCACGTTGACTATTCAAGCGAACGTCAGATCGCACATACAAGTCCCGAAGACTTCGCTGCCGATCTCTGTAAAGTCTGGAGAAACGCTGCATTTGCCTGTGCATCGGATGCCACCATGGTAGTGCGTTTCGGCGGAATCTCTGATCGGCGCGTCAATCCACAGGAACTCGCGAAGACTTCATTCCGAGACAGTCCTTGGCGCCTATTGACCATCCGCAATGCAGGGTCCGCCCGTGAAGGGAAAAGGCAGGCTGACACATTTCTGCGAAGTCGCAGCAAGCCTGTCGTTGAATATGATCTTTGGGCTAGACTGGTATAGCTTGGCAGTCTTCTTTCAGTCGAAAATTGTTGAACGTGCTCGCCATTACAACCACCCCGATGCGCATAAGCCCGTTGCATATGAGGAAGGTTATCTAGTCGAGCTTTGTGTTAGCCTTGGTGTTTAGTTTATATTGATACTTAAAAGTCGCCTATCGGTTGTCGGATGAGCTCTAAATTAAACAAATTGCTGCAGCGGTGGCCACCCCAAACGGTGGGTACGTTGCACTGGCTGAGCCGTAGCGGAATTGATCGCCGACTGGCGGACAAGTATGTCCGTTCGGGCTGGTTGGAACGATTGGGCCACGGCATATACAAGCGTGCCGGCGCGACGATCGACTGGTCTAGCGCAATCCAAGCACTGCAAACCCAACTCGGCCTCGCCCTGCACCCCGGCGGCATCGCAGCGATCGAACTGCGCGGCTACGCGCATTACCTGGGATTCGGTGGACGCCAGGTTGTCCTGTTCGGAAGCACGGGCGTGAAGTTGCCGGCATGGTTCAAGGATCAACCCTGGTCCAGACAAGTGTCGCTTGTGACGACAAAGGTCTTTCCAGAAAACAACAAGGCCACGTCACCGCTTGAGGTCGACGGATTTGAGCTCAACATCGCAACTCTGGAGCAAGCGGCTTTCGAGATGATGTACCTTGTACCGCAGCGGCAATCTTACGAGGAAGCCCTTCAAGTCATGGAATCGCTGACATCCCTGCGCCCACGGGTCGTACAGCACCTCCTCGAAAGCTGCACTTCCATTAAAACCAAACGGCTGTTCATGCATGCGGCCGAACATTTGAGCCACCCTTGGCTGAAACGTCTGGATCTGTCAAAAGTCTCATTCGGGTCAGGTCGGCGCACTATTCACGCCGGAGGGTCTCTCAACAGCAAATATGACTTGGTCATCGACGACCCCGTGCAAGTATAGGTTGGCGGATGGTTGTGCGCGATGAATATCGAACCCAGGTCGAACTTCTGATTCGCTGTCTGCCGACCGTTGCAACTTTTCGAAAATTCGCACTCAAAGGCGGTACGGCCATCAACCTGTTTTTGCGAGACTTGCCAAGGCTGTCCGTCGACATCGACCTCACCTGCCTGCCGGTACTCGATCGCAACAAAGCACTGACCAACATCCGGCTGCAGCTCACTGCTCTCGCTGAAAAGTTGGAAAGGACTGTTTCAGGCACGAGAGTGCATCTTGTGAAAGGAAACGCTCCAAAGTTGTTCGTGGAGAAATCTCGCGCACGCATCAAACTGGAACCGAGTACTGTTATCCGCGGCAGTCTGGTGCCACCGATATCGAGTGAACTATACCCAACCGCACGGGATGCCTACGATTTTTTCGTAGAAATGCAGCGTCTCGATGCTCCGGATCTCTATGCTGGAAAGTTGTGTGCGGCGCTGGACCGACAGCATCCGCGGGATGTTTTCGATATCATGCACCTTCAAGCAGCAGGCCCGATACCAGAATCCATACGGCAGGCATTTGTTGTTTATCTCGCCAGCCACCGCCGTCCCATGTCCGAACTCATAAGGCCGATTCCAAGCCGATAAGTGATCTGTTCGATAACCACTTTGTCGGCATGACTAGCGACTCCGTCGAACTGGCTGATATCGAAGCTGCCAGGACACGGCTATTCGATTGGGTTCCAAACGCCCTCACTGAGAATGAGCGCAGATTTCTTTTTTCAATCAAGCAGGGTGAACCAGACTGGACGCTATTGCCTTTCGAGGGACTGGAACAATGGCCGGCCATTCAATGGAAACTGCACAACATTCGAAATATGAGTCCTCGCAGCCATAGCAAAGCTCTTGATCGCTTGCGGGCGGCGCTCGACATCTAATTGGCTTGCCGCATCGGTAACCCCGTGGCAATCTGACGACGGCGCGAATAGGGAGTAAGGCAAGTGCAATCGTACATACTCGCGATCGATCAGGGGACGTCTTCGAGCCGGGCACTGGTGTTCGACTCGAGCGGAGCCTTGCGGGGCCTGGGACAGCAGGAATTCACGCAATATTTTCCGCGCAACGGCTGGGTCGAACACGACGCTGGTGAGATCTGGCGCACCACCTTGTCGAGTTGCCGCGCGGCCTTGCGGGATGCCGGCATCGACGGTCGGCAACTCGCCTGCATCGGCATCACCAATCAACGCGAAACGACGGTGCTATGGGATCGGGCCAGCGGCGAGCCCGTACACAAGGCGATCGTCTGGCAGGATCGGCGGACAGCCGAACATTGCCGCAAGCTGAAGAAAAATCGCGTTGACGAGTCCGAATTGCAACGAAAGACGGGACTGTTGCTCGATCCGTATTTTTCCGCCACCAAGTTGCAATGGCTGCTGAACGAGGTTCCCGGCCTGCGCGGGCGCGCCGAACGCGGCGAACTCGCCGCCGGCACCGTCGACAGTTTCCTGTTGTGGAAACTGACCGGCGGCCGCAGCCACTATACCGATGCGAGCAATGCTTCACGCACGATGCTGTTCAACCTCGAATCCCAGGATTGGGATCCGGAACTGCTCGAATTGTTCGAGGTGCCGCGGCAACTGTTGCCCGAAGTGCTCGACAGCGCGGCCGACTACGGCGCGAGCGAACCGGATCTGTTCGGCGGCGCGGTGCCTGTGACCGGCGTGCTCGGCGACCAGCAGGCCGCGGCCTTCGGTCAATGCTGTTTCAGCGCCGGCGCGGCCAAAAGCACTTATGGCACCGGCTGTTTCCTGCTCATGCATACCGGCGATGCGCCGGTGTATTCGCGAAACCGGCTGCTGACCACGGTGGCGTATCGCCTGGAAGGCAGAACGAGCTTCGCGGTCGAAGGCAGCATATTCATGGCCGGCGCGACCATGCAATGGCTGCGCGACAAATTGCATCTCATTCGGGAATCCGCCGAATCCGAACGCTTGGCCGAGGCCTGCGCGGAAGATTCCGGGGTGTATCTCGTACCCGCATTCACCGGACTCGGCGCGCCTTACTGGGATCCGGACGCCCGTGGCGCGATCCATGGCTTGACCCGCGACAGCGGCGTCGCCGAAATCGTCACCGCGGCCCTGCTTTCGGTCTGTTACCAGACGCGCGATCTGACCGGCGCCATCGCCGCCGACGGGGTTGACCTGAACCTCTTGCGCGTCGACGGCGGCATGGTGGCCAACGACTTCTTCCTGCAAAATCTCGCCGATATACTCGCCTGCCAGGTGCATCGACCGGTTGTCGCCGAAACCACGGCGCTCGGCGCCGCTTACGTGGCGGGCCTGCAGGCGGGAGTATTCTCTTCGCTCGACGCCATATCCGGCCTGTGGCGACTCGACCGGGGATTCAGCCCGGAACGCGGCGCGGACTGGCGCGAAGCGAAGTACGCCGGCTGGCGGGATGCCGTGCGGCGCACTTTGAGCTGAGGCGAACTCATGGAACTGCATCTGATCCGGCATGGCGAAACCCAATGGAACCGCGACCAGCGCGTTCAGGGCCAATGCAATGTCGGACTGAACGAGACGGGCAACCGGCAAGCGGTCGAACTCGGCGAGCGGCTGCGCGACACAAAGTTCGACGCCATCTACAGCAGCAGTTCATTGCGCACCCGGGAGACGGCCTGGCTGGCTTTTCCCGACCGCCACGAGGACATCGTTTTTCTCGACAGCCTGCGCGAGATCGACCTCGGACCCTGGGAAGGCCGGCTGCACGCGGAAATCGCCGCGGACGATCCGGAGTCGCAACATCATTTCTGGCACATGCCGCATTTGTTCGAGGTGGAAGGCGCGGAGACTTTCTACGACTTGCAGGAACGGGCGATGCGGGCGATTCGGGGCATTTCGCGGCGGCATTTCGGGCAATGCCTCGCCGTCGTCAGCCATGGCGCGCTGATCAAATCGGTGCTGTGCCACGTCGAGGGGCTGCCGATGCGCGACCTGTGGTCCTGGCAGCCCATGCACAATTGCGCGCACAACATTGTGCGGCTCGACCGGAACGGCGCCGGCGAGATCCTGCAATACGCCGACCAGCCTTTCGCCCATGTCAAGGGAGCGCGTGTTGTTTAGCGTCGGGGGGCGGAAAAGCGTAAATTTCCTGTATTTCTGCGTGATCGCCGCTTTCGCCCTGGCCTGTTCGCAGGCTGCGGGCTGGTGGGTCAACGCCAATATTCCCGTGAACGGCACGGTGGAATGGAACGGCTTGCTCCATTTCACCCATATCCGCAATTACGGCGGCGTCTTCGGCCTGTTGCAGGGCCGGGGCTGGCTGTTGGGCCTGCTCAGCGTCGGCCTGCTCTGCGGCATCGTCGTCTGGCTGTATCTGGGAACCGGCGTGGCGCGCTTCGAGTTCTGCTGTTTCGGTTTCATCGCCGGCGGCGGATTGAGCAATGTCATCGACCGGCAAATCCATGGCGGCGTGATCGATTACATCGATTTGCAACACATCCCGTACTGGAACTACATATTCAATCTCGCCGACGTCATGATTCATGTCGGCATCTGGCCGATGATCCTCTACGGATTGCTGGCGCGAAAACCCGGAAGGTATTCCCACTCATGAGCCCGAACCGATTCGACGGCGTGCTTGCTCCAGTCGTCACACCCTTCGACGACAATCTGGCGCCCGACGCCGCGCGCTTCACCGCCCTCTGCCATTGGCTGCTAGGCCAGGGCGTGAAACTGGCGGTTTTCGGCACCACGAGCGAGGCCAACTCGCTTTCGTTCGCCGAGAAGATCGGCCTGCTCGAGCGATTGCTCGAATCGGGCGTTGCGCCGGACAAGATCATGCCCGGCGCCGGGCTTTGTTCGCTCAGCGAAACCGCGGAATTCACCGCCGCGGCGGCGCGTCTCGGCTGCCCGAGGGTGCTGATGCTGCCGCCCTTCTATTACAAGAACGTCAGCGACGACGGCTTGTTCGCCTATGTCTCCGAGGTCGTCAGCCGGGTCGGCCGCGATGATTTGCAGATCTACCTTTATCACTTTCCGGCGATGTCGCGGACGCCGTATTCGCTCGACTTGATCGACCGCCTGGTGAACGCGTTTCCCGGCGTCATCGCGGGGATCAAGGACAGTTCGGGCAAATGGGAGGAAACCGCCGCCTTCAACGCGGCGGGCTGGCCGGACTTCAGGGTGTTTTGCGGCTCCGAGAGATTCCTGCTGCAAAACATGGAAGCGGGCGGCGCCGGCTGCATTTCCGCCACCGCCAACGTCAATCCCGCCGCGATCGCCTCGCTTTGCGCCGACTGGCGCGCCACGCACGCGGCGGAGCGCCAGCGGGAACTCACCCGCATTCGCGATCTGTTCGAGTCGGCGCCCATGGTCGCCGCGGTCAAGGCCGCGGTCGCCATTTGCACGGGAGACCCGGCCTGGTCCCGGCCGCGGCCGCCGCTGATGCCGCTGGCCCCGGAACAATACAAGACCCTTCGCGCCGGGCTCGCGGCCGCCGGCTTTGAAATGCCCGGTTTCCCACACCTGAATTGACTCGCAGTATCCGTCATTCCACGCGAAGCGAAGCACCCCCACACTGTCATTCCGCGCGAAGCGAAGCGGAGTCGCGGAATCTCTTCGGGTCTTGCCCACCTCAATGAGATTCCGCGACTTCGCGCGGAATGACAGACAATGGCTGCTGTCACATTTTGTATCTCGACAGCTTGGGGAAGTTGGGGTAGCCTGCGCCTTTGTCCGAAACGCCGAATCAATTGAATTTGCGAGGCTGATAATGAGTAAATCTCCTGCAATCTCCCGCCCAGGAATCAAGCCCCGAATCGCCGCCCTGCTGGCCTTCGGCTTGGCGTTCGGCGCGGGTTCCCTGTTCGCCCAGGACGCCGTGGAATGGTTGACCCTGGGTAACGATTTCGCCAACACCCGATATTCCGAATCGACCCAGATCACCGCGGACAATTTCGACCAGCTCGAAGTCGCCTGGGTCTGGGACGGCGCCAGCATGGGCGCGGTCAGCGGGCGTTCGACTCCCAGCTATATCGACGGCGTGCTGTACACCGTCGCCGGCTACCGGCGGCATGTCGTCGCCATCGATCCCGCCAGCGGGGAAACGCTCTGGAGCTACAGGTTGCCGCATACCCGGCGCTGGGAATATTCCATGCGCGCCGACTATGGCAAGGGCGTCGGCTATGACATCGTCGACGGCCGCGGCGTCATCTACATCATCACGCCGGGATTCTTCCTTGCGGCGCTCGACGCCGAAACCGGCGCGCCGCTCGAAGGATTCGGCGGCCCGGTGCCGATCGACGGCTTTCCCGAATCCGGCGTAGTGGATCTGCTGGCCGATCTGGGCCATCCCTACGATCCCTATGAAGGCATTCCGCTGGAAACCGGCTATATCACCTCGTCTTCGCCGCCCATGGTGATCAACGACACCGTCGTCGTCGGCAACTCGGCCGAACAGGGCTACAACCAGGCGCGCATCGAGAACATTCCCGGCGACATTCTCGGTTACGACAAGACCACCGGCGAATTCAAGTGGAAGTTCAACGTGATTCCGCGGCCCGGCGAATACGGTCACGAGACCTGGGAAAACGACGCCTGGCAATGGACGGGCGATGTCTCTTCCTGGGCGCCGCTATCCGCCGACCTGGAAAACAACATCGTTTACATCCCCACCAACGGCGCCACCATCGACTATTATGGCGGCTTCCGTCCGGGCGACAATCTGTACGGCACGAGCCTGATCGCGCTCGATGCCGGTACCGGCGAGCGGGTCTGGCATTTTCAGACGGTCAAGCACGACATCTGGAATTACGACAATCCCCAGGCGCCGATCCTGCTTGACCTGAACGTCGACGGGCAACCGGTCCCGGCAGTCATGCAGGTCACCAAGCAGAGCTTCGTCTATGCCTTCAACCGCGTCACCGGCGAACCGCTGTGGCCGTTCGAAGAACGCGAAGTGCCCCCCTCCATCGTTCCCGGCGAAGTATTGTCTCCGACGCAGCCTTTTCCGACTCGGCCGGCGCCATTCGACATGCAAGGCGTTGCCATCGACGATCTGGTCGATTTCACTCCCGAGCTTCGCCAGCAGGCGATCGCGGCCATGGCCGATTACCAGATGGGGCCGCTGTTCAATCCGCCGATCCACCGCGACAATCCGCTCGGCAAGCGCGCTTCGCTGATCTGCCCGGGCGGTGGCGGCGGCGCCAATATCACCGCGCCCTCGGTAGCCGATCCGAATACCGGTTACCTGTATGTCTCCTCGCAAAAGGCCTGCAGTCCGGTACAACTCGTACCGGGTGAGGAAGCGGACCTGCAATACGAGGAGCCGACCGGCACGACTTTCGCGCAATACGCCGACGGTCCCGGCGGCGGCGCCCCGCGGCATCCGGCGAATATCCCGCTGTACAAGCCGCCTTACAGCCGCATCACCGCCATCGACATGAACACCGGCGAGCATGCCTGGATGATCCCGGCCGGCGGAACGCCGAGCCGCGTGCTCAACAACCCGGCCCTTGAAGGACTCGACATCGGCAACACCGGCTCGGGCAACATCGTGCCGATGACGATCACGCCGAACATGCTGGTGTATTCCGATGTCAACAGCGAGGACCAGGTCATGTTGTACGCGGTCGACAAGGCGAGCGGCGAGACCATGGCCGAAGTAGAGGTCCCCGAGCGCAGCCGCTACGGCATGAGCACCTGGACCCACGAAGGCCGCCAGTACATCATCCTGCAAACCGGCCCGCGCCTGACCGCAATGGCGTTGCCCGAGTAAACCTCAGCCTCTCCGGCGGCATATCCGGCAATCGGGAATGCCGCCGGGGTATTTCAATTTTGAGCGATTTATGCATCGCTTCTATTCAGTTCGCGTGTGTTCACATTCGAAGATTCGAGTTACTTGAACCAGTGATTGTCCGCGTTGTCGCCCGAGCGTTCGCCGACATCGTGGGTGGATTCAGCGCGTATGTTCAGGATTCGGCAAAAGCTTTTACATATGCGCGTGGTCATGTATACGAAAACGCATTTTTGTTGACATGACAGCGCAACGTGTAAAAAAAATAGCTATTTCGTATACATGAGAGCTGCGACATGCCCCTGAACCAACCCGCGATTCTGCCGCTGCCTCCAGACGCGCAACTGGAAACCCTGAAAATCCTGAAAAGGTTGCCGTCGGTCCATCGATATCTGGCGGAACTCAAGGGCAAGGCGAAAACCATTCCAAACGAGCAGATTCTGATCAACACGCTCACTCTGCAGGAGACCAAGGCCAGTTCCGAGACCGAGAACATTGTCACGACGCACGATGAACTCTACAAAGCGGCGCTCTTCCCCGGATTACTTTCTGGATCCCGCCGCCAGGGAAGTCAGCCACTACGCTACGGCGTTGAAGACCGGTTTCGGTCTGATCAGGGATGACCGCCTGTTGACGGTAAATCGTATTCTCCAGATTCATCGGGAATTGGAGCAGAACGATTCAGGGCTTCGCAAATTGCCGGGCACGGTGCTCAGGAACGAACAGTCCGGCGAGGCGGTCTACACGCCGCCGCAAGATCATGCGGAAATCGTCGATTTGATGACTAATCTGGAACAATTCATCAATGACCCCGAATTCTGCGATGCGGATCCACTGGTCAAAATGGCCGTCATCCATTTTCAGTTCGAAAGCATCCACCCATTTCATGGCGGCAACGGTCGGACGGGCCGCATCATCAATATTCTCTATCTGGTGATTCAAGGATTGCTCGACATACCAGCTCTTTACCTCAGCCGCTACATCATTGAACACAAATCGGAGTACTACTCTTTGCTTCAATCGACACGGGAGACAGGGAATTGGGAAGATTGGATTTTGTTTACGTTAGTCGGTACAGAGACCACCGCAATACAGACTCTGACTACGATCAACAACATTCGAAACGCGATGTTGGAGTTCAAGCATGGAATCCGTTCGAAACTGCCGAAGATCTACAGCCAGGACTTGATCAGCAACCTGTTTCGGCATCCTTATACGAAGATCGAGTCGATTCAGCAGGATCTGGCGGTGACGCGCCCGACCGCCACAAAGTACCTCAATCAACTGATCGAGCACGGTTTCTTGGAAAAACACAAGAGTAGTCGGAACCTCCAGCACGGCCGCTATTGATCTGAGTGTCTCCGCCGAGACGGGCTTCCCCATCTCCGCCCTCTGTACGGTACGAACGCTCATTCCCGCGACAGTTGCGAATTCATCTTGCGTATACAGTCGACGCTCGCGCAACAGCTTCAAAGTCTTCCTGTCGATTTTCAATTCCGGCAGCCCCTCTCGGTATTCCACAATTACCATCCTCATCAAGAACCAAGATGAGACGAATTCTCATACGATCAACTGGTCGGACCAACGACAAAAACCCGACAGTTGAGCGATTCTGATTGATTGGCTTGCTCAGGTGTTGGACTTTCAAAGTTCGCGGTCTTTCAGGAAGCGGTCCATCTGGTGCATACGTTCATGCAGGACAGTGACGATGCCGACCGCTCCATCGTTCAAGTTCTTCCAATAGATGAAATGCCTGCGGTAGCGGGAAACGTATCCGGTCACGCCAAACTCTGCGGGAACCGGGCGGGACGCTGCCATGTCGGCGGCAATGGCATCGAAAGTCTCGAACAACCCCTTGATATACGCATCAGCCTGGGCCTCGCCCCACTGTTCTCTTGTGTAGCGGTAAATTTCGTCGATACGGATGGCGGCCGCTTCCTGGACGCGATACCGCGTCATGTGCTGGACCGTTTGTTTTTCTTGATTACCTCAGCCGCGGTTAATACGCGGTACGTATCGTCAGGCGCCGCGAAAGCCCGCTGCAATTCCGCCTTGAGGCGGTCAAAAGCTTCGGCCTCCGAACGTGCCATATCGCGCCGAATCAGATCGCGGATGTATTCGCTGACATTCTCGTAGTCTCCGTTTTCGCCGATATTGGCCGCAACAAATTCTCTCAACGAACCACCCAGTCGTACCGTCATCGTTGTCGTCTCACGCCCCATGAACTCTCTCCACTTTTGAAGTTGTATTAATCTTATTCAATATCCAATACGACCGCAAGTTGGCTTCGGCTAGTGAATTTGTCAGAATCTTGCTGCATCAAGTAGCGTTTTTCCGGTAAAATCGCTAACTATGTTTACAAGATTACTGCCCAGCCCAACCAAATCGGTGCTGCTGTTCGGTCCCCGCGGAACCGGAAAATCGACCTGGATTCGCGAACGATTTCCAGCGGCCACCATTTACGACCTGCTCGATACCCGGGAAGCCTTGCGCCTGAGCAAAGACCCGCAAGCGCTGTACCGGGAAGTTTCGGGATTGCCGGCCGGAAGCTGGGTGGTTATCGATGAAGTACAGAAGGCGCCCGAGTTGCTCAACGAGGTTCATCGTCTGATCGAGTTGCATAATCTGCGGTTCGTATTGTCCGGCTCAAGCGCGCGCAAGCTGCGGCGCGGCAAGGATGTCAATTTACTCGCTGGGCGGGCCAGAACGATTTCTCTTTTCCCGCTGGTTTCACGGGAGCTTGATTTTCAGTTCGATCTGGAGAGGATTCTGCGCTATGGCACACTTCCCGAAGCGGTTACCGGGAACGACCCACAAGAATATCTGCGAGCTTATACCGATACTTATCTTGTCCAGGAAATCCAGGCTGAAGCCTTGACGCGCAATGTGGGCGCATTCGCGCGGTTTCTGGAAATCGCGGCCCGCCAGAACGCCCAGGTAACCAATTTCACCAGTATCGCCCGTGACGCGGCGATCAGTCGCCATACTGTCCAGAATCATTTCCAGATCTTGATCGACACCCTGCTTGGATTCTGGCTGCCCGCATGGAAACTGAAGTCCGCGAACAAGCAGGTCACCCAAAGCAAATTCTACTTTCTCGATTGCGGCGTTGCCCGGGCGCTGACCGGCAGACTGCCTTATCCACCGACCCCGGAGGAATCAGGCGCCTTGCTGGAAACCTTTATCCTGGCTGAATTGAGAGCCTACCTCAGTTATAGCGGCAAACATTATCCACTCAATTTCTGGCGCAATTACGAAGGGACCGAAGTCGACCTGATCTGCGAAACGGCAAATGGCTACGCGGTCGTGGAAATCAAGGCGGCAACCCGCTGGGACAAACGGTTCAATCGTGGCCCGCACCGGGTTCGGGAAGCATTGGGCGCGGGCAATACGCTTTGTTACGGCGTTTATCTCGGTGAACGTCCGGCGCTTTGGGATGATGTACGCATTCTGCCGGTGACTGAATTTCTGTGGCGGCTGTGGGGTGATCAGATTGTCCCGTGAAACCGAAAACGGCGCGCCGTCCATCGACCGGTTTATCTTTGCCGGTGGACTTCTGCTGCTGGTCGGCATCGTGCTTGCGATTCTCGTCGCGCCGCAATGGAGCGCAGCCGCGATCGACAGCACCTATGTCGCCATCACGACCAGATTCGGCGTGTTGTACGTGGGGGCCGCAATAGCGACGCTTTGTTTTCTCCTGTACATCGCGGTCAGCCGGCATGGCGACCTGGTGCTCGGTTCCGACGGCGGTCCCGAGTTTGGCCAATTCAGTTGGGCTTCCATGCTGTTCTGCGCCGGCATCGGCGCCTCGCTGGTCTATTGGGGCGCGACCGAATGGGCGTTCTATTACGTTTCGCCGCCGTTCGGAATCGAACCGGAGTCCGACGCGGCCCTGCTGATGGCCAACAGCTATGGCATGTTTCATTGGGGGCCCATCGGCTGGGCCTTCTATTGCCTGCCGGCGGTCGGCCTGAGCCTGTCGTTTCACGTTTTCAAGGTTCCGACCTTGCGTCTCAGCTCCGCCTGCGCCGAAGTGCTGGGCGGGCAGCAGGAACTTTGGCCGGGGCGGCTGGTGGACCTGTTGTTCATCGTTGGAACGATCGGCACTTGCGCAACCGGACTGGGATTCGGCACATCGGTGGTGTCGGCGGCCGTACACAGACTCACCGGCATCGAAGATGGAATTGGCCTGCAGATCGGCGTCGTGTCGACGGCGACGGGCCTGATCGCGTTCAGCGTCTACCGGGGATTGAACCGGGGCATCCGGCGCCTGAGCACGATCAATTCCGTTTTGGCGCTGGTGCTGATCGCCTGGATATTCCTGTTCGGGCCGAGCCTGTTCATCGTCGAGGCGGGCATCGCGTCCCTGGGTACGGTGAGCGGCAATTTTCTGCGCATGCTCACCTGGACCGATCCGCTCCAGCGCGCTGAATTCGTGGAAACCTGGACCGTTTTCTACTGGGCATGGTGGCTGGCGATGGGTCCGTTCATCGGCATGTTCATCTGCAGGATCTCCCGCGGCCGCAGCCTTCGTGGACTCATCTTCGGCGTACTTGGCTGGGGCAGCCTCGGATGCGCGCTGTTTTTCATGGTGCTCGGCGGATACGCCCAGCACCTGGAAATCGAGGGAATCTATCCCGTGGTGGTGGAGGCGACGGAAATCGGGCCATCGACCGCGCTCGCCGGCATGATTTCGATCCTGCCGCTGGGTCCGGCGCTGGTATTGCTGCTGGCGGCGATCGGACTGGTCTTCGTCGCGACCACCTACGATTCGGCGGCCTATACGCTGGCGGCGGGCGCCACCCGCTATCTGAAAGCCGACCAGCATCCGGCGCGGCTGCATCGGGTATTCTGGGCCTTCGCCCTTGGCTCGCTTCCCCTCAGCCTGCTGTTCCTGGGTGGACTGCGGGAACTGCAGACCGCGTCCTTGCTTGCTTCACTGCCGATCCTGCTGGTCTACGGCGCGCTCGCCGTTTCCATCCGGCGCATGCTCGACCGGGCTCGCGACCTTCAATGAGAATCACTTGTGTCGACCGAAACAACAATTCTTGACGCGGGAATGGGCAGGACCCTGTCGCAGCGCGGCGTCGACATTCCGCCCACGATCTGGTCAGCCAACGCCTTGCTCGTGGCGCCGGATACCGTCGTTGAAATTCACCGCGAAAATATTGCCGCCGGCGCGCGGATCATCACCGCCAATACCTATGGCGTGATTCGCGGAGACCTCGAAAAGATCGGGCTGGGCGCGCGCACGGCCGAACTGAACAGGCTCGCCGCCGACCTGGCCCGGCGGGCGCGCGCGGAAACCGGCGCCGATGTGCGGATTGCCGGATCCCTGCCGCCGCTGAATGGAAGCTACCGGCCCGATCTGGTGCTTGATCGGAATGTGCTCACCCCGCTGTATCGGGAACAGGTCGCCGCGCTTGCGCCGCTGGTTGACCTTTTCATTTGCGAGACGATGTCCCATTCCACGGAAGCGCTCGCCGCCGCCGAGGCCGCCACCGAAAGCGGCAAGCCCGTGTTCGTGGCGTTCACGCTGGACGACGACCGCGAGGCCTGCCTGAAAAGCGGCGAGCCGCTTGCTTCCGTTTGCGAGTTGTTGCGGGCTTTCAGGCCTGAAGGAATCCTGGTGAATTGCTGTCTGCCGGAACGGATCAGCGCCGCCGTTCCCGTTCTGGTCGAGACCGGCACGTCCACGGTCGGCGGCTATGCGAATGCTTTCACCCGTATTCCCAAAGACTGGTTGCTCGACGGATCCAAGAAGACCGACGGGCGCCTC
Source organism: Pseudomonadales bacterium (assembly GCA_963664805.2). GTDB lineage: Bacteria > Pseudomonadota > Gammaproteobacteria > Pseudomonadales > Pseudohongiellaceae > UBA9145. Next base: position 3,660,483 of record OY761612.1, on the reverse strand, counting down.
GGGCTAAGAGATGATCTGACGCCGGAACGCTATGCCGACTTCGTCGAGGAATGGCTGGATCTCGGGGCAAATCTGGCAGGCGGCTGCTGCGGCACTACGGCCGAACACATCGATGAAATTCGAAAGCGGGTGGCCCGGCGCGAAAAATTGTCACCCAAGCTTCCGTGAACGCTTGAACCGGGCGCGTCAGTCGTTTTCCAACTCCGCCAACTCGCGCACGACCTGATCATGCAGGATACGCTCCAACGCGTCTTGCGGCTCGAGTGCGACCGCCCGGCTCAGCAAATCCCGCGCGCGGTCGCGGTAATCGCGGTCGTCGAGGCGCAGCAGTCCGCGGGCCACTTCCGCGTACACTCCAAGATCGTCCCCGGCCAATTCAAGTACGCGGTCGTAATGCTCGAGGGCGCTATCTTCCGTGGCGCTGTGCGTCATGCGCGCAATCACGGGCCCGGCCTGACCAATGACGTCCGCATGCCAGGATCCGAGTTGAAGCCGGGCGGGCACCATGTCCGGATCCAGTTCGAGGACGTCTTCGAGCAATTCACGCGAACGGCTCACCAGGCCTTGCGCAAACGCCTGCAAGGGAGAAACGTGCTGCGCGTATCGACCTACCGCATGCGCCAACTGGAAACGTACTTCCGGGTCGGCCGGATCCAGCAGCACCGCTTCCTCGGCCAGTTGCATCGCCCGCTGCAACAGCGCCTCGCCCTCATCCTCGGGCGCCACGTAATGCGCGTGAATGGACAACGCATCGACGGCGACCGCCCAGCCGGCCGCGGTACCCGTTGCCTCGCCCAGTTCCGCGGCCTCTTGCCAATTGCCCGCGGCCAAGGCGCCGCGGGCCGCTTCGATCGAATCGTCCTGAGCCAGGACATGCGCGCTTGCGGTCGCCAGCACGCTCACTACGGCCCACAGGACGATGGCGCCGCTGTTCCACCTGCCGTCGCCTACCGCGATTAATCTCTTCATTGTGTTCCTCCACTGCGTTTTGCCGCCGGTGCCGACCGCAAGGTCTAGTCTTCTTCTTCGTCGTGGACTTCGATTTCAGGGCGGTCGACGAGTTCGACCCAGGCCATGGGGGCGCTGTCGCCATCGCGGTAGCCGCATTTGAGGATGCGGATGTAGCCGCCGGGGCGATCCTGGTAACGCGGGCCGAGTTCGGTGAAGAGCTTGCCCACGGTGGCCTTGTTGCGCACGCGGCGGAAGGCCAGGCGGCGGTTGGCCACGCTGTCTTCCTTCGCCAGGGTGATGAGAGGCTCGGCGATGGTGCGCAGTTCCTTCGCCTTGGCCAGCGTCGTCTTGATGATTTCGTGTTCCACCAGCGACGTGGTCATGTTGCGAAACATGGCGCTGCGATGCGCGCTGTCCCGGCCGAGACTGCGGCCGCTTTTTCGATGACGCATTTGCTGAACCTCTTTATTGGCCTCAGGCGATTCCTCGCCTCAGGCGACCCGTTCGTCGGACTTCAGCCGCGCGGGCGGCCAGTTTTCCAGCCGCAGGCCGAGCGAAAGTCCGCGGGTGGCGAGCACGTCCTTGATCTCGGTCAGGGACTTCTTGCCGAGATTGGGCGTGCGCAGCAACTCCACTTCCGAACGCTGGATCAGATCGCCGATGTAATAAATGTCTTCCGCTTTCAGGCAGTTGGCCGAGCGCACGGTCAATTCGAGATCGTCCACCGGGCGCAGCAGGATGGGATCGATCTCGTCCTCGCGCTGGGACGGCTCGTTGACGATTTCGCTCTGGAAATCGACGAACACCGCCAACTGGTGTTGCAGAATCGTGGCGGCATGGCGGATGGCCTCTTCCGGGTCGATGGTGCCATTGGTTTCCAGATCGATGATGAGCTTGTCGAGGTCGGTGCGTTGCTCGACCCGGGCGTTGTCGACCGAATAGGAAATCCGCACCACCGGGCTGTAGGACGCGTCGAGCAGCAACTTGCCGACCGCGCGGGTTTCGTCGTCCTCGCCAATGCGCGAATCCGCCGGCGAATAACCGCGGCCCGCGCGCACGGTCAGGCGCATGTTCAATTCGCCTTCGTCGTTCAGATGGGCGATTTCATGGCCGGGATTGACGATCTCGATGCCGTGGGTCGTCTCGATATCCGCGGCGGTGACCAGGCCCGGACCCTTGCTCTTGAGTTCAAGCACGGCTTCCTGGCGGTCGCTCAAAACGATGGCGATACCTTTCAGATTGAGCAGGATTTCCACCACGTCTTCGCGCACGCCTTCGATCGTGCTGTATTCGTGCACCACGCCGTCGATCTCGACTTCCTCGATCGCGCTGCCCGGCATCGACGAAAGCAGGATTCGGCGCAGGGCGTTGCCGAGGGTATGTCCGAAACCCCGCTCCAGCGGCTCGAGCACCACGCGCGAGTGGTACTTGTCGAATTCGTCTACCTGCACCACTCTCGGGGTGAGGAAATCTGCCAAGGATATTTGCATGAAATCTACCTATGCCGAAAATTAAGCTCTGTTGCTACTTGGAGTACAACTCCACGATCAGATTCTCGTTGATGTCCGGCGGCAGGTCGGCGCGGTCGGGCACGCGGGTGAACTGACCTTCCATCTTGCCGGAATCGACCGAAATCCAATCCACTTCTGTCCTTTGAGCGGCCAGTTCCATCGCGGACTTGATCCGCAATTGCTGTTTCGCCCGTTCCCGCACGGCGACGACGTCGCCTTCGTTGATCTGGTAGGAAGGGATATTCACCAGTTCGCCGTTCACGCTGATCGACTTGTGGGACACAAGTTGCCGCGCTTCGGCGCGGGTCGAGCCGAAGCCCATGCGGTAAACCACGTTGTCGAGCCGGCATTCGAGCAGTTGCAGCAGATTCTCGCCGGTCGCGCCCTTGCGCCGGGCCGCTTCCTTGTAATAGCCGCGGAACTGCTTCTCGAGAATGCCATAGGCGCGGCGCACTTTCTGCTTCTCGCGCAATTGCACGCCATAGTCCGACAGCCGTCCCCGGCGCTGACCATGCTGACCGGGAATGGTGTCGGTCTTGCATTTGCTGTCGATGGGACGAACGCCGCTTTTCAGAAACAGGTCGGTGCCTTCCCGGCGGGACAACTTGCATTTGGGGCCCAGATATCTGGCCATACTCAGTCTCTCCTGTTGCTCTTCACACAGTTCCCGCTACGCGCTAGACGCGCCGCTTCTTCGGCGGGCGGCAACCGTTGTGAGGAATGGGAGTCACATCGGTGATATTGTTCACGCGCAGACCGCAGGCATTCAGCGCGCGCACCGCGGATTCTCGGCCCGGCCCCGGTCCGTTGACCTTCACGTCCACATTCTGCATGCGATACAGCTCAATGGCGGTGCGGCCGGCTTTTTCCGCGGCGACCTGGGCCGCGAAAGGCGTACTCTTGCGCGAGCCGCGGAAGCCCGAACCGCCCGCGGTCGCCCAGGTCAGGGCGTTGCCCTGGCGATCGGTCACGGTAATGATCGTGTTGTTGAAAGACGCGTGAATGTGGACAACGCCGTCGGAGACTTCGCTGCGCGCTTTCTTGCGTCCTGTCTTGGCGCCTGGTGTTGCCATGATTTACTTCCTGATCGGCTTGCGCGGACCCTTGCGGGTGCGGGCATTGGTCTTGGTGCGCTGTCCGCGCACCGGCAGCGAACGGCGATGCCGGACGCCGCGATTGCAGCCGAGGTCCATCAGCCGCTTGATGTTCATGGAGGTTTCCCGCCGCAGGTCGCCCTCGGTCGGGACCTTGACGACCTCGGCCCTGATCGAATCGAGTTGTTCCGGACTCAACTCGCTGGTGCGGGTCGAAGGCTCGATGCCGGCGGCCTTGCAGATCGCGTCGGCCAGGGTCGAACCTATGCCATAGACATATCGCAGGGAAATCACGATATGTTTGTTGTCCGGTATGTTGACTCCGGCAATACGTGCCATAAATTCACTCCAACTGTCCTGTGCCCCCTAGAGGGACTGTCGGCTGCGCCGACCGGGCAATGTGCCCTCATTCGGTTCGTACATGCCGTCCATGGCGCGACTTCGGTGGCTTCGACCACCCCCGGCCTTGCCATCCATGGCAAGTCGTTCGGCCCTCAAAGAGCTTCGCTCTTTGTCGGCTGCGCCGACCGGGCAATGTGCCCTCATTCGGTTCGTACATGCCGTCCATGGCGCGACTTCGGTGGCTTCGACCACCCCCGGCCTTGCCATCCATGGCAAGTCGTTCGGCCCTCAAAGAGCTTCGCTCTTTGTCGGCTGCGCCGACCGGGCAATGTGCCCTCATTCGGTTCGTACATGCCGTCCATGGCGCGACTTCGGTGGCTTCGACCACCCCCGGCCTTGCCATCCATGGCAAGTCGTTCGGCCCTCAAAGAGCTTCGCTCTTTGTCGGCTGCGCCGACCGGGCCTCACCCCTGCCGCTGCTTGTGGCGGGGTTCGGCGCTGCAGATCACGCGGACCACGCCGTTGCGCTTGATGATCTTGCAGTTCCGGCAAATCTTTTTTACCGATGCGCGCACTTTCATGATCTCGTCCTCACGCTAGATTCCCGACCGGCCATAGGCGCCGAGCCTGGATTTCTTCATCAACGAATCGTATTGATGGGACATCAGGTGGGATTGCACCTGGGACCAGAAATCCATGGTCACGACGACCGAAATCAGCAGCGCCGTGCCGCCGAGATTGAACGGCACATTGGCCAGCATCTGCATGAAATTCGGCAGCAGACAGACCAGCGTGATATAGATCGCGCCGAACATGGTCAGGCGGGTGATCACGCCGTCGATGTATTTCGCGGTCTGCTCGCCGGGACGGATGCCTGGAATAAAGGCGCCCGAACGGCGCAGGTTGTCGGCCACGTCGCGCGGATTGAACACCAGCGCGGTATAGAAGAAACAGAAGAAAATGATCATCGCGCTGAAAATGATGATGTAAAGCGGCTGGCCGGGGCCGATCAGCAGGGCGAGATCCTGCAGCCACTCGGCGCCTTCGGACTGGCCGAACCATTGTCCGAGCGAGGCCGGAAACAACAGGATGCTGCTGGCGAAAATCGCCGGAATCACGCCCGCCATGTTGATCTTCAGCGGCAGATGGCTGGCCTGGGCCTGGTACATCTTGCGGCCCTGCTGGCGCTTGGCGTAGTTCACGGTAATGCGGCGCTGGGCCCGTTCGACGTAAACGATGCAGCCGACCACGCCGACGGCGATCAGGCCGACCACGAGCAGCAATACGCCGTTGATCTGGCCTTCATAGGCCTGGGTCAGCGAGGTGCCTACCGCCGCCGGAAAACCCGCGACGATGCCCGCGAAAATCAGCATGGAAATGCCGTTGCCGACGCCTTTCTCGGTGATCTGTTCGCCCAGCCACATCAGGAACATGGCGCCGGTCACCAGCGAAATGATCGCGGTGAGCATGAACGCCAGCCCCGGATTGTAGGCCAGCGGCGTGAGCAGGCCCATGGTCATGCCGGTGCCTTGCACGGTGGCCAGGCCCAATGCGCCCCAGCGGGTGTATTGCGTGATCTTGCGGCGTCCCGACTCGCCTTCCTTTTTCAACTGGTCGAGTTGAGGGCTGACGGCGGTCAGCAATTGCATGATGATCGAGGCGGAAATGTACGGCATGATGCCGAGCGCGACGATACTCATGCGCTCGAGGGCGCCGCCCGAAAACATGTTGAACAGGTCGGCGAATGTGCCTTCGTTCTGGGAAAAGAACGCCTGCAACTGGATCGGGTCGATGCCGGGCACGGGAATATGGGTGCCGACGCGATAGACGAAAATCGCGAACAGCAGGAACAACAGGCGCGCTTTCAGCTCGCCAAGGCCGGCGCCGATGTTCTCTGGACTGAATCCCGGTTTCTTCGCCATAACGGTCTACTCTGCCACTCCATCCTCTGCCTTGTCGGTCTCGCTGCGGATATAGCTTTGATTCCCACAGGCTTCCTTGTACCACTTGCCCGCTTCAGTAGAACAAGTATTCCTATTGAATCCTTGGTCTTCCAAGTAGTCGTACCAAGACTGTCTCAATCCCTCCACGAGCGATGTGTCACTAATGCAGGCTTGGGGGTTTTCATTTTGATACTGCTCCCAAGCTCTCGTGAAGAAATCCCTCAACTGCCGGGATTTTGTCCAAGCGGGGTTGAAGCCCCCTTCCGGTAACGGAATCCCATCGCTGATTGGCTGACTGGACCGTTCGTTTTTGTCCTCATCCGCATTGCTGTTCCAGTCGCCGACGACCTTGCCGCCGGCGGCCTCGATCGCCGCTTTCGCGCCCTTGCTCACCCGCAGCCCCTGCACGGTAAGCGACCGGGTGACTTCGCCGGACAGCATGATCCGGGCGCGCTTGACATTGGCGCGCACGATGCCGGCCTTGCGCAAGGCGGCCAGATCGATGACTTCGGCGTCAACCCGGTTCAATTCGCCGGTGCGCACCTCCGCGGTGACGCGGCCGACCCGCGAAGTAAAGCCGAATTTCGGCAGGCGCATCTGCAAGGGCATCTGCCCGCCTTCGAATCCCGGCCGCACGCCACCGCCGGAACGGGATTTCTGACCCTTGTGGCCCTTGCCGCAGGTCTTGCCGTGGCCGCTGCCCATGCCGCGCCCGACGCGCTTCCGCGTCTTGCCGCTGCCGGGGGCCGGTTTCAATTCATTCAGTCGCATTCGCGCACTCCGTAACTCGCTGTCCTACTTCGCGTCCACTGCGAGCAGGTAACCGATCTTGTTGATCATGCCGCGCACGGCCGGCGTGTCTTCCAGTTCGACCGTATGGTGCATGCGGCGCAAGCCGAGGCCTTTCAGGCACAGCTTGTGTTTCGGCTGAATGCCGATCGGGCTGCGCACCAGCGTTACCTTGACGGTGTCTTTCGCTTTCTTTGCCGCCATGATTTCAGCCCAGAATCTCTTCGGGAGTCTTGCCGCGCCGCAACGCGACCTCCTCCGGCGAACGCATTTCCTTGAGGCCCTTGAATGTCGCCCGCACCACGTTCACCGGATTGGTGGAGCCGTAGCACTTGGCGAGCACGTTCTGCACGCCGGCAAGTTCCAGAATCGCGCGCATGGCGCCGCCGGCGATAACGCCGGTGCCTTCCGACGCCGGCTGCATGTACACTTTCGAAGCCCCGTGCCGGGCCTTGATCGGATATTGCAGCGTGTTGCCGTCCAGATTCACGCTGATCATGTTGCGGCGCGCCGCTTCCATGGCCTTCTGGATCGCCAGAGGCACTTCCCGGGCCTTGCCGCGGCCGAAACCGACCCGGCCGTTGCCGTCGCCGACGGCGGTCAATGCGGTGAAGCCGAAGATCCGGCCGCCTTTAACCACTTTGGCGACACGATTGACCTGGATCAGCTTCTCCTGCAGACCCTCTTCGTTCTTTTCCGCCTCTTCTCTGAATGCCATGTCGTATTCCTAGAATTTCAGGCCGCCTTCCCGCGCCGCCTCGGCCAGGGCCTTGACGCGGCCGTGGTAGGCGTAGCCGGAGCGGTCGAAAGCCACGGTATCGATGCCTGCGGCCAGCGCGCGCTCGGCGATCAGCTTGCCCACATTGCCCGCCGCCTCGACATTCCCGGTCGCGCCGCCGCGCTGCTCTTTCTCGACGGTCGAGGCGCTGACGAGCACCTTGGCGCCGCCCGGCGCGAAGATCTGGGCGTACATATGCCTGGGCGAGCGAAATACGCACAGGCGGTTCATTTCCTTTTCCCGAATCCGCGCCCTGGCTTTCCGCGCCCGGCGCAGACGGGCGTCTTTTTTCACACTCATCGCTTAACGCCCTTACTTCTTCTTGGCCTCTTTCGAGAACACGCGTTCGCCCACATAACGTATGCCCTTGCCCTTGTAGGGCTCCGGCGGCCGGAACTTGCGAATCTCGGCAGCCACCTGGCCCACCTGCTGCTTGTCCGCGCCGCTGACGACGATTTCCGTCTGCGAGGGCGTTTGCACCGTGATGTCCCGGGGAACGGCATAGTCGATGGGATGCGAAAATCCCACCGTCAAATTCAGTTTCGAACCCTGGGCCCTGGCGCGATAGCCGACGCCGCGCAATTCCAGCCGCTTCTCGAAGCCTTCGGAAACGCCGGTCACCATATTGCGCAGCAAGGCGTGAATCGTTCCCACCATGGCGTTGGCCCGGCGCGAGTTTTCACGCGCGACTACGCGCAGGCCGTCTTCGCCTTGTTCGACCCGCACCTCGCCCGGCAAGGCGAGTTGCAGGTTGCCCTTGCCGCCCTTGACCGATACTTCCGCGTCGCGCAAGCTCGCTTCCACTCCCTGGGGAACCCGCACCGGGTTGTTGGCCATTCTCGACATCTTCCGCTCCTGTCAGAAAACCGTGCAGATCACTTCGCCGCCGATCCCGGCCGCGCGCGCCTGCTTGTCGGTCATCAGGCCGAGATTGGTCGACATGATCACCGTGCCAAGACCGGCGCGATTGCTCGGCAGATCGTCCTTGCCCCGATAGGCGCGCAGACCCGGCCGGCTGACCCGCCTGATCTCCTCGATCGCGGGTTGGCCGTTGACGTATTTCAGCGCAACCTCCAGTTCCGGCTTGCCGCCGGCATCGCGCTCTTCAAAGCCCGAGATATAGCCTTCTTCCAGCAACAACTTCGAGATCGCAAGCTTGATCTTCGAAGACGGACAACGAATGGTTTCCTGATTCACCATCTGCGCGTTGCGGATGCGGGTCAGGTAATCGGCGATGGGGTCGGTCATGGTCATATCGTATTTTTCCTACCAGCTCGCCTTTACCAGTCCGGGCACATCGCCACGCATGGCGACCTCACGCAACTTGTTGCGGCACAGGCCGAACTTGCGGAAGACGCCGCGGGGCCGGCCTGTCAGCCGGCAGCGCCGCACGAGGCGCACCGGCGAAGAATTGCGCGGCAGCTTCTGCAACTTGATCTGCGCTTCCCATTTCTCTTCGCTGCTGGCCTTGGAATCGACCAGTACCGCCTTCAGCGCGGCGCGGCGGGCGGCGTATTGCTTTACCGTCCTGATGCGCTTCGCTTCTCTGGCGATCATCGAAGTTTTTGCCATTGTCTGGTCTCCGCAGGCCCTTGCCTCGGGCCGTCTCAATTCGCGAGTCCGGTCAGGCCGCCGCGCTCAGGCCCCGGAAGGGGAAGCGCATGGCGGCGAGCAGGGCCCGCCCTTCTTCATCGGTTCCGGCGCTCGTCGTGATGATGATGTCGAGCCCCCGGATCTTGTCGATCTTGTCGTAGTCGATCTCCGGAAAGATGATCTGTTCGCTGACGCCCATGGCGAAATTGCCGTTGCCGTCGAAGGATTTCGGATTCAGGCCGCGAAAGTCCCGGATGCGCGGAATGGCGATGCTCACCAGCCGCTCCAGGAACTCGTACATGCGCTCTCCCCGCAAGGTCACCTTGCAGCCGATGGGCCAGCCTTCGCGGATCTTGAATCCGGCGATGCTTTTGCGCGCCTTGGTGACGACGGGCTTCTGGCCGCTGATCAATTGCATGTCGGCACTCGCGTATTCGAGGATTTTCTTGTCGGCCACGGCGCCGCCGAGTCCCATGTTTAGCACGACCTTGGTCACTTTCGGCACGCGCATGGGATTGTCGTAGCCGAACTGCTTCACCAGTTCCGGCGTCACTTCCCGCTTGTAAAACTCTTTGAAATTCGCCATCGAATCAGTCTATGTCCGCGCCGCTCGATTTGAAAAAGCGGGTCTTGCCGCCTTCGTCATCGACCCGTATGCCGACCCGGTCGGCGGCGCCCGAGTCCGGATTGAAGATCGCGACGTTGGATATATGCAAGGGCGCTTCTTTTTCCACGATTCCGCCCGGCTGGCCCAGGTTGGGATTCGGCCGGGTGTGCCGCTTGATCATGTTGACTCCCGCGACGATGACCTTGTCATCGCCCACCATGCGGGTGATCGTGCCGCGGGTGCCCTTGTCCCGGCCGGCAATCACGATCACTTCGTCATCTCTTCTCAGTTTGCGCACGGCTTCCGGCTCCTACAGCACTTCCGGGGCTAGCGAGATGATTCGCATGAATCGTTCATCGCGCAGTTCCCGCGTTACCGGCCCGAACACCCGGGTGCCGATGGGCGCCTGCTGGTTGTTCAACAAAATGGCGGCGTTGTCGTCGAAGCGGATCAGCGAACCGTCGCCGCGGCGCACGCCCTTGCGGGTGCGCACCACGAGGGCGTCGAGCACCTGGCCTTTCTTCACGCGACCGCGCGGGATCGCCTCCTTCACGGTAACCTTGATGATGTCGCCGATATGGGCATAGCGCCGGTGGGAGCCGCCCAGCACCTTGATGCACATGATCCGGCGCGCGCCGCTGTTGTCGGCCACGTCCAGATAGGATTGCACTTGAATCATCGTTCCGCTCCAGCCACGTATCCCAAGGAATCGACAAGCGCTCAGACCCGCGTCGCCCGCTTGTCGATCGAAACCAGCGCCCAGGATTTCGTGCGCGAAATCGGCCGCACTTCCCGAATCGTCACTTCGTCGCCGGGCAGGCATTCGTTGTTCGCGTCATGGGCCGCGATTCGGGTGGACCGCTTGACGATTTTCCCGTACACCGGGTGTTTTACGCGCCGCTCCACCAGCACCACGATGGACTTGTCCATGCGGTTGCTGACGACCCTGCCCGATGCCGTGCGTCCCCTGCCCTGTTCCACATTGATTGCTGTCATTCGCTTTCTTCCGTCGCCGCCAGCACCGCCGCCGCGGCGGCCTTCTCGGCGAGCAATGTTTTCACCCTGGCGATGTCCTTGCGCACCACGGTCGCCAGATGCGGCTGGCCGAGTTGCCCGGTCGCTTTCTGCATGCGGTAGTTGAACTGTTCCTCGCGCAATTGCTCCAGCCGGCTTTGCAATTCGCTTTCGGTCAGTTCCCTCAATTCGCTTGGTTTGGTCACGGTCACATCACCGTCCGCTTGACGAAACTGGTGCGGAAAGGCAGTTTGGCCGAGGCCAGCGAAAACGCCTCCCGCGCGAGTTCTTCGTCGACGCCTTCGATCTCGAACATGATGCGTCCCGGTTGAATCTGGGCGACCCAGTATTCGACGTTGCCCTTGCCCTTGCCCTGGCGCACTTCGAGCGGTTTCCGGGTGATCGGCTTGTCCGGGAATACGCGAATCCAGATCTTGCCGCCCCGCCGCACCCGGCGCGTCATCGCCCGCCGCGCCGCCTCGATCTGGCGCGCGGTCAGGCGCCCGCGGGTGACGGCCTTCAGCCCGAACTGGCCGAAACCAACCGTACTGCCACGGTGGGAAAGGCCCCGGTTGCGGCCCTTGTGCATCTTGCGATATTTGCTTCGCTTCGGCTGTAACACGACTTTTTCCTGTTGCTATGCCCGGCCCGTCGGGGATACTAAGCTTGGCCCGTCCGGGCTTTGGGCGCCGCCATGGCCTCGTCGAGGTCCAGCACTTCGCCCTTGAAGATCCAGACTTTGACCCCGATCACGCCGTAGGTCGTACTGGCTTCCGAGGTCGCATAGTCGATATCCGCGCGAAACGTGTGCAGCGGCACACGGCCTTCGCGATACCATTCGGAACGGGCGATCTCGGCGCCGCCGAGGCGGCCGCCCACTTGCACCTTGATGCCTTCGGCGCCCTGGCGCATCGCGTTCTGCACCGCCCGCTTCATCGCCCGGCGGAACATCACCCGGCGTTCGAGTTGCTGGGCCACGCCGTCGGCGACAAGTTGCGCATCGAGATCGGGTTTGCGGATTTCCTCTATATTGACCTGTACGAGTTTCTGATCGAGCGCCATCAGCTTCGCCAGCGCGGCGCGCAGTTTCTCCACGTCTTCGCCTTTCTTGCCGATCACGATGCCGGGGCGGGCGGTGTGGATCGTGATTCGCGCCGTATCGGCGGGGCGTTCTATGTCCACTTGGGAAACCGAGGCATTGGCGAGCTTCTTGCGAATGTACTCGCGCACCTTCAGGTCGACGAGCAGGTTGTCCGCGTATTGTTCGCCTTCGGCGTACCACAGCGAAGCATGCCGCTTGACGATGCCGAGCCGAATCCCGGTTGGATGTGCTTTCTGGCCCATTCAGTTCTCCCCGCCGTCGGCGACCGCGATGGTGATATGGCAGGAGCGTTTGAAAATGCGGTCCGCCCGGCCTTTCGCCCGCGGCCTGATGCGCTTCAATGTGCGCGCTTCGTCCACACAGATCGTCGCCACCTTCAATTCATCGACGTCCGCGCCTTCGTTGTGCTCGGCGTTGGCGATCGCCGAATTGAGCAACTTGCGGATGATCGCGGCGCCTTTGCGGGTGCTGAAGGCCAACACCTGGAGGGCGTCCTCCACCCGCCGGCCGCGAATCTGGTCCGCCACCAGCCGCGCTTTCTGCGCGGAAATCCGGGCGCCTCGCAATCTTGCCGCAACAATCATCACCGTCTCTCCTAGCGCCTCTTCGCCTTTTTGTCGGCCATGTGGCTGCGATAGGTGCGGGTCAAGGCGAATTCGCCGAGCTTGTGACCGACCATGTCCTCGCTGACAAGTACAGGTACATGCTGGCGACCGTTATGCACGGCGATCGTCAGCCCAAGCATTTCCGGCGAGATCATGGAACGGCGCGACCAGGTCTTGATCGGACGCTTGTCCTTGTTTTCCACGGCCTTTTGCACCTTCTTCATCAGGTGAAGATCGATGAACGGGCCTTTTTTCAATGAACGTGGCACTTGGATTCCTCTACGCGTGTCGCTCTCTTGACTCCGGGGCGGCCTTAGCGGCTCGACTTCCCGCGCCGCACGATCAACTTGTCGGTGCGCTTGTTCGACCGGGTCTTGTAGCCCTTGGTCGGTACGCCGGTGGGCGATACCGGATGACGGCCGCCGGAAGACTTGCCTTCGCCACCGCCATGCGGGTGATCGACCGGATTCATGGCCACGCCGCGCACCGTGGGCCGCACGCCGCGCCAGCGCTTGGCGCCGGCCTTGCCGAGCGAGCGCAAACTGTGTTCGGAGTTGGAGACGACACCAAGGGTCGCGCGGCATTCCGCGAGCACCTTGCGCATTTCGCCCGAACGCAGGCGCAAGGTCGCATACTTGCCTTCCCGCGCCACGAGTTGCACCGACGCGCCGGCGCTGCGCGCGATCTGGGCGCCTTTGCCGGGCTTGAGTTCGACGCAATGAACGGTGCTGCCGAGCGGTATGTTGCGCATGGGCAGGCAATTGCCGGGCTTGATGGGCGAGTCTTCTCCCGAAATCACCTTATCGCCCGCCTGTATCCGCGCCGGCGCGATGATGTAGCGGCGCTCGCCGTCGGCGTACAGCAACAACGCGATATTGGCCGAGCGGTTGGGATCGTATTCGAGACGCTCGACGGTGGCTTCGATGTTGTCCTTGTCGCGGCGGAAGTCGATGATACGGTATTTCTGCTTGTGGCCGCCGCCGGCATGGCGGCGGGTGATGCGGCCCTGGTTGTTGCGGCCGCCCGTCTTCGGTTTGGGCGCGGTGAGTGGCGCATAAGGCGCGCCCTTGTGCAGTTCGGGATGGCGCACCTTGACGACGAATCGGCGTCCGGGCGAGGTCGGTTTGCATTTGACTACGGGCATGACAGCAACTCCGCTCCTAACCTGGTCCCGCCAGATCGATTTCGTCGCCTTCCTGCAGCCGCACATAGGCCTTGCGCCAGTCCGGACGCTTGCGCGGACGACCGCGCGCGGCGCCCTTGACCTTGCCTTTCACGTTGAGAACCTGCAGATCGGTGACAACCACGTCGAAAATGGTCTCCACCGCGGACTTGATTTCCGCCTTGGTGGCGTCCCGCGCAACCTTGAAGGCGTACTGGTTGTTTTCGTCGCCGGCTATGGCGGTCTTCTCGGACACATGCGGCGCCAGCAATACCTGATACATGCGTTCCCGGTTCATGACAGCATCCCTTCAATCTGTTTCATGGCCGGGACCGTACAGAGCACTTTTTCGAAACCGATCAAGCTTACCGGATCGATGGCCTGGGCGTCGAGCGCATCGACCTTGTGCAGATTGCGCGCGGCGAGATAGAGATTTTGTTCGACCTGCTCGGCGACGATGAGCACGTTTTCGAGCTCGAATTCCTCGAGCCTGGCTACAAGATCCTTGGTCTTGTGGGTTTCGAGAACGAAATCGTCGACCACGATCAGACGTTCCTGTCGGATCAATTCGGACAGGATGCATTGCATGGCCCGGCGATACATCTTGCGGTTGAGTTTCTTGCCGTAGTCCCGCGGGCGGGCCGCGAAGGCGCGACCGCCGCCGCGCCAGATTGGAGACCGGATTGTGCCGGCCCGGGCGCGGCCGGTGCCTTTCTGCCGCCAGGGCTTGCGGCCGCCGCCGTTCACTTCGGAGCGGTTCTTCTGCTTTGCGCTGCCCTGACGCGCGCCGGCAAGATAGGTGACGACCGTCTGGTGCACCAGCGGCTCATTGAATTCCCTGGCAAAGGCCTCGTCGGGAAGGGATATCTTTTTCCGGGTCTTCTTGCCCGGCACCGTCAAGGCCAGTTCCATGATCAGCTCGCTCGCGTCGATTTCACGGCGGGCCGCACGATGACCCGGGAACCTGTCGCGCCGGGCAAGGCGCCCTTGATGAGCAGGAGGTGGTTTTCGAGATCCACCCGCACCACTTCGAGGCTTTGCACGGTCTTGCGCGCGTTGCCCATCTGCCCGGCCATCTTCTTGCCCTTGAAGACCTTGCCCGGGGTCTGGCATTGACCGATCGAGCCGGGGGCGCGATGCGACAGGGAATTGCCGTGGGTCGCGTCCTGCATGCTGAAATTGTGCCGCTTGACGGTGCCCTGGAAGCCCTTGCCCTTGGAGACGCCGGTTACGTCGACTTTCTGTCCGGCCTCGAACAGGTCGACCTTTATTTCGCTGCCGGCGTCCAAGTCGCCGAGGTCGAGACCTTCGGTGCGGAACTCCCACAGACCCTCGCCGGCTTCGACGCCGGCCTTGCGGAAATGCCCCGTCTGGCTTTTATTGACGCGCGAAGGCTTGCGCCCGCCCATGGTGACTTGGACCGCGCTATAGCCGTCTGTCTCGGGCGTCTTGATCTGGGTCACCCGATTCGGCCGCACTTCCACCACGGTCACGGGCACGGAGACGCCGTCATCCGTGAAGACGCGGGTCATCCCGCTCTTGCGACCGACTAGTCCTAACGACATTTGCAATACGCCCTATATAACCACGGGTCTTCGTGCACGGGGCTGAAACCTTCTCTGGCCGCTGCCGCGTTGCACCTGGCGCGATATCACGTGGATACTTTCGTGAAATCAGTGCGCCAAAACTCAAAAAAAGGGCAACGGGGACTGATTACCCGTTGCCTGGTTCTGTTCGGTCCGCCTATTGCAGACTGATTTGTACTTCGACCCCGGCCGCCAGATCGAGCTTCATCAAGGCGTCGACGGTCTTTTCCGTGGGCTCGACGATATCCAGCAAGCGCTTGTGCGTGCGAATCTCGTACTGATCCCGCGCATCCTTGTTCACGTGCGGTGAAATCAGCACGGTGAAGCGCTCCTTGTGGGTAGGCAGTGGGATCGGTCCCTTGACCTGCGCCCCGGTGCGCCTCGCCGTGTCCACGATTTCCCGCGTGGACTGGTCGATCAGGCGATGATCGAAAGCCTTGAGCCGGATCCTGATTCGTTGATTCTGCATCGGCCGAGATTCGCCTGCCCAAAAAGGCGCGTATTTTGATGGTTTGAGATAGGCGTGTCAAGGCAAATTGCGGAAATGTCAAAGCAAAGCAGAAATGTCCCCTTTTCTCCAAAGCAGAGATGTCCCCTTCGGCCTTGCGCGCAGGGAGCGTAGCGACCGGAGCGCAAGGCCGCGCCGCGGCTAGCCGGCGGCCGCCCCCGCGCCGGTCTTGAGCGAACGCCGCCAGGGGTGGTCCGGCGGCGGCTTCCAGTCCGGCCGGGACCGCTGCCGCGCCTTGGCCCTGTCCACCCGCGACCGCACGCTCTTCCCGTCCTCGACCGGCAGCGGCGTCCCGCCCTCGGCAAGCAGTCTGACCGGCAACTCGCGTCCGTCGCGCAGCACGGTCACCGCGCCGTCCCAGCCCTTGCACACCGTCACCGCGGCGCCCCGCAGCCGGTAGCCCCGGCCTTGCCCGGTCACCTGGTAGGTGTTCCCCTCGAAGCTGATCGACAGGTTCTTCGTCAGCTTGCGCCCGTGCTGCTCGCACAGGATCAGGTCCAGTTCCCGGGCATCGTGCAGCACCGCCCGGTGCGCGTCCGCCGGGTTGCGCGCCGCCACGCCGAAACGCCGGTTGTAGTCCGCCATGAACGTCGGCAGGTAGGCGTTCCCCGCCTCGATGCCGCAGATGCCCCGCAGCCGCATCTCCTTCACCAGCCGGTCCTGCAGCGTCTTGTTGGCCCGCTCGACCCGGCCCTTGGCCTGCGGACTGCCGGCATGGACCGGCGCGATGTCCAGCGTCCCCAGCGCCCGCCCGAACTGTGTCAACTCGTCCTCCCGGTCCCGCAAGTTCACCCGGAATATGCTGTGGCGGTCCGAGTAGTACGCCACCGGACGCCCGTGGGCCGCCAGATGCGCCCGCGTCGTCTCCATGTAGGCCTCGGTCGTCTCCGCCGGCCAGAACCCCATCGCCAGCAATCGCGACGTCGCGTCGTCCACGTACACGATCAGTGCGCACCGTGGCCCCCGGTCCTCGAACCAGTCGTGCGGCGAACCGTCGATCTGCACCAGATCGCCCAGGCAATCCCGGCGCGGCCGGCTCGGATGCACTTGCACATCACGCCGCGCCTTCGGCCGCCACAGCCCGTCTTCGATCATCCAGCCCCGCAGCGTCTCCGCCGACAGCTTGAAACCGTGCGCCTCCACCAGCTTCTCGCAAGCGAAGGTCGGACCGAAATCCGGGTAGCGCTCACGAACCAGGTCCAGCGCCGCACGGCGCACCGCCGGGTCGATCGCGTTGTTCGGCCGCTTGCCCCGCCGGCCCGACACCAGACCCGCCGCGCCGCGCTCCCGGTAGCGCGCCGTCAGGCGCTTCACCTGGCGCACGCTCAACCCGAGCCGCAACGCCGCCTCGCGCCGCGTCAGGCGCTTCTCCACCACATCACGGATCACGCCCGCCCGATCCGACTCCCGCATGCTCAACAGCACCTCCGCGCTCGACAAGACAACCCCTCCTCACAGAAAAAGGGGACACTTTAGCTTTGCGCAAAGGGGACATTACTGCTTTGGGCTAACAGGCAAATTGCGGAAAAAAACGTGGCTTCGATCCATCGCCTCCGGGACGGGGTGGGTGGGTACAGCGGACGCCGTAAATACGGAGCCGCCAAGCACAGTCTGGCGTCGTTCCGGCTGCGCATGAAGCTGCGTTTCATAAACGCTTGCCTACACCCCTGTAGGCTCCGGGCTCGGCGTCCTGCCTCGCGCGCCCGCCGCACCCGCCCCGTCCCGGCGGCGACTCACACTTCGCGAACCCCATAATCTGTCATTCTGCGCGAAACGAAGCGCCCCACCTCGTCATTCTGCGCGAAGCGCGAAGCGTCCCGCCTCCGTCATTCTGCGCGGAGCGCGAAGCGTCCCATCTCCGTCATTCTGCGCGGAGCGAAGCGGAGTGACTTGGGGCATCCGCGCCCCTCGCCCCGCGGGGCGGCGTTTTGCGCCGTCCAAAACGGCAATCCTGCCGTTTTGTCGCAGAATCTTCAGCGGCGGTGGCGGGTGCGGGGGCGAGGGGGTTTTTCCTTGAGGCGGGAGGGGCGTTGGAAGGGTGGCGCCGATCGCAATTGCGCTTCCTGCGGGTGGATGCAATCGAGTTTGAAGCCGAGTTTCTCCTCTATCGGCGGCAGCAGGAAGGAGTCTTCCTCGCAGGCGAAACTGATGGAGGTGCCGACGCTGCCGGCGCGGCCGGTACGGCCGATGCGATGCACGTAATCGTCGGGTTCCTCGGGCAAGGTGTAATTGATGACGTGGGTGACGTCTTCGATGTGCAGCCCGCGGCCGGCCACGTCGGTAGCCACCAGCACCTGGATTTCACCGGACTTGAACTGGTTCAGCGTGCGTGTGCGCTTGTGCTGGGGAATCTCGCCGGACAGCACGCCGCAATTGACGCCGTTGCGGAAAAGGTCGTCGGCGAGCCGGCGCACCTGGTCCCGGCGATTGCTGAACACGAGCACCCTGGAGGCGCCGGGGTCGCCGAGCAGGTTGTATAAAAGATGGTACTTGTCGGCGGTAGTGACGAGGTAGACCTTTTGCTCCACGGCTTCGGCCGCGATATGTTCGGGGTCGACTTCGACCATGACCGGGTCGAGCGCCCAGCGATCGGCGAGTTCGACGATTTCCGGCGGAAAGGTGGCGCTGAACAGCAAGGTCTGGCGGCAATCCTTGCGTGGCGTGCGCGCGACGATGCGGCGCACCTGGGGAATGAAACCCATGTCGAGCATGCGGTCGGCCTCGTCGAGTACGAGCAGTTCGATCATTCCGAGATGAAGATTGTCGTTGCTGACGAAATCGAGCAGCCGTCCGGGCGTGGCGACGACGATGTCGACCGGTTCGGCGTCGAGCGCCCGATGCTGCTTGCCGTAATCCTCTCCGCCGACGAGGGTTACCACGTGCAGGTCGCAGAAACGTGTCAGCGTTTCCGCGTCGGCGGCGATCTGGCCGGCGAGTTCGCGGGTGGGCGCGACGATCAGCGCGCGGGGCTCGGCAAGGTAGCGCTCGCCTTCCGGTGGGTTGCTGAGCAGGTCGTTGATGATGGTTATCAGAAAGGCCGCGGTCTTGCCGGTGCCGGTCTGGGCCTTGCCGGTCACGTCGTGGCCTTGCAGCGTGTGCCGCAGGCTCTCGGCCTGGATGGGGGTGCAATGGGTAAAGCCGAGGGCGCGAATCGCTTCGCGAAGGGGCTGTTGCAGGTCGAAGGCTTCGAAAGTGATGAGGCTGTCGTTGATTGCTTGCATGGGACTCTATTGTAGTTCGGCCTGCGCGCGGTGTCGCTCGCGAGCCTAAACCGGGCAGGCTTCGCAGCCCGGATCCTTGGGGAGTTTGAGGTCGCGCCATTGCATGGTGGCCGCGTCGAGTAGCAGGAGGCGGCCTACCAGGGACCGGCCGATGCCGGTGATCGTCTTGATCGCCTCCATTGCCTGGACGGAGCCGATGATTCCGACCAGGGGCGCCATGACGCCGTTGCGGGCGCAACTCGTGTCGAGTTCGCCGACCTGGGGATACAGGCACTGGTAACAGGGGCTTGCCGGATCGTTCGGGTCGAAGGCGGCGATCTGGCCCTGCATGCGGATGGCGGCCGCGGAAATCAGCGGCTTGCGATTGGCGATACACGATTCGTTGATGGCGAAACGCGATTCAAAATTGTCGCAGGCGTCGAGTACGAGATCCACGCCAGCCACGGCTTCATCGAGCCGGGCGCCTTGCAGGCGCTCGTTCATCGCCGTCACTTCCGCATCCGGATTCAGGCTCAGCAATCGCTCGCGGGCGGATTCGACCTTGGCCTGGCCGAGGGACTGTTCCGCGTGGGCGATCTGCCGTTGCAGATTGGTCAATTCGACGACGTCGTCATCGGCGATCGCGAGTCGCCCGACGCCGGCGGCGGCAAGATACATGGCGGCGGGACAGCCGAGCCCGCCCATGCCGACGATCAGCACGCTGGCATCCACCAGTTTCCGCTGCCCGGCGATATCCATCTCCGGCAGCATGATCTGGCGACTGAAGCGAAGCAATTGCTGTTCGTTCATCGATCGGCGGGACTCCCCACCGGGAAGCCGGGAAAACCCGGCATTATAGACCAGCTTGCGGAACGGGCCGCGCGGAGCGTAGCGCAGTCGCGGGATCCCGCCGCACATCAGGCGTTATCGGCGGCGTTCGCGTCTCCGGTTACTCCGGGCACGAGGGCAAGGCCAGGTTGTCCAGATCGACATCCGCGTCGTCTCCCAACCCGACGGGCACGCATCCCCCCATGAGCCGCTCGACAACCGCCGCTTCGTCCCGGGTGATGCCATCCCGCACCCAGGACTGCCGCAACAGGGTGGCGATGAGGTAGCCGTCCGCCCACGCCGCCCGAACGATCAGTTCGGCGGCTTCGCGTTCCGCGTCGTCCACCCCGTCGGCCACCCACGGCAGGAAAACCTTGATGCGGCGCACCAACGCCGGATTTCTCTCCTCAAGCTCCGCGCCCCGCTCCAGTCCGGCTAGCGACGCCGGCGACGCGGCGCCCACGCCGCGGTACCAGCGGTCGAGAACCTCGTCCACCTTCGCCGCGAAGCCGGCGGACGCGCCGGCCTTGAAGGACGCCTCCAGGCGGCAGACGTCCGGAAAGGGTTCTCCGCAGCCGTCCGCGCGTTCGTCCAACTCGGTTTTCCGAAAAAAGTCCCGCAGCCCGGTCCGGAAGGAGTCCGCGCCCAGGGTGAGGTAGAGATCCAGGAACAGTTGTTCGCCCAGGTAGTAGTCGCAACTATCGGCGTAGCCTAAGTCGGAAGGGTCTTTCCGGCGGTCGTTTTCGGCTATGCCGTGACTGTCGCAAGAAATGCTCGGGCCTGCTATGGTCGTCGGCCGCTCCACCCGAGCGCCGACCCGCGCGTTCTCGACGAACAATCTCATGAAATTCGCGACGCCTTCGTAAACCCAGCCGGCGCCTGTGGGGCCGGACCAGTAATAGTGGGCGATTTCCTCGGCGAGGGCTTCCGGGAACTGGCCCCCGTCAAGCAGTTCGACGTGATAATCCGGGTTCCATCCCGGGGTTATCCCAAGGCCGATATGGGTAACGAAATTGGCGCCGGAAAAGCTTTCCCAACTTTCGTCTTCCAAAAAAATGCCGGAATAGGGATCGAATACCGGCGGCTGCAGATCGAGCAACAGCAGCGCCACGTAACTCGTCGGAAAAGGCGCGCCCATGAATTCTTCGACGGCGCGCACGTCGTACTCCAGCAAATCCATGATGGGCGCCGCTCGCGTCCCGGTGCGGATAATGGCCAGTTCGATGTCTCCGGAGAGCGGCGTACGGACGATCCTGCTCTCGATGGCCCGCCCGGGGTCGTCCAGCAGCCTGTTGTTCAAGGCAGTGTCGGCATGGTGGGTGGCTAAATCCAGCACGGTGACGATTTTGGCCTCCTGGTCGGTTATGCCGTCGCTTATCGTGGGGTGGTCCATCAATTCGAGGAACGCGGACGAATTGGCGCCCGCCGCGCGTCTCAAGACCAGGACCGCCGTAGCGTCGGCGCCCCCGACGCTGTCGAGAAACGGCATCCCCGGAATTTCGACCGCCGCCGCCCGCAACGCCTGCAAGTCGGGCTCGCCCTCTCCCCGCCAAACTGAGCCTATCGCGGACAAATCCGCCGCAACCGCCGCTTCGTCGCGGGTCAGCCCGTCAACCACCCAGGACTTCCGCAGCAGTGCATCGAACAACAAAAATCTACCGTAAACGACCAGGGAAATCAGATCTTCCGCGGCCCGACGTTCCGAATCGTTCAAGCCGTCGGCGAACCAGGGCAGCGCTTTCAGCCGATCCGCCCGCGCCGGATCCTGCCGCTCCAGCCACGAACCGTCGTTCAGCCCGGCCAGGAGCGCGGCCGCCGAGACGGGCTGGCCCGCCGGGACAATCGGCGGGACGGCGGCGAACGCGTCGCCGCCGATCAGCAGCGAGGTCGCGGCGACATCGCCGCCGCACGTCAGTTTGGCCATTCCGCCCGGGAAATCGTCCGGCGGGGGGAAAAGATCGTCGAGAAAGCGGATTTCCGTCGACCCGCCGGCGACCGGAAACCGCGCCTCGCCGCCCGCCGAAGGCTCCACCGCGCAGGAAACCGCCGATTCGCCGTCGTTGCTCACGGCCAGCGCCATTCGTCCCAACCCGGGAACCACCGGAAACGCCGTCGCCCCGGCGGACTGGGCGCCCGACACGACGGCCATCCCGACCGGATTGCCTGCCGTGTCCATGGTGATCACGTTCCGCGCCGCAACTGGCCCTTCGCATTCGACCGCCGCGTAACCGTATGCGAGGCTCTCCACGCCAAGGCTGGACAGCGACGCCAGGTCGTCCTTCGCCGCAAGCTCCAATTCGACGCTGGAACCGGCGGCGGCCGCGCCTGCGGGAACTTCGAACCGGCCCGCGTCGAGCCGGCCTCCCCGCAAATCGACCGAGCAGGAATTGGCGGTATCCGAGAGGTTGGTCAGCAACAGCCGCGAGCGGAATCCGCCGCCGTCCCACACGAGCGGCAGGATGTGCGAAGACTCCGTCGACCCTCCCCGGTCGAGCGGCGTGGCGGAGAACGCGGTGAACACCGCGCCGTCGAGTGGCAGCGCCACCGCCGCGACGTCCCGGCCGCAGGACACGCGGACCTTGCCGGCATCGAAACCGACCGGCGGCGGAATCAGCTCGTCCAGGAATTGCAGCACGGTGGATTCGGCGGCAACGGCAAAGCTGCCGCCGCCCAGACTCGCGCCCGCCTCGTCCTCCAGTTCCGCGGCGCAGGCGGCGTCCAGACCGGCCTCGTTGGAAAAGACCATAGCCAGCCGGCCGAGCGGGGACAGTGCTGGAAACTGGAAGGAGGTTCCAGGGGCCGCGCTTTCCAGCGTGGCCAGGGAAAGAAGCGTTCCGCCGCCTTCCAGGCTCAGCAGCACGCGGGCGGCGGCGGGTTCGTCGCAGTCTAGCTTCATGTAGCCGAAGGTCAGCGCGTCCCCTCCGGCGCTGGCGAGGGACACGCCCGCGCCCGCTTCCGCCAGGTCGACCGCGGCGCCGGCCCCGTCGGTCGTCACCGCGCTATCGGGTTGAAAAACGCCGGCGTCGAGGCCCGGTCCATGAAGGGAGAGCGCGCACCGGTTCGGCGTGTCCGAAACATTCGTCACGAACAGGCGGGACTGGAATCCGCCGCCGTCGGCGATCAGGGGAAAGAAATGTTCGGTCTTGGCGGAATCGTCGGCGGTCGCCGCGGCGACCGGCGCCGCTGCCGCGAACGCGAACAGCCCGAGCAATCGCGCGAAGGGCGGGAAGCGACCTTGGGGGTCGGTCATTTCCGGCATTGCGCGAACTGCATGAGCGTCGTTTCCATTCAGAAAACCGGACTGCCGGCTGCAGAATAACACGCGGCGGAGTGCGCGGGGAAGCGGGCGCGGACGTGGCGATCGTGGCCGGCGTGGTCGTTGAAGACTTCGATATCGTGGTAGCCGGCGGCGGTGAGCAATTCGGTCACCCGGCTGCGCTGGTCGAAGCCGTGTTCGAGTAACAGCCGACCGCCGGGTTTCAGGCAGCGCCGGGCCTGGGCAGCGATCTCCCGGATCGCCTCCAGGCCATCGGCGCCGGCGAACAGGGCGATGGGTGGTTCCCAGGCGCAATCGGGATGCAAAGCGGGGTCGCCGGGGGCTATATAAGGAGGGTTGGCGACGATCAGGTCGAAACTTTCGGGCGCCAGCCCTTCGCACCAGGAACCGCGCCGGAAACGCAAATTGCCGCCGGCGAGCGCGGCGGCGTTGCGGCGCGCAACGGCCAGCACCTCCTCGCTGATATCGATTCCGAGCACCGACCAGGCTGGGTCATGGCGCGCCAAGGCGATGGCCAAGGCGATGGCGATGGCGCCGCTGCCTGTGCCGAGGTCGGCGATTCGAACTGGGTTTCCCCCACCAGAACCGCCATGCGGTTCTGACTCCCCCAGAGGGGGAGTTAGAGACTCGATTGCCAGTTCCACGAGCAGTTCGGTTTCGGGGCGGGGAATCAGCACGGCGGGACTCACTTCCAGTTCAAAATCCATGAATCCCGCGCTGCCCAGCAGATAGGCCACGGGTTCGCGGCGCTTGCGGCGTTCCAGCAGGCGGCGGAACTCGGCTTTCTGCGGCGCGTCCAGTTCCCGCTCCGGTCGGGCGCGCAATGCGCCCCGGTCGATTTGCAACACATGTCCCAGCAGCAATTCCACATCCAGCCGCGGGGTATCGCTGAAATCGCGCAATTCCCGCGCCCGCGCCAGCGCGTCCGCCACGCAATTCATGCGACAAGCGCGGTCATCCCGCGTTCGTCTCGGACAGGGCCGCGAGGAGATCGGTTTGATATTCGTTCAGCAAGGGCTGTATGACGGTTTGCAGGTGGCCGTTCATGACCTCGGGCAAATTGTACAGCGTCAACTTGATGCGATGATCGGTAACCCGGCCCTGGGGGAAATTGTAGGTGCGGATCTTTTCCGAGCGGTCGCCGCTGCCGACGAGCCGGCGGCGCGTGTCGGACTCTTCCCGTTGCCGATCCGCTCTGGCCACCTCGAGCAGACGGGCCCGCAAGAGGGACATCGCCCGCGCCTTGTTCTTGTGCTGGGAGCGTTCGTCCTGGCATTCCACCACGATTCCAGTCGGCAAATGCGTGAGGCGAATCGCCGAATCGGTCTTGTTGACATGCTGGCCGCCGGCGCCGCTGGCGCGGAAAGTGTCGATGCGCAAGTCGTTGCGATTCAATTCGACGTCATCGATCTCATCGGCTTCGGCCAGCACGGCGACAGTACACGCCGAGGTATGGATGCGCCCCTGGGCTTCGGTTTCGGGAACGCGTTGCACGCGATGCGCGCCTGACTCGAATTTGAGCTTTTCGTATACGTCGCGGCCTTCGATTCGCAGGATGACTTCCTTGTAACCGCCATGCTCGCCCGGCCGCTCGCTGATGACGGCCGCGCTCCATTGCCGCAATTCCGCATAACGCTGGTACATGCGGCACAGATCGCCGGCGAACAGCGCGGCCTCGTCGCCGCCGGTGCCGGCGCGGATTTCGAGAAAGACATTGCAGGCATCTCTTTCGTCGCGCGGCAGCAAGAGGATTTGCAGATCCTGTTCAAGCCGGTCGCGCGCCTCGCCCGAGGCGGTTATTTCCTCCTCCGCCATGGCGCGGATATCGGGGTCCGCGTCGCGCCGCATTTCCTCGGCCTCGCGCAAGTCGCCGTCCACGGCCAGAAAGCGGCCGTAAGTTTGCACCACATCCTCGATTTCGGCGTATTCCTTCGACAATTCGCGGAATTGCGCCTGGTCGGCAATGACATCGGCATCGCTGAGCAGGCCTTCGAGTTCTTCAAAGCGTTCCCGCAATCCGTCGAGTTTTTGGCGAATGGAATCCTTCATCGTTTGCCAACCGGCGAATTCACTTCCGCGACAATTTCAGTTATCTGTCATTCTGCGCGAAGTCGGAGAGTCTATCGCGGACTGCCAGAGATTCTGCGACTCCGCTTCGCTTCGCGGAATGACGAAGGGAGGCGCTTCGCTTCGAGCGCAATGGCGATCGGCATTCATTCCGGCGGCGCATCCTCATCGAGTTCGAACAGTTCCCGCGTTGCGCGCAATAGCTCGTTCCTGCCTTCGGCGCTGGCCTGTTTCATGCGAACGCTGGGCGCGTGCATCAGCTTGTTGGTGATCGCCCGGGCCAGGGATTCGAGCACGGTTGCGGCATCGCCGCCCTTTTCGAGTTCGCGCCGGGCCTGCCGCAACTCAGACTCCCTGATCGCGTCCGCCTTGCCGCGCAGGCGGCGCAGGGTAGCGACAGCATTGCGCGAACGCAACTCGCCGAGGAATTTTTCCATGCCCAGGTCGATGAGGCCAGCCGCCTGAGCGGCGGCCTCGCGACGGCTGCTGACGCTGTCCTCGATGACACTGCCGATGTCGTCGATGCCATACAGGTAGGCGTCCGGAATCTCGCCGACCTCCACTTCGATGTCGCGCGGAACCGCCAGGTCGACGAGCAGCATCGGGCGGTGCTTCCGCCGGCGGGTCGCGCGCTCGACCACGCCCTTGCCGATCAGCGGCAATTGGCTGCTCGTCGACGAGATCACGATGTCGGCGTTGACCAGCAGTTCGGGCAATTCGGACAACAAGGCGCCTTCGCCGGAAAACTTGCCGGCGAGTTGCAACGCGTTGTCGAGGTTGCGATTGGCGACGACGATGCCGCGGACGTCCTTCTCCGCGAGATGCCGCGCCGCGAGTTCGATCGTGCGGCCTGCGCCGACGAACAGCACGCGCAAGCGCGACAAATCGGAAAATATCCGTCCCGCCAGCGTTACCGCGGCGGAGGCCACTGAGACCGGGCTGACGCCGACCAAGGTTTCGGTGCGCACTTCCTTGGCGACGGAAAAAGCCGCCTCGAAAGCCCTGGCCAGACTTCCCCCGGCCAGCTTCAGCTTCCGGGAAAGCGCGTAAGCCGATTTGAGCTGTCCAAGAATCTGGGTTTCGCCCAGCACCATCGAATCGAGTCCGGCGGCGACCCGCATCAGATGCCGCACGGCTTCGCCGCCTTCGTGGCAATAACTGCACGAGAACAGTTCGTCGACGCCCATGCCGTGGAACCCCGCCAGCCATTCGAGCGCGAGCCGATGCCGTTCGGCGGCTCCTTCCGGCTCCGGGTCCGCCTCGGGCCTTGGCCCGGTGAATCCGAGATACACCTCGGTCCGGTTGCACGTCGAGACGATGACGGCCTCGTTCACATCGGGTAGCCCGACCGCTTGCCGCAAGGCGCCGGTGACAATGGCCGGGGGAAAGGCTATCCGTTCACGCAGGGCAATGTTCGCGGTGTTGTGATTAATGCCTGTGACTGCCAGGTTCATCGCGATACGAGGAGTCTCCGAGTTTGGTGCAAGCCGTCCATGGCGCAAGTTTACCGACTTCGATTAGCCCCAGCCTCGACATCCTGTCGAGTCGTTCGGCTCTCAAAAGGCTGCGCTTCTTGTCCGCTTCGCCGACCGAGCCTCATCCGGAAGGGCCAAATATACCAGAGTCGTCCCGCCGCGCCGCAGGGCGGACTGGAGCGCATGGACGCGTTGGGCTATTCGCTGACGACGCCCACTTCGGAGGAAGTAAAAAAGGAGGGGCATCTTTGGGGGGAAACTTCGGGTTTGAGTTTATTTTTCCCGGAAATGCGGTGTTTCGGCGGAACGGCACTAGACTCGATTTCAGGAGCAAGGGCACCGGAAAACGGAGCGCCTTGCATAAGCCGTTCTTATGAATCGGGAGGGAAAAATGGACGCAATGCTTGACACTTTGGCCGCGAGCCGGAAACTGGAGGAATCGGGCATGCCGGAACCGCAAGCCGAGGCTGTAGTCGAGGTCGTAAACGACGCCATGAAAGATCTGGTGACGAAAAAGTACCTGAAGATCGAGTTTGAGCGAAACTTCAAAAAATTCGAGCGCAAGATTGATCGCAAACTCGACGAGCGCTTCGGGAAAATCGACGAACGCTTCGGGGAAATCGACGAGCGCTTCAGGGGAATCGACGAACGCCTCGGGAAGATGGACGAGAAGTTTGACAAGATCAACACCAACTTCAATGAACTGAGGTTGAGTATCGCGGAACTCGGCAAATCGCAGGCATGGGGGTTTGTCTACGTTTGCGGGATAACCATGGCTGCCGCGGCATTGCTGTTCACGGCGCTGCAATTTTTCGGCATCGGCGCGGCGGCCGCTCCCATGAATTTTCCGGAACCCGGTGGATTGGGAGGTGAAACGCCGGAAGTTTTGGCAACGCCGCCCGAGAATGACATCCCGCCGCCTGGGGTCACGCTGGAACCGGACCCCGCGACCGACCTGTGATCGGGGCTCCGTTAGCAGCCACCTGTTGCAGACATTGATATACTGTTTTTTTTGCTTGGAATCTCCGATGAGAGTTTCGATGCTGCGCGCCAGTCTGTCTGCCGGCATGATCGTGCTGCTGGCGGCCTGTGCCTCGGAAACCGGGGTTCGCGTGGCGGAACCGCCCGCCGCGGGGCCTGCCGCGCAAGCCCCGGTCAAGCCGCCCGCGCCTGTCGAATACGGGAATTTCACTTCAGATCAGCTTTTTCAGGCAATTTCCGGCGAACTGAGCGCACAACGGGGCGACCTCGAACAGGCCGCCGAAATCTATTTCGACTTGGCGACCGAAACCCGCGATGTCGGCATCATCGAACGCGCGGTGCAATTCTCTTCGGCAGTCGGCGACGCGCGGAGCTTGCTGGAGCTTGGATTGCTCTGGGCCCAGGCCGCGCCCGATGTCCCCGAGCCGCATCTGCTGCTCGCGTTCCAATTGCTCGAAGCGGGCCGACCGGGCCAGGCACTGGCGCATATGGAGCAAGTGCTTGAGGCCGGGGGCAATTTTGAATTCAGTATTCTGGCCTCGGCCACCGGCGGGGTCGGAGGAGCGCGGCGCAGTGAACTGATCGCCGGCCTGCTTTCGCTCAGGGAACGCTATCCGGACAATCGCTCGATCCGTATCGCTCTCGTGCAACTATTGGCGCAAAACCAGGAATTCGCGGCTGCGCTGACGGAATTCGAGCAAATGCGCGAACGTGTGGAACTGACGCCCGATCTTGTGCGCCTGCATGCCCAGCTTCATACGAGCGCGGGACAGAATGACGGCGCGCTTGAAGCCTTGCGGGCGGGACTCGAACAGTTCCCCGAAGACCGCGAACTGCGCCTGACTTACGCCCGGCTGCTGCTGCAGCAAAGGGAACTTGAAGCGGCGCGGGAACAATTCGGCATCATGCTCGCCCAAGCGCCGGATAACTGGGAGATATTGCTGTCAACGGGCCTGCTCGACCTGGAAACTGAAAGCTACCAATCCGCCATCGGGATCTTCGAACAAACCCTCGCGGCGAGAATGAACGAGGACGACAGCCATTTCTATCTCGGCTACGCCAAGCAGCAACTCGGCGATGTTTTGGCCGCCATAGAACACTTCCGGCAGGTGCGTCAGGGCGTCGAAAACTTCCTGCCGGCCCAGCAACAGGCAACGCGGCTCTCAATTCAACTCGGCCAATTTGAGGAAGCGCACGATTGGCTGGCGCAACTCTCCCGCGGCGGCAGCAGGCTGGAAGTCCAGTTCATTTCCATGGAATCGGCGATTCTGCTGCAGGAAGGCTATCCCGAAAGGGCCGGAGACTTGCTCGACCTTTCGCTGAACCGCTATCCGAACCATGCCGACTTGCTGTTCGCCAGGGTCTTCGTCCACGACTCGCTCGGCGACATGGCCGGCTCGGAAGCGGATCTGCAACAAATCATCCGTATGCAGCCGGACAACGCCAGGGCGTTGAACCATCTCGGCTACATGCTCGCCGATCGAACAGAGCGCCACGAGGAAGCGCTCGAACTGATTGAACGCGCTATAGCACTCGAACCCGAGGACCCGGCCATCATCGACAGTCTGGGCTGGGCCCAATACAAGTTGGGCATCCTCGACGAAGCGCTCGACAACCTGCGCCGCGCCTACGCGGCTTTCCCCGATCACGAAGTCGCCGCCCATCTCGGCGAGGTGCTTTGGGTGCTCGACCGGCGCGAGGAAGCCGAGCGAATCTGGGAAGAGGCGCTGGCGGAAAATCCCGAAAGCGAATACGTCTTGCCGACCATGGAGCGGCTCAAAGGCGGCCGGTAGATGGGAGATTCTGCGGCAAATTGGCAGGACCGCCATTTTGGTCGGCGCAAAGCGCCGCCCCGCAGGGATGGGGGACATGGACGCCCCGAGTCACTACGCTTCGCTTCGCGCGGAATAACGGAAGGGGGGAAGTTCGCGTTGGCGGCCATACCCTTGCTGTTCGCCTCCTGCGCGAGCGCCCCCCCGGCCGCGGAGTCCGGCGACTGGCCGCGCCAGCGCGAAAGTCTCGAAGCGCTGGACGCGTGGCAATTTCGCGGGCGCGTCAACGTGCGTTATCAAAACGAGTCCCACACGCCGCGCATATTGTGGCGACAGCGGCAACGCACATACGACATCCGCCTGTGGGGTTCGTTCAACGCCGGCAACACCCGCATCATCGGCGACCCCGAAGGTGTCACCCTGGAATCGGACGGCGAAGTGCTAAGCGCCGCAACACCGGAAGACCTGATTCACGAACAACTCGGCTATGAATTGCCGGTTTCGCAACTCGAATACTGGATCAAGGGCTTGCCGGCGCCGGGCGGCGAAGCGGAACTGCTGTTCAACGAACGCGATCAGTTGGCCGGGATTTGGCAGCAAGGCTGGTCGATCAGTTATCCCGACCCGCGGCAATACGGCGAACTCAATCTGCCCGGCGAGATCGAAGTACTCCGCAGCGCCGATGACGTCAGGCTGCGATTCGTGGGAATGCGCTGGAGCCTCGGTGAATAGGGGCGGATAAGCATGGACTCGCTCAGCCTGCTCGCGCCCGCGAAGCTCAACCTGTTCCTGCACGTTAACGGACGCCGCGCCGACGGCTATCACGAATTGCAGACGCTGTTCCAGTTGCTCGACTACGGGGACCAAATGCGTTTCGAATGCCAGGACGACGGCGTCATTTCCTTGCATGTCACAGACACCCATCGCAGCCGCATGCTGCCGCTCGAGAACAATCTGATCCTGCGCGCCGCTTCCGAACTCGCCCGGGTCAGCGGCTGCAAGGCTGGCGCGACGATCACGCTCGACAAGCGCCTGCCGGTCGGAGGCGGCCTCGGCGGCGGCAGCAGCAACGCCGCGACCGGCTTACTGGCCTTGAACGAACTCTGGGGGCTCGGGCTGTCCGTGGACGAACTTTGCCGAATCGGCGTCGGACTCGGCGCCGACGTGCCCGTTTTCGTTCGCGGCCGCAGCGCCTGGGGTGAAGGCATCGGCGAAAAGCTCGCACCGGTAGCCTTGCCCGAGCAATGGTATCTGGTCGTGACTCCGCCCTGCCAAGTGTCGACGGCGGCAGTTTTCAATGACGAAAATTTGACACGAAACTCGGCAAAGATCAGAATTGCCGACTTTCTCGCGGGACGATGCCGCAACGATTGCGAACCGGTCACGCGCCGGCTGTATCCGACGGTTGACGAGGCCTTGACCTGGCTCGGCCAATTCGGCGAGGCGCGTATGTCCGGCACGGGCGCCAGCGTGTTTATCCCGCTGGCGGACGAAGCCGCCGGCAAGAAAATCCTGGCCGACCTGCCCGCCGGCTGGAACGGATTCGCCGCGAAAGGCATCGAGCGCATGCGGCATGTCCGCGAGAATTAGCCGCGGCAGGCATGTTTCGCCGCGGAAACTGGTAAAATTCGCATGTTGGGGTGTCGCCAAGTGGTAAGGCACAAGGTTTTGATCCTTGCATTCGTTGGTTCGAATCCAGCCACCCCAGCCATTTTTCGCGCCGCGCGCGAAAAATGGCTCGCGATAGGCGACTTTTCAAGCGCAGCTTGGAAAGTCGCCGGAAGCGCAGCCAAACATTGAAGCGATCCAAGCCCACCTGGAAGCGAATCAGCAATCGTGGCCACAAATCTCATGGTGTTCAGCGGCAATGCCAATCCGCAATTGTCGGATCGCATTGCCCGTTACATAGGCGTGCCCCTGGGCAATGCCAGTATTGACAAGTTCAGCGACGGCGAAATCTCGGTGGAACTGAACGAGAACGTTCGCGGCAAGGACGTTTTCATCATTCAGCCCACCTGCTCGCCTACCAATGACCACATCGTGGAACTGCTGCTGATCGCCGACGCCCTGCATCGCGCCTCGGCCAACCGCATCACCGCGGTGATTCCCTATTTCGGCTACGCCCGCCAGGACCGCCGGGTGCGTTCGGCGCGGGTCGCCATCAGCGCCAAGGTGATCGCCGACATGATCGGCGCCGTAGGGGTGAACCGGGTGCTCACGGTGGATCTCCACGCCGAACAAATCCAGGGCTTTTTCAGCATCCCCGTGGACAACGTTTACGGCTCACCAGTGCTCACCGATGAAATAGAACGCCAAGACTACGACAACCTGATGGTTGTGTCGCCGGACATCGGCGGCGTGGTGCGGGCCAGGGCGGTGGCGAAACAACTCGACGTGGATCTCGCCATCATCGACAAGCGGCGGCCTTCGATGAACGAAGCCCAGGTCATGCACATCATCGGCGACGTGGAAGGCCGCAGTTGCCTGATCGTCGACGACCTCGTCGACACCGCGGGCACGATCTGCAAGGCCGCGGACGCCTTGAAGGAGGCCGGCGCCCAACTCGTGGTGGCCTATTGCACGCACCCGGTGCTGTCGGGCAACGCCATCGAGAATGTGGAAAATTCCAGCCTCGACGCCCTGGTCGTCACCGACACCATACCGCTGCGCGAAGATGCGAAGAAATGCAAGCGCATCCGGCAATTGTCGATGGCCAGGCTGCTGGCCGAATCGATCCGCCGCGTCAGCAACGAAGAATCCATCAGCGCCATGTTCGACAATACTTGAACGGGCCCGCCGGAAGTTCAATTCCGGCAACACGCCCCGGCCCGGCTGGTCGCAAGCCGGGCCGGGATTACCTGAAACCGACAGGAGACGATAATGTCAGCACCTGTATTTGAACTCGACGTATCAGTGCGAACCGACACGGGGAAAGGTGCGAGCCGCCGCCTGCGTCGCATGCGCAACGCCATTCCCGCCGTATTGTATGGCACGGACAAGGAGCCCGTGCCGCTCGCGATCGATCACGACGCCATCCTGCACGCCACCGAAAACGAGGCGTTCTTCTCCCACATCATCACCTTGAACCTGGGGAAGAAAAAGGAACTCGCCGTCATCAAGGACTTGCAGCGTCATCCGGCGAGGCCGGTCATTCTGCACGCCGATTTCCTGCGTGTCAGCGAAGGCCACGCGATTCAGGTCCGCGTACCGCTGCATTTCATCAACGAGGAAAAGTGCCTTGGCGTGAAAACCGGCGGCGGCCGCATTCTCAAGTCGATGACCGAAATCGACGTGACCTGCCTGCCGAAGGATTTGCCCGAGTACATCGAAGTCGACATGCTCGAGGTGGAACTCGGCCAGACGGTGCATCTCTCGGACATCGACCTGCCCGAAGGCGTAACCAGCGTCGCCCTGTCTCACGGCAAGGAAAGCGACCACTCCGTCGCAACGGTGCAGCAGCCGCGCGGAGGCGCTGAAGCCGACGACGAAGTCGGCGTCGAAGCCGCGGACGAAGCCGGATTGGAAGCTGCCGACGAAGGCGAAGCGGAAGAATCCTCCTGACCGCGCAAGCGCCCCTGCGATTGATCGTGGGCCTCGGCAACCCGGGGCCCGCCTATGCCGGCAACCGCCACAACGCCGGGCTGTGGTTTCTGCGCCGGCTTTGCGCCCGCCATGGCGGCGAATTGCGCGCGCGGGACAAATTTTTCGGCGAAACCGGCGCGATCAGGATCGCCGATGCGGAAATCCGCCTGCTTTGGCCGACCACATTCATGAATCTGAGCGGCCGCTCGGTTGCGGCCATGTGCAGTTTTTATCGCATCGCGCCGGAAAGCATGCTGGTGGCATATGACGAGATCGATCTTGAAGTGGGCGACATCCGTTTCAAGAACGGCGGCGGCCATGGTGGCCACAACGGCCTGCGCGGCATCATCGAATCTCTCGGCGGAAACAGGGATTTCAGGCGGCTGCGGATCGGCGTCGGGCATCCGGGACACAAGTCGCTGGTGATGGACTACGTACTCGGCAACCCGCCCGCGCCGGAAGCCGAAATCATCGAAAGCGGGATTGACGACGCGATCGTCTTGATTCCAAGCGCCACGGATGGCGACTGGGAGAAAGCCACTCGCATCCTGCACACGAGGGACTGAAGCGCCATGGCGGTAACCTGCGGCATCGTCGGTCTGCCCAACGTCGGCAAGTCCACCTTGTTCAACGCCTTGACCAATGCCGGCATCGCGGCCGAGAACTATCCGTTCTGCACCATCGAGCCCAACTCCGGCGTGGTGCCCGTGCCCGACGCCAGACTCGACCGGATCGCCGAAATCGCGCAGCCGGCAAAGGTGATTCCAACTACGGTTGAGTTCACAGACATCGCCGGCCTCGTCGCCGGCGCCTCGAAAGGCGAAGGTCTGGGCAACCAGTTCTTGGCCAATATCCGCGAGACCGACGCCATCGCCCATGTTGTGCGCTGTTTCGAAGACAGCAATGTCACGCACGTTTCGCAGCAGATTCGCCCGACCGAGGATATCGAGATCATCAACACCGAACTCGCCCTGGCCGATCTTGAAACGGTAAACCGCAATCTCGACAAGGTCATCCGCGTCGCCAAAAGCGGCGACAAGGACGCCCAGCGGCAGGCAGCGTTGCTGGAAAAAGTGCAGGCCGGACTCGACGCGATGCGGCCGGTCCGTGCGCTCGATCTGTATCGCGAGGAGCGCGGGAACCTGCGCGAACTGCATCTGCTGACGGCCAAGCCGGTCTTGTATATCGCCAATGTCGACGAAGACGGGATCGACGGCAATCCCCGCGTTGCCACGGTGCGCGACATCGCCGAATCCGAGGGGGCCGAACTGGTTGTGATCTGCAACAAGTTGGAGGCCGAGATCGCCGAACTCGCCGAGGCGGAAAAACACGAATTCCTCGAAGATCTCGGCATGGCGGAGCCCGGCCTCGACCGCGTGATACGCGCCGCCTACCGCCTGCTCGGATTGCAGACCTTTTTCACCGCCGGACCGAAGGAAGCGCGCGCCTGGACCGTGCGCCGGGACGCGACAGCCTCAAGCGCGGCGGGCGTGATCCATACCGATTTCGAGCGCGGCTTCATTCGCGCCGAAGTCGTTTCCTTCGATGATTTCGTGATGCACAATGGCGAAGCCGGCGCGAGGGAGGCCGGCAAATGGCGGCTGGAAGGCAGGGATTACCCGGTCAGGGACGGCGATGTCATCTATTTCCGCTTCAATGTCTGAAAACACGAGTGGTGACAGTAGCCGTTGCAAAAAATACTGTATTCATATACAGTATTTGGCAGATTTTTCAGTCGCAGAATTCGATGCCAACCACTCTTCCACCTGCCATCGAATACCTTCGCAAGCGCATGGTAGTCGAACCCTTGCGCTTCGATACAAGGAGCACTCCAAATCAACCGCTCGGTTTGGGTCCCGCCGAGGCTAGAGCAGCCATAAGTTGGGGGCAGGCCAATTTCGACGAACCTTTCGGAAACTTGTCACCGCGAGACCGGGTATTGCTTTACGCTTACTGGAATCAGAAGCGGCACCTTGAAGAACTTTCCGAGGCGTTCCGTCAATTGTTCAGCCATGGCCGTCCCAATCAGTCAATGATCATAGTCGATCTGGGCTGCGGCCCGTTTACTGGCGGATTGGCACTGGCCGGACAACTCGGCCCTGAAGAAGAGTTTGAATACATTGGCGTAGACCGCTCGAAGACCATGCTCGAATTCGGGAAGCAGCTAGCGGCGGAGGCGCATGATAACGACGAACTCCCGTTGATCGCTCACCGCTGGGTCATTTCAATTTCGGATATTGATTGGCAGGAAGCTCCAAGCTGGCGCCCGGTGGTCATCATCGTGTCTTTCCTTTTGGCAAGCCAATCTCTGGAAGTCAAGAAACTGATAGGTGAGCTTCACGGCCTTCTGGCCAGACTCAGTCGGGGCGAGGCGACAGTGATCTATACGAACTCCGTCAAGGAAGATCCCAATCGCAATTTCCCAACATTCCGTGATGCACTCCTGAATATCGGCTTTCGGCTGCATACGGATGAAATCGGGGGGATACGGACTGTACAAAAAGATTATGAGCTCCGATACGCCTTGTTCCATCGAAATTCGCAACGCATACTCCGATTGGGGGGCGATTGACAATGCGCCTGCCAACTTGGGATGAACTCAGAAGCGACGAGGAGCAACTCGACGTGCTGGAAGCGCCTCTGCACAAATCCCTCTTTGTCGCCGGGCCTCCGGGTTCCGGGAAGACTTCCCTTGCCATCTGGCGCGCTGACACATTGTCCAGACTCTACGGCGAGGTTCCGGTGATCACCTTCAACCGCATGCTTCGACGTTCATTGCGGCTAGCAGCAAGGGAACACAACATCGAGGGCGCCTCCTCGACAATGCACAGCTTTATCTGGAACCACTACCGGAAGAACACGAATGAAAATCCTCCCACCACCGCCGCGAACGAGTACGACTTCCGTTGGAGAGAGATGACCGAGCGTATGGAAGGGGGGAAGCCGGACCGCGAGGCAGTCGTTGTGGACGAAGGGCAAGATCTCGACAAACACTTTTTCGCCTATGCGTCACGATACGTCGCTAAGACACTTTCCGTATTTGCTGACGAGGAACAAGCCATAGGCCAGAACCGTTCGACGCTGGAGCAAATCAAGGCTGCCGCAAGACTTCCCGACCCCATCATCCTCACCGAAAACCACCGCAATACGCCGGAAATCGCACTGCTCGCAGAGCATTTCCATGGAGGTAATTTACCAGCGGCCATTGTCGTCAGGTCGGGCTCCGGCGATCTGCCCCAGCTTATTTGCTCTCCGAGCATGAACGTAACAGCCAATCGAATTGCCACTGACCTTCGAAATCGAGCGTCCAGCATCGGAGTAATCGTTGATCGGAAGGCAACAGGGGAAGAGGTATGCAACTTGCTGCGCAATGAATTGCCGAGCGACACTCGAATTGATCTCTATTCCAGCGACTTAAAAAACGAGGAAACGATTGATGTCCGGAAGTCCGGCGTAACCATACTAAATAAGAGGTCCGTAAAGGGACAAGAGTTCGATGCAGTCTTTCTGTTGGAACTCGAACGATTCATTCCTTGTTCAAGTGACGCCGAATATCGAGCGATGTATATGATGTGTACCCGCGCACGCGACAGGTTGTTTCTCGTTCATGGCCCCGGCCCCCTTCCTCCGGATGCCAACGCGGCACTTCCGAGCGCGAACATTCTGAGACGACCATGAATTCCGAAACCAAAGGATTATTCCCCGGAGCCGATTGGTATGGACTGGTCGTCGATAATCGTCGACTATTCGACGCCTTGCAAGACGGCTGGCTCCGACCAGCGGCACCCGAGACCGGTCTGCTCATCGGCGTGGATTCATTCGTCCAGGAACCGCCCCCTGAGAACGGGAATCGGATTCCGGTTTGGATTCGCATGGACAAGGCCAAATTGCCGGATATCGAAGTCGGCGTACTTGACGACAACAATTGGCATTCCGTTCCCCAATCTCAAGTCAGCTCATCGGAATCATGCGTGTTTTGGCCTGGTGTACTGCCAAACTTTGCGATTCGCGAGTTGAGCGTTACGTCCGAGGAACATCGCGCGCGACTTGTGAGCATGGCCCGTCTTGCGTCGAATATCGCCATTCCGGATATTGTCGTTGCAAACCCCGCAATCTATCCGAAGAAGGAAGTTACACTGCCGTCGGAATCACTTCCCAAGTCACCGTCCCAAATTCCCGATTCCACCTCGGAAGATTCTATACGCGGCGCCATGACGATGGCTCTGTGGGCGGTTCCCAGGACCGACCCTTGGATGGACCTGCTTGTCGCCAGCCTTTCCTCCAACGAGAAACGACTGGCACGCGCGGCAACGGCGGTGAGTGCCGATTGGTGGCGGTTTCCTCCTTGGTCGCCGTGGATAATGTCAAGTTGCTCTCATAAGTCGATCATGGACGGCGCACAAGGGCGCCTGTGGCTCGCAGCCTCGGATGTGTTCAAGTCTCACGCAAACCTTCGACCAAGCAACGCTGCAGATCGAATTGCCGAATTCGCGCTGCTCGGAATCGAAAGCCGGGTAGACAGAGGCGTTATTGAAGAATGGCATCGAGAAACGCGAGAAGTACTTGCCGCAGACAGGTTGATTCACCACGACAATTGGGAATCGGCTCCAGTCGGTCTCGCAATTCAATTGGTGCTGGCCCGTCCCGACCCGGTTAGATTTAAAACATGGTTGTGCGAAGATGAGGCTCCCAAACCACCTTCCGTGGCGTGGACAGCCGCCACACTGTGTGGTTTGTGGCATGGCTTCCGCAAGTTGGACACCCGCTTTCGAGGCCCACTCCGGCAACAAGAGATGATTGCAATACAGGTCAAGCGGGCGTGCTCCAAAGATTCCGTGATCCAATGGCCCGGCGTTACGAAAGATGGCGCCACTTGGCGCAAGGATTCCGGGAAATTTGTCTTGACGTGGGCCGGGAGAGACTTCGCCGACAAGAACATAAAGCAACGCGGGCAATGGTATTCCTCCAACTTCGATGACCCGGCAGTGCGGCGAGATGCTTTGGAGATTGCCAAGCGTTTCGATTGGCCATGTGTATCACGAGTGGTGAGCCTGAGCGCGGGAACGCGCAGCTGGAACGGCTCCGGCGCACTGGAAAGCACGGATAAGAAACTTCGAATCCAAGGCTCCATTCAACTGCGATTGTCGCCGAACGATTCGGTTGACGAAGAGGTTGATCGGCAGTCTTTTCTACGATTGATGTCTATTGAGCCGGGACGCTTGCCGGGACCTCCCGCTTCGATGATTGACATACGCCCTGCCGATGATATTCCCGGTTTTAAGTTGATCCCCGAATTTCTCAGCGAAGACGAAGAAGGGGCGATTGTCGCCGAAATCGACCGAAGCCCGTGGAATTCGGACCTTCGGCGCCGTGTTCAGCATTACGGTTGGCGATACGACTATAAATCCAAACAAGTCGATTCTTCCATGCGAATTGGTCGGTTGCCGAAGTGGGCTGAATCAATCGCTAAACGATTGTTCGAGTCGGGTCATGTCCCGGAAATGCCGGACCAGGTTATTGTCAACGAGTACGTTCGGGATCAAGGGATTGCCCCCCACATTGATAGCCCTTCCAGTTTCGCCGATGGTGTCGCGATGATCAGCCTTCTGGAGACTTGGGAAATGGAGTTCCGAAAGCAAGGCGGCAAGACGAAGGTCACCCGGAGACTCGATCAACGCAGTGCAGCTATTCTCACCGGCGAGGCGCGATACCAGTGGAAACATGGAATTCCGAAACGAAAGTCAGAACCCGGGAGCGAGTCGAATAACGGAAAATCCCGGCGCATCCTGCGCAATCGCAGAATCTCACTGACCTTCCGCAAAGTTATTGAAGATTCCGGAATGAGAATGTCCTTGTCGGCATAAAGCCCGCGCAATCTCTGGATTGCCGAAAATACGACCACTAAACTACCGGACCTTTATGTATTATCCACATGGTCGCTTCGTCCGCTTGACATCGGCAAGCCGAATGGACAGAATTCGCCGCCTTCCCGGCATCCCGCACGACGTTCTGGCTATGTAGCTCAGTTGGTTAGAGCACAGCACTCATAATGCTGGGGTCGCTGGTTCAAATCCAGCCATAGCCACCAGACTCTCCCGAACGCATCGACCGGAACGCCGGAAAACGCGGTCGGGCCGTTTTCAAGCCGATTCCGCCGCAGCTCCGGCATGTTCGGCGGCCAGGGCCTCGCGTACTTCATCGAGATTCAGGACGAGATCGGTATTCTTCTTGATGACCTTGACCATCATGGTGGCGAGTTGGGCCTGGGGCAATTCGAGGAAGTCCTGCACCTTCGCCAGCGCGGCGGGACGCGATTCGCACAATTCCTCGTAGGTCAGATGCAGGCATGGGTGGTCCCTGAACATTTCGAAGGCGGTTGCGTACCTTTCCCGGTCCTTGCGGACGTAGGCGATGAAATCGGGGATATTGATCGTGAACGGGCGCAAATCGGGTCGTTGACTGCTCGAGCGGATCGAGAAAACGCCGGTTTGTTTCGTCATCTGCAAGGATATGTACTTGTCCAGGATGTTCGTTCGTTGCAGGTGAATGATCTTGATGTCCTTGTCGGCCGCGAGCAATTCCCGAAACGATTGATAGGACTTTGCCAGCGATTCTTCCAGTTTGAATTTGAAGCCGATGCTCTGGTGACCCGCGGGATTGAAACAAACGTCGTAAAGAAACGCCTCGGGGCGCTCTTGCCGGTATTCGCGCAGCCAGTCGTCGACATCGGTCCCCTGCTGGCGCAGTTCGTGATACGGGCCCGCCGATTCATGGGGCGCGGCCAGGATTTCGCCATGGCATAGCACGCGCGGATGCGAATTCAGCAAGGTGCTCAACATGGAACTGCCGCTGCGCGCGGTGCAACTGATCATGAACTTGTCGGTGCGCTTGTGTCCGGTTCCACCGGAAGGCGGCTGCGCGGCGGGACGATCCTGCCGTGGCGCGTTCTTGCCCAGATAGGCCAGTATTTCGGCAACCGCCTCATCGACGCTGAGCTTTGCCGTATCGATCCGCAACTCGGGATTGGGCGGCTCTTCGTAAGGAGAGTCGATGCCCGTGAAATCCCGCAGTTCGCCCTTCCGCGCCCGGGCATATAATCCCTTGGGATCACGCGCCTCGCAGACATCGAGCGGCGCATCGATGAAAACCTCGAAGAACTCGCCTTCCGGAACGAGCGAGCGAGCCATTTCCCTTTGCGAGCGCAGCGGCGAAATCAGGGCGGCGATGACGATCAGTCCGGCATCGACCATGACCTGGGCGACCGCCGCCACCCGGCGCACGTTCTCCACCCGGTCTTCGAGGGAAAAGCCGAGGTCGCGATTGAGGCCGTGGCGCAGGTTGTCGCCGTCCAGCAGATAAGTGTGCTTGCCCGCGGCCTGGATTTCCTGTTCCAGCCGGCTGGCGATGGTGGATTTGCCGGCGCCGGACAGTCCGGTAAGCCAGATGACCATCGGCCATTGCGCCATACCGCGAGCCCGTTCCGCCTTGCCGACCCGGGTTCTTTGCCAGGTCACATTGGCGCCGGGCGACCCTGATGGATTTTCCGGTTGTTCTTCCCGCATTTACCTCTCGCTCAATTCCTGTCGCCCAAAAATTCGCCAGCGGATTCTACCCCAAGTAAGCCGCTCACCGTCATTCTGCGCGGAGCAAAGCGCCCCCACTTCGTCATTCTGCGCGGAGCGAAGCGTAGTCGCAGAATCTCGTCGGGATCAAACAAGAGATCCTGCGACTTTGCGCAGGATGACATGTCACAGACAATCTATTGACTTGACGGAAAGGAGAATTGCGGATTTGCGGGAGCGTCGTCGTCCCTGCGGGGCAGCCAGCGCTGGGTCATGGTCTTGCGGCGGGTGTAGAAACGGATGGCGTCCGGGCCGTAAGCGTAATGGTCGCCGAACAGCGAGCGTTTCCAGCCGCCGAAACTCTGGCTGGCGACCGGGACGGGCAAGGCCACGTTGATGCCGACCATGCCGATCTTGACCTGGTTCGAGAAATGCCGGGCCGCTTCGCCGTCGCGGGTGAACAGCGCGGCGCCGTTGCCGTATTCGTGCCCATTGACGAGCGCCACGGCCTGATCGAGATTCTCCGCCCGCACCACGCATAACACCGGACCGAAAATCTCGTCCCGATAGATCGTCATTTGCGGCCGCACCCGGTCGAACAGGCAGGCGCCGATGAAGAACCCGTCTTCATTGCCGGACACGGTCAGATCGCGTCCGTCGACGGCGAGTTCCGCGCCTTGCGCAAGGCCCTGGTCGATGTAGCCGCGGATGCGTTCGAGACTTTCCTTCGACACCAGCGGGCCCATGTCGTTGCTGTTGTCGTTGCCGGGCCCGACTTTCAAGTCGGCAATCCGCG
Organism: Pseudomonadales bacterium; assembly: GCA_963664805.2. Classification (GTDB taxonomy): domain Bacteria; phylum Pseudomonadota; class Gammaproteobacteria; order Pseudomonadales; family Pseudohongiellaceae; genus UBA9145. The sequence goes on along the minus strand of OY761612.1, from coordinate 3,619,358 downwards.
ACCGCAACAAGTCGACCAGCTCGTTTCCCGTTTCCTCGCCCACGGTCACCGCGACGGAAATCGCCATGCAGCGCTGCCCGCAGGAACCGTAGGCGGCCCCCATGAGCGCGTCCGCGGCGGCTTCGAGATCCGCATCGGGCAGAACAACGGCATGATTCTTGGCGCCGCCCAGCGCCTGGACGCGCTTGCCGGCGGCGGTGGCCCGGCGATAGATCGATTCGGCGACCGGAGTGGAGCCGACGAAACTGACGGCCTGCACGCGTTCGTCGTCGAGCAGGGTTTCCACAGCCTCGCGGCCACCGTTGACGACGTTGAATACACCGTCGGGCAGTCCGGCTTCCCGCAACAGACGGGCGACGAGCAGGGAGGCGCCGGGGTCGCGCTCGGAAGGTTTCAGGACGAAGCTGTTGCCGCAGCAGATCGCCAGCGGATACATCCACATGGGCACCATGACGGGAAAATTGAACGGCGTGATGCCGGCGACCACGCCGAGCGGCTGCAATTCCGACCAACTGTCGATGCCCGGCCCCGCTTCCCGCGAATGTTCGCCCTTGAGCAATTCGGCAATGCCGCAGGCGTATTCCACCACTTCGATGCCGCGCTGCAATTCGCCGCGGGCGTCGTTCAGCACCTTGCCGTGCTCTTTGGTGATTACCCGGCAGATTTCATCGGCGTGTTGTTCGAGCAATTCCCGGAAGCGGAACATGATGCGGGCGCGCCTGTGAGGCGGCGTCGCGGCCCATTCCGGCGCGGCCGCGCCTGCCGCGGCGATGGCCCGCTCCACCGTGGCGCGGTCGGCCATGCGCACCCGGCCGGCGGCGACTCCGGCCGCGGGATCGAACACATCCCGCATGCCGCCCGATCCGGCCACTTCCTTTCCCGCGATGAAGTGTCCGATTGCGGGCAAATGCGCGGACGCGGACGCCGTTGTTTCAACCATTTTGAATTCCCCACGCAACCGGATGTATCGAGACTTTTCGGGCGATGCATGCCCCGCCCCTACGGCTCAAAATGCCCCACCCGCTCAGCCGATTTCATCGAGGCTTTCCCCCACCGCGTTTACCAGCGCGGTGATCTGTTCCGGCGTCGAAACGAAAGGCGGCGCCAACTGGATCGTATCGCCGCCCCAGCGAACGTAGAAACCTTTCTCCAGGCATTTCAGGCCGATCTCGAAAGGCCGCCGCATGGGCTCGCCGGGATGGTGGGCGATGCTCACTCCCGCCGCCAGGCCGTAGTTGCGGATGTCGGCAACCAGCGGATGGCCGCGCAGGTCATGGACCTCTTCTTCGAGCACGGGCGCCAGTTTCCGCACATTGGCCACGAGATCGTCGTCGACGAGCAGGTCGAGCGCGGCAAGGCCGGCAGCGCAGGCTACCGGGTGGGCCGAATAGGTATAGCCGTGGGGAAACTCGACCATGTAATCCGGGCCGCCGTGTTCCATGAAGGTTTCGTAAATCTCGCTGCCCAGCACCGCCGCGCCCATGGGAATGCAGCCATTGGTGATCTGCTTGGCCAGCACCATGATGTCGGGCGTAACGCCGAACTCCTCCGCGCCGGTATTGGCGCCCATGCGCCCGAGCCCGGTGATGACCTCATCGAAGATCAACAGGATATCGTGCTCGTCGCAGATTTCCCGCAGCCGGTTCAGATATCCCTTGGGCGGAGGAATCACCCCCGCCGTGCCGGACATGGGTTCGACGATTACCGCCGCGATATTGCTCGCGTCGTGCAATACGATCAGGTCGAGCACCTCTTCGGCGAGATGCGCGCCCGATTCGGGCATGCCCCGGCTGAAGCGGTTTTCTTCGGTCATGGTATGGGAGATATGGTCGGCGTCCACGGCCGGCCCGAACAGCTTGCGGTTGAAGCCGATGCCGCCCACGGCGACGCCGCCGAAGTTGACGCCATGGTAGCCCTTGTGGCGGCCGATGAAGCGGGTCTTGCCGGAATGGCCCTTGAGCGCCCACCAGGCGCGGGCGATCTTCAGGGCCGTATCGACGGTTTCCGAACCGGAATCGGTGAAGAACACGTGGTCGAGCCCGTCGGGCATGAGCTGCACCAGCCTGTTGGCGAACTGAAACGAAAGCGGGTGGCCGTACTGGAAGCCCGGGGAATAATCGAGTTCGGCGAGTTGGCGGCTGACGGCGTCGGTGATCTCGCGCCGGGCATGGCCGGCGCCGCAGGTCCACAGGCCCGAAAGCCCGTCGAAGATGCGGCGTCCGTCCACGTCGAAGTAATAGACGCCCTGAGCCGATTGCAGCAACCGCGGATTGTCCTTGAATTGCCGGTTGCCGGTGAAGGGCATCCAATGCGCTTCGAGTTCCGCCCGGTTCAGTTTCATTTTTTCCGCCTCATTTCACGGTCGCGGGCCGGCTTGCGCTTGCATCCGCCGGCGCCGGCGAGAGCGAATCCAGTTCGACACGGTATCCCCGCTCCAGCGATTCGGAAGGCCAGATCACCGTCACCGCCCAGCCCACCAGCAAGGCGAACAGGAAGGAAGGCGGCATCGTTTCCAGCGCAATGAAATATTCGCCCGAGCCATCGAGTTCCTGCAACACGAACTTGCTGACGATGGTCATGGAGAATCCCGCCAGCATCGATGCGATCGCCGCGCGCTCGGTGAATTTCGGCCAGAACAGCGAGAGGAGGATCATCGGACAGAATGTCGCCGCGATCCCCGACCAGCCGAAGATCACGAACCAGAAAATCGTCCGCTCGGGCGAAAGCACCGAAACCGTGACGGCGAGCCCCAGCGCCAGCACCGCCATCACCAGGGTAACGATCCGGCACAGCCTGGCGGCGTCGGCGTCGCCGAGCGCCGGATTGATCACGCGCTCGTACAGATCATGGGTCAGCGAGCCCGCCGCCATGACGAGCAGCGAGGAAACCGTTGACATGATCGCCGCGAGCACGGCGGCGACATAAAGGCCGACGAGCCACGGCGGGAAGGTGTACTCGACCAATTCGGGCAATACGTCCTGGGCGCCGTTGCCGAGCACCGCGTCCGGCTGCATCCCCGCTTCGGTGAACAGGTAGCGGCCCAGCACGCCGATGCTGACGGCGCTGAATCCCCCCAGAAAGGTGAACAGCAGCGCGACCCATTTGCCGCGGTCGATCTGTTCGTCGCTGCGGATCGCGATCAGCCGCGCGAAAACCTGGGGCGAACCGAGAAAGCCGAGGCCGATCAACCCCATGCCGATGACCAGGAAGAGGTTCATCAAGGTGAATCCGCCCGCGCCCCAGATGTTGACCAATCCGGGGTCGATCGCTTGCAGGCCGGCGTAGATCGCGTCCGAATTGCTCAGCGACAGGTACGCCACCACCGGCAGCATCACCAGGCAAAGCAACATGATCGAACCCTGGAACATGTCGGTCCAAGCGGCGGCGAGAAAGCCGCCGGCGATGCAATACGCCGCCACGAACACGAAGCCGACGATGGCGCCGGTCAGATAGTCCCAGTCGAGGAAGGAGGCGAACGCCGAACCGGTGGCGTCGATCTGCGCCGAAATATAGATGAGCACGAAGAAGCACAGGGAAATCGCCGAGACCACGCGCAAGGTGAATGTGGAAGATTTGAAGCGGCTGGCGAGATAGTCGATGACGGTCAGCGATTCGTACTTGTCCGTGAGCCGCTTGAAGCGCGGCGCCATGACGAACCACGCCACGGCCACGCCGACAACTTCGCCGACGACGATCCAGTACGCCGAAAAGCCCACCATGGCGCCCATGCCGGTAACGCCGAGCAGCAGCCAGGCCGACTCGCCGGTGGCCTGTGCCGAGAACGCCGCCACCCAGTAACCGAGGCGCTTGCCGCCGACGACGAAGTCGCTCATGTTGCGGATGCGCCGCGCCGCGAGCCAGCCAAGCGTGACCAGCACACCGAAATACAAGCTGATCATCGCGTACTTTTCGAACATGAGCGGAGCCTTCGCCGGAGTTGGCCCGATGATAACCCCGGTACGCGGCTGTGACCAATTTACACTTTGACCGGCATAGCGCCGTGTGATACGTTGTCTTACATGACGACTTTGACTATCCGAATCGACAAGAAACTTGACGCGGAGTTACGCGAACTCGCGGCGCGCACTGGCAAACGCAAGAGCGAGTTCGCGCGCGAAGCGCTGAGACGGCAACTCGCGCTTGAGCGTTTCAATGACCTCAGACGACGCTTGGCGCCGTATGCCGAAGCCCGTGGCTGGCTGACCGATGAAGATGTCTTTGCGGAGGTCTCCTGAAAACCCGGTGGCGATTTCTCCCGAGAAACATGAGACCCGGAATCGACGGCATCTCCGCCGCCGTTATCCATGAGGATACTGCTCGACACCAATGTTCTGGTAGCCGCCTTCACCACCCGCGGCCTATGCCAGGACGTACTTCAAATCGTGCTCGCTGAACACCGGCTTCTTGTCGGCAAGACGGTTCTCGCGGAACTCGAACGAGTGCTTGAGGAAAAACTTCGAACGCCAAAGCGCCAGGTTGCGGAGATTGTTGCGTTCGCTAGTGAGTACGCGGAAGTGGTTGCGCCCATCGCCCCGGCCATGTGGCCCGAGCGGGACCCTGACGATCAATGGGTGGCGGCCGCCGCCCTGGAAGGTACGGCGGATATCCTGGTTACCGGCGATAAAGACCTGCTCGACGCAAGCCACGGAACGAATCTTCGGGTCGTCACGCCACGAGGACTATGGGATCTGCTGCGCGAACAAGACTGATTGTTTTCCATTCACTTTAGGCTCAACCCGCCGCCCACCTTCAATCCCAAGTCTCAATTGCTTGCGCTTCGCACTGCCCAGGCTAAAAAGCAGGTTTCGAGTCAGCTGGGTGTCCCATGCTGCGGTCGCGCACCCGCAACGCCTCGGCGACATCAGGCGGAGAATTTCATTTTCGAGTCCACGCCGAGCGCGCGGGCCACTTCGCACAAGCGCTGAAAGTTCGCCGAAGCGTAGCGTTCCGCCTCGTAACGCTGAATCTGCTGCGCTTTCAGCTTGATCCTTTCCCCCAATTCACGCTGCGTCAGTCCGCTGGCGATTCTGGCCTTGATCAGAAATTCCGGCAGTTGGTCCATGGACTCCGCCTTGACCCCCGACAAACCGGCGGACTTCACTTGCTGGTATTCATCAAGTTCCGCGCACAGGATTGCCAATTGCGCTTCAATGGCTTCGCGCTCCGCCCGGACCAGCCGGGGGTGCAGGTCCTTGCGCTTGTCCGCTTCGTCATCGAACTCCCGCAGGGCGCGGACGAAACGCTCCTTTTTTTTTCGTGTGATTTTGTACTGCCTCTCGTTGGTTATCATGGCAAGCTCCCGAGACCGATCAGCACCATACCCTTTTCGATGCCATCCGGACCCGTCTGAAAGAAATCGCGGAAGAGCGTTCCCGGCTCCGCCAATCCCGAGGCCGGGAACGGGTCTCCCAAATACTTTTCCTTTACAGCGGCGTATGAGGTCAGGAACACCGGATCCAGTTTCCGGAAATCCACCCCAGCGGTTTCCCATGCACCGTCATAGTCTCCCGGCATGATTTTCGTAGTGACGGAACTCCCATCCAGCAGAAGCCCTCCGCAGCCAGCCCCGGCCAAGTTCCGACATGCCGCCAACAGGCCTGCCATCAGCCGGACGCGGTGAGCGTTGCCGCCGAAGCGTCTTTCGACCTCCTCCCACGCGGCATCGTGAACTCCGGGTGGCAAATAGCCTGTCTTTGGATCCGTCCGAGGCATCATGCACACAACAATATCGTTGTGTTACTTCCGTGTCAACCAAGTGTTTTCAATCAAAGTGGGTGCATTCTTATCGGACGCTCAACAGCGACGCGCAAATCGACGGCTCGGTGTCTCCATAAGGCTCCGCGATCAATGCGGGACACCCATCAAAACCGCCGCCCAACTTCACTGCCAAACGCTCAATTGTGTGCGTGTCGCATCACTTCCACCTGCATAAAAACAGATTTCGAGTCGGGTGGGTGTCCCATTCCTCGCACCCTGCGAATCTCAACACGAGGAGCCGGGGGCTGGCGTTGCGAATGTGGGAACAAACACCCCGTTGGCCGCATCTATGCTATTATTTCCGTGCGGCAGACACTTCAAGGCGCATTCGATGAGCGAGAATAAAGGCAGAGTGATCTATATCAACGATTTTGGCCTGTGCGAAGTCGCCTCCAATGATGGCGAACTCTTCGCCTTCACGCTCGACAAACTTTCGGGCTACGCCGGACAACCGCTTGGCGATATTGGCCTTCGTGTTGGGGCTCAAGTCAAATTTCTGAGCGACGAAGCAGGTCGTGTAGCCTCCGCCCATGTCGCAGACACCGCCGCAGCTAGTACTTGACCCCACGGATGTCGCTTCGGCGCGAAAGCCGGACCGATCTCAGCCCGGCATACTCCCACCGTCCGTACGCCGTTTCGGTTATATCCCCGATTTTGACGCGTGGCTTCCCGGTGACCTCCTTCTTTTCAGCACATCACGCCCGGGCCTGATAGAACGGCGGATCGTCAAAACGCAGCTCAAACTGGACTATGCTTCCGCCGATGCCCGCTGGCATCATGCGGCTGTCTACATTGGCGACCGATATCTTTGCGAAGCTCGCCCCAGAGGTGTGCGTTATCACCCCGTGGTCGAAACCCTCGATCAAAGTACTTTCCTTCGTGTCCGGAGAGACAAAGCGCTCAACAATGATCAGCGGTTCCGACTTGCTATCCGAGCGCTCATGCGCCTCTCCCAGCCCTATTCCCATATGTCCAACATCCAAACCTTCTTTCGGTCCCTTAACCCAAAGCACAGTGTCCTCTCCTTGCGTCCGGGAAGACGCGCGGTGATCTGTTCCCAGTTGTTTCACGAAGCATACATGGAGGCCACCGGACGGACGCTGGTCGAACGTGCCGATATAGATGTCGTTCCCGCCGAACTTAGCGTGGCAAACCGCCTTGAAGACGTGGCGACATCTTGGATCCGCCTTGACTAGCGAGGGGGTCTGACCTCTGAGGTGGTCCCACTTTTTTGGACAGTTCTCTAAGGTGTGCTCCAGTGCCAACAGGAGGCATGAGCATGGCCAGGAAGAGACGCCGTTGGCCAAGTTGCCGCGCACTTGCAGAAACAAATCACTGTGGGACACCCATCCAACCCACCACTTAACTCTCAAGTGATCGCTGCGGGACACTCATCCAGTCCGCCGATCACCTCTACTTTACCCCAAGCACTCAATTGTGTGAGGGTCACGTTTCTGCCCCCTGCCGAATAATGACGTTTCGAGTCAAGTGGGTGTCCCATCATCTGCCATCTGCGGCCCATGCCGCAGTCGCCCTGTCTCTAGTTTTGGCTGAGAAAATACACTTCAAAATGCTAAGAAGCACATATACAAAAACGAATACTACCAGCCAGCATGGATTTTGCCAAAATGCCTTCAACCAGCCGGAAAATACGTCCGGAAGCGGAATCTTGATGAAATACATTGTTAAGTCCCGCACAAAAACAAGCTTCGAGCATGGCAACCAGTCGAGAAAATACTGGGAGCAGAAGATGACGCCTGAAATAATGCTCATGAATGTGACTATCAGAAACGCATAGTACAAACATTTTCGCCAGCGGATAACTTCCAATGCGCCTTTCATGGCCTTGTGCCGCGCTGTCGCCTGTTGTTTTCTCTCGTAGGAATTATTTCCGCCACGGGTCGAAACTACTTGGTAATCGGCTGGCAATCCAGTAGGCGCGTAAGGTACTACATTGCCTCGAATCCTCTCGAAGACGCTGCGGTGTATCTTGGGTTCAGGGATGTGTACGCGATTCTTAGAATCGTTGCAAAGCGCCTGGATGTCTCTTGGTTTATAGCGGTAATGCGCCGCGAGCCCCCTTCGCGAATCGTGCTGGGCACCGTGCCAGTTGCTGCGCTGCCGATGCTCGTTCCGTAAGTCTTCCCTGAAATTGAGACCATCTAAATTATCCTCATTAACCTCCACTTCAGAGATCATCCAGTCGAGCGAGACTATAGAAAGCTCATGACGGGGATAGCCCCCGCCAACATCAGCGTGGGAGCCCGCAAACCACACTTGCTTTATGCGATTGGCATCTTTTTCATTGCTCTCATCCCATAGAACCGGCTCCAATGTTTTTCGTTCATCGTCCACCGATATCGCATGGCAGGCCTTCTTGACCCGTTTCCACAATCGCTGGTCTGGGAAACGCATAGGAAAGATAACGCGGTTGCAGAACTTCGTGAGTCCATCGAAGGGCAGGCCATAGGCGTCTACGGTGTCCCAAACGCCGATGAACTCGATTTTGGGACGAATGTCGGAGAATGCATCCTCTCTTGTTCTTTTGCGGGTAAACCAAGTGGTAAGTTGACGGTGCCTGAACCTGCTCCGATAGACGGAAAAGTTTCGACGCGCTTTCTTGCGCAGATCGCTTGCCGAATTGAAGTTTGTACATAAGCCGCATTCCGCAATCAATCCGGCGAGCACTCGAACCGTGAAGGCGCCCCTGCTGAATCCAAACAGATAAATTTTGTCGGAATCGGCCTCTGTCTCGCCCGCTTGGTAGTTGCGGCACAGAAACTCGTAGAGTTCAAGAACATTCCGCTTCAGGCCATAGCCGAATGCGCCGCCCAGTAGCTTGAACAGGAAAAACTCCTGAGAACCCACGCCGTCGTCGTGCATGGCAATCTGATTACCTACGTGTAGGTCGAGTGCGCGGTACAAGCGCCAGACGTTGGTCTTGTGCCTTTTTGCAGCGCCGTTGCCCGTACCGTCCGACAATAAAATTATCTTTTTCATGGTTGGTACACCGTCATATACATATAGCCGCTTGAATAATTGGCGCGGAAACTACATGAAATCAAGAACATGCCAAAAAGTCGTTCTTCGCATGTCGAATTTAGTATCCTCTCAAATGTGTCCCACGACCGGGCAGAGTCACCACCTCGTGCCGTCACCGAATGAAAGTTCACCGCCGCCTGACAGGCTGTATGCCTCGGCGTGGCGGTCGGGATTGGGGTCGGCCGGTCGCTGAGGTGGTCCTGGTTTGCAGGACAGTCCGAGGGCCGATTTAAGGTGTGTCCGGGTTGATTTGCAGCCCTTAATTTCCAGAGTCTATGCTTGACGCGGAGTGCCGTCAATCTCGGCCTTGCGCCCCGGCGTCCCGGACGCGGTCGGTGAAGTCGACGCTGATGAACTGCGAACCCTGGTCCGTGTTGAATATCTCCGGCGATCCGCTCCGCAGCGCCGCTTCCAGCGCCTCGACGCAGAAACCGGCGTCCATCGTGTTCAACAAACGCCACGACAACACGTGCCGGCTGGCCCAGTCCATCACGGCCACCAGGTTGTCCGTACCGAAGTAATACTCCCCAAAAGCGCCGATTGAAAATTCCCCAGTCCGCGCTACAAACCGAATGGGTGTCCCATAGAGCGTTTTCCCCTATAAAACCGATTGTTATTGATCACCGTGGGACACCCATCCCATCCCATCCAATTCAAGTCAGGTGGGTGTCCCATGGGGATTTCTGGACACGGACTTCGCCCGTCAGGGCTTCAACCTGCTCCCCGCGGGCCAGGCATGACCCGGAACGGAACGGAACGCTTAGACCAGCATGGCGCTGTTGTGAAAACGCTTCAATACCCGCGAATTTTCATATGGAAAATGAAAATCTCCCGCCTTTTTTCATATTTCAGATGAAAATATCCCATTTTTGATCTAATATCGCGCTATTGGAAATCGCATCGCGAGTGAGTCGAAGTGTTCCAACGCGCCATCAAGTCGCCGCTCGAAACCGGCAAGAGCTTCTTTCTCTTCGGCCCGCGGGGGACGGGCAAGACAACTTGGCTCACGCGGAATTTTCCGCGGGCGCCGTTCTTCAATCTGCTGAAGTCGGAGTTCTACATCCCCCTCGCGGCGAATCCCGGCCGCCTGCGGGAACTGATTCCTCCCGATTGCTCCGACGGTGCGGGAAATCGCCGAGATGAATCACCGCACCGATCACGCCGCGCGCTTCCACCTCAAGCAGGCCTACGCCAAGACCGGAACCCGCCGACAGGCGGAGTTGGTCGGACTGGTGCTGGGCCTTGCTCCTTCAGGCTGAGTATTCTGGTGCCGGCGTTGCGAATGTGAGAACGGCGAGGTTTAGGCCACCAGATTTCGGGCCGCCCAAGGGAAGTCAATACGTCCCGCAGTGCCGGATCTGGAGTTTTGAAGCAGAATCAGGGACAGCCCTTGCTCGTCGGAGAAGTCGCCGACGTCGTTGTGGATGATGAAATCGGTTACGAGTTCCCGGAATCCGCTGTGGTCCGAATCCCAACGCCAGTCTATATACGCCGGGGCCATCGGCGGCTGTATTGGCTCGCAGAGAGCCTTCTGACCCGAATCGACCGGGTTTTCGGAATTCGTTTAGTCAGTGCATGACGGTAATCCCAAGTCGTTCAGATCGTAGTCCGCCACACCGTTTGGCTCAACGGGCACACATCCCGCCAAAAGCTGCTCGATAAGCGCCGCTTCGTCGCTGGTAATCCCATCCCGCACCCAGGACTTTCGCACCAGAGCAACGAACAAGCTGCCACCACTCGATGCCGCGCTGACAATCAGTTCGGCCGCCTCGCGCTCGGAGTCGTCGACACCATCGGCCACCCAAGGCAGGAAAGCCTGGATGCGGTGCGCCAGCGCCGGAGAAAGATCCGCGCCGCCCTCCAATCCGGCGAGCGATGCGGCGGCGCCAATGCCGTGGTACCAGCGGGCGACAACCTCGTCCACCTTGGCCGCAACTTCACCGGATGCGCCGGCCTTGAACGCCGCTTCCACGCGGCAGATGTCCGGTAAGGTTTCCGCGCAATCGCCGAGGGCAGCGCCCCGCAGCGCTTTCAGGTAGAAGTCGCGGAACCCCCGCCGAAAGGTTTCCCGGCCCAAGGTGTGGTAGAGGTCCAGGAACAGTTGTTCGCCCAGATAGTTGTCGCAGGCATTGGCGCGGAGAGAATAATCTTTCTGGCGGTCGTTTTCGGCTATGCTGAAAACGTTGCAGTCTGTGTATCCGAACGGTCGCTCCACCGGAGTGCCCACACGGGCGTTTTCGGAAATCAGTTCCATGAGCCTTACGGCGCCTGTTACAACCCAACCGTTTCCGCTTACTCTATCCCAGTAATAATGAGCTACTTCGGCGGCGAGCGTTTCAGCGAACCACTCCTGATTGGCGCCGTCATAATCAACATTGTATCGAGGGGGCGCTGTAATGCGGATATGAGTTCCATAATTATGTGCGTAAGCGTAACTGTCCTGCTGCCCGGGCGCATCCACCAAAAGCAGCCCGACATAGCTTACCGGCAGCGGCTCGCCCATGAACTCTTCGACAGCGCGGACCGAGTGTTCCAGCAGCTCCATGACGGGTCCGGACCCGGGCTTGGTGCGGATGACGGCCAATTCGATGTCTCCCGAGCTTCGCGTACCGATGATCTTGTGTTCCACGGCAGCCGGCCCGAGGTCCAACAGCATCTTGCTCAAATCCGGGTATGATTGGTCCAGAACGGCTATGAGCCTGGCTTCCGCGTCGGTAATTCCGTCAATCAGCGCGGGGTGGTCCATAAGCTCCAGGAACGCGGCGGATGTGCCCGAGTACTTCGCATCGGCCAGAAACCGCACCGCGGAAGCGTCGGCGAACGAAACACTGTCCAAGAACGGCATTTCCAGAATCTTGATCGCCATCGCGCGCATCGACTGTGTGTCAGGCTCATCCCCACCCCACCAGGAACCCACTATTCGACCAAGATATTCGACAACCAACTCTTCGTCGCGGCTGATTTCATCCAGCGCCCAGGATCTACGCATCAGGGCGTCGAAAAATTCGGGAGAGCTATACGCCGCCTCAACGAAAATCTCAGCGGCGTTGATCTCCGGATCGTCGATCCCGTCGGCGATCCAAGGCAAGGCCTTGATGCGTTGCGCCCGTGCCGGATCGGTCGCTTCCAACTGTTCGCCGTTGCCGAACTGGACCCAGAGGCAGGACGGCAATCCCAAGTCGTCCAGATCGTCGTCCGCAACACCGTTTGACTCGACGGGCACACATCCCGCCAAAAGCTGCTCGATAAGCGCCGCTTCGTCGCTGGTAATCCCATCCCGCACCCAGGACTTTCGCACCAAAGAGAAAAATAAGCCTTTTTTATTCGCCGCCACGATAATCAGTTCGGCAGCCTCGCGTTCCGAGTCGTCGACACCGTCGGCCACCCACGGCAGGAAGGCCTTGATGCGGTGCGCCTGCTGCGGAGAAATATCCGCGCGGCCCTCCAATCCGGCGAGCGATGCGGCGGCGCCAATGCCGTGGTACCAGCGGGCGACAACCTCGTCCACCTTCGCCGCAACTTCATCGGATGCGCCGGCCTTGAACGCCGCTTCCAGGCGGCAGATGTCCGGTAAGGTTTCCGCGCAATCGTCGGGCGCAACGCCCCGCCGCGCTTTCAGGTAGAAGTCGCGGAACCCCCGCCGAAAGGTTTCCCGGCCCAGGGTTTGGTAGAGGTCCATAAACAGTTGTTCGCCCAGATAGTAGTCGCAAGCATTGACGTGGAGAGAATAGTCTTTCTGGCGATCGTTTTCGGCTATGCTGAAAATGTTGCAGTCTATGTGTCTAGATGGTCGTTCCACCACCGGAGCGCCGGCGCGCGCGCTCTCGTAAATCGATTCCATGAACGTCGCGGCGCCTTCGCTAACCCAACCGTTTCCCGTTGCCCCCGACCAGAAGTAGTGAGCGACTTCGTGGGCGAGTATTCTAGCAAACTCCCCTTCTGCGGCGCCGTCATAATCGACGTTGTATAGGGGGCTCAACTCGATCGTGATATGGGTTCCAAAATTTGTCCCCAACGCGAATTCGTAAGGCTGCGCCGGCGTATCCACCAAGAGCAGCCCAACGTAGCTTAGCGGCAGCGGCTCGCCCATGAACTCTTCGACAACGCGGACCGAGTGCTCCAGCAGTTCCATGACTGGTCCAGACCCGGGCTTGTTGCGGATGACGGCCAGTTCGATGCCTGCCGAGATTGGCGTGCCGATGACCTTGAGTTCAATGGCGGCCGACCCGAGGTCCAGCAGCATCTCGTTCAATTCCGGGTTGGAATGGTGGCTTCCATAGTCCAGAACGGCCAGGATTCTGGCCTCCGCGTCGGTAATTCCGTCGCTTAGCGCGGGGTGATCCATGAATTCCAGAAATGCGGACGAGCCGGTGGAATAATTCACAGTGCCCAATGTCCGCATTGCGATAGAGTCGGCGCCCCAAACGCTGTCCAGAAAAGGCATTTCCAGAATCCGGATCGCCATCGCGCGCATCGACGGCATGTCGGGCTCACCCCTGCCCCACCAGTTATCACTCATTTCAACAAGACTTGAGACAACCGACTCTTCGTCGCGGCTGATTTCATCCAGCGCCCAGGATCTGCGCATCAGGGCGTCGAACAAGCCGGAATAGCGGTACGCCGCCTCAATGAACAGCCAAACAGCGTTGCGTTCCGAGCCGTCGATCCCGTCGGCAATCCAGGGCAAGGCTCTGATGCGTTGCGCCCGCGCCGGATCGCTCGCCTCCAACTGTTTGCCGTTTTCGAAATCGGCCAGAATCGCTCGAACGGACGAAATCACCGGAGGAACGGCGGAGAACACAGTCTCGTCGATCAGCAATGAAGTAGCCGAGACATTGCTGTCGCATCCCAGTCTGACCACTCCGCCCGCAAAACCGTCGGGCAAGGACAACAAGTCGCCGAGGAACCGAACCGCCGTCGAACGACCGGCGACCGGAATCGGCACCCTGCCGGAAACCACGACTCCGTCCGCCGACAACTCGACAGCGCAGGAGGTCGCCGATTCGTAGTCGTTGCTCAGGACCAAGCTCAGTTGGCCGAGTCCCGGCGCAAGGGTAATCTCCATGCCGCTGGCGGGCTGCGCACTCGCGATTTCCGCCATTCCGGCGAGATTGCCGGCGATTTCAACCGTTAGCACATTCCTCGCCGCCACCGGCTCCCAGCACGAGACCTCCCCGTAGCCCCACGCGAGCGCCATTTGCCCGGTACTGGAAAGTAAGGCTTGGCCGCCGCCGGCGGCAATATCGAAATTAATGCTGGAATCAACAATCGAAGAGTCGGCGGGAATTCTGAATCGGCTTGCGTCGAGTTGGCCTCCACGAAGATCCATCGTGCAGGAATTGACGGAATCCGCCAGGTTGGTGAACAACAATTGCGAGCGGAATCCGTCTCCATCCTGAATCAGGGGCAGGACGAGCGAAAACCCACCAGCGTTGCCCCAACCAAAATTTGTGGCGGAAAGCGCGGTGAAAACCGCACCGTTGAGCGGCAATCCCACCGCCGCCACATCGCGGTCGCAGGACAAGCGGACCTTGCCGGTTTCAATGCCGCCCGAGCCTGCGATCAGTTCGTCAAGAAACCGCAGGGCGGTGGACTCGGCTGGAACAGCGACCGAGCCGCCGCCGACGCTTCTCCCCGCTTCGTCTTCCAGTTCCGCGGCGCAGGCGGCGTCCAGATCGGCTGCGTTGGAAAAGACCATCGCCAGACGGCCCAGCCGGGGCAAAACCGGAATCTGGAAGGAAGTGCCGGGACTCGCGCTTTTCATCGTGGCCAAGGAAAGCAGCGTTCCGCCGCTTTCCAAGCTCAGCAAGACTCGGGCAACGGCGGGTTCGTCGCAATCGAGCTTCATGTAACCGAAAGTCAACGCGCCAGTTCCCGTGCTGGCGAGGGTCACGCTCGCGCCCGCTTCGTCCAGATCGATCATGGCGCGGGTTTCAGCGGGCGTTACCGCGCCGTTGGCCTGGAAAATTCCGGCATCGAGACCGGGACCTTGCAAGGAGAGCGCACACTGGTTCGCCGCGTGTGAAACGTTCGTCACGAACAGGCGGGACCGGAATCCGTCGCCGTCGGCGATCAGCGGAAAGAAATGTTCGGTTTTTGCGGAATCGTCCAAAGCCGTCGCATCCGCGTCCGCCGCGAGCGACTTGAGCGAAACGCCGATGATTGCGAGCAATGCGGAAAAAGAGATCAGATTTTTCACTTGCGAATCGACCCAATGCAACCGCAATGGCTTTGAGGCGAATCTAGCGCAATATTTTTCGCTCCAAAGGCCGTCACGGATAGCGGCGCGGAAAGTTTGCCAACACAGCTATGTATAAACAATTTTTCACACTATGTAAACAGCGCCGCGCTTCCATGCACAAGCCAAGTAGAAGTCTCGGACATCCCCTTTCCCCAAGTCACTCGCAACGATATAGTTCACCCATCGCATCCAAATCATTGGGAGTCGATCCATGGCGCGCATATCCAGAAGAAAGTTCCTCGGTTCCAGCACTGCCCTGGCGGTGGCGGGCATCGGCCTGCCGACCAGGGAAATCCTCGCTCAGCAGACGCCGGACAGCACCGCCGCGCCGGACTACGTCGTCGTCAATGGCAGGGTGTTTACCCAGGATGACGCGCAGCCGCGGGCCGAGGCTTTCGCGGTCAAGGGCGACCGCTTCGTCGCCGTGGGCTCGAACGAGGACATTCGCAATCTCGCGGGGCCGGGCACGGAGATTGTCGATGTCGAAGACATGACCGTGGTGCCGGGATTCATCGACGCCCATTCCCACCCCTCGGGCGCGGGAGTCAACGAACTCGTCCAGGTCAACGCCGATCGGCGCTCGATCGCGGAAATCCAGCAGGCGCTTGCCGAACGCGCGTCCATAACCCCGCAAGGCGAATGGGTGCGCGCTTTCAAGTACGACGACACCAAGCTGGCCGAAGGCCGGCCGATCAACCGCTTCGATATCGACGAGGTCGTGCCCGACCACCCGGTCGTCGTCGGCCATCGCGGCGGCCATACCGGCGTCTATAACAGTCTCGCCCTGGCCCTGGCGGGAGTGACGGCTGAAACGCCGGATCCCCCCGGCGGCAGATTCTTCCGCGACGCCGATGGCGTGCTGACCGGACTCGTGGCCGAGCGCGCCCGCTATATTTTCAATGAACTGATTTCCACCGATTCGACAAGGGAACAGCGCCGCGACGGCGTCAAGCTGATTTCCGAACTGATGACGGCGGCGGGACTTACTTCGGTGCATCAGACCGGCGCGGGCCGCAACGACCTGATCGCCTACCAGGACGCCCGCGACGAAGGCGGCCTGCGTTTCCGCATGTACCTGTTCCCGCGCGGCCAACTCTATCCCGACCTGGTCAATACGGGCGTGCGCACCGGGTTCGGCGACGAGGTGCTGCGCATCGGCGCGGTGAAGTACAGCGCCGACGGCTCGGCTTCGGAGCGCACCATGTACATGAGCACGCCCTACGAAGGCCGGCCCGACGACTTCGGCATTCTCACGATGTCCCAGGAGGAGATTCACGAAGCCGTGGAGGACGCCCATCGCAACGGCTGGCAGATCGGCATTCACGCCAACGGCGATCTGACGATCGCCATGGTGCTCAACGCTTACGAGCGCGCGCAGAATCTCTGGCCGCGGAACGATCCGCGCCATCGCATCGAACATTGTTCACTGGTGAATACGACCTTGCTCGAGCGCATCCGCGACCTTGGCGTGGTCCCGACGCCCTTCTACACCTACGTGCATTATCACGGCAACAAGTGGGTGGACTACGGCGAGGAGAAGATGCGAAACATGTTCGCCCACAAGTCCTTCCTCGATTACGGCATCCACGTGGCGCCGGCCTCGGATTACACGCCGGGGCCCTATGAGCCGTTGATGGCCCTGCAAAGCATGGTCACGCGAAAGGATTTCGACGGCCGCGTCTGGGGTGGGAATCAGCGCATAACGGTCGATCAGGCCCTGCGCATCTGCACGATGGGCGGCGCCTACGCTTCCTTCGAGGAGAACATCAAGGGCAGCGTGACAGCGGGCAAACTCGCCGACTTCGTCGTCCTCGCCGAGGACCCCCACGACGTCGACCCGGACCGGCTCAAGGAAATCCGGATCGTCCGCACCATAGTGGGCGGCACCGCGATGTACGAAGCATAACCGCTCCCCTCCGGGGGAGCATTCGGTGCCGCGGCGCCCGCGGGCGCGTTGAACACTCCCCCTCCGGGGGGAGTCGAATCCGCGGAGCGGATTCGGTGGGGGTTTCCCGCGCCCGGCTGATTGCCAAAATGAGAATCGCCGAAGTTGATCGGCCGCAACTGACAGATGCAAGAACCGCGTGCTACCCTCGATATTTTCGCACTGGGAGCAAATCATGAGGAAAACACTTCGACCCTTGAGCTTGGCGGTCGCGTCCAGCCTCGTATCGATAAGCGCCTACGGCCAGTCCGATGTGACCGACCCGGCAAACGAACCGCTGCCGAACCCCACCCCCATCGTCATCAAGGAGTGGGTAACCCTCCCAGACGACCGTGAATGGGGCTCAACGGCTGGCGTCGACATCGGCCCCGACGGCCAGGTATGGGCCTATGACCGCTGCGGCGGCTTCGCCCTCGCCGGCGGCTGCGACGACAATCCCGTCGATCCGATTCTCAAGATCGACCGCTTCACCGGCGAAGTGCTGACCAGTTTCGGCGCCGGCCTCTTCGTACTGCCCCATGGCATCCATGTCGATCACGAAGGCAACGTCTGGGTGACCGACTCCCAGGGCAACGAAGAAGGCACCAAGGGCCACCAGGTGTTCAAGTTCAGCCCCGAAGGCGAAGTGCTGATGACGCTCGGCGTCGCGGGCCAGCCCGGCTCCGGCCCCGGCCAGTTCAACGAACCCTGCGACGTGCAGGTCGCGCCCAATGGCGACATCTTCGTTACCGACGGGCATAGCGGCCAGAACGAAAATCCTCCGCCCGGCTCCACTGCGCGGATCATGAAGTTCGACAGCAACGGGAATTTCATCATGGAATGGGGCGAGATCGGTTCGGGCCAGGGGCAGTTCCGCACGCCGCACGGGATTGAAATGGACTCCCAGGGCCGCCTGTTCATCGCCGACCGGGGCAATCACCGCATCGAGATTTACGACCAGGACGGCAACTATCTGGACTCCTACCACCAGTTCAGCCGCATCAGCGGCCTGTTCATCGATGACGAGGACAATCTCTACGCCATCGATTCCGAGTCCAGCCCGACGCGCAATCCGGACTGGCGCACGGGCATTCGCATCGGCCACGCCAGCCGCGACGAAGTCACCGCTTTCGTGCCGCCGCATTACGCCATCGACGGCCGCTGGGAAGGCGCCATGGGCGAAGGCGTCGCGGTCGACGCCGACGGCAATATCTACGGCGCGGAAGGACCGATTTCCCGGCCCACCGCCGGTTCCGGCCTGACCAAGTTCGTCGCGCGGGGAAATCTGTAAGGACGGGCGAGGCATGCCCCGCCCCTGCGCCATTGTCGGACACTGCGGTTCAACTGTAGGGGCGACGCATGCGTCGCCCGAACCCGGAGAAGCAGCATATGCAATTCATGATTACCGCTTACGACGGTACCGACCCGGAAGCGCCCGACCGCCGCAAGGCGGTCAGGCCCGCCCATCTGGACCGTGTGAAACTCGCCAGAGAAGCCGGCAACATCATCGCCGGCGGTGCGATCCTGGACGATAACGGCCAGATGATCGGTTCGACGATCTATGTCGAATTCGAGTCCCGGGAAGCGCTGGACGAATGGATTGACCAGGATCCCTATGTCAAGGGCAATGTCTGGCGGGACATTACGGTCGTTCCCATTCGACTGGCTGTAACAGACTGATTCCGTTCAGCCCTGGTACGCCAGCTTTCTTTCTTCCCTGGTTTCCGTGTGACCCAAACTGATTGCGCTCGACTGAATTTTGGTCTAAATTCAGTCCGGTATCGAGGTGAAAACATGACACTAGCGAGCAACATCAAACCGATCAGCTATCTCAAGTCGCACGCCGCCGAAATTGTCCGCACGCTGGGAGAATCGACGGAACCCTACATCATCACGCAAAACGGTCAGGCCAAGGTCGTGGTGCAAGACATTGACAGTTATGAGCGAATGCAAGAAACCATCGCCTTGCTGAAGATCGTCGCGCAAGGAAAAGAACAGATCGAAACGGGCAAAGTGCAGGACGCGGCGGATGTGATAGCGAATCTCCGCGCGCGGCGCTAGCCGGCGCCGCCCATGCCGCACCCGGTCAAGCTCACGGACGCCGCGGCTGGCGATGTCGGAGACATATGGGAATACATCAGGCAACATGACTCCCAAGACGCCGCCGACCATGTGTTGACTCGCCTCGAAGAGGCTTTCTCAAGTCTTTCCGAGCAACCGTCGCGTGGATCTTATCCGAAGGAATTGCTGGATTTGGGGTTGAGGGAGTATCGGGAAATTTTCTTCAAACCCTACCGAATCATCTACCGGTTGCAGGATGACATTGTCTACGTGCTGGCCGTCGCCGACGGCCGCCGCGAAATGCGCAACTTGCTCGAACGGCGCCTGCTTCGGATTTGAACGCAAGGGTTAATCAGCTCTGGTACGCCAGCTTTCTTTCTTCCCTGGTGTCCGTGTGGCCGACGATGTCGTGCAGGATCAGGTACAGGCTCGGGACCAGGAACAGCGTGATGACGGTCGCGAAGAGCACGCCGAAGGCGAGCGATATCGCCATGGGCACGATGAAGAAGGTGGCGGGATTGGCCGAGAAAATTAGTGGCACGAGGCCGATGAAGGTCGTGATCGAAGTCAGGATGATCGGCCTGAAACGCGCCTCGCCGGCTCTGGTCACGGCGTTCACCATGCCCATGCCGTCGGCGCGCAGCCGGTTCACTGTGACGACAAGGACGAGACTCGCGTTTACCACCACGCCGCTGAGCGCGATGATGCCGAGCAGCGAGAAGAACACGAGATCCTGGCCCATGATGTAGTGGCCGCAAATCGCGCCGATGGCGCCGAAGGGAATCACGCTCATGATCACGAGCGGCTGGGTGTAGGATTTCAGCGGAATCGCGAGCAGACTGAAAATAATCAACATCGCCATCGGCACGAGATTGAAAATCTCGCCGATCGATTCGAGTTGCCGCTCGCCTTCGCCTCCAAGCACCATGGACACATCGAGATTTCGTTCCCAATCCCGGGCGAATCTGGCGTTCATTTCTCCGCGGATCGCGTCCGGGGTAACCACGGTGCGGTCGACATCGGCGCGCACGGTGATGATGCGGCGGCCATTCTGGCGATTGATCGCGGAATAACTGTTGCCGAGGGTGAAATCGGCAACGCTCAGGAACGGCACTTCAGCCCCGGTCGGTGTGCGGATCATCAGCGATTCGAGATTGCCTAGCGAGCGCCTCTCTTCTTCCGGATAGCGCACCATGACCCGGATATCGTCCGGACCGCGCTGGATGCGCTGGGATTGTGCGCCGTAGAACGCTTGCCGCACCTGGGTGGCGAGATCGTTCAGCGTCAGACCGAGAGTCTCGCCGCGTTCGAGGATGCTGATCTGGACTTCCTGCTTGCCGGCGCGGAACGAGTCGGTAATGTCGAAGACGCCGGGATACTTGGCGAGTTCTTCCTTCAATTGATTTGACGCGAGTTGCAGGTTTTCCTCGTTGCGGCCTTCGAGACGGAAATTCAGCGCGTCTCCCGCGGAAAACACATCGGAAACGAAAGTCAGTTCGAGCGCGTCGGGTATGGTGCCGACCCGGTCGCGCCATCGATCGCGGATACCCTCGGACCTGATCCTTCCCCGCGCCTCGAAAGGCGCCAGATACATGACGACTTCGGCGGTATTGCTCGCGCCTATGCCGCCTCCGCCGGGACCTCCGGGCCCGCCCCGCGGCGCCCGGCCGCCAATGATGGTCATAACGCTCGTAACCGCTCTTTCGGCGGAACGCGGCGCGTCGCCGGCTTGCTGCAAGCGGTCGAGCTCGGCTTCGACTTCCGCAGCGATCTCCATCGCCACCGCTTCGACCTCTCCGATCGCCGCCTCGGTTACCCGCACCGGCACTCCCGGCGGCATTTCGACCGTGGCGTACAGGATGTCGCCTTCCACCGCAGGCATGAACTGGAAAATGACCCTGCCGCTGAAGACTAGTGCGAGGGCAACCAAGATGACACCGGTAGCGACGGCCCAGGCCACATAGCGGAATTCCAGCACCCGTCTGAGCGCGCGGCGGTAGCCGTGCTCGGCGAAATATTCGAGACCGTCGGCGATCTTGCCCTGAAAGGCCTGCCATCTGCGCACCAATGCGCTTTTTTCGAGAAAGTAGCCTTCGGTTTTGCGATGGGAAATATGACCCGGAAGAATCAACTGGGATTCCACCACGCTGGCGATCAGACAGAACACCACGACGCCGCCGATGGCGTTGAAGAACGAGCCCATCTGCCCGCCGAGCAGCAGAATCGGTAAAAACGCGGCGATGGTCGTGAGCACGCCGAAAATCACCGGCACGGAAACTTCCAGGGTGCCTTCGATGGCGGCTTCCTCCTTGCTGAAACCCCGTTTCTCGAAAGAGTAAATCCTCTCCCCCACGACGATGGCGTCGTCCACCACGATGCCAAGCACGAGGATGAATCCCATCACCGTCAGCGAGCTGATGGTCAGGTCGGCGGCGGGAAACATCGCGAGCGCGCCGGAAATCGCGATGGGAATTCCGGCGGCGACCCAGATGGCGACCTTGAAGCGCAGAAACAACGCGAGCAGGAGGAGTACGAGCATCAAGCCGGTATAGGCATTGCGGGCGACGGTGGCGATCCGGTCCTGGGTCGCCACGGCGGTGTCCATCAATACCTCGAGCCGGACGCCTTCGGGCAAATCGCCGCCGTTTTCTTCCATCCAGCCCCGCACTTGCCGCGCCGAGCGGACGATGTCTTCCTCGCCGATCCGCAGCACGTCGATGATCGCGGCGTTCTCGCCGTCGACCCTGGCGTCGAGATAGCCTTCCTCGAAATCGTCGCGAACCGTGGCGATATCGCCAACCCGCAACTGGCTGCCGTCGGGAAACGAACGGATCACGACATCGCGGTATTCGTCGCCGCTGTAGACCTGCCCCTTGGTGCGCAACATGATCTCGCCGGAATCGGCCCTGATCGTTCCTCCCGGCAAATCGAGCGAGGCTTGGGATATGGAGCGTGAAACCTGATCGAGCGTGAGGCCGTACTGGCGCAAGGTGTATTCGGGAACCTCGATGGAAATTTCGAGCGGCCGCAGATACTCGATGTTTACCGTGGATATCTCGTCGAGATCGAGCAAGTCGTTGCGGACATCCTCGGCAACCCGCTTCAGAAAGTGGTCGTCGGTGTTGGAGATCAGCGCGAAGGTCATGACATTGCCGCTGCTGCTGAAAGCGCGGACGATGGGTTTCTCGGTCTCCGTCGGGAAGGTCGTGATCGCATCGACCTTGGCCTTCACATCGTTCAGCGAGCGGTTGAGGTCGGCGTCGCCCATGAGTTCCACGGTGGCGTCGCAGCCGCCTTCCCGGGCGGTCGTGGTCAGCCGCTGAACGCCTTCCGCCCCTTCGAGCGCTTCTTCGATTCGCAGGCAAACGCCGGTCTCCGATTCCTCGGGCGTGGCGCCGAGATAAGGCACGCTGACCTGGATCACGCCGACGTCGATGTCGGGGAACTCTTCCTGGTTGAGATTGAAATAGGCAATCACGCCGCCGACGAGGAAAATCCACATCAGCAGATTGGATGCGACGGGGTTTTTGACAAACCAGCTTATTGGGGTGCGCACACCAGCCTCCCGCGGCCCGGACTCCGGCTCAGATCATTTCCCGAACCGGCTGCACCGACATGCCGTTGACCACCGCCTGAATCGGCGAGATGCAGACGATTTCGCCCGGCGCCAGGCCACCGCTGATCAGCACCCGCTCTTCCTCGAAGCGGAAGATCTCCACTTCGCGGTAATACATCTTGTTTTCGGCATCGACGACGAGCACCTGGTCGTTGTTGCGGATCACCGCCCGCGGCAGGGCGATGATGTCGTCGATCTCGCGGCCGCTGATGGAAGCTTCCACGAACAGGCCGATGGGCAGGGGAATGGCGTTCTTCTCGCCTTCTCGGGGCTGCGCAACGCGAACGATGGACTGAACGGTGTTGCTGTCCGGGTCGATGGTGGCTTCGGTGCGCACCATGCGGCCGAACCAGGTGTGTCTTTGCCCGCCATAGAATCCTTCCAGACGCACGACCGGCGCGACCCGGCGGTCGAGTTCGCCGCGGAAATCGAGCGGCACGTCGAGATAGCCCAATTGGCGGATCGCCAGCGGCAGCCGCACTTCGACTTCCTCGGCGCCATACATCACGGCGATGTTCTGCGCCCGGTTGGCGTATTGGCCGAGTTCCACCTGCCGTGACTGCACGATGGCGTCGAACGGCGCCCGCACCTCGGTTCGTTCAAGATCGATCCGGGCCTGCCGGAGTTGGGTTTCGATCTCGTTGATGCGCGCGGCCGTGACATTGGCCAGGCGTTCGGCGTTCTGGATCTGCGACTCGCTCGCCAGGCGGCGCTCGCCGAGTTCGCGCAGGCGCTCGTATTCCGAGCGGGCGTGCGATTCTTCGGCAATCGCCTGTTCCAGCGCGGCTTCGCTGCGGGCGAGCGCGATTTCGTAATCGCTGCTGTCGAGCCGCAACAAGGGTTCGTCCGCGGCGACATAGCCGCCCGCTTCGAGTTTCGGCGAGATCCAGGCCACGGTGCCCGCGACCGGCGTCGACAGATTCACCGTCCGCGCAGCCTGCACTTTGCCCTGGGATTCCACGAACAATTTCGTCGGTTCGGAGCGGACTTCCATTACGCGCACGGCGACGGGAACGATCTCGGGGGAAGCTTCGTCGAGTTCGGTCGGATTGAGCACCAGCAGGGCTGCAAACAGGACGCAGCCCGCCAATATCCCTACCGGAAGCAATACTCGCAACATGTCGTCAGCACCTGACCTTGCTTGCTGGATCCATGAAAATCCCGATGTTCGTCACCTGAGGTATACGAACGAACCCCCGATTTCAGTTCTATCGGCGCGGAATCGACAAATATAGGGCCGATTTCTCAAGAGTCCAGCAATGAATTGTTACAAAACGACTCAAATCGGGTCGGCGCCGCGCGGGATCAGGACGCGAATGTGCACATCGTGCATGCGTCGGCGGCGATTGTCTTCCATGATCGGCCGAAAGCGCAGATCCTCCGCGGCGCGGCGCAACCGATACCGGACTTCGTTATTTTCAGGTTCAAATTCAAGCACATCCACGTGCTGCACGAAACCGACGCTGTTGATGCTTATATCGAGTTCGGCTTCGTAGTAGCTCGAAGCTTCATTCCAGAAGACATGATCGGAGTCGGGAAACCTTTCCAACTGATGTTCCTGCAATTCCGCTACGCGTCCGTATTCGGACCGCTCGCGCAGCAACACGATCATGGCCTGTAGCGGTTCGACCAGGGAGAGATCTGTGGGGCCGCGGGCGGATTGGAGTTCCTCGAGCAGGTTTTCCTGGACCTGCATCCGCTCAAGCCATTCCTCGTCCGAGGCGGCGAAGCCGCCTGGGCTCCACGTCAGCGCGAAGGCTGCGGCAATCGAAGGCAATCGAATCAGCCTCATGGCGGATTTCAGCGTCCCTGGTCGTCCCTGCGTGGCAGCAGGACTCGCATCTGCACGTCGCGCAGGCGCTGGCCGCGGCCTTCCACGATAGCGGGGCGGAAGCGCAGCTCGCGTGCGGCATTGCGCGCCAGACGGCGTGATCTTCGGTCATCCGGGTCGGCGGCGATGATATCGACCGAGGAAACGCCGCCGCGGCTGTTGATGTTGAATTCGAGATCGACCTGGTGGTAGTTGTTTTCGAATTCCCAGAAGGCGTTGTCCGAAACCGGCTCTCGCACATTGGGCGACGACTCTTCCCAGGCCGTGAACGGCGCGACGTGGATCGCTTCTTCCTGTTCGGGCCGCCAGGACGCCAGTTCGGCTTCCTGATGCGCTATGGCTTCTTCCAGCGTTGGGTAGAAGCGGCTGGCCGGCACGAGTTGCGGGCGGCTGAAAAACAAATCGATGCGCTCGGCGGGAAGGCCCGCTTCCAGCAGCAACTCCCGCGCTTCGCGATAACGGCCGAAGGCCGTGCCCCGATTCATCAGCAACTGGAAGTCGGAACGGTAAATCATGGCCATGGCCTGGGCTTCGAGATTACCTTCCGCCTCGAAGATGTCGGCCATGTCGTCGATCTTGCCGATGCCTTGGCGCAGGTAGAGTTCGCCTACCAGTTCGCCTTCTTCGATGACCGGCGTAACCGTGGATGACCGCAGGGGATTCAACGAAAAGCCGCGCGCGGAGGTGCGCAATCTCATGCCGCCGTCGTGTCTGACGAGTTCGCGGATCGTCGGTCCGCTCGAACCCTCCCCGGAATTGAGCAGGCCGACGAGTTGGTATGCGTTCATGGCGCTCGAATAAAGCCAGGGAACCAGTTCCGGGCTGTCTTCGCCATAGAGTTCCACGGCGGCGTCTTCGAGATCTTCGATCAACTCCCGGGCTTCGAAGAAATTCGCCGCCCGCCGGCGGCTGCCGTCGCCGGCGCCGCCGGTCAGGTACCAGTGGGCCAGCACGTCGATTGCCCGCAGCAGGACTTCGGGATCTTCGACGTTGGCGCTCACATTGCGAATCATTTGCAGGTTGTCCGTGACTCCTTCGAATTCGCCGATGGCGATCCGGGTCAGAACCATCTCTTCCAGCAAGGGAATCAATTGCGGATTTTCCAGGCCGAGATTGGTGCGCATCAGGGCGAGCTGGCGCTCCTGCAATTCCGCGATGCGCTCATGTTCGGATTGCTCTTCGAGCAGCCGGATCATGGCCTGCAAGGGTTCGATCAGGGAAGGATCGAAGGGGCCGTTCAGGGATTCCAGTTCCGCCAGGGCTTCTTCCTGGGCCTGCATCTGCTCCATCCAGCGCGCATCGTCCTCTGCGGGGAGGCCGCAATTGGCCCAGAGCATCGCCGCCGCGGCTATAACCGCCCGGCGCCAATCGCAGCGCGTATTCGATCTCAAATTTGCCATGGCGCCCCTTCCACGGTCATTGTCTCCACTGATCCCGCACCTTCCGACGAGATCCTGCGACTTCGCGCAGGATGACGAAAAAAAGCAGCGGAATCTCCGCTCCACAATAGCTTGAACTCCGGGCCTTGTCGATACACACTGTCCCCTCATGAAACGACTCGCCGCCATCGCAGCCGTCTGCGCCGTCCTGTTCGCGGAGTACGCCGCCGCCCAGGGACGGTTCGGGATCGACGATTCCGACCTGTACGACATCGCCGGCGAGTTCGCCTTTGTGCGCGTGCAATACGACAGCTATTACGACGGGGGCTGGTATGGCGGGCCCTGGCTGACCGACTTCCCCGCTTCGGACGAGAACTTCCTGCGCGGCGTGGCCCGGCTGACCAACGTGCGCGTCATGAGCGAGCCGATCGTGCTGCGCTTCGACGACGAGGAGATCTTCGACTACCCCTTTCTCTACGCACTGGAAATGGGCCGCAACGGTGGACTCTCACTTTCGCCGAGGGAAGTCGAGAACCTGCGCGAATATCTGCTGCGCGGCGGCTTCCTGCTGATCGACGACTTCTGGGGCCAACAGCAATGGGACGCCTTTTATCGGGATTTCTCGCTGCTGTTCCCGGATCGGGAACTCATCGAACTGGCGCCGAATCACGAGATTTTCCGCACCTTTTTTGACATTGACGGCCCGCAGATGATTCCGGGACGCGGCGGACGCCAGGGGTTCGGCCAAGCGGGCATAAACGTGGCGAGCAATCACGCGATTCTCGACGACCACGGCCGGGTCATGGTGCTGATCAACTGGAATTCGGACATGGGAGACGGCTGGGAGCACACCTACGATCAGTGGTATCCCACGCGCTACGCCAACGCCGCCTACCAACTGGGCATCAACTACCTGATTTACTCACTGACGCACTGACTTTTCTGGCTGGGACGAGCACCTGGAAGCGTTAGTCGCCGTCTGGCGGGTGGAGTGCGGCGGGCGTGCGAGGCAGGACGCCGAGCCCGAAGCCTACAGGGATGTATTTACGGCGTCCGCCGCACTCCGCCCGCCAGACGGCGACGGATCGGAGCCACCAATTCCAAAAATTCAGTCTTCTCCGAGAAGTTCAAGACGGCGGGCGCCGGCGAGGATGCCTTCGAGACCGTAATTGCCTTCGTGACAGGCGTACTCGTAGGGCATGGTGTCGGTGGCGTTGAAGACGATTTCGCCGCCCCATTCCCGCGTGTAATACACAGGGTCGGTGACGCTGAACTCAAACAGGAGCTGATCGTCAGCGATGCGCGTCAGACGCTCGACGATTCTGCCCCGCTCCGTAATCGGCGCCGCGTTTTGCGGCGCCTGCAGCGGATGCAGGTTGATCGTTTCCACCACCAGTGTGTCGCCGTCCCAGTTCGCCACGGAATCTCCGAACCATGGCGCGTGGGCCTCGGGACGGCGGTGTTCGCCGCCGATGGGGATGATGCGAACGTCGTGGACCATCTCGACGAGGATCATCAGATAGTCGTCGGTCTGGACGATCTGGTAGAGGTTGTTGTAGAGCACGTTGTTCATCAGCGGTCCGCCGGTGCCGCCGAAGCCGATGATGCATCGCTCGCCGAGAGAGCGGCCTTCGGGCCCGTGATTGCCGGAGAATTGCGCCCGAAAGTCGCGGCGCAACTGGTTGCCCCGCTCGGAAAAGGGAATACGGCCGCTCTCCGGATACGTGATCCAGGAAGTGCGGGCCTGACCGTCGATCACGCCGAAACGGGAGCCCGGATCGACCCAGAAGGCGTTGTAGCCCCGGCCCCTGGCCAGATCGCTGCCGTCCGGCAATCGCCCTTGCACCTGATTGTCGTCGGTGGCCTGGCGCACGTTCTGGTGATTGTTCGCCGTCACGGCGGCGAGTCGTTCGTCCGGGATCACCAGTCCGAATTCCTCGTAATTGGCGGCGCGCTGCAAGGTGGTCAGCGACGCATTGGTCCAGTAGCCCTGAAAATCCGGGTGACCGGAAGACGTGCGCGGCGGTTGATAGGCATCCTGGGCCATGGCGGCGACGGTCGAAAGCGCCAGCGCGATCACTGAGAACCTGACGAAAATCCGCATGTCCGACTTCCTCGCTGATGGGGCGCCCACTCTCAAGACGCATGCGCAAAACTAAATCAGGGGCGGCAAATAATCAACAGTCGTCCGCTTTCGATGGGTGTCCCATGTTTGTTTGAAGGGGCGAAGGGCAAGGATGCCCTGAGTCACCGCGCTTCGCTGCGCGCAGAATGACGGTGGGGGTGGGTGTCCCATCTTTTTCGGTGGGTGTCCCATCTTTTCTCGGTGGGTGTCCCATCTTTTTTCTGGCGTCGCATCGGTGGGTGTCCCATCTTTTTCGGATGTGTGAAAATGCGCGGCCTGATGGCCTCGAACCAGTCCGAATTCCAGTTGGCGCTTGCGCGGGATTGTCTGCGCATGCTGCAAGGGCATGTGGAAATTCCGCGCGTCAACGACCAGCGCCTACTCGATCATGTCGTGGGCGCGGACGGCAGCGAGGAAGGATTTCTGTCCGGCGGGTTTCTGACGGCCGTCGGTCTGATGTCTGTTTTGCGAATGGCGGGCAGACCGATTTCCTCCTTCCGGCGCATTCTCGACTTCGGCTGCGGTTCGGGGCGGGTCACCCACTGGCTGCGTCATCTCGCGGG
Organism: Pseudomonadales bacterium; assembly: GCA_963664805.2. Classification (GTDB taxonomy): domain Bacteria; phylum Pseudomonadota; class Gammaproteobacteria; order Pseudomonadales; family Pseudohongiellaceae; genus UBA9145. The sequence continues at coordinate 3,590,819 of OY761612.1, read as the reverse complement.
CGGCGCCGAATTGACCGGCGCCGACATCAATCCCGAAGCGATCGCCTGGTGCAGGGAAAATCTCGATTTCGCGGCGAACTTCATCTGCAACGGCCCCAGACCGCCGCTGCCCCTGGCAGCCGAAAGCGCCGACCTGGTTTACGGCATTTCGGTGCTCACGCATCTGGACGAAGATCTGCAGTTTCAGTGGCTGCGGGAATTGCACAGGGTTGCCGCGCCGGGCGCCGTCGTCGTGTTGACGGTGCATACGGATTACCGCGCCGCGCGGACGCTGTCGCAATCCGCTTTCGCGAAATATCGCAGGCGCGGATTCTTCTATCAGCGCGCCGCGAGCAACGACAAGACCGTTGCCGGCTTGCCGGACTTCTATCAGGTCGCTTTCCATACCCGAAACTACATCGCCAGGAAATGGACGCGGCTGTTCGAACCGCTGTTGTCGGTTGCGCATGGGCCGTTCTGGTCGCAGCAGGCGATCGTGCTGAGGAAAAGGGACCGCACCACGCCACGGCTGCTGAAACCGCGATGGAAGCATGTGGAATTGCCCATTGGAGGCATCGACACACCTGGATTCGGCGGGCCGCCCCAAGGCGAAATCCAGCATGTGGCGGGCTGGGCATTTGATCCGGATGCGGACGAACCCCAAGACATAACAGCGTGGGTGAACGGGAAGCCGGCCGAAATGCGCTGCATCGAAGTCGAGCGCGAAGATGTGAAAGCCGCGTTTCCGGACATCATTCATGCCGGAAACGCGGGTTTCATGCTCAATGTGGAACTGTCGGCGAACGACCACGGATCTCACGTGATCTGGTTTACCGCCGGCGACTCTCCAGTGCCTGTTTGCGCAACTTACGTTGGCGATTCACATTTTGACCGGATGCGTCCGCAAGCGCGCCCTCACCAAAACCGCTTTGCGGTTTCGACTCTCCCAGAGGGGGAGTAGTCTGTTCCCCGGCACTGGCGCGGGCTCTGAATACCCACTCTCCGGAGGGTGGGGGCAAACGATTGTGAAGCAGGCGCTTCGTGGCCGCTTGCCCTCGCTCCTACAAGCGGTCGGCTATTCCGGTCAGGGTGTCGGCCAGCGCCGCGAGGCGGCTGGCATCAACGCCGGAAGCCGAGGACGAGGCCGATTCGTATTCCTCCGCCAGGTCTTCCAGCCGGTCGGCCGCGGCATTGTTGTCCGCGCCGCTGTCGAGAGCGTCCTGGGCCTCATCGAGCGCTTCGCTCAGCTCCCGCCGCTGCGCGGCGGACAGCGATTCGCCGCGCGCCAACTGGTCGAGATAGGCGCGGGCGACCACGGGTTCCGCCGGCCAGCGAAACATCGTCTGCTGCTGGGCGTTGAAGGTCACCGTGCCATGGGGCAGCGAGGCCGCGGCGATTTCGTTCTCGGTCAGGAAATCGCTCGGCTGCAATTGCAGCACGTCCAGGCCGCGGGCAATCTCTGTTCCGTAGATGTAGCCGTTGTAAAAGTACGTTGACCAGTAGCCCCCGGAGATCAGTTCTTCCTCGTCGATGGGGCCGCGGTCGAAAAAGGCGATCTCCACCGGATTCGCGGAATCGGTGAAATCGACCACGGAAACGCCGCCCTGGTACCAGGCCTGGACGAAAATGTCGCGGCCGGGCACCGGCACGAGCGAGCCGTTATGGGCTACGCAGTTTTCGGTTTCGGTCTGCGGCGCCGCCATCTTGTAATGGCTGCGGTATTCCATCCGGCCATCGACGATGTCGTAAATCGCATCGGCGCCCCAGTTCAGCGGGTCCGAGGCGCGGCAGCGCGGGCGGCCGCCGCCGCCCCATTCGTCGGTGAAGATGACCTTGGTGCCGTCGTTGTTGAATGTCGCCGAATGCCAATAGGCGAAGCCGGGGTCGATGACTTCGTCGACCCGTGCGGGATTCTCCGCGTCGGAAATGTCGAGCAGGATGCCGTTGCCCGAACACGCGCCCGCCGCCAGCCCGATTTCGGGAAAGGCGGTGATGTCGTGGCACTGGTTCGTCATGCGCGTTTCCTGGGTGTCGGGGCCGTGATCGCCGCCTTCCCAGAGACCCGCCGCCACACCGGTTTCGGGGTCGGAAAAGATGAACGGGCGGTTGATGATGGCCGCCTCGCCCGGGGCGTCCACCGGAATCCGGATCACGTCGATGCGATAAAGCGAGGATTCGGGATTCTCGAACGGCGATTCGTCCGAGCAGCCGGCGAGTTCTTCCTCGTCGCGGACGAAACTGGTGCCCGAACCGTAGACATAGATATTGCCCGCGTCATCGGGGTCGGTAACCACGGTATGCGTATGCGAGCCGCGGCAGGTCTGGACGGCGCCCACCTGCATCGGCATGCGGAAATCGCTCACGTCGAAGATGCGGATGCCGCGGAAACGCTCATCGCTCTCCGGTTCGGCGACGCCTTGCAGGCCGCAGTCGAGCCGGCCGCGGGTCTGTTCCACCGACATGATCAGCAGATCGCCGACGATGGAAACGTCGCCCTGCCCGCCCGGACAAACGACCGAACTGAGCAATTGCGGCACGGTCGGATTGCTGATGTCGTAGGCGTTATAGCCGTGATAATTGCCGGCGACGAGCACATTGCCGGTGAATACGAGATCGGTGTTGCCGAAATTGAGCAGCGAGGGTCGCGGCTCGGAGTCTTCGTCGTCTTCCCCGTCTTCGGCAACCGGCGTTTCCTGCACGTTCTGGGCGACCGCCGGATCGCTGACCGGCTCGGCTGCCGGCTCATCCGGCGCATCGGGGTCGGGCGCCAGGGTTTCCTCCTGGTCGCGGTCGTCGCGATTCGGCAGCCCGCTGGGGTTGGCCGGGTCGAAGAAGCCGTCCGGCTTGGGCAGCGACGCCACCAGGCGCATGTTCAGCGCGGCTTCGCCGGCGTCGCGGAAGCCTGGGGTCAGCGCCACGCGCGGGTCGGGCGAGAAGCCGGACAACATGGTGATCATGCGCTCGATCTCGCTGGTCTGGTCCGAGGTGACGTCGGTGGTGAATCGATACAGTTCCGAATCCTGGGCCGAACCCGGCTGATCGAGCAGGTTTTCGACCATTACCAGCGCGCCTTCATGATGGTCGATCATGAAATTCAGGAACAGCGAATCGAATTCGAAGCCTTCGGCCGCTTCGAGTTGTTCCATTTCTTCCGGTGAAAGCATCCCCGGCATGAGCATGTAGCCGGGATCGTGATGGGCGTCGGCGGCGGGCGCTTCGAGGCCGCGGTCTTCGAGCCAGCCGGCCATCATGGAAATTTCGTCTTCCTGGGAAAGAGAAATGCGCTCGGCGAGGGCTTCCACGGCCTCGCGGTTGCTGCGGTCATCCACCAGGGCGCTCATTTCCATGGCCTGGCGGTGATGCGAGATCATGCCTTGCATGAATCGCGCGTCGGCTTCGGAAAATTGCAGTCCGGCGAGATCGGACGCCTCCTCGGCGCTGATCTGGCGGCTCGGCTGTCCCGGCGGGCCGGGCTGAATGATGGGTACCTGGGCTATGGCCGGAACGCTGACGGCAAGGGTCAGGGCGGCGAACAGGAAACGGAATGTCATCGGTTTATCTCCAATGTCGATAGCGCTTGAACAAAGGCGAAGCATACGGGATTCCAGCGTTGAGCTAAAGTCCTGACCCGTCGCCGTCTGTTGGTTTGTTTCTGTGGCTTCGATCCGTCGTCATCGGGCCGAGTGGGTTTTGCGGACGCCGTAAATACGGTCCAGCCGCCAAGCACAGCTTGGCGTCGCTCCGGCTGCGCATGAAGCTGCGCTTCATAAACGCTTGCCTACGCCCCTGTAGGCTTCGGGCTCGGCGTCCTGCCTCGCACGCCCGCAAAACCCACTCGGCCCGACGACGACTCACGCTGTGCAGGCCCTACTCTTCTTTTCAATTTATCCGTCGCAGCAGCGTCCAGCCTAGAATGGCGCAGAGCAGGATTGGCGTGGCGGCGGCGAGGAGGGGGGGGAGTCCGAACAAGAGGCTTACGGGCTCCACGACGCGTTGTACGATCGTGAAAACCAGGCCAACGGACAGGGCCACGAACACGCGGTAGCCCATTGTCGCTTCGCGTAGTGGGCCGAAGACGAAGAATACGGCGACGAGCACCAGCACCAGGGTCGACAGCGGCTGCAGCACTTTTTTCCAGAAGGCGAGGAAATGCGCGGCGCTGTCGAGTCCCTCCGCGGACAGGAAGTTGGCCATGCGGTAGAGGCCGGAGATGGATTGCTGGTCGGGCTCGACGAGCAAGACGCCAAGCAGGTCGGGCGACAGGTCGGCGCGCCATTCCTGTTCGCTCCGGCCGCCGGTGACTACGCGGTCGCCTTCCAGCGTGCTTTCGCGCACTTCGCGCAGGCGCCAGTACGGCTCGGCCGCGTCCGCGACGAATTCGGCGGTTTCGGCGAAACTTGCCGCCAGCAACTCTCTGCCGCCGTCGGTTCGATAGCGGCTCACGCCGATGAGCGAGGCGCCGTCGGGGCTGATGGCGTTGATGTGAACAAATTCGTCGCCGGTCTTGTACCAGGCGCCCTGTTCGAAATCCGCCGCGCCGCCGGCGCTGCGCAGGGCTGCGCGGTTGCTCTGCGCCTCACGTTCGAGCGGCGGCGCGATGTACTCCCCGAGCAGCAGACCGAGCAGCATGATCGCCAGGGTGGGCTTGAGAACGGCGTAAACGATTCGCCCGACCGAAACTCCGGCGCTTTGCATGACGACGAGTTCATTGCTCGAGGCGAGGATGCCGAGCCCGATCAGGGCGCCGCCCAGGGCGGCGAAAGGCAGCAATTCATGGATGCTTGCCGGCGTGGTCCAGAGCACGAAAACCATCGCGTCGAGCGTCGAATAGCCTTCGTTGGTGTCCTGGATCTGGTCGATCAGGGAGAAAGTCATGTCGAGGCAGACGATGACGACGATCGCCCCGGCGGTCGCCAGGATCATCGCGTTGCGCACGAGTCGGTCGAGGCGTTTCATGTATGCGGTCCCGGTCATGTGCGCCGTCCCCGGGAGATTCGGCCGTGTCGAATCGCGATCAGCCCCAATGCGAGAAAAACCGCGTGCACCAGCCAGAACGCGTGGGGAGAACCGCCATCCCGCACCGCGTCGCGGCAGAATTCGAGCAAGGCGAAATAGACAACGTACAGAAACGCGGCGGGCACGAGCTTGATATAACGGCCCTGGCGCGGCTGCACGCGGCTCATGGGCACCGCGAGTACGCCGAGCACCGGGGCGAGCAGGATCAGCGACAGCCGCCAGTGCAGTTCGCCGGTGTGCACCGGGTCCGAAGAGCCGATGAGATCCAGGGTCGCGATCGTCGATTGCTCAAGAGTTTCCTCGAATTCCGCGGGTTGCGGCAAGAGGATTGACTGGGCGTCGAACCGGCCCACGCTGAACTCGGCGCTGCCCGGCGCGCCGTCGTATTGGGCAACGTTTTCCATGCGCATGAAGCGGGCGCCGGTCGCCTCGTCGATCATCGGGCGGGCGCTTTCGGCGAAGACGATCACCGGCGCGGCGCCGGACTCGGCGCCTTCTCCGGACACCGCAACGAAAACGTTCCGCAATTCGCGGCCGCCGGTGTCGGAGTTGCCCGTGCGTTCAGTCCACGTGACGCGGCCGGCGTTATTGAAACCTTGACTGAAACTACGAAACTGTCCGGCCACGATCAGGTCGATCTCGGTCAACTCTTCCTGGCCCTGCACGATGGCTTCGGCGTGACGCATGCCCCAGGGCGCCGCGCCCAGGCTCAGGACGCCCATGAGCGCCATCGCCACGGCCGCGATGCCGAGCGTGATCCGCGTGAGGCGGGTCTGGCCGATGCCGGCGCCCATGAGGCTGACCATCTCGTTCTCGGCATACATGCGGCCATAGGACAGGACGATGCCGAGCAGCAAGGCAAGCGGCAGGATGACGAGCAGAAACTCCGGCAGGCGATACAGCATGATCAGGAACAGGGCGTCCGCAGCCTTCTGCCCGCTCGCGGCCTCGCCGAGGTATTGCATGAAGCGCGAAATCACCGCCACGGCAAGCAGGATCAGCGCAACCACGGCAGTGGCCTGCAACACCTGTCTTGCCAGATAACGAAATACGATCAACTGCCTGCCACCGGGTTCCAAACAGGTAATTGATGTTGCCAAGTGGCGGGCGGGCGTTCAAGTGTCGGAGTTCATCGCGCCCCTGCCGCGAAACTTCCGCAGCGCTTGTTTAGCATGTTTCGCAGTATTTTTAACGCACCTTTTGCAACGTTTTCAGCGCATGTTTTGCAATTAATGAGAACGGCCAGTCAAGCTTCGACATGGACTCTGCCACAGAATTTCCATGCAAATCTGTGGTAGAGTCCATGCCATGTATGCCAGAAGACTGAATCTGAGACCATTCGCAGAGCAGAAATCCCTGTTTCTGCTGGCCCCCAGGCAAACCGGGAAATCCACCCTGTTGCGGCATGATTTTCCGGAGGCGCGTTATATCGACTTGCTGGACAACGAGATATTCCGCCGTTTTGCCGCGGCGCCGGAAAGTCTGCGCGACGCGGTGGGGGAACACAAGCTGGTCATCGTCGATGAGATACAGAAATTACCCGTGTTGCTGGATGAAGTGCAACGTCTCATCGATACCCGCGGCACGCATTTTCTGATGACCGGCAGCAGCGCCAGGAAACTGAGACGCGGCAAGGCCAACCTGCTGGGCGGCCGCGCGTTGTTCTTCAACCTGCATCCACTGAGCAGTTGCGAGACAGGTTATGACCGTATCCCGGTTCTGCTGCAGCGCGGCGGACTGCCCGGGCTTGTCGATTCGCCCATCCATTGGGAGGAGTTGCGGGCTTACACAGGCGCTTACTTGCGCGAGGAGATTCAGGCGGAAGCCCTGACGCGCTCCATCGAGAACTTTTCCCGGTTCCTGGACGTGGCCGCGCATTTCAACGGCGAGCAGATCAACTACAGCAAAATCGGCAACGATGCGGACGTGGCGCCGCGCACCATCAAGGATTACGTAAAAATCCTTGAGGACACGCTGGTGCTGCACATACTCCCCCCGTTCCGCCAGCGTAACAAGCGGAAACTGGCGGCTACCGAGAAAGTCTATTTCTTCGATATCGGCGTCGCCAACGCGCTGACCCGGCGCAGGGAGATACCCGCCGGTTCGCCCGAATACGGCAAGGCGCTCGAACATCTGGTTTTCCTGGAGCTGCGTGCGGCCATCGACTACCAGCGTCTGGACACCATGCTGTATTTCTGGCGCACCCGGTCACAACTGGAAGTGGACTTCCTGCTCGACGACCGAATCGCGATCGAGGTAAAGGCAACGAGACGCGTGTCGCCCGCCGATTTGAAATCCCTGCGCGCCATTGCGGAAGAACTAAAGCTGCAGAAACGGCTGCTGGTCTGCAATGAACCATACCCACGGGAAACGCAGGACGGGATCGAGATTCTGCCCGTTGCGGATTTTTGTCAGCGGCTATGGGAGGGGGAACTGAATTAGCCGCAATTCCTCATGGCTGCCGGTTGCCCCGGCGCGGGACAGCTTCTGGTCGGCGTAGAAATTGCAGGCGCGGATGCACGACTGATTGAAATTAATTTGACACGAGCCCGGAAGCACATAGAAAATGGGGCTCGCGTCTGCGGAGAGTCGCCAAGCGGCTCGTCCTTCGGAGCCAAAGGCTCCAAGGCCCAGACGCTTTTTTTGTTCTTCATTATGGCGGGGCCAGATTCAATCGAATGTGTTAGCATCTTGGGCATTCATCCGCTGTAGTGATCGAAGGCGAACCATTGAACTGGCACGATCACATCCTTAGCGACCCGTCCGTGCTGGTCGGCAAGCCCGTGAGCCGCGGCACCCGGCTCTCCGTGAATTTCCTGCTTGGTTTGATGGCCGAAGGGTGGACCGAAGAACAACTTCTTGAGAACTACCCACAACTCCGTCGCGAGGCGCTACAGGCAATGTATGCGTTTGCGGCGGAGCGTACCCGTGACGAACAAGTCCGCGTCATGAGTGGGAATGCGGGTTGAAGCTTCTCCTCGACGAGAACATTCCACAATTTCTAGTGCTGTCGTAAAGCTATTGCAGATGGACGCAATTGGCGTTTGGAACGACGAAGCACGATGTCGTTGGCGGTGAAACGTGCACTATGCGGACACTCGCTGCGGCGAGCGATTAACTCGGTCGGCTTGAAGGGGAATGCCGCGCTTCGGAATTTAAGCCCCCACAAAATCAGAGGGTTCGGGTCGCAAATCTTGGGTTTTTTGAAAGCCTTTCAACGCAGGGGCAGGAAACGAAGTTGCTCAAGTTTGCGAATGAGTGCTCCAGTCTTGATTTCCGCGATGCCTACTACGATAGCCAATGGCCCATAGGTCGGAGGAACGATGGCACATAACAATGAATTGGAGGCACGCGCGGTAACGGCAGCGGAGTATTTATTTAATAGCGACGAACCGGAAGAGACCGGCGGCTTGTTCGAGCCTAGCGATGAGAACACCGTCAACGCGGCCATCATGCGGTTTAGTGAGTTGTTCGCTGGGCTCCGCGGAATTCCAAAATTCGTCATGGAGGGGGCTCGGAACAGCGGAGACTCGGTGTCTAGCGACCCGTTGCAGGGCTTGGCGGAAATCGTCCAAAACGCCGATGATACTGAGGCGACGGAGATCGTGCTGCAGCTCGATCAAGACGAGCTTCTGGTTTGTCATAATGGCAACCCCGTGCGACTGCCTCACGTACTCGCCTTGGCCACACCATGGCTCACAACGAAGAGCGGGCAAGCGGCACTGATGGGTCGCTTTGGAATAGGTCTCACCACGCTCAGGTCGTTGTCGGATACGTTCGAGGTCCACTGCGACCCCTACCATGTGCGGTTCGGGGACCCTTTCGTCACGCCGATTCGAGCGCGGCGCCTGCCAGCCGGACTGGATCAGGCCGGATGGACGACTTTTCGGGTCCCCGTGTCGAAGGTCGCGGTTGGTGAAGATGACCTGGCAACTTGGTTGGGGCGCTGGGACGACTCCGCGATGTTGTTCCTTCGCGCTGTGTCTAGAATTGTCCTGCGGTCAGCGCGTGGCGAGAGTGTGATGGAACTCGGAATCTTGCGAGGCGGGCAGCAAGACGTTGATGGTGGCCCGTCATTCATCGATGGCGTTTCCCGGCAGCAAGTGACCGCGCAGGACGGACGCTCGTGGATGGTCTACCAGGCCGAATTCCCGACGCCCAAGGACATGAAGCGTGGTGCCAATAAGGCAACCGAGGCGACCACGCCGGTAGCGATCGCGCTTCCATTCGACGAAGTCAAGGGAGGCAAGATCCATGCAGGGTTGCCAGTGGCGGAAACGCGAATGGCGTTATTCGCAAACGGACAGTTCGACCCAATGACGAGTCGACAGGGGTTCCCCGATAACGAGTGGAACAATGCACTTGTCCCGATTGTGGCCGAACTCTGGTCTGTGGCCGTGCTGGACGCCTTCGACCGGGATCCGAGGTCCGCATGGCAGGCAATACCTATCGGCGATGTGTCGGAGGATCAACACGACGCGCCAATCGTCCGCCGCTTGGAAGGCGAGGTGATAGCCAGCGCGCGCGAGCGGGTAGCGGTGAATTTGGCTCTACCCGTGTCTGGTCGCGGGCAATTGCCTCTGCGCGAACTAGCGGTCGAGGACAAACCGCTTGAGCGCGTATTGACGCCGAAAGAAACGGCCGATCTCGCCGGGTTGGAGGCAATACTCCCGGCAGAGATCCGCGATGCACGAGGAAAGTGGCGAGAGGTGTTGGAGGACTGGCGGACTGCCGGCGTAGACCTTCCTGCGCCCGTCAGGGTGGAGCGGGCGCTCGCTCTGCTTGAACACACCGCGCGGGAACCGGGAGGAGTCGTGGCGCTGAGCGCAGTTGCGTTACGGGAAAATCTGGGAGAGCGGTTGCTTGACTTACCTTGTGTCGTTGCACAAGACGGCCGGTGTCTTATTCCACCTCCGAAAGACGCGCCGGAGGCGGTCGCCCTGAAAGTCTCTCCATTGGCGCAGCAGCTCGGTGTGGTGACCGCGTTGCATCCCGTTCACCTGGCCGACGAACCGGACGCAGGAAAGGTTCTGAACTGGCTAAGCGAGTGCGGTGCCCTGGTGGATGGGAACGACGACCGTGAAGTGGTTCGCCGGCTTGCGGCCGCTGGCCAGTCGGATCGACAGAATCCACGAGTACTCCAACTCGAGCAAGTACAGGCGCTTCGCGTCGTGTTCGAACGATTGGAACCGGATGAGCGCCAAAGATTCGGTGCTGGCGTCGGACGGGCGGTGAAACTTGACGCTTTCGAATACGAGATGACGGGCAAAAAGAAACGCAAGAAGAAGATAACTGTTGAGCCTGCACGAGCTTATTTGCCAAAGACGATTGAGCGAGGAGAAAAAAGAGGGTTTGCGGTGGCGGCTGATAAAGCACCGGGGATTGCTTGGATCAGCAGCCACTATGTCCGCCCGCTCCGTTCGTCGTTAAAACGGCAAGGGGTCGGGGCGCAGAGATTCCTGGGACTGCTCGGCGTGAATAAGGCACCGAAAATTAGAAAACATCCGAGACTTCAAAAAGAGTATGAGGCCGATCCTAGACCAGCCTTGGCCGCGAGGTTCTATGACGGAATATCTGCGCGGACAGAGGAACTGACAAACCTTGGCGCTACACACACGCTCGATGATTCGGACTCACCCGATCTCAAAGTCGTGGTCGAGGACATTGCGAGGGTTCGGAGCGGCCCGTATAGGCGGAAGCGGGCGGCGGCCTTGATTTCGACATTGACGCGAGTTTGGAATGACCAGCTGAGTGAGTACGCGCAGGTCCAATCTGCATACGGACACTACAGGTGGAACGAGACGGGTGAGACGTCTGCTTACTGGGTTTGGCAAATGCGCGATGTTCCATGGCTGGATGACGAGCGGCGAAAGCCCCGGCGACCGTCGGAGTTACGCGTGCGTACTTCCGCTATGGAAGCGTTCTATGGCGCTGACTCGACGAATTACCTCCATCCGGACCTCCACGATGCAAACTGGCAGCCGGTGTTGAGCGCCTTGGGCGTGGAGGAGGTGCCGAGCCGTAAGCAACTTGTGGACCGACTGAAAGATCTACGGGCCGCAATGCAAGCCGGTGAGTATCCGGCACAGGAGGTGGAGAAGGAAGCCGCTGTCGTCTACAAGGCCCTTGCACATTCGCTTCAGGGTCCGAGTCCTCGGTCAGAGCTAAACCGAACCCAATTGAAGCAGGAGTTCGCGAGTGGGGACGGGCTGATACTCACGCAATCTGGCTGGCTCTCACCCGAACACGTCTTCGGTGGGGAAGCAATCCTTGGGAACTACAGTGCGTTCGCACCTGCGGTAAGTGAAACCGGCGCGCTCTGGAGCGCGCTTGGCCTGAGCCCCCCTTCGCTGATGGACTGCGTGAAAGCAATTCGAAAAATCTCGCGTTGTTCCCAGTTGGATGATCAGGACGCTGCGGTCCTCCTGGATGCACTGCGGGCCATCAATAATAGAGATTGCGGTTCGACTCTTACGGCAAAGGAACGGCGGGCGCTTCGGGAACTGCCGCTGCTGACCACGCGTGGTTGGATGCACCAGCGTCCGGTTTACGCAACCGACGACCATTCGTTGCTGGAAGGCTTGGGGGATCTCGTGCCAATTTGGCAACCTGGTGGAGAGCTGCACCAGTTCGACAGTATTCTCGGGGCGCTCCGAGTCGAGCCGATTGACGCTACCGCGGCGGAAGTAGTTGATGCCGATTTAGCCGAGGACGACGAGGAATGCACAGATTTGTACCGAAAAGCGGTCCAACTGTTGCACGAAGACCTAGTCCGGAACGAACCTGACCTCGCTCGGAGCTTAACGGTGCCTTGTTGGGATAGGCTTGAGAACTTCACTGTGCGCGTCCACTCGTCGCTCTCGATACGTGTGCCCGTAGGAGAGGATGGCCGCAGAAAGTACGACTGCCCGGTTGCGGCTAAGGTAGATCCAGATCGTGCGGTGGTGTTTGTTCGGAGACGAGGTGACCTGGCACGTGTAGATCGGGGCGGTCGAGCACTATCCATGTTGTTCACCACGGGCGGCCGTCAGTTAGCGCTTGCTTGGCGGGGCGCTTGGGACCGAGCGGATGAAGGGCGTCCAGCGACGATATTGGAACTAGCGCAGGAGCGCAGGGCGCGGGAGGAGAGTGAGAACGAGCTAGAGCTGAAGGATCGCTTGTCGGCGTTTCGAGAAGGCACGTCAAGCCGGGCTCAGAACCGCCACCGGGTGGGCGGCGGTAAGAGCGAGGAGACTACAAGCGAGAATTCAAGCACAACCGGGACTGGCGATGGCAAAGAGGTTGATCCGCCGAGTCGGGAACTAGTGAATCCCAAGACGCTCAAGGTGCGCGACCCCGAAGAACAGGAGACTGATGAAACTGGGAGGTCGAAGGGCCGCAAGCAACCAAGTAGAACGGGCCGTGGGGGTCTCGTGAAGCCACGCGGTGCTGTACCACCGAAGTCTGGAACGAAACCGCCGAATTACACCAGCGAGCAAAAGGAAAGCATAGGTCTGGAACTTCTCCAAATGGCCGTTGGGCGCGACCTAGTCGACATTCGCGGCCAGCGCGGAGTGGGGGCGGACGCACTGGACGAGAAAGAAGGACGATATTATGAACTTAAGGTGAGCGGCGGCAATGAGCCGGATGTTGTTTCGTTCACGACGTCTGAAGTGATGCGGGCCGCCTCCGCCGGAGACAAATTCGTGCTGGCTGTCGTGTCTGGTGTAGAGGGAGCCAATGCGGGTCCAACCGTTCGGCTAATTTTCGATCCATTGAAGGAACTCGAAGCAGGGACGGAAGACGGGAAGATCAATCTCGCAGGTGTTCGAAATTCACAGGGGAGCTGCGTCATTCGATTCGACAACGATGCTGTTGAGAGCAAAGATGAGACATCTGCCAGTTCTCCCAAGTAGGTGGCTTTCGTGACGTTGCCGGGACCCGAAGAATCCCGGCGTATCGCCCGTACGCGTCGTCGCCGCTGTTGAAGAGTGCGACCAATGGGCCCGCGTCGGTCAGGATCATCGACCGTACTTGTTCTTGATGATATCCACAACGCGAGCTTTGGCGGCGAAACCTGCGGGATGTTCATCTGAAGACAGTTCGAGCCGGCGAAAAACTTCATAAGGTCTTTCTGCGAACTTACCCTTCGCTTCTTTGGTCAATGCATTAAGACCGCATTTCAGCACATTGGAAATAGACAGCCCCGTTTGTTTTTGCAGTGCTGCCAGCGTCGCCTCGGCGTCATCGTCAAGCCAAACCGTTCGTATTCCCATCGATAGAATCCTCGCACCGCCAATTCAGGCTAACCCTTCAGATGCCGAGCGCCATGTCGGTAAGCCATTGATCGGGCAAGGAGGCGCGGCGCGCGGCGCTGAAACAGGCCTCGGCCCGGGGCAGCACCTGGGCGGCGTAGAAATTGCAGATGCGGATGCGCGACTGATGGAAATGGGGGTCCTGCTCCATGGCCGCTTCCGCGGCCAACGCCGACTTGAGCAACAGCCAGGCGCCGATCAGCGTCCCGCAGCCCATGAGAAAATTGACCGCGGCGGCGGCCCTGGTTTCGTCGCCTTCCCGCAGCAGCCATTGCGTCAATTCCTGTGCCTGCGACACGCTTGCGCCGACGAAGCCCGCCGCATTGGCGAGCCGGTCGGACTTTGCGGCAAGGGCGCAGGTTTCCCCGGCTTCTCGCAATAGCCGCGAAAGTTCGGCGCCGCCGTCGCGTTGCGTCTTGCGGCCGATGAAGTCGTTCGCGTGGATCGCGGTCGTGCCCTCGTAAATGGTCATGATCCTGGCGTCGCGGACGATCTGCGCCGCGCCCGTTTCCTCGACGTAACCCATGCCGCCATGCACCTGCATGCACAGGGACGCGACATCCTGGGCGACTTCGGTGTTCCAGCCCTTGGCGACCGGAATCAGGAGTTCGTACCTGGCTCTCGCGCCGTCCTCGCCGGTCATCGAGCGATCCAGGGCGCCGGCGGCCGTATAGCTGATGGCGCGGGCGGCTTCGGTCATGGATTTCATGAACATGACCATGCGGCGCACGTCCGGATGGTGAATGATGGCGCCATCGCGGCGGCCGAGCGGCCTCCCCTGCACTCTTTCGGCGGCGAATGCGACGGCCTTCTGCGTGGCCAACTCGCTCAGGCCGACGCCTTCGAGGCCGACATGCAATCGCGCGCTGTTCATCATCGTGAACATGTAGGACAAGCCCTTGTTCTCCTCGCCGATCAGCCAGCCGGCGGCGCCCTTTCCCTCCTCGCCGTAAACCATGGCGCAAGTGGCGCTGCCATGGATGCCCATCTTCTTTTCCAGTGCGATGGGGCCAAGATCGTTGCGCTCACCGGGTGTGCCGCCTTCCCCGGGCAAGTATTTCGGCACCAGGAACAGGGAGATGCCTTGCACGCCCTCGGGCGCCCCCTCGATTCGGGCGAGTACGAGATGAACGATGTTTTCCGCCATTTCGTGGTCCCCCCAAGAGATGAAAATCTTTTGTCCGAAAATTCGGTAATGATCGCCCTCCGGCACCGCCCGGGTGCGCACCCCCGCCAGGTCGGATCCGGCCTGGGGTTCGGTGAGATTCATCGTGCCGGTCCAGCGGCCACTCACCATGTTTTCGAGAAATTTCTCCTGCAACTCCGCTTCGCCGTGGGATTCGAGCGCCTCGATGGCGGCCATGCTGAGGATGGGGCAAATGGAAAAGCTTAGGTTGGCGGCCGCCCACATTTCGGATGCCGCGCTGTTGATGGCGTGTGGCAGGCCCATTCCACCGAAGCGGGGATTGGCGGAACAGGCGCTCCAGCCTCCCGCGGCGAACTGCCGGTAGGCTTCGGCGAATCCCGCGGTCTCGCGCACTTGCCCGTCAACGAGCCTGGGCGGGTCGGCCTCGCCGGCGCCGTTCAGCGGGGCAAGCACGTTTTCGGCGAGTTTCGCGGCCTCTTCCAGAATGGCGGGAACGAGTTCCGGGCTGGCGTCCTCGAACGGCGGTTTGCCGCAGACTTCGTCCACGCCCGCCAACTCGCGCAAAAAGAACCGCATCTCCTTCAATGGCGTCCGATAGGTCATCGTCAATTCTCCAACTTCTCCCGGAAATCAGGTGCGCTCTGACAAGAGCGCCAACAGCGGCGGGTTGAGGTAAAGGTTTTCGCGTCCCGCCTTTACTTTCTCCAGAATGTCCTCGGCCGCCAGGGCATTCAGATAGACGGCGGCCGTTTGACGCCGCCCGATGCCGGCCTTGACCACATCGTTTACCCGGCAATAGGGATTCACGAAGATCAGTTCCACCAGTTCACGGGAATAGATTTTCGGCAGTTTCCTCCGAATCTCCGAGGCTGTCTCGTCCAGAAGCTCGCGGATTGCCTGAATCTTCGCCGTGGTCCATTCGGCTGTTGTCTTGACGGCCTCTAGCATGAACAGAATCCACGTTTCCCAATCCTGTTCGGTCGTCACCGCGAGCAGATGCCGATAGTAGAGCGCCTTGTTCCCGATGATGTAACGACTGAGGTAGAGGACGGGAATATCAAGCAGCCCCTTGTCGACCAGGAAAAGCAGGTTCAACACCCGCCCGGTTCGACCGTTTCCATCCACGAACGGGTGGATCGCCTCGAATTGATAATGCATGACCGCGAGCCGGATCAAGGGGTCGATTTTCTCGGCCTCGTGAATATAGCGCTCCCAATTGGCCAATTTGATTCGAATCACATCCTCACCGACGGGCGGCGTGTAAATCAGTTTGTTGGTTGCATCATTGAGCAAGGCCGTGCCCGGCACTTTGCGAATATCCAGATCCACACCCTTGATCGTTCTGCACACTTCGACAGCCATGGCGGTCGCAACCGGCCTCTGTTTCAGCATCTCGAAGCCGCGGTTGAGGGCGGTGCGATAGCGCAGCGCCTCTTTGGTGGCGGGGTCCGCCCGGCCCGTCGCATCGTTTGCATGGCGGAACAGTCGATCCGCTGTCGTGACGATGTTTTCGATCTCGGAACTCGCCTGGGCTTCAAGCAGAGGGATCGAGTTGATCAGTACGGCCTGGTTCGGGATGAGTTTCCCGGAAGCCTGGAGTTCCGCCAGCGCCGCGCGCGCTGCAATACAACTCTTGAGAATTGGCTTCGTTTCGGTGTCCGCGGCGGGCGGCAGATCCGGCAGTTCGTTGTACGGACGACTTGGGTCGAAAGATCGGGCCATGCTGTCTTGTGTCCCACTGATGCGGAAGCACCCGCCGGATATGTCGATGCCATCGACATATCGCCTAAACGTGTCGATAAAATCGAATTATATCGACATATCCCTCTGCGGCAAGCAGTATTCCACATATGTCGACGAAACTCCATTTTTCCGACATATCCGGGAAACGTGTCGATGGCGTCGACATGTCCGGCAATTGCCAGTCGACAAGGACTTGTGCGAGCATTCGCAGCGGCTGGCTGAGCATTGAGCTCGCGGAGTATTTGAGAGAGGGCCATGAAGACACGAATCACCGAATTGCTTGGAATCGAGCATCCCATCATCCAGGGCGGCATGCATTACGTCGGTTTCGCCGAACTTGCCGCGGCGGTTTCAGAGGCCGGCGGGCTCGGCATCATCACCGCGCTGACCCAGAAAACCCCCGCCGATCTCGCCAACGAGATCGCCCGCGCCCAAGAGATGACCGACAAGCCCATCGGCGTCAATCTGACTTTTCTGCCAACCGTCCAAGCGGTCGATTATCCGGCCATCGTCAAGGTCATCATCGACAGCGGCGTGAAAGTCGTGGAGACCGCGGGCAACAATCCGCAACATGTGCTGCCCCATCTGAAAGACGCAGGCATCAAGGTGATTCACAAGTGCACTTCGGTGCGGCACGCGCTCAAGGCCCAGCGCATCGGCTGCGACGCCGCGAGCGTCGACGGTTTCGAATGCGGCGGCCATCCGGGCGAAGACGACGTGCCGAACATGATCCTGCTGCCCCGGGCAGCGGACGAACTCGAAATCCCCTTCGTCTCCTCCGGCGGCCAGGCCGACGCCCGCTCCCTCGTCGCTTCGCTCGCCATGGGCGCCGACGGCATGAACATGGGCACCCGCTTCATGGCCACGAAAGAAGCGCCTATTCACGACAACGTCAAGCGGGCCATCGTCGAGGCCGACGAATTGCAGACCCGGCTGATCATGCGCCCACTGCGCAATACCGAACGCGTGCTGTCCAACGCCGCGGTGGAAAAGCTGCTCGAAAAGGAAAAGGATCTCGGCGGCGAAATCAGCTTTGAGGACATCATGGAAGAGGTCGTCGGCGTCTACCCGCGCGTCATGCTCGAAGGCGAAATGGACGCCGGCGCCTGGTCCTGCGGCATGGTCGTCGGCCTGATCCACGACATCCCCACGGTCAAGCAACTCATCGACCGCATCATGAACGAGGCCGACGAGATCATTCGCGGCCGGCTGGAAGGGTTTCTGGCCGCTTGAGGACTTGACATGAACGCTGCCGCACCTGACTCCTCCCTGCTTGAAGTTCTGATCGTCGGCGCCGGGATTTCCGGCATCAGCGCCGCATGCCATCTGGAGCGCGAATGCCCCGGCAAGCGTTACGCCATTCTCGAAGCCAGGGACGAAATCGGCGGCACCTGGGATCTGTTCCGCTTTCCGGGAATCCGCTCGGACAGCGACATGTACACCTTCGGCTTCAGTTTCAAGCCCTGGACCAATCCGCAAGTGATTTCCGACGCGGACGACATTCGCGACTATTTGCGGGAAACGGTCGACGAATATGGCGTTCGCGACCGCATCCGGTTCGGACACCGGGTGACCTCGGCCGCCTGGGACAGCGAATCCGCCGTCTGGACCGCATCGGTGGTTGACGGCGGGGGCCGCGAGTCCGAAATCAGGGCGCGCTTCCTGTTCATGTGCTGCGGCTACTACAACTACGAGGAAGGATACACGCCCGAAATCCCCGGTCTCGACAGCTTTGGCGGCCCGGTAGTCCATCCCCAGCATTGGCCGGAGGAGTTGGATTACTCGGGCAAGCGCATGGCGGTCATCGGCAGCGGCGCCACCGCGGTGACGCTCATTCCGGCGCTGGTGCGAAAGGCCGCCAAGGTGACCATGATCCAGCGCTCGCCGAGCTATATCGTTTCCCGCCCCGGCAAGGACCGCATCGCGGCCCTGCTCAATGCGCTGCTGCCCGCGCGCTGGGCCGGCAAGATCAATCGCTGGCGCTTCGTGCGCCTGCAGGACATGGTCTACCGGCGCTCGCGGGAGAAGCCCGAGAAAATCAGGGACTACCTGCTCAAGCGCGCAGGCAAGGCGCTCGGCCGAGACTATGACGTGGAGAAGCATTTCACGCCGAGTTACGAGCCCTGGACCCAGCGCCTGTGCCTGGTGCCCGACGACGATCTGTTCCTGGCGATCCGGGAAGGCAAGGCCGATGTCGTCACCGGCGAAATTGAAAGCATCACCGAAACGGGCGTGAGGATGCGGGACGGCGAAACCGTCGAAGCCGACGTGCTCGTTACGGCCACGGGCCTGAACTTGCAGATGCTGGGCGGCGTCAGCCTCTACCGCGACGGCGAGAAGATCGAGCCGGCCAATTCGTTCAATTACCAGGGCATGATGCTGTCCGGCGTGCCCAATCTGGCGTACACCTTCGGCTACGTCAACGCCTCCTGGACCTTGCGCGCCGACTTGAATTCGCGCTGGTTCTGCAAGTTGCTCAAGACCATGGATGCCAGGGGCGCGCGGCAATGCGAGCCGGTGCTGCGCGAGGACGAAACGGGCCTGCCCGAACTCGACTGGATCGACGACTTCAATCCCGGCTACATGCGGCGCGCCATGCACCTGTTCCCGAAACAGAAGAACCAGGCTCCCTGGCGCAACACCCAAGACTACCTGCTCGACCGCAAACTGATCGAAGAAGCTCCCATCGAAGACGGCGCGCTGCAACTGCGATAGCCCGCCCCGCAGCGCCGCGGCGCGGGGCGCGGGGGCTGTCAGAACTCGGCGCTGTAGTTCAGTTGGAAGACGGGGCCGCCTTCGGTCGCGGGCGTGGGGCGCTCGTAGCCGAAGCCGAACTTCAAGCCGCCGGCGAAGTCCGCCGCGGCGGCGTCGAACGCTCCTTCGGCGCCCGCCGCGGCCCGCGCCGCCTTGCGCCTGGGCGCGCTGGTCCAGGTCAGGCCGTAGGTTTCGCGTTCGCCCGCGGCGCCGCCGAGGCGGGTGGCGGCGAGCGTCAGCAGGCCGCGGTCGAAGGCGAAACCGTAGCCGAGTTCGCCCGCCAGCGACAGCGCCGGCGCGGCGGGGCCCGCCGGACCCGCGATGCCGCCGCCCATTGCCGTCGCGCCCGAGCCCGGCCCGCCGAGCAGGCCGCCGCCGAACATTCCGCCGCCGGATATTCCACCTTCGGCCTGGCCCCAGGTCGGCGCCAGGCTCAGGCGCAGGCCCGAACCGTCGGCCCGCGACTTGACCGCGAGCCGCGCCATGCCGCCGTATTCCTCGTAGTCCTCCGCCGAGTAGGCCGCCAGCCAGCGGAAGCGCGCCTCGAAATCGACGCGCGCGCCGGCGTAGCGCAGGCCGCCGACGAGTTCGAGGCCGGCGCCGGAGACGCCGTCGCCGCCGTCGCCGCGCGCCCCGACGCGCAGGTAGGGCGAGACGCCCGCGGACTCGCGCGCGATCTCGAGCGCCAGCCGGCCCTGGGTGACGAGGGCTTCGAGGCCGTCCACGGCCTGGAAGCCCGCGCCGTCGGCGGTGGCGAGCGAGAGCGCGCCGAAGCCGCCGACGACCGAGAAATCCGCGGCGCCGAGTCGGCCCAGTTGCCGGCGCAGGCCGGCGGCGACCATGCGCATGTCGAGGTCGGCGGTTTGCTCCGCCGCGCCGGCGAAGCCCGCGCGTTCGGCGGCCTCGCCGGTGCCGAAGCCGCCGAGGGCCCACAATTCGAGGCCGGAGGCGGTTTCGCCGCGGACGTAGGGGTAGAGGCTGGTGAGGTCGATGTCGAGGCGGCCCGAACGGTCGCCGACCATGTAGTCGGCGTCGCCGGAGGAGCGCGAGAGCGCCGCGCCGGCCATCCAGTTGCCGCCGCCGAAGCGGCGGTCGGCGCCGAGGTAGGCCGAAACCATGCCGCCGCTGTGGCTCGCGCCGGATTCCGCGCCGGATGCCGCGGCGGCGTCGAAGCGCTGAACGTCGGCGGCGCCCCACAGGGTCCATCCGCCCGCCGCCGGGTCGGCGGTTCCGCCCGAGTCGGCGTTCGCGCCTTGCAGCGGGACGGCGAAGGAGCGGCCTTCGAGCGATTGGCGCAGGTCGAAGTTGTCGAAAATATCGCCGGAGGGCGCTCCCGCTCCCATCGGCCCGGCTTGGCCGAAGCCCGGGCCCGCGCCCGCGCCCATGCCGCCGGTCCGGCCGAAGCCGGGAGCGCCGCCGACCGGGCCAACGCCCGCGCCGGGAATCGCGCCCGCGCCGTCCATGCCGGAGGGCGCTCCAGCCGCGCCGGGACCGCCGAATCCACCCGCCGAACCCGCGCCGGACGGAACGCCGGCCGCGCCGCCGCCGAAGCCGCCCATCGGGCCTAATCCGCCCGTCGGGACGAATCCGCCTGCGGAGCCGAATCCGCCCGCGGGACCGAATCCGCCCGCGGAGTCGTAGCCGCCGGCGGGGCCGTTGGCGGCGGGACCGGCCCGGCCGATCAGGAATCCGGCGAAGGCGTCGAGGGCCGCGACGGCGCGCCCCCGTTCTTCTTCGCCGTCAACCGAAGCCGCGGCCGGGGCGGCGGCGGGCGCGCGGAAACGCTCGCCGATCACATCCGTCGCGCCGCTCAGCAGCGCCCGGCCCTGGGAGGCCAGCGCGTCGTCGAGCGCCGCCTTGTCCGCCGCCGCGACCCCCACCTCGATGGTGAAGCTAAGCACGGCCGTGTCGGGCTCGGCGGGGTCGGCGTCGGTCGCCGCGTATTCGTAGGTCCGCGGCGGCGCGGTTTCCAGCGGCGCGCCGCTCAGGGTCCGCGCCGCCGGGTCGAAGACGAGTCCCGCCGGCGGCGCCGGGGACAGCGTGTAGCGCAGGCCGCCGTCGCCGCCGCGCGCCGCGGGCAGCGTCAGCGGAGTCATTTGAACGCCGCGCGCCAGGCTCAGGTTGGCGATCCGCGCGTCGCCGAAGTTCGGGGCGCGGTCCGCCACCGCGAGGGTGAAGCGCAACACGGCGGTGTCGCCGTCGGCGTCGGTCGCGGTGTATTCGTATTCCGTCTCCGCCATGGGCGCGGCGGGCGAGCCGCTCAGCACGCGGGTCGCCGCGTCGAAAGTCAGGCCCGCCGGAAGTTCCGGCGTGAGCGAATAGGTCGGGACGCCGTCGCCGCCCGCGGCCGCCGGCAGCGTCACGGGGGTAACCGGGCCGCCCTGCATGAACACCATGTTGGCGACGGTCGCGCCGCCGAAATCGGGCGCGGGGTTCGCCAGCACGGTGATCGTGAAGCGCAGGCTGACGCTGTCGCCGTCGGCGTCCGTCGCCGTGTAGGTGTAGGTCGTCGTTTCGGTCAGCCCGGCGGGCGCGCCGCTCAGCGTCCGCGTCGCC
The DNA here is from genome assembly GCA_963664805.2 of Pseudomonadales bacterium. GTDB lineage: Bacteria > Pseudomonadota > Gammaproteobacteria > Pseudomonadales > Pseudohongiellaceae > UBA9145. Next base: position 3,569,330 of record OY761612.1, on the reverse strand, counting down.
GGGTCGAAGCTCATTCCTGCCGGCAACGCCGGGGTGAAGCTGTAGGTCACCGTTCCGTCGCCGCCCGAAGCCGCCGGCAGCGCCAGCGGCCCGGTCGCGGAGTTTTGTTTGTAGGTCTGGTCGCCGATGGTCGCGGCGCCGAAATCGGGCGTGAGATTCGCCTCGACTTCAATGCTGAAATCCAGCGTGGCGCTGTCGCCGTCGCCGTCGGTCGCCGTGTAGGTGTAGATTGTCAGCGCCAAGGTCCCGGTCGGCGCGCCGCTCAGCGTCCGCGTCGCCGCGTCGAAGCGCAGGCCCGCCGGAAGCTCCGGCGCGAGCGCGTAGGTCAGGACGCCGTTGCCGCCGGAGGCCGCCGGCAGGACGAAAGCTTCGGCCGCGGCGCGCTGCTTGTAGACCAGATCTCCGACGGCCGCGGCGCCGAAGCCGGGCGCCAGATCCGCCCCCACCGCGATGGTGAAACTCAGACTCGCGCTGTCGCCGTCGGCGTCGGTCGCCGTGTAGGTGTGCGCCGCGGCCTCCACCGCCCGGGTCGGCGCGCCGCTCAAGGTCCGCGTCGCGGGGTCGAAGACCAGTCCCGCCGGCGGCGCCGGCTCGAGACTGTAGCGCAAAGTCCCGTCGCCGCCCGAAGCCGCCGGCAGCGTCACGGCGGCGATCGCCTCGTTTTGCAGGAAAACCAGGTCGGCGACCGCCGCGCCGCCGAAGTCGGGCGCGGGATTCGACAATACGGTGATCGTGAAGCGCAGGCTGACGCTGTCGCCGTCGGCGTCCGTCGCCGTGTAGGTGTAGGTTGTCGTTTCGGTCAGCCCGGCGGGCGCGCCGCTCAGCGTCCGCGTCTCCGGGTCGAAGCTCAGTCCCGCCGGCAACGCCGGGGTGAAGCTGTAGGTCACCGTTCCGTCGCCGCCCGAAGCCGCGGGCAGCACCACCGGTTCGATGGCCGCGCCCTGGCGCCAGGTCTGGTCGGACGCCGTTGCCGAACCGAAAGCGGGCGTGGAGCCGTCCGGCGGCTGGAAACCTCCGCCCTGTTCGCTCGGCGCCGCCGTTTCGGGCGATTCCGCCGACTCCGCGCCGACGCCCGTGGCGTTCTCGGCGCGCAACTTGAACCGGTAGCGGGCGCCGCCGGTCAGGCCGGACACGGTGTGGTTCAGCGAGGTCGAGGTGGCCTCGATGTCGGTCCAGGCGCCATAGTCGCCGTCCGCCTCTTTCTGTTGATACTGCCATTTGACCAGGGCGCTTTCGCCCGTGACCAGGGAGCGGAGGGTCAGTTCCCCCGTGCCGGCGCCGGCGACTGTCGGCGTGGCCGGCGCGCCGGGCTTGGTGAGGAAGTTGGCGTCGGTCGAATCGGTCGTCAGTTCGGTCGCGCAGCCGCTGTCGCCGTAAGCCTTGTAGGTGTGGTCGGTGTTCGACGACAGGTTCGACAGGTCGTCGTTCGCGTCGTTGGCGGAGACGCTGTGGCAGGTGTTGTCGCCCGCGGGCGCGGTGCGCTTGTACCACCACGCGGCGGTGCGGTTGGCGATGGTCAGCGTCGCCGTGGAGGCCTCGACGCTTCCCGCCGTCAGCGTCGCCGCCGTCGCGGTGCTGAAATCCACATCCGCGATCTTGTTGGCCGGGGCGCAGCCGCTCGCGCTGTAGACCGCCCAGGTGTAATCCGAGTTGATCGCCAGGCCGGAAAGCGCCGCCGCGCCTGTGCCGGAGCTGACCGAAGCGCAGGTCGCGGCGCCTGGGCCGGTGGTCTTGTTGTGCCACCAGGCCGCGCTCCAGTTGGCCAGGGTCAGCGTCGCCCCGGTCTGGGTGATCGATCCAGCCGTCAGACCCACGGTGGAGAACTCCGCGTCGGTCGAAGCCGTCGTCATCTCGGTGGCGCAGGTGTTCTCGCTGTACGCCTTGTAGGTGTAGTCCGCGCCGCCGGTCAGGCCGGTGAGGTTCGCGCTCGCGGTGTTGGCCGCCACCGCGGTGCATTGCGCGCCGTTCTGGTCGCCCTTGTGCCACCAGGCCGCGGTGGTGCCGCTGATGGTCAGTGTGGCGGTGGTTTCCTTCACCGCGCTCGCGGCGAGCGAAACCGCCGAAGTGGCGAAGTCGACATCGGCGATCTTGTCGGCCGGGGCGCAGCCGCTCGCGCTGTACGCCGCCCAGGTGTAGCTGGCGTTGATCGACAGGCCGGTCAGGGCCGCGGTGTTGGTGCCGGCGTTGACCGAAGTGCAGGTCGTCGAGCCTGGGCCGGTGGTCTTGTTGTGCCACCAGGCGGTCGACCAATTGGACAGGTTCAGCGTCGCCGTGGTCTGCGCCACCGGGTTCGCGCTCAGGCCCACGGTGGAGAACTCGGCGTCGGTCGCGTCGGTCGTGATTTCGGTGGCGCAGGTGTTTTCGCTGTAGGCCTTGTAGGTGTAGTCCGCGCCGCCGGTCAGGCCGGTGAGGTTCGCGGTCGTCGTGTTGGCCGCCACCGCGGTGCATTGCGCGCCGCTCTGGTCGCCCTTGTACCACCACGCGGCGGTGGTGCCGGTGAGGGTCAGGGTGGCGGTGGTTTCCTTCACCGCGCTCGCGGCGAGCGAAGCCGCCGAGGTGGTGAAATCCACGTCGGCGATCTTGTTGGCGGAGGCGCAGCCGCTCGCGCTGTAGACGGCCCAGGTGTAGTCCGAGTTGATCGCCAGGCTGGAAAGCGCCGCCGTGCTTGTGCCGGAGCTGACCGAGGCGCAGGTCGCGGCGCCTGGGCCGGTGGTCTTGTTGTGCCACCAGGCCGCGCTCCAGTTGGTCAGGGTCAGCGTCGCCCCGGTCTGGGTGACCGATCCGGCCGTCAGGCCCACGGTGGAGAATTCCGCGTCCGTGGAGGCGCTGGTGATTTCGGTGGCGCAGGTGTTTTCGCTGTAGGCCTTGTAGGTGTAGTCCGCGCCGCCGGTCAGGCCGGTGAGGCTCGCGGTCGTCGTGTTGGCCGCCACCGCGGTGCATTGCGCGCCGCTCTGGTCGCCCTTGTACCACCACGCGGCGGTGGTGCCGGTGAGGGTCAAGGTGGCCGTGGTCTCCTTCACCGCGCTCGCGGCGAGCGAAGCCGCCGCGGTGCTGAAGTCCACGTCGGCGATCTTGTTGGCCGAGGCGCAGCCGCTCGCGCTGTAGACGGCCCAGGTGTAGTCCGAGTTGATCGTCAGGCCGGAAAGCGCCGCCGTGCTTGTGCCGGAGCTGACCGAGGCGCAGGTCGCGGCGCCTGGGCCGGTGGTCTTGTTGTGCCACCAGGCCGCGCTCCAGTTGGTCAGGGTCAGCGTCGCCCCGGTCTGGGTGACCGATCCGGCCGTCAGGCCCACGGTGGAGAATTCCGCGTCCGTGGAGGCGCTGGTGATTTCGGTGGCGCAGGTGTTTTCGCTGTAGGCCTTGTAGGTGTAGTCCGCGCCGCCGGTCAGGCCGGTGAGGCTCGCGGTCGTCGTGTTGGCCGCCACCGCGGTGCATTGCGCGCCGCTCTGGTCGCCCTTGTACCACCACGCGGCGGTGGTGCCGGTGAGGGTCAGGGTGGCGGTGGTTTCCTTCACCGCGCTCGCGGCGAGCGAAGCCGCCGAGGTGGTGAAATCCACGTCGGCGATCTTGTTGGCGGAGGCGCAGCCGCTCGCGCTGTAGACGGCCCAGGTGTAGTCCGAGTTGATCGTCAGGCCGGAAAGCGCCGCCGTGCTTGTGCCGGAGCTGACCGAGGCGCAGGTCGCGGCGCCTGGGCCGGTGGTCTTGTTGTGCCACCAGGCCGCGCTCCAGTTGGTCAGGGTCAGCGTCGCCCCGGTCTGGGTGACCGATCCGGCCGTCAGGCCCACGGTGGAGAATTCCGCGTCCGTGGAGGCGCTGGTGATTTCGGTGGCGCAGGTGTTTTCGCTGTAGGCCTTGTAGGTGTAGTCCGCGCCGCCGGTCAGGCCGGTGAGGCTCGCGGTCGTCGTGTTGGCCGCCACCGCGGTGCATTGCGCGCCGCTCTGGTCGCCCTTGTACCACCACGCGGCGGTGGTGCCGGTGAGGGTCAGGGTGGCCGTGGTTTCCTTCACCGCGCTCGCGGCCAGCGTCGCCGCCGCCGCGGCGCTGAAGTCCACATCCGCGATCTTGTTGGTCGAGGCGCAGCCGCTCGCGCTGTAGACCGCCCAGGTGTAATCCGAGTTGATCGTCAGGTCGGAAAGCGCCGCCGTGCCTGTGCCGGAGCTGACCGAGGCGCAGGTCGCGGCGCCTGGGCCGGTGGTCTTTTTGTGCCACCAGGCGGCCGACCAGTTGGTCAGGGTCAGCGTCGCCCCGGTCTGGGTGACCGATCCGGCCGTCAGACCCACGGTGGAGAACTCCGCGTCGGTCGAAGCCGTCGTCATCTCGGTGGCGCAGGTGTTCTCGCTGTACGCCTTATAGGTGTAGTCGGTGCCGCCGGTGAGGCCGGTGAGGCTCGCGGTCGTCGTGTTGGCCGCCACCGCGGTGCATGACGCGCCGCTCTGGTCGCCCTGGTACCACCAGGCCGCGGTGGTGCCGGTGAGGGTCAGCGTGGCCGTGGTCTCCGTCACCGCGCTCGCGGCCAGTGACACCGCCGAGGTGCTGAAGTCCACGTCCGCGATCTTGTTGGCGGAGGCGCAGCCGCTGGCGCTGTACACCGTCCAGGTGTAGTTCGAGTTGATCGTCAGGCCGGTGAGGCTCGCGGTGGTGGTGTTGGCCGCGACCGACGTGCAACTGGCCGAGCCGGGGCCGGTGGTCTTGTTGTGCCACCAGGCCGCGCTCCAGTTGGCCAGGGTCAGCGTCGCCCCGGTCTGCGTGAGCGACCCCGCGGTCAGGCCCACGGTGGAGAACTCCGCGTCCGTGGAGGCGCTGGTGATTTCGGTGGCGCAGGTGTTCTCGCTGTACGCCTTGTAGGTGTAGTTCGTGCCGCCGGTGAGGCCGGTGAGGCTCGCGGTCGTCGTGTTGGCCGCCACCGCGGTGCATGACGCGCCGCTTTGGTCGCCCTGGTACCACCAGGCCGCGGTGGTGCCGGTGAGGGTCAGCGTGGCCGTGGTCTCCGTCACTGCACTCGCGGCCAGTGACACCGCCGAGGTGGTGAAGTCCACGTCCGCGATCTTGTTGGCGGAGGCGCAGCCGCTGGCGCTGTACACCGTCCAGGTGTAATTCGAGTTCACCGTCAGGCCGGACAGGCTCGCGGTGGTGGTGTTGGCCGCGACCGCGGTGCAGGTTGTCGAGCCGGGGCCGGTGGTCTTGTTGTGCCACCAGGCCGCGCTCCAGTTGGCCAGGGTCAGGGTGGCCCCGGTCTGCGTGAGCGACCCCGCGGTCAGGCCCACGGTGGAGAAGTCCGCGTCCGTGGAGGCGCTGGTGATTTCGGTGGCGCAGGTGTTCTCGCTGTACGCCTTGTAGGTGTAGTTCGTGCCGCCGGTCAGGCCGGTGAGGCTCGCGGTCGTCGTGTTGGCCGCCACCGCGGTGCATTGCGCGCCGCTCTGGTCGCCCTTGTACCACCACGCGGCGGTGGTGCCGGTGATGGTCAAGGTGGCCGTGGTTTCCTTCACCGCGCTCGCGGCGAGCGTCGCCGCCGAAGTGGTGAAATCCACGTCGGCGATCTTGTTGGCGGAGGCGCAGCCGCTCGCGCTGTAGACGGCCCAGGTGTAGTCCGAGTTGATCGTCAGGCCGGAAAGCGCCGCCGTGCTTGTGCCGGAGCTGACCGAGGCGCAGGTCGCGGCGCCTGGGCCGGTGGTCTTGTTGTGCCACCAGGCCGCGCTCCAGTTGGTCAGGGTCAGTGTGGCTCCGGTCCGGGTGACCGATCCGGCCGTCAGGCCCACGGTGGAGAATTCCGCGTCGGTCGAAGCGCTGGTGATTTCGGTGGCGCAGGTGTTGTCGCTGTAGGCCTTGTAGGTGTAGTCCGCGCCGCCGGTCAGGCCGGTGAGGCTCGCGGTCGTCGTGTTGGCCGCCACCGCGGTGCATTGCGCGCCGCTCTGGTCGCCCTTGTACCACCAGGCCGCAGTGTGTCCGCTGATGGTGATCGTCGCGGTGGTCTCCTTGACGTCGGAGGCGGCGAGCGACACCGCCGAAGTGCTGAAGTCCACATCCGCGACCTTGTCGGCCGAGGCGCAGCCGCTCGCGCTGTACACCGCCCAGGTGTAGTTCGAGTTCACCGTCAGGCCGGAGAGGCTCGCGGTGGTGGTGTTGGCCGCGACCGGGGTGCAGGTCGCCGAGCCGGGGCCGGCGGTCTTGCTGTGCCACCAGGCCGCGCTCCAGTTTGCCAGGGTCAGCGTCGCCCCGGTCTGCGTGAGCGAGCCCGCGGTCAGGCCCACGGTGGAGAATTCCGCGTCCGTGGAGGCGCTGGTGATTTCGGTGGCGCAGGTGCTGTTGCTGTACGCCTTGAAGGTGTAGGCCGTGCCGCCGGTGAGGCCGGTGAGGCTCGCGGTGGCGGTGCCGCCCGCCACCACCGACGAGCAACTACCCGCGGGCGTCGCCGGAACCGTGTACTTGTAGTACCAGTCGCCGGTGTGGTTGCTGATGGTCAGCGTCGCCGTGGTTTCCTTGACGTTGCTCGCGGCCAGCTCCGGCGCCGCCGCGGACGTGCTGAAGGATTGTTCGGCGATTTCGTTGGCGTCAGCGCAGCTCGAGGCGTTGTACGCCTTGTAGGTGTAGTTCGTGGACGCGGTCAGGTTCGACAGTTCGAGGCTTTTGTCGGACGGCCCCGAGGTGCAGTTGCCGGCCGGCGTCGGCAGCGTCTTCTTGTACCACCACGTGTTCGGCGTGTGGTTGGTGAGCGTCAGCGTCGCCGTGGTCGAGGTGACCGCGCTCGCCGTGAGCTGCGGGCCCTCGTCGTCCGACACCTTGGCCGTGACGCTCGTTCGCGCGCCGTAGCCGCCGCCCGACGCGCTCAGTCTGATTGTCACCGATTCGTGGTTCGAGTCGCCGTCGTCCACGGGCGTCAGCGTGACCGTCCGTGGCGTGTTCCAGTTGTCGGTGGTGAAGGTGAGCGAGGCGGGGCTCCTGGTCACCGCGCCGGTGTCCAAACTGGTCACGGTCATCGTCACGTCGTCCGTGGGCGCCCCGGCCAGCTTTACCGTGAAGCTGCCGGTTCCGCCGCCCTCCGTCAGGCGCACCGTACTCATCGACGGCACGATGCCGTCGTCGTCGCGGATGAGCACCTTCGAGGTGTCGATGCTGCCGCTGTACAAACCGCCGCCGCCGGAGGCCGTGCCCGAAATCGTCACCTCCTCCTGGTCGTAGTCGGCGTCCTGCAGCGTGGTCACGGAGACCGTACAGGTGCGTGCGCCCAGGGGCACGAAAGTACAGGTGGTCTGGCCCAGCGTGACCGCGGTCGTGTCGGGGTTGGTGAGCGTGACCGTGAGGTTGGCGCTGCCCCGGAGCACTGCCGGTAAGGTGACGCGAACCGAGCCGGTCTCGCCTTCTTCATAAAAGGCCTGCCGCGGATCCAGCCCGATCACACCGAAGCTGATCGACGCGATCTCGTCGGTGCTGCTGCAGTTGGCCGCGCTGTAGGCCTTGATGGTTATGCCGGTGTCACCTCCGAACCATCCCGGTTCCGACGTTCTCGGCCAGGTGGGGGACTGCGTGGTGGTCCCGGCATCGACCGACCTGCAGCTGTCGGTCGGCGACACCGGCACCGTCCTCTTGTACCACCAGGCGACGCCGCCGTGGTTGGAGATGGTCAGGGTTGCGCCGGTATCGTTGATCCCGCTCACCGCGAGGATCGCCTCGTCGCTCACCGTCGCGGTCAGGGTCGCGCTTAGGCCGTTGTAGCCGCCGCCCGCCGCGGTATGGGTGATCGTCACGGATTCGCCGGTGGTGTCGGTGTCGTCCACGGGTGTCAGCGTGACCGTTTGCGCGCTGCTCCAGATCTTCGTCCCGGTGCGGGTGAAGGTGAGCGTGGCGGGGCTCGCGGTCACCGCGCCGCTGTCGCCGCTGGACACCGTCACCGTCACGTCGCTCACGGGCTGCGCGGCCAGCCGCACGGTGTAGGTGCCGGCGGCGCCGCCCTCGGTCAGCGCCACGGTGGTCGCCGACAGCGTGAGCCCGGCGCCGCTGACCGCGGTGGTGAAGGCCACGTCGGCAATCTTGTTGGCGGAGGCGCAGCCGCTCGCGCTGTACACCGTCCAGGTGTAGTTGGACGCCGCGGTCAGGCTGGACAGGCTTGCCGTGGTGGTGCCCTGGGACACCGCCGTGCAACTGGCCGAGCCGGGGCCGCTGGTCTTGTCGTGCCACCAGGCCGCGCTCCAGTTGGACAGGGTCAGCGTGGCGCCGGTCTGCGTGATCGACCCCGCGGTCAGGCCCACGGTGGAGAAGTCCGCGTCGGTGGAGTCGTTGGTGATTTCGGTGGCGCAGGTGCTGTCGCTGTAGGCCTTGTACGTGTAGCTCGTGCCGCCGGTCAGGCCGGTCAGGCTCGCGGTGGCGGTGCCGCCCGCCACCATAGACGAGCAGCTGCCCGCGGGCGTCGCCGGCACCGTGTACTTGTAGTACCAGGCGCCCGTGTGGTTGCCGATGGTCAGCGTGGCCGTGGTCTCCGTCACCGAACTCGGCGTCAGCGTCGGCGTCGGCGCGGCGGCCAGGGTCGTGAAATCCACGCTGGCGATACTCCGGATTGACGGAGGCCCGCTACATGAAGTCCACGCGTTGAAGGTGTGGTGCGAATTCGGCGTCAGGCCGGTGAGGTTCACCGACGAGCCCGAGGCGCTCGTGCAGTCTGTATTGGTGCCGCCCGATGTATCGTAATACCAGGCCCCGGTATGGCCGCTGAGCGTTACGGTCGCCGAGGTGTTCGTGATGTTCGAGACCGACAGCGACTGCGCCGCCGCCACGGACGGGAGCAGGGCCAGGAGCAGGCCGGCGAAGGCGAGGGCGGCGCGGGCCGAACGATGCGCGCCGCTGGCCGATTGCGCGTCCCGGGGCCGAATACGCGCCACGGCGGTGCGGCGGCGCTTCATGTCACCGGATTCCACTGCCCGCCCGAACAGCGGACGGGAGGAATCCGCCTGCGTCCTGAATGGGGGGGGGGGGGGGGGACAGTCTACGCGGGAACATGCATTGCAAATTTCGGATCACGGGGCACCCTCCGTGTGGCTTCGACACCGCGCGAAACTGTCGTCCGGCGACCTGGTGTTCAAAGAGTCGAGTTGAGCAAAAGTATTGATAAGGTCATATTCAGGTGCGCAAATTACAACTTTTTTCAACTTTTGTGAAGCAAATTTAATACTTTTTCAGCAATTCCCATCTCGGCGATCCGCCGACGGGGGCCGGTCGCCGGCGATCCGCGGATTGTGGTCGGCGACCCCCACCGAATCCGCCGCGCGGATTTGACTCCCCCGGAGGGGGAGTAGTCCAGATCCGCGCGGGTTGGGGGGACTCCGCGGGTCGGGGGCGCGTCAGTCGATGACGCGCAGGCTTGAAGGATTCGCCGCGTAGACGAGTTCGCCGCCGGCGCGGTAGGCGAGGAACAGCTCCCATTCGAGGCCGGCCAGGACGGCGTCGAGGCTCAGGCCGCGGACGACGTAAAAGCGTTCGACGGCGGCGAGCGACTCGGCGGTCCGCAATGGAAGCAGGCCCTCGAGGCTGCCGTCCCAGGCCGTTACCCGGCCGTCGGCGCCGAATTGCGCGATTTGGCCCGACTGGTCGCGGACGAGCAGGTGGAAATCGGCGGCCAGGCCCACATGGCGCGGGTCGGCTTCGATCTCGGCCACGAAGTCGAGGGTGTCGCCGACGCGCAGTTGATCGCGGTACAGGCCGCCCGAAAGCGCGCCGAGGGCGATCCGCGCCTCGACTTCGCCGCTCAGGCCCGCCGCCGGCGAAGCCGGCAGGGCGTTCGGCCAGGGCCATCGCGGCAGGAACCAGTCCGCCGCCAGCGGGCCGGTGATGTTGAGCGAACGCGCCGCGTCGGCCCCGGCGCCGGTTTCGACGCCAACGCCGCAGGCTTGCCCGCCGCAGTCGAGGTCGGGGTTGGAGAAGAGCGGCAGGCGCTGGTCCTCCGTCACGCCCCACCAGGCCGGGTCGGCCATGATCGTCGCGAACGCGCCCTCCGCGCCGTGGCCGGCGCTGAAGTCGAACACGCCGCCGTGCCCGCGCGCGTGGGCCAGGCCGAGGTTGTGGCCGACGCCGCGGGCGAGCCAATGCGCGGCGCAGTCGAGGCCGAGCCAGGACCAGCCGCCGGCCCGGGCCGCGGCGCCGAAAACGCCGTCCGCGCCGTTCTGGTACGCCATGCCGCAGGATCCGCCCGCCTCGGCGGCGAGGCCGGCGAAGACCACGAGGTCGGCGCCGAGCCGCGCGCGCAGGGCGCGCAGTTCGACGTGGGCCGGCGCGTCGCCCGCGGCTACCGCCGCGAGCAGGGCCAGGGGGGCGTTGCCCGTCTCCGACGCCGGGGAACCTCCCGTTCCGGCCGGGAAATTGTCCGTTCCGGCCGGGGAATTGCCCGTTCCGGTTGGGGAATTGCCCGTTCCAGCCGGGGAATTGCCCGTTCCAGCCGGGGAATTGCCCGTTCCAGCCGGGGAATTGCCCGTTCCAGCCGGGGAATCGCCCGTTCCGGTCGGGGAACTGCCCGTTCCGGCCGGGGAATTGCCCGTTCCAGCCGGGGAATTGCCCGTTCCAGCCGGGGAATCGCCCGTTCCGGCCGGGGAATCGCCCGTTCCGGCCGGGGAATTGCCCGCATTGTCCGGTTTGGCCGGGGAATAGTCCGTCGCGGGCAGTTCGGCCAGGGCCGCGCGCAGCCGCAACCGCACTCCGCTCGCCGCGAAGGCGGCGTTGGCGTAGTCGACGCGCTCTTCGACCAGACGCTTGAGTTCGCCGTCGCCGGCATGCGCCGCAGCCGCTTGCGCGGTGTGCAGCACGAGCACGTCGAGCACCGACTCCGACAGGTCCACCGAGGCCGCGGCGAGCGGGTCGGTGCCAAGCAGCGTCTCCACGAAGTCGCTCACGCCGTCGCCGTCGAGGTCCGACAGCAGGTCGGGCCGGAGCGAAGCGGAACCGGCGGGCAGGCCCGCGAGCGTGTTCTCAGCCAGCGCGGGAGTGCGCGCCGAAGCCGAAGCCAGCAGGGAATCGGCGGCGCAGTCCGCGGCCGAATAGGCGGTGAAGCCGTGGGACGCCCCCGGCGCCAGGCCGCTCACGCGGGCCTCGGCCCCGCCGGCCGCGGCGCAGGCCGAAGAATCCGCCGCGTCCGCGCCGCCGGCGCCGTCGAGCCGGTACCACCAGGCGCCCGAATGGTTGGCGAGGCGCAGCCGCGCCGAAGTCGCGCTCAGCGCCGACGCCGCCAGCGAAACCGCCGCGGGTTCGTCATCCGGCTCCTCGCCCGGCGCAGGCGTGGTGAACGAAGTCCGCCCGAGTTCGGCGCCGGCGCAGGACGTGCCGGCCCAGGCCGTGAAGGCGTAGCGCGTCTCCGCGCTCAGGCCGTCCAGATTCGCGGTGTAGGTCCCGGCCGGCATCGCGTGGCATTGCTCCGCGGAATGCGCCGCGGCCGTTGTGACCCCGGAGACCCGTCCCGGAGCGCTCCAGGCGGCGGCCGCGACCCCGGAGACCGGTCCCGGGGCGCCCCGGGCGGTCTCCGCGCCCGGACCGGAAACCAGCGCCGCCGCCGCGACGCCGGAGACCTGCGCCGGAGCCGAAGCGGATGTCGATGCCGAGGTCTGGCTTGCAACCGCCCCGCCCCGGTACGACCAGGCGCCGTCGTGATGGTTCAGCGTCAGCGAAGCCGAATTCGCGTTGCCGCCGCCCCCCGAAAGGCTCGTCGTCGTCGCCGACGCGCTGATCACGTCGGTGTGGAAGTTGCAGGTGTTCCGCTTGTATATGTTGATGCTGTAGGTCTGGCCCGCCTGCAGGCCCGTGATGACCGCGCTGGTCTCCGAATGCGCCTTGACCTGGCAGCGGGAGACGTCCCAGCCGCCGTCGCCCAGCTTGCGCGCGGCGTTCACCGCCCAGAGCCGGGGATAGCCCGCTTCCTGGGTGTAGCCCGACAGCGTGACCGTGAAGCCCGTCGCGGTCTTGGCGCTCACGGCGATCGCCACCGAGCCCGTGGTGGTGAAACTCCTCATGCTCTCCCAAGCGATCGATTCGTCGGTGGCGGCGCAGCGGGGATCGCTGTAGGCCGTGAAGAAGTAGGTCGTGTTCGGGCTGAGGCCGGAGAGCGTCGCCGTCGTCGTGCCCGCCGGCACCGCCGTGCAGGTTCCCGCGTTGCGGCCCCGGTCGTACCACCAGTCGCCCGTGTGGTTGGACAGCGTCAGGGTCGCGCCGTTGTCGCCGATGTTCGAGACGCTCAATTGCGGCTTTTCGGAGTCGTTCGACGGGGTGGCGAAGGTGACGCTGCCGAACCGCTCCAAATCGGCGCAGCCGAGCCCGTTGAAGCCGTGCGCGGTGTAGTTCGCGCCGGGCCGCAGGGACAAATGCACGCTGGCGCCGCGCGTGTGGTTGCGGCAGGGTCCCGCCCGCGCGTCGCCGAGCGTGTCGATCCGGTGCGACCAGTTCGGCGCCCTGCCCGAAAAGCCGTGCAGTTCGACGTAGGCCGAATTCGCGCGCACGTCGTGCACCGCCAGCGAGAGGCTTCCCGGCGTGGTGAAACCGACCGCGCCGAGCTCGTTCGCGTCGGCGCAGGCGCTGTCGCTGTACGCCGCGAACTCGTAGCTCCGGTTGCCGCCCAGTCCCGTCAGACCGTGCGAGGCGCCGGCGGCCTGCGCGCAGGCGAGGCTGTAGCCGCCGCCGCCGACGCCCTTGACCCACCAGTTGCCGGTGTGGCCGGTCAGCGTCAGCGTCGCCCCCGTCGCGCTGACGGCGGTCGCCTTCAGCGAGGACGGCGTGGCTGTCGGCCTGCCGGTCGCCGCGTCGGACCAGACCGCGTCGCCGCCGCTGAACACCGCGGCGACGCGGACGACATAGTCGGTGCCGTTGGTCAGCCCGGTCAAGGACTTCGAGGCGGTCGTGGAGGTCTCCTGACGCCCGGCGTCCCAATCCTCCGAACCCGATTTCCATTGAATCTTGTAGCTGGACGCTCCGCTCTGCGCCGCCCAGCCCACGTCGAGCGAGGCGTTGCCGCCAACGACGCGCACGTCCTTCACCTTGCCCGACTTGGTGCCCGCGGAAACGGCGTCCGACCATTCGCTGTCGCCCTGGGAATTGGCCGCGCGAATTCGGACCTGATACGCGGCGATATGATTCAGGCCGGTGATGGTCGCGCTGGTCCCGGCGCCGCTGTGCGCGTGGTCGGTCCAGGATCCGGAGTTGCCCGCGCGGTATTGCACATCGTAGCCGGTGACGGCGGCGCCGCGGCCGTCGGGCGCGCTCCAGGACAAACCGAGTTGCCGGTAGCCGGAGGTGACGGCGGGCGCCGCGGGTTTGCCGGGCTTGAGGGAGACCGTGAAGGCGGAACTCGCCGACCAGGCGCCGTCGCCCTGGGAGTTGACAGCCCTGACCTGAAACTCCATCGCCTTGCCGTAGTCGCCGGAGTCGGAATAGAAGGAATAGCTCAATTCGGTCTGGGATCCGGCCCGGCTCTCGGTCCAGGAGCCCTGGGGGCTGGTTCGGCGGAAACGCACAACGGTGCCGGAGATCGACGCGCCGTTGCTCGCGCCCTGGGTCCAGGAGAATCGCACGACTATCGAAGCGCGGATGCCGGGGTAATAGGTTTTGCTTGCCGCCAGGTCGGACGGGGCGCCGGGGGCGCCGGCTTGGGTGCTGAAAGTGTGGCTGGAGATTTGCCCGGCGGCGCAGCCGGAAGCGTTGTACGCCTTGTAGGTGTATTCCGTGCCAACCGTCAACCCGGCCAGATTCGCCGAGCTGGTGCCCGCGCTTGCCGAGCCGCAGGTCGCGCCGCTCTGATTGCCCTGGTACCACCAGCCGACGCCGCCGTGGCCGGAGATCGTCAAGGTTGCTGTTGTCTTCGTTACATTGCTCACGGCCAGCGTCGCGGATGGCGTGGTGAAACTGACATCGGCCATCTTGTTCGCCTGCGCGCAATCGGCGCCGAAATAGCCGGTGAAAGTGTATGTTGTATTCGGCGACAACCCGGTCAGCGATTCCGATGTCTTGCTCGGGTCGAATCCCCCCCAGATGCCGTCCTGTCGGCAAGCGGGGCCGCTCGGCGAGGTTTGCTGGTAAGACCAGGTCTTGTAGGCGTTGTTGGCCAGGTTCAGCGTAGCCGTAGTCGAAGTGATGTCGTCCGCGGTCAGCGAGATCGTGGTGAAGGACGTGCTCGCGAGTTCCACGGCGCAGCCGTTGTCGCTGTACGCCTTCCAGACATAGCTCGTGCCGCCGCTCAGACTGCCAAGATTCACCGCCGAGACGTTGGCGGCGACGGAAGCGCAAGTCGCCCCGCTCTGGTTGCTCTGGTGCCACCAGGCGGCCGTATGGCCGGATATGGTTATGGTGGCCGTGGTTTCGGTGACGTCACTGTGGGCCAAGGTCGCGCTCTGGCCGGCCGCCACTGGCGCCGCGAGCGCCAGCAGCGAGCAGCCGAGCCACGCGATTCCGCGCGGAATCGATAGGATCGCATCCATCGCTGTTCCCCCTCCAAGCCCCGCGCGATGGCGCGCGAGGCCAGATCTGTTCCTGTTCGCCGCGCGGCCCGGCTACTACTTGCCCCACAAGTAATGGATTGGACCACGCATTGAATTCAGCTCTCTTACATCTTGAAGATGAACTAAATGTCACATAATCGTAATACATCTTGAGTTTTTGTTCAATTATACATGTTTGATATGAATATAAGTTTTTACTATGGCTTGATATCCCCGATCGGGCCATGCGCCCGCGAAGCCGCGGGGCCGGATCATTCAACGTGCGGGCGGCGGTCGAACGAATGCTAGAATCCGGGTCTGGCTTTTCGCGAACCGGCGCGACGGGAGAGACGATGATGAAATTGCCGCGGCTAATTGTTTCAGGCTTGGCGCTTGCGCTGTTGAGCGCGGGATTCGACATCAACGCCCAGGGCCGGCCGCAGCCGCGCGGCCTGGATCCGGAAGCAGGCATTTCCGTGATTTTGCTGGGCACCGGCGTACCGATTCCAAACCCGCAACGCGCCACGGCATGTACCGCGGTGATCGCCGGGGATCGAGTATTTCTGGTCGATACCGGCCGCAATTGCATCGTTCCGCTCGACCAGGCCGGCATTCGCGATTTGAACGGCATTTTCTATACCCATTACCACTCCGATCATTTCATCGGACTCGGCGAAATCCTGCTCAATTTCGGCGTTGCCGGCATCGACCGTCCGATTCCGGTTCATGGACCGCCCGGGGCGGTGGAAGTCGTGGCTGGAATCGTCTCCACTTACCGGCTCGATCTCGACTATCGAGTCACCCACCACGGCGACAAGTTCAGCGAAGCGGTGATGAATCCCACGGTGACCGAGCACGAACCCGGGGTCGTGCTCGACGAAGACGGCGTGACGGTTACCATGTTCCCCGTCTGCCACGAACCCATCGAGCCCGCCGTAGGTTATCGCTTCGAATATCGGGAGCAGGTCGTAGTCGTTTCGGGCGATACGCGTGTCTGCCCGGCCTACGCCGCAGGCGCGGAAGGCGCCGATCTGCTCGTCAGCGAGGCCGAGAACGCCGCCATGTTCAATCCGGCCATGGCGCTGGCAAGAGCCGCGGGCAATACGCGGCAACTCGAAATGATCGAGGAAGGCATGGAGTACCACGCCGAAACGCTTGCATTGGCGCGGATGGCCCAGGAAGCCGGCGTGAAAAAGCTGGCGCTCACCCACCTGTTCCCGTCGATTCCACCGACCGATGCCGCGGAAGCGGCTTTCATCCAGGGCATGAGCGATTACTTCGACGGTCCCATCATTGTCGGCCGCGACGGCATGGAAGTCGCGCCCTGAGAGAATGCCGCACCAATGACAAATGGCTCGGGTCGTGAACCGCAGGTCCGCGCCGAGCCGACTGGACAAGTAGACAGCTTTTCGCAAAGGATTGCCCAGTCGTCGCAAATTTGATATATATCGTTGTCATATAGCAGAGAAAGAACGCATATGACCGAGTTCGCGAAATTGTTCTGGTCGGGTAGATCGCAAGCTGTCCGGCTGCCCAAGGAATTCCGCATGGAAGGCGACGCGGTGCGCATTCGCAAACAAGGCGCCGCGGTGATTTTGGAACCCATCGCATCCGATTGGGACTGGCTGGAAGAAATCGTCGGGGCATTCTCCGACGACTTCCTCGCCTCCGGACGCCAGCAACCTGAACTCCCTCCGGGCCCGGATTTAGACAACGGACTGGAGTGATGCGTTACCTGTTGGACACGAACGCTTGTATCGCGTTGCTCAATGGCACGTCTCAATCCATGCAAACGCACGTTCGCCGCCGCAAACCATCGGCAATCGGTCTTCCCGCGCCCGTGGCTTACGAACTCTATTATGGCGCATACAAGAGCCGCCGAGCGTCCCGCAATCTGGAACTTCTGGATCGCGTGGGGCTTGAGATCGTCCCGTTCGACGCGTCGGATGCGCGCGCCGCAGGCGCCGTTCGCAGCGAGCTTGAATCGATGGGGCAACCGATCGGCCCCTACGACACATTGATTGCCGGACAAGCCCGGGCTCGCGGACTTGTGTTGGTGACCGCGAACAGCCGCGAATTTCGGCGCGTGCCGGGCCTTGTCTGTGAAGATTGGACGGCGGAAAATTAAATTCGGCCGCTGCGGGGATCGGGTTTCAGGTCCCGTTTGAAGCGCTTGAAATTGCGCACGTAGATGTCGGCGCTTTCGCGCAGCGAGGCCTTTTCTTCGTCGGTCAATTGCCGCACCACCCGCGCCGGCGAGCCGAGGGCGAGCGAACCGTCGGGAATCTGCTTGCCTTCGGCGACCAGGCTGTTGGCGCCGATCAGGCAGTCGCTGCCGATTTTCGCGCCGTTGAGCACTACCGAATTGATGCCGACGAGGGAATTGTCGCCGATCGTGCAGCCATGCAGCATCACCTTGTGCCCCACGGTGACGTTGCGGCCGATGGTGAGCGGGAAACCCGGGTCGGTATGTAAAACCGACAAATCCTGCACGTTGGAATTCTCGCCGACGGTGATCAGATCGTTGTCGCCGCGAAGCACCGCGCCATACCAGACGCTGGCGTTGTTTTCGAGCCGCACCCTGCCCAGGACGATCGCAGTCTCCGCGACGAACCAGTCATCGCCGGCGAGTTCGACTTCGGCGTCGCCGAGTTTATAAAGCATGCGCCAATCCCCCTTGAATCGCCTGCCGGCCTATACCCAGATCCCAAGCACCGCCATGCTGCCGAGGCCGATCAGAACGAGCAGGAACTTGAGCGGGCGGTCGCGGTCCCGAACCGGCATGTCGACATCGTCGCTTCCCACCAGTGCGCTGCTGACGAACCGCGCCATGCGGTCTTCGACGCGCCCCATCTCTCCGCCGATCACGTCCATGATGGCGATATAAATGAAAGTTCCCGCGGCCAGGGCATTGAAAACGCCTTCGACGAGTTCGGCGCTCTCCCCCTGCATCAGGCTGGACACCGTCGTGCCGAACAGGATTCCGAGTGGCGTCATCAGCACGAATACAGCGAGGATCAGGCGCAGATTGGAAGTATTCAGGCCGGCCGCGTGGGCGCTGACCATCAGCGCGAAGGAAGCCGAACCCTTGTGCGCCAGAATTCCCGTCATTACCAGCAGCGAAGCGGCGACTTCCGGCTCGAGGCCGAGGGCGATTCCGGTGATGACCGAATGAATCGACAGCGCGGCGAGCATGATCATGGGATACAAGGGTCGCCGCTGCCCGCCCGATTCTTCCCCGCCCGCGGGCCCCATCGATTCGAAATAGACCCGGTCAATCCATAACAGAATTGCAATTCCGACCGCGGCCAATAACGGAGCCAATGGATAATCGGTATATCCGGCGAGCATTTCCCCGGCTTCGGGCAGCAGATGAGTGAAGCCGACGCCGAGGAATATGCCTCCGGCCAGGGCATTGCCAAGGGAAAAGAACCGCTGGCTCGCCCGCAGCCGAGCGGCCAGCAAGGGAATGATGCCGCCGAGAACGCCAACCGCAAGGATGGACAGCCCGGCGATGATCTTGAGTGCGAGCAGGGAAATCATGTTGGCGCAAACATACCGTATTTTCGCTTGCTTTTCGCGCCATCGACTCCCGCTTTGCAAATGGAAATCTGACTCCACTTCCGTCATTCCGCGCGCAGTCGCGGAATCTCATCGGCGATGGTTCTGGTTCCGAAGAGATTCCGCGACTGCGCTTCGCTGCGCGCGGAATGACGAAGTGGGGTGCTTCGTTTCGCGTTTGCCGGGATCAATATTCGAAACGAACTCCAGCC
Source organism: Pseudomonadales bacterium (assembly GCA_963664805.2). GTDB lineage: Bacteria > Pseudomonadota > Gammaproteobacteria > Pseudomonadales > Pseudohongiellaceae > UBA9145. The sequence goes on along the minus strand of OY761612.1, from coordinate 3,551,125 downwards.
ATCACGCCGCGGCCCGGTTCGGGCGCGTAGTTCTTTAACAAGGACACATGATTGCGGATTTCCTCGTCGAGCAGATTTTCTCCGCGCAGGAACACCTCGAGGCTGCTGTCCCCGCCTACGTCGAAATGGTAGTCGGCGTAGAGCGAAAGCAGGGTGTATCCGCCGGTGGGCAACTCGAGTTCAGCCACGTCTTCCTGCTCGTTTACCCGAGTGGCGCGCAGATTGACGCTCCAGTCATCTCCGGACCAGCGCAGTTCGGCGCCGAGCCTGGACGCCGGGATGCGCGGGACATAGCCGCCGGAATCGAATTCGGCATTCACCATGTCGCCAAACACGCCGAGCGACAAGGATGAATCCCCGCCTTCCATGACATTGAAGAAAACCTCGCCTTCAATGCCGGTGAAGCGCGCGTCCCGCTGCAGATACCGGGCGAGAGTCTGCTCTTCAAATTGCCCCGTCAGATCGAGAAAAATGTAATCGTCGATCTGATTGTAATAGGCGTTGAACTCGCCGGTGAAGCTGCCGCCATGCCGGCGATAGCCGAACTCCAGATTGTTGGAAGTCTCCGCTTCGAGCAGCGGATTGCCGATATCATACGTGTTCGTGCCGGCGTGGAAGACGAGATTTTCGTAGTCGTCTTCGGGCGCGCAAGTTTCCCCGGAAACGTTGGAGTAGAGTTCTTCAACCGCCGGCGCCCTTTGGGACCGGGCCGCGCCGAACAGCAGATTGGCATCGTTGCCCACATCGTACAGCACCATGCCGCTCAGGCTCGTGGCGTTGGTGCTGAACTCGCAGCGGCCATTGGGGTCGACCTTATTGTCTTCCAGGTGAATGCCGACCTCGCCGGTCCAGTTGCCCGCGCTATAGCGTTCTACCGCGAACAGACCGATGGAGTTGAGGTCCGATTGCGGAACGAAGGCTTCCTCGCCGATGGCGCTGAAGACGGTATCCGCGAACTGCATGCCCCAGACGCCGGTCCAGTTGCCCACGGGGGCATGGGTCAAGGTGACGCGGCCCTCGTTGCCTTCGTTGCTGTAGCGGGTGCCCACATGGGTGTCGCCGTCTTCGAAGAACTCGATCTCGTCGTGCGCGTAATCGGTAATGCCCATTGTGGCGCGCACGCTCTCGATGAAGCCGTTGTCGAACCGATATTCGCCCTTGAAATCGTAGCGGCTCTTTTTCATGTCGAGGCGAACAAATTCAACCGCTTCCCCCCCATGGCCGTGTTCGTCCTCGTGTCCATCTTCCTCGTGGTCGTCCTCGTGTCCGTGCTCGTCGTGCTCGTCTTCATGCTCCTCTTCGCCATGGTCATGGACATGGGCATGAACGCCGAGCGGGAGACCGTAGTTCTTTTCGACCTCGCTTGCGGAAACACCGAAAAAGCCGTTGTCGCCAATGAAGGAAAAGCCGAAACTGCCGCCGCTCGACTCGCCATCGGAGTTGCCGATGTAGCCGAAGGTGTTTTCCACTCCCTCTTCTTCGTGCTCGTCGTGGTCGTCGTGGCCGTGCTCATCGTGGTCATCGTCGTGATGCCCTTCTTCGAAGTGTTCGTGAAACAGTTCCTCAAGGGCCTCCATCGCTTCCTCGTCCATGGCGTAGCCGCCGATCCCGACATTTTCGTTGCGGCTCCGGTAAGCATCGAGATGGAAAGCCACGTTGCCCACGGCGCCATCAACGTGCGCCAGGGTTTCGTCCTGGGAATTCACGGTATTGTGCATCTGCTGAACTACGATGCCGAAATCTTCCGGCAAACTCTCCGGAATCCGGTTGTCGATGACATTGACAACGCCGCCGATGGCGCTGCCGCCGTACAGCAGGGTCGACGGCCCGCGAATGACTTCCAGCCGTTCCGCCAGCGCCACGTTCACGGCGTTGGCATGGTCTGGACTGGCATTGGAAACATCGGTGACGCCGACGCCGTTCTGCAAGACCTTGACGCGATTGGCGGACTGACCGCGGATCACCGGAAGTCCGACCCCAGTGCCGAACGAGGCGCTCGCAACGCCGATTTCGTTCTTGAGCGTATCGCCGAGACTGTTGCCGATGTGCTCCCGCAACGCATCTCCGGCGAGAACGCCAACCGGCATTGCCGTTTCCGCCTCCGATTGCTGAAACAGCGAGGTGACTACGATTTCTGTAATTCGATCTTCATTTTGGCCGGCACTTTCTTGCGCGAACGAGCCGCCGGCATAGCCGACCGCCAGCGCCAAACCGATGGCGGCTGGTAATTTCTTCCGTTGTATTGCCGGAATCTTGCACTTGATGTTCATTGCATTCCCCAGAATTTGATAACTGACTAACAGGTGTTCCGTCTCGGTCCCGCCGCCTACGCCGGCAAGCGGCGCCTGGCGGGATGCCGGGACGGGTAATCCGAAAACTGTAAACTGCTTGACTAGCTCAGTTTCGGCTCAGTTTTGGCTCAGGCCTGGGGAGGGCCTCTCGCCTGCGGGACAGGCAATGAATGGGAAGGAGATTCAATCGAATGTTCAAGCTGTTGAGGCGACGCGGCGGGAATGGGTTCGCTTGCGGAACCGGCCTCGATGAAATCGTCACAAGCGTTGAGCAGCAGGCAGAGTTCGCATTCCGCAACCGATTCCGCTTCGTCAATATCGTCAATGTGCCCCAGCAGGGCGACCTGGGCGACAATCAGCAGCAGGCAGACGCGGACTACGCCCGCCGCGGACGGAAATCGATCCGCCGTCATGACATCTGCCGCGGAAAGGTCCCGCCGCAAGGCGGGACTTTCCAGATGGAAGCAAGAGTTGGCACGATCAGTACTCGAAGCGGACGCCGACCATCACGCCGCGGCCCGGTTCGGGCGCGTAGTTCTTCAGGAAGGACACGTGATTGCGGATTTCCTCGTCGAGCAGATTTTCTCCGCGCAGGAACACCTCGAGGCTGCTGTCCCCGCCCACGTCGAAATGGTAGTCGGCGTAGAGCGAAAGCAAGGTGTAACCGTCGGTGGGCAATTCGAGTTCAGCCACGTCTTCCTGCTCGTTTACGCGGGTGGCATGCAGGTGAATGCTCCAGTTGTCTCCGAACCAGCGCAGTTCGGCGCCGATCTTGGACGCCGGAATTCGCGGGACATAGCCACCGGAATCGAATTCGGCGTTTACCAGGTCGCCGAATACGCCGAGGGTCAGAGACGAATCCTCGCCTTCCATGACGTTGAAGGCAACCTCGCCTTCGATGCCGGTGAATTGGGCATCCCTGGAAAGAAAGGAGGCGAGTTGCTGCCCTTCGAACTCCTCGCCGGTCAGATCGAGAAAGATGAAGTTGTCGATCTGGTTGTAGTAGGCGCTGAACTCGCCGGTGAATCCGCCGCCGTATCGACGATAACCGAACTCCAGATTGTTCGAGGTTTCTTCTTCGAGCAGCGGATTGCCGATTTCGAGCAGGTTCGTGGAAGCGTGCAGCACGAGTTCATCCAGATGATCGTGAGCCGCGCAGGTTGCGGCGGAAATGTTGGAATACAACTCTTCCACCGTCGGCGCCCGCTGCGAGCGGGAAGCGCCGAACAGGAGATTGGCGTCATTGCCCAGATCGTAGAGCACACTGCCGCTGAGGCTCGTCGAGTTGCCGCTATATTCGCAGCGGCCATCGGGGTCGACGCCGTTGTCTTCGAAACGAATGCCGACTTCTCCGGTCCAGTTGCCGCCGTCGTATCGTTCCACGCCGAAAAATCCCAGCGAAGTCAGATCGGAGTGGGGAATGAAAGCTTCTTCGCCAATGGCGCTGAATTGGGTATCGGAAAATTGCATGCCCCAAACCCCGGTCCAGTTGCCGACAGGAACATGGGTCAAGGTGACGCGGCCCTCGCTGCCTTCGTTGAAATAGCCGGTGCCGGTCTCGCGCCCGCCGTCCGCGAACACCTCGACCTCGTCGTGCAGATAATCGGTGAATCCGACATTGGCGCGAATGCTCTCGATGAAGCCTTCGTCGAGCCGCAATTCGCCCTTGAAATCGTAGCGCGTCTTTTCCATGAGGACTCGGACGAACTCGACTTCCTCCTCGTGGCCCTGTTCCTCATCCTCGTGATGTTCTTCGTCTTCGTGCCCGTGCTCTTCCTCATGCTCCTCTTCACCATGGGCGTGAGTATGAACGCCAAGCGGAAGACCGTAGTCTTTTTCGACTTCGCTGACGGAAAAGCCGAAAAACCCGTTGTCGCCAATGAACGAGAAGCCAAAGTCGCCGCCGCTGGATACGGCGTCGGAATTGCCTATGAAGCCGTAGGTGTTTTCGACCTCCTCCTCATCTTCGTGACCGTGGTCATCCTCGTCGAGGTGCCCGTCCTCGTCGTGATGGTCTTCATCCGAGTGTTCGTGAATCAGTTCCTCAAGCGCCTCGACGGCTGCCTCGTCAATGGCGAAACCGCTGATGTCGACGTTGTCGTTGCGGCTCCTGAAAGCGTCGAGATGGAAAGCCACGTTGCCCGCCGAGCCGTCGACCCGGATCAGGGTATCGTCCTGCGAACTCACGGTGTTGTGGCTTTGCTGAACGACGAAAATCGGCTCTTCCGGCAGGCTTTCGGGAATCCGGTTGTCGATGACGTTCACCACGCCGCCGATGGCGCCGCTGCCATACAACAGCGCCGAAGGCCCGCGGACGACTTCGAGCCGGTCGGCCAGTTTCGAGTTCACCGCATGGGCGTGGTCGGGGCTGACGCTGGAAGCGTCGGTTATGCCGACGCCGTTCTGCAGCACCTTGACGCGGTTGCCCGATTGACCGCGGATCACCGGTTGTCCGACACCGGTGCCGAAAGACGAATTGGCCACGCCGATTTCGTTCTTGAGCGTATCGCCGAGGCTGTTGCCCATTTTCTCGCGCAGCGCCTCGCCGGACAGGATGCCCACCGGCAGCGCCGTTTCCGCTTCCGATTCCTGAAATGGCGCGGTTACCACGATTTCTTCGATCTGGTCTTCCTGATGGCCGGCCTCTTCCTGTGCGAGCGCGCCGCCGCCAAAACCGACCGACAGCGCCAAACTGATTGCGACCGATAACTTCTTGCGTTGATTTTTCATTGCATTCCCCAAATGAGTTGACTGATAAACCGGGAATCGCCATTCCGAGCAGGTTGCCGACGCCTGCTCCGCGAGCGGCGCGCGGCGGGATGCCGGGACGAAACTTCGGGAACTGTTTATCAGGCCTGGGGAGGCGCTCTGGAGCGAAGGTCCAGCAGCGGCGGGAATGGCGATTCCGCAGCGGGGTCGAGCCATTCATGCCGGAAGGGGGAGACAGGATTGTCGACGTGGCCCGTCGCGACGACGTCGGTGCTCGAACCGATCTTGAGGCAGATGTCGCAGTCGTAGCGAACCTGCGGGTCGCTATCGTGGCTGTGCGCGAGCGCCGCGCTTTGCGCGAAAAACAGCAGCGCGCAAATGACGGCGGTCAGCGGCAATGACCGGAACCGGTCTCTGGCCGCCACACTGATTTCGTTTCGCATTTGCTCCATGCCAACCGCCCAAGGCGGACAAGCCCGCCGAGTCAACGGCCAATTATCCGGCCAAGGCCCAATCCGGTCAAGCGCGACGGTTCCTCATCAGCAATTCTCATTTTGGCCGAATGCGGCGGCTGGCGCGCCCTCACCAAAACCGCTTCGCGGTTTTGACTCTCCCAAGGGAGAGTATTCGGTTCCGCGACGCCCGCGGATGCGTTGAATACTTCCCCCTCCGGGGGAGTCGAATCCGCGGAGCGGATTCGGTGGGGGCTCCCGCGCCTGGCTGATCGCCAAACTGAGAATTGCCGGTTCCTCATTGCGGCGGTTCCCCGCCGGCGTTCCCGTCATCCCGCGCGGAGCGAAGCGGAGTCGCGGATTCCCGCCGGGTTTCGCGGCTTCGATCCGTCGCCCGTCCGGTGACTCACATGGAGCGGAACCGGAAAGACATCAGGCCTTGTGGCGACCGTGGTCGGTTTTCTCCCAGTATTCCCGCACCGTACTCTTCATTTCCTTGCGCATGAGCAGGATGCCCACCAGGTTCGGCGCCGTCATCAGCACGATGGTGATCAGCGAAACGTTCCAGACGATGGTGGTGTCGGCCAGCGCCGCGTAAAAGAATCCGCAAACATAGACCACCCGATACGGCAGCACCGATTTCGGCCCCAGCAGATAGGTCATCGCCCGGTCCCCGTAGTAGGACCAGGCGATGGCCGTCGAAAAGGCGAACAGCATCAGGCCGATGGAGACGATGTATTGGCCGTAGTTGCCGAACAGGCCGCGCGTGAAGGCTTCGGTCGTCAACGGCACCGAATGCACGAGCGACTCGCCGCTGACGACCACCGAAAGATCGTCGAGCCTGCCGTCGCTCACGGCGAGTTCCCCGGTCACCGGTTCGCCGTCGAGGCTGAAGAGCACATTCTCCGCGAACGAGCGGGAATTGATCACGGTAAGGTCGGCCTCGTTCCGCAGGCGGCCGTCGATCACTTGCAAACCGCCGTTGAAATTCGCCACCGATGAATCACCGCCGCTGAGATAGGCGAAGATTTCACGCTGATGCGCTTCGTTCTCCTCTACATATACGCCACTGATGAAACGCAGGTCGGCGCGCTGGAATTCGTTGTCGAGCTTTTCCGCCCAGACGCCGGAACACAGAATCACCAGTCCGGTGATCGTGCAGATGACGATGGTGTCGATGAACGGCTCTAGAATCGAGACCATGCCCTCGTCCGCGGGTTCGTCGGTGCGCGCCGCGGCGTGGGCGATGGGCGCGCTGCCCTGCCCCGCTTCGTTCGAGTACAGGCCGCGGTTGACGCCGCGGTCGAAGGCATAGGCGAAGGTTGCGCCGAGGAAGCCTCCCGTGGCCGCGGAGCCGGTGAAGGCGTCCGCGAAGATCGCGACGAAAGACGGAATGATGTTGCCGACGTTGGGGATGATTACCGCCAGCGCTCCAACGACGTACAGGACGGCCATGGTCGGCACGATCGCCGCGGCCACCTTTGCGATTCGCGTGATGCCGCCAATGATCACAAGCGCCAGCAATACCGACATGAAAATCGCCGTGATCAGCGGGTCGAGATTGAACGTGCTTTCGAGCCCGGCGGCGATATTGTTGATCTGCGGCAGATTGCCGGTGCCGAAGGAACTCAGCACGGTCGCAATGGCGAAGATCACCGCCAGCCATTTCAGTTTCAGGCCTTTCTCCATGTAGTACATCGGGCCGCCGGCCATGGTGCCGTCCTCGGTCTGGCTGCGGTACTTGTGCGACAGGGTGACTTCGACGAATTTGCTCGTCATGCCGAAAAAGGCCGTCATCCACATCCAGAACAGCGCCGCCGGGCCGCCGAGATGGAGGGCCAGCGCCACGCCGCCGATATTGCCCGTGCCCACCGTGCCCGACAGCGCCGTGGCGAGCGCCTGGAAGTGGCTGGTGTCGCCGCGGGCGCCGTCCTTGTCGAACTTGCCCTGGGTTACGGCGACGGCGTGGCGGAAATACCGGATCTGGGGAAATTTCAGATACAAGGTGAAAAAGATGCCCGTTGCCAACAGCAGTGTCGGAAACCAGATCGCGCTGCCGAGGAAGCCGTCGATGAAGATTAGAAATTCGTTGACCCGATCCATTGTTTCACTCCCGGTTTGATTGTCTTGATTCGGCAATTCCCGTTATGGCGATCAGCGCGATTCGGGAAGCCTCCGCCAATACTCCCCCGCCGGGGGAGTCAAAACCGCACAGCGGTTCTGGTGGGGGTGAACCCGCGGCCACGGCGGAAATTGCTGGGCTTTGTTGCATGTTGTCGCTAGTCGTTGGTGATGGTGATTGTCGGCGCGCTTTGCGCCGTCGCGCCGGCGCAGCGCTCGGCCACTGCTCCCGCGAGTTCCAGCCAGGCCGCGTTCGCCGGATGTCCGGGCTGCTTCACGAGCAGCGGTTCTCCGAGATCGCTGGCCTCGCGTATGGCCGGATCGAGCGCCGGCCGCGCGAGCACCGGCACTTCGAAGTCCCTCGCCAGCCGGTCGCCGCCGCCCGCGCCGAAAATGTTCTCGGCGTGGCCGCATTGGCTGCAAATATGCACGCTCATGTTTTCCACCACGCCAAGTACGGACACGGACACCTTGCGGAACATTTCGATGCCCCTGCGGGCGTCGAGCAAGGCCAGATCCTGGGGCGTGGTGACGATGACCGCGCCGCCGACGCGAACCGCCTGGGACAGGCTCAATTGTATATCGCCGGTGCCGGGGGGCAGATCGACGATCAGATAGTCGAGATCGGACCAGGCCGTGTCCTTGAGAATCTGGTTGAAAGCGGAAATGATCATGGGCGCGCGCCAGACCATCGCCGTGCTCTGGTCGACCAGAAAGCCCATGGAATTGCATAGCAGGCCGTGCGCCCGAATGGGAACCATGGTCCTGCCGCCGCGCACCTCGGGCCGCGTGCCGGCGGGCACGCCCAGCAAGGTGGGGATGCTTGGCCCGTAGATATCCGCGTCGAGCACGCCGACTTTGGCGTTGCGGGCGAGAGCCAATGCGAGATTGACGGCGGTGGTGGATTTGCCGACTCCGCCCTTGCCGGAAGCGACGCACAATATGTGTCCGATCTTGTTCAGCTCGCTCAAGGGATCCGCTTCCGGCCGCGCAACAGTCGCCGATTATGTTGCATCCCCGGTCAAATTCAAAATTTGGGGCTTATATCGAATGGTTGACATCAAGAGGGTTGGCCCGGACGCGGGCTGGGCATGCCCAACTCCGATGGTATATCCGGCGGCGCATGTCGGCTTCCCGCAGCCGCGTTGTGGGAGCGAGGCTTGCCCCGCCCGCCCGAACGTGCGGTGTCAACCATTCGATAGTTAAGCCCTCAAAATTTGGACGTTAGGGGCTTCATAAACGCTTGCCTCCACCCCTGTAGGCGCCCGGGCTCGAGATCCGGTCTCGCACGCCCGCTGAACCCCACGCCACCCGACGTCGACTCGCATTGCGCGAGCCCGAAAATCCGTCATTCCGCGCGGAGCGAAGACCTCCCCCACTTCGTCATTCTGCGCGGAGCGAAGACCTCCCCCACTTCGTCATTCCGCGCGGAGCGAAGACCTCCCCCACTTCGTCATTCCGCGCGGAGCGAAGCGGAGTCGCAGAATCTCAGGAACAGGATAGAATCGGAGGCATGCTTATTCGTGAACTCGTGAAAAAAGTGGTCGTTGTTGCTGTTCTGGCGTCGCCTTTGCCGGGGGCTGCCGGAGAGGTTGGGGAGGGGGAGGTCAAGTTTGCGTTTTATTCGGCGAGTTGGCAGGAAAGTACACGGGATCCGCTGCGCGTCGTGGCCTTCAATCCGCTCGATGATCCGGTGCGCATCGAGTCCATCGATTTCGTCGATATCGAAGCGCCCGGCGGCTCGCTCGAATTGTCGCTGCAACTCGATGTGCCGGCGGGGGGCTATGCCGAACTGGAAATGGAATATGTGGACCTGCTCGGCCAGGGAGAGTGCATCGGCGAAACGCTGGCCGGCGACTGGCGGCTGGTCGAGATTTCCAATTACACTTTGAATCCGTCGGTGCGCAATCTCATCATCGAGAACACCGAATCCTTCCGCATCTATCAATGCGTGCAAACGGTGGAGACCCGGATCACGGAAGCCGCCACCGGGGCGGGTTCCGTGGTCCGCGAATGGGTGCTGTATCACTTCGAATCACTTGCCGAACAGTGAGCCCAAGCCGCTGTCATTCCGCGTGAAGTCGCGGAATCCCCAGCCGCTGAGACCGCGATGCTGAAAGAGATTCCGCGACTGCGCTTCGCTGCGCGCGGAATGACGTGGATTCCCTACGGCAGAATACCGCCGAAGTTCACGAATTCGCGCCAGGGACGGCATGCATGATTCGTATCAAGTCCATTGGTTAAAGCAAAATCCCACCAAAATTCACAAAGAAGGGTGCAAAGACCAAACTAAGAATCGCCGACAGCTTGATCAGGATATTCAGCGACGGGCCGGAGGTGTCTTTCAGCGGGTCGCCGACGGTGTCGCCCACTACCGAGGCCTTGTGCTGTTCGGAACCCTTGCCGCCCAGATTGCCCGCTTCGATGTATTTCTTGGCGTTGTCCCAGGCGCCGCCGCTATTGGACGAGGCGATCGCGAGCACGCCGCCCGCCACCAGCGAACCCACCAGGATGCCGGCCACGGCTTCGACGCCGAAAAGGAATCCGGCGACCAGCGGAGTGCCCATGATCAGAATGCCGGGCGCGATCATTTCCCGCAGCGCGGCCTTGGTCGAAATCGCCACGCACTCGGCGTAGTCGGGCTCGCCGGTGCCTTCCATGATGCCCGGAATCGTCTGAAACTGCCGGCGCACCTCGGCAATCATGTCGAAGGCGGCGCTGCCGACGGATTTCATCGTCATGGCGGTAAACAGGAACGGCAGCACCGCGCCAATGAACACCGTCGTGTACACGAGCGGGTCCAGCAGACTCACCACGATCGGCTCGCCTTGCAGATTCTCCGCCGCGGTGATGAAGGCCGCGAACAGCGCCAGCGAGGTCAGGATCGCCGCGCCGATGGCGAAGCCCTTGCCGATCGCGGCGGTGGTGTTGCCCGCCGAATCGAGAATATCGGTGCGGCGCCGCACTTCCTTCGGCAGTCCCACCATCTCGGCGATGCCGCCGGCGTTGTCGGCGACCGGACCGTAGGCGTCGATCATGAGCGCGATCACCAGGGTTCCGAGCATGCCGAGCGAGGCGATGGCGACGCCGTACATGCCCGCGAGCTGCCAGGAGACGAAAATGCTTGCGGCGATGCAGAGATAGGGCAGTACCGTGCTGCGATAGCCGAGCGCCAGACCGAAAATGATATTGGTGGCGACGCCGGTTTCGCAGGACCTGGCCAGGTCCTTGACCGGCTCGTAATTCTCCGAAGTGTAATAGCCGGTCAGCAGCCCGACCGCGAGGCCTGCTATGAGGCCCGACAGGAAGCACCAGTACACGCCCATATTGGTGTATTGCTCGCCGTTCAGCGTGAAGAACTCGGGCACGAGCAGCAAGGTGAAAAAGTACATGACGATCGACATCAGCACGCTTGAAATGATCAGCAGCTTCATCAGCGCCGGCGCGACGTCGTCTTCGGATTGGACGCCGACGGCGAGCTTGGTGATGAAACTGATCGGAATGCCCACGGCGCTGATCAGGATTGGATAAAGCAGCGCGTTGGGGTCATAGGCGAAGGCCACGGCGCTGATCACCATCGCCGCGCAGGTGCTCTCCGCGCAGGAGCCGAACAGGTCGGCGCCCATGCCGGCAACATCGCCCACGTTGTCCCCGACGTTGTCGGCGATCACCGCCGGGTTGCGCGGGTCGTCTTCGGGGATGCCTTTTTCGACCTTGCCGACGAGGTCGGCGCCGACATCGGCCGCCTTGGTGAAAATGCCGCCGCCCACGCGCGCGAACAGGGCGATGGTCGAACCGCCGAGTCCGAAGCCGGCGATGACTTCCATCAGAATGTGGTTGTTTTCCGGCCCGAGCCCGGACATCAGCGCGCTCAGCACGAGATAGATGATTACCAGCCCCAGCGTCGCCAGTCCCACCAGAGCGAAGCCCATGACGGCGCCGGAATCGATCGCCACGTCGAAGGCGCCGGAAATTCCCTTCCGGGCCGAGACCGTGGTGCGGGCGTTGCCTTGGGTGGCCACCTTCATGCCGATGTAACCCGAGGCGATGGAAATGGCGGCGCCGAACAGGAAGGCGATGGCGGTGTAGATGCCTTCGCGGTAGCCGGGAGTGTGCGTGTCGTCGATCAGCACCGCGATGATCAGGGCGAACGCGAGCATGAAAATGGTGAGCACGCGATATTCCTGTTTCAGGAAGGCCATCGCGCCGCTGGCGATCGCGCCGTGGATGAACTTCAGGCGTTTGCTGTCTTCTTCGTTCAGGTCGAGATCGAGCGGAATGCCGACGACCTTTCTCATGTAGTACCAGGCGATTCCGAGTCCCATGAGGGACAGCAATACGGTCACCACGATCGTGATGTGCGAGGACATTCGGTGGGTTCTCCCTTGGCTGCGGTCAAAGCCGCGCACTCTACCACAACGCCACGGTCAAAAGAAGCGCGATGCGGCGCAAAGCTGCAAGGATTCAGGGGGTTAGCGAAGACGGTCGCGGGCTGCCGGAGACGAGTTCGACCATTTTGCCGATGTCGGCAAAATGGCGGCCAGTAGCTTGTCCGAGCCTTCACCTGTCATTCTGCGTGTAGCGAAGCGAAGTCGCAGAATCTCCCGAAGAGTAGTGGCTTCGATCCGGCGCCGTCGGGTGGCGCAGGGTTCAGCGGACGCCGTAAATACATACATGCAGGCTTCGGGCCCGGCATCCTGCCTCGCACGCCCGCTGAACCCCGCGCCACCCGACAACGACTCACATCGCGCAAAATTTGGGCCCTTTCCCCTCCGTCATCTCTGCGCGTAGCGAAGCAGAGCTGCGGAACCCAGCAGCAATGATGTATCCATCATTACCAAAGTGGTGTAGGATGGTCCTCGTCACTCGCATAGAGAAATCGTCATGCACCGTACGCAAATTCTGCTTGAACAGGAGCAATACCGGCTTCTGGGAATTGAAGCGCGGAAACAGGGCGTTAGCGTTTCCGCTCTTGTCAGAAAACTGGTGGATGCGTATTTCCAGGGAGACAGGGAGCCCCAGGCGGACCCGCTGGAATCCATTATCGGAATGGGTTCCGGCACCGGCGAAGCCATCGGTCGGGACCATAACCGGTATCTCTACGGGAGCACGGATTGAAACGGATATTCGTCGACACCGGCGCCTGGTACGCGGCGGTCGACCAAAACGACCCAGACCACGATACGGTTGCCGAAGCGTTCCGGGAGCATCGCGGGCGCTTGCTTACTTCCAATTTTGCACTCGATGAAACTCTTACCCTGGTCAGATACAGACTTGGCTGGCATATCGCGCAACGACTTGGCGAGAGTTTGCGCAACGGTCACCTTGCCCGGCTCGAACGCATAACGCCGAGAGACGAAGAAGCCGCCTGGACAATCTTCAAGACCTATTCCGACAAGCGGTTCAGCTACACGGACTGCACGAGTTTCGCGCTTTGCGACAGGATGAAGCTGCAACTGTGTCTGGCCATCGACCAGGACTTCCGCGCTTACGGTTTGCAGTGTGTTCCGTAAGCGTCACAAACGCGCGTACCCGGCGTGTCCTGGGTGTTAAAGAACCGCTTGAGTCGTGACGCTATTGTCAGCCTTCGAGCCGGATTGCTCTGAATACCCGCCGCGAGAATGAAGCTCGGGAGCCGATACCGAGTTTTGCCAAAGCACATCCAGCAGGATGTCGTTCCACAATGATCGCAATCAACAGGTGTCGATTTGTTCGAGCAGGCCGTCGCGGCGGGCTTCGAGGTCGGCTATGGCGTCGGTCGCGGGGGGATCGATGAAATTGCCCGCGGGGTCGAGGTTGTCTTCCTCGTATTTGGCCTGCTCGTCGGTCAGCAGGGCCAGCAATTGTTCGGATATGAGTACGGCTTCGCGCATGGATTCACTAAGCGCGTCGCCGGCGGCGGTCTGCTCCCGCAATTCGGCAATGCGCGTCTCAAGTTCTTCGATGCGGGCGAGCTTGGCCTCGCGTTCGGCCGCGAGCGCCGCGAGCTGTTCCCTTTCCAGCCTTTCGGCCTCAAGGCGTTGCTGTTCCGCCAGCCGCTGCCTTTCTTCTTCGGCCAGGCGATCGGCTTCGGCCCGCTGCCGCGCGAGTTCGGCCTGACGCTCGGCTTCTTCCGCCGCCTGCCGCGCGCGTTCGGCGGCTTCCGCCGCGCGTTGCGCGTTCAGCCGTTCTTCGGCGGGGTCGATCGTGTCGGCGGTTTCAGCCGTTGGCCGCACCACCTCCGGCTGATTCGCGGCGGCGGGATTCGCGCCGACCGGAGCTGGAGTTTCCGGGCTGGAAGCGCACGCCGCCAGCAGCAATGCCGAAACCGCCGCCGGCAAACCCGGGCGCGCGCCGATAATGGAAAGAAACCGGTTATTCGTTGTCACGTTGAAGCACCTGCAAAGTTGATCCGGGCATTATAGCCGTTGCGCGATTCGCTGTAACGATATCGCGGCGCTATTCCTGTTGTCGGCAGGCGGCGCGGATCTTGCGGCGAATGCCCGCGCCGGCGTTGCGCGAATTGACGCGCCGGAAGTTGATTTGCTTCAATTCTCCCGATGAACAGACGGAATCTCCGTTTCGAATCCCGGCGGAGCGCCGCCATGCCGCGCTTTGGGCTCTGGTTGCTGGCCGCGGGCTTGCTGGCCGCGCCGTTGTTGCTGTGCCTGCAATTCACGCCGCTGGTGGAGACACGTTCGCAACTGAGCCGGGCCGAGGCGGCGCGGGTCGAGGGACTGCTGCTCGACAGCGCGCCGCGGACGCCGGGACTGGCCGGTCCCCATGCGTTTTCGTGGAATCAGGAAGAGTTGAATCTGCTCGGACGCCATTTGCTGGCCCTTTCCCGCATGAGCCCCGAATGGGCGGCCCGGGTCGATCTGCGCGACGGCGCGCTCGGATTCGAAGTCAGTCGTTCCCTTGGTTTCATCGTACCCGTCTACATGAATCTGCGCGGTGAATTCACCCAGGGAGAAGGTCCGCCCGACTTGACCGCATTGCGCCTCGGCTATCTGCCCGTGCCCGGTTTCCTGATCGACCGCCTGATGCCGAACCTCTCCGGAGAGACGACCCCGGACGATCCACTGCTGGCCGAGGCCGCCCGCCTGCTCGCCAACGTCGAAAGCGTGCAGTTGAACGCGACGGAAATCCGCTTCAACGTGCGCTGGGATCCTGAAATGCTGGCGCGGGCCGGCGATCGGGCGCGGCAATGGCTGATTGCCGAAACCGACCGCCAGCGCATCCTCGAATATTACGCCGTGATCGGCCGGGTCGCGGACGAAATTCCGGCCAGCGAACGCGCGGTCCCGCTCGGCCGCCTGCTGGCGCCGCTGTTCCGCGAGGCGAAAGACAAATCGCTGCAAGGCAGCGACCCGATCGCCGAGAATCAGGCGCTGTTGCAGACACTGGCGCTTTACGTCAATGAGGAGGACATCGCGCAACTTGTCGGCGCCGCAGCCGCGGAGGACATGCCCGCGGCGAAATTCGTCGAAGTGCGCCTGCAGCGGCGCCAGGATCTGGCGCAGCATCTGACTTCCATCGCCGCGGTCACGGTCGCTCTCGGACCCGAGCTGGCGCTGATGCTGTCCACCGCCAAGGAGTCCTGGGACGCCCGGCACCGTTCCGGTTTCAGCTTCTCCGACATGACCGCCAACAACGTCGGCGTCACCCTGGCGACGCTCGCCACCCGGGACCGCGAAAGCGCGCTCGAAATCCAGCGCCGAATGAGCGAAGTGCGATCCGATTCCGAATACATGCCCGAAGTCGGCGGCAGCCGGGACGGAATTTCCGCGGATGATTTCAGCGCGCTCTACCGCGACACGGCCAGCGTCGAATACCGGCAAAGGCTCGCCGAAATCCAGCATTTGATAGAATCCACCCGCGTCTTTACCGGACTCTGAGCGGCCCCGGCCGCCGGGGGATTCTTTGCCATGCCATCGAGAGGCTTCACGACCCGCAATCTGCATTCGGATCGCGGGGATCATCCGGAACACGGGGTGCTGCACAAGCCGGTACATCCGTCCGTGGCCTATGGCTACGCGGATGCGCGTGAACTCGCGGAGGTCTTCCAGGGCAAGCGCAAGGGCTATGCCTACGGCCGCCAGGCGAATCCGACCGTGGCCGCATTGCAGAAGCGCATCAGCGACATGGAGGACGGCATCGGCAGCATCGCCTTTTCCACCGGTATGGCGGCGATCGCGGCGCTCACGCTGACCTTGCTGAAGGCCGGGGACCACATGATCTCCAGCGCCTTCCTGTTCGGCAACACCAACAGTTTCTTCCGCACCCTCGAACGGCTCGGCATCGAGGTCGATTTCGTCGACGCGACCAGCGCCGCCGCCGTGGCGGAAAAGGTCCGCGGCAATACGCGGCTGGTATTCGTCGAAACCATCGCCAATCCCGCGACCCAGGTTGCCGATCTCGAAGGCATCGGCGAGTTGTGCCGGCGGCGCGGCCTGCTCTACGTCGTCGACAACACCATGACCTCGCCGCATCTCTACCGGCCGAAGACCGCGGGGGCCGGGCTCGTGGTGAATTCGCTGACCAAGTGCATCGGCGGTCACGGCAATGCACTAGGCGGAGCGGTCACCGACACCGGCGGTTTCGACTGGAGCGATTACCCGAACATCCTCGACATCTACCGCGAGGGCGACGCCGGCGAATGGGGATTGCTCCAGATCCGCAAGAAAGGATTGCGCGACATGGGCGCCTCGCTGGCGCCGGAAGCGGCCCATACGCTGGCCACGGGTTCGGAGTCCCTGCCCCTGCGCATGGATCGGTCCTGCGCCAACGCCATGGCCCTGGCCCGGCTTTGCGCGGATCATCCGGCGGTGACACGGGTGTACTATCCCGGTCTGCCGGAACATCCGCAGCATGAGCGCGCGCGCAAGCTGTTCCGCGCTTTCGGCGCCTTGTTCAGCATCGACCTCAAGGCGGGCGGCGACTGTTTCGATTTTCTCAACAGTCTCGAGATCGTGATCTCATCGAGCAATCTCGGCGATACCCGCAGCCTCGGCATTCCGGTGGCGCATACGATCTACTACGAAATGGGCCCCGAACGGCGCAAGTCCATGGGCGTCGGCGATTCGATGCTGCGCTTCTCGATCGGCATCGAGGATCAGGCCGATCTCATCGCGGATTTCAGTCAGGCCCTGGAGAAGCTCTGATGCGGGCATTGATCGCCGCGGACGAAGTGCCCGAAGGCTGCTCGAAGGAAGTCGAAGCGGGCGACGAACACTTTTTCCTCGTGCGCAAGGACGATCAACTATACCTTTACCGGAATATCTGCCCGCATCTCGGCACGCCGCTGAACTGGGAGGAAGACCGGTTTCTCGACCCCGACGGCGCCTTGATCCAATGTTCGACGCATGGCGCCCTGTTCCGCATCGAGGACGGCTTCTGCCTCGCCGGCCCATGCATGGGCGCGCATTTGCTCGCGGCGCCTTTCGTCGTGGTCGACGGCATGGTCACGCTCAAATCGGAGACGGCGTGATCCCACCAGACCGGTGAGGAACTGAAATTGTCGAGCCGCGGCCCGCCGCCTCAGACCAGCACCGGCACTTGCCGGTCGAGCAGCACGGTCCCGCCCGCAATATCGTAGCTCGCCCCATAGGCGAGCAATTCGACCCCTTCCCGCGCCGCTTCGCGCAGCAATTCGCCGAAACGCGGATCGATATCGTCGGCCGGTCGAACCTGCCGGGCGCCATCGTGGGCGACGCAGAAAATTACCATGGCGCGGAAACCATCCCGGCGCACCGCCATCAATTCCCGCAAGTGGCGCTGGCCGCGTTCGGTGACCGCATCGGGAAATCGCCCCACACCCTCTTCCGCCAGACTTACATTCTTGACCTCGACGTAACAATCCCGCTCCGGCAGGCTGACCAGAAAATCCGCCCGCCCGCCGGACGAGTACGCCACCTCTCGCTTTAGCGCCGTAAAACCGGCAAGAGATTGAACCAGCCCACCTTTTATCGCTTCCTCCACCAATGGATTCGCCATTGCGGTATTGATCCCCGCCAGATTGCGCCCGTCGACTTCCACGATTTGCCAGGTCTGCCGGTACTTGCGCCGCGGATTGTCCGAAGTCGTATACCAGACCAGGCTGCCCGGCTCGCAGCAATTGCGCATCGAGCCGGTGTTGGGGCAATGGATCGTGAGCGCCCCGCCCGCTGGCGTTCCCACGTCGGCGAGAAACCGTTTGTAACGCCTGAGCAAGACGGCTTGTTCAAGCGGCCCGGGATAGTTCATGCGCCATCGTCTCTTCGGTCATTCCGCGCGAAGTCGCGGAATCCCGATGTCGAAGTTGCAGTGCCCAGGGAGATTCTGCGACTTCGCTTCGCGCGGAATGACAGAGGGTTGGTTCCGCACCATGTGAGTCGCCGGCGGCTGGCGGATAGAAGCCACTGCTCTCGGAGAGATTCTGCGACTCCGCTTCGCTCCGCGCGGAATGACAGATGAAGCATTCACGCCAGCGCCCGGCGGAGCCGTTCTACGCCGAGGCGCAGGTTTTCCATGCCGGTGGTAAAGGCCATGCGCACATACTCGTTGCCGCCCCGTTCGCCGAAATCCGTTCCCGGCGTCATCGCCACTCCGTGCTCTTCGAGAATCTCGTGGCAGAACGCTTCGCTGTCGCGGCTGAAGGCGGAAACATTCGCATAGGCGTAGAAGGCGCCCTGTATTTCGCGCGGCAGCAGCATTCCCATGTCGCTCAGTTCAGCGGCCAGATAATCGCGGCGTTCGCGGAAGGCGGCCCGGCGTTGCTCGAATATCTTCCCGGCCGCGGGCGTGAACGCCGCGAGCGCCGCGTGCTGGACGAAGCTCGAGGGCGAAATGAACAGGTTCTGCGCCAGGACGTTGGCGGGTTCCACCTTGTCCTCGGGCACGACGATCCAGCCGAGACGCCAGCCGGTCATACCGAAATACTTCGAGAAACTGTTGACCACGTAGGCGTTCGGATTGATTTCGAGGATGCTGGGCATGTCTTCGACATAGTGCAGTCCGTGATAGGTCTCGTCGAGCAGCAGATGCGCGCCGGCCGCATCGGCCCAGTCGCTGATTCGGCGCAGTTCCTGGCGGGGAATGACCGCACCGGTGGGATTGCCGGGCGAAGCCAGCCACAGGCCCGCGGTATGGTCGCGGCAATGCCTGTCGAGCAGTTCGACCGTCGGCTGAAAATCGTCTTCCACGCCAAGGGTCATCAATTGCGGCTCGGCGCAGGCCAGCCGCACGAGATTGCGGTAGCAGGGATACGACGGATCGGTCAGCAGCACGCCTGCGCCCGGACGCAGGAGCAGATTGGACAGAATCGCCAGTCCGCCGCTGCCGCTCGGTGTGACCAGAATGCGTTCGCGCGGCAGCTCGAGTCCATGCCGGTTCCGATAGTGCCGCACCAGGGCGTCGCGCAATTCGGGAATTCCCGGCGCCTGGGTATATTGGGTCAGGCCTTCGTCGAGCGCGCGCTTGGCGGCTTCGCGAATCGGCCGCGCGGTAACGAAGTCCGGCTCGCCCGCTTCCATGTGCACGATCTTCCGGCCCTGGCGCTCAAGCTCGGCGGCCCGGTTCAACATGATCATCACGCGGAAAGGGTTTACGCCGTCCAGGCGATCCGTGCCGGCCGGCCCGGTCATGCGGCTGTTCATGCGTAGATTTCCAATGCCAATGAGATTCTGCGACTCCGCTTCGCGTCGCGCAGAATGACGGTGGAAGAATAGTCATCCCGCGCGTAGTCGCAGGATCTCGACGCCAAGCTGAGATTTGCTGCGTTGGGTAAAACGGCGGAATTATACAGCCACTCACAAACTTGTGGCATCGGCAATTCGATTCTGGTAGTTTTCGCTGCTTCACTTGGCGAGACGATTGACGATGGCAGCAAGTCGGAGCATTCAAGCTCAACCGGTTCTGAAGAACTTCACTCCGTACCAGGCCAAGCCCGGAGAGAAGTACATGAACGAGAAGCAGCGCGCTCATTTCCGCGGCATTTTGCTGGACTGGCGCGAGCAGTTGATGCAGGAAGTGGACCGCACCGTGCATCACATGCAGGACGAAGCGGCGAATTATCCCGACCCCATCGACCGGGCGACCCAGGAAGAGGAATTCAGCCTTGAGCTGCGCACGCGGGACCGGGAGCGCAAGTTGATCAAGAAAATCGACAATACGATCGAAGCCATCGCCCAGGACGACTACGGTTTCTGCGAGTCCTGCGGCATCGAGATCGGCATTCGCCGGCTCGAAGCCCGACCAACGGCCAACAAGTGCGTCGACTGCAAGACCCTCGACGAGATCAGGGAAAAGCAATTCGGCATCTGACTCATCCGACGACAGGGAAACCCGGCTCGCCGGGCCGGTATATCGGGCGCTTTGCCCCCTCTCCCACCGGTCCACTCCATCTCGGCTCGCTGGTCGCCGCCCTGGCCAGCCATCTCGACGCCCGGGCCGCCGGCGGCGTCTGGCTGTTGCGCATGGAAGACCTCGATCCGCCCCGGGAGCCTGCGGGCGCGGCGGACGCGATTCTGCGCCAACTCGAAGAACTCGGCATGACCTGGGATGGCGCGGTGCTGTACCAGAGCGCCCGCCTGCCCGCCTACGAGGAGATATTGCGGCATCTGCGGGACCGCGGGCTTTGCTATCCATGCGATTGCAGCCGCCGGCAGGCGCGCGCGATGGGCCCGGTCTACGATGGCCGCTGCCGCCCGCGCGCATGGCCGCGGGAAAGCGGGCACGAAAGCCCACTGGCGCGCGCTTATGCCGCGCGGCTGCTGACCAAACAGGAAGTCTGGAGCATCGACGACCGCATCCAGGGGCGTTACCAACAGAATCTCGAGCGCGATACCGGCGATTTCGTCGTGCGCCGCAGGGATGGTCTGTTCGCCTATCAACTTGCCGTGGTTGCGGACGACGCCTTTCAGGGCGTCAACCAAATCGTGCGTGGAATCGATCTGCTTGACTCCACCCCGCGCCAGCTTTACCTGCAATCGCTGCTCGGCTATGCGCGTCCCGACTACGCCCATTTCCCCGTGCTGCTCAACGAACAAGGGCGGAAATTGAGCAAGCAGCATTTCGCGGCGCCCGTGGATACCCGGCAACCGGCCCCCTTGCTGCGCCGGGCATTGTGTTTCCTCAACCATCCGCCGCCCGCGGATCTTGCCGGCCCGGAGGAACTGCTCGATTGGGCCGTCGGCAATTGGGATATACTGCGGATTCCGGCTTTGCACGGCATACCGGCCGACCGTTTCGAGTGAATAGAATCGTTCCGCATATGCTGGCATACGCGCTCGCGCTAGGCGTTTTCGCCGGCGTATGGGCTGTCTTCCTCACGCAAATCCCGCCCGGAAATCGATCCGGACTCGATTACCTCGCCGTTCTCGGCTTCAGCGCCTGCCTGCTGTCGCTGCCCGGCATCCTGACGATTCGCTCGCGGCGCCCGAACCAGGCGCGCGGCCGCGCGGCGCGGACGGCGCGGGAACTCGACAGCCTGCGGCGCCATTACCGCCAGATGCTGCTTGAATTGCCGCTTGGCGTTTGTTCGGTCGACGCGGACCGGAAGATCCTCATGTGGAACCGCGCGCTCGAGCGGATGACCGGCATCCAGGCCGGCGATGTCGTCGGCCTGCGCATCACCGAACTCGACCGGCTCTGGCGCGTCCTGCTCGAGGACTTCCTCTCCGGCGATGCGGCCGGCGCGCGCAAGGGACGATTCGAGCTGGATGGCCGCCGCCGCGCCGTCAACCTGCGCATGGCGCCGGTCGGGAAGCCGGCGGCGGATTCGCCGGGCGGGGAAACAGTCATATTGATCGAGGACATCACCGAAACCGAAGACCTCGAAGCCGGGCTGGCCCATAGCGCCAGACTCGCTTCCATCGGCCAGCTTGCCGCCGGCGTCGCCCACGAAATCGGCAATCCC
Organism: Pseudomonadales bacterium; assembly: GCA_963664805.2. Lineage (GTDB taxonomy): Bacteria > Pseudomonadota > Gammaproteobacteria > Pseudomonadales > Pseudohongiellaceae > UBA9145. The sequence goes on along the minus strand of OY761612.1, from coordinate 3,529,676 downwards.
GTCACCGGCATCGCCTGCCTGGCGCAGACCATCCGCGACGAGTACCAGGACGGGGAATTGCGCAAGCTGGCGAACCAGATCGTCGAGCAAACCGAACGCACGTCGCGCATTCTGCAATCGCTCATGAACTTCGCGCATTTCGGCGAACGGCGGGCCGAGGCGCAGCGGGAACCCGTCAACGTCTTCGCCTGCATGGAAGAGGCGGCGACGCTCATTTCGCTCGACCGCAAGGCCGGGAAAGTCGAACTCTTGCTCGACGGCGACCGCGAGGCCATGATCGACGGCGATTCCCAGCGCCTGCTGCAAGTGCTGGTCAACCTCATCGGCAACGCGCGCGACGCCAGCCGGCCCGATGCTCCGGTTCGCGTTACCTGCCGCGCCGGCGGCAATGGAACGGAAATCACCGTGGAAGACGAGGGGGCCGGCATCCCGCCGGACATCCGGGACCGCATTTTCGAACCCTTCTTCACAACGAAGGAACCGGGAGCGGGCACCGGGCTCGGGCTCTCCCTGGTCTGCGGCGCTGTTGAGGACTTCAAGGGCGATATTGATATAATCAGCCCGGTTGATCGGGCCCAGGGCCGCGGCACCCGAGTCGTATTGCGTTTCCCCCCGCCAAAGGCAACAGCGAGAATCTGACCGGAAATTGATATGGCTGCGGAGCGCGAAGTTCTTGTCGTCGAGGATGAAGCGGTCATCCGCGGCACGCTCAAGCGACTGCTTGAAAGGCACAGTTTTCGCGTCAGCGAAGCGGCTTCGGTGCGCGAATCGCTCGATCGATTCGACGTCGACAAGTTCGACGTCATCATCAGCGACCTGAAACTCCCCGGCGCGCCCGGAACCGACCTGATCAAGGCGACGTCCGCGCCGGTGTTGATCATGACCAGCTATTCCAGCATCCGCTCCGCCATCGATTCGATGAAGCTCGGCGCGGTGGACTATATCGCCAAACCCTTCGATCACGGCGAGTTGATTGACTCGCTGGAAAAGATCATCGGGGAACACGGTCGCCAGACGGTCGAAGACGAGAACATTCATGCGCCCGTCGGCGGCATGATCGGCCGCTGCCCGGAGATGCGGGAGTTGTTCCGCCGCGTCCGCAAGGTCGCCGGCGCCGGTTCGCCGGTGCTGATCAATGGCGAGTCGGGCACCGGCAAGGAACTCGTGGCGCGGGCGATCCACGACCTCAGCGGTCGGGAAGACCCGATCGTCGCGGTCAATTGCGCCGCAATTCCGGAAAACCTGATCGAGGCGGAACTGTTCGGTCATGAACAAGGCGCGTTCGCCGGCGCCGCGGAAGCGCGCACGGGACTCGTCGAGACCGCCGATGGCGGCACCTTGTTCCTCGATGAAATCGGCGAATTGCCGCTTACGGCCCAGGGACGCCTGGTGCGGGTGCTGGAAGACGGTGAAATTCGCAAGATCGGCGCTGTCGAATCACGCAAAATCGACATGCGTCTGGTCGCCGCCAGCCAGCACGACCTGAAGCAACTCGTGGCCGAACGCGGGTTCCGCGAAGACCTGTACTATCGAATCAACGTCATGCGTTTGCGGATTCCGCCCTTGCGCGAGCGCGGCGACGACATTCTCGAATTGGCCTGGGCGATCCTGCGCGGCACCTGCAACCGGCTGAAAACTCCGGCCATGCGATTCAGCAAGGGCGCCGAGCGCGCCATCGCTTCCTATCATTGGCCGGGCAATGTGCGCGAACTCGAAAACGCCATCGAACGCGCGGTCGTCCTCGCCGAAGGCGGAACGATCGGCGAAGACTTTCTGGCCATGGAAAAATCCGCCGCGAGCGGAAGCGGCGCCGACTGGTTCACGAACGCGGATTCGGCCGAGGCCGGCCAGGAACTCTCGCTCGAAGACTATTTCCAGCATTTCGTACGCGAACATCAGGACGCCATGACCGAAACCGAACTGGCCAGAAGACTTGGCATCAGCCGAAAATGTCTATGGGAGCGCCGCCAGCGCTACGGAATCCCGCGAAAAAAGAAACAGACCGCCTGAAGCTGGTTGTCTTGACCTGGTGAATTCGATCAACACATTGCCTGGAATCGAACATGCCGCCGTCATTCCCCGGGGGGAACACGGCATTTCCCGCAAGGATGTTTCGGAAGCCGCGCTGCGCGTGGTTTACGGCCTGCAAAACGCGGGCTTCGCCGCGTTCCTGGTCGGCGGCTGCGTGCGCGACCTGCTGCTCGGACTGCATCCGAAAGACTTCGACGTCGCCACCGATGCCCTTCCCGAAGACGTGCGGCGGATTTTCCGCCGCTCGCGCATCGTCGGGCGCCGCTTCAAGATCGTCCATGTGCGCTTCGGCCGGGAGGTTATCGAAGTGACCACCTTCAGGGGCCATCACGAGGCGAGCAACCGCTTCCGGGACGCGCCGAGCCGCGAACAGTCGCGGCAACTCGATTCGGCGCATTCCCATGCCGGCATGACCCTGATCGACAACGTCTACGGCGATATCGACGAAGACGCCGGCCGGCGGGATTTCACCGTCAACGCGCTGTATTACTCGACCGACGGCTTCAGACTGTTCGACTTCCACGACGGCCTGCGCGACCTGCGCGAGCGCCGCCTGCGCATCATCGGCGACGCTGGCGAGCGCTATCGCGAAGACCCGGTGCGCATGTTGCGCGCCATCCGCTTCGCCGCCAAGCTCGAATTCGGCATGGACAGCACTACCAGAGAGCCGATCCGGGAACTGGCCCATCTGCTCGAATCGGCGTCTTCCCCCCGGCTGTTCGACGAATTGCTGAAATTGCTTTGCGGCGGCCATGCCGCCGAAACCTTCCGCATGCTCAGGGACTACGGCATCGACCGGACCCTTTTCAGCCATGGTTTCGTCGACGAAGACGAGGCGGCGGATCCGGCCGACCGGCTCGTGGGCCTCGCCTTGCGCAATAGCGACGACCGGATCGCCAAAGGGCTCGGCGTCACGCCGGGCTTTCTGCTCGCGGCCCTGCTCTGGCCGCCGCTGCAACGACGCATGGCCGGGCTGGAGGGCGGCCCGAATCTGACGCGTCTGCGCGAACGCGCCGAAGAGGTGGTGCTCGAACAATCGCAACATACGACGATTCCGCGCCGGATCAGCCACGTCAGCAAGGAAATCTGGGAATTGCAGATCCGTCTTGAGCGCAAGGACCGCCGCAGCGTGAACTTCTGCTTCGATCACCCGCGCTTCCGCGCCGGCTACGATTTCCTGCTGCTGCGCGAGCGCAGCGGCGAAGAAACCGGCGGCATGGGCGAATGGTGGACGACTTTCCAGGAAGTCGACCAGACCCGGCGAAGCCACATGATCGAACAACTATCCGCACGCCCGAAACGCCGCCGCAAACGCGCCGGCCGGCGCAGCCGGCAGCGCAAAGAATCTCCATGAGCATTTTGACTTCGATCCGTCGCCGTCGGGTGGCGCGGGGTTCAGCGGACGCGGATGATGGGCGGCACCTCCGGTTTCCGGATGCGGCACGGGTTCGCCCCCACCAAAACCGCTTTGCGTTTTTGACTCCCCCAAAGGGGGAGTATCCGGTTCCGCGCCGGCATCGCCCACTCCCCCCTTGGGGTGAGTCGAATCCGCACGGCGGATTCGGTGGGGGGCCACCCCAACCGATTCCCACAAAGAGAATTTCCGACTGCCCAGGCGGAAAAACAAGCGCCGCTTGGATTACAATTCCCCACGCGGCAAATCCGTTCCGGGACACCCATGAGCACGCATCGAACAGCCGACGCCATCACCTTGACCAGCCTGAAGAAGATGAAGCGCGCGGGCGAAAAATTCGTCTGTCTGGCGGCCTATGACGCCTGCTTCGCCGGCGTGGCCGACAAGGCCGGCGTCGAAGTGCTGCTTGTCGGAGACTCGCTCGGCATGGTGCTGCAGGGGCATGACAGCACCTTGCCCGTCACCATGAACGACATGATCTATCACATGGGTTGCGTCAAGCGCGGCAACGAAGGCGCCCTGCTGATGGGCGACATGCCTTTCATGAGCTACGCCTCGGAATCCCAGACTTTGCAGAACGCCGCCGCGCTGATGCGGGCCGGCGCGCAAGTCGTCAAACTCGAAGGCGGCGCCTGGATCGCCAATACCACCCGCCTGCTCGCCGAGCGCGGCATTCCCGTTTGCGCGCACATGGGGCTGACGCCGCAATCGGTCAACCGCATCGGTGGTTTTCACGTGCAGGGCCGCGACACGAGCCAGGCGCAGTCGATCATCGAAGAGGCGCAACTGCTGGAAGAATCGGGCGCCAGCCTGCTGCTGCTCGAATGCGTGCCCGTTGCGCTGGCGAAAACGATTGCGGAAATGCTCGAAATTCCGGTGATCGGCATCGGCGCCGGCCCTGAAACCGACGGCCAGATCATGGTCCTGCACGATGTGCTCGGCATTTCCCCGATCACGCCGAAGTTCGTCAAGAACTTCCTCGCCGAATCGGATGCCGGCATTCCCGGCGCGGTCGAAGCCTATGTGGACGCCGTGAAAAGCGGCCGCTTTCCCGCCCCCGAGCACTGCTTCCACTGATTCCACTGATTCCACTGTTTCCACTGATTCCACTGATTCCCGGACCCACGCGACAGCTTGCGAGCACCAGATGCACGATTTCAGCCGAATCGACCAAGCGCGCGACATGCTCGAACATCAACGCATGCGGGGGCGGCGCGTCGGTCTCGTTCCCACCATGGGCAATATCCACGCGGGTCATCTGGCCCTGCTGGAACGCTGCCGCGGGGAATGCGATTTCAGCGTGGTGACAATTTTCGTCAATCCATTGCAATTCGGTCCGAACGAAGACTATGCCGATTATCCGCGCACACTCGACGAGGATCGGGAAGCCCTGTCAAGGCACGGCTGCAACCTGTTGCTGCGCCCGTCTGTAAGAGAAGTTTACGGCGAGCGTCCCGAACAATCGACGCGGGTGCGCGTGCCGGGACTCTCCGAACGCTGGTGCGGCGCCTCGCGGCCCGGTCATTTCGACGGCGTTGCCGCCGTGGTCGCCAGGCTGCTCAATTTCACGCGGCCGGATACCGCCTATTTCGGTCTCAAGGACTATCAGCAGTTTCTGATAATCCGCAAGCTCGCCGCCGATCTCGGCATGGACACGCGCATCGCCGGCGTGGAAACCATGCGCGAAGCCGACGGCCTCGCCATGAGTTCGCGCAACGCCTATCTCTCCGCCGGCGAGCGGCGGGCGGCGCCGGCGCTGTATCGCGAGTTACGCGGCATCGCCGATGAGATTCGCGGCGGCGAACGGGACTATCCGGGCGCCGCCTCCCGCGGCCGGGAAAGATTGACCGCCGCCGGTTTCAGGCTCGAATATCTCGACATCTGCGATGCCGGAACGCTCAAACCGGCGACAGCCGAAGACGCGGAAATCGTTATCCTCGCCGCCGTCCGGCTCGGGCGCACGCGCCTCATTGACAATTTGCGGCTGCGCGCGACCCCCACCGAATCCGCTCCGCGGATTCGACTCCCCCCAAGGGGGAGTACCTGATTCCCAGCCGATGACGGACACTCCCGCCGGGAAAGCATCCGATTCCCCGCGGACGATGGACACTCCCGCCGGGAAAGCATCCGATCCCCCGCGGACGATGGACACTCCCGCCGGGAAAGCACCCGATTCCCCGCGGACGATGGACACTCCCGCCGGGAAAGCATCCGATTCCCCGCGGACGATGGATACTCCCCGTCCGGGGGAGTCAGAACCGCTCAGCGGTTCTGGTGGGGGCGGGCGCACAGCCACTTCCCGCCGCATCCCTTGCAATTCGCCCAATCTCTGGGCATAAATCGGATTTTCCGAACCGACAGACTTGCCCAGGGAAGCTCTCGCGAAGTCGGAGCTTCCCGCGGCACAAGGACGTGCCGCCGAATTCGATGGCGCAAGCCATTGAATTCGGGAGCAAAACAAAACCGCGCTTTTGTTTTGCGATAATGAAAAATTCCATGGAAGGAATTTTTCAGAGAATGCCCAGTCATTTCCAGGATGCAATCCCATGTCAGACAGCAGGATCTACCCAGTCAGCGATGCGGCCAGCGCAAAGAGCCATTTGAGCCGTGAACAGTTCGAGGCGATGTACCGGCAGTCGATCGAGGATCCGGAAGAATTCTGGGCGGAAATGGCCGCCCGCTTCCTGCACTGGCACGAGCCCTGGCAAAGGGTGACGGCGGGCGATTTCGGCGCCGCCGACGCGCGCTGGTTCGAAGGCGGAAAACTCAACGCGGCGTACAACTGCGTCGACCGGCATCTGGCGCGCCGCGGCGAGCAGACGGCGATCATCTGGGAAGGCGACGAACCCGACCAGCAGCAACATATCAGCTATCGCGAACTGCACCGGGCGGTCGGCAAGTTCGCCAACGCGCTCAAGGCCCGCGGCGTCGGCAAGGGGGACCGCGTCTGCATCTATCTGCCGATGATTCCGGAAGCGGCCTACGCCATGCTCGCCTGCGCCCGCATCGGCGCCATCCACTCGGTGGTGTTCGGCGGCTTCTCGCCCGAATCGCTCAAGGACCGCATTCTCGATTCCGACTGCCGCACCGTCATCACCGCCGACGAAGGCGTGCGCGGCCGGCGCCTGATCCCGCTCAAGCACAACGTCGACGAGGCGCTCGAAGACTGTCCGGACGTGCATAGCGTTTTCGTGGTGCGGCGCACGAACGGCAAAGTCGCCTGGCGCGAAGAGCGCGACGTCTGCTATCACAAGGCGACCGGGGCGGTCAGCGGGGAATGCGATCCCGAAATCATGGACGCCGAGGATCCGCTGTTCATTCTTTATACCTCGGGCTCCACCGGCAAGCCGAAAGGCGTGCTGCATACCACCGGCGGCTATCTGCTCGGCGCGAGCATCACCCACAAGTACATCTTCGATTATCACGAGGGCGATATTTACTGGTGTACCGCCGACGTGGGCTGGGTCACCGGCCATTCCTACATCGTCTACGGTCCGCTCGCCAACGGCGCCACCACGCTCATGTTCGAAGGCGTGCCCACCAGCCCCGACGCCTCGCGCTTCTGGCAGGTCGTCGACAAGCACCAGGTCAATATCTTCTACACCGCGCCCACCGCGATCCGCGCCCTGATGGCCTGCGGCGACGAGCCGGTCGAAAACACATCGCGCGAATCCCTGCGCCTGCTCGGCTCGGTGGGCGAGCCGATCAATCCGGAAGCCTGGGAATGGTATTACCACGTCGTCGGCGACGGCCGCTGCGCCATCGTCGATACCTGGTGGCAGACAGAGACGGGCGGCATCATGATCTCGCCGGTTCCCGGCGTTACCGAACTCAAGCCCGGCTCCGCGACCCGGCCCTTTTTCGGCGTCGCCCCGGCCCTGCTCGACAGCGACGGCAACGAATTGTCCGGCGAAGCCGTCGGCAACCTGGTCATCAAGCAAAGCTGGCCGAGCCAGATCCGCACCGTATACGGCGATCACCAGCGCTGCGTCGACACCTATTTCACCGCCTACCCCGGCTACTATTTCACCGGCGACAGCGCCCGCCGCGACGCCGACGGCTATTACTGGGTAACCGGCCGCGTCGACGACGTCATCAACGTCTCGGGCCATCGCCTCGGCACCGCCGAAATCGAAAGCGCTCTCGTGCTGCACGAAACCGTCGCCGAAGCCGCGGTCGTCGGCTACCCCCACGAGATCAAGGGCCAGGGCATCTACGCCTATGTCACCCTGATGACCGGACTCGATTCTTCGGAAGAACTCCGCAAGGAACTGACCCAATTCGTCAGCAAGGAAATCGGCGCATTCGCCAAGCCCGAAGTCATCCAGTTCGCCCCCGGCCTGCCCAAGACGCGCTCCGGCAAGATCATGCGCCGCATCCTGCGCAAGATCGCCGCCAACGAACTCGACAACCTCGGCGACACCACCACCCTCGCCGACCCCGCCGTGGTAGAACAACTCATCGAGGAACGCGCGAATCGATGAATAGGAGTCAATTTGTGCTGACAGCCAATGCCGCTGATAGCTTGAGATTAGGACTAATGGCGAAACGATCTGGAAAAAGCCCCTCCGCTAGCCAAGCACATAATTTGCTGTTGGCACTTTACGCGACGGGGAAGAGGCTACAAAATCGAATTTCCTTGGTAAATCTCGAACAGCACGGCCAATACTGATTTCTAGCAACACGATGATTCGTCAATGAGTTCAATTCTGCACATCAATCTCGATAATTTGCTTCATTGCCGAGGCGTGGAGTCGCAACGGATCGAATTCAAAGCGTCTTGGAACCCAGATACGACCGGATACCAAGTCCTGAAGACTATTTGCGCATTTGCGAACGACTATCACAACCTAAATGGTGGTTATATTGTCATCGGGGTCGCGGAGGAAAACAGTTACGCCGTTTTGCCTCCGGCTGGCCTATCCACGGAGCAGCTTGAGAAGGCTCAGCAATGGATTCGAGGCAGATGCAATCGACTCGACCCTCCTTACCCACCAATTTTTTCGCCGGAAGTAATTGAAGGCCGTCATGTACTGGTGATTTGGGCTCCGGCGAGCGAATTGCGACCGCATCGGGCTCCCGACAGCGCCAATGGACCGCTTCGTTACTGGATTCGTCTAGGATCCTCAACCGTCGATGCCGAACAACGCGGCGATATGATGAGACGCCTTGTCGAACAGACTGCTCGCGTCCCTTGGGACGACCGTCGGAGCCTCGATACTCGCATTGAGGATTTAAGGGAAGCCAAGGTTCGCGAATTTCTGCGCGATGTTCGAAGCGGACTCATCGATGAACCGAGCGCCACGGAAGTCTATCGGCGCATGCGAATCACGGCTCGGGTAAATGACCATGAAGTTCCCCGAAATGCGGGGCTGTTGTTCTTTTCGAGTGATCCGGGAAACTGGTTTCCTTGTGCGAAGATAGAAGTAGTCCAGTTTGCTGCAGATCGAGCCGGCGAGGTGCAGGAAGAGCGAATCTTTGGCGGCGGCCTTTTCGACCAGCTCCGCGACTGCCTGAACTATCTGGAAAACTTTACGACTCATCATCTCCAGAAACAACGCAATCGTAGCCAGGTTCGAGGTTGGGTTAGCTATCCGTTGCCGGCCATACGGGAAACTTTGGTTAACGCCGTTTATCATCGCAGCTACGATGTCGATCAACTTGAGCCGACCAAAGTCTATCTATACCCGGATCGGGTTGAGATCATAAGCTACCCCGGCCCAGTACCCGGTATTGAATCGCACCACCTGTCGGTCGAAGCCCAGCCCCCTGCCGCGCCGGCGCGAAATCGCCGGATCGGCGAGTTCCTCAAAGAGTTGGGGCTGGCAGAAGGACGCCTCACCGGACTGCCCAAAGTTTATCAGGCAATGGCGGACAACGGATCTCCTGCGCCACATTTCGAGTTTGACGAGCAACGGACATACTTTCAGGCCACATTGCCGGCACATCCCGAGTTTCGAGCGATTACAGCGTTACGTGACGCCGCACATCTGCGAACTCTTGGCGAGTATGAGGATGCCTTCCGTCGGATCGAATCGGCCTGGATGGCCAACCAGGCCTCGGCGGTTCTCGCGGCCGAAATGATCCGGGCATGCGCCGAACGTCACGAACTTGATGGCGCCGAAGAAGTTTTACGAATTTTTGAAGCCAAAGGCCCAGATTATGCGGTGCCTCACGTTTCCAATTCCTTGATCGAAGTATTGATCGCTGCCGACGGAAAAGGCGAAAAACGAAAAGCGCTGAAACTATTAAATGAAAAGCGTACAACAATTTTTGGCCAAGACGCAATTGATGCGGCTATTCTGGCTCGACGTGCGAACGAACCGCGAATTGCACACCGCTATTTCGAGCGCGCTGGTGAATATGTTTATGCAGATGCCCGCGCACTGCTTGAATTTGCGCAAACCAAAATCCAATTGTCAGGGATTGCTTACAAGAATCAAAACTACGAATCCCGTCGTAGATTCCTCAATGAAGCCCGAACGCTTCTTGAGCGCGTAACCCAACTAGACGCTTCCCCAACGCGCCATGCTTGGGCTTGGCGGGATCTGGCACGCACCCTCAATTGGCTTCGCGCTCCAGCCAAAGATGTCGAAGACGCCTATGGGAGAGCAATCAATTTCCTCCCCGATGAACCACTTTTTGCTAGGGAGCTGCGGAAATTCAGTACTTCCAAGCGTTAAATGATAAACAAGTAGTGAAGCCTCTTTAACGGAGTCCACGCAATGAAGGAAATTTATAGTTGGGTCCCATGGTATAAGGAACTATCCACGAAGATTGCAGGAAATGACAAGTCTTACCTGACTAAAAATGTTAAGGAGGTGAATTGGGGGAAAGAAAATCCTGCCTTACTGAAATTTGGCGAAGAAAATATTGATCCTTTTTCATTCATCTATTTTTTGGCACAAAATAATCGTAAAAGTAATTTAGGTCCAGTGTATTCTAGTGTTCACAAAGTGTTTGAATTGGCATCCGAATTCCCAAGACCTGGGTTGAGAGACACTTTCACATTTCCAACTCCACCGCCACACGCAACGGCATTGTTTCATGACGGCAGCAACTTTTTTCCTGAACGGCTCTGGAATTTCTTTCGAAAATTGACTGTCGACGATGCGATGCAAATAGATAATAGTGAATTCTCAAATGTGTTAAGCATTCCCATGGTTGGAGTACCAAAAGTTACGCAATGCATGTTCTTAATCAGGCCAGAAATTTTTATTCCGGCAGACAAAACTTTACCCAAATCCTTCAAGGAGAGCAGAGATCAGATAGCTGGGGAAGGTGGCTGGTCAAAATATCTTGAATTGATTGAGAAACTAAAGCAAATATTTCCTGACAGCCATATGTACGAGATTGCCAGAGCCTTATATCTGTTTTCTTATAGATTCTCCAATAGGAATCCGAAATTCTATAGTGTCACAACCAGCGTTCTGTATGAGCCACGTGTTCTGTGGGATAGGGATTTTAGTGAGAACGGGACCGTTCATGTGAATTCCTTCAAAAATCGCGAAAAGCTGCTTGATGCCATAACTGGAGTTGAACCCGGTGATGTAATCTTGGCACGAGATGGCGTAACCCAAGCGTGCGGTTTAGGAGTGGTTGAAGAAAATGGTTATGTAAGCTCTGACAGGAATATGGAAGATGCATTACACGTCATCTGGATAAATAGATCGAGCGTAAAAGATAAACTTTCGGAAAAATATCAACTGGAAAACTTTGGCAAAGATGGGCCTGGACAAGCAACGGGAGTCTATGATGCTTTCAGGCGGATAGAGTTATATAGGCCAACATTTGATGCAATTGAATCTTATTCGGAGCCTATAGAACATCATGATGAAAATGATGACCAACCGAAAAGCGAAGGATCAACAATGCTTTCAGTTCCTCTAAATCAAATACTATATGGTCCTCCTGGGACTGGAAAAACATACTCGACTACAAAATTGTGCGTAGAGATCTGTGATAGAAAGGAATTCGAAGATATTTCAGAAAAAGTTCGAAGACGGTTCCGAGAGCTTCGTGATACAGACAGGCGCATTGAATTTGTGACTTTCCATCAATCATACGGTTACGAGGAATTTGTCGAAGGTTTACGACCCGAGACACTGTCCGGAGAGCTTGCCGAAACTGGAAGTGATTCCATTTTGGAGAATTCCTCGGCACACCAACGTGCCAATGGGACTGGCGGCTTTCGTTTGAAAACTGAGGCCGGTGTGCTCAAGCGCATCGCCAACAGAGCGCGAGAAGACAGTGAGCGCTCATATGTATTGATTATCGATGAAATCAACAGGGCGAACATCTCCAAGGTCTTGGGAGAACTCGTAACCTTGCTGGAAAAAGACAAGCGCGAGGGTGCGGACAATGAAGAGAGCGTTACGCTGCCCTATTCAAAGGAAGCATTCACACTGCCGGCTAACCTGTACATCCTCGGTACGATGAATACTGCGGATCGATCAATTGCGCTGATCGATACGGCATTGCGGCGGCGATTTGAGTTTGTGGAAATGCCTCCTGAACCCGAGCGGCTTGAAGTAGTGGATGGCGTAAATTTGCCGAAGGTGCTCGAAACCATCAACGAACGTTTGGAATACCTGATTGATCGCGATCATCTTGTCGGGCACGCGTGGTTCATGGGTTGTGAAAATTTGGATCAGATCGGAAACGTCATGCGCAACAAGATCATTCCGCTGCTCGCGGAGTACTTCTACGATGATTGGAACAAGGTTCGCGCGGTGCTTGGCGGCGGAGACCACTTTGTAACCCGGAAGAAGCTCAATCCCCCGCCGGGGCTTGAGGAAGATGGCGGGGAAGACCGCTATCGCTGGACTGTGAACAAACCACCCTACTCCAAAGAAGCCTATGAAGATTTGATCAAGCCGCCTTCCAAACTGGAATCGAGCGAATGACACAGCGTCGAATCGTCAAGGAATGGAAGGATCTGCCCATCGGAGGCGACAACGGCATTACTGAAAGTGATGCTCAGCGGTTACACGCGCTCGCCGAAAAGGCAACCATTCGGCTGAAAATTCCGCATCCGGTTCTAACACGAACTGCCAAGCCCAGCCTCAGCGCGGGTCAGGTGGTCGGCGTTCTCGCGACTCCCCGGGTAAACCTGGAAATCCTGCCAAAAATCGACTCGGATGACGACAACACACTGCGAAGATCGTTGGTCCGCATGTTGGCTGTCGCCAAGAATCTGCCCATCGCCGATCATGAGCTGGCGCATCTCGATATTCAGCACGAAAACCTGCTCGAAGTTCTTATCCGTATTTTTTCGAACCGACTGCTCGAAGCGGTTCGGCGCGGACTTCCCCATCGTTATCTGCGACATGAAGACGACTTGCCTCGATTGCGGGGGAAACTGCATGTTCCGCGCCAATTCACCCGCAACGCCGTGCGGCCTGATCGTATCGCTTGTGTTTTCGACGAGTTCTCCGCGGACACTCCACTGAATCGGGTACTGAAGGCCACAGTCGTCCGCTTGCTTGCGATCAGCAAGTCCGCTGCTAACCACAGAATACTAGCCGAATTGCTCTCCAGGTTCGATTCCGTCGGCGAAACAGACGCTCCGTTGCGGGAGCGCGTCATGCTGGACCGCACCAATCGGAGCTATCACCAACTCTACTCGCTGGCCAAGTTGATCCTCGCAAGGGACTGGCAGAGCACAACAACAGGGCGCGGTGAAGGCTTCAGCCTACTGTTCCCCATGAACGATCTGTTTGAGGAATATATTGGCCGCAGCCTGAAAATCGCGCTGTCGCCCCGGGACGTTAAACTTCAACACAAGGCGCACTATGCGATTGAGACACCAAAGCGCCGATTCCAGTTGCGGCCTGATATCGTCATCGACGGCAACATCATCATCGACACCAAATGGAAACAGCTAAAACCAGGCGAATCGAACCTTGGCGTCGAGCAATCGGACATCTACCAGTTAATTGCGTACGCCAAGTCCTACAGGGCCAAGCGCGTGGTCCTTCTCTACCCGTGGCACAGCAATCTGGCTTCAGAACCCGGAATCTACCGACAGTGGCATACTTCCGGCCTTGCCACGCCCTTCGACATCGCTACTGTTGACGTTTCCCTTCCAACTTCCGAGGTTCGCAGAACGCTGCGGGAAATTCTCGGCAGCGAAATTTTGGCTAACGTGGCTTGATCAGTCTGTTTGACAGTCACTGACGCGGTATCGCCTTCGCCTAAATATTTCTTGCTTCCATGCGACGCACATCGAATGTGCTCTCGCGGGACACCCACCTTGCCGCTATCACCGACAGCGCTCTGCGACTGTCGAATTCGCTCCTGTCCGATCACAGGTGCCGGATGAAAGAATTTCGGCTGATAGCGGTCCATATCAATTGAGCATCGCCTTGAGGTAGATGTTGCCTAGCAATTGGAACATGGACTATTATGGACCAGGTTAGTCAGAAGCAGTGGAACTCCATGAACCATAAATTTCCAGCCCGGCAACGAGTCTGGACAGTCGCTGAAGCCAAGGCGCGTCTTTCGGAGATTTTGCGGCTTGCCGAGAAGGAAGGCCCACAACGGATAGGCATGCGCCGCGCCTTCGTGGTCGTCCCCGCCGACTCGTGGAATCCCAATCGGGACAAGCGCAAGCCAATGGGTCAATGGCTCTTGGAAAATATGCCGCGGGGCATCGAACTCGAACTCCCGGAACGAAGTTCGAATCGGGAGGTGCCATTCCAGGAGGAGACCGAAGCGGAATGACGGGTTTTCTACTCGACACCAACGTCATATCGGAAGTCGTTCGCGATCCGCCCAATCCCGGCGTGACGCGCTTTCTCGCAAACAACGGCGACTTGTGGATACCAACGATCGCGATTCACGAACTTGAATTCGGATTGCAACTTCTGGCGCAGGGACGAAGGCAGTCCGCCTTGCGGGAAGGAATTTCCCGGTTTATCGACGCATACGCGGATAGAATCCTGCCGATTTGCCGCGAAAGCGCGAAATGGGCCGCAATCTTGAGAGCGCAGTCGAAGCGGTCAGGTCGCATGCTCGATCTGGCGGATGCTCTTGTAGCTGGCGCGGCAATGACAAACAATTTGACTCTGGCGACCAGGAATCTTCGGCATTTCGACCAATTGGCCGTAAGCGCCATCAGCCCTTGGAATTACGCCTGAATACAACAGGCGATCGACTTTCATCCGTGTCCGGCAGAAACTTTCGATCTCTCGGATCTCTCGCGTCTCGCGGAGGACGTCTCGCGGAGACGTCTCGCGGGACACCCATCTCTCGCGTCTCGCGGGACACCCATCTATCAGTTCCCTTGGAATGCACCTCGCGAATGCCCGGATGCTCACCCAATGGTCGGGCATCCGATGCGAAATTGCCTTTACATGAATTATTCATGCTTTCATACTATACACATGAACACTATGATTCAGATTCGAAACGTTCCAGCCTCGACCCATCGGCGGCTGAAGGCTCGCGCGGCGCTGGAGGGCGTTTCGATGTCACGCTTTGTGTTGCGGGAAATCGAACGGGCATTGGAGCGTCCGAGCCGGAATGAATTGCTGGACGCTATCCAGGCGCAGCCCGAACTCACACTTGATCCGCCACCGGCTGAAATCATTCGCGGGGAACGGGAACAGCGTTGATTGTCATTGACGCATCCAGCGCAATCGAGTGGCTCCTGAACACAGCGGCGGGTAAGCGCCTGTCTCTCCGCTTGCGTGACGAAACCGAGATCGTTCACGTCCCCCATTTGATCGATCTTGAGATTGCGCAGACGCTGCGCCGTTATGTGCTCAAGAAATCTGTCGATGCGCGGCAAGGATCCCTGGCGCTGAAACATTGGCGAGATTTTGATGTCGAACGGCACTCTCACGAACCATTGCTGCGACGGATCTGGCAGCTTCGAGCCAATGTTTCCGCCTATGATGCAGTATACGTAGCCTTGGCCGAATCGTTAGCCGCACATCTCATTACCAGCGACAGAAGACTTGCGGGCGTTCCCGGCCTGAGTGGCAGGATCGACCTCTTGTAGACTGTCTTCGCGCCAGCAACAAATGTGGCCGCGCGAGCGGGAAACATTTGTCCGTCATTTCCGGGCAATCTGGCGAGTTCCTACTATGGTTTTGGGCAGCAGCGGCGCCGGGCCGAACGCGGGCTTCGCGCGACCGCTGAATTCGCCGGTTTTCTTGACCCCCCATCAAGCTGGTGGTAGCGTCGTTCTCGTCAATGTTGGCGGGACAGGGAACCATGACACAGGAGTCGCCAATCATGCACGAATTGATCTCGCTCGCGAAAGACAACGCCATTCTTGTAATCGGCCTACTCGTGGCCACATTCTATCTGCAAGACCGTCTTGACACGGAATCGAGCTCCATCCGACAGGAGATATCGGACATGCGCACAGTAATGTTCGCGGAGTTTTCCAGCGTCCGCCAAGACGTGGCTGGCCTGAAGCAAGATATGTCCGTACTGAAGCAGGATGTGACCGGCCTGAAGCAGGATGTGGCCGGCCTGCAGCAGGATGTGGCCGGCCTGAAGCAGGACGTGGCCGGTCTGCAGCAGGATGTGGCCGGCCTGAAGCAGGACGTGGCCGGCCTGAAGCAGGACGTGGCCGGTCTGAAGCAGGACGTGGCCGGCCTGGAGCAGGACGTGGCCGGTCTGCGGCAGGACGTGGCCGGCCTGAAGCAGGATGTATCAGACCTGCGGCAAGAAGTGTCCGCTCAAGGACAAAGAATATTCGGCCTGGGTCAGGACATGTCCGGCCTGCGGCAAGAAGTTTCCGGGCTCAGGGAAGACTTGCATTCCTTCCAGCTTGAGACCACGGACAGGTTCGCCCGCATAGAGACTTTGCTGGGGCAGCCGGCACAGGCAATATAGCGGCACTGGCACAGAGCCTGACGAGGCCGGCTCCATCAACGTCCTGAAATCCCAGTTGCGCGCCCTTGCGGGCGTGTTTCCACTGACGGCGCGGGGCGTCGTCGCCTTGCTTTGCGTCGCCTTCGCGTTGCGCTTCTTCGGCTATGGCGCAATGGACCTGATGGTGTTCGCGCTCGGCATCTGCGCGCTGGCGATTTTGCTGACTTGCCTGTTTTCGGTGGTCGTCTGCGGGTTGATCCTGCAGCGCCGCATCCAGCGCGAAGCCGGAAACGAATTGGGACGGAAGGCCGGAAACGGCAAGGCTTTCGAGGCCGGATTTCCCAACCGGACGGGTTTCAGTCTGCCGCCGGTCGGCCTGTTGCCGCTCGTGCGGCTGCAATGGTCCTGGCAATACCCGGACGCGATCGACAGCCGCATCCGCATCGCCCCGGACGAGTTTCTCGAAGAAGAGATCACGCCGCGGCTGCGGTGCCTGAGCGGCCATGTTGAGCGGCGTTTCGAAGTGTCCGACGTACTTGGCCTGTGCCGTTATTCCTGGCGCGCGCGGCGCGCGCGGGAATGTTATGTGCTGCCGCGCGTCAATACCCTGAAGAACCTGCCCCTGCTGCATTCGCTCACCGCCGAGGACGGCATGCCGCGGCAAAGCGGCGAACCCGTCGGCGACCGCATGGAGATCCGGCCTTATGTGGCGGGAGATTCGGTGCGCGACATTCTCTGGAAGAACTATGCCCGCACCCGGCAGTTGAACGTGCGCCAGCGCGAACGCAGCGTGGCGCACGGCAAACGCATCCTGGCCTATCTGCTTTCGGGACCCGGCGACGAGGCAGCGGCGGCGGTGGCGCGGGCGGCACTCGAATCGGGCGCTTTCGGCGAGGACTGGCAGTTCTCCGCCGACGGCACCGAAAACCCGTGCGACGATCTCGAATCCTCGTTGCGGGCGGTGGCGCGCTCCCGCGGTCTGGGCGAACCCCATGCGCCGGGACTTGAGCGCTTTCTCGCCGCGGCCGATCAACGCGGCGCCACGCATTGCATCGTCTTCGCCGCCGCCGGGACGGCTTCCGCTCTCGCCGGGTTGCGCGGCGGCGCCTTTCGCGGCCGATTCTCGCTGGTGCTGGCCACCGACGGTATGGAGGAATCCAGGCGACCGCCGACCTGGCGCCGGCTGTTGCTGCGGCCCGCCGCACGCAGCCGGGAAGACGGGAGCGGCAGCGGGCCGGACGGGTCTCGCCGCCACGCGCCGCGGGGCTTGGCCGCTGGGCGCGGAGAGCGCGGCGGCGGCGGTTCACGCGAGGAATTGCTGCTATTATGCCGTCAGTTGGGGCCCGCGGTCGCTTCGATCGTCTTGATCGACCGGGCCACCGGAACCTGCTACGACGACAAATTGCGCAAGATCTGAACAAAGCATCCGGGCACGCGCATTTGAACACGGGCATCCGAACGAGATGACGCGATTGGCGGAACTCGAATCTTCCAGCCGGGAAAGCCTGCCGCCGGCGCTGGCGCGGGCGGCGATTATCGCCGGCAGCTACTGGCTACTGAGTTCGTCGCTTACGGTCGCCACCGGCTCTTTCGCGGCGGTCGCCGGCTGTATCGCCGCCTGCGTCCTGACCGGATTGCCCGAGCGCGGGAATCCGTTCAAGCGGCTGCGAACTTCGGTGATCCTGCTCGCGGCTGCGTTGCTGGCCGCGACAGGCGTGACCGCCGCGGGTCTGATTACCGGCAGCAGCACGATCGCCGCGCTGTTCGGTCCCGTCGCCGCCTTCCATCTCGCCGAAGGCGTCAGGTGGCTCTGTTTCAGTTTCGCCCTGACCGGCGCGGTGCGCGTCCTCGCGCTGCGCAGCAGCGCGGGCGGCATCATCGAGGTGCTGCTCGTCGCCACCGGCTTCGTCATCATCCTTTCGGCGCATCGCAATGGCATGATCAACCGGCCCTTTTTCCTCGGCGATTTCGCCTTGAGCCGGGGTCTCGACCCGGCCACGATCCTGCTCGCGCTCGGCTGCGGCGCGGTGCTTTGCCTTTCAGCCCTGCTGCTGGTGGAAGAGAACCGGCGGCGCCTGCCCTATCACTTTGCCTTGTTCGGCCTGCTTTGCCTGTCCCTGATCGGCTACGTGCAGACTTTCGGCCTGCCGACGCCGCAGATGACCGACGATCTCGGCCTCACCGGCAACAGCGCCCAACGCCGGGACAATCCCTTCCACGACGGCGAGAACAATACCGAAAACAAGCAGGCGCCGGTCGCCATCGTCGTCTTCCGGGATGACTACGAACCCGATGGCGGCGCTTATTATTTCCGCGAATCGGCCTATTCCCAGTGGAACGGCTACATGCTCGATTTCACCTCGCTGCCAGACATGGACCGCGATCTGATTGCGGCGCCCGGCGCCCCTGCGCGGGAAACCGTCGGCGGCGAGGGCCGCAGGCTCGTCAGCGCCACCATCGGCACCCTGGTGCCCCATCGTTCGCCATTCGGGCTCGACGCGCCGATCGCATTCGAAAACGCCCCCAACCCCAACAATCTGCGATTCAAGCGCACCTGGGACGCGCATTCGCTCGTACCCGAATTCAACCTGAACGCGATGCTGGGCCGGCCGGCCGGCAATCCCGACTGGACGGAAGCCGTGCGGCGGGAATACCTGCGCTTGCCCGACGACGCGCGCTATGGCGAACTGGCGCGGGAGATCGTCGGCGGTCTGCGGCCGCAATACGCCGCGGATCCTTTCGCCCGCGCCTGGGCGATCAAGAACTACCTCGACCGCAACGGCATCTACAGTCTCGCCAACGAACACGCCTACGCCGAAGACCCGGCGGCTTCGTTCCTGTTCGGCGACCTGACCGGCTATTGCATGCATTTCGCGTTCGCCTCCACCTACATGTTGCGCAGTCTCGGCATTCCGGCCCGGGTCGGAATCGGCTACTCGGTGCCGGCGGCCAATCGCGCCGGCGGATCTTCGCTGCTGATCCAGGCGATTCACGGCCATGCCTGGCCGGAAATCTATTTCGAAGGCTATGGCTGGGTGATCGTCGATCCCGCGCCCCAGCGCACCCTGGTCGACATGACCACCGATCCGCAAAACGAACTGCAGCAATTGCTCGGCGACATGTTGCGCGGCGAAGCGGCCTTCGAAGAGTTCCTGCGGGAACAGGCCGGCTATGCGATCAACTGGCAATTCGTGCTCGGCGCCCTGCCGGCATTGCTCGCGGCGCTGGTGCTGGCGGGCTATGCGGTCAAGTTCTACAGGCTCTGGATTCCGGCCGCGGCCGGCCTTGCCGCCCAGCACAGGCTCAGCTATCGCGCCGCTGTCGATCGGCTCGCCGCGGTGGGCGTCCGCCGCCGCTTCGGCGAAAGCCGGGAGGCGTTCGCGCGGCGGGCGAGCGCGACCGCGCCGGCGCTGGAAAAGCTTACCGCCTGGCACCTGGCCCATGCCCTGGGCGAGCGGCCGCCGCGCCTGAGCATCGAAGACTGGAACGCCACGCGCAGGCGCGTCAGCGGCGAAATCAGCGGCAACACCGGCACCGGGAAAAAGATTCTGGCCATGCTGAATCCGTTTTCCTGGGTACGCGCAATATAGGGAAAATCACCATATGAACTGGGATACGGCCACACAGGCGCAACAAGGCGATATTCGAAACGCGCGGGATATGGAACTTGCGGACGCCATCGGCGTATTGCAACGTCTGCGCGATGTCGTTCGCGGACAGGTGATCGGCCGCGACGACGTGATCGAACTCGTCATCATCGCGCTGATCGCCGACGGTCATGTGCTGCTTGAGGATTTTCCCGGTTCCGGCAAGACCACCCTGGCCAAGGCGCTGGGCGACGGTATCGATGAAACCCGCGGCGACGAATGCGAATCCGGGCATTTCATCGCGCCTTTCCGCCGCATCCAGTTCACCCCCGACCTGCTGCCTTCGGACGTAACCGGCGTGCCGGTCTTCGACAGCGCGAGCAACGCCTTTCATTTCCGCCGCGGTCCGATTTTCGCCCACGTCGTGCTGGCGGACGAGATCAACCGCACTTCGCCCAAGGTGCAGGCGGCCATGCTCGAGGCCATGGGCGAAAAACAGGTCACCGTCGACAACGCGACCTACCCGCTCGATGAACTGTTCTTTGTCATCGCGACCCAGAATCCGCTCGACCTGGTCGGCACCTACCCGCTGCCGGTGCCGCAACTCGACCGCTTTCTGTTCAAGATCAGCATGGAACACATCGATCGGCGGTCGGAACTCGAAGTACTCGAGACTTGGCAGAGCCGGCGCGACGGCGCCGGCGGCGGTTCGGCGGTGACCCGCGACGAACTCCTCGCCAGCCGCGCCGCCATCGACCGGGGGGTGGCGATCGCCGAAGTCGTCAAGACCACGCTGGTCGACATCTCGCGCAAGCTGCGCGCCGACGAGCGGGTGCTGCAAGGCAATTCGACCCGCTCGCTGGTGCTGATGCTGCCGGCCTTGCAGGCCGCCGCCGCGTTGCGCGGGCGCAATTTCGTCAGCGCCGAGGACATCGAACTGCTGCTGCCCCGGGTGCTGGGCCATCGCATCGAACTGGCGCCCGGCGCAGCCGACATGAACAGGATATTGCATGACAACATGCGCGAACCCATGGAACGTCTCGCCGGCAGCACGCTCGACCGGGACTAGCCGGCCGCGGCGCGGAATACCGGCCCTGCTGCTGGGCTGGGCGCTGTCCTGCGCCTGCGCGTCCGCGACGGCGCAGGATGACGCCGAAATCCAAAATGGCGCGGCATCCGATCTCGGCGATATCGAGATCGTCCAATCCACCACCTGTTTCGGGTTCTCCGATATCGAAAATCCCCGCGCACTGGAAATATGCGACGCTCTCGCGCTCGAAGAGAACGTCAGGGCGCGGGAACTCGCCGAGGAATGGATCCGCCTGCGGCCCGATTCGCCGGCGGCGCAATTCTCTTTCGCGGAAGTGCTTTACACCGGAGAAGGCAATCTCGCCCGCGCCCTGTTCCATCTCAATCGCGCCGAAAGCCTTACCGGTTATGCCGACATCAACGAAGCCGTCGAGTCGGGCAACATTCAATGGCACTACCTGACCCTGAGCCAGTTGTCGAACGTCCATCAACTCATGGGCGACCAACTGCGCGCGCTCGAATATCTCGACAAGATCGAGGATATCTACGGCCAGGACATCGAGTCCTTTCGCGGCTGGCCGCTGCTCAAGCTGAAGCAGTACGACGCCGCCCGCGCCAGCGCCATGGCCGTGCTGGAAAACAGCGAAAACGAACGCGAACGGGCGCGCGCCTGGAATACCTTGTGCGCGGTGGAACTCGCCAGCCTGGCGCCGGTCGATTCCATGGCGGTCTGCAACCGGGCGATCAGCGAAGACGAGAATCTCGCCGCCCGGTCGGGCACGGGCGATACCGTGTATCTGACGAACGCTTCGGAGGTCGCCTTGTCGCTGTTGCGGATGGACGCCGCCGAGGAATATCTCGACCGCGCCACCCGCAATCTGAATCCCGACAGCGTCGCCGACCCCTGGGTCTACAAGCTCTATCTCACCATGAGCCAGGGCCGCTTTATTGACGCCCGCGCGGCGCTCGAGCGCATGCTGATCTGGCGCGAAAACCAGAAACCCATCGTCGGCGTCATGAACCGGGCCGAACATTACATGGTCAGCGCCGCGTTCATGTTGCTCGCGGGCTATGCCGAAGACGCCGCCGTTTTGTCGGCGACCGCGCTGAACCAGCCGGACCGCAACGGTTCCTATAGCGCCGACGACTTCCAGAAGGACGCCATGGCGGCCCTGATCAACGCCATCGCCAATCGTATGCAATACCAGCTGCGTCTCGAGGAAGCGGCCGGCGCCGGCTGGGCCGGCAAGCTCAAGGCTCGAATCGATGCGGCGGGGCTGCTGTTTTCCGCCTGGCGCTCGGAACGCTTCGCGGCCTCCTTGTTCACCCGCCCGGAAATCCTGCTCAACCGGCTGCGGCCCTATGCTCCTCTCGATGTACACATCCCCGAATGGATCGAACCCGACCTCGTGCGCATGATCGGCGCCGGCGTCGTGCGCGGGGCGCTTGACGAGGCGCTTGCCGCCGGCGCGTTCGAACTCAATACCGGCTATTACCATTCCTGGCTCACCGAAGCGGCGGCGATAGAAGGCGACGAGACCGCGGTAATCGACCATGGCGCCCGCGCCCTGGCCGAGTTGCCCGGCGAAGAAGCGCTCTTGCGCGCCCGGGTGGCGGCGCGCATGGGCGATGCTCATTGGCGTCTCGGTGAATACGAACCCGCGCTCGGACTTCTTGAAAACGCCTTTCGCGCCGACCCCGGCGTCAGCCGCCGGCTCGGCATCGAACTGCCGGTCAGCCTGCGCGTCTCCGGCGGGGGGCTTTCTCGTGAACTTGCGGATGTTTTGCGCGCTTCGCCGCGGTTCAGCGAACACGAGAACGGCTTCCCGCTCGAAGCGGGCGACGACGGCGCCATATGCCTGCGCGCGAGATCGGGCGAAAACCTGTCGTGCTATACTTTCATGACTTCGAGCGTGACTTCGAGCGCGACTTCGAGTGGGCCCGCCGGAAACGCCGGCGAGGCAAGCCGGGCTTTCCACGCCTGGGCTTTCGGGCCCGGATTCGAGATCAGCAAGGCGCAACGCTCGATCCTGCGCGGCTCGAGCGTGATACTCGGCAGCGGCGTCAGGGGCATGGAAAACAGCCCGGAATTGTTATCGGAAAACTGACCGGCGCGGGCTCTTTTGACTTCATAGTTCGACTTCACGGCGACCACTTCACGGCAGTCCAGTGACCGACCGCAAACATTTGTCAAAGCGGCTGATCGTCCTGCTTGCGGCGATTTCCGCGCTCGGGCCTTCCGCCACGCAGATCCTGTTGCCGGCGGTCCCCGTGATTCGGCAGGATTTCGCCGTCAGCGACGACATCGCCCAGCTTACCTTGAGCTTGTCGATGGCCGCGATCGCTATCGGCACGCTGACCTATGGCCCGCTTTCGGACAAGTTCGGGCGCAGGCCGATTATCCTGCTCGGCCTGTTCATCTGCGCCGCCGGCTCCCTGCTATGCGCCTTTGCCGGCACGATCGAATTGCTCGTCTTCGGCCGTTTCGTGCAGGCCTTCGGCGCCGCCGTCGGACTCGTGCTGGCGCGGGCCATCATCCGCGACGTCTACGGCCCCGCGGAATCGGCGCGCGTGATCGCGACCCTGGTCATGGTTATGGTCGTGATTCCGATGTTTTCACCGGCGGTGGGAGGAGAACTGTTGATCCGATATGGCTGGGAGTCGATCGGTACGGCGTTCGCCGTGTTCAGCCTGGCGATGTTGTTCATGGCCGGATTCAGCTTGCCGGAAACGCTCAGGGAACCGGTGCCCTTCGCGGGCGTGGGCTCGATGTTGCGGACTTTCGGCGAATTGCTGTCTTCGCGCGCTTTCTCCGGCTACGCGTTTTGCGTGGCCTTCGTCTCGGTCGTGTTCTTCAGTTTCATCGCCGCCGGCCCCGAAATCCTGGTTTCGGTCTACGGGAGGCCCGCCAACGAATACGGCTACTATTTCATCATGATGCCCAGCGGCTTCATGGCCGGAACCTGGATCGCCAGACATTACGGCCTGCGGCTGCATATCGACCGGCTCATGCTGATCGGCATGGTGATTGCCATCGCCGGCATCTGTCTCGCGTTCGCCTTGCTGCTCGCGGGCTGGCGCCACCCGCTGGCGCTGTTCGCGCCGGTTTCGCTGACCGTGCTCGGCAACGGCATCACGCTGCCGAACGCCCAGGCCGCGGCAATCAATGAATTCCCGAAACTGGCGGGCAGCGCTTCGGGCCTGACGGGATTTTTGCAGATGGCGCTTTCGGCCCTGGCGGCCCAGCTTGTGGCGGCAGTCTACAACGGAACGGCATATCCGCTGATGTTCATCATGCTGGCGGCCTCGCTGCTTTCCTACGGCAGTTTTCACCTCGGTGTGGGCCTCCGCAATACCGGCCTGACATCGAACTCCAGGCTGCGCGATCAGGCGCAATAGCCGGAGACTGTCATTCTGCGCGGAGCGAAGCGGAGTGATTCGGGGCATCCATGCCCCTCCCCTGCGGGGCGGCGCTTTGCGCCGTCCAAAATGGCAATCCTGCCATTTGTCGCAGAATTTCCGCCCAAGCCGCGCGGTCAGACCATCCCCCCCAACTGCGCCAGAAACTCCTCTTCATCGCGCAGGCAGCGCAAATCGAGCAACAGGCTCCCGTCGTGAATCCTGCCGATCACCGGCCGCGGCAATTCCCGCAAGCGCCCGGCGAGTCGTTGCAGGGCCGCGTCCTTGCCGCCTTTTTCGGCGACGGGGGTAATCCGCAAGGCGGTGCTTTCGAGCCGTTCGAGCGGCAGGGCGCCGCTGCCGATCTGGCTATTGCATTCGGTCAGGGCGACGCAGACAGCGGGCCCGAGCGCCTCGGCCACCGGCGTCAGCAGCCGTTCGCCGAGGGCGAGAATTTCCGCCGCCGGGCGGGTCAGATCCGCCAGCATGGGCAGCCTGGACGCCAAGCGTTGCGGGTCCTTGTACAGATTCAGCACTTCGCGCAAAGCGGCGATGGTGATCTTGTCGACCCGCAAGGCGCGCTTCAGCGGATTGCGCCGCACCTTGTCCACGAGTTCCCGCCCGCCCACGATGATTCCGGCCTGGGGTCCGCCGAGCAGTTTGTCGCCGCTGAACGTGACGAGGTCGACGCCTTCGGCCAGTACTTCGTTTACGGTCGGTTCATGCGGCAGACCGTAACGCGCGAGGTCGACCAGGGTGCCCGACCCCAGGTCGTGTACGAACGGCAATCCATTTTCACGGGCCAGTTGACTCAACTCCCGCCCGGAAACCGAATTGGTGAAGCCGCGCACTTCGTAGTTGCTGGTATGCACTTTCATCAGCAGCGCGGTACGTTCATTGATCGCGTTTTCGTAGTCGCGCAGATGCGTGCGGTTGGTGGTGCCGGTTTCGCGGAGGATGCAATTGGCGCTTTGCATGATCTCGGGCATGCGGAAAGAGCCGCCGATCTCCACGAGTTCGCCGCGGGAAATCACGACTTCGCGCCCGGTGGCCAGCGTATTGAGCACGAGCAATACGGCGGCGGCGTTGTTGTTGACCACGGTGGCGGCTCCAGCGCCGGTGAGTTCGCAAAGCGTCGCTTCGAGATGATGGTCGCGGTCGCCGCGATGTCCCGCGGCAAGATCGTATTCCAGGTTGCAGGCGCCCGCCGCCGTCGCCATCGCCTCGACCGCTTCCGCCGGCAAGGCGGAGCGGCCCAGATTGGTATGCACCACGGTGCCGCTGAGATTGAATACCGGCTTGAGCGAAGCGCTGAATTCCGCGGCGAGTTTGCGCCGCAGCGCCGCATGCAGCCGGTCCTGAAAATCCGCTCCCGAAACCAGGGCCTCGGCATCCCCGTCGCCGTCCCGCAAAGCCTCGCGCAAACGCGCGAGTTCGCCCTGCGCGGCAAGCTTGCAGGCCTGCGCGCCGTATTGCCCGACCAGCCCGGAAAGTTCAGGCGCATTGAGCACCCGGTCGACCGAAGGCAGTGATCTCAGACGCTGATTGCGCGGCACGATTTGCGGTTTCTCTTCTGGCGCCGGAACGAAACCGGCCATGGCGCGGCTAACTCTACCACAGCGAACTGTCGGTATAACCGGCGCCCGCCGCCGCTATGTCCAAACGCGCCCCGGCCAATCGGTTTGGCTCGCGAGCGAATCGAATGCGGCGTCCTTTGAAACGAGGGGGCAGCGCATTTCGATGGCGGTGGCGGCCATGAAACGGTCGAACGGGTCGCGGTGCCGCCAATCGAGGAGCGCGGCGCGGGCCGCGGTCTGGCGGTTGAAGGGCGCCGTAAGCGTCTCGGATTCCGCTACGAGTTCATCGAGATGGGGAACGATCTCGGGCCAGCCGCCGAGTTTCGCCTTGCGCGTCACCTCATACACGCTGATCGGACTGACGAACACCGAATCCGCTCTCGTGATCGCCGCCTCGGCCGCCCCGCCAAGACGGGACGGCGCCATCAAACTCCAGATCCACGCGTGCGTGTCGAGCAATACCGCGCTCAAGTGTCGCGTTCCCACATGCTCAATTCGTCTTCGCCCAACTCGTCTTCGAAATCCGGCACCGTGCCCGTCAGATGCGCAAGGGCGCCGAAGCGGAATCCAGGCGAATTGAGCGGCACCAGCTTGACCGCCGGCTTGCCGTTTCTCGCGATAATCACTTCATCGCCGGCCTCCGCGGCGGCGATGAGTTTTGAAAGCTGGGATTTTGCCTGGTGCATATTGATCAGCATGATGCCACCCAAATCGAATAGCTAACTTGGCTAGGGTACCCGGACTTACCTAACTGGTCAACGCACCCAGCAGCGAAATTGGATGCGTTACGCGGGCGCCCCCTAGCTCGATTCAATCGCCGAGCCAGCTTTCATGGCGCAGACCCTCGACTTGGGAAAAATGCCGGATGTTGTTGGTTACGAGTGTCGAATCGAGCGTGAGCGCGTGAGACGCGATCATCGTGTCGGTGAATCCGATGGGCTTGCCCTTGGCGAACAGGGCGGACTGGATACGGGCGAAAGTGTCCGCCTGTTCGGCGCGCCAGTCGGCGATAAAGTCCATGCGCTCGCGGAAGCTGTCTATCCGCTTGTGGTACTTGGCCGATCCCGCCCGTTCGGCGCCGAAACGCAGTTCCTGATATGTGATCACCGAAATGCAAATGTCATGGCCCGCCGACGACTTGGCATGCAGGGTCGATAGCAGCGAACCCGCCCGGTCGCGCATGATGTAGCTGCAGATGTCCGTATCGAGCATGAAAATCATTTGAATCCGACCCGGTCGGGATCCATTTCGAACAGATCCGGCCGATTTTCCAGAAAATCTTCTCCCACAGGCTCGGACTCGTCATTGAGGGTCAGCCAGCTCTTCCGCACAGGCGCCAGAATGAGTTTGTCGCCTTCCCGGCTTACGGCCAGTTCCTTGACGCCATCGAACGCAAACGCCTTCGGAATGCGCACCGCCTGGCTGCGACCGTTCATGAACAATTTTGCGGTTTGGGACATTTTCGGCCTCAACTGATATATGACAAGCATATATCACCTTCTGGACTATCGCAATCCAATGCCTGGTGACGGGACACTCACCGCTCACCGTTGCCAACGACGCGGCAAACTGCGATTCGAGAAATGGAGTGGGTGTCTCATGAGCGCACCACACCCGATCCACTGAAGGCAGTGATCGCAGACGATTGTTCGCGGGCACGATCTCCAAACTCCACCAAGCGCTGGAGCAATCCCGGCAAAGCGCCGTCCACTCTACCACAGCGAACTTTCAGAATGACCAGGACCAGTCTCACTAACGCCCCATGAATTTTGCCCTTTGACAAGAATCCACCTGGTGATTGAGAATATCCGACTATTCCTTCCAATCTCCAAGACGGAAGCCCCGCATGAAATACGCAGTCGTGGTCAAGGCGTCGGAAGACGGGTACAGCATCTCTTGCCCCGCTCTGCCGGGGTGCTGGTCTCAAGGAGAAACAGAAGAAGAAGCCGTTGCGAACATCATTGAAGCTATTCATGATTATCAAGCGGCCGTGATGGCGGCATACAAGAATGAGAATGTTCGCGAAGTAGAAGTCTCGTTATAGCCGCACGTGCCCAAGATTCCGGGAGTCAATCATCGTCGGGCGATTCGTGCGCTGGAGAAACTCGGGTTCCATATCGCCAGGGAAGGAAACAAACACATAGTGATGTCAGATGGAGTCCATTTCGTCACCATCCCAAGAAACAATCCGGTCAACGCCTTTACGATGGCCGGGGTCGTAAGGGACGCCGGACTCACCATCGAACAATTTAGACACAGCTTGTAAGTTCACATCCGAGCGTGTTAAGCCAAGCACCAGCCCTTCTCGGAGCACGGCATCAGTTTAGATAAGATCGTCGTAGTCGAGCCCAAGCGCCTTCCAACCGCAGGCAAATGGCAAGCCGGCCCCGCACGCGAACCGCTCTCCATCACGGCCAGTTCGCTCTCACCGATTTCCGCAGCCTTGGCCAATTCCGCAAGGCTCATGCCGCGATACTCCTGATACACGGTAACGGGATTTTCCTGCGCCAGCAGGCGGTCCACGACTTTCGCGGGGAAGTATTCCTCGTCAACCGAATCAAGGCGCTCAAGCACTTCCTCGTCGGAAAGCCCGTCCTCTTCGGCATTGCAAGACTTCAATTCATTCACGGAGGCTTTCCTTCCTTCAACTGGTGGTGATGGGACACCCACTGCTCATTGTTGCGGACAAAAATAAAGCTTGCTTTTCGAAAATATAAAGCCTAATTTTATATTTGCACGAAAAACTAGCGGTTAGAACGATGATTCCACGCAGATTGCGCGAAGCCATTCTTGCGGCGCTGGCGGATACGCCCGCCGTCTATGTGGCGGGCCCGCGGCAAGCCGGCAAGAGCACCCTGGTCATGCGTCTGGCGCAAAACGACTGGCCCGCGGACTACGTGACTTTCGACGAAGCCGGCATGCTCGGCGCGGCGGAAGCCAACCCCCAGAGCTTTCTCCGTGCTTGGGAGGGCCATCTCGTGCTCGACGAAGTGCAATTGGCGCCGGGACTGTTCCGCGCATTCAAGTTGTTGATCGACGAAGCGCGCTTCGACAATCCGCCGGCCGCCAATGGGAAATACTTGCTTACCGGTTCATCGAGCATCCTGGCTTTGCCAAAGCTCGCCGACGCATTGGTGGGACGAATGAGCGTTTTCACGCTATATCCCTTGTCGGCGCTGGAGATTTCCGCGGGGGACGGCGACTTTCTGCCGCGACTGCTGGAAAACCGCTTCACTCCCGGCCTCTTGCGGAGCAAACAACAACTTGCCGACATGATAGTCAAGGCGACTTTCCCGGAGATTTCGGAAAAGGGCCAATCCGATCGCCGGAAATGGTTTGAAGACTATGTTTCGACGATTTTGCAGCGGGATGTGAGACAGATCGCGGAAATCGCCAAGCTTGGCGTGTTGCCGAACTTGCTCAAGCTGCTCGCTGGACGAACCGGCGGCTTGGTTAATGAAGCCGATATTGCGCGGTCGCTCGGATTGAACGCGGTAACCGCCAAAAACTATCGAATACTGCTGCAGATGATCTTCCTTACGCTGGACGTGACGCCCTGGTTCCGGAACGTCGGCAAGCGTCTGGTCAAAGCGCCCAAGTGTTATCTCGTCGATACGTCGCTGCTTTGTCATTTACTGAACATCGACCCCGGCCATGCCGCGGTGCATGAACCTCATGTCTTTGGTCAGGTAATGGAAAATTTCGTCGCCTCGGAGCTCGCCAAACAATTGGCCGCGTTAGACCACCATGCGAAGTTTCACCACTTCAGAACCAGCTACGGCAAGGAAGTAGATTTCGTGCTCGAAGGGCCTGGAGGAAAGATTTCGGCAATCGAGGTCAAGGGCCGCGACGCGGTGACCGAAGCGGACTTCAACGGTCTGCGGGAATTGCGCAGCCTCGTGGGCGGGGATTTTATTTGCGGAGTTGTCCTGTACCGCGGCGGAAACATCGTCCCTTTCGACGACAATCTTTGGGCGGTTCCCGCCGAGGCCATGTGGCAGTAGCGAACATCATTGAAGCGATTCAGAACCATTAAGCGGCTGTGGTGTCGGCATACGAATGATTCGTGGAACGCGGCGCCGGTTCAGATCAGATCGTCGTAGTCGAGCCCAAGCGCCTTCGCGACCGCAGGCAAATGCCGGGCCGGCACCGCCCGCGCACCGCTTTCCATCTCGGCCAGTTCGTTTCCGCCGATTCCCGCAGCCTTGGCCAATTCCACTAGGCTCATGCCGCGATACTCACGATACACTGTAACGGGATTTTCCTTCGCCAGCAGGCGGTCCACGACTTTCGCGGGGAAGTATTCCTCGTCAGCCAAGTCGAGGCGCTGAAGCAGTTCCTCATCGGAAAGCTCGTCCTCATCGGCATTCTGAAAACTTCCATTCATGCACGAAGTCTCTCCTTCCTTCAATATTTGGAGTATAGCCGAGTATCCTGAAGTTGCATTGATCTGAGCGAATTTCTATCAACTGGACTCACTCTCGCAAAATTACGCCGCGGCGGTGATGGGACGCTCACTGCTCATTGTTCCCAACGACGTCATGAACAGCGGTTCGAGATTTGGAGTGTGTGTCCAATGAGTGCATGAATTTTGCTATACCCCATATTTTCCGACAGCCATTATTGCGGAATAATATGCTCCACAACTTGGCTGTCTTTTCCGAACTCCCAAATTGAGCGAAATCCCAGCACGAATATTCTGTCGAACGGATTTTTCCACCCGGAATCCGACAATTTCTGTTCGAGCATTTTAATTGCAATGTGCTTATGGGGATGAGGTCGCCAGTTATCGTAAATTTGTAGCCAATTGGTTGGTTTTTTCGTAAATCCACATTTCCCAAATTTTTCGGTCTTATCGTCGATGCAGTGAATAATCCCCTCCAACCAGTCGCGCTCGATAGTATCACCCATGATCGGCGGTTCATTCAAAGCCTTGCTGCAGATCGACCTATCAACCAAAGCCTTCATCTCATCCGGTGTGAGCGGTGGATCGGATTTTCTGATTCTAGGCGCGGAAATAACTTCAATGTCTGAACATTCAGAACTCGCATTCTTGTGATTGAATTCTGCGGTGAACCATGCCTGATTCTTAGCTATGGCTTCGGTTAGCTCGACTCCGATTTGGGAGTTTGGCAGTGTTAGTACCAAATCCGGTCGATCATTATGTTCGACGCGGATTGGAAATTGCAGCAAATCGGTGTCCGCCAATGTTTCCAGCAAACGACAGGCAACCCAAGTTTCTGCAAGCCTATTTCGATCCACATTCTCAATTTTTGTCCCCCTGGGTGGCACGGGAACATCTCGTTCCCGCAACTTGCGTTTCAGTTCCTTGGGGCTCCTAGCGTCGATCGGTACCATATGTTCGCCCATGGTGGACATTCAAATTGGTGTGGCTTGGTTCACTTGTTGAGCGGCACGCCGGGCGCGAGCCAGATCGAAAGCGGCTTGCAGGCGCAGCCGGTGCTTCGCCGTGCTCCAGCCTATCGCCTCAAGGGCAATGGCGCTTCTTGGCGTTATCGAGGCGCGTCCGGTCAGCAGCCTGTGCAGGCTGCTTCGGTCCATGTTCAGCTTCGCCGCGATTTCTGTGCGCGTCAGTCCGCTGGCCGTCACAGAGTCGCGCAGACACTCGCCAGGATGCGCGGGGTATTGAAATTCGTTCATGTCGGAGTCTCCGTTCCATGTGGAAGATGGAATCTTCATAACGCCTTGTGTCCAAATTTCTCATCGGGTACGACATCGCAGGACAGGAATCTATGATGTTGTGCCGACATACCAAAAAAGCACAAATTTCGTCCCCGTGAATCGGAGATTGCCTCTATCCGGGCTTGCGGGCAAGCTGGTGTTAGAATGGCTGGCGAAACTGAGGTCGTGCCGAATGCCGGAACTGCATTTCAAGGGGAAGGAGTACGTATTCAACCATCATCTGACGGTGCCGCACCGACCGTTCGTGGCGCATCCGGACAAGTCGGTGCCGAGGGAACCCGTGGACGGAGAGCGCGACGGCGGCGGCGCGAACGGGAATTTGATTATTCACGGCGACAATCTTCATGCGCTGAAGGCGTTGCTGCCACGATACGCCGGCAAGGTGGATTGCATCTTCATAGACCCGCCATACAACACTGGCAATGAGAGTTGGAACTCGTGGTCGATGGCGAGGTTTCAATCAGTTGTGACCTGATTTTCGAGGGTCAATGGGAATCCGACCTGTCGAAACTGCTGGAGACCGGATAGCGGTGCTTTGCAGGAAGATTCTGCGACAAAATGGCAGGATCGCCGTTTTGGACGGTGCGCGGCGCCGCCCCGCAAGGGGCGAGGGGCATGGATACCCCGAGTCACTCCGCTTCGCTCCGCGCGGAATGACGAAGTGGGGTGCTGAATGCGCGCAGAATGACGGAGGGAGGGAACTACAGGTTTCGATCGAGGAGCAGGGCGATGCGTATGCCCGCAAGGCCGAGCCGTTGTTCGGCAATGCGGCGCATTTCGGCGAGATAGTCCGCCGACAACTCGATTTCCCGCATGTCGCGGCCCATACCTTCGGCGGCGAGGATTTCCCGCTCGACTGCTTCGGGATACGCCACGCTGGTCAGCAAGGCGCGGCTTTCGTGCATCCAGGCGGTCCAGTCGAGCGGGTCGGACTCGATTTCGCTCAGGTCGATTGACCGCAACGCGTCGGTAATGGAATCGACGCTGTCGAGGATTCCCTGCTCGCGCAAGGCCCGATCCCAGACCGCGTGCAGATTCCCTTCGCTCGTTTCGATGCCGTTGCCCCCGGCGTCGCCGGACTCGAACAATTGCGCCGAAAACAGCGAGCCCGTATGCAGCGGCTGGTGGATGTCGCCGGCCAGATGCAGCACCCAGCACAGGGCGACCGCGCGCTGCCCCGCTTCCGTGGCCGGGTCGGCCAGCAGGCGCATGTTGTAATCGAGCGCCACGACCACGTTGTCCGCATCGGCTTCGCCGCGAATCGCCTCGCCGGCCGGGCCGGCAATATCGGGAAACGGATCGATGCCGACATAGACATTGCCCTGCGCCGTGGCGGCGTCGCGCAGCCAGGCGCCGTCGATGTAATGCCAGTTGCCGCGATGATAGCGGGCCCTCTCGCCTCGTGGCAGCCCTCTGGCGATGTCCGGCCAGAATGCCGCCTGGCCCAGCAGCCAGGCATCGAATTCCAGCTCGTCGCCGGTATCGATAAAGCCGGGAACCTGCTCCAGGAAATCTTCGGTGAAACGCGGATGCCCCCGCAGGATTGCCACGAGCCGTTCGCGAACCCCGGGATCGAGATATTCCACCGCAACCAGCGCGCTGACCCGATGACCGACCGAATCCCAGGCGGCGACGGGTGCGCCGGCTGCAATCATGACGACAAGCGGTAACGAAAGCAGGATTTTGTTCATGCATTCACCTTTTTAGAGCCAAGTTTGAGAATGGAGGGAATATGTGGAAGCTGTTTCTCGGAGACTGGCGCTTGGTCTCGCCGCCGGCTTTGTTGGTTGTCACCGGCTGCGCCGACGCGCCCATTTTCAGATTGCGCCGCCGCCCCTACACCTCGAGCCATTCCGCCCGCACGTCGCCGGCCTGCGTCAGTGCATCCGGCGTGCCCTCCCAGACTACCTGGCCGTGGCCCATGATATAGAGCCGCTTCGATATGCGCATGGCGATGTTGAGCTTTTGTTCGACGAGCAGGATGGAAACGCCGCGGCCGGCGATTTCCAGCAGCAGGTTGCCGACCTGTTCGACGATCTTCGGCGCCAGCCCCTCGGTGGGTTCGTCGATCATGACCATGTCGGGATCGCCCATCAGGGTGCGGCACATGCTGAGCAATTGCTGTTCGCCGCCGCTGAGCGCACCGCCCGGCACGTCGGCGCGCTCGGCGAGCAAGGGAAACATGGCGAAAACTCCCTCGATGCTCCAGCGCCCGGAAGGGGTCGTCGACTTCATTCCGAGCAGGAGGTTCTGCCGCACCGTCAGCGTGGGGAAGACTTCCCGGTTCTCGGGCACGTAGCCGAGGCCGAGCCGGGCGATCTCGTAACTCTTGCGGCCTGCGATCTGCTCGTTTTTGAACAGGATCGAGCCATGGGGCTCGACTTCGCCCATGATCGTTTTCACCGTTGTCGAGCGGCCGACGCCGTTGCGTCCGAGCAGGCTGACGATTTCGCCTTGCGCCACCTCGAAGCTGACGCCTTGCAGCACGTGGCTCTTGCCGTACCAGGCGTGGAGGTCTTTTACTTCGAGCATTGTGCCCCCACCAAATCCGCTTCGCGGATTTGACTCCCCCGGAGGGGGAGTGAACCAGAAGCGCCGGAGATCGGCGTGGTTGGGCTCCCCCGGAGGGGGAGTGAACCAGAAGCGCCGGGGATCGGCATGGTTACACTCCCCCTTCAGGGGGAATCAAATCCGCGGCGCGGATTTGGTGGGGGTGCGAGCCGGAATCCGCACTCTTTCCAAGTTGAACCTCACCCAGATAAGCCTCCTGCACTCGCGCGTTTGCGCGGATTTCCGCCGGCGCGCCGCAGGCGATGACCTTGCCGTAGACCAGCACGCTGATGCGGTCGGCGAGATCGAAGACGATGTTCATGTCGTGTTCGACCATGACCAGAGTCTTGCCTTCGGTGACCTTGCGGATCAGGCGCACGGCGTTGTCGGCTTCGCTGTGGCTCATACCGGCGACGGGCTCGTCGAGCAGGATCAGTTCGGCGCCGCCGGCGATGGCCATGCCGAGTTCGAGCGCCCGCTGTTCGGAATAGGCGATTTCGCCGGCGGGAATCCGCGCCTTGCCGGCAAGGCCGATTTTTTCCAGCACTTCCCCGGTTTCATCGTTCAGCGCGCGCTGGCGGTTGAGCAGATGCCGGAAGGAATAGCCGTATCCCGAAGACCAAAGCAGGGCGCAGCGGATGTTCTCGAAGACGCTCAGGCGAGGAAAAATATTGGTGACCTGGAAACTGCGGGCGATTCCCAGCCGGTTGATGCGGTGTGGCGGCAGGTTTTCGAGTGGGTGTCCCTTGAATCGAATCGAGCCGGCTGTCGGCGCGTATTTGCCGCTGATGAGATGGAACAGCGTCGATTTGCCGGCGCCGTTGGGGCCGATGATGGCGTGTTTCTCACCGGCGTCGATATCGAGGTCGACGCCGCGGATGATCTCGGTGGCGCCGAAGTTCTTGCACAGATTCCGCAGGGACAGAAGGCTCATGCCGGCGGCTTCCCGTGTGGTCGCCGAAGGGCGGATTCGGTGCGGCATGGTGAAACGTCGCCGGCGAAGATCGGTCGTTCTCCAACCGCAATAGGTCCCGCTCCCCGGCCTTGCCGCGCGGTCCTTGCGGTGCTTGCGAAGTTCCGTGATTCGCGGCTTGCGATAGGCGCAATCATGTCTTTTGCTCCTGTGCGGCATCCGCTTCGGGCGCGTTGGCCGCTTCCCATGCTCGGCGCAGTCCCGGCGTCGATATCTTCGTCAAGTACCAGCCAAGCGTGGCGAGCAGTAGAAGCCCGGCCCAGACAAGCGCCGACTCCCGCGCCAGGTTCAGGCCCAGAAAATGCAGTTCGGGTTCGGCCGTATGTGATAGTTCGAGCAGGCAGATCACGCACAGGACGAAAAGCAGCGCCGGCAGGCCGGTCAGCAGGTACGGCAGCGCCAGGGTATGCAGTCTGCCGCGCAGCCAGGCAAGGCGGTGCATCATGATGAAGCCGGCGAATCCGCGCGGCAGAAACAGCACCGTCAGCAGGAACAGGATGCCGAGGTACAACAGCCACAATTCGGTGTAATTGCTCAGCAGGAAGTTCATAAGCGTCAGGATGACCGCGCCGATGATGGGCCCGATGAAGAAGCCTAGTCCGCCGATATAGGCCATCAGCAGCACCCGGCCCGAGGTCACGAGGTTCAGGTTCTCGTCGGTGAGGAATTCGTAGTTGAGCGCGAACAGGCCGCCGGCCGCGCCGGCGAACATGCCCGACGCGCAGAACGAGATGAAGCGCACCCAGCGCGCGCTATAGCCGATGAATTCGGCGCGTTCGGGATTGTCGCGCACGGCGTTGGCCATGCGCCCGGCCGGCGTCTGGGTGAACAGGTACATGAACAAGGTGGAAACGAAGACCCAGAAGGCCGCGAGATAGTAGACGTCGACGTCGCTGAAGAAATCCATGCCGAACAGGGGCGGACCGAAGGTGCGGTCGCCGCTCACTCCGGCTTCACCGCCGAAAAAGCCGGTAAAGATCAGCGAGGAGGCCGCCACGAGCTCGCCTATTCCCAGCGAGATCATCGCGAACACCGTGCCCGCCTTCCGCGTCGAGAAGCTGCCGACGAAGACGCCGGCGAGCAAGCCGGTCAGGCCGCCGATGAGGGGAATGAAGGCGATCGGGAAATAGACGGCTTCGTTCTCCATCATCAGCAGCGCATGCACGGCGAGAAAGCCGCCCAGGCCGAAATAGACCGCATGACCGAAAGAGAGCATTCCGCCCTGGCCGAGCAGCATGTTGTAACTGAGCGCGAACACGATGGCGATGGCCATCTGGTTGAAGATCGAAATCGCCAGGATGGAGTCGAACAGTTGCGGCAGCAGCAGAAGCACCGCCAGATAAGCGGCCCATATGCCCGATTTCGCCGCCAGCGCCCTGATTGCGGTCACCCCGTTCATTGTTCGCGTTTACCCATCAGGCCGGTGGGACGAAAGATCAGCACGAGCACGAGCAGCAGGAAAGGCAATATCGGCGCGATCTGGGCCAGGTTCAGGGTCCACAGGTCATCGAGCGGATGGCTGCGCGGGAACTCCAGGCCGAGCAAGTCGAGCAGGTCCGGCATGCCGACATTCGCGGCGATGGCGTAGGACTGCAGCAAGCCGATCAGCAGCGAGGCCAGGAACGCGCCCGGCAGCGAGCCGAGCCCGCCGATCACGACGATGACGAAGACGATGCTGCCGAGCACGAGCGCCATGCCGGGAAAGGTCGTCAGCACCGGCCCGGCGATTACCCCAGCAAGGCCCGCCAGCGCCGTGCCGACGCCGAATACAGCGGTGAAGATCAGCGGCACGTTGTGACCGAGATTCGCCACCATGTGCGGATGGGTGATCGCGGCCTGGATGATGAGGCCGACGCGCGAACGGGTAAGCACCTGATATAGGGCGATGAAAATACCCAGCGAAATCGCCAGCATGAAGCCGCGATAGGCCGAAAACTCCTGGCCGAACAGCGTGAACAGCGGAAAATCGAGCAGGTCCGGCGTCTGGTAGTTCTTGGTGTCCGCTCCCCAGAAGAACTGCACCGCTTCTTCGATCAGAAAGGCGAGGCCGAAAGTGAACACGAGTTCCGCCACGTGGCCGTGCTGATGCACGCGCCGCAGCCCGTAACGCTCGACCAGTGCGCCGAGCACGCCGACGATCAGCGGCGCGACGATCAGCCCGGTCCAATAGCCGAAATAAAGGCTGATTGAATACGCGAAATAGGCGCCGAGCATGTAGAAGCTGGCATGGGCGAAATTGAGTACGCCCATCATGCTGAAGATCACGGTGAGACCGCTCGCCAGCATGAACAGCAACAGCCCGGTGACCAGGCCGTTCAAGGTCGCGAATACGAGAATTTCCGGCATCGGCCGCGCTCGTCCCTTGTCAGCGCCGCGGTCGCCTCATCTCGCAACTCGTTTCCACGACGGTCTCCCCGGCCGGCACCATGTATTCGGTCAGCAAGCCGAAACCCGAGTTGTCGGCGTCGAACTCGATGCCTTCGTCGGTCTGCACCGACACGTGCAGCGCCTGGAAGATCTGGTGATCGGCGCCGCGCATCCAGACTTCTTCGCCGCTCATCGAAGTGAAACGCATGTCCTCGAGCGCCAGGGCGATGTCGTAAGGGTCGGTGCCGCCGGTTTGTTCCATGGCTTCAACCACCATCGAGAGCGCCAGCGCGATGCGCGGCTGGGTCACGTCGCGGTTGGGATGTTCGGCCTTGAAGGCGCGATAGAACGCCTTGCGCTCTTCGGTCGGAATCGGATTGGCGCTTTCGTTGTGTACGAGGCGGATGCGGTTCTTGCCGTCGGCGCCGAGGGTCGCGGTGATGCCGTCATAGGCGGCGTAGAAAGTGTAGATCGGAATATCGAGCCCCGAATCGATGATCGAGCGCGCCAGCGAGACCATGTCGGCGCCGAAATTGCCGGTGATGACCGCGTCGGCGCCCGAAGCGACGATCTTGGTCACGTAGGGCGTGAAGTCCTTGACTTGGCCGATCGGGTGAAATTCATTGCCGACAATCTCGATGTCGGGCCGCTTCTCGCGCAGCAGGCGTTCGGAAGTTTCGGCGACGACGTGGCCGAAGGAATAGTCCTGCCCGATGATATAGATTTGTTCGATGTCTTCGTTCCGGGCGATGAAATCGGTCAACACGTTGAGTTTCATCACCGCGTGGGCGTCGAAGCGGAAATGCCAGAAGCTGCAATTCTCTTCGGTCAGGACCGGGTCCACGGCGGAATAATTGATCTGCAGGATTTCCTGGCCCGGATTGCGCCGGTTGTGCCGCTCCACGGCGGTGTTGAGCGCGTTCGCCACGGCCGAACTGTTGCCCTGGAAGATGATCCGCAATCCCTCGCTCACGGCGCGGCGGAACTGAATCTGCGTTTCCGTGGGGCTTTGCATGTTGTCGAGGGGCATGATCTCGATCATGCGTCCGTCAAGAATACCCCCCTTGGAATTGAACAGATAGTCGGCGGAGAACTGGAGCACCGTCAGTCCGCTGGTGCCGATCGAGGCGAAGGGGCCGGACAGCGGATCCATGAATCCGATCCGCACCGGATCGCGATCCTGGGCCGAGACGGAGGCGGCGAGGAATATCGACAGGGCTGACAAAAGGCGTGTCGCAAAGCGTACGGATAGTTTCGACTGCACGTTGGTCTCACCAGGCTTGGCGGCCGCTGCCGCGAAAAGCCCGACATTACCGCAGCGGGCAATTGGCTTGCAAGTAGCTGGGAATTCCAGCAGTGGTTCTCATTTTGGCCGAATGCGGCCGCAAGTATGCCCTCACCAAAACCGCTTCGCGGCCTTGACTCTCCCAAGGGAGAGTATTCGGTTCCGCGACGCCCGCGGATGCGTTGAATACCCCCCTCCGGGGGAGTAAAATCCGCGGAGCGGAATCGGTGGGGGGCGCCCGCGCCTGGCTGATCGCCAAAATGAGAATTGCTGGAATCTCACGCCAACTTTGTGCGAGGGAAGTGTGTGCGTAGTGACACGCTTTGGCTGCGATGGTAAATTTCGCATTCAATCTTCGGTCCACTGAAAAGCCCAGTGTGATTTTGGATTTCAGGAGCGCGATGTGACAGCAGGCGAATTCCGCGGCCCCATCGCCTACATGGCGGCGAATCCTGTCGCCGCGAACCTGCTGATGGGCTTCCTGCTCGTCGTCGGGCTTATCTCGGCTGTCGGGCTGCCGCAGGAGTTTCTCCCGGAAGCTTCGCTCGACCGCATTCAGGTGGTTGTGCCCTATCCCGGCGCCGCGCCCTCGGAAGTGGAAGAGTTGATCGTCCGCAAGATCGAGGAGCAGATCCAGTCCGTCGAAGGCGTGAAACGGATCGAATCGTCGGCGGCCGAGGGACTGGGTTCGGTGATTGCCGAATTCAGGCAGGGAACGGACATGAACCGCGCCCTGGCGGACATGAAGGCGCAAGTGGACAGTATCCTGACCTTCCCCGCGGGCGCCGAACGCCCGGAAGTCCGCGAAATCACGAGTCGCCAGAGCATTTTTCGCCTGGTCGTGTACGGCGCCGTATCGGAACGCGCGATCAAGGAATTGACCTCCCGCATCGAAGACGGAATCCTGGCTCTGCCGGAGGTTTCCTTTGCCGAATCCAGCGGAGTGCGCGACTACGAAATCTCCATCGAGGTGCCGCGCGACCGCCTGCGGGCGCTCGGGCTGACCCTCGAGGATGTCGCCCTGGCCGTCCGCCTGGGTTCGCTGGATCTTTCCGCGGGCAAGATTTCCACCGGCGAAGAGGAAATCCGCGTCCGCACGCTCGGCCAGAATTACGGCCAGTTCGACTTCGAGGACATCGTCGTCATGACGGGGCCCAACGGCGCCGCCGTGCGGCTGGGCGAGATCGCGACCGTGCGCGACGCTTTCGCCGACAGCGACCTGTCGACGCGCTTCAACGGCCAGCCGGCGGCCCGCATCAACGTATTCCGCACCGCCGGCGAGGACGTGATCGACATCGCGCAGGCCGTGCGCGACTACATCGATGCCGAAGTGACGCCCTCCTTGCCCGAGGGCGTCGCCGTCTCGATCTGGCAGGACGACTCGGTCGATCTCCGGGGCCGGGTCAATCTGCTCATCGAGAACGCGGCGCTCGGACTCTTCCTTGTATTCCTGGCGCTCGGCCTGTTCCTGCAGATCAGGCTCGCGATGTGGGTGGCGCTGGGGCTGGCGGTTTCGTTCACGGGGACGTTCCTGGTGATGCAGGTGCTGGGCGTCTCGATCAGCATGTTCTCGCTGATGGCGATGGTGCTCGCGCTCGGCATCGTGGTGGACGACGCGATCGTCGTGGGCGAGAACATTTACGCCGAGCGCGAGAAGGGGGCCGAAGGGCTGGCCGCGGCGGTGCGGGGAACGCAGCGCATCGCCGGCCCGGTGATTTTCTCGATTCTGACGACGGTGACGGCGTTTTCGGTGTTGCTCACCGTGCCCGGGCCCATCGGCAAGATCGGTCTCAGCATCCCCATCGTCGTCATCGCCGTGCTCATGCTCTCGCTGGTGGAATCCCTGCTGGTCTTGCCCAACCATCTGGCGCACCTGCCCACACCGGGCGAGCCCCGCTCCGGCTTCGGGCGCGCTGTGCGCCGCACCCAGGCGTCGGTCGACGCCTGGGTGAAGGACTTTGTCGATGGCCCGCTCGACCGCGCGCTCCGTTTCGCCACCGCCGCGCCGTCGGTCGTGCTCGCCGCCACGTTTTCACTGATGCTGCTGTCGGTGACGATCGTCGTTACGGGCATGGTCAGGTACGAGTTTCTTCCGCAAATCGAAGGCGATATCGTCTCCGCCAACATCGAGATGCCGGTCGGGACACCGAGCGACCGCACGGTCGACGTGGCCTTGCAGCTCGAAGCGGCGGGGCATCGCGTGCTGCGGGCGCTTGCCGGCGGCGCCGCGCCGATTCCCGCGGACGTGAGCGTCACCGTGGGCCAGACCGCGCAACTCTTCGACCCGCTCGGCGGCAACGCGGTTGCGTTGCCGCGGGGGCACATCGGCACGGTGGAGTTCAAGCTGCCGCCGTCGGACTTTCGGGATTTCAGTTCGACCGAATTCCAGAACCTGTGGCGGGAGGAGGCGGGAGAGTTTCCGGGAGTCAGATCCCTGGCCTTCTCGGCCGGGGCGCTGGGACTTGGCCTTCCGGTTCATCTCGAGCTTTCCCATCCCGACCCCGAGCGTCTGGCGCTGATCGCGGACGAAGTGGCCGCCAGTCTGGAGTCGACGGGCGGCGTGTTCGACGTCAGCACCAGTCACGACGAAGGCGTGCAGGAGTTGCAACTCGAACTGAAGCCCGCGGGGCGGTCGCTCGACGTCACCCTCGACGATTTCGCCCGCCAGGTGCGTGCCGCGTTTTTCGGCACCGAGGCCCTGCGCGTGCAACGCGGCCGCGAGGAGATGCGCGTTTTCGTACGGCTCCCGCAGGCCGAACGCAATTCACCCGCGGACATCGGGAACTACGCGGTGCGAACGCCGCATGGCGGAGTTTTGCCACTTGGACAGATTGCCGAGGTCGCGCTGGCGCGCTCGCCCACCACGATCCACCGCCTCGACGAACGCCGGGTCATCACGGTCACGGCGAACGTGGACAGCGCCGTGATCACCGGCCAGCAAGTGAACAGCGATCTGGCGCGTAACCTGCTGGCCGGTCTGAGCGCCGAGCACCCGGATTTCCTCTATTTTTACGGCGGCGAGCAGCGCCAGCAGCAAGAGGTGTACGAAACGCTGCCGATGACGGTCTTCTTCGCTTTTCTCGTGATGTACGCGCTGATGGCGATTCCCTTCGGCTCCTACACGCAGCCGCTCATCGTGATGACCGCGATTCCGCTCGGGCTGGTGGGCGCTCTGATCGGTCACATCCTGCTCGACCTCAGTCTGGGCTTCACGTCGCTCCAGGGAATCATCGGCGTGAGCGGCGTGGTCGTCAACGATTCGCTGATGATGATCAAGTTCATCAACAGCGCCCGGGAGCGCGGGCTCGATCCGCGGGATGCCGTCATCGCCGGCGCCAAAGCGCGCTTCCGCGCGATTCTGCTGACTTCGATCACCACTTTTCTGGGCGTGGCGCCGCTGATGTTGGAGCAGAGCATCCAGACCCAGCATCTCGTGCCGCTCGCCGCCTCCGTGGGCTTCGGCGTCGTCGTCGCGACCGCGCTGCTGATGCTGGTCGTCCCCGCGCTCGTCATGCTGCAATATAATTTTGTCTCCTCGTTGAAAACGCGCACCGCATGAATTCCGAGACCGCAACCATTCCCGAAGCATATCTGGCCGGCTACAACCGCGCCCATGCCCGGGACGCCGCGTTCGCCGAGGCCTATGTTCGTCACACGATGATCGGAGACCCCGTTGGGGACGAGACCTCCGCGGATCTCGCCGAATTGCCTGCGGCGCGAGTCCACGAATTGCTCGCAGAGGCCATGGCGAACCCCGCGCGGTTGCCGCCCGACGCGCCCGCATCGCTTGGGCGGCTTATGGAAGAATCCATGGAAGTGCCGGCCTGGTTTGACGAAGAGGCGACCAAAGTCGCTTCAAGAGCCTTCCTGCGCAATTCCGACCTCGTTCTCGCGGCGCTGGTCGCGGGCAGCATCGTCGAAGGCTTCGCGACGATGATCAGCGCTTCGTTCCGCATCAGGGGCCGGATCATGTCGATGGGGGTTCGCCGCCTCAAGCAGAACGGTCTGCATCTGGTCGAGCAGTACCTGCCCGGCGGGATTCTCCCGCTCGGCGA
This sequence comes from Pseudomonadales bacterium, assembly GCA_963664805.2. Taxonomy (GTDB): domain Bacteria; phylum Pseudomonadota; class Gammaproteobacteria; order Pseudomonadales; family Pseudohongiellaceae; genus UBA9145. Next base: position 3,486,875 of record OY761612.1, on the reverse strand, counting down.
TGGCTGGCGGCTCTCGGTGCGCATCCGGCTGGTTCACGCCCGGTCGAGGCGCTTGATCCGGGAATCGGGAGAATGGCAAGAGGAACGCTACGGCCTGCCCGTCAGCGCCGCGACCCTCTCTCTGGCCTCGGCCGCGTTTTCGGGCCGTCTCATGCGGCATGTCGCACTGCTCGGCGGCGATTTTTCCCGCGAAGAGCGCGAGGCCTATGTGCATGTGTGGCGCTATTCGGCGCTCCTGCTGGGGGTTCCGCAAGAAGTGGTCTTCCGCGACGAGGCCGGCGCCTTGCACATCTTCGATGTCGCGAAGCTGTGCGAGCCCCCCCCCGGCGACGACGCCATTATCATGGCCAACAGCATTATCAACAGCGCTCCGATGGTGGTCGGCGTAAACGAATCCGCGGAACGGCGCAAGGTCGCCAGACTGGCGTACTCGATTTCCCGGGGCCTGATCGGCGGTACGCTGGCGGACGCCCTCAGATACCCGGGCAAAGGCGAGGGTCTTGCCGTACAGGGCTTCCGCTTCAGAACCCGCTTCGCCCGTGCCGCGTTTGGAGTGATCCCCGCGATTCGCAAGCATAGAAACCTTACCCGCACCAACCAGTTGATGGATTTTGTCAATCTCGGCCGGTCGGAGCTTTCCTACGCGCTGCCCACGGCGGTGCACGACGAAGATTCGTCGGATTGGTAGCCGGGTAAACCCTTATTCGCCGCCAACCCGCGGCAAGACGTTGGCAAGTTACAAGGAGACAGCATGAACAAGATCAGGCGCCCACTGCTGGCGATGTTTTCGGTCGCCGGCGCGATACTCGCCATTCCCCAGACTTTCGCCGAGGAGGAATGGCCCGCGCAGCCGCCGGCCGAGGCCCCCGGCCATTGGGGCCCCGTGTCGATCAATTTTGAAGAGATCGACTACCCCTGGCCGGTCCGGTTCCTGGAGTTCGATCGCTACGGCGAGAAAATGCGCATGGCCTACATGGACATTCCGCCGACCGGCGAGGCCAATGGCCAAACGGTATTCTGGCAGCATGGCGGCAACTTCTACTCGGAAGCCTACTCGCCATCTTTCCGGATCTTGTCCGATGCGGGGTTTCGCGTCATCGCCGTGGACCGCATCGGCTACGGCAAATCATCCAAGGCCCTGATCCCCTACAACTTCAATTTCGTCGCGGCCAACATGCGGGCGCTGCTCGATGAGTTGGGCATCGACAAGGTAGCGGCTGTCGGCCACTCGATGGGCGGCATGGTGGTAAGCAGATTCTCGATGCAATATCCGGACAGCGTCAGCCATGTCGTCATGGTGAATCAAATCGGTCTGGTCGATTCCCGCCAATCCCGGCCATGGAGCGACCCGATGGCCGGCGAACCCGGCGTGCCCACCTATCAGTCCATCTTGCGCGGCCACCAACGCTACTACACCGACTATTGGCCACCTCAACAGTTGGAGTTTGTGAGACGGTCCTACGGCCAGACTCTTTCCGGCGGCTATCCCCACTACGCCAGGGTGCGCCGCATGGTAGGGGCCATGATGTACAACGATCCGGTGGTTTACGACTGGCAACACATCGGAGCGAAGGCGCTGGTCATCGGCGGCGAAGACGACCGGCTGTCAGACGACTTCGCCGCCCGCGCCACCCATGTGCACAACGAGTTGCGGAACTCCGCGCTGCTGCTGTATCCCGATGTGGGCCACAATCCCCACATCGAGATTTCCGAGCGGTTCCACGGCGACCTGATTCGATTCCTGGAGTCCGATGCCGACCAGCCGGCCAATGAATGGCGGTAGTTTGAGTCGCGCTTAACGCTGGCCCGCGACTACCCCGCCAAGCGCCCCGACAGCGGTGGCGCCCAATGCCAGAACTGCCTGGGGAATTTCCTTGCCAAGGTAGGTCAGCCAGATTCCCCCGCCCAGCGCCACCAAGACAATCACGGCCAGGGAGGCCACGGTCAGTCGCCAAAACCAGACATCGCCGTGATACGCGCTTCTCTGCTCCGGCTTCTTGGGGCCGGCGGAATCTTCCCAATCCTCTTGCTGTGACTGCTCGTCTGGATGTTTCGATCCGTCGCGCTGTCCTTGCTCTTCCATTACACACTCTCTCACCCGTTGGCAATGATTATCCGTTCCAACGTCCCGTCTTTCTTCCGAAGCAACAGTTCATCGCCTTCTGTGGTGCGCTCTGTCAGCAAGGCCGTAAGCGCCAGCGCATTGCTCACTACAGATGCCTTGTTTCTCGCATTCGTGCGTCCCAACAGCATTTCCGTATTCTCGATGTCCTGTTTGGTTAGGCCCATTGTCACTTTCTTCGTTTCCATTTCAGCCTCGTGCTTGCTAGTGAGTGCCAAGCCAGCTATAAACTGGCTATAAGATGGCTCTATTATTGCTCTAATACATGTTATGTCAAGCCAATTCGCAGGAGTCAGAACACGTTGCTAGTGATATACCTCAAGAACTGAGAGCGGCGCGGCGTCACGACATTCAGGACACGGCGTAACAGCTCTCTCCTCATCTTCGATACGACTTTGGGATTCTGGCTTGACGGATCAAAGATCACGCCACGCCGGCTCGTCTTCGGGCGACACCCACTCGCAAAAGCTGCCGCCGACCCCCGTGAGGATTTCGTCGTGTTCCGGAATCAGCTTGCGCACGAGCAAATTTGCGTTTTCCACATTGAAGGCGATTACATCGCCCTCAAGAAGATCAAGCGCTTCGCGAATGCGCTTAGGAATTGTCGTTCTTCCCCTGGAACCAACTCGTACCAGTCTCACAGTATTGCCACCCGATCGGAAACGGGTGGGAACAGTATGTACATCTCTGGAAAAACGCAAGCGAATAGGAAAAACGGCTTCGTGAAAGTATGCCGCGTCTCGTCAGCGAAGCTATAATCGATAAGTCACTTACAAGTTCGATGGTTCCTGCGGGAGGTAAATGTGAAAGCACGTTGGATTGCTAGTCTTACGGCGGTCGCCGCGGTTATGGCGGTTGCATCTTTGGCAGTGGAGCCAGTATCGGCCGCGGAAAGGGGCATCATTCAGGTCAGGGCCACGGGAACCGTTACGGCCGCGCCGGACACGCTCGAACTGCGGCTGGTCGTCAGGCAGACAGCCGAATCGCTGGCTCTAGCCAGCCAACGCGCCGACGAGATCGTGGAAGAAGCGGTGGCGGCGTTGACAGAAGCGGGCGTGGATGAGGAGAACATCGATTCGTCACGCTTCTGGAGCGGGCCGGAGTACGATTGGAGCAGGGGTAGCGGGCGCTATCTTGGCGAGTCCGTTGAACGCGTGATCGAACTTGAAACGCGGTCGATCGATGCCTATGGCGAGATTTTTGGGCGCCTTTCCGGCTTGCGGCTGCACCGCATCGACCCCCCCGAATTCACCCACTCGGAGCGCGAACAGCTTGAACTCGAAGCCTTGCGGGAAGCCGTTCTCGCGGCGAGGCAAAAGGCCGAGACAATGGCCAGGGCCGCAGGCGCGGACGTTGGCTCGGTGCAGTCCATGATCGAGGAACCCGTGCAATGGGCGCCGATGGCTTTCTCCGGCCCGGAAATAACGTTCGAATCCGCAGGTTTCGTCAGCGGAGCCGATGTTCCCGCTCCGGTCATGCAACTCACCGACCGGGAAATCCGCGTTGACATACACGTCGTCTACGAATTGCTGCCGGGGAATTGAATCGCAACTTGCGGATATTGATATGACGCAAACCATAGCCTTGTTCAACAATCACACTCAGCGAAAACACAATGAAGATCGGATACGGCGCGCGAAGACTTGGTTGAAACGCAGTAGCCGAAAAAGAACTACAATCGTTGAAAGATTCATTTTCCTGTGGATCAGTTTTAATGCTGCATATGGAAACGAGGAATCTCTGAAAAATTTCGCAGAAGAAATAGAAAAGAAGGGAAACAAAAAGAAGAATCGAGCAGATAGTTTTGTATTCAAAAGATTTTTGCAAAATATAATAAGCCATGGAAAAAAGTCACTGAATCAAATATTTGAAGCAGAACTTCGAGATTCGATTGAATCGTTCTTGGAGAATCCGTGTTTATCCAAAGAATTTTGGAAACTTGCCAGGGAAGAGGATGTTAGAGAATTGGAAGGTTGGAAGGAAGAATTTCAAAATGAGAACAAATGCCTGATGGAGGCTTGGGAGAACAAAGACTTGAGAAAGTTTCTTCCCCAAATATTCATAAGGCTATATGAACTGCGAAATCAGATTTTTCATGGTGGGACTACATATCCATATGGAGCTGGAAGAAGGCAGATAGTTCATGGCACTGCTGTCATAAGTTTTCTTGTCCCAATAATTATCGAGATCATGGAATCAGAGATTCAGAAAAATAGTGAAACAGATGTATGGGGCAGGGTAACATATCCGAGAATTGCCTCCGAGTTTTTGTCTTTATATGGAATTTCAAATCACATCTTGGAAGCATCGCATAACAATGATTATGGCTAATTTCTGCGCGCAATGAAGAGGGAACATTGATCCGTAGTACATTCAAGTGATTGATTGAATAAATCTTTGTGCAAATTGCGCCGGGCTCTACAGAGTTCGGTGACAGGAGGCTCGGAGTTTTTTCGCAGTGCTTTCGATTGCGATTATCCTCGGAGTGATGTATGGATTTACTCTATTTCTCAGCTGACCAGTTTTGTATTGACTATTTGTCATTGTCTTGATCAAATAGGCGAAACTTTCCTCTTTCGATTTGCCAGTAATAACTGTAATTCCCACCAGATAGATAATGTTTGCGAGATGGGGAATTAACACAGTAAGCATGAATCTCCGGCCCTAAATTTTTCATATTGAAATTTGGATAACTTCTTTCAATTATAGGCTTAAGTTCCTTCATGGTGAATACACTGTTCTTGTTGCCTTTTGTCAACTCCTGTACTGCGTTCCAAACCACGTCTCTCACCGAGATATCAGCCGACCAACGTGCAGAGTCGGAGTTACCGCTACGCTTCAATTTGGAGTCGCCGAAACCTTTACCTCCAATAATTGTATTCAAATTTATCAGCGCCTCATCACTCTTGTTGTTTTTGAATATTGAGAATTCAATTAGGGATATATCCATCCCGTAAGAATTTCTCAGGAGTTCGCATACTCGATGTATACGCATAGGTATTTCTTTTCCTACAATAAACAGACGCAAATTTCGATTCAATTTCGGCAATACGTCTGTTTCAATCATCTCAAATGTTTCCCTGAATTCATCTGCAAAATTCACTTTCTCAGGTTTGTCTCTATTTGCAATATAGTCTTCAGCTCCCTGTTGTATCTGTTCCTCCGAGAGTTCATTTGCCCAAGCCGCGTATTCAAGCAGTTGAGCCATCACATCACGAGGGGCACGCTCCTTTTTTAGCTCAACGATGACAAGGTTGCCCTCGGAGTCAACTCCGAGCAAATCTGGGAAAATAGTTCCATCCCCGACTGAAGCACTCGATTGTCTGCCAATCCAGAGGAGAGGCTCTTGTGCGATAGCCCATGGACTGCTTTCCAGCCAATCTTCCAAACGGCTTTCAAGCTCAACGGATGTCTCCTGCATTATTGAGAGTACATCGTCCGTGATCCGAAACAATGGCATTCAATACACCTCGAATAGCCCCGCGGCGCCCATGCCGCCGCCGACGCACATGGTGCAGACGACGTGGCGTGCGCCGCGGCGCTTGCCTTCGAGCAGGGCGTGGCCGACCAGGCGCGCGCCGCTCATGCCATAGGGATGGCCGATGGAAATGGCGCCGCCGTTGACGTTGAGTTTCTCATTGGGAATGCCGAGATGGTCGCGGCAATAGACGACCTGCACGGCGAAAGCCTCGTTCAGTTCCCACAGGTCGATGTCGTCCATCGTCAGGTTGAAACGCTCGAGCAATTTCGGCACGGCGTAGATCGGCCCGATGCCCATTTCATCGGGATCGAGTCCGGCGGCGGCCATGCCTCGATAGGCGCCAAGCGGTTCAAGGCCCTTGCGTTCGGCGACTTTCGCGTCCATCAAGACCGAGGCGGAGGCGCCGTCGGACAACTGGCTCGCGTTGCCGGCGGTGATGACGCCGCCTTCGAAGACCGTGCGCAGGCCGGCGAGTCCTTCGCCTGTCGTCGTGGGCCGGTTGCCCTCGTCCTTTTCCAGGGTGACTTCGTGCTTGCTTTGCTGGCCGGTTTCCTTGTCGGTGAACAACATGGTGGACGGCAACGGCACGATTTCGTCGTCGAACTTGCCAGCCTGCTGGGCGCTAGCGGTGCGCTGCTGGCTTTGCAGGGCGAACTCGTCCTGCTGTTCGCGGCTGACATTGTAACGTTTGGAGACGACTTCGGCGGTTTCCAGCATCGACATGTAGGCGTGTTGCGAACGCGCGGTCACATTCGGATCCTGGGCCCGGTATCCGTTGCGATGCTCGTTCTGCACCAGGCTGATCGATTCGACGCCGCCGCCGACGACGACGGGCATGCCGTCGTGCACGATCTGCTTCGCGGCGGTGGCGATGGCCATCATGCCGGAAGCGCATTGGCGGTCGATGCTCATGCCTGCGACGGAGGAAGGCAGGCCGGCGGCCACTCCCGCCGTACGGCCGATATTCTGTCCGGTGGATCCCTGCTGCATGGCGCAGCCCATGATCACGTCATCCACCTCGCCGGGTTCGATTCCGGCCCGTTCCACCGCCGCCGCGATGGCGTGGGCGGCCATGGAAGGTCCGTCGGTGTCGTTGAATGCGCCCCGGTAGGCCTTGCCGATGGGGGTTCTGGCGGTGGATACGATTACTGCCTCGGTTGTCATGCCTTGCTCCGTCTGGATTGTGGTTGGATAAGTGTATTGTCGGCGCCGGGATCTTTACGAATCGGCGATCAGCGCCTTGATATTGTCGATCGCCCCGCGGGCGAGATCGGCCATTTCCGCATCGGTCCGATCCTGGATCGGATGCGGCACGAATACGCTTTTCGGCGCGATGCCGAGCGATCTGCCCTGGGCCGCCGCGGCGTCTTCGAATTCGCGGGATGCGACGAATCCGGCCGGCAGACCCCGGCTTTCGAGGTCGAGCATGTCATGCAAACTGCACGACGTGCAGGAGCCTCAATCGGCTAACGCTTCGACTACCGCGTCGCATTCGGCGCCGATCTGCTGCAGCAGGGCGGTTGGCGCGACCCGGGTGAAGGTGGGTTTGCTATAGCGTTTTACCCGCGCGCCCTGTTCCTCGAGCAGGGATTCCACTTCGTCGAGAAATTCCCTGCCCCGCGGCTTGGAAATATCGAGCAGGCCGACGGTGGCGCCCGACAGGCTTGCCAGCCTCGGCGTCAATTGGCGCTCCGCCGGCTGCAATTCGGCGGTGGGGTCGAGCAATGTCGTACTTGTCATGTTCACCTCCCGGTTTCGGTGAACACGCATTTTATTCGATGTTGAACGAGTTGGCTTCCCCTTTCGCCACCCCTTTCGCCGTCGGCGCCGCCCGTCAACGGGCGACGCGCAGACGCAGGGGCTCGGTCGCGTAGACCAACTCTTCCCCGATCCGGTACGCCAGGAACATCTCCCATTCAAGGCCGGCCAAGGCGGCGGCGACTGCCAGACCGCGGACGACGTAAAAGCGTTCGACCGCGGCGAGCGACTCGACCGACCGCAGGGGAACCAGACCGTCGAGCGTTTCGTCCCATGCCGCGACTTGGCCGTCGGCGCCGAGTTGCGCGATCCGGCCCGAGCCGTCGCGCACCAGCAGGTGGAAATCGGCGGCCAGGCCCAGGTGGCGCGGATCGGGTTCGATCTCGGCCACGAGGTCCATCACATCGCCGACCCGCAGTTCGTCGCGGTACAGGCCGCCGGACAAGGCGCCGAGCGCGATCCGCGCCTCGACTTCGCCCGCCGCGCCAACGCCCGGCGAAGCCGGCAGCGCGTTCGGCCAGGGCCATTGCGGCAGGAACCAGTCCGCCGCCAGCGGGCCGGTGATGTTGAGCGAACGCGCCGCGTCCGCGCCGGCGCCGGTTTCGACGCCGACGCCGCAGGCTTGCCCGCCGCAGTCGAGGTCCGGGTTGGAGAAGAGCGGCAGGCGCTGGTCCTCCGCCACGCCCCACCAGGCCGGGTCGGCCATGATCGTCGCGAATTGGCCCTCCGCGCCGTGGCCGGCGCTGAAGTCGAACACGCCGCCGTGCCCGCGCGCGTGGGCCAGGCCGAGGTTGTGGCCGACGCCGCGGGCGAGCCAATGCGCGGCGCAGTCGAGGCCGAGCCAGGACCAGCCGCCGGCCCGGGCCGCGGCGCCGAAAACGCCGTCCGCGCCGTTCTGGTACGCCATGCCGCAGGATCCGCCCGCCTCGGCGGCGAGGCCGGCGAAGACCACGAGGTCGGCGCCGAGCCGCGCGCGCAGGGCGCGCAGTTCGACGTGGGCCGGCGCGTCGCCCGCGGCTACCGCCGCGAGCAGGGCCAGGGGAGAGTTGTTCGTCTCCGCCGCCGGGAAATTGGGCGGAGAATTGCCCGTTCCGGCTGGAGAATTGCCCGCATTGTCCGGTTCGACCGGGGAACTGTCCGTTCCGGCTTGGGAATTGCCCGTATTGGCCGGGAAATAGTCCGTCGCGGGCAGTTCGGCCAGGGCCGCGCGCAGCCGCAACCGCACTCCGCTCGCCGCGAAGGCGGCGTTGGCGTAGTCGACGCGGTCTTCGACCAGGCGCTTGAGTTCGCCGTCCCCGGCATGCGCCGCCGCTTGGGAGGTGGTCAGCACGAGCACGTCGAGCACCGACTCCGACAGGTCCACCGAAGCCGCCGCGAGCGGGTCGGTGCCCCGCAGCGCTTCAACGAAATCGGTCACGCCGTCGCCGTCGAGGTCCGACAGCAGGTCGGGCCGGAGCGAAGCGGAACCGGCGGGAAGGCCCGCGAGCGTGTTTTCCGCCAGCGCGGGAGTGAGGGCCGAAGCCGAAGCCAGCAGGGAATCGGCGCCGCAGTCCGCGGCCGAATAGGCGGTGAAGCCGTGGGACGTCCCCGGCGCCAGACCGGCAACGCGCGCCGCCGAACCGAAGGCCGCCACGCAGGCCGAAGCCGCGCCGTCCGCGCCGCCGGCGCCGTCGAGCCGGTACCACCAGGCGCCCGCGTGGTTGGCGAGGCGCAGCCGCGCCGAAGTCGCACTCAGCGCCGACGCCGCCAGCGACACCGCCGCGGGCCCGGGATCCGGCGCCTCCACGCCGGCCGCGGGCGTGGTGAACGCCGCCCGCCCGAGTTCGTCCCCGGCGCAGTCCGCGCCGGACCAGGCCGTGTAGGCGTAGCGCGTGCCCGCGCTCAAACCGTCCAGATTCGCCGTGTAGGTTCCGGCGGGCATCGCCCGGCATTGGTCCGCGGACTGCGCCGCGGCGGTTGCAACCCCGGAAACCTGTCCCGGAGTCCGCCCCGCGGCCCCCGCGCCCCGACCGGAAAATACCGCCGAGGTCTGGCTCGAAACCTCCCCGCCCTGGTACGACCAGCCGCCCTCGTGGTGGTTCAGTTGCAGCGAGGCCGAATTCGAGCCCGCGTTCGCCGTCAGGCTCGTCGTCGCCGCCGTGTCGCTGAACGCGTCGCTGGCCAGGCTGCACGAGTTGCCCTTGTACACCGAAATGGTGTAGGTCAGGCCGGCCTTCAGGCCCGTGACCGTCGCGGCCGTCGACGCGCGCGACAGCGTCTGGCAGGCGCTGCCCTCGAAACCGCCGTCGCCGCGCGGACGCCACGCCGATATCGACCAGTTGGCCGGAAAGCCGTTCGCGGCGGTGTAGTTGTGCAGCGTGACCGTGAAGCTGTTGGCGGTCTTGACCGAGACCGAGATGTAGGCCGGGCCCGTGGTCGTGAAGGTCGCCGCGCTCTCCCATTCGACCGATTCGGCCGCCGCGCTGCAGCGCGGGTCGCTGTACGCCGTGACGGTGTAGTTCGTGTTCGGGCTCAGGCCCATCGCCTGCGACACGGAGGTGCCCGCCGCCACCCGCGTGCAGGTGTCGGCGTCGCGGTCGACATCGTGGAACCACTCGCCGGCGTGGTTCGCCAGCGACAGCGAGGCGCGGTTGTTGGCGACGTTCGTGACGCTCAGCGCGGGCAGCGTCGCGGAGTAGGGCAGCGTGGTGAAGGTCACGCCCGCCATGCGTTCGACGTTCTGGCAGTTCAGGCCCCGGAACGCCTGCGCGGTGTAGGAGGTGTCAGCCAGCAGCGGGCCGAAGGACACGGAATTGCCGCGGCGGACCGCGTAGCACGACCGCCCGGACTCGTGGCCGACCATCTCGACCCGGTAGGACCAGTCCGCCCGTCCGTTGTGGCCGTGCAGTTCCAGCACCACCGAGTGCTTCGTCACCGTGTGGGCCGCCAGCGAGAAGTTCCCCGGCGTGGTGAAGTAGGCGGTGCCAGTCGCGTCGCTGCCGCAATCCGCGCTGACGAAGGACTGGAAAACGTAGCTCGTGTTGCCGCTCAGGTCGGTCAGGGCGTGCCCGCCGGCCGTGGCGACCCGGGTGCAGGCGAAGGTGTAGCCGCCGCCGCCGGTGCCCTTGACATACCAGTTGTCCGCGCCCGGATCGACCAGCATCGACAGTGTCGCGCCGGTCGCGGTGACGTTGGACACCCGCAGCGAGGAAGAACCGGCGGAGGGCCGGCCCGCCGCCTCGTCGGACCAGGCCGCGTCGCCGGCGCCGGCGCCGAAGACCGCCGCCACGCGCACGAGGTAGTCGGTGCCGTTGGTCAGGTCGGTCAGCGTATTCGAGGCGGTTGTCGAGGTCGTCTGCCGGCTGCCGGTGTTCCAGTCCTCCGCGGTCGACCGCCACTGGATCTTGTAGCTCGACGCGCCCATTTGCGCCGCCCAGCTCAGGTCGAGCGAGGCGTTGCCGGCGGCCGCCCGCAGGCCGGACACCTTGCCCGATATGGTGGTCGCTTCGGTGAAATCCGACCACGGGCTGTTGCCTACGGAATTGACCGCGCGGACTTGCACCTGATACTTGCCGATGTGGTTCAGGCCGGTGATGGTCGCCGTCGTCCCGGTGCCGTTGTGGGCGTGGGAGGTCCAAGTGCCGGAAGCGCCCAAACGGTATTGCACGTCGTAGTCGCTGATGCTCGCGCCGCCATCGCTGGGCGCGGTCCAGGACACGCCGAGTTGCTTGTAGCCGGCTGTGACCGCGGGCGCGGCTGGCTTGGTGGGCGCCGACTGCGCCAGAACCGGGGTCGAGGCCAGACAGAGCGCCGCAAAACCGAGCACCCAAGCTGCGACGCCAATGGATGGTATGGAAGAAAGACTTGGAATCTTCATGTTTCGCTCCTCAGCAACTGACTGTCCGTCTTTGAACACGGCAACGCGGCCAGCTACTTCGAAGCTGGCCTCGCGGCCACCTTCCCCCCCACACGTCCAAGTAAACAGTAAACGCGAAGATCATGCAAGAAAAATCCGATCAAAACGAATTTTGTATGATTTTATTCATCAAATACTTGTTTTTATCGCGAAGAAAGCCAGCGATTCACCAGCCTCGCATCAGTTGCTGGGGTCGAGCGATAGCGCGAGGGAACGGGATGCCCTTGCGCTTTCTCGGGGGGTTGGAGGGATAGGGATCGGGGGGTGGGATCAGTCCATTTTGCGGGAGACCAGTTGACTTCCCCGTTCGCCGGCGGCCACCCAGCCGCCGATAATCGCCGAGAACATTCCAGCGGTGCCGCCGAGGCTGACGATATGCAGGCCGTCGTCGCGGAACTTTTGCAGGAGTTTGTCGCGCAAGCGCTCGGGCATGCCTTCGGCGACGCCGTCGGCGCCGCGCAGGATCTGTTGCCCGGGGACGCGCAGCCGGTCGTATAGCGCTTCGCGCAGATCGGCTTTGGACCAGCCGCCTTCGCGCAACACCCGTCGATGTTCCGGGCTGACCACAAGGATCGCGTCCGCCAGACCGAACAGCTTGTAATGCGCCACCGCGCGCAGACTCGCGGCGAAGCTGCCGGCGAGCGATTCGGGCGCGCGCGACTGCTGGTCGACAATGCCCTGCAAGCCTTCGCCGGCGAACAGGCTGACCACCGAGTCTTCCCGCGCGAAGCCCCGGTCCATGGCCAGACTCGGCCAGTCCGGGTCGGATTCGTCTTCGGCGAAACAATAGGTGTACTTGCCGGGGTTGCCCATCGCCGCGCGGTCGATGCCGCCGGGCAGGCCGCCACCGACGTTGCGGATGGTCAATTGCAGCGCGCGGCCGATAGTGGCGTTGGCGCGATTGCCCTGGCCGAGGGCGTTGACGCCGGAATTCATGTTGGATTGAGTCGCCGCGGGGCCGTTGACGATGACCACGGGCGACGAAAAGTAAGTGGTGCAAAGCAATCCATGCATGCAGAACCGGTCGTCGAGAGCGGCTTCGACCGTGGCGATGACGAGCGGAAAATACTCCGGCTTGCAGCCCGCCATGACCGCGTTGATCGCGAGTTTTTCGATCGTGCAGGGAACCCGGTCCGGCGGCGCTTCGCCGATGATTTCGCCGGCTTCGCGATCGGTGGCGCCGAGCATGCGCAGAACGCGTTCCGGAGTGGGCGGCACGACGGGAAGACCGTCGGTCCAGCCGCGTTCGAAGCAGGTTTCCGACTCGTCTTCGGCTGCCGCGAGTTCGACCTTGCGCGCGCCGAAGTCCATGTGCCGGGCCGCGAGCTTCTCCGGCATGCCGGGCTCGAGCGTGCGCGAACCGCAACCGGGCCGGTGCGGCGCCAGGTCTTCGCCGAGGTCTCCGATGCCGGAAAATTCGCGCCATTCCGCCCGGTCCCAGCCGACGACGCGTTCACCATCACCGCCTTCGCCGCGCAGCAGGGTCGGGACAATCTCGATCCTGTTGCGCCAGGAGAAATCCAGCTCGCGGTCATCGATCGCGTCGAAGTTGCCCGGGAAAGCCGGGTCGTCCTGGACGTAAACCGACAGGCCACCGTTGACCTGTTCCGCAAGCAGCGGAATGAGCGGCTCGATCAGAGCGCAAGTGGGGCAGTCCTTCTTGACTACCAGCGCGTAACGTGTGGTCAATACTCTCTCCGTATCGGATGCCGTTCAACGGCGGTTGAAATTCGGCAGCGCGATTGTCGCAAAACTGGCTGGAAGATTCACGGCGAAAACTTGACGAACCCCACTGGCCGGGGCATGCTTTGACGCATATTGAAGCAGTCTGCTGCAGAGGGTGCGGAATAACGACAGTGAGGTGCCCCATGGCCGCCAATTATCGCGTAACCGTCAACCTGGAAGAAGCCGAATACAGGGAGCTTACAGCGATTTCACAGAAGCATCGCGTATCGCTGGCTTGGCTCGGACGCAAGGCGATGGTCGAGTTTCTGGAGCGCTTCGAACAAGACGAGTTGCAGCTTCCGCTGATACTCGCTCCTGAGAGGCCGGAAACGGCTGGTCAGGGTTGATTCACATTTGGCTGAATAGGACACAATGCTCAAAGCATCGTCACAATCGCTGATAGATTCGGGTTACTTGAAAGCCCGCCAGTTGGTGTCTGCGTCACAGCCGGATGACCGGTTGAGTTTCGCGCGGGCGATGGTTTTTGCGGCCGTATCCGCGTATTGGCGCGAAGTCGACGCCGGGTTGCGCTGGAATTGGAGTCTGCCTGACCCGCCTACTGATGTTGAACTCCCACAATTGTCGATGGAGGCCGAGTTGCTGACGTCGAGCATTGGAGTTGCCGCGGCAAAACTGGACCAGATGCGGGCAGGATACGCCTTGGGCGTACTCTATACGGCAATGATGCCGAATACGTTAAGGGCCAAGGCGGGCGCCTATTACACGCCCCCCGCGCTCTGCGAAAGACTGTTGGACATGGCGACCGAAACCGGAATCGAGTGGCGATCGGCGCGAGTTCTCGATCCTGCCTGCGGCGGCGGCGCCTTTCTATCGCCGGTGGCGAGACGCATGGCCGCCTGTCTGAAAGACCGTGACGCGAAAGAAGCCTTGCAAAGTATCGAGCAAAGGCTGTGCGGATTCGAAATAGATCCGTTTTCCGCCTGGATGTCGCAAGTGCTCCTTGAAGTGACTCTGAGCGATCTATGCCACAAGGCCGGAAAACGGTTGGGGCAGGTTGTGCGTTTGTGCGACAGTCTTGAGCAGAATCCGGAAGGGGAGGGGTTTGATCTCGTAGTCGGCAATCCGCCATATGGACGCATTGGCTTATCGCCACGTCTGCGCGACAAGTTCCGCCGAAGTCTGTTCGGCCACGCGAATCTCTATGGAGTTTTCACCGACCAGGCCCTGCGCCTCGCCAAGCAGGATGGTGTCATCGCATATGTGACACCGACAAGCTTTCTGGCAGGCGAGTACTTCAAGGCGCTGCGCGGCTTGCTCGGTCGAGAAGCGCCACCGAATCGAATTGAGTTCATTGAGGAGCGAAAGGGTGTATTCAACGGCGTTCTTCAGGAAACTCTGTTGGCGACCTACAAACGCGGCGACTCTTCAGGCGCCGGTAAAGTCAGTTTCATTTCGCAACGACAGAACGGCGGTATAGCTCGCACCAGCGCTGGCTCTTTCAAATTGCCAAAGGATCCAAGACAGCCGTGGCTGATACCGCGAACGCCAACTCAGCGCGGCTTGGTAAGCCAGGTTGGCGGGCTTCCCTATCGATTGGCCGATTACGGTTACAAAGTGAGCACGGGTCCGCTGGTGTGGAATCGCCACAAACCCGGATTGAAGGACAGGCCCGCGAAGGGACGCTATCCACTGGTTTGGGCGGAGTCGGTTCGCCCTGACGGCGAGTTTTCGTTCCGGGCCGAAAAGCGCAATCACAAACCCTATTTCGAACCGAAGGACGATGAACGCTGGGTCGTAACAGAGTTCCCATGCGTCTTGCTGCAACGAACCACGGCGAAGGAACAAAATCGCCGACTGATCGCCGCGGAGTTGCCGGCGGATTTCATCGAGAAGCATGGCGCGGTAGTGATCGAGAATCACCTGAACATGATCAAACCGCTGAACGGCAAACCAAAGGTGGCGCCGGCGACTTTGACCGCGCTATTGAACAGTGACGTGGTCGATCAGGTTTTTAGATGCATCAACGGCAGCGTCGCGGTTTCCGCCTATGAACTGAGCGCGCTGCCCTTGCCGCCTCCCGATGACTTGGAGGAACTGGACAAACTGGTCAGCAAGCGGGCGAAGCGCAAGAAACTGGAGCGCATGGTGGAGCGCCTGTACGGAAACGGGTCCAATTGATGAGTCTGCCGCCACTGGTACCTGTCCCTGAAATTCATCGAAGGCTCCAGGAAATATTTCCCGAGGGGACAACCAATCGGAACTACGTGACGCGAGAGATGGCGGCGAGGACCATCTTCGTCATGCTCTACATCGGCGCGATAGATTATCTGGATTTCTGGTTGAGGCCGGATCAAGTCACCAGAATGTCCGACAAACAAGCTGCATTGGAGGATGAGTTCTACAGAGACGATTGGCGTGAAGAGTCTATGCGCTCCAGGAAAGACGACATTGCGGGCCGTTGGTATGCGGCGAACACACGTGAACCGATTCGTGATGAGACGCTTCGCGATGGGCTTGTACGAACCGGAGCCGTAATCGAGCGAACTGGGCTGCCGACAACGTCACCGCTGCCACGATACGCATTGTCCAAAGACTTCGCGAACTTGTTCGAGCCGAAGTTAACCGAAGCAGATTTAGCAGCAGCAATTGAACGGTGGCAGGAAGCATACTTGTCTCCAGGGGCACTGGCGCGTGTGGAAATCATGCGCAGAGGAGCCGTCGCCGTTGGAGGAAAAGTGCTGGTCACTTTCCCCAACAAGGAGACACGCCAAATGGAACCGGGTCCGAGTTCCATTATCTCCAAGGCCGTTGTGGAAGAGTTCGCGCCACGATTTCTGAAAAACCCAGGCGTCATCTGGTTGAGTGAAAGCCGTAACCAAGTTGTAGCGCGCGATGACCAACTGGCGCAGGCAATCGGGCTGACAATTCAGCCCGACCGAAATCTCCCGGACATCATCCTCGTTGACCTCGGCCCGTCCGAACCATTGGTCGTATTCGTCGAAGTCGTGGCCACGGCCGGACCTGTAAGCGAGTCAAGAAAAGAGGCTTTGATGGCTATAGCAACCGATGCGGGCTTCAATCCAAACCAAGTGGCATTTGTAACCGCCTACGCTGACCGCGACGATTCCGCCTTCAAAGCTTCAGTGAGCGAACTTGCCTGGAACTCCTTCGCTTGGTTCATGTCGGAACCGGACCATTTTCTTGTATTTCGCCAAAGCATCGGGGCTCAGAATGTCTGGTTGGCCGATATGGTTTAACCGCCAAATAGATACTGATAGAGGATTGCTGCATGCCAATTGTAGATCTTTTTTCTCACCGCAAAAGAGTCGCGGAGAAAGTAATGTCAGATGTATATAGATATGACATTCTTCCTATTGAGTTTAGAAATCAAGTGATACATATTTGGGCGCGGGGTATTGGTTGGGAAAATTTTTCTAATCGAAATTCGAAAACCAAACTGAATAATCTGGATTGGAAAATTATTCACGATACTATCGCAGAAGAGCATGGATTATTGGATCTAGGAGATGACTACTATTTTAATGATCGATGTATGTCCTACTTTTTGAGTGATATTGATGTAGACCGCCTAATAGATGTTATTGAACTCAGTTTCCGTTACATTGACTACAATGTTCGAAAGTACTATGAACAGCATAGAAAAGAGCGAGGTATAGGACAAACGGCTGATGATGCGATCAGTGATCTCAACGAAGGATTCAAACGCGCGAGTATTGGATACCGACTTCAAACAAACATCTACATAGTTTCGGTTAGTATCTCCAGCAGCCTATTGCCAAATAGATCGGTGTTCTATGTTCATGATTTTCTAGTCTGTAACAAAAGTTGGTGAATTGTAAGACCAAACCCAATCTGGTCAATCTTCTCCTTCAATAAATGAAACCCAGGGTGCAAATGCCGACCAGGATGTTGATGATCATGAACACCGACGAGGTGCGCGAAACTACCTTCCACAATTGCGGGCCCTTGTACGCCGCGCGGATCGCCACGATGAGCACGGCGGTATAGCCCAGTTGGGCGAACATTTCCGCGAGATAGAACAGCCACTCGTCCCGATCCACGGCGCGGCTGCCGAACACGAAAAACAGCCCCGCGCCGAGAAAATACAAGGCCCAATAGGTGACCGCAAGACCGTATTCTCCGGCCAGCAGCCGGGAGACGAACGATCTTTCTTCCATGCCCGCCCGTGCCAGGATCAGGCTCCGCTTCAGGCCCCGCCTTGCTTGGTGTTGCCCATCAGGCCGCGCAAGGCGTTCGGCACATCCGCCGGAAAGACGAGGAACTTGGCGTTCTCGGAGCCGGAAAGTTGCTGCAGCGAGTTGATGTAGCGTTCGCCGAGCAGATAGACCACGGGCATTTCCTTCTCGCCGATGGCCTCGGTGACCAGCGTGATCGCTTTCTTGCTCGCTTCCGCCAGGATCACCTGGGCTTCCGCTTCGCGCTTGGACGCTTCGAGTTCGCCTTCGGCCTGGAGGATCGCCGCCTGTTTTTCGCCGTCGGCGCGGGTTACCGTGGCGCGCCGCGCGCGTTCGGCCGCGGCCTGTTCTTCCATGGCCTGCTGCATGGTCGGGGAAGGGTTGATGTCCTGGATTTCGACGGTCTTGAGCGTGATGCCCCAGTCGGCGATGTCGTCGGAAATCGCCGCCTTCAACTTGGCCTTGATGTGGTCGCGCGAGGACAGCGCGTCGTCGAGGCTCATTTCGCCGATGATCGAGCGCAACGAAGTCTGCACCAGGGTCTGGATGGCGATTTCGTAGTTTTCGACGCCGTATACGGCCTTTTCGGGATTGACGATGTTTATGTATGCCACGGCGTTGGTGATGAGCACCGCGTTGTCCTTGGTGATGACTTCCTGGGAGGGAATGTCGAGCACGATGTCCTTGGTGGTGACGCGGAAGGCGACGGCGTCGATGTACGGGATGATGAAGTTCAATCCCGGCATGAGCGAGCTGTGGTACTTGCCGAGCCGCTGCACGACCCATTTATAGCCCTGCGGCACCTGCCGCACGCCCTGGGCCAGCGTAACCAGCAGGAACAAGAGTACGACTATGGAAAGAATCAATCCCGGTGAAATGTTCACGTGCAAATTCTCCTTACATTTTTCTCACGATGAGCGCATTGCCCGACAGATCGGTGACATGCGCGCGGTCGCCGATGGCGAGGGGGTCTTCGGACAGGATCTGCCATTCGTCCGAGCCTAGCACGGGCGCCGGAAAGCGGATCGTGCCACGCGCCGCGCCGGTGGGCGGCTTCAATACCTGGCCGATCTGTCCGATCAGGGCCTCCCGCGACAGGCCCGCCTTGGTGCGGTCTCTTGAGAGTGGCTTGATGTACCTGAACCAGCTCAGCGCGAGCGCGCCGGACAACAATCCCCAAATTGTGATCTGCGCGGCGACCGCGAGTTGGGGAACGAGCAATACGACGAAGCCGACGAGCACCGCGGCGAGGCCGAACCAGAATACGAAAAAGCTGCCGATGAAGACTTCGGCGATCATCAGCGCGAAGCCGGCGGACATCCAGAGCCAATAGGACATGTTAACGCTCCTTCGAGCCAAGGGGCATTATCGGGCGAACCCTTGCTTGCGGCAAGCGCTGCCGTCCGGAATCCCAACGAGATTCTGCGACTCCGCTTCGCTTCGCGCAGAATGACGGAGTGAGGTGCTTCGCTTCGCGCGGAATGACGGAGTGAGGTGCTTCGCTTCGCGCGGAATGACGGAGTGAGGTGCTTCGCTCCGCGCGGAATGACGAAGGGAGGGGCTTCGCTCCGCGCGGAATGACGAAGGGGGCGCTTCGCTCCGCGCGGAATGACGGGCGTGTGACCATGCTCAAAATGTGTTCAGCGCCAGTTGACGCGCTTCCTGCTCCCTGCCGTTTGCGTGATTGACGATCATGTCGGGAGTAACCGGCACGCGATTGAACAGATGCCCGTCAAGCGCGTCGGAGATCGCGCTGGCGACCGCCGCCACCGCGCAACCCTGGGAGGGTTCGCCGACGCCCCTGGCGCCCGCCGGATTGTACGGATCGGGGATGTCCACCGCGGCGTTGTTCATTTCCGCGGGCACATCGAGGATCGTCGGCAGCTTGGCCTGGTGGAAGCCGACTCCGGCCGGCAGCGCGTTTTGCGGATCGTAGACATGGCGTTCGCTGGCGGCCATGCCGAATCCCCAGACGGCGCCGCCGTTGATCTGCTGCGATAATCCCTTCGGGTGCACGATCGTGCCGCAATCGGCCACCGCGGCGAAATCGAGAATGTCGATCTTGCCGGTTTCCACATCCACGTCGATCTCGACCATGCCGACGCATAGTCCCGGCGCGATGCCCCGTTTGGGCAAATTGTCCCGGGCGACGCCGATCAGACCGCTGCCGGCAAGCCCCTGTACGGCGCGCCGGGTGATCGGATGAATGTCTTCCGGAAATTCTTCGCCGCTGTATTTCCCGCCGGCTTCGATGGCCAGCGCGGCCGCGTCGCCGTAGGTCAATCCCTGGTCGGAATTGTCCGTCCGGAACACTCTCGCGCCGTCGATTTCGTAGTCCGCGGCCGCTCCGCCGAATTGCATGGCGGCGATTTCCTTCAGTTTGGTTACCGCGTCTTCCGCCGCGACCCAATTGGCCCGGGTATGGGTGAATATCGTGTTGCTGCCGCCCTGGACCGAGCTGTTCGGCAAATGCAGGTCGGTATTCCCGCACACGACCTCGCAATTCTCCCAGGGGACCTGGAGCACTTCCGCCGCGGCGCGCGTTGTGGCCGCATAGGAGTAGGTGCCCAGATTGCCCACGCCGCTATGCAGGTGGACTCTGCCATCGGGGGCAATCCGCACCAGGCCGTCGTAGCCGTTGCTGCCCGCGGAATGATAGCCGAGCCCGACGCCGACGCCGCGCACCTTGCTGCCGTTGCGCTGGCCCGAGCGGGATTGGCGACCTTCCCAGTCGAATATTTCAGCGGCCATATCCAGCGCCTCGCCGAGGAAGGCGCTCGTTACCGGCCCCCGATTTTCGTATACCGGCGAGTCGCTATGGGGCGCATTGATTCTTCGCAAGGCGACACGGTCAATGCCCAGGCCGCGCGCAGCCTTGTCCATGATCGGCGCGATTGCCGCCGACATTTCATTCTGGCCGGGACCGCGTTGCGCGCCTCGCGGCGCGGTATTGGTGAAAACGGGAATATTGCGCAGGCGCATGGCGGTAGGGGTGTATACCACCGACAGATGCTGGGCCGAGGCCGAAGCGCTGTTGCGGCCGGTGGGACCTCCGTCGCTGACGATGATCACGTCCATGGCGGCGACGCTGCCGTCGGCGCGCAATCCGGCCTTGATCCAGCCTTGCATGCCCGGCCGGCCGACGCCGACATAGAACTCTTCCTCGCGGGTAATGCGCAATTGCACCGGCCGGTTGAGCATGCGGGCGAAATGGCCGCAAACACCCATCGTGGGATAGGCCCGGGCCTTGGAGCCGAAGCCGCCGCCGGCGTTCTCGGCGATGACGCAGAGGTTTTCCGGCTCGATGCCGAGCATTTCCGCCAGGCCTTCGTTGACCGCGCTCTGGCTTTGCAGGCTGCCGTGGAAATAGCATTTGCCGTTTTCCCAGTACGCCATGCTGCTGCGCGGTTCGAGACAGTGATGCGGCGTGCCGGCGGTGACGAAGGATTCCTCGACGATGACTTCGCTTTCCGCGAATCCGGCCTCAAGTTCGCCATAAGTCCAGCCGTCGGCGAACGCCACCCCCTCGGGTTCCCCGCCGCGGCGGAATTTCTCCACTTCCGCCGCGGGCCACTTGATCCGGGAAATGCCGCCGCGGATGGTTGCGTTTTCGTCCGCGAGCGGCGCCGCCTGCCGCAGCACATTGCCGTCCGGGTAGGCGTCCGGGCCGCCTTCGGCGAGTGATACCAGCGGGTCGGTGACGAAGGGGCGGCGCTCGAAATCCACCCGGATTCTGCCCAGGGCCTCTTCCGCGATGGCGTCGGTTGTCGCGGCCACCGCCAGGATCGGCTGGCCGATGTAGGTAACGTCTGCGGCAGCCAGCATCGGGTTGTCCGGCGCATTGGAAGGCGGCAGGTCGGCGGCGGTGATGACGCCGAGCACGCCATCCATGCGCAAGGCCTCGCCGGCGTCGATATTGACCACCCGGCCGCTTGGCATGGGGCTGGTGTAGAGCCTGGCGTAAACCAGGCCTTCGGGCTGGAAGTCTTCCACGTATCTCGCGGCGCCGGTCACCTTGCCTTCGACATCGGGAGGAGTGAAATCCCGGCCAATATGCTTGAAAGTCATGACAGCAACTCCGCGGCGCGCATGACGCCGTTCAGATAGTGGTCATAGGCGCCGCAGCGGCACAGATTGCCGGCCAGCGCCTGCCTTGCCTGCTCCCGGGTTGGCGAGGGATTGGCCCGCAGCAGGCCCTCCGCCGACATCACTTGCCCCGGCGTGCAGAAGCCGCACTGGGGCGCGAGTTCCTCGATGAAACCCCGTTGCACCGCGCTGAGACTGCCGTCGGGCAGGCGCAGTCCTTCCACCGTGGTGATGGCGCGTTGCTTGACGGTGTGCGTCAGCAGCGAGCAGCTATAGTAGGCGACGTCGTCGAGCAGGACTGTGCACGCGCCGCATTCGCCGCGGTTGCAGGCGACCTTGGTTCCGGTCAGGCCGAGCCTGGTGCGCAAGGTGAACGCCAGGGTCTCGGACGGCCCCACCTCCACCGGACGCGGCCTGCCGTTGATGTTCAGGGTCAGCAGCCGATCCATGACCGCGCCGGGGCGCGATTGCTGGGCGCCCGCGATATAGGCGCCCGAGGCCGCCGCGGCGCTCGAAAAGATGACTCCCTTGATGAATCGTCTTCGGGAAAGCCGGATATCCACCGTATGTTTCCTCCGCGGGAACTGCCGGAAGCATGTCGGGCCTGTGGAAACCGCGGTTGCCGACGCGCAATCCGGCGAGGTTGGGTTGCACATAAGCTACCTTTCGCCGATACCAAAAGCAAACGTCCCGTATTGGTAAAGAAATGACTGGTGGAGTACCATTCACAGCGTTCGGGCCGAGTGGAGTTGTGGACAAAGACATGAAGGAAACCACCGTCAAAGTTCTTGTAGTCGATGATGAAGAAGATCTGGAGTTGTTGATCAAACAGAGGTTCCGCCGCCGCATCCGCAGCGGCGAACTCGAATTCATGTTCGCCCACAACGGCAGGGAAGGGCTGTTGAAACTGGCGCAGAACCGGGATATCCATCTGGTTTTTTCAGACATCAACATGCCGGTCATGGACGGACTGACGATGTTGCACCAACTCGCGGAGGCCGACCTCGACGTGCAAGCGGTCATCGTTTCCGCCTACGGCGACATGGGCAATATTCGCATCGCCATGAATCGCGGCGCCTTCGACTTCCTGACCAAGCCGATCGATTTCGCGGATCTTGAGATCACGCTTGAGAAAGGCATCGCCCACGTGCGGGAATTGCAGGCCTCGCTGGAAACGCGGGACAAGCTCGTTTCGATCAAGCGGGAACTCGAAGTCGCCAGCCAGGTGCAGATGTCGGCGCTGCCCGACCCGCTGCCGGAGAATCCGCATTACGACGTCAAGGCGCTGGTCCATCCCGCCAAGGAAGTCGGCGGCGATTTCTACGACTATTTCCAGATCGACGAAAATCGGCTGGCGCTGGCGATCGCCGACGTGGCCGGCAAGGGCATTCCCGCCGCGCTGTTCGCCATGGTGACGCGGGCATTGCTCAAATCCATGGTCAGCAATTACGAGAGTCCCGCGACGGCGCTCAACGCCGTCAACACGCAATTGTGCGACGGCAACGACAGTTGCGTTTTCATCACGATGTTTTTCGGTGTGCTCGACACGCGTTCGGGGGGCTTCCTCTACTCGAACGCCGGCCACAATCTGCCGCGGGTTCTGCGCGAGGACGGCGCCATCGATATCGTCGCCCCGACCGGAAACCTGGTGCTCGGCATCGATCCCGACCAGCAGTACGGCAATGCCGAGGTCCAGCTCTTCCCGGGCGATACGCTCGTTTTATATACCGACGGGGTCACCGAAGCGGAGAATGTGGAGGAAGAGGAATACGGCGAGCCGCGGCTCGACGGGTTGCTGCCCGGCATGGCCTCCAAAGACTCCAGGGAGATCGTCGACGGCATCGTCGCGTCGGTCAGGGAATACGCCGGAGAAGCCGAACAATCCGACGATATCACTTGCGTGGTGTCGCGTTTTCTAGCGAGGCAGAATCCATGAGCGGACGTAAACCCCGCCCGGCTCCGGCCCGCTTGCCCTTGCTTGCCGCCTTGCTGTGCTTTCCGGTCGCCCTGCCGGCCGCCGACGAATCCGAGATCGTGTTCGGACAATCCGCCGCGCTCACGGGCCCCACGAGCGAATTGGGGACGGGAATGAAACTGGGGCTCGAAGCCGCCTTCAACGAGATCAACACCAATGGCGGCATTCACGGTTATCGACTTCGGCTGATTTCGCTCGATGACGGCTACGAACCCGAAGCCGCCATCGTGAATACGCGCAGCCTGATCGAGGAAGAGCAGGTTTTCGCCCTCATCGGGCCCGTGGGTACGCCGACTTCCACCGCGGCCCAGCCAATCGCCACGGAGGCGGGCGTGCCCTATATCGGCGCATTCACCGGCGCCGAGTTCCTGCGCGACGCCGAGGCACTGCCCAACGTGATCAATGTGCGCGCTTCCTATTTCCAGGAAACCGAGGAGATGGCCGCCCGGCTCAGCGAAGATCTGGGCTTCGATACGGTAAGCATCTTTTACCAGGACGATTCCTACGGCCGCGCGGGCCTCGCCGGGTTGCGCCGGGCGGTCGATATATACGGCATGGAGATTGGCGCGGAGGTTTCCTATCCGCGCAATACCGAGGCGGTGAAGCTGGCGCTGCTCGACCTGCGCCGGGCCGGCGCCGAGGCGGTGGTGATCATCGGCGCCTACCAGCCGGCATCGACGATGATCCGGTGGGCGCGCAAGCTCGACTATTCCCCTCATTTTGTCAATATTTCCTTCATCGGCAGCGAAGCGCTCGCGCGCACCCTGGGCGAGGACGGAGCTGGCGTCTATGTCACCCAGGTGGTGCCCTTCCCGGAAGACGCCGGTCTCCCCGTGGTGGCTGAATATCAGGCCGCCTTGCGCCGCATCGATTCAAGCGCGACGCCGAGTTTCGTCAGTCTGGAAGGGTATCTCGCCGGCCGCCTGGCGGCCGAAGGCCTGCGGTTGGCCGGACCCGAACCGACCCGGGAAGGATTCCTGCGGTCGCTGAAGACTTCGGGGGAAATCGATCTGTCCGGATTCAGCCTTTCCTACGGCCTGAACGACAACCAGGGATCGGACCAGGTCTATCTGACGGTGATCGACGAGAACGGCGACTTCGCCTCGGTGAATGCTATCGAGCCCAAATGAGCGAATCTGAAAGCAAAAATGCGGGCGCGGCGCCGCTTGAGGTGCCTGAAATTCCCGCGAACGAAGGACCGGATGCCCAGCAGCGCAATTTTCTGGGCACGATCGCCGCCCGCCTGTCGCTGATCCTGCTCGGCAGCGTGATACTGATCGCAACAGCGAGTCTGGTGGCCTATTTCGCATTGCAGGTCACGCTCAACTACCAATCAAGGATGGCCGACGTCGACATGCCGAACATCGTCGATTCGGTGCAGATCGCGCGCCAGAGCACCAACCTGGTGAACGGCGCCTTCCGCATCGTTTCCGCGCAGACACGGCAGGAACATCAGGCCGAAGTCGCGGCGGTGGAACAGGAGCGGGACGCGCTCGAGGGCATCATCGAGGAACTGGATTCCCGCTCCGAGCTTGACGAATATACGCAACAGATCAGGGGGCTCCTGGCCGACTTGAGCGCTCATCTCGCGTCGATCCGGGATTCGGCCTTCAGGCGGCTGCAGATTGGGGAAAGCCTGTCGCTGCTGACGGCTGAACTTGCGGAAATCAATCGCGGAATCGAATCCGACCTGGCCCAGGCGATCGACGACCAGGGTTTCTATCTCGTCGAGGGCCTGCGGGACCTGGCCGAGTCTCCAGCCCCGCTGGAAGTGCGGGCGTCGGAGGGAGAGTTCACCGTTTACCGCAATCTGACGGTGGTCAATCAACAGGCCAACCTGGCTGTGCTGTTGCTCGACGAGATGCTGGTGCTGAACGACCGGCAGTTTCTGCCGCCGATCGAGGAACGCTTCTTCAGCGCTCTGGGCAACGCGCAAAGGGCGTATTCGAATCTGCCCGCGTTCGCCCAACTCGCGACCCTCGGCGCCAGTCTGCGGCAACTCGAGCGCGTCGGCACCGGTGGCCAGGGGATTATCGAACTGCGCCGCGAAGCGCTGTTGCGGCAGGAACAGGAGCAGGACTCGCTGATCATGGCCAGGGACGCTTCGGTCCTGCTCGACGCGGAAGTCAGCAGTCTGGGCGCGTTGATCGGCGGCAACGCGCTGGCGTCCAGCGACGCGGCGCGGGAATCCGCCGCCAATGGCATCGTGTTGCTGTTCATCATCAACTTGAGCAGCGCCGTCGGCGCTTTGGTCTTTGGCTATTTCTTCGTATGGAAGTCGCTGGCGCGGCGTCTGACGGCGCTGTCCGGCGCGATGCGCGAGATGTCCCGGGGCGACCTTGAAGTCGCCGTCGACATCGGCGGCAACGATGAAGTCACCGACATGGCCGAAGCGCTGGAAAAATTCCGCGAGTACGCGCTCGAAGTGCAAAGGCTCAACCTGGTCGAAAAACTGGCGCAGGAACTCGACGCCAAGAACGAAAGCCTGGAGGCGACCTTGAAGCAACTGGAAAAGGCGCAGGAGCAGATCATCGCCGAAGAGAAACTGGCCTCACTCGGCCAACTCGCGGCGGGTATCGCCCACGAAATCAAGAATCCGCTCAATTTCATCGGCAACTTTTCCGAGATAGCCATGGAATTCGGCAAGGAAATCGAGGAATTGCTCGAGGAAATCGAGGAATCCGACGCCAGGGAAGACATCCGTGAAATCACGGAAGATCTGGGCAAGAGCCTGAACAAGATCCGCGACCACAGCAAGCGCGCCGACAACATCGTGCGCAGCATGCTCGAACATTCCAAGGGCGGAGAGGGAGAATGGCGCGAAACCGACCTCAACGCCACGCTCAAGCAATATGTGGAACTGGCCTTTCATTCGATGCGGGCGCTCAACACCGGCTTCAATATGGATCTGGTTGCCGACCTCGACCCTGAAATCGGGCTGCTCGAAGTGGTGCCCCAGGACATCTCGAGAGTGTTTCTCAACCTGGCCACCAATGCCTGTCAGGCATTGGACGACAAGCGCAACGAACAGGAAGACTTCGAACCGGTGATCAGCATCTCCAGCAAGCGGCTGGAAGAGGATGCCGAATTCGTGTTGCGCGACAATGGGCCGGGCATACCGAAAAAGATCCGCGACAAGATTTTCGAGCCGTTCTTCACCACCAAGGAAGGCACCAAGGGCACCGGCCTCGGCCTTTCCTTGACGACCGATATTCTGGTGCGGCATGGCGGTTCGATCAGCGTGGACTCGGAAGAGGGCAAATTCACTGAAATGAGGATACGTCTGCCGCTGCAATCGGTGCGCAAGACCGAGGAAGCCACACAAGGGGAAACTTGAATCAAATGATTACGACTACGCACCGGAAGAAGCGCGCCATGGCTGAAGCGCTTTCCGATCCGGCGGGGCGCGCGCTGAAGGCGGTTTTGCCTCTGGCTTGCGCCATTTTCAGCGTCGGCGCCAATGGCCAGGAGTCGGCCGCCAATTTGCGCGACGCGATCGCGGGCGGCGATGTGGATCTTGAATTCCGTTATCGTATCGAAACCGTCGATCAGGCGGGTTTCGACGACGACGCCATGGCGTCCGTGCTGAAATCCCGAATCAGCTTTCGCCCTTTGGACATTGGCAATCTGGGGTTCTTCATCGAACTCGACGATGTGTCCTATATCGGCGATGACGAGTTCAACAATACCAGGAACGGCAAGACCGATCTTCCCTTGATCGGAGATCCGGACGGAACGCATGTCAACCAGGCCTATGTGGATTTCAAGCACGAAAGCGGCTATATCCGGCTTGGCCGGCAGCGGATCAATCTCGATGAGCAGCGCTTTGTCGGCGGCGTGGCCTGGCGGCAGAACGAACAGACCATGGACGCCCTCACCTTGGTCAGCAACGCTTTGCCCAACATCAGTTTGAGTTACAGCTACGTACATGGCGTTTCGCGGATCTGGGGTCCGGAAAACGGCATCCCGACGGATTATTTCGACAGCAACACGCATCTGCTCAACGCGGGAATCGATCTGGCGGTGGGAGGCAGGCTTGTCCTCTACCATTACGCCATGGACCTGGAAAACGGCGCCGCGCTTTCCAATCAATCCACCGGTGTGCGATTCAGCCAGACCGTCGAAGGCGGAGAACTGCGTTTCCCGTTCAATCTGGAATACGCCAGACAAAGCGACTATGCCGACAATCCCGTGCCTTACGAGTCCGACTATCTTCTGCTCGAAGGCGGGGTCGACACGGGAGATCTGCGGGTATTGCTCGGTTACGAGACTTTCGGGGGCGACGAGAGCGAACCGCAAAAGATGTTCCGCATGCCAATGGCGACCTTGCACAAGTTCCAGGGCTGGACCGACCGCTTCCTGACCATCCCGCAAGCGGGCGTCAAGGACACTTATGTAACCTTGACGACCAGAGGATTGACGCTCACCTGGCACGATTTCAAATCGGACGCCGGCTCGGCGCGTTACGGCAGCGAGTGGGACGTTTCCTGGCAATACGCCATCGGCGACAATTACACTTTGCTGCTGAAGTACGCGACCTACGACCCCGTTACCCACGCAACCGACATCGACAAGGCATGGTTTCAGTTTACGGCGACTTTCTAGATTGGTTCATTGTGATTTTAATTTCACCAGAATTCAGGCAAACTAGTGCGAGCCGGAGGAGAATGGAATTGTGAGCGAACCCGACCTGAGCATCCGCGTTGCGAATGATCTCAAGGAACTGGCGGTCATTGCCGACCAGGTCGATGAGTTTTGCGGTGGGCGCGATATTCCCTCCACGGTTGCCTATCAAGTCAACCTGTCGCTCGATGAATTGCTGACCAACACCATCAGCTATGGTTACGCGGACGGCGCCCGGCATGAAATCCGCATCGACCTGAGTATTGAGGGCGACCGGCTGATAATCCGCATCGAAGACGACGCCAGACAATTCGATCTCACCGACAGCGACCCGAACAAGGCGGACACGGATTCCGGCCTCGACGAACGGATACCCGGCGGGCTCGGAATATTCTTCGTCCACCAAATGATGGACACGGTCAGCTACCGCCGCGAAAACAACAAGAATGTGGTGCTGCTGGGCAAGAAGTTCGGAATCGAAGATTGAAATTCTGCGGGATTGCGCATGCCGTCCCCGATGCGACTCCAAGGGCTTCGATCAACCCCGGTCTCACCGCGGCGGGTCCAGCCGCCGAGTATAAGCTCGGTGTCGCTCGGGGCTGCGCGCGAAGCTGCGCTTCGTAAACGCTTGCCCTCGCCCATGGCGATCCGTTCGGCCCTCAAAATGCTGCGCTTTATGTCGGCTGCGCCGAACGGGCCCGACCCGCCGGCTCAGTCGGCGGCGGGGGTCCCGATGCTGATTTGGAATGAATTACTCGCCGACCGAGGCCAGCGCCTGGGTTCTGTCCGGCTGGATATTGATGATTTTGTCGAAGCCGCTGACTTCGAAGACTTCGCGGATGGATTTCGACAGGGAGCAAAGCATGAACTTCGCATTTCGGTTCTGCAACAGCTTGGCCGTCATCAGGATCGCGCGCAATCCGGCCGAACTGATATAGGTGAGGTTTTCCATATCGAGCACAACCGCGCGGTCTCCGTCCTCGATCGCCCCTTTCACGGACTCTTCAAACTGCATCACGTTCGAGCCATCGATGCGTCCGGTCACCATGGCCGACAAGACACCGTTTTGTCTTTCTACGTTAACCTCGATCATTGTCTATGCTCCATTTCAGGCTGGTCGAAACCTGCCTGACAAATCATCAGCTAAAGGTCCGGATCCTGCAATACGACGAATTCCGGATATGCTTCAATTCCCAATTCCGCCACATCCTGGCCGTGGCGTTCGACGTCCGGGGCAACCCTCACGCCCATAATCTGCTTGATCGCCAGCCAGACAAGCATCGATGCGGAAAACACGAATGCGCCTATGGCCAATATCCCGAGGATCTGAACCAGCAAGTTTCCGCCAGCCGCGATACAAACCGCAATAGTACCCCAAATCCCGGCGAAAAGGTGAGCGGAAATCGCACCCACCACATCATCGACCCGAACTCGCTCAAGCGCTTTCATGCCAAGCGAGCAAACCGCGCCGCCGACCGCCCCGATGATTATAGCCCAATAGTGGGCGACTATATCGGGGCCAGCCGTAATCGACACCAATCCCGCTATGGCGCCGTTCAGGCTCGCCATCAGATCGATTCGGCCGAAAATCGGCCTGGACAAGGCAACCGCGGCGATAAATCCGCTACAGGCCGCCAGATTCGTATTCACCAGAATATTGCTGATGGCCACGGCGTCGACGACGCCGCTCAAGGCCAATTGCGAACCGCCGTTGAACGCGAACCAGCCCATCCAGAGTATGAAGACTCCAAGCGTTACCACGGGCACATTCGATGGCGGCGTAAATTTTATGGAGCCGTCTTCGCGATACTTGCCGCGCCGGGCGCCGACGATCATGGCGCCGGCCAAAGCCGCCCAGCCGCCGGTGGAATGCACGATGGTGGAGCCGGCGAAATCCTGAAAACCCATCTGGCTCAGCCAGCCTCCGCCCCAGGTCCACGCGCCGATCACCGGATAGATGAAGCCCGTCAGCATGGCGACGAACAGGAAAAAGGACCAAAGCCGCACCCGTTCGGCGAGCGTGCCGGAAACGATCGACGCGGTCGTCGCGACAAATACCATCTGGAAAAACCAGTCGGACATCACCGAATTGCCATTTTCGACAACCTCGACCGCCGACCCCGCGTCCCCGTCGAGGAGCGCCTTTTCCACCTCCGACGTGCCGTAAGTCAAGCGGAAGCTGCCGATCAGATCGTCCACGCCGGTATACATCAGGTTATAGCCGACCAGGTAGAACATCAGGCCCGCGATCGCATACAGCCCCACGTTTTTCAGACAGATGACCGAAGCGTTCTTGGTGCGCACGGAACCGGATTCCAGCATGGTGAATCCGGCGCACATCCACATGATCAATACGCCCCAGATGAGAAAAGAAAAGCTGTTCAGGACAAACTGTGTTTCCTGCGCCATGATTGTTTTCCTCCGATTTTTTCCCCAGCTGGTGCTTCCGGGACAGTATCCGGTCGAACCGCCCTACCGGGTGGTTTCCACGCCTATCGTCTGAACGGGACCGAAGCCGCGAATCTCCACCACCACGGGCTCCCCCCGGGAACCGTCGTAATGTACGGCGCCGGCGGGATGAAACATGAATCCTCCCGCGGGAATCGGCGTTGTTCGCGTCATATCGTGACTGGCGTCCACACCGGCGTGCCAGGTTCCCTCGATGACCGTGATGAAACGGTCCTGGTCATGATAATGCGGATTGCTGGTGCCGCCCGCCGGGAAACGAATCCGCATGATATACAGGCCCTCTTCCTGGGGGTTGCCGTAGAGGATATGCGACTGGGTGCGGTCGAGGCTTTCGTCCCATACGATATCATCCAGTTGCACGATGACGAAGTCATCCCATTCCGCGGCGAATCCGGCGGGCACGAGCAGCGCGAGCGCGGCGACGAAATAGCGAATCTTTGACATGGTCTGATCCTGTTTCGGTCTTTTTGGTCGGGAGGCCGGCGTAAACGCGGCATCTTTAGCCGGACTATATATGTCAAGCAGTGGCATGACAAGGATTGATACAAGGAACATCAATGTCGGACGGGGCTTGACGGCATGATCGCTCGGGTTAGACTGAACGCCTTACGCTGCTGTTCGTGTTCCAAAGGAGTAATCCAGTGCGCCGATCCACGATTTTGACGATTGCCGGCATTTCCGCGGCAAGCATTCTGTTGTTGGCCGCCTGCCAAACGCCACGGCTGAACCTGTTCCGTTACGGCGAACCGGGTACGCCGCTGGCGGTGGGCGACGAAGTGAAGATCGATTTTTTCACCAACGAGATGAACTTCAATACCGGCGTCGCGCTCGATGCCGGCGCGGACTACGCGCTCGGCATCACCATCCTGAGCGCCTGGATCGACCGCGATATCGACACCAACGAGGCCGGCGAAGAACTCGACGAACGGGGATTCGACAACAGCCTGATGCCATATGACTGGTTCAGTTACCTGCGCCGTTCGCGGGATCACAACTGGTTCGAACTCATGTTGCATCAGCCTTCCTGCCCGCGGGAAAGCCTGGCCGGAGTTTCCGACCTCGAATTCGACGAAGCCAGCGGCAATTACAATTTCGTTGCGGTCTGCGACGGCAATCTCGCCTTGTTCGTCAACGACAGCGTAGGCTTTTACGGCAACAACGTGGGTTATGCGAATATTTCCCTGACCAGGCTCGACTAGGGCGCCCGCAGGAAAGTTGGAGAAGCGCGATGCATACCATGCGACAAATTCTGGACCGCAAGGACAACAATGATATCTGCTCGATTCGCCCGGACGCGAGCGTCTATGACGCGATCAAGCTGATGGCCGACCGGCGCGTCGGCGCCTTGCTGGTGATGACCGGCCCCGAGTTGCAAGGCGTCATTTCCGAACGCGACTATGCCCGCGAAGTAATCCTCAAGGGACGCGCCTCACGCGATACCCGGGTGGACGAAATCATGACCACCAAAGTCATTTCCGTGCCTTCGTCCGAGGCGGTGGACAGCGCGCTGAATCTGATGACCGACAACCACATCCGCCACCTGCCCGTGGTTGACGACGGCCTCGTCGTGGGCATCGCCTCCCTCGGCGACATCGTCAAGGACATCATGAGCGACCAGCGCGCCACCATCGAGCAACTTCAAAACTACATTCGAAGTTGAGCGCAGATTCCCCGGGAGATGCTGCGGCAAAATGGCAGGACTGCCATTTTGGACGGCGCGAAGCGCCGCCCCGAAAGGGTGAAGGGCATGGATGCCCTGAATCACCGCGCTTCGCTTCGCGCGGAATGACAAATCGTCGGTTCCGCACTATGTGAGTCGCCGTCTGGCGGGCGGGGTGCGGCGGGCGTGCGAGGCAGGACGCCGAGCCCGAAGCCTACAGGGACGTATTTACGGCGTCCGCCGCACCCCGCCCGCCAGACGGCGACGGATCGAAGCCACTACAACTCCGATTGGCACAGCCGGTAGCCACCGTCGGGGGCGGCTTCGAACCGCAGCCGGTAGTTGATGCAGGCGGGACTTTCGCCGGGCACGTGGCTGACATAGATCAAACGGGTCGGCGTTTGCCCGGCAATCGCATCCAGCGTTCCCAGAATGAAATCGCGATGATAGTCGTCCAGCCCGACGCAGGGTTCGTCGAGGATCAGGATATCCGGCTGTTTCACCATCGCCCGCGCCAGCAACGCGAGCCGCTGCTGGCCGAAGGAAATCTGGTGGTACCAGGCGCCGGACAGATCCGCTATACGCAAAGTCTCGAGCCAGGCGAGCGCGTGATCCCGTTCGCTCGCGCCGCTGTCGTCGTACAGCCCCACCGAATCGAAGAATCCGGACACTGCGACATCGAGCACTTTCCAGCCCTTCACATAGCGGTTGTGCAATTCGTTGGAAACGACGCCGAAGCGGCGCTTGACATCCCAGACGGTTTCGCCGCTGCCCTTGCGTCGCCCGAACAAATACACCTCCTGTCCATAGCCCTTGTCATTCTCACCGTCGATCAGGCTCAGCAAGGTGGACTTGCCGCTGCCGTTGGGCCCTTCGACGAGAACGTGATGCCGCCCTTCCATGGTCCAGTCAAGCTCGCGCAGAACCCGCAAGTCGCCATAGCCGGCATTTACCTTCCGCAATTCGATGAGCTTCGCATCCGGTTCGGGAGCTTCCCGCGCAACTCCCGGCAAGCGGGGAATCCGTTCGGGCGCGGCGCCGCGCCGATGCCTGAAACGCGATGCCGCCCGCTCCCGGGCGGCATCGCTCATGGCGCCCTGCTCCACCACCCGCAGACTTTCCATGACCAGCAAGTGGGTCGCTCCGGGGAAGCCATCCCGCGCGCGCCGGCACAAATGCAGGCTTGCGCAGTCCGGCCCCAGATGCGCCGCTATGGTTGCGGCGATAAGGGCGCGGGAATCCCGGTCCACGGCTTCCAGCGGCTCGTCGAAAATGAGCAGCTTGGGGCGGGCGCCATGTTGCCCGTAGAGCGCGCGGGCGATCAGCGCGCGCCGAATCTGCCCGGAAGACAGGAAACGGATGCCCTTGGCGAGCAAGGCGCTCAAGTCCAACTCCGCGCATAGCGACGCTAGCAGCTTGTCGTCCTGCTCCCGGGCGGGCAATGCGGCGCGAATCAGATCCGCCACCCGCGTTCCCTGGTCTTGCGCATCCTCGCTGTAATCGCTGATGTCCAGCCGTTCGTCCCGTCGCCAGAGGCGCTGCTGCTCTTCAAAGGAAACCGGCAGAATGTCGTTGGCGGGGTCGAAGCCCGCGGCATAAGTCACATAGCTGCCGGTTTCCGGGCGGCGACCCGTAATCAGCGCCGCCAGCAAGGATTTGCCGGCGCCGTTCGGGCCGTAGACGCACCAATGCTCGCCGGTTTCGACTTGAAAACGGTCCACCACGAGCAGGTCGTGGCGATTGATGCGGCAGCGGGCGTTTTCAATTCGGAAAAGCATTGAAGAGTGGGCATTCCAGCGGAGATTCCGCGACTCCGCTTCGCTCCGCGCGGAATGACAAAAAGTGGGGCTTCGCGCAGAATGGCGAATGGGAGGAAGCGCGGAGCGGCGGAATCTTGCGTTTGGGAAACATGGGAATTGCGGTGATTCTACAGCAAGTCTTGCGCGGATTGCCGCCGATTGCCGCCATATTCCTTGCCGCCTGCGCAAGCCCCGACCCGCTGGCCGGACTCGACGGACAGCGCCTTTTCTTCGATAACTGCGCCGAATGTCATCAAGTCAACGGCCTGGGCATACCCAATGTCTATCCGGCGCTCGACGGCAACGAAACCGTGAATGGCTCCGGCGCTGACGTGGCGCTTGTTCTCATTATCGGCCGGGGCGAAATGCCTTCGTTCCGCGGCGCGCTCGGCTCCGCCGAAATGGCGGCGGTCATCAACTACGTGCGCAACGCCTGGAACAATTCCGGCGCTCCCATCAGCGCCGCCGAAATCGAAGCGCTATAGTGGGCGTTTCGATCAGGAGCGCAGATAAGAAGCGCCGTTTACATCGATAATGGTTCCAGTGGAGAACTCGGCGCCTTCGGAGGCGAGAAACAGCACGGCATGGGCGACTTCTTCGGGTTCGGCGACGCGCCGGAACGGGCTTTGGGCGCGGATTTCCCCGCCTTCCGGGCTGTTGAGACGGTCGGCGGTCAATTCCGTGTTGACGAAACCGGGCGCCACCGCGCCGACGAAGATTTCGTGCGGCGCGAGCGCGACGGCGAGGGATTGGCTGAGGGAGTTGAGCGCGGCCTTGCTGGCGCCGTAGGCGGGTTTCAGCGGCTCGCCGCGAAAAGCGCCTCTTGAGGTGATGTTTACTATCCTCCCGCCGCCGTTCGGAATCATGTGGCGGGCGACACAGAAGCACAAGTTGGCCGGCCCCAGCAGATTGGCGTCCAGGGTCTTGCGCCAGGCTTCCCGCCAGTCGCGATAGGAAACCTCGGCGATGCGGTGATAGATGCCGATGCCCGCGTTGTTCACCAGGATGTCGATTCCGCCGAGGCCGTCGAGCGCCTCGTTCACGCCCGCCTCGACCGCGTCCGCGTCCGCGACGTCCGCCGCTATGGCCAGATGCCCGCCGCCCGGCAACAGCGACAACGTGGATTCGGCAGCCTCCCTGTTTTCGCGATAAACGATCGCGACTCTTGCTCCCGCCCGCGCGAATGCCAGGGACACGGCCCTGCCGATGCCCCGCGAGCCGCCGGTTACCAATACCTTTCGATCGTTGAAGTTCATACTCGCTTCCGGTTCTCAATCGCTTTCCGGGCGGCGGCGCTCAGCCGGGCACGAAGACATTGCCCCGCGAGGTCGTCTCGACCGTGCCGGCCCGCCCCATTTGCTCCTCCGCGGTCAGACGCGCAAGTGTCGTTTCGTCATCGGGGGTGTTGGCGACGAAGCGCCGTCCGTCGGCGTTCAGGCGGCCGATGACAATTCCCCTTTCGGGAACGCCGCGCCTGAAGCAAACGGTATAGGTTTCCACCGTCGCCCCGCCTTCGGGCCGTTCCGTAAAGCCGGGGCCGTCCATGGCGTCTACCGCGGCCTGATCCGCGGCCGGGTTCGGTCTGATCCATTTGCCGGAGTACGGCCTCGTCGAATAGATCCCCGTCGCATGCTTGGAAAGCAGACCGCCATTGGCGGTTACCAGTCCATAGCCGCCAGGCCTGGCGCGCAGCAAGGATACCATCGTGGCGATGGCGTGCATGCTGTAGTTGTTGCCGGGCCCGCCGAAAAAGGGCAGTCCGCCGGTTACCGTCAATCCTCTCGGATCGTCAGGCGCCAGACCCAGTTCCGTGCGGGCAATCTCGACTGCCGAAGGAAAACAGGAATACAGATCGATGAAGTCCATGTCCGCCGCGGACCTGCCGGCCATGGCGAATGCGGTTGCGGCGTTGGCGCGAATCGCCGGCGAGGAATGATAGTCGGCGCGTTCGCTTACCAGCTTTTCCCGCGCTTCGGCACAGCCATGCAGATAGACCCGCCTGGCAGGGTCAATGCCGAGTTCCCTCGCCTTGCCGAACGAAGTCATCAACAGGGCGGCGCCCTGATTGACGCTGTCCCTGGCGTTCATCAACTTCGGATACGGCAGACAGATGTATCGGTTGTCTTCATTGACGTCAGCCAGTTCGTCCGCGTCCCGCCGGTCGCCGTAAAATGCGAACGGATTTGCGCTCGCCGTGCGCGTAAACGGCGCCATCAATTCGCCCATGGACCGCAAGTGCTCGTCAACGCCATTGCCGAGCCGCGCCCGGATGGCGTTTTCAAACAAGGGATAGGTCTGCACGGGAATGCCGATCCCGTGGGCCATTTCATGCTCGCTCGATAACCGGGTTCCCATGCCGCGGTCGTCGAGGGAACCGTTGTCCTCCTCCTGCCAGTCCTGACTGACGCCGGCGCGCCTGGCGGCGCGAGCGGTATGAATTGCTTCGCCCCCCGCCAGCAGGGCCATGCCGATTTCGCCCTCGGCGATCGCCTGGGCGATTTCATTGACGAGCGTCTGCGGCGTATCGCCGCCGATGCAACCGTAGATGGCATGCGCCGGATCGGCGCCGATGCGCCGCGCGACGGCGCGAGGCGGATTTTCCGCCCGGCCGGAGGAGATATCGTCGCGCGGCCGGTTGCGGGAATCCTGCATGATGCGCACGATGGCGATCGTATCGATCAGGCCCGCGAGACGATCTCCGCAACCGGTATCGTCCAACGCGGCCGCGGCGGCTCTCGCCGCGATGCCCATCGGCGGCTGCGCCCGGGGAAGCGGCACGTCCCGTTCCATGCACTGTCCGGCGCCGATGATCACCGGAGTGTTATCTTCAGGCATTGTGTTACAGCCGCCTGCGCGCGCAACTCAAACGCGAGCGCCGCCGAGGGCTTGGTCGAATGTTCTCAATTCATGTACTTCGCGCCTGCGGCAGCATGCGACATGACACAAATCACGAGCCGTCAGGGCCGGCAACTGCTCATGCAGTTGCCGGGCCAGGCTTACGTCCTCCATTTCCAGCGGCCATACTTCCGTTCGCGTTTTGGCGATCAGCGAAAGGGCCGCGTCCAATGTCTCCGTTCGTTCCGCCGCAATGTAGGCGTGCAGTAACTCCTGCACAACTTCCGCCGATGCGCAAAGTCGTGAATCGTCACGCAAGGCGTCGACGAAAAACTGCCGCGCCTGCTCTCGAAGCGGATGGGGCTTGCCCACCGCATACATGAACACATTCGTATCTACGAAAATCACGTTTCAGCCGCGCCGCGCCGCCGGGATTGACCGATCACGCGCAGATGCTCTTCCCAGTCCGGTTCAACAGCGGGACCATCGAGATCATCGCATTCGCGAAAGAAGCCGCGCATTTCCGCCGCCGAGCGAAAAGGGTGGGATTTTTGCTTGTCTCCAAGCCGCTGGTGCGCCGCCGCCCTGAGCCAGGCGCTCAACGTAACGCCCTCAGCCCGCGCCTGATGCAGAAAGCGGTCTCTGTCCTCGTCGCGCACAAGCAATTGAATTCGAGCCATGACATCAACACTCATATATATTGCACATACATATAGATGGTACACATTTCTCTCTGTGCGTCAAAAGTTTCCCGCGACGCGTCCCGCCCGACATTGAAATCATCCGGCCTTTTTCGTTAAGTTATTCACGCGCCCGGGAAGCCGCCGAGGATCTGGCCATGAAATTTTTCCACCTGCCGACCGTTGCCGCTTGCCTGTGCATGCCGGTCTGGGCCCAACAGGCGCCGCCCGAGCCGCTGGCGGACCCGATTCCCGGGCGGATCGAAAAAAGCGGCATCGCGGTCGCGCTGGAGGACTTTGCGCAACTGCCGCGTCTGGCGGATTCTTCCGCGGTCCCGCGCACTACCGATGCTCATGCCCGGATTCAATATCTGCGGCCGCTTCCCGACGGGTCCGGCCGTCTGGCGGTCAACGATCTGCGCGGGGTTCTTTATCTTCTCGATGCCGATGGGGGTGGCCCGCATGTCTTTCTGGACCTGCGCGAACAGGACGTGGCTTTCGACGATTCGATGTTTCCCAATGAGACAGGCCTGCTGGGATTCGCCTTCCATCCCGACTTCAGCCGCACCGGCGCTCCCGGCCATGGCAGGTTCTATACCGCCTTTAGCGCCACTTCCGCCAGTGGCGTCGCCGATTATCTCGAGGAGGATTCCGGCAATCATGAAAGCGTGATCCGCGAATGGACCGCGGACGACCCGGCCGCCAATGCGTTCAGCGGCGCTTCGCGGGAAGTATTCCGCATCGGCCAGTTCGCCGAGAATCACAATATCGGCAACCTCGCCTTCAATCCCGCGGCGTCGCCCGGCGATGACGATTACGGCATGTTGTACGCCAGCCTCGGAGACGGCGGCGGGGCCAACGACCCGGGCGAATACGGCCAGTCGGCGAGCGAGCCGCTGTCTTCGATCATGCGCATCGATCCTCTTGGCGACAACGGCGCGCGCTACGGCATTCCCCGGGACAATCCTTTCGTGGACACGGAAGGATTCGCGCCTGAAATCTGGATCTGGGGGCTGCGCCATCCGCAACATTTCTCCTTTGACCGGGACGACGGGACGCTCTATGTCAACGACATCGGGCAGACCCAGATCGAAGAAGTGAATATCGGCGTACCGGGCGCCAACTACGGCTGGCGGCTGCGCGAAGGCACTTTCGCCACCGCTTTCGGGATCGGCGGCGTTCGGCCCAATCCGGTTTATCCGAGATCCGAAGACGAGAGGGCCTTCGAATATCCGGTGGCGCAGTACGACCACGATGAAGGCGGGGCCATCGGCAGCGGATATGTTTATCGTGGCGAGTCCATACCCGAACTGCGCGGCAAGTACGTGTTCGCGGATCTGGTCAACGGTCGGATCTTCCATGTCGAAAGCGAGGGTCTGACCCCCGGCGATCCCGCGCCGATTCGGGAATTGCGTGTCTTCATCGATGGTGAGGAGCGCAATATCGCCGAGACGCTGGGACACCCGAATACCTACCGCAGCGGCCTTCGGGCCGATTTGCGGCTGGGGGTCGACTCGGAAGGAGAATTGTACGCCCTGACCAAGGGCGATGGCCGGGTGCGCAAAATTGTACCGCGGAGATGAAGGCGGAAAGACAGATGTCG
This sequence comes from Pseudomonadales bacterium, assembly GCA_963664805.2. Lineage (GTDB taxonomy): Bacteria > Pseudomonadota > Gammaproteobacteria > Pseudomonadales > Pseudohongiellaceae > UBA9145. The sequence continues at coordinate 3,447,986 of OY761612.1, read as the reverse complement.
AAAGGAAACACGATCAGTTGGAGTGACTTCGAAAAGGTGGAGATACGCATCGGCACGATATTGCAAGCCGACGAGTTTCCCGCGGCGCGCAAGCCCGCGTACATATTGCAAGTCGATTTCGGTCCCGAGGTCGGCATTCTCAAATCGAGCGCGCAGATCACCGATCTGTACACCAGCGGGGAACTCGTGGGACGGCAGGTGGTGGCGGTCACCAATTTTCCGCCGAAACAGATCGGGCCCATCATGTCCGAATGTTTGGTAACGGGTTTCTATCGCCCCGACGGCGCCGTCGTGCTGGCCAGACCCGACAGTCCCGTACCGAACGGATCCCGACTCGCCTGAGTCTATTGCGAACACGCATATGTCGCTGCTTGGGAACTTCGAACGCTATCCCCTGACCTTCGGCCCGACACCCGTCGAGCCCCTGCCGCGGCTCTCGGAAGCTCTCGGCGGCAAAGTCGAGATCTGGGCCAAGCGCGAGGACTGCAATTCCGGCCTGGCCCTCGGCGGCAACAAGTTGCGCAAGCTCGAATACATCGTGCCCGACGCGATCGCCAGCGGTGCCGACACCCTGGTTTCGATCGGCGGCGTGCAGTCGAACCATACGCGGCTGGTGGCGGCCACCGCGGCCAGGCTCGGCATGCGCTGCCGGCTGGTGCAGGAAAGCTGGGTCCCTGTCGAAGACGCCGTTTACGACCGCGTGGGCAATATTCTGCTTTCAAGGCTGATGGGCGCCGATTCGCGCATCGTCGACGACGGCTTCGACATCGGTATCCGCAATTCCTGGCAGGAGGCGATGCGGGAAGTGCGCGACGCCGGCGGCGTCCCGTACGGCATTCCGGCGGGCGCTTCGGAACACAAGTTCGGCGGCCTCGGCTACGTCGGTTTCGCCGAAGAGTTGCGCGCCCAGGAAGCGGAACTCGGCTTCAGTTTCGATTACGTCATCGTCTGTGTGGTAACCGGTTCGACCCAGGCCGGCATGATTGTCGGCTTCAAGGTCGACGGCCGCGCGGGCCGGGTGATCGGCATCGACGCTTCGGCCACAATCGACCAGACGCGCGCGCAAGTGACGCGCATCGCCCGCAACACCGCCGCGCTGATCGAACTCGATCGGGAAATCCTCGATGAGGACATCCATATCAATCCCGACTACGCCTATCCGGCCTATGGCGTGCCCAGCGAGGAAACGAGCGCCGCCATGCGGCTCGCGGCCCGCACCGAAGGCATGATCACCGATCCCGTATACGAGGGAAAATCCATGCAGGGATTGATCGATCTGGTCGGCAAGGATTACTTCCCGGCCGGCGCCAGGATCCTCTACGCGCACCTCGGCGGCGCGCCGGCAATCAACGGTTACAGCTATCTCTACAGTCGCGCCGGATAGGGGGTTTCGTGGCTTCGATCTAATTTGTGCATGCCATCCCTGGCGCGGCATTTGGGGTTTCGCCAACCCCCGGTCTCGCCATCCATGGCGAGCCGTTCGGTCCTCAAGAAGCTTTGCTTCTTGTCGGCCGCGCCGACCGGACCTCACCCTTCGTTGTGTTAGGATTGCCCCGAATGCCTGCATTGGCCCGGCGATCATCTGAGGCAAGAAATGGACCGCAGGAAGTTTCTTCAATACAGTGGCGCCGTATCGGCCTCGGCGCTGATGAGCGGACGCCCCGCGGCGGCCGGGAACTGGGGCGGCGGCGACATCAGCCATCTTGTTCCGCTCGCCAGTCACGACACCATCCTGCTCAAGGTCTCCTTTGCCGATGCCAGGCAAAATCCGGTGCTGCGCATCGGCTCGCGGGAAATTCCCGGCCGCCCCGGCGACACGCTGGGGCGCTTCTGGTCGTTTACCGCCGAAGGGCTCGAAAGCGCCCGGGAATACGAGTTGCAGTTGCGCGAAGGAGGCGCCGCGCTGGCCGAATCCTGGCCGCTGCGCACCACGCCGGCGCCGGATGCGCCCGCCGAGAGTTTTCGCATGCTGGTCTATACCTGCGCCGGCGGACCGGACGACGCGATAACCGAAAACGGAGTCTGGCGCTATCTGCCGGTCGGCACACGCCGCCGCATGTTGCGGCGCGCCTTGAGTTTCAGCCCGGACCTCGCCGTCGGCATCGGCGATCAGGTGTACTGGGACCAGACCATCGCCCGGCGCTGGAACAGCGAAGCCGCCCGGCGGTCCCGTGAATTCATCTGGGGCAAGTACGGCAGTTTCGACGAAGATCTGCCCGTGTTCGGATCGCCCAACGAAACCACCTTGACCGGCTGCCTCGACGAGCAACTCGGCGCCTTGTACGCGACTGACTTCCGCTCGGTGCCGCTGATCCTGACCCAGGACGACCACGATTATTTCGAGAACGACGAAGGCACCGACGAAGTCTTCACCTTTCCGCCGCGCAATTTCACCGCCCAGCTCGGCCGGGCGCAGCAATCGCTCTACTTTCCCGAATATCTGCCGGAATCGAATCGGCCCGCTCATCTGGCCGGCTCCCGCAGCGATGGCCTGAGCGAATCCTATGGCTCGTATCGCTGGGGAAATCTGCTCGAATTGCTGCTCTACGACTGCCGCAGATTCATTTCCGTCGCCGGGCCGACAAGCGTTTTCGTCGAACAGCAGGCCGAACGCTGGATGGCGGGCCGCACCGCCGACGAATCGGCCGCCCGCCACCTGATCCACATTCCGTCGACGCCCATGGGCTGGACCGCCGGCAAATGGGGCGAGTGGTATCCCGATTTTCTCCAGCCCGACGGCACGCTGGGCCTCGAAAATCCCAAGCCTTATTGGCAAAGCGGCTGGTTTTCCCAGCATCAGCGCATTCTTTCCTCCATCTCCGCACAGGACGAACGCATCGCGCTGATGATTTCCGGCGACCTGCACGCGATCGGCTCGGGCCTGATTCATCGCAGCGGCGGCGCGGTGTTCGAAAATCCCATTCAAACGATACTGGCCGGCCCGATCAGCACGGGAACCGGCTGGCCGAGCGGAGCGCGGGGAATCGAGCCCCGGGTACCTGTCGACCTCGAAGTCGAAGAGCGCGTCAAGCCGCTGGAGCAGAACGGTTTTACCATCGTCGATGTGAATCCGGACAGCATCGGGATCAGGCAGTTCGCGTGGCTGCCGGAAATGGGTCTCGACGTCATCGACGACTTGCAGCCGTTCTCGAGTTTCACTCTGAGCCGCAGCGGATGAAATCGTTCCTGAGGCTGGTTTTGGGAATAGTCGCCGGAGCGGCCGGGGGCTCGATCGTCAACCTGGGACTGATTATTGTCGGCAGCGAGATCATTCCTGCGCCATCCGGCGTTGACGTCACCGATCCCGACAGCATCAGCGCCGCAGCAGACCTGTTCGGGCCGCAACATTTCATATTCCCGTTCGTCGCCCACGCCGGCGGAACGCTCGCCGGTTGCCTCATCGCCTGCCTGGTTGCGGTTCGGCAGCCGCGATTGGCGGCGTTGCCCGTCGGCTGTCTTTTTCTGCTTGGAGGCATCGCCAACGCCTTCATGATTCCCGCGCCGGTCTGGTTCCTGGTGCTGGACCTCGGCCTGGCGTACATTCCCATGGCGCTGCTGGCGCTATGGATTCATCAACGATTGCTAACGGAGGCAAGGAGTTCCCAATGACGGCAAAGATCGATTTTTACACCAATGCCATGTCACGCGGCCGGATCGCGCACTGGATGATGGAAGAACTGGGCGAGCCTTATGAAACGCATTGGGTGGACTACGGCGAACCCATGAAGTCCGCCGAGTATCTGCGAATAAACCCGATGGGCAAGGTTCCCGCACTCGTTCATGACGGCGCAGTGATTACCGAATGCCCGGCAATATGTACTTTCCTGGCGGCCGAGTATCCCGATAGCGGCCTGATGCCGGAAGGGTCCGCGGCTCTGGCGAACTTCTATCGCTGGATGTTCTTTGCCGCCGGGCCTGTGGAGCAGGCGCTCGTGGCAAAGTCCATGAAATGGGAATCCAAGCCCGAAAGCAGCATGATGCTGGGATACGGGAGCCTCGAGGACACCTTGAGCGCAGTCGAACTGGCATTGGGCAACGGTTCCTGGGTATGTGGAGATCGATTCACGGCGGTGGATGTGTATCTCGGTTCTCATCTGAGTTGGGGCATGCAGTTCGGCACCCTTGAAGAGCGGCCGGCTTTCCGGGAATACGCGGACCGCTGCATGCAACGCGAAGCCTGGCAGCGGGCGAATGAGATCAACCAAGAGCGAATTGCGGAAACGCAACAGCAGCCGCCCGACGATGCCTAGATATGGATGGGGGCTGGCGATTCTCATGATGGCAATCAACTGGATGCGAAGAACGCCCACCGAATCCGCCGCGCGGATTCGACTCCGCCGGAGGGGGAGTGCTTCCCATCGGCGAGTGGCGTCGGTGAACCGGATACTCTCCCTCGGGAGAGTCAAAACCGCGCAGCGGTTTTGGTGAGGGGAATTTGCGGCCGCATCCAGCCAAGAGGGATTTGCGGCAATTGCTCGCCGCGATGGAACCGCGGCTGTTGCCGGATGAATTCGTTTTCTGCTCTGTGGCTCATGAGCGGGCAGACGCGGTCGCGGACTTGCCCGCGCTGGCGACTTTCAGAGAGGAAGAAGGCCTGAGCCTGGTGCTGGAACGTTCCCTGGCCGAAAGCCGTGGCTTGCGCTATGGTCCGGTAATGCGTTGCATCAGTCTGGGAGTGCATTCCTCGCTCGAAGCCGTCGGGCTGACCGCGGCAGTGGCGGGCAAACTTGCCGGACTCGGCATCAGCGCCAATGTGATCGCAGCCCATTACCACGACCATGTGTTCGTGCCGGTGGCCCGAGCCAAAGAAGCCCTGGAGGCGCTGCGCGGAACGACGAATTTTCAATTCGGCACAATGTGAGTCGCCGTCGGTTCGAAGCCACTGTTTGTACGTGCGTTTGAATCTGGAGAAAGTGAACATGAAAATATTAGTCATTCCCTTGTTCATTCCGCTGTTGCTGGGCGCTTCCACACTCTACGCCCAGGAAGCGGTCACCGTCGACGGCCTCGACCGGCCGGTGGAGATTCTCAAGGATAAATGGGGCATTTCCCATATTTACGCCGAAACCGAACACGACCTGTTTTTCGCCCAAGGCTACAACGCCGCGCGGGACCGGCTGTTCCAACTCGAAATCTGGCGCGCCCAGGCTACCGGCACGACGGCGGAAATTCTCGGCCCCCGCGCCGTCGCGCGCGATCATGGCGCGCGCCTGTTCAAGTTCCGCGGCGACATGGGTTCGGAGATGAGCCATTACCACCCCCGCGGAGTCGACATCATCACCTCGTTCGTGCATGGCGTGAACGCCTATATCGACGAAGCTCTCGAAGACCCCGACGCATTGCCACTCCCTTTCCATCTGCTCGGAATCCAGCCCCGGCATTGGACCGGGGAAGTGGTGATTTCGCGTCACCAGGGCCTGCTCGGCAATATCGGCGCGGAACTGCGAATCGGCCGCGCGGTATGCCTGATCGGGGAAGAGCGGGTAAAGGAATTGCAATATTTCCACCCCCATGAGCCGGATCTGTCGCTGGACCCGCTGATCGATTGCGATTCCTTGCTCGAAAACGACATTCTCGGACTTTACAACGCCTATCGGGGTTCGATCCGCTTCGAGCCCGAAGACATCGCGCTTGCCGGGCACCGGGCCGACGACGACGCGTTCAATCGACTCGCCGGGGTGATTCTGGAAGAAGAGCGCGAATTGAACGAACGCTCGATCGACGACATCGGCAGCAACAACTGGGTCGTCAGCGGCGATCTCACCCAGGACGGCTGGCCGATGATGATCAACGATCCCCATCGCGCGCAGTCGGCGCCCTCGCTGCGCTATTGGGCGCATCTGATCGGGCCGGGCTGGAACGTGATCGGCGGCGGCGAGCCGGAGATTCCCGGCATTTCCATCGGCCACAACGGATACGGCGCCTGGGGTCTGACCGTGTTCAACACCGACGGCGAGGATCTGCTGGTCTACGAAACCAATCCCGAAAATCCCGATCAATATCGCTTCCAGGGCCAATGGGAAACGATGCGGGTCATAGAGGAGACCATCGAGGTCAAGGGCGGCGATCCGGTTATCGTCGAACTGAAATACACCCGCCACGGCCCGGTTACCTTTGAAGATTCCGAACGCAATCTGGCGTACGCCGTGCGCCCGGCCTGGATGGAATTCGGCGGCGCGCCCTATCTCGCCTCCTTGCGCATGAACCAGTCGCGCAACTGGGAAGAGTTTCGCGAAGCTTCCAATTACAGCAATATCCCCGGCGAGAACATGGTTTGGGCCGACCGCGACGGCAATATCGGCTGGCAGGCGGTGGGCATCGCGCCGATCCGCCGCAATTTCAGCGGCCTGGTGCCCGTGCCCGGCGACGGGCGCTATGAATGGGACGGTTATCTGCCGATCAAGGCGAAGCCCAGCGAATACAATCCCGAACGCGGCTACATCGAGACTTCCAACAGCAATTACACGCCGCCCGACTACCCCTATCTCGACGCCATCTCCCACACCTGGACCGATCCCTATCGCTGGGCGCGCGGGTCGGAAGTGCTCGCTTCCGGGCGCAAGTTCAACATGATGGACATGATCCGGCTGCAGCACGACTACCTGTCGATTCCGGCCCGCAGCCTGGTACCGATGCTGCAATCCCTGCGCGCCGGAGACGAGCGCGTGGAACAGGCGCGCCGCCGGCTGCTCGACTGGAACTTCACGCTCGACGCGGATTCCGTCGAGGCCGGCATCTACGTGGCTTTCGAGCGGCAACTGCTGGACAACATCGATCGGCTCAAGGTGCCGGAATCGATCCGATTGTTCAAGCCGCCGGAATCAGACGAACTCCGACCCCTGCTGCGTATCGGCATGAAGACGGCGATCGACATGCTGCTCGCCCCCGACGGCGATTTCGGGGGCGATCCCATCGCCGGAAGAGACGCCTTTCTGCTCGACACGCTGGCCCAGGCGGTGGACACGCTCACGGACAAGCTCGGCGCGGACATGGAAGACTGGGTCTACGGGCAGGAGAACTACAAGCACGCCCTGATTCGTCATCCGCTGGCCCCGGCGGTGAACGAGGAAATGCGCGCAAGGCTCAACGTCGGCCCCTTGCCGCGCGGCGGCAACAGCTACACCTTGGGCAATACCGGCAGCGGCGACAACCAGACGAGCGGCGCCTCATTCCGCATATTCGTCGATACGCGCGACTGGGACAACACGCTCGGCATGAATACGCCGGGACAGGTTGGCGATCCCGACAGTCCGCTGTACGATAATCTGTTCGAGTTGTGGGCGAACGACAGGGTATTCCCCGCGTTCTACTCCCGCGATAAGATCGAAACCGTGCTCTACGAGAAACTGGTGCTGCAACCACCCGACTGAAGGTATCCACCCATACTCCCCCTCCGGGGGAGTCAAATCCGCAAAGCGGATTTGGTGGGGGACGAATTCAACAAGGCGCAATTCGAAAGAATGATCACAGAGGCTCAGCGATGGACAAATTTGACAAAGACGGCGTAAGACTGCCGATCAAGATCGATACCACCTCGAACGGCGAGTTCGAGCCGGTGCCCCTTTCCCCCACCAATAAGAAGGCGAATCGCCTGGCGCTGGAAAGGGCGGGCGAGTTGTCAAGACACAAGGGGCAGACCCGCCGCAAATTCCTCGTTTCGGCATGCGGCGCGGCGAGCACGCTAATGGCCATGAACACCGCCAACGCCTTTGCCGGCAAGCGCGGCGGATTTTTCGAATTGCGCGATGAAAGCGCCCTGGACGAAGCCTCGGCGTTGGCAGAGGTCGGCGGCGACGAGTTCATTTTCGACGTGCAGGGACATTACGTGAACCCCGAAGGCGACTGGCTGCGGCGTCAGCCACCGGACGCGAGGCCGTATTCGGGTTTCGCGAAAGCCTCCTGCGAACTCGCCGACGAACCCGGCGACCGCTCCTATCTCGATTGCCTGAGCGAAAGCGAGTTCATCAAGGACGTGTTCCTCGACAGCGACACCGACATCATGGTGCTGTCCTTCGTGCCTTCCACCCGCGAAAACGAGCCGGTCACGATCGAAGACGCCGATCAGACCCGCCGCATCGTCTCCGAGTTGGAAGGCAGCAAGCGGCTGATGATCCACGGCCGGGTGAATCCGAACCAGGACGGCGACCTCGAAGCGATGGACGAGCTGGCCGGCAACTGGAACATCTCCGCGTTCAAGACCTATACCCAGTACGGCCCCGGCGGCAACGGTTATTTCCTGCACGACGACGTCGGCATGGCGATGATCGAACGCGCGCGGCGGCTCGGCGTGCGCAACATCTGCATTCACAAGGGCCTGCCCTTCGGGCCGCGGTCCTACGAGCACAGCCAGTGTTCGGACATCGGCGTCGTCGCGAAGATGTATCCCGACATGAATTTCCTGATCTATCACTCGGGTTTCGTGACCGGCGTGCGCGAACAGGAGTTCGTCGAAGGCGCCGGCCGCGACGGCATCGACACCCTGGTCCAGTCGCTGATCGACAACGAGGTCGGGCACAACTCGAACGTTTACGCCGAACTCGGCAGCACCTGGCGCTATCTGATGCGCGACCCGGACAACGCGGCCCACGCCATGGGCAAGCTGTTGCGTTATTGCGGCGAGAATAACGTGCTCTGGGGCACCGACTCGATCTGGTACGGCTCGCCCCAGGATCAGATCCAGGCCTTCCGCACGTTCCAGATCAGCGAGGAATACCAGGAGCGCTACGGTTATCCGGCGATCACCGATGAAATCCGGCGCAAGATATTCGGCCTGAACGCGGCTGGGCCTTACGGCATCGAAGAGGACGAAATCCGCAGCCTGACGGCCAACGACCGCGTGGCGACGGAAAAGCTTGCCTATCTGGAAGATCCCCAACCCAGCTTCCTGACCTACGGCCCCAGGAACCGCCGCGAATTCCTTAACTTCCTGGCGCTGGGAGGGTGAGAAACCACTATGAAGAAACTATTTGCACTGCTCGCTAGCACACTTTTTTGGAATTCCGGCATGGCGCTTGAAGAAGTCGATTCCGCGCTTACCGAGATCACCAACTTCCGGCAATATAGCGCGAGTTTCGCCAGCGCGGGGCAGCCCACCCGGGAACAGTTCCAGGCGGTCGCCGACAACGGCTTCGAGCGGGTGGTCTATATCGCCTTCACCAACAATCCCAACGCCCTGCCCGATGCGGATCTCGTGGTGAAAGGCCTGGGCATGGAATACATGCAGATTCCGGTGGACTTCGCGAATCCGCGCCCGAGCGAGTATTACGCTTTCGCCGACTCCATGGCGCGCAACGAGGGCCGCAAGACCTTGCTCCATTGCCAGGTCAACGCCCGCGCCACGGCGTTCAGTTTCCTCTATCGCGTAATCAACGAAGACGTGCCCGTAGACCAGGCCAAGGCCGACATGAACACCGTCTGGCAACCCAACGAAACCTGGCGCGACTTCATCTTCGAAGTCCTCGAAGAAAACGGCGTAAACCCCAACTGCCCAGGCTGCGACTGGACACCACCCCCGCCACGGCAATAGCAGCCAGACTCAAGGGACAGGTTGCGGCATGCAAAAGGTACAGGGATTAGGCGGGTTCTTCTTCAGGGCGAAGGACCCTTCAGGACTTGCCAGCTGGTATCAGGATTACCTTGGGATCAATATCGCCCCGACGGACATGGAAATGATGCCCTGGACGACCGAAGCGGGAGTTACTGTATTCTCGCCCTTCGCTGACGACACCGATTATTTCGCCGCCGACAAGACTTTCATGTTGAACTTTCGCGTGGCCGATCTGGACGCGATGACCGCGCAACTGAGGTCCGCGGGTATCGAGGTCAGCCACGAAAGCGAGATGGAAGGCATCGGCCGCTTCGCCCGCATCCACGACCCCGAAGGCAACCCGATCGAACTCTGGGAACCCACATCGTAATTTAGTTGCAGTTAGTGAATTGATTAAATTTAGTTTATCAGCTAAATTTAGCGATCTATCTAATTGGAACTAAATTTGATGAACAGATCTGCAAATCCCTTTCGGCCGGGCGCCGGACACCCGCCTCCCTATCTCGCTGGACGAGAGGCGGAAAAGCAGATATTCGAGCGGCTGCTGCGACAAGACGCCATTACTGAAAATCTGGTTCTTACGGGGCTTCGCGGCTCGGGCAAGACGGTTTTGCTGGATTCGCTGAAGAATCTTGCGATGCGTCGCGGGTGGCTTTGGACGGGCGCCGACATCAACGAATCCGCGAGTGTAAACGAGGCAAACCTTGCGACGAGGCTCTGCGCCGACCTGGCGATCAAGACTTCGTCGGTTGTGGTTTCCAAAACACAGTCGATTGCGCCCGGGTTTGCTTCCGAGTCCAGGACTGTTGAGCAAGGACTCGGATTTGATGCGCTTAAACAAGTATTCGCCGAGACTCCGGGACTTCCGCTCGACAAGTTAAAAGCGGCGATAGAATTTGGCTGGAACGCACTGGCCGACAGCGACAGTAGGATTCGTGGAATCATATTTGCCTATGACGAAGCGCAGAACATGTCCGATCATGCGGAAAAGGATCAGTTTCCGCTGTCGCTTCTACTTGACGTGTTTCAATCCATGCAGCGCAAGGGATTACCCTTGATGCTCGCATTAACCGGACTCCCGACGCTTTACCCGAAACTGGTGGATTCGCGAACCTATGCCGAGCGCATGTTCCGTTCCGCTTTTCTGGAAAGCCTGTCCGAGCCGGAGACCCGGGACGCGATCCTCAAACCGATCGAAGGCAACGACCAAGTAACCTTGAATAGAGAGACGGTCGGAGCGATCGTCAGGATGTCAGGCGGCTACCCATATTTCATCCAGTTTATTTGCCGGGAAGTATATGACGCATTCACGATTCGACCGGACAAGGGGCGGGCAGGCAAGGTTCCTGTCCGGGAAATCGAAGAAAAACTCGATGCCGATTTTTTCAGTGGAAGATGGTCGAGGGTCACCGACCGTCAACGTGAACTGCTCTCGATTATCGCTGGCCTTGAAAGTTGCGAGGACGAATTCAGCATTTCGGAGATAGTCGAAAAATCCAGGAGCGCGCCGATAAAGCCATTTAGCGCCAGCAACGTCAGTCAGATGTTGGCGGCGCTTGCCGGGCAAGGACTGCTTTACCGGAACCGACACGGCAAATATACCTTTTCGGTACCCTTGTTCGGCGCTTTCATCAGGCGTCAGGCATCACGGGCAATTTCCTGAATGCAGCCACTCCAGATCATTGCGAAACCGGAGCGGTTCATATTGCTTGGCTGCATGGTGCATGGCGAAAATTGGGAATCTACGTTGCAGAATATCAGCGACGCGATTGATTTCTGGATTAATCGAGCCCGGGAACTCGGACACGCCATCCCGTGGCCGGAGGGTGAGCGTTTGGTGCTTGCATGTTTGTAAGGTGCAAGAAAAGGGGTACATATTCACATGAATCGAATGGTCTACAGCAGATCGGGCAGCTACGAGCGATTGAGGAATTTCTATGATGACGAAGGAATTCGCGCTGTCGAGGACGAAGTTGAGTTTCGCTGCCCGCATACCAAAGAATGTAAGGCTGCGGCCAATTGTGATTTGAGCCGAGGCGCGGAAGCCCATCTCGGCTCTGGCTATGGTAAAGCAAAAGCCCTGCGAGTAGTCGTGGTATCTTTGGACACTGGCGCAACCAGTGAACGCATGGACCAGCGTCGAGACCGAGTAGAGGCTCTCCACAACAAAGATCTTAGGGAAATGAATCCACACATGCGAGGGACAACGGAACTGTTGAAGGCAATCTACGGAGCCAAAACCGGAGAAAGTTTCTACGAACTTTTCGCCATGACGAACACGGCCAAGTGTTCGCGAAGTGGCGAGAGCAGCAACATGGTTCCCGACAAGCTTTATAGGAACTGTTCGAAATACGTCGTGCCTGAACTCGAATGCCTTGACCCTCAATTGATCGTCACGCAAGGAGCCAAGGCGTGGAATGCGATTGAACTCAATCAACCGGTACCCGCCATATCTCCGGTCGTTGACGACTGGATTGACGATCAGGCGAAGTCCGAAGTAGCCCGCGACTGGTTACGATCATTAGCAATAGAGTACCTCTACACTTTGCGGGTGGCAGGCCGGGACGTTCCGGTAATCAAGACCATTCATCCCTCCGCCCGCCAAGGACAGTGGCAGCGGTTCGCAAGGACGGCTCTTCAGCCCGTAGTCGCCATGGCAAAATACTTGGCAGCTTAGTCGTCGCCGCCACCGAGCGCCCTCGGATTCCGCAGCGGAATATCGGCCTCCTCAAGACCAGAGGCTGTGCCGCGACAGTGACTGTTCAATGGAGGGTTTGCCTATACTCGTGAATGATTCCCATTGACGCAGACAATCGCGATGTGCGGATAGATCGGTTGGTAAAGTTCCCAATTGGAATGGCTGTCCCATGAATCCCTGGCTCAGGGGGGATCGAACCGTTAATCAATCCTTCCAGCACTCCCGGATCAGGGAAAAGGGGGGATTCGTGAAAACAATATCGGCTTGCCACAAAAATTCGATATTCTCCGGGTTCCTGAAATCCCCGTTCCCCTGCAACCAGTATCGGATGGTCGTTCCGTTGTATCGCAATCACCACGGATTTTCGTTTTCGGGGGAGAAGCCGAAAAGGGTTCTTTCCGGGACTCTCTGGTAGTAAGTGGCGATCAATTCCTTGATTCCGAGGGAACGGAAGTTTTCCCGGGAGTATCGAACAAAGTTGCTTTTGTCGGGGTGGTTGCAATAGCAGTAGATCGCTTTTCCCTTGAAATAGTCTTTGTAATGCTCAAGTTCCTTTATAATATCTCCTAGTCTTGTATAGAACTCGTCGTTCTTGTATTTGTTGGCCTTGATCAGGTTCGCGTTATCGGACATATTCGCCTGCCATTCTTTGTTTTTGAATGTTTGGATTTTGTTAAAAATTCGAAAGAAACACAAGAGGTATCTATTAACTTTCGCGGCCCACCTTGACAGCTAATGTTGCCATTTGATAGCTTTCGGGGTTCAAAGCATGGAATGGCCGTGCTAAACAAGAGGAAACTAAAAATGACAGACATGAAAGTTCTGACTGATAATTATGTGGAATGCGAAGCAGGTGAAAAATTTCAAGAATGGACTAAAGATTATAAAAAGTTCTCTTTGGGAGTCCATCCGGCTTTGAAATTGGACGGCAAACTTAACGGTGAGGTGGTCCCACTTTTTTGGACAGTTCGCTAAGGTGTGCTCGAATGCCGAGAGGAGGCATGAGCATGGCCAGGAAGAGACGCCGTTTCACGGCGGAGTTCAAGAAGCGCGTGGCGCTGGAGGCGTTGCGCGAACGCGACACGGTGCAGGCGATCGCGTCGCGTTACGAGGTGCATCCCAATCAGGTGAGCGCCTGGAAGCGGCAGGCGGTTGAAAGTCTGGACGAGGCGTTTTCGAGCGCCGGGTCCAAACGCGACGCGGACCGGGAAGCGACAATCCGGGACCTGCACGCGAAGATCGGCGAGTTGACGGTGGAGCGGGATTTTTTTCTGCGCGGGTTGGGGCGCTGAGCCGTTCCGAGCGTGTCGGCATGATCGACCGCGGCTGCGGGCTGTCGCTGTCCCGCCAGTGCGAGTTGCTCGGCGTGAGCCGTTCGTCGCAGTATCGCCCGCCCGCGGGAGAAAGCGCGGAGAACCTTGCGCTGATGCGCCGGCTCGACGAGTTGCATCTGGCGCGTCCGTTTTACGGCAGCCGGCAGATGGCGCGTCATCTGCGGCGCGAGGGGATCGTCGCCGGCCGGCACCGGGTGCGCAGGCTGATGCGGCTGATGGGCATGGAGGCGATCTACCGCAAGCCGCGCACCAGCGCGCCCAACCCGCAACACCGCGTGTATCCTTACCTGCTGCGCGATCTGGTCATCGACCGCCCGGACCAGGTGTGGTGCGCGGACATCACCTATATCCCCGTTTCCGGCGGTTTTTTCTACCTGGTCGCGGTGATGGACTGGGCCAGCCGGCACGTGCTGTCGTGGCGCCTGTCGAACACGATGGACGCCGGCTTTTGCATCGAGGCGCTGGAGGGGGCCCTGCGGAGCGGAGCGCCGGAGATCTTCAACACGGACCAGGGTTCGCAGTTCACCAGCATCGACTTCACCGGCCGCGTCCAGGCCGCCGGGGCGCTTTGCTCCATGGACGGCCGGGGCCGCTACCTGGACAACATCTTCATCGAAAGGCTGTGGCGTTCGCTGAAGTACGAGGCGGTGTATCTGCGCGAACTGCTCGACGGTTGCGCCGCCGAGCGCGAGATCGGCAACTGGTTCGACTTCTACAACCACGCGCGTCCGCATTCGTCGCTGGGCGGACGGGCGCCGGGGGAGGTCTACCGGGACAGATTGACGGAAGCGGCATGAGGGTCGCGGCGGCGGCGCGGCCTTGCGCTCCGGTCGCTACGCTCCCTGCGCGCAAGGCCGGATTGACGGCACTCCGCATCAAGCATAGACTCTGGAAATCGAGGGCTGCAAATCAACCCGGGCACACCTTAAATCGGCCCTCGGACTGTCCTGCAAACCAGGACCACCTCACGGCTGCAATTCTGATAGCATAATTGTGGTGGGATATTATGGAACCGTCAACAAAGTTTGGCTTATTGGAATGGAACATTCCGAGGCGGAAAAGGTCATGGATATGCTGAAAAGTTTTATTGACCGGAATGACCATCTTGAAATCACCGAATGGTTAACAATTCTTGGTAAATGAAGTTTACAATTGGAAGTGACGTGCCGAACAAAGCTACCATCCGGTAAGCTTTTTCGTTCATCCTTACTCCATGAATCTACTCCCTTAGCACTTTCCATCAGCAGTCAAATTGCGCAACAAAACATCATATGTAACCGTTTTCCTTTGATCGAAAGACATCCTTTGAGAAAATTTATATCCTTGTCAAAGCGCACTATGCGGTGAAGCTATAATTGTTGCTAGTGTGCTTTTTGGTTGCTCTCTGCTTAATCCCGGATATTGAGACCTCCAATCGTTAATTCGGCTCAAGTATCTATCTGCGCAGGCTTCAAAAATATACGTCATAATCTCCCGTTTATAATCGTCAAATGAAACTGTTTGCGCCTGTGTATTCAATGAAACAACAGGCAGCAATACAATACACACTATGCTGCTAAGGTGTGCTCGAAACTGAAAGACAGTTAATCTAAGTCATATACGCATACCTCATTCTCAAACACTCCGAGCCGGCTTGGTCGACGTTTTTCCAGCTATAGAAGCCCATGAACATCTCTTCCCAGATTTGTTCACTCCAGTGGACTTCGTCCGCTTCCGGTGGCATTCGCCACTTCGTCGATCACCTGCGCTACTAATTGCCATTGCTTAGCTGTTACGACAGTGAGCGGCAACCCCAACTCTGACGCGTAGCTGGCGCAAATCTCCAATGCCTGCGTCTGCTGCTCTGCTAGTTCCGCGGGTGAAAGATCAGGGCGCGTTCGTTTTTCATCTGTCAGGCGCCTCGCTCGGATTTCTCCAGCCTCGTCTTGAACGAATACCAATGCGGCAAGGTCCAACCGTTCGATAATCTCAACCGGTATCGGGACAAGCTGTTCACCATTGTCAATAACGCAGTGGCCATCTAGCAGCAAAACCCGAGCACCGATGGTTGTTCGTTCCCGCGCCAGTTCCTCGACAAGGATTTCTTGATTGCGCCGGATATCCTCAGCCGAAAGGAGGCGAAGAGTCTCGCCTGATTCGTTCTTCAGCGACTTTCGTCGTATCAGCGCACCAGCATTCACAACTGTCGCCAACCCTCCCGACTCGGCCACTACTTGTTTCAAGGTTGTTGATTTTCCGACTCCAGATAAACCAAACACGGCAATGACTTTCGCTATTCCCATATCGCCATTTCCTTGCGCAATTCCTCGTGCAGTTTCACACGGGCGGAGTTCTTGCATTCGATGATGGTCTGGGGTGGCCCCCGAAGCAAGCCTAACGCGTTAAGTTTCTCCAGCCCGATGGGATTTTCGAGATGACTCACGAGCAGGAAATCGATGATTCTCAAAGGAGTAGGCTTCTCGTCTATGAGTTCCTTGATCTCATTTAACGAGAATACCGATCTTCTGGCGGTTGCCCGTACCACCTCATCCAGCGTCGTTGCTTCTGCGACATTATCCACGACCCCCAGCGTGGTGATGGATTGGTAGTTTTTGAATTGGATGTCCTTGGACAAGTAGAAGGCGAGAATATCCCCTTTTCGTAGACGATGTGTTCGAGCGCGGCACAAATATACCTTGCGGATCGTGTTTCCCGGTGTACGATTTGTCGTACCATCTGAGAGCAATCTTGGAAAAAGATCTATCTGCTCACGACTCGAATTCTCGGGAAACAGCCGCTCGTGATACTCCGCTCGAATGGGCACATAGAATGTTCTGGTGTGTTCGCTGAGTGTAAAGCTCGGGTATAGACAGCGGTTACGGACGGCAATTTCGTCTGCGGGTACACTAAGTTTTTCAGGCACCGGATATATGGAGCGTTCTAGTAGCCACTCTTCACTGTCAATCATCTCGGTCTGTTTGAATCCGTACCTGACCAAAAGATCAATCAATTCGCCATGCTTCTCGTACGCTGTGAGGTACACCACGTCGTATGAGTTCAAGTGCGACCACCAGAGCGCCTGCTTCAGAAGTAGTTCTCCAAGCTTTTCACCTAGAAATCCAGAGGACACTTTGAAGGTGCATAGCTTGAGTATCTTGTTACCGTAGCTCTTGCAGTCCGCCTCCGCAGGGGTTTCGTCTTTTCGCACAATGATTCCTGCGAGTTGTCCATCAATGCGTACAACCCAACATTCACGGGAAGTGCTTACGCATTTGTCCTGAAACCATTGATCGAACTTGGGATAGTCGTCGCGCAGGCTATCGAAGAATGGATCCCCGATGTTTAGCGAATATGCCGATACGGACTCCACATCTGGCAACTCGACCGGCTTGGGTACGTAGAACTGTTCCAACAACTCCAATGCGCCTCGGACATCCAGTACGAGGTCACCAACACCGGCCCGTTGGGCTCGACGATGCAGCCCAATGTCTTCGCTGATAAGGAAATTCGCTGCTTTGCTGTCGGTAATCGCCAGCAGCTCAATGTCGCGTAGGTCGTTTTGCCCGCTCGCTTTTCCGAAGCGCTCCTCAAGCGTTCCTTGTTCCGGCAGGTGTACCTTTCCCAGCCTGGGATACTTGTCCAACTTGCTCTGGAATACCTGACGGCGCTTTGTGTCATGGTCCCTTGATATGTCTTGGTAATTCGGATCCGCAACGACGAGCTTCACGGCGAACTCCTGGCAGGTTCGTGCGAATTTGGCATTTGTCCGTGCCACCGCGTGCGGTGGGTCTTCGAGCGAAATCGCTACATTGGTATCAAGCAGGAATTTCAAGGCGTTCTCTTAGCATGTCTAGCACCGGCTCGGTGACGAATCGGTAGGACTGGGGCGCTGAAAAGTCCAATGCCTTGAGATCGTCAGCGGCAACCGTCGTAGCCAATTTCCTGATTCCGCTCAGGAGAATCGCATGGCCCTCGGTTACTCCCGCGAAATAATCATCGAACACATGCCTGTCCACGGCGCCCGCATCGTGGTGGGAAGTCCACAGCTTGGGAAGTGCCAGCCGCTCCACGGACATGACTGTAGCCACGCCGATTACCTGCTTTACTGGCGCGGTTGAGTAAATCCACACGGTGGCACCGCGC
Source organism: Pseudomonadales bacterium (assembly GCA_963664805.2). GTDB lineage: Bacteria > Pseudomonadota > Gammaproteobacteria > Pseudomonadales > Pseudohongiellaceae > UBA9145. The sequence goes on along the minus strand of OY761612.1, from coordinate 3,430,285 downwards.
ACTCGCGCATCCGCCGGGAAACGTCGCCGAAACTCGACGGTCTTGACGCCCTCGATGATGTTGTCAGCGTGCTCAGGCCGAATGCTGAGCAGTACTTGGAGATTCGTAGTTGCGCTCATGTGTCCTAGTGCTCCCTGGCAACCCTTATGACTTTGAAGGCCGCCTTGACGAAGGGTACGTCCTTGTAGCGGTCGAGAATGAGAATTTCGGCATCGCTCGCATCGTTGCAATCATGAATTAGGAGGTCGATTCGTCTATCGTTCAAAATCATCGGCGGGAATCTCAGCGTCGTGAGGGAAGTCTTTCGAAGGGGTTGACCACGTCAAGGGCTAGTGGCTCGAAATCCTTCACATTGCGTGTAAGCAGCGTCAGGCTTCGGCTGGACGCGATCGAGGCAATGGCCAGGTCCGCGAAACCGGGGGAACGGCTCCTTGCCATATCCATGAATACCCCGGCCGTTAGTGCGGCATCAATGTCGAATGGCAGCACCCTGTCCTGGTAGAGATGAAGCACCAGTTCAAGCCATTCGCTGATTCTTTGAGCTTTCGCGTTGGCGCCGGTTCGTTCCATCTTGGCGATTCCGCCGCGAATTTCGGCCACCGTGATCGTCGAAACAAACAGTTGGTCGGAACTTGCCTCCATCCAGCCGATCAATGCGGATGGTGCTTCCCTGGGGCCGGGCGCTCCAATTGAAAGGATATTCGTGTCAAGCAAGTACACTTCGATCCCTAAAGTGCTGCATCTCCAAGTGGACTCCGGTCTCTGGGCGGGATGTCTTCGTCCTTGAGCCCGGATGCCGCCAACAGGCGGCCGAATGATGGAACACGTCGTAGTCGGTTCCATTCATCGATACCGACAATTACCGCGCGCGGCTGTCCGCGGCGAGTGATGACCGCCGATTCTCCGAGCGCTGCATTTTCCACGATTGCCGACAGTCTGGCCTTGGCTTCGCGCAATTGTACCCGCTGCATATCGTTCTCCAAGTGACCAATGTAGTCACTATAAGGAATGTGAGCCGAACCGGTCAACCCGTACAGGCGACTGGAAAGGCAAGAAAACGTCGAAACAAAGAGTAGTTCGATTTCCGCGAAACGCCAGAAAAAAGAAAGGCGAGCAATGCTCGCCTTTCTTGTCTTGCCAAGTTTGGGGCTGTCTTATTCGGAGCCGGCCTGGTCGACGTTCTTCCAGCTATAGAAGCCCATGAACATCTCTTCCCAGCTTTGTTCGCCCCAGTGGACTTCGATGTTCGGGTCCGGGTTGAAGTCGTTCTGGGAGGAGTTGTCGAAGGCGCCGGTGGCGACGATCCGGGTGCCGGCCGGTACCCGCAACGGCGTTTCGAGCTCGTGGGCCAATTGCCAGTTGAAGGAGTAGGCCGGAACCGAAAGGAGCAATTCTTCGGAACCGTCGGGATAACGCGCCGTGAACGCCATGCGCTTGCCGCGGAAGTGCATGTGCGGCATCAGCGAGTAGATTTCGGCTTCTTCCGGCACATAGGTCACGAGTTGCATTTCGTGGTCCTTGGCCTGGGCCGGAATGTCGATGGTGAAGGCGTTGCCGACGCCGCCCGACATGCGCTCGTTGGGCACATAGCCTTCGTCGTAGAAGTACACGCCGATTTCCGTGGCGTCGACGGTTTCCCTGCCGGAGGTGGTGTAATGCATCTGCAGGTTGAGCGTCGAGCCCGCCTTGAGCAAGCCGCCGACGCCTTCGGGATTCAGCGAGAAGCTGTTGCCGGGGGCATAACCCGCGATCGAACCTTGATCGGGGTCGCCGCCGCCGAGCAGCGAACCGACGTCGATGTCGGGATTCGCCGCGAAGATCGCGTCGATATCCGGTTCCTCGCCAGCGGCCATGGCGGCGAAAATTTCAGTGCGAATCGCCACCGCGCGTTCTTCGGGCAGGCTGTTGATGGCTTCGATGAACAGGTCGAACCCGTTCCTGCGGCCTTCGGGCGGAATAATGGTGGTGATGATGTGGTGCAGCACTTCCGGCGCGCCCGGGGCGACTTCGGAGCCGCGCACCCAGCGGTCTTCGGTCAGGCCGAGGTCGATCGGAATATTCATGTAATCGACCACGCCGGTTGCCGGGATGCTCTGCGGCGGTATTTCGATGACCAGATCTGGCTCGCCGAGCATTTCGGCCAGCGTCCACTTGGTGTCGGGCCATTCGAGTTGAGTCAGCGGGTCGGTCTCGCTTTCGGTGTTCGCGCCGGCGTCGATCCAGCTAACGAGTTTCCGCATGTCATCGTCCGCCAGATTCATCTCGTTGCGCATCTTGTGCCCGACTTTGTTGTCGATCTGGCCGGGAGGCATGCGGCGCGTCAGCACGACTTCGCGGATCATCGGCGACCAGCCCTGAACGGCCAGTTTGCTGTCCATGGCGAATGGCGCGATGCCGCCCTGGCGGTGACATTCGGCGCAGTTTTCGGCGATGATCGGAGCGATGTCGTGTTCGTAGGAGAGTTCGTCGTGGGCTTCGAGGCCGCCGTAGGAAATCGTCGCGCCGTCGGTGGCGGCAACGGTCAACTCGATGCTTTCGCCGGCGAGAACTTGATCGAGCACCGCCGCGAGGGAGGCGTCCGCTTCACCGCGATACAGCACTTCAAAGGTCGCGGGATCGTAAACGACGGCCTCGTCGAGGCGGGTCATGCCGAGCATGTCCGCGACGAGTTGCGTGTCGTCCATCAGAATGGGCAGATCGATCCCCGCCTGTTCGGCTTCCGCCCGCACGGCGTCGCGGCTGGCGTCGAGGCCGGGGTTGAGCAGCATGAACACCACGCCTTGCACTTCATATGCGGAACGCAGTTCCCCCAGTGCCGCCAGCGCCGCGGAATCGGTTGCGCCATTGGCCTGGGGCAATAGCACGATGGCTTCCTGATCGTCGTACCAGGCCATATGGTGATAAACGCCCTGATGATCGATCAGGGAGAAATCGCCCACGCGCTCGCCGGCGAATGCGGGCGAACCGGCGAGCAAGGCGCAAATGGCCGTCAACATGATTTTCTTCACGTCTTAGTCCTCATTGAATGATGCTGTATGCTTGATTCGTTCGGGTCTTTCAAAGTAGAACGAGTCTAACACGGTTCCTGTTACCTAAGTACCCAAAATTCAGGATTTATGCGGTATTGATTCCCCTCAAGGGTATATTCGCACCGGGTGGGGCTTCGGCGGCATGTCGGGGATTTTCACCCGATGCAGGTTCGCCAGCGCCTGCAGCCGAACCACCCGGTTCTCCGGATTCGGGTGCGTGCTGAGGAATTCCAGTCCACCCAATCTTTGATCCGACTCGGACATCTTTTTCCACAATGAAACCGCGGCGTCGGGATCGTATCCCGCGGCGGCGACAAGTTCCATGCCGAGCTCGTCCGCTTCGTATTCGGCGGTGCGGCTGTTGGGAAGGCCCAGCGCGACCGTCGCCAGCATGTCGGCCAGGAAAGTCGTGCCCCGATCCTGTGTTTCATAACCCACGGCGGCCACGGCCAATCCCTGCAAGATCGCCAGCGACATTTGTTCGGCCGAATGGTTGGCGATGGCGTGGGAGATTTCGTGGCCCATCACATGGGCGAGTTCATCGTCGTTCAGGTCGATTTTACTTACCAGGCCGCTATAGACGGCCATGCGGCCGCCGGCCATGCACCAGGCGTTGACCATCTCCGGGTCGTCGATCAAGGCCACGCTCCAGTCCCAGCCCGAAGTGTGCGGCCAGACGCGAACCGCCGCGGCGACCAGTCTGCCGGTGATCTCGCCGACACGGTCGGCCAGGGCCGGATCTTTCAGAAACTCTCCCGACGCCTCAAGTTCCTTGAGGGTTTCCACGTAAGCCAGGCGGGATTCCTCGACCGCCATGTCCGGCGACACGATCATCAATTGCGTTCTGCCGGTGGGGCTCGTGGCGCAGGAAGCGAGGGCCAGGGCGAGAGGTATTGCAAAAAACAGTTTACGCATAATCGGCCTCTTCTTGTCACTATATGACAGGGATTGTAGCCCGAAACGGGCGATTTCGACTACACTGGCCGGCATGTCCAAGGCCGTCTTGCTGATCAATCTGGGAACACCGGCGGAGCCTACGGCCAGAGGGGTGCGCGAGTTCTACCGCTATTTTTTCGCCGACCGGTTTGTTTTCGACATCAATCCCGCCGGGCTGTGGCTGCTGCGCAATCTGATTGTCAAGCCGTTGCGCGCGCCACGCGCCGCCCGCGACTATGCCGGAATCTGGATGGATGAGGGCTCGCCGCTCGCGGTGTATTCCGAACGCGTGCGGCGCGGCGTGCAGGCGAAGTTCGACGCCGCCGGCGCCGATGTCGCGGTTCGCCTCGGCATGGCCTACAGCAAGCCGTTCATTGCCGACACGATGGCCGAACTCGAGCGCGAAGGCCGCGATGAAATCCTGGTTTTTCCGATGTATCCCCAGTACGCGCGGGCAACAACGGAATCAGCCATTCATTCCGCGCGCTCCGCGGCCGCCAGCCGGCGGCGTGCGCCGAAACTCCGCTTCATCGATAACTTTTATGCCGAGCCGGCGTTCATTCGCGCTTGGGCCGAAATCATTCGCGCGAATCTGGCTGGGGCGGACATCGATCATCTGGTTTTCAGCTACCACGGCCTGCCCGAGGCGGCGGTCCGCAAGACCGACAGCCGCGGCCGCTGCGAATTCGGCGCTTGCTGCGACGAAATCGGTGCGGCCAATCGCAATTGCTATCGCGCCCAATGCATGGCGACCAGCCGCGCCATCGCCACGGCGCTCGGCCGGCAAGCCGACGCTTGCTCGGTGGCGTTCCAGTCGCGCTTCGGTCCGGCCCAATGGATCAAGCCCTATCTCGACGCGCATCTGCTGAAATTGCTGGCCCAAGGCAAGAAGCGCATCGCGGTGGCCACGCCCTCTTTCGTCACCGACTGCCTGGAGACCTTGCACGAAATCGGACGCGAGTACCGTGGACAATTCGTCGAGGCGGGAGGCGGGGAGTTGAAACTCTTGCCCAACTTGAACGATGACGCGCGCTGGATGGCCGCGGTGCATGAACTTTCCGCTTCGCGATTGGTTGACTGATCGTGTAACGTTGCTACACTTTGCGCAACAACATTGAAATTCGGGAGAAAATCATGTCGAGTGCAACGGTCGGATTGCGCCTTGGCGAAGAGACCCGGCGACGCCTCGAAGCCTTGGGCAAAGTGAGGGAAAGAACTCCCCACTATCTGATGAAAGTGGCCGTCGAGCGATTTCTGGATGTGGAGGAAGCCCTTGAAGCCGAGCGCCAATTGGTGAACGACCGCTGGAAAAAACACGAATTGACCGGCGAATCGATTGAACACGCGGATGTGGAAGCTTGGGCGGACAAGCTCGATGTCGGGGTGGGATCTCCTTGACGGTGGTTGCGAAATGGCTGCCCGAGGCGTTGGATGACCTCAAGCGGCTTCACGCGTTTATCGAACCGCACAGCCGGAAAGCCGCCCAAAACGCCGTCGGAATTCTGATCGAAGCGGTTGACGGCCTGACGCGGTTTCCGGAAAAGGGCCGGCCCTGGGGCGCGGAAATGGACTTCCGGGAACTGCCGGTTCGCTTCGGCGCCCGTGGCTATGTTGTTCGATATCGACACATCGGCAACGAAGTCATCGTCGTCCGAGTCTGGCACGCCTTGGAAGACCGCTAGCTGTCAGGCGGCGATAGCCCGCTTCACCAGGTTCCGCATCAATGGAATCTTGAACCCGTTGTGCGCCAGCGCCCGCGCGCCCGCCGTCGACATCGGCGCGACCGCTTCCGCGGTGGTCATGTCCTTGCTCATTCCGATCACGGCGTTTTCCACGTTGCGCAGGCGGCGCGGCGTGGTCTGCACAGCGCCGCAGACGATGCTGGCCCCGGCTATGCCGCCGCCTTCGACGCGGAAAGCCGCCGCGATGCTGACCAGCGAGAAATCCCACACGTTGCGGTCGGCGACTTTCTCGAAGTAGAAAGTGGCGTCGCGCCAGTCGGCCGGCAGCCGGATCGCGGTGAGGATATCGCCGGGACGCATGATCGTCGTGTTGAGGATGTCCCGCGCGGGGCCGACGAAAAAGTCTTCCGCCGAAACTTCGCGTTCGCCGCCGCTGTTGCGGATCACCATCGAGGCGTTGAGCGCGACCAGCGCGGGCGCCGTGTCGGAAGCGCCGGCGGCGACGCAGCGGCTGCCTTCGAACAGCGAATGTTCGCGGTTCATGCCCTGGGGCGTGTCGGCGTAGCACAAGTTGCCTCCGGCCCGATAGCACGACAGGCCGCGGCGGTAGTACCAGCAGCGCACGTCCTGGGAGACATTGCCCCCGATCGTGCCGATGTTGCGGATCTGCGGACTCGCGACGATCGCCGCGGCATCGGCGAGCAGTGAGAAACGCTCGCGAATGACGGGATCCGTCGCCACTTCGGTGAGCGTGGTCATCGCTCCGATTTCCAGCGTGTCGCCGTCCTGGCGCACGCCGCGCAGGGACTCGATGGCGCCCAGATCGATGAGCGCATCGGTGGATTTGGCGCGATCCTTCAACCAACCGTAGGTATCCTGACCTCCGCCCACCAGCCAGCCCCGTTCTCCGAGGCGGTCGGCAATCGCAAGAGCGTCATCCAGCGTTTCCGGCTGGTACAACTCCATGTTCGGCATTACGTCATGTGATGGCATAGCGAGACCTCAGAATGTGTTGGTTTTCAGGGATTGGGTGCTGTAGGAATTCCCCGCCAGATGATTGACGATCATGTCCGTCGTGATCGGCGCGGAATTGAACAGATGTCCGTCGAGGGCATCGGTGATGGCGGAAGCCAAGGCGGCGCAGGCGGCGCCCTGGGTCGGCTCACCGATACCGCGGCCGCCCGCCGGGTTCTGCGGGTCCGGAATGTTGACCGCGGCCGCCCCGGTGTCCACCGGCACGTCGAGAATGGTCGGCGGCTTGCTCTGATACAGGCCCACGTTGGCGGGCAGCCCGTTCTGCGGATCGTAGACATGGCGCTCGAGAGCGGCCAGGCCGACGCCCCATACCGCGCCGCCGCGCATGGCGTTGTCGAAGTTCTTCGGATGCACTACCGTGCCGCAATCGGCGACCGCGGCGTAGTCGAGAATATCGTACTTGCCGGTGTCGGTATCGAGTTCGATCTCGATGAAGCCGACGACGACTCCCGGCGGCTGTCCAACGCCCGGGATGTTGTCCCTGGCGACGCCGATCAGGCCGCTTCCGGCAAGTCCCCGCACCGCGAGTTGGGTCAGCGGATTGATGTCGTCGGGATATTCCTCTCCGCTGAAGGCGCCGCCGAGTTCCATCGCGCGCTGGGCGCATTGCGCGTAGCTGAGGCCGGTATCGGGGTCGGCGCTTGCGAACACGCGCTCGCCGCCGATCTCGTAATCGTCCGCGCTGCCGCCGAGGTCCATGGCGGCGATTTCCTTCATCTTGGCGATCATGTCCTGGCCGGCAACCCAGTTCGCCCGGCTATGGGTGAACACCGTGTTGGAGCCGCCCTGGCCGGAACTGTGCGGCAGATGCCGGTCGCTGCGGCCGCGATGAATCTGGCAGCGCTCCCAGGGGATCCGCATCACTTCGGCCGCGGCGCGGCAGGTCGCGGCATAGGAATAGGTGCCGAGATTGCCCACGCCGCAATGGATGTGCAGCATGCCGTCGGTGTCCATTCGCAGGAGGCCGTCGTAGCCGCGGCCGCCGGCGCCGTGATAGCCGATGCCGACTCCGAGGCCGCGCGCCTTGCTGCCGTTGCGTTTGGGCTGCTCGGATCGTTCGCGCCAGTTGAACATGCGCTCGCCCTGATCGATGGCTTCGCGCACGAAGGCGCTGGTCACCGGACCCTGGCTGCCGCCTTGGAAGCCGTCGCTGTTCAGGGCGTTGATCTTGCGGAACTCCACCCGGTCGATGCCGGCGGCAGCCGCCGCCTTGTCGGTGACCGGACCGAGAATGGCCGACATTTCGTTCTGGCCGGGACCGCGCTGGGCGCCCCGCGGCGTGGTGTTGGTGTAGACCGAGATGTGGCGGAATCGCATCGCCTCGGGCTGGTAAGCAACGGTGACGTGCTGCGCCGACGAATTGCCGCTGCCACCGCCGGTCATGCCGCCGTCGTTGACGATGACGAGATCCACCGCGGACACCTTGCCGTCCTCCTTGACGCCAACCTTGATCCAGCCTTGCATGCCGGAACGGGCCGAGCCGATGTAGAACTCCTGTTCCCGGGTGATGCGCAATTGCACCGGCCGGTTCAACTGACGCGAGAACTGGCCGGTGATCGCCATGTAGGGATAGGGACCAATTTTGGAGCCGAAGCCGCCGCCGGTAGCCTCGTTGATGAAGACCAGATCGGCGAGATCGATGTTGAGCATGCGCGCCAGTCCGGCGTTGTTGGCGCTTTGGCTCTGGGAGGAACCGTGGAAGTAGCACCTGCCGTTTTCCCAGTAAGCCATGCAGGTCCGGGATTCCAGCGAGTGGTGCGGGTAGCCGATGGTGACGAAGGGCTCCTCGACGATGGCGACCGCCTCGGAGAAGCCCGCTTCCAGATCGCCGAACTCCCATTCCCTCGTGAACTCCGCGCCGACGGGTTCGCGCCCGGCGCGCATTGCGTCGATGGCCTCCTGGGGCCACTTGACGTCCATGACCCGGGCGGTGTTGATCGTTGTGCCGTCCGGCCCCTCTTCCTGCACGGGAACCAGGGCATTGCCTTCCGGGTAGGCGGTGGCGCCGCCCGGAGCAAGACTTTCCAGCGGGTCAACCACGAAGGGGCGGCGTTCGTATTCCACCCGGATCCGCTCGATCGCGGTTTCCGCGATCTCTTCGGTAGTCGCCGCTACGGCCAGGATCGGCTGGCCGACGTAAGTGATGTAGTCGGCGGCGAGCGCCGGATTGGCCGGAGGCGCCACCGGCGGCAGGTCGGCGGCGGTGAAGATGCCGACCACTCCGTCCATGCGCAGCGCTTCGGTGGCGTCGATGCCGACCACTCTGCCCGCGGGCAGGGGACTGGTCAGCAGCCGGGCGAAGACCATGCCTTCGCGGCGATAGTCTTCAGCGTACTTGATCTCGCCTGTGACCTTGCCGGGAACGTCCGGCGGAACGAAATCGAATCCTATATGCGTAGTCATGCCAGTTGCCCCGAGGCGCGCAAGACGCCGTTTATGTAATGTTCGTAAGCGCCGCAACGGCACAGGTTGCCCGACAGGGCCATTCGCACCTGCTGGCGGTCCGGCGCCGGGTTGTCATTCAGCAGCGCCGCCGCGGACATGATCTGCCCCGGCGTGCAAAAACCGCATTGCGGCGCGTTTTCCTCGATGAAGGCCTGTTGCACCGGATGCAGCGTGCCGTCGGCGGCCTTGAGGCCCTCGATCGAAGTCACCGCGCGGTTCTTGACGTTATGCGTCAGCACCGAGCACGAGTAATTCGGCACACCGTCGATGAGCACGGTGCAGGCGCCGCATTCGCCTCGATTGCAGCCGATCTTGGTGCCGGTCAGATCGAGCCGGTAACGCAAGGTGTGCGCCAGGGTCTCCTGGGGCAGAACGTCGACCGGCCGGTCGCGGCCGTTGACGTTCAGGGTGATCAGACGCTCCGCGGCGGACAGCCCGGACTGCGCCTGGGCGAGGTAGACTCCCGCGGCGCCGGTCGTCGCGGCCGCGCCGGAGAAGATCACCCCCTTGATAAAACGTCTGCGCGTCAGTTTCGCATTCACTGGGTTAGCTCCGTTTCTCATGCAAAAGGAGTCCGCGCCCGCCATCGGCTGCGGGCGCGGACGATCCGTTGAGGCTAGACTTTTTGCTGCGCGATTGCAACAGCCGGGGGCCCGAACGAGAGATCAGAACTCGAACTGGATTCCGAGGCGCAATTCCCACAGGCTGCGCTGTTCGAGCAGGTCGGTGATGTTGCGGTCCCGGAAGCGTTCGAACACGTATTGGCCGCGGTCGTTGAGCGAGGAAGTAACCACCTGCTGGGAGAAGAACTGGCCGTCGTATTGCAGGCCGAGTTCGTCGTCGATCATGTTCAGCAGGTTGTAAATCTTGATCCAGCCGCGGGCCCGGGCGCCGAACAGCAGCGGCAGTTGCTGATCGATGCGCAAGTCGAGACGCGAGGACCAGTCGGCGTGATTGGCGTTGCGGCCGACGAAGCCGGCGCCATATCCCTCGCGTTCCACAAATGCGGAAAAGGCGGCAAGGTCGAAGTCCGGGCCGACCACGACGTTCGGGTCGTTCGCTCCCGGCACATAAAGCAGATGGCGACCGTAGAAACCGTCGCCTTCAAGATCGGCCGAACTCATGACGTGGCTTTGCGGGTGCCCTTCCTTGCCGTAGAACAGCGCCGTGACCCGGGTCTCGTGACCGGCGATGAAGTCGCGGCCGTAGCTCAGCCTTGCCGTGAAGCGATGCGGCGACACGTAGTTCGAAGTGCCCGGCATCGGCTCGACCAGATCGACCAGGGCCAGATTGTCGAAATTGGAAGCCGCCACGGAGGAAGTCATCGGGCTGACGTCTTCGGCGTCGGTCCAGGCATAGCCCAGGGTCCAGTCCAGTCCCCAGTCATGGCGTTGGCGCGCTACCAGCGACAGGCTGTGCGCTTCCGGCTTCCGCGCCGAGTTGGTCAGCATGAAGTTTTCCGAGCCCGTGACGAAGTCGTAGATCGGCTGGCCTGCCGCGGTGACGCCGACCTGTTGCTGGGACACGTCGAGATAGTAGGCGGGGTTCTGTTGCCGCGAGAAAATGTAGTCCGCGTCGATATTTACGCCGTTGGCGAAGTAATACGTTCCGCCGAGGGCCAGTTTCCATTCCGCGGGCTGCTCGTAAGCCGGATCGATCAGCGCGAGGCGGCTGTCGTTGGCGTTGGCTTCGGTGGTGGCGGCAACCTGGTCGACGAGAGCCGCGGGAACGTCGTAGCCGGGCCGGCCGCCGCCCGCCAGCGGCACATCGCCGAAGATCGACCCGGCGCCGCTGAAATTGCGCCATTGCAGTTGCACGTTGGTGATGCCGTCATTGCTCCAGGCGTTGGCCAGCCACACGTTGGGGTTGCCGCCGGAATACAGGCCCAGCCCGCCGCGCACGGTCAGCTCGTCGAGCGCTTCCCAGGTGAAGCCGAGGCGCGGCATCAGCAGGTCCAGCCCATCGACGTTGCCGTCGTTGCGCAGACCGTTGTTGGCGCTGGCGAAAGTCCGGTTGAAACGCGGCCGGTCGTCGCTGGTGAACCATTCGTAACGCAGCCCTGCGATCAAGGTCAGGGCGTAGTCGGACAGATACCATTCGTCCTGGAAATACAGCGTATTCAACACGTTGCCGAAATTGGCCGCCGCGTCCCGCGCGTTGTTGGTGCCGCCGCCGCTGCCATAGTAGACGCGGCTGGGCCGGCCGAGTTCGAAACGGTCGATGCCGGACGGGGCGCAGGCCGGATCAATGAGGCGGCCCTGGGCGGTCAGGGCGTCGCAATGCGCCGGGTTGCCGGCGGAATCGTCGAAGAAGTCGTATTCGCCGCCGCGGGAATGTTGCACGAACAGGTTGAAGACCGAGAGGTCGTCGCGCTCAAAGCCGAACGTCAGCAGATGATTGCCCGCGAGATACTCGCCGCCGAACTTCCAGAACGAAGATTCCCAATTGAGGCCGTTCGCCTGGCGTGAATCGTCGGCGCCGAGATAGACGGTATTTCTCGCTATGTTGACCTGGAAGTCGGCGAAATCGCCCGGGCCGGTCGTGACCTGGGTGTCGATCATGGTGTTGGTATTGACGAAGATCTCGGTTGAGAAAGCGTCGGTCCACTGCGAAAACAGCTTGACGATGGCCGTTTCGAGTTCGGCGCCCTTCTGGTAGAAGTGGTTGGAGAATTCGAACTCGTTGTTGTCGCCGTCCGAAGCCCGGTCCTGGATGCCGTCGTAAAAATTGTAGATGCCGGCCAGGCTGTGGGCGTCTCCCAAGTTCCAGTCGAGCCGGATCATGTATTTCCGCTCGATCTGGGCGCCGTCGACCGGCTGGCCGCCGGGGTCGTAATCATAGAGATCAATTGCGGTCCGGCGGATGCGGTCATAGTCGGCTTCGCTCAACCAGGGGCGCTCGACTCCATTGCCCGAGCCCGCGTAACCCATGGCAAGAAATCGGGGCTCCTCGGTTTCCTCGTAAGCGGCAAAGAAGAACAGTCGGTCTTCGACGATCGGCCCGCCGACGCTGAAGCCGTATTTCTCCTCTTCGTAATCGACAGTGGAAAATGTGCTCGTTCTGCCGTCTTCGGTCAGCGAGTCGCCGCGCCATCTGTCGCCGGTCAGTTCGTAGAAACCGGTTCCGGTCCATTCATTTGTGCCGGATTTGGTGACGGCATTGATGTTGCAGGCGGTGAAGCCGCCGTAATTGACGTCGAAGGGCGCGAGTTCGGCCGCCACCTGGGCAATGGACTCATAAGGGAAGGGCATGCCCGTGGCGGTGGCGTAACCGTTCGAATTGAGTCCGAAGCGGTCGTTCTGGGCGACGCCGTCGAGGCTGATGCTGTTGTAGCGCGGGTGCTTGCCGATGCAATTCACCGCCGTGCCGCCGTCGAGGTTCATACGCGGGTCGAGGCTGTAGACATCCTTGATGTCGCGGTCGTAAGCGACGGAAGTTTCGAGTTCGAATCCGCCGAAAGTCGCCGACGGGCCCGGCGCCACGTCGACGAGCGCGTCGCTCCGGCCGATGACGAGAATCTCCTCGGCCGGGCCGGCTCCCCCGAGATCGATCGAGAGGTTGTAAACCTCGCCGAGGGAAATCGTTTCGATGGTGACGCCGCGGTTGTCGTCCACGGTGACGCGATACGGGCCGCCGACGGGAAGATTGGACGCATAGAAGGCGCCGGCGGAATTTGATTCGAGCGTGCGGGTGGCCCCGGTACGCAGGTCGACCACCTTCACGGAGGCGTCGGCGACAGGCAAGCCGCCGGCGCCGGACACGAGGCCGCGTATGGCGGAGGTCGTATCCTGGGCCGCCGTCTGAGCGGAAAGGCCGATGGCGAGGAAAGCCGTAAAAAGGGCGGAGCGTTTCGCCCTGGAAGCTGTAAGCATGTTTTACTCCCTGGTTGCAGTTAATCCGTTAAGTGATGGCGTTTTTTGGCCACAAGGCTCAGACAAGGGTAAAATCCGGTCCATCTAAAAGAGAAGCCTTTCCAGACTGTGGCTACCAACATCGAACTCAGCAACGATGCCGACCGGCGGCTTGATTCGCTCGTGTCCCAAACGGGACGGAGCAAAGCCTATTATCTCAAAGAAATCGTCGAACGGGGTCTTGAAGATATTGAGGACTATTACCTCGGCGTCCAGGCCGCGGATCGCGTTCGGCGTGGAGAAGAAGAAACTTTCTCATCCGACGAAGTGAGCAAATATCTTGGCTTGGACGATTAGGTACACCGAATCGGCAAGAGGCCAGCTAAAAAACTGAACAAAGAAACCGCCCGCCGCATAATGAGTTACATGAGCGAGCGCGTGGCGGTGCGCGACGATCCAAAAACGCTCGGCAAGCCGCTAAGCGGGCCAATGGGGCAGTATTGGCGATACCGGGTGGGGAACTATCGGTTGATCTGCAATATCGAGTCCAACCAAATGAACGTGCTGGTGGTCAGAATAGGCAGCCGCGACAAGGTATACCGAAAAAACACGCAATGAACGCTGCCGAAAAGGCCTGAACCAAAGCGCTTTGCGCCACATGAACAAGGAAAGTAATGATCGAGACCTTCAGCCGATGGGACGCTGCCGATCACCTGCGAACCCGTGAGGACGCACGTCCGTATCTGGAGGCGTGCGCGGACGAGGATCCCGGCGACGGCAGCCTGATACGGGCCGCGCAGAACGATGTGGCGCGCGCCGGAAATACCGCCGTACTGGCGCAAAAGGCGGGCATGAACCGAGAAGGGCTGTACAAGGCACTGTCGGCAGAGGGCAACCCGACTGATTGCCACGATACTACACATAATGAAAATTGGCGCTCACGGGCGCCCGGGGGACGCGGCGCCGGGGGGTTCCACCCGGACGGTCACGATGTCCATGCCGTGATATTGCTGGTGGCGCACCGAGGACGCGAGGTGGCGCAAGAGCCGTAGCGACACTTCCCGTTCGTTGGCGTTCACGGCGTCCGCCTCGTCGAGAAAGGCGATCCGATCCTGCAGGTTTTCGTCGCCTTTCGATGCGACAAATTCGAGGATCGCGCTTTTGTCCTCCTTGCGCGCAACGAGCAGCAGCCGGCGTTCCCCCTGCTCATCGTCGCCCGCGTCCCGATCAAGCAGCGTCAGCAAAGTCTCCTCGCCGGCGGCGTGCAGGCGTTCCGCCATGGCCTCGTCCCAGCCGCCGCGGCGCGCGAATGCGCCGATGAAGTCCTGGATTTCGCGGAAAGACGAAATATCGAACTCGACTTCGACCCGGCGGGGCCGGGGTTTCGTCAACTCCGCGAACGCGGTCAGGACGAGCGCCGCGATACCTCCCGCCATCATCCCGTTTTGCAATAGGCCGCCCGCGAATCCTGACAGCAGTTCCGGATAAACCACGCCATTCTGAAAACCGGTTCCCAACCAAAACGAGACTCCCGCGATCAGGCCTTTCCGATAGTCGATTCCGTCCTGAACGATTATCTTCATGCCGACAATGAAGATTGTCGCCATCGTGATGGCGATGAACGCCGCGGCGACCGGGCCCGGAATGGCCAGGATCACGGCGAGCGCCTTCGGCAGGCAGGAAAGGACGATCAGCACCGCTCCGAGCGTTACTCCCACATAACGCGAACTGATTCCGGTGATTTCGACCATCGACGCGCCGTGAGGGCGGAAACCGACCGGCATCGAACCCGCCATGCCGGACAACAGGTTGCCGATGCCGTCCGCGGCGGCCGCGCCTTGCACGCGGCGAAAGTCAACGGCCCGCGGCGCGGCGCTGGATACGCGCTGGACCGCCACGGATCCGCTGATGGTCTGGATCGTGCAAATCAGGGCGATAAACAGGTAAGCCGGCAGCAGGCCCCAGAATTCGGGGCCGAAGTCGAGATCGAAACCCGGCCACGCGGCCGCCGGAATACCGATCCAGGAAGCGCGGGAGATGAGGTCGAAGTCGTAGAGGCCGAAGACGCCCGAAACCGCCGCGCCGGCGCAGATGCCGATGACCGGCGCCCATAGGCGCAATGTCCCCCCCGCCTTCAGCACGATGCAGGAAATGACGAGCAAGGTCGTCAACGCGCTCAGGGGGGCGCCCACCGGAGGCGCCTCCGCGGGCACGTCGCGCAATAGTTCGAAGACGTGCGGCATGACCGTGACTGGCGTCAACATGATTACCGTTCCCGTTACCGTCGGCGTCAAAATGCGGCGGAACAGGGAAAGCCGCGCGGAGAAAGCCAACTGGAAGAGCGCCAGGGCGGCGACCAGGGTGGCGAGCATCGGTGGCCCGCCCGCATCGAGCGCCGCGATGCTGACGGCGATGGCGGCTCCGGAAGTTCCGGTCAAGAGGATGTGGCCCGCGCCCAGTCTGCCGAAGCGGAGCGCTTGCAGTGTCGTGGTTGCGCCACAGACCACGAGCGAGGCAAATACGGCCCATAGCAGAACCGCTTCGGATTCGCCGGCGGCGCGGAAAACGATTGTCGGAATCAACACGATACCCGGCAAGGTGAGGCCGGCGATTTGCAGGGCGAGGCCCAGCGCAAGCGGCGGCGGGATTTTTTCTTCGGGATTGAGGCGGTTTACGGACATGGCGCAAAAAACGCTGCAACAGGAAAGCTACATCAGGTTCGCCAGCCAAAGGCAGGTTGCGGGCACCAGCAGAATGATCGCAAGCAGAACCAGACCGCTCAACAGGAACGGGACGATGCCTTTGAACGACTCGCCAAGCGGGACTCCCTCGGCCAGGGAGTTGATGACGTAGACGTTCAGGCCGATCGGGGGCGTAATCAGACCGATTTCGACCACCATCAGCACCAGGATTCCGAACCAGATGGCGACGTCCTCCGCGCCGTAGCCGAAATCGAGTCCGGTCACCAGCGGGAGAAAAACCGGTATCGTCAGCAGAATCATGGCCATGCTGTCCATTACGCAGCCCAGGATCAGATAAATCAGCAGGATGCCGATGAGGATCAACATTGGCGCCAGTCCCGAATTCGCCAGTGCGTCGGCCAATGCCGTCGTGACTTGGGACAGCGCGAGAAAACCGTTGAAAATTTCGGCGCTGATCAGAATCAGGAAAATCATCGCGGTGACCTGGGCGGTGTCGATCAGGCTCGCGACGAAGGCCGCCCGGGTCAGCCGGCCCGATACGGCCGCCACGAGGATGGTGGCCGCGGCCCCGATCGCGGCGGCCTCGGTCGGGGTGAATACGCCGAAATAGATTCCGCCGATGACGGTCGGCAAGATGACCGCGACCGGCCACACTCCGGCAAGGCTGCGCACGCGTTCCGCCAGCGGCGCGGGCGGCAGGGCCGGCCCCGAACCGGGATGCAGCCGGACGTACACGGCGATCGCGAGCGAATGGCCGAGCGTTGCGAGGATGCCCGGAATCAGCGCGGCCAGGAACAACTTGCCGATCGACAGCTCCGCGATGACGCCGAAGATCACCAGGATCATCGAAGGCGGAATCAGGATGCCCAGCGTTCCGCCGGCCGCGAGCGTACCGGTGGCCAAGGCGCCGGAGTAGCCGGAGCGCTTCATTTCGGGCAAAGCCACCGAGGCCATGGTCGCGCCGGTCGCGATCGAGGAGCCGCAAATGGAACTGAATGCCGCGCAGCCGAAAATCGTGGAGATTGCCAGCCCGCCGCGATGATGCCCGACCCAGGCCCGAGCCGAATCGAACGCCGCGCGGCTCAATCCCGACCGGGTCGCCACTTGACCCATGAGCAGGAACAGCGGCAGCACCGACAGCGAGTAGCTGGAAACCGTGCCGAACGGTGCGGTGTTCAGCAAATTCAGGAACGCCGGCCAGCCGGCGATCGAGGCGAAGCCGAAGCCGCCGACCAGGAACATCGCCACCGCGACCGGCATTCTCAGCGCGATCAGCACCAGGCAAACGCCGAACAGGAGCCCCCCGAACGCGACGTTTGTCATTGCCTGGAAGATTGCAGGCGGCGGTACACCGTCGCGGCGCAGACCATGGACAGCAATACCGCTCCGGGCAGCGCGGCGAAGTATGCCCAATAAAGCGGAACGCCGAGAAAGAGCGTCGTTTCACCGTCAATGTACTTTTGCATGCCGCCGACGAACAGGCGCCACGAGATCAGCAGCGCGACCAGGGTGAAGAGGACATTGTGCATCGCGTCCAGCAATGCCTTGCGCCGCGCGCTCATCGCCCGGGTGAAGAACTCGACGACGATGTTGCCGTTGCTGGCATGGCACCAGGGCAGGAACGCGAACACCGCCACCGCGCAGGCGAGTTCGGTAATCTCGTAGTCCCCGGGGACCGGAGCGTTGAACAGGTAGCGGCCGGCAACGCTGATCACGGTCATCGACATGACTCCGGCCAGGAGAACACCGCCGAATAGCGCGGCCGCGCGGCTCGCCCGGTCCAGCATGGCGGCGATGGCGCAACCCGCCCTCTCGTCCGGCATCGACTCAGTGTCGCGGCTCATCGCTGTATTCGGCGACCAGACGCAAAGCGTCGGCCAGCATGGCCTCGCCGTCGCGTCCGCCGGCGTCGACCATTTCAATCCAACTTTCGGTCACTCCCGAGGTGGCCGCCCGCCAGCGCTCGCGTTCCGCGCCGGAAAGCGGAAGAATCGTGTCGCCCTGTTCCAGCGCCATATCCCGGCCGGGCTTCTCGTCTTCCTGCCACAGCCGGCCGAGTCGTCCGGCCAGCGCCGTTCCCGTGGTCTCGTCGATGACGGCCCTGATTGCCGCGGGGAGCCCTTCGTAGCGGGCCTTGTTCATCGTCATTACGAACAGGGTGCAGGAAAGGGAAATCTCGGTGTGGAAGTTTGTCACCTCGTGGAGGCGGGCGGGCCGCATGATGGTCCATGGAACCCAGGCGCCTTCGACCACACCGCGCGAAATCGCCTCATAGACATCCGCGACCGGCATCCCGACCGGAACGGCGCCAAGGGTTTCGAGCATCTCCGCCTTGACCCGCGTGGCGGCGCGAATCTTGGCGCCGGCCATGTCTTCGAGCGCGCGAATGCGCCGGTCGGCGGTGTGGATATGGCCGGGCGCGGTAGCGTGAAACACCAGGGGCCTGGTGTCGCTGTACTCGTCCCGCAACCACTCGCGGTGGAATTCGGTCAAAGCCTGGCTGGTCGCCTCCGCTTCCCCGCAGACGAAGGGCAACTCGAACACCTCGGTCAATGGGAACCGCCCCGGAGTGTAGCCGGGCAAGGTCCAGACGATATCGACCACGCCGTCGCGGGCCTGTCCGTAAAGATCCGCCGGCCGGCCGCCGAGTTGCATGGCCGGAAACACTTCAATCCGCACCCGGCCCCCGGATTTCTCCTCGACCTCCACGGCCCAGGGCCGCAAAAACCGGGTGACGGCGATGGAATTTGGTGGATTGGAGGTGTGCAGTCGAAGCGTGATCGGGTCCGCCGCGGCCACGACCGGGAATCCGAGGAGTAGTCCCGCGGCAAGCAACGCGAGCAAGGCGCGGATTTTCGCTAGGATGGGCACCCGGTTTCCCAATCCCATCGGCGCGGTCCGGACTCGGCGAAGAGGCCCGCAAAATACATGTGTTTCATCTTCCTGGAAGGCATCCAACGATCTTTTCGCGGTTATTGATCCGCATTGTTTGCGCGGCTCCGCTCCGCGTCGGCAATGTTACACGATGCGTGTAGCGAACAACAGGGACGGGAAATTCATATGACGATGCTCACCGCTCCGTGCCACGAGAGGTCTTCCATGTCCAGCAACACGCGGCGGTGCGCTATTTTGAAGTCTCCGTCTTCCCTTCTCAGTACGTACTCGACGACCCCGACGTAAGGCGCCCCGTCGCCGGCGCGGAATCGATAGACCAGCAAGTTTGCCGCAACCGAAAGCTGTCCATCCCCGGTTTCTTCAACCCGCACATTCGAAACGAACCGGCGGGTCCGCGACGGCGGATTCTCGCGGTGGCAAAAGCGGCTGTTCAACCGCGCCGCGCGGGCGCGCAGACGGACGATGTCGTCGTCGATGAACATCAGATCGCGCCCTGGATCCCCTTCCGGCAAATCCGTGGAGGGAACCACGTACCGGGCGTCCTCCGTGAACAGACCGACCCACTCCTCCAGTTTCCAATCGTCCAGCAGCGCCGCTTCCCTGAAAAGGAATTCCTCCACGCTTCCGCGCAACGTCAACCCGCTATCGGCTGTCATCGTTCGCGCCTATTCGTAACGCAACGCGTCGATGGGATCGAGATTCGCCGCCTTGGCCGCCGGCAGAATGCCGAACAGCACGCCGACGAAGCCGGAGAATCCAAGCGCGAGGGCGGCCGCCCACAAGGGGATGCTGGCGGGAGGAAAGGAATCGATGCTGCTTGAGATGGCGGTGCCGAGACCATAGCCGAGAGCGAGGCCGACGAGGCCGCCGAGCAGGGACAGCAACATGGCTTCGATCAGGAACTGGGCGAGGATGTGGTGGCGTTTGGCGCCGATCGCCTTGCAGATGCCGATCTCGCGGGTGCGTTCGGTCACCGACACGAGCATGATGTTCATGATGCCGATGCCGCCCACGAGCAACGAGATCGAGACGATGCCGCCGATCACCAGGGTCACCATGTTGATGATGGTGTCGAAGGTTTCCATCAATTGTTCCGCGGTGTTGATGACGAAATCGTCGTCGTCTTCGGGGCCCAGGTCGTGGGCGTTGCGCAACAGGGAGGTCAACTGGCGCGTCACGTCTTCCACGTCGGCGTCCGCGCTGAGGCTCAACTGAATCTGGATGTCCGTGCGCGCCTGATTTCCCTGCAGGCTCACCATGGTGGCATAGGGCACGAGCACGATGTCGTCCTGGTTGAAACCCATGATGTCGCCCTTGGGTTCGAGCAGGCCGATGATCTTGAACCATTCGCCGCCCAGTTCCACGTATTCGTTGACCGGATTTTCCGGCAAGGCCAGATCTTCCCGGACTTTCTCGCCGATCACGGCGACCCGGCGCCGGGTGAGATTGTCGCTTTCGGCGATGAAGCGGCCGAGCAGCATATAGGACTGGGACACGTCGCTGTAGGCGTAGGTGGTGCCCATGATCTGGCTGAACGTCGTTTGCGCCTCGTATCTGACCTGGCTTGTGCGCGAGGCGTAGAGAATCGGCGTGATCGAGGCTACGCCTTCCGCGCGCCGCTCGATGAGTTCGAAGTCTTCCGGGGTTACCCGCGCCCGCACTCCGCGCATGGCTTCGGAAATCGGCGTGTAGGACTGGATCGTCAGGCTGTTCGAGCCGAGCGAGGAAAAGCTGTCGCCGATAAAGGCGCTCATGCCCTGGGTCAGGGAAACCACGGCGATGACGCTGGCGACGCCGATGACGATGCCGAGGGTGGTCAGGAAACTCCGCAACCCGTGGGCGAAGATCGAAATCAGCGCCGAGCGGGTGCTTTCGACAATGACATAAAACATCAGTGCAAGGGCTCCCCGGCGCGGCGGTCGCGGATGATCTTGCCGTCGAGCAGTTCGATGACGCGGTCGCCGAGCCCGGCGACGTCTTCTTCGTGGGTCACGAGAATGAGGGTCTGGCCTTCGCGGTGCAGTTGATCGAACAACTGCATGATATCCGCCGAAGTGCGCGAATCGAGGTTGCCCGTGGGCTCGTCGGCAAGCAGGATCGACGGCTCGGTGACCAGCGCCCGCGCGATCGCGACGCGTTGCCGCTGCCCGCCCGAGAGCTGGTTGGGCAAGTGGCCGACGCGATCGTCGAGTCCCACCCGACACAGCGCTTCCCTGGCCATATCCTTGCGCCGGCGGTAACCGATCCGGCTGTATACCAGCGGCTGCATGACATTGCCGAGCGCGGTCGCGCGCGGCAGCAAGTTGAAACTCTGAAAGATGAAGCCGATTTCCCGGTTGCGGATTTCGGCAAGCTGATTCGGCCCGAGGTCTTCCACGTAGACGCCGTTGAGGTAGTACTCGCCGTCGGTGGGCCGGTCGAGGCAGCCGAGAATATTGAGGATGGTGGACTTGCCGGAACCCGAGGAGCCGATAAACGAAACCCAGTCGCCGTTGCCGATCTCGACGCTGATACCGTCGAGGGCCCGCACGAGTTGCGAGCCCATCTGGTAGTGCTTGCTGATGCCGTTGAGGCGAATCAGGGCGGAACTGTCTTCGGGCGTCATTGGGTCGATCCTCACTCTGGCATGGCCCAGCGAGATTCTGCGACAAAATGGCGGGAATGCCATTTTGGACGGCGCCCAGCGCCGCCCCGCAAGGGCGAGGGGCATGGATGCCCCGAGTCACTCCGCTTCGCTACGCGCAGAATGACACTGTTCGGGAACTCGTCATTCTGCGCGCAGTCGCAGAATCTCCCCGGTTAGCCCCATTGCCGTTAAAGCTCGACCCGGGTGGTGTCGAGGCGGTCGCCGTCGAGCAGGTGGCGCAGTTCCCGGTCGGGTCCGACGACGATCTCGACGTTGCCGTCCACGCCGCTGGTCAATTCCTGGAATTCGTCGTCGGAAGCGCCCACCTGAACCGGAGTCTTGCGCGCGACGCCGTCGTCGTTGACGAAGAGGAAATACTCGCTGAGCAACCGCGAGCGGTCTTCCTCGAAGATCAGCGCCTGGATCGGCACCGCGGGAACCGCCAGATCCCGGGCGGTGAAAATCTCCGCGCGGCAGGACATGCCCGGACGCAACACCACGCCGCCGGCTTCGAGAATATCGATTTCCACGGTAAAACTGAGCCCCTGCCGGTTGGGTTCGGTCTTCGCCGTGTTGGCGATGTAACGCACAACCCCGTGGATCGGTTCGTCGGGATAGGCGATGGCGACGATTTCGGCGCGCTGGCCGACCGCGAGGTTGGCGATATCGGCCTCGTCCACGAGCACTTCGGTATAGATGCTCTGGGGATTGGCGATGGTCATCAGCGAAGAGCCGGGAATATTCGTCGAACTGGCGATGGCGGTTTCGCCGACCTTGATGTCGAGACTGGTGATGACGCCGTCGATGGGGGAGACGATACGCGTTTTGCTCAGTTGATCGTTGACCTGTTCGAGTTGCGCCTGGGCCTGGGCCAGCCGTTCGCGGGAGGATTTGAGATCGATCCTCGCCAACTCCAACTGGTTGCGCATGATATCGAACTCTTCCTCGCCCACCAGACTGCGTTCGTAGAGACTGCTGGTGCGCGCGAATTGCCGCTCGAGATTGTCGATCCGGACTTCCTGGCGTTCGATATCGATGGTGTTCAGGCGCACCGACGCCTCCGCCTGTTCAAGGCCGGCCAGGAAATTGATGTCGTCGACGCGCAATACGAGTTGACCCGCCTTCACCCGGTCGCCTTCCTCGACGAAGATTTCGGCCACCTTGCCGATGACTTCGCTGCTCAACATGACTTCTTCCTCGTGGGCGAGGAAGCCGGAAGCGAGTATGGAAGGGCTGATGACGCGCTCGCTCACCGTCGAGACTTCGACTTCCTTGGCGTCGACGCCGATGAAATAGCGATTTACGAACGGCAGCGCGACCACTCCCGAGATCAGGAGCAGGACCAGCAGGAGTTTGCGGAGTTCCTTCATGGCGATAATCCGGCGCGTTACCCTATGTTTGTCACCAACCCGACATTATAAAGGCGAAAAAAGTTACAGGGACACGCTTACGGCAATGCCGCCATCGCCGCTGCCTTCGGCATCGATGAGGGAAACGCTGAAATCCACGCCGCCGCCGAACAGGAAAATCGTGACGCCGATCAACAGCAATTGCGGCAGCAGTACAATAATCGCGGATTTCAGCCAGGGCCCTTTGAGCCACAACCGGTAGCCGTATACGAGCAGTCCCATCGTCCAGAATTGGGTCAGACTGAATTGACCGATCGCGTCGTTGATTCCCGAATCGCCGAATCGCAGGCCGAGATTGCCGAGTGACAGGGGATCGAGTTCCATCTGGCTGATCTGGCCGTTTGGATTGAGCGCCAGCGTGATCGCGATGCCGACAATTGTCAGCAACGAAGGGATCGAGGTCCAGGTGGCCAGGCAGAACCAGTTGGCGAAGCGGAAGCCGTCGCCCGTCAGCGCGGACACGAGCGCCAGATAGCCCGCCTGCAGAATCCAGATCACGATCAATCCGAAAATCGCCCCGAGAAAGCCCGAAATCATGAAAACCATCGGCGACAGGTCTTCCGTGCCCTCCCGGAACGCGTCGATCTGCTCCTGCGTGGGGTCGGCGCCGCCTTGGTAGAGCAGGTTCTCCAGGAACCAGGGCAAGTCGAGAATGCTGAAATACCAGAGCATGACCAGGGCAGTTCCGCCGGCCACCAGCAAGGTCGGCAACAGCCAGGTCGGCCGCTCGCGCAAGCCGGCGAACGCCGTCGCGGGCTCGAGCAGGATATTGAGCACGGTGCGGAAACCGCCGGCCGCTTGCATTGTGGAAGTCGCCATTGAAACTGTCCTTCAATCCCGAACCGACAAAGCTACCATGAAACTCGTGAGCGAGACAGCGGTCCCCGCCTTGCCGATGAGATTCCGCGACTCCGCTTCGCTCCGCGCGGAATGATGGTGTGGGGCGCGGTCATCCTGCGCGAAGTGACTCAGGGCATCCATGCCCTTCGCCCTTGCGGGCGGCGCAATGCGCCGTCCAAAATGGCAATCCTGCCATTTTGTCGCAGGATCTCGCCGCCAACGCCGAATTCGACTACATTGGGCGGCCTGAAGTTGCAGACCATCATCCGGCATGGCGGTTCCCGCAGAAATCACCCATCGCGACCTGTTGCTCCGGGCGTGGCCCATCATTCTCGCGAACATGGCGCCGCCGCTGCTCGGATTGGCCGATACCGCGATCATCGGCAATCTGGGCGACGCCGCCGCGCTCGGCGCCATTGCTTTCGGCGCGCTGATCCTGTCTTTCGTTTACCTGAGCTTCGGTTTTCTGCGCATGGGTACCACCGGCTTCACCGCGCGGGCGGCGGGAGCCGGCGACCATGCCGAAGTGCGCGCCATCATGGGCCGCGCGCTATTGCTTGCCCTGGCTATCGGCCTTTTGCTGCTGCTTTTGCAGCCGCCGCTGGCAGCCATGGCGTTCTTCCTGCTCGAAGGCAGCCCGACCGTCGAGGAGTCGGCGCGGATCTATTTCCGCATTCGCATCTGGGGCGCGCCGGCGGCGCTTTCGGTATTCGTCCTTTCCGGCATTTTGATAGGACTCGGCAAGGGACGATTGCTGCTCGCGCTGCAATTGTTCCTCAACGGGCTCAACATCCTGCTCGATCTGCTGTTCGCCGGCGTGCTTGGCATGGGCGTCGCGGGCATCGCGGCGGGAACCTTGATCGCGGAGTGGTCCACGTTCCTGTTCGGCGGCTGGCTGCTCTATCGCGAACTGGCCTTGAGCAAGGCGCATGAAGAGAAGTTCTGGCCGCTTGCCCGCATTCTCGACAGCGCTTCCTTGCGGAACACGGTTTCCGCCAATACCGATATCCTGCTGCGCACCCTTGTGCTGGTGCTGTCTTTCGCGTTCTTTATCAGCCAGAGCGCCCGCTTCGGCGATGCGATCCTGGCCGCGAATCACGTGCTCGTGCAATTTATCTCCTTCGCGGCTTTCTTTCTCGACGGTTACGCCTTCGTCGTGGAGTCGCTGGCCGGCAGGGCGCATGGAGCGGGCCGGCGTGACGTCTTCGATCTCACGGTGCGCAAATCGACCACGATTTCCTTTTTCACCGCCGCCGCGCTCGCTCTCTTGCTGGCGCTGGCGGGCCGGCAATTCATCGCCCTGCTCACCGACATTCCGGAAGTGCGAATCGCCGCCAACGACATGCTTCATTTCGCCGTGGTTTATGTGCTGCTTTCCTTCGCCGCCTTTCAGTTGGACGGAATCTACATCGGCGTTTCCCGTACCCGGCAGATGCGCAATGCCGCGTTCCAATCGGCGGCGGTCTATTTGCTGGCCTGGTGGCTGCTGACAGAACGCTTCGGCATCGACGGCCTGTGGTGGGCGATGATCATCTACGTGGTTGCGAGAGCGGTCGCGCTGTTGCGCTATCTGCCGGGCCTGCGCGCGTCGTTCGCGCCGCCGGATCAATCGGAAGGTATCGCGTAGGCTTCGGTCTCCACCGAAAGCAACTTGGTGCCGAGCAGGGAAATGCCGCCGCTGTAGCGTTGTTCGCCGGTGGTGGAGAATTCGAACTGATAGCGGCGTCCGATCTGGAGGAAGCCGTCTTCGTCGCGGCCCAGCCAGATTCTCCGCAGCACTGTTGTCTGATCGAGCAATTGCAGGCCGTGATGGCGGCAATAGCGTCTGACGTAGGCGACGGTCATGCGCTTGATCTTGTCGCTTTGCCACCAGAAGGCGAAAACGAAGGCCGCTACGGCCAGCAAGATGACGACGCTCAGGCTCAGCATGTCTGTTCCCTGCCTTCTGCCGCTTTTTCGCGCTCGGCGTATTCCCGGTAGCGCTTGATGTGGGGCGCCAGGAGTTCGAGGGCGGTCTTGTCGCAGGGCGGCAGTTCGGCGTCGCTCGTTTTCAGGGGGGTCACGCGGTCGCCCCAGCGGAAGATCCCGGCGGCCCAGGTGAGGCCGCCGCCGAACGCGGCCGACAACACATAGTCGCCCGGCTTGATACGGCCTTCCTCCAGCGCTTCGACCAGGGCGACGGGAATCGTGCCCGCCGAAGTGTTGCCGTACTTGTCCACATTGATGACGACTTTTTCTTCGGGTATGCCGATACGCGCCGCGAGCGCGTCGAGAATCCGCTTGTTGGCCTGGTGCGGCACGACCAGCGCGACTTCGCCGATCCCCACACCGGCTTCGTCGAGCACATCG
This sequence comes from Pseudomonadales bacterium, assembly GCA_963664805.2. Lineage (GTDB taxonomy): Bacteria > Pseudomonadota > Gammaproteobacteria > Pseudomonadales > Pseudohongiellaceae > UBA9145. The sequence continues at coordinate 3,404,486 of OY761612.1, read as the reverse complement.
AAACAGGCTTGGGCCATGCTCTTGACGGCGCGCTTGAAGACTTCGCGGCCGTCGAAATTCCATTTCACATAGAGAAAGTCGTCGGTCAGGCGTTCGTAAGCCGAACCGAAATTGGTGATCTGGATCGCGTTTCTGGCGTCTGCTTCGCAACCGATGCGCGAGGCGAGCAGGCCGACGGGTTTCTCGCTCGGCTCAAGCATCACCGCGCCGCAGGCGTCACCGAACAGAATCGCCGAACTGCGCTGGCTCCAGTTCAGATAGTGGGTGATGTATTCGCCGCCGATCAGCAGAATCTTCTTGTGCTGGCCAGCCGCGATCAGGCCGCGGCACAAATGCATGCCATAAAGGAAGCCGGTGCAGGCGGTGTTGATGTCGAGCGCCGCGGCGTTGCGCGCGCCGAGTTGGTCCTGGATGATCGAGGCGGTGTTCGGACAATAACTGTCGTTGGTCAAACTGGCCAGCATGATCAGGTCGAGGTCCGCCGGATCCATGTCCGCCGCGGCCAGTGCCCGCCGGGCTGAAACCAGCCCGAGTTCGGAGAAATTGACGTGGCTGACCCGCCTTTCCCGGATGCCGGACCGCGTAACGATCCATTCGTCCGAAGTATCGAGAAAAGTGGCCAGATCGTGATTGGTGAGACGCGCCGGAGGCACACACATGCCCCAGCCGGTAATCTCGGCGTGATACATCAATTCGCTCCCATCCCCCATACTAATATCGGCCCGGCTTCCCTGCGCCTGAATTCGCTTCCGGCCGGCGCCTCAAGCCGCCGCGGCGTCGCCGCGACCGCATTTTTACTCGACCGGAGCATACTGTATTTTCGCCGCAGGGCATAGGTGCCCTAGTGCAATGAATACCATGCTCCCCGGCCGGCGCCGTGTCGCCGCAAGTGATTGGCGCCGCATAGGGACTTGATATGGCCCTTGATCGTATTCCGATTCCCGCCGGTGGCGGATACGGCCATGGCCACCGTCAATCTGCCGTGTTCCCGGCACAATTCAAGCAGTTGCCGGGACAGCTCGGGCATACTTTCGAACAGCAGGCGCTCGCGGCCGATTTTCGCTTCCAGCCGATCCTTTTGCGTGGTCAGTGAACGCAGGAAGTAACCGAGCCATGGCTGCCAGTCCGGACTTTCGCCGCGGATGGTTCGCTGAGTCTGTCGCAGGGCCGAATAGTACTCCTCTTTGGATTGCTCGATCACACTTTCCAGCGAACTGAACGGCGTATATGCGTATCCGGCCCGCAGCAAAAGCAAGGTGGTGAGAATGCGGGACAGGCGGCCGTTGCCGTCCTGGAAAGGATGGACTTGCAAAAAAGTCACGACGAAAACCGCGATGACAACAAGTCGATGATGATCGTCGGCCTCGAATTCCGCGCGAGCCCAATCGACCAACTCCCGCGTCAATCGAGGGGTATCGAACGGGGTGGCCGTCCTGAACACCACGCCGAGACTCGTTCCGTCCGGGGCGAAGGCTTCCACGTGATTGTCGTGCGTCTTGTAATCGCCCCGATGGCGCAGGTCTTTCGACGAATGCTGCAATAGCACCTGATGCAATTGCTTGATGTGGTTTTCCGTCAGGTCGATTTCCGCCCAGGAGTCGAAAACGAGATTCATGGCGTCGGCGTAGCCGGCAACCTCCTGTTCGTCGCGTGAGGCAAATGTCGCAATGTCCAATCTCGACAGCAAACGCTCAACTTCAATGTCGGTCAAACGCGCGCCCTCGATACGGGTCGAAGAGCCGATGCTTTCGATGGTGGCCACCCGGCGCAGGGCAAGCAGCCGTTCCGGCGCGATTCGACCGGTGGCCTCCCAGGCCCCCTTGAATTCGTCGAGCGCGGCAATAAGCCGCAAAAACTCCGAAGTTATGCGCAGCGTGTTTATTCGCACCTTCCCGCCCATCCATTTCCACATCCAATTCCATCCAATTATAGCGGTATCCGCTACCATTGCACGGAAAGCGATGGGTGCTCGCAAAGCCTGGATTCGCCTACTTTCTTTCTGTCAGGTTAAGGCGGTCGAATCGTACTCGGAAAAAGCTCTGGTCCAGATCGGCGAGCTTTCGACCACGTCCCAGATGTGCTCGTCCCACTCTTGCAAGAATTTGGGGTTGCGAATGGGATCCATACGGTAAATGTAGCAATGTTAGAGAAGTTATAAAAAACACATAAACTCGCTAACTTTGCTATACATCGTGGCATAGAAGGTTTTCGCTCGGGCGGGCTGTGTTAGACTGCTCGGCGGAAGAGCGTCGTCCCCGGTGGGGCGCCCGGACTTCAAACCCGGTGAAGTCCGTTGATGACGGGCTTGGTGGGTTCGACTCCTGCCTCTTCCGCCACTTGGAGGTCTCCCTGTAACTATCCTGCCGGAGATCTTACATTTCAACCGGTGTCATCATTAGGGAAGCCTACGAGTCTAGCGATTATAAATAGGTTGAAAGGACCGAGGAGGTTCCGGCAGGTTACATGCGCTATTTACCCCCTGGCCAGCCAACGAAAATTTTGGGGATTATATACTTAGTTTGACAACTGCGCCGAATCATGGGAGAATGCCACCAACGTTGAGAGGTAAATCCCATGTCAAGAAAGGCTCCCGGCAAATCACATCGCGAAGGCGTAACGCTCATCCAGTTGATGGACCGGTTCGGCACCGAGCAAGCAGCCGCCGAGTGGTTTGAATCCATCTTCTGGCCGACTGGCCGATGCTGCGGCCACTGCGGAAGCATCAACACCCACGAGACAACGAACCGCAAGCCGCAGCCCTACCGCTGCCGCGACTGCAGGAGCTATTTCAGCGTTCGCACCGGCACCCTGCTCGAATCTTCCCGCATTCCTCTCCGCAAATGGGCCGTCGCGATTTATCTCTGCCTGACTTCGCTCAAGGGCGTATCATCGATGAAACTCCACCGCGACTTGGGCGTTACCCAGAAAACGGCTTGGTTCATGATTCACCGCATTCGGGAAGCGTGGGCCGCGAGCGGCGAAAACGATTTCGGCGGGCCGGTCGAGGTTGACGAGACATTCGTGGGCGGTCTGCGACGCAACATGAGCAATGCACAGCGCAAGGCGCTGAAAGACACCGGCAGGGGCGCGGTCGGCAAGGTCGCCGTGGTCGGTGCGAAAGACCGGGCCACGAACCGGGTATCCGCGCAGGTTGTTCCCGCCGTCGATGCCGATACGCTGGTCCCCTTCGTCGAGTCGAATGCCGCGCATGGCGCTTCGGTCTACACCGACGAGGCCAAAGCCTACGGGCCGCTGCCGACGATGCTGAACGGCTACGACCACGAAGCCGTGACACACTCGATCATGGAGTACGTTCGCGGCCCGGTTCACACGAACGGCGTGGAGTCGTTCTGGTCGATGCTCAAGCGGGCGCACAAGGGAACGTTCCACAAGATGTCACCAAAGCATCTGAACCGGTACGTTCAGGAGTTCGTCGCCCGTCACAACATGCGCGAGTCAGATACGCTTGACCAGATGCGAGACACCGTCGCCCGATTTGTCGGCCGCAGGCTTCTCTACGCCGGTCTGATCGCCGATAATGGGCTTTCGAGTGCGGCGCGGTCGGAGTAGGGCCAGCGCCAGCTTTTCTGGAGTCGCGCCCTTCAGGTCGCGCTCGGGGATCAACATTGGCTTCATGGGGTAATCCTACCATGACTGAATCCGAACAGAATCAAAAGCTCGGCGAGGCCGTTGCCGAGCGGAGGTCGCTTAAGTGTTTGCTCGGATGTATCGCCCGAAAGGCCGACACGATGGAGCAGTCGGTACTGATCGGCATGCGGCTGATCCGTGGCGAGACCAGCGGCAAGGTCAACGAAGATGGGGAACTCTTCGTCTCCGACAAACCCAAGCCGTACGATCTCGGTGGTCGCATCTGCGAGTGGCCGACGAGGGAGGATATCGCGCAACTGGCGGCCGAGCGCGAAGAGGCGCAGCAACGCATCAAGAAGGTCGAGTCGCAACTTCGCGAGATGGGATACGGCGACTGAACAGTCAGTCCCGCGGTACGCCGTATCTGAGGGAGGCCCGGGACTGGACATCTTCCTGTACGCAGTAAAGTGTCTGGTCCCAGCCATACTCCTCGACCCATCGCCTCCTGCACAACTCGATGTAATCCGCCAGCCACTGTGGGTTGTTCCATTCGCGCTGATAGGTCAGCAGCGCCGAGTAGGAAAACAACTCCTCGTCTAGGCAATGAAGCACCTGATCCCAGCCGTAATCGACCAGAAAGCGCTCGCGGCACCAATTGATTGTGTAGTTAACGGCATCTCTTGAGTTCCACTCGTTCCGGTAGCTTTTCAGCGTTTGCAGCGAGATGATTTCGTCTTCGAGGCAGGCCTCCTTCACGTTGTCGCTATAGTCGGCGAACTTCACGTCGCACCATTCCTTCATGCCTGCTTGCGTATTCTGGTCGGGCTGCGCGAACGCGCCGAGGGAAACGAGCGCTACGGCAAGGCCCGCGATCATCCTGAACATGGCTTCTCTCCGTGGTCATTGCCGACACCGGAATGGCGCCGGGCCATGCACTACCACGTAGAGACTACGGAATATCCCGCCTATTCGCCGAGCCGGATAGCTAGTCCAGGCCGTTGCAGGCTGTTGTATTGAGCGAGTGACCCGGCAACGCGGGTCTCTACTGGTAGCGCAGGATCGAGTCTATTGGAAGGATGCGGGGAATGTCAAATTAACTATATAATCCCCAAAATTTTCGAGGAGTCGGCACGATGAATATCCTTGAGATAGTGCAGAACCCCGACACACGGGCAGGCAGGCTCTTTGATCTGGCTTCCCTGTTTCTGATACTGACCTCGGTTGTAGTGATGTCGATGGAAACGCTCCCGAATCTGTCAGCAGTAGAAGCCCGGGTACTCAGTCTTGCTGAAATCACGATTACCATTGCGTTCACGCTTGAGTATGCACTTAGAGTCGCCGCGGCAACAAACAAGCGAACTTACATCTTCAGTTTCTACGGTCTCGTCGATCTTATTGCCATTCTCCCGTTCTATTTTTTCTTCGATTCCGGATTTCAGGCACTGCGTATCGTTCGTCTGTTTCGCCTGTTCCGTATTCTGAAACTGGTCCGCTACAGCAAGGCCATGCAAGTCTTTACCAGTGCCCTGGTCCGCTCAAGAGACCAATTCGTGGTTTTCTTTTTGGCCACATCAATCATGCTCTTCGTGGCTTCTTTCGGGATTTACCATTTCGAGCATGAGGCACAACCGGAGAGCTTTCAGTCCGTTTTTCACAGCATGTGGTGGGCCGTGGCAACATTGACAACAGTCGGTTACGGTGACGTTTATCCAGTTACAATCGGTGGCCGGCTTTTTTCTTCCCTGGTTGTTCTTTTCGGTCTGGCAATTGTCGCAGCGCCGGCTGGAATCATCGCTTCGGCATTGACTGAAGTCTCGAGAGATGATGCCGAAAAGCCTAATCTGCGGTCGAGTTCGTCGTCGACGGCAACCTTCGCGAAGTCTTCGGCCAAGCCAAGAACGCCAAGCACGGAGACATAATGGCCGATGGACACGGTCGGGTCGCCGTTCTCGATTTTTCGGACGGTCATGCGGCTCAAACCGGTTCTCCCGGCAATCGGCGTCTGGGTCAGGTTTCTGCTTTCGCTTGATCCACGCGCCGCCAGTTCGTAATCTGCTTGCGAGTTCAATTCGGGAAATCGGACCATGAGAATATTTTTGATCGCGCTTTGCGTGTTGGTTTTGGCTTCTTGCGACCAGCGGGCGACATCGCGGGACACGCCGCAGGGCGCGGAGAACGCAACCGAGTCGCTGCCGGGGCAGGGCGAGGACGCGGGCAGGACCGTGATCTATCGCGACAGTTTCGGCGTGCCGCATATTTATGCCCCGACCGTCGAAGCCGGCCTTTACGCCCAGGGCTGGGCCCAGGCCGAGGATCGGCCGGCACAATTGCTCATGAATCTGAAGATCGCCATCGGCGAGTTGACCGAAATCGTCGGCGAGGGCGGCGTGCAGCCTTCGCTGATTTCGCACATGTTCGGGCACATGCGCAATGCCGGGTTGTCGGTCGCCGACATGACGGAAACCGAACGCAACCGCCTCGTCGCGTTCGCCAACGGCATCACCGACTTTTACCGCGCGAATCCCGACGACGTGCCTCCCTGGTGGAATCATCCGGCTGTCACCCCGGAGATGATCGACGCCTTCGGCCGCATGTTTCTCTACAACTGGTCGATCGACGAGGCGATGGGCGACCTGCGGCGCGGCGGCGTAAATCCGGACTTTATCGTCACGGTGCGCGCCTCGAATCAGTGGGCGGTCAGCCCGTCGCGCACCGAAAGCGGCGACGCCATCCTGCTGATCGATCCGCACCTGGCCTGGTTCGGCGTCAGCCGCTTCTGGGAAATGCGCATTCACGCCGGTGAACTGCGCGGCAGCGGCGTGGGTCTGCCGGGGGCGCCTTATATCGGCCTCGGCCATAACGAAAACGTCGCCTGGGCGATGACCACCGGCGGCCCCGACACGGCGGACGTCTACGAAATCGAACTCGATCCGGAAGATCCCAACCGCTACCTCTTCGACGATGAATGGCGCGAGATCGAACAGTTCACCGTATCGCTCCCGTTCCCGGACGGCAGCAGCCGCGATTATGTCTGGGAAGCCTCGCATCACGGCCCCATCATCGCGCGCGGCGAAGGCGTCGCGTACGCGGCGCGCATGGCCTACGATTCCAGCACGAACCGCAACCGCGCCTGGGAATTCCTCAATTTCGCCGAGGATTACACCGGCGCGGTCGCCGCCTGTGAAACATTGTCGATGTTTCCGCAGAACGTCATGGTCGCGGACACCAGCGGCAACATCTACTACCAGCGCACGGGCCGGGTGCCGGTGCGGGACCTGGCCTACGATTGGTCACTCCCTGTCGATGGCAACACCTCGGCCACCGAATGGCAGGGATTCCATCCCGCCGAGGACCATCTTCAGGTGCTCAATCCCGCGGCGGGATACATGCAGAATTGCAATATTCCGCCCGACGCCATGATTCCATTTTCGCCGTTTTCGCTTGAAGATCAGCCCGATTATCTCTTTTCCAGCGCGGACTACGGCCCGTCGCGGGACGGCTGGATCAACCAGCGCGGCGCCCGCGCCATCGAAATTCTAAGCCGGGACGACGACGTGACCATCGAGGAAGCGCTCGCTTACGCCGTCGATGTGCAGCCCTTCGGATACCAGCGCTGGATCGAAGTCCTGACGGCAGCGGAAGCCCCGGCTTCGGCCGAGTTGGCCGAACTGCTCGATTGGGACGGGCAGGTCACCAGGGACAGCACCGCCGCGCTCAAGTACTACTACTGGCGCACCGCGCTGAACGAAAGTGAGGCCGGCCCCGATATACGGGCTGTTGTCGACGATCACTACGCCATCGTTGAACAACGGCAGCCGCGGCAGATCGAACTTGACGACGAACAACTGGCGGCCGTGCGCGAGGCCTGGCTCGCGGGCCTGGATCGCATGCGTTCGGAACTGGGCGATACGGCGCAGCCCTGGGGCCGCGTTTTCAAAACCGGGCGCGACGGCGTTGGCTGGCCTGTCGGCGGTGGCGGCGGCGACAATCTGGGACTGACCACCTTGCGCACCATGGGTTACGCCGGACCAAACGAGAATTACGAACGTCACGGCGTGAGCGGGCAAACTTCAACGCAGATCGTTGTGCTCTCCGAGCCGATCCAGAGTTGGCTTTACCTGCCCACCGGCCAATCCGACCGCCCCGATTCGCCGCATTACAGCGACCAGTCCGAAACCGTGTTTTCGGATCGCGAACTAAAACCAAGCTGGTGGCTGCCGGAGGACCTGGCGGGCAATATCGAGTCTCGCACCGAAATCGAGCCGCGGTACTGATTAGCCACCGTTCGTCATTCTGCGCGTAGCGAAGCGAAGTCGCAGAATCTCGCGCCGTCTCGACGAGATCCTGCGACTTCGCGCAGAATGACGGTGTGAGAAGGACGCACGGCGACGGATCGAAGCCACTGGGCTTAGGCTGGATTTTGCTGGCGGGGTCGCTTATTCTGCCGCTTCGCAGCAGCCATCGTTTTCCTTCCTCCATATCGAAAAAATGACTACATCCCTTGCGCCCCGGCAATCCGCTTCCCCGCTCGTCAGCGACAAGCTCGTTTACGTATTCGGCAGGCAAACCGACGGCAACGCAGGCATGCGCGCGACGCTCGGCGGCAAGGGCGCCAATCTCGCCGAGATGGCCGCGATCGGCCTTCCGGTTCCCCCCGGATTCACCATCAGCACCGAGGTTTGCTCCTGGTACTACAACAACGAGCGGCAATATCCGCCATCGCTTTCGGACGATATTGCCGCGGCGATCACAGGAATCGAGGAACAGATGGGCAAGAAGTTCGGCGCGCGCCGGAATCCCTTGCTCGTGTCGGTTCGTTCAGGCGCGCGGGATTCGATGCCCGGCATGATGGATACGATTCTCAACCTCGGACTCAACGACAAGACCGTGGAAGGCCTCGCAGAGATTTCGGCCAACCCGGCTTTCGCCTGGGACTGCTACCGCCGTTTCATCCAGATGTACGGTGACGTCGTCATGGGCGTGCGCGCGCGCAGCGAAGAGGAAGAAGACCCGTTTCACAGGATTCTCGACGCGGTCAAGGAAAAAGCCGGTGTCAGATCCGACGCAAAATTGACCGTCACACATCTGCGCGGCCTGGTGCGGCGCTACAAGTCATTGATTCGGCGCCGCGCCGGCGGCGATTTTCCGCAGGACGTGAACGAGCAGTTGTGGGGCGCCATCGGCGCGGTTTTCGGCTCCTGGAACAATGAGCGGGCCGTGCTCTATCGGCAGCAGTACCGCATTCCCGCCGAATGGGGCACGGCGGTAAACGTCCAGGCCATGGTGTTCGGCAATGCCGGCGACGACTGCGCCACCGGAGTCGCATTCACGCGCGATCCGGCCAACGGCGAGAACGAGATGTACGGCGAATACCTGATCAACGCCCAGGGCGAAGATGTGGTTGCCGGCGTGCGCACGCCGAAGCCCATCAAGCGGATGGCGAAAGAGATGCCGGAAAGTCATGCCGAACTCATGCGGGTGCGGCAGACGCTCGAGCAACATTTCAAGGATATGCAGGACCTGGAGTTCACCATCGAGAAGGGCCGCCTGTTCATCCTGCAGACTCGCAACGGCAAGCGCACGGGCCAGGCCGCGGTGCGCATCGCCGTTGAAATGCAGCGCGAAGGGCTGATGTCGCGCGAAACCGCCCTGTTGAAGATTCCGGCGGAATCGGTGGACTCATTGCTCGTGCCCGTGTTCAATCCCAAGGCCCTGAAAGCCGCGTCGGCGATCGGCCAGGGTCTGCCGGCCGGCCCCGGCGCGGCGACGGGACGGGTCGTATTCACCACCTTGCGGGCCGAACTTGAAACGCGCCGCGGCAACAGAGTCATTCTGTGCCGCGTGGAAACCTCGCCGGAAGATCTCAAGGGCATGCTTCTCTCCGAAGGTATTCTCACCTGCCGCGGCGGCGTCTCATCGCACGCGGCGCTCGTTGCGCGCCAGTTGGGCAAGGTCTGCGTCTGCGGCGCCAGCGAAATCCGCATCGACTACGACAGGAAAACCCTGACCGCGGGCAGACACGTGATTCGCGAAGGCGAATATATCTCCATCGACGGCGGCACGGGCATCATCTACCAGGGCATGGTCGAAAACGCGGATTCGGAAGTGAAGCAAGTGCTCAACGGCGGCATGAAAGCGGAGAAAAGTTATACCTACGAGCAGTTCCGCCTGGTCATGCAATGGGCCGACGAGGTGCGCAACCTGAAGATCCGCACGAACGCCGATACCCCTTCCATGGCGGAGGAAGCCGTGCGTTTCGGCGCCGAAGGCATCGGCCTGTGCCGCACCGAACACATGTTTTTCGAAGGCGAGCGCATCAATTTCATGCGCCAGATGATTCTTGCCGCGGATGAGGTGCAACGCAAGGAAGCCTTGAAGAAACTGCTTGTCTATCAGCGCCGCGACTTCATCGGCCTGTTCCGGGCCATGCAGGGCCGACCGGTAACGATTCGCCTGCTCGACCCGCCCTTGCACGAATTCCTGCCCCACGACGACGTCGTGCGCCGGCAACTCGCGCAGAAACTCGGCGTGACGCTCGATTACGTCATCGACCGCGTCAAGGCGCTTCATGAGGAAAATCCCATGCTCGGCTGCCGCGGCTGCCGGCTCGGCATTCTGCATCCCGACATAACCGAGATGCAGACCCGGGCGATCTTCGAAGCCGCCGCCCATGTCGTCAAGCAAGACGGTGAAGTCCTGCCCGAGATCATGATTCCCCTCGTCGGTTATCGCGCCGAACTCGCGGACCAGTTGCGCACCGTGCATCGGGTGGCCGGGCAAGTCCTGAAGCGCCAGAAAGTCGAGATCGATTACCTCGTTGGTTCGATGGTGGAAATTCCGCGCGCGGCGGTCACCGCCGACGAAATCGCCGCGGAAGCGGATTTCTTCAGTTTCGGCACCAACGACCTGACCCAGACCACGCTTGGTCTGAGCCGGGACGACATGGGCCTGTTTTTCGACGAATACAAGAAGAAGGAAATCTTCAATCAGAATCCCTTCGCCAGCCTCGACCAGAGCGGCGTCGGCCAGTTGATCGAGATGGCCGTCGAACGCGGCCGCCGCACCAATCCCGGCATCAAGCTCGGCATCTGCGGCGAACACGCCGGCGATCCCGCGTCGATCGAGTTCTTCCAGCGCCAGGGGCTGGACTATGTGAGTTGCTCTCCGCCGCGGGTGCCCGTAGCCCGGCTGGCGGCGGCCCAGGCGCGCCTGCGCGAATGAGAGAGGAAGGAAAATCATGAGTATCGGTGTTCTCGCCCTGCTGTCCCTGCTGCCGATCGTGTCGGTGGCGGTTTTCCTGGTATTGCTGCGCTGGCCCGCCAGCCGCGCCATGCCGATCGCCTATGCCGTCGCTTTCGTGCTGGCGTGGTTCGTCTGGCAAGTGCCGCTGACCAAGATCCTGGCGGCGAGCGTCAACGGACTGATCATTGCCGCGACGCTTATCTTCATCATTTTCGGCGCCATCCTGCTGCTCAATACCTTGCGCCAGAGCGGGGCCATGTACGCCATCCGCGAGGGATTTTCCGACATCAGTCCCGACCGCAGGGTGCAGGTCATCATCATCGCCTGGCTGTTCGGCTCGTTCATCGAAGGTTCGGCGGGATTCGGCACGCCGGCGGCGGTCGCCGTGCCGCTGATGGTCGGACTCGGCTTTCCCGCCATGGCCGCGGTCGTTGCGGGCATGATCATCCAGAGCACGCCGGTATCCTTCGGCGCAATGGGCACGCCGATCCTGGTAGGCGTCAACACCGGACTTTCCGCGGATCCGGAAATGGCCGCCTACGCCCTGGAGCGCGGCTTCGCCGAATGGGACGCTTTTCTCGCTTTCATCGCGACCAAGGTCGCCATCATCCACGCCCTGGCGGGCACCTTCGTGCCCTTGTTGGTGACGGCGATCATGACGCGGTTCTTCGGTCCCGAACGCAGTTTCGCGGCGGGCTTCAAGGTCTGGAAATTCGCCCTGTTCGCGGCCCTGGCGATGACGATTCCCTATGTCGTCGTGGCGGCGGCTTTCGGTCCCGAGTTTCCTTCCCTGTTCGGCGGCCTGATCGGTCTTGCCATCGTCGTTTCCGCGGCGCGCAAGGGCTTCCTGGTGCCGAAGAATGAGGATACCTGGGATTTCGACGACCGGGCGAACTGGGAAGAGGAATGGACGGGCACATTGCAGGACCGCGGCCATGTGCCCGATCCCGATCATCGCATGGGTCTGCTGAAAGCCTGGTCGCCGTATCTGTTCGTGGCGGGCCTGCTGGTGCTGACCCGATTGCCGCAAGTGGGCATGGAGCCCTTTCTGCGCGCCGCGAATCCATTCATCACCTGGTCCTGGCCGCAGATATTCGGCAGCGATGTCAGCGCCTCCTTCCAGCCGCTTTGGTCGCCGGGCACCATTTTCATTGTCGTTTCCCTGTTGACGATCGGGCTGCATGGCATGCGCGTAAGCGAATACCGGGCGGCGCTCGGCAGTTCCCTGCGCACCTTGCTGCCGGCTTCGGCGGCGCTGGTTTTCACCGTGCCCATGGTGCAGGTCTTCATCAACTCAAGCGGCGGCGCTGCGGGTTACGAGCAGATGCCCATCGCGCTGGCGGAAGGCGTCGCCAATATCGCCGGTTCGGCCTGGCCCTTCTTCTCGACCTTCATCGGCGGCCTCGGCGCCTTCGTGGCCGGCAGCAATACCGTCAGCAACATGATGTTTTCGCTGTTCCAGTTCGGCGTCGGCGAGCGCATCCTGGTCGATCCGACCTGGATCGTCGCCTTGCAGGCGGTTGGCGGCGCGTCCGGCAATATCATCTGCGTACACAACGTGGTGGCCGCGTCGGCGGTGGTGGGACTGGTCGGCAAGGAAGGTGCGGTAATCCGCAAGACCCTGCTGCCCTTCCTCTATTACGCCCTGATCACCGGCTCGATCGGCTATGGCATCGTAACCGGCGGCATTTTCAACGCGGGCTTTATCGTCGTCGCGATGATCGCGGCGCTGATGATCGCCCTGATCGCTCGCTACAACCGGCAAACGGCCTGAGATTGCGCTCGCTGACGGTAGCCACCGCGGGTCATGTCGATCATGGCAAGACCCTGCTCGTGCGCAATCTGACCGGAGTCGATACCGACACGCTTGCGGAGGAGAAAAAACGGGGCTTGTCGATCAATCTCGGCTTCGCCTACAAGCGATATGAAGCGGACGGACACGACTGTCTGCTTGGCTTCGTGGACGTTCCGGGGCATATCGACTTCATCGGCAACATGCTTGCCGGCGTGGGCGCGGTCGACGCCGCCCTGTTCGTCGTCGCCGCCGACGACGGCGTCATGCCCCAGACCATCGAGCATGCGGCGATACTCGATCTGCTCGATATCCGCTCGGGTTGCGTCGCGCTCACCAAAATCGATCGCGCCAGCAAGACCCGGCTCAACAAGGTCAAGGCCGAAGTGCGCGAACTGCTCGCCGGCGGCGGGCTCGCCGGAGCGCCGGTGTTCCCGGTCTCCAATCTCGACGGCGGCGGCATCGACCGCCTCACCGGTTTCCTGCACCAATTGCTGCTGACGAAATACCGGCGTGCGCAACTTGCCGGGAATCGCATGTTCCGTTTTCTCATCGATCGCAGTTTCAGCGTGCGCGGCATCGGCACGGTGGTCACGGGAAACTGCCGCGCGGGCGAGGCGGCGCCGGGCAGCTCCCTGCTGCACAGCGGCAGCGGCGACGAGACGCGCATTCGCGGGATCCGGATCCACCAGGAAGATCGCGATCAATTGCGGCAAGGCGAACGCGCGGCGCTCAATATCGCGCTTGAGCAAAGGGCAGCCGGCCGCGGCGACTGGCTGCTCGATGCCCGCTTGCGCCATCCGGTCGCACGCTTCGACGCGCGCCTGCGTCTGCTTCCGGGAACGGCCGAACCGCGGTCGAATACGCGCTACCACTTGCATGTCGGCGCCAGTCATCATCTCGTGACCATGCGCCGCCTTGGCCCCGACCTCAAAAAAGACGACTTTTTCCAAGTGAAGACCCGGGAACCGGTGCATGTGTTGCACGGCGACCGCTTCATCCTGCGCGACCCCGCCGCCAGCCATACCCTGGGCGGCGGTTCGGTGATCGACATTTTCGTGCCGGCCCGCGGCCGCGATACCGGGGAGCGGCTGGCGATGCTCGCCGCCATGGATCAGGAATCCGAAGCGGCGTGCAAGGCATTGACCCGGCTCCTGCCGGACGGGCTCGACCTCGACCGGTTCAGCCTGTGCCGTAATCTCGGCGCCGCGGCAATAGCGGCAATAGCCGGGAAGCTGCAACAACCCCCGGAGAACTGCATCGCATTGACCATGGAGGCAAGCGAATATCCCCAGCTGCTCGGCCAGGAACATTACCGGCGGCATCGGGACGCGGTGCTTTCCGCCCTTGCCGGACATCATCGCGCCCATCCCGACCGCCAGGGCGTGGGCGAATCGCAACTGACGCGCGAGACCGAGTTGCGGACCTCTCGTCCCCTGTTGAAGGCGCTTGTCGCGAAATTGCTCGAGGAGGGGGCGATCGCCCGCAGCGGTTCGCTTTTACATCTGCCCGGTCACAGCACACGCCTGGGCGAGCAGGTCGAGAATCTCCTGCGCAAATTGCGGCCCATTCTGCAAAAGGCGGGCAAGGTTCCGCCGCGCACGCGCGAACTGGCGGAAATGACCGGATTGTCCTTGGCCGCATTGGAAAAAGTCCTGCGCCAGGCGGAAATATCGAATCGGCTCGTGAAGGTGGCCGACAATCGGCACTACCTGCCCGAAACGATTCGCGAACTCGCCGCGCTGGTGGAGAAACTGGCCGGCGGCCCTGGCGGAAAACAAGGCTTCTCCGTGATCGATTTCCGCGATGCGAGTGGTATCGGCCGGAATCTGTGCATCGAGATTCTCGAATATTTCGACGGCATTGGATACACGCGCCGCGAAGACAATCTCAGGTTCATGCGCGCAAGCCGCGAGAAGCTGTTCGAACGATAAATTTCCTTTACGGTTACCGGCGAAAAATGTAGTCTAGCGGCGCTTCGGAATTCACTGGGCATACAACGGGAAATGGGTCAGGAAATCACCAATTTCGAATTCAGCGGCGAAGAATTCCAGCACTTCGGAGAGAGGCTGCGCGCCAATCTCGAAGCGCTCGAATTGCTGTTGCAAAGACCGGATTTCGGCGCAGGCGATCTGACATTCGGCGCCGAGCTCGAATTGTATATCGTGGACCCCGAGGGCCAGCCCCTGCATGTGAACCAGGAGATCATCGCCGAACTCGACGACCCGCAACTTACCCTGGAACTGAATCGCTACAACCTCGAATACAATTTCAGCCCCTGCCTCATTTCCGACCACTGCTTCCACAATACCCAGCGGGAGGCGCTCGCCGCCATCGACAAGATCAATGCCTGCGCGGCGCAATGGAACGGTTCGGTGGTGCCCGTGGGCATTTTGCCGACCTTGCAGCAGTCCGATATCGGCTATCAGGCGATGACCAAGTTGCCGCGCTTCGAGGCCCTGACCCGGGAATTGACCCATATCCGCGGCGGCCCTTTCACCATCGCCATCAGCGGCGCGGACACCTTGCAACTCGCCATGGACGACGTGACGCTGGAAGGCGCCAATACCTCGTTCCAGATTCACTTGCGCGTGCCGCCGAAGGAATACGCCGAATTCTACAACGCCGCCCAGTTGATCACGCCGCTGGTCGTGGCGCTGGCGGCCAATTCGCCCACGCTGTTCGGCCACCGTCTGTGGCAGGAAACGCGCATACCGCTGTTCAAGCAGTCGATCGACTGCCGGCCGATCGACGGCATGCATCCCATCCCCGCGCGGGTCAACTTCGGCAACAACTGGGTTCGCACCAGCGCATTCGAGCTGTTCGCCGAAGCGGCCATGCTTTATCGCCCGATTCTGGCGACCTGCGACGATGAGGACTCGGTGGCGGTGGCCAAATCCGGCGGCATTCCTTCCTTGCACGAGTTGCGCCTGCAACAGGGGTCGATCTGGCTCTGGAACCGGCCGGTTTACGACCCGGCCGGGGGCGGCCATCTGCGCATCGAATTCCGCGCCCTGCCGGCGGGGCCGAGCCTGATCGACATGCTGGCCAACGCGGTGCTCGCCATCGGTTTAACCAAGGTCATGCAGGAACACATCGGCGAACTGTTGCCCGCGATCCCCTTCAACTATTGCACGGCGAATTTCTATCGCGCCGCCCAGAACGGCCTCGAAGCGGATTTGTTCTGGCCTTCGGCGACCCAGATCGAGCCGGAGTACTTCCCGGTGCCCGCCCTGCTGGAAAAACTGCTGCCGCGGGTGCCGGAGAAGCTTGCCGCGATGGGCTTCCGCGAAGACGACTTCATGCCCCTGCTCGACATCGTCGAGGAACGCCTCGCCGCGCGCAAGACGGGAGCGCGCTGGCAACTCGAAAAAGTTGCCGAATTGCGCCGGGACATGCACAAGCGCGAAGCGCTGATCGAGATGCTCAAGCAATATCGCGCCAACAGCGCCGCGAATATTCCGGTGGCGCGATGGAAGTAGCGCGCGCGGAACCCGGAGGCGAAACAGGGAAACTGTTTCACCACTGGCGGGATCCGGACCCTCATTCACTCGGCGGCAGCGCGCTGGAGTTTCTGCATCGCCTGCACGGGCCAACCTGCATTCATCTGAGCGGCAACGATGGCAGCCGTTGCCGCGCGGTCGCGACGCTGATGCACGGCAATGAACCGGGCGGTCTTCACGCGCTCTATGAATTGCTGCGGCTCGGCCTGCGTCCGGCGGTGAACATGATCTGTTTCGTACCCTCGGTCGACGCGGCCAAGCAGGCGCCGGGCTTCGTCTATCGCATGCTGCCCCACAACAAGGATCTGAACCGCTGTTTCACGCCTCCCCATGGGGATACCGAAGTGGATCATCTCGCGCGGGAAATGATGGCGCTGATCGAGTCCGCGCGACCGGAATGCGTGGTCGATATCCACAACACTTCAGGCTCAAGCCCTTCCTTCGGCATCAGCACGGTCATGGAGCCGAGCCACGCCGCGCTGATTTCGCTGTTCACCCATCGCATGATCGTCACCGACCTGCGGCTCGGATCGCTGATGGAACGCACACACGCCGACATGCCCATCGTCACGATCGAATGCGGCGGCGCCGAGGACCGCGAATCGGCGCTGGTCGCGGGTGAGGGACTGACGCGTTTCTTCACTTTCGACAACGTGCTGGAAGCGAGCCCCGCCGAGATGTCGCTGGAGTATTTCCACCACCCCATGCGGCTGGAGTTGACCGAAGGCAGCGAGATCGCATACGGCGAACACGGTCTGCTCGAAGACGGCGTGACCTTGCTGCCGTCGGTGGAGAATCACAATTTCGGCCACGTCGGACCGGACACCCTGCTCGGTTTCGTATCCGGGGAACTGGCGGACAATTTGCGCGTGCGCAACGGCGACGGGACGGCGCCGGTGGGGGAGTATTTCCGCCTGGTGGAAGGCCGCCTCTATCCCGGCCGCAAGTTGAAACTCTTCATGGTGACGACCAACCCCGAAATCGCCCGTAAAGACTGCATGTTTTATCTGACGGAACTGTAACAAGTCGAACAGGAAGGACCATGTCTGAAATCATCGCTCAGTACGGCACGATTTTTCTCGCCATGGCCGTAATTTTCGGCTTCTTCATGGCCTGGGGTGTGGGCGCCAACGACGTCGCCAACGCCATGGGCACCTCGGTCGGCGCCCGGGCGATCACCATCAGGCAGGCGGTCCTCATCGCGATGGTGTTTGAATTCGCCGGCGCCGCTCTTGCCGGCGGCGAGGTCACCGAAACGGTTCGCAGCGGCATCATCAGCCTGGAGAACTCGGGACTCGAACAGAATCCCGAATTGCTCGTGTACGGGATGTTGTCATCCCTGCTGGCCGCCGGCGTATGGTTGCTGGTCGCTACCCAGCGCGGCTGGCCGGTATCGACAACCCACTCCATAGTGGGCGCCATAGTCGGTTTCGCGGTGGTCGGAATTTCATTGGATTCGGTTAACTGGGGCCAGGTCGGCTCCATCGCCGCGAGCTGGGTAGTTTCGCCGGTGTTCTCCGGTTTGATCGCGTTATTGCTTTTTCTCAGTGTCCAGAAGCTCGTTCTCGACACCGAAGATCCACTGGCCAACGCCAGGCGTTATGTGCCGTGGTACATCTTTCTCGTTGGATTCGTCATTTCCACGATGACCATGATCAAGGGTCTGAGCCGAACCGGACTGGAATTCAATCTGGCGCAGACTTTGCTAACAGCCACGGTCATAGGCTTCATCACCATGGGCCTGGGCATCTTGTTGCTGCGAAGACTGGCGCTGGATGTGAAGGGGGAAGGTCACGAACTCGACAACCTGGAGAAGGTCTTCGGCGTGTTGATGGTGTTCACGGCCTGCTCGATGGCCTTCGCCCATGGCTCGAACGATGTCGCCAACGCCATTGGTCCATTGGCGGCGGTAGTCGGCGTGGTGCAAACCGGCGAGGAATCCTCCGTACCCTATTGGATTCTGTTGCTCGGCGGCGCCGGCATCGTCATCGGCCTGGCGACCTGGGGCTATCGCGTAATCATGACCATCGGCCGCAACATCACGCACCTGACTCCAAGCCGGGGATTCGCCGCCGAGTTGGCGGCGGCCACCACCGTGGTGATCGCCTCCGGCACGGGCATTCCGGTGTCAACGACTCATACCCTGGTGGGCGCGGTGCTCGGCGTGGGATTGGCGAAGGGCATCAGCGCGCTCAACCTCGGCGTGGTCGGCCGCATCATCCTGTCCTGGCTCATCACCCTGCCCGTCGGCGCCGTGCTGTCGATAGTCTTCTTCTTCCTGTTCCAGGCCGTGTTTTAAGAAGATATGGTCCTCCTGCGCGAAGTCGCAGAATCCCCTCTTGATATGATCTGGTCTGTTATGCTGGTCCACGGTTGTGGGCAATTTCGAGATTGAGATGCGAAAGTGGATTCTTGTCGCGTTGCTGGTCTGCAGTCAGCCGGCCCTCGCGCTGGATCGGGCGGAACTCGCCGTCTTGCTCGAGGAGGCCCGCGCGGAAATGGAGATGCCGGGGCTGCGCGCCGCGGTGCGCTTGGCGGACGGCACGATTTTCAGCGCGGCGGTCGGGCTGGCGGACGTGGAAAACTCCGTTGCCCTCAACGATTCGGTGGGCATGCCCGGCGGCAGTACAGGCAAGACATTCGTGGCCGCGCTGACGATGTTGCTGGTCGAGGACGGCTTGCTCGCGCTCGATGATCCGGCGTCGAAATTGCTGGGCGGGATCGAATGGTTCGATGAACTGCCCAATGCGGAAACCATGCGCGTGCGGCATCTGCTGTCGCATTCTTCCGGCATGGGCGACTATCCGTACACGATGCGTTACGGCATGCTTTCGATCTGGCGCGCAATCAGCCGCGGCGGAATCCGGTTCGAAGTCGAGGAATTGATCGACATGGTCGATCGCGAACCGCTGTTTCCCGCTGGGGAGGGTTATGCTTATACCGATGCCGGTTATCTGGTGCTCGGGCGTGTGCTGGAAGCGGCAAGCGGTCGCGAATATTTCGATCTGCTGAGCGAGAGAATTCTGGCGCCGCTCGGCCTGGATGAAATCAGGCCCCAGGACCGGTCGATCCTGCCGGACATCGCGCCGGGATACATGGCCGGCGCGCGCAATCTGCGGGACGACGGCAGCATGAAGATCGATCCTTCGTCCGAGTGGACCGGCGGCGGCCTCGTCACCAATCCGGCCATGCTGGCGCGCTTCCACGGCGCCCTGGCCGAAGGCCGCGTCGTGCGAAGCGAAAGCTTGGAAACCATGCTCGATTCCGGCTGGCGCGATCCTTCGATGCCGGATTGGCATTACGGTTTCGGCTTGTTCGTTTATGAAGACGGCGACCGGTTTGGCCATGGCGGCCTGTGGCCGGGTTATCGCACCCAGGTCATGCATTATTCGAGTTCAGGTACGACGATAGCCGTGCAGACAAACCGGGACGGAAGCCTCGATCTGGAAGCGCTGGTGGCGCGCATCGAGTCGCAACTGTAGTTGCAATGCACGCGGAAGCGGCGGACCTCGCCGTTCAGGCGGAACTCCTCGAAGGCGTTTCGCGCCCGCAGGTGCGCGGCGTCATCGTTTCGACCAGCGCCTGCGCTGGATCAATCCGGCCCTGTCCCTGCTGTTCGCCTGGCTGGGACGGAGTCTTCCGTCCGGCTCGTGATCACGGGTCGATTATCGCGGAATAGGGCGCGACAGCAGGCTGAACAGCCGGCGCAGGGCCGAATCCGATTGCGTCAGCAGCGTGATGGCCGCCATCAATGCCGGCGCGGCGCGTTTCGGCTGAATGACGTCCCTGCCGGCGCGAAAGTCTTCCGAGCGGTGAATGCGGCGCAAGGTGAGAGCGGCCATGCCGAGGGTCAGCAGCAGATGCCGGCGGACGCCCCGCTCCCGGCGCGGGATGAGCAGGATGAATTCGAGTCCCTGCCGCAATTGCCGATGGGTGGCGGCTGCCAGTTCATCGAGGCCCGCCGCAAAGGCAGGGCCGTTATCGCCGGCGCGCAACTCATCGAGATCGAAGCCCCCGGCAAGGAACGGCTCCCTTGGCAGCCAGCAATCGCCCCTGGCAAGATCGGTCCAGATATCCCTGAGGATATTGGTCATTTGCAGGCCCTGGCCATACGAAGGCGCCAGCGCCAGCAATTCTTCCCGCCTTTCCGCAATTGCCGATGAATGGTCGCAGAACAACTCGGTGAGCATCTTCGCCACCACGCCGGCGACGTGGTAGCAATAGCGCTCAAGCTCCGCCATATCCCGCAATCCCTCTATGGCGCACCTGCGCTGGAATTCGATCATGCCTTGCGTCATTTTTTGCAAGCATCTTTCTGTCGCGCGGCGCCGGGCCAAGGGAAATCCGTGCGCAATGCGCACAATACGCCCGGCATTTCCAGCCAGCATACGTTCTCCATTCGAGACGGCGTCCGAAAGCAGGGCGGACAACCTCGCGGCAAAGGCGTCGGCTTCGGCGCGGCCGGCCACGGCCGCCGTGAATCCTCCCAGCAATATTTCCTTGCGCACCGGATCAAGCGCCGGTTCGTCTTCGATCGTGTCGGCAATGCGGCACAAAAGGTACGCATTGGTGACCGCTTCGCGCAAACCGGTCGGCAAAAGGGGGATGGTCAGCGCATAGGTGCGCGACACCTGTTGCAGCATGTCGGCCTGAAAGGCAAGTTCGGCCTCGCGCACAGGCGCGGATTCCGGCGCTTCGATCGGCATCCCGCTACCTGCTCAGTTTCCGGTCACTTCGGTAAGCAATCCACGGGTGCTGAACCAGGAATCCAGATTGTCCACCACCAGATCGCCCATTGCCGCTCGCGTCTCCACAGTCGCGCTGCCGATATGGGGCAACAGCACCACGTTGTCCATGGTCAGCAGTTCGGCGGGCACGTTCGGTTCGTTGGCGTAGACATCGAGTCCGGCACCGGCGATCAGGCCGTGCCGCAGGGCCTGCACGAGCGACGACTCGTTGACGCTCGAGCCGCGGCCCACGTTGATGAATATGCCTTCCGGCCCCAATGCGTCGAGCACTTCGAGATCGACCAGGCCAAAAGTCTCCGGGCCGCCGGGCAACATGTTGAGCAGGATGTCGCTATGTTCCGCGAGTTCCCGCGCGGATTCGAAATATGGGAACGAAACATCGTCCTTGCGCCTGCGATTGTGATAGGCGAACCGCAGTCCGAATGGTTCGGCCCGGCGCGCGATGGCGCTACCGATGCGGCCGAGGCCGAGTATGCCGAGCGTACGCCCGGTAAGGCCGGCGCCGAAGGGAAACGGTCCCTTGCGCCATTCGCCGGCGCGCACGAAACGGTCGGCGTTGACGATGTCGCGCGTCGTCGCGAGGATCAGCGCGATCGCCAGATCGGCCACCGCGTCGTTGAGCACGTCGGGGGTATTCGTGACCGCAATGCCCGCCGCCGCCGCGCGCTCGAAATCGATGCCGTCGACCCCGACCCCGAAACAGGACAACACGCGCAGCGAACCCAGTTCGTAGACGATTTCGTCGCAAACCCAGGAGGCGCTCGCCGCGGCTTCACAGCTTCCTTCCAACTGATCGACCAGGTCCCTTCTTTCGGTCTCCGACAGCAGCCACAGGTGATGGGTCTCGTAGCGCGCATCGAGCTTGGCGATAGTGTCGGCGTGGAAGTTGTTGACGATCAGCAGGTTCGGTTTTTCGGGCATGATTCGCTGTCCATTGCCATGGTGCCGCAAGTATACGTTGCCGCCAGCCGCAGGCAAGACGCTGACGACGATATCCTGCGACTACGCGCGGGATGACCGTATTCCGTAACGTCATTCCGCGCGGAGCGAAGCGCCCCACTTCGTCATTCCGCGCGCAGCGAAGCGGAGTCGCAGAATCTTATGGGGAATCTGCGAGAGTATTCATGCCATCCATGGCGCGGCTCTGTTGGCTTCGACTTACCCCAGCCTTGCCATCCATGGCAAGTCGTTCGGCCCTCAAAGAGCGTTGCTCGTGGTCGGCTGCGCCGACCGGGACTCACCCTCCGAGATTCCGCGACCGCGCTCGGAATGACTGACGCGACGGTCGACCAGCGACAACAGGTTGTGGATCAGCCGGGGACCGCGACCGTTTTCCAGGCTCATGATCGACTCCGGGTGGAACTGAACCGCCCATATCGGCAGTTCGCGATGTTCCACCGCCATGACCACGTCATCGTCCGTTCGCGCCGTAACCGCGAGGCAATCCGGCACCGTGGCGGCGACCAGCGAGTGGTAGCGTCCGGCCGGAAAGCTTGCGGGAAGATCCTTGAACAATTCGCTGTCTTCGTGGCTGATTTCCGACTGCTTGCCATGCATCGGCAAGTCCAGTTGCCGCAGCCCGCCGCCGAAGTATTCGACAATCCCCTGCAAGCCGAGACAAACGCCGAAAATCGGAACTTTCCGCTGCAGGGCACAGGCGATCGTCGCCGCGACATCGAATCGCCGCGGCGCGGATGGCCCCGGCGACAGCACCAGCAGATCGATATCTTCGCCCGCCAAGCCGTCGCGGTCCGAGACCGCCTTTGAATCGGGGTCCGCGGGATGCGTCGCTTCACCGCTTGGGCGCTGTAGATATGCGCGGGCGGCTTCTGGGCGAAGCGTCAGCAATTCCGCGCCGAGGCGCCGGAAGCAATCGCCGAGGCTGTGTACGAAAGAGTCCTCGTGGTCGACCATGAGTACGCGCATGTGCGCGAACTCCGGGCCCGCCTCGAAATGCGCCGCGGACGAGATCGGTTTCACGGGCACACCCATCGCCTGCATCAGCGCCCTCGCCTTGAGCCGCGTTTCGTTCTCCTCTTGCTCCGGTTCCGAATCCGTCAACAAGGTTGCCCCGGCCCGGACTTCGGCGACTCCATCCTTGATGCGGATCGTGCGCAAGGTGAGCCCGGTGTTGAGATTGCCGTTGAAGCCGATATGCCCCATGGCGCCGCCATACCAGCGCCGGGGCGACTTTTCGTGCTTTTCGAGATACTGCATCGCCGACAACTTGGGCGCGCCGGTGACGGTCACGGCCCAAGTATGCGAGAGGAAGCCGTCGAGCGCGTCGAAACCCGCCTTCAGCCTTCCCTTGACGTGATCCACGGTATGGATCAGCCGCGAATACATCTCGATCTGACGCCGGCCGATGATTCGCACCGAACCCGGTTCGCAGACGCGCGCCTTGTCGTTGCGGTCCACGTCGGTACACATGGAAAGCTCGGACTCTTCCTTGGTCGAATTCAGCAGCCGGCGTATCTGTTCCGCGTCGCTCAAGGCATCGCCGCCGCGGGCTATGGTTCCGGAGATGGGGCAGGTTTCGATGCAGTCCCCTTCGACCCGAACGAACATTTCCGGTGAAGCGGATACCAGATACTCCCGCTCGCCGAGGTTCATCAGCGCGCCGTAAGGCGCCGGATTGGTTTCGGCCAGGCGCTTGAACACTTGCGCCGGACTGTCCTTGCAGGGAGCGAAAAAAGTCTGGCCGGGAACGACTTCGAACAGGTCGCCGCGGCTGAAATGCGCTTTCGCCCTTTCGACTCCGGCCGCGTACTCGCCGGGTTCGTGGTCGCACTCCCGGTCCACATCGGTCGCGGGAACAAAAGGGGTGGACGCGGCGCCGTTCCTTCTCAGTCCGCCGGTGGTTTCCCCATGATGCTCGCGGCCGGGTGCGCGGCAGATGAAATCGTAGTTGTACGCCTGGACTTGTTCGAGGCGGTGGTCGGCGACGAGAATCCGGTCCGGCAAATAGAGCACGAGGTCGCGGTCATCCGGATTTCGCTGTTGGTGCCGTTCGATGTCCTCGAACTGGAAAGTCAGGTCGTAGCCGAAAGCGCCGTAAAGCCCAAGAAACGGATCCACGGGGCTGTGGAACCAGTTCACCAGCGCCCGCAGCGCCGAGAACACGCTATGCTGGCGGCTGCGGTCCTCCTCGCTGAAGCCGGCTTCGGCCTCGCGGATGTCGGCATAAATAGCCGATGACGCTTGCCGGTCTTCCCGGCGCAAACCGCGCACGGATTCGCAGCCCGCCAGCGCCCGTTCGACTTCGGCAAGCAGGATTTCGCCGCGGGAATTGAGCGCGTCTATCGTCAGCTCGCGGCCGCGCCCGGTCAGGCGCAAAGGAGGATTGACGAAACCGATGTCCCAGCGCGTATAGCGTCCCGGATACTCGAATCCGGATCGCAGCAGCACGCCGGGCGAACCGTCGAGCGAGTCGACGAGATCGTCCATCGCGGCCGCATCGTAGTCGAGTTCTTCGACCGACAGATGCACGCGCACGCCGCCGCCGGTCTCGTGCCGGTATTGCCTGCCCGGCTCCAATCGCTTGTTTCCGTTCTTGCCCATCACGGGTTCCTCCGCTTGGCCTGCCGGAGCCGTGACTGGAACGATTACTGGGAAGAAACAGAACGACCGCCACAACTCCGGGCGGCCGGTGAAGAATTAATCGGGATTCTTCCGGCAGCCCTCGCGGGGAAACAGCCAGAAGTAAAAGTACGCTCTGTTCATGGGCGGCGATGATGCACCCGGCGCCTGTCAATGTCAACACGCGGATTTCGTCGGCAGTTCTCATTTTGGCGACGAGATCCTGCGACTTCGCGCAGGATGACCGTTTCCCGCTTCGTCATTCTGCGCTTGGCGGAGCACCCCGCTTTGTCATTCCGCGCGGAGCGAAGCGGAGTCGCAGAATCTCCTCGGCACAGTGAGGACCGCGGGGATTTCAGTCTGGCCCACATTCCAGAATCCGCCCTATGCTGCTAAGCTTGGGCGCCATCGGAAAACAACAGAGAGATCCAGATCATGACAATTCCGCATCGTTTATTGGCCGGCATATTCGTACTCGTTTTATCGGGCGCGGCGCTGGCGCGGGAGTTCGTCAAGGCCGACCCGGAACAGCTCGGCATGTCCGCCGAGCGGCTCGAAACACTCGATGCGAACCTGAAGGCCTATGTGGACGAAAACCGCATCGCCGGCCAGGTCGTGCTCGTGTTGCGCGATGGACAGGTGGCATTTTCCGCCGCCAACGGCTGGCGCGACAAGGAAGGCGGCGCGGCGATGACCGACGACACCATTTTCCGCATCGCTTCCCAGACCAAGGCCATCGTCAGCACCGGCATCATGATCCTGCAGGAGCAAGGCAAGCTCGCCATCGCCGACCCGCTCGGCCGCTATATTCCCGAATGGAGCAACATGCAGGTTGCCGTGCCCGACGGCAGCGGCGGCTATGTGCTCGAAGACGCGGCCCGGCCGATCACGATCCGCAATCTGCTGACGCATACCGCCGGCGTCAGCTATGGCGGCGGGCCGGCCCGGGACCGCTGGGAAGAAGCCGGCTTCCAGGGCTGGTATTTCGCCAATCGCAGCGAGCCGATCGCGGAAACCATCGCCCGCATGGGTTCGCTGCCGCTCGATGATCATCCGGGCGATAGCTGGATCTACGGTTACAGCACCGACATCCTCGGCGTCGTAATCGAGGCGGCCAGCGGCATGGATCTGCAGAGCTTCCTGCAACAGGAGATTTTCGATCCGCTCGACATGCGCGACACGCATTTCTTTCTGCCCGAAGCCAAGCGCGACCGGCTGGCCACGGTCTACCGTCCCGGCGCGAACGGCGTCGAAGCGATTCCGGCCACCGACGGCATGCAAAGCCAGGGCATGTACGTGGACGGCCCGCGCATGAGCTACTCGGGCGGCGCCGGCCTGTTGTCCACGGCGCGCGACTACGCCCGCTTCCTGCAAATGACCTTGAACGGCGGCGAACTCGACGGCGAACGCATTCTCTCGCGGAAGTCGGTCGAACTGATGACGGTCAACCACCTGGGCGACATCCCGTTCCGCGGCGGCCAGGGCTTCGGCCTCGGCTACTATGTGCTCGAAGACCTCGGCGCGAACGGCGCCCTCGGCACGGAAGGAGAATACGGCTGGGGCGGCGCGTATCATTCGACTTACTGGGTCGATCCGGAGGAAGATCTGGTGGTCGTTTACCTTACCCAGATCATCCCCGCCACGGGCCTGAACGATTACAGCACATTGCGCAACGGCGTCTACCAGGCGATTGTCGATTGAATCGCGGCGTGAGGGCCTGTCATTCTGCGCGTAGTCGCAGAATCTCGTCGGAATGGAAACGAAACACGGAGATTCTGCGACTACGCTTCGCTCCGCGCAGAATGACGGGGATGTAAGGAACTGATGACATGCCTGAACAGCCGAAAATGATTCTGCGGGCGCTGTTCCCCACCTTCCTGCACGAAGCCTGGTATCCGGACTTCGCCGCCGAAAAGGAACAACTGATCCGGCGCATCCGCGAAATCCGCGAGGAGGATCAGGCGGGCCAGGAATACTCCGCCCAGCATTACCCCTACGGATTCACCTCCTTCCGCAGCCGCGACCGGCTCTACACCGACCCGGCCTTCCGCAATCTCGTCGATTTCATGTTCCAGGCCGCCTACGACTATGGCCACAAGCAATACTGGGATCTGGAAAACTTCGAACTCGCGATGACCCAGCTTTGGTGCAACATCAATTCGCGCTACAACTATCATCGCGACCATGTGCACCCCTACTCCCAGATCAGCGGCGTGTTCTACCTCCAATGCGAAAGCGGCGCCGCGCCGATCAGCCTGAAGGATCCGCGCCCCGCGCGCTGGATGGTGCCCGCCCCGTTGCGCGAGAACCGGGCCGAAAACACGCTGATCACGACGCTCCCGCCGGAAGAAGGCAAGTTGCTGATGTTCCCCGCCTGGCTCGATCACGGCGTGTCGCAGCACCACGCCGAGACCGACCGCATAAGCATGTCCTACAATTTCGAATTGCGGCAGAAAAACCCGGGCTGAGTCCCAAGGCGACAGCGGACATAGCTTTCCCGCGAAAGTCCGGAATGGGTGTCCCATAGAGAGTAATAGACCTGCTCAAACTATCTTTTTCCGAAAACGAGGCGTTTCAGTGGCGCGTGGCTATATTTTTTGCTGGGAAAGCGTCCACCCGATAGCGGATGGCCGCGGCAGCCGCCATTCACGCCATTGGGGAGGGAAAATGAACGCAATACTTGACACGCTGGCCGCGAGCCGGAAACTGGAGGAATCGGGCATGCCCGAGCCGCAAGCCGACGCCGTTGTCGAAGTTGTGAGCCACGCCATGAAAGATCTGGTGACGAAAGAATTCCTGACCGCCGAACTCGACCGGCGCTTCGGCACTGTGGACAAGGAATTTACCAAATTCAAGTCCGGCATGGATAAGCGCTTCACGAAACTTGAGTCCAAGATGGACACGGGTTTTGCCAAAATACGCGAGGATGCGGCCAAGTCACAAAAATCCATGGTGTTCTTCATGATGGCCTCAACGCTGACGATATTCGCCACGCAACTTACGATGCTGGCGATCATGCTCGGCCCGCTGTCCGGCGACGGAGCGGCTGCCGACGCCGGCGTCCCGCCGGAAGAATCGGGCGCCCCTCCCGCTGTGGAAATGCGGGAAGATGCGTAATTCGAGTTGCATGGACGCACGGCCATTGTCAGGGAACCCATGGGACACCCATCGGCGCGTGGTCCAAGGAGCGATTTGCCCGCGTATTCTGGCCCGCCTCTTGCTCCGCATGCAGTAGTTCGCATACACTGATTGCGCTATGAGCATGCAATACACCATCCGCGCCGTTTCCGAGGCTTTGGACCGAGCCGTGCGGCATCGTGCGCGCACCGAAAGGAAGAGTATCAACGCGGTTGTCGTCGAAGCACTCGCCCGCGGCATGGAAATGGAGGCGCAACCAGTCGAGCATGCGGATCTGGATCATTTGATTGGCACTTGGCAGGAAGACCCGGACTTCGATCGAGCAGTCGCTGAATTCGAGCGCATCGACCCAGACACGTGGCAATGAATGTCGCGCTCGATACCAACGCGTACAGCGATTTCATGCGCGGCAACAACGACAGGGTTCGTGTCGTTCGTACCGCACGCACGATCATCCTGCCGCTGATCGTGCTCGCCGAACTTCGCGCCGGCTTCGCCTCCGGCAGCAAAGAGTCCTCCAATGCCGCGAATCTGCAAAGATTCATGACGAGTCCAAGAGTATCGGTCTTGCTTCCCGACGAGCAGACCACCCACCACTACGCGCAGCTCCACCGCCAACTACGCGGCGACGGCGCTTCCATTCCGACGAATGACCTGTGGATTGCCGCCCTGGTGGTGCAACACGAACTCGTTCTATGCACTTCCGATCGTCATTTCCGGCGACTGCCACAAGTGGTCACTTGCTGACTTGAAAGGGCCAGAGGGCTAAAACCCCCAACCAAGGGACACCCATCGAAATTCACTTTCCATTTGGCACATTTTGGAATTTTGACCATACCTTCCCGCAAGACCTCCATCGACTTGCAGGCAGAGCATAACCCGGCCCCGTTCCCAAATCGTGTCGCTGGCCGACACCGAGTTCTACCACTAGGCGCGTCGTTACCTGAACTGCCGTCCGGCCCAAGCTGGGTGTCCCTCTTTAGCTGAGCCGCAAGCCGACGCCGGCGTCCCGCCGGAGGAATCGGGCGCCCCGCCCGCTGTGGAAATGCGGGAAGATGCATAGTTCGGATTGCATTTTGTGGACTAAATAGCTATTTTAGCCCTTATGAAACAAATTGCGGCCAGAGAAGCGAAGAATCGGTTCGGCGTCTTGCTCGATGCCGCGCAAAGCTCGCCCGTGCGCGTGACAAAGCAGGGCAGAGCGGTTGGCGTCTTGATGTCGGTTCAACACTACGAGCGGCTTCGAGGCGCCGCTTGGGAGCGGCTTTCCAAAACCATGAACGCCATGAGCGCGCAAGCCTCGGCGGGCGGTTTGACTCAGGAAAAGCTTGAGCAGTTGCTTTCGGATGAAAGCTGAACGCATCGTAGTCGACACCAATGTCCTGATCAGCGTCTCACTCAATGCGGCTGGCGCTCCGCGCAAGCTGATTGACGCATTTTTGTCCGAACGGAACGGTGTCCTGCTTTTTTCCGACGAAACGTTTGCCGAGCTGGAAAGTCGTTTCAATCACCAGAAATTCGACAAGTATGTCAGCCGGGAACTCAGAACCCTATTTCAGGCGCAACTCGAAGCGGTGGCGGAATGGGTCGCGATCGCCGGCGCAAAGCTTGGTTGCCGCGACCCACGAGACGACAAGTTTCTCGAAACTGCGTTGATGGGTGAGGCGGATTGCCTGATTACCGGCGATCAGGATTTACTGGTCATGTCGCCTTTTCATGATATTCCGATAATGACTCCGGCAGCTTGTCTGGAGCGCCTGGAACAGCAATAAGAGAATTCTGAACCAGTCACTGTCGGCTTCGCTCCCGCGCGCGGTTTGATCGCGCGTAACCATGATTGGGGATGGAAAATGAACGCGTTACTTGACGCACTGGGCGCAAGCCGGAAACTGGAGGAATCGGGCATGTCCGAGCCGCAAGCCGACGCCGTTGTCGAAGTCGTGAGCCACGCCATGAAAGATCTGGTGACGAAAGAATTCCTGACCGCCGAACGCGACCGGCGCTTCGGCGAAGTGGACAAGCGCTTTGGAACAGTGGATACGGAGTTTGCCAAAGTACGCGAGGACGTGGCGAAATCGCATAAAACCCTTGTCGGCTACTTTATGGGCTGCACACTGGCGATATTCGCCACGCAACTTACCGTGCTTGCGATCATGCTCGATCCGCTATCCGGCGACGGAGCGGCTGCCGACTCCGGCGTCCCGCTGGAGGAATCGGGTGCCCCGCCCGTTGTGGAAATGCGGGAAGATGCGTGATTCGAGTTGCAATTGGATTGAAACGCAACGATAGTCTACTGATATTCGAGATACCAGCAGGATCACCAACCATGCGGTGAACGACATGCTTGAAGGTGTGTACGAATTCAATCCCCGCTACGCGAACACCTACGATGCCCAAGACGCCCTGGCGTTCGCGTTGGCGAGCCGGCTATCCTATGAGCGGAACCAAGCGAATGTTGGAGAGACCGCCAATACATGGGGATTCGGGGAAGTCCGGTCTTTCAACCTGAAACGGGGCAGAGACGTGGACTCCCAAGGTTACATCGCGTCAGACGATCAGCGGATGCTCGTTGCCTTCCGCGGTACCCACTCGCTGCCGGACTGGCTCACCAATATTCAAATCGCAAAGGAAGCTGGACCCAAGGGGAAGGTACACGAAGGCTTCCAAGATGCATTCTTCGTTACAGCACTGAGCATCGGGAAATCCATCGGCGCAAACGTCAATGATCGGGAAATCTGGATCACCGGGCATAGTCTCGGCGGCGCCCTGGCCATTCTGTTGGCGGCTACGCTCGCTGAAAACAACATTCCGGTGGCGGGTCTCTACACATTCGGCGCACCACGAGTAGGCGACCGACCGTTTGCAGGTTGGTTGAACAATTCTCTTCAGGAGGTCCCAAACTACCGTGTCGTGAACGAGGGCGACATAGTGCCGCACGTCCCATCGGAACTGCGGTTCTGGCACAGTGGGGAACGGAGTCTGCTCATGAATAACGGCACCATCCGCAGCGACCCGCGTACCTGGAGAGATTTCACCGAAGCAATGTGGGGTTGGATCGGACGCCGGCGTTCTGTAAAGATCAAGGACTCACACAGTCTGGAGCACGGCTATCTGCCGAAGCTCGCCAAACTAGCTCGTTGAGAAACATGCATCGCACATGAAGTTTCCATCCTCTGAACACTGCACGCGAACAGTCCAGTTACATCACAACTTCTAAACGAAATTACACTGATTAACGCCACAACGACACTCGTCGGCATCAATAAACAATGGGTGTCCCATGGTGCCCCAATGCGGGATTGTTCCAGTCGTGGGTGTACCGGAACTGAACGGCGAGCATAGCTTTCCGGCGAACATCCGGAACGGAATTTGGACTGGGGCCAGACTACGGTCTGCAAGTGTGGCCCATAGCGGCGGATATCCCATTGTGCACGAACTTGCATAATTCATGGCATGCGAGGAGAGTGGGTGTCCCATAGTGCGTTCGACCGGACACTTCGCGTGTTCTAAAACCGGACACTTTATCTGTTCTCTACAGCGCGCAAGGCCGAGTTTGACGGCACTGCGCATCAAGTATAGACTCTGGAAATCGAGGGCTGCAAATCAACCCGGGCACACCTTAAATTAGTCCTCGAACTGTCCTGTGAATCAGGACCACCTCAGTTCGCCAGACGATTGGATGTCAAGATCGAAATACGAATGGACGTCCCCTATCACAAGTAACGCGCCAGATTAATACTCTTCAATATCACCGTATCCAGACGGGCACTCACATCGTCCAATCAACCCAATCCAATCAGATGCCAACTCCGATATTTCCGCGCATATATCAGGAAGTTTCTCCAACAAATCCATTGCATACTCTGTTAGATGTCCAAGAATCTCGAGAGAGGTAGTAGCACGACAGTGATAAGCCTCCGCCGATTTAACCAAATCTGTAAATCTTTGTCCCGGCTCTCCATCATCATAAATCCATCTTCCAACTTCCGAATACACCGGACACCATGTAAGATTTAAATAACGAGGAATAAGATAACTCTCACCTATCCATTCTCCTTCTTCATTGAACACATCTTCTATTCCGTCATAAAAGTCCGGTATTTCACACGAACCATACGAAAATTGTTGATCCGCAAACAACAACGAATCTGACCTTGCAAACGACAATACCGCCAAGAGCAACACGCAAAATACATACTTTCCGAATCCCATCTCACCTACTCCTATTCGATATCATGATGTAGTACCGATTCACAGGGCAGTCCAAGGACCGACTATAGGTGTTCCCAAGTTGACTTGCAATTCTTGTGCGGGTTCAGCACATGTGAGACTGAGCGGGGCTGTCCTTGTTTTTCGAAGATACTCGTCGGGCGTCATGAAGTCGAGGGCCCGATGGGGTCGGACCTGATGATGGAAGCGTTGGTAGTCGGCCAGAGCACGGTTGGCGGCTTCGACGGTGAAGTCGCCGTCGCAGCGGTTCCAGAATTCGACGCGGGTGGTGTCATTGGGGATAAAGTGGGACAGCCACGCACACTCACCGACACGCCCATCAGATGGGATGACGGACGGTAAACCGCTTTTCCGCAACCATCCGGAGCGAACCGTCAACCGAGGCCACGCCCCAGAAGGAATGGGTACCCCAATAGCGAGCGCCAAAATGCCGCTAGTTTTTCTTCTTCTTTTCATATTCTTCGCGAGCCGAGCTTTTCCATCCGAAATAGTCTCGGAAAAGTTTGATAGACCCTTTCGAACCACTTGCGACGACCAAGCCCGTAATAGCCCGCCAAGGTAGCCGCCAAGGAGCCGCCAAGGTACACCCATCGAATTTCTCTCTCCATTTGGCACTCTTTGGAATCTTGACTATACCTACCTGTAGGCTCTCAACCGACTTGCAGGCAAAGCATGACCCGGCCCCGTTCACCGTTCACCGTTCACCGTTCACCGTTCACCGTTCACCGTTCACCGTTCACCGTTCACCGTTCACAAATCGTGTCGCTGGCCGACACCGAGTTCTACCACTGCGTCTCCCGCTGCGTGCGGCGGGCCTTCCTGTGCGGCGACGACCGGTATTCCGGCCAGAATTTCGACCACCGCAAGCCCTGGCTGGTCGACCGCCTGAGGCTGCTCGGCGAAGTCTTCGCCATCGACATCGCCGCCTACGCGGTGATGAGCAATCACTACCATGTCGTCCTGCACGTCGATCCGGCCCGCGGCCGCTCCTGGAGCCGGGACGAAGTCATCCACCGCTGGCTGCGCCTGTACAAGGGCGACCCGATCGCGCATTGCCACCTGCGCGGCGAACTGAAGTCCGGGGCGGAATTCCGGCAACTGGACCTCGTCGTCGAAACCTGGCGCGAACGCCTGACCAGCATCAGCTGGTTCATGCGCTGCCTGAACGAATACATCGCCCGCAGGGCCAACAGGGAAGACGACTGCGCGGGGAGATTCTGGGAGGGGCGGTTCAAGTCCCAGGCGCTACTGGACGAGGCGGCGCTGTTGTCTTGCATGGCCTATGTCGACCTGAATCCGGTGCGGGCCGGAATCTGCGAAACGCTGGACGAATCGGATTTCACTTCGATTCAGGCGCGCGTCCGGC
Source organism: Pseudomonadales bacterium (assembly GCA_963664805.2). GTDB lineage: Bacteria > Pseudomonadota > Gammaproteobacteria > Pseudomonadales > Pseudohongiellaceae > UBA9145. The sequence continues at coordinate 3,371,300 of OY761612.1, read as the reverse complement.
GGTTGTCGGCGGAAAATTCCGGTCGGGCGAACCCTCCGGCTCCCGGGCTGATGCCGTTCCGGGTCGGGACCGAACGCGACGAAGGATCAGCCTCCCTGCCAATAGGTCTCGGCGATTACATTGAACTGGTGGACTGGACGGGTCGGATAGCGCGCGCGGACAAGAAGGGATTCATATCCGGCAAAGCGCCGCCCGCGTTGTCGGACTTGAATCTGAGCTGGGCGCAATGGTGTGAGGTGGTCCTGGTTTGCAGGACAGTCCGAGGGCCGATTTAAGGTGTGCCCGGGTTGATTTGCAGCCCTCGATTTCCAGAGTCTATGCTTGATGCGGAGTGCCGTCAATCCGGCCTTGCGCGCAGGGAGCGTAGCGACCGGAGCGCAAGGCCGCGCCGCCGCCGCGACCCTCATGCCGCTTCCGTCAATCTGTCCCGGTAGACCTCCCCCGGCGCCCGTCCGCCCAGCGACGAATGCGGACGCGCGTGGTTGTAGAAGTCGAACCAGTTGCCGATCTCGCGCTCGGCGGCGCAACCGTCGAGCAGTTCGCGCAGATACACCGCCTCGTACTTCAGCGAACGCCACAGCCTTTCGATGAAGATGTTGTCCAGGTAGCGGCCCCGGCCGTCCATGGAGCAAAGCGCCCCGGCGGCCTGGACGCGGCCGGTGAAGTCGATGCTGGTGAACTGCGAACCCTGGTCCGTGTTGAAGATCTCCGGCGCTCCGCTCCGCAGGGCCCCCTCCAGCGCCTCGATGCAAAAGCCGGCGTCCATCGTGTTCGACAGGCGCCACGACAGCACGTGCCGGCTGGCCCAGTCCATCACCGCGACCAGGTAGAAAAAACCGCCGGAAACGGGGATATAGGTGATGTCCGCGCACCACACCTGGTCCGGGCGGTCGATGACCAGATCGCGCAGCAGGTAAGGATACACGCGGTGTTGCGGGTTGGGCGCGCTGGTGCGCGGCTTGCGGTAGATCGCCTCCATGCCCATCAGCCGCATCAGCCTGCGCACCCGGTGCCGGCCGGCGACGATCCCCTCGCGCCGCAGATGACGCGCCATCTGCCGGCTGCCGTAAAACGGACGCGCCAGATGCAACTCGTCGAGCCGGCGCATCAGCGCAAGGTTCTCCGCGCTTTCTCCCGCGGGCGGGCGATACTGCGACGAACGGCTCACGCCGAGCAACTCGCACTGGCGGGACAGCGACAGCCCGCAGCCGCGGTCGATCATGCCGACACGCTCGGAACGGCTCAGCGCCCCAACCCGCGCAGAAAAAAATCCCGCTCCACCGTCAACTCGCCGATCTTCGCGTGCAGGTCCCGGATTGTCGCTTCCCGGTCCGCGTCGCGTTTGGACCCGGCGCTCGAAAACGCCTCGTCCAGACTTTCAACCGCCTGCCGCTTCCAGGCGCTCACCTGATTGGGATGCACCTCGTAACGCGACGCGATCGCCTGCACCGTGTCGCGTTCGCGCAACGCCTCCAGCGCCACGCGCTTCTTGAACTCCGCCGTGAAACGGCGTCTCTTCCTGGCCATGCTCATGCCTCCTCTCGGCATTCGAGCACACCTTAGCGAACTGTCCAAAAAAGTGGGACCACCTCAGCGGACGCTGGCGGTGGAGATTCAGAAGCAAGCGATCACGATGTTCAACGGCCTGGAAAAGCTGGCAATCAAGGAAAGGAGCGGGACGAGAAAAGCCGCGTAGTTCTAGTCCGGCCTCAAATTCATGCCTGAATGGGCAGCGCTGCCCGTGCCCGCAAAAAAGATTTTCGGGGCCATCAATATACACCGCCTCAATTCTCTTCAATCGGACCTCAAGTAGTACTGGTTGCATGAAGGGGTGGGTGTCCCATGAAGGGGTTCTACAATTTCGAATTGCGGCAGAAAAACCCGGGCTGAGTTCCAAGGCGACAGCGGACATAGCTTTCCCGCGAAAATCCGGAATGGGTGTCCCGGAAATCTGCCGGGAATCTCGGAAATCACCCCCCTCCGGAATTTTTTCGCCGAAAAATTGCCTTTCACGATGAACCGTGACTAAGCTGTTCCACGAAGCAACAGGGATACGGAAGGAGTCCATCATGAACGCCATCGTTACGGCATTCGCCGAGCAAAGCCTCGTCCTCGGGGCGATATTGCTGCTTGCGATTTATCTGCAGGCAAAAATCCACGCGTTGAGCACCGATCTGCGCAAGGAAATGTCTTGCATTAAGGATGACCTGCGCAGGGAAATGTCCGACTTGAAGGACGACCTGCGCAAAGAGACGGGAAGATTGGGCGAGCGGCTGGCGCGGGTCGAGGGTCTACTCAAAGGGGGTGCGGCCTACGAAGCCGTCGCCGAGCAGCCAACCGGTGAAGAGCGTCAGATCAAATAGGAAAGACGACCGCGTAATTTCCGTTTGCCGCGCCAAGAAGCTTTTCCCGATAGGCGCGTCGTTACCTGAACGGCCGTCCGGCCCAAGCTGGGCGTCCCTCTTTAGCTGAATTGGTGTATGTCCCATAGAGCAGCTCGAACTATTTTTCCCGCGAATGAGGCATTTCGGCGGTGTGTGGCTATATTTATCCCCGGAAAAGCGGACGCCCGGTAGCGGATGGCCGCCGCATCCGCCATTCACGCCATTGGGGAGGGAAAATGAACGCAATACTTGACACGCTGGCCGCGAGTCGGAAACTAGAGGAATCGGGCATGCCCGAGCCGCAAGCCGACGCCGTTGTCGAAGTCGTGAGCCACGCCATGAAAGATCTGGTAACGAAAGAACACCTAGCCGCCGAACTCGACCGTCGCTTCGGAAAGGTGGATACGGAGTTTGCCAAAGTACGCGAGGACGTTGCGAAATCGCACAGAACCCTTGTCGGCTACATAATGGGCAGCACGCTGGCGACATTCGCCATGCTACTGACCATGCTGGCGATCATGCTCGGTTCGCTGTCCGGCGACGGAGCGGCTGCCGACGCCGGTGTTCCGCCGGAGGAATCGGGCACCCCTCCCGCTGCGGAAATGCGGGAAGATGCGTGATTCGGACTGGTGCTGGGCCACGGATAAAGTGCCTGTCCCATAGTTTTCCCAAAAGGGAGCTACGGCAAGAATTTTCCGGGCTTGTAGTCGCTTAAGTACTTTCCTATTCTTGCCCTTGGATCGTCTAATTGAATCAGGTTATTCCAATGGCAATTCGGTTCACCTGCTCGCTTATTGTGATTTTCACGGCTGTGGTTGCGCTAAAAGCCATCTGGTATCCCGAAGTCTTCGCCGCGTTCCACGAGTTGATCCTGATCACACTCGATTGGATCCTCACCCTGGTAGTCCTGTTGCTGGCTGGTGTTCTTCTCGCCTGCTGCTGGTGCCCCGCGCCAAAGATGGAAGTCCAAAGTTCCGGCACAAAAAAGAAATACCAAACGGAATCGTCACCGTATCCAGAGGAATACGAAGATCATTCCATTGTCGAATTCGGGTACATGTCAGATCTGCAACTGCTGCGCCTAAAGAAAAGGCTTCCACAAATCGATCCTGAGCAGCAATACATTGTTGCCAAGGATTACACGGTTTGCTTCAAATTGAAGAAAAAGAACTGTGATAGTATTTCTACAATTTCGATTACGGTCCCAAGGGGGATGTTGAGCGACCTTGCCTCCGTTCCTTCGGGATTTCGCTGGCTTGTGGGACGCGTCGGTCCACACCTGGAGGCAGCTATTGTTCATGACTACCTTTACATGGCATGGCAGTTGGAGCCGTCAACCAATAACGGTGAAAAGATTTCAATGCCGGAGAGGCGGCGTTTTGCCGACGATCTGATGCTCGCCGCCATGAGGAAGGCCGGGATGGGTTGCAAGGCGTATGTGATATACATGGCCGTTCGATTATTCGGCTGCGGCGTCTTCAAGAAGAGGAATCCGGAACCGATGATCTTATGCGAAGAAAAAATGCCGGATTGTGACGATGGCGGCTAAGACACTAAGAAACAGTGAGCGCGGGTATCCACTCGCTCGCCAGAATTCCTCCAAACCGGTCCGTAGCGAACTTAGCTTCCCAGCGAACACAGAACAGACTTTGGATTGAGGCTGCGCTACGGAATGAGTGTTCCATCGAGCGCTTGCGGCGAGTTGCGAGAGTAAGTTCCAAATACTGAGTGCAATTGCCAAGAAATCTGGATTCACTGCTTCTTTCTGCGACGGACGAGCCCAGCCGCGAGCACCAGCAAAGATGCGACACCAATCACGCACAACGCCAAAACTAAGAAGAATTCGGAAGAGCGCCCGCCAAGGGACACCCATCGAATTTCTCCCCAGTATTCGACTGTGCAAAGACAGCTTCTGAGGAAAATAGAACGATGGCCAAACAGAAAGTCGTATTCAGCAGAGTTCGCAACTTAAATGCTTTTGAGGCATTTGACATTATTGATGTCCTCCATACAGCTCTAAGAACTATTGACCGTTGCACACCTCTTCCTTAAATGTCTCACTTGTCCAGTCCACCCAGTCTACCTACTCCATCAGAACATACGGCTTTTGGTCAAATGGTGGATGCCATTGTACAGACATTACCGCTTGCATGATAGTTACGCCGAGGGAGCTGTGGAATTGACAGTCGGAATCACTGGTTTTTCGATCCTTCCTCCAATTCCAGAGGAGGCTCCCATTTATCCACTCCGGGAACTTTCCTTCCCCAAGTGTTTCCATATCTGTCTCTGCTATCCCCTTCCTTTAGAAACCGTAGCAGAATGCGCTGCACCAAATTCATATTTGGTAGCAAGCCGTGGAACGTTATGTCCGGACTTAAGTACGAAATTGAACTGAGTATATTATCCTTAACTTCCCAAGACGCATAATCTCCCGGTCGAACCAGAACCAGATTGCTATCTTTCAGAAATGGTGGCCGGGCTCCTTGAAAGGGCACTACGCCATCGCCTGTGTATTTCAAAGATGAGGGGGTATTCATATCCCAATCGTTTCTTACATGGGAGTGATCAAATACATATTGAGGCCTATTTTTCACATATTTTACGCTAACTTTAACTCGAGTTTCCGAATCCACTCCCACGATTGCCAGCCATTTATTTTCCAATCCGTGGTCGGCCAAATTTAGATTTTCAATTATTTCCTTATTGGTCCGGGCTTGGGATAGGAAGCCTTCAAATAACTGCTTTGCAGCGGATTCAAAATCTTTACTATTATCATGTAACCCCGTTTCCTTAATAGTTTTGCTTAGATACCCGAGAATAGAGGGTTGCCAAGCGTCGACGTTCAAGAAATCTGCATCGATTCCATTTTCGAACATCTCGTTCACGGGAAAAGTTGGCAAAAGTTGATATAGCGCAGGAGTAACCCTCGCTGCACGCCGCTCCGCATGGCTTGGTCTCCCACCGCCTAGCTTTCCAGTACCAATGACTAGTTTCACAATGGCTTCAAAACTTCCCTGAAATGGTGTGGCCAAAGTAGAAACTCTATTGACAGGTGGTGGATTATCTCGTTGATCGGTCAAGCAGCGGGCGATTACGAGTCCTCCCATAGAATGGCCGACTAGGTTCACTTTCATGCCATCTCCTAGTTTGAATCTCTTCCGATAGTGTGGAAGCAGGAGGGTTCTTTCGATTACTTCATCAATGAAGTTTCTGAGAAGTTGCTGGGTTTCATTTAAGGGTTTCCGCCAATCATAAGCGAACGGATAAACCGGGACCTCTTTGTTGACCATGTCGCTCAATTCGTCGCGAAGATCTTCCACCAACTCTTGGTAAACCACTCGATAGATCTGATCGGGCCTGACTAAGCTTGGCTGCTTGTATTCGTACCTGAGGTCGTCTGGGTGAAGCAAAACCCTATCATACTTCTTTTTGAACGTGGTCCAGACATTTACAGAAGGCAATGGATACATATCGCGCAAGTTGGATGCCGTAATGCCTGGGACCACAATCGTTGGATATGCAAGCATTTCATTGCTCCTTGTGACTTTACGGCAAGATTACCAAAAAGATGCCTTCTGGCTCAATATTGAGCCGACAATCTGGAATAAGGTTAAGTAGATCCGGTTCCTTACATGAAACGGTGGGTGTCCCGAATTGTCCCCCAGGCAGAAGTTGCAAGCTTGGCGGCGGGAGTATAACGAGAACCGGCCTCACCGGCCTCTCGATAATCTCACGCCCTTGGAATTCAAGGCCCAGTGGGCCGAAAGCAGGTCAGAAATTCGCTGACAAAATGGCCCAGAAAATGGGGACCCTTCACATACAGGGAAATCCCACATCACGCCCGGTTCGAATTACGGGGATACGGTCAAGTGGGTGTCCCATGCTGATGATCATAATGCCCCTCTCGATTTGGCACTCTAAAGTTCCACCAACTCCCTCGCGGAGCCAGTTTGGGATATTTCTGACCTCCTCTCGACCCATTGGGTCCTGAATCCCATTGAGTGTTCAATGAGTCTCCCATGATTGCGCCCACGAGTGTCCGATGGTTATGCCGAGCCGCCGCAGACAGAGCGAGTATCCCATAGTGCTGACGATCAGCATGGATGTCTCATGGATGCTCCGCCAGACCATCCACCACCACGCCGCTGCGGTTCTCCATCAGCACGTGGGCCAGAACATAGCTCATGGGTCGAGTGGGCGTCCCGTAGTGCGTGGGCCTGGAAAGTTCAGATCGGGCGCAGTCGAATGGGCTGTTGTGCGCCACGACACTGAGTGCCGGTCACGACCACCGCCTCGCCGCCGGCCATGTCGAACAGACCACCTCATTGAAAGTCACGGTCGAAATTCGTATGGGTGTCCCATAGAGAGCAATCGTGCGAAGTGGCCAGTGCGCTTGGCGTGGACTCAAGAAATTCTCCGTCTGGCAGCGATAGGATCGCTGATCCCTCACTCAAGGGAACACCGGCTGGAAACCCAAGTCAAGAGCGAGCGCCATCCAAAAGTCGTCGGTCCTCGATGGGTGTCCCATGGTTGGCTATGGTTGGCTTGGAGATGCTTGCCTATCAGACATTCCTGAAGCGCTTTGGCTATACTGAATTCTTAACTGGACGACGATTCGCGTTCGCAGTATGCTCGCAATACGCAACCGATCCAACCTAAGACATCATGGGAATGCTATTTGCCACAAACCGCGCTATGGTGCAGCCTAATGGCCAGCCTGTCCCGCATTCCAACGGCAATTTCCCACTCAGCAATGTGACGTTCAATCTCGACGAAAACGCGCCGCTTGCAGGAGTCCATTTCTGCGAACGCGAATCCAATAACAATTATTCGGTCCTTGGCCACTCGAATTTCCTATCCTGCCTGAAGGATCACGATGCGAAGCAGATACTCCTCTATATTCACGGGTACAGCAACCTACCAGAAGATGGTATCTTCGACCGCACCGCCGCAATGCAGGAACTGTGCGATAGGCACGAGTCAGGGTTGGTGCTCGTTGTCCCCCTAATCTGGCCTTGCGATAACGATGCCGGAATTCTAATTGACTACTGGGACGACCAAAAAGCCGCAGATGCCAGCGATACCGGTTTCGCGAGGATGCTTGAATTCTTCCTAGGGTGGAGAGACCAGCAGGCCGACTTGGGGGATCCGTGCTACAAACGAGTAAACATCTTGGCTCATTCAATGGGCAATCGAGTACTGAGAGGCGCCTTAACCAAAACTGCACAGCGCCCTGCAACCGTAGGGCTTTTTCGCAACATCTTCATGGTAGCGGCTGATGTGACCAACGAATGTCTTGAATTCGACCAGCGCGGAAACATCATTCCGTTGGCGTGCAGGAACCTCACGGTCTACCACGCGAACGATGATCTAGCGCTCCTAACCAGCAAGATTGTGAATCTGAAGAATGTCGTTGTCTCTCGTCGCCTCGGCCATACCGGCCCAGAACACATCGAAGATACTCCAGATAATGTCTTCGTCGTTGACTGCGACAACTTCAACAACACCTTGGACTATCCCAAGGGCCACTCCTACTTCCTAGAGGGCAACCGAGAGGAATATGCGGGCGCGTACCCCGTATTGCGCCATATGCTCACTGCAATGCGCACTGGTCGCGTCGATGCCAATCCATCCACGCGGTCAACAGCGTTGTCAATTGACTACGGCCGCTAGCCCAAATCAACATTGAAGCAGATGTTCTCACTCCCTGGTTCCGGTAACCGTTGCTTGATCGAGTCGATTACCACTAATTGCATGTTATGCTGGAAGTCGAAAATAAGGAGAGTCTCACATGTCTGTAGCAAATCTTTTGATAGCCGAACTCGTCTGGCTTGCGATAATCGGTTTCGCTTTGCCGATCTATGCCGCAAACAAGCAACTTGATACGAAAGAACTTCGAGGCTTGAATTTGCCTCGGGGATCTATCCGCGCGATTCTGGCGCTGGCAATAGTTGGTTCATTCGTGATTTTTTTGGCCTTCTTGCCTTTTCTTGAAGTGAAGAATGACGAACTAATCGACAAAGTCTTGGTTGCGTTTGGTACGCTCACTGGTTCTGTGACTGGATTCTATTTTGGCGGTCGATCTGCCACTCCGAAACCTGACAGCTAAACAGCCACTGCGATGATTCCCGGCCCTGCAGCATCTGCCCAGAAAGTACTGGGAACCGACTATACAATCTAGCAGTCGACGGGGCATGCAGTGAGTGGCGGGAGATTCCGAATAAAGTCTGGACCTAGTAGGCGGTTCGTGTCGTTACCGCGCTGATTTAGGTTGATTCGGATAAATGCATAGCGCACCGGCTTCCTAGCGCCATAGAGTCGCCTGAAATGGTGGGTGTCCTAGAAAACCGCGTTCGATTCATGGCACGCGGGGCAAGTGGGTGTCCCATCGCGCTACCATCTAGCAGTCGACGGGGCATGCAGTGAGTGGCGGGAGATTCCGAATAAAGTCTGGACCTAGTAGGCGGTTCGTGTCGTTACCGCGCTGATTTAGGTTGATTCGGATAAATGCATAGCGCACCGGCTTCCTAGCGCCATAGAGTCGCCTGAAATGGTGGGTGTCCTAGAAAACCGTTATCATAAAACGATGTTTCGGACAAGAACTAACTAAATTTGATCTTCTACGATCCGCAAGCATGCCAGTGCCATTGCCGCCATCGGATCAGTCTTGGCTTTTTCAAGCAAGGCTGAAGTTACCAAACTTTCGTTCTTGTCTTTTTTCCTCATCAAGATATATTTGGCCAATATAATCTCAAGATCATCAAGAGCCGAGTGCCGATTGCCCCGACTGCAGTGAATTTTCTGACCCCCATTTTCATATAGAATTGAAAATTCGGGAGTGGGTCTAAAGGCAGCAAGAACGTCGCAACCCGCCATAAGAAATGCGGCCAAAACGACAATACAAACTTTAACGTGAGTAATTCGATTCACAGACTTTATACCTTTTGTTCAGGTTGTATACAATTCGAATCTTCTTATCGGATCCTGCACTCGATGGGCCACCATCATTATCAAACTTGCATTCGATTCATGGGATGCGGGGCGAGTGGGTGTCCTTTGAAATGTCACTGTACTTTCTTCTTTTGGTCTTCATGCTCCTTGCGTGCCGAACTTTTCCACCCCAGAACGTCTCTAAACAGCGATATCGAACCCTTTGACCCACCAGCAACAATCAAGCCCGTTAGGGTGTATCCGACCCAGTTGTAGTTGTCCGTTGTTTCAAACAATAGTTCTAGCGCGTCAAAACCGACGTAAGTAACCACCGCAATGGAGCAGATTGCGGATATAGGTTCTTTAATACTCTTATCCTTGGTCTTTTCGAGAAAAGGTCGCCATTCAAAAATTAGCGCGAGCGCTCTCTCAACAAATAGAGATAAGAGTACTATATTACCGAGGACTTTAGCGATCGATTCATCGCTAAGTGGGGCGGGTGTTTGTTCTCCTGTAACTACTTGTGCTTCTGCGGAAAATAGGGTGACCGTTACGACAATGATTGCAATCATTGGGCCATACAGTTTGAAAAGGTTTACAATATTCAGCATTTGGAAGCCCTCCGTAGTGTTCTGTAGAAATTTAGCACGTCGCTCAACTGTTTATCCAAGTTAGAGTCGAGCAAACGGCGGAAACCGGCGGAGGGTTGCCCCACCGCCGGTTTTGGTTTTGCCGGGCCTTAACTGGATCAGAAGCTCCAGTTGAACCTGGCGTAGATTCTGCGTCCACGCGGGTCGAATACGAGGGCGTCGTAGTTTCCGGCGCTGACTTCGCGATAGGGCAGATCCTGGTCCAGCAAATCCAGCACGCCGACAGTGAACAACGTGTTACCCCATGCGGGATTGTCCCAATCGTGGTTGTAACGGAACTGAACGTCCCAGGTTTGATAACTGTCGACCTTGCGGCGCAACAACGAACGAACCAGGTCGTTTCCGGTTTCGTAGGCAAAATCGTAGGACAGATCCTGGTAAGAACCGATATGCCGGTTGATCACCGTCAAACCATATTGATCGCGTATCCAGGAGAACGTGATATTGCCTTTGTTGTCCGGCAACGAGCGCACGTGATTGCCATTGCCGTAATTTCCGGTCGTGCCGGCGGCGTCGAAAATACCGGTGTCAACCAATCCGAGTTCAAGTCCAGGCACACCGATCAACTTGTACTGACGCACATGCGTGTAATCGGCGCTGACCCGAAATTGACCCAGTTCATTGTCCCAGTTGTATGCGAGCTTGACGTCGGCGCCGTCGGCCTCGATCTGACCGGCATTGATCGCCGCCAGGGTCAAGGTGATCAGGTTGGCGCTTTCGCTCCGCGTAACCCGGCTGATTCCCCAGCCTTCCGCAGGCGGTTCATACAACGCGGGGTTGACCACACAATTCAGCCTTTCCGGGGATTCGCGGCCAAATTCGGCTTCGAGCGCGTTGGGGTCGCATGGCACATCCAGCACAGGCGAATCGGGAGCTATGCTGTCGTTGAGGATGTAATTGTTCGGGTCGTCGCGCACTTGCAGAAATCGCTCGATCTCCGGTTGCACAGCGACAATACCAGGCTCCGGCAGCACTCTGTCGCTTACATCGAAGCGCCAGAAATCGGCCTGCACCTGCAGTCCGTCGAGGCTGCCTGAAGGCGTCCAGATGAATCCGACCGAATAGGTGTCGGCATACTCGTTGCCCACGTTCGGCGCCGGGCCGCCCAGGGTAAAGGATTGCTCGACTTCACCGTTTTCCGGTGTCGGGTCGATGAGTCCCGCTCGCACGCGCTGGTTCGAAATCGGATCCCTGAATACGAGACTGCCCGCTTCGAGACCCTCTTCGACGATGCCGATGTTCGGCGCGCGGAAAGACTGCGACCAGGAACCGCGCAGCAGCAATTCGTCGATCGGCCGCCAGCTCATGGCGATTTTCGGCGACAGTTCGCTGCCGATATTGCCGCCGTAATCCTCCCATCGGAGGGCGATCTGGGTCTCGACATTTTCCATGAACGGCAGCGACAACTCGCCGAACACCGAATTCGTGGTGCGCACGTTGTTATAGTTGAAAATACAGTTGGAGCACTCGTAGTTATTGGCTACGTAATGGAATTCGTTGGGAACACCGTTTTCGTCGTATCCCAGAATCCGATTCTGCAGGCCGGGAAAGTTCAGTTCCGGAGCTATGGAATTCGCGGTACGCTCGCGATATTGCGCGCCGACAGCGACCGCAGCCTCACCGCCGGCCATGTCAAACAGGCCACCGCCCACAACTGCATCGAACACACGCAGTTTATTGCGCTTGTCCGCGCGTAGAACGGTCTGGTTAATCCAATCCATGAGTTCGGGGCTGTTGGCAACGTCCGGATTAGTGAACTGAGTGAGGAACGGATTGTAAAACATGCAACCGTCCCTGCCGTGGTTGTTACTGGTTAGCGCATATGACAAACTCTCCCGGGTTGTAAACACATAGCCCGGGAAGAATGTCTGGGTCAGGCCCGCGTAATAGTCCCAGGCTTGGGGTACCGCTCCGCCGAACGGGCCGGGCTCGTTAATGAAATCGAAGTCAGGTCTGCCGTTCGGCGTGCAATTGGGTCCGCCAAGCCCGTTGGCCGCAAGTTCGGTTCGCTCGCGATTGAATACCTGATAGGACTGCTCGTTGCTGGTGCTGGACCAGGACAGGCTCACGTCATAGTTCCAGTCGCGATCATTAAACTGGAAATCTCCACGCATCCCGGCTTGAATCAAATCCGCAGACGTGTCCGTGAAGTTTTGCCGCTGTCCATCTCTGGGAATGTTGTCCCGGGGATTAGCCCAGATGGCGATATTGGGTCCGCCGTTAGCCAGTGAAACCGGAGCGTTCGGAATTTCAGTGGGACGTTCCAGCCCGGCTTTGGGAGCGAAGAATCCCAATTCCATGGTCTGCCCGATCGATTGGAAGCCCCATGCGGGATTACGAAGGTAGGCACCCGGTTGGGCCAGGAAAACCGTTGGTCCGCGAGTGGTGCTTGAACCGCCCGTATTGTTCAGGCCGCCGCCCTGGAGAGTCACCAAATTCTCGGAATGAGAGGCGAACACGTAAAACTCCGCCGACTCGCTGAACGTATGGTCAAACGAGAGAGCGACACTGCTGCGCTCGGTCTGGTTCTCAAGAAAGTTGAAGCGGGCGGCGTCTTCCCGACATGTGCCGCTGCGTTCACCGCGCTGCTCGCGCAAGGTGCCGAACTGGAACGGGATGCCTGTGGTCCCCGTCATGGTCTCGCATAGCGGATCGCTGTAAATGGCCGTATCTTCGCCGCCTTGGGAGACATTGAAGGCTCTGACTTCCTCGTTGACGTAGGCAGGATTGACATTCGCGCCAAACGCCGGCGAGGAAACCGCGCCGCCGATTGAAGATACGGTCTGTAGGAACTGGGAGTTTTCGTCGATATGGTTCCCATACAGGACATTGAGCGGGTCGCGCTCGAAGCGCTCCGCGGAGATGACGAAATGCGTATCGCCATCATCGCTCGCCCATCCCCAGATGGCGCTCACGGTTTGGTCGAAGGCGTCGCCGGCGGCTTCCACGCCCTGTATATCCCCATATAGCTCAAAGCCCTCGAAATCGGTCCGCATGATAACGTTGACCACGCCAGCCACGGCGTCCGCGCCATAAAGCGCGGAGCCGCCGTCGGTGAGCACTTCGATGCGGTCGGTCATCACGATCGGGATGGCGTTGATGTTGACGAACTCGCCGCCGGTGACTGTCTCACCCGCGTGCGGCGCCATGCGCTTGCCGTTGATCAAGGTCAAGGTGGAATTCTCGCCCAGGTTCCGCAAGTTGACCACCGCGGTTCCCTCGGTTTGAGAGCGCTCGCCCGAACCCTGGTTGGTGAACGAGCCGGAATTCACTTCCAGGTTCTTGATGACGTCCCAGACGATCGCTGCGCCTTGCGCTTCGATGCTGTTCCTGTCGATCAACTGCACCGGCGAGGGCGCATCTAGCGGGGTGCCGCGAATGAACGAACCGGTGACTACGACTTCTTCGATGGCGTCTTCGTCGTCCTGGGCGAGTACGGGCATGGACAGGCCGGCCAGTACGGCCAGGGTGATCGCTTTGCGCGCGCACGGGAATTTGCTGTGCATCTTGATTTCCCCTTGATCTTCAAATGTTCGAGGTTGTGTTCGAATACGCTCCGGTCTTGCCGCCGGAAACGCTCAGATGGCTAGTCTACCGATATTTTCTTCAAGATAAAGAGACTTGCACGCGAACATTCCGATTTTTTCCAGAAGTGTTACCGATCTTCCCAAATCCTGGCGGCAAGGCCGGCTGATTCCGGCAAAACACTCCGTCCCTACCCGAACTCCGAACGATTTTTGCCGGAAATGAGGCGTTTCGGTGGCGCGTGGCTACATTTATTGCGGGAAAAGCGGGCGGCCGGCGGGGGATGGTCGACGCCATTCATGCCGCCGGGGAGGGAGGAATGAGATTCTGCGACTCCGCTACGCTCCGCGCAGAATGACGGTGGGGGGCACTGTACTCCGCGAGGAATGACGGTGGGGGGGCACTGTACTCCGCGCGGAATGACGGTTGGGGGAGCGCTGCGCTCCGCGCGGAATGACGGTGGGGGAGCGCTGCGCTCCGCGCGGAATGACGGTGGGGGGTGAGAATTGCCGCGCAAACATTGTTTTTCTGGATTTTTGGAGTTGTCATGCAAGCACGGAATATACTGAAGGAAATGGGAAAGATGGAAGAGTCGGGAATGGAGCAATCATGGGCCAGGGCGGTCGCCGACACCATTGTGAAGGCCGTCGAGCCGCTCGCCACGAAGGCCGACCTGAAAACGCTGCGCAAGGAACTGAAGGACGACATCGCGGACCTGCGCAAGGAGACCGACGCCGGGTTCAAATTGATGCGGGAACAGACCAAGGGACAGATGCTGGAGCTGAAAGTGTGGATGTCCGCGACCCAATTCGTGCTCTTCGGCGGACTGGTCGCCACGAACATATTCTTGTGATCCCACATGAGGGCGCCGGCGCGGATTGATAATCCAATGCCAGGCGCCGCCACCCGCTCGCCGCTCCGTTCGCGCAACGCGAGAAAGTTCTGGATGCCGATCGACAACTTGCGCCGCGCCATGTTCACCCCGCCACTCATGCCCCGCAGTCTGCCACGGGGCACCGCAGCTTATGTCCTTGCGCGAAGTCGCGGGCCCACGCAAATTGAAACAGTGTGTAATCTTGCTGGAAAGCGGGCGGGCGCGGAATTAACCTTGCCGACTTGAATTGGTTTTCGCGGCCGAAGTTTGCGACCGGTCTGGTTTCCCGAGCCGGATTGCGGTTCCGGGAGGAGAACATCAATGAAGAATTTGCTGCTTTCCCTGCTCATGCTTGCGTTCGCAACGCCGGCGCTTGGGCAGTTGGCTACGCCCAACTCCGCCGGGCTCACCTATGGCCATGTCCATCTCAATGTCTCGGATATGGAATTGCACAAGCGTATCTGGGTGGAACATTTCGGCGGCGTGGTGGTGGAAAAGGGTCCGCTGACCGCGGTGCGGCTACCCAATATGCTGGTCGCCCTGACCGAGCGCGAACCCACGATGGGCTCCCGCGAAACCGTCATGGACCATTTCGGCTTCAAGGTCCGCGACATCGAAAGATTCCTGGAAAAGTGGAGCGCGACCGGATATGAAGTCGGGCGCGTGTTCACCGGCGCGGAAGGTCAGACGAATGCCTACGTCATGCTGCCCGACGATGTCTATGTGGAATTGCAGGAAGATCAGTCATTGCACGTCGAAGTCATGGGCTATCACGTGCATTTCATCACGCCGGGGCATGAAGATCTGTTGAAGTGGTATACCGAGGTGTTCGGCTTGGAAATCCGCCCACGCGGCTCGATCGCCACGACCACGAATGCGCCCGGAATGAATCTGAGTTTCGGCGCCGCCGACCAGGAACGCGCCGCCACTCAAGGCGCGGCGATCGACCATATCGGGTTCGAAATTGACAACCTCGAAGCCTTCTGCCGCCAACTTGAAGCCAAGGGGATCGAGTTCGATGCGCCGTACCGCGAAGTCCCGGCCATCGAACTCAAGATCGCCTTCATCACCGACCCCGCCGGCGTCCGCATCGAACTGACCGAAGGCTACGACGAGTATTGACGTTGGCTTTGGCGGGATCTGCCCCCACCAAAATCGCTCTGCGATTTTGACTCCCCCTGAAGGGGGAGTGGACCGGGGGTGAGTATCACCACGCTTCGTGCCTTGCTTCCAGCGGCATCAGGGCGGCGCGGATCGTGCTGCCCCAGATCAGGTTGCCCAGCGTGTTGAAGTGCAGATTGTCGTCGATGAAGATGTCGGTCATCACGGTGCCGTCGGCCTGCAGGAACGGCGTTACCGCATCGACGTAATGCACCAGCGGGTTGGCTTCCGAGATCGCTTTCAACCGCCCGTTCACTTTTTGCGCGGCCGGCCAGACTTCCACCCGCGCGACGCTCGGCTTGACCGACATCACATAGATGCGGGTTTCGGGCGATTCTTCATGCACTCTGGCGACGATCTGCCGGAAATGATCGACGATGTCGTCTTCCGGGATGCGGTACCAGGTGTCGTTGTCGCCTTCATATATGAGGATGGCGCGGGGTTTGTAACGCAAGGCGACCCGGTCCAGGTGGTACAGGGCTTCCTGCATCGTGCTGCCGCCGAAACCGCGGGCGATTACCGTCAGCGGCGCCAGCGCGGCGGCGGCTTCATCGTTCCAGCGCGCGATGCTTGAAGAGCCGGTCAATACGATTGCGCCTTCGGGCGGGGGCGAAGCCCGATCCTGTTCATCGAAGGCCTGCATCGCCGATTCCCAGCGGGTCGGGTCGATTTCCTGCTGGGCGAAGCCGGCCTGGCCGGCGGGCAGCAACAGGACGATGGCGGCGACAACGGGAATTCTGCGAAAAATCTGCATTGTTATCCTCCCGGATATTTTCAGGCGAGCCGGATTTGGCCGAGCGGCCAGTGTATACCAGATTGGAATCGATTCGATTACGCGTTTTCGTAAGATTCGTTAGACTTTCGTCAGTTTCACCATTTTAACGAAATCGTGGGCAATTTATGGAAACCAAACCGATCCACTACGCGACACTGGCCCCCGAAGACGTCGAGCGCCTGCCCTCCCACGTCAAGGAGCCGCCGGGCGAATACGCGGCGGACGAGTGGCTTCTGGTTCGCGCTCCCTCGGGGCCAATGCGCAGCCTGATCGAAAAACTGAACCAACTGCAAGGCATTCTTCCGCGAGGGCTTGCCGACTTGAGCCGCGACCGGTATCTCGACAGCGCGCTTGAACTGCTGCTCGCCGCGGGCAGCGGTCCGGAAGGCGATCTGGTCATTGAAAATCTCCAGATGAGCAGGGAATACGTTGAAGAAACGCCGATGCTCACCGCGGCCGAAATTCACCGGATGTCAGGGCTGCGCGCCAGGAACAAGAGCGTGCCGGCGTCGCGATGGAAAGCGGAGGGCAAGATTTTCGCGTTGCGGATCGGCGGTCGCGACCATTATCCGGCGTTTCAGTTCGAGAACGGGGCGCCGCGCCCGGTCATCAAGGACATTCCAGCGGTAATGCCGATGGAAATGACGCCATGGCAGATCGCAGCATTCTGGTTCGCCTCGGCAAACGGCTGGCTCGGTGTCCGCATACCCCAGGAATGCCTGGACGATGCGGAAGCTGTGGTCGACGCCGCGAGTCATTTGGCGAATATCGCAATTGGATAGGATGGCCCGGCAAGGAATCATCGCCGAATACCTAAATAGTCTTGAATCAATCAAACAAGGCTAGTTTCACATGACTGAAATTCCCACACCGCCGACGGAACTCGCGGAACCGAATGCGCGTATGCCGGCTTCTGGAACGATACTGCATCGTGTGCATGGATCGGCATTCGCGGGCAATGCCTTCAACCCCTGCCGCGGCAACAAGACGCGATTCACGCCGATTCGAGACCGAATCGGTCGCTTCATTCCGTCGCTTTACGCGGCTGGCACGGCCGAAGCGGCTATATATGAAACCGTTTTTCACGATCAGCGCTTGACCGTGCCCGGGCGGGAGCTTGAGCGGCGACGCCACAGCACGCTTCTACTGAAGACCGAATTGCGCTTGGTGAGTCTGCGGGCGCCGGATTTGGCCAAGTGGGGTTTGAGCGGGGAACTTCTGATCGGCGGTTCGGCCGATCAATACGACCGCACGGCCCAGTGGGCAAAGGCCATCCATGAACAATTCAGCGACATTCACGGTCTGATCTGGACTTCCAATCTGTGCGACCCGGACGACGCGATGACGTTTTTTGGCGACCGAGTCGACGCGGCGAATTTTGAAATCGTGGCCGTGCGCGAAGGAACCGACGGATCGTTCGTGCGGGATGCGCGGAACGCAGGCAAGCGGGCTGGAATTCATATCGCGCTGTGAGCCTGCGAAGTCATCCCGTTCAGATTCCGCTCAATTTCTCGTCATCCTGCGCGCAGTCGCAGGATCTCGTCGGGAGGCGTGAAACTTGTGGAGATTCTGCGACTGCGCTTCGCTCCGCGCAGAATGACGGAGGGGAGGAGAATCGCCGTCTCATTGACTCACAAGTACTTGCCGCCCTTCCACCTTGCCTGCTTTCAGGTCCGCCAGCGCCGCGGTGGCTTCGCCCAATGGCCGCTCGGTGACGCGGATCGGATCGATGCTGCCGGCGCGCACGAGTTCCATCAGTTCGGAGAAGTCCCGCAAGCTGCCCACGTAGCTGCCCCGGATGGTGCGGGCATTCATGGGCAAAAAAGGGATGGGCATGTTCAAGGCGCCGCCGTAAAGGCCCACCACGACCAGGGCGCCGCCCTTGCGCAGGCAGCCCAAGCCGAAATTTACCGTCGCTTCGTTGCCGACGAAATCGAGCGCGGCGAACGCGCCTCCGGTCGCCTTGCGGATTTCCTTCGCCGCCTGCGGTTCGCCGGCGTTCCAGGTTCGGCTCACGCCGAGGTTCCTTGCGGCTTGCAATTTGGCTTCGTCGATATCGACAGCGATGGGATCGATACCCAGGGCCGAGCGGGCGATCTGGATCGCCATCATGCCGACGCCGCCGGCGCCGATGATGACGACTTCGTCGCCGGGCCGGATTTCCCCGACTTTCTTCAAGGCGCCGTAAGCGGTCAGCCCGGAACAGGCATAGGTCGCCGCCAGCGGGCCGGGAACGCCGCCGCAATCGAACAGGTAACGCGGATGCGGCGCCAGCACATGATCGGCGAAGCCGCCGGGAGCGACGATACCGAGCGCGCGGCCTGGCGTGCAAAGCTGCTCCTCGCCGCGCGCGCAGGTCGGGCAATCGCCGCAGCCGATCCAGGGAAAGACCACGCGGCGGTCGCCGACGGCAAGGCCTTCGGCCTCGGGACCGAGAGCGACGACTTCGCCATGGATTTCGTGGCCGAGCACTTGCCCCGGCCGGCCCACTTCGAGTTGCTTGCCATGGCCGAGCTCGAATACGCCTTCGTGCAAATGAATGTCGGAATGACAGACGCCGCAGGCGAGCGTCTTGAGCAGCACTTCCGCACCTTGCGGTACGGGCGTCTCGGCGGACACTTCCGCCAGCGGAGCGCCCGGTTCGGTAGTTTGATATGAAATCATTGCGAAGATTTTTCCAGATTTGTGCCCGTCCTGGTGTGAGTGCAGGTTTGGTTTGTCTTATCGGCGACCCTCACCCCCACCGAATCCGCGATGCGGATTCGACTCCCCCTCAAGGGGGAGTATTTCCCGAGCCCGCCCCCGCACGATTGGCACTCCCCCTTTGGGGGAGTCAAAATTGCGAGGCAATTTTGGTGGGGGAAAGCGCGGCGATCTAACTGAGCCACCGGGCGTGGTTGCCTGGAAGGAAATCATTTTCGCCAATCAGGCTTGCTGTTTGTCCCAGGCGGCGAAGCTGCCGCCGCTTTCGGCGAGTTCGCGAAGCAGGTTCGCTGGTTGCCAGTTCTTTTCGCCGTGCCGGTCCTGGAAATCCAGGATCTGTTCGTACACGTTTTTCAGTCCCACCTGATCGGCGTAGAACATCGGGCCGCCCTTGGCGACCGGAAAGGCGTATCCGTAGACGTAGACAATGTCGATGTCGGACGCGCGCTGGGCGATCCCCTCTTCGAGAATCTTCGCGCCTTCGTTGACCAGCGGATACATGCACCGGGCGATGATTTCCTCCTCGCTGATCTCGCGTTGCTCGATGCCGAACTTTTCGGCTTCCCCGCGGATCATGGCTTCGACTTCGGGGTCGGAATTGCGCGCCCTGGTCTCGCTGTCGTACTTGTAATAGCCGGCGCCGGTCTTCTGGCCGAGGCGACCCGATTCCACCAGCCGGGTGCTGACGGCGTAAGGCCGCGGGTCGTCGCCTTCGGTCTTGCGCGACTGCCGCGCCTTGTAGCCGACGTCGAGCCCCGCCAGATCGCCCATGGCGACCGGACCCATGGCCATGCCGAATTTTTCCAGCGTCGAATCGACCTGCTGCGGCGTACAACCTTCAAGCAGGAGCAATTGCGCTTCGCGGCCATAGCCGGTGAGCATGCGGTTGCCGATGAAACCGTAGCAGACGCCGGACAAGGCGCAGACCTTGCCGATTCGCTTGCCCAGGCCCATGGTCGTGGCGAGCACGTCGTCCGCGGTTTTCTCGCCGCGCACGACTTCAAGCAGCCGCATGACGTTGGCGGGGCTGAAAAAATGCGTGCCGAGCACGTCCCGCGGCCGAGAAGTGGCGGCGGCGATGGCGTCCACGTCCTGATAGGACGTGTTGGTGGCGAGAATCGCCCCGGCTTTGCAGGTCTTGTCGAGTTTGGCAAAGATTTCCTTTTTCAGGTCGAGGTTTTCGAATACCGCTTCTATCACGATGTCCGCACCGGCGATATCCGCATAGTCCGTGGCGCCCGTGATCAGGCCCATGCGCTGTTTCACGTCGTCCTCCCTGAGTTTGCCGCGCTTGACCGTGATTCCGTAGTTCTTGCGGATGATTTTCAGGCCGCGGTCGAGCGCTTCCTCGTTGACTTCCAGCAATACGACCGGAATGCCCACGTTGGCGAAACACATGGCGATGCCGCCGCCCATGGTGCCGCCGCCGATGATCGCCGCCTGTTTGATCTCCCTTGTCGGGGTCTCGCGGGGCAATCCCTTGATCTTGGCCGCCAGGCGTTCGGAGAAGAAGATATGGCGCATGGCGGCCGACTCGGTCGAAGTGACGAGTTCGACGAACAACTCCCGCTCGCGTTTCAACGCCTTGTCGAAAGGCAGATTGACCGCGGCTTCCAGGCAACTGACGATGCGGTCCGGCGCAATCTGGCCGCGGGCGCGGGCGTTTACCCGTTTCCGCGCCTGTTCGAAGAAGCCGGGCTCGATGGTGGCCGTGTCGATATTGATGTCGCGAATGCGCTTGAGCGGCGCGCCGGAAGCGACCAGATCCCGCGCGTAACCGATTGCGCCTTCGACCAGGTCGCCTTCGATGATTTCATTGACGAGGCCCATGTCGTGAGCCTTCTTCGCCGGAACCGGGTTGCCCGAAACGATGATGTCGAGCGCGGCCTTGACTCCGGCCAGCCGCGGCAGCCGCTGGGTGCCTCCGGCGCCGGGCAGCAATCCCAGCTTGACCTCGGGCAGACCGACTTTCGCGCTGGCGATGGCGCAGCGGTAGTGGCAGGCCAGCGCGACCTCGAAGCCGCCGCCGAGTGCGGTGCCATGAATCGCTGCAATAACGGGTTTGCTCGAGTTTTCGATCGCGCTGAGCACTTCCTGCAGCCCGGGCTCCTTGGGCGGCTTGCCGAATTCGGTGATGTCGGCGCCGGCGATGAACGTCCTGCCTTCGCAGCACAGCACGATGGCTTCGGACTTGTCTTTCTGCGCTTGTCCGACGGCATTGAGAAGACCTTCGCGCACGCGTTGCGCCAGGGCGTTCACCGGTGGATTGTTGACGCTGATAATGCCGATTTTGCCCTGTTTCGAGTAACTGACTACCTGTGACATAGTGGCTCCTGGGAGTGGCCGGACGGCTGAAGCGGGCGCCATAATATCACAGCCGCAAGGCGCAAAAGATTTGTGGTTTCGATCCGTCGCCGCCTGGTGAGCGGGGTTTACCGGACGCCGTAAATACATCCCTGTAGGCTTCGGCCTCGACATCCATGTCGAGGACGCCCGCTAAACCCCGCTCACCAGGCGGCGACTCACATAGTGCTTGTCCCTCACGTTCAGTCTCCTTGCGAAGCGTAGTGACTCAAGCTGTGTTAAGTTTGCCCACCTCATTAGCGGGGTGAAATCATGATCAGAGACCAGGAAACATTGAACCAGTTGCTAGCGATGATCGAGCGATTCGTGCGGGAGCGGCTTGTGCCGGCTGAGAACCGGCTCGCGGAAGACGAGCGGGTGCCCGAAGAAATTGTTGAAGAAATGAAACAGCTCGGTCTCTTCGGCCTGACCATCCCGGAAGAATACGGCGGCCTCGGTCTGACCATGGAAGAGGAAATCCTCGTTTCGTTCGAACTCGGCAAGACTTCGCCGGCGTTCCGCTCGCTGATCGGCACCAATAACGGCATCGGCTCGGCCGCGATCGTATTCAACGGCACCGAGGAACAGAAACGCACGTATCTGCCCAAATACGCCAGCGGCGAATGGTTGAGTTGTTTCTGTCTCACCGAGCCCGAGGCCGGCTCCGACGCGGCCTCGCTGCGAACCACGGCGGTACGCGACGGCGACCACTACGTGCTCAACGGCGCCAAGCGCTTCATCACCAACGCGCCGGTCGCACATACCTTCAATGTCATGGCGCGAACCGACCCGGCCAACAAGGGCGCCCGGGGCATCTCCTCGTTCATCGTCGAACGCGGCACGCCGGGAATCACGCTCGGGTCGGTCGACAGGAAAATGGGCCAGGCGGGCTCACTTACCTGTGACGTAATGTTCGACAACTGCCGGGTGCCGGTGGCAAACATCATTGGCGAGGAAGGCGAGGGATTCGTCACCGCGATGAAGGTGCTCGACCGGGGCCGGCTGCACATTTCCGGCATCGCCGTCGGCCTTGCCGAACGCCTGATCGCCGACGCGCTGGATTACGCCATGCAGCGCAAGCAGTTCGGCAAGCCGATCGCCGAACAGCAACTCATACAGGCCATGCTTGCCGATTCCCGCACCGAGGCCTACGCCGCGCGCTGCATGGCGCTGGAAACCGCGCGCAAGCGCGATGCCGGCGAAAACGTCACGCTGGAATCCGCCGCCTGCAAATTGTTCTGCACCGAAATGGTGGGCCGCGTCGCCGACCGCGCCGTGCAGATTCACGGCGGCTCGGGCTACATGTCCGAGTTCGCGGTCGAGCGCTTCTACCGCGACGTCAGATTGTTGCGCCTCTACGAAGGCACCAGCCAGATCCTGCAACTCGTCGTTGCCAGGAACATGATCCGAAACGCCTGAGTCGGGGCGTCACTCCCCCTCCGGGGGAGTCGAATACGCGAAGCGGATTCGGTGGGGGCCGCGGGGCTACCTTGACGATCATGCCAAAAATAGTTATACACATTTGCATACACAAACTTAGGTGCGAGGCTATGCGAACCAATATCGAACTTGACCAGGAGTTGGTGCGGGAGGCGCAACAGCTAAGCCAAATCAAAACGAAGAAAGCTTTGGTGCATCAGGCGCTGCTGGAATTCGTCTCGAACCGCAAGCGGCTCGACTTGAGGGAACTCCGAGGCAGCAATCTGATCGACGAAGATTATGACCACAAGGCCATGCGATAGGCACGAGGCCGATTCCGATGTACCTGGTGGATACTTCGGTCTGGATAGACTACGTCCGAGACCGAGAAGGGCCCCATGTCGGTTTTCTTGAGGAAATTCTGTCAAATCCTCAAGCCGTTGCGATTTCACCACTCATCTACATGGAAATTCTGCAAGGCGCCCGAGACGTCAGATCCTTCAAACGATTGGAGAAATTTTTAGGCGGACAACGGTTTGTGGACTTCGAGCAGCCACCGCCCACCTGCCACGCGGCAGCGGCCCGAATTGCCTTCGACTGCAAAAAGCGGGGCATCACCGTTCGGTCGAGTGTGGACTGCCTGATCGCTCAGTGCGCCATCGAAAACGACTTGACGCTCTTTCATCACGATCGCGATTTTCAGCGCATCGCCGGAGTCGTGCCCAAGCTTCGCGAAAAGAGCTTCCTCAACTGACAGAAGACGTGACCGGCGTGAACTTGGAGGACTATCATTGATGAACCGCAAACCTTCGCATCCCGGAGCGTTGATCAGGAACGTGGTCTTGCCGGAGACCGGATTGACCGTCAGTTCGCTCGCCGAACGTTGCGGCGTGGCGCGAAACACCATGTCGAAAGTCGTGAACGAACGGGGCGATGTCACCGGAGACTTGGCGATTCGATTGAGCCGCGTGCTCGGCAGCACCCCCGAATTCTGGTTAAACATGCAGGCGAAACTGAACTTGTGGCTGCTGGAACAGCGGAACGGCGATATCTACAGCCGCATGGAGCGGGTTCAAATCGGTTGACGGCGGGGAATCGGGTCATTCCGCGCGAAGTCGCGGAATCTCGCCGGGAGTGTATGTCCTTCGGGAGATTCTGCGACTCCGCTTCGCTCCGCGCAGAATGACGAAGTGGGGACGCTTCGCGCAGAATGACGAAGCATGAGTGCTGTTTTACAATGGACCACAGTTCCCGATAGTGCAATCACGGAGCCGTGCGATGTACAACAAGATTCTGGTGGCGATAGACCTTTCCGACGATTCGCACAAGGTGATCACAACCGCGGTGCGGCTGGCCGAGGATCCGGCCAAGTTGCATCTCGTGCATGTTGTCGAACCCGTTGCCGCGGCCTATAGCATGGATTTGTACGCCGTCAACATCAACGAACTGCACGAGGAAGCCATCGCGTTCGCCGCCGAGCGCCTCAAGGCCATCGCCAGGGAAGAGGGCCTGCGGGAAGACCAGATTCATACCCTGCCCGGCTCCCCCGCCGCGGAAGTGCCCAATTTGGCAATGGAAATCGAAGCCGACGCCATCGTCATCGGCAGCCACGGCCATTCGGGCTGGAAGGCGCTGATCGGCTCAACGGCGATGAAATTGCTGCACCACGCCAGATGCGACGTGCTGACGGTCCATGTCTGCTGCGATTGACCCAAGTCAAGCAGCGGCAACCACTACACTACCGTCCAACGCTAGTTCAGATACTCCTGGAACCATTCCAACCTTGACCGATTGGCCTTGAGCGCGTTTTCGCCGCGGAAGCCGTGCTGACCGCCGGCGATGGTGACGAATTCCGCTTCCACGCCCTGCTGCTGGAATTCCGCGTACAAGTCTTCCGACTCGCTGATGGGCACCAGATCGTCGGCGTCGCCGTGGATCAGCAAGGTGGGCGGATCGCCGGCGTCCGCGTGCAGAATCGGAGATATCGACTCGGACAGTTCGGGTGGAAAATCGAGCGCCGGGAAACGGTCGTTGGGACCGGTAATCGGTCGCAGATCCACCGGCGGGAAATAGGCGACCACCGCGGCAACGCTGTTGTCTCCCCGCATGACCGGATCGTTCGCCCGGGCATCGCCTGAATCGGCGTCGAGACCGATCATCAGCGACAGATGGCCGCCGGCGCTGCCACCGGTGACGCCGAGCCGGTTCGGATCGAATCCATGCTCTTCGGCATGAAGCTTGATGTGGCGAATCGCGCGGCTAACGTCAGCGTAGGCTTCCGGCACCTTGAAGCGCGGCGCGCTGCCGTGGTAGACCGCAATCATCGTGAAGCCCGCGTCGAGCATGTCGCTGAAAAAGCCTTCGGCGAGCGTTTCCGGGGGCGACCAGCGCGAGAACCAGCCGCCGCTCATCATGAAGGCGACAGCGGCGCCATTCGCGTTTTCGGGTCGGATCACGTCGTAGACGAGCGCCATGCCGTCCTTGTGGCCGTATACGACGTCGCGCTTGATCTCAACATCCGCAAACCCCTTCGGGGCCAGCAACAGGCACGCCGACAGCAGTGCAATTTTTGAGACTTTCAGCATGTTTACATTCCTCGTTGATACGAGATTTGAGGTCACAGAAGGTAACAAACAAACCGCCGCAAGGGAATTCGACGAGATTCCGCGACTGCGCTTCGCTTCGCGCAGAATGACGAAGTGGGGGCGCTTCGCTTCGCGCGGAATGACAGGGGCTGGGCGTTCCGCGAAGGCCCGCTAGTCGCGCAGCAGGTTGCCGGGTGAATATTGGTCGGTCAGCATGCGCCGGCTCATGTCCCAGTCGACCCGGGTCGACATGCGGGCAGGATACTCGAGCAGTGGAATGCCGTATTTTTCGACCTGGGCCGCCAGCCGCCGGGCCGCTCCGGTCAAATCCCCGCGGGGCGGCAAGGCGCCGATCCTCGTGATGATGATGCGATTGCCCGAGGTCGGCAGCCTGAAGTTGTAGAACTCGTTCCACACCCGCTGGTAAGTGACCGATTCGTGGTCGTAAAGGCGGCTGGTGGAAAAGGTATTGGCGACGAGAACGCCGTCCGGGTTCAGGATCTGCTTGACCTCTTCGAGGAACTCGCGGGTAAGCAGATGTTCCGGGATATAGTCGCCCGTGAAGGCGTCGAGCATGATGTAGTCGTATTTCCTGCCTTCGAGGCCGGCGCGCTTGATGAACACGCGGGCGTCGTTGACGTACACGCGCATGTTCGCGGTTTCCTCGAACCGGAAGAAGTCCTTCGCCACGTTGACCACCGCCGGGTCGATTTCGATCACATCGATTTGCGCATCGGGAAAGAGATCGCTGAAAGTCATCGGTATCGAGCCGCCGCCGAGCCCGGCGACGAGAATCGATGCGGGCTCGGGGACCAGCAACAGCCCCGCGAAACTCATGCGCGTATAGCCGAAAACCAGCCGTTCGGGTTCGTCGAGATCGAAGCAGGTCTGGTTGCGGTCGCCGCGATGCACGTTGAAGATCAGGCAACGTCGCTGTCCGTTCTGCTCAACGGTGATATCGCGATACAGCGAGCGTTCCTGGTGGATGACCTCGCCCGCCGCCGGCGCCGCCGCCAGCGCCAGCAACAACAGGCTGAGAACAAATCCGGGTTTCATGAGCGCACCCGCAGGCTGAGAGAACCGCGCTTGTATCCGGCTGCGAGGATTATAGCCGCCGCGATCAGCAAGGCGGCAACCGCGCCCCAGAGAATTCTGTTCACTTCGAACCAGAGCACAAAATAGAAGGAAGTTCCGAGTGTGCCCGCAGCGCTGCCGATAGTGGAAACGAAAAACAGCAACCCGGCCATCTGCCCGCTATGTTCCTCTCTTTCCACCAGCAGCCGCACCGAATACGGCGAGATCATGCCGAGCAGCGTCGTCGGCACGGAAAACATGACGACAGAAGCCAGCAGGGAGCCATAGCGGGCATCTTCGACGGCCAGGAAGATCGGTCGCATGATGGCGTCCGCGAACAAGATGATCGGCAGCGAAAACAGCGCGGCGCTCACATAGAAACTCGCGAAAACCAAGGCGTTGGGATTGCGCATCGACAAGCGCCCCCCAAGGAGATAACCCAGCGCCAGGGCCAGCATGAATACGGTGATGATGCTGCCCCAGACCGAGACCGAGCCGCCGAAATACGGCGCCATGATGCGCGCGCCGAGCATCTCCACGGTCATGATGCAAAAACCGCTGACAAACGCCACCGAGGCCACGACCGGCCGGGGCAACGGAGACGATGCGGCGGCTTTCATAATCAACGACGCCGGTCGAAAGTCTCAAGGACTTCGGTGCCGGCATATTTCATCATGACTGGATGCGCCCGCAAGTTCATCCTCCACCAAAACCGCCGCGCGGTTTTGACTCCCCCGCGGGGGGAGTGTTCAATGCGCGCGCGGCGCCGGTTGCTCCCCCCATGGGGGAGTCGAATCTGCGAAGCGGATTCGGTGGGGGTTTCGCGAATTCGGTCAATTGCCATAATGGGAATTGCCGCTTCAGTGTGGCCAGGCCGGCATCGAAACTACTTCCTGCTCTATCGTCCCGAGGTTTTCCACGACGACTTCAACGACATCCCCCACCTCCATGTTGCGCCGCATTCCCGGAACCACCGGCATCGCGCCGGTGTAGATCAGATCGCCGGGCTTGAGCGTCATGTAGCGGGAGAGATAGCTCACGAGCCGGGCCGGGCGATTGATCATCGTCGACGTCCGGCCCTCGGAAAGGAGCTCGCCGTTGACCCGCACGCTGATTTCGAGATCGCTGTAATCGAGACCCCGCACGATCGTGTTGCCGATGCCCGCCCAGGTATCGGTCGCTTTGCCCACGAGCTTGAGCGGCCGAACGCCCCGGTCGGATGTTATCCACGACAATTCCGACCAGTCGTTGCCCGCGGCGACCCCGAAAATGTAATCGAGCGCCTCGTTCTCGGGAATATGGCGGCCTTCGCGGCCGATGACCAGCACGAGTTCGCCCTCGGGAATCATCATCTCAACCTCTGGCGGCCGCTGGACCTGTCCCCCGTCGCCGCTGAGGCCGGTTGAGGCCTTGTTGAACCAGCGCGGATGCGGGACCTGCCGGGGCATGCCGACGACGGGATGATAATTGGCCGCCGCGGCCAGCACCTTGCGGCCCGGCTGTTCCGGGTCAACCGGCAAGCCCAATTCGACGTCCGCGGCGTCGAAGCCGCGTCCGGTCGGCGCGGCGCCGCCGGCCACCGGATCGCCGTCGAGCTCGCTGATCCGATCCCCGTCGAGCATGCCGAACGACCAGCCATCCTCGTGCTGGAAGCGCACATACGCGCTCACGCCGTTTGGCTCTGGAAGCGCCGGGCCCGAGACCGTCTGCCGCGTTACGCGCACGAGCTGATTGCTGACGATGCCGATGCCTTCGATCTCGACGTCGACGACATCGTCCTGCCAGAGCTGGCGCCGCGTGCCCGGGAGCTGCGGGGGCGCGACCGTCCCGGTGTGAATGATGTCGCCGCGCTTGAGCGTGACGTAGTGGCTCAACTTGCTGATGAGCGCGGCGGGATCGTTGCGGAAATCCGCGGTCGTGCCCTGGGCGGCGACTACGCCGTCGAGCCTGACGGTCAGTTCGAGATCGCTCAGGTCGAGCCCCGCAACCACATGGTCGCCCAGCGTGGCGAAGGTGTCGCCGGCTTTGCAGAAGACATGGCTCGGCTCCTCGATGCCCCGGCCTTCCCCGCACCAGTCGTTCTCGCTCCAGTCGTTGCTGACGGCCACGCCGAAGAGATGGTCCATCGCTTCGGACTCGGGGATGTGCCGGCCCTCGCGCCCGATGATGAGCGCGAGCTCGCCCTCGAAGTTGAAGTTCGTGGCGCCGAAGGGAACCTCGACCGGGTCGCCGTTCCTCGCGAGCGAAGTGGTCGCCTTGCCGAACCAGGACGGATGCTCGACTTCGATCGGATTGCCGTTCGGGTTGTTGGAGTTCCCCGCGACTCCGAACACGCGCGGCACCCGGTCGGGGTCCAGGGGAATCTCGAGTTCCACGTCGCCCAGCGCGACCGTGCGGCCGGTCGGGCCAACACCGTCGTCGAAGACCGGGTCGCCGTCGAGCACGCTGATGTTCCGCCCGTCGAGGATGCCGCTATGGGTGCCCGTGTCGTCCGTGAAGCGGACGTAGCGGGTCACCTCCGGCGGGTCCGCCTCGCTCTGGGCGGCGACGGTATGGCTAAGGCTTTGCCCGGCGAAAATCACCAGGGGGACCAGCAGGAATTTTCCAAAACATTGTTTGCGTCGGATTGCTGCTTGCATAATTTGTGAGTTCCTGTGAAATTCTTGGGTTACGGTCGGATCCGGTGAAGCAAAGAACCGCCGTCCGGTATCGACCGGGCCGACGGTGGGCATCGACATTAGCACAAGGTGATTTTCATGTTCAATCGACGCGAGTTTCTCCTCTCATCCCTGGCTGCCCCGCTCGTCTTGTCGAGCGGGGATTCCCGGGCCCAGACGGCGCCTCCGGGAAAAATGCTGCTCGCAATGCACCAGAACACTTCCCGCGCCGCCGGGTTCCGCGGATCACTGGAAGGCTGGTCCGGCGCGGGCATCGAATACGTTGAACTCAACGATCAATTGCTTGACGGTTTTCTGGAAAACGACACCTTGCCCGGCGCCCGGGCGCTGCTTGACGATTTGGGCATGACCCCGGTCTGCGCAGCTACGGCCTTGCCCGATCTGTGGATTCCGGGCCCTGCCAGAGAGGCGTCGCTGGAAACGTGGAGAATGCGCTGCGATCAGTTCGCGAGCCTCGGCCTCGACAAGATCTATTCGCCGTCGATTACCAATCGTCCGGTTACCGCCGAAGACTTCGCGGCGACGCCCGAGGCGATTCGCGAAGCCGCGGTGATCGCAAGCGAGTACGACCTCACTTGCATGATCGAGTTTCTTCGCACCTCGACGCATCTCGCCACACTGAGTTCCTCATTGAGCGTGACCCGCGCGGCGGATCATCCCAATATCAGGCCGATGATCGATTTTTTCCATTTCTGGTCCGGGCTCGGCAAGCTTGAAGATCTGGAATTGCTTGAGCCGGGCGAACTGGCCCATTGTCACTTCCAGGATCTGCTCGATGCGCCGAGAGAATTGACCGACAACAGTTATCGGGTCATTCCGGGTGACGGCATCGCTCCGCTCAATGCCATCATTCGCAAACTCGCCGAAAAGGAATACAACGGAGCGCTTTCGGTGGAATTGTTTCGGCAGGAGATCGTAAATGGCGATCCTTTCGAAGTGGCCACGGAAATCAAGCGAAAAGCCGAAGCGGTTATGGGCGAGGCCCAGGTTTTATGAACCATGACCGACCGGCAAATGAGATTCCGCGACTTCGCTTCGCTACGCGCGGAATGACGAGGTGGGGGCGCTTCGCTACGCGCGGAATGACGAGGTGGAGGCGCTTCGCTGCGCGCAGAATGACGGTGGGGGAAGCGGATGCCGGCCCGTACCGGACGTTCAGTTTTCGATCTTGCCGCTGATGATCATTTCGCACATTCGCTGCAGGACGAAGGCTTTTTGCAGGAAGCCGGCGAAACGCTCGTCCCGGGTGTGGCCGTGGTAGTAGCGGTAGTAGATCTGCTGGCCCACGACGAGCAACCGAAACAGCGCGAAACAGAAATAGAAGGGGAAATTGTCGACCGCGATTCCGGTGCGCTGCTGGAAGCGGCTGACGATTTCGGCCCGGCTCGGGGCGCCCGGCGCGTCGGAAGGCATCGTGCGCGCTTCGCGGTACCAGTCCGGGTCGCTGGTCTGCACCCAGTAGCCCAGGGTATAGGCCAGATCCATCACCGGATCGCCCACGGTCGCCATCTCCCAGTCGAGAACGCCGATCATCTTGAGCGGGTCGTCGAGCGAGAAAATCACGTTGTCGAGCTTGTAATCGTTGTGGATGACGCCGGCGCGGCCGCTGTCGGACGGCAGGTGGTCGCCCAGCCACTTGATGACCGCGTCGCAATTTACGGTGTCCCCGGTGACGGCGTTTTCCCAGCGCTTGATCCAACCTTCGACCTGGCGCCGCGCATAACCCGCGGGGCGACCGAAGTTTTCGAGGCCCGCCTCGGCCAGATTCACCGAATGCAGGTCGCCGAGCACGTCGAAGAAATTCAGCAGTTGCCGGCGCGTCTGGTCCGGGGTCAGCTTCAACTCCGGCGGGTATTCGCGGCGGATTACCAGGCCGCGGATGTAGTTCATCAGGTAGAAATCGCAGCCGATGACATCGTGATCGTCACAGAAGTGCAGCGGCGCCGGACCGTAGGGAAACACGTCCTTCAGCGCCGAGAGAATGCGGAATTCCCGCGACATGTCGTGGGCCGATTTCACCGTGCTGCCGAAAGGCGGCCTGCGCAGCACCCATTGCTCGCCACCGCTTTCCAGCAGATAAGTGAGATTGGAATGGCCGCCCGGGAACTGCTTTACCTCAAGTTCGCCGGCGACCTCGCCGAGCACGGGGCGCAGATAATCCCGCAGCCGCTCCAGCGGCAGTTCTTCTCCGGGCCTTGTGCGGCCCGCCTTGTCTTCGAGTTCGGCTCCGGTCATGGCGGTTTTCAGCGGCAAGCACTGAACGATATGGGATTATGTCGAATGGTTGACATCGTGAATCCTGCCGGGCGAGGCATGCCTCGCCCCTACAACCGGAACGCATGAAACCGTAGGGGCTGGGCGCGCCCAGCCCGTGACCGGGTCAATCGCCTTCGTTTCAACCATTCGATACAAGCCCCTAACGATAGGTAATCATCGATTGCGTATCGGCCCGTTCAAGATGCGGCAGGCTGTTGAACTGCATCAGCGAGATTCTGCCATTGCCGTACTTGATCCGGGTGATCGAACTGTTTTGCACCATCCAGTTGGTGGCGATGGCTTCGGCGTCCGGATACCGCAATACCCGCTGCAAGGCCAGGGCGATTACGCCGCCGGATGTAGAGATCAGCACCCGGCTGCCGCGCGCGTGGCGCGACATGATGCGGTCGAGCGCCTGATGCACGCGCAACTGGAAGTCGGGCCAGCGCTCGAAATCCGCATCGCCGCCCGCGGGCGACAGATGACCGGCGATCCATTTTGCCGCGGCCGCCTCGAACAGGCGCTGAAACATCGTCCGGTCGCGCACCGGCCATTCGGGCGCGGGGTCGAATCCTTCGTCTTTGGCGAAATCGCGCAGGTAGGACCGGATCAGCGGGTCGCCGTCGTATTCGTTCAGCGCCGCATCCTCATGCGGACTGTCCGAATCTTCCGGCACAAGATCGAGCAATTCAGCGGCGGTTTCACGCTGCCGCCGCAGGCTGCCGCAATAAAGGCAATCGAAAGTCTCGCCCGTCTCGCGCCAATGCGCCGCGAGCTTGCGCACCTGCTCGCGCCCCAGCGAACTGAGTTTGTCGTAGGACTCCGCGCCAAAAGTCGCCTGACCGTGGCGAACCAGAATCAACTCGCTCATTCGGCGGCTTGCCGGCGGGCGAATCGGCCGGTGTGGAAGTCGGCGTCGCCGAAAAGCAATTCGAGTCCGGTAACCTGGCGAAACAGGTGCGAGACGTCGAGTTCATCGGTCATGCCGATGCCGCCATGAATCTGTACGGCTTCCTGGCCAACCCTGCGGATCGCCTTGCCGACCCGGCTCTTGGCGGCGCTGACCGCGGCGGCCTTGTCCGCCGCGGATTCTTCCGAATCGAGTTGCATCGCCGCCATCACCGTGATCGAGCGCGCGAGCTGGCATTCCATGAACATGTCCGCCATGCGATGCTGCAGCGCCTGGAAGCTGCCGATATGCACGCCGAACTGCTTGCGGGTCTTGCTGTATTCCACCGTTTTCCGCAGCAGTTCGTCGAGCGCCCCCACCGCCTGGGCGCATACCGCGACGGTGGCGTGATCGACCACTTGCTCAAGCGCCGTCAGCGCGCCGCCGGCCTCGCCGAGCCGGGCCGAAGCGGGTATTTCCACTTCGCTGAATGTGATCTTCGCCGCCCGGCCGCAATCGAGATTGGCGTAGCCCTGCACGTGAACACCCGCCGCCTCCCGATCAACGAGGAACGCGCTGATTCCCCCGGAGTCGGTGGCGCCGCCGCTTTCGCGGGCGGTTACCAGCAACTTGTCCGCGTTGGGACCGTTCAATACGTTGACCTTGGTTCCGTCGAGCACGAAGCCGCCGCCTTCGCTTCTCGCGCTGAGACGGACATTGGCCAGGTTGTAGCGCGAACCGGATTCCGCCCAGGCCAATGCGAGTTGCAGATTGCCCGCCATCAGTGATGGCAGCAATTCGGCTTTCTGTTCTTCGCCGCCGAGCGCGGCCAGCAGCCTGCCCGCGAGCACGACGGAAGCCAGGTACGGTTCGACCAGCATGGCCTTGCCGAACTCTTCCATCATCACCATCAGGTCCACGGCCGAATCGCCGAAACCGCCGTCGGCTTGATTGAACGGCACCGTCAGCCAACCGAGTTCGCCGAACAACTTCCAGTTCTCCTCGCTGTAACCGGTTTCACTGGCGGCGATCCGATTGCGGGAATCGAAATCGTATTGCTGTTGCACGAATTTGCCGACGCTTTCCCTGAGCATCTGCTGTTCTTCGGAATAGGAAAAATCCACTTTCTAGCCTCTATGATTGATTCGCCGACTGATTTGCCGCAACTACAGACCGAGCACGGCCTTGCAGATGATGTTGCGCTGGATTTCGTTGGAGCCGCCGAAAATCGACAACTTGCGATCGTTGAGATAGACCAGACCCTGTCCCGCCGGAACGCCCGGCTCCAATGGCGCGCCCTGGAATCCTTCGTCGAACTGCTCGGGCAGATACGGCAGGCTGTGGTATGCCGCGAGTTCGACGAACATCTCGTCGATGCGCTGGGCGAGTTCGGTGCCGACGACCTTCAGGATCGACGATTCGGGACCGGGCGACTTGCCCACGCTCAATGAAGCCAAGGTGCGCAATTCGGTGTATTCGAGCGCCTTCAGTTCGATTTCCAGTTCGGCGAACCGGTGGCTGAAGACCGGATCGTCGAGCATGCTGCCGCCGTAGCCGTCGTCGAGGCTCGCGGCGGCCCGGCGCAAGGCGCGCAGGCGGCGGGTGCTGCGCGGCACAAGGGCGATATTGGTGCGTTCGTGGGTGAGCAACACCTTCGCATAGGTCCAGCCCTTGTTTTCCTCGCCGATCAGATTGGCCGCGGGGACGCGCACGTCGTCGAAAAAGATCTCGTTGACTTCGACATGGCCGTCCATGAGCACAATGGGTCTGTGGGAGACGCCGGGCGATTTCATATCGATCAGCAGGAAGCTGATGCCTTCCTGCTTCTTCACCGTGGTGTCGGTGCGCACGAGGCAGAAAATCCAGTCGGCGTATTGGCCGTAGGTATTCCAGGTCTTGCCGCCGTTGACGATATAGTCGTCGCCGTCGCGCACCGCGGAAGTCTTGAGCGAAGCGAGGTCGGACCCGGAATTGGGTTCGGAATAGCCCTGGCACCACCAGACGTTGCTTTGCAGGATGTCGGGCAGGAAGCGCTGCTGCTGTTCCCCGCTGCCGTAGGCCATCAATACCGGCGCCACCATCTTCATGCCGAAAGGCACCGGCTCGGGCGCGCCGATCAGGCCCATTTCCATGGCGAAAATGTGTTTTTGCGTGGCGGTCCAGCCAGTGCCGCCGAACTCGACGGGCCAGTTGGGGGCGGCCCAGCCTTTTTCGTAGAGGATTTTCTGCCAGCGGACGATCTCGTCCTTGCTCAGCCGGATGCCGGCATCGACTTTTTCGCGCATTCCGGCGGGGAATTCGTTTTGCAGGAATTCCCGCGCTTCGTCCCGAAAGGCAAGATCTTCGGGCGTAAAATCCGCATTCACTTCTCGATTCTCCCAAACTGATTGTTCCAGCGCGGAACAGGCGCTCAACACCGTTCCGCGAGGCCCGCTCCGGGCCGCAAGATTAACACGAGCGCCGGTCCCGCGCGAGAAGCGCTTACAGCGAAATCATGTTTTCCACGCGCCGGAAGCCGCGCTGCCAGATCAACAAGATGACCACCACCATTGGCGCGAGCAACCATGTCGCCACATTGGAAAGATCCTGTTCCGTGAGGCCGCCGAAATGGATTGCCGCATATGCGCCTATGCCGACCATATGCGCCAGAATATAGTAGTTCGTATAAGGCGCGCTGTACTGATTCAGCGGCCAGGGAGACTTCAGAAACAGCCAGCGCAGCGAATTGGCGATGCCGAACAGGTCGGTGGGCCAGAACAGCAGCAGATTGAAATTGTGATGCAGATCCTCGTGGCCGGACCAGAACCAGCCGCCAAGCATGAAACAGCCCAGCAGGCCACTGAACAGGGACGCGATCAGGGTCGCCGCGCCCAGCACCTGGTATCCCGCCGGGGACAGCGTTCGCGGGGAATTGTGCGAGGAGTTCATGAACCGGCTGTAGCGCGGTTTCCTGGTCGTGAACAACAGCCAGAGAGCGAGCGAGGTGAGAAAGACCACAAAGACCAGATAGGCGTTCCATTGCCGGGCCGGTGGAGGAAACTCATCTACCAGCCGCGATTCGGCAAGCAAGGGCAATCGTTCGCCGCCGAGCGCCACGTCGCTGTCCATACGCAATAGCTGCCGCCGGAGATTCAGCGGCAGAAACAGGCTTTCCCACTCGCTCATCGCTCGATCGATGTTGCTGTTCATCGCCAGGTCGAGCAACATCGCGACCGCCGAAATCGACGCGTAATGCGCTTGGATCACCTGCCGATATGTGACCTGCGTCATGCCCGTGAATTGGCCGCTCAACCTGCCGTCGAGCGCCTCGTCCAGATAATCCCGCAGGCGGGTCGTGCAATTGTCGTCGAAGTAGTCGTATTCATAGACGAGATTCTCGGGTTCCAGGTTCCACATCAGTCGCTGATACAGACGCGCTTTCTCGGCATTGTTGAGGTTGATGCGATCCTCCCAGATCGACCTCTCCTCTTCCCGGTACAACGCATAGGCCTGTTCGGTCGGAACCGTGAACAGCCGGTAGTTCATTTCCCCGAGGAAGAAGCGCAAGCCGAATCTGAGCATGCCGCCGCCGGCGTCGAAACCGCCCCAATTGAACAGCACGTCGGCGCCGCTGACTTCATCGCGCATGCGCAATGCGCTATGGCCGAAGTTGTCCCAGAGCCGGTCGCCGACGTCGACGGTAACAAGATAGAAGTGCAGGCGGCCGAAATCTTCCGGTTCCGCGTACCGGCCCGGATCGCTCAGGGGTGGAGCCTGGGCTTGCGCGGCGGGCAGGAACAGCAGCGCGAGCAGGATGCACGCGGCCCGCAAGGGGCGGCGCGCATGCCCCGGGCGAACAGGACGCGCCAGCCGCGATGCGGCGGTGACGCGATCAGCCCCCACCAAAACCGCAGCGCGGTTTTGACTCTCCCCAAGAGGAGAGTATTCGGTTCCGCGCGTGGATGCCATGGATTCCTTCTTACAGTTCCCGCAGCCAGATGTTGCGGAAGGATACGACCTGTCCGTGGTCCTGCAAGCTCAACGGCATCTTGCCGGTGCAGTCCTGCATTTGCTCGCTGGGATAAGGCGCGCACCGCGTTTCATAGACGGGTTCGGGCGTGAAGGTGGCGCCGGCCAGCCGCACATTGTTCTGCACCAGCACGCCGTTGTGGAATACGGTCACATAGGCGGGCGAAACCAGTTCACCCTGTTCGAACACCGGCGCGGTGAAGACGATGTCGTAGCTTTGCCATTCGCCCGGCTTGCGCGCCGCGTTGACCAGCGGCGGCGACTGCAGGTAGACCGACCCGGCCTGGCCGTTGATATATGTGGGGTTTTCCCAACTGTCGAGAATCTGTACCTCGAACAGCCCATGCAGGAACACGCCGCTGTTGCCCCTGCTCTGGCCGCTGCCGCTGATGACATCGGTCGGACGCCATTCCAAGTGCAGTTGCATGCTGCCGAACGACTCCCGGGTGCGGATCGAGCCGACTCCGGGGGTGACCGTGGCCACGCCGTCGGCGATTTCCCAGCGCGCGGGCTCACCGTCCTCGATGCGCATCCATTGGTCCAGGTTGGTGCCGTCGAACAGCACGATCGCGTCCGACGGCGGCCCGCCGTTGCCCGGCGCATTCACGAGTTGTGGTTCAGGTTCCCAGACCGCCCGGTCCTGGGCGCCAGCGGCGGCCGCGGTCAAGGCGGCGATTGCAAGTAACAGTTTCTTCATGTTGGAGTCCCGCGATCAACTGGTAAGGTTCATGTCATCGTCCCAGGTCGCGACAATGTCGCGCCGGGACTGATCGACGCATTTGGCAAGCCATTCCGGTTCGTATCGCAGACCGTGCCGCGCGAGAACCTCGGTCGGCACGCCATCCCAGACGTTGGCCACATTGCCTTGGTAGCCGAGATCCCGGAGGCCTTGCCTGGTCGTATAGTAGCCGGTCAGGGTCAGATCGCGCATCAGCGAGAAAAAGCGGATGCCCGGCTGCAACACCGGATCTTCCACATCGGGCCAGGCGATGCGGTCGCAGATTGCAAGCCGCCGAGGCTCTTCGATATTGACGAAATCCGCGCCGAATTCGGCGACGGCGTAAGCGTCGAGCCAGGCGATTCCGCCCCGTACGGGCAATTTCAGGGTCTCGCGGTCCTTGACGATGAATTCCACGAAATCCGGCAGGCCCGCGTCGAGGGCGCCGCCGTTGGGATGATCCGAAGGCAGGATGATGTCGCACAGAACCGCAATGGTGACGAGTTCATGCTCGCTGAAATAACTTTCAGCGAACAGTTCCCGGTCGCGCCGCTGTTCGGCTTCGGTGCGGCCGTAGGAATATTCCCGCGGCAGTTCTGTCCAGTTCACCCGCGCCCCGGAAGCGCAGCCCGCGGTCGCGGCACCCGCGGCGAGCGGCGCCAGCAGCAATGATTTCAGGGTCTCGCGGCGGTTCATTTTCATGGCTTACAGGTTCCGCTGCCGCATCTGTTCGACGATGTAGTCACTGGTGCGCCAGGCGAGAGCGAGAATCGTCCAGGTCGGATTCTTGTCCGCCTGGGAAACGAAAGTGCCGGCGTCGGCGACGAAAACATTGCCGGCGTCGTGCAATTGCCCATAGCGGTTGGTGACGGAAGTGGCGGGATCGTCGCCCATGCGCGTCGTGCCGACTTCGTGAATGATTTCGCCCGGCTGGGTCAGGCCGTACTGGCGCTCGGGGCCGGGCTTGTCGCCGAGCAAAACGCCTCCCGACGCTTCGAGCAATTCTTCCATGGTGTCCTGCATGTGGCGGGCCTGGTTGATTTCCTGTTCGGTCCAGCGATAGTCGAAGCGCAGCACCGGGATGCCCCATTCGTCGACCACGTTCGGGTCGAGTTCGCAATAATTGCCGTATTGGGGAACGCTCTCACCGCGGCAGGCGATGCTCAGGCGCGAGCCGTAGAAACGTCTTATATCATCGCGCAGTCCATTGCCGTAGCCACCGACCCGCTCACCGAGAAACGCCTTGTATTGATTCGCGGCGAAACCGAAGCCGTAGGACGGCATGCTCATGCCGCCGCCGATTTCGAGATGATAGCCGCGGGCGAAATCGAGGTTCGCGCCTTCGAGCCACCAGGGCGTGTAGACATGCATGCCGCCGACGCCGTCTTCGTTGTATATGTCCCGGTCCATCAGTTCCGGCAGGAAGGCCGCCCGACTTGCGCCGGTGGAGTCGTGCAGATAGCGGCCCACGTGTCCGCTGCTGTTGCCGAGCCCCGAACCGTGCCGCGCGCTGATCGAGTTGAGCAGGATGCGCGCGGTGCTGCAGGCCGAGGCGGCGAGCACGACGCTGCGTCCGTTGATTCGCAGTTCCCGCCGGTTGCCGCGGTCGATGCAGGACACGCCGGTGGCACTGCCGTCGGGGCTCGTATCGACCTTGCGCACCATGGTGTTGGTATAGACGTCGACCCGTCCGCTCGCCACCGCCGGATAGATCAGCACCGTGCTGGACGAAAAATCGGCGTGCAGGGAACAGGCGCGGTCGCATTGCCGGCAATACACGCAAACGCCCCGTTCGTCGTTGATGCGCTTGGTCAGAATCGACTTGCGGGCGGGATAGACGGGAACGCCGGCGCTGCGCGCGCCGCGGATATAGTACAACTCGTGCAGGCGCGGCTTGGGCGGCGGCAGAAAGAAGCCGTCCGGGTCGTTCGGCAGCCCTTCGTTGGTGCCGAACACGCCGACCAGCTTGTCGACCTTGTCGTAATACGGCTTGACGTCTTCGTAGCCGATGGGCCAGTTGTCGCCGAGCCCGTCGATGTCGCGGCGCTTGAAGTCCAGCGGCCCGAAACGCAGGGAAATGCGGCCCCAGTGATTGGTCCTGCCGCCGAGCATGCGCGCGCGCCACCACATGAAGTCGGTACCTTCAGCCGTAGTGAAAGGTTCGCCGTCGAGTTCCCAGCCGCCGATGCAGGCATTGAAATCGCCGAACGGACGCAGTCTCGTGCTGGCGCCCCGGCGCGGCGACTCCCAGGGATAGCGGAACTGGGTGCGCTGGCTGTCGTCGGCCGGATCGTACCAGGGGCCGGCTTCGACCAGCGCTACGCGCAAACCGGCCTGGGCCAGCCGCCAGGTGGCCATGCCGCCGCCGGCGCCGGAGCCGACGACTATCGCGTCGTACTGTTCGTTGCTGCTCATGAACTTGCCGCTCGCTCAGTCCAATACTTTTCCCCGCATGGTGTCGTCCATGCTCACGAAAGGCCGTATCCGGGCCGATATTCCTTGTCCAGCATGGCGTTCGCGGCCTCATCGTTGGTGAAACGCATCGCCTCGCCGTCGTATTCGAGCACCTTATGCGCGAACGCCTGGCGCACGGCGATATTGCCGAGCAGCATCGTTTCGGTGAGGCGGCCGGCGTATTCGAAATTCGATGTGGCGACCTTCGAGCGATCCTTGATGGCGTCGATCCATTCCCGGTAGATGCCGTTCGAACGGGCCAGGGTCCGCGGCGGCGCGGGCGTTTCCTGATGTACCGATTCGGGAATCAGCACCGGATCGCGGCCGTAGACGCCATGCATCAGGGTCTTGCGTTCGCCGACGATGAGAACGCCGCCGTCGTTGCCCGCCATCTGCCTCCCGTTTTCGAGTTCGGCGGGACGCTCGGGCAGCAGGCCGCCGTCATACCAGGTCATCTTGACCGCGGGTCTCGCTTCCGTCGCCGCGAATTCGAAATGAATCTTCGTGGCGAGCGGAAAACTCTCGTATCCCTCGCCCCAGCGGGTCGAACTCGCGCTGACGCGTTGCGGCAGGTCGAGTCCCAGCGCCCAATAAGGGTGGTCGATGATATGCGCGCCCATATCGCCGACGACGCCGGTGCCGAAATCGACCCAGCCGCGCCAGTTGAACGGATGATAGGTTTCGTGCAGGTAAGGGCGATTCGGCGCGGCGCCAAGCCAGAGATCCCAGTCGAGCGTTACGGGAATGGCGGCGCTGCCTGCCGGACGCGCGACGCCCTGGGGCCAGACCGGACGGTTGGTCCAGCAATGCACTTCGCGAATCTCGCCGAGTTCTCCCGAAGCCACCCATTCGTTGATCAGCCGCGCGCCTTCCTCGGCGTGCCCCTGGTTGCCCATCTGTGTAACCACGTTGGTTTCCCGCGCGCGGCGAGCGAGATAACGGGCCTCGGCGACGGTATGACAGAGCGGCTTTTCGATATACAGGTGCTTGCCGAGGTCCATCGCCACGGCAGCGACCGGCGCGTGCATATGATCCGGCGTGCTGATCACCACCGCGTCGATTTCCGGATTCTCGTCGAACATCTCCCGGTAATCGCGATAAGTCCTGGCCCGATCCCGGAAAGGCGCGGCGAACTCTTCCGCCAGCGTGGACGCCAGCCGTTCGTCGTCTATCTCGCATAGCGCGTAGATGTTTTCGTGGGCGACATCGCGGATATTCGATCTGCCCCTGCCGCCGACGCCGACCGCCGCGATATTGAGCCTGTCGCTCGGCGCGACGAACCCCTGGCCGCCAAGCACATAGCGGGGCACAATCATGAAAGCCGGCGCCGCCGCCAGCAGGCTCCTGCGCTTGAGGTCGACAGCTTTCGACGCTTCCGGTTTCTTCGACTTCATGCCCTCTGCTCCCCTGACGAAATCCCGTCAATCCTAGCAAAGTTGCACGAAGGAAAAACAGGTTTAATCGTCACTCTCGCAGGAAACGAATCAATCCTGGCGCTCGCCATCTGGAGCTGGTGGATCTGGGCGAGAGCGGTCTTCCAAGGTGTGCCAAACCCGGACGATGATGACTTCGTTGTCGACATGGCGATAACGAACGACATAGCCCCGAGCACCGAAACGAACGGGCAGTTCTCGAAAATTCATTTCCAGATCCCATGGCCGGCCCTTTTCTGGAAACCGTATCAGGCCATCAACCGCTTCGATCAAGGTTTCGACCGCGTTTTTAGCGGCTTTTCGGCTGTGCGGCTCAATAAACGCATGCAGACGCTTGAGATCGTCCAATGCCTCCGGCAGCCATTTCACAACCGGCATCAGGGGAATTCCGGCCCCATATCAAGCTTGCCGGCCCAAGACTTTACATCTTCGTGCTCGACCGATTCGCCGGTCAATTCGAATTTTCTCCAACGTTCGTTCACCAGCCGGCGCTCGGCCTCAAGGGCTTCCTCCACATCCAGAAATCGCTAAACGGCCATTTTCATCAGGTAGTGGGGCGTTCTATCCCGCACCTTGCCCAAAGCCTCGAGGCGATGTCGCGTCTCTTCGTTCAGGCGCAAGCCCACGGTTGAATTCGACATGATTTTCTCCGAAACTTCAGCAGTGTTGAACGAAGTATAACAATGTTGCATTTGTTATCAATCATCAATCGCGATGCCGTGATTTAGGGAAAGTTGGTCGGTCAGGCAGCAGGCGATGTTATAGCCTTGATCTCCTTTGCCACCGCCGTGGTTCGTTCCATGACGAACTGTTGCAACTGGACGACGCTGATATTTTTGGTAGCGCGATTCGCGAGCAGGCCCGCTGACAAACCGGCAAGCAGCGCCATTCCCGCAGGACCACCGAATACGGCCACCTGTGAAGCGGCGAAAAGCGCCGAGCCCGCGCCGACGCCGCCCTTTAGCAATCCATCCACGGCTTTCTCATTTTCGTCCGCAAGCTCAGCCTTCTGAAAAGCGCGGGCCAAGCTGATAATCGCCACCGTCAGCAACAGCGGGTTTGCGCTGATCGCGGCCGACACCCCCATGCCACCGACCAATTTCGCGAACTTCTCTGTATCCTGCTCATTCCAGCTTAGTATCAAAGCGGTCGCGCCAATAACACCGGCGAGCAATTCAGGCGCGTCGTAACTGTTGAGATCGTAGAACCAATCTTTGGGAATGCCAAAATTGGATTGCAGGAAACCGGACACCAAATCGTATGTTTCCTTGTCCCAGTTGGCGATCGGCAGACCCTTGGGAGTGACCAAATCCTTGAACATCGCGTCCAGGAATCCCATGGCTTCCTGGATGATCGTGTCGTCTGGCGATGCATCTTGAACCGCCTGCCACGCGCCCGCGATGGTGTGACCGCCGTCGAATATTCTGTGATTGCCGCCGCCGATGAAGGTCTGCAAATATTCGGCATCCATGGCCTTATCGTAAATCGTTGTTGGCCCGCTGACGGTCGAGGCAAGCAACGCGGAAAGATCGGCGGAGAGCGAACTCGCTAGCAACCCCTGCGCCGTTCCGAGCAAATCATCGGCAAGGCTGGTTGCCGCGGTCAACGCTTTCCTTGCTTGGAATTTCGAATAACCGAGCGCTTTACCAGTCGCATCCGCAGTCTTTTTCGCGGTGCCGGTTACCGCCGCTAACGTCGAATTCGCGGTATTGCCGACAATTGCGCCCGCATCGGAGACAACCTCCTTAACGCCATGCACCCAACCATCGGCCTCCTCCGCGATGGGCGGCTGTTCCTCCGACGGGCGATTTTTGGCGACGGGTTCCACCCCCGCAACTTCTTTCCACCGCATCCATGCGTCCGCCAGGCCGGGAATATTCGGCAGCAGCAAGGCGCCGAACTCGTGGCACCCGAGGATCAAGCTGCGACGCGGCGTCTGTGTTCCATCTAGCACGAACAATTTACCGAGAATGAAACCAACCGCCGCGTCGAATTGATCGTCTGTCTCCGGGCGAGGCAAATCCTCCGCATAGCCGCTTCGTTCAAGAACTATCTTCCACAATTCGCCGCGGACTTTCTGCATCTCGACCTTGCTTCCTTTGTACTCCCAGCCTGCGTTCGTATTTCTTTTTTCGCGACACCATAGCCAAGCCGCCAATCCCGGATGAATCTCGACCACAGATTTCCGGGACCGCATCTGTTCACCGGATGCAGCGACCAGACGGAATGGAAGATTGTTTTCCGGCTTATCGTAGGGACCCACGCGGGGAAGTCCCAACAGTGACCGACTGATTGTCCAATGTTGACATCCCGCGTAGCCCTGCACAGAAATGCCCTTTGGCGTCTTGAATCCGGTTTCATCGAGCGAAAAGAAGCGTTCAATTGGGCGCTTCGTGAAATCAAATCGATGAGATCCGGCATCGTCCGGATCGAATGGGCCAGTCAGTGGCGCATCCCAGCAAACCAG
Organism: Pseudomonadales bacterium; assembly: GCA_963664805.2. Lineage (GTDB taxonomy): Bacteria > Pseudomonadota > Gammaproteobacteria > Pseudomonadales > Pseudohongiellaceae > UBA9145. The sequence goes on along the minus strand of OY761612.1, from coordinate 3,327,974 downwards.
GACCGCTTCCTTTGCACCGGCTAACCCATCCAGATATTCGCGAAGCTCCAGCGCATTCAGTCGCAGGTATTCCGTTCCATCGAACACTACACTCATTTTCCCGGGCGCAGGATCTATGGCCACTACGCGCAGCGGCTTTATACTTCTGGTTTTTCCTAATCCATTTATCATTCGCGCTAATTGCGTTCGACTGCATTCGTCGTTCTTGCGCCGGATTGTATAACGATCTCAGATGTACGGATTTCGACCGCCACGCTGAACAGACTCAACCAAAATAGCGCCAGCCGTCCTCGCCATACACAAGCCAGGCGTCGACCCTGCTGCCGTTCCAGCGATAGCAGAGATACCTGCCTTGGGCGGGAATTCCCAGCACGTCGGGCCAGAAAGCCGCTACAGCTTCTCCTTCCGGGTAGCGCACGCTGGGGAATACGATGCCTTCGCTCGCATGATTCTGGCGCAATTCGCGAGCCAAAGTCTGTGCAACGGCGTAATCGTCCGAGTCCAGAGTTGACTGGATTTCCGGATTGTCACGCAGATCATGGAGTTGCGCGTCAACCTGCAGAATCAGTTCTCGATAACTCATCAAGGCAGGTCCCTCAGCGGTAGCTTTCATGAACCGCTCGAAATGAAACACGGTTTTGACCAGCGCTACCTCGAATCGGTCCCCCGCATAGCAGACGCCAAAATTACCGTCACTGAATCGACTTGGCCGCTCGGACGAGAAATGACAGAACGGGGCCATGGCCAAATCGGCTCCCGGCCCGGAAACCCGACGGTCATCGGGAATCAGTTTGGCGGAACCCGCACCATCACGCACTCGCGAGTCGGTCTTCGCTTCAGCTTCGCCAAGCAGTTGCCAGTCATTCGGTTCGGCAATATCTCCAAACAGATCGGCCGGCGGATAATTCGATCTGACCAGACGGCAGGCCCGCTGCCAGCGAACGCGGCTTAGCGGAGGAATCACCAACCGGCAAGCTCCGCATCGAGATAAGCGCGAACAGCGGACAGATCCGTAATAGACCCGGCGAGAAGCCGGGTCAAGGCCGGCGCACCGCCGAACGCCTGGTTCGGCTTGCGCAGCCAGGCGTAGCCTCGCGCCGGATCGTGAAACAGGTAACGCAGACTCTTGTGGATTCCCATCAGAATGGACAGACGTTCGCGCGCGTCGCGCGAAATCCGCGACGGCTCGGTCTGTCCAGCTTTCCAGCGCGCATAGGTCCGCGCAGCCGGACTCCCGAGCAAAATCCGCCCTTCCTGGTCGCTCAACGCCCAGTGCTTCGCGAGGTTGAAAAATGCCCGCAACATGGCGCCGGTTTCAGCATCCGTAATCTCCGTAGCTGCGGAAAATTCTCTCCGCTGCATCGTTGCATATTCAGTCATACGGCGAAATCTACAGATATTATCGCCAAATGGCAAGATATTTACGTCCTTTGAAGACATCAACTCCTCCTTCGAACTCCTCATTCCAAATCAAACGGTCGTTCATCCGAGAAATCAGTGTAGGCAGATTCTTTTCGCTTGCACTATTCGGAGATGAATCAATTTTCGACCTCACCGCCGGGACATGGGCAAGAGCGTCTAAGCCACCAGGTTTGCGGTGTGCCAGGTTTGCGGTGTTGCGCTGGCCGGATATCGTGCTATTGTGTCTGGCAGAAAACGTTGCGCAAGGCTTCCCGCTGCTTTTTGCCGGGTTGCCTGCTCAATACAACAGTCAATCCCGGCCAAAGGGTAGCTCCCGGCGGTCTGACGAATAGGCAGGAATATCACATCCTTGTGTGACGTTTTCTACAACCCGGCGCCAGCCGGAAAAATAGAAAACGGAGTAGTTTGCAATGGTTTTTCTTCTGATAATTTTATGGATCATCTTCGGGATTATCGTTGCGAAGATCGCCACAAATAAGGGTTATAACGGTCAAGTTTGGTTCGTATACGGAATGTCGACCTTCCTGGTGGCGTTTGTCCACGTGCTTCTGATAAGCGGGCGCGGCGGTGAAAAAGACTGGAGGGGAAGAGTCGCTTGTGAGCATTGCGCTGAGTACGTAAGACCTGAAGCCAAAATATGCCCGCACTGCAAAAGTCCGTTCTCGCCCGTCAAAGTCAGCAAATCGGAAGTTAAAGAGAATTCGCGAAGAGAAGCGAAGGAAGCCGTTAAAGCGCAAAGGGAAGCCGAGAAGGCCAGAAAGGAAGCTGAGGAAAGAGCATTATTGGAAGCCGATCCGAACTATCAGAAAAATTTAGCGGCCAGTAAGGCTTGGGATGAGAAAATGCGACGTCGGAAAACACACGATTGACTCCCGAAATCCGGGCAGTATTACGAGACTGAGGCTATGTTTTACCGAATAGCATTTATCGTATTTGATGCTTGGACAATCCGACAATGCGGGAGGTTTTTCGGAAGCGATAGCCGTCTCGGCGCAATTGGGGCTGAGCCAGACCAAGCGACACCTCAAATAGGCGAGCCGCTCCGACTGTTTGGTTACAAATGTGCAGGGAAAGTTGTGCGCGTTAATTGAGCGCATTTCCAGATTGTTCTGAGAACAATCGGGCTAACCAGACTACGTCTGTTCTTACTTACTGCCTTGATTTTGTTGATTGTCAAATAAAGGACCAAGCGGCTTACCTTCGATTGGCCTACAGATCTTAATTACATTCCCATCCAAGCCAGCCAAGTGTCCGTCAAATTTTAGTATTCTATTGTCGAATGTGTGAAATTCACTGACGGAGGCAATCTGAGCGGACGCCAGATGAATTGCATCTGGTGGCTTTATGTTTACGAGACCCGAATCTTGAATTTTCTGCGATTTTAGTCCAACAGCCATATCCACTGGAACAATCAGAATGTAAGATTTTTCAAAAAAGCTTGGTAGCCGATCCAGGGGACTTGTATCAATATTTGGAGGTTTGCAAACTTCGGCTAGTGTGAATGCCGACGTTACGATTTCTATTTCTCCTTTTTCCGCACGGTCAAGTATGGCGCGGCACATTTCAAATCTGTCGGTCCTTGTCTGATTGACTTCTTCAACAATTTTTTCTTGATTTATGTATGCTATCCAAGTACAAGCATCCCAATAGACCCTGATCTCCTTAGCCATCTCTTCGCAATGCCTCCAAGAAATCGGAGGATTCCATTCCATCCGTAAAATTAGGCGCCACTATATCAACGCTAGTTGGCAACTCGCTGTCACCAGGATAAACGTGTACGTTATCTACCTCTATTTTTTCAATCTGTTGCAGCCCCTTATAGTGAACAAGTCCATGAACTCTTACTCTAAGTCCTTTGAGTACTTCAGACACTTCGTAGTGACCAATTCTGTCTAGGCTATGCTCACCAGAAATGCACTTAAAAAATTGCCTATCAAGACGAGAGCGGAGCCAAATCAAAGGCCGTCCATAACCATCAATTTCAATTCGGGCAATAAACCCTTCTATGGAGCCTAGCTCTCGATATTTGTTCGGGCCTGGAGACCTGATTAAGGCGATGTTCTCAATAGATCTCACTGCGATGTCTCTTGTCAAACTGAATTCCGGTGTATCGTCGTACTCACGAAAATCGATTTTTGTGTCCTCTAGACCATTTGTGACCCTCTGATTAATGCGTTCAACCTTGTCTATGACTTTGTCGTTAAAGTAATCCGGTCGATCAGTGCCCTCAGAGATTTGATTTAGTCCGTTTGCAGCAGCAGAAGTTACTTGATTGGCACGATAATCAACATTTTGTCCAAACGTGTCCGGATATGGCGTGACTTCAAAAGTGATAGGAGAATTCTTTGTTACGTCGGTGACCCTCCAGACAAGCTGTGCCTTGCCGCCAGTTGCAATTGCTTCTTCGACTTCACGCAGCAAGGCAACAAAGTCCTGAATTTGGCTCAAGAGATCATCTACCGTTGGCGCATCATCATAGCCGGCATGATTTCCTTTAATCGTAATTTTGATTGGCTTAGTCATCGGCCGTTCCTCACTCGGTCCCAAGTTTACGCTCCCAGCAAGACCCGGTAAAGAATCCCATGTAGTTGACGTGCACGCCTAACCCCTACTTCTCGACAAAACCCGGGCGAGGTCGTCGAGGCTTTGGAGGTTGTGGGCGGAACGGAAGTCGTCGGCGTGGGGGAGCATGGTCTTGACGCCCTGGGCGAGGGGTTCGAAACCGTCCCAGCGTAACAGGGGGTTGAGCCAGACGAGGCGGCGGCTCGACTTGGCGAGCCGTTCCATTTCCGTGTCCAGCCGCTCGGCGCTGTCGCATTCGAGGCCGTCGGAAAGCACCAGGGTAGTGGCGTTCTGGGCGAGGACGCGGCGCGCCCAGTGCTTGTTGAACAGGTGCAGGCAATGCCCGATGCGCGTGCCTCCGGACCAGTCCTGCACTACGTCGGCGACGCGTTCGAGGGCGGCGTCGACGTCGCAATGAACCAATTGCCGGGTGATGTTGGTGAGGCGGGTGCCGAAAACGAAACTGTGCACGCGGCGCTGGGCGGCGACGGCATGCATGAAATGCAGGAACATGCGCGAATAGGTGCTCATCGAACCGGAGATATCGCAAAGCACGACCAAAGGCGGCTGGCGTTTGCGGCGTCTGCTGAATTTGAGCGGCGCGCCTTCGCTCGGGCGGGTCATAGCCCGCAGGCTCGCGCGCCGGTCGAGAATCCGGCCGCGCGGGTCGGGCCGGAAGCGGCGGGTGGCGATGCTGTCATGGGGCAGGCGCAACTGGGCGATGGCTCGTTTGGCCTGATCGAGTTCGGCGCCCGACATGTCCTCGAAATCCCGCTCGCGCAATACTTCGCTGACCGAACTTGTCAGCAGGCCGTGCAATTCAAGCCGGTCCTCGGCGGGATCGCTCAGTCTGGCTCCCGAGGTCATTGCGTCCGCGAGCCGGCGGCGCATTTCGGTCATCTGCCCGCTGTCGTCGCCGAGAACCGTCGGCAACATTGCGCCCAGCATACGGTCCATGAAGGCGGGATTGCGCCAGAAGATGTGGAAGGCCTGGTCGAATAGTTCGCGCTGTTCCCGGCGGCTGACGAAGATGGCGAACAGACAGCTATGGAAATCGCCGCGGCTGCCGAAGCCGACGAGGTTGACCGCGCGGATGGCGTCGAGCACCTTGCCGGGGCCGACGGGCAGACCGGCGGCGCGCAACAGGCGGGCGAAATGCATGATGTTTTGGGCCATGCGACCGCCGTCAAAGGGGTTGCCGGGGATCTGCGGGGGGTGATTCAAGCCTTTTTGCCCCCACCAAATTCGCTTTGCGAATTTGACTCCCCCAACGGGGGAGTGTTGCGGAGTTCGGTTTTGACTTCTTCGAGAATTCGCGCGGCTTCGCTGCCGCGGATGCGGGCGATGTCGTCCTGGTACTTCAGCAAGGTGCCGAGGGTATCGTCGATGGCGGCGCCGTCGAGGGCGACCTGGTCGAGTTGCAGCAGGGCCTGGGCCCAATCGAGGGTTTCGGCCACGCCCGGCGCCTTGTACAAGTCCTGTTCGCGCAGGCGTTGCACGAAGCCGACCACATGGCGGCTCAAACCGATGTCCATGCCCGGCAAGCGCGCCTCGACGATTTTCAGTTCGCGTTCGGCGTCGGGATAGTCCACCCAGTGATAGAGGCAGCGCCGCTTGAGGGCGTCGTGAATTTCCCGGGTGCGGTTCGAAGTGATGACGACGATGGGCGGCTCCTTCGCTGCGATCGTGCCGATTTCGGGGATCGAGATCTGGAAATCCGAAAGCAATTCGAGCAGGTAGGCTTCGAAAGGTTCGTCGGTGCGGTCGAGCTCGTCGATGAGCAACACGGGCGCGCCGCGCTCGTCCCCGCGCAGGGCCTGCAGCAGGGGCCGCTCGATCAGAAATTCCGCGGCGAACACATCGTTCGAGAGGTTTCGCCGGTCCACTTCGCCGGCGGCTTCGGCCAGACGGATCTCGATCATTTGTCGGGCGTAGTTCCATTCGTAGACAGCCGAGGAAACATCAAGCCCTTCGTAGCATTGCAGCCGGATCAGGCGACGGCCGAGGCCCGCGGCGAGCACCTTGGCGATTTCGGTCTTGCCGACACCGGCTTCGCCTTCGAGGAAAAGCGGCCTGCCCATTCGCAGCGCGAGCAGCAGGGTCGTCGCCAACGCCCGGTTGGCGATGTAATCACCGTCCGCGAGCAGCCGAATCGCGCCCTCGACATCGCTCGGAAGGCTGGCGCCCCGCGCATTCGCATCGTTCACCACGGTGTCGCCCGCATCCTTGTCGCGTTCGTCCAACCGGGGAAACCCGCCGGCGGAATCAGGCGCAAGCCGCTACCGCGCGCTGGGCCATGACCTTGACGAGGTGGGCGCGATACTCGGCCCCGGCGTGGATGTCAGAGTTCATCTTGTCCGCGGGCGCCTCGAAATCGTCGAGCGCAGCCGCGCTGAAGTCCGCCTGCAACGCCTCCTCGATCCGGTGGGCCCGATGCGCGCAAGCCGTGGCGCCGGTGACCGCCGCGCGCGGCCCGGCCGCCGTCCTGGCGACGAACACGCCGACGATGGCGTAGCGCGAAGCGGGGTTTTCGAACTTCATGTAGGAAGCCGCTTCGGGACGCGGGAAATCCACCGCGACGATGATCTCGTCTTCTTCGAGCGCGGTTTCGAACATGGCGGTAAAGAAGTCCTCGCCGGATATTTCGCGGCGGTTGGTGCGCACCGTGGCGCCAAGCGCGATCACGGCGGCGGGATAGTCCGCCGCCGGATCGTTGTTGGCGATGGAGCCGCCGAGCGTGCCGCGATTGCGCACCGCCGGATCGCCGATGTTGCCGGCGAGCGCCGCCAACGCGGGAATCGCTTCGCGGACCTCGTTTGAAGCCGCGACTTCGGCATGGGTTGTCATCGCGCCGACGGTGACGATATTGCCGTTGACGACGATGCCGCTCAATTCGGCGATCCCGCCGAGATCGATCATGTCGGACGGGCTTGCCAGCCGGTGCTTCATGGTCGGCAACAGGGTTTGTCCGCCGGCGACGAGCTTGCCGTCGGCCGCATTGGCGATGAGTTCAGCCGCCTCGGCGACCGAAGCGGGTCGATGATAAGAAAATTCGTACATCACAGTTTCCTCTTGGTTCTTGCACGCCATCCCTGGCGATACTCTAGTGGCCTCGATTAGCCCCAGCCTTGCCGGTCCAGCCACCGAGCTTAGCTCGGTGTCGTTCGGCCTTCGAAAAGCGATGCTTTTCGTCGGCTACGCCGATCGGGCCTCGGCCTGGCAGGCGCGCCAGACCGTTTCCGGCGTTGCCGGCATTTCGACGTGCTTGGCCCCGATGGCGTTGGCGATCGCGTTGATCACCGCCGGCGGCGCGCCGATGGCGCCGGCTTCGCCGCAGCCCTTGACGCCGAGCGGATTGTGCGGCGGATCGGTCGGCGCGTAGTCGACCTTGAAATCCGGCGCGTTGTCCGCTCTCGGCATGGCGTAATCCATGTAGGACGCCGTTACGAGTTGGCCGTCCGCGTCGTAATGGCAGCCTTCGAGCAGCGCCTGGCCGATGCCGTGGACGATGCCCCCATGCACCTGGCCTTCGACGATCATGGGATTGACCAGCTTGCCGAAATCGTCCACCGCGGTGTAGTCGACGATTTCCACCTCGCCCGTTGCCGGATCCACTTCGACTTCGCAGATATGCGTGCCGGCGGGGAAGGAGAAGTTCATCGGATCGAAGAAAGCGTTCTCGTCGAATCCCGGCTCGACGCCTTCCGGGTAGCTATGCGGCACATAGGCGTTGAACGCGACTTCGGCGATGTTCATCGACTTGTCGGTCCCCGCCACCGTGTAATTGCCGCCGGCGAATTCGATATCGCCTTCGGCCGCTTCCATGGCGTGGGCGGCGATCTTCTTGCCCTTGGCGATGAGCTTGTCGCAGGCTTTCGCGATCGCCACGCCGCCGACGGCCAGCGAACGCGAGCCATACGTGCCCATGCCGAACTGGGTCCTGGCGGTGTCGCCGTGGATCACCTCGATATTCTCGAAAGGAACGCCGAGCTGGTCGCAAACGAGTTGCGCGAAAGTCGTTTCGTGGCCCTGGCCATGGGAATGCGTGCCGGTGAACACCTGCACATTGCCCGTGGGATTGAAACGGACCTGGGCGGATTCCCACAGGCCGACGCCGCCGCCGAGTTGACCGACCGCGGCCGACGGCGCGATACCGCAAGCTTCGACGTAGGAAGAAAAGCCGATGCCGCGCAATTTGCCGCGGTTCTTCGCTGCCGCGGCCCTGGCTCCGAATCCGCCATAGTCGGCGAGTTCCATGGCCTTGTCGAGCGCGGCTTCGTAGTCGCCGCTGTCATAGCATTGCACAACGGGGGTCTGGTACGGAAAGGCGTCCTTGGGTATGAAATTGCGGCGCCGGATCTCCGCCGGGTCGAGCCCCATGTCCGCCGCGCATACATCGACCAGGCGCTCGAGCAGATAGGTCGCTTCCGGGCGGCCGGCGCCGCGGCTCGCGTCGACCGGCGCGGTATTGGTGAATACCGCCTTGACCTCGGAATAGATCAGCGGCGTCGCGTATTGGCCCGCAAACAGGAAGGCGTACAGATAACTCGGCACCATGGTGGCGAAAGTCGAGAGATAGGCGCCGAGATTGGCGGTGGTATACACGCGCATGGCGAGAAACTTGCCGTTCTCGTCGAGCGCCATTTCCGCCCGGGCCACATGGTCGCGGCCGTGCGCGTCGGATAGGAAGGCCTCGGTGCGGTCGGCGGTCCATTTCACGGGGCGGTTGACCTTGCGGCAGGCCCAGCCCACCACGAGTTCTTCGGCATAGACGAAGATCTTGGCGCCGAAGCCGCCGCCCACGTCGGGGCCGACCACGCGCAACTTGTGTTCGGGCGCCAATTGATTGAACGCCGCGAGCACCAGCCTGTGCACATGGGGATTCTGGGTCGTCATGTGCAAGGTGATCTCTTCCGTGCCCGAGTTGTATTCGCCGAGCGCGGCCCGGGGCTCCATGGGATTGGTCACCATGCGATTGTTGACGAGTTCGATGCTCGAAACCTTGTGCGCACCCGCAAAGGCTTCGTCGTTCGCCGCCTTGTCCCCGAACGGCCAGTTGAAGCAGATATTGTTCGGGGCTTCCTCGTGAATCTGTTGCTGGCCTTCGCCGGCCGCGCCCGCGGTACTGGCGACGGCGGGCAGCGGTCGATAGTTCACTTCCACGAGTTCCGCCGCATCGCGGGCCTGGGCCAGGGTTTCCGCGATGACGACGGCGACGTGATCGCCGACGTAGTTCACCTTGCCCAGGGCCAAGGCCGGATGCGCCGGCGCGCGGTGGGGCTGGCCGTCGTCGCTGGTCACCGTTACGCCGCAAATGAGCGGGCCGATGCCGTCGGCGGCGAGATCCTCGCCGGTGAGCACGGCCACCACGCCTGGCGCGGCGCCGGCGGCCTCGGCGTCAATGCCTTCGATCACGGCGTGGGCGTGGGGAGACCGCACGAAAACGGCGTGGGTCTGACCGGCGACATTGATGTCGTCGGTATAGCGTCCCTTGCCCAGCAGAAAGCGCTGGTCCTCCTTGCGGCGCACGCTGGCGCCGATACCATTCTCTTGCATGACTAGCCTCCCATTGCCTTCGCGCCGGCCCGAATCGCCTTGACGATATTCTGGTAGCCGGTGCAGCGGCAGATGTTGCCGTTGAGTTCCCTGCGCACGGTCGCCGCGTCCAGGTCGTTGCCGTGGCGGTTTACGATATCGAGTCCCGACATGACCATGCCGGGGGTGCAGAAGCCGCATTGCAGGCCGTGATTGTCCATGAAGGCCTGTTGCATGGGATGCAGATCGGCGCCGTCGGCGAGACCTTCGATCGTGGTCACGTCACAGCCGTCCGCCATGACCGCAAGCGTGGTGCAGGACTTGACGGACTTGCCGTCGACCATGACCACGCAGGCGCCGCATTGGCTGGTGTCGCAGCCCACGTGAGTGCCGGTCAGGCGGAGTTGCTCGCGCAGGAACTCCACCAGCAAGGCGCGCGGTTCCACCTCTCCCGACACGGACTGGCCGTTGACCGCCAGATTGATTGTCGACATGTATTTTCTCCCAGTCTTTCAAAAGCCCTATGTAAAACCAAGGCGCGGTCCTCGTCGCGGGACCGCGACCGCATTCGCGTCTAGTCTACTGCCCGCCGCCGCGCCGTTAAAGTCCTGTTCGGCTCGCTCAGACGAGCCAATAGAGGAGTATCGCCGCGATCAGCAGAATCGCGCCGATACGGATCAGGGTAGCGGTCTTGAGCCGGGAACCGGATTCCGGTTCATCGATGGTTTCCGACTCGTCGATTTCGTCTTCTTGCGGCGCCTCTTGCTCCTCGCCGGCGATCGCTTCGCCGAGCCTGGAAAAGAACTCATCGGCGAGTTTTTTCGCGGCGCCGTCGATCAGCCGTCCGCCGAGCTGGGCGAGCTTGCCGCCGACGCTGGCGTCGAGTTCGTAACCGAGCACCGTATTATCGCCGTCGTCTTCGAGCGAAACCCGGGCGCTGCCATTGGCGAAACCGGCGGCCCCGCCCTGGCCCTTGCCATGCAGTACGTAACTGTTCGGCGGATCGAGATCGCTCAACTCGATGATAAAACTGAAACTTGCCTTGACCGGCCCGATGCGACTGGTAATGCGGGCGGTGAATTGATTCTCCCCGCTGCGCTCGAAGCTCTCGCATCCGGGAATGGCGGCCTTGAGCGCCTCGGGATCGTTCAGCGCGTCCCAGACTCTCCGGCGGCCGGCAGCAATGCTCTGCTGCGCCTTCATTTCCATGCTGGTGATTCTCAGAACGAAAAGCAATACGATAGCGCCCATAGAAAATTTCCGCCACTGACTAAGGATTCCCCATGAACGGCGCCAAGGCCCTGATCGAAACCCTGGCCGATTGCGGCATCGAATATTGCATCGCCAATCCCGGCACTTCCGAAATGCATCTGGTGCAGGCGCTCGACAGCGTGCCGCGCATGAAATCGGTGCTCGCCCTGTTCGAAGGCGTCTGCACCGGCGCCGCCGACGGCATCGGCAGGATGACCGGCAAGCCAGCGGCGACTCTGCTGCATCTCGGGCCGGGCCTGGCCAACGGCATCGCCAATCTGCACAACGCCCGCCGCGCGAATTCGCCGATGGTCAATATCGTTGGCAACCATCCGCATTACCACATCGGATTCGATGCGCCGCTGACTTCCGACATCGAGACTCTGGCGCGCAATTATTCCTGCTGGGTCAAATCCTGTTCCACAAGCGACAGTCTGGCCCGGGACGGCGCCGACGCCGTCAGCGCCAGCCTGCGCAGCCATGGCGGCAGCCTGGGCCGGATTTCCACGCTGATTCCGGGCGCCGACGCGGCCTGGGGCGAAAGTCCGGGTCCGGTGAAGCCGAATCCGCTTCCGGTCCGGGCGAAAGTCGACGAACAGGCGATCAGCGACATCGCGGAATTGCTCGGCAATGGCCAGTCGACCGCGCTGTTGCTCGAACACCATGCAACCACACCCGCCGCCCTCGAAGCGGCGGGCCGCATTGCCGCGAAAACCGGTTGCCGCTTGCTCAACGGCACCTTTCCCGCGCGGGTCGACGGCGGACCCGGACGCGTCGCGGTCGAACGCCTGCCCTACTTCCCCGAACAGGTGCTGGCGGAAACCACCGGCACCGGACAACTCGTACTTGTTGGCGGAGCAGCGCCGGCAAGCTTCTTCGCCTATCAGAACGTGCCGGGACGATTGCTGCCGGATGGCTGCGCGGTCAGCCGCTTCACCGCGGTCGAGGAAGATTCCGTTGACGCGCTCGAACGACTGGCGGAAAGGCTCGGCGCCGAAAAGGAAGCTGCGAAACGCTTCGAACGTCTCGAAATTCCGCTTCCCGAAGGCCCGTTGAGCACGCGCAACATCATCCAGGCCATCGCCGCGACCATGCCCGAAGAAGTTATCGTCTGCACCGACTCCGGCGGCGGCAACGCGGCCTACCCCTTCTGCCAGAACACCGCGCCCAATAGCTGGCTCAGCCTCACCGGCGGCGCCATCGGCCAAGGCGGCCCGGTCGCCACAGGCGCCGCCCTCGCCTGCCCCGACCGTCCGGTGCTCGCGCTGCTCGGCGACGGCGGCGCGGCCTATACCAACCAGAGCTTCTGGACCCAGGCCCGGGAAGGCCTCAACGTCACCACGCTGATCTTCGCCAATCGCACCTACAACATCCTCAATGTCGAATACACACGGCTCGGCATCGCCGAAACCGGCGAAATCGCCGCGAGCCTGTTCGACATCGGCAATCCCGACATCGACTGGATGGCGATGGCCACAAGCTTCGGCGTCCCGGGCGCAACCGCCGACACCGCTGGGGAACTCGTAACCCTGCTGGAGCGCAGTTACCGAGAGCCCGGTCCCTTCCTCATCCAGGCCAACGGCGAAATGCGGCGTTAGATTTTTTGGCACCAATATGCTTATGGCTCTTTAACGGCGCCCGGCGCTGAGCCTGTTCTTCGAGGACGCCGAGCCCGCGCCCCGGCAGGGTCTCGAATCCGTGCGCGATCAGGTCGCGGATGAAATCGCCAATGGCGCGGTCCTGATGATGATCCCCCAGGTGCGGGACCGGAAAAGGCCGCGACACGGGAAATCCTCGACCCGGCCTAGCCGATGTTGCAATTGTCCGTTTTCGCCTCGTTCAGAATCCGTCTGGCGCCGCCCCCGCATCGTTTCCGCGTCCCAACTTTTTTCGCCGAAAATTTGGCACGGGTCCAATTCATGAACCACAATTCCCGATGCCGGACATGTGGACGCGGTCGCGTCTGTCTCGGCCGACTGGAACCTTGCCCCCGGTCCCGAATTGGAATTATGACGAAAAGGAGCTACGAACGTGTCCGACACCGCCAAATCCGGCAGACCGCCGGTCGATCAGAATCTGCTCGGTCTGGTACTCGTCGTACTTACGATAATCGGCGCCAACTTCACTTCCGCCTCCATGACTGCCAATTCGATTCGAAATGAGATGGATGCCCGTTTCAACGAAGTCGATCAGCGTTTCGAGTCGATCGAATTGAGGCTGCGGAGGGGGAAAGAAGAACTCGTCCTCATAAACGGTCGGCTTTACGACCTCAACGAGCGTCTGGCCCGGGTTGCAACCGGCGTGTTCGGACACGAACCGCCCGCAATCCCGGATTCCCCGCCCATAGAAGATGCCGCGCCCGAAACCGAACCCGACCCGCGTCGCTGACCTGTAACCGGGGAGTGCTCCATGATCGCGCACGATGGACGAAACTCAAATACTCTCCCTCCGGAAGAGTCGAAACCGCGTATCGAGACTCAAGTTGACCCGCGCGATCCATCGAACGACAGTTTCCCCTCCTTTTTCCGGACAAGGATTTCAAACCGTTCGTGGAATACTTGGGATTGATTGACGCAGCGAAAGTGCCATAGACCTCCCTTGCGTATTGTCAAACTTCCTATAGACCTTCACGAACCGTTTGTCGATCCTCCGCTCGAACTTGTTGAAGTTTCGATCAAGCTCAGCTTTCAGGCATTTTTTTGTCACCGGATTCTTCATGGCCTGGTTCAGGAATCGCCTGACGTCCCGGCACTGAACGATGCGGAAAATGCATCCAGCCGGTGATGATGTATTTTCGGCCTGAATGGAGCACTTCGGCCCGATGGGCGTGGGTCCACTCTGCGGGCCAGATCAGGGTCACGCCCTTGCGCGGTTGCACGTCGAGCCGCTGATGCGTGAAATGCGTGGCCCCGCCGTCTTCGACATCGTTGAGATAGGTCATCCAGGCAAGCACCCTGTGCGAACTCGCCAGGGCGGTGCGCTCGGAATGCAGCTTGAGGAAATGACCGCCCGGCAGGTAGCGCTGAATGTTGAAAGGGCCGATATCGACCCGGGCGAGGAAGGTCTTCAGGAATGGCCATTGCTGGAGATAGTCCCGGTGGCAGGCGAACAGGGCCTGAAGATAGTCGCGAACCGGTTCGTGGTCCCGCTGGTCGAGATCCCTGGGGCGGATGGAAAGATCGACCGAGTTCTTGGCTTCGAGATTGAGCCCGCCGGCAGTCTTGCCCTGGGTATGGTTTTCCGGATGATTTTCGAAAAATTCGATCAGCGCGTCACATAATGACGGCTTCTCGAGCCGCCAGGCGCCGATGAAATGCGGGCTGGATCCGGCGCCGTTCAAGTCGATGCGTTTCATGAGGATGCCCTGTTGAAGGAGACACCGCGTTCGGCGTCGAAACGGATCGTGCCGAAGCCGCGTTCTTCGTGTTCCAGGCCTTCTTCGAGCCTGCCCTGGGCAAGCAGGACCGAGCCAAGGGAGCCGGCGGCCTCGGCGTAGTCCGGCTTGACCGCGAGAGCCCGGCGGTAACTGGCTTCGGATTCTTCGAAGCGGCCCAGCAATTCCAGCGCGTTGCCGAGATTCCGGTGGGCGTCCGCGAATTCCGGCTGATGCGCCAGCGCTTCGCGATAGCTGGCCGCGGCTTCTTCGAGGCGGCCGGCCTTTTGCAATACGATTCCCAGGCTGTTATGCGCCACGGCAAGACGGGGTTCGATCGCCAGGGCCCGGCGGTAGCTGGCGATGGCCTCTTCCAGCAGTCCCCGCGTTTTCAGCACCGCCGCCAGATTGCAATGAAATTCCGCCGCCCGCGGCGCCAGTTCCAGCGCTTTGCGATAACAATCCGCGGCTTCCGCCGGCTCGTCTTTCTCCGCAAGGGCGTTGCCGAGACCGTTCCAGGCCTCGGCGAAGTCGGGCCTGATCGAAAGCGCCTTGCGGAAACTGGCAATCGCCTCGTCCGGTTTGCCCATGGCTTGCAGCACAAGGCCGATGTTGCCATGACATTGCGCATGGTCGGGCTTGACGGCCAGCGCCATGCGGTAGCTGCCCAGCGCATCATCGAGTCTGCCGATATCCCGAAAGACATTTCCGAGATTGTTGTGCGCCGCGACATAATCCGGCTGGCGCCGCAAGGCGCGATTGATCAGTTCAATGCCTTCCCCGCTTCGTCCCCACTGATGCGACAGCACGCCAAGCAGATGCAATGCCACGGGCTGGTCCGGGTCGAACTCGAGAATCCGGCGAAACAGCCGCTCGGCCTCGACCGGACGCCCGGACCGCAAATGTCCCATGGCTTGGTCGAGCGCCTGCCTTAAGTCCATGCCACCACTCCGATTCAACGGGTAAATCAAGGAAGAAAAGTCAGAAACATGGTACCAAGCCCATGCAATTCCTCAAGGCGGTGCGGCATGATTCATAATGCGGTTTCCCGCTTCTGACAGCCACGCCCGAAGCGATCAGCATTCTGCCCGTTTTGGGCTGCGTTCGTGACACGGCGACAACGATAGCGGAAACCACCGACGTTATAGACGTTATAGGAGTTTATCGAAGTGGCCTTCCTGGGCGTGTTCGACAGGGTAGCGGCGATGGGCGGCATCCACCGGCGGGGCGAGAAGATCGTCACAGACGTGGTGTTCGACAACGGCTCGGTGGACCGGCGCGTCAAGCGCGCCGTGCATATCCTGTCGCTCGACGAGGACCGCGTCGCATTCGAGCCGACACAGATCAGCGACTCAGACCGGATTCGATCATCTCTAAACGACCGTCCATCTCGTTTCGAATCGAATCGGCCGTCATCGAGGCGGAAGTAAAGTTGGCGCCGATTATCGCAAATGGTCGGAATTATTTTCGCCGAAAAATTGCCTTTCACGATAAAGCTTGCCTAAGCTGTTCCACGAAGTTTCAGGAAATCGGAGGGAGTCCGCCATGAACGCCATCGTCAACGCATTTGCCGAGCAGGGCCTTGTCCTTGTGGCTATTTTGCTGCTAGCAATTTATATGCAGGGGAAAATTCACGCGTTAAGTACCGACTTGCGAAAGGAAATGTCCAAAATGAAAGACGATCTGCGCAAGGAGATGGGGAAGTTGAGTGAGCGGCTGGCGCGGGTCGAAGGTCTGCTCAAGGGGAGCGCAAACTACGAAGCGGTCGCCGAGCGGCCTTCCAGTGGAGAGAGCGGGCCTGAATGAGTCAGTCCTGCATTGGAATGAGGAGAATCCACTCATGATGGACGCAAAACTCGCCTCGGTCGCCGGGAATGCGCCGGTCTGGACCGGGACAGCGCTTGACTGATGTGTATAAAATTCATACTTCATACACATAAATAAGGCGGAGGCGGTGATGAGAACCAATATCGACATAGACGACAAGCTGTTGAACGAAGCGATCAAGCTAAGTGGTCTGAAAACCAAAAAGGAAACCGTGGAACTCGGCCTGAAAACCCTCGTCGGTTTGAAGAAGCAGGAAAGCATCAGGCAATTTCGCGGAAAACTGGAATGGACCGGGAATCTTGACGATATGAGATCGTCCGGATGATTCTGGTGGACTCCAGCGTCTGGATAGACTACTTCACCGGCGCCGACAGCCAACAGGCGGACGCGCTTGACAAGACGCTCGGTGTGGAGCCCGTCGCGGTAGGCGATCTGATCCTGGCCGAAGTTCTTCAGGGTTTCAGACACGACAGGGATTACAACAGGGCAAAAGCCCTGTTCGATACGGTCACCGTATTCGAAATGCTGGGGCGGGAAATGGCGCTGGCAAGCGCCGAGAATTTTCGTTCTCTGCGTAAACAGGGAATCACGATACGCAAAACGGCCGACGTGATTATTGCCACTTTTTGTATCGAAAGACGGATTCCCCTCCTTTTTTCAGACAAGGATTTCAAGCTGTTCGTGGAACGCTTGGGATTGGTTGACGCGGCGAAGCTACAATAGGCCAGCCACCGTTGTACTTTCCTGACTACGGAAGCGGTGGGGAATCCGGCTCCAGCGCGGTTTCGGGCGGGGGCGGCGGGTCATCTGTGGTCGGCGCCTGTTGAGGTTCCGTTGATTCGCAACCGAAGGCGCCCGGTTCTGGAACGTCCATCGGCGCGGCCGCCGCGCCCGTGCCGAAAAATTGCAGCGCCGCGAAAAGCAAAGCCCCTACAGCGATTGTGAATCCGCACATGCAGACAAACCCCCAAGCCTGGGGCTTGCCGAGTTCGGCGATGCTCAACCTCAGTTCGTTGAAGTTACTGTCGATTTTCTTGAACCGTTTGTCGAACTTCCGCTCAAGCTTACGCTCGAACTTGTTGAAGCTTCGATCGAGCTCGGCTTTCAAGTACTCTTTCGTCACCAGATTCTTCATGGCGTCGTTCACCACTTCGACCACGGCCCCGGCCTGCGGTTCGAGCATGCCCGATTCCTCCAGTTTCCGGCTCGCGGCCAGCGTGTCCCATTTTTTCCTCCCAAATCGCATTTACGGCGCATCGAGCGGCCATCCGATTCCCGGCGCCCGTGCTATGTGAGAAGAAGTCTAGCGGCGTTGCGCCGAAACGCCTCGTTTTCGCGAAAAATAGTTTGGACATCGGTGTGCCTCGTCGAAGCATGCGTTGCCCCGAAACTTTTTTCGCCGAAAATTTGGCGCGGTTCCATTTCCTAAACCACAATTCCCGATGCGGGAAATGCTGGCGCGGTCGTATCGGTTTCAACCGGCTGCTGAACCGGCTGATCCTGTTAGCCCAAAGCAGTAATGTCCCCTTTGCGCAAAGCTAAAGTGTCCCCTTTTTCTGTGAGGAGGGGTTGTCTTGTCGAGCGCGGAGGTGCTGTTGAGCATGCGGGAGTCGGATCGGGCGGGCGTGATCCGTGATGTGGTGGAGAAGCGCCTGACGCGGCGCGAGGCGGCGTTGCGGCTCGGGTTGAGCGTGCGCCAGGTGAAGCGCCTGACGGCGCGCTACCGGGAGCGCGGCGCGGCGGGTCTGGTGTCGGGCCGGCGGGGCAAGCGGCCGAACAACGCGATCGACCCGGCGGTGCGCCGTGCGGCGCTGGACCTGGTTCGTGAGCGCTACCCGGATTTCGGTCCGACCTTCGCTTGCGAGAAGCTGGTGGAGGCGCACGGTTTCAAGCTGTCGGCGGAGACGCTGCGGGGCTGGATGATCGAAGACGGGCTGTGGCGGCCGAAGGCGCGGCGTGATGTGCAAGTGCATCCGAGCCGGCCGCGCCGGGATTGCCTGGGCGATCTGGTGCAGATCGACGGTTCGCCGCACGACTGGTTCGAGGACCGGGGGCCACGGTGCGCACTGATCGTGTACGTGGACGACGCGACGTCGCGATTGCTGGCGATGGGGTTCTGGCCGGCGGAGACGACCGAGGCCTACATGGAGACGACGCGGGCGCATCTGGCGGCCCACGGGCGTCCGGTGGCGTACTACTCGGACCGCCACAGCATATTCCGGGTGAACTTGCGGGACCGGGAGGACGAGTTGACACAGTTCGGGCGGGCGCTGGGGACGCTGGACATCGCGCCGGTCCATGCCGGCAGTCCGCAGGCCAAGGGCCGGGTCGAGCGGGCCAACAAGACGCTGCAGGACCGGCTGGTGAAGGAGATGCGGCTGCGGGGCATCTGCGGCATCGAGGCGGGGAACGCCTACCTGCCGACGTTCATGGCGGACTACAACCGGCGTTTCGGCGTGGCGGCGCGCAACCCGGCGGACGCGCACCGGGCGGTGCTGCACGATGCCCGGGAACTGGACCTGATCCTGTGCGAGCAGCACGGGCGCAAGCTGACGAAGAACCTGTCGATCAGCTTCGAGGGGAACACCTACCAGGTGACCGGGCAAGGCCGGGGCTACCGGCTGCGGGGCGCCGCGGTGACGGTGTGCAAGGGCTGGGACGGCGCGGTGACCGTGCTGCGCGACGGACGCGAGTTGCCGGTCAGACTGCTTGCCGAGGGCGGGACGCCGCTGCCGGTCGAGGACGGGAAGAGCGTGCGGTCGCGGGTGGACAGGGCCAAGGCGCGGCAGCGGTCCCGGCCGGACTGGAAGCCGCCGCCGGACCACCCCTGGCGGCGTTCGCTCAAGACCGGCGCGGGGGCGGCCGCCGGCTAGCCGCGGCGCGGCCTTGCGCTCCGGTCGCTACGCTCCCTGCGCGCAAGGCCGAAGGGGACATCTCTGCTTTGGAGAAAAGGGGACATTTCTGCTTTGCTTTGACATGAACCGGCTGATCCTTGCCCACGGTCGCGCATTGGAATTATGATGAAAAGGAGGAACGAACATGTCCGACACCGCCAAATCCAACCGACTGCCCGCCGATCCGAATCTGCTTGGCTTGGTGCTCGTCGTACTTACGATAATCGGCGCCAACTTCACTTCCGCCTCGATGACGGCCAATTCGATTCGAAACGAGATGGGCGCACGTTTCGATGTGATCGATCAGCGTTTCGATGCGGTCGATCAGCGTTTCGATGCGGTCGATCAGCGTTTCGAGACGATCGAATCGAGGCTGCGGGGCGTGGACGAGGAACTCGTCCGCATAAACGGTCGTCTTTACGACCTCAACCAGCGTCTGTCCAGGGTCGAAACCGGTGTGTTCGGATACGAACCGCCCGCAATCCCGGATTCCCCGCCCGCGGACGATGCCGCGCCGACGCCGGAAGCCGAACCCGAACCCGACCCGGGCCGCGTCGCCGACCTTTGAACGGCGAGCGCTCCGCTACCGCGCCTATCCCTCCATGGACCGCCTCGTCGGCGCATGCGTCGCCCCGAAACTTTTTTCGCCGAAAATTTGGCGCGTATTCCAATCCTGTCCCAAAATTTCCGTGTGAAAACCAATCCGGCGCGATGGCGCCGTTTTCTGGATATTGGGAGTCGGGAGGAATATGATGCTGAAAGTGCACGATAATTTGGCCGCGAGCAAGCGGCTGCGGAGCACGGGGATTCCGATGGAACAGGCGGATGCGATTGCCGGAGAGGTGGGCGCGGCCGTTTCCGGCCTTGTTACCCGGGAGTACCTGGACGAACGCCTGGGAATGCTGGAAGGGCGCGTGAACGCCCGGTTCGACAAGGTGGACGCCCGTTTTGAGAAAGTGGATGCGCGATTCGACAAAATGGGCGCGCAGTTCAGCGACCTCAAGGCCGACGTGGCCCGCCAGCAGAATCGCTGGCTGTTCGGCGTACTGGCGATGAACGCCGCGATGTGAGGCATCTTCATGACGACGCTCACGTTTTGGTTTTGGTAGGGACGTCGACGCCATTTTCACGACACGCTCCGCGAATACGCAGCCAAGTCTCGAAACTGATTTTCGCCTAGCCTCAATATGGGCTCAGAGATGATTAGGCAGGATTGTCTGAGACGAGTCTCGGGTGTGGGTGTCTCCATTTAGGTCCGCATGAATTTCTACTGGAGATTAACCGGGGCTTACTGGTCTATAAACGTTGGCTTCGGGATGGTAGTTCATGCTCCGCTCGGCGATCTGGCCTTGAAACATTTTTGAAAAGGCATCTTTGATAACCTGATCGGAGATGGCTTCCCCCTTGAAATACGAATGGTCGTTGCCAATGCTCCGATTTCGCGTCATGTCGATGTAATGAGCGTTCCCTGCGTTCAAGTTGCCAAGGTAGTGGCCGAGTCGCTCTTGCTGTCTTTCACCCGGCTTGATCCTCGACCATCTCAATGCCCAGTCGTTTTCGTTGATGACGATGTATAGACGATTGCGGCACGGAATATGTTGTACCCACGTCTTGTGATCTGAATTGTTGACATCGGCCGCAACCAGACACACGTTGTCGAAAGTCAGTTCCCGGACGGCGCTGCCCGAGGGCGTTACCGCGTATTTCAGAACATAGTTCCCCATGCTGTGGCAGAGAAGATTCAAAGTCGTTTTGCAATGCTTTGCCAGATACTGTGCGAACAGGGAGTGAGCATTCTCGTGGTTGTCGGGTTCCTCCCTATTTGCTTTTTCCCATAATCTGGCCTGCAAGCCCTGAGTGAGCAAACTATGGTAATCACTGATTTTCTTGATTGCCCGGTGCAAAGCTCCTTCTGAAGCGCGCGCATCGTCTTTATCGGAAAGATAGGCTAGTGTTCCCGAAACCGCACCGCCTCCGTTCGCTGGCCATGAAAAAGGCACGACAATCAGCGGATAAAGCGATTCGAGTTCCCGAGCGGTATCGATTACATCCCGCATGTCGTTGTTGTAACCGTGAACGAACACCAGGATGTGTTTGCCCGAGTCCCTCGCTTGTTCATACAATTCGCACGCAACGCCAAGGCTGGCATGCCATTCTAGACCGGTGTCGATATCGAGGCCGTGCTTTTTGACCAATCCCTGAACTTCGTCTTCGCTCAAGATGTCGTCCAATAACTCGGTGGAAAAGTCCTTGTTCACCTTCTTCACCTTCACAAAGCGAAGCTCATTGGCTCCCTGACAATTCGGGGTTGGACCGAATATTTCAAGTCCGCTCTCTTCAGGCAAAATCTTGCGATTGGTTATTACGTACATTTGGTCCTTCCTAATTCTCGCGACTCGGGAAAAATTTCGGGAGCCAAGATGGAACTACCACACCGGACTGCGGCGCCTATCGAGCACCCGAACCAATAGGATCAAGTTCTGCGTAAACTCAGAGCTATTTGTTTGTCCCTTCATCTCACAGACCATTTACACGCGGCGAGGATCGCGGATTTCGCCAAGCGCCGTCATCTGGGCGCCCTCCGATACGACTAGGCAAGACGGTCTGAGACGAGTCGCGTGGGTGGATGTCCCATTTTCCGCCGCCTCCCGCGCCACTTGAAATCGGTACGATTAGCGCCATAGTCACCCTCTTGTCACGCTGTTCCAAGTCGAAACTTCTCACTCTCGTCTATAAACTTGATCATTGCAAAATCTCGCATAGCTCATTAAATCTCGGGTCTGCCAAAATTTGTTTGGCAGATCGTTTTAGTGCCCTAATATTACTATCACTCACAGCATCAAGACGCCCATCGGCATCTGCAGGCAATTGAACATCAAAACGGAAATACTGATTAGCCGGCAATATCTTCCCAAGCTGGTAATCCACAGCGTCTGCGACACCATCCATAATGATTCTCAGCACGGGCTCAATCCAAGCCAATTTTCCAGCATCTCTCAACTTTTTGTGTTTAAATGGAACAGTTTTTGTTTGTGGCAGCCCTGTCCCCAAGCTCACCATAAGTACATTGTCTTGTAGATTCATGCTTATGGCTTCGGCATAAGCACATAAAGCAGGATTGTTGGCAAACACACCCCCGTCAATTAGGTGCCGAGTATTATTTCCGCAGACAGATGACACTTTTGCCGGTTCAAAATATGTTGGCGCGGCAGATGTGGCTCTACCGACAGATCGCATCAAATGGTTGCGTTCACTATTTTGAAGTGCTTTACTCCGCTTAAAGAAATATGGCTTTCTTTCTTCTATATCATAACTTGTTATTAAAATCTCTGTCAGTGCATCGCTTAGGTAAATGTCGCCGAAATTGTCTCTCAGAACAGCTTCAATGCCAACGCTAGCATATTTCTCGTCACAAATTCCCCAAACTGAGGTTAATTTGCGCAAAAATGATCGAGAAAATATATCTTGTCCTCTTTCTTCATAGAGATTCAGCAATTCCCGTGCTGTAAATTTCGGTATATTGAAACCTGGATTAGCTGGAATTGCACAACCCAAGGCCAATATACCGCCGGTCGAAGTGCCAGCGATCATATCAAAAATGTTGCAGATTGGTGTCTCTGTTGCTTCCTCTATTCTTGACAGTACGAATGCTGGAATTACACCCCGAATTCCGCCACCATCAATCGAAAGAATCTTGTACATGCTCTTTCTTCTCCAACAGCCAATCATTCGCACGACACCATAAAAAAAAATTTCGGATAGAATGCCCATTCTCCCATTTCAATTCATAATTGATCAGTGCAAATAATCCAACCTTTCCTATGTTCTCTCCCACTGACATCGTCTATAAAACTATTTACCAATCCATCAAATTTTGACGGTGATATAGCAGAAATATTCCTGCTATATAGAATATCATATTACTCATTTCTTTATTTCCGCGAACTTTTGTACAGCTTTTGGCGCGAAAGCTGCCACGAGAAAGTATAAGATAAGTTGAGATTGGTCACTTTCTGATCCCAGCCCCATTGCTTCTACATACGCCAACAATCCCGCAATAACAAGAGCCAATATAGACATAAGACGCATAGCTGATAGATTTCCCTTGTCGTCTGACATAAATGTCACGGGTTTTTTGTCTTTTGAATCACTCATGGTTCTTCCTCAATGTTCAATCTGGTGTTGATAAAGGAGGGCTCCCGAAGGAGCCCTACTCCAGTTCTTATCAAATGCCTCCCTCGTCCCCACTCAGAAGTCATAGACCAGGCGGGCGTAGAGCATGCGGCCCAGGGGGTCCTGCAAGCCGCCGATTACGCCGGCGAATTCCGGCGAGCGCTGGGCTTCACGGTCGAAGACGTTGCGCGAGCCGATGGTCATGGCCATTTCGCCATCGAACAACTCCAGGCCGCGGTAGGTGTAGGCGATGTCCATGTCGGTCCACGCCAGTACGCCCGTCTCCAGAATGTTGCTCGGGTAGTAGAAGCCGCCGATACCGCTTATGAAGCTGTAGTTCGGGTTCGGGATGCCGGGACGCCCGGACGGATGCGGCGTCCAGGGCATGGCATCCACATAGTGGATCGTCGAGATGATCGCGTGGTTGCCCCGATTCCAGCCCACGCGCAGATTCGCCTTAAATGTGGGCAACTCCGGCGCCGCGCTGATGCCGTAGTTGTACTCTCCGGCACCGTCGCGAATCGGATCGGTCGACTTGCTCTGATACAGGAACTCATCGATGTAGGTGCCCTGCAGATTGACGCGGAAATCGCCAATATTGTCGAATCCGAAAGTGTAGGTGCCTTGGATATCCCAAGCCGTAACCTTGACGAATTCGGCGTTGTTGGATCCCCGGCAACACATTTCGAGCACAACCAGATCGTCGCCGCGAACGATCAAGGGGCTGGCCGCGCCGCTTGAAACCCAAGACCTGACCTGATCGGCGGAAGGATATCCGCTGGTGTGTCCCGTGGCCTCCTTGAACCGCTCGTACTCCGCATTGATGAGATCCTGCGCATTCAAATTGATGATCCGATTCTGAAAGTCGGTTTCACTCCAACTGATGTGGACGTCGAAGTTGTCGAAAACCAGATCGAATCCCAATTGCGTCGATTCGGAAGTCTCGTTGTCGAGATTCGGATTGCCGCCGCCGCAAGTGGTCGTCCAACCATCGAAGTCCACGAACGGATCGGTGATCGTGCCGAGGCCGCAGGTGACGGGATTCAACAATTGCGTCAGCGAAGGCGCGATGAACGCCTCGCCCTGTGTCGCCCGCAAAGTCAGCCAGTCCGTTGCCGCGTAGGTGATGCCGTACTTCGGTGTGGTTGCCTCCTGGCCGGTGCTGAACACTTCGTTTCGCACCGCCAGTTCGACTTCCAGATTGTCGAGCACCGGAGCGGCAATTTCAACGAACAAGGAGTCGACTTCTCGGTTTCCGTCTGTGACCCCTTCCCGATCATAGCCGCCGATCCAAGTCACGCCCGCGATTTCCTCTTCCGAAGGGATATTGGTGAAATTGCTCTTCCGGTATTGATAGCCGACCGCGGCGCCCAATGGGCCTCCCGGTAACTCGAGTCCAAACATTTGCAGTTCACCATTGAACACGAGATCGATCGTGTCAAGTTGGCTTTGCAAAACTTCGATACTGCGCCCCGCGACCGCATCCATCACGTGCCTGGAATTGTTGTCCGCGGGGTTTGTGATAAAGAATGGGCTATAGCAACCGCTCCGATCTTTGACGACATCGCACCCCATGCCCTGGATCATCGCCGTGATGTCGTAGTTCTGATTGGACATGAATTCGTAGTTGCTGTAATTGTGCGAATAGGCCGCCATGCCTTCCCATCCTTCCAGAAAAGGCACGGTGAAATCTGCCTGGAATGTGTAGCGGCTCACATGCTGGATGTTGTCCTGCAGATTGTCCATGTCGGGCGAATGGCCCGTGGGCACGGTGTGTGTCTTGTTGATGGGACGCAAACCACGCGCTTGAACGTCTTCAAACAGTGGTATCCATCCGTTTGGATGCACGATCGCATCGGGCGTGCCATCGCCGTTCACGTCCATGTTCGGATTCCGGTCCGGGAGGCCGTCCCCGTTATAGTCGACGCCAAACAACGCATCTTCGGCGTTCAGACATTGTCCGGCGTTCCAAGGATCGAACCGCCCGCCTTTGCATGCGCGGAACGGGTTGCCCGGCAACTCACCTCGGGCGGCGGGCAAATCCCCGATCTTTGACTGCCCGGGATTGGATGTTGAGGAATAAGTCCGTTCAGCCAAACGCGTGTGATAGCCCTGAAAGGACAAAGTGAGATCGTCGCTGTAATCCCAAGTGAGGTTTGCGAACAATTGATTGATTTCAGCGGGTTCGCGATAACTGCGATTGTCGCCGAAATCAAATCGGCACAGAGGTCTGGCCGCGCTTCCGGTTCTTATACCGTAAGGATTGGCCGCTTGATCCGGGGTGTAATCCGTGCGTTCCGATGCCGGCGGGCAATTGGGATCTACGGCTGGCCTTCTCGGATCGCCAGTGTAATTTCCGTCTTCGTCGCGCACGGGCGCGTACCAATTCCCCGGCGCATTGCCGGAAATAGTCAAGCCGGAATTCGCGAGCACGTTTCTTTCGTCCCAACCAAGACGGCTGTTCTGGCGGAATTGGCCGGCGAGCACGATGTCGAGTTCGCCGATCTGGTCTCCCCAGAGCATTTGCACCGAGTGCTCATCGTAGTCGCCGCGGGAGTCGCCTTCCGCGTAGGTTTCCACGCGGAAGCCGTCGTAGCTGCGGTAAGGCACGAAGTTGACAACGCCTGCGATGGCCTCGCTTCCATACAGTGCCGACGCGCCATCCGCCACGATGTCTATGCGCTGCAACGCGATGGTCGGAATCATGGCGTTGACGTTTTCGCTGGCGACCCGCTTGCCGTCCAGCAGGGTCAGCGTGGCGCGGGCGCCGAGGCCGCGTAGGTCAACACTGGTGGAACGGGAGTCCTGGCCTTGAATCGTGTTGGTGATCGAAGAAGCGTCACCCTGGACGAAGGTCATGTTCTGCACCACCTCCCCGATGTTCATGGTGCCTTCGGCCTCCAAATCTTCCGCCGTGAACTGAACTACCGACGACGCCTGGGTGAACCCCTCGGTGCGGCGGATGTACGAACCGGTTACGATAACCTCCTATAACGTAAACGGTTTTGATTACGGCGCCGCTTTTCGACCGAGTCTGGCGCCGGCTGGATCATTCTCCGCAAGCGGCGTCAACTGTCCGGCGCGGAATCGCTCACCCCCCAGAGGACGCTCGCCGGCAGCGCGTAGCGGCCCGCGCCGAAGCTGATCCGTTCCGGGCCCAGGTAAAGAACGATCGACGCGACTTTGCGGTTTCGCCCAGGCCCTTTGGCCGCGAACCAGTCCAGATGGCGGAAGTCTCCCACGTTGACCGATGTGGAAGCCTTGATCTCAATGGCGACCAGTTGTTCGCCGCTTTCGGCGAGAATATCGATTTCGCGTCCATGGTGGTCGCGCCAGTGGTAGAGGCGCAGTCCACCGTCCTGATACGGCGCGGACCGCAGCAACTCCGCGAACACGAAGCTTTCAAGCAGACTTCCCAACGCGGTCGGATTGGCGTCGAGTTCGAACGAGCGCGGCGAAAAGTGGCGCAGAGCCGCCGCGACTCCCGAGTCAGCGAAGTGATTCTTGGCGTTCTTGACCTCGCGCCGCGCTTCCCTGGAGGTCCATGCGCCCAACTTGCGAATCAGGAACAGTCGCGATAGCGCATCCAGATAGGTTTCCACGGTCGCGCGCCGCAGGCTCACGGCCTCGCAGATTTCGGCGATATTCAGTTCCCGGCCCGTTCGCACCGCGAGTTGGTCGATCAGGCGGCGCAAGGCGTCTGGTTTTCGAATCGGCGCAACGTCCGCCACGTCGCGTTCGATAACGGAGTGAATATAGTCGCGATAGACTTTCTGCCGCGGGACGAGTTCGAGCCGCCGAATGTCCGGGAATCCTCCCCTGAGGACAAGATCGACATAGGCCGCCCGGTCCAGGGGTTCCGCGGGAGGAAGTTTCCCGCTTTCCCGCGCCGGAGAAAGCGCCCATTCCAGCAAGGCCGGCGGCGGGCGCGACATGGTTTCGGCGACGGACAAGGGCCACAGCGTCAACGTCGTCATCCGGCCGGCCAGCGAATCGGTCACATGCCGCGCGTTGAAAACGTTGGAGGATCCGGTGAGCACGAATTGCCCCGGACGGGAATCCGCATCGACCATTCGTTTGACCGCAAGCGGAAGCCGTTTTGAGCGCTGCGCTTCGTCGATGACGATAGGCGCGTTTTCCCGATTCTCGGCAAGCAGTTGCAACTGACCCATCGGGTCGTTTTCCATTGCCGCGAGGATGGAATCGTCGTCAAGCGTAACGAATCGGCCCAGACCCAGGATGTCGCGCACCAGCGTCGTTTTTCCCGCCTGGCGGGGGCCGACGACATTGATTACGCGGGACCAGCGCAACGCCTCCCGCAACTCGGCGCCCAAGTGGCGCGGGAGAATGCGGCGATGCTCATTCATGGCTTCCGTTTCGGACAAAGTTGCAATAGTCGTATGGGGAAAGTGTCATTAGAAATCCGGGGAATATTACAATAGAAAGCCGGTGGAAGTTACATTGAGAATGCGGCGAATGCAAGCGCCGATCTTGTTCCGTCGGCGACGGTGCGTATGCAATACCGCTTGCTTCGCGACAGCCGCGGTGTCGTCGATTTGTGCTCAAGCGCGAAACCGGGCCGCGCCGCCGCTTTGTGAGCGTGTTGAGAATGCGGAAGTTTCGTTTCGTATCTGTAACGTAACCAAATTTGCATGGAACTTTGGTTATGCCGATTCTCCCCGTCCCAGATCTTTCTCCAGACTTCGTCGAAGAATTCGAATTTCGCGAAAGCATTCCGGGCGCTGTGCGCGAACTTGTCGCCGCTTCCGTTGCTCCGGCCACGCGCCGGGCGTATCAAGGACAGGTCGGAAGATTGTATGCATGGCTGGACGACCGCTGCCTGACCGACGAGACGCTGGCCGAGTACCTTGCCCACCTGCACGATGCCGGGAACTCTCCCGCTTCCTGCTCCCAGGTGCTGGCCGCCGTCCGGTTCGCTTCGAAGATTGGTGGTTGCGAGGCGCCGTACGGTCCGGCGACGCAGCGGGTGCTGGCGGGAATCCGCCGCGCCGGTCGCGAGCGCGGGCGCGGTCAGGCGCGGGGCATATCCTGGAGCGAGGCCGACCGCATGGCGGAAATCGCGGCCGCGCGGCGCAAGCAGCCCGCCGGCGTCCGCGACGCCGCGATCATTGCCGCCGCCAGCGACGCTCTGCTTCGAGTCGGCGAACTTTCGGCGTTGCACGCGAGCGATTTCACGGCGCGGGACGACGGCACGGGTCGCCTCGCCATCCGGTTTTCCAAAACGGACCAGGAAGGCGTCGGCGCCATTCTCTTTCTCGGCGCTCCCACGGTGGCCCGGCTGCGGGTGTGGACCGACCGCGCCGCGCTCCGCGGCGGCCCGCTGTTCCGGCAGGTTCGCGAAGACGGGAAGGTCCTGCAAGACGGGCTCAGCGCCCATTCCATTCGCGCCATCGTGCAAAGATGCGCGAAAGACGCCGGCATCGAAGGCGCCGTGCGGGGGCATTCCCTGCGGGTGGGCGCCGCTCAGAGTCTGGCGGGCACCGGCGCGGAACTCGTCGAGATGCAAATCGTCGGCCGCTGGAAGTCGCCGGGAATGCCCGCCAGATACGCCCGCGCGGAAATTGCGGGCCGCTCCGCCGTCGCCCGCCTGCGCTACGGAAAATGACCGCAATCCTGCCGCCCACGGTTTTTTCCTCGAAAACTTGCCTTGTCCCCCGGCCTTGCTACGATTGTCTCAGGAGGAAAGGCGGATTCCGAATGGTCACATTGAAAAATCTGCGCCGGAAGTTACGCATTTTTTGATGTTTGCGCCTATACCTATGCCGCAACCAAGCTCCGGCAAAATGAGGCGTAGGCGAAAGCCGGGGTTAACCCACCGAACCTCCAGGAGAAATGGAAATGTCCGAAATCGCGAAAACCGCCCGGCGCTCGCTGGCCGATAACATGGGCTTGATCGTGGCCGTGACGGCCATTGTCGGTTCCCTGTTGTGGATGTCTGGTTCGCTTCGCAACGAAATGAGTTCGTTCCGCGGCGAAATGGACGCCCGCTTCGATGCCGTAGATGCCCACTTCAACGCCGTAGACACACGATTCGAACAGGTGGACGCGCGATTCGAGCAGGTGGACGCGCGATTCGACCGCATCGATACCCGCCTTGATCGAGTGGATAGCCACCTGGAACGAATCGATGGCCAACTCTACGACCTGAACGGCCGCTTGGCCAGAGTGGAATCCGGCGTCTTCGGCAACGCGCCTCCAGCGCCTCCGGAAAACCCGACAGGGGACAACGCCATACCGGAACCGGACCCCGTAGCCAACCTGTGATCGGCAGCTATCGCTGACGCCGACTGTTTTTTCCGCGAAAACTTGCCTTGCGCCCCCGCCTTGCTACGCTTACTCCGAAAAAAGTGGGTCCGTGTGGCCGCGCCAGGAAATCTGCGCCGGAGATTGCGCATTTTTCGAGCAAGGCGCCTATACCTGTGCCACCGGAAAGGAAAATGAGGATTCCACGATGTTGAACACGCTTTTGCAATCGCTCTCGGAAAACAACCTGGTAGTACTCGTAGTGCTGCTGTTCCTGTTTATCCGGCTCCAGTTCCACTTGCACCGGGAAATGGCCGGTGTGCGCAAGGAAATAGCGGAAGGGGACGCCGCCCTGCGCAAGGACATGGCAGACGGCTTCACGGAGGTGCGCAAGGAAATCGCGGAAGGGGACACCGCCCTGCGCAAGGACATGACAGACGGCTTCGCGAAGGTGCGCAAGGAAATGACAGACGGCTTCACGGAGGTGCGCAAGGAAATATCGGACACCAGGGGTGACTTGCGAAACGATATCGGAAAGGTGTCCGAGCGCGTGGCGCGGATCGAAGGCAGTCTCGGGCTGCCACCTCCTTGCGCCGGGAAGAGGCAGCCTGGAACTCCGCCCGGGGGCGGCGCCATGCCGGACGCGGACCCCGTGGCCGACCTGTGACCAAGCGGCTCTTCCCGAGAAGTCGGCTATTTTGTTTGACACTCCCGAAGAAATGTTTTTAGTATGCGCCGATGCGGAGTTTCCGGCACGGCGATTTCTCGTCCGGAAGGTCTGGTTCGGCAGGGTCGGCGAGGGAATGGCACGACCCGGACATGACCGTCGCCGCGGGACAGAGCCTTGATCTTAGAGTACGTACTGGCTTTGTCGCGCAGCCCGGCCCGGACGCCGGTGGAGAAATCGCCCGGCTGGAGGATTCCGCAAAACCGATCGAAACGGCATCCCGCGCCGGATTCGCTCATAAAACAGTCGAATTTTCGATGGAGAGATATTATGCAGTTCAAGATTCCACATAAGCGAAGCCTGCTGTGCGCGGCCGTCTCGCTCTCGCTTCTGCCGGTCGCCGGCACGAGCTTGGCGCAGGACGAGGCCACGGTAGAGGAGGTTATCGTAACGGGTTCATATATCCGTCGCTCGGAGGGATTCACACAGGCATCGTCGGTTGTGCAGATTACCGCCGAGGATCTGGAAGCCGAGGGCACGATGAACATCGGTGAAGTCGTATCCCAGTTGACCTTTGTGAACGGCAACGCTTCCCAGATCACCAACACGATTCAGGGCCAGGATTCCCGCTCCACCAGTGTCGACCTGCGCGGTCTGGGCGCCCGCTCCACTTTGACCCTGTTGGACGGCAGACGTCTGGTGAACGAAAACGTCAACGCCCTGATCCCGACGATCGCGATTCAGCGTCTCGACATCGTGGCCGACGGCGCCGCGGCCCTGTACGGCAACGAGGCGGTGGCCGGCGTGGTCAACTTCGTGCCGTACGCCAGCTACGACGGATTCCGCATGGAAACCTACGCGGAAGGAGATACGCGCGGCGATTACGACGAGCATTCGGTGCAGTTTCTTTACGGCACGGACATCGGCGACATCAACGTGGTGCTGGCCGGCCAGTTCCGGCAGAATAGCCGGTTGGCCTGGAACGAGCGGAATATTCTCGCGAATTCGGGTCTGGTGATTTCCTCGAACGCTCCGGGCAACTGGTTTGTGCCGAATCGCGACGAGGACGGCATGTATACCGGCAGCCGCGGTCGGGCGGCCGACCCCAGTTGTACTCCGGGCTCGGAACGAACCGACTATACGCCCGGCGTGGCCGCCAACGCTTACGGCATGAGACTGGGCACAAGCTGCTTCTTCGATTTCGGCGATCAGCGCAGCGCCCGCGAGCCTGCCGAGACCACGCAGTTGTTCGCCAATGTCACATACGATTACAGCGACGACCTGACGTTGTCGTTCCAGGGATTCGCAACCCGTCTGGCCGAGCGAACCTACACGTCGACCTCCAACCCGGGCAATTCCCGAATCGGGGAGTTGCCGGCGGTTCGGGGCGAAATGCCGGGCAATCCGTTTCGGGCTTGCAAGGGCGGCAGGTTTGACCGCTTCAGCCCTTTCCAATGCGCGGACCCGACCGACAACCTGTTCGGCGTTGACTTCAACGGCGACGGGCTGCCGGATCGCGGCGCCGACGACATAAACGGCGACGGACTGATGGACGCGATCGTGCATCCAAACGGCTGGATTCCTCTTTACGAGGACGTGGTTGCGCGCACATTGCGTCCGATCAACAAGACCCATACGCGGTCCCACGGCCATGCGCCGGATGCCGCCAATTTGTCGGACAACATCGACCATCTGAGCCGGTACACGTTCGAGGCCGATTTCACCGTGCCGTTCCTCGAAGGCTGGCAAGGCAACGCGGCGTACACGCACGGTTACCGCGAACTGATTTTCATGTCGAACCAGAACTACGACATCACGGCGATGCAACAGGGTCTGAATTGCGACGTCGTGTACGAGCGCAGCGCCTGCTACAGTCCGTTCCTGATCGTCAATCCCGAGGACAACAACTCGGTGCACGTGATGAACGCGGTTGCCGGGCGCAGCATCGAAACCATCGAGGACAAGCTGAGCACGGTTGACATCGTTCTCACGGGCGAAGTGCCGCTGGGCGGTTTCGAACTGCCCGGCGGGCCGATCGGCGCCGCTGTCGGTTATCAGTTCCGCGACGACAAGTACATGAACATACCGTCGGAGGAGGAACTGGCCGGCGTGACCTGGATCGGCAGCGAAAACCGCGAGCGGACGAGTTACGGCGCGCGCACCATCGACGCGTTCTTCGCCGAATTCGCGGTGCCGGTGCTGGACAATCTGGAAGTGGAACTGGCGGTGCGGCGTGAAGAGTTCAGCACCGGCCAGACCTCCACAGACCCGAAGTACGGCATCACCTTCGCGCCGCTCGACTGGCTGACCTTGCGCGCGACCGCGGGCGACGCCTTCATCGCGCCGACGCTGGAGCAGTTGCTCAATCCGGTCACATGCGGACTGGGCACGGTGAGCGACCCGTTCAGCACCTTCGAGGCCTGGACCACGACCTGCGGCGGCGGCAACCCGAACCTGGACAACGAGTCTTCCACTTCCAGGCAGCTTGGATTCGACATCGTCCTCGACAATTTCGATTTCCACGTCACCTGGAACGAGACCGACTTCCAGAACCGGATCGTCGGCAAGAACGCGCAGGATCTGTTGGACGAGGAATTCGAGATATTCAAGCAGGCAACGGGATTTTCCGGCAGCGGCAAGCCTTCGCTGGATCAGTTGCAGGCTTGGGTCAACGATCCCCGGTCCAACAAGGAAATCATTCGCTCCAGAGACGACGTTTCCACGATCCTGCAGATTTGCTGCCGTGGATCGATCAATGCGGAATTCGTGAAAGTTACCGCCTATGACATTCAGGGCAACTACACTTTCGGTTTCGACAACATCGGCGATTTCCGCATCGGCCTGCAAGCGACTTACATCCAGGAGTACCTGACGCAGAGCGATCCGGAGTCGCCCGTGCGCGATGTGGCGGGTGGATACAACTACCGCACCGCCGCCGCGCCCGAGTTGCCGCACTGGAAGGCGAATCTGCGCATAGGCTGGATCAACGGCGATCATTCGGTTGTTTCTACGGTGCACTACATCGACGATCTGCCGTATGACGGACCGTCCTATTCGCATATGGACCGCTTCAGCGGCTTCTACCGCCCCGGCAACATCTTCGAGACGGGCATCTACGCTTGGACCGACATGGATATTGCCTACACGTATCGCGGCCTTGAGTTGTTCGACGGCGAGATGGCGATGACCATCGGCTCGCGCAACGTGTTCGACCGCGAGGCGCAACGCTCGCCGGAGTTCATGGGCGTGGTCGGTGGCCTGCAAGACGTACTGGGCCGCGTGGTCTATGCTCGACTGGTTTACGATTTCTAACCAGGAAATCGTTCTCAACCAAAAAGGGCTCCTTCGGGAGCCCTTTTTCTTTGGGGCTCCAGCGTTTACACTTAGCGGCTCACCGAACTCATCCAATCGATGAAACGAGACAAACGATGAAAATCAAGACTTTGACCGGTTTTATCGCATTCCTGCTTGTCGGATCCTTCGCATTGGCCCAGAACGGGGATTACCAGATTCCGCGCACGGAATGGGGACAGCCCGATCTGCAAGGCGTATGGAATTTTTCCTCCGATGTGCCCATGCAGCGGCCGCAACGATATGGCGCGCAGCAATTCCTGACCGAGGAAGAACTTGAAGAGCGCCGGGCCCAAGTCACGGCCAACCGCGCCGCCGCCGACGCCGCCGCGGCGCAACTCGTGCTGGACCCCGAAGCGCCCGAGGCGACCAGCAACCCCGGCGGCTATAACGATTTCTGGATCGAAGTGGCGGGCCTCGGCGATGTCGTGCGCACCTCGCACATCGTTCACCCCGAAGACGGCAGGATTCCGCCCGCGGTCGAAGGCGCGCCGCGGCAATTCGGCGGCCTCGGCCCCGATATCCCCGGCGAACGCCCGGTGCGGTATGTGGTCGGCGGCATCAGCAAGGACGGCCCGGAGGACCGCGGCCTGTCCGAGCGCTGCATCGTCGGCTTCAATTCGGGCCCACCCTTCGTGCCGAGCCTGTACAACAACAACATGCAGATTTTCCAGAACCGCGACACCGCGGTCATCATGACCGAAATGATCCACGACGCCCGCATCGTGCCGCTGGTGGAGAAGCCGCCCCTGCATGACGACATCCGCCTGTGGTCCGGCGACTCCCGCGGCTGGTGGGACGGCGACACCCTGGTGGTGGAAACGAAGAATTTCACCGGCTACCGCCAGACTTTCGCGAGCACCGGCACGGATTACGACCTGGTGCTGACCGAACGCTTCACGCGCACCGCGTACGATACCGTCGAATACGAGTTCACCATCGACGATCCGTCCACTTTCACCGACACGATCACGGCCGTGGTGCCGATGATCAAGGTGGCGGGGCAGATCTACGAATATGCCTGCCACGAAGGCAACTACGGCATGATGAACACCTTGCGCGGCGCCCGCGTCGACGAGCAGCGTCAGGCCGAGGGCGAAGACTTGCCCGAGCGCGACTAGGCGGCGGGCGCCGAGATTCCGCGACTGCGCTTCGCGCAGAATGGCGGGTTGGGAATGTCATTCTGCGCGAAGTCGCGGAGTCTCCGGCCGGATGGCTTGATATCCAACAAAGCACTAAAGGATCCAAAATGAAACTCAAGGCATTTATTGGTTTTGCAATATCCCTGCTCATCGGCTCGGCCGCGATGGCCCAGAACGACGACGTTCCGCGCACGCCGTCCGGCAAGCCCGACTTCAGCGGCATCTGGCAGGCGATCACTTCGGCGCACTACGATATCGAGCCACATGCGGCGCGAATGGGTCCGCATCCGGGTCTGTTCGGCGCCCATTCGGCGATCCCGGCCAGTCTCGGCGTCATCGAGGGCGGACGCATTCCCTACAACGAACAGGCTTTGCGGGTGCGCGACACCAACCGCGCCAACGCACTGGAAAACGATCCGCTCACCAAGTGCTTCATGCCCGGCGTGCCGCGCGCGAACTACATGCCTTTCCCTTTTCAGATCGTGCAATCGACCGATGTGATCCTGATCGCCTACGAATACGCCGAAGCCAACCGCATTCTCTATGTCGATCAGCCCGAGATCACTTCCCAGGTCGACGCCTGGATGGGCCATTCCAACGCCCATTGGGAAGGCGACACCCTGGTCGTGCGCGTGACCGGCCAGATGCCCGACACCTGGTTCGACCGGGCGGGCAACCACCATAGCTGGGAAATGGTCGTCGAAGAACGCTGGACTTTCAGCGGCCCCAACCATATCGACTACGAGGCCACGATCACCGATCCCCAGACCTTCACCGAGCCCTGGACGATCAGCCTGCCGCTGTACCGGCGCATGGAGCCCAACATGCAGTTGCTCGAATTCAAATGCGCGGAATTCTCCGAAGAGTTCCTGTACGGTGAATGGCGCAAGGAGGGAACCCCGATCGGCAATCCCCCGCAATAACGCGGCAAATTGATTCAGGAGTTTAGTCGCGCCGGTATAATCGCATGTGTAGGGGGTTGTGGATCCGCGGCTAGCTCCCCCACCGGCGCGGCTGCGGGCTGACGCCCTTGCCTTGCCGACTCCCCCAAGGGGGAGTATTACCCATCGGCGCGCGCGGCACCTACTCCCCCCTCTGGGGAGTCAAAATTGCGAAGCAATTTTGGTGGGGGCCGATCGGGAACACGCCATCGTGTGAATATGCGGATGTTCGCAAACCCCTAATTGAGAGATCAAAACGATGATGCGAAAAAGCTTTGACCGGGTAATGCCGATTTGCGCGCTCGCACTGCTTTGTCTGGCGCCGCCGGCCCCGGCCCAGGACGATTTCCGCTTCTGGACCGATGACGATTACGATCCGGCGATTCCCTCGATCGAGCAGGTGCTCGGTTATGCCCCGGGCGAGCGGATCACCTGGCATCGCGATGCGATCCGCTATTTCGAAGCGCTCGCCGCGGCCGCGCCCGACCGCGCGCAAATCGTCGAATACGCGCGAAGCTGGCAGGGCCGGGAACTGATTTACGTGGTGCTTTCGTCAGCGGAAAACATCGACCGGATCGAAGAAATCAAGTCCGGCATGCAAAGCCTGAGAGATCCCAGGCTGACTTCAGCGGAAGAGGCGGCGGCCATCATCGGGAGCCAGCCGCCGGTAACCTGGCTTTCCTATGGCGTGCATGGCAATGAAATATCCTCCACCGACGCCGCCATGTTGACCGCGTATCATCTGCTCGCCTCGCGCGGCGACGAACGCGTGGCGGACATCATGGGCGACACCGTGGTCGTCATCGATCCGATGCAGAATCCGGACGGCCGCGACCGCTTCATCCACCATTTCACGAGTTCCCTCGGACTCGAGCCCGACTCCGACCGGCTCTCGGCGGAGCACGACGAGCCCTGGCCCGGCGGCCGCACCAATCATTACCTGTTCGACATGAACCGCGACTGGTTCATCATGACCCAGCCGGAGACCCGGGGCCGCATCGCCGCCTTGCGGGAATGGTATCCGGTGGCCTTTGTCGACGCGCACGAAATGGGCGGGGACAGCACCTATTTCTTCGCCCCCGAAGCGATTCCCTACAATCCGCATCTGGCCGCGGACCAGACCGAAAGCCTGCAATTGTTCGGCCGCACCCATGCCGGATGGTTCGACGAGTTCGGCCTCGATTACTTCACCCGCGAGATTTACGACGCTTTCTATCCGGGCTATGGCGCGAGCTGGCCGTCGTATTACGGCGGCATCGCCATGACTTACGAGCAGGCTTCCTCCCGGGGACTGGTGTTCCGCCAATACGACGGCAACGATCTGACCTATGCCTATACCGTGCGCAATCATTTTCTTACTTCGCTTTCCACGGCGGAAACCGTCGCCGTCAACCGGGAGAAATTCCTCACCGATTTCTACAACTACCAGGTAACCGCCATCGAGGAAGGCGAGCAGGAGGAAAACCGCGCCTATCTGTTTCCGGTGCAGGCCGATCAGGCCGCCGTAATCCGCATCGCCGGACTGTTGACGCGTCAGGGAGTCGAGGTCCTGCGCGCGACCGAGGCGTTCGAAGCTTGCGGCGCCGACTACGCGGCCGGCAGCCATCTGATCAGGGCGGACCAGCCCGCCAAACGCTTCGCGCGCACCTTGCTCGAACCCCAGGTATCGATGG
This sequence comes from Pseudomonadales bacterium, assembly GCA_963664805.2. Classification (GTDB taxonomy): domain Bacteria; phylum Pseudomonadota; class Gammaproteobacteria; order Pseudomonadales; family Pseudohongiellaceae; genus UBA9145. Next base: position 3,290,899 of record OY761612.1, on the reverse strand, counting down.
AGGACGACTTTCTCGCCGAACAGGAAGAGCGGCGGGCGAACAATCTGCCGGATCAGATCTACGACGTGACCGCCTGGTCGCTGCCACACATGTTCAATGTAGAAATGAATATCTGCGACCGCGTACCCGCCGGCGAGTTCGAAGCCGCCGGGCCGGAATTGTTCCTCCCCGCCGAAGTGCAAGGCGGCGAAGCGCGAGTCGCCTATCTGGTTCCCTGGGGTTCGGCCCCGGCGGCGCGGCTGCTGGCGAGGGGCCTGCTTGCCGGACTCGACATCAAGAGCAACGATCTCGCCTTCACCAATCTCGGCAGGGAATACCCGGCCGGCACGCTAATCATCGATGTGGCCGACAATTCGGGCGATCTCTTTGCGACCATGTCCGAACTCGCGCGCGAAACCGGCGCCGAAGTCGTTGCCGTGAACGATAGCTGGGTGACCGACGGTCCAAGTTTCGGCAGCGGCAACGTGGTGCGCTTCAACGCGCCCAAGGTGGCGATCGCCTGGGATGAACCGACCGCGGCATACAGCGCGGGCAATACGCGCTTCGTCATCGAACGGCAGTTCGATTATCCGGTCACGCCGATCCGCGCGGACCGGCTCGGTTCGGCCGATCTCGATCGCTACCAGGTTTTGCTGTTGCCGTTGACCGCCGGCGGAAGCTACAGCGGCACACTCGGTGAAGCGGGCGTGGAAAACCTGAAAAGCTGGGTCAGTGACGGCGGCGTATTGATTGCCATGGGCAACGCCACGCGCTTTCTGGCCGACCCGGAAGTCGACCTGCTCGCGGTAAGGCGCGAAAGGGCAGTCGTGGAAGTCGAGCCCGGCGAAGTGGAAGAAGAGGGCGCCACGGTGGCCGGAACGTATCTGACGGAAGAGGAACAGTATCGGCAAAGAACCATCGCGCTGGAAGACAGTCCATACCCGGTCTCCGGCGTGATGGCGCGAGCGGACGTGCATCCGGAACATTGGCTCGGCGCGGGCGTTGCCCCGGTTCTGAACGTCCTGATCCGCGGTTCGGAAATCTACACGCCCATCCGCATCGACGACGGCGTCAACGTGGCGCGATTCCAAGGGCCCGACACATTGCTGGCGAGCGGCTATCTCTGGGAGGAAAACCGGCGGCAATTGGCATACAAGCCGTTCGCGCTGTCCCAGCCCCGCGGCGCCGGCCAGGTGATCGCGTTCACCCAGGATCCGACGGTGCGCGCCTACCTTGACGGTCTCAACGTGATACTCGTGAACGCGATATTCAGGGGCGCCGCCCATGCGCGTCCGGTGCGATAAACTTACGCGGAGATTCTGCGACAAAACGGCAGGATTGCCGTTTTGGACGGTGCGCAGCACCGCCCCGCAGGGGCGAAGGGCATGGATGCCCCGAGTCACTCCGCTTCGCTCCGCGCAGAATGACGGTAGAATAGCCATTCTGCGCCAAGCTGCGGAGTCTCGTTGGGGAGTCCAGTCTTTCTGCGCGTAGTCGCAGAATCTCTATGCGAAATGGGAACAATTATGAACAAGTTGCCCAAGTTGGCGTCGTCATGCGCCCTGTTGGCCTTGTATTGCGGCGCGGCATTCGCGCAACCGCCGGCCGCGGAGGTCGATGAAGACGAAACAGTGGAGGAAACCGCGGTCCAGTCCTCGATTCTTGGGGACGCCATCGGCGAGCAGGTGGTCGACGAGATCGTCATCACCGGCTCGCGCATCCGCCGCGACGCCTATTCGGACTCGCTGCCGCTGACGGTGATCACCAACGAGCAGGCCCTGCTCAGCGGACTCGACAACGTCTCCGAAATCCTCCAGGGCAGCGCGCTCGCTTCCGGCGTGCAGATCGACAACACCTTCACCGGCTTCGTCGTGTCCGGCGGACCCGGCGCGAGCACCTTCGGCCTGCGCAATCTCGACGCCGGCCGCACGCTGGTGTTGCTCAACGGCCGCCGTTTCACCGCGGCCGGAACGCGCGGGCAGGTCTCCAGCGTCGATCTCAGCGCGATTCCCTTCATCGCCGTGCAACGCATCGAAGTACTCAAGGACGGCGCTTCTTCGGTTTACGGCGCCGACGCCGTGGCGGGCGTCGTCAACATCATCACCCGCCGCCGCTTCGACGATTTCATCGTCGAGGTCGATTGGCAGGACGATGCGGATTACGGCGCCGTCAGCATGCTCTGGGGGCAGACTTTCGACCGCGGCTACATCGACTTCGCGCTCGAGACTTCCAAATTCGGGCCGGTGAAGCGCTTCGAACGCGAGTTCAGCACCTGCAGCGAGCGGCGATTGACCAACGGCGAATTGCATCCTTCGCTGTTCGCGCCGACCATGGGGCGATGTTTCGGCTCGGTCAACGGCTACGCCGATGTGTACGGCCTCGCCAGTTCTTCGATATTCATGGTTCCCGACGGTTCGAGCAATCTATTCGGTCTCGGCATCCCCTGGCGGCAGGCGACGGTCGCTCCCGACGGCAGCCGGTTCGTCGAAACCGCGTTTCGCGACGACCGCAACTGGACCACCGAAGACCTGCTGCCGCAACGCGAACTGACGCAAATCTACAGCGATGGCCTGCTCGACCTCGATCTGGGCGAGATGCTCGGCGCGGCGAGCGCGACCTACGAGTTCTATTTCAGCCACAGGGAAGACACGATCACCGGCGGCCACCGGCAACTTTTTCCGTTCGTGCATCCGAACAATCCGACCAATCCCTTCGGCCCGCTGGGCTCGTTCGCGCGCCCCACCGTCATGAGTTACGAAATGCTCGACCCGAGCCAATACGTCGAAAACGACGTGACGGCGCTGAACCTGGGGCTCGACGGCGACCGGGGCGATTTTTCCTGGGACGTGAACGTCGGATATTCCTGGAGCCGCGGCGGCTGGAGCTACGATTCCTGGCTCAAGGACAAGGTCGCCCGGTCCCTGTCGAGCGCTGTCGGGCCGGACGGCGGCCTGGCATGCGTCATGGACCCGTTCCAGCTTTACTTCGCGTCCGGGTCGGGCTTCGAAGAAGCCGTGTTCAACCGGATTTTCGAGGAAGGCCCCGACCCGTCCTGCGTTCCCCTGGACCTGTTCAACTCCAGGGCGATCCGGGGCGGAGTGGACCCGGCCGCCGCGGACTACATCAGCGAAATACAGCATCTGGAAACCGACTACGACCTGCTAACCGCGAGTTTCAACCTCGAAGGCCGCCTGTTCGACATGCCCGCGGGCGAGGCGCGCGGCGTGCTCGGGCTCGAATGGCGCAGCCGGGAAATCGACGACCGTCCGCCGCTGGCTTCGATCAACGACAACCAGTGGGGTTTCACCGGCGCCGGACGCACCCGGGGCGACGACCGGGTCAGCGAAGTCTACGGCGAAGTGGAGTTGCCGCTGCTCGGCGGCAGACCCTGGGTCGAGGAACTCACGCTGAATACTTCCTGGCGCTGGACCGATTACAGTTCCTACGGCGACGACTCGACCTGGCGCGGCTTGCTCAATTACGCGCCGAATACGACGTTTCGGCTGCGCGCTTCGGTGGGAACCTCGTTCCGGGCGCCGGCGCTGTACGAATTGTTCTTGGCCAATCAGACCGGCTTCGCCTCCGCGGCGATCGATCCCTGCAACAATTTCCGCGATCCGACCAGCGACATCGATACCGGCAGCGAACGCTACCGGAACTGCGCCCGGCTGGAAGAACAGGGGATAATCCCGCCCGAATTCAGCGCGACGTCCTCGGTCAATGTCGTCACCGGCGGCAATCTGGACCTGAAGGCCGAAACCTCGAAGTCGACGACCCTCGGCCTTGTGGTGACGCCCGACCTCGCGGATCTGCTGCCCGCTCTCGGCGTCGATATGAGCCTGGCCGTGGATTACTACGATATCGATCTGAACAACTCGATCTCGCGGCTCGGCGCGGGCACCGTGCTGTCCCGCTGCTACAGTTCGGCGAACTTTTCGGCCCCGGAATGCGCGCTGATCGGGGACCGGTCGCGAAGCGGCGACCTCAGCTTCGTCAATTCGTCGTTCGTGAATGTGGCGATCGAGTCTTCCCGCGGCTACGACATTTCCCTGCGCACCGACCGCGAGTTCGGTTTCGGCGACTTGAGCGTCGATGTGCTGGCGACGCGGGTGCTCGGTTACGAATACGGCTTGACCGGCGACAGCGATCCGTTCCAATACATCGGCCATCACGCCTATCCCAAATGGCGCGGCGAAGCCGACGTCCGCTTCGACTGGCGCGACTACACGATCACCTGGGCGATGGACTACATCGGCTCGACCGACGAGGAGCCGATCTACGAGTTGGCGAGCGACCCCACCGTCACCAATTTGCACAGGGCCGATGGAATCATGTTTCACACCCTGTCGGCGCGCTATACGGATCCCAACGGGCGCTTTGTGCTGGTGGCCGGCGTCATCAACGTGCTCGACGAGGAGCCGCCGCGACTGGGCTGGGATCCTTGGTCGCCCTCGGCGACCACGCCGTTCAACTACAACATTCCCATCGGCGCCGGGTACGACTACCTGGGCCGGCGCGCTTTCGCATCGGTTAGCTACAGCTTCACGGGTCCATGACCGGAAGTTGACCGGAGAAACCAGCAAATGAATCGCGATAACCAGCTCTTCGGCTTCCGCGCGGCGGTTGGAATCGTCGCCGCCGCGCTGTTCCCGGCAAGCATGCAAGCGCAGGAACCGCCGCCGCTCGAAGCTTTCGCCATGCGGCCCATCATCCTCGATGTGGATCTGTCGCCCTCGGGCGAGCATCTGGCCGTCGTGCGCCTGCCCGGACAAGGCGAGAACTACGTGATCCAGGTGTTCGAGACCGCCGACATGTCCGCGGCGCCCCATACGCTTGGCTCGGATACGATGGACATCGTCGGCATCAACTGGGCCAACGACGAACGCCTGCTCGTGCGCACCCGGCAGCCGGTGGAAGTTCCCGGCCGGCGCGTCGGCTACGCCTCGGCCGGCGTCGGACTGCCCGGTCGGGTCAAGACCTACGCCTACAAGTTGCTGTCGATCGGGCTCGACGGCGGCCGCTGGGTGGAATTGCCGAGCAAGTCGAATATCGCGCGCTTCATCTCGGAAACCGTGGTGCAGCGGCTCGCGAGTCCAATCGTCGTACACCGCCTGCCCGACGAGGACGACTGGGTGCTGATCGAATGGTTCGGCTCCAACGACGTCGGCACCGAGATATTCAGGGTCAATATCGAAGACGGGCGCAGCGAATCGCTGTTGCAGCTCTCTTCCAGCTATTTCGACTACCGGTTCGACTACGACGGCGATCTGCGAATCCGCTCGGTCGTGGCGCGCAACGAAAACCGGATTTACCTGGAATACCGGCTCAAGGAGGAAACCCAATGGAACGATTGGTTGAATTTCGACGTGGACGAACGCCGTCCGCTGTCGGTGCTCGGATTCGTGCCGGGCGAACCGAACCAGGTCTATGTGCTTACAGCCCAGAACAGGGATACCGAGGGCATATTCCTTTATGACATGACGGCTCCGGACGCCGAGCCCGAGTTGCTGTTCGCCATCGACCGCTACGACGCCGGCAACGTCGTCACCGCGTGCATCTCCCAAGCCTGTATCGACGGCGACGAAGATCCGCGCCTGGTGGGATTTTATTTCGTCGGCGACGCGCCGCAGATCTATTACATCGACGAGGAAGCCGAGCTCCTGCAGCGCTCGATAGACGCCGCGCTTCCCGAAGGCAATTTCAATTCGATCCACGACCGCGCCGCCGATGACAAGTTCATCGTCATTCAGTCAACCGGCCCCAGGGAGCCTGGCAGTTACTATCTGCTCACCGACAAGCGGCAATTGCAACTGATCGGCCGCACCACGGCGGTCGAACCGGAACAGCTCGGCGACAGCCGGGTAATCTGGTACGAAGCCCGCGACGGCATGTTGCTGAACGCGGTGCTGACCTTGCCTCCCAATGGCGAACCGCCTTATCCCGTGATCGCGAATCCCCACGGCGGCCCGCAATCGCGGGATTCGCTGCATTGGAATTCCTCGTATTGGGACGAATGGCCGCATTTGCTCGCCTCCCGCGGCTATGCCGTGTTGCAACCCAATTTCCGCGGCTCGACCGGTTTCGGCTACGACTATTTCGCGGCCGGCGACCGGCAATGGGGCTACAAGATGCAGGACGATGTCGACGACGGCATGCGGTTCCTCGTCGAACAGGGCATCGCCGACCCCGGGCGGATGGCGATTTTCGGCTGGAGTTACGGCGGCTATTCGGCCATGGTCGGCGCCATGCGCGAACCGAACATCTACCAGTGCTCGATCGCCGGCGCCGGCGTAAGCAGCATGGAACTGATCGCGAAAGAGGAATGGAATTACCGTTTCCGCGAAATGTTCCAGCGCACCCGCGGCGGCCTTTCGCCAATCATGAACATGGACGATGTCAACATCCCGGTGTTGCTCGTCCATGGCGACCGCGATCTGATCGTGCCGATCCGGCATAGCGACCTGTTCGCGCTTGAACTCGAACGGCGCGGCAAGCCATTCCGCTACGAAAAACTGATCGACGCCGCGCATACGGTCGACACGCTCGCCTTCGACCACAACATGCAGTTCTACACCGCCCTCTTCGATTTCCTCGAAAACGACTGCGACTTCTAGCGGCTTTCCCGCCTGTCATTCCGTGTGGAGCGAACCCCCACCGAATCTGCTCCGCAGATTCGACTCCCCCAAAGGGGGAGTTTCGCCCGCGCTCCGGGTCACTCTTCCAAAGAGGGATTTTCGCCCAGGCTCCGGATCACTCCCCCTTTGGGGGAGTCAAAACCGCAAGGCGGTTTTGGTGGGGGTGCTTACGCACCGAGTTTGCGAACCGTCAGCAATACCGCGAATGCGCAGCAGAACGGCGCCAGCCGCTCTAGTATTTCGCCCGGCGTGTCCGGCATCAAGTAAAACAGCACCGATAGCGAAAAGCCGGTGAGGATCGACAGCACGATCGCCGCCGGCGCCGCCTCGTATCCCGCGAGACGCAGGAAAACCAGTGGTCCGAAAGCCGAGCCCAGGGCGATCCAGGCGAAAAGCACCCGATTGAAAATGCTTTCGGGCAAATAGAGCGCGACCGCGACGGCGGCCACCACGAGCAGAACGATCACGATCCGCGAAACCCGCAGCAGCGAAGCCCGCCCGAGATGGCCCAGGCCCAGATCGTGGGCGATGACGCCGGCGGCCACGAGCAACTGGCTGTCGGCCGTGGACATGATCGCCGACAACACGGCCGCCAGCAGTACCGCGCCGACGATCGGCGGCAGCAATTCTTCGTTGACATTGAAGAATACGGTCTCGGGGTCGCCGAGTTCAGGCAGCAGGATGCGGCCGGCCAAGCCGAGCGATATCATCCCGAGAAAAACCACCAGGTACCAGAAAGTCACGATCCAGCGGGCCTGCAACAGCGCGCGTTCGTCGCGCAGCGCCATGAAACGAACGAGCAGATGCGGCTGGCCGTATGTGCCGATGCCGATACTGAGACCGCCGACGATGACGCCCGCGGCAAACCAGAATCCGCCTCCGGCGACAAAACTCACTTGCTCCGGGCTGCCGACCGCATGCAGGCCTTCAACCAGGCCGGGCATTCCCCCGACCGAAATCATCGCCGCCGCGGGCAGCAACAGGGCGGTGACCGCCATCAGGATTCCCTGCAAGGTGTCGGTGACGCTCACCGCCCAAAAGCCGCCGAGAAAGGTGTAGATCATGATGACGAGAGCGCCGATGCCGATGCTGGCGGGCAAGGAAATGTCGAAAGTCGAGGAAAACATGGTGCCGGCGCCCTGGAATTGCGCGGCGATATAAAACACGAAGGAAAAGATGATGACCCCGGAGGACAGGTAGACGATGGCCCGGCGGGCGCCGCCTTCGGCGCCGTGCGCCAGGAAGTCCGTCAGGGTCATGTGGTCGTGGGCGCGGCTGTATCGCATCAACCTCGGCGCGATCCACCACCAGGCCACGAACATGCCGCTGATCGAGCCGGCGGCGACCCAGATCGCCGAGACTCCCGCGGCGTAGGCTATCCCGCTCAGCCCGAGCAGTGTCCACGCCGAGGAAGCGCTCGACGCGTAGCTGACGCCGGCCACCACCGGGCCGAGTTGGCGGCCGGCCAGAAAGAAATCCTTGCCGTCCGCAGTGCGGCGCGACGCCCAGAATCCGATGCCCAGAAGCACTACCTGATAAACCGCGAGGACGGCGATGACGATGTCGGCTCTTTCCATGGATTGATTTCGAAGATTGGCAACTGCGGGTGATTATACGTTGATTGGCTTTGTCGCTTCGATCCGCGGCCGTTGCGCCGAATCGAACCATTTCGCGTCCCGTCAGAAGAGAATTAGTCCAGCTTCGTCAGGTGGAAGTTCTTCTTGCCTCGCCTGATAACGAAATATCTTCCATGTAGCGCGAGTTGCGGGTCGAGCGGGGCGTCGCCGGCGCTTTGAACGGCGTTGTTCGCCGAGACGGCGCCGCTGGCGACCAGGTCTCGGGCGATGCGGCGGGAGCGCGCCAGGCCGCATTCCACCAGCACATCGAGCAAGGGGGTTTCCGCTGCGATTGCGTTGCAAGGCAGGCCATCCTGTTCCAGTTGCCGCAGGTCTTCTTCCCCCAGCCCGGAAACTTCGCCCGAGAACAGTGCCGCGGTGATTCTTTCCGCCGCGGCCAGTCCCTGCTCGCCATGCACGAGCCTGGTTACCTCCTGCGCCAGCACGCCCTGGGCCACGGGCCGGGCTTGCGAAGCGGCGTCGGCGCACTCGATCTGCTCGATCTTCGCGGGCGCCAGAAAGGTGAAATAGCGCAGGAAATCGTATGCGTCCGCGTCGGCGGCATTGAGCCAGAACTGGTAGAAGGCATAAGGCGAAGTCTTGGCGGGGTCGAGCCAGATCGTGCCCGCTTCGGTCTTGCCGAACTTTGAGCCGTCGGACTTGGTGACGAGCGGAAAAGTCACGCCGTAGACCTGCCGCTGGTGCAGGCGCCGGGTCAGATCGATGCCGCCGGTGATATTGCCCCATTGATCGCTGCCGCCGACCTGTATCGTGCAATCGTAGCGCTTGCGCAATTCCGAAAAGTCGAAGGATTGCAGGATCATGTAACTGAATTCGGTATAGGAAATCCCCTCGCCGTCGCGTTCGATCCGCTGCCGCACCGATTCCTTCTGGATCATGTTGTTGACCGAGAAATGCTTGCCGACGTCGCGCAGGAAGCCGAGCATGTCGTAACCCCGGGTCCATTCCAGGTTGTTGACGAGCAGCGCCGAATTGTCGCCGCAGTCGAAATCGAGAAAGCGGGCGAGTTGCGGTTTGATCCGCTCGACCCAATCGGCTATGACTTCCGTTGAATTGAGCTTGCGTTCGGCGTCCTTGAAACTGGGATCTCCGATCAGGCCGGTGGCGCCGCCGACGAGGGCGATGGGCCTGTGCCCGGCGAGTTGGAAGCGCCGCAGCGCGAGCAATGGCAGAAGATTGCCGATATGCAGGCTCTCCGCCGTGGGATCGAAGCCGCAATAAACCGTGCGGCTGCCGTCCGCGAGATGTTGCACGAGTTCGTCGCCGCCCGCGAGTTGGGCGATGAGATTTCTCGATTCGAGATCGGCGATGATGGTGTCGTGCGCCATGGCCGCGCCTGTCAAGTTAACGGGAACTTAAACCAGTCCGTATTTGTCAAACCGGATACGCCCGCGATTGCCGCAGTTCCGCGAAAGCTGACGGACGATAGTACAATAGTCGGCTGCGAATTTGGTGGCCCGGATAGATGAAACAGCCGCCGAAAACGTGTAGTCTCTGGCGCGAAAGCCAGTGGATCGCCGTCGGGAGCCGGCGAATTGGAGGAACAGCCATCAAGTTTGCATCCACGCAACGCCGCCCGCAAGGGGATGGCAGGAACTCCTTTACGGCGCTGATTCCCGTTGCCGCGCTCGGTCTGTTCTTCATGATGTCGGCGCGGACGCCGGTGGAATCCGAGCCATCGGTCGTGGCGGCTGTCTCCGATTTCAGCGCGAATCTTCCGGCATCGCCGGAAATCCCCATAGTCGAATTCGCGCAGCCCCCCGAATCAAAGGCGGAGCCCGAGTTGCAGCCCGCGCTGCCGCAATCCACCAACTGGCAATTCGTCGAAGTCAGCTACGGCGATACCTTGAGCGAAATGTTCGCTGAACTGGAACTCGACCCGGCGGACCTCGCGCGGCTTTTGCGCAGCGGCGAGGAAGCGCAAATTTTGAATGCGATGAAGGCGGGCTACAAACTCGGTTTCAGGCTTGATGATTCCGGAGACCTCGACGAGTTTCGGCTGATCCAATCGCCGCTGCGGGAACTCGCCTTCAAACGCGATGGACAGGCGTTCGGTATCGAATCGATCAGGCACACACCGCGTGTCGAAACGAATATCAAGGGCGGTACGGTTTACAGCAGCCTGCTGGCGGCGGCGGAGCGGGAGCAGGTGCCGCCAACACAAAGCATGCGCATGGTCGACATTTTCGGCGGCAAGATCGATTTCATGCTCGATACCCAGCCGGGCGACCAGTTCACGATTTTCTACGAACAGCAATTCCTCGAGGACGAATACGTGGGCGAAGGCGACATGCTCGTGGCGCGCTTCGTGAATCGCGGCAAGGAACATCTGGCGGTGCGCTACGAAAACGCGGACGGCCGGACCGGCTACTACAGCCCGGACGGCAACAGCATGCGAACCGGTATGATGCGGAATCCGCTCGATGTGTTCCGCATCAGTTCACATTTCAATCCGAAACGCCTGCACCCCATTCTCAACCAGGTTCGCCCGCATGAGGGCACCGACTATGCAGCGCCCGCGGGCACACCGGTTCGGGCCACCAGCGACGGCAACATAACCCGCGCCTCCCGCTACGGCTCATACGGCAATATCGTCATCGTCGCTCACGCGGGCGGTTTCGAGACCCGTTACGCCCACCTGTCCCGATTCGCGGACGGCATGAAGCCGGGAGTCAGGGTCCGCCAAGGCGATGTGATCGGCTACGTGGGCTCGACCGGCGCCGCCACCGGACCGCATCTGCATTACGAAGTGCTGAAGGACGGCGTGCCCCGCAATCCGGCCCGCGCCAACGAACTGTTGCCATCGGCGCCCGGCATCGCCGCCGATGAGATGGGCCGTTTCAGGAGCCACACGGAAAACCTGCTGGCGCAATTCGATGCGCGGGATAGGGAACTGGTCGGGAGAAGCGCCGGAGTCAGCGCCGACTGACCGCCGCCCCGCGGCAGGCCTAGATCGAGAACGACGCCCCGCAGCCGCAGGTGGTGGCCGCCATGGGATTGTTCACGACGAAGCGCGAGCCTTCGAGTCCTTCCACATAATCGACCCTGGCGCCGACGAGGTATTGAAAACTCAGGGGGTCGACGAGCAGGCTCGCTCCCCCGTTCCGTATCACCGTATCGTCCTCGGCCACCTCCTCGTCGAAGGTAAAGCCGTATTGAAAACCTGAGCAGCCGCCGCCGGTGACGAATACGCGCAATTTCAGATTGTCGTTACCCTCTTCCGCAATCAGCCGATGCACCTTCTCCGCCGCCTGATCGGTGAAGTGCATGACCACGGGATCCTGGGACTGAACTACAGACATATCTGTTTAACCCCGCACGACGGGCGCCAACGCAATTGATGTATTGTAACCGATACCACGCGCCCAAACAGATTCCGCGCCTCCGCTTCGCTACGCGCGGAATGACAGAGGCCAAGAGGCCTTGAACTTGCAAGATGTGATTCCCCGTCAGGTGGCGAGAGGTTTAGCGGGCGTGCGAGGCGGGATGCCGAGCCCGAAGCCTGCATGGATGTATTTACGGCGTCCGCTGAACCTCTCGCCACCTGACGGGGACGGATCGAAGCCACTATTTATCGGAAAATTACGCGGCGCCGGAGTCTTCTTCCTTGTCGAGTTCAAGCAAGGCGATTTCCGGCTCCTCCCGGTCCATGCGGGTCAGACTGCCGTTCACCGCCGAACCCATGACCATCTCGATGAGGTTGTAAACCACGTTGCCGTTGACCAGGCCTTGCGCGGCAAGTTCGATGTGCTTGGACGCCCGCACATTGCCGTTTACGTTGCCGTTGATGACCACGAGCGGAACCTCCACGTCGCCTTCGATCGATCCGCTTTCGGCAACCCGCAATTGCGCTTCCGAGCCTTCCTCCGCCAGCACCTTGCCGACAACGCGCCCTTCGATGACGAGCTCGCCTTCGAAATGAATATCCCCGTTCACCGTTGTTGAACCGGAAATCAGGGTCTGGTTGTTAACACTCTCAGTGGTCATGGCGCCTCCCGGCTTCTTGTTCAACATGCATATCCTCTCCGACAATAAGACAACTTGCAATCGCGGTTGCCGCCAACGTCACAGGCAAGTCAGGGCGAAAGCCCGATTCCCTCCAGACCCTCGGACTCGTTCCAACCGAATGCGATGTTCATACATTGTATCGCCTGACCCGCGGCTCCCTTGACCAGATTGTCCTCCGCCGCCAGAACCACCGCGGTCGCCGTACTTTCGTTGTAGTGTACGGCGATTTCGCAGACGTTTGAACCGCGCACTTCACGGGTCGCCGGCAGTTCGCCGGGGGGCAGTACCCGCGCGAAAGGTTCGCCGGCGTAACGCCGCTCGAACGCGGATTGCAGCACGTCGGCGCCACGGGCGTCCGGGTCGCGCAGCGGAGCGTAGCAAGTCGCGAGAATGCCCCGAATCATCGGCGTCAGATGCGGCACGAAAGTCAAACTTACCGGTCCGCCCGCCGCCGTTTGCAATTCCTGGACGATTTCGGGGTGGTGCCGGTGCCCCGCCACGGCATAGGCGCTGATCGATTCGGACGCTTCGCAAAGCAGATATTCGGCCGCGGCTTTGCGGCCCGCGCCGCTGACGCCGGATTTCGCATCGGCGATCAGCCGCGATTCATCCACGAGGCGATTTTCCAGCAAGGGCAGCAAGGCGAGCTGGACCGCCGTTGGATAGCAACCGGGAACCGCTATCAACCGCGCATCGCGAATGCGCTCGCGATTGACTTCGGGAAGTCCGTAAACCGCCTCGCCGACGAGTTCCGGGCATTCGTGGGCGGTCCCGTACCATTGCTCCCAGCAACCAATGTCGCGAATGCGGAAATCCGCCGAGAGGTCGATCACCATGGCGCCGCCGGCGAGAACCTGTGCGGCGGATTTCATGGCAACCGCATGGGGCGTGGCGAAGAAAACCACATCGCACTCGCCCAGCGCCGCCGGATCCGGCGCGCTGAAATCGAGGTCGAAGCGGCCGCGCAGATTGGGGAAATGTTTCGCGACGGCGGTTCCCGCGAGATGGCGCGAGGTCACCACGCCCACCTCGACTTGCGCGTGGCCCGCCAACAGGCGCAACAACTCCACGCCGGTGTAACCGGTGGCGCCCACTATGCCCGCAATTAACATGCTAGACTGCTTCCGCCGTCCGAAAAGGCGGGTATCTTACACGTTCGACGCCCGGCGAGAAAATTCCATGCTCTGGCTGAAGTCCTTTCACATCATCGCCATGGTGTGCTGGTTTGCCGGTCTTTTCTATCTGCCGCGGCTCTTCGTCTATCACGCCATGAGCGAGGACGCGATCAGCCGCGACCGTTTCGTCGTCATGGAACGCAAGTTGTTCTGGGGTATTGCCACGCCCTCCGCCGCGGCAACGCTGTTGTTCGGTTTTTGGCTGCTATTCGACAACCTGGACTACTTCCTCGCCTGGTGGTGGATGCAGGTCAAGCTGGCGCTCGTCGTCCTGTTGCTCGTTTATCACGGCATGTGCTGGGTCTATATGAGCGCTTTGCGCGACGGCGGCAACAAACGCGGCCATGTCTTCTTCCGCGTGTTCAACGAGCTGCCGGTCGTGCTGCTGACCGCCATTGTCATTCTGATCGTCGCAAAACCGGTATTGTGACCCGCATGAGCGCCGGCAAGCCCGTCGTCCTCTGTTTTTCCGGCCTCGACCCCACCGGCGGGGCCGGCCTGCAGGCCGATGCGGAAACCCTGCTCGGCCTCGGCAGTCATTGCGCTCCGGTTGCGACCGCGCTCACCGTGCAGGACACCGTAAACGCAAGCCGGATGGTTCCCGTAGCCGCCGACCTGATAGCGGAACAGGCGCATTGCGTAATGGCGGATATGCCCGTTCGCTGTTTCAAGTTCGGCCTGCTTGGCAGCGCCGCCACGGTGAAGACCGTTTGTGGAATATTGCGCAAACACGCGGATATTCCCGTGGTCATGGATCCGGTTGGCGCCGCCGGCGGCGGTTATGCCTTTGCGGGGTCTGAAACGCTTGTGGCGATGCGTGAACTGCTGTTGCCGCTGGCGACGATAGTGACGCCCAACTCGCTGGAATTGACGCAATTGGCGCCCGAGTCGGACACGCCCGATGCGGCGGCCGGTGAAGTGCTGCGCCGGGGTTGCCGCAATGTATTGCTGACCGGCGGCCACGAATCGGGAGAGTGCGTGGTCAATCGCTGGTTTCGGGCAAACCGGGAAAAGATGGAGTTCCGCTGGCCGAGGCTCGAACATGAATTTCACGGCTCGGGCTGCACACTGGCCAGCGCGGTCGCCGGTTATCTCGCCTTGGGGCGCGGTATCGAGAGCGCCTTGCGCGAGGCGCAGCAATATACCTGGGAATCTCTCAGGCGGGCCTGGCGCGCCGGGGCCGGCCAGCATTTGCCTGAGCGGGGCTTCTCGCGAGAGTCATGAGTTTCCGCGGCATTTATCCGATCACGGACGATGCCTTCATGAACCTGTCGGATCATGAGGAGGTCTTGAGCGAAGTCGCGGGGGCCGGAATCGCGATGCTGCAATTCCGCGCCAAGCACGGCGACCGGGACGAAGCCCGCAGACAGGTTGCGCGGATTCTCGCGATCTGCCGGCGCCACGCGGTGCCGCTCATCGTCAATGACGACGTGGAATTGTGCGCGCAAAGCGGCGCTGACGGCGTACATTTGGGAAGGACGGATCCAGATATCGCCGGCGCCCGCGCCGCGCTCGGCGTCGGCGCCATAATCGGCGCGACCTGTCACGACTCGCTGGATCTGGCCCGGGCCGCGCAAGTTCAGGGCGCCGACTACGTCGCCTTCGGAAGATTCTTCCCCTCGGTCAGCAAACCGGACGCCCCTCCCGCCCCGATTGAGATACTGCAAGCGGCGCGCAAGTCGCTGGATTTGCCGATAACCGCCATCGGCGGAATAGACCGGGAAAATGCGGCACAGGCACTGGCGGCAGGCGCCGACCTGCTGGCCGTGATACACGCGATCTTCGGTGCGTCAGACCCGGGTGCCGCCGCGCGGGAACTCGTCCGCTTGCATGCGGAAATCGCCGGCTAGAGCACCAGGTGCACGACAACCATCACCGCGGACATCGCCACGACAAAGACGCCCTCGATGACCGCCGCGAAATGACTGTTGCGATGAAACAGTCCCGCCGAAACAAGAATGACCGCCACAACGGCCGCGGTCACCGCGATCATCAGCCATTCTCCGGCGTCCACCATCGCGCCGAGCACCCAGGCCAGCAGCAAGGTGCTGACGAATTGCACCGACAGCGCCTTGGCCGCATGCTTGCCGGCATCCCCGGACTCAAGGTCGACTCCGCAGCCTTCGGCCCATCTGGCGCCGAAAACCCGCGGCGAGTACCACAAGCCACCCAACATGAAACTCAGAACCGTCGCAACGATTACGGCCAGCCAACTTACTTCAGTCATTTGGTTTTCCTCTTGTGATCTTTATCGGTTGCGCCAAGGCGCCTCCACCCCCACCAAAACCGCCTGGCGGTTTTGGTGGGGGCCGGGCCTCACCACCCCGCCGCCTGACCATCCTTGCGATGGTCCGACCCGGCGCGGTAGACGCCATTCACCGGAAGGTCTTCGTCGATGCTTTGCTGATTGAATGGCGGCGGCGTCATTTCCGGGTCGCGCGTGAACAGGATGCCCTGATAGCCTCCCACCGCGCCGCCGTCGACACCGCGCACAGTGTGCCCGCGCGCGCGCAGCGCCGGCCCGACCAGATCGAACAGATTGTGCTCCAGCGACAACACGTTGCTGTTCTGGTTGTGTGTGAAACGCGCCGCGTCGGTAGTCATCTGCACGTTCATGCCATGGTCGATCACGTTCACCATGTGCTGGGCATGCGTCTCGGGCTGCACCGCGCCGCCCATGTTGCCGAAAGTCATCAACGGCTCGCCGTTGCGGGAGACAAAACCGGCGATGATCGAATGAAACGGCCGCTTTCTCGGCGCCACGACATTGGGATGATCTCCATCGAGCGTAAAGCCCACGCCGCGGTTGTGCAGGATCATGCCGTAAGGCGGAATCGTGATGCCGCTGCCGTATACCGAAAAGATGCTGTGGATCAGGGAAACCATATTGCCCCAGCGGTCGGCGGTGGTGAGATAGATCGTGCCGCCGTCGAGCCCGCCGGCAACCGAAGGCTCGGCGGCCTTGTTCATGTCGATCCGGTCGCAGAGCGAAAGCGCGTAGGTTTTCGACAGCAACCGATTGAGCGGGGGCGGATGGAACAGCGGGTCGGCGTTGTAGGCCTGCAAATCCGAATAGGCCAGCTTCTTGGCTTCCACCATGAAATGCCAGTAGTCGGGACTAGACGGCCCCAGCGCGGCAAGATTCAGTCCGTGCACGGGAGCGCACATCTCCAGGATATTGAGCATTTCCAGCGCCGCCCAGCCCTGGCCCGGGGGCGGCAACTGGTGTACGTCATGGCCGTGATAACTGGTGGATATGGGCTCGACCCATTCGGGCTCGAACTCAGCCAGATCCTCATGCGTCATGACTCCGCCCAGCGACTGAACTTTCGCCACCAGGGCATCGGCGATCGCGCCGCGGTAAAACGCGTCCTTGCCTTCTTCCTGCAAAATCCGCAGGGCGTCAGCCAAGCCGGGATTGCGAATGATCGAATACAGCGCCGGCGCCTCGCGGCCGTCGAGAAACACGCTGGCCGAATCCGGGTCTTCGAGCAATTTCTCAAGCTGGCGGGTCAAGTCCACGTGACGCCGTTCCGACTGTCCCCAGCCCTCTTCGGCAATGCGCGCCGCGCGTTCCAGCGTCTGCCCGAAATCCATGGTGCCGAAGCGGTCGAGCAAGGCATCGTAGCCGGCCACGGCGCCCGGCACCGTGGCCGAATTGACACCGCGCCCCGGTATTCTCTCGACGCCCAGTTGCTCCTTGAAGAACTCGGGCGTCCAGCCGGCCGGCGCCCAGCCGGCCGAGTTCAGCGCATACAGCCCGCGGTCGGCCGCGCTCCAGACCAGCGCGAACAGATCCCCCGCCAGCCCGGTATCGTTCTGCGAAGTAACGTCGAGCACCGCCGCGGCGGCCACGGCGGCATCGACCGCGTTGCCCCCCCGTTGCAGAATCTCCAGTCCGGCCTGCGCCGCAAGCGGGTCGCTGGTCGCGACCATGCCATGGCGGGCGATCACCTCGGACCGTCCCTGGCCGGCGAATCCCTGGGCGCGGCTGCCCGGCACCGCGACGATGCCCGCCGCCGGATTCGGCCGCTCCGCCGTGGGAATGCCGAAGGCGTTGGGAGACTGGGAAAGCGCGGGAATCGCCCAGGCGGCCAATATGCAGACAAGCAGGGTTCGGAGAGTATTTTTCATGATCAATGGGGTTGCGCCGCCAGATGCTGCGCGAGCAGGTCCTTGCCGTAATCGTTGCCGTTGGGAGTTCTCACCACGGTATGAATATGGTCCCTTGTGGGAACACCGGGCTGGTTCTTCCGCAAGGTTCCGACGGGATTCTGATGATCGAATTCGATGAGGATGACCGGGCTCTGTATGCGGTAGTAGAACACCGCGTCGTCTTCGGTGGCGCCGCGCCAGCCGAACCAGGTGTCATCGAGATGTTCGCCGATTTCCGCCATGGTGACCTCGGCATGAGGGCCGCGCAGATTGCCGACGTATTCGCGGATCACGCCGAGCAGGGCGAGTTGCTGCGCGCTGTCGAGCTCGGTGGCGCGGATGCCTTCCGGGTCGAGCACCAGATTGTCCTGGTTCGCCGCCGCGATCAGATTATTGCGCGTCTTTTCGGGATCGATCGTAGCGGCCGCCCGCTGTTCCGCGCTCAGGGATTGCATCAGGCCCAGACCCAGATCCTGCTCGGCCTGCAAGATGATATTGCCCGCGTATTTTCCGGCCTCGGCCACGACGGGTTCGCCGCCCCAGAACGCGGGCGTCATCACGACCTGGTCGCCGAGCACGAAGTAGTTGATTACCAAGTGATGTCCGTCGAGTTGCCAGCCCCAGGGCCCGGACGCGGAAGGCATGCCCATGAAGGTGAAATAGTATTTCTCCTCGTGGTAGCGAATCGGTTCGCCGTTGATTTCGAACAGCCTCTGTTCGGTGCGCATGATGCCGCGGGTCTTCTCCACTCCCGCCGCACTGAGGGATTGATCGAGCAGATTCCAGGCGGCGGCTTTCTGTTCTTCGTTCATCTCCTCGAGGCTGATGCCGCGGCGGGCGAAGATGCCGACATCGACATTCGACCAGTCGCGCCATTCCGGATCCTCGATTGCGAAATGCGAGCGGCTCAGTGCGGCGGTGTCCAGCGTCGCCAGCAACGCTTTCGCGGCCTCGAGAACCGGCGCCGTGGAAACTCCGGTCTCCCGCACGGAGAAAAGGCCTTCGATGGGGCCGTCGGAGGTGGTCAGCCCGCGGAAAGGCTCTCCCATGGCCCTGGCGGCGGAACGCATGAAGCTGGATTTCTGGTTCAGCAGACCTTCGGGGTATTGGGATTGGGAATACGCGATGGTTACGGTCAATCCCAGCAAGGCGAGGGCGGGCAGCAACACGCCGGCGGTTCTTTTCATCACTGCGCTTTTCATGACTGCAATTGGGTATCCAGCGAAGTTGACCGGTAGAGGCTACCTGTTGCCGCGCGAATCCACAAGCAAAGCTGATAGCCTGATTGTCATTCTGCGCGAAGCGAAGCGCCCCCTTCGTCATTCTGCGCGAAGCGGAGCGGAGTCGCGGAATCTCATTGGGATTGTGGCTTCGATCCGTCGCCGCCGGGTGGCGGGGGGTTCAGCGGACGCTGTAAATACGTCCCTGCAAGCTCCGGGCTCGACATCCTGTCTCGCACGCCCGCTGAACCCCCCGCCACCCGGCGGCGACTCGCGTAGTGCGAACCCATCCGTCATTCCGCGCGGAGCGAAGCGTAGTCGCAGAATCTCTCGAGGAACTCTGACAGGTCATGCCTGCCATCCCTGGCGCAGGTTCATTGGCTTCGATCAGCCCCGGTCTTGCCATCCATGGCAAGCCGTTCGGACTTTCAGAAGCTTCGCTTCCGATCGGCTGCGCCGATCAGTCCTCGCCCATGACGGCGGCGAGTTTCTCTTCGCTGCGCCAGCGGTCGCCCCGCAAGCGCGCCACGTAAACGACGGCGATGCTGAACACCAGCAGGGTCAGGACGATCCAGGAAACCTGGGGACTCAGCCGCCATACGAGGATGACGAAGTACTGAATCACCAGCATCGACCAATGCAAGCTAACCGAGGCGATCATCAGCCAGCGCGTATCGCCGGCGCCGCGCAGCACGCCGCCGGCGACCAGACAGGTGGCGTCGGCCATGGTGTAGCAGGACAGCCCGACCATCATGAAGCCGGCGAGGGCGCGGATTTCTTCGAAGTCTCCGCCCGGCGGCGTGAAAATTTCGACCAGCGGGAAACGGAACACGATATACGTGACGGCAAGCGCCGCCGAGTAACACAGGCCGAGCGCGAATCCCGCGCGGATAACCTGGTTGGTCCGTTCCATGTCGCCGGCGCCGACGAAACGGCCGATCATGCTGATCACGGCGATGTTGAGGCCGATCATCGGCACGAAGGAAAGAATGTCCCAGTTGAAGACAATCGCCGCCGACGCGCCGGCGACGATGCCATAAGACTGGAACATGAGCAGAAACAGGTTGAAGGCGGCTACGTTGAGGAACAGTTCCACCGCGGAAGGC
Source organism: Pseudomonadales bacterium (assembly GCA_963664805.2). Taxonomy (GTDB): domain Bacteria; phylum Pseudomonadota; class Gammaproteobacteria; order Pseudomonadales; family Pseudohongiellaceae; genus UBA9145. Next base: position 3,270,984 of record OY761612.1, on the reverse strand, counting down.
AGCCCCAGCCGCAGATAGCGGCGCGTGATCCCCGCGTCGAAATGAAAGGACTGCATGACCCTGAAGCGGACGCGGTGGAACGGACGCATGTAGAACCAGAGGAACAGCGCGAGCGAGAACAGCGTCGCGATATTGGTGCTGATTGCGGCGCCGGCGATGCCCATGGCCGGCAAGCCGAGATGGCCGAAGATCATGACGTAGGCGAGCGGCACATTGAGCAGCAGTCCGCAGATGTCGCAGATCATGACCACGCGGGTGCGGCCGATGCCGGCGAAATACGATGAAAAGCAGGTTTTCGCCAGCGGAAGCAATACCCCCGCCATGAGGATCAGGAAATAGACGCGTTCGAGTTCGACCAGCCGCGGATCGTGATCGAGCAGATTGAACAATTGCAGCACCCCGAGCGTAATCACCGCGAGCGGAATCAGGCTCGCGAGCGACAGGATCAGACCCTGGGTGACGACCTTCGAGCACTTGTGAAATTCTTTCGCGCCGAAGTACTGGGCCGCCAGCGCGTTGCTGTAGGAGAACAGCCCGGTGAAGAAGCAGAACGAGAAGAACGCCGCGACCCCGCCGCCGAGGGCGGCCGCCATGTGCGTCGGACTGATCTGGGACATGAAATAGCGGTCGGTGAAAATCATGACCGCGAAAGTTCCCTGGGACACCACCATAGGAACGGCGATGCGCACCATTTCCCGGAATGTACGCCGATCAAGCTGGAAAATCGCGATTTGCATAACGATGTTTCACAAACCAATTAAACCGGCCGGGGTGCATGGAGGCAGCCCGGCAGTTTCACGAAATCTCAAGTATTAAATGCCGGCTTCGCGCATCGGCTGCCGGCGGCGATAGGTCAGGCTCCGCCAGAGCCATTCAAAAGGTCCGAACCGGTAGTGCCGCAACCAGATATGGCTGAAGACGATCTGGAAAAGCCATACACCCAGCACGAACAGGTACATGCCGGAACGGTCCCATGCGCCGAACCGGCCGAAGCCGACGCCGAGAAAAACCAGATTGCAGATTATCGTTTGCATCAGGTAATTCGTCAGCGCCATCTGACCGACATTGGCCAGGGCCGCTTGCAGGCGCCGAAGCACGCCGGCACGGCAAATCAGCATCACCAGGCCGACATATCCCAAGGCGAGCGACAAGCGTCCCAGATCGTAGGTCGGCCGGTTGATGGACTGCCAATGCAGTTGATATCCACTATCGACGAAAGTCATGGTTTCCCAGGCGTTCAGCGGCAGGCCGACGCCGAATCCGAGCAGCATCAGCAACAGGTAGAACCGCATGCCGCGCGAGGCGTCGAAAACCCGCCACTTCATCAGGGCCATGCCAAGCAGCATCATGCCGAGCGTGTCCCAAAGGCCGAAGGCCAGCAGGCCGACGGTCTGCATGTAGATCGTCAGGCCGGCGGAAAACACGAAGTTGTCCACATAGCCCGCGTGCCTGGTCTCGACTTCTTCGGCCTGCACGGCTTCGGTCAGGCCCTGGTCCGCGAGCATCGCATCCCATGCCTGCACCGACTCCCGCTGTTGCTCGGTCAGCTCCGCGCCGGGCCCGAGCGCTTGCGCCTCCGCGACGGTTTCGCCGAGTTGCCGCAGCCCGTAATGCAGGGCGACATGAATCAGGGTCGTGAACAACAGCACGCCGATCGCCCAGAGGAGGAGTTTTCCCGCGCTCAGGTTGCGGAACAGGAACAGCAGCAGCCCGGTCACGCCATAAACGAACAGGATGTCCCCGACCCAAATCAGCGCGTACGCATTGAACAGACCGAACAGGATCAGGAGACCGGTGCGCCGATAGTACAGCCCCCGCACCTCAGCGGCGTCCGCTCCGGGCTTGTTCATGAAAATCAGCAACCCGGCCCCGAACAGCATGGAGAAGATCGCCCGCATGCCACCTTCGACGAAAATCTCGGCGCCCGCGAACAAGGCGAAATTCGCCCCTTCCGTGGCGCCGTCGACCCGGGGATCGAACATCGAGCCGAACGGCTGCGCGAAAGCCAGAATATTGATGACGAGAATACCCAGCAACGCGACGCCGCGCAGGGTATCGATCGACCGGATTCTGGCCTTGCCGCTGACCGGCGCCTGGATTGTGTGAGTGGATTCGGACATGGCGCGCAGCATAATGCGCCAATCCCGCTTTTTCAATCGGATCGACCGGCGAATGTGACGACAATCACGAGGGCGCTCCAAACCGGACGCCGGGCAATTGCCCAAAATTTGGCCACTTTCGCCAAACTCACCCGGCAATTTGCAATATTGAATCAAAATGTTTCTTTATTTCAATAGCTTGCAAAATTGGCACGAATACTGCTGAACTTTCTCCAGGGAAATTTGGAGGACCTCATGAGAAGAAACATTCGCAGACTCAACCCCGGCGCCCTGATCGTCAAGTCGATCCTGCTCGTGGCCATTGCCGCCTGCGCGATCATCGGCCTCGCCGGCCTGTTGCTGCCGATAATTCCCGGCCTGCTCTTCCTGGCGCTTGCCGCGGTCCTGCTGCGTCAATTTCAACGCCGCCAGTTCCGCTTGTAGCTCCGCCCCCGCCATTCCGCGGGGAGCGGCGCCCCCCCACTTCGTCATTCCGCGCGGAGCGAAGCGTAGCGACTCGGGACATCCATGCCCCTCGCCCCCGCGGGGCGGCGCCGCGTTGCCGCCCGTTCGCGCATTTGTTAATTTGCCGACATGCACAGGAACTTTCGAGGTTCGATCATGCGCTTGCGAATTTTTTTGGCGATGATCTGCGCACTGCCCGTTGCGGCGGGCCAAGCCCAGGAAATCATCGAAACCGATGCCCACAACATGCGGGTCGTCGCCGACGGCGTCTGGTTCGCGGTCGGCAACGGAACCTTGCACACCATGAGCAACGCCCTCGTCATCGAGCGCGACGAAGACGTGGTCATCGTCGATTCCCACGTCACTCCCGCGGCCGGCGCCGCTTTGCTCGATTCGATCGCGGTCGTGACCGACAAGCCCGTAACCACGGTCGTCTATTCGCATTTTCATTACGATCACGCTTACGGCACCCAGGCTTTCGGCAACGATATCGAGGTGATCGGCCACGAATACACCCGCGCCAGATTGAGCGACGATCCGCTCAACGACCCGACGTATCTGCGTTCGCTGCGGCGTTTCGACAACACCGTGGCGGATATCGAGGCGCGGCTCGCCGCCGCCGATGACGCCGCGGAACGCGCCGGCCTGGAAACCGAGTTGAGTTTCTGGCGCGCCCACGTGAGTGCGCAGGAAGAGACCGAGCCGGTTGCGCCCAATGTCTCGGTCAGCGACCGCATGACGCTGTATCGCGGCGGCCGGGAAATCCAGCTCGTCTGGCTCGGACGCGCCCATACCGGCGGCGATCTGGCGGTCTATCTGCCGCAGGAGAAGATCGTCTTCACCGGGGACATGATGCTCGGTCGGCCCTCCTACATGGGCGACGGCTATGTCGGCGAATGGGCCGCGACGCTCGGCCGGCTCAAGCGACTCGACATCGAACTCGTGCTGCCCGGACACGGCGAAGGATTTTCGGACCTGCGCATCATCGACTACGTGCAGGCGTACTATAATGACTTGCACGCCGAGGTGATGCGGCTGAAAAACCAGGGTTACCCGGCTGACGAAGCCGCGGCGCGGGTCGATCTGCGCCACCATCAGGACAGCCTCGGCATCAGTGAACTGGGCGCCGATATGCTCACCGTGCAGCGGATCTACGATCTGGCCGACGGCGTAGCGGAATAAGCGAGGACGATATGAACAGCGACAATCCAACCGGAAAGCCACACGTAATTCTCAGGATCTGCGCAATGGCGGCCGCCGTCACGGTCTGGCTGCACATGCCTTCCGCCGCGGCGCAATCGATCGACGACATCACCTTGAACGTCTACAAGGAAATCACCTGCGCCTGCTGCGTGGGATGGATCGAGCACATGGACGAGCACGGCTACGAGTCGACGATTTTCCATCCGGTGAACATAAACCGCGTCAAGCTTGATCTGGGATTGCGGCCGCAATATCACTCCTGCCATACCGCCGTGACCGCCTCGGGCTACATCTTCGAAGGCCATATTCCCGAGAAATACATCGACATGTTCCTGGCCGACCCGCCGGAGAACGCGATCGGACTGGCGGTGCCGGGAATGCCCATCGGCGGGCCGGGAATGGAAATCGGCGACCAATTCACGCCTTATCAGATCCTGCTTCTGCACAAGGACGGCAGCGCCAGGGTCTTCGCCGAGATCAACAGCAAGGCCGATCAATAGGGCTCAGCGGCTCTCAAGCAGGCGCAGCAGGGCCTGCGCCACAACGTCGGGCCGATGCGCGGGCAAGTCGTGGCCCGCGCCTTCCACGATCTGCCGGTCGATCAATTGCGTGAACCGGGCCTCGTCTCCGGCCGGGTTTCGCGCAGGGGGACCGAATCCGCTTTCGGCGGCCCGCAATACGATGGCCGGGACCGTAACCGGCGGACGTCCGGCAAGCAAACGTTCGATTTCGGTGAACCGATCCTCTCCTGGCGCATTGCCATGCCGGTGCCGGTAACTGTGGATCACGACATCGACGAAATCCGGATTGTCGAACGATGCCGCCGAAGCCGCATAGTCGGCGTCGGAATACGTCCAACCCGGCGACCAGGTATCCCAGAGCAGGCGAATGATGTCGTGCCGGTTCTCACGCAGGCCGCGCACGCCCCGTTCGGTATTGAAATACCATTGATACCAGAGGCGCGATTCGAGCAGGGCCGGCGCCGGACCGCCCGGTTCGAGCGTGTTCTGCACCGAATAGCCGCCCATGGCGACGATCGCGCTGACGCGGCCGGGATGCAGGATGGCCGCGATATTGGCTGCGCGGTTGCCCCAGTCGAATCCGGCGACGGCGAATCGTTCGATCCCGAGCGCGTCGGCGAAGTCGATCAGATCCTGCGCCAGCGCCGATTGCGGCGCCATGCGCGGCGCGGACGGATCGAGGAAACGAGTCGGCCCGTAACCGCGCAGATATGGCAGCAATACGCGATAGCCGGCTTCGCTCAAAATTGGATGTACGCCGTCAAAGGAGCGCACGTCATAAGGAAAGCCATGCAGCAGAATCACCGGAAAGCCGTGCTCCGGCCCATGTTCCTCGTAGCCGATACGGAGCGCATCGGTATCGGCGAAACGAACGTTCTGCGCGGCCACAGGGCAGGAACCCGCTCCGGCGAAAACTGCCAGGATCAGACCAAACTTCAAGATTCGCGGATGCATGCCGACCATTCTCCCGGGCAGTGGTCATGACTGGTCGCGAAACTTTTACCAGAATTGCCGCGAAATTGCCCGCATGCGTAGACACATGGAAGCAAAATGCTTATGCTAGCCGGATTGCAAGCGCCTGATCGGCGGGTTTCGCCCGATTCCGCATCTTCGACGCATGCTCAGAACGGCCGTAGCCGGCCAACGGAACGGTCAAATATACTTTCTATTAGGGGAAAGATAATGTTCAGACAAAACAAGACAGCCAGATTTCTATCGCCCGCGATAGCGCTGGCTCTCATGGCTCCCGCGGTTTACGCGCCGGTGGCGCTGGCGCAGGAAGACGCGGCCGATCTCGAAGAGATCATCGTGACCGGCGCACGCGGCCGGCCGCGAACCGTATCCGATTCGCCGGTACCGGTCGACGTGTTCGACGCCGCCGATATCGAAGCGATTTCGTATACCGACACCAACGACATCATCAAGACGCTGGTGCCCTCCTTCAACATCTCCCGTCAGCCGATTTCCGACGGCGCGAGTTTTATCCGACCGGCGGAATTGCGTGGCCTGCCCACCGACAAGACCCTGGTTCTGATCAACTCCAAGCGGCGTCACCGGGCAGCGCTCGTAGCCATTGGCGGTTCGGGCACGCAAGGCCCCGACATGGCGACGATTCCAGCCGTCGCGATCCGGAACATCGAGGTTCTGCGAGACGGCGCGGCGGCGCAATACGGCTCTGACGCAATCGCCGGCGTGATCAACTTCCTGCTCAAGGATAACCGCGAAGGCGGCAGCATCAGCATCGACTCTGGCCAATACGGCGAAGGCGATGGCGCATCGACCACTGTGCAAGGCAACATCGGCCTGCCATTGGGCGACAACGGATTCCTCAGCATTTCGGGCGAATTCTACGAAGCCGACCAGACCACCCGCGCGGAACAGTATTGCAATTCATGGTTCTGTCTGGACTATGACAACCCGGATTACGCCAGTTTCGGCGGTTCTCGAGGCGGCGAGTTGGGAACCAGGAAACTGTATGCCGATGGCTGTCTCCCCGGTGCGGACGCCAGATACAGGGATTATTGCACCAACACCCATCTGGCCAATATCGGCGACGGCGATGTGGTGCAGCCCTGGGGTCAGCCGGACGCGGAAGCCGCCCGGGTATTCTTCAACGCCGGCGTCGATCTCGACGGCAACAACGAGTTGTACGGCTTCGGCAACTTTTCCGACAGCACAAGCAACGGCAGCTTCTTCTATCGTTATCCGTACAACGGCACGATCGAGGAATTGCGCGAACCCGACGGTTCGATCTATTTCCCGCTTGAGAAGCATCCCGGCGGCTTCACGCCGCGTTTCTTCGGCGATGTGCGCGACATGTCTATCGTCGGCGGCATCCGAGGCGAGATGGATAACGGTCTCGGCTACGATTTCAGCGCCCGAACCGGCGAAAGCGAAATCCAGTACACGCTGAGCAATACCATCAATCCTTCCATGGGGCCGGATTCTCCGACTTCTTTCCGCCCGGGTGACCTGATCAACGGCGAAACCCAGTTGCAGGCGGACTTCACCTATGAACTCGACAACGGCGCGCTGCTCGCTTTCGGCGCAAGCTGGATGGATGAGTCCTACGAAGTCGTACAAGGCGAAGAAGTTTCCTACCGCCAGGGTCCATACGCGCTGCCCGATCCCTGGGGCTTCTGCAATGCAGGCCCCGATGGTCAGTTAACCGGAAGCGGCGCCTACGCCGACAACACCCTGACGGCGAGAGGCATGGAAGTGGTCGCTGGCGGTTCCACGCTCGATTGTACAGCTAGCTCAGATCCCGTGTTTCGCGCGGTTGGCGTAGGATCCAACGGCTTCCCCGGCTATTCGCCGGCGTTTTCCGATACCTACGAGCGCAACTCCTACGGGCTCTACGGCGACATCAGCGGCGACGTCAACGACCAGCTTTTCCTGCAAGCCGCGGTGCGCTACGAGGACTACGACGACTTCGACGCAGAACTCGTGTGGAAACTTGCGGCCCAGCTTGACGTGACCGATACCTTCGGCATTCGCGGCTCGCTTGGCACCGCTTTCCGCGCGCCGACTCCGGGACAGCAAGGCACGACCAACGTGTCGACGCGCCTTCCCGCCGGCTTCCCGGTCGCGACCGGTCTGTTTCCGGCCGGCGGCCCGATCGCCCAGGCTCTCGGCGCGGTGCCGCTGCGGCCCGAAAAGTCCGACAACTTCACGATCGGTTTCACCGCCCAGGTACTGGATACCATCGACGTAACGGTGGATTTCTACCGTATCGACGTGGAGGACCGCACCCAGGCCATTTCCACATTGGATGTGTCCAGCAGCGATGCGGCCCAAGCTGCCAACAGCGCGGCCTGGCAGAACTTCGTCAAGCTCAGGGATGCGGGCGTATCCGGAGCCAACTCGATCGGCGGCGTGTTCTATTTCACCAACGGCTTCAACACGAGCACCCAGGGAATGGACATCGTGGCGACCATGCCGATCGAATGGGGCGAAATGGGCAGCACCACCGTGACCGCTGCGTTCAACTACACCGAAAACAGCTTCGACACCGACCCGAGCGAGTACCTGAACGCCGAGAACCGCTTCGACTTCGAGAACTTCGATCCGAACTGGCGTGGCGTCATCACCGCACGACACGAAGTTAATCAGCTCACGTTGATCGGACGTTTAAGTTACTATGGTGAATCCATAAACTCCCATACATCCGGTGGTGTTAGGTACTTCCAGACCTTCGATCCGATCTGGTACACCGACATCGAAGGACAATATCGCTTCAACGACATGTTCCGACTGTCGCTTGGCGCGAGAAACGTCTGGGACGAGTATCCGGCTCAGGATGCAATCGGCGACTACTGCTGTGGCCGTCTGTATTCCTCGGCAACCGGAATGGATTGGCAGGGAGCGTATTACTACGGTCGTCTGACTGTCGACTTCTGATCCCGCGCAAGCGGCGCAAGCAAAAGGGGGCGGCCAACTGGCCGCCCCCTTTTTTTTCGGCGAAATCATGCGTTTCCCGCAAAGGCTCCTAGACTTATCGGAGAAGAGTTTTTTGTTTTGTTGGTAGGGAGCCGGATAATGGAGCATACTTCGCACGACAGCTTGACCGTCGCCAGACGGATGGGGGAAGCGGGAATGGAGCAAGCGCAGGCCGACGCCATAGCTTGGGCGATTCGGGACAGCTTCAAGGAAGCGGCCGCGGGACTCGCGACCAAGGACGATCTCGCCGCGCTGGACGGCAAGATAGACAAGGTGGAAACCAGGCTGGACGGCAAGATAGACAAAGTGGGAACCAGGCTGGACGGCAAGATAGTCGAATTGGACGGCAAGTTCGAGAAGCTGGAAGCCAAGGTCGACAAGCTGGACGCCAAGATCGACACAGTCAAGTCGGAGCTCAAATCCGAAATTTCCGAGTTCAGGTCCGAATTCAAAGATGACTTAACCGATCTGCGCGCCGAAATATCCTGGATGCCGCTGCGCGTGTGCTGGTGGATGCTGTTGACGCTCGCCACCGCCGCCGGACTGCTGCTGACGGCGCAACAGTTATGGACTTCCGGACTCCCGCAATCCTTGCTAGGGTAAAAAATGATAACTACAGACCACACCTTGTACATGATCGCGACGGCAAAATTACTGGCGCAATATGTTTCCGCGGCGAATCAGGCTGGGCTGAGCCGGGAGCAGGTCGACGCTACGCTTGCAGGCATCTGCGGGCAGTCCGTCATTACCGAGTTCTGGATCAGCGACGAAAACGGCGAGATCGAATTCAGCAGCACCGATTCGCAAGGTTTCCGTTTCCCGCTCGACCCCGACGCCGGCACCCAGGCGGCGCCGTTCGCGGCCTTGCTCGAAGGCAAGACGTCCATTGTCGTGCAGGCGCCGCGGCCGCGGGAACTGGATGATCGAATTTTCCAGTATGTGGGCGTGGCGGGAGTCGACAAGCCGAGAATCGTGCAGGTTGGAGTGGAATTCGACGAAAGCGAAGTGTACGAGAATACATGATGAAACGAAGAGCCTTTCTTGGCGCAAGCATAAACGCCGGAGTCGCCCTACTGGCCACCTCCACCGCCGCCCGGCGCGCCTTCGCCGCGTCCCTGCCGGCGGACATCATCGACTTTTCCGCGCTCGATCTTTCCGCCGCCATCGCCGTCCGGGAAGTGAGTTGCGTGGAAACGATGCGGGCCTACCTGGAACGTATCCACCGTTACAACCCCGCATACAACGCCGTCATCGCCATGTTGTCCGACGACGAGTGCCTCGCCCTTGCCGAAACTGCGGATACGGAACTCGGGCGCGGACAATACCGCGGCTGGATGCATGGCATGCCTCACGCGGTCAAGGACCTCACACCCGCCGCCGGGCTGCCTTACACCAGCGGCTCGCCCCTGTTCGAAGATCGCATCGCCGAACAGGACGGCGCGGTGGCGGCAAGCATGCGCGCCGCGGGCGCAATCTTCATCGGCAAGACCAACGTCCCCGAATTCGGACTCGGCTCGCAATCCTACAATCCGGTCTGGGGCGCCACCGGCTGCGCCTACAACCCGGAATTGACCAGCGGCGGCAGCAGCGGCGGCGCGGCTTGCGGCATGGCCACCCGGATGTTGCCGATCGCCGACGGCAGCGACATGATGGGTTCGCTGCGCAATCCGGGCGCATTCAACAATGTCATCGGCTTCCGCCCCAGCGCCGGCCTGGTCAGCGGCGACGATCCGTTCTCACGCGCGTTGTCGACTTCCGGCCCGATGGGAAGAAACACGGCGGACACCATCCGGCTGCTGCACACGCTGGCAATGGCGCCGGGGCCGGAGCAGCCGGCGGCATTGCGCCAGGCGCTGCCGGCGCCGGACGAGTATCGGCCGCTCGAACCGGCCGGACTGCGCATCGGCTGGCTGGGCGACTACGAAGGTTACCTGGCAATGGAACCCGGCATCATGGAATTGTGCGAAAACAATCTGGCGACGCTGGAAGCCAATGGCGCCATCGTCGAGCCGGTAATGCCGCGCTTCGACATGGCGGAATTGTTCCAATGCTGGCTCGACCTGCGCAACCAGGGCCGTATCGGCATGCGGGAGTATTACGAGAATTCGGATCTGCGGCCGCTGCTCAAGCCGGAACTCGTCTGGGAAATCGAGATGGGTTACGAACTCGGCGCCGACGACATTTATCGGGCCAATGCGATCAGGCGGCGCTGGTACGCCGAAGTCAATCGGCTGTTCGAGAGCCACGATTTCCTGATGTTGCCGACGGCCCAGGTATTTCCGTTCCCGAAAACCACCCCCTGGCCCCCGGAGATCGACGGCCGCGCCATGGATACCTATCACCGCTGGATGGAAGTGGTCATCGGCGGCAGCCTCGCCGGCATTCCCGTGATCAACGTTCCGGCAGGATTCGACGCCGGCGGACGCCCCATGGGCATGCAGGTCATGGGCCCCTTCGCCCGCGACCGCAAGGTGCTCGAATTCGCACTCGCATACGAACAGATCACCGACCATGTGGAACGCCGGCCGGAACTCGTTGCGGGCTGACTTCGCTTCCACCCTGTCATTCTGCGCGAAGCGCAGCGGATTCGCGGAATCTGGCGCTTCAACATCATAGTGAGTCTGCCGAAACTTTCGGTATTGATTCATCGATAGCCGGAAGCATGCCGAAATTTCTTCTTTGGCTGGCATTGCCCGTATTGCCGGTCATTTTTTCCCGACCGACCCTCGCCGCCGAAGTATGCCCCGAGGATCAATACCGGACGCCGACCGGCGGCTGCTATCCTGTCTGGCACGGCCAGACCGAAGACGGGGGCTATTACACGATCGTCATTCCCGAAGGCTGGAGGCCGGACAAGGGGCTGGCGGTCTGGAATCACGGGCTGGAAACTTATCTTGACGAGTCGGAGTTGCTGGACGCTCTTGCGGCCGCGCTGGAGGGGCGGGAAGTCGAATCTGACGAGCCGCCGATAACAGGCGCCGTGGAGCCGAAACCCGGCCTTGGCGAGTTGGCCGCCATCGTGCTGGCCCAAGGCTACGCCATGGCCGCCTCGAGTTATCTGCAAACCGGCTGGGCTGTATTCGACTCGCACTTGGCGAATCAGCGCCTGTACGGGAAATTCCTCGAAATCGCCGCGCAATACGGCGCGGGCGAACCGAAACCGCTTTATCTGCTTGGCGGCTCGATGGGCGCCATCGTCAGTCTGCGCGACATCGAGGAAAACCTCATTCCCCAACCCGACGGCGCCTTGCTCGCCTGCGGCGCGGTGGCGGGTTCGGAGAACTGGCGCAACGCCTTTGACCTGCGCATGACGGTCGAGGCCGTCTGCAAGGACGACGGCGCCGAGCATCTGCCGCGGCCCTGGCACGAGATTCCCGGACGCGGAAGCGAAGTAGGCTTGGCCAAGGCGCTGATTTCCTGCGTCGCGCTGGAAACGCGGATTCCCGCCGAACGGCATCGCGACTCGCTGCAGGCGGAAATCGATGAATTGCGGGCCCGCAAGGCCGCCGCGGATTCGCTGGTCGAGGAGTTGGAACTGCAAGGCCGGATCGGTCGCCGCGAAGCGGAACAGGCGCTGGTGATGGCGGTCTGGGAACTCGAAGCGTCGCACAAGCAGGTCTCCAATCTCGAAAGAATCGAACGGCTGTCGCCGACGCGCGGGGCGGGAATGTTGGTCACGGGAATGTTCTACGGCACCTACCTGCTGCCGCGGCTGATCAACGAACCCGGCAAACTCAATGGCTTGAACCCATTTCACAACGTCGCGGTCGACTACGGCGATGAACAGGTCAACCGCCGCGTCACGCGCAATATCGGCCTGCCGGCGGCGCGGCGCGCGCTCGCCGGGAACTTTACTCCGACCGGCGCAATCGGTGGAACGCGCATCGTATCGATCCACACCTCGAAAGACGGCATCGTTGCCGTTGAAAACCAGTCGGTGCTGCAAGCTCTCGTCGCGCCGGAACAATTGAGCGTGGGAGTGGTCGCCGAATCGACGCCCTCGCATTGCGACTTTCGCGAGTCCGAAGTGATCGCGGCCTGGAACCTGTTGCGGGATTGGGTCGAGGGCGGCAACCAGCCGGACGCGGCGGACATGCGGGACGAATGCCATGCCGTCGTCGCCCGTTCCGAAGCGGGCGAGTTTCCAAACGACTGGGACCGCGCTCCAGACAATGAGTTGCATCCCGGCAACCGCTGCCGCTATGCGCCCGATTTCGAAATCGAACCGCAACTCGTCCGGTTCCCCCGCGACCCGGCGGCGGGCAGTGTCGGCGACAACGTTTACGACGCCGCCACCGGAGTCATCTCGGTCGGCGAAGCCGAAGTGGCGCTCGACGGCGGCAAATCCATTCTGACTTTCGAACTGGCGCCGTCGGACCCCGCCAAGCTGATTTTTTCGCCGCGCAACATCGAACAGGTCGGCGCCGCGAATGAAGCCTGGCAGCATCGCGCCTTTGTCGACCGGCAATTCCGTTTTTATCTGCCCGATCTGCGCGTGCGCAACGATCCGAACTTTGCGGACAGGCTGTTCAACATCTACATGCGCGTCAATGACGAGTTGCGGTTCGAATTCCTCGATTTCGAGGAAGCCGGTTTCCCGCGCTAGTCTTCAATCCCTCGTCATTCCGCGCGCAGTCGCGGAATCTCGCCGGGACTGAGGCCGGGCCTTGGAGATTCCGCGACTCGGCTTCGCTGCGCGCGGAATAACGGGGAAGCGCGGTCAGGGAAGTCGATAGGCGATGATATAACCGCCTTCCGGATCTTCCTCGTCCGCCGGCAAAGCGCGAAAACCGGAGCCCGAGGTCGAATTGAAGACGGGAACGGTCACCACCACGGTCTGTTCGCCGGCAGGCGACAGATAGGTCATCGGCGTCGAATGCGCGGTGACCGGCAGATCGGCGCGCCACAATTCCTCGCCGTTCAGGATATGGGTGGCGCGCACGGAATTGTCGAAAGCGCTCGAAGAGAAGATCAGCCCGCCCGCGGTCGTGACGGTGCCGCCGATTTGCGCCGTGCCGATGGTCAGCGGCACGCGGACCGGAATGCCGAAGGGACCGCTTTCCGTGGCCAGGCCGATCGGACGCTCCCAGAGCAGACCGCCGGTTTCGAGATCGACCGCGGCCATGATGCCGTAAGGCGGCTGGTTGCAGGGAATGCCGAGCGGCGATATGAAACTCCGGGTATCGTGGGAGTACGGCGTGCCCAATTGGTTGCCCTGGACGCCTTCCGGCAATTCGTCGCGGGGAATGAGAATCAGCCGGTTGCCGAGGATCATCGGGTTTACGACCATGATATTGTTTACCTGATCGACACTGACGCCGCCCCAGTTGTGCCCGCCGGCATTGCCGGGAAACTGGAAGATCGGTTCGGTGCCGGGAACGGTGAAATGCCCGTCGTAACGCATCTTCCTGTATTCGATGCGGCACCAGAGTTGGTCGAAGGGAGTCACGCCCCACATCATGTTTTCGGTGATGTCGTCGCGGAAATGGGGCAGTTCGGTGGAAAAGGGCTGCGTCGGCGAAACGTAGTCTTCGGGTACTCCGCCTTCGGTGGGTACCGGCAATTCCTCCACCGCGAAGATTGGCTCGCCGGTTTCCCGGTTCAACACGAAGACCTCGGAGCGCTTGGTCGGCACGAGCACGGCCTTTACCTTCTCGCCGTTATCGCCCGGCAAGTCGATGAGGGTAGGTTGGGAAGGCACGTCCCAATCCCAGATGTCATGGTGAACGGTCTGGAAATGCCAGCGGGGAGCGCCGGTCTCGCCTTCGATGGCGACCACCGAACTCGCGAATTGATCGCTTACCTCCATGCGGTAGCCGCCGAAATAGTCGGGGGTTTCATTGCCCGTGGGCGCGTAGATCAATCCGAGTTCTTCGTCGACGCTGAAAAGGCTCCAGACGTTGGGGGTACCCCGGGTGTAAACCTCTCCGGCCAGCGGTTCCGTATGAATACCCGGCCGGCCCATGTCCCAGGCCCAGGCAAATTCGCCGGTTATCGCGTTGAAGGCCCGCACCGCTCCCGAAGGTTCGCCCACCGACTGGTTATCGAACACCCAGCCGCCGACCACCGCGTTGCCGCGCACTATTCCCGGTGGGGAAGTCTGGAAGTTGAAGATCAGCGGGTCATTGCCCATGTTGATGGTCAGATCGACTTCGCCCTGGTCGCCGAATCCCAGGCAGCGCTCGCCGCTGAGCGCATCGAGCGCGATCAGTCGCGCATCGGTGGTGGCGGTGAGAATCCGTTCCCGGCAATCGCCCTGATACTCCGGCGGCGCCTCGTAATACGAAACGCCGCGGCAGCCGGTGGTGAAGTAACGCAAAAAGTCGAGATGCGCCGGATCGATCAGCGGGTCGAACTGCCAGCGCAATTCGCCGCTGTCGGCATCGAGCGCGATGACCACATTGCCGCCGGTGCAGACATAGAGCAGATCGCCCAGTTGCAACGGTGTCGCCTTGAAGGAGCCGCCCTGCCCGGTGCGATAGGTCCAGGCGACTTCGAGACCGGCGACATTCCCGGCATTGATCTGATCGAGTGGCGAATAGCGGCTGCCGCCCCGGTCGTTGCCATAGGCGGGCCAATCGGTGTGGGTATTGACAGTATTGACGCCGCTGCGCGGCGCAAGATCATTTACCTCGTAGCCGCTATCCAGATATGCCACCAGCGCGGTGACCAGCACGGTCACCGGAATCGACCATCTGGCGATGCTTGATTGCAGCAGCGGCGGCGGCGAACCCTGGTGCAGCGAATTGCGGAACCAGGGCGTGATGAACCAGAGCCCAACCGCGGCGAACGGCGGAATGCGCGGCGCCAGCGCCCATAGATCGGTACCCGCCTCCCACAAGGACCAGACGACGGTGGCTAGCAGAAAGCCACCGTAGAGCCACGCTCCGGACGGCTGGCAGCGCCAGATGCGATACGCGCAGGACAGCAACACCAGCCCCGCGAGGACGTAATACAGCGAACCTCCCAGGAAAACGAGTTGCAGGCCCCCAATTACGAGCGGCGCGGCGATCAGCGCGAGAATCACGGGAAAAATGCGCGGCGGTTTGGAGCTGGTCAGCGTGTTCATCGGCCAATCACCCGAAGCAAAGGTCTTGGCCGAATATACCCAAAATCGGGTGTGGGGGCGAGATGGGCGGCTTTCGCGATTTCGATTGCCCCCAGCCCCGCCATCCATGGCGGGTCGTTCGGCCCTTGAGAAGCTTCGCTTCTTATCGGCTGCGTCGACCTGGCCTCACCCATGCCTCGCGCGTCCGCTGCACACGGCGCGTCAACCGACGACTAGCGCCGTGCAAACCCGAAAAAAAACCGTCATCCCGCGCGGAGCGAAGCGTCCCACTCCGTCATTCCGCGCGGAGCGAAGCGGAGTCGCAGAATATCGCGCAACGCCCAACCAGATTCCGCGACTGCGCGCGGAATGACAGTGTGATCAGTTTACTCCGCGGCGGACTTCGACTTTCGCTGCGCTTTCTTGTGGCGCAGTTTTTCCTGTTTGCGTTTGCGCATCAGGTCCGGCATATCCTGGCCGATGTGTTGTTCGCCTCTGGCGTGGGCGAGATCGACCTGGCGTTGGCGTTCGGCGAAACGCTTGGCGCGTTCTCCGGTCCGGTGTTTGTGGCAATGGGGGCAGCTTACGCCTTTCTCGTAGAACGGGCTTTGCTTGTCTTTGGCGGAGATGGGCATGCGGCAGGCGTGACATTGATCGTAGGAGCCCGGCTGCAGCCGGTGGTCCACGGTTACCCGGTTGTCGAACACGAAACATTCGCCGCGCCAGCGTGAATCTTCCGGCGGCACGCTTTCCAGATAATTCAGGATGCCGCCTTGCAGGTGGTGGACCTCGTCGAATCCCTGCTGCTTGAGATACGCCGTGGATTTCTCGCAGCGGATGCCGCCGGTGCAGAACATGGCGATTTTGCGATGCTTTGCCGGATCGAGATTCTTGCGCGCGTATTCGGGAAACTCGCGAAAGGAATCGGTTTCGGGGTTGACCGCGTTCGCGAAACTGCCGATTTCCACCTCGTAGCGATTGCGCGTGTCGAGTACGAGCACTTCGGGATCGTCGATCAACTCGTTCCATCGTTCCGGAGTGACGTAGGCGCCAGCCATGTGACGCGGATCAATGTCCGGCGCCCCCATGGTGACGATTTCCCTTTTCAGTTTGACCCGGGTCCGATAGAAAGGGTTTTCCTCACTGCGGGACTCCCTCGCGCGCAGGTCGCGCAAACGCGAATCGGCGCGAATCTCAGCAAGGACGGCATCGATTCCCACTCGGGAACCGGCGACAGTGCCGTTTATGCCTTCGGCGGCCAGCAGGACGGTGCCCCGCACATCATGGCGCAGGAGTGATTTGAGCAGCGGTTCCCTGAGGGAACGGAAATCGGGCAGCGCGGCAAACTTGTAGAACGTGCTGATTACTATTGCCGTCGAATCATTCATCGTTGACCATTCCGAAGCCACCGCCCACTCCCCCCTACGGGGGGGTGAGGCCAAGTGTATACGAAGCGCAGCTTCGTGCGCCGGCTGAACGGCGCCGAGCTATGCTCGGCGACTGGAGCAAATTCGCAAAGCGAATTTGGTGGGAGCCGGGCAGCTAGTCGGTTACAACAGGCAAATGCCCGGGCGTGCCCCATTCGACCCAGGATCCGTCGTAGACCGAGACATCGTCGAGGCCGGCCTCGTGGGCCGCCAAGGCTATCACGCAGGCGGTGACGCCCGAGCCGCAACTGCTGATGAGGCCGCGCCCGGGAGCGCCGAATTCGGCGAATATCCCGCGCAATGCATCCGGCGGCTTCATCACGCCGTTTTCCAGCAACCTGACGAATGGCAGATTTTCGGCATTCGGCATATGCCCGCCGCGCAGCCCCGGCCGCGGTTCGGGGTCCACGCCCCGGAAGCGGCCCGGCGAGCGGGCGTCGAGCACCCGGCGCGTGTCGTCTTCAAGCGCTTCGAGCACATCCCGGTAATCGCTGACCAGGCGCGGTCTGAAGTCGGCGGCGAAATCGCCTTCCGACTCCGCTTCGGCCAGTGAATCGGCCAGCGGCTTGTCCGCCGCGACCCAGGCGGGCAGTCCGCCGCTCAGCACCGCGACGTTGTCGTGGCCCATGGTGCGAAACATCCACCAGGCCCGCGGGCTCGCGTACATGCCGCAATCGTCGTAGACCACCAGGGCCGAATCGGAGTTGACGCCGAGCGCGCGCACTTTCCGCTCGAAGATTTCAGGGCCGGGCAACATGTGCGGCAGCGAAGTATCCGGCTTGCACACGTTCTTGTCGTAATCGAAGCGGCGGGCGCCGGGAACGGCCTTGAACGGGCCTTCGGCGTTGATCGAGTTCAGGCCCGGCACAACCGGGGGCAACGAAGCGTCGAGCACGATGAGATTCGGCGCCGCCAGGTTGGCGGCCAGCCACGCGACATCGACCACTGCTGCGGGTACGGAAACCATGATCCGGGAAATCTACAGCAGAACGACGAATTCGGCCAGTTTCGCCATCAGGCGGGTGCTGTTGCGCGGGCCGATGCGGATTAATTGCTTGTGTACGGCATCCGCGTTCTCAAGTTCCGAATCCGCGAACAGGTACATCACCGATGGCTTCACCAACTGGAACGGCCCCTCGACATCGGTGGCCCGCAGGACATTGTTGATCGCCAGGCGCAAGGCGTCGTCGAAATCGCGGCCGCGATAGCCGATCTCGGCATAGGCCTGCTGGAACAGCGGCCGCAGCAGCCGGTACAGGGCATAGGCCTGTTCGGTATCCACCGCCACCATCGCGTCGATGAAACCGTCGAAGCGGGGATAGGCGTCATCCTCCATCAGGAACAGGTTCTGATCGAGTTCGCGCACGGGCATCTCGACGCCGACGGGACGAAAGGGCAGATCGGTCTGGGGGAACTCGTGGCGACCGACATTCTCGACGAAAACGACGAACTTGCGGATCAACTGATCGTCGGCGATCAGACGCAGCACGGCGGCGCCGTTGCGCAAGGCCCGCAGCCGCTCGCGCACGAAGCCGTCGCTGTCGTTGAGGCTGGGCAGAACGACTTCGGGCTCTTCCGGCGCCGCCGGTTCCGGCTCGGCAACGGGTTGCACGGGAACCTCGACGACCGGTTCGGGCTCTTCAGCCGGTTCAACCGCCGTAACCGCGGGCTGTGCGGGCGGAGAAATCACGCGAGGAGTCGGGATCGGTTCCAGCTCGGCCGAAACCGGCGCGGGAAGTTCGATAATCCGGCTGGTAGTGCCGGTCGGTTCATCGAAGCCGACACTGAGCCAGACGAGAGCGGCAAGCGACACGATCGCGACGCCGGCAATAATGAAAAAGCCAAAACGTTTCATGGCTTATGCGTTCTATAAGATCATGGATGCCGTCCCCGGCGCTGGCACATTGGCTTCGACTGCCCCCGGTCTCGACATCCCGTCGAGCTCAGATCCGGGGGAATCCCAGTTCTCCCATGGTCCTCGCCATGTCCTCGCCGGCGGTTTCCGGCTCGGTTTCCTTGTCAATCTTCAGAATGTCGCCATCGGCGCCAATATAGAAGGTCCAGCGATGGGCAACCCCGTTGGGCCTCAATGCGCCATAGGCTTCCACCATGTCCTTTTCGGGATTGGCCAGTATTGGATAGTCGGCGTTGTTCTCTTCGGCGAAAGCCGTGTTGTCTTCCAGCGTATCCACGCTGACCATGAAATACGCCACATCGTATTTCTGGATTTCCTCGGCACTGTCACGCAGCGCCTTGCATTGCATGGTTCAGCCGCCGGTAAAGGCTTTTGGGAAAAAGGCGATGACAACCGGCTTTTCCCCGGCGAACCGGGAAAGGCTGTACGTGTTGCCGTCAGAGCCCGGGAGAGAAAAATCCGGGGCGCTGTCCCCTACTTCCAACGCGACTGCTGATTGACCCAGCAGCGCCGCCGCGAAAAACAGCGGGAGCCAGGTCAGTCGGCTGGCAATCTTCAACATGGGTTTCCTCCATTCAGGTTACATTCCGCAGACTGCGGTCGAGCAGTGCTACTTGTACTACGAAACGGAAAGATTGTCTATTGCAAACCGTCATTCTGCGCGTAGCGTAGCGGAGTCGCAGAATCTCATTGGCAATGCGAGGACTGCCGACATGGAATGCCATTTCTTCGATTTTGCTAGAATGCGGCAATGAGCCGGCCCACCGAACATTCCCTGGTCGACCGCCTGCTGATCGGTTTCGATGAGGCGTTGCGCACCTGCGTGCCCGGTTCCAGCCACGCCGAACGCGAGTCTCCGGGGCAAGCTCAGCCCGAACCGGAACTCGACGAATCCCAGGCGCGCCACGTAGCCGGGCTCATGCGCATCAATCATACGGGCGAAGTCTGCGCCCAGGCGCTATATCGCGGCCAGGCCGCCACCGCCCGGCTGGGCGAAGTTCGCGAAACCATGGAAGAAGCCGCGGCGGAAGAAATCGACCACCTGGTCTGGTGCGAACAGCGTCTCGACGCACTCGGTTCGCGCCCGAGCCTGTTCAATCCGCTCTGGTACGGAATGTCGTTCGGCCTCGGCGCGATCGCGGGCATAGCCGGCGACCGCTGGAGCCTCGGTTTCGTCGCCGAAACCGAAAAACAGGTCTGCGAACATCTCGAAGATCACCTGCGAAAACTGCCGGAAGACGACCACAAGAGCCGCGCCATTCTCGAACAGATGCTCATCGACGAGGAAAAACACGGCACCGCCGCCAAACAGGCCGGCGGCGCCGACCTGCCCGAACCCGTGCGCGGAGCCATGACCGCCTTGGCGCAGGTAATGAAGAAAATCACTTACCGTCTTTGAAAAATGATTGCCGATTGCGGCGCCCATCGTCGGTCGTATGGGAGCGGCTAGCGGTTTGCCGACCAATCTTCGATCCGGATACCTTGAAATCTCTCGAAATCCTTGCGATTGAAAGTAATCAGAGCGAGATTTCTCACATATGCGATAGCCGCGATCTGACCATCGACGCAAGGCGGCGGCAACCCCCGGGCCGCGAGTCGGGCTCTTTCCGAGCCATGCCAGTCCGCAGCTTCGCGGTCGTATTCCAGCACGGGAATTGTGGGTAGAACCACCGTCTCAAGATAGCGTTCGATTACTTCCCGGCGCTTGGAGCGAGGCAATCGGGAGCACCCGAATCGAAGTTCGTGCCACACCGGCGCCGGGATGGCTGTCTCGCCCTCGCAGGCTTTCAATTGTTCGACAATTACCGGATTCGGAGTCGGGCGAAGGGGTTCCGAGATTACGTTTGTATCAAGCAAATACTTCATAGTTGCACGTCGCGTCCTGACGATTTGTCCCTGACATCCGCAAACAGTTCATCCGGGTCCAAATCAAATGCGGCCGGGTCGGCATCGTGTCTGAATTTCTCATACGCTTCCTTGAAGCTGATCCGCCCCGCCTGCAACCGCTCGAAAAGGTCGCAGCCGACAATTACAGCTACGGCATGACCGCGGCGCGTTAGCCTCAGCGCCTTCCCCGCCTCAGCCTCGCGGATCAGCATCGGCAAATTTCGGCGCGCGTCCGCTATGGAGTAAGACTCGGCCATTGGCAGGCCCTCATGTACAGTTGAGTGTACATAATAACTCCCTTGTGTTGATTTCACAATTCAAGCTGGATCCTGCGAGGGATGCAGACAGTATGCTGCGCGTAGCCTTGAGTCTCGGATAGGCAATGTTGGAAACGCGGTGCCGCTATCTTCTAGAAGCTGCCTCTAGTCGACGGGAAAAAGGATAAATTGATCTATATGAAGATCATGATATATCCAAATGTTCCGTATATGGTTCATTTCGTAAACTGCACGTCTGATGGGGTTCTCCTGTTTCGCTGTAGGACTGTGCCGCTACCCGAGCATTCGGAAGCCGGCGGAAGCGAAATGATGGTCGAACGCGAATGCGTTTTTTATGCCGTGATTTGTCATCAGGACGAAGCTGGTGGCGTCAACCGCGGAAAGTTTGTGCAAGTCCCGGCGTTCGAAATATTTCCAGACGCTCGGCATGTCCTCGGCTCCGCATTCCAGCGCGCGCAAGCCCGACACTTCGCTTAGCGAGTCCTTCCAACCCAACGCAACTTCCCTGCGCGTGTTTCGGTCGAGGAAAGTGAAAGTTTCGAAAATGACCGGCACCGACGTGCAAATCGTGTATCCCGCAACTCTGATCCTGTTCCAGGTTTCCACGGCGCGGGCATGAAGCGGGTCGCCGCTGACGGCCAGAGCTATCCACGCGCCGCTATCGACGAATACGGCTCGGCTGGCTCTCATTCGGGGCGGTCGTAAATACTGTCGTGCTCGGTGGAGGGTATGCGAACAGGGCCGTCCCACAAAGCGACAGGTCCTTTCGGTTCGGAGTCCAGCCATACCCGCCGGACTGCCTCGCGAACAAGATCGGCAACGCTGCGACCCGAACGTCTGGCCGTTTGTTGGAGCAGCGCGAATTCTTCTTCCTGAAAATAGACTTGTCGTTTAATCATGTGTGGCAAATTATGTGTAAAACTGCCACATGTCAAGAGTTTGGACGAAACTTGTTCTCTTCTACGATTTCGTAGTCGTGGGTGATTTTTACGCCGCCTTTTTTCAGCATGATCGAGGCCGAGCAGTACTTTTCGGCGGAGAGTTTGATCGCGCGGGCGACCTGGGCCTCGCTGAGATTCTCGCCGGCGATACGGAAATGCATGTGAATCGCTTCGAATACCGCGGGCACGGCGTCGGCCCGCTCGGCGCTGACCCTGGCTTCGCAGCGGGTGATCTTCTGGCGGGCCTTGCGCAGGATCGTCACCACGTCGTAGCTCGAACAACTGGCAACGCCGAGGGCGACGAGTTCCATCGGCCGCATGCCCATGTTGCGGCCGCCGCCCTCCGGCGCGCCGTCGATGACCACCGCATGGCCGCTGCCGGATTCCGCTACGAACATGACGTCTTCGACCCAGTTGACTCGTGCCTGCATTGCTGACTCTCCTGATTATTCCCGGCTGACGGCCGCGCCGCGCAGCATGTTCCGCAGTTCCGCGCCTGGTTCGGGAGCGCGCATGAAGGTTTCGCCGATGAGAAAACCGTAAACGCCCCGGTCCATCATCGTGCGCATGTCGTCTGGCCCGCCGATGCCGCTTTCGGTGATCAGCAGTCGGTCGGCTGGAACGTGCGGGAGCAGATCGAACGTGGTGGCGAGGTTGGTGTGGAAGTTGCGCAAATCGCGATTGTTGATGCCGATCAATTCGCAATCCAGCGATAACGCGCACTTGAGTTCCCCGCAGTCGTGGACTTCCACCAGCACGTCGAGCTTCAACTCGGCGGCGCAGGCGGCGAGTTCCGCCATTTGCGCATCGGCCAGCGCCGCCGCGATCAGCAAGATGCAATCGGCGCCGGCCAGACGCGACTCGGCGATCTGCCAAGGGTCGATCATGAAATCCTTGCGCAGCAACGGCAAGTCCGCGGCGGCGCGCGCCGCGCGCAAGTCGTCGAGACTACCCTGGAAATACTTCCCGTCGGTGAGAATCGAAATACAGGAGGCGCCCGCCTCGGCATAGTCACACGCGTGACGGGCGGCATCGAAATTTTCCCGAATGAGTCCTTTCGAGGGGGAGGCGCGCTTGACTTCGGCGATCACCGCCGGACTTCCATCGGCAATCCGCTCGCGCAAGGCGCCGGCGAAATCGCGCGGAGCGGGCGCATCGGCCAGTTCGGCTTCGATACTCGCCAACGGGCGCTCCGCTTTGGCCGCGGCTACCTCGCTCCGCTTGTGGGCGATGATTTCCGCGAGAATGCCGGCAGAGCTCATGACCGCTTCTCGCTTCAGCCGCCGAGGGACCGCTCAAGAGTGCGGCTTAGCTCGACCAATTCCCGGAACTTGCTCACCGCCATGCCGCTTTGCTGGATGGCGACGGCTTTGGCAACGCCCGCCGCCGGATCTTCGCTGAGCCCGGCGGCGTAAATCGCGGCGCCGGCGTTGAGTGCGACGAGTTGCGCGGCCTTTTCGTGTTCCCAGCCAAGCGCCCGATTGACCAGTTCCAGGCTTGCCGCGGGACTGTCGACGCGCAGGTCGTCGATATCGTTCGCCCTTTCCAGCCCCAGGGCTTCCGGCGTGAGCTCGAATTCGCCGATATTCCCGTCTTTCAGCTCACCGATCCGGGTGGCGGCGGCGATGCTGATTTCATCGAGTCCGTCTTCCGCCGCCACGATCAGCACATGTTCGCTGCCGAGTTCCCTGAGCACTTCGAGCAGGGGTCTGATCCAGGCGCCGTCGAATACGCCCATGAGTTGGTTCGGCGCCCCCGCCGGGTTGGTCAGCGGCCCGAGCAGATTGAATACGGTGCGCACGCCGATCTCGCGGCGCGCCGCGATGACGTGTTTCATGGCGCCGTGATGGGCCGGCGCGAACATGAAGCCGACGCCGACCCGGTCGATCAGTTCGCCGACCTGGTCCGGCCCCAGGGCGAGATTGTATCCGGCCGCCTCGAGCACATCGGCGCTGCCGCTCTTGCTCGTTGCGCCCCGGTTACCGTGTTTGGCGACCCGCGCGCCGGCGCAGGCAGCGACCATCGCGGCCGCCGTGGAAACGTTGAACTTGCCGGCGCCGCTGCCGCCGGTGCCGCAGGTGTCGACGAGATGCGAGCGGTTGCCAACTTTCACCGGCGTCGCGAGTTCGCGCATGACCCGGGCCGCGCCGAGAATTTCCGCCGCCTTGACGCCTTTCATCTGCAGGCCGACCAGGAAAGCGGCGTTCTGGGCGTCGGTGGTTTCGCCCGACATGACATGGGTCATGACCTCGACCATTTCTGGAGCGTCGAGATCGCCGCCGCCGGTCACCCGCCTGATCGCATCTTTGATGTCCATCGGATTTTCCTCTAGCTCCTCTCGAAGCTCTTTGTGCCGTGGCCGTTATCGGTGCGATCGAGGAAGTTCCGCAACAGATCGTGCCCGAATTCACTGACGATCGATTCCGGGTGAAACTGCACCCCTTCCACGTCGAATTCCCGATGTCGCACGCCCATGATTTCTTCGCGCTCGCCGCCGATTTCGGTCCAGGCGGTCACTTCCAGGCAATCCGGCAGGGTCTCGGCTTCGATCACCAGCGAATGATAGCGGGTGGCCGCGAAAGGCGATTCCAGCCCCGTGAATACTCCCGCCCCCGTGTGGTGAATCTCGCTCTTCTTGCCATGCATCACGCGACCGGCGCGCACGATGCGCCCGCCGAACTGCTGGCCGATGCTCTGATGACCGAGACAGATGCCGAGAATCGGAATCTCGCCGGCGAAGCGCTCAACCAGCGCCAGCGAAATCCCCGCCTCGTCCGGCGTGCAGGGCCCGGGCGAGATCACGATCTGCCGCGGGCGCATTCCGGCGATTTGCTCAAGACCGATTTCGTCGTTGCGGAACACCTCGACCTCGGCGCCCAACTCGCCGAGATATTGCACCACGTTCCAGGTGAAGGAATCGTAATTGTCGAGCATCAGCAGCATGGGTGTCCCATCCGGATCGCCAGCGCCGCACATGCTATCAGAATTCGCGGGACCGAAGTCGTTGCCCGATTTACCGCGTGGAAATCGTCGTGCGCCGCCATCAATCCGAAAACCGGACTTTAAAGCGGACATTAAACCGGACGAAAATACGGTTGATTTTCTATAACTACTTAATATATAAGTACCCATATTCAAATCAAACCGGACATAAAACCGGACATATTTGCGGCCATGGATCGTGGAGAAGACATAGCTCTGATGGAACCCATGCGAATTCGGGAGGATTCGCCGCACCGCGGCGAGTTGACCGAACTCGCCTTCGAACTGGCAGCAAAATCCTCGGGATTTACGAAGAGCATTCCAGTTGGTGTTGAAGCACCGCTCGCAACACTGGTGCGGTCCATGAATTGTTACTACTCCAATCTGATCGAAGGGCACCATACCCATCCGGTCGATGTCGAGCGAGCCATGAACCAGGACTATGCCAACGAGCCCGAAAAAAGGGATTTGCAGTTGGAAGCGCGCGCGCATGTCACCGTTCAGCAATGGATCGACGATGGGGGACTGGCCACCGTCGCTTTAGGAAGCGAAGCCATTCGCGAGATTCACCGCCGATTCGGAGAACTACTGCCGGACTCATTGCTTTGGATGGAAGATCCAGAATCGGACGGGCAAATTCACATGGAGCCCGGCAAGCTGCGTACCCGGGATGTAGAAGTCGGCCGACACGTCGCGATAAGCCCGGACGCGATTCCGCGCTTCCTGTCCCGATTCGAAAAGGCCTATGGCGGTCTTGGCAAGGCCGAAACGATTTTATCTGCCGCCGCGGCCCACCACCGGCTGGTCTGGATTCATCCTTTTCTCGACGGCAATGGCAGAGTCGCTCGCCTGATGTCCCATGCATCACTGCTTGAAGCCCTGGACACCAGCGGCATCTGGTCCATCTCCAGGGGACTTGCGCGGCGGGTAGATGAATACAAGTCTCATCTGCAAGCCTGCGACTCAGAGCGCCGCGGCGATACGGATGGGCGCGGCCATTTGAGCGAACAGGCCCTGATCGACTTCACCCGCTTCTTTCTTGAAACCTGCATCGATCAGGTTCAATTCATGATTGCGCTTGTACAGCCTGAGAGGCTGCGCGACCGCATCCTGATCTGGACGGAAGAAGAAACCCGGGCAGACCGGCTGCAACCGAAATCCGGCGCCATTCTCGAAGCCGTACTATTCCGCGGAGAATTGCCTCGCGGCGACGTGCCCGCGCTGGTCGGAACCGGCGACCGACAGGCCCGGCGCATCGTATCGGCTCTGATCGAAGCCGGAATCATAAGCTCCGAAAGCTCGCGGGCCCCTTTGCGAATCGCCTTCCCCGCCAGACTCGCCGGCCGCTGGCTGCCGGGATTATTTCCGGAAGCAAGGTAAATCAATAGTGTCTGGGGTGAATCCGGTGGCTTCCGATTTGACCGTCATGTGGTTCCGGCAGGATTTGCGGCTGCGGGACAATCCGGCGTTGCGCGCGGCCGCGGCCGGCGGGACGGTGTTGCCGGTGTATGTGCTCGATGACGGGAACGCCGGCGCGTGGAAGACGGGCGGGGCATCGCGGTGGTGGCTGCATCATTCGCTCAAGCGGCTCGATGAATCGCTCGGCGGCAAGCTGTGGATTCTGCAGGGCGATGCGGAACAGGAATTGGCCGGGCTGTGCGCTTCCCTGCCGGTTCGCAAAGTAGTCTGGAACCGATGTTACGAGCTATGGCGCAGGAAGCGGGACGAGGAAATCGAAAAGTCCCTGCGCAGAGCAGGCGTCGAGATCGAAGTCCGCAATGGTTCGCTGCTTTGGGAGCCCTGGGATTGCGTTAAGGCAGATGGCACGCCCTACAGTGTGTTCACGCCTTTCTACCACAATCGGCTCAGCGCCACCTGGCCGGACGAACCGGCTGCCGAACCGGATGACCTGGCCCTGGCGGAATGCTCCCAGCCCGCGGATCGCATAGACCGGCTCGAACTCAAGCCCCGGATTCCCTGGGACACCGGCCTGGCGGAACGCTGGACGCCGGGCGAAGCGGGCGCGCAGGGGCAATTGGGGAACTTCCTCAGAGGCGGCGTCGAGGGCTATCACGTCAAGCGCGATTTTCCCGCGGATCAGGCAATCTCATCGCTATCCCCGCATCTGCATTTCGGCGAGATCAGTCCGCGCCAGGTCTGGTGGGACACCCATTCCGCGGAAGCCGGCGACGGAGGCAACTCATTCATCCGCCAACTGTGCTGGCGCGAGTTCGCCTGCCATTTGCTGCATCACTACCCGGACTTCGTCGATACCAACTGGAAAAGCGAGTTTGATCGGTTCCCCTGGCGCGATGAACCCGAATCGCTGCGCCGTTGGCAACAGGGCCTCACCGGCGTGCCGCTGGTGGACGCGGGCATGCGGGAATTATGGGAAACGGGCACGATGCACAATCGCGCGCGCATGGTGACCGCGTCGTTTCTCACCAAGAATCTGCTCATTCATTGGCGGCATGGCGCGGAATGGTTCTGGGACTGCCTGGTCGACGCAGACCTTGCGAACAACAGTTTCGGCTGGCAATGGGTAGCAGGCTGCGGGGCCGACGCCGCGCCTTATTTCCGCATCTTCAATCCGGTATTGCAATCGCGCAAGTTCGATCCGAACGGAGAGTATCTGCGGCGCTGGCTGCCCGAATTGCGCCGCCTGCCCGACAAGCACATCCACGCCCCCTGGGAGGCTGGAGAAGCAGTTTTACGCGTGGCCAGAGTGAGACTCGACGAAGACTATCCCCGCCCCATCGTCGATTTGCGCGATTCCCGTGCGCGCGCCTTGGCCGCATGGCAAGCGCTTCGGTATTCCACATAATTGGAGTCCCACAACGAGACCCGCACTGCGTGAGTCGCCGTCTGGTGGGCGGAGTGTAGCGGGCGTGCGAGGCAGGATGCCGAACCAGGAGCCTACAAGGATGTATTTACGGCGTCCGCTACATGCCGCCCACCAGATGGCGACGGCTCGAGGCCGTTTATCTCAGTCGTCGATTCGCAGGGAGGCAGCGTTCAACTGGACCGCGCGCATGATGGCCTTGGCCTTGTTGCGCGTTTCCTCCCATTCCATGTCTGGCTGGGAATCGGCGACGATGCCGGCGCCGGCCTGGACGTAGATCTTGCCTCCGGTGATGACCGCGGTGCGGATCGCGATGGCCATGTCCATGTTGTCGTTCCAGCCGATGTAGCCCATGGCGCCGCCATAGATGCCGCGCCGGTCCGGTTCGAGTTCGTCGATGATTTCCATCGCGCGGATTTTGGGCGCCCCGCTCAAGGTGCCCACGGGCAAGGTCGCGCGCAATACGTCGAGCGCGCTGCGGTCGGGCAGGATTTCGCTTTCGACGGTGGATGCGATGTGCATGACGTGGGAGTAGCGCTCCACGAACATCTTGCGCGGCACGCGCACCGAGCCGATCTTCGACACCCGCCCCGAGTCGTTCCGGCTCAGGTCGATCAGCATGAGGTGCTCGGCGAGTTCCTTCTCGTCGGCGAGCAGTTCCCGCTCGAGAGCGAGGTCCTCTTCCTCGGTTGCGCCGCGGCGGCGCGTACCGGCGAGCGGGTGTACGGTGATCTTGCCGTTTTCCACCCGCGCGAGTATCTCGGGCGAGGCGCTCACCACATGGTGGTCTTCGAGATTGAAGAAAACCATGTAGGGCGAAGGATTCAGATGGCGCAAGGCGCGATACAGATGCAGCGGTTCGCCATCGAAATCCCCCGACATGCGCTGCGAAAGCACCACCTGCATGCAATCGCCGGCAACGATGTAGTCCTTGATCCGCTCCACCGCGCGCTTGAAGTCGGCTTCCGGAAAATGCTGATGGTAATCGTGGTCTTCGATGGTTCCCGCTCCGTTCGGCGGCAATTCCAACTTGCCGCCGAGCCGCCGTTCCAGTTCATCGAGCCGCTTGCGCGCGGCGGCGAAACTATCGGCTTGCGCGGGGTCGGCGTTGACCACCAGGGATGCGGTCCCCATGAGGTTGTCGAAAATGACGATCTCGTCGGCCACCATGAGCAGGATGTCCGGCGTGCCGATGTCGTCGCGTCCTTTTGACGGGCCGATCCGCGTTTCCGCATAGCGCACGGTATCGTAGGCGAAATAGCCCACGAGACCGCCGTTGAATCGCTGATCGCCAGACGCGTTGGGGGCGCGGAAGCGCGCCTGGAATTCGGCGATGAAGGGAAACGGGTCGGCCAGTTCGCGTCGCTCGACGACTGCGCCGTCGGTTTCGACGGTGAGCCGGCTTCCGGTTACCCGCAACAGGGTCCGGCAAGGCAGGCCGATGATCGAGTAACGGCCCCACTGCTCTCCTCCCTCGACCGATTCGAAGAAAAAGCTGTAAGGGCCGTCGGCGAGTTTCAGGTAGGCGCTGAGCGGCGTTTCGAGATCGGCCAGCACCTTGCGCGCGACCGGAATCCGGTTGCAGCCCTGTTCCGCAAGCTGCCGAAAACGCTGCTCGTCCATCAGTTTCTCCGTCGCTTGAGCGGAATCATCTGGCCGGGAGCCGGGCCTGTTCGAGCTGGGCGCGCATGGCGCCGATGGTGGCGCGATAGTCTTCGCTGTTGAAGATGGCCGAACCTGCCACGAACATGTCGGCCCCGGCCTCGGCGATGGCGCGGATGTTGTCGACGCCGACACCGCCATCGACTTCGAGCCGGATCGGATTTTCCGCCGCGCCGATGATCGAGCGCGCCCGACGCAATTTATCGAGCGTGGAAGGAATGAACTTCTGGCCGCCGAAACCCGGATTCACCGACATCAACAACACCAGATCGATCTTGTCGAGCAGATAATCGAGGCAATTGAGCGGCGAGCCGGGATTGAAAACCAGCCCGGACTTGCAGCCGTGATCGCGAATCAGTTGCAGGCTGCGGTCGACGTGATGGCTGGCTTCGGGATGAAAACTGATATAGCTCGCGCCCGCTTCGGCGAAATCGGCGATGAGCCGGTCGACGGGAGTGACCATCAGATGCACGTCGATGGGAGCGGCAACGCCATGCTTGCGCAGGGCCGCGCAGATCATCGGGCCGATCGTCAGATTGGGGACGTAATGGTTGTCCATCACATCGAAATGGATGACGTCCGCGCCCGCGTCGAGCACGGCTTCGACTTCATCACCGAGCCGCGCGAAATCGGCGGAAAGGATCGAAGGCGCTATGAGGTAGTCGTTCATCCTGGGTTCGTCCTGGAATGTGGCCCGGAGTGTGCGGGGAGTTTAGCACGGCGGCAACTCTCGTTTCGGCAACCGTCCGAACGGCGCCAACCCCCACCGAATCCGCGCCGCGGATTCGACTCCCCCTAAAGGGGGGAGTGTCCAACGGTGCCCGGCGGCGGTATCGCCCGCACCAAGCATTGGGCGGATTCGACTCCCCAAAGGGGGTGTTCAACACCCGTGCGGGATGTCGGAAGCGCCGCGCCAGGAGACATCCATGAGATTTGGGTGTTCAACGCCCGCGCGGGATGTCGGGGAGAACCACTCTCGCTCTGGGAGAGTCAAAACCGCGCAGTGGTTTTGGTGAGAGCGCGTTTGCCGGGATTACTGCCGCGCGTTGAGTTCCCGCAGGCGTTCGGGCGTGCCGATGTCCATCCACTCGCCCCGATGCAACTCCCCGCCGACCTGGCCGCGCCCCATGGCCGCGCGCAACAGGGGCACGACGGACAGCGGCTCGGGCTTCAGTCCGGCGAACAGGTTGCGATGCATGACGCTGATGCCGGCGAAAGTGTATCGAGCCGCCGGGGCATCGATGCGGTCGTGAACGCGGCCTTCGCCGTCGAGAAAGAAATCGCCGTTCAGTCTGGCCGGCGGATTAGGCACGAGCACCAGATGCGCTTGGGTTTTCCCGCCGTCCACGGGGCGCAGCGCGGAATAATCGAACCCGGTCCAGACGTCGGAATTGGCGACGATGAACGATTCGCCTTCGATCAGGGACATGGCCTGAATGATGCCGCCGCCAGTATCGAGCAATACCGCCTCGGGCGAATAAGCGATTTCCAGCCCGAAGCGCGAACCGTCGCCGAGGGTTTCGCGAATCATGCCGCCGAGATGGAACAGATTGACCGCGACACGCTCGATGCCGGCCCCGGCCAGACGCATGAGTTGATGTTCGATCAAGCTATGCTCGCCGACTTTCAGCAGCGGCTTGGGGGTTGTGTCGGTGACGGGCCGCATGCGAACGCCGCGCCCGGCCGCGAGCAGAATCGCCTGCATCAGTTCACCGGCTGCAACTTGTCGCGGGCGCGCGGCTCAAGCTCCCGGTGGAACCAGGACAATATCGGCGCCATTTCCCGATGTTCCCCGGCGACCTCGGCGAAATATTCCATCACCAGAGGAATATCGGCCAGAAAACCGGGTTTGTGATCGCGTATCGCGAGCCGACAGAAGATGCCCAGCACCTTCAGATGCCGCTGCAGCCCCATCAAGTCGAAATCGCGCCGGAATTGCGCGTCGGAAACCCCGGAGACTATGCCCCGGGACCGCGCCCCCTCCAGGTAATGGCCGATCCAATCTTCGAGCCGGCGCCGGTCCCATTTGATGTAGCAGTCGCGCAAGAGGGAAACGAGGTCGTAACTGCAAGCGCCATGGACCGCGTCCTGAAAATCGAGAATTCCCGGACGATCCGCGCCGGTCGGCGGCAACATCAGATTGCGAGAATGGTAGTCGCGGTGCACCGCGACCCGGGTTTGGGCGAGCGCCGCCCCGCAAAGAAAATCGAAGCAGCCGTCGATAATCTCCATTTGTTCCGCGTTGGGCTCGACTTGCAGCCAGCGCCGGCAGAACCAGTCTGGAAACAGTGACATTTCCCGCTCAAGTTCCGTCTTGTCGTATGCGGGAAGTTTGCGCGGGTCCACGTGCTGCTGCATATCGAGCAAGCTGTCGATGGCACCGCGGTAGAGCCGGTCGGCGGTCTCGAAATCGCCGCTTTCCCGCGCCCGCAGCAAACTGGGGAGATAGAGTTGATCGCCGAAATCTTCAAGCAGCATGTAGCCTTGCTCAAGATCCGCGGCATGCGGTTCCGGCGCGCGCAGCGAGGCGGCGCGCAGCAATCGGGCGACCTCGACGAAGGGGCGGCTGTCTTCCAATTGCGGCGGGGCGTCTACCGCGATGTAGGTTGTTGCAGCCGCGGGGCGGGCGCGAAAGTAACGCCGGTGGCTCGCGTCGCCACTGACGATTTCCAGCTCGTCAAGCGCCGGGGCGTCCGGCAGCATTTTCCGCAGCCGGGCCCGGGTCCAGGCTGTCAGGCCCGCGCGGCGGTCGTCTCGCTCAGCCGCCGCGCTTGTTTGGTTCGGCCGCGGGCGCTTTCCAACCGCGGCCGCTTCTTGTCTTGCACTCGGACTTCGTTCCATTATGCTGCCTTTGAACCTTCGCGCCGGGCTTCGATGTCAGGAATATCGACTTCTCATGCAAGCTGTTGAATTCGGGATCAGGATACTGCCCGCCATCGCATCGCTCGCCTGCAGCTTGCATGCGGGCGCCGCCGAACGGCAATCGATCACGCAGACGGAAATCGAACGCCTCGACTGGGTGCCGGCGGAAACCCTGTCCGAGGAACGGCGCGCCGGACTCGCACCGGCCTGCTGCGGCGCATTCGTCGATAGTAGCAGAACCCAGTCCGGCGGCCCCGACCCGGACCTCAACAACGCACCGACAAGGTTTACCGCGACCGAAGGATTCACCCAGACCGGCCCCGACACCATAAGCATAAGTGGTGCAGTCACCGTGGAACAAGGCGCGCGCACGATCGCCAACGACGGTGAAACCGTTATCGACAATGCCGCCGGCACTTTCGAACTCGAAGGCGATGTTGAATTCCGCGAACCCGGCGTCCTCCTGCGCGGAAGTTCGGCTCTCATCGACAACGAAAGCGATCTGAGCCGAGTGCGGACGGCCCGCTACGTTCTGCACGAAACCGGCATCCACGGCAGCGCGGCCGACATCGTCTACGACAGCGAATCAGGCCGCGTAAGCCTGGACAACGGCGAATTCAGCCGCTGCGAACCGATCGACCCGTTCTGGACCATCGCCGCCGACGCCATGACGCTCGACCCGGCGCAAGGCCGCGGCACGGCCCGGAATTTGCGCCTGCGACTGGGCGATACCACCATATTCCGCTATCCCTTCGAATTGAGTTTCCCGCTCGGCGATCAGCGTGTTTCCGGTTTCCTGCCGCCGAGCACCGGCTCGACCCGCAGCGGCGGATTCGATTTCGAACTGCCGTACTACTTCAACTTGGCGCCCCATTACGACGCCACCGTCATGCCGCGCCTGATCAGCGACCGCGGCGTCATGCTCGGCGCTGAATTCCGCTATCTCGCCGCACGGTCGATGAATACCGCAAACCTTTCCTGGCTCGGCGATGACAGGCTGTTCGACCCGGCGCTCGCCGCCATTCCCGGATCCGCATCGCCGCCCACGGAAAATCGCTGGTACGCCGGCTTTCAGCACAACGGCCTGCTCGGCGACAACTGGCGCACCATGGTGGACTTCACCGCGGTCAGCGACCGCGACTGGTTCATCGATCTCGCCGGCGGCGGGCTCAACGTCGCCACGCGCAACCACCTGAACCGGCAAGCGCGGCTGAGTTATGGGTCGGAAGCCCTGCAGGCCGACCTCGACGTGCAACGCATCCAGATCATCGATCCGCTGATCGATGCACTGAATATCGCCAAACCCTATGACCGCCTGCCGCACTTCCGTTTCCGCACCGGCATCGATCTCGGGGCGAACCTGCGTTTCAGTCTGGCGGGCCAGGCGGCCCATTTCGACCGCAAACTCGACGAAAGCCTGATTTCAAGACGGAGCATCGACAACGGCGCCCTGACCACGGGCAGCCGCGTCAACCTGTCACCGCGGCTGGACTGGGTGCTGGAAACCCCCGGCTCGTTTCTGCGCGCCGCCGCCAGCTACGAGCACATGAGGTATGAACTCGACCGGCAGGCGCTCGGCAGCCCCGCGGATCCGAGCCTGGACATGGCGGGCTACAGCATCGACGGCGGCCTGATCTTCGAACGCCCCCGCCACAAGGAGAATGGCGGGCAAAACGGAACGCAAACCCTCGAGCCGCGCCTGTACTACCTGTTCCGGCAATATCGCGATCAAAGCGGCTTGCCGCTGTTTGACACATCCGAGTTGAATTTCGGCTTCCCGCAACTGTTTCGCGAACGCCGCTTCAGCGGCGGCGACCGCTTCGCCGACGCCGACCGGCTCGGCATCGCCGTAACCAGCCGCCTGCTGGATAATGCCGGCCGCGAGCGCGCCCGCTTCAGCCTCGGCCAGATTCGTTACTTCCGCGACCGCCTCGTCAGCCTCGCCGACCCGCTGCGTCAATGGCAGCCCTTGTATTCGCCGGTCAGCGACACTTCGGCCCTGGTCGGGGAGGTGGAATACCGTTTCCGGCAAAACTGGCGCTTGCGCGCCGACGCGCAATGGAACGAGCACCATCGCGAAGTCGACGAAGGCAGCCTGCAGTTGCGTTATCAACGCGACAGCGAGCGGATGTTCAATTTTTCCTGGCGCCACCGCTCACTGTTTCAGGCCACGCCGTTCATGCTTCGCGCCGGCATCGACCCGAACATCGACCAGACCGACATATCCGGCGCCTGGCCGCTGTCGCCAAACTGGAAACTGCTGGCGCGCTGGAATTACGATCACGCCAATTCGCGGAACCTGGAGGCCTTTGCCGGGGTCGAATATCGCAATTGTTGCGCCACGATCCGCGTGATCGCGCGGCAATGGCTTGACGAATATGAATTGTTTGTCCCTAATGTCCCTTCCAACCGCGGCGTTTTCGTGCAATTCAGCTTGCATGGCATCGGCAATCTCGCCGGCGGCGGTTTGAGCGATTTGCTGAGTGACGGAATACAGGGATTCAGAGACCCGGATTATGAATAAGTACTTGCCAGCCGGCCCGCTGCCGGCTCCCGCGGTTTTGCTCGCGGTTTTGGTTGCCTGGCCGCTCGCTTTGCTGCCGCCGGCCGCGCAGACCGTTTTCGCCCAGGAGCGCCAGACGCTCGACCGCATCGTGGCCATCGTCGATACGGGCGTGGTGCTGCAAAGCGAAGTCGACGCCCGGCTCGCGGACATCATCACCAACGCCCGGCGCAGCGGCCAGCCCGAGCCCGACCTGGAAGAAATCTACGACGACGTGCTCGAAGCCCTGGTGCTCGAAAATCTGCAATTGCAGTTCGCCGAACGCATCAATATCCGCTTCGACGACGACACCATCAACCGCGTGCTCGGATCGATGGCCGAAAGCGGCAACATGAGTTTCGAACAATACGTCACCACCCTGGAACAGGCCGGCGTCTACCTGCAGACCCGGGAACAGGTGCGGAAGCAATTGACCTTGCAGGAATTGCAGCGCGGCCTGGTCAATCAGCGCATCCGCATCACCGACCAGGAAATCGAGAACTTCATCAATTCCGAAATGGGGCAGGAACTGATGCAGGCGGACTATTTCCTCAATCACATGGCGGTGCCTTTCGGCGCCGAGGAAGCCGGCGAATCGCGGCAGCGCAAAATGCGATACGCGGGGGAACTGCTCGCGCGCCTCGAAGCCGGCGAGGATTTCGGCGCGGTGCGCGCGGAGGTCATGCAAGGCGGTCCGTTCGAGGTCACCGCCACCGATTTCGGCTGGCGCAAGCTCGATCAGATACCGGCGCTGTTCAACGCCGCGGTCGAGGAGATGGGCGTCGGCCAAATCGAGGGGCCGTTCGAGGCGCCCAACGGACTCCATATCATCCAGTTGGCCGATCAGCGCGGCGGCACTTCCCAGTTAGTGCAGCAGACGCATCTGCGCCACATCATGTTGAGCCCCAACGAAATACGCAACGACGAGCAGTCGCTGGCCGAGATCAGGCGCCTGCGGCAGCGGATCCTGGACGGTGAGGATTTCGCACCCATCGCCCGGCAGAACTCCGACGACGCGGCCTCGGTGGTGGCCGGCGGCGATCTCGACTGGATCAACGAAGGCGGCATGCCGATCGAGTGGGAAGCCGTGGTGAACGAAATGGAAGTCGGCGAGCTGAGCGAACCCGTGCGCACGGACACCGGCTGGCACATCATCGAAGTGCTCGGCCGGCGGCAGACCGATCTGAGCCAGGAATTCACCAGGGCCGAAGCGGAAAACGTGTTGCGCAACCGCAAGTTCGATCTTGAATTGCAAAATTGGCTGATCGAGATTCGCGAAGAAGCTTTCGTTGAATACGTCGAGTGAGAAACCGGGCCCTCTTTCCAGGCTCGCGCTGACTCCCGGCGAACCGGCCGGCATTGGACCGGACCTTTGCGCGCAACTTGCCCAGAGTCCCCCCGCCGGCGCCGAACTGATCGCTTTCTGCGACCCCGGATTGCTTGAGCAACGCGCGGCGTCGCTGGGTTTGCCGTTGCGGCTTGACTCGCCCGGCGCGAACCCGCGTCCCTGCGCCTCCGGCGAATTGCGAATAGCGCGGGTAAAGCTGGCGGCGCCGGCGCGCGCGGGCGAATTGAATCCCGCCAACTCGGCCTACGTGCTCGAATGCTTGCGCACCGCCGTCCGGCATGTGTTGGATGGCCACGCCGACGCCCTCGTGACCGGCCCCGTTCACAAGGCGGTCATCAATCGCGCCGGCTATCCGTTTTCCGGCCATACCGAATTCCTCGCCGAACTATGCGGCCGCGGAACCGGCGTCATGATGCTTGCGACGCCGGGCCTGCGGGTGGCTCTTGCCACGACCCATCTATCCTTGAAGGAAGTGCCGGCCGCGATCACCCGCGAACGGCTGATCGAAGTGCTCGGGATATTGGACCGGGACTTGCGCGGCCGCTTCGGAATCGAACGGCCCCGCATCCTCGTTTGCGGCCTCAATCCCCACGCCGGCGAGTCCGGTGAACTCGGCCGGGAGGAAATCGAAATCATCGAACCCGCGCTTGCCGAATTGCGCGCCCTCGGCATGGATCTGGTTGGCCCCTTGCCGGCTGACACTCTCTTCACGCCGCGCCGGCTCGACGACGCCGATGCGGTGCTCAGCATGTATCACGACCAGGGCCTGCCGGTGCTCAAGTTCAAGGGTTTCGGCAATGCGGTCAACATCTCGCTCGGCCTGCCCATCATCCGCACTTCGGTCGATCACGGCACGGGGCTCGACCTGGCGGGCGGCGGCAAGGCCGACGCCGGCAGCCTGCGCTACGCCGTCGAAGTGGCGCTAGAAATGCTGCGCGCGGGCGAACGGATGTGACCGCCGCGGCTCGCATGCATCGACCGCGCAAGCGCTTCGGTCAGAACTTCCTGCGCGACCCCGACTATATCGGCCGCATCCTTGCCGCCATCGCGCCCGAGTCCGGCGACCATTGCGTGGAAATCGGTCCCGGCGATGGAGCGCTGACCCTGCCACTCGCGGAGGCCGCGGGCCGCCTCGATTGTGTCGAACTCGACCGCGATCTGGCGCGGCGGCTCGAATCGCGCCTCGCGGGAAAGGAGCATGTGCAAGTGCATTGCCGGGACATCCTCAAATTCGACCTTGCCGAGTTGGGCGGAAATCCCGGTGGATTGCGGATCATCGGCAATCTGCCCTACAACATCTCAACTCCGGTATTGTTTCACCTGCTCAAGCTGTCGCACTGGATCAACGACATGACCTTCATGTTGCAACGGGAAGTCGTGGAGCGCATGACCGCGTCCCCTGGGAGCCGGAACTATGGCAGATTGAGTGTCATGCTGGCGTACCATTGCGAGGTCGAGCGGCAGTTTCACGTGCCGCCGGAAGCTTTCCGTCCGAAACCCAAGGTGCACTCCGCCGTGGTGCGGTTGCGACCGCACCATCCGCGGCCCTTGCGGGCCGCCGACGAGAAGGTTTTCGCCGCGGTCGTGCGAACGGCTTTCGGCCAGCGCCGCAAGACCTTGCGCAACGGCCTGAAGTCCCTGGCGGCGGCGGAAGTGCTCGGACGACTCCCCATCGACCTGGGCGCGAGACCCGAGCAACTCGGTCTGGCAGACTATGTGCGAATCAGCGACGCCATTTCGGGCAAAGGACAAAAATGACGAATCCGGGCGAACATATCGAGATCCATCCGGTGGCGGTGTTTCTCGAAAACCAGTCCGATCCCGCGGCCGACCGTTTCGCTTTCGCCTATACCATACAGATCACCAACAACGGGCCGGAACCGGTGCAATTGCTGTCGCGCCACTGGTACATCACCAATGCCAACGACGAAGTCGAGGAAGTCGAGGGGCCGGGAGTGGTCGGCTTGCAGCCCGTGATCGACCCCGGAGAAACATTCCAGTACAGCAGCGGCGCGATCATCGAGACCGAAACGGGAACCATGCATGGCAGCTACCGCATGGTGACAGGCGCGGGCGAGAGTTTCGACGCGCCGGTCCCGATGTTCCTGCTCGCGCCGCCGCGAACGATTCACTAAGCCGGGAACATGAGCACATACGCCGTCGGGGATGTTCAAGGCTGCTACAAGCCGCTGAAGAAACTGCTGAAGAAAATCGGCTTCACGCCCGGAATGGACCGGCTCTGGTGCGTGGGCGATCTGGTCAACCGCGGCCCGAAATCGCTCGACGCCTTGCGGCTGCTGCGGGAAATCGACGATTCGCTGGTCGTCGTGCTCGGCAATCACGATCTGCACTTTCTCGCCGTCCACGAGGGCTGTACGCCGATGCGGCGCAAGGACCGCCTGCGCGAATTGCTCGCCGCGAAGGACTGCGACAAACTCGCCGATTGGCTGCGGCTGAAGCCCCTTGCGCATTTCGAGACCATCGAAACCGAGACCGGCCCGCGCCCCTTTCTGATGGTGCACGCCGGAATCGCGCCCGGCTGGTCGGTCGGCAAGACGCTGGAATTGGCCGCCGAGGTCGAAACCGCCTTGCGCGAGAAGCCGCGAAAATACTTGAACCATATGTATGGAGACGAACCAAGCCTCTGGGATGACGGTCTCGCCAAACAGCGCCGCTTGCGCACGATCACCAATTACCTGACCAGAATCCGCTTCTGCGACAGCGAAGGCCGTTTGCGGCTCGATCTGAAGGAGGGCATCGACACCGCGCCCCCCGGCTACGAGCCCTGGTTCCGCTGGCAGCGGGTCAGCGCCGAGACGGACATCGTTTTTGGGCACTGGGCCGCGATCGAAGGCGTAAGCGGTCACGAGCGCATTCACGCTCTCGACACCGGTTGCGTCTGGGGCGGAACCCTCACCGCCATGCGGCTGGAAGACGG
Organism: Pseudomonadales bacterium; assembly: GCA_963664805.2. Lineage (GTDB taxonomy): Bacteria > Pseudomonadota > Gammaproteobacteria > Pseudomonadales > Pseudohongiellaceae > UBA9145. The sequence goes on along the minus strand of OY761612.1, from coordinate 3,232,085 downwards.
CATCCGGTTCTCGGTGCCGGGCTGAGCGTTGGTGCGGGCGAGGCATGCCTCGCCGCTATGGGCAATCTGCAATTCCGTACGACACATCTGCAAGACATTGCAGGGGCTGGGCATGCCCAGCCCGAATCTGGACCGATCATCTTCCCGACAACCATTCGACATTAACCCCTATAATGTGTTTTATGAAAATCTACACAGTAGGCGGCGCCGTACGCGACAGGCTGCTCGGTCTTCCGGTCAGGGATCGGGACTGGGTAGTCGTCGGCGGCAGCGGCGCCGATCTCGAAAAACTCGGCTACCGCCAGGTCGGCAAGGATTTTCCGGTTTATCTGCATCCCGAAAGCGGGGAGGAATACGCGCTCGCGCGACGGGAACGCAAGACCGCGCCGGGACATACCGGTTTCGCTTTCGATACCGGGGCCGAAGTGAGCTTGACGGAAGATCTTGCGCGGCGCGATCTCACCGTCAACGCCATGGCCGAAACCGTTGAAGGCGAACTGATCGATCCCTACGGAGGCCGCGATGACCTGGAGAACCGGGTGCTGCGTCACGTCTCGCCAGCGTTTCGAGAAGACCCGCTGCGGGTGTTGCGGGTCGCCCGTTTCGCCGCGCGCTTTAAACATCTCGGTTTCGGCGTGGCGCCGGAAACGATGCAGTTCATGCGGGAGATGGTCGGGCGAGGCGAACTCGCCGAATTGACCAGGGAGCGCGTCTGGCGGGAGATCGAGGCGGCGCTGGCCAGTCAGTCGCCGGAGGCGTTTTTTCGCGTATTGCGCGAATGTTGCGCGCTGCAGGTGATTCTTCCCGAAGTGAACCGCCTGTTCGGGGTGCCGCAGCCGACGAAATATCATCCGGAAATCGACACCGGCGTCCATACGCTGATGTGCGTGCGTGCGGCGGCGCGGCTCACGGAGGATCCCGTTACGCGTTACGCGGTGCTCATGCACGATGTCGGCAAGGGCGTCACCGACCGCGCCAAATGGCCAAGCCATCACGGCCACGAAGAACTCGGCGTGCCGCTGGTCAGGGAAGTTACGCGGCGGCTGGGCGTACCCAGGGAATATGCGGAAACCGCGGAGGCCGTCTGCAAGTATCACACCTTGCAACACCGCGTGCTCAGCTTGCGGCCCGCGACCGTTTTGCGACTCCTGACGGGCCTCGATGCGATTCGGCGCCCGCATCGGTTCGAACGCTTCCTGACGGCCTGTCTGGCCGACGCCCGCGGCCGCACGGGATTCGAGGACTGCGAATATCCCCAGAACGAATACCTGGAGCGAATGCTGGCGGCGGTAAATTCGGTCGATGCCGGCGGGTTGCTGCGGGACAAGCCGGAGGCGGACGCCGGCGAACTCGTCGCCAGCCACCGCATCAAGGCAATCCGCGAAGCGCAAGCCGCATTGTGAGAACATTCAATACCCTGTCATTCCGCGCGAAGTCGCGGAATCTCGTCGGGGGGACTGTGAACAGTATGTGGCGTCGATCCGTCGCCGTCGGGTGGCGGGGAGTTCGGCGGACGCCGTAAACACGTTATTTGTGGTGGAATTCTGATGGGTACTGCATGCCTTCCTTGGCGAGACTTTGGTGACTTCGACTACCCCCGGTCGCGACATCCTGTCGAGCCGTTCGGCCCTCAAGAAGCGTTGCTTCTTGTCGGCTGCGCCGACCGGGCCTAACCCATGCCTCGCACGCCCGCTGAACCCCCTGCCACCCGACGGCGACTTACATTGTGCGGAACCGACAATTCGTCATTCTGCGCGGAGCGAAGCGCCCCTACTTCGTCATTCTGCGCAGAGCGAAGCGGAGTCGCAGAATCTCCTGAGGGCAAAAATTGAGTTCTGATTCTGGCAACGCGCCGGTGGTGCTTGTTACCGGGAGTGCTCGGCGCATCGGGGCGGCAATCGCGCGCAAGTTTCATGATCGTTCTTACCGCGTTTTGCTGCATTGCCGGAACTCGACCGATGAAGCTGGAGCGCTGGCGGCTGAGTTCAATGCGCGCCGGGGGTCGTCGGCGGCTGTGCTGGTCGCGGATCTGGCGTCTACTGATGGCGGCGAACGACTCGCGCGGGAGGCGCTTGCGCAATTTCGGCGCGTCGATGTGCTCGTCAGCAACGCTTCGGGTTATTACCCGGCAAGTTTCGGTGCAGTGAGCGCCGAACAATGGGACGACTTGCTTGGGAGCAATCTGCGAGGGCATTTCTTTCTCAGTCAGGCCCTGGGCGAGGAATTGCGTTCGCGCGGCGGCGCCGTCGTCAATATCGGCGACATCTTCGCGAACCGCGCGCGGCGCGGCTATTCGGTTTATACGATCGCCAAGGCCGGACTGCACGCGATGACCCGGTCGCTGACGCTCGAACTGGCGCCTTCGGTGCGCGTAAACACCATCGCCCCGGGATCCATTCTCTGGCCGGAACACCTCGCTGACGACTCCGACCCGGAAGTCGCCGAAGCGCGGCAGAAGATCATGCGACCGATTCCCATGCAGACACGGGGCGACGCGGATCAGATTGCCGAGCTATGCTGGTTCCTGGCCGTCGAAGCAAGCTACATGACCGGACAGACCGTCAGAATCGATGGCGGCAGGTTCCTGAATCCCGGCTAGTCGAGATCGACCCTGGTGAGAGGGTGGCGGGATTTGTCGAAGCGCGTCCAGAGTTCAACGAGATCGGGGCCGTCGGGCGCCAGCTTGTGATCGGGCAGCAGTTCCGCCAGGGGGCACAGGATGAAGGCGCTGTCGAGCACTTCCCGGTGGGAGACCGTCAGTGAGCCGTGAGCGCCATCCGCCGCGCCGGGAACGAAGACGTCAATGTCGATGGGACGCGAGGAAAAACTCGGCCTGGCGGGAACACGGCCCAGGCGCAGTTCAAGTTGTTTGAGCCAGGAAACCGCATCGGGCACGGCTTCGTTCGTTTCGGCGAGCGCCGCCAGGTTGAGAAAATCGGCCCCGTCGAAACCCTTTGCGGCGCTGCGGTAGACATTCGAACAGCGCAGCGGACCGTATCTTCGTTCCAGTTCGGTTAGCGCCCGGCGGATGTTGGCGGCGGCATTCTCGTTGCTGCCGATGCAGAGAACCAGCAACGCCACGGCTCAATCTTCCGCTGCGCCGTCCGGCTTGCGCCTTTCGATGATGACGCCGGTGTCCCTGGAGCCGGTCACCGCGCCGGGTTTGCCAACCCGCAATCGCAACCAGGCAACCGGGAACTCGGCAAGCACGATTCCGGCGACGGCCTCGGCAAGCGCTTCGATGAGCTGGAAATTCGAGGCGGCGACGAACTCCCTGACCCGGTGTGAAATCGCCTTGTAGTCGAGCGCGTCGGCGATGTTGTCGGATCGCGCCGCCGCGCGGATGTCGAAGCCGAGATCGAGATCGATGCTCACGATCTGCCCGCATTCGCGCTCCCAGTCGTAAATGCCGATGACGGTTTCGACTTCGAGTTCCCTGATGTAAACAACATCCATACCCATTTCCATCAAATCATCAAGCTACTTCCCCTCTGGGGGAGTCAAATCCGCAAAGCGGATTTGGTGGGGGCTGTTCCGATTGCCGACAACGATTCCAGCGGCCACCGCGGCCGCACCCGGATTTCCAGTCCGTCGCTTTCGCCTGCCAGCAGGCGCATGCAGCCGGCATAGGCGATCATGGCGCCATTGTCGGTGCAATAGCGCGGCGCGGCGTAATGCACGGCATCGGCGCCGAGTTGCTCCTCGAGCACCTGCCGCAGCCGTTTGTTGGCGCTGACGCCGCCGGCGATGACCAGCGATTCCAGCCCGGTCTGCCGTATGGCGCGCCGGCACTTGATCGCCAGGGTATCGACCATGGCCTCTTCGAAGGCCCGGGCAATATCCGCCCTGGTCTGTTCGTCCAGTTCGCCCGCGCTTTCCCGCTGTTCGGCGATCATGGTGCGCACATAGGTCTTCAGGCCGCTGAAACTGAATTCGAGACCGGGGCGTTTGGTCATCGGCCGGGGAAAATCGAACCGCTCCGGGTCGCCCCGCTCGGCCAGACGCGCCAGATGCGGCCCGCCGGGATAAGGCAGGCCGAGCATCTTGGCGACCTTGTCGAAGGCTTCGCCGGCGGCGTCGTCGAGCGATTCGCCGAGCATCGTGTAGTCGCCGATTCCTTCGGCATGGACCAGTTGGCTGTGACCGCCGGAAACGAGCAGGGCCAGGAAGGGAAACTCAAGCCCGCCGCCTTCCAGCAGCGGCGCCAGCAGATGCCCTTCCATGTGATGTACGCCCAGGGCCGGCACATCGAGCCCCTCGGCCAATGCGCGACCGATCGAAGCGCCGACGAGCAAGGCGCCGACCAGGCCCGGACCGGCGGTATAGGCGATGCCGTCAATATTGGACAACTCAAGGCCGGCCTCGGCGAGCACCTCGCGAATCAGCGGCAAGGTCTTGCGCACATGGTCCCGGGACGCCAGTTCGGGAATCACGCCGCCGTAACGGGCGTGGATTTCCACCTGACTGTAAAGCCCGTCGGCAAGCAGACCGCGCTCGCTGCAATACAGCCCGATGCCAGTCTCATCGCAAGAGGTTTCAATGCCAAGAACGATCAAGGGATTCTCTATCCGTCATTCTGCGCGGAGCGGGGCGAAGCGCAGACGCAGAATCTTTTTGGATGCTGGTCCACTCCGACGAGATTCCGCGACTGCGCGCGGAATGACATTAACAAAAAAGGCCGGGGCTTGCGCCCCGGCCTTTTCGATATTGCGCGAGCAATGCTCAAATGAGAACTGCCGTCTTCAGAACTCCACGCCCACGTTGATGAACACATATCGTCCCAGGGCGTCGAAGAACGCCGGGAAAGTGTTGCCGTTGCCGGGCGCAGTGCCCGCGTCGGAACTGACCTGCGGGTCGGTGTCGAACAGGTTGCTGACGCCGACGGTCGCGGTGTAGTTCTCGGAGGCGCTCCATTCGGCGGTCAGATCCCAGTAGGTCTCGGCGTCGAAATTGATGCCGTTGCCGCCCAGATCTTCGGTCTCGCCGAGGTAACGCATGGCAAGGGAGACCCGCACATCGTATTCGGTGTACAAGGTCGCCTTGTAGTTGCCGCTCCATTCGGGCTGCGGATTCTTGCCGCAGGAGAGGCCCCAATATCCGGCGCAATCGGTGCTCGGCTCGCCCGGCAGTTCGATGAAGCTCGAATCGAGCAGATTGGTGGTGACGCCTTCGATGTCCATCGGGCCCAGCGGCGTATCGAAGCCATAGTCGAAGATGATGTCGATACCGGTAACCCACTCTTCGCTGATGTTGGTGGTTTGGGTGCTGATGTAGCCACCACTCAGCCAAAGCGAGCCGCTACCCGGATGCCGGTGGATATTGTTGCAAAACGCGGCTTGACCGGTTTCCAGGCACTTGTCGAGCGAAGTGGCCGCCGGAATCGAGCCGATGCCCTCTTCGAGGTTGATGTCGAAGTAGTCGAGAGTCAGCGTCAGCCCGTCCAGGAACTGCGGTGTCAACACGACTCCCGCAGTGATCGACTCGGCTTCTTCCGGCGCGACATTCGGATTGCCGCCATAGCGGATGTTGTACTGGTCCGCCGGCGATTTCAGGTCCGTGCCGTAATTGGCCGCTGAAAGGCCGGTGTTGGCGCACTGGGCCTGGGTCGCGGTCATGTTCAGGCCGCAGGGATCGTCTGGCAGGTCGGTCAGGCTGTCGCCCTGAGCCGTGTACAAGTTAGCCAGATTGCCGTGCCGAATCGCTGACTGGAACGATCCCCGCACCGCGATGTCGTCGCTGGCGCGGAAAAAGGCGCCGAACTTGTAAGTATCGGTAGTGTGGCCGGTCGAGTAGTCGGCGTAGCGGTAGCCGGCGTCGAGGCTCAGGTTGTCCATGACGGGGATGCCGAGTTCCATGAAGAACTCGTCCACATCGTAGGCGCCGAACAGGGGAATCGCCGCGCCGCCGGAACCGGAACGGTCGCCGGCGATTTCGGCCGCGTCGGGGCTGTAATCCGTCTTCAATTCCTTGGTTTCCCAACCGAAGGCCGCGGAAACGGGGCCCGGCGCTCCCGGAATCGTGATGGGCGTTTCGCCGGAGACCACGCCTTGCAGAATGCGCTGTTGGCCGGAACCGCGGATAAAGGTGGATTGCGCGATGTATCTTTGCAAATCCGCGCCACCGTCGTGAATGGCCTGAATGCCGCCATCCCCCGGCAGTCCGCCGCTGAACAGATTGTAGGGTACGCAATTCGGGTCGGTGCCATTGAGCGCCGCGACGCAAGTGGGCACGCCATTGATGTTGACCACATCCACCGCGCGGTTGATGTTGGTCACCGACAAGTCGTTGCGATACTCCTGAACATAGTCGACTTCGGACAATTGGTAGTTCACGTCATAAGTCCAACTGCCGGAGATGTCGCCGCGCAAGCCGTACACTTGCGTCACATTGTCGTAGTTGCGGATGCTTTGCCGCGGTCCGCCTTCGACGTTGCGCTTGAGCGAGTACAGCGGCGCCTTGTAGCCGATGATGTCGCCGGCGCCCACCGCAACTTCCAAACCGGAAAGATACGCCAGGGCTTCGGTTCCGCTGGCGAAGTTCGGCGCGTGATCGCCGCCCATGCCGGTCCAGTCGCCGCAAACGGTGTCGAATTGCTGTTTGGACAGCAATGCGTTGTAGCAGGGCAAATGGGTAATGTTGCCGAAAGTGCCCGAGAAGGCGATTTGCGCGTTCGTTTCCGAAGACATGGAACGCAGGCTGGCATAGGCTTCGACATTCTCGTTGATCTCGAACTTGCCGAAGAAACCGGCGTTCACCCGATCGTCGGGACGCTGGAAGAAGTTGGTCGGATTGTAGTTGAAGGTCTGTCCGGCGCGGGGTACGAATTCGTCGCCTTGCACCTTGAGGTCGAGCCTCGTTACCGAAGGATCGACATTGACGTAGCCGGCGCGGCCATAACCGCCGAAATCGGCCCAGCGGCCCGGAGGAATCGTCGAGGAACCGCCGCAACGGCTCTTGCCGCCGCTAAGCGCGCAGGCGGAAATGTCGTACTCGCCTTGCAGAATCGGCGCGGTATCGGTTTTCTCGATGTAGCCCGTGATGTGGCCGCGGCCGTCGAAGGCCGAACCGCCGAAGGCGATCGCGAGTTTGGTCGTGTCGCCGGTGGTGATGTCTTCGTCGGCCAGCGCGTAGTCGTAGGAGCGCACCAAGTCGCGGAGTTCGCCGTTGTCGTTGGTGTGCTGGTAAAAGCTGTGCGTTACGCCCGCCTTGAAGCCTTCGAATTCATCGTCGATGATGAAGTTGACAACGCCAGCCACCGCGTCGGAACCGTATACCGAAGACGCGCCGCCGGTTAGCACTTCTACACGCTCAAGCAGGAGCGAAGGAACCGCGTTGAGGTCGGCGCAGTTGCCGCCGCCTGTCGTACCCGGCGCCATGCGCTGGCCGTTGATCAGCACCAGCGTGCGGGAACAGCCCATGTTGCGGAGATTCACCGTGGCGGTGCCGGAAGAACCGTTCGACGCGGTGATCGCCTGTCCCGGCGAAATTTGCGGCAGGTCGTTCAGATAGTCTTCGACGCGGGTGATGCCGCGGTCGGAAATATCTTCAACCTGAATCGTGGTGATCTGGGAAGAACTGATCACGTTGGCGTCCCGAATACGGGAACCCGTAACGATCACTTCTTCAAGTTGCTGGGCCTCCTGCCCCTGGGCCAGAGCGGTTCCTGCCCCCCCCCCCACGAATATACAAAGAGCGCCGCCCAACAGCGACACCCGATTTTTGTTGGATAGCATACCCATCCCCTCCAATATTGATCCTGATAGTTCGTTTGGCCCGAAAATCGGGCGACGGCGGATTATCGCACACAATTGCCCGATTCTGTCCACCTTTTTGACACCATTGGTGAATTCCAGTCACCGAGACTAGCGTTCAAGTTAACCGTGCCCCCGCACTCTCATCAACCAACTGACAGTGTCGCACCTCTATTTTCGTCTTGTCACAATTCGTTGCAATTTTCGCTTGCCCCCGCAATCATCTCGCTCGTCTGCGTATTACTTGCTCTCGTGGTTACCTTTCGCGCTAATGCCGGCCCGTTTGTCGCGATATCCGGTGACAGTCAGAGCCATTCCAGTTGTTTAGCCACGTCGGCGGATACGGCCAATAGTCAGTGGGACTTTCTTGTTGACACACATCATCCGCAGGATTTCGTCAATGCCGTGCAGGAGCATGACACCAACTTGAGCAATATCGAAGCTGCATACACTGCCTCTCTTGCTCTAGCCAGCGCTCTTGCAGTGACCAATCCCGCCGGTGCAGCTTTGGCCATTGCGGCAGCCGAGATTGCCAGACGAGATGCCCGAAGCGATGAATCCAGCAGGTACGATACGTTCGTGCAGGTAACCTTACCTGGACAGCACAACACGCAGAAGTCACAGGTGAAAGTCAATTTCTATTCAAGGAATGTAAGGTGCGCTCAGGACGAAGCCGCTCGTCAAGCTTACGATATGGATCCGTACGCGATCGACCAACTGTTGAAGAACTTTACCTATACGTTGTTCGGCCACGTAATCTACAATCCGCCACCGCCGCCCACGCCGAAGGTTAGCGTCGAAGAAGTGCAAATTCAGTAGACGAGTGCCATAAGCTGAAAAAAAGGAGACAGAACATGAACATTAGAACCGTTTCGCTAGCCATGTCGGCTGCGGCAATCTGCATTGTGGCGCTGGCGGTCTGGCTGCAACGCGCCCCGGAGCCGGAACAAGCACCCGCCGATTTTTCCGACACGAGAGAAAACGTGGAAGCCCGGCGGGAGGTGGCGGGCACGAGCGACCTCGACTTTGATTTGCCGCCGGAAGAAACACTCGAATTACTGCGGGAATTTGTTTCCGGCAATCTGAGCGGCGAAGAATTCTCCCGGAAGCTTGACCCGGACGGTATTGAGGAAAGCATGATGGAAGTGGTAAGGAATCTGGAAAACCCGGAGGCCTACTTCAATCCGCTCACTTTCGCCGAGCAAGAACAGTTGGACCGGGAAGAATTTCTGCGTTTCGACGCCTACGAACTGGCCGAATGGCAATACGATTCCATCTGGGCCGATTTTGTCGATGAATTGGGTCTGCCCGGCGAATCCAAAGATCGTGTTCGCAATGCGCTGATGGAATTCGAAGCCCGCGAGGCGGAACTGTTGGCGCAATTCAACCAGGGCCAGGTCGGCGCCGTGGAGGTAACCGAAGCGGTCGGCGAACTTGGCGGGGTTCTGCAAGGTATGCTCTTGGCGGAATTGCCGCCGGACCAGGTCGCCGAATTGTTGAACCACATGCAACGCGCCGAGGCGGAATTTGATCTTCAAGTGGTCAGGGAAAATCAGTCTCTTGTAACCAGTGGTTATACCGACATCGTGGCCGCTGCCGGCAATAACGATTTTCCAACTGTGCAGGCCTATCTGAACTCGGGAGCAGACCCGAATTCGGCGGATGCCTTTGGCCTAAGCGTGCTGCACAAGGCGGCCGGTAACGGCAATGTGCCGATGGTCGAAGCATTGGTCGCCGCCGGGGCCGAAGTGAATCCACTGCCTACAGGTAGTGAAATCGCAAGCCCACTGATGCAAGCGGCTACTGCGGGCCGGGCGGAAGCTGTTAGAGTGCTGGCGGCGGCTGGCGCGGACCTGAAGTACTATAGATCGTTTCCCGCCGACACAGCGCTTACCCGCGCTGCTCAAGCTGGAAGCACTGAGTCGGTGAGGGTTTTGCTGGAAGCCGGAGCCGATGCGACAGGAAGAGCGGGAGAGTGGGCATTGATCGACGCCATTCGGTTCAATGACCGTGAAATGGAGTTGATGCTGCTGGATGAGGGCGCCAATGGCGACGCATTGCGAGTTGTCGAACAACGGGCTATCCAGGAAGCGGGCCGAAAGCTTGGATACGTAAGAAACTAAACCACTTGATAATACGGTCAAGTCAAAAAAGCCGGCGTGAAGCCGGCTTTTTTGCGGGAATCAGGAATTTCTTCGCCGACGCGGCGAAATTCAGGATAACAGTCGGGCGGCGGTCCCTCTTGACCGCAAAATGGGAACCGCTTTCTTGTCGAACGAGACAAAGCTCTCGGCGCCCGAACTGGCTCCTTCGTGGGCAATAACGCCATCCGCGAAATCGCCGCCCGCGGCAAGCAGCGAAAGTCCCGCTTCGACGGCGGCGCGATTCAAGACGACGTTTTCGCAGCGCATCAAGCGTTGCAGGGAATCGGACACGTCTTCGACCGACATTGCATAGCCGCGGCGCAGCACCCACACATATTCGCAAAGCGCCGGTAGCGGAATGGCCACGAGGCTCGATTCAGCGAGAATTTTCGCGGCGGCCGCGGCCTGCTTCGGATGATCCTGAACGGCTGCGCGAATCAGCACATTGGTATCGGCGGTAACTTTCAATCTTCCCCCGCCCAGCCACGTTCGGCAATGGCGCTCATCTCCTCGACCGTCAAGGAACGCGCTCCTTTCCGGGTCAGGCATCCAATAAAGTCTGACATCGAGCCGCCACTGCGCGCGGCTCGAACGACGACTCTTTCCCGGGGCAATTCGTCAACTTCGATTTGTTGACCGGGCCCAACCCCCAAATGCCGCAGCAAGCTCTTGTTGAGCGTTACTTGGCCCTTGGAGGTAATCTTCAATGTGGTCATGGCCCGTTTCCCCTAAATCGTTTCGCGTCACTGTGCGCCAATGTCTGAAATGTAAGGCTAACCTCCCTTACCGTCAAGTTTCAATTGCAACAGCGCTGTGCCAGAGTTGCCCCTTCAATTTCTGAATTACCTGTCAGATAAGCACATGCACTTGCTCGGACTCGGCCGCTTTGCCGAGCGCCCGGTCCAGCGTCGCGAGCGGACGCTGTTCGCGAACGGCCAATTCCAGGTATAGGGCGTCGTAGACGGAAATCCGGTAGTCGCGCGCCAAACGCATTACCGTTGCTCCTTCGGCGGAATGGTCCAGCATAATGCCCAAGGCTTGGACGGCCGCGAGGGCGGCGCTGGTCTCGGACGGGGAGATTCGCCGCCGCCGTTCCGCCATGATCAGCACGTTGCGCAACTCGGCCCACCAGATTCCGGGGGCGGCCGCGCCACCGGCGCCCACCTGGTCGAGAATCGAGTCCGCTTCGGGAGCGCTTTCGTCCGCCAGCAGCCACGCGCAAACAACGGAACAGTCCAATACGGGACCGGTCATCGGCGGCCTTCGTCGCGAAACTTCAGAATCTCTTCGACGGATCCTTGCCAGTTGATCCGCCGCCGCAGCCGACGGATATTTTCCACAGCCGCGGTAGTGCGCTCCCTGTCGACCGATTCGGCAGGCACCAGCCGCGCGACAGGCCGATTGCGCTTGGTAATCGTTATGGTTTCCCCTTGCTCAACCGCGTCGAGCAAACGGGACAAATGCGTTTTGGCCTCAAAAGCCCCTACATATCGCATATCGGCTCCGACATACAAACCAGTTTTCAAACTAGTTGGAAATTTTCGGCAATATCGAACCGGCTGTCAACGCCGCAACAGTAGAGATTGTCGGCTTCAGATTCCGCCAACGGATGCGAATCGATTCCATTGACGCACACGCAGTTGGGTGGGAAAATCCCCCTCATGAAGATTGCTCGAGCGGATACAAAAAAGCGCGTGGTCCTTCCGGACGCCAAGCCCGGAGACGTATTCGACGTTCAGCGCGACGGCGAGGAACGGTATGTGCTGGTCCGCTTGCATCGGCCCGCCGCAAAGCCGGCGATGAATCGCCAAGACTGCCTTGATGCGATCAACCGATCTCCGCTGTGTCCCACACTCCCCTGGAACGAACTTCGGCGGTTGACTCGCGAGCCGTGATTCTTCTCGACACCAATGTATTGATCTACGCTTCGCAAGACGGCAATCCACATCGGGAATGGGCGTGCGGAACGATCGCCGACGCCGTTAGCGGAGACGGTGCCGGCGTGAGCGCAATCTGCCTGGCCGAGCTCTGCGTTGGCGAGACAGATCCTGCGCTGGCGGCGTCGCGTCTTCGCGATTGGGGTGTACTGATCCTCGATGTGCCCGCGGCAACCGCGGAGATTTGCGCCCTTGCCTACCGCGAGTACCGGGAGAGAAGGCTGCGACTGTCCGGCCAGTCTTCGCCGCAAATCCCCTTGCCGGACTTTTTCATTGGCGCGCACGCGCAGACGATGGGATGGCCGCTGGCGACGGCGGATACCGCCCGCATCAAAACGTACTTCCCTTCGGTGCGCCTGATCTCTCCGTAGATTCCGTGCGTAGCCAAGTGAATCGATTTTGCATTTCGGTCGGCCGGGCAGTAAGATAAGCGCCCTGATTTTTCAGCCCCGCGCCGGGGCTTGCTCAACAAGGTGCTCAATGCCTCAAGTCAAACTGAAAGAGAACGAACCCTTCGACGTGGCGCTGCGCCGCTTCAAGCGTTCCTGCGAAAAGGCCGGCATCCTGGCGGAAGTGCGCCGCCGGGAGTTCTACGAAAAGCCGACCTCGGTTCGCAAACGCAAGGCGGCCGCCGCAGTCAAGCGCCATCAGAAGAAGCTCCTGCGCGAGAGCCGCAAGTTGCAGCGCCAGTACTGAACCAACTCCCGCCAGCCGCCACGGGCAACCGGACATGAGCCCCTTGCAAACCCAGCTTCGTGAAGCCATGAAGGACGCCATGCGCGCCAGGGACAAGCCGCGCCTGGAATCGATCCGTCTGGCGCTGGCGGAAATCCGCAGGGTCGAAGTGGACGAACGCATCGAGTGCGACGATACCCGGATTACCAGCATACTCGACCGCATGGTCAAGCAACGCAGGGACTCGATCGCGCAATTCGAGGCGGGCGGACGCGAAGATCTGGTGGCGAAGGAACAGGGCCAGATCGAAGTCCTGCGGGAATTCCTGCCCCAAGCGCTCAGCGGCGAGGAACTGAATGCGATAGTCAGGGAAGCTGTTGCCGGGGCCGACGCGCAATCCATGCGCGACATGGGCAAGGTAATGGGGTTGATCAAGCCGCAAGTGACCGGACGCGCCGACATGGGCGAAGTCGGCAAACAGGTCAGGGAACTGCTCAGTGGCTGATGCCGTCTTGTCGCGAACCCCAAGCTCTGCTACATAGGGATTTTTTCGATTACGACCCGGTTCGCTGCGGTTCCAGTCGCGGTCGCGCCGTTCCCCGGGAGATCCCGCGACCGCGCTTCGCTTGCGCGGAATGACGCCGGGGGGCTGGGGAATGGCAAGGAGATGCGGAGACCCTGATGGCCGGCTTCATCCCACAGAGCTTCATTGACGAACTGCTCAATCGCGTCGATATCGTCGATGTGATCGACCGGCGCGTGACGCTCAAGAAAGCTGGCAAGGAATACAAGGCCTGCTGTCCTTTCCACTCGGAAAAAACTCCCTCCTTTACCGTGCAGCCGGAAAAGCAGTTTTTCTACTGCTTCGGCTGCGGCGCCGGCGGCAACGCGCTCGGTTTCGTCATGAAGCACCAGAACCTCGATTTCGCCGAGGCGGTGGAGACTCTCGCCAACGAAGCCGGCATCGAAGTGCCGCGGCGGAAGGGTTTAGCCGAGGCCAAACGCGGCGCCGAGCAACGCCCGCTGTTCGAGTGCCTGGAACAGGCGAACAAATTCTATCAGCGCCAGTTGCGGCGGCATCCGCAGCGCGGCCGCGCCGTCGACTGGTGCAAGTCCCGCGGCATCAGCGGCGTTACGGCGCGGGAATTTCAACTGGGCTTCGCGCCGTCGGGCAGGGAGAACCCTGTGTTGCATGAATTGGGCGGGGACGAGCAGGCGCGAAGCAACTTGCTGAAAGCGGGCCTGATCATCGCCAAAGAAGACGGGAAGTCCGCGGATATCAGCGAATCGGGGTTTCATGACCGCTTCTGGAATCGCGTGCTTTTTCCGATTCGCGACAGCCGCGGCCGCACCTTGGGATTCGGCGGCCGCGTGCTCGGCGACGGCAAACCGAAGTACCTCAACAGCCCGGAAACGCCGGTGTTCCATAAGGGGCGCGAATTGTACGGCCTGTACGAGGCGCGCAAGCACAAGTTCGACAAACTGCTGTTGGTCGAAGGCTACATGGACGTCATCGTCCTCGCCCAGGCCGGCATCCGCAACGCGGTCGCCACTTTGGGAACCGCCACCAGCGCCTGGCAGATCCAACGCATGTTCCGCCACGCGCCGGAAATCGTGTTCAGTTTCGACGGCGACGCGGCCGGCGCGCGCGCGGCCTGGCGCGCGCTGGAAACCTGCCTGCCGGAAATGGCCGACGGCAAAAGCGCCAGATTCCTGTTTCTGCCTGAAGGCGAAGATCCCGACAGCATGGTGCGCAAGGAGGGCAAGGAGAAGTTCCTCGAACGGGTCGAAAACGCGCAGCCGCTGGAAACGTTCTTCTTCGAACGCTTGAGCGAAGATATCGATACCGGCTCGATCGAAGGCCGGGCCGCGCTCAGCAGCAAGGCCATGCCCTTGGTCCGCAATCTGAAAGAAAGCGTATACCGGCAACTCATGATCGACCGGCTCGCGGAAATCACCGGCGCGGACAAGGAGACCCTGCTCAAGTCCTCGCCCGCGGCGCGCAAGCGGGACAGCGACAGCGAGCCGCCGCCCTGGCTTGCGGAATCCCCGGATTCGGAACCACCTGCGTATTTGTTTGAATCCGGCGAGGCCGCCGCGAATGGGTTCCGCCGCATGCTTTCCGGAACAGGAGGCAGCCGACCCGACAACAAGCTGATCGCCATCAAGCACCTGATTGGATTGCCGGCAATGGCATTGGAATACGAGGATGAGTTGTCGCCGCTGCTCGACGCGGGCGACCCGGCCGAAAAACTGTTGGCCGAGATGATTGAAAAAGTACGGCGCAACCCCGATACGGACCGCTACGAGCTGATGGAGTATAGCTGCTCGATCACTGATATTCGCAACCAGCTCGCGGAAGTGCTCGACGCGGAAAAAATCGAGCCCGCAGACAAGGAGAAGTTGAAATCGGAGTTTCTTCAGATTCTCGAAGATTTGCTCGCCAGAAGTTCCAGAAAACTCCGGGGCAGGCAACTCAGGGATCAATTGCGAGCCAGAACTGCCGCTAAAGCGCATACGGAGGACTGATTTCCGGCGCTTTTTTCGCGCCGGAGTGTACACCGCGAACCGGCACGGTTTATAATGGTCGGCTAACTTGAATTTGCGCGGCCGCGGCCATGCGCGACACAAGCAAGGATTTCATGACTGATTCAATCACGCCACTCGCGCCCAAATCCAATCTGAAAGCGCTGATCGCCAAAGGCAGGGAGCAGAGCTACCTGACCTATGCGGAGGTCAACGACCATCTGCCCGAGCAGATTTCGGATCCGGACCAGGTTGAAGACATCATCCAGATGATCAACGACATGGGCATCAAGGTCTACGAGACCGCTCCCGATGCCGATTCGCTGATCCTGAACGATGACAGCGACAGCAGCACCGACGACGTCGCCGCCGCCGAGGCCGCCGCCGCGCTCGCCGCCGTCGCGAACGAGGTCGAAGCGGGCCGAACCACCGACCCGGTGCGCATGTACATGCGCGAAATGGGCACGGTGGAATTGCTTACCCGCGAGGGAGAAATCGTCATCGCCAAGCGCATCGAGGAAGGCATGCGCGAGTTGATGAAGGCCATGGCCTGTTTCCCCGGCGTGGTCGAACATGTGCTCAACGAATACGATGCGATCAAGGACGACGACCGCCGCCTGAAGGAGCTGATCTCCGGTTATCTCGATCCCGAAGACGAAACCGTGCCCGGCAGCCGCGCCGCGCAGGAAAAGAAAACCGCCGCCGGCGGCAATGGCGGAGACAAGGACAACAGCGACGATGACGAAGACGCGGTCACCGGCCCCGACCCGGAGGAAGCCCGCGTCCGCTTCACCGCCATGCGCAAGCAATACAAGCGCACATGCAGAGTCGTCGGCAAGTTCGGCCGCGAGGATGAACGCTCGCTCGCCGAACTCGACGCACTTGGCGACCATCTGAAGTGCTTCAAACTGACGCCGCGGCAATTCGATCCGCTGCTGCTGGAAATTCGCGGCATCATGAGCCGCGTCAAGCGCAACGAGAAGTACATCATGACCTTGTCCGTGCGCAAGGGCAGGATGGATCGGAAGGATTTTCTCACGACCTTCCCCGGCAACGAAGTCAACGAGCAGTGGCTCGAACTGCATATTGACGAAGCCGGCGCCAACGCCGGCCTGTTGCGCAAGGTGAAATCGGAAGTGCTGCGCGCGCAGAAGAAGTTGCGCCTGCTCGAAGAGGAATGCGGCCTGACCATCGCCGAAATCAAGGACATCAATCGTCGCATGGCGATCGGGGAAGCGAAGTCGCGCCGCGCCAAAAAGGAGATGGTCGAAGCCAACTTGCGGCTGGTCATCTCCATCGCCAAGAAGTACACCAACCGGGGCCTGCAATTTCTTGACCTGATCCAGGAAGGCAATATCGGCCTGATGAAAGCCGTGGACAAGTTTGAATACCGCCGCGGCTACAAGTTTTCGACCTACGCCACCTGGTGGATCCGGCAGGCGATCACCCGTTCCATCGCCGACCAGGCGAGGACGATCCGCATCCCGGTGCACATGATCGAGACGATCAACAAGCTGAATCGCATCTCGCGCCAGATGGTGCACGAGAAGGGCCGCGAGCCGACTCCGGAAGAGCTCGGCGAACGCATGGAAATGCCCGAAGACCGGGTGCGCAAGGTGCTGAAAATCGCCAAGGAGCCCATTTCCATGGAAACTCCGATCGGCGACGACGAAGATTCGCATCTCGGCGATTTCATCGAAGACAGCACCATCGCGAATCCGATCGACTCATCCGTGGGCGAAGGATTGAAGGAAGCCACCCGCGATGTGCTCGGCAGCCTGACCACCCGCGAGGAAAAAGTGTTGCGCATGCGCTTCGGCATCGAGATGAACACCGACCACACGCTCGAGGAAGTTGGCAAGCAGTTCGACGTGACCCGGGAACGCATACGCCAGATTGAAGCCAAGGCGTTGCGAAAATTGCGGCATCCTTCCCGCTCCGACCACCTGCGCAGCTTTCTCGACGAATAAGACCGCCGATCGGCGGGCATGCGCGGCGGACACAGGGCCTATAGCTCAGTCGGTTAGAGCAGCGGACTCATAATCCGTTGGTCCCAGGTTCGAGTCCTGGTGGGCCCACCACTTCTTCGCTGTCCGCATATTTCGTCATTCTGCGCGTAGTCGCAGAATCTCATTGGAGCCAAACAAATCAACGAGGTCACATCATGAAGAAATTGTCTGCTTTCGTTTTCGCCCTCTCGTTCAGCTTCAGCGCACACGCGGACCCGAGACTCTATGTTTTCGACTGCGGTCATCTGAGCTTTCCCGACGTCAGCGCCTTCGGCCTGAGCAACGATGAGACATCGGTCAGGGAGTTGTTCGTGCCCTGCTATCTGATCGAGCACGAAGGCGAACTGATGATCTGGGACGCCGGGCTGCCGCTGGACACGGTCGGCCCGAGACAGCCAGACGCCGGTAGCTGGTACGACACCTCGATCATCGATCAGCTCGCGGCGATGAATGTTTCCCCGGACGATGTCGACTACACCGCCTATTCGCATTTCCATTACGACCACGTCGGCGCCGCCAACGCCTTCGCCAACGCGACCCTGCTCATACAGCAGACGGAATTCGAGGCCGCCTTCGAGACCCCGGAAACCAACCCGGTATTCAGGCCGGAGCTCTACGACCAATTGCGGGATTCGGACAAGATCATGCTGGACGGGGATCACGATGTCTTCGGCGACGGCAGCGTAATGATCATTTCCGCGCCGGGCCATACGCCCGGCCACCAGGTGCTGAAACTGGAACTGGAAAATTTCGGCCCGCTCATACTGTCCGGCGACCTGTACCACTTCGAGGCCAGCCGCCGGCTGCGTCGCACCCCGGTTTTCAATACCGACGCGGAACAGACACTGGAATCCATGGACAAGGTGGAAGCCCTGGTCGAGGAAACCGGAGCGACATTCTGGATCGAACACAGCCTGGAACTGGCCGAATCGCTGGAACTGGCCCCCGCGTATTACGACTAGACCATTCGATTGTTTCTGTTCAATTTACGATTTTGAGGTTCGTGTGCATGGCCAACATGTCGAAATCCCGGTCTTTGTGCAGCATAGGGACGTCGGCATCAATCGCGACCGAGGCGATGAGGCAGTCAATAAGTTTGCGTACTGTTGCGCCCTCACGGCGGCAGCGGCGATAAACGGTGGCGGCCTGCTCGTAGTGACTGGGTCGGGTAGGAAGAACTGTCGCCATCGCGAGCAGGCGTCGCAACGCATCCAGGTGCCGCTCGTCGCGGGCTCCCGCGAGCAACTCCATGCGGATTGCATCGCAGGTGGCAATGTCGCCGCCGAGCGCCGAATCGACCCGGCGGCACACGGCTGAGTCAGTATCGCGAAGAAACTCGACCCAAGCGGAAGTGTCGATAAGAATCACGAATCTCGGCTGAGGCGCATTTCGTTCAGATCGCCTTCCCAACCCGAGCCGCGCATTGCGCGCGCCTCCGTTAAGCTGAGCGGTTCCACCGCCAGCGCGCGCAATGCCATATTTACCGCCTCGCGTTTGGTGGACAGACGATACCGGCGCATGACGGCGGCGCAGGCTTTGTCGTCGATATCAATGTTTGTGCGTGTCATGCACAAACTATACACCAAATCGTGTTCAATGTACGACTTCCGATGAATATGCTGTAGTATCGAGTCGAATCGGGATGGACTCCACCCAGGCCGTCCCATATAGCCCCGAGGAATGCGATTGTGAAGATCGAACCAAAGTACTTGCAGTTGGCGGGACTCGCTACGGCATTCGCCTTCGCGGCGGGAATCGTCCAGGCCCAGGCCCAAGATCAGCCTCCGCATGGAAACGAGATTACCTACAACGGCGAAGCCGGCAGGATCATCAACGAGAATTGCGTGGTCTGCCACCGCGAAGGCGGCATCGGCCCAATGGCTTTCGAATCCTACGATCAGGTTCGGCCCTGGGCGCCCCTGATCCAGTTCAGGGTCGCCAATCGCGAAATGCCTCCCTATGCCTACGATCACGGCATCGGCATCCAGGAGCTCGAAGGCGACTGGCGGCTGTCCTGGGAAGACATCGACACGCTTGTGGCCTGGGTCGATCAGGGCGCCCTGCTTGGCGACCCGGACATGGAATTGCCGCCGCCGGACGTGCGCGACCTCGATGAGTGGAATTTCACCGATCAGCTCGGCCCGCCCGACCTGATCGTGCCTTCGATCCCCATCGACATTCCCGCCAACGGCAACGACATCTGGCACAAGCACATGGTGCCGAGCGGACTCGCCGAAAACCGCTGCATCCGGGCGGTTCAGGTAAAACCCCGGGGTAATGCGGCCACCGTTGTGCACCACGCGAACTCAAGGATGATGACCATCGACGAAGACGGCGCGCTCGAAAGCATGAGCGAAAGCATGCTTACCGAGTACGCCATGGGCAAATGGGGCGAACTCATGCCCGAGGACGTTTGCCGGGTGCTGCCGGCGAACGCGCTCGTTTCCTGGGACATCCACATGTTTCCGGGCGGAATCGGCGCCACCGCACCGGGAACGATTATCGAAGACAATGTAGTAGAACTCGGTCTTTGGCTGCATCCGGAAGGATTCGAGGAAACCGCGGCGTTCAAGCAGGATCTGAAGTCCTACGAGATCGGCATTCCGCGCGCGGAGCGGGAATACAACCTGGTGATTCCGCCCCACGGCGAGATCATGACCCAGGGCTTCCATTCATTCGACCATCCGATTCGCATCGACAGCTTCCAGCCCCACGGACATTTGCGCCTGGTCGCGGCTTCGCTGGAGATTTATCACCCGGATACCGGCGTACTTGAGCCGATCAGCCAGATTTCCAACTGGAGCGCAACCTGGCATCACAGTCACATCTTCGAGCCCGATTCGGCGCCGCTCGTGCCTGCCGGCGCCGTGCTGGTATTCAAACAGTGGTATGACAATACCGCCGACAATCCCAACAATCCCGACCCGGATCAATGGGTTTCCGGCGGCAATCGGACCACCGACGAGATGACCCATGCCTGGGTGGCGATCACGCATCTCGACGAGGAGGGCTATCAGCGGCTGCTGGCCGAGCGCGAACAGGCCGTCGCCCGCAGTCTGGCCGGACAGGAATGAGGTATCTGCCTCAGCACTCGATCACATTGACCGGAATCTCGACGACGTTGACCGCGAGCCCGCCGCGGGAGGTTTCCTTGTACTTGTCCTTCATGTCGCGGCCGGTGTCGCGCAAGGTCTTGATGACCTGATCGAGCGAAACGAAATGCTCGCCATCGCCGCGCAGCGCCAGGCGCGCAGCGTGAATCGCCTTGACCGAGGCCATGGCGTTGCGTTCGATGCAAGGCACCTGGACGAGCCCGCCGACGGGATCGCAGGTCAGTCCGAGATTGTGCTCCATGGCGATTTCGGCGGCGTTTTCCACCTGCCGCGGCGTGCCGCCGAGCACTTCGGCAAGCCCGGCGGCGGCCATGGAACACGCCGAGCCGACCTCGCCCTGGCAACCGACCTCGGCGCCGCTGATGGAAGCGTTTTCCTTGAACAGCACGCCGATGGCGGCCGCGGTCAACAGGAACCGCACCACGCCCTCTTCGTTCGCTCCCGGGACGAAACGGGCGTAATAGTGCAGCACCGCGGGAACTATGCCGGCGGCGCCGTTGGTGGGCGCGGTGACCACGCGGCTGCCCGCGGCGTTCTCCTCGTTGACGGCAAGCGCATATAGCGTCACCCAGTCGAGCGCCGTGAGGGGGTCCATCAGCGAAGATTCGGGCCTGGCCAGCAATTGTTCGCGCAGACGCGGCGCACGCCGCCGAATCTTGAGTCCGCCTGGCAAAAGGCCTTCGCTGTTGCAGCCGCGGTCGACGCATTCCTGCATCGCTTCCCAGATCCTGAGCAGACCCCGGCGCGTTTCGGCCTCGGGCCGCCAGGCCTCTTCGTTGGCAAGCATCACCGCCGATATGCTCGAATCCGAAGCATCGCAATGCGCGAGCAACTCGGCCGCGGTGCCGAAAGGATAGCGAAGCGGGCGATCGTCTTCGGAAATCGAGGCCTGTTCATTGCCGGAATCGGGATCGTCGAGCACGAAACCGCCGCCCACCGAATAATAGGTGCGAACGAGAAGTTCCCTGTCCGCTTTCCCGCGGGCCTTGAAAATCATGCCGTTGGGGTGCAGCGGCAAGGCCTTGCGCCGATTCAGCAGCAGGTCTTCCTTCTCGTCGAAGGCAATGGGATGTTCGCCGTTCAACCGCAGCGAGCGCTGCGACCGGATCGCCTCGACCCGGTCGGCTATCGCTTCCACGTCAACGCCTTCCGGGCTTTCGCCTTCCAGGCCCAGCATCACCGCCTTTGGCGTGCCATGTCCCCGCCCGGTGGCGCCGAGGGAACCGTACATCTCGGCCTTGACGCGAACGACCTCCCGCAAGATTCCGGCGTCGCGCAAGCGACCGGCGAACATCGCCGCCGCCCGCATGGGACCTACCGTATGGGAACTCGAAGGACCGATCCCGATCTTGAACAGATCAAAAGTACTGATTGCCATGCGCTGAATTCTATCCTGATAATCCGCCTTGGTGTCACCTGCATTGAATTAGCCCGAGAACTTGCCTGCCGACAGCACTCCAAATACAACATTATCTTCATGTCTGTGCGTCATGCCGTTAGTTTCCATGGTTGATGCCGGAGGCGTTCTGCGGCGGGTGCAGCAAGGCGAGCATCTGGTCCTCTCTTACCGGGGCAAACCGGTGGTGCACCTGTAGCTCGATGAGTCGGCAACGCTGCTTCGTGCACACGGAAACGGACAACTGGTCGCCCCCTTGTTTGAGGTTATTGATACTTCGTCCGCCATTCGAATTGAATGGTCGACTCCCGAACGATTCCAAGAAACAAGAGTCTAGTGCCTCCAACATGCGAACAAAATTTGGTCGTTCACGGACTGTCATAGGTTTGTCGTAATGCGGGAACTTGGATTGCGAGAAGCCCTAGCGAGCGACAGTCACTTCCAGCAAGTCGGATTCCGACCCCTGTTAAATGGTTGATGGCGGAAACATCGATAACGCGAGTTGAAACCTTCAGGTTAAGCGGACATACGTCATGAAAACGAATGCTGCAATCGGTGGTGAAGCAAGAATAACAGAGAGAAAATATTTTCTGTGTATCAAGTATCCCGATAGGGTAAATAGGAATGGCAGTATCACTAACATCACTATTGACAACAGTACCGGCTGAGACGCTGCAAAATAAAAAATGATATTGGCGTGGAAAGTACAGCGGCAATGTACATGAATTTTCTCGACCTCATCTTCAGGCCCGTTAGCGAAAATACCGGCGACCCGACAATGAACAGTATTATAAAGGCCGCGCTCCAGATGATGTCTAACATATTATTGTCCGGTGAGTTCAGATTTGGTAAAAGAAAAAGTTTTCCAATAGATCCCCTGACAAAAATCTTTTGAAATAGCCTGTACGGACAATACGACGATTCAAATAGGCAATGTTCTGGGAAAGAGTGAACTCAATAGTGTGCGAAGCCCATGTCGATTGGTTATTGTCTAGAAAATTATCGTTTTGATAGTATCCATACGTATCTGCCCAAGTCCAAGGATAGTATGTCGTTCTCGGCGACTGGCTGTTACTTGAACCGATCACGAACCAGTATGTGCTGAAAAAAATGGTATCTGGATTCGCCCAGTGGTCTCGGGAAACGCCGAGCAGTCGGTTTTGGCAAAGATTGGAGTTCCAGGCCGCCGCTTGCTCAGTTTCAGCAAGATTGATTCCGAGAGGGTCTTCCGTGCGTGTTTTAGCCCACAAATGAATCCTCCATTGTCTGCCGCAGTTCCCGGCTTCGCTTCCACTCGCTATGATCGCACTCTTCGTGCCCATGCTTGGCTCCCATCCGCCCATACCCGTCGCGCCTGTACCCGCGCCGGTGTGTTCAGCGCAGGAAGCTCCAACTCCTGTGATGAAAATCCGACTGGGCCCGCAACCAAGTCCAGTGGATCCTTTTTAGTGAGCGTGTATGTTCCCTCATTCAGATCGATATCGTAGGTAAAACCGGCTACTTGCAGAGCCCCTGCTCTGGAAGGGTCAACAGGGAGTTCCATCCCGAAAGTAACTTCATAAGCGCCATTCAGTTCGAGTACGGTAAAGTTCGATACTACAATTTCGGTATACGGACTTGGTTCGAGCTCGGTCATCTCTGGCAGTTTCCACGGAATGCGTACCTAGGCGGATACGCCTGTGGAAACGGTCAATGTGGTCGCAATAAACACCAAGCGGCGAATCCGGAACTTCATGTTGTAATCGTCTGTGTGGGCTCTGAATTGCGTTGGGGCGCGGCAGCAGTCTACCCCATTTCAACGAAGGAGCAAATAGGCCAAGCGGCGTAAAACTCTGAGCAATAGATTCGGGTTGGAATTAGCGAAGTTCTGTGGTGAGCGCTTCGGTCAGATCGGAATATGCGGGAGTGAAACCGATTTCCTCGTGGCGGCGGGAAACGACCCGGTTGCTGCCGAGCAGCAGTGCCTCGCCCATTTCACCGAACAGCAGGCGGATGAGCCAGACTCGCAGGAACGGCGAAAAAGCCGGCCTTCTCAATACTTTGCCGAGGGCGCGGGTAAATTCGGCATTGGTCGCGGGACGACCGGAGACGAAATTGATCTGGCCGCTGACGGTCTCGCCGCGCAGGCAGAGCTCGATCAGTGAAATCACGTCGCCCAGGGCGATCCAGCTCATGTATTGGCTGCCGTCGCCGAGTTTGCCGCCGCCACCGAGCTTGAAAGGCAGCGACATCTCCTTGAGCACTCCGCCATTGCGTGGCCATGGGACACCCACATCGAATCCGACATCCGATACATGGCTTCGACTGCTTCCATTTCCGATTCGGCGCCCAATCGCGCGGCTTTTCCGCGTATCTCGCGCCAGACTTCGCTCTGGTCGATTCTCCTCCTTCCGCCGACGCGCATGGCCGCGTTGAATCCCATGGTCTTTTTCGCCCGGCCCCTGGCGAAATGCGCGGGCTCGACCGGTCGCGCGGCCATGTTCAGTACGCGAATGCGGCGAACAGGTTCTTCCGCGGAATGGTCGCCTGCATCGAGCAACATTCGAATCCGCGTCCGCGGCGGTCTTGTAGAAGCAGCGCGTCAAAGGACACCCATGCGAGCCGTGACGCCGATTCATAATTCACTCCGAAGAATTAGCCCGAGAACTTGCCCGATGGCGATGCCTTGTTTAACATCAACATCAACTTGATGTTCAGGGGTGTTTGTCATGTCGTCCATAACCATGGTCGAGCTGAGGCAGGATGCCGAAGGCGTTCTGCGTCGGCTTAAGAAAGGCGAAAATCTGATTCTCACTTACCGCGGCGAGCCTGTGGCGCACTTATCGCCCTATATTTCTGAAATTCCCGCCGCGGACGATCCCTTCTATCGGCTCATCGATTGTGCCATCGATGAAGGCGAATCGCTGACCAACGAACAAATTGACGAGATTCTGTATGGGAAGTGAAGTATTCGTCGATACCGGCGGTTTCTTTGCGATGCTTGTGCCGAGGGATCGGATGCACCATCGCACCAGGGAATTCATGGCGCAAGCGGTTCACGAACGACGCAGATTCGTTACCACCGATCATGTGCTTGACGAGTGCGCCACATTGTTGCGAACCAGGGGGCACGACCGATTCACACCGGACCTGTTTGAGTCGGTCGAGAAATCTATCGCTATTCGCATCGAATGGACGACTTCCGAGAGATTTCAGGACACCAAGGCTTTCTTTCTGCGACACGCGGACAAAGCCTGGTCTTTCACCGACTGCCTGAGTTTCGTGGTGATGCGGGAACTCGGCCTGCGGGAAGCCTTATCAACCGACAAGCGCTTCAGGCAAGCGGGTTTCACGCTCCTTCTGGACAGTCCCCACCCGCAGGTCCACGATCCCTCGCCCGAATTCGGGGCGGAGCCGGATCGGGATCCGCCTCAGTCCTCGAATCGCACGTAACGCTTGACCGAGCGAGGGCCTACTTCGGCGCTGTAGATCACGCCGTCCGCGTCCGCGGCCACGCCTTCGCCGCCGCTGCTGACGCGATAGGGACCGTTGTTCGCGTCGAAGGGGTCGGGAATGAAGGCCCACACTTCGCCGGTTCGGGCGCTGCCGATACGGATGCCGCGGCGCCAGTCTTCGCGTCCCCGCTGCTCGTTGGATTCCGAATCGACACCGTATAGAACGTCGTTCCCGTCGATATAGATGCCGCTCAGGCGGCTGAACTGGTACCACTGATCGAGCAGGTTGCCGTTCTGATCGAAAATCTGGATGCGGTTGTTGCCGCGGTCGGCGACGAACAGCCGGCCCCGGGAATCCATCGCCAGGCCGTGGGGCGCGTCGAACTGGCCCGGACCCGAGCCGGGCTCGCCCCATTCCATCAGGTAGTTGCCGTTGGCGTCGAACTTGACGATGCGTCCGTTGCTGTCGCCGCCATGACCGTCGGCGACGAAGATGTCGCCATTGGGCGCGACGTGAACATCGGACGGCATGTTGAAATGAGACTCGTCGTCGCCGGTTACGCCCGGTGTGCCCAATGTCATCAGCCGGTCGCCCTCGGGGCTGAACTTGACCACGATGTGACCCTTGCCTTCGATGCCGGGAGGCAGCGTGAACGGGGCGTCGGTTACCCAGATGTTGCCGTCGGGATCGACATGGAAACCATGCGGGACGGCGAAAATGCCGCCGCCGAAGCTCCGCACCATGTCTCCGTCGGAATTGAACTTCAGCACCACCGGCAGTTCGGATTCGGCGCAACCCCTGATCGGGAAAGCGGGCCGGATCGAGTCCGAGCCACAACGCTCGCCGATCCAGATCGACTTGCCGTCGAGGTCGATGTCGATGGCGCTGGTGGCGCCCCATTCGCGGCCGGCGGGCATCTTGGCCCAGCCGGTGTAAATCTGGTACGGATTGGGCAGATCATTGACCGGTTCCATGTCGGCCTGGGCCAGGGCGGCGCCCGCGAGCGCAGTAAATACGACTGTCAATATCGAACTGACTATGGTTCTCATGGGATTGTTCCTCTGAAATTCGGGTTCTTCAGATGGTTCGGAATTGCGATTGAACCATGAATACGCGGCGCAATGAAGCCGGCCCGAATCGAGCGGGCGATTCTACTTTCGGCTGGAAGCGGCCTCAAGTGCGCCCTCACTAAAACCGCTGCGCGGCTTTGACTCTCCCGGAGGGAGAGTGGTCGGTTCTCCCGCGCCCGCGGGAGTGAACACTCCCCCATTTGGGTGAGTCGAATCCGTGCGGCAGATTCGGTGGGGGTCGCCTCATTCGGCTGCCCGCCATTTGGAATCACTGGAATCAGTCGCGTCCGGCTGCTTCGAGGCCGAGTCGCAAGGCGTTGGCCGCGCCCGAGGACAGGCCACCGTCGGCGCCGACGGTCACGAAGCGGAAGCCCTGTTCGAGGCGATCCTGGACAGAGCCCGCGCCGGTGGTTATCGCGCATGGCACGTCATGCTCGAGGCAGGCGCCGAGCACGGTCTGGATCGCCGCTTCCACTTCCGGCGCAGCGGGGCTGGCATGACCCATGGAAGTGCTCAAGTCCGACGGGCCGATGAAAATGCCGCCCAGGCCGGGCACGGTGATGATCTCCTCGATGTTCTCCACGCCCTGGGGCGACTCGATGAACATGACCGCGAGCAATTCGCCTTGCGGGTCGAGCGGCCAGACATCGGCTCTCGCCACGTAGTCGGGGATGCCCCAATACCAGACGGCATTGGAAGGATTGCGCCCGCGCAATCCGGCGGGCGCCATGTCCAGCGAACCGTTCACTTGCGGATAGCGCATGGCGCGCACGGCAAGTTCCGCCTGTTCCCGATTGTGGACGGCCGGAAACATGATGCCGTAGACGCCGACATCGAGCACCTGCTTCGCCTGGGCGATCAGTTCCCCGGCGCCGCCCGCGGCGGGAATGCGCACGAAGGGCACCACGTCCGGCTGCAGATTGCCTTTCGCCATGATCGAACGCTTGTTCGTCATGCCGAGCAGGAACAGGCGCAGGCGCTCGACATCGAAAGGCGCATGCTCCATATCGATCATGATGAAGTCGAGCCCCGAACTCGCCAGCGACCGCGCGTTGTTCAACGAATAATCAAACGACAGCAGCCCGAACGCGGGCTGATCGTTCTCGAACAACTCGATCAGCTTGTTGACCCGGGCTTCGGACTGCGCCGCCGCGGCCGAGGCGGCGCCCAGCGCGAAAACCAGCATGAAAGCCTGAAATAAAGAACACGTGGGAGTTTTCATATTGGATCCTCTCAGGAGCCTCAACGAGATTCCGCGACCCCGCTTCGCGCGGAACGACGCAAGGCACATTCAGACATAGAGCGAAGAGACCGCCTCCACCGCCTGCCGGTATTGCCCATAGGCATCTTCGTAAATTCTGACCGCTTCACGCTTCGGCTCGCAACATAAATCGTCGTTGCGAGTCAGATTCGCGCGGCAGATTTCCGCGATCGAGGCGCCGGGTTCGAGCAGTTGCATGGCTTGCAGGGCAGCCCCGAAAGCCGCGCCTTCCTCTTGGTCGTATACGGTTACCGGGGCGGCGCAGACGTCGGCGACGATTTGCCGCCATTCGCCGCTGTTGGCGCCGCCCCCCGTCAAAACGATGTTTTTTGCTTCCACGCCGAGAGCGGCGAGTTCGTCAATGCCGAATTTCAATGCGAAGGTCGCGCCCTCGACCGCGGAGCGCAGGAAGTTCTCCGGTTTCATGTTGCGGGCGTGGAGACCGACGACGCAGCCGCGGGCCCCGGGAAGATTCGGCGTGCGTTCGCCATTGAAGAAGGGCAGCGTGATGACTCCTTCGGCGCCGCGCGGCGCGAGTCCGACCTGCGATTCGAATCCCGTCAGGTCGACGCCGAGCAGATCCCGCATCAGTTCCGTCGTGACGGTGCAATTCATCGTGCAGAGCAATGGCAGCCAGCCGCCGGTCGACGAACAGAAAGCCGCGATGTTGCCTTTCGGATCGATCACGGGCGTCTCCGCGAAGGCATACACCGTGCCGGAGGTGCCCAGGCTCATCGTGACGTTGCCGGGGTTGACATTGCCGGTGCCGATGGCGCCCATCATGTTGTCGCCGCCGCCGATGGCCACGGGTATGCCGGCGGGAATGCCGAGTTCCGCGGCCGCGGCGGCGCGCAACTCGCCGATAGCCTCGTTATCGATGCGCAAGGGAGGCAGGCAGTCGCCGAGGTCGCGGGCGGGATCGACCGCGCGCAACATCGGCCGCGACCAGTCGCGCCCGCGGATATCGAGCAGGCCGGTGCCGGAGGCGTCGCCCGCTTCCATGCAGCGCTCGCCGGTCAGATAGAGATTCAGGTAATCGTGGGGCAGCAGAATGGCGTCGAGTTTTTCGTAGGCCTGCGGGTGGTTTTTCTTCAGCCAGCGGATTTTCGACGCCGTGTAACCGGGAAGAATCGGGTTGCCCGCCTGTTCGATGCAGGCATCGAAACCGCCGGCTTCGCGCATGATTTCGGCGCATTCGACTTCGGTCGAGGTGTCGCACCACAACTTCACCGGCGCCAGTACCGAATCGGCTCTATCGACGGCAACGAAACCGTGTTGCTGTCCGGAAACCGCGATCGCCCGGGCGGAGGCGCGGAGTTCCGGATCGACCCGCGAAAACGCGGTCTTCAGCGCGGACAGCCACCAGTCGGCCTGCTGCTCCGCGGCGCCGCTTTCGTCCTGATGGAGTTCCAGCGGAGCGGATTCCACCGCCGCGACCGTGCCCAAGTCCACATCGTAAAACACCAGCTTGAGCGCCTGGGTGCCCAGATCTATGCCGACAACGGTATTCATAGCCGGTTTTTCATTTTCTTTCCCACCCGCTTGTCCTGTTTACAAGACCCGCGTAATCGTAGATTCTTGACCCGCCCGAAACAAGGACCAACACAGGATCCGGCCCATGCCTTCGCTCAGCACATTCGACTGGATTGTCATCGCCGCCTATTTCGGCGTGTTGCTGGCGCTGGTTCTGGCCGTCACGCGCCGGCAGCAGACCTCGACCGATTACTTTCTCGCCGGCCGCAATGTCGGATTCTTCGCCATCGGCGCGTCGATTTTCGCATCTAACATCGGCTCCGAGCACATCGTCGGCCTGGCGGGGCAAGGCGCGTCTACCGGCCTCGCCATGGCGCATTACGAGTTGCATGCGTGGATCGTCGTCCTGCTCGCCTGGGTCTTCGTTCCCTTTTATTACCAGGCCGGCGTATTCACCATGCCGGAATTTCTCGAGCGGCGGTTCGGGCCGACGCCGCGCTGGATCCTTTCGCTGGTGTCGCTCGCGGCCTATGTGCTCACCAAGGTTTCGGTGACGGTGTATGCCGGGGCGATCATCTTCAGCACCTTGCTGCCCGACACGTTTGGCAGCCCGGAGGCGGCGTTCTGGGTCGGCGCCGTCGTGACGGTTCTGCTTACCGGCTTGTACACCGTCGCCGGAGGCCTGCGGGCGGTGCTGTACACCGACTCCGCCCAGGCAATAGTGCTCTTGATCGGCTCAGGAGCCATCACCTGGTTCGGCTTGCAGCAACTCGGCGGCTGGGGCGAATTGCAAGCCTTCGCGGCGGCCAATGTCGCCGAATACGCCCTTTGGCGGCCGCTTTCCGATCCTGAATTTCCCTGGCTCGGCATCCTGATAGCATCGCCCATCGTCGGCATCTGGTACTGGTGTACCGACCAGTACATCGTCCAGCGAACGCTGGCGGCGAAGAATCTGACCGAAGCGCGGCGCGGCGCGCTCTGGGGCGCTTTTCTCAAGGTCTGGCCGGTATTCATTTTTCTCGTGCCGGGGCTGATCGGCGCCGCTCTCAACGCCAGGGGATTGTTGCAGATTCCGCTCGACTCAGCCGGTAATCCGGTTGGCGATCAGGTTTTTCCGACGATGGTGGTTTCCCTGCTGCCGGCGGGTTTGCGCGGGCTCGTCGTAGCAGGTTTGCTTGCGGCGCTGATGAGTTCACTGTCCTCGTTGTTCAATTCCACCGCTACGCTGTTTACCGTGGATATCTACGAAAAACTGAGACCGAAGGCCACCGAGCAGCAGATTGTCGCTGTCGGCAGAATGGCGACCGGGGTGGTCATCGTCCTCGGCCTGATCTGGATTCCGATCATGCCGGCGGTTTCCGAGGGAGGGCTTTATCAATACCTGCAAAACGTCCAGAGCTATCTCGCGCCGCCGATCACGGCAGTGTTTCTGCTCGGGATTTTCAATCAGCGCGTCAATTCACGGGGCGCGGTGTGGGGAATGGGCCTCGGCTTTGTGCTCGGCATGACCAAGCTCGGCCTGCAGGCGGTATTCGGCGCCGGCAAGATCGAGAATCCGGCATTGCTGGCCGCGATAGCCGATCTCAATTTCCTGTACTTTTCCGGGCTGCTGTTCCTGATTTGCCTCGGCGTGATTATCGTGTTCTCCCGCGGGGAGGCTGCGCCGGAACCGGCACAGCTTCGCGGCCTGACCCTGGCGCACATGGACCGCGAAGCAGTGCGCGCGAGCTGGGATAGAAAGGATGTCGTTGCCACCGCGGTCGTCCTCGGCCTCGTCGCCACCGTGTACCTGTACTTCTCCTTCTGGGTCTAGGAGACTTTCCATGGCGAACCACTCCCGAAGAACAGTCCGGCTTGCTTCATGGTTCATGGCGCTGTTTTTGCTGGCCGCCTGCGGCCAGAAGGGTGGCCTCGTACGCCCGGAAGCTGCGGAATCCTTCACACAGCCCGGGCCGGCTGCCGTTAATTCTCATTGAGTTCTTCTTTCAGAGCCGAAAACGATGGATCACTTCCTGTATCGCGGCGAGGAATTGTTTGCCGAAGACGTAGCCGTTGCCGAAATCGCGAACAGCGTCGGTACGCCTTGCTACGTCTATTCCCGGGCAACACTTGAGCGCCATTACCGGGTCTATCGCGAAGCGCTCGGGGAACTCGACGGGCTCGTCTGTTTCGCCGTAAAGGCCAATTCCAACCTGGCGGTATTGAATGTGCTCGCCCGGCTCGGCAGCGGTTTCGATATCGTTTCGGGAGGCGAACTTCAGCGCGTACTCGCCGCGGGCGGCGATGCGGGCAAGACGGTTTTTTCCGGTCCGGGCAAGAGCGCCGCGGAGATCCGGCAGGCGCTCGAAGCCGGAATTTGCTGTTTCAATGTCGAGTCGGAAGCGGAACTCGAGCGCATCAACGACATCGCGGGGCTCAGTGGTCGCGTCGCCCCCGTTTCGCTGCGCATCAATCCGGACGTCGACGCCGGTACGCATCCCTATATCGCCACCGGTCTGAAGGAAAGCAAGTTCGGCATTCCCGCCGAACGCGCCTTCATGTTGTATCGGCGCGCCGAACGACTGCCGGCGATCGACCCGATCGGGATCGACTGCCATATCGGTTCGCAGTTGACCGGCGTCGAGCCTTTTCTCGACGCAATCGACCGGCTGATGCCGATCGTCGAGGAACTCGCAGGCGAGGGCATCCGGCTGCGGCATTTCGACATGGGCGGGGGACTCGGCGTTCGCTATGGCGACGAGGCTCCGCCGCAGCCCGATGAATTGATGCGGGCTGTTGCGGACCGTTTCCGCGGCCGCGAGCTTGAGCTCGTGATCGAGCCCGGCCGTTCGATCGCCGCCAACGCCGGAATATTCGTAACCGGCGTCGAGTATCTGAAGTCGAATTCGGCGCGCAATTTCGCCATCGTCGACGGCGCCATGAACGATTTGCTGCGCCCCGCGCTCTACGGCGCCTGGCAGGAGATCGTCCCGGTCAGCCGGCGGCAAGAGAACACGACGAATTACGACGTCGTTGGACCGGTTTGCGAGTCGGCCGATTTTCTTGGCAAGAACCGCGAACTGTGCGTACAGCCCGGCGACCTGCTCGCGGTGCGCGGCGCCGGCGCATACGGATTCGTCATGAGCAGCAATTACAATTCGCGGGCGCGCGCGGCGGAAGTCATGGTCGACGGCGGTGACCACCACATCGTGCGGCGGCGCGAGGAACTCGACGCGCAATTGGCGCTCGAGTCCATCCTGCCCAAATGAAACCGGCATAGCCGAGATCGACGCCATGCAAATCAGCTTCACCAAGATGCACGGACTGGGCAACGATTTCATGATCGTCGACAGTACCGCGACCAGCTTCGATCTGCCGGTGGACCGGATTGCCGCCCTGGCGGACCGCAGGCGCGGCGTCGGTTTCGATCAATTGCTGGTGCTCGAAGCGAGCGGCGATCCCCGGGCCGATTTTCACTATCGAATCTTCAATCCCGATGGGGCGGAAGTTGAACATTGCGGCAACGGCGCCCGCTGCCTGGCCCGGTTCATCGCCGACAAGGGTCTCAGCGGACGCAATCCGATCGTCGTTTCCACCGTCAATCGGACGCTGGAATTGCGCCTGCTCGACAATGGCGAGGTGTCGGTGGACATGGGCAGCCCGGACTTCACGCCGTCGGCATTGCCCTTCATGGCCGCGCGCCGGCAAGCGCTTTACCGGCGCGAACTCGAGGCAATCGGGGATGCCGTGGACTTCGCCGCCTTGTCGATGGGCAATCCCCACGCCGTAATCCGGGTTGAAGACCTGGCGAATACTGCCGTAAAGACAATAGGAAAGGCGCTCGGAAGCCATGCGGACTTTCCGGCCGGCGTGAACGTTGGCTTCATGCGGGTGGAAAACCGCAATCGCATCCGGCTGCGCGTGTATGAACGGGGTCCGGGAGAAACTCCGGCCTGCGGCAGCGGCGCCTGCGCGGCGGCGGTCAGCGGAATCGAGGCGGGCTTGCTCGACAGCCCGGTCGCGGTGGAGTTGACCGGGGGTGAATTGAAAATCGACTGGCAAGGCGGCCCGGCGCCGGTTTTCATGTCCGGGCCGGCGCAAGCCGTATACGAGGGAAGCGTCGAAGTATGAACAAGAAAGCGACAATCCCGGTGGGGCAGCCCGGCATCGAAGCGGTTGAATTGACGGCCGAACAGGTCGCCGGATTTCTTGGAACGCATCCGGAGTTTTTTCTCGAACACGAGAAACTGCTGACGGAACTTTCGTTGCCCCATGACTCGGGCAAGGCCGTTTCACTGCTCGAACACCAGGTCATGCTCTTGCGGCGGCGCTTTGACAATACCAGCCGCAAGCTCGGCGAATTGCTCGAAAACGGCCGCCGCAGCGAGCAGTTGTTCGGCATCACCCGGGAACTCGTGCTGGCCTTGCTGGAAACGCAAAATGCGGAACAGGCGATCGCCGTGACCAGGGGACATCTGCTCAGCCGCACCGGCGTCGAAGCGCTGGAAGTGATTTTCCTGAACAATCACCGCCGGACGCCCGGCGGCGGTTTGCGCGTCGAGGACGCGGCGGTGATCGTGAACGAGTTTCACGATGTGTTCCGCCTCAACAAGGCGCATTGCGGTTCGCAAAGCGAGACGCTTCTGCAGTGGCTGTTTCCCGAGGGCAGCGCGCGTGTCCAGTCGACCGCGCTGTGTCCGGTCAAGGCGGACGGCGCGCCATTGGCGTTGTTGGCGCTCGGACAGAGATCGCCCGACTATTTCACCGTCCAGATGGAAACGCTTTTCCTCGATTTTATTGCCGAAGTCATGGGCGCCATGTTCACATTGCACCTGGAAGCCGCCACCGATTGATACCGGGCGGCCAGGTACGGGACTTCATGGCGAGCGAACCCCCTAGCCCGCAACCAGCACCGCAATCTCCGCTGGTTTCCATCATTTGCCGGACCATGGGCCGGCCCGAACTGGAGGAAGCGTTGGCTTCCGCCGCCGGGCAGACGCATTCCCGGCTGGAAATCGTCCTTGTTGACGCCGCCGCCCGCGGTGAAGCCGCATATCGGAAAGTTTGCGCGGACGACCGCATCGCGCTCGTCTCGCCCGAATCGCCCTTGTCCCGTCCGAGTGCCGCGAACGCCGGTCTTGAGCGGACCCAGGGCGAGTACCTGCTGTTTCTCGACGAAGACGACTGGCTCGCGCCCGATCATGTCGAAAATCTTTTGAGCTGTTTGACCGGCGAACAGGGTGTGCGCGCAGCCTATAGCAGCACCCGCAAGACCGACTTTTCCGGCCAGGCAACCCTCGAGACCTTCCAGCAGCCGTACGACCGGCTGTTGCTGATGCGGGACAACTATATTCCGATCCACTCGATGCTTTTCGCCCGCGAACCGGTCGATGAAGGCTGCCGCTTCGATGAGGCGTTCGACATATTCGAGGACTGGGATTTCTGGCTGCAATTGAGCGAGCATACCGATTTCCATCACCTCGACCGCTGTACGGCTTTTTATCGCTCGGGCGGTGCCTCGCAAACCGCCGATCTCGATGATCACTTGCAGCGATTCGACCCGGAACACCAGCTTGGCAAGGCCAGAGCCGCCATCTACCAAAAATGGCTGCGGCGCTGGGACGGCGATCAACTGAATCGCTTGCTCGGAGCGGGCCAGCGGGAACAGGCTGAAAGCGTCAAGCGGATCGGCGAACTTGGCCGGGAGCTGGAAAAGCTGGCGCGGGCGAAACAGAAAGCCGAGCGAAAGGCGGCCGAGCTTGAATTCGAGCGCGACAGGCTGGGCATTGAATTGAACGAGGCCCGCAATGCCCACGTGCGCATGGAGGCGCGGCTGAACGCGGTGGTTCGCGAATTGCAGGCCGCGAATGTCGCATTGCACGATTCGGTCCAGCATCTTCGGGGCAATCTGGAGGATGTCTTCAATTCCAATAGCTGGAAATTGACGCGTCCCTATCGGGCGCTGGGCGAATTGCTTAAACCAAAGGCGGCGCATGCGCCGGCCGGTCAAGCCGCCGAATCCAGCGCAGGTGATCCGGCGGAACAGGAAGCTCAGGCTCGGGATTCCGAAAAACGGGACCGGCCTCACGACTTCAAGGCGACGTTCGATCGAAAGGCTCTCGCGGCCATGGACGAATTTTTCGCGAGCGACGAAAAACTGCGCTTTCCCGCTGCTGACAACCCAGTCCTGTCCGTCCTGCTGGTCTTCTACAACCAGGCCCATCTCAGCCTGCTTTGCCTGCGAACGCTGCTGGACAACGCCGATGTTCCTTTCGAACTGATCGTTGTCGACAACGCTTCCGGCGACCGCTCCGGCGATCTGCTTGAACGGCTGGAAAACGCCAGACTGATCAGGAACGCGGAAAATCTCGGTTTCGTAAAAGCCGTGAACCAGGGCGCCGAACTTGCCATCGGCGAGTTTCTCCTCTTGCTCAACAATGACGCCTTCATCGAGCCCGGCGCGCCCGGCGCCGCCATCGACGTCTTGCGGGAAGATGCCAGCGCCGGCGCCGTCGGCGGGCGCATCGAACTGCTCGACGGGAAACTCCAGGAAGCCGGCAACATCGTCTGGCGCGACGGCTCCTGCGCCGGTTACGGCCGCGGTGAAAATCCCGGGGACGGCGCATTCCGGTTCCGCCGCGAAGTCGACTATTGTTCCGGAGCGTTTCTCATGTTCCGAACCGCGCAATTCCGCGAACTTGGCGGTTTCGACGAGGCTTTCGCGCCCGCCTACTATGAGGAGTCGGATTTCTGCCTGCGGCTGCGGCGGCGGGGTCTGCGCATCATGTACGAGCCGCGGGCGAAGGTGCGCCATTACGAATTCGCCAGCACCGGCGGCATGAATGCGGCAGTGGCCTTGCAGGAGAAAAATCGCGCGCTGTTCCGCGAGAAACACGCGGAGTTCCTCGAGGGACAACCGGCGGCCGACCCCACCCGGACATTGCACGCCCGCACGGGCAACGGTCATCCCAACGTGCTGCTGATCGACGATGCGGTTCCCCATGCCAGCCTCGGGGGCGGTTATCCCCGTTGCCGCCATATCGTCAGCCTGTTGTCCCGAATGCCGCTCAACATTACTTTTTTCCCCCTGCATTTTCCCAACGACAATTGGGACGAGGTCTATCGAACCTTGCCGGAAAACGTCGAGGTGCTGCTGAACCGGGGACGTTCGGGGCTCGCGCAATTGCTGGCCGAGAGGGCCGGCTTTTATCGATACGTATTGGTCAGCCGCCCGACCAACATGGCGTTTTTCAACCAAGTGCTGAAATCCCTGCCGCGCGAGGCCAGGCAGTTCGACATCGTTTACGACGCGGAAGCCGTGTTCGCCGGGCGGGAATTGCTCTGGCGCGAATTGCAAGGCGAGTCCGTCGATGAAGACGAAAAGCGGCGCGTCATCTCGAAGGAACTGGATTTGGCCGCCGAAGCCTCGGCGGTGTTGACCGTATCCGACGCGGAAGCCGATCTTTTCCGCGAGCGCGGCCAAGACCGTGTTCTGGTGCTCGGCCACGGCATGGCGCCGGTCGCGGCGCCGGCGCCGTTCGACGCCCGCCGGGGACTGCTTTTCGTAGGCGCCCTGAAGGACGAACACTCGCCCAATGTGGATTCGCTGCTATGGTTTGTCTGCAACGTGTTGCCCCTCATCGAACGGGACATACCGGAAGTTGACCTGACCGTGGCGGGCCACACCGCGGCGCCGTCGCTGGTCAGCATCGAGCGGCCGAACATTCATATGAAAGGCAGGCTGGAATCGCTGGACGGAATGTATCGGGAATCCCGCGTCTTCATCGCGCCGACGCGTTTCGCCGCCGGCATCCCGCACAAGGTGCACGAGGCCGCCGCCCATGGCATTCCCGCTGTCGTCACGCCCCTGCTTGCGCGGCAACTCGGCTGGCGCCACGAGCGGGAAGTGCTCGTCGGCGACGGTCCGGAGTCTTTCGCCGAACAATGCCTGCGCCTGTATCGCGATGCCGGACTGTGGGAGGGGATCAGCGCCGCCGGCCGCGAGGCCGTGGCAAGGGATTGTTCCGAAGAGCGGTTTCGAATTACCTTGGAAGAACTGTTCCGGGTCAGGGAACAGAACCGGGAGCAGCAATAACCAACAGGAGTCTCGCTATGCGTAAATATCACCCCTTCCTGGTGACCTTGCATTGGCTCATGGTGCTGATGATTCCCCTGTCTCTTACGGCGGGCGGGATCATTCTCGCCAATCTGCCGAACGATAATCCGGACAAGGTGACCTTTCTCGGCGGCCACATGGGTTTCGGCTTGACTATCGGCGCCGTGCTGATCATTCGGCTGATCACTCGCATCCGCAGCACCCATCCGGCGCGCGCAACGACAGGTAACGAATTTCTCGACCGGATCTCGCTCTGGACGCATTGGGGCTTTTATGTGCTGATCGCAGGCATGGTGCTCACCGGTCTGGCGACGGCGCTCGGCGCCGGCTTGCTGCCGATCGTCTTCGGCGGTTCGGGCGATCCATTGCCCGCCACGTTCGACGGCCTGCCGCAACTCTTCCTCCACGGCTTCTGCGCGGTGCTGCTGATCGCGCTGATCGTGCTGCACCTCCTGGCGGCGCTATATCACCAGTTCATTCTCAAGGATGGACTGATGGGACGCATGTGGTTCGGCAAGAGAGGCTAAATCTGCTCTGAAAAATTCCTTCCATGGAATTTTTCTCTTGAGCAAAACAAAAAGCGTGGTTTTGTTTTGCTCACGAATTCAATGGCTTGCGCCATCGAATTCGGCAGCACGTTCCTGTGCCGCAGGAAAGCTCCGACTTGAACAGAGCTTTCCTATATCGGAAATAAGCCCGGGAGACCGCTTTCAATACTCCACCGGCACGGCGTCGAGGCTGCGCCAGAGGTACCAGGAAGCGACCGAACGCCAGGGCCGCCAGGGCTCGGCGATCGCCACCATCTCCTTGGCGCTAGGGCGCACGCCGCCGTTGAAGTGATTGCCGATCGCTTTTTGGATGCCGATATCGTCGACCGGCAGGACGTCGGGCCGCAGCAGGTGGAAAATCAGGAACATCTCCGCGGTCCAGCGGCCTATGCCCTTGACCTGGACGAGGCGTTCGATCACGGTTTCGTCGTCCATTTCGCCCCATTTTTCCTGTTGCAGCGAGCCGTCGATGAAATGCTCGGACAGGCTCAGCAGGTAACGCGCTTTCTGCCGTGACAGCCCGCATCCGCGCAAGCTCTCCTCGTTCTCGCCCGCGACGGCGCCGGGCGTGATTTCCCCCATGTGGCCGATCATTTTCTGCCACACCGACTCCGCCGCCTTCACCGAAATCTGCTGGCCCACGATCGAACGCGACAACGAAAAGAACGGGTCGTGGCGCGGCCGCAAAATCGAATCGCCGGCAAGCTCGATGACTTTGCCGAGTTTCGCGTCCGCTTCCGCAAGCGCCCGCCGGGCCTCTTCCCAATACGGCGCGGGATAGTCGTTTCCGCCTCCCATGATTCTGGACAATTCAAATCCCCCCGCAAAACCTCGTGCCGAGTGTTCCCAGATTATTTACCGGGTCCGGTTGCGGGCAATACGATAAACAATTCGCTGCAATAATCCCACCTGCAGCCGCAGGAGCGAACACAGTTGCAGGCCCCGGCGCTGGGAGCCGTTTAGGTCGTCGCGAAACTGGCGCAGGAACGCGCCGGCCTGGCGGCCGACTTCGAGGAGGTGCGGATTGGCGGCGCCGGCGATCAGGCGGCTCCAGTGCGACCAGCGCGTGAGCCTGGCTGTTGTATGCTGCCGGGCGCCGATGGTGTTGGCGCCGTGCTGGCGATAGCGGATCGTGGGTTTTTCCATATAGGCGACCTTGCCGAATGCGCTCGCGGTCAGGGCGAGCCACCAGTCGTGCATGATGGCCTCGTTCGATATCGGCAGCGCCTTGCGCGCGAGCGATTCGTTGATGAGAACCGTGCAGCCGGTGACGAGATTGCTGATCGCCATTTCGATGAAACGGTTGCGCGCAACGTCAAGCCCCTGGTAGCGGGCGAAAGAAGGCGCGATGTGGCGGTTTTCGAAGGACACGACTTCCAGGTCGCTATGCACGAGCACGGGAAGCGAGGGGTCGCCCGCTTCGGTTTCGCCCATCCGCTTCATCTGGCGCTCGATCTTGTCTTCGAGCCAGATGTCGTCCTGGTCGCAGAACATCAGGTAGGCCGATTCCAGTCCGAGTTCCGCCGACCGGTCGAGCGCCGTTTGCATCAGCAGGGCGAAACTCGCGCAAGCGCCCAGATTGTCCGGCGCCTTCGGCAGCAGATGAAAGCGGTTCGGATAGCGGTCGGCATATTCCTCGAGCAGGCGCCGGCTGCCGTCGTTCGAGCCGTCGTCGCGCGCCACGACGATGAAGTCCTGCCGGGTCTGGCGCAGCAGGGAATCGAGTTGCCCGGCGAGGAAGCGTTCGCCGTTGAAAGTCGAAAGCAGTACGGCCAGCGAGGAAGTCATGGACCAGGAGCCTGCGCCGCAGGAATTCGCGTAAGCGAAAATTCGCTATCGCCGTCCCTTTGGGTGATCGATTGAGGAGTGAGCCTACACTATTTGACGAAATCGAGCGTTCAAAGGGGCGAGTGAGAGCGGATTCGCAGCCGTGAATTCCTGCGGCGCAGGCTCCTAGGACAACTGCCGGTAGTCGCGGATGCCGGTGCTGATGTGCTTCCAGTATTCCGCCCGTTGCGGGGAACTGATCAGCAGCCAGGCCGCCTTCAAGGTGAAGCGGACGATGTCGCGGACTTTCCAGCCGATGGGTGAATAAGGCCGGGTGTACAGATGAATGCGGTTGCGGCTGGAATAGTAGGTCCTTGAAGGCCTGTGCTGGGCCATGATTCCGGCGCGCACGAGGGGATTGAGGCTGCGTTCGCCGATCAGGTGATAGAGGATCGCGTTGTTGGTGCCGACGAGGTCGAAACCCATCGAGCGGGCGCGGAAACACCATTCGAGATCGACGTTGTCGATGAAATAGTCCTCCCGCATGAGACCGATTGACGGCAAGTACTGCGCGATCAGCATGGTGCCCGAAGTGATCAGGAAATCGGCGGCGAAATGGGATTCGCTGCGCGCATAGGGCCGGTTGGTGCGGAACCAGAGCCGATTGAACAGTTTGAACGGCGTCTGCCGGCTCGTCTGGGGATTGATGATGCGCGGCCCCATGGCGGCGATGCCCTTTCCGCTGTGATCGCGCACTTCCCGATAGGCGGCGGCCATGCGTTCCACATAGGACTCGCACAGGCTGCTGTCCTGGTCGAACAGGAAGATGTAGTCGTATTTGTGCTGCGTCGCGCGGGCGATGCCGATATTCAGCGCCCGGGCAAGCCCTTCGTTCTGTTCGCGCTTGATGATGCCGAGGCAGTTGTCGTAAACCGTGATCGACTCCTCAAGCCGCCCGATGGAGGGCGAACCGTTATCGACCACGAGGAAATTCGTCTCCCGGTTCAACTGCCCAAGCATCGTCAACAGCGGCGTGATGTCCGGATGATAAGTGACGACAATGGCGCAGGAATCGGTTTTGCCGGCGGGGGACATGGCGTTCAGATCCCCGCGGCTTCCGGCGTGTCGGCCGAAATATCGATCTGCCCGCGCACCGGCCAGGCGAGCGCCATGAAATAGAGAATCGAGCAGATGCCGATGCTCAATCCCGCCACCACCCCCGCATCGAGAATTCCGCGCCAGGGCTGCGGCAGCAGCCGCACAAGCGCGATGAAGCAGACGATCATCGCCGTCAGCCCGATGGTGGCCAACTTGCGCCTGGGTGTGGCATGCACGAACCCCATGCAGAACAACGGCGCGAGCAGCACGAAACCGGGTGTCGGATTGCGGCCGAGATATTGCGCCCGCACGACGAGCCGCGGCGCGAACCCGAGATGAAATCCCTTGTAGCCTTCGGCATACGACATATAGACCACGCTAAAGATCAGCGCGGCCCAATGCAACAGGTTCAGCCGCAAATCCGCGAGCTCGAATGCCAGGGGCGCCAGCCGGTAAATCGCAAACGCCAGCAAGGCCAGCACTCCACCCAGACCCCAGGCCAGTCCAAGATATTTCAAATCACCACCACGCTGTCAAGGAAAGCTCTGATCAAGTCGGAGCTTCCTGCGGCACATGGATGCGCCGCCGAATTCGATGGCGCAGGCCATTGAATTCGGGAGCAAAACAAAACCGCGCTTTTGTTTTGCGATAATGAAAAATTCCGTGGAGGGACAGCAATTCTCATTTTGACCGGATGCGGTCGCAAGTGTGCCCTCTCCAAAACCGCTGCGCGGTTTTGACTCTCCCGGAGGGAGAGTATTTTGTTCCCCGGCACCGGGCGGACGTTGCGCACTCCCCCTCTGGGGGAGTCGAATCCGCGGAGCGGATTCGGTGGGGGGTTGCGGTCTTCGGCTAATCGCCATAATGAGAATTGCTGGTGGAGGGAATTTTTCAGGGCAAGCAAAGTTTCGCGCATTATAATGGTGTCCGGGTTCGGTTATGAGTAGGTCAGGTACGGTCGGATCCGCTCGGTCCATTGGCCTTCTTCGGTTTTCGCCGCATTTTCGAGATCGCCGGCATCGGACGATGGGTCGTCCACCCACTCGCGCAGCGCCGGGCCGCCATTGATCACATCGATGGGGAGCTTGTCTGTTTCATATTCGTATGGGAAATCGCGCCAGATCGGGTATTCCGGATACAGCCGGCGAACGGCCTTGAAAGCGAGCGCGACAAGCCGCCAGGGCTTGAAGGCGAAGTGATCGTAATCCCCGCCGTCGGGATGGATCTGAATGCCGTGACACAAAGCGCCGGCATGCTTGTGGAAGGTCGGTTCGAACCAGCATTCGCGCAATCGGCATCCCTTCAGCCATGCCGGCGCCAGCTCGTGCATCGTTTTCAGGATCGAACGGGCATCGATGTCGGGCGCCCCGAAGAGTTCCAGCGGACGCGTCGTGCCCCGGCCTTCCGACAATGTGGAGCCTTCGAACATGACTGTGCCCGCGAAGGCGCGCGCCATCGACAGCGTCGGCGCGTTGGGGCTCGGATTGACCCAGGATCGCTCCGCAACCGGCCAACCGAAGCCCGGCGCTTGCGCCGGTCTCCAGGCTTCCATCTCGATGACGCGATAATCGACATCCAGCCCGAAATGGTTGACAAACCATCGCCCCATTTCACCGAGCGTCAGGCCATGCCGCATGGGCATCGGTCCGGCGCCGACGAAACTTTCCCATCCCGGACGCAACAGCAGTCCCTCGACGGGGCGGCCCGCAGGGTTCGGGCGATCGAGTACCCAGACGGATTTCCCGTGTTCAGCAGCGGCTTCAAGGACGTAGAGAAGCGTCGTGGCGAAGGTATAGATCCGGCAACCGATATCCTGGAGATCGAACAGGACGACATCGAAGCTGTTCATCATTTCGCTTGTCGGACGACGAACTTCTCCATACAGGCTGAAAACCGGGATGCCGTGGACAGGATCGGTAAAATTCCGAGACTCGATCATGTTGTCCTGCTTGTCGCCCCGCAGTCCATGCTGCGGTCCGAATGCGGACGCGATCTGAACGTCGCCGCATGCCGCAAGCGCGTCCAGCGAATGGGTGAGATCGCCGGTTACCGAAGCGGGATGCGCCGCCAGCGCGACTCGCCGTCCGCGCAGCGGCGCGCGCAATTCCTTTTCCGCCAGCAGGCGGTCAATGCCGAATTTCATCTTGGTTTTCAATCTGATTTTGGGCCATGCTCGATTCCGGTAAAATACGGGCCACACCTTCCGCCCGGTATCGCGGTCCCGGATTTCGGGAGCTATTTTCTTGAGTACGGGAGACTGAAGCAAGACATGCCTACGGAAAACGCGAGCGAGCGATTCGCGGATATCGATCATTGGCCCACCCGCAGCGCCGTCGACGCCATGTTCGAAGCCCAATTGTCGGCGATCGCGGCGATCGGTCCCGAGCTGGCAACGATAGCGCGGGCGGCGGAAGCGGCGTCCAGCCGCTTGATGGAACGAGGGCGCCTGATCTATGCCGGCGCGGGAACGTCGGGAAGAATCGCCGTTCAGGACGGCGCCGAACTTGGGCCGACGTTCGGATGGCCGGTCGAGCGGGTTGCGTACGCCCTGGCCGGCGGCAACACCGCACTTGTCTCAAGCGTCGAACTTGCCGAGGACGACGCCGCCGCTGCGGTGCGCGACCTCAATGAGTTTTCGATCACGGAAAACGATGTTGTCGTCGGCGTAGCCGCGAGCGGGCGCACCCCCTACACCGTCAGCGCGATTGAAGCGGCGAATGCCGCCGGTGCCCTGACCATCGGGATTTCGAACAGCCGGCCGTCCCCGCTGCTGGAGAAAGCCCGGATCGGCATCTGCGCCGAAACGGGAAGCGAAGTAATCGCCGGCTCGACGCGCATGAAGGCCGGCACCGCGCAAAAGGCCATCCTGAACCTGTTCTCGACCGCGACGATGATGCGTTGCGGGCGCGTTTATCGGGGTCTGATGGTCGACATGGCAGTTTCCAACCGGAAATTGCGCAGCCGGGCGGTGGCGATGATCGAGCGGCTCGCGGGCGTCGGCGAGGCGGCGGCGGAATCGGCGCTCGATGCCGCTGAAGGCAACATCAAAGTCGGCGTTCTTCGCGCGCTGGGCGTTGATGCCGGTGAGGCCGAACGCTTGCTGACCCGGCACAAGGGAATACTTCGCGACGCGGTTTGCGAATTGAACGGGACGCATGAACTCCCGGACAAAATTGTTCGAGGAAGCCGCTGAAAACAATCAAGGGGGAAATTTGCAAGATTCGGTGTTCGCCAACGGACGTATCGTAACGCCGGACGGGATACTCGACCGCGGCGCGGTTGCGGTACGCAATGGCGTTATCGCAAGCGTAAGTCATTCGATCTCTTCAAATGATTCGAACGTCGGCTTCATCGACCTCGAAAACGATTTCCTGTTGCCGGGATTTGTGGATGTACAGGTCAACGGGGGCGGCGGCTTGCTCTTCAATGACGATCCGGGCGCGGAGACCGCGGTCGGGATTGCAAAAGCGCACCGCGCCTTCGGGACGACAAGCCTGTTGCCCACCTTGATCAGCGACGACCTCGGCAAGGTGGAACAGGCCGTAACAGCCATCGACGAGGC
Organism: Pseudomonadales bacterium; assembly: GCA_963664805.2. Taxonomy (GTDB): domain Bacteria; phylum Pseudomonadota; class Gammaproteobacteria; order Pseudomonadales; family Pseudohongiellaceae; genus UBA9145. Next base: position 3,188,225 of record OY761612.1, on the reverse strand, counting down.
GGTCCGGAAAAATATGCCCGGCATCGCGGGCGTTCATATCGAAGGCCCTTTTCTGAATGTCGGGAAAAGAGGCATTCACGATGCGCGCAAGTTGCGGAAACTGTCGAACGAAGCAATTCGAATCCTGACATCGGCCAGACACGCCCAGGTGGTTGTCACCCTGGCGCCGGAGTGTGTCCAGCCGGATCAGATACGGCGGCTCGCGGAAAGCGGCGTCAAGGTCTGCGTCGGTCACACGAACGCGAGCTTCGACGAAACCCGCGGCGCGCTCGCGGCGGGCGTCGCCGGATTCACCCATCTTTTCAACGCCATGACCGCAATGCATTCCCGCAGTCCCGGCGTCATTCCGGCGGCCTTGGAATCCAGCGCATTTTGCGGCGTCATCGTCGATGGCAAGCACGTGCATCCGGCAATGCTGCGATTGGCGCTGCGGGCAAAATCGGATCGAAGACTGATGCTCGTCACCGACGCCATGCCCGTCGTCGGCACGGATATGGATCATTTCCATCTGGGCGGCCGCCGCATCGGAATCGGCGACGGCGCGTGCCGTTCCGAAGACGGAACGCTCGCCGGTTCCTCGCTATCCATGATCGAGGCCGTGAAGAACGCAATGGCGATGCTCGATCTGGGCATCGAAGAGGCGTCCGCGATGGCGAGCCGCAGACCCGCTTCGTTTCTGGGCGTTGCGGACCGCATCGGATCCATCGCCCCGGGGCGGCGCGCCGACCTTGTTCGTGTCTCGCCGAGGTTCGATGTTCTTCAGGTCTGGATCGGCGGCGTGGAACTCCCGGCTTGAGATCCGGAATCGGGAGGAAGATTCGAACGGGCCAGAATCAGCGCGCCGTCGAGCGAGTCGCCTTTGGCCTTGGTCAGTCTCACGGCGGTATGTTCGGGAAGCCAGTGTTGCAATCGCCGCGACAGTCCGCCGACCAATGCGCATCTGGGGGCGCCCTTTTCGAAAATCGTCTCGATGAAACGCTCGATGTGCCTGACCGCGTCCTCCACGATCAAGCGCGCGATTTCGTCGTTCTTTTCGGCAAAGTCCAAGATCATCGGCGCGAAAGCCGCGTAGTCCCTGGGAGTCGCCTCGTCCATCCACTTGATGGCGCGACCGGTATCGTGATCGAACTTCGCCGTCACCGCGGCGCTCAAGGGCGTGGGCTTCGTTCGACCATCGAGCGCCCGCAAGGCGTGCCGCATCGCGCTCAATCCGAGCGCCGCACCGCTGCCTTCGTCGGAAATCGGAAATCCGTAACCTCCGATCGTAGTGCTGAGATCGCCGATTTTTATATATGCGATGCTGCCGGTGCCCAGAATCAAGGTGGCCCCGTCCTCGCCGAGGTGGGCGCCGAGATTCGCGATTGCGGCATCCGATTCGAGATGAATAGACCTGAAAGGGAAATCGAGTTCGGAAACAGCCCGCATTATTCCCGGGCGCGAAACGCCCGCAATGCCCATTCCGGCCTCCACCGACGGCAAATCGCTTGCGTCGAGTCCCGCCTCGGCGATCGCGTCTTGCGCAATCGACATCAGGACGACCTGGAGCTTCGCGAGACCGATGCTGGTATTCGCCGGGCCGGCTTTCGCCTCGCCGATGATCGTCCCATCAACATCGGTCAGCCGCGCCCGGGAGTGGCTGCCGCCGGCGTCTATACCGAGAAAATATCGCACGGATCAGCTCAACCCCGTTCTGCGCGCCGGTCCGCTCGACCCGGCCATGCACACAATTATGGAAACGCCAACGCCGATCAGCAACTGCCACGGAAAGGACAATGACTTCATGTAAATCGGTAAGCCCAGTGAATCGACTATGTAGCTTTGCTGCGCGAGAATCGTCACGAATCCCGCCATAAGCGCCGCAATCACCGAAACCGACGATCCCCGGTCGGTGAATACCGCGGTGAAGAAGACGCCGATGAGTCCGGCATAGGCGAACGACATGACCGCGAGAGCGAATTCGAGCAAGGCCATATCGGTGTAGCGCTGCCAGTAAAAGCACAGGACCGCCATCGCCGAGAGGAAAGCGGCGAACAGAAGCATACCCAAGCGGCCGGCCAATACATAATGTTCGGATCTTCTGCTTGCGGACGACTCTTTCCAGGGGTGATAAAAGTCGCTGATCAAGACCGACGACATGGCGCTCAAGCCGGAATTCATCGTCGAAATGGCGGCGGCCACGATGCCGGCGGTAGCCAGGCCGCGTACGCCGTCGGGCATTTCGGACAATATGTAAGACATGAAAACGGTAATGCTTTCTCCGTTGAACTCCGGCATCAGTTCACCGCCGGCTGTCGAGGCCATCAGTTCCGGGCGCTCGTAGAGCAGATACAGAAGTTGGCCGATCGTCACGAAAACAAGGACGATCGGAATCGCCACCAGGGAAGAGGCGATCATCGCGCGCCCGCCCGCCTTGGCGTCGCGGCAGGTCAGCAGCCGCTGGGTCGTATCCTGATCGAGCCCGAAATTACCGAGATTGAGCAGGAAAACGCCGGTCAAGATCGCCCAGACCGTGAAAGGTCTCGAAAAATCCGTCGAAAAATCGAACATGACGAGTTTGTTCACTCCTTCCGGCGTTTCACGCAGGGCCGAGATCATTTCAGCCGGCGTCAGCGACAACTGCGACCAGAGGCTGAACAAGGCGATCAGCGCTGCGCCGAAGTAAACGATGAACTGCCCCAGATCGCTCCAGATGACAGAGCGAATGCCCCCCATCAGGGCCATGCCCAGAGAGCAAACCGCGATCGCGAGAATCGCCAGCATGACGCTTTGCGGCTCGATGTCGAAGAACAGCATCATCGCCACCGCGGTCGCCGCGATATAGACGCGCGCCCCGCTTGCGAACACCCGACCGACGAGATACATCGCACCGGCCGCCCGTTTCGCGCCCTCGCCATAGCGGATCGCGAGCAGTTCGTAAACCGTCGTCACTTCCAATTCGTAGAATCGCGTAAGCAGATACCGCGTTGCGACCAGGGCCGCCAGGACGGCGCCGAGCGTGGAAGCCAGATAGGTGTAATCGCCGCGGAAGCCGTAATCGGGCCCGCCGAGAAAGGTCGCCGCCGACTGGTTGGTCGCGATGACCGAGAACATGACCACCCAGGCGGACATCTGATTTCCGCCGAGGAAGTACTCCCGCATCGACCGGGTCGGCCTGCGGGACAGCGCCACCCCGCCGCCGGCCACCGCCGCGACATAGAGAGCGATAATCGACCAGTCGACCAGTGTCAGCGGCGTGGACATGTTTTGCAACATACCATCAACCCCGATTCGATTTCATGGCACAATGCCGCCCAAACCCGAACCGCGGCAACGCGCATGACAGTCAAACTCGGAGTCGTGATGGACCCCATCGAGTCCATCATCGTGAAAAAGGACACCACCCTGGCGATGCTCCTCGCCGCCGAGGCCCGCGGCTGGAGCATTCAGTACATGCTCCAGCCCGATCTCTATCTCGGCGACGGCGGCTGCCGGGCCCGGGTCAGGGCACTGGCCGTGCGCGATAATCCCGACGACTGGTTCAGCCTCGGCGAAGCGAACGACATCGCCCTGCGCGAACTCGATGTAATCCTCATGCGCAAGGATCCGCCCTTCGACATGGACTACATCAATTCGACCTATCTGCTCGAACACGCCCAGGCCGACGGCGCGCTCGTCGTCAACGAAGCCCGCAGCCTGCGCGACTACAACGAAAAGATGTCCGCAACGCTGTTTCCGCAGTGCTGCGCGCCGTTCCTCGTTTCCGCGAACGAGGCGCTGCTGCGGGCGTTTCACGCAGAACATCGGGATGTGGTCTACAAACCCCTCGATGGCATGGGCGGGGCCAACGTGTTCCGCGCGCGGTCCGACGATCCCAATGTCTCGGTGATCATCGAATCCCTGACCGGCAACGGTCGGCGCCAGATCATGGCGCAACGATTCATCCCCGAGATCTCCGCCGGCGACAAGCGCATCCTGCTGATCGACGGCAAACCCGTTCCCCATTCCCTCGCGCGCATCCCGGCGGCGGGCGAAACGCGCGGCAACCTGGCCGCCGGCGGCACCGGCGTGTGCCTCGAATTAAGCGAGCGCGACCGGTGGATCTGCGACCAGACCGGCCCGGTTCTCGCCGAACAGGGGCTGCTTTTCGTGGGCCTCGATGTCATAGGCGACTACCTCACCGAGATCAATGTCACCAGTCCCACCTGCATGCGCGAAATCCAGTACGAAACCGGCCTGGATATTGCCGGCGACCTGATGGACTGTATACTGGACAAACTCGAACAGGCCGGATGAGCGCCGGGGCGAAAGCGTGGAGCGTTCCGACAAGGCAAGCCAGGGAGACCGATTCGTTTTCACGGTCTTTTTGTCGATCTGCGCCCACGCCCTGGTCATTCTCGGCATCGGCTTTTCCCTGGCCGCCGAAAACCGGTCTGAGGCGCCTCTCGACATAACCATCGCTGCCTATCGCAGCGAGGAGCCGCCGCAGGAAGCGGATTTCCGCGCCCAGGAGAATCAGACCGGCAGCGGCGCGCTCGATGTGGCGGCCGCGCCGGCGACCTTGTTCGAGGCCGACTTCCACGACGAGACCATCGAGGAAGTCCTGCCGCTGCCGCGGATTCCCGACAGCGGCGAAGAAAACGAGGTGACGGAAGTCGTTGCCGCCGATGGCGATCTCGCCAATGCCGATCCTGCCGGGGAAAGCAGAACCGAAGTGGCCACCGACGACATCAGCCTGACCATCGCCAGCTTGCAGGCCCAGCTCGATCGGCGCCGGCAGGCCTATGCCAAGCGGCCGCGCACTTACACCATATCTTCCGCCTCCACGCGGAAAAGCCATGACGCCCTGTATCTGGACAACTGGCGCCGGCGCGTCGAAGCCGTCGGCAATCGCAATTATCCGGCGGAGGCCGAGCGCCGGGGCATTTACGGCAGTTTGCGTTTGCTCGTCTCGCAAATGCCGGACGGCAGCGTGAAGGACGTCGAGATACTGTCTTCCTCGGGACACGAATTGCTCGACCGGTCAGCCGTGGAGATCGTACACATGGCGGCGCCTTTCGAGCCGTTTCCGGCGGAAATACGATCCGAAGTTGATATACTCGAAATCATACGCACCTGGCGGTTCCACGAAGCGGAGGGACTGACCAGTTATTGACAAATTGCGGAGAATTCCTGCCATGGAATTTTTCACCGTCGCAAAACAAAGTGGGAATCCGGAGGCCAAGGTTTGGCGTGGATCGGCATGAGTACTTCGAATAGTCTGGAAGATCACTTTCTCGTCGCCATGCCGCAGTTGGCGGGAAGTTATTTCGGCAGTTCGGTCACCTATCTGTGGAAGCACGACGACACCGGCGCGATCGGCCTCGTCGTGAACAAGCCGCTGCAAGCCAGCATCGCCGACATTTTTGAAGAACTGGAAATCGAAAGCGCCGCAGGCGAGAGCTGCTTTCGCCAGCGGCATGTGCTGGCCGGCGGACCGGTGGAACGCGACAAGGGTTTCATCCTGCATGACGCCGGAGAAAAATGGGAATCCTCGATCAAGATCACGCGGAGTCTCACCATCACGACTTCCAAGACCATCCTCCAGGCCATCGCTTCGGGCGAGGGTCCGAACAACTATCTTGTCGCGCTGGGCTGCGCCGGCTGGGCGCCCGGGCAACTTGAACAGGAATTGTGCGACAACGTCTGGCTGACGACCCCGGCGAGCAGCGACCTGATCTTTTCCCTGGACTTCGCCGGCAAGCCGCGCGCCGCGGCGGCGCAACTCGGCGTATCGCTGGAAAAGCTCGCGCCCGAGGCGGGCCATTCCTGACGGAACGCCCGGAACGAAAAAAATGACCCTGAGTCTGTTTCCCGACGATCTGCGTTCCGATTTCTCGGCACTCGCCTTCGATTTCGGCACCCAGCGCATCGGAGTCGCCTTCGGCCAGAGCGTTACCGGAACCGCCAGCGCGGTTACCGTGCTCAAGGCCCGGGACGGCCAGCCGCGCTGGAACGAAATGGCGCAACTCGTCGAGCAATGGAAGCCGGATGTTTTCCTCGTCGGACTGCCTTACAACATCGACGGCACGGTAAGCGAACTGCTCGGCCGGGCGGAAAAGTTCGCCCGGCGCTTGCAGGAACGTTTCGACAAGCCCTGTTACGGCATGGACGAAAGGCTTTCGTCGCGGGAGGCGATCGAGCGGCTGGTGGAAGCCAACACAACAAAAAACGTCAAGAAAACCGCCATCGACCATATCGCCGCCCAGATCATTCTCGAAAACTGGTTCAACGAAATCTCCCGCAAGTCCACCTAAGTGGCTTCGATCCGTCGCCGCCGGCTGGCGCGGGGTTCGGCGGACGCCGCAAAAACGTCCCGGTCGCCAAGCACAGCTTGGCGTCGTTCCGGCTGCGCATGAAGCTGCGCTTCATAAACGCTTGCCTCCACCCCTGTAGGCTCCAGGCTCGACATCCTGTCTCGCGCGCCCGCTGAACCCCGTGCCAGCCGGCGGCGACTAACGTGGTGCGGAACCGACCATTTCGTCATTCCGCGCGGAGCGAAGCGGAGTCGCAGAATCTCATTGGCGAAGTGAATGATGCTGTGGCGGAAGCCCCGTTGTTGACCCGTCCCGCGGGCGGTTCTATAGTCGCTGAGTGGTTCGGCCCGGACGCTTGCCTTATGGACGACAACAGAATCAACGCGCTGCATGGCAAGGTGGATGCCTTGGTCGAGCTGTGCGGGAAACTGCGCCAGGAAAATCAACGGCTCAAGGACAACGAGCAGGGCCTGCGCTCCGAGCGGCGGCAATTGCTCGAGAAGAACCGCGAAGCCAAACAGCGCCTGCAATCCATCCTGATGCGGCTGAAGGCAATGGAAAATCCCTGAATCCCGTACCAGAGCGATTTGAGATGACCGACGACGGCAACACTGTCCTGCTTACCATCCTGAACAAGAGCTACCGGGTGAGCTGCCCGCCCGAGGAAAGAAGCGCGTTGATGGAATCCGCCCGCTTCATCGACGAGCGGATGTACCGGATTCAGCGCCGCGGCCCCAGCCTCGACCGGGAACAGATCGCCGTCATGGTGGCTTTGAACATCGCCAACGAGTTGTTGAAAAAGCCCTCCCCGGACGGTGGCGGGTCGCCGCTCGACGAAGCCCGGCTGGTGGAACTCGAAAACAAGCTGGACCGCGTCCTTACCGACGAAGCGCAGCCGAAAGACTGATTCCCAAGGCGATCTTCATGAAGGCGCTTCCCCAGCGCCGCCGGGCCAATATATACTGTGGTTTCGGTCCCCTGGGACATTTGCCAATCAAAAGTGTTCTTGACCCGATAATTTTGCAACCGGAGGCTGTCTCGAAAGAAGTTGTTGTGCATGTCCGGCTATCGGAAAGCCTTATGCTTCGCGAGGGCCACCACCTGAACCCAAGGGTTCAGGGCAACTTTGGTAGCGGTGTCTTGGGGGACTGCTCTAATGTCGCAAGCTCTGGACGACTTGCGCAGCCATCTGCGCCGCCTCAGGCGCAACCTCCCGCCCGAACGGCAAAACAGCGCCGCCACGGACCTGCTTGCGCGAATTCGCGACGAGGGTTTTTTCCGCGCCGCCCGGCGGGTCGCGTTCTATATGGCGGTTGCCGGGGAAATTGCTCCGGGCCCGCTGCTGCGGCTCGCGCTGATTGAGCGGAAATCCTGCTTCCTGCCCGTGGTCGCCGGTGAGCATGATCTCGATTTCGTCAGTTACGAGGCTGGCTCAAGTCTCAAGAAAAACCGTTGGAAAATCCCCGAGCCGGTGAAAGGAACGCATATCGGGCCGCGTTCGCTCGACCTGGTGTTCGTGCCCCTGGTCGGCTTCACCCGCGATTGCGTCCGGCTCGGCAACGGCAAGGCCTATTACGATCGCGCGTTCGCCTTTCGTCTGACGAGTCCCGAACCCCGGCCCCTGCTTGTGGGCCTGGCCCATGAATGTCAGTTGGTGGAGACGCTGCCGGTGAGGGAGTGGGACGTGCCGCTCGATGCGGTGGCCACGCCCGCGCGGATTTTCCATCGGGGAAATGGCGATTGAAGTTGCGGGCGGTTCGGCAAGCGCCCACGCGGGTTTACATGAATCCGCCGAAGACAATGCCGGTGACCAATATCCCTACGATGAGCACCGCAATCATCACCCAGATGATATCGGGCCCACTACGCATGGGATATCCCCTTTGAAGCCGCCAACTCCTTGATTTCTTATGCGGCACTTGCCCGCGTCGCTTTAGTCCCGACCGGGCTTTTTTGCCGAATTCGTTTGTTGCGGGGCTTGCCTGAAGCAAATTCCAAGCCATATACTGTATACACATACAGTATTTCGGCGAATGAGACCGCGAGATGTCCGTTACCAGCAGCCGGGCCGGCTGCAAGCAGGAAGTCATCAACGCCTTGCTGCGGGATATTCCCGACCTGTGGCGGGGCCATTACACGGTCGCCCGGGGCGAACGGGGCCTCAGCACGGGGTTTCCCGGCCTGGACGGGATTCTTCCGAATGGCGGCTGGCCGCCCAGGGGGTTGGTGGAGATCGTATGCCCGCGCCGCGGCATGGGAGAATTGCAATTGCTGCTGCCCCTGATGCGGGCGTTGACCGCCCGGGGGCAATGGGTGCTCTGGGTATGCCCGCCTGTGCAACCTTATGCGCCGGCCCTGGTCCAAGCCGGAGTCGATATCGGAAAGTTGCTCGTCGTGGCGCCGGGCGCCCCTTTGCGCAATGCGCTATGGAGCATGGAAAAGGCCTTGCGTTCCTGCCGCCTGGTGCTTGCCTGGCAGAACGGGCTTTCGCATCGGGTGCTGCGCCGGCTGCAACTGGCGGCCAATAGCGGCAACAGTCTGGCCGTGCTGTTCCAGCGCGGCAATAGCGGCTGCCCCTATTCGGCCTTGCGCCTGCAATTGAGCCGCGTTGGCGACCCTGGCGGTCCCGGCGAAAAAGCAACGCGCGTCGGCATTCTGCGGGCCAAGGGCAATGTCCGCTGCAGCGGCGTGCGGCTGGAGCCCCGGGCGCTCGCCGGGGAATAATCAGAAACGGTAGCGCAGGCCGAGGAAGCCGGCCCTCGGCGGCGCCGCGCCGAGGAAGATCGGTATTTCGAAATCCTCGACCAGGGGCACTTCGACCTCGCCGGGTTCTTCGCCGAGCAGGCCGAAGGTCTCGAACTTCGCATCGAACAGGTTGTGGACCTGGGCGTAAACCAGCAACCGGTCGCTGACCCGATAACGCGCGCCGAGATTCACCAGGGCATAGCCGTCGACCTCGTCGAGTTCGTTCGATTCGTCCCCACGCAGGTATTGGCCGCTGTTGGCGATCAGGTCGAGCGACACGATCAGGTCTTCGTCGAAAGCGTAGTCGGCGCCGAACTTGAACTGATGCGCGGGAATTCCCGGAATGCTGTCGCCGGCGTGTACGGTGATTTCGCCTTCCGCGTCGGCGAAGTCGTGGTTCGGGCTCAGCACCTGGAAATCGTCCTCGAAAGTGGCGCCGACATAACTGTACGCCGCGAACCAGTTCAACTCGCCCAGGTTGCCGGCGAGGCGGCCTTCGATGCCCTCGCGGCGGGTGCGGTCGACATTGGCGAACAGGCCCGTGGCGCGGCCGGTGGTCTGGAACAGGATGTCGTTTTCGTTGTCGGTGAGGAACAGGCTCAAGCCGTAGCTCGTGTTCTCGTCGAGCATGCCGCGCGCGCCCAGTTCCAGGTTGCGGGCGACGACGTCCTCAAGCGGCGGGTCGGCGAGAAAGGCATTGGGCAGCCGGCATTCGAATTCGACATCGTCGGCCTCCTCGCCGTCGGCGATGGCGTATTCCACCGCCAGATCGTAAACGTATTCGTTGCAGGCGAGTTCGATCGGCGTCGGCGCGCGATTCGACTCGCCCAGGGAGGCGTAGAGATTATGGTTCTCGCTGGCCTGCCAGGTAAGGCCGAAGGCGGGATTGACGCGCGAGAAACCGTGATTGCCGTTCAATTCGGGTCGCTCGCCCGAAAGATCGCGCAGATTGACGTCGGTATTGTTCGAGCGCGCGGAGATCGTCAGCGCCAGCGTCTCGCCGAGATCGGTCGTGGTGGTGAAATAGATGCTGGTCGATTCAGTTTCGGTATGAATGAGCGTGGCTTCCTCGTCGACAAACGTGCCGGTGCCGAGCCCCGTAGTCAGCCGGCTGTGGGGGTCGATGTCCGCCAACTCCACCACCGAGTCGAAATCGGACTCGCCGCGATGCCAGGCCGCGCCGAGAACGACGCGGCTGTCATAGCCGAAGAGGTTCGTGTTCGCGGTCCACTGGAAGTCGGCGCCGCGGGTCTCCTGGCTGCGGTCGCTGAGATTGTTGATCGCCGCGTCGGACAGGATGCCCGTTCCCGAAAGCTCGTCGTCCTCGAAGCCCTCGATGTTGAATTCCTCGTCCTCTCCGAACATCTCGGCGGTTTCGTTGAGGAAGTCCTCGAGTGCGTCCACGTCGGCGAACTGGCCTTCGCAGATGTCGTCGTCATTGAGGCCGAACTCTTCGAGATCGTCTTCTTCGAGGCCGCCGATCAGGGATTCGCCCCCGTCGCCGAACTCGCAGATGCCGAACTCCGAGGCGTCGCCGTTGAAGGAGTGCGTATCGTTGCGGCGCAGGAAAACGGCGCCGCTGATGCTGCTGTTGTCGCTGATTTCAGTGCTGAAATCGAGGCTGAGCATATCCATGTCATGGGCGGTGATGTCGGGACCGGTGAAAATCGCCGCGCGATTGATGGCCAGCAGTTCCACCGGCGAGGAACCGTTGCCGATCAGCTCGGACTCGCCACGCTGGTAGTTCAGATTCACCTGGCCGAGGTCGCCGCGCCAGCCGAGCGAGCCATAGACGTTGAAGGCGTCGGATTCGGAAGAGTCGCGCCAGCCGTCTTCGCGGAAATCTTCCACGTTCAGGTAATAGCCGAAGGAGCCGTCGTTGCCGCCGAATTCGAAACTGGCGCGGCTGCGGCCGAAGGAGCCGGCGCTGAGGTCGGCGCGGAAGCCTTCGTGGCCGAAGCCGTCCTTCATGTTCACGGCCATGGCGCCGCCGAGGCTGTTCAGTCCGAACAGCGGCGTGGCGCCGCCGGTCAGCGCGATATTGTCGATGGCGGACTGCGGCAGCAGATCCCAGTTGACCGTGTCGCCGAGCGGCTCGTTGATGCGGACGCCGTTCTGGTAAACGGCCATGCCCTGGGCCAGGCCGAGCACGGGCGAAATGGTGAACCCGCGATATTGCAGGTCAGGCTGCAAGGGATTGTTCTGGGCGTCGTTCAGGGAAACGCTACCGAAGGCGCCGCGCATGAAATCCGCGAGACTGACGGCGGCGTCACTGGCGAGATCCTCGGCATCGGCGGTCTGCACCGGATAGGGAATCTTGCCGAGCTCCAGACCATCGTCGGCAGGCGCCACGCCGATGACGACGATCTCCCGGGCGTCCTGCGCCAGGGCGGAAGAGGCCAGCAGCAGGCCGGAGACGAGCAGTCGCAAAGTACGCATGCGGGAATTACCCTTCGTCTTTTCGCGCCGCGGATTCGACCGGATGCGCGAATACTACCATGATGGGACAGCCACCCAATCATCCCGAAGAATAGTGGCCTCGACCCGTCGCCGTCGGCTGGCGGAGGTTCAACGGACGCCGTAAATACGGCCCAGCCGCCAAGCATAGCTTGGCGTCGTTCCGGCCGCGCATGAAGCTGCGCTTCATAAACGCTTGCCTCCACCCCTGAAGGCTTCGGGCTCGGCATCCTGCCTCGCACGCCCGCCGAACCCTCCGCCAGCCGACGGCGACTCACATTGCGCAAAATCCCGGCTCTTTCCTTTTGTCGTCATTCTGCGCGGAGCGAAGCGTAGTCGCAGAATCTCCAGACCAACCGCATACTGAATGAGGTTCGTCTTTGACTGCTTTCCCGCTTGCTTGTAGATTTGCGGACTTCGATTGGCGGGTGGAGGAGACATGACTACTGTTCTGGTTACCGGCGCAAGCCGCGGATTGGGTCTGGAATTCGTCAGGCAACTGCTGGGCCGGGGCGAGCATGTGATCGCCACCTGCCGCGGCGACCGCTCGATGAGCGAACTCGACGGCCTGTACGACACCCACGACAATCTCCAAGTGATGGAACTGGAGGTGGCGAACGAAAAGTCCATCGCCACTCTCGGTCGGCAACTGGAAGGGCGGGCGATCGATGTGCTGATCAACAACGCCGGAGTGTACGGACCCCGCGGCCTCTCCATCGGAGATCTCGAGGGAGATGGCTGGGCCGAAGTCATGCGGGTGAACTGCATCGCGCCGATCCTGATCGCCCAGACGCTATTGCCGAACCTGCGCGAGGGCGCCGGGAAAAAGCTCGTTTTCATCACTTCCAAGATGGGTTCCATCGCCGACAACCGCGGCGGCGGTTCCTATGTCTACCGCAGTTCCAAGAGCGCGCTGAACGCGGCGGTGAAGAGCCTTTCCGTGGATCTCGCCGGTGAAGATTTCGTCTCGGTTGTGTTGCATCCAGGCTGGGTGCAGACCGACATGGGCGGCCCGAACGCGCTGATCGACGCCGAGACCAGCGTCAGCGGCATGTTGCGCGTGATCGACCGCGTCGGCCAGCCGGATTCAGGCGGCTTTTTCGCGTACGACGGCGCCGTCATTCCCTGGTAAGGGGATTTTCCGCGGCTGGTCGATGCGACGACTGCTGATCGTTCCGATTCTCGCCGGCCTGCTCGCCGCGGGCCAGGCAGGGCCGGTGCGGGCCCATGGCAGCGTCGCCCTCGAAGACGACCTCTGCGTCATCGATATCGACTTCCTGACCGCGCATTTCACGATCTTCCAGCCCGAAACCCGGGGCGCCGACGAATTCTGCGAGGACATTCCCGGAGTCGCGCGTTCCGTCTTCATCATGGAATACCTGCACGAGTTGCTGCAGGAAATGGAGGTAGATTTCCGCATCATCCGCGACGAGACCGGCATCGGCCGTTTCGCCGACTGGGACGACATCCTCGCCATGGGGGACCTGGAACCGCTGACCGTGTACTACCAGGAGCCATCGATCGAACCCAGCGGCTATTATCGCGCCGGTCACGAATTCACCGAGCAGGGCAGCTATATCGGTATCGTCACGGCAAGCCATCCGACCGAAGCGCGCGACTACCAGGCGGTCTTCTACTTCCAGGTCGGCCGCGACTGGGGCAGTTTCCCGCTCTTCATCGCGCTCATCGTCCTCGCCCAGCTCGGCTATTGGGTCGCCAATGGGCGAGGGTCGGTCGGCGAAGCCGATCAAAAGCGCAGCTTTTGAAGACCCGAGCGGCTCGACAGGATGTCGAGACTGGGGCCAGTCGAGGTCACCTTGGTCTCGCCAAGGATGGCATGAACAACCTTGTGGAAAGCGGGATGCCGGCGGCAAAGCTGCGCAAGTCCTAATCCCGCAAGGAAGTCTCCAGCACGCACGACATCGGAACTCCCCCTTTGGGGGAGTCATAATCGCGCAGTGGTTTTGGTGGGGTCGCAGTCGTCAAGTTGCGATAGACCAGCCGATCATATAGACTGGTCTAGTTACATAACTTAGAGGCCGATGCCATGCAAACCATCGGATCGTATGAAGCAAAAACCCGCCTTCCCGAATTGCTTCGCCAAGTTGAGCGCGGAGAGAACTTCACGATTACCCGCCGTGGCTTGCCCATCGCCCGAATCATTGGGGTCGAGAAAAGTGTCGAGGACGTTCAATCAGTCATTGATCGCTTGCGGGAATCCCGCGCCCGTCGGCCTTCTGTTCCGGTCGAAGAACTGATCGCCGCCCGGGATCTGGGACGAAAGCCCTGATGTCTTTTGTGCTTGACGCATCAATCACAGCCTGTTGGTGTTTTCCAGATGAACAATCCGCAGCGGCGGATGCCGCCATGCAACGGCTGACTGACGACGAGGCGCTGGTACCGCAATTGTGGAACTTGGAAATTCGCAATATCTTGGCGGTGAACGAGCGTCGGAGACGCATCGAACCAGGAGATTCCAATGCTTTTCTCCAAGATCTTTCCTTGCTGCCGATTCGTGTCCACCCCGACACGGATGAAGGGGCGGCGCTTATGCTCGCCCGCAAGCATCAACTGACGGTCTACGACGCAACTTATCTCCATCTCGCCGTGCGGCTCTCCGCCCCATTGGCGACCTTGGACCGTTCGCTGGCCCGCGCGGCCCAGGCAGAGGGCCTGCAAGTTATCGCCGCTTAGTACACCACACAGGCAAAATGACGCTGACCGATGGCGCGTACAAACGGTCGAAACCAGTTTTCGACTACGCTTTATTTTCCTGCATCCGCAAATTGCGGCGGCTTGCGGCCGCCAGCAATGCTGCGGTGGGTTTCGGCGGATTTTCGAGTAACTTGATTACTCGAATCGCATCACGTCTGGTCAGTAAGATTCGGTCGGATTTTCGCATCCTTCAGTCCCCCGGCATGTCTAATTCCACCGGCGCCAGTCGGGGCAGGGTGCAACGATGAGGGGCGAGGTCGGTGCTGACCATGGCAGGGTCGCTGCCGCCGTTCAGGTTCATGAAGGACTGAGCGGCGTTTTCGCCGAGGCAGATCAGGTTTTCGGCTGACGCGCCTTCCTTGACGAGGCCGCCCCAGACGATGTCGGGGGAGTTTGCGCCGGTTTGCTCGTGCCAAGCCGCAAGCAGCGCGTGGCCGGGGACTGTGCCGCCGCCGTCGTATGCATTGTCGTGAATGTGGATTTGTTCGGGGTAAGGGTCGTAGTTGGGATCATCGAAAGTGCGACCGCCGAGGACGAAACTGTAGACCATTATGTTGACGTTGTTATTGTCAACGAAGCGATTCTCGAACACTTCGATATTGTCGTTGGCGAGCACGAGCAGCCCGGTGCCGGCGGGCACATTGCCGACGATGGCGCCGGGCGGAGCGAAGTTGGGCGTGTTGTTCGCTTCGACCAGATTGTTGAATACGCGGGTCGCCTGGCCACCCTGGACTTCCAGATTGGGCAGGTCAAATACGAGGATGCCGCCGGTGTTGTTGGTGGCGACATTGTCGTAGACGTCGGCATAAGTCGAATTCTCGATCTCGATGCCGGCGACGTTGTACTCGGCGCGTGAGTTGCGCACGATGATTTGACTCGACTGGCCGACGTAGATGCCCGCGTCGGCGGCGCCGATGGCGACCGAGCCGTCGATCAGGATATTGCGCGACTGCACGGGATAAATGCCGTAGGCGCCGTTTTCCGAATCGGGCCCGTTGGTCCATTCGGTGCGCACGCGCCGGATGACAACGTTGTTGCTATTGTTGATCTTGAGCGCGTCGCCCACGGTGTCCTCGATGGCGAGATCCTCGATCACGAAATCGTCCGCCGTCACGAGCAGCCCTTCCGCGCCCTGAATCTGGCCACGAAAGGAGAGAACCG
Source organism: Pseudomonadales bacterium (assembly GCA_963664805.2). Lineage (GTDB taxonomy): Bacteria > Pseudomonadota > Gammaproteobacteria > Pseudomonadales > Pseudohongiellaceae > UBA9145. The sequence continues at coordinate 3,172,875 of OY761612.1, read as the reverse complement.
ACTGGTTCATGCCCGCGCCGCGAATGGTCACGCCGGGCGCCGCCAGCGACAGGCTGCGGGTAATTTCGTGTACCCCCGCCGGAATCTCGATGACGTCACCGGGGCTCGCATGAATCAGTTGCGTCTGCAAGGCCTCCTCGAAGCTCGCGGAGGATTCGCCCGGCGTTTCGCCGCAGCCGGCGAACAACAGCACCGCCGCGGGCAGCAGCACCCGGAAATCGAAAATGGTCTTGATCTTCATCATGTTTTCACGTCCGGGTTTATCAAAGGATTCGAAATCATGGCATGATTCCGAGTTCCTTGCGAACATTCGCATCAATGGCCAATGGAGAATCTGTTTCAAGTGGCACGATGCAAGTCCTGGCCCAGCCGAAGTAGAGATTGTTGACTACCACTGAGAGGAGTCTTGTCATGCGTGAACCTATCCATCCGGGCGAGACACTGCGCGAGGATCTGGACGCGCTCGACATGAGTGCGGCCGAATTGGCTCGACGGATCGAAGTGCCTGTTAACCGTATTACGCAGATACTGAATGGCCAACGCGCGATAACTGGCGACACGGCGTTGCGCCTGGGGCGCTTTTTTGGCACTTCAGCCGAGTTCTGGCTCAACTTGCAGAAAATTTACGAACTCCGGTGCGCCGAACAGAAAAACGGCACCGCAATCGCCAGACTTCCGACTCTGACTGTCGAACAGGAGCGACCTGTCGCCGGCTGATTGGGCAATCGCACCTCAACGATTGAGCAATGCAGCACCGGAAGCTTCTTCTTTTGTCAGAGCCGAGTTTTCGAGCAGTCGGCGCAAGTACTTGTTGGCCAAGTCAACAGTGTATTCACTGGATTTGTCCGCCATAGTTAGCTTTATTTCCTTTGCGGCAATATAGACTTTGACAACTTCGCCCTTGGCCAAATGTTTAAGTAACAACTTGTTTAACTTTTTACTTGTTGGCTGGCCTGAGCCTGGGGTCCGGTAATGCTGGAAGCGATTCCTTAGCTGTTCAGTCTCGCCAATATAAACGCAATTGCGGTTGACCTCTGAGTTTTCCAACTGAAAGCGATAGAGACCCGGACAGCGAGGTGCCTCGGGAAATTTCAATTTGCCATCGTCATCGGTCTTGACTCTGCCTAGCAGAATCCATTGAAACACAAGGCTAATGCATACTGACAAGTCCATGCTCTCACTCATTTGTCTGTTTTGACTCATTCAATTTCTCCAACAATTTCATCAAAGAGCCGGTTCCACCGCGGAGCCGCGAATCGGCGTCGGCGCGGGAATGCGTGGCAGAAACCGAATCATGACGAATACTTGATGCCCGCGTCGGCTTGAATCTGTCTCAGCCATTTCGTGAGAGCAAGCGTCGATTCGCAATCTTTCTTGTTGTAGTCGCGTATGGATTTCAGGATTCTTGACGAATGCCACGTCTCACCGTCTTGTGTTTCCCTCCATTTTGCGTACTCGACGACCGAATCGTCGCCGGTCGCCACGCTTGTGTCGCGTTTTTTGCCGTAGTAAATCCGCTCAAGGTTCTTGAGCGAATAGCCGGGTGTTCCCGCGACGAGGCCGCGCCGAACGATCTTGTAAAGATCGACGAATACGTGATTTCCCAGAAGTTCGTCAATTTCCGGTTCGCAGACTCCGTAGCGTTCCATGAGCCGTTTGCAGGCTGTTACTTCGTAATGAGCGTAATGATAGATGTGCATCGCGGGATTTGTCCGCCAACGCTCGTGCGCCCAATGAATGAAATCCATGAAAGCCCGCTGTTCCTGTTCGCGATCATGGGCCCAGCGTTCCCAGAACTTACTTTTGCCGCTTCCGTCCAGATAAACGCAGCCCCAGAGATATTCGAGACCTCCCGGTTCGAGCGGATACCCTTCAAGGTCCCAGAACAAATCGGCGGGATTGTGCGGCGGCAACGCCGCCAAGCCGTGGCCGGCTTCCTTGCGCGGCCGCCGCGGAATCGCTTCGGGGAAACCGGATTTTTCCGCCCTGACTTGCATGATCGCCTGCTGTTTGAGGGTTTCGAATGACTCCTGCTTCAGCTGGGGGACTTGCCGGACTTCGCTACCCGCAAGCGCCGTCATCGTCTTGATGCCGGCCTGCTCCAGTTTGGCAATCTGGACGCGGCGAATGTTTGCGACCTTGGACAAGTGATCGCGCTCTTGCCGCAGTTTATCGACATATCTAGACCAGTCGCCGTGGCTGGGAGACTGAAACGGGTCGAGCATTTGCCCGACGTCGAATTCCAGTTGTTGCGCCAAGAAATCCTCTTTCTCAGCGAGGTAGAAATCGTAATAGTCGCCGACATTGAGTGCCTCGCGTTCCATGTTTCCCAGCACCATCGCGGCGAACTCGGGACGTACTCCCTGTATGGCTTCGAGCATTTCGCTGTAGCAGCAAAGTTGTGTCGCGAATTCCATTTTCATTTCCAGCGCCAGCTTCGCTTCCCATACCTGATAAGAATACGCACCGAACTTGGAGGGCCGCTCGCAACGCACCAGAAAATCGGTATATCCGCGGAACGGGAGTTGCCGCAGGCAGGCTCCGCCGATCACCTCTGCGCCATCGGCCATTGCCGCCAAAGTTTGCTCGAAAGCGGTATCGTCTCCCCCGCCGCTGCCCACTGTCACCACCCGCAATCCCTTGGCGATTAACTCTTGCTTGACTCGCGCCTCATGTTGCTCACCCAACCGTGAAAGCAACTCATTCATCAGAACTGGCGGGTCTTTCACAATCCTCGAATCCGGCCGCTCCAACTCATATCGGGCCATCCAGGACGCAAACGGCGATTCGACAAATCGCACGAGATCGCTCGGGCTGTAGATCAGTCGCGCAGAAGAACTGTCCTTTTCCATCAGTCCGCCTCAAGCAGCATTTGTAAAACTGGAATTCCACTCAGGCCCTGCCTGATCCACACAGGCCGAACACATCCGGTAAACGTATTTAATTGCCGCACTCACGTTAGCCGGATCGGTAATCACCACGATCAAGAATACGAGGCCGGCGATGACAGTAACGCTCCAGGCCAATCTCAGGAAGGCCATAATGGCAAGCCAGACGTATTTCGCGATGACGATAGCGAGGAAAAAATTGTTACAATTGTCAGGGAAAGAATAATTAATTCCATAAACTTCTCCTGAATCCGTTCATCCGAAACCGATTGGCTCCCTTACCGTAGCTGATAGCCAGGCCAATATTTTTCGATTGTCCATAGCCCTTTATTGCCCACTACTTTCTTGAATGAGTCAATAACTTTCTGATACCCATCCGAGTCTAATTGAGTCCAATTTACGTTCTTCCAGTACCTACGAAATCCATCCAATTCTTCTTTAGAAATATGTGGATTATCAACCAAATTTTTTGCTAGACATTTTAACAACTCACGGTCTACCGGAGGATGTATTGCATTCATTTTTTCTATTTTATCGTCAGAAAGTTGCTCTTGATTGCTTGCTAAAAATAAAGACTTCAGATATACATTGATGAGCTTCGCTGCAAGTCCATCAGTTAACGATATGTCCAATTTTCTTGCAATCTTAATCACTTCACTTCGTTGCAATTTATGCCATTTATCAAATTCATTCTCTGGACGAAGTATATCCCATCCTCTCGAAATCTTACTCAAACCTGAATCCTCTATAATTTTCAGTCCGTTCAGTCCAGAGAATCGAGAAATCCCTCTCCTGGCTGCTGCTGATGCAGTCCAAGCAGCAAATTTGTGCCTATTTTCTATCAGAATTTCTTTATCGCACGGAGAAATTACGTTTGCCAAAATTGGCCTCCTATTGAATTGTTAAACTTGTGAAAATCCAAATTTGCCAATCAGTGTCTGATATTTTTTTCCCGAGCGTCGTGCGAATCCGACTTGGCTGGCCACCAGGTGGCGGGTGGGGTCAGGGTCCAGGCGCAGTCTTCTGGGTCCATCCAGGCGATCGGCTTGGCGGCGCCGTCAAAGATGGGAATGGTGCCGTCGGTGAACTTCCAGTCGCGGTTGGCCGCGTCTTCGATCGCTTCAATCAAGGATTCGCCGTTGAGGGGCACGAGTCCGTCCAAAGGGCTGCTTGCATAGTACTTCGCCATGATTTTTCCTCCATCCTCGCGAAATTCGGGCCGCAGTCCAGCATTCCACTGACTAATGATCCCCTGTGAAGGCTTGGACCACCTACTGACTAGCCTGAAAAGTTGCGGATAAAAAAGGGGCCTTCGGAATGAGAGGCCCCTGTGGGTTGATGTTCGGCATTGTCGACGACCTACACCAAAAAATCAAGCGCTAATTTATAACATCATGATTTATATGGATAAATCCAATTTTCCGTTGTCTAGGGCTACCTGGCGACCGCTTCGTACATCCACACCGAACCCGAAGTGACGGCGGCGTCGTTGGTCACCGCGCCCGGAGCGGCGACGCCGTATTTTCGGGCGAACTCGGAAAGCACCGGCGCCACGTCGGGGCCTCCCATCACGCGCTCGAGTCGCAGGTCGTAGAGGCTGTCATCGACGCGCAGCACGATGCGGGTGTCGTCGCCCATGTAATGCGGCCACTGTTTCCAGATGCCGCCGTACCAGGTCGTCATGTAGCCGCTGACGAGGAACAGCCGGGTGTCGTGGACGCCGACCCAGACGGTGCGGGACGTCGCCGGGTCCATGGTCTGGAATTCCACTTCCATGCGGTCGCGCAGAAAGCCCCAGTCCGCGGGAATCGGCGTGGGTTCGCCGCTGCGGAAAGGGCCGCCGGGGATAACCGCGACGGGCCCGTCGCTCAGGCGCATGGCGAGCAGGAACAGCCAGACGGCAAGCGCCGTGCCGACGATGACGATTACCAGCCATTTCAAGAATTTCAACATTTCCAGTCTCCTATGTTGTGCGCCTGATTCTGTTCCGGGCCGGTCGAAATTTCAATAGCTCGGATTGGGTATCCCGCAACACATTCGGATCCTCCCCCACCAAAACCGCTTTGCGGCTTTGACTCCCCCAAAGGGGGAGTGTTCAACGTCCGCGCGGGTCGCGTTTCAGGTCGTAGGTTGCGCCTTGTTGATGCGTTCGGTGATTTCAGCCAGGCGCGTCAGGTTCTGCAAGGCCATGGGCAGAATCACCGACATCTGGATGAATTCGTAGGAATAGGTGACGATGGAAAATATCTCGCCGGGAGTCGCGCCGGCCTGCGTCGCGGCGAACCAGAGATTGAAGCCGAGCATCGTCAGCAGCGCGGTGAAAATCAGCGCGTAGACCACCGATTCGGTATCCGAAAGCCGCACCTCGTGCCGGCGCAGGCCGACGAGATGCGTTGTGATCCGGCCCAGGTCGCGACTTTCCAGCGCCGAGACCTGGGCTTCGGACTGCTCGTTGAGATCGGAATTCAGCGTAAAGAAGCGGCGCGCCGACAGGCCGTAGATTCCCAGCATCGCGCAAGCCGCGGCGCCGGCGGCCAGCGCCAGCAGGCCGTGAAAGGAAAACAGTACAACCAGGGCAACGATTACCTGAATCACTCCGGTGATAGACGGCGGAGCTTCCTTTTCCAGGAAGTCGACGAGTTCGCGGCCCATCAGCAAGCGCGCATTGGTCACCGAAACGGCTTCCTCCCCGGCGCGCTGGGCCTGGGCCTGACCCAGCGCGACGCGCATCGAACCATAGGCGCGCGTGTCGTAAACGCGCCGCAAGGTCTCCACGACAGTCAACACGACCATGGCCCCGACGAATTGCACGAAGGCCGTGTAATCGTCGCCCAGCAATCCGTCGATCGAGCGCCCGATCAGCAGCGGAAACAGAGCCAGCATCGCGGTTCCAAGCGTGGTCAATGTCCAGGTGACAGCGATCCTGAAGCGGAAGACGCGGAACAAGGTCCCCATGGAAAGGCGGTCTCCGGACAGGAGCGGAGACTTGTGGTGTTCTTCGGGCGTGACGTTCATGAAAGTTCGCATTCCTGTACCAAAGCTTGAGGGCAAGCCTATTTGATTTTTCCTCCGATTTCCTCGACAAACCGCGGGGGGAGGTTACAATCCACCGCGTTCACGCCGATATACAAGTTCGAGCCTCGCGCTCGACCGGCTTTGCAGTTGCAACAAGGATTTTTGCATGAACGCGAAAGTACTGAGGTTGAACAAGGCCGGCGCGCCGGTCGCCTGGCTGACGCGGGAAGAGACCGCCACACTCATCGTCAAGGAGATGGTTATCTGGACGATGGGCGAGGCCGTGCTCGAAATTCGCGGCGGCTACAACCGGCTCGGCCAGCGCTCCGTGCTCGTGTTGCCAAGCATAGTCGCCTGCGAAGGCAAGGTGCATTGGGATCAGTGCCAGCCGCCGCTGGAAAACAGCATCCTCTTTCGCCGCGACCAGAATCTGTGCATGTATTGCGGCAATGAGTTTGCCGTCGCCGATCTGTCACGCGATCACGTGCTGCCCCTGTCCCGGGGCGGCGGGGACCGTTGGACCAATGTCGTGACTTCCTGCCGCCGCTGCAACAACCACAAGGCCGACCGCACGCCGGAAGAGGCGGGCATGCAATTGCTCGCCGTGCCGTTCGTGCCCAATCAGTACGAGTTTCTCTATCTGACCAATCACAACGTGCTTGCCGACCAGATGGAATTCCTCAAGGCCCGGTTCTCGCGCTACATGAGTTGAAGCCCCGACTCGCCCACCGTCATTCCGCGCGGGAGATGACAAGTGTTTGCGAAGCGAAGTCGCAGAATCTCTTTGGGGATTCCGATGGGTCGTCCATATCACCCATATCGCGGATCAGCCCGCCGACGAGATGAAATCGGCGGGGCCGATGGACGCCGCGTGATTGCCCGACAACACGATAACCATGTCGGCGTAGGGGTCGAAATCGCCATTGCCGTTGGCATAGATGACTATGAACGTGTTTTGAAATAAGGTATTGGCCGGCAATATGTTAGCTGCAGTGGTGAATACCGCTATCGAATGCTTGTTGACGGTGGCGCCGAAGGCGCCGGCCACGGGGTCCGTACTTGTCTCGAAGAACCCCTCGGCGTTGTCGGCCCAAAAGTTCGGTGTCGAATCGGAGTCATAGGGCTGGCGGCTGTCAATGACCCATACCACCTCGAATCCGCTTACCGTCGTATCGTTCGCGCCGTCGCCGTCGGTGTCGAGCGGGCCGTTTTTCTTGATGACTCCCCGCAGCGTGGCGAACAAGTCCTTCGGCAGCGCGATCGTGTCGTCGTTGCCCTGTTCGGACCCCCAGTCGAGAATGTTGTCGTAGCCGCCAACTTCAAAATATTTAATTCCGTTTTGTCCGTTGTGGGTGGAATCCGAGACCTTGGTATACACAAAGGTGTCGTTTCCGCCGTTGCCCCGCAATCTGTCCAGTCCCACTCCACCCTGAATGGTGTCGTTGCCGGCGCCGCCGGTTATCGCGTCGGCGATTTGGAAGGATGGGATATTGGCCGCCAGACTGTCCGTTCCCAATAAAACCAGATCTTGCGTCAGGGCTTGGAAATTCAGATTCACGCCGGCCGTGTTCTCCGAGGCGTCGACAATTCGCAACTCGCTGAACATGCCGCCGGCGCCTTGCGGCCGGAGGAAAAACCAGGCGTCGCCGGTGACTTTGATCGTTTCGAGCGAGGACGATCCGTCGGGATCTTGCAAAAGGACGTTGTTGCGATAGAACGCCGGATAGAATTCCTCCGAAAATAGCGGATACCCTCCATCGGTATACGTTTCTTTGAATTCGGGCGTATACGGATTGATCACGCTCGAATCGAGAACCACCGTCGGCAGATCGCTGTCCAGGCTTAGACGGGTGAGGGTTCGCTCGGCGCCCGACCTGAGCACGTACGGACCCTGCGCCAGGAGGGAGACGGTGAACGAGCCGTCGCCCGCGCGCGGGAACGGGACACCCGCCTCGCCTTTCAGATCGATGGTCAAATCGGCCTCGGTGCGCTGCGCGCCGGAGAGCGCTGTGACGACCAGCCCCGCATCGGGCGGCAGGTTCAACAACTCGACGCCGCCCTCCGCCGTGCTCGCGCCGACGACCACGCGGTTCACGCCGAGGCGTTCCACGTCGTAAGCGCCCGCGCCGCCGGACACGTCGAGAATCTCGAAACCGGCGTAGATCGACTTGTCCTTGTCTTCTGCGTCCTTGTACGTCAAGTCCGCCGCGGCGTCCGTCAGCCACAGCGTGTCTTCGCCTTCGCCGCCGTCAACGCGGCTCTTGGCGTTGCCGCCCGCGGACCGGTAGGTGTCGTTCCCCGCGCCGAGGTCGATGACGATGCCTTCCTCCCGGAAAGCGGCGACCCCGGCGAAATCGTCGCCCGCGCCGCCCGTGAAGGACTCCACCTTGCCGCCGATGCCGGCAATCTCGACATCGCCCGAAGTTTTGGAGGCGTCGATCACGGTCAATTCGGCCTGGCCCGCGACGTTGGTTTCGAGGGACGCCGCTCCGGTTACGGTAATGGTCTTCAGGGTGGTGGTGAACCAGTCGTCTTCCGCGTCGTCCCCGCCGTCGCTCCGCGTCAGCACCTTGTAGTCCCTCGCGCCGCCCGGGTCGTTGTCGGACACCGCCGCCACGTTGCCGCTTTCGCTCAAGGTGATCCATTTGTCCGCCGCGACTCCCGCGCGGGTACCGATTCTTTCCGCGGTCAGGACGATTTCCCCTCCGGCGGCGTCTCCGTTCGTATCAATGTACAACTCGCCCGCCTTGTCCTCGAAGTGGTCCAGTTGCAGGTATAGCGGGGCCGAGCCCGAGACGGTCAGATGCTCGACCTCGCTCTTGAGGTTGAACCTGGAAGCCGCCGAGACGTCGATGGCGAGCGTCTTGACGGCGGACTTCGCGTCGTCGTCCGCCGTCAGCGCCAGGGCGCTTTCGGTTTCGTACGCGGAGCCTCCTTCGGTCCATGCCTGTCCGCCGCCGAACGCCGCCGCGTTCACGCTGAGTTCTTCCGAATTTCCGTATTTCAGTTCCGCCACGCCGGTGGCGGAGGACGACAGGACCAGGGTTTCCAGCCTGTCGGAAGACACGGTCAGGCTCGCGAATCCGCTCGCGGACACAGTCGTCAGCGATCCGGACTTTCCGCCCGCGCCGTCGGCGTCGATGACGACCGCGTCGGCTCGCGCGTCGACGGTTGCCGAAATGGTATGGCCGCGGGTGGCGATCTCCACCGATTGTCGCGCTCCCCCGCCGGTTTTCAGATCCAGCGCGCCGCCCGCGCCGTCGACGAGTACGTTCCCGCCGGGGTCGCGGGCGAAGGCGACCGCCGCCCCATCGACCTTCACTTCCGCGTCTCCATCCATGCCATGGCGGCCGATTTCGACCGACTCCAGGCCGTCCCATTGGGTCAGGTCGACTTCGACCGGGCCCCGGGCGTTGATGCGGACATGCTCGACGCTCGACACATCGGCGTGCCGGGCGGAATCGAGTTCGAGCCCGGCGGTGTCGGCGGAATAGATCTCCAGCGTGTCGTAGCCCGCGCCGCCGTCGACGGTATCGTAATAGTCCAGAGTGTCGTTGCCGTTGCGGTCCGGTTCGGCGACGATCAGGTCGTCCTCCGCGGTGCCCTTGATGTTGTCGCGCGCATTGGTTAGCGGGATTGGATCGCGCGGGTCGAGGCGGCCGGCGAATCCGTCGATGATGTCGTCGAGGCCCGTGGCGCTGTCGACGCCGCGCAGCACCCGGCCGCTCGGGCCGCTTTGGCGCAGTTCGACGGTGTAATACTCCGCGACCTCGATCCTGTTGGCCAGCGCCAGCGCGACCGCGCCGAGTTCGCCGAAGGCCGGATGTTCCGCGCCCCTCGCGCCGATCTCGTCCAACGCCTGCAACGCGGCCAGTGCGAGCGCGCCGCGGCTCATGCCCTCGTTCAGCAGCCCGGCGGCGATGTCCGCGGCGGCGGCAACGACCTCGGCGGGCACGGCCTCGCCGGCCAGCAGGCCGCCAAGCAAGGAAGAAGCGAATTCCCCGTTGGTCAGAAAGGCCGGATACGCGGCCAGGAAAGCCTCGGAGGCCGCGATGCGGTTCGCGATGTCCTCCAGCGAAAGGCCGCCTTCATGCGCGACGGTCCACTCGTTGAGCAGGTCGGCGCCGGGGGCGCTGCCGAGCATGACGACCGAAAGGCCGATCAGGCTGGTTCTGGTTTCCTCGGCAATAGCCATGCTCTTTCTTCCGTCACCAATGAAATTCACCGAAAACGCTTTCAAGTTAACACCCCAATCGGAAAAATCAATACGAAACCGCGCGCGGCCAAGCGCGATGGGCCGGGCCGCGCGTTAGGTTTCGGGCATTTCCCGCTGCGGCGTCCGCTGCCGGGTTCCCGGATACCTCCGCTTCCCGATTGAGACTCATGTCCGGGCGTGACACCGGTTCCATGAAACACCGGCAGCTCGACCTTGGGCCGGACGCTTCCGCCGGAATTCTCCGCGGCGTCGACCAATCCCAGCTTGTCGAGCGCCCCGGTGCTGTTACTGTCGAACCGTTCAGGTCGATGTTTTCTTGCGAAAAATGCGAGGACTTGTTTCGCACTTGGCCAATTCCCCTGCTCCAAAACTGTACCTGACAATGTAGTAGATCACACCACCAATGAATATGCCTCCAATCACATCCACCAGATGATGACCTCCCTGCACTGGTAATGTTGCCAGGCCCAAACCGTTCAGTATCAGCATTTTCCAGTACCAATGCCCGGCCGATCGGCTTACCAATATTGTCATAACTGCCAGACAGGCATGAAAAGAAGGAAAGGCGATCACCATCAGTGGCTGCCATAAACGAATTGGCGGCACCGGGTCCGCGCGCAATGTCAGCAGTTGCACTTTGTATTGATCATCAAACAGGACCGGATAGCCCTGATAAAATTCCGCTCCCACTTGATAATACCCAATAGCACCGATACTGGGCAGAATTGCTGCTATCAAAATGCAGCAAAGTCCGCCAAGGCTTACCATTAGTACATAGGCGCTGGCTGCTTGATGCTTGCCGTTTTGATGTAGTTGGAAGACTAGCGCCAACACCCACACCGGAATCAGTATATACAACAACAGTGTAACCAACCAAAAATAGAACTCATGCAGAAAATACAACGTATAAACAGACCATTCGAATCCCAGCGCGCGATCAATTCCACTTAGTGTTTTATCCGAAAAATCACCACTGTGCGCAAACACCAGATAGCTCAAAATGTAGCCAGCTATACTAAACAACACAAGCAAAACAAGGTCGATAATGAGATTTAGATTCTTGTATAAAAACGGGTATCGTCGATGCTTGTAGTGCAAACTTGCAATCAGCAAAAGCAGACCGAGAAGCACCGCCAGATTCCACGAATCAAATGTCAGCCTTGTCTGTGGTAACCAGATGACATCCGCTAAGGCGGTCAGCGCGATCAGGCATAGCATCGACTTTTGCGCCGTTGACAGACGTTCCATCCTCAGCCACATGGCAATAGATCCTTGTTGCGCAAAAAGATAACAATGCCATCCACTACGGCGTCCAATGATGCATCCTGCTGACCGCTAGTAGACTGATCGCGGCTCTGCCGGTATTGCTTGTTGCAGTATCGCTTGAACTCCATGGCGGCAATGTTGTCTTCCGATCCGACCAGGAAATCCAATAAAGGATAAAGTGGATCATCCACTGTGCAGCGCGACACGACGGCAGGCACAAAATCCGCCAATGGAAGATAGGTAAAGGGTATTCCGGTTTTCTGGCTGATCAACTGAGTGACTTGCCGCATGGTTTCATGCCGATCTCGCGTGACGTGAAATGTGCTCCCCAAAGAGCCGGGCTGGCGAGCGATACAGACAATATTTTTGGCGGTTAACTCTACTGGAGTAAAACTGACCTGATTCTGGGTATCGACGCCCAAGCCGTATCTAATCATAAATGCCAATAGACGGGTCGTGATATCCAGACTGCCGCCACGTCCGTCCAAAGCCGGGGTGATCAGGGCCGGGCGGAACAGCCGCACTGGCAACCCTTGTTGTTGGGCCGATATCACAAGTTGTTCCGCAACCCACTTGGATTGGCTGTAGCCGAAATCCAGTTTGTCCATGCCGATGTTCTGATCTTCTTCAGAGAGCACAGCTTTAGTGGACCAGCCAAAAATAAAGGTGGTGGAGATATAGTTTAGCTCCTTGAGTTTGCCGCTAAACGCCATATCCAGAATTTGTCTGGTCCCCGTCACATTGCTGCCGTGCAATCGTTGATAATCAAGAACATAATTAACCTCGGCGCCGTTGTGATAGATTATATCAATGGATCGCGTCAGTTTTTTCCATTGTAGCTCTGACATTCCCAATTGCGCTTTGCAGAGATCACCGCAGATCACCTTTACCCGGCTCAGGAAATCCTCGATCTGTGCGGCTTGTCCATGGGTTGAGAAGAACTGTTGCTGTAAACGATGCTGGGCATGCTGCGCATTTTGTGCCCGGACCAATACATAGATTATCGAATCGGTCTGCAACAGCAACTCCGCCAATAGAAAACTGCCTAGAAAGCCCGTTGCCCCGGTGAGAAGAATCTGACTTTCACTGCTTTGTGTGGCAATTCGCTCAGGATTCTGGTCCGGGTTGTCCCGGGTCGGCTGATAAATCCGATCCGCCAGCATTTGCTGCTGTTCCGCTGCCAGTTTTTCCGGATATATTTGATCCAGCCATTGAGTCAGGTGCTGTGTCGCCTGACGCGGTGATTGTTGCAGTCCTTCGATGAACTGAAACAATTGGCGGATACTCAACATACCAAGCAAACGCAAATCAATGCGCTGCGCCAGCACCGACTCGCCCGATTCATCCAGTTGATCTTTAACGAGTTGTATAAGGACAGCCAGATCCAGCGAATCTATGCCGGCATCAAACAGGGTATGGTCTTCGTTACCCGTAAGTTGATACCGCTGTTTGAGTTCCCGCAATTCCGCGTGATCTCGCGCCGGTGCGGCGTCAGGAATAACCGCAAGCGTTCCCCGCGCATAGAGTTCACGAACTTCATGCCGGCGGATTTTGCCCGAGCCGGTTCTGGGCAGAGTGCCGGAGGGCAGATAGACAAGCTTTACGACCGGAACCTGCAAGGTGTCTCGTATATTTTGCAACAAGCCGATAGTATCTGGTTGTTGCTGCTTTCGGGTTAGTTCAGCGGCGATGACAATGCCCCCTCCCTCATGGGCCTGAAATGCGACAACGCCATGACGGCGGATCCTGGTGCTGGCTTGCTGCAACTGCCACTCGATATCTTCAGGATAAAAGTTGCGCCCATTTACTATCAACATATCTTTCAAGCGCCCGCAGATAAACAGTTCCCGCTGCTGCATGAAGCCGATATCGCCGGTTCGCAGGTAGCGTTTGCCGGCCAGGAGTGCGTTGAAAACATCCCGATTGGCTTGTGTCTGCCGCCAATAGCCCCGCGCCTTGCTGGAACCTCGCAACCAGACTTCACCAATCTGGCCGTCTGCCACCAAGCGTCTGTTTAGTGGATCTACTATTCGAATGTCAGTGTCGTCCAGTGCCTCGCCGCAACTCATCAGCTCGGTCACCGCCGGCCCGGTTGTGGCGGTTGGCGCCGGCGAGGGCGAGGTTTCCATGACCTTGCCCTGACTTAATGCCGTAGCGTCCAATTGCAGGTGGCGGCGGCCAAAAGCGGTCACGGCCAAGGTAAACTCCGCCAGACCATAAGCCGCGAACAAGCTTGCGGGCCGCAAGCCACAGACTCTGAATTTCTCCTGAAAAGCGCGAAAAACATCAGGTCTGACAGGCTCGGCCGCGACCATCAGATAACATAATGAACTGAGATCCAGCGCCTGTAACGATGCCTTGGGTACGCGCCGGTCATGCAGACACAGTTCCAGCGCAAAGGAGGGCACCGAGGTCGCAGTTGCCCGGTAACGACTGATTGCTTGCAACCACAGCAAGGGGCGCTTCATAAAACTGGCGGGAGCCATCCCGTAGGTGCAACCACCGCTCAGCATGGTGTCGATGTAGTAACCGATAAGCCCCATATCGTGCTGTTGAGGCAGCCAACTGACCGCCACCGGTTTGGCGTGGTTGACCACGGCGGCGGCATTGGCCAGCAGATTGGCATGGCTGACCATTACGCCTTTCGGGTCACTGGTTGAACCAGAGGTGTATTGTATGAAAAAGATTTCGTATGGCGCTGTCCGCGGCAGTGAAGCCATTTTCAGGCCGCCCGCCAAAGGTTGAATGGCTTGGCTGTTTGTCTCGGCAAGCGGCGTAACAAGGTCTTGCGGAAACGTGGCGGCATTGTCTGTCTCTGTTCCGCTCAATGAATCGAGCAGCGATAGCGTCGATGTACATGCCAGCAGACCAATGGGCTGACAGTCACGGCGGATACGATCGACCCGATACAACCAGGCTTGGTATCCGCTGACCGTTAACGGTGGAACCGGAACACCAATCAGCCCCGCCTTATTGCAGGCAAACAACGCCACGATTAAATCCAGTCCGGGTTGAAAAGCCAGCAAAACCCGACCGCCCCGTGCAGCCATCTGGCCGCGTCGCAGATATGAATGTTGCAGACCGTGGCTGCAGACTTCGACCTTTTTTGCGAATTGTCGGTAAGTCAGTTGTTCACGCACCTCGCCCCTGACATCGAGAAAGCTGTACAGCAAAGCGTCCGGCTGGCGCGCCACCCAGTGATCCAGCACTTTGAAAAGATCGGCTTGATCGGGTGTGGGGACAAATGACATGCCGACGCCTAACGCAGACCAAGCCGCACGGGTAGTCCCTGTTTGCGGCTCAGGGTAAACCGAGGTTCGAGCGCAATTTCGGCGTCGGTCAGTTCGACGTGATAACGACCGTACAATGTTTGCAGCAGCAGGATCATTTGTAGTCTGGCCAAATGTTCGCCTATACAACGCCGAGGTCCTGCCCCGAAAGGAATATGGATCAACCCTCTTTGTGGATGCGGTTGATCCAGAAAACGCTCCGGGCGGAAAACATCCGGCTGCTTCCAGACTTTCGGGTCACGGTGCAGTCCATAGAGAAAACACATCACCACTTCACCCTTTGCCAGTGACCAGTCACCCATCGCATCCTCTTGCAGTGCGACTCGGTCCAGTGCCCAAAACGGTGGGAACATACGCAATGATTCATCCAATATAGCCTGGGTTATGGGTAATTGGCGCATGTCGGAAAACATTACAGGGCGATCCCCCACAATTTGCGCGAACTCTTCCCGCATCATTTCAATCCAACTCGGGTGCCGCCCCAGCAAGGTAATAACCCAGATCAGTCCATTGGCCGAAGTCTCATGGCCAGCTACCAGCATTTGCATCGCCTCGGCCAATATTTGCTCATCGCTTAAACGCGTCCCGCCACTGGTCATGCCACACAGGATATCGAGCAGATTTTCCGTCGTTCTTTCCTGAACCGCCGAATCTGCCGGACCAGCATTTAGCTGTTGCTGCAACAGCGCATCGCCCTGGCGACGTAAACGTTGATGGCGGGCGACTTGTCCGGACAGCCTGAACCATGGGCTCAGATAGGGCTGAAACACCTGACGCACCATAAAGCGCTGAATGGCAGAGACAGTAACACTGATCTGGTGAATGTCGGCGGATGTCATGGAAATACCGAACAAGGCCCGCGCGGTCATCGCAAAAACCGCCGCGTGCAGCATTGGAGACAAGTTCACCGAAGCCGTTCTACAGACTTTATCAAAATCCGCCAGTTTTTCTTGCAACGCCTGCCGCATTAAACCTGCCTGCGCATCCAGGTCGGCCACTCGAAAGCCTTTTTGCAACGTTTGGCGCTTGGGCTTCCACTCCTCCCAAGGGTCAGACAACAAGCCCTGACCCAGAAAGCCAACCATCTGGCGAGTCTGAATCGCGGACTTCCCATAAGAGCGGCAATTGGCTTTCAGCACATGGTGGATCACCCGCGCATCGCTCGTTATCCATACCTTTCTCGCTCCGCCAAAATAGTAACGAAATGTCGGCCCATGCTGATTCGTATGTTGCTGTAGAACCGCAATCGGGTTTTCCAGCAGTCGGCGGGTCTCGGCAAGGCAACGAAAGCGGGAAACAACCGGGAGGGAATGCAGTGCTGATTTTGCGGTTCGTCTGAAAGTTGCCACTCCACTTTTTTCTCGCCAAGATATTCCTTTGGGTAGCATACATATTCACCCTGGAGAGCGCCAACTGAAGCGCAGCAGCCTACCCAAGCCCAACTGCCGCAAGACTAAACTCACCCGCGCTCCAGACCTGTGAGCGCATCAACAAGCTGCCGAAACTTTATTGGGTCGACCCCGGCGTCGTTCGCGGCGTAAAAGGACAGCTTGGCGTGGTGACTGCCGAGGAACGCGGACAGCTGCTGGAAAGTTGGGTGCTTACCACCTTGCGCGCTCATGCCGGCGCGTGGACCGGGGCGCCCTGTGGGACTGAGGGGCGCGACAAGCCGGGGACCAGCCCCCCACTCTTGAAAATCCGCGAAGGCGTACTTATATTTGCGTGCCTGAAACAGGCGCCCGTGGGCGGGCCAGGATGTTTCAAGCATAGTTCGGTCATAAACTGGGGATCTGCGGAACAGTGATTGAGATCAGGAATCTGACGAGAAAATTCGATCAGGTCGTCGCGGTCGACGATCTGAGTTTCGAGGTCCGGGAAGGCGAGGTGCTCGGCTTCCTCGGACCGAATGGCGCCGGCAAGTCCACGACGATGAAAGTCATCACCGGATTTCTCGCGCCGAGCGCCGGCGGCGTCACCATCGACGGCTTCGATATCGGCGGCCAGCCGCTGGAAGCCAAGGCGCTGATCGGCTATTTGCCGGAAGGCGCGCCGAGCTACGGCGACATGACGACGATGGAGTTCCTGCGCTTCATCGCCCGCATCCGCGGCTTTCGCGGCGAAGAGGCGGAGCGGCGCATCGCCGGCGTCATGCGCGACGTCGCGCTTGAATCGGTCGCGCATCAGACCATCGAAACCTTGTCCAAGGGATTCAAGCGCCGGGTGGGACTGGCCCAGGCGATTCTGCACGATCCCAAGGTGCTGATCCTCGACGAGCCCACCGACGGTCTCGACCCGAACCAGAAGAACCAGGTGCGCGAATTGATCCGCAACCTCGCCAGGGACAAGATCGTCGTCGTTTCCACGCATATCCTCGAAGAAGTGACCGCGGTATGCACCCGGGCCATTATCATCGACGAAGGCAGGATCGTCGCCGACGGCACGCCGGCCGAACTCGAAGCGCGCTCGCGCTATCATCACGCGGTTGAAGTGCGGCTTGCCGGCGAACTCGATCTCGCGCGGGAACTGGCGGACGTTGCGGAAGTCGTCGGCGTCGAGCGGGACCGGCTCGACAAGGCGAGTTTCACGATTCTTTCCGCGGGCAAACCGATTTTCGCGCGCATCTCCGAACTGGCCCAGCAGCGGCAATGGCCCGTCGAGGAGTTCCACGCGCGGCGCGGGCAACTCGAAGACGTGTTCCGCACGGTCACCGAAGACGCGGCACGGCGGGAGGCGGCATGATGCAGAATTTGGGAATCATCTTCCGGCGCGAACTGATGGGCTATTTCGCCACTCCGCTGGCCTATGTGTTCATCGTGATCTTCCTCATCACCAACGGCATCTTCACGTTCGAACTCGGCGGCTTCTACGCCCGGGGCCAGGCCGATCTGATACCTTTCTTCGGCTTCCATCCCTGGCTTTACCTGTTCATGGTGCCGGCCATCGCCATGGCCTTGTGGGCCGACGAACGCAAGACCGGCACCATCGAATTGTTGCTGACCTTGCCGGTAAGACTGGCGGACGCGGTGCTCGCCAAATTCCTCGCCGCTTGGGCGCTGACAGGAATCGCCCTGTTGCTGACCTTCCCGATATGGGTCACGGTGAACTATCTCGGCGATCCGGACAATGGCGTGATCGTGGCGAGTTATATCGGAAGCTGGTTCATGGCCGGGGCCTATCTCGCCATCGGCTCGTGCATGTCCGCCTGCACCCGCAATTCGGTGATCGCCTTCATCCTGACGGTCAGCATCTGCTTCCTGTTCGTCATCATGGGCTCGCCGGTCCTGCTCAACGCGTTTCCGGACTGGACGCCCCAGGCAATCGTCGACGCGGTGGCGGCGCTCGGATTCCTCACGCATTTCGATTCTATTTCCAAGGGCGTGCTCGACATCCGGGATGTGCTGTATTTCAGCGTGTTCATCGCCGCCTGGCTGTTCGCCAGCGCAATCATCATCGAAATCAAGAAAGCGAGTTAGGAAGGTAGGAATATGATAACCGGACGTTTGGTATCACTGGCCGGACTGGTCCTGACCGCAGCCGCGCTTTTGTTCGCGGTTGCCGTGATTTCCCTGCTGCCGGGCTGGCGCCTGGACCTGACCGAAGATCGGCTGTTCACCTTGGCGCCCGCGACCCGGGACATCGTTTCGAACCTCGAAACGCCGATCGAGCTGACTTTCTTCTATTCGGATTCCTCCACGGAGGACGTGCCCCAGATACGCACCTACGCCACCCGCGTGCGGGAACTGCTCGGGGAAATCGTGATCGCGGGCAACGGACGCCTTTCGCTGTCCATAATCGATCCCGAACCGTTTTCCGAAGACGAGGACCTCGCCGATCAGTTCGGCATCCAGCCGGTTCCCGTCACCCAGGGCGGCGAGGCCATCTATTTCGGCCTCGTGGCGGCCCGGCAATTGCCCGAAGACGCGCCGGAGGCCCTGCGCATCTCCGAAACGATGCCGCTGATCCGGCCCGACCAGGAGCCCTTCCTCGAATACGAATTCGTCAAGCTCATCACCCAGGCGGCCAATCCCGAACGCGCGGTGGTGGCCTTGCTTACCGAACTCGACGTTGACGGCGGTTTCGATCCCGGCGCCCAGCAGATGCTTCAGCCCTGGTTCGTCATGGACGTCATCAGGCAGTTGTACGAGGTGCGCCGCATCAGCGAGTTCGACGAAAGCATCGACGAAGACGTCGACATCGTCATGCTCGTGCATCCGCGCGACCTGTCCGAGCAGATGCTTTACGCCATCGACCAGCACATCATGCGCGGCGGCGAAACCCTTGTTTTTCTCGACCCCAACGCCGATTCGCTGGTGACGCGCTCGCCGCAGGGCGTCCTGGTTCCGGCGGGCATGAGTTCCGACCTGCCGGGACTGCTCGCAGCCTGGGGCGTGGAATACGACAGCAGCAAGGTGCTTGCCGACAGCAATCTGGCCTTGCGCGTCTCCATGGGCCAAGGATCGCGGCCCGAGCCACATCTCGGCATGCTGGGCATTCAGCGCGCCAACCTGGACGGCGACGACATCATCACCAGCCGGCTGGAGACGATCAACGTTTCCTCGGCCGGAGTCATCGCGCGGGCGGAAGGCGCCGAAACGCTGTTCGAGCCGCTGATGCAGTCTTCCGCCAATTCCATGCTGATGGAAGCGGCGCTGATCCAGGACATCACCGAACCTTCTTTACTGTTCGACGAGTTCGAGCCCACGACAGAGAGCTATACCCTGGCGGCGCGGATCAGCGGCGTCGTGAACTCCGCTTTCCCGGACGGCCCTCCGCCGCCTCCCCCGGAGGAAGAGGCCGAAGCCGATGCCGAAGCCGATACTGAAACCGTGGCGGACGATGAAGCCGGGGCAGATGCCGAAACCGCTGCTGTCCAGGACGAAGACGCGGGCGCGGAAGAAGCCGAGACTGCCGAAGAAGAGGAAGTCGTTCCTCACATTGCGCAGTCGGCGGAGCCGGTCAACATCGTCATTTTCGCCGACACCGACCTGATGTCGGACCGCATGTGGGTGCAAGTCGCCCAGTTCCTCGGCCAGCGCATTCCCCAGCCATTCGCCAACAACGGCGACATGATCGTCAATGCGCTCGACAATCTCGCCGGCGGCGCCAACCTGGCGAGCATCCGCAGCCGCGGCACCTATTCGCGGCCGTTCAACCGCGTCATCGAAATGCAGCGCCAGGCCGACGACCGCCTGCGCGAGGAAGAAGCCGAATTGCTGGCCCGGCTCGCGGACACCGAAGCCGAAGTCGCGCGCCTGAGCCAGAACGAGGAAGGCGAACCGCTTGAACAGATCGCACCCGAGATCCAGGCCGAAATCGATCAATTCAACCAGGAGATGATCGACACGCGCCGCCGGCTGCGCGACGTGCAGTTCCAGTTGACGGAAGACATCGAACGTCTCGGCGCCAATCTGCAATGGCTCAATACCTTGCTCGTGCCGGTATTGCTGAGCGTTCTGGTGCTGGGAGCCCACCTGCTGCGCGCGCGGCGGCGAACCGCTGGAGTTGGCAACCCCGCCTGAGTATCAATCTTTGCGATGTTCCCGGAGGGACTCCTCGGGCGGTCGTGGAATCTTTCCTTTTTGCGGCAGGCGCACGGTTACGCGGGTGCCTTGACCAACCTCGCTTTCGATTTCCAACTCTCCGCCGTGGGCTTCGGCGATCAGCCGGCAAAGATAAAGACCGAGCCCGGTGCCGCCGGTGTTGCGCCGGCGCGCGCTGTCGGCGCGGTAGAAGGGCTCGGCGATCTGCTTGAGATGTTTCGCGGGTATTCCCTCGCCCCGATCGATCACTTCGATCTCCGCATGATCCTCCGGGAACGACACCTTGACCTGGATCGGCTTGTGCTCGCCATGGCGTACGGCATTGTTGAGCAGATTGGTCAGCAGCAACCTGATGCGCAACTTGTCGATGTGGAATTCCCGGTCGGGCCGCCCGATTTTCACTTCCAGGCTGCCCTTGTACTCCACGTATTGTTCGGTGACCGAGCGCACGAAACCGCCTAGGCGAACGGCTTCGGACACGAGCACCGAATGCTCCTGGTTGAGGCGTTCGGCTTCGATCAAATCAGCAATCAGCAAGTCGATGTCGTTGATGTCCTCGCGAAGCTGATCCGTCTGCTCGCTTTCGTCGAGAAACTCCAGCCGCAATTTCGCCTTTGCCAGCGGCGAGCGCAACTCGTGGCTGATCGCGAGCAGCAACTGGCGCTTGGCTTCGAGCATCGACTGCAGCGAATCCGCCATGTGATTGATGCTTTCGGTGAGTTCTCCGAGTTCGTCCTGCCGGTCGCTGTCGACGCGGAAGCCAAGGTCGCCGTTGCGAATGCGTTCGGCGCCTTGCTTGAGCAGGCGGACGGGAGACAGCAGCCGATTCACCATGAAATAGTTGATCAGCAGCACCAGCGCGGCCAGGGCGAAGCCGACGTACAACACCGGATAGTTGATCGCCGGCTCGGGAACGGCGCGCTGATAGAGATAGAATTCGTAGCCGCCGCGCTCCACCATGATGACGTCTTCGCCGCCGATGCGGCGGATCTCGGCGTCGGCGCTGAGCGTATGGTCGAATTCCGCCTGGGTGACGTCGATGCGGTTGTCGGCGTCGGAACTCCAGCGCATGATCGGGCTGCGGATATGGATTGTCCAGCCGAGTTCCTCGGCCAGCCGCATCGCATTGGCCAAGTTCGGCGGCGAGCCGATGCTTTCGATGTCGATAATCGAATCGATGTTGCGGGTGAAGAAATCCGGAATCGCGTCTATCGTGTTTTCGCTGTTGGTAACCAGCCCCAGGGACGAGAAAACAATTATGATGAACAGCACAATGGAGGTGCCGAAAATGAGCAGCAGGCGCAGGAACAGCGAGCGCCGGATCGATTGAACCAGCGTTTTCACAATTGCCGTCCGACGAAGGTGTAGCCGCGTCCCCAGACGGTCTTGATGA
The DNA here is from genome assembly GCA_963664805.2 of Pseudomonadales bacterium. GTDB lineage: Bacteria > Pseudomonadota > Gammaproteobacteria > Pseudomonadales > Pseudohongiellaceae > UBA9145. The sequence continues at coordinate 3,151,267 of OY761612.1, read as the reverse complement.
AACGCGGCGTCTTTGAAGTATCGTTCAATTTGTGCCGCAGGCGGCTCACCAGGGTATCGACGGCCCGCGAGAAAAGTTCGGCGCTTATCCCGCGCAAACGGTTCATGAGTTCGTCCCTGGAGAAGGTCTTGTTCGGGAATTGCATGAACAGGATCAGCAGTTCGTATTCCATGGTGGTGAGATCGAGCACTTCGCCATCGAGTTTCACTTCCCTGCGCGACGCATCCACGTCGAGGCCTTCGATCCGCTTGATCTCGCGCGAATCGTAATCGTCCAGGCTGCGGCGGAGGACATTCTGGATGCGGGCCAGCAATTCCCGCGGCTCGAAGGGCTTGGGCAGATAGTCGTCGGCGCCGAGTTCAAGCCCGGCGATGCGGTCGTTGACCTCCGCGTGGGCGGTCAACATGAGAATCGGCAGGTTTCCGTAGATCGAGGTCTTGGAGCGAATCTCCTTGCATACGTCAAATCCGTCCATGACGGGCAGCATGACATCGAGAATCAGCAGGTCGGGCTTGAGTTTCTTCAACATCTCGAAGCCCTGCGGCGGCGTCAGGGCCACATGACATTCCATGCCATGGCGTTCCAGGTACTGCGTCAGCAGCAGACCCAGTTTTTCATCGTCATCGAGGATCAGGATCTTTTTCATATTCCCCTTCGACCCCAGCGCCTTCGACAGATGGTACGAATTCGGTTTGGGCAATGCAATTTGCCGGGCTTGAAAGCCGGGGCAAGTGCTCATATCTTGAAACCTCCAGTAATACCGGATCAGGCAGTGACTCCAACGGACGATTTCATTCGCGCCTTGCCCAAGGCCGAGTTGCACATGCATATCGAAGGCAGCTTCGAGCCCGATCTGATGTTCGAGATCGCCGGACGCAACGGAGTCGATTTTCCCTTCGACTCGGTCGAGGAGGTGCGCGCCGCCTACGAATTCGAGAACCTGCAATCCTTCCTCGACATTTATTACCAAGGCATGAACGTGTTGCGCCACGAGCAGGATTTCCATGACCTCACTCACGCCTATCTCGAACGCGCGCATGCCGATGGCGTGGTGCATACGGAGATCTTTTTCGATCCCCAGGGCCACACCGGGCGTGGGGTCGCCTTCGAAACCGTGCTTGACGGCATCTCGCGGGCCTTGCGCGATGGCGAACGCGAATTCGGCATCAGTTCGCGCCTGATCATGTGCTTTCTGCGCCACCTCAGCGAAGAAGACGCGTTTCGCACTCTCGACCAGGCGCTGGCGCATCGCGACCGCATTGCCGGCGTCGGCCTCGATTCATCCGAAGTGGGACACCCACCCGCGAAATTCGAACGCGTCTTTCGGAAAGCGCGTGAAGCGGGCTTCACCGCCGTCGCCCATGCCGGCGAGGAAGGCCCTCCGGCCTATGTCCGCGAGGCGCTCGATCTGCTTCAGGTGGCGCGCATCGATCATGGCAATCGCGCCATGGAAGCGCCCGACCTGATCGAGCGTCTGGCCCGTGAACAGGTTCCGCTGACGGTCTGCCCGCTTTCCAACCTCAAGTTATGCGTGGTCGATGACCTGCGCAAGCATCCGCTCAAGCGCATGCTCGAAGCCGGCATCGTCGCGACGATCAACTCGGACGACCCGGCCTATTTCGGCGGCTATGTGCTCGACAACTTCCGCGCGGTGCGCGACGCACTCGCCCTGGGCGCGCAAGACATCGCAACGCTGGCGCGAAATTCGATCACCGCCTCGCTCGCGGACAACGATTGGAAAGCCCGCCGCATCGGGGAAATCGAAGCTATGCTGCTATAATCGCCAGCCTTTTCACGGTCGGCGGGTTTGTCGGCGGCAGGCGGATATTGTGAGCGAAAAGCGCGAAGGGAAAGGCGAAGCCGGTGGCGGCAAGGCAGGCAAGCTTTGGAGCGGCCGGTTTTCCGAGACTACCGACAGTTTCATCGAGCGGTTTACCGCGTCGGTGGGTTTCGACGCGCGTCTGTACAGGCAGGACATCGCCGGCTCGATAGCTCACGCGACCATGCTTGCCGAAGCCGGAGTGCTGACGGAAGAGGAAGCGCGGCAGATCACGGGCGGGCTTGAGGACATCCGCGCCGACATCGAACACGGCCGCTTCGCGTGGTCGGTCGAACTGGAAGACGTTCACATGAACATCGAGGCAGCCTTGACCGAACGCATCGGCGAGGTCGGCAAGAAACTGCATACCGGCCGCTCGCGCAACGATCAGGTCGCCACCGATTTGCGGCTCTGCGTGAGGGACGAGATCGACGCGATTCGCGGCCTGCTCGGAAACTTGCAGTCGGCCCTGGTCGATCTGGCCGAGCGCGAAGCCGACACCATCATGCCCGGATTCACGCATCTGCAAACGGCCCAGCCGGTGACTTTCGGCCACCACATGCTCGCCTGGTACGAAATGCTCGAGCGCGACGACGCCCGTCTGGCGGACTGCCGCAAGCGCGTGAACGTCTCGCCGCTCGGCGCCGCCGCTCTCGCCGGCACGAGCTTTCCCATAGACCGCGCCCGTACCGCCGAATTGCTCGGCTTCGATGCGCCCGCGGGCAATTCGCTCGATGCGGTCGGCGACCGCGATTTCGCCGTCGAACTCGCGGCCGCGGGCAGCCTGCTCATGACGCATCTGTCGCGCATGTCCGAGGAAATCGTGCTATGGCTTTCGGCGCAATTCGGCTTCATCGATCTGCCCGACCGCTTCTGCACGGGCTCGTCGATCATGCCGCAAAAGAAGAATCCCGATGTTCCGGAACTGGTCCGGGGCAAGGCCGGACGCGTCCAGGGCCATCTGCAATCGCTCCTGAGCCTGATGAAGTCCCAGCCGCTGGCATACAACAGGGACAACCAGGAAGACAAGGAACCCGTCTTCGACCTGATTGACACGCTCAAGGACTGCCTGTTCGCCTATGGCGAACTGGTTCCCGCCATCGAATGCAGGCGCGAGGTCATGCGCGAGGCGGCGCGGAAGGACTGCGCAACCGCCACCGATCTCGCCGACTACCTGGTGCGAAAGGGCCTTCCCTTTCGCGACGCCCATGAGGCGACCGGGAAAACCGTTGCATACGCGCTTGCGCAAAGCAGGGAATTGCACGAACTCACACTTGAGGAATTGAACGGTTTTTCCGGCCTGATCGAGGCCGATGTCCACGACGTTCTCACGGTGGAGGGATCGGTCGCCGCCCGCGATCATTTCGGCGGTACGGCGCCGAATCAAGTGCGCGAAGCAGCCTTGAGAGCGAGGCAAGCTCTCAGCGGCAAGACAACTCTGCGTCGCTCAGCGGATTCCGCGACATGTCCCGAACCGCCCTGAGAATCGCAAGCCGCAACAGCCCGCTGGCGATGTGGCAGGCGAGCCACGTCAAATCCTCCCTGCAACAAGCCCATCCCGGGCTCGAAGTTGAAATACTCGGCTTCACGACCACCGGCGACCGCATGTTGCATAGCCCATTGGCGCGGCTCGGCGGCAAGGGGCTGTTCGTCAAGGAACTCGAACGCGCGATGCTCGATGGCGAAGCCGATATCGCGGTGCATTCGATGAAAGACGTTCCGGCGCGATTCCCCGATGGTCTCGAACTGGCCGTGATCTGCGAGCGCGGCGACCCGAGCGATGCCCTCGTATCGAATGATTTCGGCAGTCTTGCCGACCTGCCCGCGGAAGCCGTCGTCGGCACTTCAAGCCTGCGCCGCCAATGCCAGCTCAAATGCCTGCGGCCCGATCTGCGGCTCGCGGACTTGCGCGGCAACGTCGGCACCCGCCTCGGCAAACTCGACGAAGGCCAATACGACGCGATCGTTCTTGCCAGCGCGGGGCTTATGCGCCTGCAACTTGAGCAACGCATCCGCGCAAGACTCGGCATCAATGATTGCCTGCCGGCGGCGGGCCAGGGCGCCGTCGGCGTCGAATGCCGCGCCGGCGACGAAACAACGCGCGATTTGCTGGCTTGCCTGCACCACGGGGAAACGGCGGCGCGGGTCGCCGCGGAACGCGAAGTCACCCTGGCGCTCGACGGCGGCTGCGAACTCCCCATCGCCGCCCATGCCAGCCTGGAAGATGGCAACCTGCGTCTGCGGGCATTGGTGGGCAAGGCCGACGGCAGCGAAGTCGTGCGCGGCGAGCGGAGCGGACCCGCCGCGAATCCCCGGGAACTAGGCCGCGAAGTAGCAGCCGAATTGCTCGAACGGGGAGCGGACCGGATCGTTGCCGCCTTGCGTGACGGGGCCGCGTCTTGAACAAACTCCCGCTTGCGGCCCGCCGTGTTCTCGTCACGCGCCCGGTCGGGCAGCGACGGGAGTTGATCGCGGCAATCGAAGCCCTCGGCGGCGAAGCGATCAGCCTGCCCTTGCTTGCCATCGAATCCATCAGGGATGCCGAGGCTGAAATCCGGCTCAGGGAAAATCTCTCCCGCTTGCCGCAATACGACCTGCTGATTTTCATCAGCGTCAACGCCGCGCGTTTCGGCGTCAGGCGGATCGTGGAATGCGGCGCGGTGATTTCGCCCATGGCGGCGATTCTCGCGGTTGGCGCGGCCACCGCGCGGGAAGCCGCGGCGCTGCTTGATCGCCCGGTTCATGGTCCAGCCGCAGGCGGCGGCAGCGAAAGTTTGCTGGAACTGCCGCAACTCGACGACGTGAAGGATCTGCGCGTCGCAATCTTTCGAGGCGAAGGCGGCAGGGAACTGCTCGCCGCGGAATTGCGGCGGCGGGGCGCCATCGTGGACTATCTCGAAGTCTATCGGCGGACCCCCGCGGCGGGCGCCGCCGGGCAACTTGGGGAGATTCTTTCCGGAAGCCCGCCAGACGCCGCCGTCATAACGAGCGCGGAGGCCCTTGCGCACTGGCGCGCACTACTTGACGAAATCGCCGGACCTGCCAAAAGCCGCGCAATCGCGCTACCATTGAAGGCGACCGAAGGCGCCGCCCACAATGCGGATCGCTTGTTGGAGAAGCCAATAGTAGTGCCTTCACGGCGCGTGGCGGAACTGGCCGCGCAACACGGGTTCACCGTGGTCATCGACGCCGGCGACGCTGCGGCGAATGCGATGGTCGAGGCGCTGGCCGCACATTGGCGGCGCAAGAGTTGATGCGAGAGGGACGCCGGCTTGGCCGAGCAAACGGATACATCGAAGAAATCACCGCCCAATCCCGCCAAAGGGAAAACGGCGGATACGAAAAGCGGCGCGGCGCGTCAATCGCATCCCGCGCGCAATCGCTTCCTGATCCTGCTTTTCCTGTTTGTCGCGGTGCTGGCCGCGTCGGTCTATCTGTTGACGCAACTTGCCGCCATGCAAGGACAATTCGATGCTCTTGCCGACGATAACTCCGCGCTCTCCGAAACCATAGCGGCGCAGGCGGCCACCATCGAATCGATGCAGGCGCAATTCGCCGAGCCCGCCGAGCCGGCGCGGATGGATATGACTCCGTTGCGCGAGATGGAACAGCGGCTGCGCCGGGAAACCGATTCGCTGCAACGGCAACTCGGTGAAGTCAGCGCCTCGCAACGCAATTTGCAGGCACAGCCGGAGCTCGGCTGGAAGATTCGGGAAGCCGAATACCTGTTGAACCTGGCGAGCCTGAAACTGCGACTCGAAGCCGACTTCGCCGGCGCCATCGTTCTGTTCGAAAGCGCCGACAGAGCGCTTGTCGACGCCCGCCGCGATGGCGCGCTCTACATCCGCCAGACCATCGCCGGGGAAATCGCGCAATTGCGCGCACTCGAACAACCGGATCGGGAAGGCGTCTACTTCCGGCTGGAAAATCTGGCAGGCGAAATCGCCCGGCTCGACTTGCCGCGCGGCCTGCGCGATTCGACCGCCACCGGCGGCGACACGATTTCGGAAACGGCGGCGGACGCCGGCTTCATCTCTTCCGGGCTGGAGTTTCTCGGCAATGTATTCGTCTGGCGCAGATGGGACGAGCGTCCGGAATTCGAATTCGTCGCAGGTCAGGAAGAATACATCCGCGAATCGATCCGCCTGCGGGTCGAACAGGCGCAACTGGCCTTGCTGATGCGCGATACCGCGCTGTATCGCGCGAGCCTGGAAGCCGGCCTCGAACAATTGCAAAGCTATACCGGCGCCGGGAGCGGCGGCGCGGCCGGTCTCGCCGCGGAATTCAGTGAATTGCTGCTGGTCGACATCGCGCCGGAACCGCCGGTGCTGAATCAATCGCTGAACCAGGTCGGCGAGTTTCTGGCCGGCGAGCCGCAATGATCCGGCTGTTCGTCTACGCCCTGGCGGCCATCGTCCTGGCACTGCTCGCCATCGTATTCCTGGACCTTCCCGCCGACCCCGGCTATCTGCTGGTCGCTTTCGGCGACTACACCTTCGAAACGAGCCTCCTGGCGCTGGTGCTGGCGGCGGTGGTCATCTACTTGATCTACCGCCTGCTGCGAATGCCGCTCGAATGGATCAATCCCTGGCAACTGGCGCGCGCAAGCCGGCGGCTCGGGAGCCTGTTCAGCGCCGGTCGCCGGGGCAAGACCGAAGAAGGCATGCTGGCGCTGTTCCGCGGCAACTGGCAATCGGCCTACAACCTGCTCATGCAAGGCAGCCGCGAGCGTGAAGCGAATGTCGTCAACTATCTCGCGGCGGCATACGCCGCGAACAAACTCAATCAGCCCGAACTCTGGAACAATTCCCTGGAAACCGCGGAAAGGCGCTATCCCCACGCGCGCTCGACCGTGGGAATCGCGCGCGCGCACCTGCTGCACCAGGGCGGTCATTCCGACCAGGCGCTGAAGGCCATCAACAAACTGCGCAAGTCGGTACTCAACGACGCCGCCCTCCTCGGCCTGCTCAAACAGGTCTATATCGATCTCGAAGATTGGGACGAACTTGAAAAACTGCTGCCGACGCTCGAACGCAACAAGATGCTCAAGGAAGCCGAACTGCTCCGCCTGCGCCGACACATTTTTGCCCAGCGCCTGCATGCCGCCGGCATAGGACGCGACGCCAGCCTGAACCGCGAAGAGAACCTCGCCACATTGCGGCAAATTTGGAAAAAGGCGCCGGCCGATTTCCACCAGTCACCCGCGCTGGTCAGCCACTTCGCCAAGCTAGCCTTGCGCCACGGCGGAGGAAAAGAAGCCGCGGCCGCCATCGAACACGCTTTGGCCGCACAATGGAACAGCGAACTAATCGAAATCTACGGCAGCCTCCCCCTCGGCGACGACATGCGCCGCCTCAATCTCGCCGAAGAATGGCTCGAACAACACAAGGAAGACGCAGGGCTGCAACTCACCCTCGGCCGCCTCTGCCTCCGCAACGAGTTATGGGGCAAGGCGAAGGAATACCTGCAAGCCAGCATCGCAGCCAATCCCACCGCCGCCGCCCACGGCGAACTCAGCCGTCTGCTCGAAAACCTGGCCGAACCAACAGCCGCCAAAACCCACCTGGCTCAGTATCGCAAACTCGCCGCCGAACGATTGCCCGACCTGCCCCAGCCGAAACCGACGCCACCCAGCCCCGATTGACCCGTTAGACCTGCGCGGCGCGCGGCGCCGATGGCGACGGGTCGAAACCACACAATCAGAAAGTGGCGCTTACCCGGAAGGCGAGCTCCATACCGCTTCCGTTGCAATAGTGTTCGATCTCTTCGACGATGCCGTCTACCGTTGCGCCGAGGAATCGGGTTCGTTTGCGACAATATTCGCTTTCGGTGATATTCCGGGATTCCAGCCGGAAGGTTAAATTCTCGAAAGCTTTCTTTTCCACGTATGCCATGAGGAATGGCTGTTCGATTCGCTCTTCGATATCGATGATGTCGATCTCGGCGCGGCCGCTGCCGCCGTTCGACGAATGCGCATAGAACATGCCATAGGTCAGACCCCGCTCCACCATGTCATTGCGGAAACCGACATTGGAGGACCAGCGTTCCGAGCCGGGCTGCCTGCGTTTCCGACCGAGAAACGGGTCGATGATTTCGGAATCCTGCAAGCGGATTCCCGTGGTCAGCAGCGCGTTGGGCATGCCGAGCATCGGCAGGCGCGTGCTTAGGTCGAGATTCAGCCCGTAGCGCTTGCCGTCGCCGATATTGCCCCGGGCCGAACGCAGATCGTCCGGGCTCGGCGAAACATCGACGCGCTCGATCACGTCCTGGAGATCGCGATACCAGAGTTGGGAATTCACCACGCCGAGATTGTTCGGCAGGCGCATTTCCAGATTCAGTTCATAGCGCCAGGACTGCTCTTGCCGGATCTCCGGATTTCCCGCGAGGGTATTCTGATCTTCATCGTCCCGGTCGGTCGAGGCGCTGAAATCGGAAAAGCTCAACTGCTGCACGTCCTTTTCGACGCGGGCGCGCAATTGCAGGCTCGGCGTAATGTCGAAACGGTAATCGACCTTCGGCTTGACGAACTGGAAATCGCGTGAATTGAATACGTCGCCGGACTGCTCGATGGTGGAGGTTTCCATCAACAGCGAACTTTCCAGCGACATGCGCGGATTCAGTTGCCAGTTGTGCACCGCGAAGCCCTCATAGCGGAGCTCTTCGACGGTCGATTCACTGTTGTCAACGGCGACGGGCACGAGATTGCCGTAGGCCGGCGAACGCTGGCCGGGGATATCGAGGCCCATGTTCAGGCCGTTGTCGCGAATGGTTTGGGCGCCTTCCACTCCCAACTCCAGGCCTTGCTGCCCCGCCACGTCGAAAGTGTACGAAGTGCGCGCTATCCGCTCGCGGTCGCGTCCCAGGTTGTGCAGGAACAGGTTCGGTATCTTGTCTTCGTCGATCACATCGAAACGGTTGCGCGTGAACTGGAACTCGCGGTCATTGACGATGAACAGGAAGCGGTAGGTGCCCGAGCCGGCGAAATCCCGCTCGTAGTCGCCGCCGACTTCCCAGGAATAGCGTTTGCTGTTGTTGTCCTCGCGTTGCAGTCGGATGCGGTCGTTGATCAAATCGTGAATGCTGCGGTTGCGGTGCGAAGGCGAATCTCCGCGGCTTTCATACAGGCCGCTTAAATGCAGCACCTGGCCATCGAAGCGGTAACCGGCCGCGGCGCTGACCTGATACTCGATTTCATCCCGAATGCTTTCCTCGTAGCGGATTTCCCGCAAATTGTATTCAGGGTCGTAGCTGAACTCGCGGCTTTGCGACGCATCGTAGCGCGGGCTCGCCTCCAGCGAGAGCTGGTAGGCCAGATTGCCGCTCTGGTCGCTATACGAAACCTGACCGCCGGTATCGATGGTGCCATCGCGCGACCGGTCGGTGCGGATTTCGACCGTGGTGCTTGCGGTTTCGAGTTCGCCAAGCAGCACGACATTGACAATCTGGCCGCCGCCCCGGACTTCGATGTCGTCCGAAGTGCCGCGGATGATTTCGATGTAATCGACCCGTTCCGCCGAAATGCGGGCGAGCTGGTCGTTCGCCCCGAAGCTCTTGCCGGTAATTCGCTGGCCGTTGATAAGTACTTCGCCTTCGCCGGAACCGAGACCGCGCCGGCCCCGGTTGCCGCCCCTCGGGCCGCCTCCGCCTCTCCTGATGGCCAGATTGATGCCCGGGATCCGGTTCAGCATGTCGTTGACCGAAACCGGCAGGAATTCCGCGAAATAGGATGCCGGGTAAACGATGGTGGAGTCGTCGGACACGTCTTCCGGACCCGGAACCTGCTGGCCGCCCGCCGGCAGGCTGACTGCCAGCATTGCGACCGCCGCGGCGAAAATTGAACTGACTGACCTGAATTTCATGACGCCTCTGTTCAGCCGGCTCACGGCGGCCGGCAGCCTTTCCCTGTTCTGAACGCGGGGCAGTATACCCATCCCATCGCGTCGGTTGTGTGACATTTTGTGGAATGGCGGCGAATGCCCCGCTAAAAACGCATACTTCCACAATATCGGCAGAAGCTTGCCACGCTTCTGCCATGATTCCCGAGTTACAGCGGATGCAGCACTACGGGCAACTCCGTGTAACCGTTGATGAAGCTCGAATAGACGCGTTTCGGCTCGCCTGTCACTTCCACCCGATGGAAGCGCTTGAGGATCTCTTCCCACAGAATGCGCAATTGCAATTCCGCCAGCCGGTTGCCCATGCAGCGGTGAATGCCGAAGCCGAAGGACACATGGCGCCGGGCGTTCGACCGGTCGATGCGGAAGTCATCGGGCCGTTCGAACATTTCCGGGTCGCGGTTGCCCGAGGCGTACCACATCACCACCTTGTCGCCGGCGCTGATGCGCTGGCCGCGCAACTCGGTGTCAACCTTAGCCGTGCGCCGCATATAGGCCAGCGGCGTCTGCCAGCGGATGATTTCCGACACCATGTTGGGAATCAGGGAAGGGTCGCGGCGCAATTTCTCGTATTCGTCGGGAAACCGGTTCAAGGCGAGCACGCCGCCGGAGATCGAATTGCGCGTGGTGTCGTTGCCGCCGACGACGAGCAGCAGGATATTGCCGAGAAACTCCATCGGCGGCATGTCGCGGGTTGCCTCGCCATGGGCGAGCATCGACAGCAGGTCGTTCCCGGGCGGTTTGTTTATGCGCTCGTTGCGCAATTCGGTGAAACAGGTCAGACACTCCCGCATCGCCCGCCAGCGATGCTCATAGCTCTCGGCGACGCCGCCGCCGGGAATCGCCGTCGCCATGTCGGACCAGTAAGTGAGCTTGTATCTGTCCTCGAACGGGAAGTCGAAAAGCGTCGCGAGCATGCGCGTCGTGAGATCGATCGAAACGCGCTCGACCCAGTCGAATTCTTCCTCGACGGGGAGTTCGTCGAGAATGCCGGCGGCCCGCCGGCGAATCGTGCCCGACAACTTCTTCAGGTTCTCAGGCGCCACCACGGGCTGCACGACCTTGCGCTGCGCGTTGTGCCGGGGCGGGTCCATCGCGATGAAGGAGGGCGCGTCGAATTCCGGCAATATGTCGACGATGCCGATGGTCGGTTCGGAAGAATAGATCGCCGGGGAAGTATCGACCGCCATGATGTCGCTATGTTTCATGATCGACCAGTAAGGCCCCACCGCCGAATGCCGGCAATAATGCACCGGCGCCTCCTCGCGCAGGCGCGCCAGAAAAGGCAGATGCTCGTTGGCTTCCCAGATGCCGGGATGCGACGGATCGATGTCTTCGAGGGGCATGTTCCGCGGGTTCTTGCCCACCATGCTCCATTTGCTGGGCTTGCGGTCGGACTCGGCGGCGGCGGCCGGGGTGTCGGCGGTGTCGGCCATGGGCGGGCCTCCCCGGCTTGGGAACCGGCTAGAACTGGAATTCGGGCGTCGTTACGACCAGCCCGTCGAGACTTTCGCGCACCGTGATCTGGCAGGCGAGCCGGGAATTCGACCGGCGGTCGTCGACCATGTCGAGCATGTCTTCTTCGTCGTCATCCATGGGCTTGAGTTTGTCGAGCCATTCCTCGTTGACATAGACATGGCAGGTGCCGCAGGAACAGCAGCCGCCGCAATCGGCGTCGATCCCCGGCACGTCGTTGGAAACCGCGGCGAGCATCAGCGAATTGCCGTCGACCGCTTCGACCGAGCGCTCGGTTCCGTCGTGTTCTATGAAGGTAACTTTGATCATCGAATCGCCATCCATTCGGAAGGGCGAAAACATACCAGCAAGTTCGGCCGAACGAAAGCGCGGCCCGCACCGAACCCGCTCCGCGGATTCGACTCCCCCAAAGGGTGAGTAACCGAGCTCCACCCGCGGGCAAGGACTACTCCCCCTTCAGGGGGAGTCAAAATCGCGCAGCGATTTTGGTGGGGGTGGGAAGCGGGAGCAGCAGGCGACAACCTCAACGCACCCAAGGCACCGGAATGCCGTAATGCCGCAAAGTCCCCTCCACCGTCGGCTTGTTGAGCCGGATCCGCTCCGCGTCCAGTAAAAAGGAAAATATCAACCCGAGCCCCAGGATCAACATGCCGATCAGGAAACAATAGATCACCGCGCGGTCAGGATACACATCCTTGTAATAACCGACATAAAGCGGCCCGACGATGCCCGCGGCGGCCCAGGCGGTGAGCATCGCGCCGTAGATGGCCGACATGTTCTTGCTGCCGAACACATCGGCGATAAACGAAGGCATCGTGGCGAAGCCGCCGCCGAAGCAAAGCAGGATGTAGCAGACCAGCGCCGAGAAAATCCATGGATCGCGTTCGGTCATGAGAATCGCGAACACGACCATCTGGCTAGCGAGCAAGATGCGGAACACCGTGACGCGGCCGATGTGGTCGGACAGCAGGCCCCAGAACAATCTTCCCAGGCCGTTGAAAAGCGAACTCACGGCGATGAGCATCGCCCCGTATTCGGCCAGCACCTGCGGGTCGAGGCTCGGGTCGGCCAGCCCCCACACGTCTTGCAGCAATTGCGACTGGAAACTGATCACCGAAATGCCCGCGGAAATGTTGAAGAAAAATATCACCCAGATGATGATGAACTCCCGGGACCGCAGGCAGCGGCGGACGAAGCGGGGATGATCGGCGCCCACCGGTTCGGGCGCGGACGCCGCCCCGCCCGAGGGCGGCGCGAAATTCTTCGGCGGGTCGCTGATGAACAGGCTGAACGGAATCAGGATGGCGGCGAAAATGATTCCCAGCCACATGAAGATGAGGGGCAGATCCTCTTCGGTTTGCACGACGAGAAACGGCGCGAGCAACCGGCTGAAGAGAAAGGCGCCGACGCCGAAACCCATCACCACGATGCCGGTGGCGAGCCCTTTCTTGTCGGGGAACCACTTGGCCGCGGTCGCCACCGGCGTCACGTAGCCGAAGCCGATGCCGGCGCCGCCGACCACGCCGTAACCAAAATAGAACAGGAGCAGGCTGTTGACGTCCAGCGCGAGGGCGGCGATCAGGTAGCCGAGCGCGAACAGGACGCTGCCGGCGAGCGCGAGTTTGCGCGGCCCCAGCCGGGGCAGGGCCATTCCCGCCCAGGCCGCGGCGATACCGAGCGAGAAAATGGTGATGCCGAAAGCGATCGCCGTGTCGGTGTTGCTCCAGCCAAGCTGCTGCACGAGCATGGTCTGGAAAAAGCTCCAGGCGTAAACCGTGCCGAAGCTGAGTTGCAGCCCCGTGCAAAGCAGGACGATGACGGTTCGCGGTACGGCGATCATGCCGCCTTGCCTAGCCTGGAAGTTCGGCCGCGGCGGTGCCGGCTTTCTCGGGATCGGCCACCTTGGAAAAATAGAGGAACAGGCGCGCGAGTTGCCCGGCTTCGTCGTCGCGTTCGAGCAAGGCGCTACGAACCGCCTCCCCCTCCTGTTCCGCCCGGGCGAGTTCGACGGCGTAGGCGAGCAGGTTCTCGACGGGCTTGGCCGCGAGATTCATGAGCAGAATGGCGGCGATGATGCCGACCAGGAAGATCGACGAGATGAGATACATCTGGCGACCGACCGCTTGCTGAATCTTCAAGGTGATGACCGACTTGTCCATGCCGATATGCACGGTTCCCGCGACGCCGGCGAGAATCGGGCTGCCGACTTCGACATAAGTGTCGGCGCCGAACAATCGCCGCTCGACGGTTTCGGTATTCGACGAATCGGAGGCGAGAATCTCCGCGGGAATGCCCGGCACGAAGGTATGCGCGAGAAATTCGCCGTCTTCGTTGACGATGTAAATGTAGCTGATGCCCTGGATCTCCAGGAACTGATCGATCAACGACTGCAGTGCCGAAAGGTCGCGGTTGAGGATGATGTCGACGCTCGCGTCGGCGATGGTTTGGGCGATACCCCGGCTGTTGGATTCGTATTCTTCGGAAAGTTGCGAATCGACCGTCGCGATGCACACCCAGGAGGTGGAAACCGCGATGATGCCGAACAGCAGGAAGATGCCGAACAGCGGTCTGCGGAAGAGTTTTTGCACATTCATGTTCATATCAGCCGAACCTTGCTTGCCAATCGTCGAGTGGAACGAATCTGCCTTGTTCCACGACGGTGTAATACAGTCTCTGCATGCCTTGCCGGCGTTGCTCGGAAAAGGAGACGAGTTCGCCGATGCCCAAGTCGAAATCGCCGACCGAGAACACGGCTTCCTCGAGCCGGGCCCGGCTGGGGGAGTCGCCGAGCCGATCGAGTATTTCGACCAGCATCTTGGCGTTGACGAATCCTTCCAGACTCACGAAGCTTTTCTCGAAAGGCACGTAGTCCGGCTGGTGGAGCGGGTCCGGGACCTTGGGGTCGTAGCGGCGCATGAGTGCGCCGTATTCCCCGACGACCGGAATGGACTCGTCTTCGTAACTCGGCACCACCTGCGAGTTCACGAGCCAGCGCGAGTAGCGCTCGCTGTCTTCGACGCTGTCGACAATGAGTTGCAGCAGGTTTTCGCTGCCGACGAAGGAAAGATTGGCGATCGGAACCTCGAGGCCCAGATCAACCGCGTCGCGGAGAAACGCGGCGCAGGCGCCGTATGCGCCGATGCAGATCACGGCGTCTGGCTCGGCCCCGCCGAGAATCTCGACCTGCTGGCGCATGCTGCCCGCATATTGCGCGCCGCGCGTGTAGGTCGCTTCGCCCACGATCTGCTCTCCATGCGCGCCGAGCGCCTCGCGCACACCCGCCCAGCCGCTGCGCCCATAGGCGTCGGCCTGGTAGAAGACGGCGATCCGGCGGCGGCCGATGCCGAGAAAATTCTCGACCAGCCCCGCGGTTTCCTCGCGATAGGAAGCACGCAGGTTGAAGGCGAATTCGCCATATGGAGGTTCACGTTGCGGCTGCGCGCCGGTGAAGGGAAAAAACATGTAGACGTTTTCTTCCTGGAACTTCTTGAGGATGGGCAAAACCCTCGTGACGGTGGGCGTGCCGACGTAGCCGAACAGGGCGAATACCTGGTCGCTGAGCAGCAGTTCCATCGTATTCTGCACCGAGGGGACGGGCTGGTAGCCATCGTCGTAGAGTTTCAGCCCGATGCGCCGCCCGCGAATCCCGCCGCGTTCGTTGACTTGCTCGAAATAGGCCTGGGCGCCGCGATACAGTTCGATGCCGAGTCCGCGGGATGGTCCGGAAAACGCGGCCGATGTGCCGAGCAGGATTTCGTCGTCCGAAACGCCTTCAAAGGATGCCGGCAAGGTCCCGTTGGTGCTTGCCTGGCCGAAAGCCGAACCCCGGCCGAGCCAAGGCGAAGCCAGACCGCCCAGCAGCGTCGTTTGAAGGAATTTGCGCCTGGTGAATGCGCTCATGGCCGGTTAGCCTACCGAAAGATCGATGCCATGTCATTAATCATCAGCAATTCTCATTTTCGCGATCAGCCAAGCGCGGGAGCCCCCCACCGAATCCGCTTCGCGGATTCGATCTGATTTGCGCAGGCCGTCCCTGGCGATGCTTAAGTGGTTTCGGCTGACCCCAGCCTTGTCGTCCCTGGCAAGTCGTCCGGCCATCAAGAAGCTGCGCTTCTTGCCGGCTGTGCCGACCGGGCCTCACCCCAGCGCGCCCGCTGAACCCGGCCCGGCAGACGGCGACTCACGCTGTGCTGAGCCGAGAGAGCGGTCTCGATCCACGATTTGTGGCAAACTCGCCTTTTTGCGATTGGAGCTTTGCAATGTTGAGAATCTGGATGGCGCTGGGACTCACGGTGTTCGGGTTGGCGCAGGCCGCCGAGTCTGAATCCGAGTCCGCCGAGCTGAGATTCCTGGTCGAAGAATATTTCGAAGCTTCCCTTGAACTGAATCCCTTGCAGGCCACGTTTCTTGGCGACAGGCGTTACAACGACCGGCTGGCGAACTACCTTGGGGCGGAGCACAGGGCCGCCTCGGAAGCGCTGACCCGCGAATATCTTGAGCGGATAGAGGCCATCGACCCGGAACAGCTCGGCCGCGAGGATCGTCTCACATTCGCGATTTTCCGGCTCAATCTTGCAAACAGCCTCGAAATCGGCGAATTCCCGGAGCATCTGCTCGCGATCAACCAGTTCTATTCCTTCGCCAATCAGTTTGCCCAACTCGGCAGCGGCGCGAGCGCCCACCCCTTCGCGAACGAACAGGATTACCGGGACTTTCTCTCGCGCATCGACGGTTTCGTCGTATTGACCGATCAGGCCATCGCGAACATGCGGGTCGGTCTCGACCGGAACGTGACCCAGCCGCGGGTGCTAATGGAACGCGTGGTCGGCCAGCTTTCCGCCCTCGACCGGGATTTTCCGGAAAGCGTGTTTTACGGGCCTATCGAGAATTTCCCCGAGGACATGTCCTCCGCGGTGCGCGAACAGTTGACGGAGGACTTCGCCCAGGCTTACGACGGCAAGCTGCGTCCCGCGTATCAGCGGCTGCACGACTTCATTCGCGATGACTATCTGCCGCGGGCGAGAGCGAGCGTCGGTCTGTTCGAACTGCCTGGCGGCGAAGACTGGTACGCGACCCTGGTCAGGCATACGACCACGACCGATCTGACCCCCGCCGAAATCCACGAAATCGGACTGCGCGAAGTGGCGTCGATCCACGAGGAAATGCGCCAGGTCATGGAAGAGGTCGAATTCGAAGGCGAACTCGACGAGTTCTTCGAATATCTGAAAACCGAACCGAGCTTTTATTACGACGAACCCGAACAATTGATCGAAGGCTATCGGGCCATGTCGGATCATGTGCAAAGTCTGGCGCCGGGACTGTTCGAAACTTTCCCGAGATCGGAGTTCGAAGTGCGCGCCGTGGAAGCCTTCCGCGAAGCTTCGGCGGCCGATGGTTCGTACCAGTCGGGAACGCCCGACGGTTCCAGGCCCGGCATATTCTTCGCCAACACCTATGACGTGGGTTCGCGTCCCAAGTGGGAAATGGAGTCCCTGTTCCTGCACGAGGCGATTCCGGGCCATCACTACCAGATCTCCCTGCAACGCGAACTCGAGGACTTGCCAAGCATCAGGCGTTTCGGCGGCAACACGGCGTTCGTCGAAGGCTGGGCGCTATACACCGAGTCGCTCGGCAGGGAACTCGGTCTTTACACCGACCCGTACCAGTATTTCGGCGCGCTCAACGCGGAGCTCTGGCGCGCCATCCGCCTGGTTGTAGACACCGGATTGCATTCGATGGGATGGACCCGCGAAGACGTGCTCGCCTACATGTTCGAGAATTCCGCTTCCGGAGAAGCCAGTGCGGTGAGCGAAGCCGAACGCTATATCGCGATTCCCTCCCAGGCGCTGGCCTACAAGATCGGCGAACTCAAGATCAGGGAATTGCGCAGCCGGGCGGAATCCGCGCTCGGCGAGGACTTCGATGTGCGCGAATTTCACACCCAGGTGCTCATGGACGGCGCGTTGCCCCTGAGCCTGCTCGAAGCCAAGATCGACGCCTGGATCGAATCGAAGTAAAACCTCGGAGTTACACATGATTCGATGCTTCCTGCCGTTGGCGGCGCTGCTTTACTCGACTTTCGCGATAGCCCAGCCGGTCGAACTCGAGGACTGCAGAATCAGCGCCGGCCCCGGCATGCCCAGCATGCAGGCGCGCTGTACGACGCTTGTCCGGCCGCTCGACCCCTCCGGTGAGGTGGATGGAGAAATCGAACTGAGGATCGCCGTCGTGCCGGCGCTCGACCTCACGCCCGAACCCGACCCGCTGGTGCCGCTCGCGGGCGGCCCCGGCCAAGGCGCCGTGCAGTTCTATACAACTTTTGCCGGTGCTTTCGAACGCGTGCGGCGCGACCGCGACATTCTGCTCGTCGATCAACGCGGCACCGGGCAGTCGGCGACGATGGATTGCGAGTTCGATGACGATATCGTCGAAGGCCAGTATTCGACCGAACAGACGATCGAATACATGCGGATGTGCCTCGATCAACTGCCCCACGATCCGCGCTTCTTCACCACGAGTGTCGCGGTGCGGGACCTCGAAGCCGTCCGCGAAGCGCTCGGCTACGCGCAACTGAACCTGTATGGCGTGTCTTACGGCTCGCGCGTCGCCCAGCACTTCGCCCGGCGATATCCGGAGTCGACGCGCACGATCATCGTCGATGGCGTCGCGGCGCCGCAAAAGGCGCTTGGCCCTGAAATCGCCACGGAAAGTCAAAAAGCCGTGGACAGTATTCTGGCGCGTTGTATGGATGACGCCGAATGCGGCGCGCGATTCCCGGAAATCGACCAGACGTTTCAGCGCGTTGTTGAGACGCTGACCGACACGCCGGTCGAAATCGAAGTCCCGCATCCCAACCACGGCCGCCCCGAGGCGCTGACTTTCGGCCGCAACGAGTTTGCCGACGCGATTCGCCTGCTGGCCTACAGCCCGAATTCGATCGCGCTGATTCCGCTGCTCGTGCATGAAGCGGGGGAACAACGCTATGCGCCGCTCGCGGCGCAATACCTGATGACCACGATCTCGCTCATGGACTCATTGTCGCTTGGCATGCATAACAGCGTCATGTGCACCGAGGACGCGCCGTTCTATGACTCCGCGGCGATCGATTACGATTTGCTCAACGCCAGTTACATGGGACCGCTGCAACTCGAGGCGCTCGAAGCGATCTGTTCGATCTGGCCAGGCGGCCCGATAGACGATGAATTCAAGGCGCCGCTGGCGACCGGGCTTCCGGTATTGCTGCTCTCGGGAACGGCCGATCCGATCACGCCGCCGGCCTGGGCCACCCTCGCCATGGCGGAAATGGAAAACGCGACCCACCTGATCGGCGAGCATCAGGGCCACGGGCAAATCAATGTTGGCTGCGTACCTGATATTGTCGCCGAATTCATCGAAACAGCCGATCTTTCGGCGCTTGATTCGCAATGCATGGAGCGAAGTTTCGTGATGCCTTTCTTTCTCGACTTCTCAGGTCCGGCGCAATGATCCGGGTCGAAGGCATCCACAAATCTTTCGGCGAGGTCCATGCCGTCCGCGGCCTGAGTTTCGCAGCCCATGACGGCAAGATCACCGGCTTGCTCGGCCCCAACGGCGCCGGCAAATCGACAACGCTGCGAGTGCTTTGCACCCTGCTGAAACCCGACCGGGGAACGGCGACTATCGACGGCGCCGATGTCGTGACCGACGGCCTTTCGGCGCGGCGGAAAATCGGTTCGCTGCCACATGGCTCGGGCCTGTATCCGCGTCTTACCGCACGCGAGAACATTGCCTATTACGCCCGTCTCTGCGGTCTCGACCGGGACGAAATCGCCGACCGGGTCGAGGAAATCATCAAGACCCTGGACATCGGCGATTTCGCCGACCGCCGCGCCAAGGGCTTCTCCCACGGCCAGCGCACCAAGACCGCCCTCGGCCGGGCCCTCGTTCATGACCCGCAAAACCTGATCCTCGACGAGCCAACCACCGGACTCGACGTCATGGCCACCCGCAGCCTGCGGGAGTTGATCGCGAAGTTGAAAGCCGAAGGGTGCTGCGTGCTGTTTTCGAGCCATGTGATGCAGGAAGTCGCCGCCCTGTGCGACGACATCTGCATCATCGCCCACGGAAAAATCGCGATTCACGACTCGGTCGACGGAATTCGCGAACGCACAGGACGCGAAGATCTCGAAGAAGCATTCGTGAAGGCAATCGCAATGGTGGAGGACGAGTGATGCGCGCGTTCCTTGTCGTTTTCATGAAAGAAATCATCGACAACCTGCGCGATCGCCGTTCGCTGCTGACGGCGCTGCTCGGCATGCCGATTGCATTTCCTGTGCTTTTTGTAGTGCTCATCAGCTTCCAGATCGAACGCAATATCGACTCGGCGGAAGAATTGATCGAACTTCCCGTCATCGGCGCCGAACACGCGCCCAATCTGATGCGCTATCTGGAAAGCCGCAACATCGACATCGTCGCGGGCCCCGCCGATGGCGCCGCCGCGGCTGAAGCCGTCCAGGCCGGCGAGCAGGACGTGGTGTTGCTGATTCCCGGTGATTTCAGTGAAGAGCTTGCTGACATGATCCCGGCAACCGTCGAACTCTATCTCGACCAGGCGAATACATCGGGCGGCGCCGACATCGGTCGCGTCCGCGACGCGCTGTTCGGCTACAACCAGACCCTGGCCGGTATCCGGCTTTCCGCCCGGGGCGTCAACCCAATGCTGCTGCGACCGCTCAACATCGACCATATCGACGTTTCGACGCCCAGCGGTCGCGCAGCGATTCTGCTCGGCATGTTGAGCTATTTTTTCCTCTTCGCTCTGCTCATGGGTGGCATGTATCTCGCGATTGACGCCACCGCCGGGGAACGCGAGCGCGGCTCGCTCGAACCCCTGTTGTCGCTGCCGGTAACAAGGGCGCATCTGATCGTCGGCAAGATCGCCGCGACCTGCGTGTTCATGTCGACCGCCCTTGCACTGTGCCTGTTGTCGTTTTTCTTCTCGCTCCAGTTCATGCCGTTTGAGCAACTCGGCATGACGCCGAATTTCTCCTTGATTGTTGCATTTGCGGCCTTCCTGCTGCTGTGTCCTTTCGCACTTGTGAGCGCTGCGCTGATGACGCTTTTCGCTTCGTTCACCAAAAGCTACAAGGAAGCCCAGACCTGGCTGGGTGTCGGGGTTCTGATCCCGACAATGCCGATCCTTTTCGTCAGCATCCTCCAGGTGCAACCACGCTTCGAATTCATGTTCATTCCCCCTCTGAGCCAGCACCTGATTCTCGTCGACATGATCAGCAACGAGCCGGTAAGCATCCTGAACATAGCCATTTCTGTCGTCAGCACCCTCGCTCTCGGCGCGATCCTTACCTGGGTCTGCGTCCGCCTCTACCACCGCGAAGCGCTATTGGGCTGAAAGCGGGCAGGCGTAAATTGTAGCGCGTGCCTGGGCCGGTGCTGCCCGCAATTCTCTCGATGGCTTCGTGTTCCAGCAGGAATCGGAGATCCCTGGTGGCTGTCGCCTTTGAACAGTCTGCGATCTTCATGTATTTCCTGGCTGAAATTCCGCCCTCAAACCCATCGGTTCCCTCCTTGAAGATTCTCGCGACCACCCGGTGCTGGCGGTCATTCATGATATTGCCGAACTTCTCGTAAAACCGGGTCTTGGCGACTACAAAGTCGAAAATCGATTGGGTATGGTCGAGGGCATCGTCCGCCAGCGCCAGGAAATAGGCGATCCATCTGTCGATATTCATGCCGCCCGTGGTAGCGGTCTCCAACTGGTCATAGTACTCCTTGTGCGATTGAGCGCTGCGGGAAATTACAGAGGAGATTCCTGTGATTACCGGAAAGCCGAACGATTGGGAAAAGGCGTGATCCGAAATGGCGCGTCCAATGCGGCCATTTCCGTCTTCGAAGGGGTGAATTGTCTCGAACCACAGATGAGCGACCGCCGCCTTGACCGGAGTGGGCTCTGATTCGTTGTACCAGTCGAAAAAGCGCGACATTTCACGCTCGACTGCTTCACCGGGCACGGCTTCGTAGATTACTTTGCCGCCGTAGTGAGATTCCGCGATGACCTCATCGGTCGCCCGGAACATTCCGCTCAAAACAGGATTGGCGACTGTGGGAATTATCACCCTGCTTTGCCAATGACAGAGAAGCTCCGCGTTTAACGGCTCAGACCACTTTTGCATCACTTCGTGCAGCAGTAGCGCGATTCCTTCAGTTCTCGGGTCCGGTTTGGCTGACGTCCCTTCATCCGCAATGCCGATCAACGCCTTGACTGACGCCCGAACCGACGCCCGGTCGAGACGCTCTCCCTCAATGAGACTGGTCTTGATGGCTTCCGAGATGAGCGTATCGGCGACGGACTCGGACGCATAGGTCGCCGGGAGGGCATCCAGCCTGCCGCAAATACGGCCGGATTTTCGCGATAGCGCCGAAACGCGGGCGAAGTGCAGAGCTTCGTCAAAAACGAAATTCGGCCATCCGGTTTGTTGCCAGAGCCATCTCATATCGCCGCTTGAGCCGATCCGATTGCCTTAACGGCTCAATTTTATCTTATTTTTGAGCCGATAAACAGAAGCAAGTCAGCTTCATGTCAATTACTTGCGCGACCCGTTTGACAAGCGTGAATCATATCTGGGTGCTCATGGGCGGCGCCCTGCCCCTGAGCCTGCTCGAAGACAAGATCGACGCCTGGATCGAATCGAAGTAAGATTTCACGCGCCCGGGTACCGGGCGCTTCACTCGAGGGTCAACTCAATTGCGTTGGATTGCTCACGGTCGCCGCCGCCCATCAGGGTGACCAACTGATCGCCCCAGGTATATTTTTCCCGCATCAACCGATTGATCGTATCCAGATTTTCATTTCGGAGTTGATGCGAGTACGTCAGTGTTTCCCCATTGCGAGTCAAGGAAACAGAGTCGCTGGACTGAACCCGATTGAACCAGCCGGAACCCGTATCGCCCCGCAGGTAGGGATGTCCATCATGGTCGACAATCCATAATCTCGTAGTTACTTGCTCGCCCTCGTCATTCAGCGTGTGCAACTCGACGACCTCGACACGTTCCGATGCGGCGTACTGGAGTACACCGAAGCCCAAAACCAAGGCAGCTAGAACACCTAGAATCCAAAGTATCGTTCTCATGGAAACCCCTATCTGTCACCGATGAAATGTCACTTCCTGCGCGTTTGCGGCAGCTTTGACCAACGCCTACACGGCGGTGGCTGAATTCCTCTGCAATTAGCTGATGGCAGTGGGACAGAACCTACAGCGTCGGTCGTGCAACCGCTCCCAAAACATGTAATTCGAGAATCGTTTCTTCGCTCTCCGCCAATGCTGACGAGAGACATCAGACACCGCAGTGTTTGTGCGAATCAACGAATCTTTATTTCGTATAGCGTGACCTGCGGAACAATCCGATGCCATCTCGTTACATGCATAAGCCAAATACGCAAAGCATCGACTGGAATTGCCTGTCGAAGACGGAAATTCTCACACATCGCTTCAGAGATTTCTTGCTGATTCGAATTTTTTTGCAAGGCGTCATCCAGTCGCCGGAGACTTTGACTTAATGAGGCTTCGCTCCCGTCCTCCCCAACGATTCCGGAAACAGGCACCTCGTTCGCCTCGATTAGAATGGGAGAACAAGACAGGTCCAGTATGCGAAACACTTGCCTAAATCTTTTAAACAGATCATCTCCAACTCCGGGCACTTCGTGGCGCAGTAACTCCTCCAAAAAATCCAATGTATACGTCAGCAACTCAGAGCCAAATCTCTTGTTGGCTGCGTAGCGAATCGCTACTTGTTTCTGAGTTGAGACATATGTATCTCCGTGTTGCCAATTGGTAACGCCCGCGATTTGTTCAGTCATCCGGCGAAAAGAATCGCCGCGACGTGAATAGATTTCGCTATTCTTAAGGTGCGACTGGCTCAACTCCAAAACTTCTTGGGCTAGTTCCAACACGCGCCAATCCTGCAAAGGGTTAACGCCGGCCAATCCATGCTCCACGATGCTGCTCAGAAAGAGTGTAGAAGTCCCGTGGTAAAGCGGAAGTACAAGGCGATTATTTTGAATAGCCTGGTTCAAGATTACTTTCTGTCTAGAAAAACAGATGTCCTCAGTACGTTTTGAGCCGCACCCCACAGTGTAGATGCCATTCTTGGACTAAGGGAATCCACTTCAGCGGCAAAACTGGAACCTGGCGCGAATACGGCAGTCAAAGCGAGAACGATTTTGAAATTTCGGATCCACCCACGCATGTCTGAACTCCCTGGTCGATATCAACTTTCTTCGTAAATCTCCGGCGGCGGGCAGGCGCAGAACAGGTTGCGGTCGCCGAAGGCGTTGTCGACGCGATTGACGCAGGGCCAGAACTTGTCGACGGTGTCCCGGCCGGCCGGAAATGCCGCCTGGCGCTTGCCGTAAGGCCGCTGCCAGTCTTCTTCGAGCAGGTCTTCGAGCGTATGCGGCGCGTTTTTCAGCGGATTGTCCTCGCGGCTGAAATCGCCCGCTTCGATGGCTGCGATTTCCTCGCGAATGTGGATCATGGCGTCGATGAAACGGTCGAGTTCGGCCCGGGACTCGCTTTCCGTCGGCTCGATCATCAATGTCCCCGGCACGGGGAACGACATGGTCGGGGCATGAAAACCGAAATCCATCAGCCGCTTGGCGATGTCCTCATCGGTGACGCCAGTGGATTGCTTGAGCGGGCGCAGGTCGATGATGCACTCGTGCGCCACCATGCCGTTCTGGCCGGTGTAGAGCACCGGAAAATGCGCGCTCAGCTTTTGCGCCATGTAATTGGCGTTGAGAATCGCAACGACTGTCGCCTTGCGCAATCCTTCGGCGCCCATCATGGTGATGTACATCCAGGTGATCGGCAGGATGCCGGCGCTGCCCCATGGGGCCGCGGACACCGCGGTATTCCCGGCATCCGGTCCTTCCAGCCGCACCAGGCTGTGATTGGCGAGATGCGGGGCCAGATGCGCATTGACGCCGATGGGCCCCATGCCGGGACCACCGCCGCCATGGGGGATGCAAAAGGTCTTGTGCAGATTGACATGGGCGACATCGGCGCCGATCAGCGCGGGATTCGTCAATCCGACCTGGGCGTTCAGATTGGCGCCGTCCATATACACCTGGCCGCCCGCATCGTGAACGATTTCGCAGATTTCCATCACCGCCTGCTCGTAGACGCCATGGGTGGAAGGATAGGTAATCATCAGCGCTGCGACCTGGCCGCGATGCTGTTCGACTTTAGCGCGCAGGTCGTCGACATCGATGTTGCCGGATTCATCGCAGCGCACGAGCACGACTTTCATGCCGATCATGATCGCGCTCGCCGGATTGGTGCCGTGCGCCGATGTCGGGATCAGGCAGACGTCGCGGTGACCTTCGCCCCTGGCCGCGAGATATTTGCGGATCGCGAGCAGGCCGGCGTATTCGCCTTGCGCGCCGGAATTGGGCTGCATGCTGATCGCGTCGTAGCCGGTGATTTCGGCGAGCATGTCTTCCAGTTCGCCGATCATGCGCAAGTAACCCGCCATCTGTTCTTGCGGCGCGAAGGGATGCGGTTGCGCGAACTCGGGCCAGGAGATCGGCATGAGCTCCGCCGCGGCGTTCAGCTTCATGGTGCAGGAACCGAGGGGAATCATCGCGTGCGTCAGCGAGATGTCGCGATTTTCCAGCCGCTTCAGATAGCGCATCATCTCGGTTTCGGAATGGTAACGGTTGAAACTCGGATGCCGCAGGAAATCCGATTCCCGGCGCAACTCCGCCGGAATCGGCGATGCGCCTGCGGTGAGTATTTCGTCGGCCGCGGCGACCGACAATTCCGCCGCCGCCTTGCCGAGGAACACCCGCCACAACAATTCGATGTCAGCGGGAGTCGTACACTCGTCGAGGCTGACGCCGACCACGCCGGCGGCCTCGTCAAATCGAAGATTGACCCGCTGCTTGGCGGCGCGGCGCGCTACGCCGGTGAATTGCGCCTCATCCACCGGCACGCTCAAGGTATCGAAGAAACCGCCGGCCGGCGCGTCCAGACCGGCCTGCCGCAAGCCCGCGGCGAGAATCGCGCTCAAGCGATTGATTCGGGCGGCGATGCGGACGAGGCCTTGCGGCCCGTGGTACATGGCGTACAAGGCGGCGATATTGGCGAGCAGCACCTGGGCCGTGCAGATATTGCTGTTGGCCTTTTCGCGGCGGATATGCTGTTCCCTGGTTTGCAGGGCCATGCGCAAGGCCACGCGCCCGCGCGCGTCTTTCGACACGCCGATGATGCGGCCCGGCACGGCGCGCCTGAATTCGTCCCGCGTCGCGAAGTACGCGGCGTGAGGACCGCCGTATCCCATCGGAACGCCGAATCGCTGACTTGAGCCGGTCACCACGTCGGCGCCCATTTCGCCGGGCGGCTTGAGCAATACCAGGCTCAGCAGGTCCGCCGCCACGACCGCTTTCGCGCCTTGCGCATGCAGGCGGCCGATCGCGCCGCTCAGATCCCGCGCGGCGCCGGACATGCCGGGATATTGCAGCACACCGCCGAACAAGCCCTCTTCCGGCAATTCGTCCGGGTCGCCGATGACGAGATTGAAGCCGAAGCATTCCGCCCGCGTGCGCAGCACGTCGATGGTCTGGGGAAAACAGTCCCGGTCGACAAAGAAATCACTGGCCTCGCGATTGCGGCAGACTCTTTTCGCCAGCGCCATGGCTTCCGCCACGGCCGTCGCCTCGTCGAGCAGGGAAGCGTTGGCGAGCGGCATGCCGGTCAGGTCCATGGTCAGATGCTGGAAAGCCAGCAGGCATTCGAGCCGGCCCTGGGAAATTTCCGGCTGGTATGGCGTATAGGCGGTGTACCAGCCGGGATTTTCAAGCACGTTGCGCTGGATGACCGCCGGCAGCCGGGTGTCGTAATAGCCCATGCCGATGAAAGAACGGGCGGGCCGGTTTTGCGCGGCGATGGCTTTCAGCCTGTCGAGGGCTTCGCTTTCGGGAACAGGAGATTCAAGCGCAAGCGGCTTGCCGGCGGCGATAGCGGCGGGCACCGTCCGGCGCACGAGATCTTCGAGAGATTCAAGTTCCAGCACGGCGAGCATGTCCCGGATTTCGCCGTCATCCGAACCGATGTGCCGATCGACAAATTCGTTGCGATAGAGCAGCGAATCGAGTGAGGCGCTACTCATCCGAGCAATGTTCCGCGTAGGCCTCCGCGTTGAGCAACTCATCGAGGTCCCTTTCGTCATTGATCGTCATCCTGTAGATCCAGCCGTCGTCGTAGGGCGCCGTATTCACCAGTTGCGGGTTGTCGATCAGGGCCTCGTTGACTTCGGTGATCTCGCCGCCGACCGGACTGTAGATGTCGGACGCGGCTTTCACGGATTCGACCACCGCGACCTCGGCGCGGGCTTCGATCTCCGTGCCCGGCTCCGGCAGTTCAACGAAAACGATGTCGCCCAGCGCCTCTTGCGCATGGTCGCTTATGCCGACGGTGGCGACTCCGTTCTCGTCGACCTTGATCCACTCATGGGTGGACGCATAATGGAAATCATCTGGAACGTTGGACACCGGCGCCCCCTCTTGCCGCCGCGGTGGTCATGGGTGCC
Organism: Pseudomonadales bacterium; assembly: GCA_963664805.2. Lineage (GTDB taxonomy): Bacteria > Pseudomonadota > Gammaproteobacteria > Pseudomonadales > Pseudohongiellaceae > UBA9145. Next base: position 3,124,492 of record OY761612.1, on the reverse strand, counting down.
ACCCGCGCTGGATTCAATCGAAAATTCTCTTGCCGAATCGGACAAATCCGGGTTTTACGAGCTTCAGCGGGGCCATGGCGCCGCGCAATTCAATCTGGCAGCTTTCACTGCCCCACGGGATTCTAGCCAAAGCGATGGACTGCTTCAATGTAGGCGAAAAACTGCCGCTGGTGATGACTCCCTCGCCCTTGTCGGTGAGGACCGGCTGGCCGCTGCGCAATACCCCCCGCGCTTCGAGCACCAGCCCCGCGAGCACGGGAAGTTCCCCTTCCCGCTGCAGTCGCCTGTGCTGGAGCACCGCCTCCCGGCCGATGAAATCCCGCTCCTCGTCGCGCAGGTTCACAGTCCAGCCGAGGTTCGCCGAAAACGGCGAAGTGTCATCGTCCATGTCCTGCCCATAGAGGTTCATGCCCGCTTCCAGGCGCAAGGTGTCCCTGGCGCCGAGGCCCGCCGGTTTCACCCCGGCCGCGAGCAAGGCGTCCCATAGCGGCCCGGCCCGTTCCGCGGGCAGGATCATTTCCAGGCCCAGTTCTCCGGTATAGCCGGTTCGCGCCACGAGCCAGCCGCCGTATTCGAACGATTCGAAGTTTCCCAACCGCCGTACCGACTCGACGGAATCCGCCGGCAGCGCCTCGCGGGCCAGCGCGATCGAACTCGGGCCATTAACCGCCAGTATCGCCAGATTGGGCCGCTCTTCAATCTCGACCATGAAGCCGCGACTGTTTTGCGCCAGCCAGATCAGCACCTTCTTTCGCGTCGCGCAATTGGTCACGAGGCGATAACCGGCCCCGGTGCGGTAGACGATCAGATCGTCAACCACGCCGCCGTCGTGGTTCAACAGCAGGCTGTACAGCGCCTTGCCTGGCGCTTCGAGGCGCGCGACGTCGTTCGCGAGCAGGTGGCGCAACCAGTTTTCGGCATCGGCGCCGGCGACATCGGTCACGGTCATGTGCGAGACGTCGAATACGCCCGCGGCGTTGCGCACCTGGTTGTGCTCTTCGATCTGGGAACCATAATGCAGCGGCATGTCCCAGCCGGAAAAATCGACGATCTTCGCCCCGGCGGCTGCATGACGGTCAAAAAGGCAAGTGCGGCTTCCCATCGTTTCGGCTCCCCCCGGCGCCAATCATCCCCCGCGACGGCGAAAATCCTAACACATCCGCGGGCGCCGGCTCGCGGTCGGTACGCGGTTTCGAACCCACCCCGACCAAAAACCGCTGCGCGGTGTTGATTCCCCCAAAGGGGGAGTACTCGCCTCCGTGCGGATGTCGGACACTATCGGCCTGGAAGCGCGTGGTTTGCCGTTGGAGTACTCGTGTCCGCGCGGGCGCCGGACACTCCACCTCCAGGGGAGTCGAATCTGCGGAGCAGATTCGGTGGGGGCTTTCCGAACTCAACCGAATCACCTGCGGGAAAAATGCCATATGCTTGCCGAAAACGGCGACATTCGCCGGTGACGATTGTACACTGGGCACCTTCACCCGAAGGTGCCCGGAATGGACAAAAAGTCGCTGCTGAATGAGCTGAAGATCGACCGGGAGAAGCCGGACGAGTCCGGTTTTCGGCCTTTGCGCTGGTTTGTTCCGATCGCCCTGCTGGCTGGCGCGGCATTTGTTTTCTGGCACTTCCGCCCCTTGCAGCAGGTCCAGGCGCTGACCGTCGATACGACTGTCGCCCAAGCGCCGCGACAACTCCCGGCCAGCACCGAAAGCGTGCTCGACGCGACGGGCTATGTCATCGCCCGGCGCATGGCGACGGTCAGTTCCAAGGTCACCGGCAAGGTCATGGAAGTACTGGTGGAAGAAGGCATGCGCGTCGAAGAAGGCCAGGTTCTGGCCAGACTCGACGACAGCGTAAATCGCGCCCAACTGGATATGGAAGCGGCGCAGGTCGCATCGGCGCGGGCTTCGGTGGAAGAACTGGGAATACAGATCCGCCAGGCCGAACTGAATCTCGGCCGCACCCGCGACCTGGCGGCGAGCCGGCTTGCGAGCCAGGCCGAACTCGACCGCGACGAACTTAACCTGGAAGCCTTGCGCGCGCGGCTGGAGAAGACCGAACGCGATATCGAGGTCGCCGACCGGGCGCTGCGGATACAACGTCAATTGCTCGATGACATGCAGATTCGCGCGCCCTTCTCGGGCGTCGTCATCGCCAAGGCGGCGCAACCCGGCGAGATGATTTCGCCGGTAGCCGCCGGCGGTGGTTTCACGGCAACCGGCATCTGCACCATCGTCGACATGGAATCGCTCGAAGTCGAAGTCGATGTCAACGAGGCCTACATCAATCGCGTTTACCCGGGTCAAAATGCCACGATTCTTCTCAACGCCTGGCCCGACGACCCCTACGAGGCCGAAGTGATAGCCATCATCCCGGCCGCCAACCGCAACCAGGCGACGGTTCGGGTGCGGATCGGTTTCATTGACCGCGATGAAAGAGTCATGCCGGAAATGGGCGTTCGGGTGGCGTTCATGGAAGACGCCGGTGCGGCCGTGCCGCCGGAAACGCAAAGCGAAGCGCCGCCGGCAGGCGTACTGGTGCCCGACTCGGCGATCGTGCGCGAGGGCGGCCTGACCCACGTATGGGTCGTGACCGACGGCCGCATCAACCGCCGCGAGGTCGAACTTGGGCGAAGCAGCGGCGCGAACGCGGTGGTGTTTTCTGGCTTGAACGCCGGCGAGCGCGTGGTAAGCAGGCTCGACCCTGGTCTGCGCGAACAGTTGCGGGAAGGCTTGGCTGTGAACGAGGAAAACTGGGAATGACTTATTTGGAAGCGGCCTTGATTTTGCACGATGTGAGTCGCCGTCTGGCGTGCGGGGTTTAGCGGGCGTGCGAGGCAGGATGCCGAGCCCGGAGCCTACATGGATGTATTTACGGCGTCCGCTAAACCCCGCACGGCAGACGGCGACGGATCGAAGCCGCTATTCTCTCAGAGATTCTGCGACTGCGCTTCGCTTCGCGCAAAATGACGAGGTGGGGGCGCTTCGCTCCGCGCAGAATGACGTTAAAGAGGAATCAAATACGTGGGAATAGTCGAACTGCAACAGGTATCCAGGCATTTCACCAAGGGCAGGCAAACCGTCGAAGTTCTCGACAGTATCGACCTCACCATCGAGGAAGGCGATTTTCTGGCCTTGATGGGGCCATCGGGCAGCGGCAAGACCACGCTGCTCAATCTCATCGGCGGACTCGATCAGCCCACGTCGGGCAGCGTCGAAGTCGCGGGCCAGCAACTCGTGGGCCTTTCCAGCAGGAAACTGGCGCAATGGCGCTCGCGCAACATCGGTTTCATTTTCCAGTTCTATAACCTGCTGCCGATCCTGAGCGCGCGCCGCAACGTCGAACTGCCCCTGCTGCTGACCCGGCTGGGCGGACGCCAGCGCAGGCGCAACGCCGACGTCGCCCTGACCATCGTCGGCCTGGCGGATCGCGCCCGCCACAAGCCGGGCGAACTCTCCGGCGGGCAACAGCAACGCGTCGCGATCGCCAGGGCGATCGTCGCCGACCCGCGCATCCTGGTTTGCGACGAGCCTACCGGCGATCTCGACCGCGAAACCGCCGACGAAATTCTCGATCTGCTCGAATTGCTCAATCGCGAACACGGCAAGACCATCATCATGGTCACTCACGACCCGAAAGCCGCGCGCCACGCGCGGCATACGCTTTACCTCGACAAGGGCAATTTGGTGCGGGAGGCGGCATGAAATCCTTTCCCCTGATCTGGAGCAACCTGTTCCGCCGCCGCGTGCGGACCTTTCTGACGCTGTTTTCCATCATCGCCGCCTTTCTCCTGTTCGGGCTGCTGCGTTCGATAGCCGGAGCGTTCGAAATGGGGGTCAACGTGGCGGGAGTCGACCGGCTGATGGTGTCGCCGAAGTATTCGATGGTTGACGGACTTCCCATCAGCCATCTCGCGCAAATCGAGGCCGTAGAGGGAGTTGCGGGGGCAACCCATATGACATGGTTTGGCGGCACCTACCAGAATCCGACCAATTTTTTCCCGAAGTTTCCGGTGCAGCCGCGGGTCTATTTCGATCTCTACTCCGAGTACATCATCGACCCGCTGCAGCTCGACGCCTTCGAACGCATACGAACGGCCGCGGTGGCGCCGGCCGATCTGGTGGAGGAATACGGCTGGCAGATCGGCGACCGCATACCGATAGAGGGGGATATCTGGCTGCGCGGAGACGGCAGCGACCTGTGGGAATTCGAACTGGTCGGCACCTATACCGTCAGGGACGATGAGTCGACTTTTGCCTCGTTTCTGTTCAACTACGATTATTTCGACGAAGCGAGGATACCGGATACCCAAGGCATCGTGAGCAACTTCGTCGTGCGCGTGACCGACCCGGACCAGGCCGGGGAAATTTCGGCGCGGATCGACGCGCAATTCGAAAACTCCATCAACCCGACCCGCACCGCCACCGAAGAAGAGTCCAACCGCCAGTTCGCCGCCCAGGTGGGCGACATCGGACTGATCATGAACAGCATCTTGAGCGCGGTGTTCTTCACCATCTTGCTGCTGACGGCCAACACCATGACCCAGGCCCTGCGCGAACGCATACCGGAATTGGCCGTGCTGAAGACGCTTGGTTTTACCGACCGCCGCGTGGCCCTGCTCGTGCTGCTCGAGTCGGTATTGCTGTGCGGCCTGGGCGGGGCCGTCGGCATCGCGTTGTCCGGGTTCGCGCTGCAGGCGCTCGGCCCGGAACTGCAGGGTTTCCTCGGGCAGATCGAAATGACGGTCGCCACCACCTTGAGCGGCGTGGGCATCGCCTTGCTGCTGGGAGTAGTCGTGGGCCTCAACCCGGCGCTGAGCGCCAGACGCTTGCCGGTGGTCGAGGCCTTGCGCAAATAAGGAGCCGCAGGGAGCAGAATTATGTTGGCGCAGATTTTCCAGATTTCTCTCCTGAACCTGCGCAACCTGCCGCAACGGCTGGGCAGTTCGTCGGTGATCGTGGTGGGCATCGGCGGCGTCGTGGCGGTGCTGGTGGCGATCCTGGCGATGGCCGCGGGGTTTTCGGCGACCTTGAACCGATCCGGCGCGCCGGATCGCGCGATCGTGCTGCGGGGAGGCAGTTCGTCCGCCGAATTGAGCAGCACGATCGACAACCGGTCGCGGCAATTCGTGGGTACGCTCGACGGCGTTCGGCTGTCCAGCGGCGAGTTGTACACCGTGGCGGACATCCCGAAACGCGCGACCCTGCTTCCGTCCAACGTCGTGATCCGCGGCGTGGAGCAATCAGCCTTCGAAATCCGCCCGGAAGTGCGGATCATCGAAGGACGCAATTTCAGCCCCGGACGCAATGAACTGATCGCGGGCCGCGCCGCCGGCGAACAGTTTGTCGGCATCGACCTTGGAGCAATGGTCGAATTGCGGCAATCCGTTTGGGAAGTCGTGGGCATTTTCGAAGCCGACGGTTCCGCTTACGAATCCGAATTGTGGACCGATCTCGCGATCGCGCAGTCGGCGTTCAGGCGCTTCAGCCTGATCAGTTCAATGCGCTTGCAACTCGAACATCCCGGCGCGGCCGATTCGCTGCAGGAAGCATTCGACAACAATCCTTCAATCGATCTGGCGGTAACGTCCGAAGAGGAGTTTTTCCGCGGCCAATCGCAGTTCCTGACGACGTTGATCACGGGATTCGGCTACGGCGTTGCGCTGATCATGGCGGTCGGCGCCATGTTCGCCGCGCTCAACACGATGTACGCGGCGGTCTCGACGCGCACAGTCGAAATTGCGACCTTGCGCGCCCTGGGCTTCGGCGCCGCGCCGGTCGTGATCTCGGTGCTGGCGGAAGCGGTGGCCCTCGCCCTGATCGGCGGCCTGCTCGGCGCCGCCGTGGCCTGGTTCGGATTCAACGGCTACACCGTTTCGACGCTAAACCAGGGCTCCTTCTCCCAAGTGGCGTTCGATTTCGCCGTCAGTCCCGATATCCTCGCCACCGGCATCGTCTGGGCGCTCTCGCTCGGCCTTGCCGGCGGCCTGTTCCCCGCGCTGCAAGCCGCCCGCATGCCGATCACCCGCGCCTTGCGTGGGGATTGACCGGCGGCGGGTTTCTTCGCCGCCGAATCCCGAAACTTGATTCGGTGGTTCAAATGGAGAGAGGATTGCGACATAATCCCGAATGAAGTACGGGTGAATCTCAAACCAGTGAGTATAACTTTACATGATTCCTGAATGATCGTGGAGGCCGGCAAGTTGACCAGTCAAGAAGAGTTGCAAGAAAAGATCAACGCCTTGCATGAACGCATCTCGCGGCTTACGGAAACCAGTCTGCGCATAAATTCCAGCCTGGAATTGAACGTGGTGCTGCGCGAGGTCGCCGACAGCGCGCGCATTCTCGCCGGCGCGCGTTACGGCGCCATCGTGCCCGTCGACGACGACGGCAAGCCGCTTGAGTTCGTCAGTTCCGGAATGACCGAGGAATTGCACGGGCAATTCCTGGAATGGTCGGACGGGCCGCAAATTTTCGAATTGTTCCGGGACTTGAAAGGGAACATGCGATTGCCGGACATCGGCTCGCATATCGAGTCGTTCGGGTTTTCCTCGCATCTGGTTCCCGGAGCGGGGTATCTCGGCGCGACCTTGCGCCACCGCGGCAAGTTCATCGGAAATTTCTTTCTTTGCGAGAAAGAAGACGGCGTCGAATTTTCCGAAGACGATGAAGAAATTCTCCTGCAATTCTCATCCCAGGCCGCGACCGCCATCGCCAATGCGCGCGCGTTCAGCGAAGAACAACGGGCGAGAGCCGATCTTGAAGCGCTGGTCGAAACTTCGCCCGTCGGCGTAATTGTACTGAACGCGGAGTCGAAATCGCCGGCCTGGCTTAATCAGGAGGCGATGAAGATGATCGAGCGCATCGCGTTGCCCGATCAGAAATCGAATGAAGAACTGATCGAAGTGCTCACTTGCCGGCGCGTCGACGGAAGCGAAATTGACCTGAAAAACTATCCCGAGCGCCTGATTGCGGGAAAAATGCCGAAGATGCGCGCCGAAGAACTTGAGATTTCAGTACCCGACGGCCGGCGTGTCAACATTCTGGTCAACTGCACGCCGATCGCGTCCGCCGAAGGCAAACCCGAATCCCTGGTGATCACGATACAGGATCTTGCCCCGTTGAAGGCGCTCGAGCGGCAAAGAGCCGAATTTCTCAGCATGGTAAGCCATGAGCTGCGAACTCCGCTGTCGGCGATCAAGGGGTCCACAGCCGTGCTGTTGAATCAGACGATGCCGCCGGATCCGGCGGAAGTCAGTGAATATCACCGGATCATCGATGACCAGACCGATCACATGCGAACACTGATCGCCGACCTTTTGGACGCGGGGAAGATAGAGGCCGGATCCTTGACGGTATCGCCGCTGATGGAAAGCGTGTCCCAGATTGTGGATAACGCCAAGAACACGTTCAGCGGCGGCGGTGGAAGGCACGCCGTGATCATCGACTTGCCGACCGATCTTCCACCGGTGATGGCAGAGCAGCGGCGCATCCTGCAAGTGGTGAACAATCTGCTTTCCAACGCGGCGCGGCACTCGCCGGAATCCTCCGCCATCCGGATCAGCGCCAAAGTCGACGACGCATTCGTCGCGATTTCGGTTTCGGACGAGGGTACCGGTGTAACGCCCGAGCAATTGCCGCGGCTGTTCCAGAAGTACTCCAGCGACCCCAGGAAAGGGATCGGCAGCGGGCTTGGGCTTGCGATCTGCAAGGCGCTGGTCGAGGCGCATGGCGGGCGCATTCGCGCGGAGAGCCGCGGTCAGGGAAAGGGATTGCGAGTCACTTTCACGCTTCCCATTTGCGAGACGTATCCCGACGACGACGCCTCGTTGTTTCCCACGCGGAAGGATTCGCAGGATTCCGTGCAAAGTTCGAAAATCCTTGTCGTCGACGACGACCCGCACACGCTGCGCTATTGCCGCGACACGCTGAGCCCGCTGGGCTACGATGTCGTCATAACCGCGGAATACGCGGATCTGGGCGTTGTTGTCCGCAAGGAACAACCAAACCTGGTGCTGCTCGACCTCGTGCTGCCCGGCGCCGATGGCATCGAACTGATGGAGAACGTTCCCGAACTGGGCGACCAGCCGGTGGTTTTCATTTCGGGCTACGGCAGGGACGAAACCGTCGCCAAGGCGCTGGACTCGGGCGCCGCGGATTACATCGTGAAACCTTTCTCTCCCACTGAGCTCGGCGCGCGAATCAGGGCTGCGCTGCGCAGACAGGCGAAGCCGGAACCGTTCAAGTTCGACGAGCTCGTGATCGACTTCGAACTTCGCGAGGTTACGATTGCCGGAGAGCCGGTGGAGTTGACCACGACCGAATACGAAATATTGCGGCTGCTTTCGATCAATTCCGGCAGGCTCGTAAGTTTCGACATGCTGCTGCGCAAGGTCTGGCGCAGCCGCACGGAAGACACCAGGGTGGTGCGGACCTTCATCAAGAACCTGCGCCAGAAACTGCGCCGCGATGGCATTGAGACTTCGTACATCCAGAATGTGCGGGGCGCCGGTTACCGCATGCCCAAGCCGAATCCGGAACTGCCAGCCGGCTGGCCCCGCATCGAGGAGGAGGTGGTGGCCGACCGCGACTGAACCCGGGGGATGTCGCCTCGCCTCTATAGGTCGGCCGCCGCTTCCAGCACGAAGTCGAAATCCGGGCGGTCCCGATAGTCTTCCTCGGCGAATTTCGCCTGGATCACCCCATCCGGGTCGACGAGGAAGATGCCCGGATACGGAACGCCGTAAGCGCGCGAATCGGGCTCGTAATCGGTATTCAGGATGCCCAGCGCATTGACGTGGGTTATCGCCTCGTCATGCAGCAAGGTGAATTCGATGCCTTGGTCTTCTTCCACGGTTTTCAGCGTCCCCACCGAATCGTAGGTCATCGCCACAACGGACAGACCCATCTCCTCGAACTGTTCTGCGATTTCTGTCAGCTGCACGAGCTGAGAAATGCAATAGGGTCACCAGTCGAAGGAGCGGCTGAGCATGAACAGCATGCCGTTTCCGCCCACGAGGTCGTCCAGGGTGCGAACTTCGCCGTTCTGGTCTTCGGCCGAAATCGGCGGCAGCGCCGCACCTACCGGAAAGTCCTGCGCCCAGACGAAGTCCTGGGCGAAGGCCGGGCCGGCGAGGAACAGGGCCAGGAACAATCCGGCCGGTGAATATCGTAATCGCATATGTATGCCTCCCATCTCAATCGTTACTCCAATCCTTCCATGAAGCGGCTGCCGCGGGGCAGATAGTAGTTCTCGCTGTCGAGCGAGAATACCACCGAACGCGAACGGCCGATGATCTCCCCGCGGGGAATGAAACTGTAGACCCTGCTGTCGGCGCTGCTGTTGCGGTTGTCTCCGAGTACGAAATAGCGGTTCTCGGGAACGACCACGGGCCCGTAGCTGCGGCTGGAGGCGTTCATCAGGTACTGGGTCAGCCGCACCTGATGATTGCGCCCGGGCAAGGCCTCTTCGATGATCATGGCGCCGCCGTCCCGCGACAGCACCTCATAGTCCACCGAGTCGCCATTGATGATCAGCGCGTTGTTCTGAATCTCGACCTGATCCCCGGGGACGCCGACGATGCGCTTCACGAGCCGCTTGCGTGCCTGGGCGCTGTCGATGATGACGATATCGCCGCGCGTGGGATCGGACAGCTTGGCCAGGGTTACGTCGGTAAAGGGAACTTTCACGTCGTAGGCGAGCTTGTTGACCCAGACCTTGTCGCCGTCCACGAGGGTCGGCAACATGGAAGCGCCGGAAATCGAGCTTAGGTCGGCAATCGCGCTCTTGAAAAACACGATGGCGCAAAGCAACAACAGAAAGTTGCGATTCTCCCTCCACACATTGCCCAGCCAACCGCAGAAACGCGCGGAAAAGCCGGGAGGCGGCGCCGGTCCATTCATCAATTACATCCTTGCCGATCAGTTTCACTCAACGCGCAAAGGTTGCCGACCAGCCGCCCGCTTGTCAACCGGGGCGGGCAGCGCTTGAGCGGTAGCGCCCGGCGCGTTACAGTCCGGCATGAGAATCAGGCACGAGGAATGTCGACCAATGACACAGATTCTCTTGTCGGCGGCAGCTTATGTCGTGATCGTTTTCCCACTCGCATTGGCTTGGCATCTAGGGCTTTTCAAAGAGAGATATGAGAGCTTCGGTTATTTCGCCGGGAAGCCGAACGTCGCCCTGGGCTTGGCAACGGTCATCATCCAGGGCGTGGCTTTGGCGTTGATCTATCCGCTGTTTCAGTCGGGCAGCGCCGATTTTGTACGCGCCTTTCAGTTCGCGGGACTGATGGGGCTGTTTTTCTGGACATCGCATGTGCTGGCTTTCGTCGCAAAACAGAATGTGCCCAACGCAGTCGGTTTCATCGTGATGGAAACCGGATATCTCGTCGCGCAGTTCGGCTTGTTCGCGCTGCTGCTTGGCTTTATCTATCGTGGCGAGTGATCCGAAGTCACTATGGGACATCCAACACACGCCCTGCGAGTCGAGGGTCCTGAGGAGCACACCCCGCGCATCCCGCGAGCCCGCACTTCCCCATCCAGCGCTCTCCGCCCACTTCGAAGCCACAAACCAGGTTGCAAAACAATCCGGCGTTCTCTACTTTGAGTCTGGATTTGCGAGTTTTTAAGCCGAGTGATTCGATGTCGCTTGAGGGATTTCATCCGGCTTGCCGGCGCTGGTTCGAGGCGCGGTTCGCGGCGCCCACTCCGGCGCAGGCCGATGCCTGGGCTGCGATTCGGCGGGGCAGCCATACGCTGATCGCGGCGCCTACCGGCAGTGGTAAAACACTGGCCGCGTTCTATGCCGGTCTCGACCGGCTCGTGAACCAGGGCGACGAGCTTGGCGCAGGCGTACAGATTCTGTATGTGTCGCCGCTGAAAGCGCTGAATAACGATATCCACCGAAACCTGCAGATTCCGCTTGCCGGCATCGCCGAACTGCGCGGCGACACCGCGCCCGAAATCCGCATCGCGGTTCGCACCGGCGATACCCCCGCCGACGAACGCCGCAAGATGGCCGCGCATCCGCCGCATATCCTGGTGACGACCCCCGAATCCCTTTATCTGCTGCTGACCAGCGCCAGCGGCCGGGCCATGCTCGCCTCGGTATCGACGCTGATCGTCGACGAAATTCACGCCATGCTCGGCGACAAGCGCGGCGCGCATCTCGCGCTTTCCATCGAACGGCTGGAGAACCTTGCGGACCAGGCAGGCGGACAGCCCCTGCAGCGCATCGGCCTGTCGGCGACGCAGAAGCCGGTGGAAACGGTCGCGCGGTTCCTGACGGGCGCGGGCGCGGGCGCCCAAACGGGTGCGGAAGACGGCGAACAGGCGCGCGGCGATGGCGGCTCGCGCACGGGAGCCGCCGGGGCCGAAAACGCGGACGAGGACGCGATTGCCCATGCGCCAGCCCGGAATTTCGACTGCGAGATCATCGACGCCGGCTTCCGGCGCAACATGGAAATTTCGGTCGAAGTGCCCGGTTCGCCGCTGTCCGCCGTGATGAGCGCCGAGGTCTGGGAGGAACTGTATCAGCGCCTGGTCGAACTCATTCTCGCGCATAATACCACCCTGGTTTTCGTCAACACGCGCCGCCTGTCGGAACGTCTGGCGCTCGCTCTCGGCGAGCGCCTCGGCGAAGGCGTGGTCAGCGCCCATCACGGCAGCATGAGCCGCGACCATCGTTTCGCGGCCGAACAGCAACTGAAATCCGGACAATTGAAGGTGCTCGTGGCCACCGCGTCCATGGAACTGGGCATCGATATCGGCCATGTCGACCTCGTCGTGCAATTTTCCTCGCCCAAGAGCATTGCCGCATTTCTGCAACGCGTGGGCCGCAGCGGACATTCCATCGACGGTACGCCGAAAGGCGTTCTGTTCCCCTTGAGCCGGGACGACCTCGTGGAAGCGGCGGCCTTGCTGGCCGCGATTCGGGACGGCGAACTCGACCGCATCCATGCGCCGGACAAACCGCTCGACATCCTCGCCCAGCAGATAATCGCCGAAACCGCCATGAGCGACGAAGGATGGGAACTCGATGAGTTGTTCGCCCTGCTGCGGCGCGCCTGGCCGTACCGGAATCTCGAACGCTCAGAATTCGACGATGTGATCGGCATGCTGGCGGAAGGCTATACGACACGGCGCGGCAGGCGCGGAGCGTTATTGCATCTCGACGCCATCAACGGCCGTATCCGGGCGCGGCGCGGCGCCAAGCTCACGGCGCTGACCAATGGCGGGGCGATTCCCGACATGTTCGACTACCAGGTCGTACTCGATCCCCAGGACGTGGTCGTGGGGACCTTGAACGAGGACTTCGCGCTCGAATCCCTGCCCGGCGACGTGTTCACCCTCGGCAGCCATAGCTGGCAGATGATCCGGATCGATGGCCTGAAGGTGCGCGTGCGCGACGCTCATGGCGCGCGGCCGACGATTCCATTCTGGTTCGGCGAAGGTCCCGGCCGCAGCCGCGAATTGTCCGAGGCGGTATCGGGATTGCGCGGAAATCTGGCCGACCTGCTGGCCGAAGGCGGCGCCCCCGCGGCCAACGCCTGGCTGACCGGCGAACTCGGCATGGTTCCCGCCGCCGCGGCGCAACTCGTCGACTACCTGCATGCCGGCATGCGCAGCCTGGGTGTGATGCCGACGCGCGACACCATCGTCATGGAGCGTTTTTTCGACGAGGTGGGCGACATGCACCTCGTCATCCACGCTCCGTTCGGCAGCCGCCTCAACCGGGCCTGGGGCCTGGCCTTGCGCAAGCGCTTCTGCCGCACCTTCAATTTCGAGCTGCAGGCGGCGGCCAACGAAGACAATATCGTGCTGTCGCTTGGCTCGGTGCACAGTTTTCCGCTGGACGAAGTGTTCCGCTATCTCAACAGCAAGACCGTGCGCGAAGTCGTGATCCAGGCCATGCTTGACGCTCCGATGTTCGAAGTGCGCTGGCGCTGGAACGCGACCCGCTCGCTGGCGATCCAGCGCAACCGCAACGGGCGGCGCGTGCCGCCCCAATGGCAACGCATGGACGCCGAAGATCTCGTCGCCCATGTCTTCCCGGACCAGATCGCCTGCCAGGAAAATCTTGCCGGCAAGCGCGAGATTCCCGACCACCCACTGGTAACGCAGACCGTCCACGACTGCCTGACCGAAGCCATGGACATCGACGATCTGGTCGCGCTGCTGCAAGACATGGAAGCCGACAGGCTCGCCCTGGTAAGTCGCGACCTGCGGGAGCCTTCGCCGTTCGCCCAGGAAATCATCAACGCGCGGCCCTATGCCTTTCTCGACGATGCGCCTTTCGAGGAGCGCCGCACCAACGCCATCCGCAACCGCTCCTGGCTCGACCCCGCCGAAGTGGAAGACTTCAGTCTGCTCGACGCCGATGCGATCGATCGGGTCAGGACCGAAGCCTGGCCGCTGATGAGCAACGCCGAGGAATTGCATGACGCATTGCTGACGCTGGGCTATATGACCGAAAAGGAATTCGGCCCCGGCGAGCGGTTCGCGGGCGAATTGATTGAACAGGGCAGAATCTGCCGGGCCGGCGGGCTTTGGCTGGCCACCGAAATGCTGCCGCGTTTCCGCGCACTCTTCCCTGAAGCGGCGCCGGAGATAAGCCTTCCCGATTTCCTTGGCGAAGAAAAATGGACTACCGAAGACGCCTTGCGCGACATCGTCCGGGGCCGCCTGAGCGGACTCGGTCCGGTAACCGCATCCGAACTGGCGGACGAATTATCGAACGCCGATGCCGTTTCGGAAAAATCGGTGGAATCCGCGCTGCTCGCGCTGCAAACCGAAGGTTTTGCCATGCAGGGCCATTTTTCACCCGATGCCCGCGCCGGGTCCAAAAAGAGCCCGGTGCAATGGTGCGAACGGCGCCTGCTGCAACGCATCCATCGCTATACCATCGATCTGCATCGCAAGAGCATCAAGCCGGTATCGCTGGAACTGTTCACTGAATTCCTGTTTCAGCGGCATGGTCTGCGCGCCTGCGAAGCGTCCGGCTCGACTCCGGTTCTCGACGGCCAGTTGCAATTGCAGGAATGCATCCGGCTGCTCGACGGCGCCGCCGCTCCCGCGGCCTCCTGGGAAAGCGGCATCTACCCTGCCCGAATCGGCAACTACGACCCGCAATGGCTGGATCTGCTCAGTATCAGCGGCCGGCTGGCCTGGGGCCGTTACAGCCTCCCCTCGGGCCGGTTGCGCGGGGGCAGTCCGATCAAGACCACCCCGATCACCATGGCGATGCGGAGCAATCTCGATATCTGGCAGGCGCTCGCCGGCGCCCAGGCCGACAACCAGGAACCCATCGAGCCGGGCGCCGATGCCCGCCGCGTCGAACAGGATCTTGAAAGCCATGGCGCGAGCTTTTTCGACCAGATTCAGACCCGTACCGGACTGTTGCGCACGCAGCTCGAGCAGGGTCTGGCCGAACTCGTCAGCCTGGGGCGCGTATGCAGCGACAGCTATGTCGGATTGCGCGCATTGCTGCTTCCCGAACACAAGAAATCCGGTGGGCGGCGGCGCCGAAAGCTCACTTTCGGCGTCGAAGACGCGGGACGCTGGAGTCTGCTCGAGACTTTCCGGCAGCCATCCGGGCCGGCGCCGGCAAAACACCGCCAGCAGGCCTGGGACGCGCTCGACGAAGACCAGTTGCAACGCCTGCTCGACGTCTATCTGGATCGCTGGGGCGTGATCTGCCGTTCGCTGATTGCCCGGGAAGCGATGGCGCCGCCCTGGCGGGTGCTGTTGGCATCGCTGCGGAAACAGGAATTGCGGGGGAAACTGCGCGGCGGCAGATTCGTTGCCGGATTGCAGGGCGAGCAGTTCGCCCGCGCCGATACCGTCGACGAATTGCGCAAATTCGGCCGCGAACAACGCCCGAACCGCCATTTCGTATTGACCGCGACCGACCCCGTGAATCTGTTGCATTTGTTGATGCCCGAGCGCTCGCTGCCGCGGCTGACGCGGAACCGGGTGCTGTATCGCGGCGGTGTGCCGCTGGCCGTGCTGATCGCGGGCGAAATCGGTTTTCTCGGCGAAGTTGCGGCCGGGGATCAATGGAAGCTGCGGCAGATGATCGTGAGCGGCGCGGCGCCCGCGAGCCCGAACCAATCCGCGGCTGCGCGATTCTCCTAGAGCCGGGGCGAATCAGAAACTGAAGAAAAAACGCAAGGAGAAATACAGCACCAGCGCCGCCATCACGATACTGCCGAGAAACCGTGCCGGATTTTCCCGAAATACATCGAAAGCGGTTCTGGCTTCGCCTTGCTCCCGCGCTTGTCGATATTGTCTTCGAACGCGGTCGCGACGCTCGGCCTGATATGCGTCGATCAGGCGGCGGGCGTTTTCGAATTGCCGATCCCGGCGCACCCAGATGGCTGGAAAGGAAATCCCGAAGAGTCCGGCCGAAGTTTCGAAATATTCGATTTCGTGGCTTTCGAGCAAGTCGCGCACTTCGCTCGCTTCATCTTCGGGCACATGCCGCAATCGGAACAACAGTTTTGACATAATCCGGCTCCGGTTGCCGAAGTCTATCCCAAGCGGACACTTACGGACTACATGCCCGCACCACATGCCGCGGGAGGACGGATCGCTGGAACCGCCGCGGCGGGAAGACGCAACCGCGCGTCTCCCGGATTTGCGGGAACCTCAACGGAGAATAGAGACAGAGCCCGCCGGGGGCTCCGGATCAGGAACTGGATTTGTGGCTCAGAACGATCTGGCGCGGACCGCTTGTAGTAGTCTGACCACTGACCCCTGTGGGAATTTGCTGCACTTTCCCGCCGGCTTTCAAAAAGTCCGCGACATGCCTGGCCAGATCTTCCCGGCTGGTTTCCGCGGTTGCCTTTTTCTTTGATTTAGACGACATCAGTTTCTCGCTGGCTTCGAACCAAAGCGACGCAGTATACACTCACCGCCCATTCCAGCCAAATCGCAACTCCGAACCGGCACCGTGGTTACCGGCCGCGGGATCCGATGCGCTTGCGGGGTCTGGAAAAGTACTCCGAAGCCGTATTGCCCGGAAGGTCGCCGATCAATTCGTCTAGCGAGGCGCCATATACGGTCTTGATCTTGGCGAGAAGCTCAAGTTCGACGTGGCAACCGTAATTCCGCCCCGTCTCGATATCCTCGAGTTGCTTGCGGGAAATATTGAGAAGTCTGGCACCCTCGTTCATCGAGTATCCAGCCTGTAGGCGCAAGCTTCGGATGTTCTTCTTGACATCGAGAGTGATCGGAGAAAATTTCGCGTTTGTTCTGCTGTTCATTTTTATCTTTTCGACTTGTTCCGCTTGATTCTTGCTTTTGACGAATGCCGCAAAAAACGTCCACGAATGTGAGGTCCACAACGCGTCCGCACAAACCGTGACAGTACCACAATGTGAGTGAAAGCGTAATCTAGTTGGCGCAAAGCCGATCCAGAAAACGATTCGCCCTACGGCGCAAGCCCCAGCGCAGCCACCAGCGAAGCAGCCCGGCGCCGGGCTTGCATTGCAACTCCATCGCCAGCTTCAGGCGCCGCTCGCCCGGCGTAGAATCGGCGGGCAATTCGAAACACCAGGCGCTTTGGACAAGCCTGCCCCGGGCGATGAACGCCACCCTCACCCGCGGCTCCCAGTGCGCGATGCTCCATTCCAGCGTCCGGCCCGAAGCCGTCTCGATAGCGAGCACGCTGCCCCGCCCCGCTTCCCCCGGGGGCATGCAGGCAACCTCGCGCAAACCGGAATTCCACAAAGGCCAGCGCCTGAATTCGACGAGCCGCTCCCAGCAGGCGGATGCCGATTCACCGGGCAACGGCCTGCTCAGGGTAAAGTTGTGCACGGGAGGCGTCATCTTTGACATGAGATCGTTGAAGCGGATCAAAGTATAGCCCACATCTCCGCGCTTGCCAGCGGCCGCGCGGGTTGCGTACAAAGCCCAATCGATGTGGTATGGTTTGCGCTTGAACATCGCAGATTGAGAGTGCGCAAAATGAATCCACACGACATTCAGGACGACAGCCGCCGCCAGATTCTCAAGGGGGCGGGCGTGCTGGCCGCCGGCGCCGCGGCGGTGCCCGGCTGGGTGCTGCCGGCCTTGGCCCAAGGCGAAAGGCTGGTTCCTTTCACCGATGTGCCGGACGCTTTCCAGGTCAGGGAAAAGCGGCCCGGCGCCACGCATTACCAGGACACGCGGCTGATCGATTCCCATATCACTTCGAACGACGATTTTTACGTCGTGCAGCATTACGGCCAGCCGGAAGTCGACGTCGACAGCTACCGGCTCCGCGTTACCGGCATGGTGGACCGGGAACTCGAACTCTCGCTGGACGATCTCATGGCGCGTAACGCGGTGGACCTGCAAGCCGGCTTCGAATGCGGCGGCAACAGCCCTGGCCTGTTCAACGGCCTGATCGGCAACGCGAACTGGCGCGGCTGCTCGCTGCGCGCCATGCTCGAAGAAGCCGGCGTCCGGGAAGGCGCCAAGGAAGTCGTGTTTTTCGGCGCCGATGTGGGCATGGAGGAGATTCGCGAACGCGAAGTCGAGAAGGCCTTCGCGCGCAGCATGTCCATTGCCGACGCGATGCGGCCGGCGAATCTGCTGGCCTGGGAAATGAACGGCGAACCGCTGCCGGTCTTCCACGGCAGGCCGCTGCGCCTGCTCGTGCCCGGCTGGTACGGTGTTTCCAACGTGAAATGGCTGACCCAGATCCACGTCCAGGACACCCGTTACATGGGCCGCTTCATGGGCCGCGATTACGTGACCCTCAAACGCGTCATGGTGGGCGGCGAAGAGCGCTGGGTGGAAAATTCGGTTACCGCGATCCAGTTGAAATCGGCGATCGTCAGGGTGACCGAACTCGGCGGCGAATATAGCGTGCTCGGCTTTGTGCTGAATGACGGCACGCCGCTGCGAAGCGTCGAAGTCAGCGTTGACGGCGGCCCTTGGCAGGCGGCGGAATTGAGTGGGGAAAACACGCAATATTCCTGGAAGCTGTTCGCTTTCAATTGGGACAATCCGGCGCCGGGCGACCATACGATCGTTTCGCGCGTCACCGATATCAACGGCAATGTGCAGCCGACGATGGATGAATTTCCCGAGAAAGTGAGCCGCTGGGAAAACTACGCGCAGTTCCCGCGAACGCTGACGATCTGACAGGAAAGCGTTTGTGGCTTCGATCCGTCGCCGGTGGCTGGCGCGGGGTTTAGCGGACGCTGTGAATACGGCCCAGCCGCCAAGCACAGCTTGGCGTCGTTCCGGCTGCGCATGAAGCTGCGCTTCATAAACGCTTGCCTTCACCCCTGTACGCTTCGGCCCCGACATCCATGTCGGGGACGCCCGCTAAACCCCGCGCCAGCCACCGGCGACTCACATGTTGCGGAGCCAACCCTCCGTCATTCTGCGCGGAGCGAAGCGGAGTGACTCAGGGCATCCATGCCCTTCGCGCCTTCGGGGCGGCGCTATGCGCCGTCCAAAATCGCTATCCCGCAATTTTGTCGCAGAATCTCAGTGAAATTGTTTTCCAGCCGCGTTTTTGGGCTAGTTTGGCCAGGCGGGGGTCGGGGTCGACGGCGATGGCTTCGCCGGCGAGTTCGAGTAGCGGCTGGTCGTTGATCGAGTCCGAGTAAAACACGCTGTTGCCTAGCTCGAAGCCGGGGTTTTGCGCCAGCCAGTCGCGCAGCTTTTGCACCTTGCCTTCCTGGAAACAGGGAGTGCCGCGAACGCGCCCGGTTATCTCGCCGTCGACGATCTCGGCTTCCGTCGCCAGCAAAGCGTCCACTTCGAACAGTTTTGCGATGGGACGGGTGATCAGATCGTTGGTGGCGGTCAGGATCATGCAAAAGTCTCCGGCCCGCCGGTGTTCGCGCACCAGTTCGAGTCCGTCCCTGAGCATCATCGGCCTTGCGTACTCACCGACGAATTCGGCGAGCAATTCATCGCGTTGGGGCTGGGCGAACTTGCGCGCGGGCTCCAGCGTGAAGGCCAGCCAGGCGTGGATATCGAGCGCTCCGGCCAGGTAATCCGCGTAAAACCGGTCGTTCGCTTCCCGGTGCGCCACTTCGTCGACAAGATTGCGCGAGATCAGAAATTCGCCCCAGGCATGATCGCTGTCGCCCGCAAGCAAGGTATTGTCGAGATCGAACAAGGCCAGCCGCCGATTCATGTGGCACCGCGCAATTGTTTACTTAACACACTGAAAATTATAAACTTTATTCCATTGTCGGCCAATCGCGGGTTTGCCTGAACGCGGCCTGTTGTGAAACAATGGCCGCACTGCGAACGGGGAAACAAGACAGTGCTGGACTCCGACGGATTCAGATCAAACGTGGGCATCATAATCTGCAATCCCTGCGGCAAGCTGCTCTGGACCAAGCGCATAGGGCAGAACGCCTGGCAGTTTCCCCAAGGCGGAATGCAGCCTGGAGAATCGTCCGAAGAGGCGCTGCACCGGGAACTGCTCGAAGAAGTCGGCCTGTCGCCGCCGGACGTCAGCATCCTGAAACGGACCCGGGGCTGGCTGCGCTACCGGCTGCCGGAACGGCTGGTCCGGCGGGGCCCGGGTCGGCTGTGCATCGGCCAGAAGCAGAAGTGGTTCCTGCTCAGCCTCGACAGCGACGACAGCCGGATACGACTCAGCCGGTCCGCGCAGCCCGAGTTCGACGACTGGCGCTGGGTCAACTACTGGGAGCCGGTGAGGCGGGTGGTGCGATTCAAGCGCGAGGTCTACCGCAGGGCGCTTACGGAGTTTCGCGGCGCGCGCGACAAATACGTCAGCGCCTGCGCCGGAGGGAAGGCGGAAGCATGCTCGAAGAACTCCGCAGCATAGTCCAGGAAGTCAATACGGCAAAGGATCTGCAGTCCGCGCTCGACATCATCGTCAACCGCGTTCGGGAAGCGCTCGGCACCCAGGTTTGTTCCATCTATCTGCTCGACAACGATTTCCATTGCCATGTCCTGATGGCCTCCGAAGGACTGAAAAAGGAAGCGGTGGGCAGGGTCAGCCTGGAGATTGGCGAAGGTTTGGTGGGACTCGTCGCCAAACACGCCGAACCGCTCAATCTGCGCGACGCGCCATTGCATCCCAACTTTCGGTTCCTGGAAGAAACCGGCGAGGAGGACTTCCACGCCTTCCTCGGCGTGCCCATCATCCACCATCGTTCCGTGCTCGGCGTGCTCGTGGCGCAACATCGCGAGCGGCGCCGCTTCGACGAAGGCGAGGAGGCGTTCCTGGTTACGCTGTCCGCGCAATTGGCCGGCGTTATCGCTCATGCCGAAGCGACCGGGGCCATCGAGGGAATCAGCCCGTCCGGGCAAAGGATTTTCGATACGGCTTTCGCCGGCGTGTCGGGCTGCGCGGGAGTCGCCATCGGCACTTCGGTCGTGGTGTCGCCGCAAGCCGACCTGAGCCATATCCCGGAGCGGATGGTCGACGACATCGAAGCGGAGATCGAGTTTTTCAATTCCTGTCTGAACGCCGTGCGCGAGGAGATGACGGAACTCAACATCCAGGTCGCGGGCAGGCTCGCGGATGAAGAGCGGCAGTTGTTCGACGCCTACGTGCACATTCTCGACGACGACGCGCTCGGCAACGAAGTGGTCGAACGCATCCGCATGGGGCATTGGGCCCAGGGAGCGCTTTCCTATGTTGCGAACGAACACCTGCGCACATTCGAACTCATGGAAGACGAATACATGCGGGAGCGCGCGGTGGACATCAAGGACTTGTGCGCGCGCGTGCTGGCCCATCTGCAGGAAGAAAAGCCGGAAAAGCCGGATTATCCCGAAGACACCATCCTGATCAGCCAGGAACTCACCGCTTCGGTGTTGATGGAAGTGCCGAAGGAAAAACTCAAGGGACTGATTTCGGTCAGGGGCTCGGGCAACTCCCATGTCGCGATTCTCGCGCGCACCATGGGAACGCCCACGGTCATGGGCGCGGTCGATCTGCCCTTTCATCAACTCGACGGCAAGCGGTTGATCGTCGACGGCTACAAGGGCGAAGTCATCACCAACCCTTCGGAGCATCTGCTCGAACAGTTCCGCGCGACGATCCGCGAACAGGAGGAACTGACCCGCGGTCTGGAAGGGCTGAAGGACCTGCCTTGCGAAACGGCGGACAAGCACCGGGTTTCGCTATGGGTTAACACCGGGCTGATGTCCGATGTGCTGCGTTCGCTCGACCAGGGCGCGGAAGGCATCGGTCTGTTCCGCACCGAGGTTCCCTTTCTGATCGCCGAGCGCTTTCCCAGCGAACAAGAGCAAACCGAACTCTACCGCGAGCAACTGGAGACATTCGCACCGAAGCCCGTGACCATGCGCACGCTCGATATCGGCGGCGACAAGGCGCTGTCCTATTTCCCCATCGAAGAGGCGAACCCGTTTCTCGGCTGGCGCGGCATACGCGTGACCCTCGACCACCCGGAAATTTTCACGGCCCAGGTGCGCGCGATGATGCGGGCGAGCATCGGTCTGGACAACTTGCAGATCATGTTGCCCATGGTCAGCAACGTGCGCGAGGTCGAAACCGCAACCGGCCTGATTCGCAGATCCTGGCACGAATTGTTGCAGGAAGGCGCGGAACTGTCGTTTCCGCCCATCGGCGTGATGATCGAATTGCCCGCGGCCGTGTATCAGGCCCGCGCACTGGCGAGCCGGGTCGATTTCGTCTCCATCGGCAGCAACGACCTGACGCAGTACCTGCTGGCGGTCGACCGCAACAATCCGCGCGTTGCCAACCTGTTTTCCTCCTACCATCCGGCGGTGCTGAACGCCTTGCAACACGTGGTCGATCAGGCCCATGCGGAAAACAAGCCGGTCAGCATCTGCGGCGAGATGGCCGGCAATCCCGGCGCCGCCCTGCTGCTCGTAGCCATGGGCTTCGATATCCTGTCGATGAACGCGGCCGCCCTGCTGAAAGTGAAATCGGTCATTCGCAGCATGACCTTGGAAGCCGCCCGGGATCTGCTGCGCAAGATCATGCAAATGGAAGACGAGCAATTGATCCGCAATGCCGTGGATATGGCGCTCTACGAGGCCGGCGTTGACCGCCTGCTGCGCTCGCAGCGAATTAACTGACCATAGGTCATTCCGCGCGGAGCGAAGCGCAGCCGCAGAATCTCGTCAGGTCCTGCACCGCCTCAATGAGATTCCGCGACAAAATGGCAGGATTGCCATTTTGGACGGTGCGAAGCACCGCCCCTCAGGGGTGAGGGGCATGGATGCCCCGAATCACTGCGCGCGGAATGACGGGTCCATCGGACATGGGCAAGGGCCGAAGGGAGAAGTTGAAGAAATGGCGTTCGGTAACTTCGCCTTCGGCATTGTAATTCTGTTCGGAAAAGCGGCACAGACCGTCATCCCGGCGGATGAAGACGCTGATGCAGCGGGTGCCGTAGCCGCCGGGCTGAGCCGGGATGAACATCGATGAAAGCCGGCTTTCCTGCTCATCCGAAATTCCCGTATCCGGCAATTCGGCAACGCCGGCCAGGTTCTGATCGTGCATCTGCTCAACGAGCTGATCGCTGTTGATGGCCGCTCCCCGGGCGAGCAAGGTCGACATTTTCTCCTCGCCCCGCGAGACCTTGGGCCATCCCGACCCCGGCGGACCATTGGACAGCCCGATGATTTCCGCACCGACTTGGTGGATGCCGGGGGCTCTGTTGCTGGCGTAATGCACCGAATCGAGGTCTCCCACGATCAGATTGAATCCGGCATACTCATCGAACAGGGCAGCCCTTTCCGCGAGATACTCCGCGGGCGGCAGATCGCCGCCGAGAAAGTCGAGCGGCAACTCGCCCCGCGACCGGGCGCCCGCGCCGTCGCCGCCAGATTCGCGGACATTGGTCACCGCGGCGAAGCGGCCGTCGAGGCCGACCCCGAGCCAGGTGCCTCCCGCGGACAGGTCGCGACCTGCGATAATGGATCCGTTCGGCCACATGTGCGCCTGACGCGTCGGTCTGTCGAAGAACTCGTCGCGGTTCGCCGCCAGTATGAGCGGGTATTCCGGCGACATTCGATGGGCAATGACGATCAGGCACATGGTGCGCAATACTAGCCGCTTTGCTGCGGCGGTGGAACGAATACTTTTCGACCCTCACCAAGTTCAAACGGAAACAGGAACATGAAATTTCACAAGCAGAACTTCCACGTCGGCGAGCGTGCCGGCGCGGCGCTCGAGCCCGGGCAATTCGAGCCCGGACCTTTCCGCAAATCGCGGCCGCCCGAACCGCTGCACTTCGAGGTCAACCTGGTGGCGCAAGCCCACGACAAACAGCAGAAAACCGGCACGGTCCAGGTCAATATACCCGGCTTCAGCCCGGTCACCCTGTATTGCGACGAGCAGCCCCCCGTCGGCGACGACCAGGCGCCGCCGCCACTGGCCTTCTTCGCGGCGGGAATCGGCTTCTGTCTGATGACGCACATGACCGACATACTCAACACGCGCAAGATCGAAGTCACCTCCATGCGCCTCGAACAGCGCGTGCGCTTCATGACCAACCTGGGAACCATGCGCGAACTCGGCTATCGCACCGAGGGAACCTGCGAAACGGTGGAGACCCACGTCATCATCGACAGCCCGGAAGCGCCGGAGAGAATCCACGCCTTGCTGGAAGAGGCCGAAGGCGCATGCATGGCCCACCACGCCTTGCGCAATCCGATTCCCTGGTCCACCCGGCTCGTGCACAACGGCGTCGAAATCGACTCGCGCGGCGGCGGCGACTGACTGTAGGGGCGAGGCATGCCTCGCCCGAAATGAGCTGCTGCGTGATACCATCGTCAAAGCGTTTTTGGATCCGCCGCAAGATGCTGACCTTTCCGGACTTCGACCCAGTCGCCTTTTCCATCGGCCCGCTGAGCATCCATTGGTACGGGATCATGTACATCGTCGGCTTCGGCACCGCCTGGTACCTGGGAAACCTGCGGGCGCGGCGCTGCGGCTGGAGCGCCGAACAGGTTTCCGACCTCGTGTTCTATTGTGCCCTCGGAGCGGTGGTCGGCGGCCGTCTGGGCTCGGTATTCTTCTATAACTTCGACCGCTTTCTCGCCGATCCCGTGTGGCTGTTCCGCGTCTGGGAAGGCGGCATGTCCTTTCACGGCGGTCTGCTCGGCGTCCTGCTCGCGAGCTGGTTCTACGGGCGCAGGATCGGGCGGGATTTCTTCGCGGTGACCGATTTCGTGGCGCCTTCGGTGCCCCTGGGCCTGGCAGCGGGCCGGCTCGGCAACTTCATCGGCGGCGAGTTGTGGGGACGGCCCACCGAATTGCCATGGGGCATGGTTTTTCCCCACGTCGACGCCTTGCCGCGGCATCCTTCGCAGCTCTACCAGGTGGCGCTGGAAGGCCTCGCGCTTTTCGTGCTGGTCTGGTGGTTCTCGTCGCGGCCGCGGCCGAAGTATGCGGTTTCGGGCATGTTCCTGCTCGGCTACGGTTCCTTTCGCTTCATCGTTGAATTCGCCCGCGAGCCGGACGCGCATATCGGCTTCATCGCCTTCGACTGGTTGACGATGGGTCAACTGCTATGCGTACCCATGCTCGTCTTCGGCCTGTTGCTGCTATGGCTGTCGCGTTCGCAGCCGGCGCCCGAATCGGTGACCCGCTGATGCGCCAGTACCTGGACTTGTGCCGCAGGATCATCTACGAGGGCGAATGGGTCGCCAACGCGCGCACGGGGAAGCGTTGTCTTACCTTGATCAACGCCGATCTCGAATACGACGTTGCGAACAACGAATTCCCCCTGATCACCACCCGCAAAAGCTACTGGAAGGCCGCGGTCGCGGAACTGCTCGGTTATCTGCGAGGCTATGACAACGCGGCCGACTTCCGCGCCCTGGGAACGATAACCTGGGACGCCAACGCCAACGACAACCGCGAATGGCTGGAGAATCCGGTGCGCAAGGGCGAAGACGACATGGGCCGGGTGTATGGCGTGCAAGGCCGCCATTGGCGCAAACCCGATGGCGGCAGCGTGGACCAGTTGCGCCGCATCGTCGATCACCTGTCGGCCGGCATTGACGACCGCGGCGAGATTCTCACTTTTTACAATCCCGGCGAGTTGCACCTGGGCTGCCTGCGGCCCTGCATGTATTCACACACTTTCTCGTTGCTGGGAGATGAGCTGTATCTGACCAGCTACCAGCGCTCCTGCGATGTTCCCCTCGGCCTGAATTTCAACCAGGTGCAGGTATTCGTCCTGCTTGCGCTGATGGCTCGCATAACCGGCCACCGGCCGGCGCGGGCCTGGCACAAGATCGTCAACGCGCACATCTACGAAGATCAGCTCGAACTGATGCGCGACGTGCAATTGAAGCGCGAGCCTTATCCGCCGTCCCGCCTGCATATCAATCCCGATATCAAGTCCCTGGAAGATCTGGAAACCTGGGTCGGCCTGGATGACTTCAAAGTGGAAGGCTACCGGCATCATCCGCCGATCGCCTATCCGTTTTCGGTATAGGCGAGCCGGCTGGAAACGAAAATGGAAATTGCGCTGATCTGCGCCATGGCGAGCAATGGAGTCATCGGCAACAACAACATGTTGCCCTGGCGCCTGCCCGAAGACCTGCGGCATTTCCGCCGCACGACCATGGGCCATAGCATCGTCATGGGCCGCAAGACCTGGGAATCGATCGGCAGACCGCTGCCGGGCCGCACGAATATCGTGGTCACCAGGCAGCCTGACTACCGGGCTGAAGGCGCCAGCGTTCGCGACTCGCTGGAAGCGGCGCTCAAGCTGGCGGAAAACATCGCCGCCATCGACGGCGCCGAACAGACCTTCGTCATCGGCGGCGCCGAGCTGTACCGCCAGGCCCTGCCCCTGGCCAGGCTGTTCCATCTGACCAGAATCCACGCCGAAGTGCCTGGCGACACCGTATTAAGCGGATTCAACGAATCGGAATGGGAAGAACTCTCCCGCGAAGACTTCTCCCGCGACAACGAAAACCCCTTCGACTACAGCATCTGCCTCCTGCGTCGCTACGAATCAGGCGAGTTTTGACAAAAATACCTTGTAAAATGTCAAATTTATTGATATTTATACAGGCATTTTCAGCAAGAGAATCGCTATTTTCATGCCTGAAGCGCTCAAAAGACAGGAAATTGCCTATCTGAACGTCTGGCTTGAGCAGCCCGGTCGAAAGCCTCTCGTGGTCCGCGGCGCGAGACAAGTCGGCAAATCCACGCTGGTCCGCGAACTGTCCAAGTCGGCGGACGCGCCTCTCGTCACCGCGAATCTGGAGCGCAATCCGGAGTTGTGCGCGGCATTCGAGCACCGCGACCCGCGCCGCATACTCTCCATGCTCGAATTGCTGACCGGCAGATCGGTCGAACCGGGAAAAACCCTGCTTTTCATCGACGAGATTCAGACTTCGCCCGATGCGCTGACCTCCCTGCGCTATTTCCACGAGGAAATGCCGAACCTGCGTGTTGTGGCGGCGGGATCCCTGATGGAGCTTGTCCTGGCCGATACTCGTTTCTCCATGCCCGTCGGTCGAGTGGAATACATGCACCTCGGACCCATGACTTTCGAGGATTTCGTTGAAGCCGTTGGCGATTCGAAGCTTGCAAGACACTTGCGCGAAGTAACCCTTGCGGACCTGGAATCCACCTTTCCCGAACCCATTCATGGAAAGTGCCTGGAATTGCTCGCGCAATACTGGGTCGTCGGCGGACTTCCGGAGACTGTGGCCTGCTATGCCGAAGCTGCGAAGAACGAAGTGTCCACAATGGCCCAGGTGCATCGAGTGCAACAGAGCATTGTGGCTACATACCGGGACGACTTCGCCAAATACAGTCACGGGCGAGCCCAAGACCGAACACGAATGGTGTTCGACGCGCTGCCGGGTATGGTCGGGCGCAAGTTCAAGTATGCCCAGGTCAGCCGTGAACATCGGGCTGCCGAGCTGGCCGATGCACTGTCTCGGCTATGCATGGCCAGGGTGGCGTACAAGGTGTTGCACTCCGCCGCCAACGGGCCGCCGCTCGCCGCCGAAGCGAACCCGCGTTCCTTCAAATGCCTTTATCTCGACGTTGGATTGATGTGCTCGGCCCTGGGTCTCAACCTCCTCGACTTTGCCGGAACGGACATGACGCTGGTGAATGGCGGCGCCATGGCGGAACAGTTCGTCGGACAACAATTGCTGTTCGGCGGCGCACCCTACGAAACGCCCCAGTTATTCTACTGGTCCCGCGAGGCGCCAAGCGCGTCCGCGGAGGTGGATTACGTCACGGTCTCCAAAAACGTGGTCGTCCCGATCGAAGTCAAGGCCGGCTCATCCGGTTCCCTGCGCTCCCTGCATCGATTCCTGAAGGAAAAACGCCGGGACTTCGCGTTGCGTTTCAATTCCGACCGCCCCAGCCTGTTGCAAGACACCAAAAAACTCGCAGACGGTACGCCAGTCGAGTACCGCTTGTTGTCGCTACCCCTTTACCTGGCAGGCCAATCCCGGCGCCTGATCGCGGAATGCCTCCAGACAAACACAATTTGTAACAAATAAATCGAGAATCTGCTTGACATGGGGGGGGGGGGGGTATCTTACAAATGCCTTGACCATTTATCGTGAAGGTATGAAAATGCAACTTATTTTGAAGATCATGCTGCACTGAATGGTTTGGGATGCGATGGCTGCGGCCAAATACGAATCTTTAGGAGAACGAGCATGAATGAATTGTCTGTTGTTGAAGCAGAACCGGATTACGGCATCCGAGAACTGTCGAGTGATGATATTGAAGCGGTAAGTGGTGGCTTGAGGCTGGTAGGCACCATTTTTCTGGGCTACATTGCCGGGAAAGCACTTGACTACGCATGGGAAAATGGCGGTCGAGATCTGTACAACGCTTATGCGGATTTTCAGACTCGAAGTGCCCATTCGTATGGTGAAATGCTGATGGAGCGCCGGAGAGCTCGGGGACTATAATTTTTCTCTGAATCCCTTTCGTCGGCGCAGTGCATTCATCTACCAGCGTGCGGTGCGCCGACGGTTTTTAGTGTATTCTTGCAAGGAATAGGTACAGTTGAGAGAATTATGTTTGTCAAAAATCGTGGCTCATTAACCATCACCAGTTTCAATGACGTTATTACAATTCTTAACAGAATTTCAAGAATCAAAATCTTTCTAATTTTTTTTGCAACTATCTGGATCTTGTCAAGCGCGATTTCTGGATTTCTGTATATCATAAATTCGGAAGGTTACGCTGAAGCAATGTCCAACACTACGGATTTGGTAGATTCTTATCCTTTTCTTGGTGCAGTTCTGTTGTTTGTAATTGTAGGGCCATTTCTTGAGACAATAATCTTCCAGATTTTTCTCTTGAAATCAATAAAAACGTTGCTTGAGAAATTCGGCGCAGTTAGCTGGACGCCATCATTTGTATTGTCAAGTCTGATTTTTACTGCATATCACGGCTTAGGAAGTGAAAGTATATATCATGGAGTTATTATTGTTTCTCCAATATTACCTGGCGCTTTTGTTTTTTGTTTACTTGCAATATTGGAATATGAGCGTGAACAAGGTCGTCCCATCACATACGTATTTCTGCTCCATGCAATTTTAAATTTTGTTCAATTAGCTCGATACTTCGTCATTGACTAAGTTACATAGCGTATCAAAATCATACACTTCAATTTGCATAGGGCAGCAGTTGCTCTAACGTTTCTCTCCAAAGCAACCCCTTGTTAGGTACTTCAGTGAAATCTGTACTGCAAACTGAGGCAACCGAGTGCGGACTTGCATCTCTAACCATGGTGGCCCAGCACCACGGCCACAGGATCGATCTGAACGCCATGCGCCAGCGTTTCGGTTCGTCGCTCATGGGCGCGCGTCTGCGCGACCTGATGAGAATCGCCGAGCAGCTCTCTCTCGGTTCGCGTGCCTTGCGGCTCGAACCCGGACGATTGAAGGACATTGCGCTTCCCGCAGTCCTGCACTGGGATATGGATCACTTCGTGGTGCTGAAGGAAGTCAGGCATAACCGATTCGTCGTTTTCGATCCGGCCCAGGGTCGGGTAATTTATTCGCTCGCGGAAATTTCCGATCACTTCACCGGCGTCGCGCTTGAACTGACCCCCGCCACAGACTTCCGGCCGATCATGGCCAGAACCAGAACTCGGCTGAGCAGTTTGTGGTCCCGCCTTTCTGGATTGAAACGTTCTCTAACGCAGATATTGGTGCTGTCTGTCGTGATCCAGTTGTTTGCATTGGCGTCGCCCTTCTATCTGCAGCTCGTCATCGACGAAGCGGTGACTCGGTTCGATACCGATTTGCTGTTTCTGCTCGGACTCGGTTTCGGATGCCTTTACCTGATCCAGGCCATGACCGAAGCACTGCGATCCTGGGTGATTCTGCTGCTGGGTCAATCCATGACCTTCCAGATGGCGGGCAACGTGCTGCGGCACCTGATCCGGCTCCCTGCAGCCTGGTTCGAAAAACGCCATGCGGGAGACATCATTTCCCGTATCGGTTCGATTCAGCCGATTCAGACGGCGCTCACGCAAAGCGTGGTCGCGGCACTCATTGACGGCGTTATGGTTATCGCAACCGTTGTTCTGATGCTGTTGTACAACTGGAAACTGGCATTGATCGCCGTTGCGTTCACGGCCGCGTATCTGATTGTTTCGCTGATCCTGTTTCCCTTCATGCGGGGCCGGCAGGAAGAATTGATCGCCAAACGCGCGACCGAGAACACCCACATTATCGAATCCATTCGCGCTTCACGCGCCATCAAGCTTTTCGGCAGGGAAGTCGAACGCGAGAACGCATGGCGCAATCTGTACGCCGACGTGATCAATGCCGGCATCTCCTACGGTCGGCTGGAAATCGGCAACCAGTTCGCGTCTTCTTTGTTGTTCGGACTGCAAACCGTGCTTATCGTCTATTTCGGGGCGCAATACATCCTGGCGGGAGAAATGAGCATCGGCATGTTGTTCGCTTTCATGTCGTACCGGCAAAACTTCGCTGTTACGGCGGAGGGCCTAGTCAACAAGGGCATCGAGTTCCGCATGCTGGGATTGCATCTGGAACGACTCTCGGACATTGTCCAGTCCGCAAAGGAAGACGGTCTGGAAGCGCCGATCTCGGACATCAGGCAAGTACAGGGAAGAATTGATCTGGAAGAAATTGGCTTTCGTTACGATTCGAACGAACCGTTCCTTTTTGAAGATGTTTCCCTTTCCATCCAGCCGGGAGAATACGTCGCCATTGCCGGCCCTTCGGGCGGCGGCAAGACGACGCTTTTGAAAGTGATGCTGGGTTTGCTCAAACCCGAGACGGGCGTCATTCGGATAGATGGGCTACCGTTACATTCCCTCGGACTGCGCAACTGGCGTGCCGCGGCGGGCGTGGTCATGCAGGACGATCAGCTTCTTTCGGGATCCATCGCCGACAACATTGCCAGTTTCGATCCCCAGATCGACATGGAGCGGGTGGTCGAATGCGCCACGCTGGCACAGGCGCACGACGACATCAGCCGGATGCCGATGCATTACCTGTCCATGATCGGAGACATGGGCGCGGCCCTCTCCGGCGGCCAACGGCAACGGCTGCTGCTGGCGCGGGCGCTTTACCACAATCCCCAAGTGCTTTTTCTTGACGAAGGCACGGCCAATCTCGATCTTCACGCCGAACGGCAGATCGCGGAGGTCATCTCGCGCATGGAGATCACCCGGATCGTGGTCGCTCACCGGCCCGAACTGCTCAAGCGGGCGGACCGAATCTTCATAATGGCCGGCGGCAAGCTGATCGAACAACAGAAGCCCCAGCCACAACAGGAAATCTGAACAACTTTGGCCGCTGGCCGAGCCGGAACGACGACATGGAGATTTTTCGTAAAGAAGTAGTCGAGCGCCAGGGGAACCGGCTGTTCGGTGAAGTCGCGCTCGCCACTCCTGTGTCAACTTGGGCGGTCACCTGGCTGATCGGATTTATCGTGGCAGCAATTGCTATAGTTCTGTTGACGGGCAGTTATGCGCGAAAAGAAATCGTCTATGGCTGGCTGAAACCCGACAAGGGCTTGGTAAGGATAGTTTCTCCGCAACTCGGCACGATCTCGGCCGTCCATGTGGTTGAAAATCAGGATGTCAGCAAGGGAGATTCATTAACCACTCTGAATCTGGATACGGCATTTGCCGGAGGCGAAGGCGTTTTCGGGATTGCGTTGGCGGAAATCGAAACGCAAATCGCCGAAAGGGAAAAACTGGTACCCCTGACCGAACAGGGTTTTGAACAGGAAACAAAGGAACTACAGAGCCGGATTGAGTCCGTACAGGCGGAAGTCGCGTCCCTGGAAGCGCAGCGGCAGGTGCTTGACGAACGCATACGCACCGCCAACGCATCTCTGAAACGATTCGAGTTGCTGGAAAGCCGAAATGTGGCTTCGCAACAGGATGTGGAGCGGAAAGAGGAAATCGTGCTCACGTTACGGCAATCCGAAGAACAGATTGCCCAGCAGATCGAAATCAAGCTGGGGGAAATGAAAACCCATCGCTTGCGCCTTGAGGGCATACCGGTGAGGCAGCAGACCGCGCTTGCGGAACTGCGGGCGGGATTGTCCGGCCTGCGGGCGCAACTGGCGCAAGTCGCGGGACAGGGCTCCATCGTATTGAAGGCGCCGGTGGACGGGCGCGTCGCCGCGCTGCCGGTATCCAGCGGGCAGAGCATGCGACCGCAGCAACTTGCCGTTTCCCTGTTGCCGCAGGGCGGACGGCTGGAAGCGGAGTTGTTCGCGCCGACCCGGGCCGCCGGCTTCATTCAAACGGGCCAGACCGTACGGCTGCAATTCGACGCGTTTCCGTATCAAAGATTCGGCGGCGTCGAAGGGAAAATCGTTTCGGTGTCCCGGACGATTTTCGAACCGGCGGAACTGCCCGTATCGCTCAATGTTCAAGGACCCGTCTACCGGATCGTGGCTGGCATCTCCGCACAGCATATCGACGCCTACGGAGAACGCTTTCCCCTGCAAGCCGGCATGACCCTGAGCGCCTACATCATTCAGGAAGAAAGGAAGCTTTGGCAAGTTCTACTGGAACCGCTTCTTGCTAGAATTCGGCTAACTGAAAGTACGGACCCCTAATCAATACCAATGGAGGAGCAATGAGATTCTTGATTCTGCTGATAATGTGCCTGGGCATTGTGGCATACGCCGCAAACTTCCTGTCAAAATCGATCAATGGCGGGGTTCGGCTTTTTCACGCTTCTAATCCAGACATTTCCACGTCTGTAGATGAGCTAAACGTAAAATGTGAATCCTTGACAGAATGGGACAGCATTGATGGTTCGCCACAGCAGGATTGCCTAAAGTCGATTCGTCAATATATTGAGAATGCGGAAACGCGCGGAATACTTGCGTGGAAAGCAACTTCAAATGACAAATTCCTAATCTGCGGTGCCGAACTGAAGAATCTCTCGGATCCAGAACTGGCGAACTGGTTTGTAACACGAGTGGCAAATCGCACATACGTAGCCGGAGATATCGTACCCGCCGAAGTTATGAGCAGTATATCCATGATGGAGGAATATCGTTGTACCGACTAACAACGATGTCCAGTTCTACAGCTTATGATTACAGCATCTGCCTACTTCTGCGCTGCGAGTGACTGAACGCAAATTGAGGAACCGCTGAACAAGTCGGATTTTGATATGACCACCATCCTTATCCTGGTCTATCTGACCTTTGTCGTCACCCCGCCGGTGCTCGCATTGGCGGGGCTGGCAGCAAGGAAACGCCGATTCCTGGTTGCCGCAGCAGTTCTTTCCTTGCCGGTGACGGCATACATGCTGGCCGCAGAATCATGGTGGTTCGTTGCGGTACCGATCCTGCTGGCCGCATCGACCTTCCTGCTGCTCCGGAGTTATCGCATGTCTTGGGTTGCGGGACTGCCTGGTTGTCTGGCTTTTTTTGTGCTCGTCGGGATTGCTCTGAATTCAGCCGGGACCGTTACCAACAGTTATCGGGAAGACCTGTCGCACGAGTTAAATGTAGACAATTTTTAATTCATTCAGAATCACAATTCCTTGCTCAGGATCTTGGAATTGCGCTGGAAGTTATAGAATTCGCGGCGCTCCGCGGGAAGATCCTCAAAGCCGGACTCTTCGAATCCGTGGCGCTGGAACCAGTGGTCCGCGCTCGTCGTCAAGGCCAGCAAAACCTTCATTCCCGAATCCCGCGCCTGTTCCTCTAGACTGGCGAGCAGGCGTTCGCCGAAGCCCCGGTTTCGATGCCGGGAGTCGATGGCGATGCAGGCGATTTCGCCGAATCGGCTGTTTACCGGATACAAGGCGGCGCAGGCGATCAGGGTATCTTCCCATTCGACGATGCTGAAGTTGCCGATCTCGTTTTCGAGCAGTTCGCGGGAACGGCGCACCAGCGAGCCGTCTTCTTCCAGTGGCGCAATCAATTGCAATATCCCCGGCACGTCGGACAATTCCGCTCGCCGCAACAGGTGCGCTTCATCTCCGCTGAGCAAGCTGCCGCCGCCTTCGCGCGTGAACAGTTCCCGCAATAGCGCGCCGTTCCGCCTGCAACTGATCAGATGACAACGGTGAATACCCGCCCGGCAGGCGCGCAAGGCGGCTTGCAGCGCGAGGCCCGCGCAACGCGACTCCACATCGTCTCGCGCCAGCAGCCGGTCTCGGCATCGTTCGCCTTCGGCCATGCTCAAGGTCGGAATGACCGCGCCGTCCTCTCCGCTCACCCCGTCGCCGGGAACGAACATAATGAGCTTGTCCGCCCCGAGCGCTTTGGCGGTCTTCGTCGCAACCTCGCCCGGCTGCAAATTGAAGACTTCGCCCGTGATCGAATAGCCAAGGCTCGGCAGCAGCACAATCTTGCCTTGCGCGAGTTCCGCGTTGATCGCCTCGTCGTAGATCTTTCTGATCTTGCCGGTGTATTGCAGATCGAGGCCGTCGACGACGCCGGCCGGTCTTGCGCTGACGAAATTGCCCCGGCGCACGGCGATGTCGGCGCCATGCATGGGAGACTTGCTCGTGCCCTGGGAGAACATGGCCTCGAGTTCGATGCCGATGCCGCCGGCCTGTTGCCGAATGCGCGCCATGGCCGCGGCGTCGGTGACCGGCAGCGAACCGGCCGCGGCAATTTCCGCCTCGGATTCCTCCGTTCCATGCACGAGAGCCATGCGCACGCCGAGACTGTGCAACAGGCTCAGGTCAAAGACGATGTTCGGCAGATTGCGGGGCGCCAGCGCCTCGCCGTGCAGCAAAATCACGAAAGTCCTGTCGCGGTGGGCGTTGATGTACGCCGCTGCCGAGCGGAACAACTCGATAGTCTGGTCGCCGTCGTTCATGGCTTCATGCCCGCAAACAGTGTTGACCCACCAGTTCGCGCAATACCTTGATGCAGGGCTCGATCATGTCCATCGACAGGTATTCGTCGGGCTGGTGGGCCTGATCGATATTGCCGGGACCGAGCACGATCGTGTCCATGCCGAGTTCCCGCAGGAAGGGCGCTTCGGTGCCGAAAGCCACGCTGGCGCCGTCGTGGCCGGTCAGTTTCTCCGCGGCTTGCAGCAAGGCGCTTTGTTCACGGGCGAAGAATGCCGGCGTTCCCGGACACAGCGGCACGAGTTCGGCCGCGACCCGCAATGGCGCCGTCACGCCTTCCACGCGCCGGCGAATCTCTTCGCGGAGGCTTTCGATATGCATACCCGGCATCAGGCGGATATCGAACTGCAATTCGCAATGCCCGCAAATCCGGTTGGGGTTGTCGCCGCCGTGGATTGCGCCGAGATTCAGGGTCGGCCAGGGAATCTCGAACAAGTCGCTTTGGTGGCGGTCGCGCAATTCGCGGCGGAATTGGATCAGGTCGGCGATGACGAGATGCATGGCGTCGAGCGCGTTGCGACCGAGCCCGGGATCCGAGGAATGACCGCTGCTGCCGAGCAGCTGCACCGATTCCATCATGATGCCCTTGTGGCTTCGAATCGGCCGCATGCCGGTCGGTTCGCCGATGATCGCCGAGCGGGCTCGCGGGCGCCCCATTTCCGCCAGCGTCCTCGCGCCTTGCATGGAAGTTTCCTCGTCGGCGGTGGCGAGAATGATCAGCGGTTCGCGAAATTCCCGATCGAGCAGCGGACGAACCGCTTCGATGGCGATGGGGAAGAAACCCTTCATGTCGGTAACGCCGAGCCCGTAAAGCCGGCCGTCGCGCTCGCTCAGGCGCAGCGGGTCGGCGCTCCAGAGTTGTTCGTCGCAGGGCACGGTGTCGGTGTGGCCGGCGAGTACGATTCCGCCCGGCCCGCTGCCGTATGTCGCGATGAGATTGAACTTCCCGTTGCCTGTACTGGACGGCGAAGGCACGACTTCGCAGGCGAAGCCAAGCTCTTCAAGCCGTTCCGCCAGGTAATCGATGACCGGCCTGTTGCTCATGTCGATGTCGGGATTGTTCGAACTGACGCTCGCCAGACCGATCAGTTTGCCGAGACCCGGCAACAGACCTCTTGATTTTGCTTGAGTGCGCGCGGGCATGTTCAGTTCCGGACTTCGGTCAATTCCCTGAAGATGTCGTCTGTCCTGGCCGCCATGATGAAATCGTTCAAATGCAAGCCATCGATCTTGTGCGTCCACCAGCGGATCGTGACCTTGCCGTATTCGATCAGCATGGTGGGATGATGATCCTGTTCCCGCGCGAGCGCGGCGATGCGCCCGGAAAACTCGAAGGCTTCGTCGAAGCCGATGAAGCTGAATTCGCGCAACAGTCTTTTCACTCCTTTCCGGGTTTCCCGGCGCCACGCGGGAATCTTGAGCATCAGGTCGCGGGCTTCGGCGTCGGTCACCTGGCGGCCGCCGAAACGGCACGGCTCGCATTTCATTTTGTTCAATGGTTCGTTCACGCGAATTCTCCCAGAATGCTGTCCAGCAGGCGGTAACCTTTGCTGCTGGGGCGGACGATGCGACCGTTCATTTCGAGCAAGCCCCGGGTGGCCAGATATTTTAACTTCTCCTCGATTGCGCCGAAAGCAAGCCCCGTGCGGCTCTCGAATTCGTCCGCGCTGAAGCCCGCCCGCAAGCGCAGCGCGTTCATGAGAAATTCCAGTCGCCGGGCGCCCGTTGGCACTTCCTCGACGGTGGTGTGATCGCCGGGCGCCAGAAAGTGCCGGGGCTGCCGCGTCTTGCGCGTGCGGAGAATCCGGCCGGCGCCGGGGTCGGTCAACTTGCCGTGGGCGCCGGCGCCGACGCCGAGATAGTCCCCGAACGCCCAATAATTCATGTTGTGCCGGCACGGCCCGCCTTCAAGCGCGAACGCGGAAACTTCGTATCGCGCATAGCCGACGCGTTTAAGCAGATCGAGACCGGCTTCCTGCATGTCGTCGATGGCGCTATCCTCCGGCAGCGGCGGCGGTCGGCGCCAGAACACGGTATTGGGCTCAAGGGTCAATTGGTACCAGGAGATATGTTCCGGCGCGAAACCAAGGACGGTTTCCAGATCGTTCAAGGCTTGGTCGCGCCGTTGGCCGGGCAGGCCGAACATCAAATCGATGTTGATGTTGTCGAAGCCGGCGGCGCGCGCCATGGCGATGGCCGCGCGCGCCTCGGCGCCGTCGTGGATGCGGCCGAGCCTCGCCAACGCGCCGTCGTTGAAACTTTGCGCGCCGAGCGAAAGGCGGTTGATTCCGGCCTTGCGGAAGCCGGCGAAACGCGCGGCTTCGGCCGTGCCCGGATTGGCCTCCAGCGTGACCTCCGCTGCCGGCGCCAGCCACCCGCTCTTCCGCAGCGAT
Organism: Pseudomonadales bacterium; assembly: GCA_963664805.2. Taxonomy (GTDB): domain Bacteria; phylum Pseudomonadota; class Gammaproteobacteria; order Pseudomonadales; family Pseudohongiellaceae; genus UBA9145. The sequence goes on along the minus strand of OY761612.1, from coordinate 3,087,795 downwards.
TTCAACAACCGCCCAAAAGATTCCGGTCGGAACAAGCTCGGTGTGCCACCGCCGAAGAAGACGCTGCGGATCAGGCGGGTGGGTGTCCCATCGTTGCCGGTGGGTGTCCCATCGTTGGTGGGTGTCCCATCGTTGGTGGGTGTCCCATTGTTGCGGCCATCGCTGGTTCGGGACGGATGGGTGTCCCATCTTTGCCGATGGGTGTCCCATCTTTGGGTGGGTGTCCCATCGTTGCCATTGTTGGGTGTCCCATTGTTGCGGTTGCTGGTGACGGCGGCGCGGGCGAGTTCGCGCTTCAGGTCGGCTTCGAGTTTTTCGACGTATTCCGCTTCAGGTATGCCGCCGTCCGGGCTTTCGTGCGAGTTGAAATCGCAATAGGGGCATTTGCGCGCGCACCAGGGGATGTGAACGTACAGCCCTAATGGGGGTAGTTCCAGCATGACAGCAATTTGGCGGTCGCCTGGGCGCGATGGCTGAGCCGGTTCTTGCGCGCGGGCGGCAATTCAGCGGAAGTGCAATTCTCGCCGGGGACGAAAAACAGCGGATCATAGCCGAAGCCGTTCTCGCCCCTGGGCCGGAACAGGATTCTCCCCTCCCAGGCACCCTGACAAACCAGGGGCATCGGATCGGCGGCATGCCGCATCAGTACGATGGCGCAATGAAACCGCGCGCCGCGTTCGCCTTCAGGCACCTGCTCCAGTTCGGACAGCAACTTGAGATTGTTTTCCTCGTCCGCCCCGGGCTCCTCGCATCCGGCGTAGCGCGCGGAATAGATACCCGGCGCTCCGTTCAAGGCATCGACTTCAAGGCCTGAATCGTCGGCGATGGCGGCCAGTCCGGTCTCGCGGCAGGCGTGCCTTGCCTTGATGATCGCGTTTTCGACGAAACTCAGGCCGGTTTCAGCCGCGGCGTCGACGCCGAACTCGTCTTGGGAAAGCAATTCGACCCGCTTGTCCGCCAGCAGCGCGCGCATCTCCTCAAGCTTCCCTGGATTGCCGCTGGCCAAAACGATTCTGGGCATCGGTAGCTAGCTTCTCGTCAGGTGATAGATGGCGACTTCGGCGAGGAAATTCGGCCAGGCCTTCATCGCCCAACTGCCTTCGTGGCGGGAATTGACCACGGTGCGCGCCAGCACGTCGATGTTCCCGTCCCGGCACAGCACGTCGAAATCCCTGACCGTGCAGAAATGGATATTGGGCGTGTCGTACCATTGATGCGGCATGAATTCGGACACCGGCATGCGGCCCCTCAGCAGTAAACCGAGCCGGCTGCGCCAATTGCCGAAATTCGGAAAGGTGACGATGCCGTTCTTGCCGATGCGCAACATCTCCCGCACGAGTTCGGCCGGATTGGCGAGCGCCTGCAAGGTCTGGGCGAGCAGCACCGTATCGAAACTGCCGGTCTCGAAATTCGACAGGCCCTGGTTCAGATTCTGTTCAATCACCGCCACCCCGGCGGTCAGACAACGTTCGATATTGTGCGGGTCGATCTCGAGTCCGACGGCGTGAACGCCTTTCTCCTTTTGCAGGTAGGCGAGCAAGGCGCCGTCGCCGCAGCCGAGGTCAAGCACCCGGCTGCCGGGTTCGATCCAGCTTTGAATGATTTCCTGGTCAGGACGCATCGCCGCGAATCTCCCGATGCGCATTGCCGAGATAGGCGGAAAGCGCGTTCACATAACGCGGAAGCGGCAGAAGGAAAGCGTCGTGGCCCTGATCCGCCTCGATTTCGAGATAGCTCACCTGCTTGCCGGCCCGGAGCAAGTGGTCGACGAGTTCCCGCGAACGTTCCGGCGGAAAGCGCCAGTCGGTGCTGAAGGAAACGAGCAGAAACTTGCAGTCGGACTTTTTGAAGGCGCGCGAAAGATCGCCTTCGTAGTCTACCGAAGGGTCGAAATAATCGAGCGCCTTGGTCATCAGCAGGTAGGTGTTGGCGTCGAATTTTTCCGAGAACTGCTCGCCCTGGTAACGCAGATAGCTTTCCACTTCGAAATCGACATTGAAGCCGAAGCTCAGCGAACCGGTTCGCAGGTCGCGGCCGAAATTGCCTTTCTGCCCTTGCAGGCCATCGACGGCCTTGCCGAACTTGGCGCGCATGGCCGAATCGGAGAGATAGGTGATATGCCCCACCATCCGCGCGAGCATCAGCCCGTGCTTGGGATGGACGCCGCGCTCCAGATAGTATCCGTCATGGAAATCCGGATCCTTGGTGATCGACTGCCGCGCCACCTCGTTGAAAGCGATGTTCTGCGCCGAAAGCTTGGGTGCCGCGGCGATGGCGACGGCGTGATGCAATCGTTCGGGATAACTGATGGCCCAGCGCAGCACTTGCATGCCGCCGAGGCTGCCGCCGATCACCGCCGCCCATTTTTCGATTCCCAGCCGATCCATCAGCCGGACCTGGCTGTTGACCCAGTCGCGCACGGTGATGATGGGAAAGTCCGGCCCGTAATGCTTGCCGGTTTCGGGATTGATCGAAACCGGGCCGGTGCTGCCGCCGCAGCCGCCGAGATTGTTCAGGCACACCACATGGAACAGGTTGGTGTCGATCGCCTTGCCCGGCCCGATGCAGGTGTCCCACCAGCCCGGTTTGCGGTCGTCCTCGTTATGGTAGCCGGCGGCGTGATGATCGCCGCTGAGCGCGTGGCAGATCAGCACAGCGTTGGAACGGTCCGCGTTCAGTTCGCCATAGGTTTCCACCATCAACTCGAAGGCGGGCAGCGCCTTGCCGCTGCGCAGGGTCAGCGGCTCGTCGAAACGATAGCATTGCGGCTCAACCAGGCCGACGCTGTTCTGATCGTTTTCCTTGTTCATGGCTGCCTGTTGTCGTGGGTGACCGATTCTGCCTCTCGGGCCTCGGTCATACTTCGTCAAATGCCGATCACGACGAGCCGGACCGATTGCGAAGCAAATGTTTCATTCAGGAAATTCAGGATAAACCGCAACAGAATGAATACGAAAATGGGCGAGAAATCCAGACCGCCCATGGGTGGAATGATCTTCCTGAAAGGCGCCATCACGGGATCGGTCAACTGCCAGACCAGCAGCGGGATCGGATGCGGATTCATGCTGCCGGAGAAAAGCATGACGAGGGACATGATGATCGACGCGATGATCGCGTACCAGTAGATCCATAAGATGAAATACACCACGCCCAGAACCGACCAGGTGACGATGAATCCGATCCCCGGAAAACCACCGCCATACATCAGGATCAGAATGTATATGGCGATACCTTCGACGACGCAGGCCAGCATGAGGGCGGCTAAGTCGATATTGCGGTAACCGGGAACGAAGCGGCGGAAAATCCGCAACATGGGATCGGTGACCCGCGTGATCGCCTGTGATACCGGGTTGTAGAAATCCGCCCGCGCGAGTTGCAGCAGAAATCGCAACAGGATTGCCAGCAGATAGAGTCCGGCGAGTGCGCTGAAAGCCGCCGCCAATGCGTCCATACCGACTACCTATCCGTTCTCGCGGGCCAGTTCGCGCGCGCGCTCGGCGGCGCCGGCTATGGCCTCGTCGACGAGTTGCCGCAGGCCGCCTTGCTCAAAGCGGGCGATCGCGGCTTCGGTCGTACCGCCGGGGGATGTCACCTGGGCGCGCAATTCGGCCAGCCCCTGCCCGCTGGCGCGGGCCAGTTCCGCGGCGCCGAGCGCGGTCTGGCCGGTCAGTCTTTCGGCCAGTTCACGGTCGAGTCCGAGACCGCAGGCGGCGTTCCGCATGGCCTCCATGAACAGAAAGAAGTATGCGGGGCCAGAGCCCGAAAGCGCGGTGACGGTGTCGAGGTCCGCTTCGCGCTCGCACCAGACACAAACGCCGACGGAATTCATCAGATCCTCGATGTCCCGCTTCTGTTCGGCGCTTGCGCGATCATTGGCGAACAAGCCCGCGGCGCCGGCGCCGACAAGCGCCGGCGTGTTGGGCATGCAGCGCACCAGCGCGAGCCCGGAACCGAGCCATTCTTCGATGCGGGTCAGCGTCACGCCGGCCGCCAGCGACACAACCACGGGAGCGCGGCCGGCCAGTACAGAACGGAGCGAAGCGCAGGCTTCGGCCATGGATTGCGGTTTCACGGCCAGCACGATGAGATCGCAGACCTTCCCGATCCGGTCATGGTCCGCGGCGTTGACGCCATGTTCGCGCGCGAGCGTCTCCACCTTCACGGCATCAATGTCGGCAACATGAACGCGCGCCGGATCCCAACCCTTGGCAAGCAGCCCAAGCACAAGACTGCGCGCCATGTTGCCGCCGCCAATAAATCCAACATCACGCGCCGTCACTTGTTCAATTCCGGTCATACCTGCAAGGTCGATCATTCTAGCAGCAAACCACCGACCCGACAGGGCGCCCGTTTTCGTCATTCCACGGCAAGTCGCGGATTCTCATTGAGCGGGAGGCAAATATCAAAATCAGAATTGGGGGAAAATTCGCCATTTCTTTGCCCGGCGGCGGAAACCGGGTTAGGATACGTCCACTGATCTCTTGAAATTCGGGAGTGGACATGGCCAAGCCATCGAATACTCCAGCGTCGGATGCAACGCGCGGGGCGGGCTACCGGGACGTGTTGGACGCGCCGGAGCATTTGGTTGCCGAAGTCATCGACGGCGTGCTCCATACCCATCCGCGAACCGCGTTGCCGCACGCGCGCGCCGCGTCCAAGCTGGGCATGGTGTTGGGAAGTCTGTTCGACCGCGGCGGCGGCAACGGCGAAACGGGCGGCTGGTACATACTCGATGAGCCGGAGTTGCATCTGGGGGAAGATATTCTGGTTCCCGATCTGGCCGGCTGGCGGCGGGAACGCATGCCCGCGCAGACGGACGCCGCGTATTGCTCCGTCGCTCCCGATTGGATCTGCGAAATCCTGTCAGCTTCCACCCGCGCCATCGATCTCGGTCCGAAACGCGACATCTACGCCCGTGAAGGCGTTGCCCACCTGTGGTTTATCGACCCGGTCGCGCGGGAACTGGAAGTCTTCGAACTGCGCCAAGGCCAGTGGATATTGCTCGAATCCGCGGTCGGTCAATGCATGGTTTCAGTGCCTCCTTTCGCCGCGGCTCCGTTCAATCTGGGCGATCTGTGGTGGACCGCAACGCCGAAGTTCCCCACGTCCGGCAGCATCCAGGAAAATCCCGCCGCCGCGCGGCCGTAGGCGTCGCGCAATATATCCAGCCACTGGTCGCCCGGCTCGCCGTCGGCGGCGGCGGGCGCCGACGGCCCGCCGTACACCTGTCCGCGTCCGGAGCCGATCGAGTATATCCAGTGCCACACGCCGCGGACCCGGGCCCAGATGCGCCCGGCGCCCTCTTCGAGCCACCACACGCCGTCGGGATCCGCGCCGCGGGCGAACAACATGTCCGCCGGCGGCGCGGTCGAGACGTGCCAATCGGCGTACGAGGGGTGACCGCCGACCAGCGCCCAAGAGTTCGGATCGACCTTGTGCCAGATCTCGAGCACCGCTTTCGGCGCCGCGGATTTGGTCAGGCAGAACGTCGTGCCCTCCTTCCCGATCGCGCTCGAAGGATATACAGTGTCCGCGAGCACTTCGCCGGGCGCGGTCATATCGAGCGTCGTCCGAGTCGCCGCGCACGTCGGGCCCGTCGGCGCCGCGGCCCTCGAAGCGCGGCACGGACTTGCCGATCACCGTCCCGTCCGGGCCGACGGCGGCGCGGCGTATCTCGAGCGCGAAAGCCGAGGCCGGGTTGGACAGCGCCGCGCCGACCATGGACGGCGTGACGGCCTCGAACGTCAGCGTCAGCGGGTTGGACTTCGGCTCGGCGGTCTCGACGATGTCGCCGACGCCGACCAGCTCCGGGGACGGCGTGTAGGTCCGGGCCGGGTCCGCGTCGGTCACGGCGGCGCCGGCGTCGATCCGCGAGAGCGAGCCCCCGCCGGGCCAGGTCAGGTGAAACAGGCGCACCCAGCGGCAGCCGGGCTTGCGCAGCTCGGCGAGCGTGTCGGCGTGGACGGCGCGGCTCACGTCGGCGTCGCCTTGACGTACCACGGCGCCGCGTTCGGCGCCGCGACGACCGCCGGGGCGGGCCGCGTGTCCTCGACCAGATCGAGCGAGATTTCCCACAACCCGTTGCCCCGCTGGCGCCAGGGGTCCATGCCGCCGGCGTGGCGGGCGCGCAAAGTCGCGGGCGCGCCGGTGGCGCCGCCGTCGAACCGCGGGTATTCGAGCGCGGTGCCGGGCCCGGCGGCCATCAGCAGCCGCAGGATCGGCGCGGTCTCGGCCTCGGTCAGTCCGCGCCATCCGCAGGACACGCGCCAGCGCCGGAAGCCGCGGGCGCATCGATCACACCGCCGCGGGCGAAGCCGGACGCGCCCTCGAAGGCACCGTCGGCCGCGAAGCCGGGCAGCTTGAATCCGGCGCTGGCCTGGAGATCGTCGAAATCGCCGGAGCGGCGCAGGTCCTCGACGGCCTCGCGGTCCGCCGACTGGTCGACCGCCGCCGCGTTGTAGCGCTCGAGCAGGCCGATCTTCGTCTCGAGCAGCTGCGCGGCGGCGTCCTGCGCCTTGTATTCCCGCGCCAGGGTGGCCCGCACGCCCTCGCTGGCGCCGCGGAAAGCCTGCGCGATCTCGATCTGCCGCTCGCGGGCGCGGTTGGACCGCTCGACGGCCTCCCGGCTGTACTCGTCGACGCCGGCCAGGCGGGCGGTCTCCGCGCGCAGGTGGTGGAGCGCCGGTATTCCGCTGGCGGCGCGCGCCTCGGCCGCCTCGCGCTCCGCGGCCGTGGCCGCGGCATCGGCATCGGCCCTGCGCTGGGCGAGCCGCGCCTGGTGCTCCTCCTCAAGGGCGAGCGCGTACGCGGAGCGCTCGCCGTAGTGCGTCTGGATCAGGAACATCTCGCGGCGGTGGATTTCGGCCATGCCCTCCTCGGTCGCGGCCCGGCGGGCGTCGAGGCGCGACGCGATGGAGGCGATCTCGTCGGCGTAGGGGTCTTCGGCGGCGCCCGATCCCGCGGCCGAGCCCGGATCGGGCGCCGGCGGATTCGATGGCGGCGGAGGCAGGCCGGCCGCCAAACGGTCCCGGACTTCCCGCGCGGCGTCTTGCCGCGCCCGGTACGCGTCCAGGAGCCGTTCCTGGTCGCGGATCTCGACCTCCAGAGCCGCGCGGTCGTAATGCCGCCGGGTGGTCGGGTCGTAGGTGTAGGCGAGACCCCTGTCCAGCCCTTCGCGCAGCGTCGCCAGACGGTTCTCGGCGACCGCGATATCGGTTGCCAGGCCGGCGATTTCCTCGCCCGCCTCGGCTTCGGTCATCCGGTCCAGCGAGCGCGTGTATTCGTCGATTCCGAGCGCGGCGTCGCGGGCCGCGCGGCGGTTGGAAAGCAGATGGTTCGTCAGCGCGGCCACGGCGGCGCCGACGGTCAGGGCGACGCCGGCCGGCCCGGTCAGCACCCTCAGGGCGGCGGTCAATCCACGCGTGGCGGCGGTCAATCCGAGCGTGGCGGTGCCGGCGAGCGTACATCGCCGCGATCCGCGCGGTGTACAGCGCCGAGGCGACCGCGCCGGCGTTTTTCGCGGCGACCAGCGCGGCGACGCCGGCGGACAGGGCGGCGACGCCGACCCGGGCGGTGTCCGCGACGCGCCCGTGGTCGGACAGGAAATCGTTGAGGCCTTCGGCGGCGCCCCGCAGATTGGCCGCTCCGGCGGCCGCCGACGCGAACTCTTCGCCCAGATCGCCCATCGTGTTGCCCAGCGCGGCCAGGGCGCCGGGCAGCGTGTCGCGCACCTCCGCCGCCGCGGCGCGGTACTGCGATTCCACGACGTCGAGGATCAGCGCCTGCGCGTCCAGCAGGCGGTTGGTTTCGACGAGGGTCTTGATCTGCTCCTGCTGCTGCTCGGTGAACGTGGTGCCGGATTCGCGCAGGGCGGAGACGCCGCGCACGGGGTCCTCGAGCGCCTTGCCGAGCTGCAGCGCGGCGGTGCGGGCGTCGGTGCGCATGACCGTCGCGAGGTCGAGCGACGCGACCGTCGCCCGCTCGAACGCCTCCGCGGACACATTCCGAAAACTCAGCAGCAGGCCCTGGAGCTCGAGGATTTCCTCGTCGCCGTAAGTGGTGGCCCGCTGGAGCGCGGCCGCGATCGACTGGATCTCGTCGGCGCTGTGCGTCGCGGACTCGCCGAGCGCCCGGACGCGGTTCTCGACGACGGCGACCGCTTCCGCCTGCCTGCCGTGCGCGCCGAGGGCGCGGGTCGCCAGGCGCCAACCGGCGGCCACGCTGAGCGCGCCGCCCGCGTAGGCGGCGAACCGCTTGTGCGCCGCGACGAACGCGCGCCCCGCGCGGTTCGCGTCGCGCTCCGCGCCGCCCATCTGGCCGCGGAAGCGCTTCCAGTCCTTCTCGCTCGCTCCGACGAAGCCCCTGATCTGCTTGCCGTCGACCTCGATCTCGATGCCGAGCTTCACGTTGCCGGGCATTGCGGCCCCCCCGCACGCGCCGCTATACTGCGCGCATGCTCCGGATTCCCCTGTTCATTTTGACTTTGCTCGCCGCAGCGCTGATTGCCGGGGGTGTCCACGCGCAAGCCGTGGCCGTGCTGTGCGGATTGCTGTTCGCCGCCTGGTTGTTTTTCTATTTCGCGACGGGCCTGCTGGCGGCGCTGATCGTGGCGATCCGGGGCGACTGAGCTTCGGTTCCGGAGATTCATTTCCGCGGCGGCGATGGCGAGCCCCGGCGCCGCGATCGCCCTGTTGCTGTGGGCGACGTCCGGCGGCCACGCCTTCGATGTGGTGGTGGGCGCGCTCGCGGCCGGCGGGGTGTTTGCGGCCGGATGCGCGTTGGGCGGCCTGATCCCGCGCCTGATGGGGGTCCGCTGAACGGTCATCCGCTCATCTCCTCCAGCGCCGCGGCCTCCATGATCCGCAGCTTGTCGAAATTCTCCGCCCAGTCGATTCCCATTCCCCTCGCGGCCGCCTCGCAGGCGGCGTAATCGAGCCCCAGCGGAGCGCCGGTCCAGGCGGCGCGGCGCCACTGTCCGGAGACGGCGCAGAGCAGACGCACCGCGTCCCAGTTCCCGCGGACGACAATAAAGGGGGCGGCGTCGGACGGCGCTTTCCCGCGGCTCAGGCGTCGGGCCGCGGCCTGAAGTTTGGGAGGGGGGAGAACCGCCTGGTGTAGCCGGCCACCACGCCGGCGGCGAAGTAGGGAATCGCCGCGCAGAGCCGGATGTTCTGCTCGGTGCAGGCCAGCGGCTCTTTGCCGCCCGCGGCGTAGACCTCGTCCCAGCCCGCGATGATCTCGACGAGCAGGTCGCCGTCGCCCCGGTGCGAGAGCTCGGCCCAGCGGTCCGTGCCGATCACCCGGAAACGCACGGTGATCAGGCCGGTCTCGGTCTCCGCTCCTCTGGGGATTTGAATGTGGCATGGCGTCGGATAACTCTCGTCGTCGGATGGGAGCTGGAACACGTCTATTTCACCTCAATGGTCAGGTCGTCGTTGCCGCTGGACGGCAGCGCGAGGTAGTCGCTGGATATCTGGACGACGCCGTCGCCGTCGCGGATCGAGGGCGTCCCCAGCTGGATCTCGGGCGCGTGGAGGCGGACGATGTTGCCGTCGCCGGAGCCGTGGACGATCTCGAGCGCGCCGGTGGCGTCGGTCGCCGCCTTGTCGACGACGGCCAGGCTGGCCACGGCCGGCAGGTCGACCGTGAAATTGCCGCCGCTCGCGCGGTCCTTGAGCCGGGTCGCCGGCGCCGCGCCGATGCGGTCGCGCCAGTCGGTGTCCGCGCCGTAGTCCAGAGAGATCTCCTCGACCGCGCAGGCGGCGCCGAACAGGGTCGCCGTCGGCGTGCCGGCGTGGGACGCGACGATGGGTTCCTCCCAGTCGGAGTAGTCCGGATTGGCGATCAGCGCCGCGTCGGCCGGCGCGGCGTAGGAGCCCGACCAGATCGGCACGCCGCCCGACACGACAGTGATCGACCAGGTGCCGCGGCGGCCCGCCAGCGTGTGGCGGTAACCGTCGTAGTTGCAAGAGACGGTCAGGGATTTCGGGGCGGCGGGCACGGCGCAGGAGTAGACCGCCTTGGTCTGCGCCGTCAGCGTCTCCGTCATCCAGCAGGCGGTCAGGAACCGGCCCCAGGCCGGAGCGTCGCCCTTGGTCCCGGCGGCCGAGAGCTCCACCGTCAGCCGGATCCGCGCGTGCTTGCGGACGCGCTTCGTCGGCCTGGCGCCGAAGTACGGGCGCACGATGGGCCGATCGACGGCGTCGCCGGCGATCGGCGTCACCTCCACGCCGCCGCACTGCACCGCGTCGGCCGCGGCGAGCGCCACGGCGGTGCCGGCCACGGCTTCGGTTTTCGCCAGCACCAACTGGTTGTTGAATCTCAGGGTCACTGTCTCATTCCTCCCGCTGCTGCGTAATCAGGTAGTCCGCCTGGTACTCCTCCTGCCACCAGACCGTCCTGTCGGCGAATGTCAGGAGGCGCCCGCCGGCGTAGCTCGCGCCGGACCTGTCGCCGGCCGGGGGCGCCCAGCCGAGCCAGGCGCGCGCGATCATGTCCCCGGCGGCCTCGAGTTCGGAGACCGCGGCCCCGCCGCGCGGGTCCCGCGCGTTCGAGACCGCGATCACGGCGCCGACGCGGCGGGTGACGATCTGCCGCTGGCGCCCGACCACCCGCGACGGCAGCGCGCTGGCCGCGAGGGGAATGACGTAGATCGCGTCCCTGCGGTGCTCGGCCCGCGCCTGGGCCAGACCCGCCGCGCCGGCCACGTCGATCTCCAGCGTGCGGACATCGTTCAGGCGCGCGATCCATTCCGCGATTCTCACTCACTTTTTCCCTCCGCCGTCCGCGGCGGGCCGGCGCTTCGCTTTTGGGGGCGGCGGCGCGTCGGCGTCCGCGGCGGCGCCCTGGACGCGATCTCCAACGAAGACTGGCAGGCGCTCGCCGATCCGCTGCTGCGGGACGTGATCGACCGGGCGAAGGCGGATCCGGAGGAATTCATGGGCGACGTGGCGGCGCTCTACCCGGAGATCGACGAATCCTCCCTGCGCGACATGCTCGCCCGCGTCCTGTTCGTCGCCGACACCTGGGAGCGCCTCCAGGGGGCCGCCGGAGATGCCTGAACCCGTCGATATAGGCTACTCCTTCGGTCTGCCGCCCCGGCAGGCCATCGAGTACTTCAAGGCGAAGGGCTACGAAATCAGCTGGAACTGGTGGGAGACCTGGCAGGAGGCCAACGCCCGCTCGTTCACCGTCGCCAAGGCCGCGAAAATGGACGTCCTCGCCGACATCCGCTCGGAGGTCGAGCGCGCGCTCGAGGAGGGATTGACCGAAAAGCAGTTCGCCGACGCCCTGGAGCCGCGCCTGCGCGCGAAGGGCTGGTGGGGCCGGAAATTCGTCGCCGACCCGGACGGCGTGATCCGCAAGGCCCAGCTCGGCAGCCCGCGCCGCCTGAAGACGATCTACCGCACCAACATGCGCGTCGCCCAGGCCGTCTCCGCCCACCGGTTCCAGATGGAGACCGCCGACTTCAATCCATACTGGCAATACCTGACTCTGGACGACAACCTGGTCAGGGATTCGCACCGCGCGCTGCACGGCCGCGTGTTTCGTTACGACGACCCGATCTGGCAAATCATTTACCCGCCCAACGGCTGGGGCTGACGATGCCGTGTGCGGGCGCTGTCAGCGTCCGAAGTCGAGCGGATGGGACTGACAGTCGAAAGCAGCGCCGGCAAGCTCCACCAGGTCACGCAGCGCGTCGGCGTGGACCGGCGCACCGGCGAGATCGTCGAGCGGCCCGCCGTCCAGTTCCGCGACGGCGGCGACCGGATGACGCCCGATCCCGGCTGGAATTACAACCCCGGCGCGGGCGGAGCGGGCGGCGGGACATTGCCGCCGCTGGTGATTCCGCCGCCGATCACCCCGCCCGATCCGAAGCTCAACCCCAGCGATTGGCGAGCGCTTAAACTTCCCGGCACCGTTCAAGCCTCAGCCGCCGGTGGCGCGGTGAAGCGTCGGATCGAGAAGGCCGAATACCTCGCGACGCTGACCGCGGCGGGAGCGAAGCCGCTCCCCGTGACGCGCCCCGATGGCAAAAAAGATGTCGAGCTGCGGCGCGTCAGCCGCCCCGGCGAGTTAAAGGAAGCGGTTATCGGCGAGCGGTTCGTCGACCACATCTTCAACCATCCCGATGATCGCCGCCGGGCGGATTTTGCCGAGTTCGTCATTCCGGCCCTGCGCGATCCGGGCGAGGTTTGGGGCCGCTGGGAGGAAATCGACGGGCGGACGGTTTGGCACGAATTCAGTCTCGCCGTTTTTCCGGGGGCCAACAACACGGTCGTGGTGCTCCGGGAGATGCCGAAGCTCGGCATGTTTGCGTGGACCGTCCGCCCGGTCAGTCGGAGCCGGGCGGAAAAGGAAATCAACAAGCAGAGGCGGGGTAAGTTGCTGTACCGCAAACCAGGGACGGGCGGCACATGACGGCGGAACCGTCCCTGGCAGCCCTGCCGGGCGGGCTCTTTCCGACTCGAGGCCCATTCGCGGTGCCGGGCGTCCGCCCCGCCCAGGCACGGACCCATTGTAGCAACCCAATCATGAGGAAATCCACATGGACTTCGACGAAATGTCCAAAGTATCCAGGGAACTAGAAGACTCGAACTCGAACTCGAACTCGAACTCGAATCCAATCATGCAGTGGTTTCACGTCGGAGACCATCTGTCGGCAGGACTGCCCCGCAAGGTGATGCGCCTGTTCATGCGCACCGCCGCCGAACTCGACAAGGAAGTGCCGGACGGCCCGGAAAAAAGCGCCGGCCTGCGCAAGCTGCTCGAAGCGAAAGACTGCCTGGTCCGCGCCTCGATCCCGCCGAAGGACAGGAGCGCCGAACTGGAGGACCCGCCGGCGTGAACAGGCGCGCGCTGAAAGCGTACAGCAGGGCGGTGGACATCCTGCCGCTGCGCGGCTCCCAAGAGCCGCATAACTTGCGCCGCTGGCAGGACCGCCGGCAGTACTACGCAGACCAGCGGGTCGTTCGGCGCATGGCGCGGGCGCACGAGGCGCTGCGGCGCCTGCGAAGCCGCGCCCTGGTCGGGCTGGTCTGACACATGGACATCCGCATCGAGTTGCGCGACGAGGAACTGCGCCGCAAACTGTCCGACCTCGTCGCCGCGGGAAGCGACCTGTCGACGGCGACCAGGGCGATCGCCGACCACCTGAAGAAGATCACCGAACGCGCGTTCGAAACCGAGTCGGACCCGTCCACCGGCGCGGCCTGGGCCGATCTGTCGGACGTCACGGTCGCTCGGCGCGAGAAGTCCGGGCGCGTGAGAGCGAAGGGAGCGAAGAAGCTGGACGCCGACGGCGACCTGAAGCGCTCCATCACCGTCGACCACGATGCGACCACCGCCGCTGTCGGCACGAACCTCGCCTACGCCACCACCCAGCACTTCGGCGCGAGCAAGGGGCAGTTCGGCATCGGCTCTTTCAACACCAAGGAGGGGTCGTTCCAGATCCCCTGGGGCGACATTCCCGCACGCCCGTTCTTCGGCCTCTCGCCCGCCGACGAGGACGCGATCCTCGGCATAATCGAACGTCACATCGCGAGCGCCATCGACCGCTAACCGGGCTCGCTCAATCGCTCAATCCCGCCGCGAAAACCTTTAATTTCGTGGTTCATGAAAATCCGCGATTTTTCGGTCCCTGTGGATAACTTTTGCTTCCAAGGACCTCTAAGGACCTCTATGAACCTGAACATTCGCAAGAATAACGCGGTTTTTTTCGCAGTTCTCTACATAGAATGAATGGTCGGGCCGCGCGCAATCGACAATTCGATTAGCCGCATTGTAAAGGCGGGAGCGACGGGACGCTTCAGCGTGGCCCGAACAATGCTTCGCCGAGCCGGATCATGGTTGCGCCTTCGGCGATGGCGGCTTCGAAGTCCGCGCTCATGCCCATCGAAAGCGTATCCATTTCAGGGAAGAATTCGCGCAGGCGGCGGAATTCGGTTGCGAGCGCGCGGAAAGCCCCGCGCTGGGCGGATTCACCGACGAGTCGCGCGGGAATCGTCATCAGGCCGCGCAGGCGCAGGCGCGGCAAAGCCGCGATTTCACGGCACAGATCTTCGACCCCGGCGGGATGCACCCCGGATTTGCTGGCTTCGCCCGACAGATTGACCTGCGCGCACACGTTCAACGGCGGTAGACCGGCGGGACGCTGATCGTTCAGCCGTCGGGCGATCTTCGCCCGCTCGACGCTTTGCACCCATTGGAAGTTCGCGGCAATGCCGCGGGTCTTGTTGGATTGCAGCGGTCCAATGAAATGCCAGTTGCAGCCCCAGCCGCGGTCCCGGGCCAGCGCCACCTTGGCCTCGGCTTCCCGCAGATAGCTTTCGCCGAAATCCCGAATGCCGAGGCGAAAGGCCCGCTCGATTTTCTCCGGCGGCTGTCCCTTGCTGACCGGGAGCAGGGACACCGAACCCGGAGTGCGGCCGTGGCGGTTTTCGCATTCCCGAATGCGGGCGTGAAGACGGTTCAGGCTGGTTTCGATGTCAGTCACGGGATGGCGGCGGTCGGGGCATGGCAGCGGCGGCGGAGGAAAATTGCACCGAAATCGGGTGTTTTCGCGGGGAAAGTCTACCATTACCGGCACCATTCAATTGTATGGAGGAGAATCGGAATGGAACTGCGGCAACTGCTTGAATTGTGCGTCGAACAAACAGCTTCGGACCTGCATCTTTCCGCGGGGCTTCCGCCGTGGCTGCGGGTGGACGGCGAGTTGCGCGCCGTTTCGGCGCCGGCCCTGACCGATGCGCAGGTACTGGACTGTATCGAGGAATGCCTCGAAATCGAACAACGCGAACGCTTCCGCGCCCGCGAGGAAATCGATCTGGCGATCGAAACGCCGGAGCTCGGGAGATTCCGGCTCAACGCCTTTTTGCAACGCAAAGGCGCCGCGGCGGTGTTTCGCGCAATCCCGTCGCAGGTGCTTTCGCTTGCGCAACTCGGCATGGACGATTCCATCGCCCGCATCGCCGAATTGCCGCGCGGTCTGGTGGTGGTTACCGGGCCGACGGGCTCGGGCAAGTCGACCACGCTGGCGGCCATGGTCGATCATGTGAACCGGAACCACCGGGGCCATATTCTCACCATCGAAGACCCCATCGAATTCATTCACGAAAGCAGACGCTGCCTGGTCACTCAGCGGGAAGCGAAACTGCATACCAAGGGCTTTCCCGCAGCCTTGCGCGCGGCGCTGCGCGAAGATCCCGATGTCATCCTGCTCGGCGAATTGCGCGACCCGGAAACGATCCGCCTGGCGCTGACCGCGGCCGAAACGGGTCATCTCGTGCTTGCAACCTTGCATACGGCTTCGGCGGTCAAGACCGTCAACCGCATCATCGATGTCTTCCCCGCCGCCGAGAAGGCCATTGTCAGGACCCAACTTTCGGAGTCCATGCAGGCTGTGATCGCCCAGACTCTGCTGAAGAAACCCGGTGGCGGCCGCGTGGCCGCCAGGGAGATTCTGGTCGCCACCACGGCGGTGCGGAACCTGGTGCGTGAGGATCGCGTCGCCCAGATCCATTCCTGCATGCAATCGGGCGCGGCGCTGGGCATGCGGACCTTGGATCAATGCCTGGCGGAATTGCTCGCGACAGGACAGATCGAGCCGGAAGAAGCCCGCAATCAAGCGCGCGACCAACAGTCTTTGCCATGCCAATGAGATTCTGCGACTCCGCTTCGCTACGCGCAGAATGACGGAGGTCGGGCGCTTCGCTGCGCGCAGAATGACGAAGGGAGAGGCTTCGCTCACGCAACATGGCAGTGTGGGAAACTGTCATCCTGCGCGAAGTCGCAGGATCTCTTCGCCAATCGAGAGTCGACGCGACACAACCCCTTCCCATAGCCCCGGCTGTCTGCTTAGATTGAATCCCCCGACAGGAGGATCGAAATGAGAATTCGCGGTATTGCCATTGCCGGTTTGTTGCCGGTGTTGTTTCAGGCGGCGCCGGCCGTTGCGGCCGAGCAGGACTTTCACGATATCGTGGCGGCGGTCTCCGCCGAACGTATCGAGCGGGACATTCAGACGCTGGTCGATTTCGGTACGCGCCATACCCTGTCGGAGACCGGCTCCGACAGCCGCGGCATCGGCGCGGCGCGGAGATGGATCGAGGCCGAGTTCAATCGGATTTCAGACGCCTGCGGCGGCTGTCTGGAAGTGTTTACCGTCAGCGGCGTCGTTTCCGGCGAGAACCGCATTCCCGACCCGGTGGAAGTGGTCAATGTCGTCGCCGTGCTGCGCGGCGAGACCGAGCCGAACCGGATCGTGATGATGTCCGCCCATCTGGATTCCAGGGTCAGTGACCCGATGAATTTTGAGTCCGACTCTCCGGGCGCGAATGACGACGCCTCGGGCGTGGCCGGCGTCATCGAGGTGGCGCGGGTGCTGAGCCGGTATCGATTTCCGGCCACTATCGCCCTGACGGGTCTTTCCGGCGAGGAACAGGGCTTGCACGGCGCCCGGATTCTCTCGCAGTACGCCATTGACAGCGGCTGGAATCTCGACGCCGTGCTCAACAACGACATGATCGGCAATATCACTGGCATCAATGGCGTCATCGACAACACCACCGCCCGGATTTTTTCCGAAGGCACGCGCTATCTGGAAACCGAAGCGGAAGCAAACCAGCGTCGCGCGCAGGGCGGCGAGGTCGATTCGCCTTCGCGCAACGTCGCCCGCTACGTCGACGAAATGGCGGATCGCTATATCCCCAATCTCGATACGATGATGATCTACCGAATTGACCGCTTCGGCCGCGGCGGCGATCACCGGCGTTTCAACGAGGCAGGTTTCCCCGCGGTGCGAATAATGGAGACCAACGAAAACTACAACCACCAGCATCAGGACATTCGGGTCGAAGACGGCATCGCCTATGGTGACGTGATCGAGCACGTGAACTTCGAATACGCCGCCAAGCTGACTGCGCTGAACGCAGTCACTCTGGCCGCCATGGCCTGGGCGCCCTCGCCGCCGGCCAATGTCGTTATCGAAGGGGCGGTGCGGCCGAGCACGACCTTGAACTGGGAAAAAGTGCCCGGGGCTGCCGGTTACCGGGTGCATTGGCGGCTGACGACTTCGCCGACCTGGGATTTCCAGCGGGACGTCGGCGATGTGGACAGTTTCACGCTGGAGAATATCGTCATCGACAATTACTTCTTCGGCGTCTCGAGCCTGTCCGCCGACGGCATCCAGAGCCCGGTTGTTTTTCCCGGCCCGGCGGGCTCTTTTGATTGACCGCGAATTCCCGCGATCCGCGTTCCCCCACCAAAACCGCTGTGCGCTTTTGACTCCCCCAAAGGGGGAGTATCGGACCCGCACCACTTCAACCACTCCCCCCGGGGGAGTCGAATCCGCAGAGCGGATTCGGTGGGGGGCTTCCCGCACTTGACTGCTTGCCAAAATGACAATCGCTGACAGCCAACGTTTTTGGCATGACAAAGGCAAAACGCTGGGGTAATCTCGGCAAGTGTCCGGCGGAGCGCGGTTCTCCCGCAGCCGGCGCTTGTCTGAAGTGCCCTATTCACAGAGGTACGACTTATGAAAGCGATTCGACTGATTACCGGCGCGGCCGGCCTGCTGTTGCTGTCCGCCGCGGCCTGGAGCCAGGACAACATGGAATGGACCACCTTGGGCAACGATTTCGCTCACACCCGTTCGACCGCGGCCGAGCAGATCACGCCCGGCAACTTCGGCGGTCTCGAAGTCGCCTGGGTCTGGGACGGCGCCAGCTTCGAGGCGCAAAGCGGCCGCTCGACGCCGAGCCTGATCAATGGGCGCCTTTACACGGTAGCCGGCGCGCGCCGGCACGTCGTCGCCATCGATCCCGCGACCGGCGCGACATTATGGTCCTACCGCGAGCCCGACACGAGGCGCTGGTCCTATTCCATGCGCGCCGACTACGGCAAGGGCGTGGGTTACGCCAACATCGACGGCCGCGACGTAATTTACATCATCTCGCCGGGATTCTTTTTGACGGCGCTGGATGCGGCAACCGGCCAACCCCTGGAAGGCTTTGGCGGCCCGGTGCCGATCGAAGGCTTTCCGGACACCGGCGTCGTCGATCTGCTCGCCGACCTGGGGCATCCATACGACCCTTATGAGGGCATTCCGCTCGAACGCGGCTACATCACTTCTTCCTCTCCGCCCATCGTCGTGAACGACGTTGTCGTCGTCGGCAACTCGGCGGAGCAAGGCTACAACCAGTCCCGCATCGAGAACGTGCCCGGCGATATTCTCGGCTACGACGCCCGCACCGGCGAGTTCCGGTGGAAGTTCAACGTCATCCCGCAGCCCGGCGAATACGGCCACGAGACCTGGGAAAACGATGCCTGGCAATACACCGGCGACATCTCTTCCTGGGCGCCGATTTCGGCCGACCCGAATCTCGACATGGTCTACATTCCCACCAATGGCGTGACCATCGACTACTATGGCGGGCACCATCCAGGGGACAATCTGTACGGCACCAGCCTGATTGCGCTCAACGCCGCCACCGGCGAGCGCGCCTGGCATTTCCAGATGGTGCATCACGACATCTGGAACTACGACACGCCGACCGCGCCGATCCTGCTCGACGTGACGACCGAATCCGGTCCCACCCCGGTTGTCGCCCAGGCAACCAAGCAGGGATATGTCTATACGTTCAACCGGGCAACCGGCGAGCCGGTTTGGCCGATAGAGGAAGTGCCGATGCCCGCCTCCACGGTTCCGGGCGAACAACTCTCGGCGACGCAGCCGATTCCCACCAAGCCGGCGGCATTCGAATACGTCGGCTCCAGCGAGGACCTGCTGGCCGACTTCACCCCGGAAATTCGCCGGCAAGCGCAGGAAGCGGTCTCGAATTTCATCATGGGCCCGGTTTTCAATCCGCCGATCCACCGCAATCATCCCTCCGGCAAGGCCGCGGCGCTGATGTGCCCCTCCGGCGCGGTGAATATCACCCATCCGCCGGTAGCGGACCCGGACAGCGGCGTGATGTACATCGTTTCGCGTTATAGCTGCGGCGCCCGCACCCTGGTCAGCGGCGAGGAAGCCGACACCTATTACGAAGAACCGACCGGCGTTACCCTGTCGCGTTATGCGGCGGGCAACGGCGGCCCCACGCCCCGGCATCCGGCCGGCATTCCCTTGTGGAGGCCCCCTTACAGCCGCATCACCGCGATCGACATGAACAGCGGCGAACATCTCTGGATGATTCCCGCCGGCTACACGCCGGACCGCATCCGTGATCTGCCGGCCCTGGCCGGAGTCGATATCGGCAACACCGGTTCCGGCGCGGTCGGCCCCATGGTGGTAACCGGCAACATGCTGATCTATGGCAACGTCACCGGCGACGGCACACCGCACCTGTTCGCGCTGGACAAGATGACCGGCGAGGAACTCGCCCGGGTCGAAGTACCGGCGATCAGCCGCTATGGCATGAGTTCATGGGTCTTTGAAGGAAGGCAATACGTTGTTCTGCAAACCGGCAGTTCACTGACGGCCATGGCTTTGCCGGAGTAGATGATCAAGCTATACGGCTTTCAGCAGTCGCGCTCCTTCCGCGCCTTGTGGGCGCTGGAGGAGAGCGGCCTGGAATACGAGTACATCCAGGTCAAATTGCGCACTGACGCGGAAATTCCGGACAGCGCGAAAAATCCGAAGTATCTCGCGGTGAACGTGCAAGGCAAGGTGCCGACGCTCATCGACGGCGACCTGACGCTGACCGAGTCCGTGGCCATCCTGTACTACATCGCGCGAGCGGCGCCGGAGTCGGGCCTGCTGCCCAATGCGGGCATGGACGTTTACGCCCGCATCGACGAACTTGCCTGCTTCGTGCTTGCCGAACTCGAACAGCCGCTATGGAGCAAAGGCAAACACATGTTCGCCCTGCCAGAGGAACATCGCATTCCGCGAATGCTCGAAACCGCGAATTTCGAGTTCGCCAAGGCGCTGGGGGCGCTCGAACACCTACTCGATGACGGGGAGTACGCCATCGGCGGCTCGTTTTCCCTGGTGGACATCCTGCTTGCCCAGACCTTCAATTGGGCAATTCGATTCGAGTTCGACCTGCCGCAGAAATACGTCGACTTTCGCAATCGGCTTTACGACCGGCCCGCATGCCGGCGAGCGCTTGAAGTCATGAAGGGAGGCCAGTAATCAGCCGATGTTCGACAGCCTCGCCGCCTATCTGCAGGTCGCGCTGACCAGCCGCCGCTCAGATCGGCAACAGCGCCTGAACCATATCGGCATTGCGGTAGTCGAAGTCGAAGGTCGCCGTCTCGTCTCGGCGGTACTCGACAACTCTCCCGCGTTCCGGGCAGGCCTGCGGCGCGGAGACCGCATCGTTTCAGTCAATGGCGGGCCTTTCCATCCTGTCTACTCGTTCAATCCCCGGCCACCGGCGGCACCGGAACCCGACCGCCAGGTCTTCCGCCTGGTCTTCTCCCGCGACGGCGCGGACCAGGAAGTCGCTGCCACGCCGGTTTTCAACAATCTGTTCGACAGCTATCGCAGCGCGGTCGAGGCCAGCGTGCGACAGTTCAACGTGGGCAACAAGGTAATCGGCTACGTGCGACTGTGGGGCATCAGCCGCAACGCCAACGATCTGGTGGTTCTGCAGCGCATCATGGCGGATCTCGGGACCACGAGCAGCCTGATCGTGGATCTGCGCAACGCCGCCGGCTATCTCGACCATGAGCATCTGGCCCTGTTCCTGCCGGGCGATTTCGGCGACTACTATTCCAGCCCGCTGGCATTGATCATCGACCGATCCACCTCCGGCCCGGCCGAGGCTTTCGCCAGGGAACTCTCGCGGCTCGAGCGCGTCACGAGCGTCGGCTCCGCAACCGCCGGCGGCCTGCAACCCGAACTGCCCGCCGACTGGCCGCTCGACTCGACCTCCGCAAACGACTCCCAGTTCGAAGCCGCCCTAGGCTTTTTGGCGGGATTGTTCTGATCTTACGTTTCGTCCAGAAATTTGATATGTAATCAAATCGCACCAGCAGCAATGCTCGAAACTGATGAACAGGCAAGTTGAGTCTTGCGATTAACTTCGTCGCGTCGCAGGAGTCCATAGCTCGGATTACAACGAATATGTCAGGATTCTGACTGTATCGAAGATGAGAAGTAATAATGCATCGGAAGAATTTCGGTATACGTTACCATCATGTCAGACACTTCTAGTCGACCACATGCAAGCAAGCCTGCTTCGATCCTGTTGATTACCTTGTCCGCAGGATTCCTTATGAATTTGAGGCTGAACTGCGGGCTTTGGTCAACGAAGACAGGACCAAAATACAACAGCGAATCACTGAGACGTTGAGGCGAAAGGGTCAGCAACTGGACGAGGAAATCGCTGAAGACTTCCGCAGCCGCCACGGCCTGCCTCCAAGTCAAGCTCAATTCCAAAATCCCTGAAAGAAAATCCGGAAAGCAACGGTCTTGTATCTTTGCTGTCGAGTACTTTATCAGATTGACACCTGTAATATGACGCATTACGCTAATCAATGATAATTCACTTCAAGAGCAAGTCGCTGAAGCGATTTATGGAGCGTGGAGATGAGAGCCGCATCAATGCGGAGCATCGCGAGACTGTGCGGGATATACTCGCCCGACTCAATGCTTCGGCTGTACCAGAGGATATGGACCTGCCCGGATTCGCTTTGCATCCACTCAAGCAGGATCTTGCCGGCTACTGGGCTGTGACGGTCCGCGCCAATTGGCGCATCATTTTCCGGTTTGAAAGTGGACATGCGTTTGATGTGGATTGTCTTGATTATCAACTAGAGGGGATTTGTGATGTTGATGCACGATCCACCTCATCCCGGCACGGTGATCAAGCGGCAATGCCTGCAGCCATTGGGTCTGACTGTAACCGAGGCGGCCCAAGGACTTGCGGTATCGCGCAATACCTTGTCGATGCTGTTGAACGGCCGCATCGGGGTTTCGCCCGAAATGGCGATTCGGCTTTCCGAGGCGTTCGGCGGCAGCGCGGAAAGCTGGTTGCGGCAGCAAATGCAGTATGACCTCTGGCATGCGTTGCGAAAACGGGAAAAGGTCAGAATCCAGAGGTTTGCCGAGGCTTCCTGAGGGACTGCATTGACGAGATACTCTCGGTATACTGCCCACGTCGTCGGGGCGCACCCGGTGGGGCGCGCCGATTCGGAATTCAGCTACTGGTGGGAGTTGCGCAATGCTCAAGGCTTACAACAATTTTTATATCAACGGATCATGGCAGGAACCCGCGGGGCGGGAATTGCTTGAGGTCATCAATCCGGCAACCGAAAAGGCATTTGCAACCATCAGCTTGGGCACGGCGGAAGAAGTCGATCAGGCGGCCAGGGCAGCGCGGGCGGCTTTCGACGTCTGGTCCCGATCCAGCGTGGAAGAGCGAATCGAAGTAATCCGGAACATCATTGCGGGCATCAAGGCTCGCGCCGGCGAGTTGGCAACCGCGATCTCCGACGAGATGGGCGCGCCGATGCGGCTTTCCAGCACCGCGCAGGTCGGCAGTGGTATCGGACACTTCCAGAGCATCATTCCCATTCTTGAAAATTATCAATTCGAAGAAGACCGCGGCGCCTCGCTCGTCGTCAAGGAGCCGGCCGGCGTCTGCGGCTTCATTACTCCCTGGAACTGGCCGCTGAACCAGATCTCCTGCAAGGTCGCGCCGGCGCTCGCAGCGGGCTGCACCATGGTGCTCAAGCCGAGTGAAATCGCGCCCGTCAGCGGCTATTTGCTTGCGGAGATCATTGCCGAATCCGGTTTGCCCGCAGGAGTTTTCAATCTCGTCAACGGCGACGGTCCCACCGTGGGAGCGGCGATTTCCTCGCATCCCGAGATCGATGTCGTGTCATTTACCGGTTCCACCCGGGCCGGACGCGAAGTCGCCCGCAACGCGGCGGACGGCATCAAGCGAGTCACGCAGGAACTCGGTGGCAAGTCGGCGAATATCATTCTCGACGACGCGCCCGATTTTGCCAAAGCGGTCAGCGGCGGCGTCATCGGCTGTTTCGGCAACAGCGGGCAATCGTGCAACGCGCCCACACGCATGCTGGTGCCCGAGACGCGCATGGCCGAAGCGGCGGAAATCGCCCGGGCCGCGGCCGCCAAGGCCACCGTCGGCGATCCCAAGGAGGATGGTACCCGGCTCGGACCCGTCGTCAGCGAATTGCAGTTCAACAAGATCCAGGGACTGATTGAGAAAGGCATTGCCGAAGGCGCCGAACTCGTCGTCGGCGGGCCGGGACGACCGGAGGGACTGAACGCCGGCTATTATGTGAAACCCACAGTATTCGCCAATGTCTCCAATGACATGACCATCGCCCGGGAGGAAATCTTCGGGCCAGTGCTCTGCATCATCGGCTACAAGGACGATGAGGACGCGGTGTCGATCGCCAACGACACCGAATACGGTCTTTCGGGATACGTTTCGGGCGAGCCGTCACATGCCGGCGAAATCGCGCGCCGGCTCCGCACGGGCAATGTGCATATCAACGGCGCCGGCCCGGACTTCGCCGCGCCGTTCGGCGGCTACAAGAAATCCGGCAACGGCCGCGAATGGGGCGTCGAAGGATTCGAGGAATTCCTCGAAACCAAGGCCATCATGCGCGTAGCCTAGTGGGTGAGGCCCGGTCGGCGTAGCCGATGAAAAGCGCGGCTTTTCAAGGGCTGAACGACTTGCCAAGGATGGCAAGGCTGGGGCCGGTCGAAGTCGAGCGCTCGCGCCAGGGATGGCATGCGCAGCGCCGCGGAATCCCCGATGAGATCCTGCGACTTCGCGCAGGATGACAGGAACCGGCTACTGCCCGCCTGCCGCAGCTCTGGCTTCCTCCGCCCTTGCGCCGCGGAGCATGTTGACCATGCCGTAGTTGCCTTCGTGACAGGCGTATTCGTAGAGCAGGCCGGCGACCTTGGTAAGCGGGATGATGCCGGTGATGCGGTCGGTGTAGGCGGTGGAGTCTTCCGCGGTAAACTCGTATTCGAGCGTAGCCTCGCCGACCCGGGTGATCCGCTCGATCAGGAACTTGTTTTCGGAAGTTCCGGCGTTGCCGAAGGATTGGGTGAGCCCATTGAAGTTCCGCGTTTCCACGACCAGCGTATCGCCGTCCCAGTAAGCCCTGGAATCTCCGGACCATAGCCCGATGGCTTCGTCGAGCGGCGGGCGCTCGCCCAGGGGCGCGATGCGCGCGTCATGCACCATCTCGGTCATGAGGACCACATGATCGCGGTTCTGGAAAATCTGCAGGTTGTTGTTGTAGAGGCTCGGCACGAGCGGCGGCCCGGCGTTGAATCCCATGATGCAGCGTTCGGAAAGACCGCGATCCTCCGGGCCGTCCTTGCCGATGCCGCCGGGGATAACCCGCACCGGGCGCTCGCCTTCGATGTCGGGGGCCAAGCGTCCGTTGACCACGATCGCGCCTTCGGCGAACGCCGGCAGGCGGCCATCGGGCGGATAAGTGATGATTGAAGTGCGAACCGCCTCGCCGATGCCGGCGGATTCGATCCAGAAATCGTTGTAGGCTTCGTCAACGCCGAAATTGGGAATCGCCGCGTCGGAATTTTCATCGAACGCGGAACGCATGGCGCGCAATTGCTCGATCTCCTCCTCGGTGAGAAATTGCCGCTCGCCATATTGTCTGGGCCTTTCAAGCGGCACGTTGTAAGAGTAGTTCCAGACGCCCTGCAGATCGGGCTGGCCCCATTCGGTTCTCGGCGCCTGATAGTCCTCGGCGCCCAGGGCCGCATTGCCGAAAAACAGGCCACCCAACCCCAAGGTTAGCAATTTCGTTCGCATCAGATCGTTCTCTCCGTTCTTAGGGTTGCGGCGCAACCCGTTCCAGCCAGGGGTCGAGGGTTTCCCAGTTCATCTGGAACATGTGCCCGGCGCTGTCGAGAATGGCGGCGTCGAGATCGACTCCGGCGCCGGTGAAGGCGTCGACGGTTTCATCGAAACGTTCTTCCCAGCCAAGCTCGTCCTCGCCGCCGATTCGCAGATAGACGGGAAACCCGCGTAGCGGGCGATTGTCGAATTCCGAAGTCGACAGCGCCGGCACCGCGATTACGCCGAAATAGTTCTCCGGATTGCGTCTGGCCACTTCGAGCGCCGAGAAACCGCCGTTGGAGATGCCCGCGAGCATGGCCTTGCCTTCGGCGATGTTTTGCCGCTGTTGCAGCGCCTGGATCAATTGCGCGACCCTTTGATTGTTGCGCGGACCGCGGAAGGAGCGGTTGTCGGGCGATACCGGGGCGGCCACCACCCAGCCTCTGGCGGCGAACTGGCTGCCGAGCCAGCGCGAGGTGTCGGCGGCGATGGAGGCATTGCCGGGGCCGCCGCCGAACAGGATCAGCAGACGTCCCGACCGCTCGCTTTCTTCCGGCCAGACCATGAAAACCGCGAGCGTCTCGCCGTCTTCGAGCGCCACCCGCTCCTGGGCCAGCGCCGGCGAAATGGCGCACAAAAACAAAACCAGCGCCAGCAAGTCATATTTCATTCTGGAGTTCCATCTTGGCCCCCACCAAATGCGCTACGCGCATTTGACTCCCCCCAAAGGAGGGAGTGGTGTACGCATCAATCGCTTATTTGTTTGTCGTTTCGCTGGCGGTGCCGATATACGTCCTCGAAGCGTTCGTGCAAGCGGCGCATGCCGCCGAGCCAGCGGTCATAATCATCGGTCTTGCGCCGCATATAGGTCAACACTTCCGAATGCGGCAGGCACAGGAACCGCTCTTCCTCCAGCGTTTCGATCACCGAATCGGCGAGTTGCTCCGGTTCGAGCATGCCGTCGAGTCCGGCGACGCCGCCGTCGGTGTTCGCGGTCATCCGGGTGCGCACCGCCTGGGGGCAAAGCAGGGAAACGCGGATGCCGCGCTTGCCGTAAGTGATCGAGAGCCATTCCGCGAAGCCGACGGCGGCATGCTTGGTTACCGAGTAAGGCGCCGAACCCACCTGACTGAGCAGACCGGCGGCCGAGGAAGTATTGAGCAGATAGCCTTCGCGCCGGGCGAGCATGCCCGGCAGCACCGCCCGCGCCGCATAGACGTGGGACATGACATTGATGTCCCAGATGCGTTGCCAGTCGGCGGTGGAGACTTCTTCCCCGCCGGGCGTGAAGATTCCCGCGTTCGAGCAGAACAGGTCGATGTGGCCATGGGCTTCGAGGGTGGTATGCACCAGGCGCGAGACGTCTTCCTCGTTGGCCACGTCGGCGCGCGCGCCTAGCACCTTGGTCTGGCCGGCAAGCTCCGCCACCGTGCGGTCGATGCCTTCGAGGTTGATGTCGGAAACCACCACCGCGCCAGCGCCTTCGGCCGCGAAACGCCGGCAAAGCGCCCGGCCGATGCCGCTGGCGCCGCCGGTGACGACTACAATTTTGTCACGCACTTTCATGAGCTTGACCCCCTCAAGTTCGTTTTGTGTCCATTCCGCGGCATATCCTCGTCATCCTGTGCGCAGTCGCAGGATCTCCGTGGAGATTCCGCGACTTCGCTTCGCTTCGCGCGGAATGACCGGAATGAGATTGGCGCTTGCTTTTCATCCAGCAGCGTGGCGCCGCTCATTCATGGGCGCTGCTCCACCAATTGCCGACAGCCTTTCGGCGATAATCTTCTCCGCATCGTCGACGATGCGGCCGATGAGTTCCCCGCAGGTCGGAATGTCGTCGATCAGGCCGACCACCATGCCCGCGGACCAGATGCCGAGATCCAGATCGCCCCGCGAATAAACCTCCCTGCCCCTGACTCCCCGCACGAGTTCGCGGATGTCCTCGAACTTCGTTTCCCCCGGACGCGCCTCGATTTCCAGCACCTGTTCCGCGATGCCGTTCCTGAAGACACGGGCGGTATTGCGCAAGGTCCGGTAGATCAGCGTGGTGTCCAGTTCGCTCGCCTCGACCATGGCCTGTTTGACCTTGTCGTGAATCGGGGCTTCCTTTGTCGCCATGAAGCGGGTGCCCATGTTGATGCCGTCGGCGCCGAGCGCCAGCGCCGCGGCCAGCCCGGCGCCGTCGCTGAATCCGCCCGATGCGATGAAGGGAATCGACAGCCGGCGCGCCGCCAGCGGCAGCAGGATGAAATTGGTAATGTCGTCCTCGCCGGGATGGCCGGCGCATTCGAAGCCGTCGACGCTGACGATATCGACTCCGATGCGTTCGGCCTTCAGCGAATGGCGGATCGAAGTGCACTTGTGAATCACGGTGATGCCGGCGGACTTGTAGGGCGGCAGAAAAGGTTCGGGATTGCGGCCCGCGGTCTCGACGATCTTGATGCCCGATTCGATGATGACCCGGGCGTACTCTTCGTATGGCACCGGCTTGATCGTCGGCAGGATCGTCAGATTCACGCCGAAAGGCTTGTCGGTCATGTCCCGGCAGCGGCGGATTTCCTTTTCCAGGTCTTCGGGAGTGGGCTGGGTCAAAGCGGTAAGGATGCCGAGGCCGCCGCCGTTCGACACTGCCGAGGCGAGTTCCGCAAGCCCGACCCATTGCATTCCCCCTTGTACTACGGGATGCTCGATGCCGAGCATTTCGGTCAATCTGGTGCGCATTTCCCCTCCTTACGATTCCTGATGTCAGGGCGCGTTGAGCTGCCGTTCAGTTGTTGTTCAGGGACGCTAGTATAACAATCCGTTGCTCCGCGCGGCCGGTCGGCGAATGTACGCGCTTTCCCCCTTGCTGCGCAAACGCAAAAACCGCAAGTAACAAAGAGTTACGCCGGTCGCATCGGCGCCCGTGCTATATTGCGCGCGGAAAATTGATCCAACCCGGAATTCGGAGAGATAAATGAATCGGAAAATGCTGTTTACAGCAATAGCCTGGGCCGCCGGCGCTTTCTCGGTCGAGGCCCTGGCGCAGGAACAAGCCATCCAGGAAATCCAGGTCATCTCGAACAGCAGAAGGTCGGAAGGACTGTCCGACGTCAACGCCGCGGTTTCGGTAATCGACCGGGAGGAACTGTCCCTGCTGCGCCTTACGCATTACCAGGAAGCGTTGAATCGGGTGCCCGGCGTCAACATCAACCGCAACAACGGCCAGGAAAGCCTGGCTTCGATCCGCTCTCCGGTGCTCACCGGCGCCGGCGCCTGCGGCGCTTTCCTGATGGCCGAGAACGGCATTCCGGTTCGTTCCAACGCCTTCTGCAACGTCAACCAGATGTTCGACGCCCACACCGAGAACGCCGGGCGCATCGAGGTCGTGCGCGGTCCGAGCAGCGCATTCTGGGGCTCCAACGCCATGCACGGCATGATCAATGTCGTGCTGCCCGAGCCCGGCGAAGCCGGTTCGCTGACGATCGAGGCCGGCCCCCGCGGCACCAGGCGCGTACAAGGCCAGTTCGGCACCGAAGCCGAGGGCATCCGCAACCTGTTCCTGTTCAACGGCATCGAGGAGGTGGGCTACCAGGCGGACAGCGGATCGGATCAGCAGAAGCTTTCCTGGCTTTATGAACTGGACATGGGCGGCGTGCAACTCGACGGCGGTTTCACGATGATCAATCTGAACCAGGAAACCGCGGGCTATGTCACCGGCACGGACGCCTATCTCGACGCGGAACGACGCAAGACCAATCCGAACCCCGAAGCGTTCCGCGACAGCCGCAACGGGCGTTTCTGGACTTCCTTCCTCTGGGATTCCGGCGATTGGGACATGGTGCTGACGCCGTATGCGCGCGAAGTCAACATGACCTTCATGCAGCACTTCCTGCCGGGCGACCCGGTCGAGGATTTCTATCATCGCAGCGCCGGTTTCCAGTCCGGGGCCTATCGCGACCTCGACAACGGCGCCAGCGTCGCCCTCGGCATCGACGGCGAATCGACCATCGGCAAACTGGTGCAGTTCCAGGCCAACCCTACTCGTGGATCAGCCTTCCTGCGCAACACCATTCCCCAGGGCAAGCATTACGATTTCAACGTTGACGCCACGATGATCGGCGGCTATGTCAGCTACGAGCAGGCGCTCGCCGAAAGCGTGATTCTCTCCGTCGGCGCCCGCATCGAGAAAGTGACCTATGATTACGACAACCTGATGCTCGACGGCCGCACCAACGACCAGGGCGTTGCCTGCGGCTTCGGCGGCTGCCGTTACAGCCGTCCCGCCGACCGCGGCGACGACTTCACCAACCTGTCGCCCAAGGTCGCCCTCAGTTATCAGCTCGACGACAACAACCGTGTCGACTTCCGTGTGCAACGCGGCTTCCGCGCCCCCCAGGCCACGGAACTGTACCGGCTGCAGAACAGGCAGACCGTGGCGGAGCTCGATTCGGTCGAACTCGACAGCGTCGAGATCGCCTTCTCGGGCGGCGCGGACGCGCTGACCTACTCCGCCAGCGTGTATTCGATGGACAAGGACAACGAGATCATCACCAACAGCGCGCGGGAAAATCTCAACGGCGCCGCGACCCGGCACCGGGGCCTGGAACTTGCGCTTGCGTACGACATCAGCGACGAACTGACGCTGCATGCGGTCTCCAACTACGCCAGGCACACTTATGAACACTCGCAGCTTTCCGGCGGCATCGACATCCAGGGCAATGAAGTCGACACCGCGCCGAATTTCTGGGGCAACTATCGACTGACCTGGCAGGCGAGCCCGGCGCTGCGCGCGGAATTCGAATGGGTGAACATGGGCGAGTATTTCACCAATCCGGAAAACACCGCCTCCTACGAAGGTCACGACATCTTCAACATCCGGGCGCAATACGAGGCCAGCGAAGACTGGACATGGAGCGTCGTCCTGCTCAACGTCCTCGATGATTTCTACGCCGAACGCGCGGACTGGACGACGTTTACCGGCGACCGTTACTTCGTCGGTCAACCGGCGCGGGCCTTCATCGCCGCAACCTGGAACTTCCGCTGAGTCATTCGAAAAATTCCGTCCATGGAATTTTTCGGTGGCGACCCCGCCTACGAATCCCTGCTGGCGCTGTTCGCGGCGCCGGCGGAGGAACGGCTGGCGCCGATCAGCCATCCCGCGCGACTCGGCCCCGGCTCCGCTTCCCTGCGCGAAGCCGCGGTGCTGATTCCCGTATCGCGACCAGGCGACGCCGCCAGTAACGTTGTCTTGACGGTTCGTTCGGAAAACCTGAGAAGCCACGCCGGCCAGATCAGTCTGCCGGGAGGCTCGATCGAGTCCGGCGATGCCGACCTCGCGGCCGCCGCCCTACGCGAAGCCGAAGAGGAAATCGGCTTGCCCCGGGAGCAGGTGGAAGTGATCGGAGGACTGGGGCCGATGGCGCTGCCTTCGGGCTTCCTCGTAACTCCCGTGATTGGCCTGATCCCGCCGGGACTAGAGTTCACCGCCTGCTCGCGCGAAGTCGCCGACATTTTCCAGACTCCGCTCGATCTGATTCTCAATCCCGAAGCCTACGTCCGCAGCAGCTATATTCATGCCGGCGTCAAACGCAGCACGCTCGAATTGCACTACGAGGACTATCGAATCTGGGGCGCCACCGCCGCCATATTGCATCGATTGGCGGTGCTATGTGCCAGCACACATGACGCCAAAGGACGAACTGGCCTGAAGCCTGCTTAATTTTCTGGACAGTCACTGACATCGTATGAAGTGCCTCGCTTGGGAAACTATCCAGTTCGAATATAAACCTGAGGCTGCGCTCAATTCTAATGATAAAAATTACCGAGCAGATCGTGGGCCTTAGCCTTACCGGGTTCTTCGGTTATCGACGCCGGCCGTAGTCCAAAGCCCCTTTCTCTCTCAACATCTGCTCCATTTCGAGATTTCCGTGAACGAGCGCATAATTAAGAGCCGCTCTTCCTGCGGGACCAGTCGCGACCGCACCCCATAACAGCAATTCCTGTACAACTGCCGAATGGTTTTCTTGTGCGGCGGCAGCCAGAGCTGTAGCAGTCGGCGTCTGAGGGTTGTGGTACTCAAGGTCTGCGCCTTCAGAGGCAAGTAAGCGAACAACTTCTAAATGTCCGTTGCCCGCCGCTCGAATCAAGGCATTTCGATGATTGGAAGAAACCCAGTTAATGTTCGCGCCGGAATCCACCAAAAGCTGTACGGTTTCGACGTTTCCGTCGTTTGCGGCCCGGGTCAGAGCATTCCATCTTCCGTCCGCAGTTGTAGCATTAATGTCAACACCGTTCATAAGAAATTCTCGCACAATAGCGATATTGTTTTCACTAGCTGCATCAACAATTCCGTCCGTATAACCCGCATTACGCAGCCATTGCGAGTCCGCTTGCCGTTGCTGTTGCAAGAATTCCATGTGCAACTCGGCGTTTACCCGCACATCAACCAATTGATCAGCAGAGAGATAAGGAGAAAGGCGATCTTGCAAGTTTTCTATTGTCCATACATTGTTTTGCACATCTTCAAGGCCTATAAGACCAGCATTGAATTGCTCCACTAATTCAAGATTGAAAGTTTCCCATTGCGTCATAATCGAGCGAACAGTCACCCTTTCTCCTGCAGTCAATTCCAAGTTATTGACGAATTCTCGCCATCTTATTTCGTACGCGCTCTCTCCTAATTCTTGTGGCGTGTAAAGTCCATTCTCGTCCGAGCTATCCGGAAATTTAGACACACTGTCGAAGTTGTTTTGGATCATTCTGGTGAGGTCCGCTCTAACTTCTTCGGAAAAAATGCTTTCTGGGTCTGTCTCGTAAACCCCAGCAAGGTACTCCGCCACATCGTGGGGTAGCCCGACATCAAGACCGGCCTGAAGAACATGGTCAGATTCTTGGCTTGCTTCCACTTCCAAAATGGCCGCGTCAACGAGTGATTCGACATCACCGACCAATCGTTGCTCCGGCTTTGCCAGCCAAAACGCCACAACAACCACGCCAGTAATGCCGATGAGAATTGATATGAGCTTTGCATTCATTTGTCAAATCTCCAGAATGGACCTAAGTTACAACAGGGATCACAGTAACTGTACCAACAGGCTCAGTTGGTATAGTCTCCAAGGAGCTTTCGAGAGAACCAGGCGGATACGAGGGCAAATCTGAATTCTGTTCGGCCGAATCGGAGATCCCCCCTCCACCTTCTAAAATACAGTCTAAATCAGCCCACCCTTTTTGTGTATCTAACCCTTGCTCGGCTTTCCTAAAATCACTATTGATCTCAGCAGTGGAGTTGCTATAGACCCTATCTGCCAGCGAGAGATCGTGCCAAAGAGTCAACCATACTTGAATCATTTCACCCAAGTCTGCCCATTTGTCACTTCGATTTCTATTCTTACAAGATCGTCTAGCGATTCTTTCCCCACTCTTATCAAGATCTCCCCAAGCAACTTCTACTGCCGTGTCATACACGCCTTGAGCATCCTCCAGATCTTCTTCTTTCGTTTCGACAAGCCCTTCGTGGATCTTATTGAAGTCTTCCGCTACTTCTTCGTAACACTGGCCAATTCCAGGAGTCGGTGGTTTT
The DNA here is from genome assembly GCA_963664805.2 of Pseudomonadales bacterium. GTDB lineage: Bacteria > Pseudomonadota > Gammaproteobacteria > Pseudomonadales > Pseudohongiellaceae > UBA9145. Next base: position 3,055,434 of record OY761612.1, on the reverse strand, counting down.
GATTTTGCCGAGTATCTTTCACTGATAGCTCGATTCATGGTCGCCATCTCGAAAATTAGTAGCACCATAGTACAAAAAATAGGGAGAGCAGCAGGGGCAAAAATAGTTGCGCGTCGCATTAATTGAATATTCCTTAACATTGAAGCACGATGAACTGAGATAATGTAAGAAGAAATACCTCTCGTCAATAACTAGTTCGTGTCCATAAACTCCGTTTTCTGATCTCTCTTTTGTTCGCCGATTCCGTCCGATTCGTGGTGGCCAGGTGTCCGAGGGGCGTTTTTTTGTTGATCCAGCGCGGGGTTGTGCGGTTTCCGGCGTGCTCCGGCCCATCCGCCCGCCCGTTTCCACCCCGACTGCCAGCACCGCGTCCAGCAGAGAGCGGTTGACGCGCTCCCAGGTCTCCGCCGACACCGCGCAGACCGCGGCCTGCAAAGCGGACTTCTTCGGCGGCGGCAGCGGTTCCAGCCGCACGAAACGCCGCGCCGACAGCGAATCCGTCAAAGCGAACGCCAGATCGCGCCAGGTCTCGCCGCGCAGATGCTTGAGCACGGCGCACCGCAGAACCGTCTCGCAACTCAACCCCGCACGGCCCACCGCGTTCCGGGCGCCCAGATCGGCGGCCGCCGCGTCGAGCAGTTCGGTGTGCGCGTCGAGCCAGTTCGAGATCGACTCCAACTCTTCGCCCAGGGAATGGTCAACGGGATCGGATTCCAATAGACTTGTCTGTGTCGTGCGCTTGTCCCGCATGGCAACCCTCCGGCGTTTTGGCGTGTTTTTGTCGTTGATTCGAGACCAACCCAAAGATACCCAAAACGCGGGAAACCTTCCAGGGATTCTAGCGATTTATTCAATCAAATCAGACAGTTGGGAATTTACGGACAAGAACTAACTAGCCCGGATACTGCATGTGCGGCGCGGAATCAGTGGTTTTCAAGGCTGATCGGAGCACTAAAGAGTTCGCCAAGCGGAATCCGGTTTGCCGGACTCGGTTTCCGGGATGTGGGCCGCGGTTTTCGAACCGTCTTCCAAAATTGCGGAAACGATTGGCGGATTCGGGACAAACGCGCCTGCCGGAGGGAACCGCCCGAATCGAAAACGGATTAGATGCCGCGCCTACCAAGGCTTCAGGCGGGCAGCAGCGGTGTGGAACAGCTGCCGGCGCACCCTTCGGGTTGGTGACAATGAAGCTGGAGTTGGCGCCGCACTCCGCGCGCCCGACCTTGGCGATCACCCGCTAGGACCAGTCCCAAGATTTAACCGCGTACCGGAAGCCCTCGAACAAGCGCCCCTCAGGAATGTTCTGACTTGTTCAAAGCTTCCTTAGATGGCAAAACGAATGGGTTTCGGGTAGCACTTTGTCATGGACGTGGTATCCTTCGAATTCAGCCTAAGTAACTGAATTATATCGAAATGCGGGTGCCCTACCCATGTCATTAACTCAATGCTTGGGTAGGCATCCACGATAAATTAACCGCATATTCCGGTTTCGATCACAAATTCTCTTTCGCCGTATCTACGGCATGGCGGTTATTTCTTTTCGACATGTAGAGCAAGCGGTCGACGCCTTCGATGAATTCCCTTTCACCGAGTTCATCAGTTCCGGCTTCGTATACGCCGACGCCCATGCTCGCGCCTATTTGAACGCGGATACTTCCCATTTCGAACGGTGAGCGCTGAATCAGCGATCGAAGGCGTTCGGCGAGCGCGATACCCTGTTCGAGCCCCGTTCCGGGCAGGATGATGGCGAATTCGTCGCCGCCGTAACGGCAGGGCGTATCGAGCCGGCGAATCGCGCGGCGGATCAGTTCCGCGAAATGGCAAAGCACCGAATTGCCGATTTCGTGTCCGTAAGCGTCGTTGACGTCCTTGAAGTTGTCGAGATCCATCAGGATCAGGCAGGTCGGCTGGGCCGTGCGGCGGGTGCGCTCGAGTTCCAGGCCCAGGGTCTCGTTGAAATGACGCAGGTTGGAAAGGCCGGTCAGCTCGTCGGTATGGACGAGCGCGCGCAGATATTCGACCTGCCTGCGCAGCAGTTCGACATCCGACAGGCCTTCCTGTTCCGTCGCCGGCGGCTGGTGATTGCGGTCTCGCATGCGTTCAACCGTAGCACAAGGACTCACGCGCCAGAATAGCCGAACGCGAAATTTCGACCGGGGGTCAGGGTCAGGGCAGCGGCAATCCCAGCGCCCGTTCCACGTCCGCCCAGGAAACGAGCTTGAAGTTCTGATTGGCGGAAGGCGCATCGTTGATGCCGTCCTGCACAACGAGCAGGCCCCGGGGGAACATGTCGTTCAAGGCGACGGCCGTCACCGCGAGACCGTCGGTCTCCTCGACGCCGTCGATGCCGGCCTGCTCGTCCGCCGCCAGTCTGAATGAACCGACATAGCTGTTGTTCCGCGCCAGATCATAGACGGCGAAGCTGTTGTCACCCTGACTGGAAACGATCAGGTAATGCTCACCGACCGGGCCGCGATATACGTCCATTCCTTCCACGTCCGCGGTCAAACGACCGGATGCGATCGCGTCAAGCAGCCGAATTTCAGCCGCCCTGGCGGCGTCCGCCGGCATCAGCCAGACGCCGTGCTCCTCCTCCCCCAGATACAGCGTCCAGGCGGCATCGTCCACGACGCACCCTTCCGGCCCGGAATCGAGTTCCCAGGCGCCTTCCAGCCGCGGTTGCAGGCGTCCGCCGGGATTGAGACGCCAATGCTGGTACTCGGCGTCGGTGCTGTTGACGAAGACGTGAGCTTCGCCAGACTCATCGACGCCCATGCAGATGCCATACGGGTCGGCCATGCTCAGGGGCACTTCGAGCACGAAGCTGACCAGACCTTCGCCGGAAACGGTGAATATGTCCATTGCGTCGTTGCTGCGATTGGTCGCCACGGCCAATGTCGAGAGTTCCCCGCCCAGCGCTATGCCGCCGCGCAAGTCCACGTTGTTAACGCGGCCGCGCGGCAGGAATTGCGTTTCGTTTCCGCTCAGATCGTAAACCGCCAGACCGCTTAGCTTGTCGGTTCCCAGGACGAGGCTGGCCGCGGGGTCTGCGGGATGAAGCCAGATCGCCGGATCGTCGGCGGCGTCGTCGCCACTCGGGACGGGAGTGGTCTCCAGCAGCGGATAAACAATCCGCGCGTCTTCACGGACCGGCGCTTCGCCGCCGCAGGCGACAAGCAGCGCGGCGGAACAGCAAGCCAGCAGATGATTGCGCATTATTGAGGTCAGCGCGTCCATCAGAATTGATACCTGAGGCCAAGCATGTAGGTTGAGCCGTATTCGTCGTATTGCGACAGACGGCCGGAATTGCCGAAATAGTAGTATTCCGGACGGTCGTTGAGGTTCAGCGCCGCGCCACGCAGTTGCAGCGAATCGCTGACGCGATACCTGAGCGTGAAATCGATCTGCATGTGCGAACCCGTATAGCGGTCGCCGAACGCGTCGTCGCCGAGTTCATCGAGATAATCGCTGCGGTAATTGGCGGCCAGCCGCAAGTCCCAGGGGCCCTCGTCGTAGCCTACGGCGAGATTGGCGGTATTCTTGGCCTGCTTGTAATAGGGGATCACGCGGTGGCCGGCGGCGGCATCGGCCGGCAATTCGGATTCGCCGTTGGCGCGGGTGTAGTTGACGACGAACAGGAAGCCGTTGTCCAGCACGGTCTGGAAGGAAAACTCCAGGCCCACGATGTCGCTGTCGCCGGTGTTGATGAATGTGCTTGCCCGATCCCAGTTTCTGCCGCGCATGACCAGGCTGTCGCTTTCCACCCTGACGATGGAATCCGCGATTTTCTTGTAGAACGCTCCGGCGCCGACGAAGGTTTCTTCGCCCAGATAGTGTTCGTAGCTGAGGTCCAGATTCCAGGCCGAAGTCGGCGCGAGGCCGGGATTGCCGCCTTCGATCTCGTTGTCGTCGACATTGATGATGGCGCCGCCCCGGGATTGCGCGAAACCCGGACGCACCAGCGAACGGAACAGGCCGAGGCGGGCCACCTGGTTGTCGGACAAGGCGAACCTGGCGTTGACGGACGGCGCCAGGAAGGAATAGTCGCTGGCGAAGGAAACGTTGCCGGCGAAGCCGTCGCCGTCGAAACTCTTGCCGGCATAGGTGGCGCTGGTGTCCTCGTAGCGCAGGCCGTATACCCAGGAGGCGGCCTCCGTCACCGTGGTGGCCATGATATACGCCGAGGCAACGTCTTCGTCGGTGCGCCAGTCGGCCGGCACCGATTCTTCCTCTTCGTCGCCGCTGAATTCGAATTCCGGTCCGGTGTCGAGGCAGGTGGTGCCGTCGCTCAAGGCGACCGCGCCCGAGCCGATGCGGTCGATGTAGGAACGCACGTTATCGGAACTCGGCGCGGGCCCGTGAACGCTGTTCAGATATGGCGGTATGGGACGCAGACCGGCGCTGGACAGAAATATGTCGTCCATCGGCTCGTAGGCGCAGAAATTGAAGTCGTTGCGCTTCTCCCGCTGGCGTATTTTCAGACCGTATTGCAATTCCGTCGACTCATGGAGGGGCCAGGTCATGTCGAACTTCACGCCCATGTCGCGGTCGGTTGTCAGCCCGCTTTCGTGCTCGAAAGCCTTGAGCGGGAAACTGGCCGGATCGGAAAATTCCGCCGGAAAGCTGACGATCGGCTGCCGCGGGTCGCTGTTGTCGTAGAGGATGGGCGAGTCCACCTTGTCGCTGCGATAGATCACCGCGTACTTCCGGGTGTCGTCCTGCTCCGAACGGGATCCGAACAGTTCCAGTGTAACGTTGCCGCCGTTATCGAGTTGCCACTCCGTGCCGAGTTGCATGGAGCTGATTTCGCGCTTTTCGGGCCGCCAGCGCGCCTCGGTGTCCACCTTGCTGTCGGCGTAGCTGAATACGTTGCCGCTGATTACCGGGTCGTTGTCTTCCAGCCCGTCGCGGGTTTCCCACTTGCCGCGGTACTCGGTGTCGACGTATTTGTTGTGGAATGTTCGCAAGTACGATCTTGCGCCGCCGTCGGACAGGTAATCGAGATTCACCACGATGCCTTGCCGCTCCCGCTCGAGATCGTAGTAGCGCATTTCGTAGTCGTCGTTGGGCGCGACATCCGACCAGCCGCCGTTTTCGTTGTTGTGGGCCACGATGTGACGGCTCTGGTCGCTGAGCACCACCGCCGCTCCGATTTCTCCACCGTCCACCCGGAAGCGGTCGGTGAAGGTGGCGGACAACTTGGGATTGCCCGCGTCCCTGGTCAACTCGTTCCACGAAGTTTCGGCCATGACGCGAACCTGGCGGTCGTCGAAACCGAAGGCCGACAAGGTTTCCAGATCGATTGCGCCGCCGATGGTGTCGGCGTCGAGATTCGGCGTCAGCGTCTTGTAGACCGTCATGGAGTCAAGCAAGTCGGTCGGAACGCCGTCGAGCATGATGCCGCGGCGGTCTTCCGGCGAGGTGGTGCTGACGCCGTTTATGGTCATGGCGTTGAGATCCGCGTTCATTCCCCTGACCGTGACGTAGCGGCCTTCGCCCTGATCGTTTTCGACCATGATGCCGGCGATCCGGCGCAGGGATTCCGACACGTTGATATCGGAGAAATTGCCGAGGGCGTCGGAATCCACCACGCCCACGATCTTGTCCGAATCGCGTTGCCTGTCGATGGCGTTGCGCAAGGCGGCCCGGGTTCCCGTAACCCGGATTTCCTCAACCAGCGTTACATCCCCGGCGTTTTCCTGGGCGGCGGCCTGAACCGCGCCGAAGCAAGAAACGATAACCAGCGCCGCTCGTATCGGTTTCGCGTTTCGCCGCACAAGCATGTCAGCTACCCCTTCGACCGATTCTGTGTAACAAGTTGATTGATGTGGCTATAGACATCGCTGTCGCATTGTACTCAAGTCGCATTGCGGAATTGTGAAATTTCTATTACAAAATCGTGACAGTTTCCGAACCCGCACGGCGTAAGTCGCCGTCTGTGGGGCGGTTTGCAGCGGGCGTGCGAGGCAGGAAGCCGAGCCCGGAGCCTACAGGGATGTATTTACGGCGTCCGCTGCAAACCGCCCCACAGACGGCGACGGATCGAAGCCGGCTATTACGGCAGCGCCCAGGCGGGCAGTTCGCCGAGTACGCCGAAAGTGAGATGCCCAGCGGTGTAGACGAATACGGTCAGCAGCACGACCGACAGCAGATCGAGCCAGACTCCGGCTATTACCATCTTGACGATGGGCACCCGGCCCGAACCGTAGATGATCGCGTTCGGCGGCGTCGATACCGGCAGCATGAAGGCGCAGGAAGCCGCCAGCGTCGTCGGAATGAGCAACAGCAGGGGATGCGCTTCGATAGCCTGGGCCAGACTCGCCATGATCGGCAGCGACAGCGAGATCGTGGCGGTGTTCGAGGAGACTTCCGTCAGGCCGGTCATGAACGCCACGGTGCTCGTTACGATGACCAGCGGGCTGGCGCCGCCGAGCAATTCGCCGAGTTGCATGGCCACGTAATCGGACAGGCCGGAAGTCTGGAAACCCTTGGCGATGGCGAGGCCGCCGCCGAACAGCAGCAGGATGCCCCAGGGAATCTTCTTCGCGTCGTCCCAGTCGAGCAGCCTGCCGCCGACTTCCCTGCTCGCCGGAATGACGAACAGGGTCAGCGCCATGGCGATGGAAACGGTGCCGTCGTCGATCATGTGGCCCACGGGCGAACCGCCGAAGCCGGTCAGCAGCGAGTCCAGATAATAGCTCCAGCCGAACAGGTCGATTTCTTCGCCGAGCAGGCGTTCCTTGCGCGTTATCCACAGCAGCGCAACCATGAAAAACACCCAGCCGACGCGCTTCTCCTCGGGGCTCATGGGTCCGAGCCTGGAGATTTCCTTCTCGATAAAGCCTTCGCCGCTGAACGGCGTGTCTTTCGGCAGGGGGAAAACAAGCCGCGTGAGCAGCACCCATGCGATCAGCATGTAGACGGCGCTGAGCGGCAAGGCGAACATCATCCAGGAAGCAAACGTGATATCGGGCGCTCCGGGAAACAATTGCGGGAGCTGGGTAACAAGCACGCCGTTGGGCGGTGTGCCGATCAAGGTCGCGAAGCCGCCGATTGAAGCCGCATAGGCGATGCCGAGCAACAGGTTCAAGGCGAAATTGCCGGCATTGGCGGGCACTTCGCCACCATCGGCGAGAATCTGCCGGTTGAGGTCTTCGTAGAGCAGCACCAGCGACAGGCCCATGGGCATCATCATCATGGCCGTTGCGGTATTCGACAGCCACATCGACAGGAATCCGGTCGCGACCATGAAGCCCAGCACGAGCCGATGCGGCTGGCCGCCGATGACGCGCAGCACATGCAAGGCGATGCGCCGGTGCAGATTCCATTTCTCCACCGCCACCGCGATCATGAAACCGCCCATGAACAGCAGGATGACCCAGTCCATGTACTGGTCGGCGACATTGGGGAAGACGATGTCGATATCGCCGGGCAATACGCCCTCGCCGAGTTCGACCAGGTTGCCCGCGGGCACTTCGCGGCCGCGCATGATCCCGAGCAAGGGAAACAGCACGATGGGCAACAGCGCGGTCGCCGCCAGCGGTATCGCCTCGGTGATCCACCAGATCGCCATCAGCAGGATGACGGCGAACATCCTCGTCACCGCCGGATTGCCGGGTTCGAGATCGACGAACAGCAAGGTGAAAACGAAAACCGCCGGGCCGAGGAAAAGGCCGATGCGGCTATGCAGGGGTATGGGTTTGCTCAAGCGAAAATTTCCGCCAGAAAGTTCTCCAGCGACCGGTAGGCGCGGCGCTCGGCGTCGGCGTTGTACACCGCGCCGAAGTCGGGGTGGTTCGCTTTCGGATTGGTGAAGGCATGCATGGTCCCGCCATAACTGTGCACCTGCCAGTCGGCGCCGGCTTCGCTCATCTCCTGTTGGAAAGCGAGCACCTGTTCGGGCGGGACCATCGGGTCGTCGTGGCCGTGCAGGCAAAGCACCCTGGCGCGGATTGCCTCGTTGGGGACGTCGCCCGGCGAGAAAATGCCGTGAATGCTGACCACGCCGAGCACGTCGGCGCCGGAGCGGGCCAGTTCGAGTACGCACATGCCGCCGAAGCAATAACCCATGGCCGCGACCTGGGCCGCCTTGACCTGGGGAACGTTGCGGCCGGCCACCAGTGCGGCGCGAATGCGGCGGCGCAGCAACGCGCGGTCGGCGGCGTAAGGTGCCATCAATGCGGAATTGCCCGCGGTATCGCCGTCGCTGCCGAAGATGCCCTTGCCGTACATGTCCAGGGCGAAGCCGACATAACCGAGCCCGGCCATGCGTTCGGCGGCCTTGCACGCGAACTCGCGCCTGCCGGTCCAGTCGTGGGCGACGAGCACGAGCGGCTTTTGCGTGTCGGATTCCTCGTAGGCCACATAGCCTTCAAGTACGGTTTCGCCATCGTTGTAATCGAGGGTGGTCGTAATCATGACCCGGCTCCTGTGGACCTGCGATTCGGTGACGCGGGCGGGCCGCTTCAGAGACGCTCGAGGATGGACTCGGCCGAGCTGACGCTGACTTCGCCGGGGGGATCTTCGATGGCCAGATGCGTAATCGTGCCGTCTTCAACAATCATCGCGCACCGCTTCGCCCGGTCGCCCAGGCCGAAACCGCTGAAGTCGTGGTAAATCCCGGCGGCCTTGGCGAATTCGCCGTTGCCGTCCGCCAGCATGAGCAATTCACCGGCGTTCTGCGCCTCGCCCCAAGCGCCCATGACGAAGGGGTCGTTCACCGCCATGCAGGCGATGGTGTCGACGCCTTTCGCCTTGATGGCATCGGCGTTGACGACGTATCCAGGCAGATGCGCGCGCGAGCAGCCCGGCGTGAAAGCTCCCGGCACGACGAACATGACCACTTTCTTGCCGCCGAAAACCTCATCGCTGCTCAGCGGCTTCGGCCCATCGTCGGTCATTACGCGGAAAGTCACCGCCGGAATCCTGTCACCTGCTGCAATCGTCATCTTTTCCTGCTCCTGATCTGGAATTGAAAGCGCCCCGATGGTAGCAGATTTGCCGCGGCTTGCTAATTGGGTGACAGGCGCATACCGCCGAGGCGAGACGATTAGGACAATTATCGCTTGTTATGACTAGTCTGACTAGTTATGATTGTGGCATGGCAATCAATTACTCGATCTACGAAGCCAAGGCGCGGTTCTCCGAAGTGATCCGGCAAGTGCGAGAAGGCAAGGCCGTGACCGTCTCGTACAGGGGAGAGCCGGTGGCGGAGATTCGTCCAATCAAAAGAGCTAAGCAGCAATCCATGCAAGAGAGGGTAGAAGAACTTGAGAGAAGCGGTGTCCTGATTCGCTCGTCGAAACCAAAGCAGAAACTTCGGCCAATCGCCAGGCGGCCAGGGGCGCTTGCGAGATTTCTCGCCGAGCGGGGCGAATGAGGTTTATTTATATCGATACGTCGGTTTTAACGGCAATTGCCTTCGACGAACCGGGTGCCGAAGAATGCGCATCAAGTCTGGACAAGTTCACACACCTGGTCTCATCGAACCTGCTTGAAGCCGAGATTAGAGCTGCATTCAAACGCGAGCGTCTCGATTTCCAGGAAAGCATCATCGCCGACATCGAATGGATTCTACCCAACAGGACCCTTACACCCGAGTTTTCGGAAGTCCTCCAGACTGGTTACCTCAGGGGCGCCAACCTTGCCCATGTCGCAACTGCCCTTTATTTCTTCCCCCAGCGGGGCAGCCTTGCATTCGCAACGCTTGGCGCCAAACAAAGCGGCATCGCGAAAGAACTGGGATTTCCGGTTCCACTGGAGAAGATCGTCGTATGATTAAGCGGTGAGATCTTGAAAATCCATTGCCCGATCAAATCACGGTCAAATCTTTTTCTCTCACCGAAACTAGCATAACTTATTGTTTTATAAGGACTTTATTTTTTGGAGTGCGACCGGAAACAATCGAAAACAGCCCTCCAATCAAATCTTGATCAAATCTTTTCGCTTGCCTGTTTTTCAGTTAACCGATTGAAATATATAGGTTTTCTTCTTTTTACCATCGGATGATGCCGTGCCGCGGTCAATTCCTGATCAAATCACGGTCAAATCTTGCCCACTACGCTTTCGATCCAACCCAGGTGGCGGTAGATGCGCTCGTAAACGGCGATAGCGCCGTAGCGACCTTGGGTTTCCTCGCTGAAGTGTTCGCCTTCGAGTTCGCCGACGGCCACGCCGGCCAGACGGTAGTTGCCCCTTTCCCCGAGCAGAGCCGGGCCGCCGCTGTCCCAGAGGCCGGGTGTGCCTTCCATGGGCAAGGCGTCCGAATCCGGCAGGCGCGGATCGTCGAAGCGCATTTGCAGGCGACCACCGGCTTCGGTGATGCGATTGGCGGCCATTCGAATCTTGCCGTCGGAAAATTCGCGGCCGGTTGTGCCCCAGCCGAAGAAGCCCCAGCCGACCAGGGTGGCGACTTGTCCCAGTTCGGTGGGATCTGTTTGCAGGGCGATCACTGGCGCAGTTGAGGTATCAGTGAAACGCAGCAGCGCCAAGTCAGTGCTTGCCGTCAAATTCGCATCGTATCCGGGATGCACTACTACGGTATCAATCAGGCGATCCCTGCCGCCGACATTGACGCCGAATTCATCGCCGGTTTCCAGAGTCCCCCCGAGCGAGGTTTCATCGACGCAATGCGCCGCAGTGATCGCCCAGCGCGCATGGATGACGGTTGCCGCGCAGATGCGGTCGCTACCTCGCTGTTCGAGGTACAAGACTGCCGGAAACTCGGCTGCGCGCACCTCATGCCGGCGCGCGTTGACGTCGTGGCGGATGATGATGGCTTCGGTAACGCCGGCCAAGACGAGCAGCGCGATACTTGCCAAAAAGGTCAATGAAGCGCGAAGTCCTGCTCCGGCCTTGCTCACTTTCCTTCCTCCGCAGCCTCTTCCTCTTCTTCTTCGCGATGGATCGCCTGGCGGCGGCGCAGCGGCCGCAGATTGGGCTGGTAACGCGGCCTGCGGCTGGCGATACGGAAGATTCTGAGCATGCGGAACACGACCACCATCAGCGCCAGCACCACGAACGCCATGATGCTGATGGCCAGGAACTGTTCCTGGCTGTAACCACTTGCTTCGATCAGATCGTTGAGCACAGTTGCGCCCATCACCCGAGAGATTTCGCATTATGGGCTTTGGCAACGATCTTTGCCAAAAGTTAATCGCGCCAGCCGAACTCCAGCGCTGTTCCGCTCAAATAGGCAATTGGACGGTCGGGAATCATCATCGCGCGTCGTTCAGTTCCTGCAACAGTTTTTCGTGGATGCCGCCGAAGCCGCCGTTGCTCATGATTACGACGTGGTCGCCGAGCTCGGCGATTTCGGCGAGGAAGGAGACGATGGCTTCGACGCTGTCGAATACCCGCGACGGCGATTCGGTTGCGGCGGAGAGCGCGGCGCAATCGAGGCCGCAATCTTGCGGCTGGAACCAGACGGTCTGATCGGCCTGCTTTACGGATGCGGCCAGCGTGTGCTGATGCACTCCGGCTTTCATCGTATTGGAGCGCGGTTCGACCACGGCGATGATCCTGCCCTCGCCGTCGAGCTTTGCTGCCAGACCCTGCAAGGTCGTTGCGATGGCCGTGGGATGGTGGGCGAAATCGTCGTACACCGAAACGCCGCCGGCGACGCCGCGCAATTCGAGTCGGCGCTTGACGCCGCGGAAATGACCGAGCGCTTCCGCCGCCGTCGCCGCCCGCACTCCCGCATGTTCGGCGGCGACTATCGCAGCCGCGGCGTTCCTGACGTTATGCAGTCCGGTCTGATCCCAGGAAACGGACGCCACGGCGGGCTTTTCGGCATCCGCCTGATGCTTTTCCAACTTGAATTCACTGCCGTCGCCGGCCAGAAGCCGGATATTCCAGAGTATTTCGTTGTCGCCTGCCAGACGTTTACATTCCTCCACTGGGAGTTCCATGCCGATGCGTTGTACCGGAGTCCAGCAGCCCTGGGCCAGAACTTCTTCGAGCGCCGGTTCATCGGCGGCCATGACGATACGTCCGTTGCCCGGCAGAACCCGCAGCAGATGATGAAACTGGCGTTGGATCGCCGCCAGATCCTCGAAGATATCGGCGTGGTCGAACTCCAGGTTGTTCAGGACCGTCGTGCGCGGAGCGTAGTGAACGAACTTGGAGCGCTTGTCGCTGAAGGCGCTGTCGTATTCGTCGGCTTCGACGACGAAAAACGGCGTCTCGCCGAGCCGCGCCGAAACCGGAAAATTGTTGGTGACGCCGCCGATCAGAAAGCCCGGCCGCAGGCCGGCGTATTCGAGAATCCAGGCCAGCATCGCGCTCGTGCTCGTCTTGCCGTGGGTGCCGGCGACCCCGAGCGCCCACTTTCCGCGCAACACATATTGCGCCAGCCATTGCGGCCCCGACATGCACGGCGTTCCCTCTTCCAGCGCCCGCTCGAGCACGGGATTGCCGCGGGAAATCGTGTTGCCCACAAGCACGAGATCGGGCCGCGCGTCGAGATGCCCGGCCAGATAACCGTCGTGCACTTCGATGCCGCATTCTTCGAGTTGCGTGCTCATCGGCGGATAGGTGTTGGCGTCGCAGCCGCCGGCGCGATAGCCGAGTTCCCTGGCGAGCAGCGCGAGGCTGCCCATGAAGGTGCCGCAGATGCCGATGATGTGCAGGTGCATGAATTGCCTGCCGCTGACTTGATCCAACGCGCCGTGGCGTGTCTTATAGCACAATCCGAAACGGCTTGATCGGAAGGCAATGCTGGAAGGAAACAATTTTCAAGTATATTCCATTGCCCTTTATGGCAGGGAAAACGTGGAGGAATCATGCCTGCGACTGCAGGACGAATACGGCCTCGACGTGAACGTCGTGCTGTTCTGCTACTGGTTCGGCGCGCATCATGGCGTGGTCGGCAAAGGTTTGTGGAAACGGATCGACGAGATTTCCCGGACTTGCCAATCCCTCGCGATTCAACCGTTGCGCGGATTTCGCCGCGACCTGCGCTCCAGCAGTCAATTTGCCGACAGCTTATCCAATGAACAGCGGGAGAACGCGTACAAAAGGCTCAAGACGACAGAGATCCGTGCGGAGCTAGTGCAGCAGCGCTTTATGCAAGAAGCCTGCGCGGACTTCGAAACCGGCGCTATCGCCGAACCCGCCGAAGCCGCCCGGCGCAATGCCGAGGCGCTGCTTCAGCGCCGCGGCATCACGCCCAACAAAGAAATTCGGGAATTGCTCGCGGTGATTTCCCTCGCCGCGTCGCGCTGACGGTTCGGACTTCTGTCTCGCCTATCGGCCTGTTCCCGCGGATTCCCGCTTTACGAAACCCTCGAACAAGCCTTCGATTTTGGCCATTCGTTCCCGCAGGTCGCCGGTCTCCTTGTTCATGTCCGTCCTGAGCGACGCGATGTCCCGGTGCAACCGATACTGCAAGTTCAGCAGGATGCCGATAATGCCAACGACACCGGCCAAGGTGACGATTTCCGTCAAAACCATTAGAGATTCCTCCATATCGACGCATTATTGCGCCGCCACGAAGGTTTAGTCCAGATTTTGGCGAATTGCGCGATTTCAAACCAAATTCATTGCGCCGCCAGCTCGATCACCACGTCGTAGTGGAAACGCACGAAGCGATGCAGTTCGCTGATCAGGATGCGTTCCTGGTCGCTATGGGCGCCGAATCCGAGCGCCGCGTCCTCGCGGTCGATCGCCGGGCCGATGCCATAGCACTGGATTCCCGCCGCGCGCAGATAGGCCATGTCGGTCGCGCCGGTGCTCATGGTCGGCAGCGTGATGACGCCGTAATGCTCGCGGGTCTGGTTCTCGATGGCGCGGAAAGCGTCGGTGTCGAGGCTGCTTTCGCCGCGGGGCCGGGTGTTGCGAGCGCCGAGGCTGACTTCCACCGCCGGGTCGTCGACCACGCCGCGGATTTCTTCGAGGAAGCCGATGACGTCTTCATCGGGCAGCGCGCGGAAGTCGACGCTGGCGCGGGATTCCGAGGGAATCACGTTGATGCGGTAGCCGGCGTCGAAAATGTTCGGCGACAGCGAAGACCGCAACATCGAGGCATGACGCGGCTCGTTGGCGAGGAAATACTCGTCCGACTCGCCGGCCAGGCCCGGATCGAGTACGTTGAGGTAGCGCTGGGCGGCGTCGCTCGGAGAAATCGTGGCCAATCGTTCGAAATACGCGGCGGTGGTTTCATTGAGGCGAATCGGCGTGCGCCAGTCGGCGATCGCGGCAACCGCCTTGGCGAGACGGGTCACGGAATTGTTCTGCAAGGGAACCGAACCATGGCCCGCCGGACCGGTGGCGACGAGTTCGACCCGATACGGAATCTTCTCCATGGTCTGCACGCCGGAGTATTGCACTTCGCGGTTCACCCGGGCGACCGATCCGCCTTCGGCCAGACAGAATTCGGCATTGATCTTGTCGAAATGCTCATCGACCATGAACTCGATGCCGTACTCGGTGGCGCCTTCCTCGCCCGATTCGGCGAGATAGATCACGTCCCGGGCCAGAGGCACGTCGAGCCGCTTGAGCAAGAGCATGATCATCAGGCCGGCAGCGACGTTGTCCTTGTCGTCGACGGCGCCCCGCCCGTAGACGTAGCCGCCGTCAACCGTCGCGCTGAACGGCGGGAAAATCCATTTCTCCGGGTCGACATTGACCACGTCGGTATGCGCCATGATCAGCAGGGGCTCCTCGCTGCCGTCGCCTTCGAGCCGCGCGACGACATTCGGCCGTTCGGGATCGTTCCAGAGCATCTCCACGGGAATGTCTTCCGCCGCCAGCACATCGTACAGATACTCGGCGGCCGGCAACTCCCGCCCCGGCGGATCGCTGGTGTCGAATTGCATGATCGCGCGGAAATGCCGCAGCGTCTCCTCTTCGACGTCGGCCCAGTCGGGCTCCTCGATCTGGGCGAACGCCGCCCCGGTGAAAAACATCAACGACATCAGAAACATTCGATACATGGATTTTCTCCGTTGCCCACTACTCGTCATTCTGCGCGTAGTCGCAGAATCTCTTCGGTTTGTCTCCGGCCTTCAGTCTTCCCTGACATACTTGACGAGTTGCCGGGGGCCAACTTCCGCTCCGTACACATTGCCATGCATATCGGCGGCCACGCCTTCCGCGGCGCTGGTGCCGCCGGGATTCTGGTCAGGGTCGGGAATGAAGCTGAACACGTGGCCGGTCACCGCGCTGCCGATGCGGATGCCGCGCCGCCAGCCGGGGTTGGAAGTCGCGCTCGACTCAGAATCGGCCGCATACAGGACATCGTTGGCGTCGATATAGATGCCGCTCAGCCGGCCGAACTGGTGCCATTCGTCGATGAAGGTGCCGTCCTGTTCGAAGATCTGGATGCGCACGTTGCCGCGGTCGGCGACGAACAGCCGGCCGCGGGAGTCGAACGCCAGGCTGTGCGGCGTGCGGAATTCACCGGGGGCGGTGCCGATATGGCCCCAGCTTTCGATGAAATTGCCGTCGGCATCGAACTTGGCGATGCGCGCCACCGTGGACAGATCGGCGTTGGCGCCCTGGCCGCCGTGGCCGTCCCCGACATAGATGTTGCCGTCCTGGTCGGTAATCACGTCATTCGGCGAGTTGAGCAAGGCCCCGGTGCCGTCGCCGGCAACGCCGGGGGTGCCAAGCACCATCAGCACTTCACCCTCCGGGCTGAACTTGTAAACCGTATGGCCCTTGCCGGCGGCGTCGGGATTCTCGGCGAGTTCGGCCGCGTTCGCCGCGCGGGCGTCGGTAATCCAGACATTGCCGTCGACATCGATGTGAATGCCGTGGGGCCAGATGATCATGCCGCCGCCGAAAGACGTGACGATGTTGCCTTCGGGATCGTACTTGATCACCGGATCGACATCGGACAGCGCGCAGCTATTGGCGCCGCAGCGCTCGGCGACCCAGATGGACTCGCCGTCGATATCGATGTCGACCGCGCTGGTCGAGCCCCATTCGCGGCCATCGGGCAATGGGAAATAGTCGCTGATGGTCGTATAGGGATTGGGGTGGTTGTTGGTTGGGGTCATGACCTTCTGGGCGCCGGCGATGCCTGATGCGGTCAGCAGCGCAGCCGCCAAGGCCACGGATATGTTTCTCATGCAGGTCGAACGATTCATGAACGGCCTCCTGTCGGTAACGGTCAAGATTGCTCGCTTCTTGCGATTTCCAAGTCCAACGAAGCATAAAAGCAGTGCGGGATATTGTCCATACGGGCCGGGTGCGCCGCCTGGCGCGTTTCGCAAACGGCGCGACTGATGTATAAAAGGCCGACCGAAGACGGCGGAAACACATTGAAGAAGCGTCACAAGACAACCAGCATGGACATCGCGCACTTCGCGGGCGTCTCGCAATCGACGGTATCGCGGGCGCTTTCGGGCAGCGAACTGGTCAATGCCGAAACCCGCGAACGCGTGCTGGCTGTCGCGCAACAATTCAACTATCGGGTGGACCGTTCGGCCGCCAGTCTGCGCAAGCAATCGAGCCGGACGCTGGCCTTGCTGCTGTTCGAAGACCGCATGGGCGCCGACGAGCCGATCAATCCCTTCTTCCTGAATCTGCTTGGCAGCATCACGAGGGCGGCGTCCGAGGCGGGTTACGACCTGTTGCTTTCGTTTCAGGACGCTTCCACGGATTGGCAGGGCGACTACGAGATGGCGAACCGCGCCGATGGTCTCATTCTTCTCGGCTACGGCGACTATCTGAGCTATTGCCACCGCCTGGAACAACTCGATGCGAGCGACGCGCATTACATCATCTGGGGTCCGGTCGACGAATCCCACGCGGGACATTCGATCGGTTGCGACAACGTGCAGGGTGGCCGCGAGGCCGCAAGGCATTTGCTGTCGCTGGGAAGACGCGAAATCGCCTTTATCGGGGACATCGGCGAAGGCTGCCCGGAATTCCGGCTGCGCTACCGCGGCTACGTCAAGGCGCATGCGGAATTCGGTCTCATTCCCGATCGCCGCCTGCAATACGACGCGCTCAACGAAGACGCTTCGGCGGTTGACGCCGTAACGCGCCTGTTCCAATCCGGCGTCTCCTTCGACGCCATCATGACCGCATCCGATCTCATTGCGATGGCCGCGATCAGTTGCCTGAAATCCGCGGGATACCAGGTCCCGGAAGACTACGCGGTCGTCGGCTTCGACGATCTGCCGACATCGGCATACCTGGACCCGCCGCTGACCACCGTCCATCAGGATACACGGCTGGCGGGTCAGCAACTGGTGGACAAGCTCATCAAGATCGTCAATGGCGAACAGGTCGAATCGGCGCTTATCGCGCCCAGTCTGAAGATTCGCGCGTCCTGCGGCGCGGGTACCGCTGGATCCGTCGCCGGGGCGTGATCACGGTTCGGAAACCCGCAACATCACCAAGCCGCTGATCACGATACAGGCGCCGCCGAGCGCCAAGGCGTAGACCGCGTTGCCGTTGAACGCCTCGCGCACGATGAATCCGAGCACGCCCGCGGCCAGAAGCTGGGGAATCACGATGAAGAAATTGAAGATTCCCATGTACACGCCCATTTTCGCGGCGGGTAGGGCGGTCGACAGGATCGCGTAAGGCAGCGACAGGATCGCGGCCCAGGCGATGCCGACGCCGACCATGCTCAGGAGCAGCCAGGCCGGGTCGGAAATGACGGCGAACGACGCCAACCCGATGCCGCCCATGACCATGCAGAACAGGTGGGCGAGACGGATGCCGAACCGGTTTGCCAGCACCGGGATCAGGAAGGCCGCCAGCGCGGCGAAGCCGCTATAGGCTGCGAACAGTACGCCCACCCAATCCGCGCCGGTGTTGTACGCCGCCGAGCCCGGATCGGTCGCGCCGTAATGCCGCGCCGTTACGGCGGGTGTCGAATAGATCCACATCGTGAACAGCCCGAACCACGAGAAAAACTGGACCAATGCCAACTGGCGCATGGTGCGGGGCATGCCGTAAAGATCTTCCACGATCTGGGCGGCGATGAGGTTGCCGCGGTCGGATCGGTGCAACAGGCAGGCTACGAGTTGCAGCAGCCCGAAGGCCACGGCCATGCCCGCCAATACGTGGAGTTGCTGGTCCCAGCCCCGCCAGAACACCGCCAGCGCAAACAACAGGCCCACAGCCAGACTCGCGCCCCCCCAGCGCAGCAAGTTGCCATCCGTGGTCACGCGTGGCGAATTCGCCTCGTTCGCGCGTAAAGCTTCCTCGCCGAGCAGGATGTCGGGCGGATATTCCCTGCTGCTGATCACGGTCCACAAGACCGCAATGAAGAATCCGGCGGCGCCGACATAAAACGCGTACTTGACCGATAGCGGAATCTCCCCGGCGGGCGCGGTATTGCTGATGCCCATCCAGTTCGTCATCAGCCATGGCAGCGCGGATGCGGCCACCGCGCCGACGCCGATGAAAAAACTCTGCATGGCGAAGCCGAGCGTGCGCTGCCGGGCCGGAAGCATATCGCCGACAAAGGCGCGGAAGGGTTCCATCGAGACATTGATCGAGGCGTCCATGATCCACAATGTGCCGGCGGCGATCCATAATCCCGGCGAGTTCGGCATGAACACGAGCGCCAGCGAGGCGAGAATCGCCCCGCCGAGAAAGTAGGGCCGCCTGCGGCCCAGGCGGGTCCAGGTGCGATCGCTGTAATAGCCGACAATGGGCTGCACGACGAGTCCGGTAACCGGCGCCGCGATCCAGAGTATCGGGATATCGTCAACGCTCGCGCCGAGCGTCTGGAAAATCCGGCTGACATTCGCGTTTTGCAGCGCGAATCCCATCTGGATGCCCAGAAATCCGAAACACATGTTCCAGATCTGCCAGAACCCGAGCGCCGGCTTGATTCTGTCCTGTCCAGCCGCTGAAACCGCCGCGCCGCTCATCGCTGACCCCTACCCCCGCTACTCGCGCCAGCGCTTGACCAGTTCCGTCTCGATACCGAACAGGTCCAGGATTCTTCCAACATGATGATCGACGAGTTCTTCCACCGAGCGAGGCCGAATGTAATGCGCGGGCATCGGCGGCGCGAGCACGGCGCCGAGACGCGCGGCCTTCAGCATGATCTCGCAATGGCCGGCGTGCAGCGGCGTCTCCCGCGGCGCGAGCACGAGCAGGCGGCATTCCTTGAGCGTGACGTCGGCCGCCCGGCTGATGAGCGAGCCGGTGTGGCAATTGGCGATGGACGAAAGCGTGCGGATCGAGCATGGGGCGATGATCATGCCGTCGGTGCGGAAGGAACCGCTGGCAATGTTCGCGGCGATGTCCTTGTTCGAATGATGATGGTCGGCGAGCGCCTTGACCTCGTCAAAGCCGTAGTCCGTCTCGAGTGATAGATTGAGCCTGGCCGCGTCGGTCGCAACCAGGTGGGTTTCGACATCGGGAAGTTCGCGCAATACCTGCAGCAGGCGCACGCCGTAGACCACGCCGCTCGCGCCCGACATGCCGACGATGATTCGCATTGCCCTCTTCCCATTCCGGAAAAGCGGCATTCTTGCACCGCCCGCCCGCACTGGCAACCGTGGGCAAGCCAGGTGGCGACCGTGGGTGTCTCTTTCACACCCCCACAAAAACCGCTGCGCGCTTTTGCCTCCCCCAGAGGGGGAGTATCCAGCCCCGCGGGATTGAACACTCCCCCTCTGGGGGAGTCGAATCTGTGGAGCAGATTCGGTGGGGGCTTCTCGCATCCGGCTGATCGCCATAATGAAAATTGCCATAGGGCAAGACCAAATCTTGCCATTTGGAAAGAAGTAGATTAAGGTTTCACCATATTGAAAATATGGGATTCCCGTATGAAAACGACCATAGACCTTCCCGATGAGTTGCTGGAACAGGTGAAGCGCGCGGCCAGACAGGAGGGTGTCTCGCTCCGGCGACTCTTCGAAGAAGGATTGCATCGAGTGCTTCACGCCCGTACAACCGCGGCGCGGCGTCAATTGAACATTCCAAGCTATGGCGGCAGCGGTCTTACGCCAGAGTTCGAGGGCGCCGATTGGAACAAGATCAGAGACACGATCTATAGCGGGCACGGTGCGTGATTGCCATTGACACCAACCTCCTCGTGTACTCGCATCGTCCCGAAATGCCGTTCCATGAGCGTGCGCGGGAAGTGCTGAACGACGCAATCGGCGGCGCCGAGCCGGTGTGCGTTCCCTGGCCATGCGTTCACGAGTTTCTTGGAGTGGTCTCCAACCCCAGAGTATTCAAGGACCCCACGCCCATGGATCTGGCGCTGGAAGTGATTGGGCATATCTTCGAGAACGCGACGGGCGGGTTCCTGGCCGAAGGTGAGGGCTACCTGGCAACACTTGGGCGGGTCGCCCGACCGGCGCGTCTGCAAGGCGCGGTCGTCCACGATGCCAGAATCGCCGCACTGTGCCTGTATCACGGTGTGCGTGTGCTTTGGTCCGCGGACCGCGACTTCTCGCGCTTTCCGAATCTCTCGGTGGTCAACCCGCTGGTGACCACATAGCTCTCAAGCACGGCCTTCACAGCCCTTGAACTCATGTGAAGGCGACGGAAGAATTGTCCCGCCAAGCCGCGCAGAATGACTGAGGAACAAGTTGACCTGTCCGCTTTATGCAACTAAGCTACTGTACGAGATTATGTACAGGGCTAAATCGAGAGGTCGTTATGGATGCCATCAGCTATACCGCCGCACGCGCCAATTTGGCGAAAACCATGGAGAAAGTGTGTCAGGACCATGATCCGGTAATTATCACCCGCAAGCGGGAAGCGCCGGTGGTGATGATTTCACTAGAGGATTTCCAGGCCATGGAGGAAACTGCGTACCTTCTCCGCACGCCCGCCAACGCCCGCCGTTTGCTCGAATCGATAGCCGAACTGGAATCCGGCAAGGGCGTCGACCGCGAACTGGCCGAATGAGAATTACGTTTTCCGGCAAGTCCTGGGACGAATACCTGTATTGGCAGAAAACGGACAAAGCCATCCTCAAGAGAATAAACTCCCTGATCAAGGATATTCAGCGCGAACCGTTCGCAGGCATCGGCAAACCCGAACCCCTGAAGCACGGTCTTTCCGGCTACTGGTCAAGAAGAATCAACGATGAGCACAGACTCGTCTACAAGGTAGCCGACGACCAAATTTTGATTGCTCAACTGCGTTATCACTATGAGCAATAACTAAACGCACGCTTGCCGGATCGGTCGTAAAGCACCTTTTGCAACGTATTCAGCGAAAGTTTTGTAGTTTTGGCAATTGACGCGGACGCATCCGCGAATCGCGATATTGTTGGGTTGCGTTGTCTGCTAGCATTGCCCGCGCTTCCATGGGGCTCGCAATGACCTTCAGATTCATCCACACGGCCGACTGGCAGATCGGCAAGGTGTTTCGCTTTGTTGACGAGACAACGATGGGGCTCTTGCAGGAGGCTCGGCTGGACGCCATCAGCCACCTTGGCAAGCTCGCCCAAGAGCGTAATGCCAGACATGTACTGGTCGCGGGCGATGTTTATGACAAGGAAGCTCTTGCACCTATTTCGCGCAACAAGCCGATCGAGCGGATGCGCGCCTTCCCCAAAGTTCAATGGCACTTGCTCCCCGGCAATCACGATCCGCACCGGCCCAACGGGCTTTGGGATCAACTGCTTCAAAACGGATTGCCCGAAAACGTTCATGTCCACGTCGAACCGAAGCCGGTATGCCTGGAGCCGGATACGGCCTTTCTGCTTCCAGCGCCGTTGCGCCATAAGCACTCCTTCTCAGACCCGACTCTCTGGATGGACGACGCGGAAACTCCGGCTGGAATGATTCGAATCGGACTGGCGCACGGCACGATAACTGGTTTCGGCTCCGACGATGGGGACGTTCCCAATCTGATTTCACCGCAACGCCCTGACACCGCGAATCTTTCGTACTTGGCTCTCGGTGACTGGCACGGTCAAAAGAAAATCAACGAGCGCTGCTGGTATAGCGGCACCCACGAAATTGACGCCTTCGACGTCATTAACGGAGGCCGGGCTCTCCTTGTAGAATTTTCAGACCCGGAGGCCACTCCCGCAGTTACCCCGCTTCAAACCGGAGTCTATTCCTGGAAATCCTTGTCCGAACAAGTGAATGGCCGAATCGATATTGATCACTTGGAGGCCAAGCTGCGCGCCATCGGCGAGCCAGAGAAAACCCTGGTCGATTTGAAGGTCGAAGGCACACTG
This sequence comes from Pseudomonadales bacterium, assembly GCA_963664805.2. Taxonomy (GTDB): domain Bacteria; phylum Pseudomonadota; class Gammaproteobacteria; order Pseudomonadales; family Pseudohongiellaceae; genus UBA9145. The sequence goes on along the minus strand of OY761612.1, from coordinate 3,033,311 downwards.
TCGCTTGAAGACCGACAACAATTCGAGGTGAGAGTGACCGAAGGCGTATCCGCCGCCTTCTGTTCGATGCGCTTGGATTGCGCAAACCTTCACGCTCGGCCAACGGCGGAGGACTTGGACCAGATCGATCGCGGCGGCTTCGTTCGCCAAGCGGCGGATGAACTGAACAGACTGACCGAGGCTGGCGGAGAAAGCGGGGAACTGGCCGGCGAAGCGCTTCGGCAACTGTATCTTGAGCACATGAAACTCCAGGCAGGCGGCAAATGAAGCTGCGCTCGCTGGCTTTGAACCAGTTCAAGAAATTTACCCAAACCACCCGGTTGGACGACATTGGGAACGGTCTCAACATCATTGGCGGACCAAACGAATTGGGCAAATCGACTTTGTTGGCCGCCTTGCGCGCTGTCATATTCGAGAAGTACGACTCCAAGGCGGCGCCGATCAAGGTGTTGCAGAATACGCGCAATCAGGCCGCCCCCGTAGTCATGTTGGAATTCGAACTGACCGACGGCGTCTACCGAATCACCAAGCGATTCCTGAAGAAGCCATACGCTCGGCTCAATTGTCCAGACGGCGCGGAATTGCAAGGCGAAGAAGCAGAGGAAAAACTGCGTGCACTGCTGAATTTCGGCAAACCGGACAATCGCGGCGCCAAACCGGAATCGCTCGGCATGTGGAGCGTGCTTTGGGTGCAACAGGGCGATTCGTTCGGTTCGCTCGGGATACCCGAAAGCGCCCGCTCAAGTCTGCATGGCGCACTCGATTCGCAAGTCGGCGCGGTACTCGGAGGCAGAAGGGGACGGGAACTCCCGCAAGCCGTTCAGGCCCGGCTGGACAAGTTGATTACGCCCAAAAAGGGCACTCCTACCGGCGCATACAAGTCGCAAGGTGTGCACGTCGCCGGTCTTGAGGAATCATTGAATCAATTTCGGGACCGTCGGCGGGAGTTGACCGAAGCGTTGGATCACTTGGAATCCGCTCAAGAGGATCTGAAACGCCTTGAATCCGGTGAAAACGACCAAACGGACCAAAAAGAGTTGGAACTGGCGCGTGAAAGGCATGTTGAACTCAGCAACCTTGAAGAGCGGATTAAGGCGGCAAAAGCCGAATCGAACCTTTGCGCGGAGCGGCTTGAAAAATCCAAGCTAGCGGTCGCTCACCGCGAGGCTTCGCGTCGAACCGTAACGGACCAAGAGCGGCATTTGAAGACGCTCGGCGAGAAGCTTTCTCGATTGCGCCAAGAGGAAAACACCGCTCGCGGGCTTCTCGATTCAGTCCGTTCCGAGGCGCGGGAATTGGAAGATGCGTGGACACAGTCGAACGCGGCCGAATCGCGGCGGACGCGCATCGTAGCTGCAGCCCGCCGGCAGGATCGACTTCGCGAATTGGAGGATCGACACAAAAAGGCGAAAGATGCTGAGGCCAGACTGCGAAAATACGAACGCGCCGCTGCGGGAATTTCCGTCACCGATGAGTTGCTTGGCGTAATTCGAAAAGCGGATGCCGAGGCCAAGGAGTCTGCAGGCCAATTGAACGCAGCGGCGACGCGAATCGGCTTCGAGCTGGAGTCCGAAGGAAATCAAGGCATTACCATAAACGGGGAAACTCTGCCCGCAGGGATGACAAACGTTCAAGCGGTTGAAGAAACCAGGATTGGCATCCCTGCTGTCGGCGTGGTCGTGATTGAGCCTGCAATCACGGATCGAGACAAGCTGCTCGCCCGCCAAAGGGAAACCATGGCAGCGCTTAATCAGGCGCTGCGGAATGCTAGTGCGGAAAACGTCGCCGACGCGGAGAGCCAGTTCGAACGGCGGAAGCAATTGATGGAGGATGTCAAATCGGCCCAGCGAGAGGTGGTGCTATACGCTCCGGCCACAGATGACCATGAAGGGGGCGCAAGCGGGCTTGGCGCATATATTGAAGGTTTGAGTGAAATCGCCAAAACCGAACTCGAAGAACTGCGACTGAAAGAACCGCCAATAACGGCCGAAGCTGAAACAGCGCTGCGCGAAGCCGAGAAACTGGCAGCCGAAGCACGGGCCGAATGGACGGCCAAACGAGAGGCCGTCAGCGATCCGGCAGCGCAGCTGAATCGAATCCGGGAAAATATAGCGAACATTGAAGGTAGCCAAGAAGATACCGCGGCCAGACATGCGGCGAACAAGAAAAGCCTTGTGGATGACGTGAAGGAATTTACGGACGCTCAGCTCGAGGAACGAGTGGCGGAAGAACAACTCACGCTTGAAGAGCAGCAGTCCAAGGTCGCCAATCTGGAGGGACAAAGAGGCGGGGATTCTCTTGATCGACTCAAGGCGCGAATCTCCCGTATGGAAAAAGCGATCGAAGGTAGACGAAAAAAGCGCGGCGACCTCGAAACGAGAATGGCCAGATTACAAGGGCGCATAGCGGAGGCCGATGGGGCGGGGCTTGACGAGCAGATCGAATTGCGCGAACGCGAGCTTGAGCTGGCACAAGCGATACTCCAACGGAGCGAGCGGGAAGTAAAGGTGCTGAGCCTCTTGCTGGAGACTCTGCGAGACGCCGAGAGCAAAGCCAAGGAAGCGTACCTGGCGCCGGTTTTATCCAAGGTTCGGCCCTATCTTGAATCACTGTTTCCGGGTGGCAGAATCGACATTGACGAGAACCTTGAAATATCGGGACTTTCGCGCGGGAACGGCTACAGTGAGCAATTTCAGCATCTGAGCATGGGCACACAGGAACAAGTGGCGGTACTCGTTAGATTGGCGTTCGCCAAGATGCTTGCGGAACAGGGAAATCCGGCAACCGTGGTGCTCGACGACGCATTGGTGTTTTCCGACGATCAGCGCATGGAGCGGATGTTCGACATCCTGAACATGGCCGCCGACGATGTGCAGGTACTGATTCTGACCTGCCGGGAACAACTGTTCGAGCGTCTCGGCGGCAAAGTGCTGTCGCTTGAACCCTCAAGCGAAGAAGAATTGGTATCAGCTTGAACTCATGTCCTTCTCTGTTGAAATTATGGATGGCAGCGTTGTCTTCAGCTATCTGCCGGAATACGAGCATTGCAATCATGAGAAAACCTCCTTAACCTTTTCCTCGAACTGTCCAACCAGACTCGACCACCTCACTATTCGAATACCGAGTTAATTGATACACCAGAGGGGAAGGATTCTCCCGACCCATCCGTGAGAAACATGGCGAAAGCAGTCCTGAGATTGCGCGAGGTTCTCTCCAAAAGGGGAAATCGGCCCCAACTCGCTTGAGGCTCTGAGGCATCAGTCGGCCAGGCGCGCGTTGACCAGCCGATTGAGGCTGATACCCTCCTCCGCCGCCTTTATCGCAAGCTCTCGATGGGTTGTGGGCGGGATGCGCACAAGAAATTTACCGCTATAGGCGCGCATGGCCAGCGGTTCAGGCGGTGATTCGCCCGTGGTTTCCATGTCGGCCAGCACTTCGTCAACCAGCTTCTGAATTCCCGTCAGCGCCTCCGCCGGGGTGCCGGCCATCCAGCTCAGTGAAGGAAACTCCGCGCAAAGCCCAACATGCTCGCCGTCCTCGGCGGACCAGCTGATTCGATACGTGTAATGGTCAGTCACGTTGCTGCTCCAGTTTCTCGATCGCCTTGATCACTTGGCGAACTTGATAGGCCTTGGCCATTCCACCTCGGCTTCGTATGTTCACTCTTGGGTCTCCCGCCCATGGCGTACGATATACCCTGTGACTCGTGCCCGCGCGCCGGGGTTTGCCGAAACAAGCGTCGCATATCCTGCACGAATCCCGGAAGCGTATCCCACTCGGGCTGCGCCGTAGCGAGTCGATATCCATATGCGTCTCCTTACGCCAATTATGATACCACTAACGATACTTTTTAGCCTATGCCCCGCACGGACTGAGAGAGCGCTGGCAAGGAGCACGGCCAGCGGGTAACATGCGCCTCGCCCGCGTCAACCGCTGCCAGGTTCCCGAAGTTCCATGAGCAAAGCCAATCTATTCTACGCCCAGTCCGGCGGCGTGACGGCCGTCATCAATGCCAGCGCCTGTGGGGTGATCGAGACCGCGCGGCGCTATCCCGACCGCATCGGGACGGTGTTCGCCGGCCGCAACGGCATCGTCGGCGCGCTCAGGGAGGAACTGATCGACACCGGCAAGGAATCGGCCGAGGCCATCGCCGCCTTGCGCCATACGCCGGCCGGCGCCTTCGGCTCCTGCCGCTACAAGCTCAAGTCCTACAGCGAGAACACGCGCGAGTACGACCGGCTCATGGAAGTGTTCCGGGCGCACGATATTCGCTACTTCCTCTACAACGGCGGCGGCGATTCCCAGGATACCGCCAACAAGATCGCGCAATTGAGCGTCGAGCGGGGATTTCCCATCACCTGCATCGGCGTGCCGAAGACGGTCGATAACGATCTGCCGATTACCGACAACTGCCCCGGTTTCGGTTCGGTGGCGAAATACGTCGCCGTATCGATTCGCGAAGCCGGCCTCGATGTCGCTTCCATGTGCGAATCCTCGACCAAGGTGTTCGTCATGGAAGTCATGGGCCGCCATGCCGGCTGGATCGCCGGCGCCGCGGGCCTGGCGAGCGAATCCGGGGGCGAGCCGCCGCATATCATCCTGTTTCCCGAAGTCACTTTCGACCGGGAAAAGTTTCTGAACCGGGTGAAAGAATGCGTGGACGAATACGGCTATTGCGCCATTGTGGTTTCGGAAGGCGTGAAGGGGCCGGACGGCAGATTCCTCTCAGAAGCCGGCGGCACGGACGCGTTCGGCCACGCCCAGCTCGGCGGCGTGGCGCCGATGATCGCCGACATGGTCAAACAGGAACTCGGCTACAAATATCATTGGGCGGTGGCCGACTACCTGCAACGCGCCGCGCGTCATATCGCCTCGGCAACCGACGTGGAGCAGGCTTACGCGGTAGGCAAGGCCGCTGTGGAATTTGCCATGGCCGGAAAGAATGCCGTCATGCCCGCCATCGTGCGCGGCGAAGGTGGGGAATATTCCTGGAGCATCGGCGAGGCGGCGCTGGCGGATGTGGCCAACGTCGAGAAGAAGATGCCGCCGTCATACATCACCGGCGACGGTTTCCACATCACCGAAGCGGCCCGCGCTTACTTCGCGCCTTTGATCCGCGGCGAAGACTATCCGCCCTACCGGGACGGCATGCCGCAATATGCGCGCCTCAAGCGTGTGCTCGCCGAAAGGAAACTGCCGCCTGTTCAGTAGAAATGTTCAGGCGCTGGGAGACCGCCCGCCCGTCAAGCCTTGAAGGCCGTCCCAGCCGCCAAGCGCAACTTGGCGGCGTTCGGCCCGCGCGCGAAGCTCTCGCCTCGCGAGCGCCAATCCTCACCCGTGACAGGCAGCTTCCTTGAACTGTCGGACTCTTGCGCATTCAAGAGCGCAAGAGTCCGTTGTCCAGCCTACTATTCCGTGAGGCGCGCGATTACCCGCATGACCATCAGGGTTGCGATGCTCGAATACAAGGTAACCCCGTAGAGATCAAGGATGCCGTCCAGATAAATCCCCACGGCGGGCAAAATTTCCAGCGCATCGGAATAACCGGCCAGTCCCACGGCAATGGCCAAGGCGCAATGCGAGGTTGGGTCGTTCGTGTCCACTCCCAGGTATCCCCAGGCAAGACCGAGCAAGACCACCGCAATCGGCAGCGCGTTGCCTGGAACCACCCCCGGGGCGATGCCTTCGACGATGGCGCACACTGCCGTCACTCCAACAATAATTTTCTTGCCCATCTTTTTCCTCCCACATGTCCGAATTTTCTTGTTCGCGGGTCGTCCAATCCCACTCGATTTGCAAAATCCTTTTCTTGTTTCCCCACGAAGCTTCTTTGTTAGCACTTCCATTCATCAAGCGCAACTAAATTCGGCGTCAATTTGACGGCGTTGCGGGCTTGCTATGGCGAGAGTCTTTCGATGATCCAGTCGCCTGCTGCGCCGCGGGAGTAACGGAAACGATCGTGCAGGCGATCCGGCCTGCCCTGCCAGAACTCGTATTCATGCGCGTTGACGCGATAGCCGCCCCAGTTTTCCGGCGGCGGCACTTCCGCGCCGCGATAACGCTCATCCAGTTCATTGAACGCGGCCAGCAACTCATCGCGCGATTCGAGTGCGCGGCTCTGCCTCGAAGCCATGGCCGCCAACTGGCTGGGGCGGGGGCGGGTTGAAAAATATTTCGCGGACTCCCGCTCGCCGACCGGTTCGGCCGTACCGCAGATCTTGATCTGGCGGTTCATGGCGTTCCACGGAAACAACAGGCTGATGCGGGGATTGCCAGCAAGCTCGAGCGCCTTGCGCGATTCGAAATTGGTGTAGAAGACGAATCCGCGGTCATCGAAATGCTTGAGCAGGACGATGCGCTGGCTGGGCTGGCCATCGGCTGAGACCGTCGCGGCCGCCATGGCGGTGGGGTCTGCAACCCGGGCTTCGAGCGCCTGTCGCATCCATCGGTCGAACTGGGCGAGCGGGTCAGCCGCCAGGTCGCGGCGGCGCAATCCGCCGGAAAGATAATCCCGGCGCTGCGATTCGAGGTTCATTTCCGGGGCTCGTCGGGAGATTTACGGCTCAGCGGACGAAATCGCCGAAATTCCACAGTTGCTGGCGCGCGGTGCCGGTCTCGTAATAGAAGGTGCCGTGACCGTGCTTCTCGCTGGCGAAGAATCCGCCGACGAACTTTGTGCCGTTGGCCCAGCGATAGGTGCCCTGGCCGTGGTAATGGTCATTGACGAAATCGCCGGTGTAGTTCTCGGTGTTGTCCTTGAACCAGAACTCGGTGTTTTCGTTCTCGCGCCATTCCGGCAGGTTGAAGACGTATGTGCCGATGCCATGGCGCCTGTTTTCCTTCCACTGCCCGATATACAGATTGCCCCGACCGTTCCAGTGCTTGCCTCGGCCCTCGCGAACACCGCGATTCCATCCCCCGGTATAGATTTCTTCGGAAACGAAGGAAACGGGTATTTCCAGCCTGCCCCGCCCGTGAAACTCGCCGTCGAGAAATTCGCCGACATAGCGGCCCTTGCCCCAGGGCGTGTCGAACTCCATGGCGCCGTCGCCGTTGACGCAATCGCCGCGCAAGCAGCGTTCGGCGGTGACCGATTGCAGGGATTGGCCGTACAAGGCCGGCGCGGCAAGCAGCAGCAAGGCGGCAAGCGCCGCCAGTCCCGGCGCTTTTCGCGGGCAGTTGCTGAAAGAATGTCTCATTTCGTCCCTCAAGTGTTGGGCAAGGCAAACAACGAGCGGAATTAAACCACGCGGCGCAGCACCGTCAAGGGGCTGGTGTTGACGACCTTGCGGGTGGAATTGACGCCAAGGCAGGCGATGAGCACGGTTCCGAGCGCGGGCCCGGCGATCCAGACCCAGTAATGCAAGTTGAATTCCTGTTCGAAAACCCATTCCTGCAGATAGAACAGTCCGCCCTCCGCACCCAGCGTGGCGATCGTTCCGGCAACGACGCCGATGAACGCGAACTCGATCAGCAGGGAGGTCAGGATCAGCCTGCGTCCCGCCCCGAGGGTGCGCAGGATCGCGTTTTCGTGGAAACGCTCGTCCAGGCTCGCGCTGACGCAGGCGAGCAGCACGAGCGCCCCGGCCACGAGCACCAGGGCGAAGATCAGTTCGATGGCGGAAGTGACCTGGCTGATGATGTTCTGGATTTGTTCGATCAAGGCGTCGACCTCGACGACCACGATGGTGGGGAACTGCCGGATGAGGTCGTTGAGCAGCAGCTTCTGTTCGGTTTCGAGCAGCACCGTGGACAGGAAGGTGGCGCCGAGATGGTCGATGGTTCCGGGCGAGAAAATGATGAAGAAGTTCGGTTGCATGTTATCCCAGCGCACCGAGCGAAAATTCGCGACCTCGGCGCTGACGAACTGCTGGTTGATCTCGAATTCCATGGTGTCGCCGATTTCGATGTTGAGCCAGTCGGCGTATTCCTCGTCGACCGATACCAGTCCCGGTCGGGGATTCTCCGGCCACCATTCGCCGGCGGTTACACGATTGTCAGGAGGCAGATCGACAGCCCAGGTCACCTGCCGGCGGCTGAGCCGGCCCCTTACTCTGCGGCCTTCGGCTTCAGCCGATTCGCCTGAACCAGGCGCGGCGTCGGTGGCCGGCGCGGCGTCGAACTGGTTGTTTTCCACCAGCGAGGCGCCGCGTTCCTCCTCGCCGGGCTCGCCTTCGGGCTCAGGTTCGCTGCCGTTGATGGTGCGCACCCGCGCGCTGATCAGCGGATAGAAGGCGTTCGAGTCGACCGCATTGTCGGCGAAGAAGGTCTCGATGCCCTCCACCTGGGCGCCGGTGATGTTCATCATGAAATGGTTGGGCGTGTTTTCCGGCAGTTGCGCCTGCCAGTCGGCGATCAGATCAGTGCGCAACAGGCCCAGGATCAACAGCGACATGATCGTGACCGAGAACACCATGACTTGCAGCACGTTCTGCCGGCGCCGCCTGCGCACGGCGGTCATGGCGAGTTTCCAGGCGTTGCCGGCCTTCATGCCCGCCGAACCGCTGGAAGTCAGGAACACGAGCGAAATCAGGGAAAGCAGCAGCCCCGCACCCGCCACGCCCGCGACGAGCAAGGAGGTGAGCACGAGATCCCGGCTGTACCACCAGATGAGAAAAATGCCGCCACCGATGCCGAAGGCGTAGGGGATGCGGTCGCTGAAACGCGTCTGGGTCAGATCCTTGCGCAGCACCCGCAAGGGCGGCGTTTCCCGCAGGGCGAGCAGGGGCGGCAAAGCGAACGACAGCAGGCAGATGAATGCGGTCATGGCGCCGACGGCGTAGGGCTGGGCGCCGGGCGGCGGCAAGTCGACCTGCAAACTCGCTTGCAAGGCGCGCAGAATGCCCTCGTGCACGAGATAGCCCAGGGCCGAACCGAGCGCCACGGCCACCGTCGCGAGTTTCAACTGGATCAGCAAATAGATCGCGCTGATGCGGCCCGATGTGCAGCCGAGGGTTTTAAGGATCGCGACATAGTCGTAATGGCGCTCGCTATAGCGCCGGGCGCTCAGGGCGATCGCCAGGCCCGCGAGCAGCACGGCGAAAAGCGATCCGAGCAGCAGATAGCCCTCGGCGCGGTCGAGCGCTTCAGCGACTTCCTCGCTTTCCTCGCGCACGTCGCGAACGTAGTAATTGCCGTCGAATGTGTCGCGCACCCATCGTTCGAACTCGTCGAGCCGGTCGAAGTCGTCGTGGGCGAACAGCGAGCGGTAGCTGACCCGGCTGCCGAGCTGGACAACATTGGTGGCGGCGACATCGTCCATATGCAGCATCAGCCGCGGGCCGGCGTTGTCGACGATGCCTCCCTGCCCCCGGTCTGGTTCGGCGATGATCACCGCGCCCACGGTCAATTCGGTTTCGCCGACGAATACCTGATCGCCGACTTCTATTCCCAGCGCGGGCAAGGCGCGCGATTCGAGCCAGACCTCGCCCGGCGGCGGCCCGCTGGCGACCGGCGCGCCGCGCGTGAACGGCCGCCGGGTCGTGATCACTTCGCCGCGCAACGGATATGCGTCGCTCACCGCCTTGGCAGCGACGAGCATGTTGCCGTTATCGGAAAACGCCATTGAAGTGAACGACAAGGTGCTCGCGGTGCGAAAGCCGCGATTTACCGCTTCGGCATTGATCTCGGTCGGCGCGGGTTCGCGGGTATGAAGCACCCGGTCGGCGGCGAGCATATTGGCCGACTCCAGCATGAGGGCGCGTTCGAGCCGGTCGGTAAACAGCGCGATTCCCGTGACCGAAGTCACCGCGAGCACGAGCGCGAAAAACAGCAGGCGCAATTCGCCCCCGCGCCAGTCGCGCCACATCAGCCGCCAGGCGACGATGAGCAGGCCGCGCAGGCCCAGGGGGTTTGAGAAAGGCTGCGCGGCATCAGGCATGGGCGGGTTCCGCGCCAGAATCCGCGAGGGCTTCTTCGCTGGCGACGCGACCCGCCACCAGCTTGACGATGCGCCCGCATTTGCGCGCCAGGCGCGCATCGTGGGTTACCAATACCAGGGTCGTGTCGAACTCCCGGTTCAGTTCGAACAGGATATCGATCACCTTGTCTCCGGTCGCGGTATCGAGATTGCCGGTGGGCTCGTCGGCGAACAGTACGCCGGCCCTGGTGGCGAACGCCCGCGCGATGGCGACGCGTTGCTGTTCGCCACCGGATAGCTGGTTGGGGTAGTGATGCCAGCGTTCGGACAAGCCGACCCGGTCGAGCAGCTTGCGCGCTTTTGCGCCGGCGCCGGGATCGCCCTTCAGCTCGATTGGCAGCATGACGTTTTCAAGCGCCGTCAGACTGGGCAGCAATTGAAAAGTCTGAAACACAAAGCCGACGGCCCGCGCCCGCAGCAAGGCACGCTGTTCCTCGTCCATGTCCGAGAGCTTCCGGCCGTCGAGCCAGATCTCGCCGGATGTGGCGGTATCGAGCCCGGCCATGAGGCCGAGCAAGGTGGACTTGCCCGAACCCGAGGCGCCGACGATGGCGACCGACTCGCCGGTTTCGATGTGCAAACCGACGTCTTCGAGGATGGTCAATTCGCCTTCGCTGGTCGGTACGCGCTTGGTCAGTCCTGCGGTGCGGATCATGTCTCAACAGCCGGTTTGCCACCTTGAAGGCCAGTCATTATAGTGCAAACGCATGTTCCCGGCCTTTGTCAGATCGATCATCCTGCTCTCGCTGTGTGTGCTGGCGGCCATTCCGGCCGCGGCCCAGCAACGCAATCTGCTGGTCTGGGGCGACAGCCTCAGCGCCGCCTATGGCATTGCCGAAGAACAGGGTTGGGTGGAGCTGCTTTCGGCGCGGGTCGAACTGGAGTTTCCCGCATACCGGGTGATCAACGGCAGCGTCAGCGGCGAAACCACCACCGGCGGTCTCGAACGCCTGCCGGCGATGCTCGCGGAATACGAGCCTGAACTCGTGATTCTCGAACTCGGCGGCAATGACGGCCTGCGCGGCATCCCGGTCGCCGCCATCCGCGAGAATCTCGCCGTGATGATCCGCCTGATCGAGGCGAGCGGCGGGCGCGTATTGCTTGCCGGCATCCGGATTCCACCCAACTACGGGCCGCGATATACCGAACCCTTCCAGGAGAACTACTTCAGCCTCGCCGAGGAGTACGAGCTGCCGCTGCTCCCTTTCCTGATCGAAGGCATCCCGGAAATTCCGGAACTGATGCAGAACGACGGCATCCACCCAGTGGCCGAAGCGCAGCCCATCATCCTCAACAACGTCTGGACCGTGCTGGAGCCGATGTTGCGGGAAACCGGCGATTAGTCCGCGGTGGCCGGCGGAATTCCCTCGCTCGCCGCGTCGGCGGTCTCGTTCTGCAAGCGAACCAGCAGGAAAGCCGAAGCGAGATTGCACAGGCCCATGGCGATGAGCGCGAGATCGTAGTCGCCTGCGATGTCGTAATACAGGGCCACGAGCACCGGACCTATCGCCGACAGCCCGAAGGAAAAGGGCAAGGCCATGCTGCGCACCGACCCGAGATAACGGCGCCCGAAGAACGAGGCCCAGATCACTTCCTGCAGCGGCAACATGCCGCCCCAGCCGATGCCCATGATCAGGAAGCCGGCGTAAACCAGAAAGTCCATGCGGTTGGCGATCGCGAAGACGATGAAGATCACCGAAAGTCCGGTTACTACGGCCCCGACCGCGGTCAGCAACATGGGCTGGAATCGGTCGATGAGCATGCCCCAGAATGGCTTGCTGAACAGCGCCGGCAACGAAGCCAGCGGCACCATGCCCGCCGCGACCAGGCGCGAATAACCGGCGTCGGTCATCAGCGGAATCGTCTGCAGCAGCATCACCGTGATCGAGATCTGGAACAGGCCGAACGCGACGACCAGAACGTAGAACTCGCTCGTGCGCATCGCCTGGGCGCGGGTCATGGAGCGCGCGAAGTCCGCATGGGCGGCCGCGCCATGGCCCTGCTCCAGTTCCTTTTCCGTCTTGCCGTCGGGAAACATGCCATGGTCTTCGGGCCGGCGGCGCACGAGCGCCGCCATGGGCAAGGTCAGGCAGAGGGTGATCAGGCTCAGAATCCGCCAGGATTCGCGCCAGCCGAAATTGTCCACGAGAAAGGTGGCCATCGGCTGCATGACAATGCCGGCGGCGGAGATTCCCATGGCGGCCAGCGACACCGCCCAGCCGCGCCGTTCGACGAACCACTTGCCGAGAGAAACGCTGATCACGAGATTGCCGATCATGGCGCTGCCGACGGTGAGAGCGACGCCATTCAGCAACAGCCATTGCGGCAAGGTTTGGATCAGGCTCAATCCGTACAAGGCCGCCGACATCAACAACGCGCCGGCAAAAATGAATGGGCGGCCGCCCCACCGGTCGATCCAGGCGCCGATCATGAAGCCGGTGAAAGCGACCATGAGTTGCCCGATCGACCGCGAAGCGCTGAATTCGGCCCGGGTCCAGCCGAACTCGTCGTTCATCGGCACCATGAATGCCCCGGCGACATAGTTCGACATGCCCACGGCAATAAACTGCGTAATCAGACCGGCGACAACAATCCAATATCCGTAATAAATGCGCTGACCTTTCACATCGGTTTGGGGTTCGAAGTCCACTTACCAGTGCTCCGGTTTGGTAATCACTCGTTTACGCGTGCGCACTTTTCCGGGAAGTTGTGCTGCGGTCAATTCTTCATCAGAAATACCCCTGCGAGTCCAATCCGCATGTTCACAAAGGTCAGCGCTCGCATTTCTATCTGCGCCTCGAACGGGAGCGATAACCCCAACTCTCAAATCATGCCAACGCATTTTCGCCACACGCAGAGCGGGCGCTAAATCACTATCATTTGGGAAAATAACTGCTTGATCAATAGATTGGTCCATAACATCGCAAAGCATATGAACTGCAATGGAAACGTCTGTCTGTTTTTCTTCCGGCGCCCAAACGGCATGTTTCCGATTGAAATCTATCGGATCTCGATAAGCGTAGTATTTCTTGAGTTGTACATTGTACTTTCCTTTTATCACTTCCAATCGGGCATTCTTTTCTTTGCTGTGCGCCTGTAGGGATAGCAAGTAGTCCTGCTGCGCCCTGTACGAAACATCTCCGCGGGAAGAAAATTTGGCACTGATGTCCGCTGTGAAGTCCTTGATGGCTACCAACTCGCAAGCAGGATTCTGTTCGTGACACAACCGTTTCGCCAAAGAACAGACATCGAGCCACCGAAAAGATGTGCCTTGCAGGCTGCCGAAATACAGATTGAATCCATCAATATAGGCTATCGTTTTGATCGGAGACCTCGAATATCCATTCCAGTCGAACAGAAGACCAGTTAGACCCAGCCATCCTCCCTCGACCATCTAGCGCTAAATTAGCGTCAAATGCGTCGACTCGCGCCTGTGCTGGCGCACCGAAATGAAAAAACCGCCCTTGGGGGCGGTTTTTTCTCCCCAAGCTTCATTGAACCAACTTCACAAGGGGGCGGTTAGCGCAGACTATAATGAATCCAGACATATCTGGCAATACCTACGAGGCCGAATACTTACGAGGCGGAACGGCAAAAGGCGGAGTTGGCCTTGCTTTTCATGCGCGGCCTTCGCAAATGGCCAGGTAGCGGGAGATTACCCGTTCGACGCCGTGTTCGAGGCATTCGACTATGAGGGCGTGGCCTATGGATACTTCGAGGACGTTTTCGATTTCGAGGAAACGGGCGAGATTGTCGAGGTTCAGGTCGTGGCCGGCGTTGACGCCGATTCCCAAGTCCGTGGCCCGGCCTGCCGCCGCGCGATAGCGCGCCAGCACGCCGTCTTCTTCCCGCCCGCCGAAGGCATGGGCGTACTCTTCGGTATAGAGTTCGACGCGGTCGCAGCCTGCTGCAGGCGCCTGTTCGGCCATTGCCACGGAAGGATCGAGGAACAGGCTGCTGCGTACGCCGGCATCGCGCAGCCGCGAGGCGACTTCCCGCAACAGCGCCAGGTTGGCGGGGATGTCCCATCCGTGGTCCGAAGTGATCTGGCCGGGGGCGTCGGGCACGAGAGTACACTGGTCGGGTTTCACTTGCGCCACCAAGGCGAGGAAATCCTGTGACGGATAGCCTTCGATGTTGAATTCGACTTCGGGGAAGTCCTTGAGCATTGCGTTTAACGCCAAGACGTCGCCGCGGCGGATGTGGCGCTCGTCGGGGCGCGGATGCACGGTGATTCCGCGCACGCCAAGTCCGATCACGCGGCGGGCGAAATCCGCCACGCTCGGATATTCCCTCCCGCGCGAATTGCGCAGCAGGGCGATCTTGTTCACGTTGACGCTAAGCCTGGTCACGCATCTTGCCCTGCTCTCGCTGGAGACATTTAGAGCGAATCGAGTACCGCGAGAACATCGTCGTGGTGGGTCTTGGTTTTCACCTTGTCCATGACATGAGCGATGGCGCCGTCCTTTTCGATCACGAAGGTGGTGCGGAGCACGCCCATGTACTCCCTGCCCATGTATTTCTTCAGTCCCCAGACGCCATAGGCTCTAGCGACCGCGTGATCCTCGTCCGCAAGCAAGGTGAAATTCAGATCTTCCTTCTCCTCGAACTTCTTCAGCCGTTTGACCGGGTCCGGACTCACGCCGATGGCGACAGCGTCGCGCTCCGCGAGTCCCCCGCTCGAATCGCGCAGGCCCTGGGCCTGTACCGTGCAGCCCGGCGTCATCGCCTTGGGATAAAAGTAAAGCACCACGCGCGACTTGCCGGCGAAATCCGTCAGGCTGACCGTGTTTCCTTCCTGGTCCGCCAGGCTGAAAGCGGGCGCCGCGTCGCCCTTCTGCAATGTGGTCATGTAATGTCTCTTCCTGGATGAAAAATGTGCTGCATTATACCGGCAAGCAGGTATGATTCACGCCGATGAAGTCAGCTCTCTTGAAATCGACAGGGCTATCGAGTCCCCGCTCCATCGTCATCCTGACCGGCGCCGGCATTTCCGCCGAATCGGGCATCCGCACTTTCCGCGCCGCCGAAGGCCTGTGGGAGGAACATCGGGTCGAAGACGTGGCTTCGCCGATCGGTTACGCCCGCGACCCGCATCTCGTGCACGATTTTTACAACGAGCGGCGGCGGCTATTGCAAAAGCCGGAAATCGGGCCCAACGCGGCGCATGTCGCGCTGGCCGAGTTCGAGCGGGACTTCGCCGGCGAATTCCTGCTCGTCACCCAGAACATCGACAACCTGCACGAGCGCGCGGGCAGCCGCAATCTGCTGCACATGCACGGCGAGATGATGAAGATACGATGCGAGTATTCCGGCGAGGTGTTCGAGAATCGCGAAGACGTCTTTCCGGAGTCCGAATGTTCCTGCTGCGGCCGTGAGGGCGGGCTGCGCCCCCACGTGGTCTGGTTCGGCGAGATGCCGTTCCACATGGACGAGATATTCAACGCCCTCGCCGTCTGCGACCTGTTCGTCTCCATCGGCACTTCGGGCAATGTTTATCCCGCCGCCGGTTTCTACCAGGCTGCCAGGGCAGGCGGTGCGCAAACTGTGGAATTGAACCTCGAACGCACGGGCGGCAATTTCGATCGGGGAGTATACGGGCCGGCAACCGAAGTTGTGCCGGAGTTTTTCGCTAACGGAGTTTCGTCATGAGATGGTTGAAGATTATCGGTATCGGTCTTGTCGCCTTGCTGGTCGTGCTGGTGACCGCAGCCGGCGCGGCGTTTGTTCTCACCTCGCCGGAAAGGCCGGCCGAAGGCACCGCCAGCCGCGCCTGGCTGGACGAACGTGAATACCCGGTCGGCCAAACCGATGTGATCTTCGTCGACGAAAGCCGGCCCACCAATGAGAATCGCGGCGTGCCCGGAAAGCCGGAACGGACTTTCCCATTGACCGTCTGGTATCCGCGGGACGTGGAAGGACGCCTGCCGCTGATCGTTCACAGCCACGGCATTCTTTCGAGCAGGACCGAACTCGAATATGCGGCCGCGCATCTCGCCGGCCTCGGCTACATCGTGGCGGCGCCCGATTATCCGCTGACTTCGGGCAGCACTGAAGGCGGGGCCAACGCCCTCGATGTGGTGAATCAGCCGGCCGACATCAGTTTCCTGATCGACTCGCTGCTGGCCTGGCCCGAGGACGAACGCCCCTTCGCGGCGGAACCGGATCCGGACCGCATCGGCCTGAGCGGCTATTCGCTCGGTGGTTTGACAAGTTATCTGACTACCTACCATCCACGCTGGCGCGACCCGCGTATCCGCGCCACGGCGGCTATCGCCGGTCCTTCGACCGGATTCACGACGCGGTTCTTCGGCAACAGCGACGCGCAACTGCTTTCGATAGCGGGCACGGCGGACGCGCTGATCGAGTACGCCGGCAACGGCGCGACGATGCTCGCGCGCGCCCCCGGCAGCAGCTTGCTCGTGATCGAAGGCGGTTCGCATCTCGGCTTTGCGGGCATCGCCGATCCGGCCTTCCGCTTCATGGACAATCCCGACGGCATTGCCTGCACCGCGGTGCTTGGCGTACTCGACGATCAATCGAGTGTCGATTACAGCCTGTTCGGCGAAATGGATGAAGGAGTCGATACGGCGCTGACCAGCCCCGAAATCTGCGGCGACATGCCGCCGCCCGAAGCGATTCATCCCGGTCGGCAGATCATGATCACGCAGCTTGCGTTGTCGAGCTTTTTCGAGTCGGTGTTCGCGGAAGACCCCATGCGCCGGCAACAGGCATGGGAGCAACTGTCGGTGCATCTGCCCGCGGAATTCGCCGAGGCTTCGTTTTCGCAGTGAATCGTCAAAACGAACTCGGTTGAAGGCGATCCCGACCGGTAATTCTCATTGAGGCAATTTGCCTTTCGCGGGAAGCCCCCACCGAATCCGCTCCGCGTATTCGACTCCCCCAAAGGGGGAGTATTTGTCGCCGGCGCGGAATGCCGCGGAATCCAAAACTCTCCCTCCGGGAGAGTCAAAACCGCGCAGCGGTTTTGGTGAGGGTGAATTTACAGGCGAAACAAGAGTACATCGGGCAGCCGGCAGGACCGGTCGTCGCATAGTTGCACCCGCAGGCTAAGATCGGCGCTTGCGGCGAATTCGTCCCGGCCGTTTTCGGCGGACTGCGCCGGCAACAGGCCGGCCCGCAATTCCACTTCGCCTTGCAGAATTTCGATGCTCTCACCACCCGGCGTGGCGAGCCGCCCACGGTCTCCGTAACATCGCATTTCGCCGAGACGCCAATTCGCCTCGCCGTCATCGAGCGACAAGGACAAAGGCACGAAATCGCCGTCTGCCCGGTTCGGCGCGGTGACATGCCAGCCGGGGGCGATCAGCAGGCGGATCACGGCTTCGTGATCGCTGTTTTCGACCGACCTGCGCGCCAGCACTCGCGCGCGGCCTTCCCCTGCGGTCTGCATCGGTTCGACCTCGCCCGATTGCCAGGTCCGGATCACCCGCAGCAAGGATGGGTGTCCCACGGGATTGGCGTTTATCGCCGCGGCGAGTTCGCGAATACAGGCGGAAATACGCTCGGCGCCGAATTCCGCGGCGTCCGATGCCGGCAGCAGGGCCGCGCGGCGGTTGAGGCCGATCAGGCATTCGAGCGCCGCCGCAACCGGCGAAATCTGGGCGCCGTCGCTGGCGTTGCGCGAGCGGATCAATTGCGGCCCGGGCGAGTCGCGCGGCGCGAGATAGAAGCCGTTCTGCTCCTCATCGAAGAATCGCGCGAGCGCCTGTTTCATCAACTCCGAGGCCTGAAGCAGATAATCCCGCTTGCCGGTGACGTCGGAAAGTTGCAGCAAGGCCAGGGCCAGATTCGCATAGTCCTCGAGTTGCCCGTCGATGGAAGTCGAGCCATGCAGCCAGATGCGCCGCAAGCCGCCATCGGCATCGATATTGCTTCGGCAAAGATGATTCGCGGCCCGCTCCGCGGCGTCGAGCCAATCCAGGCGATCAAACGTCCAGGCGGCCTGGCAGAGAGCCGAAATCATGGCGCCGGCCCAGCCCGCGATTACCTTGTCGTCGCGCAAGGGCGGTTCGCGTTTTGCGCGTATCGTACGCAAACGCAGCAGGATGTCGTCCAAAGCCGCGCCGGTTTCGCCCGCAGGGAACGACTCACGCAAATGCAGAATATTGGCGCCTTCGAAATTGCCCGCCGTGCTGACTCCGTAACGGCGGATCAGCAGCTCAAGTTCCTGTTCATCGAGCAATTCCTCAAGTTCTTCCATGCGCCAGACGAAGAACACGCCTTCGCTGCCTTCGCTGTCGGCGTCGGTCGCCGAGCAGAATCCGCCTTCGGGCAATTGCATTTCCCGCACGACGTAATCCAGCGTCTGTTCGACCACGCGCCGGAAGAAAGGACTGCCGTCGATTCGCCAGGCTTGCAGGTAGGCCGGCGCGAGCTGGGACTGGTTGTAGAGCATTTTCTCGAAATGCGGCACCAGCCATTGCGCGTCGACGCTATAGCGATGAAATCCCCCGCCCACGTGGTCGTAGATGCCGCCCATGGCCATATGCCGCAGGCTGCGTTCGGCGAAACGGTACGCGCGCCGGTCACCCGCGCGCCGCGCCTGGTCCAGCGCCAGCAACAGCAGGGGTTCCTGGGGGAATTTGGGGGCGCCGGCGAGGCCGCCGAGTTCTTCGTCCTCGCGCTGGTAGAGCGCCTGCAAGGTCTTTTCCGGCAATTCCTCCGCCAGCGGCAACGGCGTCTTCCGTTCGGCGAGAATGAGCTGGATCGAACGATGCAGGCTGGCGGCGCTGCGTTCGATCTCGTCGTAGCGATCGGTGAAGACGCCATGGACCTGCTCGAGCAAGGCGATGAACTGGCCGGGCGGAAAATAGGTCGCGCCGAAGAAAGGCCGCCCATCGGCCAGCAGGAAATTCGACATCGGCCAGCCGCCATGCCCGCTCAGGCATTGCACCCCGGTCATGTAGACCTCGTCGACGTCCGGATATTGCTCCCGGTCCATCTTCACGGAAATGAAATGCCGGTTCAGCACTTTCGCGACTTCGACGTTGTCGAAGCTTTCGACTTCCATGACATGGCACCAATGGCAGGTCGAATAGCCGATGGAAAGAAACACCGGCTTGTTTTCCGCTTTCGCGACTTCGAAAGGCAACTCGCCCCAGGCGTACCAGTTCACCGGGTTATGGGCGTGCTGCAACAGATAAGGAGAGTCTTCGAGGATCAGCCGGTTGATGAAGATCGCGCGGCCGGTCTCGTCGAGATGTTCGGTGCGCTTGTCGTAACGGCCTTCTTTCGCGGCCTCGGCGGCGCGCAGCCGCTGTTCAAGGTCGGAGTTCTGCTTGCTTTCCGTCATTGCGGCGCCAGTGTAGCACCCTTTCCCGGCAATTCTCATTTTGGCCGGGCGCGGGCGCAAGTGTGCCCTCACCAAAACCGCCGCGCGGTTTTGACTCTCCCCGAGGGAGAGTATTTTGTTCCCCGGCACTGAGCAGACGTTGAACACTCCCCCTCAGGGGGAGTCGAATCCGCGGAGCGGATTCGGTTGGGGGTTTGCAGCCTTCGACTAATCGCCATAATGGGAGTTGCTGACCGTCTCCGGGCGCCATTGCGGCACGAACCGCATTGTTGTAGCTTGCCGGACAGGAAAAGGAACCGGGGAACCGTCATGCCGCCGCAAAATCCCGCTTCGAGAAGAAACTTCCTGAAAGGCTCGGCCGCACTGGCCGGCGCATCGATTCTCGCCGGTTGCGAGAGCGGGGCGCGACCGACCTTGGCGACCCACAGCCAATTCCCAACGCTGCATCCCGAACACAACGAGCGCACCCGGGGCTGGCTGCGTTTTCTGTGGCAAAAGGCGACCACACCCGACGACTGGAGCCATGGCGGCGAAGAGCCGCATCCCTGGTGGGACCAGTACACCGCGCCGCCGATGCTGAGCTATCCGCGCTTCGACCTGTCGAGTTCCAGCTATGCGATGCTGTTGATGGCCGACCAGACCCCGGCCTGGCGCGAGGTATACACGCGGATCATGGACGAACTGGCGACCCGGCACACCACCTTCTGGGCGGCCATCGACTGGAACACCTTTATCGGCCCGAGCCCCGACCGGCAAAACTACCCGGATTTCTGGCTGCGGCAATGGCCCGAACGCGTGCACGGCAACTACGACGCGCCAGGCTGGACCGCCAACGGCGTCGAGCCCTGGGGGCTCGAACCGGATCCCATCGGCGCCACCGGCAACCTGTTTTTCCGCGGCTGGCTGAATCTCGTGCTGAGCATCTACAAGTACGTTTCGGGCGACGACAAGTGGGAGCGGCCCTGGCTGGTAGCGGGCTACGAGAACGAACACTTCGAATGGACCCAGCCGCGCATCGTCGATTACCTGCGCCGGCAATACACCGACCAGCCGGAAGGCCCGCATTGCGAGAACACCAAGATCTGGCCGTATTGCAATTCCGCCGCCGGGCTGGGCATGTATCTTTCCGACCGGCTCGGCGGGCGCCCCGCCCACGGCGTGTTCGAGAACTGGGTCGAGTACTGCCGCGACAACTACATGGGCATCAACGAGCGCAACGAGATCGAATGGATGACGACGTATTACGACCCGCTCGAGAACTTCAAGGTCAACGCGCCCTCGACGGCCGGCCCCGGCGCCGGCGTCGCCTTCCACCTGTTGCCGCAGTCGCCCGAACTGGCGACGCAGATTTACGAAGCCATGGTCGAGACACTCGGCTGGCGCGACCCGCGCCGCGAGATTGAGTCGAACAGTTCCGGCCTGACCATCGCCAGGGCGCTCGGCGACAACACCGTGGTCGAACGACTCACGGCGGCGGCGGAAAGGCAGTTCGAGCCGCGCTGGTTCGGCGAGGAAATGGACCGCTTCGGCTGGTGGTTCAATCTCGGAGAGCCTTGGCCCCGGGGTCAGCAAAGCGCCCAGATGATGGTCAACGAGATCGGCGAAGGCGACTGGATCACCGCCTTCCAGGCGAATCATCTGGACAAGTACGACGCGCCTACCGTAGAAGGCGTGGACTTCCCGAATCTCGGCGTCTCCCAAGCCTGGAATGACAGGGAGAGCGGCGTTCTTTTCGTCTCCACCTATGCCGCCGATCCTTCGCGACGCGGCGAGGCGACGAGTTTCCGCATCACCAATTTGCCCGATTCCTCCCAGGCCGCGGTGTTGCAGGACGGCGCCACGCTCGAAGTCGAAGCGGTCGACGCCAACAGCATCGTCGTGCGCAGCGATATCGGCAACCACCGCTTGCAGGTCTACACCGGCTGGTTCGGCCGGGAGGTCGCGGTCCGACCCGAAGCCGCGCCCGCGGCGGTGGCCGGCGCCGGCGTCGCGCGCAGGACCGCCGAAGAAAACGCGAGGACCGCCGAGGCCGTAATGCTGAGCGGCTCGGCTGGCTGTCCATGTTGCGCAAGTGTTTAACAGGGTCGTGCAAGCCATCCCTGGCAAGCCGTTCGTCCAGCCGCCGGGCACAGCTTGGTGCCGCCCGGCCCGCGCGGGAAGCCGCGCTTCATAAACGCTTGGCCCCGCTCCTGAAAAAGCGATGCTTTTTGTCGGCTTCGCCGACCGGGCCCCACACATGCTGCGCGGGTGCGGCTTGACATCTGGTCTGGCTCCGCGGTTCATGGCAGAATCGCGGCTTGAATTTTCCAAGCCATCGATTGAGGATTTACAGATGCTGAAACGTCTTTTCTGGTTATTGCTTCCCGCGTGCCTGCTCGGCTTTACCTTGACCGCACAGGCGCAATTCACGCTGGAGGAGTTGATGGTCGGCGATCACCGCAGCGAGGCGAACGTAGCCCGCAACGAATTTCGCAATCCCGCCGAGACCCTTGCGTTCTTCGACCTGCGCCCGGATCTGACCGTCATCGAGATTCACCCCGCGGGCGGTTGGTATACCGAAATCATCGCACCCTACCTGCGTGACGAAGGCAGATTCTACGCCGCCCATTTCTCGCCGAATTCCACTGCCGGTTTCCAGGTGCGGAACCTCGCCGCCTTCGAGGACAAGATGGTTGCGAATCCGGAACTGTACAGCCATGTAACGATTCGCCACCTGCTCCCTCCCCATGAAACCGCGATCGCCCCGCCGGAAAGCGCCGACTTGGCAATGACTTTCCGCAATGTCCACAACTGGATCATGGCCGGACTGGAACACGAGTTTTTCGAAGCTTTCTACGCGGCGCTGAAGCCGGGCGGCATTCTGGGCGTCGTGGAACATCGCGCTCTGCCCGACGCCGGCATGGACGTCATGGAAACTTCCGGCTACGTCACCGAAGCCTACGTCAAGGAAATCGCCGCGGCGGCCGGATTCGAGTTCGTCGAGTCTTCCGAGATCAACGCCAATCCGAAGGATCCGACGGTTCATCCCGAAGGCGTGTGGACGCTTCCGCCTTCGTACCGGCTGGGCGACGTGGACCGGGAAATGTACACGGCGATCGGCGAAAGCGACCGCATGACGCTGAAGTTCGTCAAGCCGGCCGACTGATCCGGTTTGTTTGCAGTCGGAGCACAAGATGAAACTGGAATACCATTTCGATTTCGCCAGTCCCAATTGCTATTACTCGCACAAGGTCATACCTGAAATCGAAGAACGCACGGGCGAGACATTCGATTATTTCCCAATTCTGCTGGGCGGGGTTTTCAAGGTCACGAACAACCGCTCGCCGATGGAGCAGTTCGCCGGCGTCCGCAACAAGTCGGAATACAACGCTCTTGAGACCGAGCGGTTCGTGCGCAAGCATGGCATCACCGATTTCCGGATGAATCCGCATTTCCCGGTGAATACGCTGCATCTGATGCGGGGGGCTGTTTTCGCGAAGGGCCAGGACTACTTCGAGCGCTATGTCGGTGCGATGTTTTCCTGTATGTGGGAGCAGGGACTGAACCTGTCGGACCCGGAGGTGATCGCCGGGGCTTTGAGCGATGCGGGACTGCCGGCGCAGGACATCATTGCGGGTTCCCAAGATCCGGAAGTCAAGATGGTGCTGATCGAGAATTCCAACGCTTCCGTCGAGCGGGGATGTTTCGGGGCGCCGACGTTTTTCGTAAACGACGAGATGTTCTTCGGAAAAGATCGATTGCGGGAAGTGGAAGAGGAAATTCTCGCGGCGAAGAATCAGGGAAGCTCTGATTAAGTCAGAGCTTCCCTGCGGCACAAGGATGTGCCGCCAAATTCGATGGCGTAAGCCATTGAATTCGTCAGCTAAACAAAACCGCGCTTTTGTTTTGCGATAATGAAAAATTCCATGGAAGGAATTTTTCAGAGAATACTTAGGCCTCGCTCAGTACTCTATTGAGAGGCTCGAACAGGGTCGGCGTGGCTATGAGGATGTCCTCGTTGTGGAATTCCGGGTGCGCATCTTGCGGCAGTTCGGAGAAATGTCCGTAGGTCGCGCCGGCTTCTCTCGCGATCAGGCCGGCCGCCGCGAAGTCCCACAGGCTGAGGGTTTCGTAGAAACCGTCGAGGCGACCGCAAGCCAGCCAGCAGATGTCGAGAGCTGCCGAGCCCAGGCGGCGGATGTCGGCGCAGTTGTGCAATACAGCGTCGAGGCGTTGTATCAGTGGCTTGAGACCTGTCTTCTGGTAGGGGAAGCCGGTGGCGATCAGGGCTCGTGAGAGTTCGCGCTCGTTGCTGACGCTGATTGGATTGCCGTTCAGGCTTGCGCCGTGGCCGCGAAGCGCGCTGAACATTTCGTCGGTGAAAGGGTTGTAGACCGCGCCGAGTTCGATGTGGCCGTCTTTCGCCCAGGCTATGGAGACAGCTGATTGGCTGTGGCCGTGGGCGAAATTTACGGTGCCGTCGATGGGATCGACGATCCAGACCGGTTGCGGCAGCAGATGCGGTTTGGCCAGATCGGGTGAGGATTCTTCCGAAAGAATCAGGTGTTCTGGAAACTCGCGACCGATACGCTCGCAGATCAGGCGGTCCGCTTTCAGGTCGGCCTGGGTGACGAGTTCCCTGCCCTGCTTGAACTCCCGGCCCGAACCTGCCTGATGTTGTTCTTCGACGATCAGGCGACCGGCTTCACGGGCAAGTTCGCAGGCGAAGTCCAGCAGCTTTTCCATCGTTTGTCTCCGGAAGACCATTCAGGGATTTCGAGCAGCCTTTGATCGAGTCGCAGTTTGGGCGTGCTCGGCTTGGTTCTTCCCTGCGCTTGCGCTAATTTTGGGGCCGGCAATTATAACCGCGTCGGGAAAGCTTGCCAGAGTAGTCAGTAAAGGTGTGCTGCATGACTTGGAACAGGGCGAGATGCTGATCCACGGCTGGGGGCGTTATCCCAGAGTCGAGGCGCGGCAGCACGAACCCGCTGATGTGGACGGTTTGCGCGCCGTGATCGAAGGCGATTCGCCGGGCGCTTGCATCGCGCGCGGCAGCGGGCTGAGTTACGGAGACAGCGCGCTGGCCGGAGAAGTCATCAACGGTCTCGGTCTGCGCCATGTTTGCGAACTCGACTCCGCCACCGGGATCTTGCGGTGCGCCGCCGGTCTGAGCTTGCGCGAAATCCTGCGGGAAATCGTGCCCAGTGGCTGGTTCCTGCCGGTTTTACCGGGCGCCGCCATGGTCAGCATCGGCGGTGCGGTCGCGGCGGACATCCACGGCAAGAACCATCATCGAGACGGCAGTTTCTGCGAGCATGTGCGCGAATTGTCCCTGATGCTGGCCGATGGCGAAATCGTGCGCTGCAGCCCGTCCCACAACCCTGAACTGTTCCGGGCCACCTGCGGCGGCATGGGCCTGACCGGAATCATTCTCGAAGCCGAGTTGCAACTCGTTCCGATCACGAGCTCCATGATGATCGCCCGTTCGCAGTCCGCCGCCGGACTCGACGAGTGCTTCGAATTGCTCGAAGCACATGAGCAGGCGCGTTACTCGGTTGCCTGGCTCGACTGCCTCGCGCGCGGGCCACGCATGGGGCGCGGTATAGTCCATCTCGCCGAACACGAGGTCGGCGGCGAATTGCGCAATCGCGGCCGCCTGGGTTTGCGGGTTCCGTTCACGGCCCCCGGAAAGTTGCTCAATCGCCACAGCCTTTCGCTGTTCAATACGGCATATTTCCGCTGGCAGAACTTTCGCGCCGGCAGAAATCGCCTGGACCACGAAACGTATTTTTTCCCGCTCGACCGCATCCGCGACTGGAACCGCCTGTATGGGCCCGCAGGCTTTCTGCAATACCAGTTCGTGTTGCCCGCCGAGGCTGGCCGCGACGGCATCGCAACCGTGCTGCAGCGCGTAAGCGGCGCCGGCAAGGGTTCCTTTCTCTCGGTATTGAAGAAGATGGGGCCCGCCAACGGCAACCTGCTCTCCTTCCCCGCCGGCGGTTACACTCTGGCGCTGGACTTCGTGCGCGAAGCATCGCTGTTCCCTTTGCTCGACCAACTCGACGCCATCGTGCTCGACCATGGCGGGCGAATCTATCTGGCGAAGGACGCGCGCATGAGC
Source organism: Pseudomonadales bacterium (assembly GCA_963664805.2). GTDB lineage: Bacteria > Pseudomonadota > Gammaproteobacteria > Pseudomonadales > Pseudohongiellaceae > UBA9145. Next base: position 3,007,976 of record OY761612.1, on the reverse strand, counting down.
GAGACTGTGTTCAAGGCCGGTTATCCGGAATGGGAGCGATTTCTCGCGATCAAGCAACAGGTCGACCCGGGCATGCGGTTCCGCTCGGCGCAATCCGACCGCATCGGCCTGACGGGACCAGGGACATGAACATTCTTATTCTTGGAGCGACATCCGCGATCGCGCAGGCGGTGGCCATGCGATACGCCGCCGCCGAAAATCGCTTTTACCTCGTCGCCCGCAACGGGGAGAAGCTGGCGGCGCTGTATCGGCGGCTGACCGATTCCGGCGCCGGCGCGGTCGAGACGGCGCAAGCCGACCTGGTCAGGCTCGAAGATCATCCGGTGATAATCGAAACCGCGTTTGAATGGCTGCAATCCGTCGATCTCGTCCTGATCGCTCACGGCACGCTGCCCGACCAGGCGCGTTGCGAGCGGGACGCGGAAGCCATGCTTGAGGCGCTCAACGTAAACGGACTGAGCGCAGTGTCACTGTTGACCGAATTGGCGCCGCGAATGCGCGAACAGGCGCACGGCACACTCGCTGTAATCACCTCGGTCGCCGGCGACCGCGGGCGGCCGTCGAACTACGTCTACGGCTCGGCCAAGGCGCTGGTTTCGGCGTTTCTGCAAGGGTTGCGCGGAAAGCTTCATGGCGCCGGCGTACACGTCATCGACATCCGCCCGGGCCTTGTGGACTCTCCCATGACGGCGCATCTGCAAAAAAATCCGTTATTCTCTTCGCCCGAGCGAGTGGCCGGCGGCATCGTCCGCGCCGTGACCCGCAAGAAACACACGGTCTACGTACCGGGCTATTGGTATTTCATCATGGAAATCGTGCGATTCCTGCCCGATGCAATCTTTAAGCGGCTGAATTTCTAGGCCCAAGGCTGGACTGCGATAGTAGCAATGAACGAGATTTCCGAACGGGAATATGCGGAATCTATGGTTATCCGCGAAGCGAGCGAACGGGATTTCGAGCGTATCTGGCCGATCTTCAGGACCATCGTGGCCGCCGGCGACACCTACGGATTCGATCCCGACACCACCGAAGAGCAAGCCCGGCGGCTGTGGATGGAACTGCCGCGCAAGACCTTCGTCGCCGAACGGGACGGCAAGGTGCTCGGCACCTACTATCTGAAATCCAACTTCGACGGACCCGGCGCGCACGTCTGCAATTGCGGCTACATGGTCGCCCCGGCCGCCCGCGGCCAGGGACTCGCCACCGCCATGTGCCGACACTCGGAGCAAGTCGCGCTCGAATTCGGCTACAAAGCCATGCAATTCAATTTCGTCGCCGCCAGCAACAAAGGCGCCGTCCGATTGTGGGCAAGCCTCGGATTCCAAGAAGTCGGCCACCTGCCCAGGGCGTTCAATCATCCCACGCTCGGCTACATAGACGCCCTGGTCATGTACAAATGGCTGGCGCCGATAACCGCTGACTGAACGGTCGGCCGCTCCGCTACGCCCGACAGTGAAAATCAAGGCGCAATGTTTATCGATGCAGATCATAACGCGGTAAAATGAACGCTCCACAACTGTCGCAACGGGTGTCCGCGCAATAACGTGGCTACTTTCAATCTCGACATACTCCCGCCTCCGCAGAAAATTCTGTGGGAAATGCTTGAATCCACCCCGCGGGATTTTGTGCTTTACGGCGGAACAGCGCTCGCACTTAGACTCGGACACCGCCAATCTGTCGATTTCGATTTTTTTTCCCAAAGCGACTTCGATCCCGATGAGTTGCGGCAGCGCGTCAGCTACTTGGGTCCGGGAAGGCCACTGCAAAAATCGGCGAACACTTTAACTTGCGCCCTCGACTTGGGAGGCGAAGTATTGGTTTCATTTTTCGGCGGTCTGAAAATACGTAGCATCCAAGACCCCGATAGAGCAGATGGACCGGGCATTTTCGTAGCTTCGCTGCTTGACTTGGCCGCAACCAAGGCGGCCGTCGTTCAGGCCCGCCCAAGCGCTAAAGACTATCTGGACTTGAATGCCTTGCTGCAAGCGGCGGTCTCGCTCGACACCGCATTGGGAGCGGCCAATTCCGTTTACGGAGCCGATTTCAATCCTTTGCTGACGCTTAAGGCGCTTACCTATTTCGAAGAAGGAGACTTGGACAAGGTGCCGAATGAAGTTCGCCACAACCTTGCCGCTGCCGTTGCGGCGGTGGACTTGGATAATTTACCGAGCTTTGCGCCGCGCGACCGACTAGCACCGATTTCGGAAGATTGAGAATATGAGTTCAAATCCGGAATTGATGGCGGTGGCTAAAAAAGTAGTCTGGTTCAAATCCGCCGAAGATACGCTTGGCGACGAAGTTTTCTTTTTGAACCATGCGATGACCTTCGGTGACGTATCGGATGTGTTGTCGATTCGCAAGCACTACGACGACGACACACTGCGGAATGCCCTGCGAAACGCTCATCCCGGAGTCTTCGATCCACGTTCCTGGGCCTATTGGCACGTTGTTCTCGGCATCGCTCCCGCCCCGGCGATGCCTACCCGCCGAATCCCCGGCACGGAAGATTCCGCCCGCTTCCGCGACGGCCTCTCCATCCGCGGGCGGAGCAAGGCCGATTCGAAATGAACATGGATACCGAGCGATTCCCTCTGGAAAATATGTAAATTTCCGAAAAATTCGAGCCGTGGCACTAGCCTCAGTTACCATCCTGATCGGGCATTTTGAGAGGCCGAGGCCTGACAACCAATAGCCCTTGGTCGGGATTGGAACAAGGGGGTGGGCAATGTATCTAATTATCGCGGAAGGCGACGAGGTTGTGCGCAGGCATCAGGTTGGGCGTCTCATTGCAAACCTGCCGCTCGACAAGACAGGCGAGAAGCCCAGGGATGAGTTTGGCATTCTCACGAACGACGAGGATCTCGTATTTACCGAACTGCCACTTGAGGAGCGCGAAAGGCTTCAAGCCAAAGCGGATCAGATTTGGGATGACTTGATTGTGGCGTTGCATGACGCCAGGAGAGGCACCATTATCGATCTGGGCAACCCGCCGCCGACGGGCACCGTCGAAGCCGAAGTATACGACGAGGATATCCCATGGTGACTCTCGGGCACGGTCGGAGCAGGTCCGAGTGCGCTTGAGTATTTTCACCAAATTCTACGCTGGATTTCCTGGGTTGCTATATACTCGCGACAACCGGTCGATTTCCTATACATGGCTCCACAGGGAGGACTCCGAGCACCATGGCATTTGACATGTTTGCAAGCGGCGATTTCGTTGTCGCATGCCGCGACAACCTTGAGTTTATGGCGGATATGCCAGACGCCAAATTCAAGCTGATTGTCACGTCTCCGCCGTACAACCTCGGGAAAGCCTACGAATCGCGCTCGTCGCTCGACAGGTACGTAGCGGACCAGGACACGGTGATCACCGAGTGCGTCCGCTTGCTGGACCAGCACGGTTCGATCTGCTGGCAAGTCGGGAACTACGTGGAGAACGGGGAGATCATTCCATTGGACACGATTCTGTACCCCATCTTCGCGAGGCTGGGGCTGAAACTCAGAAACAGAATCATCTGGCACTTCGGCCACGGCCTGCACTGCACGAAAAGGCTTTCGGGACGATATGAGACCATCAACTGGTGGACCAAGGACGATGACTATACTTGGCGACTGGATCCCATCCGCGTACCGTCCAAATATCCAAGCAAGAAGTACTACAAGGGACCAAAGGCGGGAGAGCTATCCTGCAACCCCAAAGGGAAGAATCCCAGCGACGTCTGGGAATTTCCCAACGTAAAAAGCAACCATCCTGAAAAAACGACACATCCTTGCCAATTCCCCGTTGAGCTCGTGGAGCGCCTGGTTCTGTCGATGACGGACGAGGAAGACAGCGTGTTCGATCCGTATATGGGAGTGGGGAGCACGGTCATTGCCGCGCTTATGCACGGACGTGCCGGTTACGGTTGCGATACTTCCAGCGAATATGTCGAAATCGCGCAGAAACGCATCGATGAATTACAGGCCGGGACACTCAAGACCCGGCCAATGAACAAGCCAATCTACGACCCGAATCTACCGAACGGCGGACATGGCCCGTGAGAATCATCGAGCGGTATAGTCACATGGGCGGGGCCGAAGTGCTCGAATCCCATCACCAAACCGCATGGGGCGACATAGAACGAGCGATTGCCGCCGTTGACCCCGTTGACGTAAAGACGAAGAAGTCACGCGAGAAAGGGCGAGAGAGTGTCATGCTGTACAGCCCAAAGGACATGAACAAGGTGATTGAAGACAGTCTACACGCTGATGGATGGGAGAAATTGGTCGAGAGTTCCGACATGCTGCTGGATAGCGACCCGAGAAGCGGGCAATCAAAGCGGGAGGTAGATTTCGTAAAGGATCGGGTCGGTGTTGAAGTCCAGTTCGGCAAGTACGCATTCATCGCCTACGACTTCGTTAAGTTTCTTGCATTCTATGAGGAACAGATAATCAATGTCGGCGTGGAGATTATGGCGATGCACAGTCTCCAGCGGGAAATGTCAAGCGGCGTTGGAGACTGGGAAAGCGCGATGCGCGTCTTGAAGACCCGACCGCGAGGGCATCCACCGATGCCTTTGGTTCTGGTCGGCATTGGAGTGTAACCACGAACGACCGCCACCGAAAAGAGTTCGGGGGCCGACCGCGCCGCCTCTCTCGATTGACCAAAAAGGTGGTGGGTTTTGGCGGAAACGCCAAGTTTTGGAACAAAAAAGTTTCCTGTCGGTGTTCCCCTGCGGCAATTTCATGGTTTCTGTACGTTTGCCGTGGGGTGGTCTAACATCGGGCCTGTTTTTTGGCCTGGAGGAAATGAAGATGCCGGCTCGCAGCATTGCGCGGATTCTGTTGGCGGCCCTGCTTGCCGCTCCGTTGCCGGTCTGGGCGCAGGCCGAGAACTATCGCGCCCGGTTGTCGCCCATGCCGACGACGCCGCAGACGGTGGACAGCATTACGGGCGAAGGCGAAGTCTTTCTGACGCTGGAAGGCAATACGCTGACGATAAACGGCACTTTCGAGGGCATGAGCACGGTCGCCACTGTGGCGCATCTGCATAACGGGCCGCCGGCCCAGCCCGGCCCGGCAGTGCATCAACTCGTGGTGAGCGCGGCAACCGGCGGCGAGATCAGTGGCGAGGTCGAATTGACCGGCGAGCAGGTCGAAGCCTTGCGCGCCAATTCGCTCTACGTGCAAATCCATAGCGAAGGCAATCCTCCCGGCGAATTGCGCGGCTGGATCTTTCCGCGGGAATAAGATCGACTGGAAGAATAAGGGCTGCGCCACGCGAGCGGGTGCGGGCAAGCATGGCGATTACCCGCAAACGACAGGTCAATGACCGGGAGAAATCGAAAATGCCGCGGCAACTTCAAGCAACGTCCCAAGCAAGCATCGCATTCGCGCGAACAATCGCTCTGCTCGCCGGGGCGATGGTTTCGCTCATGGCCTGCGCGCCCCGGGACGGCGCTCCGGAACCAGCCGCCGGGCCAGAGGCGACTTTCACCGCCCAGGCCGAAGCCGGCGCCGTTTCCTATGCGGCTAACTGCGCCGCCTGCCATGGCGCCGAACTCGAAGGCACGATACTCGGCCCCTTGCTGATCGGGCAGTCTTTCATCCAGCGCTGGGGCACGCAGACTCCGGCGCTGCTGCTCGGCAATATCCAGTCCAACATGCCGCCGGGCGGCGCCGGCAACATGACCGACGAGGATTACCTCAACGTCGTCGCCCACATGCTGGCGATGAACGGCGTCGACAGCGTCAGCGATGCGCTGACCGACGCAAGCGACTTCGTCATCGCAGAGAACATTTCCCGCATCGTGGCCTTGCGCCGGCCCCCGGAGCCGCCTGCTCCCCAGGGTCTGACCGTGGCCGGCAATACCGAGGATTTCGTGCCTTTCACGCCGCTCACCGCGGAAATGCTGCGCGATCCCGATCCGACCGATTGGCCCATGCATCGACGCAATTTCTTCGGCCACAGTTACAGCCCGCTCGATGAGATCAACACCGAAAACGTCGCCAATTTGCGTCTGGAATGGGTCTGGAACATGCACGAAGGCGACTCCGAGCCGGCGCCGCTGGTCTATGGCGGCATCATCTACTTGATCAATCCGGGCAATGTGATCCAGGCGCTCGACGGCAAGACCGGGGAGCTGATCTGGGAGCATTGGACCGGACCTGCCAATCGCCAGGACATGCGCAATATCGCCATTTACGAGGACAAGATCATCCAGGCCACCACCGATGCGCGGCTGGTGGCGCTCGACGCGCGCACCGGCGAACAGGTCTGGGAAACGGTCATTGCCGACAACAGCAAGGGTTTCGCCAATTCAAGCGGACCCATCGTCGCCGACGGCATGGTGATTTCGGGGCTGGCAGGTTGCGCCCGCTACATCCCCGAAGACTGCTTCGTCAGCGCCTATGACGCCGACGACGGCGAATTGCTCTGGCAGTTCGAAACCATCGCCGAGGCCGGCCAGCCCGGCGGCGATACCTGGGGCGGCCTCGACGACCTGTTCCGCGCCGGCGGCGAGACCTGGATCACGGGCAGTTACGATCCGGAATTGCGGCTCACCTATTGGGGCACCGCCCAGCAGAAACCCTGGGTGCCCGTCAGCCGCCACATGACGATCAACGATGTCGGCCTGTATACCAACGCCACGATTGCAGTGAACGTGGATTCCGGCGAACTCGACTGGTATTTCCAGCATGTGCCCGCGGAAGCGCTCGATCTCGACGAGGTATTCGAGCGGGTGCTGATCGATCGCGGCGAGGAGAAACTCGTCTACTCCATCGGCAAGCACGGCATCCTCTGGAAGAACGACCGTGTCAACGGCGAGTTCAGGGGATTTACGGAAACGGTTTTCCAGAACACCTTCACCCATATCGATCCCGAAACCGGCGCGGTGACCTATCGGGAGGACATCCAGAACGCCCAACTCGACGAATGGACTTCGGCCTGCCCGAGCAGCGCCGGCGGCAAGGACTGGCATTCAATGACCTATCACCCCCCATCGGGACTGATCGTCGCGCCCTTGAGCCAGACCTGCCTCGAAAACGCCGCGCGCGAAGTCGCGCTGGTGCAAGGCGGCGGCGGACTGGCGGCAAGCCGAAAGTTTTTCGAGATGCCCGGCACCGACGGCAATCTCGGCAAGGTCGGCGCGTATCACGCCGATACGCTCGAAGAAGTCTGGGCCCACGAGCAACGCGCTTCGCTGCATACGGGCACGATTTCGACCGCGGGCGACCTCGTTTTCGTCGGCGATCTCGACCGGCGCTTCACCGCCTTTGACGTCAACACCGGCGAAATTCTCTGGCAGACCCGCCTCGGCACTTCGGTGCAGGGCCACCCGGTTTCCTTCGCCATCGACGGCAAGCAATATATCGCGGTGACCACGGCGCTCGGCGGCACCAGCCCGCGCACCGTGCCCGGCGTCATCGCAACGGAGATCACCTACCCGCGCTGGGGCAACGCGATCTATGTATTTTCTTTACCCGATCAATAGATCGGGTTCTGTCGAAACCGAAATCTTGCCATCGGCTCCCCAATAAACCACTTGATCGGCGTGCCGAAGCAAGGTTGTGTTGTGCGTAACGAAAACGCATCCTGTCCCAAGCTTCTTGATGTTGGCGAAAATCTTCTCCTCGGTTTCAGCATCGAGAAACGCCGTGCCTTCGTCGAGAAGCAAGAGTTCGGGATCGCTGTACAATGCGCGGGCAATCAAGACACGTTGCTGTTGCCCCTGAGACAAAGCGGTTCCCATATCTCCGATCAGACTCTCGTATTGCATGGGCAATCTGGCTATATCTCCATGTATCTCCGCGTTTTCGGCTGCTGCGATCACCTTGTCCATCTCCGGCGCAAGGTCGAAGAAAGTGATGTTCTCAAGCAACGATCCAGATAGGAGCGAATCGTCCTGCGTTACCGCGGCGATGCTTTTTCGATAACTGTGAATCGCGCCTCCTTCCATTGGCATCCCGTCGGCCAGCAACTTTCCCGCAGTAGGCGGGTGCAGTCCCAGCAATATCTTCAGCAAGGTCGATTTTCCGATGCCGGACGGCCCGATGATCGCCGTGAAACCGTCGGCTGGAAAGCCGAGTGCCAAGTTTTCAAGTACCGGGATTGAATCCAGATCATAAAAGAACGAAACGTTTTTCAGTTCGATCTTCCGCCTGATCGGGAATGTGAACGAGCCCGCCGACTGGAGACCTTTTTCTTGATCCGTATTGGTGATGTCCGACAGTCTGTCGAGGCGTAAACCGATCATCCTGAATTCGAACATCTGGTCGATAAGGGAGTAAATGGACTTCGAAAAGTTGGATCGGTACGCTAATAGTGCATAAAGCATTCCCACGGTCAATACTCCCTCCATGACCTGGATGGCGCCAAGATATACGAAAAGTATCAACTCGGTTCCAATCAATAGTGAGTTTGCCGCTTGGTAACTGACCGTAAGCCTGCCGACTCGCGCCATATGACCGATACTTTCGGTGTATTTGTTTCTCCACGAGGTTTCCCTTGAAACTTCCTTCCCGGCAAGCTTGATGCTTTGTATGGATCGTAGAGACTCAATGAAATAAGTTTCAAGTCTGGCGTTGGCGCTAATGCTTTCCAGGCTTCTCGATTTGAGAGAGCCGAACTGGAGATTGCGAAAAATTCCATAAGCCAAAGAGAACACCAAAACAATGACGCCAAGCGTTCTCGAATACCAGAAAATCATCATCAGCGTCGTTATCGCCAGCAGCCCATCTATCACGATCGCCACCGTGCTGCTGGAAATGAAATTCTGCACAGGCGTGAGGGATTCGAATCGGGACAGGATGTCTCCCATATGCCGTTTACTGAAAAAATCAAACGGCAGTCTGATCAAGTGATAGTGAACGCTATTTCCCATGTTGAACCGCAACTGACTGGTTAGAAACACGCCGGCCAAGCCGCGAACGTAGGTCATCACGACCGAGAAAATCGTCAAGCCGGCAAATCCGAAGGCGAGCAGCCACAACAAGTCGCGATCATTGACGTTCAGTACATCGTCGACAACCACCTGCATGTACAACGGAGTAGCCAACGCGATGATCTGTATCAGAAGGGAAAGTATGAAAATCTGGACCAGGGAAGGAATGAGGCCCTTTCCATCGTTCCAAAAGTCCCACACCCTGAGTTGCTTCAACCGGGGCGTGGACTCGAAAGATATGCCGGGAGTGAGTTCCAGCACGATGCCCGTGAATCGGTTGCTCAGTTCTTGCAGGGAGTACTTTCTTTCGCCAACGGCTGGGTCGTGAATGACCGCGAAATTGCGATTGACGCGCTTCAGAACGACAAAATGATTGAAATTCCAATGGAGAATAGCCGGCAGGGATAGCTGCGACAGTTCAGACAATTCCACTCGCAAAGCTCTTGAAGCCAGATTCAGTGAGTCGGCTTGGGAGATCAACGATTGAAGATTGGCGCCCCGCGCCGAACTTCCGAATCTGCGTCGCAGAGTGGAAACATCGCAATGGCCGCCATGGTACGAACTCACCATCGCCAGACAGGCGAGTCCGCATTCGGCCGCTTCCGCCTGAATGAATACGGGGAGCTTCCTGGCGCCCAGAATGTTCAGCACTTGTCGTGAATCCCGCCGTTAACCCACTCTACCCCGCAAGGTGTAAAAGGGTTCGAGTATCCATTCCATGAGAGTCCGTTCTTCCAGTACGATGTCGGCCGAAAGCTGCATGCCTGGCTGTATGCTTCGGTCTTCGCCATATGCCTGAATTCTAGGACTGCCCAGGTCCGCATAAACCACGAACGAGGGCTGGGTCGTGGTTATCGAGCCAATTTGTTCATTGGCCGATATCGATGCTTCAGATACCAGCGAAATGACCGCTTCCTGTGCGCCAAATTTCTGGTAGGGAAAGCTGTCATACTTGAGCATTACTTTCTGACCGTTTTCCAGAAACCCTACGGCATTACTGGGAATTATCAATACAGCATGGAGATCGGAGTTTTCGGGCAGAATATTCATTGTAAGCATGCCAGCAGCGATGAGATTGCCTTTCTTGACGGTAAGCGCTGTAACTCTACCTGAGATTGGGGCCTTGATAACATACAGAGATTGACTTTGCAGGCGGATAATTTCTTTTTCCAATTCAGATAGTTCATTCTCCAACACACTAATCTCTCTACTGAGATTTATAGCATGGGAAGAGATAAGGTATCTTGTATGCTCCAACTCCCGATTCATACTTGAAAGTTGCTGTCTCAGGTTTAGCAAAGTCTGCTGTTCTGACAGTAATCTTGATCTGGCCGATCTTTCATCTGACTCGGAAACAAATGAATTATCTTTAAGGCTAAGAAAGGCTTCATAGTTTTCCAAATATATTTCAGTTCTAACTTCCTGTATTCCAACTATTTCTTCGAGTTGAGAAATTCCATCCATGATACCTTCTTCATTTCTCATATCCCATTGCATATCAAGATGATGTTTGTTTTTGGTAAGCTCTATATCTTCCAAAATTCGTTTCTTTTGAGCCAAGGCTAACTCTAAAACCTTCATATTTTCTTCCGCACCGTCATAAAGAGTTCTACCACCAGAGAGCACCACCAAAGATTGATCTATTGCAACAAAACTTCCTTCCTCGACTAGCACCTCCTGCGCTAACCCCGAAACGGATGCGTTAACTTGAACTACTCCGTCTTTCGGTTCTACAAATCCAGTTACTTCTTGCGTTCGTGCATACTTTCCAACGAAAAGAAACACAAATCCTGCCAGCATCATTGTAAGGAATCCAACAGTAATCAATCGAAAAGAAATCGGCTGCAGAATTTCGACTGAACCAAATGATTCTGCTCCGACAAAGGAAATAGCTTCTGAACGATACAAACTAGCCGAATTCTCCATGACTAAGTATCACTCTTGTAGCATGCTTGGAATCAATGGCCAATGAGACCATTGGGAAGGATACATCTTTATATAATATTCCGCCTGCGATGCAAATTTTTCTACTTCTTCTGCAACAAATTTTTTTTCGTTACCGTTATTGCGGTATTGATAATCTCTCACAGGCATAATATGGCAGTATTCTAAACCTCCTTCTTGAAAGCAGTAAAATGGCAATACGCTACATTTTCCAGCTACCGCAATAGAAATTGGGCCACATGACCATTGCAACTTGCGGCCAAATGCTCTGACAACTGCAACTCTACCCCAGTTACTTGACAGATCATGCAATGCCACCAATACCGCACCTGTCCGTAACAACCTAATTGCTTTCCGTACTCGGGCGTAACTCTGATCTACGATAGACACCGTGTGACCAAATTTTGCCAGTTTGTTATACATCATCATCTCATTATGGCTTACATCCTTTTTCCTCAGAATCAACACATCTCTAGGACTTGTATAACTTATGAGCCTTAGAATTGAGTGCAAATAATCTCCCATATGAATTGAAAGAAATGCCAAACCGGATCTTCTAGATTCAAGATAGTTCTTTATTGCATGAGTATCCAACAATCTTATGTTCATTGCGCGAATTTTGGTTTTTTCGAATGTAAGACCTTCACCATCCATCCAAATTCTTCTCGTCCTTTCTCTAAAACTCAACCACTCTTCGGCAACTTGTAGTGACTTTTCTGTAGGTTCTCCCAAAGTGTCTCCGATAATTTGAGCAAGTACATTTTTCGTATTACATAAATCATCTTTTCTATTTGTCTGATTAATAGCAGTCATTTTAGCTCTCTTTCATAACGCTATCGATGGTTATCGTATAATTTTTCAATGATTTCTTTTACTAATACGCCACCAAAACTGTAAATCATCCAATTCATTCCATCATAACTTCCCACATTATTGGCATACATCATACATAAAGAAACTATACTGATCGGCAATATTGTGTAAATAATAATTCCTATAATCAAGATGGTATATTCATTATCAGAAATGCCAATATGTCTGATTCTTTCAACTAAAGTTTTTCGACTCTTAATGTAAATTATTTCATAAATCGCCAAACTCATTCCAATCATAACGGGAACGATAATGAAGTCAATATAAAAATCGTATCCTGAGGTTAAGGTACTTCCATGTACCATAAGAACTAGATAGACTGCTGTCCAGGAATAGATCAGCAGACTGGTAACGTTGGCAAAAGACACAATGCACTAATCGCAGTTTTCTGAACCTACTTCGGCTCCAATTTGTCCTCCAATTGCCCCTCCCGTAAGCACTCCCCATCTTCCCCCCAAGAAACTTCCGGCTGCACTTCCAACAACGGTTCCGAGGGCTGGCCCACCAATCATTGTCCCCGCAACACCACCGCCCACGGATCCGATCGTCGCCCCGTATGTTCCTACAATAACTCCGCCGACGATGGCACCTGCAGCCCCCATGATCCTCTCACAGCCCCCACTAACCAGTGATACTTCGTTTTTCGTCAGTTCTCTCATGGAAATTCTCCTTTCTGTCAAAGAACCAAATGAGTTACATCCAATTTTGCGTTGATGTCTCTCGACTTGTTCCGTAAACGAGAGTTCCATCCCTTAGCCTAACTTCCCAGCAAAGCCATGACCGTCCTTAGTCACCCTTTCCTCCGTTACAGTCCCTAATACCTTCCGGAGACCTAATGTTACCCCCCCCTCCCCCCCCTGGATGTCAAGTTTTTTTGTTCTTGTATCTTGTTGATAAAAAAAGGGAAATAAAATTTATTTTAGAACGGTCGTTCTTACGTGCCCCAGAAGCTTTGATTGGCCCAATGGGCACCGGATTCGATCAATGCATGTATAACCCAAATCCAGTATAGTCCCAGTATGTTTCTTGTGCGCATTTTTGAGTAGCACCATGCGAAGAATCTGGTCTTTCTTGATCTCGGCAGCACTGCTGGCCGGGTGCGGCAACCCGGACCAGACTGCGCCCGAAGTAATCGTCGTCGATACCCCCGGCGCCGTATCGATCCAGGCTGAAGTCTGGGCCGACAACTGGTTTGCCTTTTACCTCGGCGATCGACTGATCATCGAAGATTCGACGCCGATCACGACGGAGCGCTCGTTCAACGCCGAGACCTTCACCTTCAACGGCGACTATCCGCTGCAATTGAACTTCGTCGCAAAGGACTTCAAGCAGGACGATACCGGTCTTGAATACATCGGCCGCGGCAACCAGCAAATGGGCGATGGCGGACTCATTGCACAATTTACGGACCTTGCCACGGGAGATCTGATCGCGGTCACGAACGACGCGTGGCAATGTCTGGTGATCCACGACGCGCCGCTCGACCGCGCTTGCGCGGACGAAGCCGAACCCGTGCCAGGCGTCGGTCCATGCCGATTTGAAGCACAACCGGAACCGGACGGCTGGCGCCTACCCGGATACGACTCCCAATGGCCGTCAGCGGTGGAGCACAGTGAAGCTCAAGTCAGACCGCGAGGCGGCTACGACGCGATCGAGTGGCGGGCCGGGGCTCGGTTGATCTGGACCGCCGACCTCGAAACGCACAATACGGCGCTGTGCCGCCTCACGGTCGAACAACCCTGAAGCGGCCAGATTCGCCGATGAGCATCTAATGTCCACTCCCGAAGAAATCAACGACAGGCTGCTCGTCGGGTATGTTCCGACTTATGTCCTGGTGATGGTGCATGTGGCGTACCTTGCGACGGGGCGGTTATTGCTTATTCTGGTTCTCTGTTCGGCACTGTCGGGTGTCGCGTTGTTTTCCGCAGACCGGGTTACAAAATTCAGATCAAAGCATAGGCATCCCGATACTCTCAAAATCAGCGAATCGGTTGTGTCGGGTAACATCGTAATATTCTGGACGATTGTTTATTCAGGGATGATTTATGCTCATTTTTCAAATGGTTATGACGGTATTGCGGTAGTGTCCCCGACAATTGCAGGCATGTTTACCATGCGGGAATTACTGGAAAAGTTCCGCTTGCGCAAACAGCAGTCGCCATCAAACACTTGATTGGTATCTGTACCACTAGGCAGTTGAGTGCGGGACGCGCTCCTGTCCGAACTCTTTCTCAAGTGGCCGTATTCCCGAGACATTGACAGTTTCACGCGCACGCGCCAGATCCCAGGCGCGCTGCAAGTTCATCCAGAATTCCGGCGTAGTCTCGAAGAATGCGGCCAAGCGCATTGCCGTATCCGCGCTCAGGGCGGTCTGGCCCCTGACCAGACGTTCAATTCGGGTGCGAGGCACATCCAGCCGCTTCGCGAGCGTGATCATGCTCATCTCCAATGGTAGAAGATAGAGTTCCATGAGCACTTCGCCCGGATGGGAAGGCTGAGTGACAAGGCTCATCTCAAAGTCCTCTCAGTGATGGTCCACGACCTCAATTGATCCTGTTGACCGGAGAGGGACCGAAGGAAAGCCAGGTTCCCTGATGGTGGGCGCCGCTGGCGTCTCCCTGGCTCCAGTCGCATACGCCGTCTGTGAAGATCACTTGCAGTTCCGCCCATTCACGTTCCGTCAGCGGCTGGCGGTAGTCGTCCCGGTTCACTGGCCGCAAGTGGCAGGAAACGATATTGTTCGCCAACGGCGCGCCGGCCACATGGCGCGGCGTCGGATAGGTGGGATACAAGTCGCCACAGCGGCCTCCGCCTGCATAGCTGAGCTCTTCCTCGATCTTGACCCGCTCCGGGCCGGTCGTATCCCAGCAGGCGTCGTTGAGTTCGAACGGCCGATTGGCGGAAACGACTTGCCGTGGAGTCAGCGATGAAGTGTCGGCCTGGATGCCGAGAATCCAGGCGTCCATCAGCCTGAACAGTTCGGCCAGGTCGTCCTGGCCCGGTTCGAAACCCCATTGCCCGCCGACCTGCATGACATGGTTGCCCGTGGCGCCATTGGCGATGCGCATGCGTTCCCGGGTCGAGAACTGATGCACGATCATGTGGATGTCGCCGTTCTCGGCATGATCGGTATAGCTGCGGTAGTCGATTACCGGGGTCACCGCCAGACCTTCTCCGCCGGAAAGAATGCGCCCGGTCTCGATGGCGCGCCGGCGCGCGAACGGGTCGGCCCGATGGCGTTCGAACACATGGTTCATGTCACGGTCGTAGCCGCCGATGTCGCGATTGAGATCGATGAACTGCCGCGCCGTGATGAGGCCGGCATTGAACGCTCCGAGACCGTATTGCACACCGAAATTGTCGAGCGGACGATAAGCGATGCCGGTATCGGGATCCTCTCCGTAGACGTTTACGGTATGGTCGTACACCGTCGCCCGGATACCGCCCTGGCCCGGCTGATACAGCACCGTGCGCAATTCGTCGATGCTTACCTCGCCGCCCTGGTCCTCGGGCAGCGCACCCGGTTCGAAAATGGGATCAAGTCTTGCGGCGCCGCGGCTCAAATTGGGAATCGAAGCCCAGGCACCGAATCCTGAAACCGTCTGCTGCTGCTCCTGGCTGAACTCGCCCGGACTGAGCGCCTCGAAGTAGTGGTGCAACAGACGCGCGTCGGCCACGGTGAATATGGTTGCCGACGTGACATCGGGAAAACTCGCTCCGACGATGATGCCGTCGAAAACGCCGGGATAGTTGTCGGCGGTCTGGTGCGACTGGTAGGAGCCGCCCGAGGCGCCGGTGGCGATGGTATAGACCGGCACGCCGTAATGCTCGATGAAACGTTCCTTGACCATGATATGGGTCTCGGATGCGAGCAGGTCATTGCAATTCTGGCCGAACACGTTCAGCGATGACGAAACCACCGCGTAGCCCTGCTCGAACAGGCCCTGGCGCATGACTCCGCCGGTCTGAACGCCTTGCTGATACCAGCCGCCGCGGCAGCCGCCGCCATGGGTATAGACCAGTTTGCCGTTCCAGCCGGCGCTGCGCTGCCAGGGGCCGGGTTCGCCGTCCGCCGGATCATGCAACATGGCGACCTCGTATACCGCTCGATTGACCGTACCGGTTTCGACGCGGACGATATAGGGAATCGTCCTCCCACGGGTTTCGATTTCAGCGATATCGAAAGGCGTCAGGCCACCGAATTGGAGCTGATATGGCTTGAAGCGCTGATCAAGCTCGCTCCAATAAACGTAGTCAACCCGGGTTTCGACTGAGCAGAACCGGTCGGACGGCTCGCCGAGCAATTCGCCCGCCACGGTGCGGAATTCCTGGGTCTGGCAATAGAAGGGCTGTTCATGCGGCCCGGAAATGATCGGGCCGGTAATCGGCCAGTTGGTGATCGTCAGCCTGGCAGCCTCGTTGATTCCGGCCAGCCGCGCGCTCAGTACGCTTTCACCCACGGGCAGGCCGCCGAGCAACGCTTGCATCGTGCGGTCTTCAACCTGCCGGAATTGTCCGCTCACGCCCGCGCCGTTCAACTCGATTTGCAATTCACCCAACTGGAAACTCGTTTCCTCGTCCGTTACCCGCACCTCTACAAGCGCATCACCGCCCGTGACGAGCCAGGATTGAGTCGACAGCACCTCAAGTTCTATCGGTGGCGGGGCAGCCACAGGGTCAAGCGTTCCGCTGGTGCCGACGGGCTCGGTACACGCGGAAACAAGCACAACGGCAATGGCTGGCAGGAGATGCTGGCGGATCATGGCGGCGCTTCTCGTAGCTGGGCGGAAGAGTATTTTGGAAAGCCCCTCTTCAAAGGTCAACTTTGCAGGCAATAGCTTTTGCTTGTCCGAACTTGATTTTGCGTATCATGTCGTGATACATATTTGCAATGATCGTCAGCACTCGGGGAAAGCTTGCCGCGGCAGCAGTTCAAGGACGATTCGGCAAGGGCTTCCCTGCTGATCTGGTCACGCGCACGCGTGCAATGATTTCGGCTCTCGATGCCGCCGTCGCAATTGAAGACTTGCGTTTTCCTCCGGGAAACCATCTGGAAGTCTTGAGCGGGGACCGTGCGGGGCAGCATTCGATACGCATCAATGACCAGTGGCGCATGTGTTTTGTATGGACCGAACAAGGTCCAAGCGAAGTAGAGATCGTGGATTACCATTGAGAGGACCTTGAGATGAGTCTTGTCACGCAGCCTTCCCATCCGGGCGAAGTGCTCATGGAACTCTATCTCCTGCCTTTGGAGATGAGCATGATCACGCTCGCCAAGCAGCTGGATGTGCCTCGCACCCGGATCGAACGCCTGGTCAGGGGTCAGACCGCCCTGAGCGCGGATACGGCAATGCGATTGGCCGCTTTCTTCGAGACTACGCCGGAATTCTGGATGAACTTGCAGCGCGCTTGGGATCTGGCGCGTGCGCGTGAAACGGTCAACGTTTCGGGAATAAGACCACTTGAGAAAGAACTTGGGCAGGCAAGCGAACTGTCCTCAATAGCCTAGGGCTGCTGAGACCGATGAATCATTTGATGATGACTGTTGTTTCGAACTGTTTCGCGGTGCTGACCTTGCTTTGTTCAAGCTTCGCTGCCGCTCAGGAGATGACTGTCGAGGAGCGCATCGGCGCCGCGGAGTCTATCTTGCAGGCCGTGGATGAGCAGGCGCGTGTCTGCGTCGAGCAACTTGCGGAGTCTGGGAACTCCTTGCAACTTGAAAAATGCGCCAGCTTTTTGACTTCGATCGACGGCGATGTGCTCGCCGGCTATCTGGATCATTGCGCCGAACTCAAGCAATGGCGCGATGCATATGTGGAGAATCCGCCGCCGGTCGGACCCGACAGCGAGCGCGACCGGCAACGTCTCGTGGGCGTCGAGCGGGTCTGCGGCGAGAACGCGCTGCGGCAGCGCACCGAATTCGTCGCAGTCGCATTTGATGAACTCAACGAACGCCTATCGCGCCGCGCCAGCGGCCTGTCGCTGCAACGACGCATCAGCGAACTCGAATTCCGTTCAACTCTCGGCGGCTGGCAAAACGATCTCGACGTAACCAATTCCAACCGCCGCGTCCGCAGCGAAACCCTGCAACAATTCGACCAACTCGAAGAAGAACTCATCCGCCAGCAGATCAATCGTCCACGCCAAGTTCAGTACTGAGCCCAACGGGCTGTGCCGCAAACGAATAGCAATACAAGGCGATTTGCGGCAGACTTTGGCGGTTGGCGGCAGGAATGGGAATCATCATGTACACAACGACGACACCGCGCGCGCTACTCGTGATTTGCAGTCTTGGGCTGCTGTTGGCGACCTGCTCGGACTCTGCGGACGATGGCGCTGCCCAGGTTTCCGCGGAAGTGAGTTTCGACACGACCCTCACCATGCAGGAACTCATGCTGTACGTGCTTGAACCCGCGGCGGACGGGTTGTGGAGCACGGCGGGCTGGGTAGAGGGTCGGGACGGTTATCGCGAACTTTATCCCACGACCGACGAAGGCTGGGAGCATGTGGTCGCGAGCGCGGCCATGGTGGCCGAATCCGGGAACCTGTTGACGCTGCCCGGCCGTGCGCTCGATAACGACGCCTGGACGATTTATTCCGAGGGCCTGACCCAGGCCGGATTCAGGGCGATGGCCGCCGCCGTCACTCGCAACAAGGAAGACCTGTTTCAGGCCGGCGCCGACATCTACAGCGTCTGTTCCGCCTGCCACCAGGCTTACGACCCCGAAATCAACAACCGCTTCAGGGCGGAGGAATGAGCGGGCGGCTGTTTGTCGGCACGGGAGAGAGCATGATGCGGCCGCGCGATCACTCACGGCGAGGCCGAGTTGAAGCGATGCATATTCCTCGATTTGTCTCCCTGATCGCCTCGATATTGTTGTTGTTCATGGCGGCGCCCTTGCTCGCCCACACCATTGAAGGCTCGGACGCCGCCTTCGTGCGGAACATCGACGGGCCCGCCATCGGCCCTTTCATCTACCTAGGCGCCAAGCACATGGTCACCGGCTACGATCATCTGCTGTTCCTGCTCGGCGTGATTTTCTTCCTCTACCGGCCCGGCCACATCGTCCAGTACGTTACCCTGTTCGCCATCGGCCACAGCATCACGCTATTGTTCGGCGTGCTCGCCGACCTGCGGGTAAACGCCTATTTCATCGATGCCGTCATCGGCCTGTCGGTCGCCTACAAGGCGTTCGAGAACATGGGCGGATTCAGGCGCCTAGGGTTCGAACCCAATACCCGGCTGGCCGTGTTCGTATTCGGCCTGTTTCACGGCCTCGGGCTGGCGACGAAATTGCAGGAGTTCGAACTGTCCGACAATGGGCTCGTGACGAATATTCTCAGTTTCAACGTCGGCGTTGAAATCGGCCAGATTTTCGCGCTTTCGCTGGTGTACATCGGCCTCAGCGTGTGGCGAACGCGGGATTCCTACCTGCGGAACGCATTCGCCACCAATACCGTGCTGCTCGGCAGTGGTTTTCTGCTGACGGCCTACCAAGTTGGCGCTTTTGTCTATCTGCCTTAGGAAAACGGTCGTGAATCAGCAATCCTCCCCGCCTTCGCCGAAAAACCTCATGCTTGCGAGCGTCATCGCATTTTTCGTTTCAGTGCTCGTGCTGCTCGCCTTCATCCTGCCGGCGGAATTCGGTCAGGATCCGTTGCGCACCGGCGAATTGTTCGGCCTGACCGCGCTTTCCCGGGGCGCCAATCCCTTTGAAGAACAATTCGAAGTTCATCGCCAGGACTATGTCGAGTTTGAACTCGGGCCGTTCCAGTCAGTGGAGTACAAATACCTGATGGACCTGGATGCGCCATTGGTGTTCAGTTGGCTGGCGGACGGCGAGTTGTACTTCGACATGCACGCCCATACCGAGGCCGCGGCAGAGGAAGAGGAGGTAGTGCAGATCTACGAGCAGGGAACCGCGGGCCGGCGGATGGGTTCAATGCATGCGGCTTTCACCGGCCTCCACGGCTGGTTCTGGGAAAATCGCAGTGCGCAAACGATTCTTGTTCGGCTATACACCGCCGGCTTCTATCAGATGTCCACGGTCTTCCGCGACGGCGGCGAGTTCGATCGCGTCATCGAACCGATCGCCGGTCGATGAGTCTGTCGGGCCTTACCCCCACCAAATTCGCTATGCGAATTTGACTCCCCCGGAGGGGGAGTGGGTGATTGCCGCAAGTTTCAGTCAGCAAAAAACCCGACCGCCTGTCTGGTTCGACAGACGGTCGGGCTTGAGACTTGTTCCCGGCGAGTGCTAGTTATTCTCGGTCGGGTCGGAGCCGTCGCGGGGAGCGCCGGTGCCCGAGCTGCCCATGAACAACTTGCGGCCGTCCGGGAAAGTGATGTCCCGGCCGTTCGCGCGGCAAGTGGGGTCGCACAGGCGATCCTTGCTCTGGTAACCGGTGACGATGATATCGGTGCCGAGTACCAGGGAGTTGCGGTTGATTCCGCGGCGCAGCAAGGTGTTGGGCGTACCGCCTTCCACCATCCACGGGCCGGGGTCGCGAGTGGACTCGGGATCGTTGTTCTCCAGATGAATCCAGGTGTGCGGATTGATCCACTCCACCCGGGTGATGGGGCCGCCAAGCCGTACCGGCAGATTGGCGTCGAATTCCGCGGAGAAAGCGTGATGCGCGGTAGCCGTCGGCTTTATAGCCACTACGCCGACCGCGGCAACCGCTGCCAGAGCCAACAATTTGATTTTCATGAATCTACCTCTTTACTTGCTGTTGCCAAGAGTTCTGTATGAGGACAATCCCCGTCATTCTATCCAAAGGCCCGAGCGAATGCCAAGCGGCTTTCGCCGGTTTGGGGCCGGCTTTCACTGCTGATTCTGCTGTTCCTGCAGCATTTCCTCGCGCAGGCGCTGCTCGAACTCACCGCCCCTGCGATATTGTCCGTACATCAGTTCCTCGACGAATTCCACGCACTTGAACTGCGGCAATTCGTAGCCTTCCTCCAGCCTGCGGTATAGCGGCATGCTGATGGTCCAGGGCCGCTCGTAGACTTCCGGATCCTCCATGGTGGCGGAATACATGATGACGTTTTCGTCGACCATGTCATAACGCTCGGTCACCTTGAGTTGATAGCTGTGGTAGTTGCCGGCGCGGTCGAGCCAGGTGCGGTCGTCCAGTCCGGTGACTTCAACGACGAAAGTGTCGCCTTCCCAATAGCCATAGGATTGGCCCATCCAGGAATCGAGCGGAGGGGGACCGGGGTCTTCCAGGAAAACGTTGCGCACCGAACCGGCGAAGGAATAAGCGATGAAAAACGCGCTCTCGCTCTGGAAGATCTGGAACGGATGCGGGAGATAGGTAGCTCGCGGCACGCCCGGCATGAAGCACTTGATCTCCGGGTCCATCGTCAGCCAGTTCTCCCGATTTTCGTCACGCCGCGCCAGCGCTTCGGGGCGATACGGAATCGTGCCTCCCTCCACAACGCCGAAGCTGGCGGGCACCGAGCCCACCGCGCCAAGCGCGACGACTTCAGGGCCGGGAACCGGCACGAAATCGCCGGGAACCAGGTGATACGCGGCCCTGGGCGGCGCCGCTTCGAGATTATCGTTGGCGTTCATGAGAACTTGCCAGATGCCGTTCAGGTCCGGCCTGCCGCTCGGCGTCCGCGGAATATCCCGAGCGCCGGATTCCGCAGCCTGGGCGGCGTCGCCGCCACCACTTGTCGTGTCCTGGGAACACCCCGCGAATACCACGGCAAGGGCGAAGAGCAACCATTTTGTCTTCATAATTCAGCCTACTCTTGAAAGGGAAACACTGGGTTTCGTTCGGGCAAACGATATAACCACCCACACCAAGGCATGTCAAGCAAGCCAAGGCATGCTTAAATTTCGAGCAATTTTTCGACCAATTGAAAGTAAACGGTCGGCTAGGCCGCTTCGGCCTGGGCTGTTCCGAGGCCCTTCACCGTAAATACGAAGACGAGCAGGCAGAGGGCGGTCAGGGCGGCGGCCGCGATGAAGGGCATTCCGGGAAAATAGAATGCGGCGTCCGGGGCGCTGTACCAGGCGAACAGTTGGGTCATCAGCAATGGGCCGAGAATGGCGGTTATGCTGCTCAGGCTGCTGAGCGCGCCTTGCAGTTCGCCTTGGGCGTTGGCGGGAATCTGGGACGTCATTACCGATTGCATCGCGGGGGCGACGAAACCCGAGATCGAGGCGATCGCCAGCCAGGGATACAGTTGCCAGCCCGTCGCCGCAAAGGCATAGCCGCAAAAGCCCACGATCATTGCCGTCATGCCGACCAGCCCGGTGCGGAATGCGCCCAGGGCGGGAATCGCCCAGCGGATGAGGAAGGCCTGCACCAGGATCATGAAAACGCCCGCGAAACCAAGCGAAAACCCGATCTGGCTTTCGGACCAGGAGAACTTCTCCATCGTGTAGTACGTCCAGGTGGCGGGCAGCGAAAAATGTCCGAGCATATAGAGGAAATAGGCGACCGCCACGCCGAGGGCGACCGGGTACTTCGCCACCTGCTGCAAGGCGCCGACGGGATTGGCGCGCTTCACGTCGAAGCGGCGGCGATTGCGTTTGCCGAGAGATTCGCCGAGCACGAAATAGCCATAGATGAAATTCGACATCGCCAGCGCGGCGGCGGCATAGAACGGAATGCGTTCGCCGAATTCGCCGAGCAGGCCGCCGATCACCGGCCCGAGAATGAAGCCGCCGCCGAATGCGGCGCCGACCATGCCGAAGCGCTGGGCGCGCTTTTCGGGCTCGGTGATGTCGGTGATATAGGCGTAGGCCAGGGAATACGTGGAACTCGCCGCGCCGGCGATGAACCTGGCGACGAACAGCCAGAAAAGGGTCGGCGCCAGGGCCATCAGCAGGTAATCGAGGCTCAGGGCGAGCAGCGTGTACAGCAGAATCGGACGCCGCCCGAAGCGGTCGCCCATGGCGCCGAGTATGGGCGCGGCGAAAAACTGCACGGCGGCATAGGTGAACATGAGATAGCCGCCTATGGCCGAGGCGCTTGAAAGCGAAACGTCGCCCAGGCCCATGATCAATTGCGGCACCACCGGCAGGATGATGCCGAAGCCGATGGATTCGATCAGCACCAGGATGACGATGAACGCCACGGCATGTTGCCGGTTCTGCATCGATGCAGGCATGGAATCCCTATTCCGTCACTTGTGACCAGTTGTTCGCCAGATAGTCCGCGGTGCGCCAGGACAGCGCCTGGGAGGTGAGAGTCGGATTGCGGGCGCCGCTGGTTCCCATTACCGAGGCGCCGACGATGCCGAGATTGGGAACTTCGTGGCAGAAACCCCAGCGGTCGACGACATTGGTCTCGCGGTCGTCGCCCATGCGGGTGCCGCCATAGGCATGGGTGGACGCGCCCATGGCGTTCCCCAGACCCGAACGGATGACGTGGGTGGCGCCGGCTTCGCGATACCACTGTTCCATCTTGTCCTGGGCGAATCGCGCGATGCGCAATTCGTTCTCGTGATAACGCGCCGTGATGCGGATTACCGGCTGCCCGAAGGGGTCCTTCACTTCCGGGTCGAGGTCGAGGTAGTTGTCCTCGTAAGGCAAGGTGGTCTTCTGGATGTAGGAGGAGTTGCCGCGGTCGGCGTTCTTCATGATGAAGGCCTTCCATTGCGAACCCCAGTTGCGGCTGGTCTGGCCGAAGGTGTTCATGCGCGCGGCGCTCATCGGGCGCCGGTCGGTATGCACCCACAAGTTGGCGCCGCCGATGAAATCGAGGTCGGCGTGATCGAAATTGTCGTCGGCCCATTCGTCGATCGCGACGCCCTGGGCCGGCAGGCCGTACCAGTTGCGCAGGTCGCGGTCGAACAGCGCGGTGACCGGCGCGCCCTGGTGATGGCTCAGGTAATGCCGCCCGACCTGGCCCGAATTGTTCGCCAACCCGTTCGGGAAGGCGCTTGATTCCGACAACAGCAGCAGGCGTACGTTTTCGTAGGTGTATCCGGCGAGCAGTACGACTTGCGCGGGCTGGAAGAAATGCTCGTTCCCCTTGACGTATTCGACGCCGGTCACGCGGCCGTCGCCGCCGGTGACGACGCGTGTCACCCGGGCATGGGGAACGACTTCCAGATTGCCGGTTTCCTGCGCCTTGGGTATGACGGTGAACGCGGTCGAACTTTTCGACCGCACATGGCAGCCGCCGCGGTTGCAGAAACCGTGGTACTGGCAGGGCGGCCGGCCTTCCCAGGCTTCGGTAGTGATCGCGGCCGGACCCTGAAAGGGATTCCAGTCGAGCCTGCGCGCGGCCGCGCCCATCAATTCGGTGAACGGCGAAGCGCGCAGCGGCTGCATCGGATAGGGCCGCCCGCGTTCGCCTTCGAAGATGTTGCCGCGCCGGTCGATATCGCCAAGCACGTTGCCGGCCTGGCCGGAAACGCCGACGGTATGTTCGACCAGGTCGTAGAAGGGTTCGAGTTCCTCGTAGCCGAACGGCCAGTCCTCGACAGTGGAGCCCGGGGGAATTCGGCCGGCGCCGTAGCGCCGGCGGGTGGCGGATGCGACTTCGAAATCCCAGGGATTGAGCCGCCAGCTTTGCGCCCAGTAATGCATGGAAGTACCGCCGACGGCATTCATCATCGGATGGCCGCCTTGCACGGCGCGGTCGGAAGCCGTGGCGCGCACGGTCGGCGCCTCGCCGGCGCACTTCTGCACGGCCTGGGGCCAGTTGCGATAGTTGTTGCGCAACTCGTCGGGTCCGAAATCCCGCGGACTGAGCCAGCCACCGGCTTCGAGCCCGACGACTTTCAATCCCGCCCGTGCCAGCGGCAGGGAAGCGACGCCGCCCGCGGCGCCGAGTCCGACAATGACGACATCGGCGCCTTCGAGCCTTCTAGGCACGGTTCGCCGCCCGATTCGTGACTGGCCTTCCGCCAGTCTTGGTATAGGGAAGATAGTCGTAAGCGGATTGATGATTGGGCGGCAAGTCTGCGCCGAGTTCCACGTCGCGCTCGCTCGCGCCGATGCGTACGCCGGGATACCCGATCATGTCCCAGCCGACGAAGTCTCTATTGCCGCCGTAATACGGGTCACAAAACGTGCCGTTGATCGTGTGATTGCGCAGCAGGTTGAAGAATCCTGCGGCGCTCGGCATGAAGCCGTCGAGCTTGTTTTGCTGCAATGCCAGCAGGATCGACTCCTGCCGGTCGCGAATGATTTGCGAAAAAGGCTTGCCGACCACAGTGCGCGCGTAATCCTCGACCGCGGCAAGGCCGATACGGAATGCTTCTAGATCATCGGCGTCGGGGCCGGCCAATGCCCGGTCAATAAAATGCGCGGCCCGTGCTTCGCGAGCGCCGGGTCCGAGTTCGTCCGAAGGGATGAGGCAGTCGCAGATAACTTCCAGCGTCTCGACTTCCGCCGCGGTTAGCACTTCGAGCGCTTCCCGCACCGGCGCCGGCTCGTTCTGCGCGGGCGCGGGCTGCTGGGCGATCAGCGCGCCGCTGCCGCCGATGGCCGCCGCGCCGACGAGGCCGGCGCCTTTCAGCAGGTTTCTGCGGCCCGGATTGTCGGGCTGCGCGCCAGGCTCAATTTCCCGTTCGGGCATGGTCGGATCGTCTTGCGCCACGGTTGGTTTCCGACTGAAAGACAAGTCCGGCCAGCCTAGCAAATTCGCCGGTGGCCGGAAAGACGAATACCGGAACCGGATCCGGCTATAGGTTATGATGGTTACAGGAGGATTCTCATGGCCGTAACCCGTTCCCGCTGGATTCGCATCGCCGTCATCGTGGCGGCGGTTTACGTTCTGCTTGTGGTCGCTTTCGAGTCGATGCTCGGCTATTTCCAGCCCACCGCCGGCGACAGCATCGTCATCGTCACCAAGGACGATGCCGGCAATTCCCACGAACGCGTCATCTCAAGGCGCGATATAGACGGCAACCTGTATGTCGCGGCGAATCATTGGCCGCGGCAATGGTACGGCCATGCCATCGAGCGCCCGCAAGTCGGAGTCGCGGCCGAAATCGGCGGCGCCGCACAGCCTTATCTTGCCGTTCCGCTCGATGGCGACGAACTTGAACGCGTCGCCGAAATCTACGACGCGGGCCTTGTTTTCAAATTCATGACCGGCTTTCCGCCGCGCCGCTTCCTGCGGCTCGACCCGCTATGAGCGAGGCTGCCTGACGGGTCACTCAACGACTTTCCGATTCAGCACGACTGCAATGAACAAGACCATCAGCGGCGCCAAACGCCTAATTGCGAAAGCCATGGAAGACAACGGATTCCGCTCTTGCCTGCTTGCGAATCCGAAGCAGGCGATAAAGCAGGAACTTGGCGTATCCATCGCCGATGGATACGAGATCCATGTTCACGAGATTTCCGGCGACACCACGCATCTGGTGCTTCCTCCGCCGAGCAGGTTCAGCGAGGAGGAAAGGCAGGCGGCGCGTACAGGCCAGACCTCATTGGCGTATCTGAAAAAGACCATGTACGACCCGGCGCCGCCTTTGCGGCCTCCCGTACGGAAGCCTTTGCCCGCACGGATAAACACCGGGAGCGCCGATGCGCTTGCCGCGGCAGGCAGGGCAAGCATCCGGCGCGGCCTCGAATACCTGGAATCCGCCATCGACGAAAACGGCGCCTGGCATTGCGTCCGGTTCAATACGGCCGATCCGGAAATACCGCGGCATTACGAAAAACCCGCATTCATTTCGGCCTATTGCACGCTCGCCCTGGAATGTTGCGAAGAAGAGCGCGCCAGGGCCTTCCATGCCCGCAGCCTCGAATACATCGTCGAGACCATGGAGTATCCCGGACTTTGGCGCTATTACCGCCATATCCCCCAGGATCTCGACAGCACCTCGGTTTGTTCGCTGCTCGCCGGTTCTCATCCCTGGATTCTGCTGGGGCGGAACATTCCGCAGGTATTGGCCAATCGGGATGAGGAAGGCCGCTTCCTGACCTGGCTGCCAGGTGAAGACGAACCCGAAGTCGTAGCACGATTCCGCATCGAAGCCGATCCCGTGGTCAATGCTAATGTCATCGCCTGGCTCGGTGGCTCTCCTGAAACCCGGCCAGAAACCAGGGACGCGCAAAAATGGCTGGAAACGCTGATCAGGGAAGACAGGTTGCATGGCGCTTCCAAGTGGTATCCCGACACGATCGTGATCTGTTACTCGATCGTCCGCGCAATGGTTCGCGCCGCACCCGTCTTCGAGCACCTGCGCCCGGCGCTCGCCGAACGCATCCTCGATTTGCGGGACGGGAACGATGGATTCGGCAACGTGCTTCAAACCGCCCAGGCGGTGTCCACGCTTGCGCAAATCGGCAGCCTTGACCGCATCGACGCAAAAGCCTGCTTCGAAGAGTTGCTGAGTTGGCAAAACGAGGACGGCAGTTGGCCGGAGTTGCTCGCATTCGGCGATCAGACGCTGAAATGGGGCGTGTTCGGGCAGATCGGCCATGCCTCCGAGTCAGTGACGACCGCGTTCTGCATCGAGGCCCTCGAGCGCCTGATGAAAGCGGCCGCCGCCTGACGGATTCAAGCCCGCGCCATGCGGTGCTAAAATAGGAAGCGAAGCCAAAACAGCCGGGAAGTTGTCATGCCGCAAGATACCGTTTCAACTGGTGGTTTCAGCCCAGACAAAAAGGATTTCGGGAAGCTGATCGAGCCATCGATCCGGGGTGCGCTGCCGCATTTTCTGCCGCTATGCGTTTTTCCGCTGATTCTTGCCGCGACGGCATTCGGCGGCTGGTGGCTGTTGCCGCCTTTCCTCTTTTTCATGACCTCGGGCGGCGCGATCGACCGGGCGATCGGGCTCGACGGCCGCAACATGGATCCGGCCAGGACGCCCGAACACCGCCTGCTCTGGCACAATCTGCCCGCCTGGGCCTGGGCGTTCCTCTGGCCCCCCACTCTCATTTTCGGCCTGTGGCAAATCCTCGTCGCGAATCCCTTCGCGATCTGGGAAGACATATTGCTGGCGATCATGCTGACGATGGAAGCGCAGGCGGTCTTCATCGTCGGCCACGAAATGATCCACCGGCGCACAACCTGGGAGCGGCGGCTGGGCGAATTTCTGCTCGCTTCGGCTTCCTACCCGCAATATGCCACCGAACATGTCTACATCCACCACGCCCAGGTCGGTACGCCGCACGACGTGGGATCGGCGCCCAAGGGGGAGAGTTTCTGGAGCTACTTCCCCAAGGAAATCGTCAGCAACCTCACCAATTCCTGGAAAGTGGCCGGCGAGCGGCTGGCGCGCCGGCGCCTGCCCGTCTGGCACTTGAGCAACCCGTTCTGGCGCTATGGCGCCTGCCTCGCGTTCTGGTACGGGCTGGTATTCTGGATGGGCGGCATCTGGGCCGTGCTGGTCTTCGTCTTCCTCGGTTATGGCTGCGTCTTTTCGATGAAGATCAGCAACTACCTGCAACATTACGGACTGCGCCGGGTGCGCCTGGCGAACGGCCGTTGGGAAAAGGTGATGCCGCGCCATTCCTGGAGCGCCGACTGGAAGTTCAGCAACTGGCTGTTCTTCAACATGCAGCGCCACGCGGACCATCACGCGATGGCGAGCCGGCAATATCCGCTGTTGCAGAATTACGACCCCGGGGAAACGCCGCATCTGCCCGGAACGTATGGCGACATGATGAATCTCGTGCTGCGGCCGCAGCGCTGGTTCAAAAAAATGGATCCCATCGTCGATCAATGGCGCAAGCATTTCTATCCCGAGATCGAAGACTGGAGCGCCTACGACAGCCCGGTTGCGGCGGCGCGGCCCGAGGCTTTCGACGCCATCGTAGAAATTTTCGACGCCGATCCGCGGCTCGCCGGATGGATCGAACGCAACCCGGAACTGCTCGACAACCTGCACGAACGCGAGTTTACCGATCTCGACCTGCCGAAGGGATTCGGACCCGACCCGGAATCCGAATCGATCGCGCGGCGCGGACTGACCCGGCTGTATTGGACCCGCGAGATGGACGTGGAGGAAATGAAGAGCCAGATCGCCGAGATTCCCGCGGCCGATGCGAGGGATACCGCCGAGGTCGTGCGCAACTGGTCGAACGACAGGGCCTTCCAGGTCGGCATGCATATCGTGCGCGGCAACCTCTCGCCGGACGAGGCGAAAGTCGCCTTGTCGAATCTCGCCGAGGCTTCGATTGCGACGGTGCTGGCCGCAGTGGTCGCGGACTTTGCCGCCCGGCGCGGGGCGTTGCGCGACAGCGGCCTGGCGGCGATTCCGCTCGGCGATCTCGCCGCCCGGGAGGTCTATCCCGAAGCGCCGCTCGAATTGCTCCTCGTACATGACGGCTTGTCACCAGCAAACAGCGTCAATCTGTGCAAGCGCATCCGCGAATCCCTTGCCGATCTGACCCGGGACAGCCTGATATTTTCTCCGCCGCCCGCGAACGCCAACGCGATTCTCACGCTGCCGCTCGGCGAATTGGCCGAATACGGCCGAAGCTCAGGGTCCGAAGAATTACCCGACCTGACCCGGGCGCGATGTGTCTACGAGGCCGGTGATTTGTCCATCGGCAGCCGGAGCGGCGAAGCCCTCGAAGAAATGCGGAAAAACGGAGCGCCGCCGGAACAATCGCTCGAGACAGCCGATACCAGACCGGAAGAATAATGGAAAACGCGGGTTCCGGGAGCGGTATCCTGAGGAGAACCACATCTGCCGACCGGGGTCCGGTCGAGTTCCCCGCGCTTGCCCCGCACTTGCGCTTTCACGTCATCGGCGAACAACAGACGCTGCTCGTTTCCGAGACTTTCAATACCTTGCTCCACGGCGGCTTGTATTGCGATCTGCTGCCCCTGCTCGACGGCCGGCACACGCAGGGCGAAACCGTCGCCGCGCTCGAAGACCGCCATGCCGCCACCGAAATTCTTGCGGCGCTGGTTTCGCTTTCCGCCAGGGGCTATGTGCTTTCCGCCGAGCACGGCATGAACCGGGAACGGGCGGCTTACTGGTCGTCGCTCGGCGCCTCGCCGCGCTGGGTCGAGCAGCGGCTGGCGGAATCCCGTATCGAAGTTGTCGATGACGACGGCGGCCTGACACGGCGGCTCGAAGAAAGCGGCGCCCGCACGGGAAGCGAAGATCCCGAACTGAGCGTCATCGTCTGCGGCGATTATCTCGAAGAACGTTTCTCGGAGGTGAACCGGCGCCGACTCGAAAGCGGCAGGCCCTGGATGCTGGCGCGTCCCCGGGGCATGCAGCCGCTGTTCGGCCCCGTCTTTCGCGCGGACAGGGAGGGTCCCTGCTGGGCCTGTCTGGGCTACCGCCTGCGCGCCCACCAGGAAGTGCACAATTTCCTGCGCAATCTCGGCGGCGAGGAAGCCGCCTTCAAGCCTTTCGCCGAAGAACCCGCCGTTGTCGACGCGCTATACGGATTGATCGCCGCCGAAATCCTCAAATGGATCGTGCTCGGCGATGCGGCGCCGATTCACGAACACGCGCTGACGATCAATACCGGCCATTTCGATAGTTCGCGGCACCAGGTATTGCGCCGGCCGCAATGTCCGGCCTGCGGCGACGAAAAGCTATATCGCCCGGACCGGCCGCCGGTTCCGCTGCAACTCGAGGCAAGCCCCAAGGCCGTCAGCAACAGCGGCGGCTCGCGCACCGTGGCGCCGGAAGTCACGCTGGCGAAATACCGCCACCTGGTGAGCCCGGTCAGCGGCGTCGTCACCTGGCTTGAGCGAACAACCGACGAAACCGATTCCTGGCTGCATGTCCATTGGGCTGGAAGCAATCTCGGCATGCGCAGCCGGAAACTGAGTTCGCTGCGGCGCAGCTTGCGCAGCAAGAGCGCCGGCAAGGGCAGCACGAGGGAACAGTCCGAAGTCAGCGCGCTTTGCGAAGCCGTGGAGCGATATTCGGGCGCACTCCATGGCGAGGAAATCCGCGTCCGCAAGCGCTTCAGCGATTTCGCCGATAGCGAGGCGGCGATTCACCCCAATGCAGTCCAGTTGTTCAGCGAAAGTCAACTCGACAACGCCGCCGGCATCAACGCAAAGGGACACCCATACAACGTCATTCCCCCGCGCCTCGACCCCGACGCGGAAATCGAATGGTCCCCGGTCTGGTCGCTCACCCGGCAAGCGCATCGCTGGCTGCCGACATCGATGCTTTACAGCATGGCGCCCGAACAACGCGGAGAATTCGACCTGATCGCCGATTCCAACGGCTGCGCCGCCGGCAATACGCGCGAAGAGGCGATTTTGCAAGGCTTCTTCGAACTGGCCGAGCGCGACGCCTTCGCCATCTGGTGGTACAACCGGCTGCGGGCCCCGGCGGTCGATCTTTCCAGCTTCAACGACGAATACCTCGCCTCCGCCGCCGGGTACTACGCCCGATACGAAAGAGACCTGTGGGTGCTCGACGCAAGCTCGGACATCGGCATTCCCGCGTTCGTCGCGCTTTCACGCAGGCCGGACGCGGAAACCGAAGACATCATATACGGCGCCGGCGCCCACGCCGACCCGAAGATCGCCGCCCAGCGGGCGATATGCGAATTGAACCAGTGCCTGACCTGGCTCCCCAGACCTCGAAATAGCCCCGGCAAGGCTGATGGCAAACCCATGATCGACGACCCGCTGGCGCTATGGTGGTGGAAGACCGCGCGCCTGGCCGATTGCCCCTGGCTGGCGCCGGCAGAAGCGCCGATGCGCAAGGCGCAAGATTATCCGATGATCGAATCGGCGGACGCCCGCGACGACGTCGAATATTGCCGGGGGCTCGTCGAGGCCAAGGGCATGGAACTGCTCGTGCTCGATCAGACGCGGCCGGATATCGGCATGCCCGTGGTGCGGGTCATCGTGCCCGGCATGCGCCATTTCTGGGAACGGCTCGCCCCCGGCCGCCTGTACGACGTTCCGGTCGACATGGGCCTGCGGGAGAACCCGCTGGCTGAAGCCGAACTCAATCCCACACCGGTAATCGCTTGAGGAGTAACAGTGAATATCGACGAAGCAATATTGCTCACCCATGACCGTCTGGCCGGCGAAGGCGAAAACATGGGCGACTTGCTGGGGCATTTCAGAAACATAGTTTCGCCCGCCCTTGTCGGCGACCGGGAATGGGGGCAGGTAATGGAATGCGCCGGGCAACTTCCCATCAACATGGGCGCGCTCCCGTTCGGCTTCGAACTGCCATTGCACGAGGCCAGGCCGCAAGCCGATTTCGGCGCTTCGCTTGCCAGCGGAACGAGCATGGCGGCGCGTTTCGAGGAGCGGGCGCGAACCGACGAAACCGATGAACTGGCGCAAGCCATCGTGCGGCTTTTCCGGGAAATGGATGCCGAGAATTCGCCCCTGCGTGAAATCGTCGGACGCAAGTTGATGCTGGAATACGACATCGGTTCGGCCCCGGATGGGAAGCAGTCTTTTCCCGGAATGTTCCTGCGGCCCGGCGAGCGTCCGATCATCGGCCCCGTAATCGACAAAGACCAATGGAACGATGTCGACATCGCGGCCAACGCACTCGTTTCCTGCGTCGGCTGGGAGAAGAACGAGCTTCAGCAGCAGGTGCTCGAACGAGTCTACCGGGCGCAGCCGACCGATACGCGCATGGATTCCTTCGGCATATTCCCATCGCGCTCGCGCTCGCTGCGCCTCGCGATAATGGGCTTCAAGAGCCAGGAAGAGCTGAACGCCTACCTCGCGGACACGGCCTGGCCCGGTGAAATCGAGGCTGTCGAATCGGTGATTTCCCGCTTCAGGGAGCGCGTCGGCATCGAACGTACCGGCATAAATATCGACGTGCGGGAAAGCGGCCTGGGCCCGACACTCGGCCTGACCCTTATCGTCAAGCAGCGATATACGAAAGATTCGCGTTACTGGCTCGATGGCCTCACCGACTGGGAACCTTTCCTGGAAGCCCTGGGTCATGAAGATATCGTAGTGCCGGAGAAACTCGCCGAGCTTGCCGGCTGGGTGTCGAAACCGACGCCCCTGTTCGGGAAGACGGGACGCTTCTTGATGCTGCGCGGCATTCACCATGTAAAGCTGGTCGTTTCCGAAAATCGGCTGGCCAAGGTCAAGGCCTACGTATTCATGGTGCTTTCCGCGGCGGTTTCATTTGAATAATGGGAGTGGCAAGTCATGACAACCGGAATTGAATCCCTGAGGAAAGTCGCGGTGCTCGGTCGCGGCACCGCGGGTTCCCTGGCCGCGGCGAGCGTATCGCGGCTTCTTCCCGAGGGGGAATACGAACTGCATCACATTTATGACTCGCGCATCCCGGTCATCGGCGTCGGCGAAGGCAGTTGGCCGAGCCTGGTGGCGGAATTGCACCGGTTGACGAACCTGCCCCACGACATTGTCCAGCAGCGCCTGAAGGGAACCCGTAAATATGGAATCGGATTCGAGGGATGGGGCCGGCGCAACCAGGACTTCATCCACTACTTTTCGCCGCAGCAGGTGTCCTACGCCTATCACCTCTCCGCCGATCTTCTGGGGGATTTGCTGCACGAGAGCACAAACGCGCATCACATCGACAGGAAAGTGCTGAATATCACGCGGGTGGACGGCGGCGCGGAGGTGGAATTCGAAGGCGGGGAGCGAGAGCGTTACGACCTCGTCTTCGACGCCCGCGGCTTCCCCCGGCAGCACGACCCCGAGCAGCACATCGACATTTCCTTCATTCCCACCAACAAGGCCATCATCCGCCGCTGCCCGGCAATCATCGAGGAAGAGCCGGGAAAGGCGGCCGCGCAATACACCTATACCCGTTCGATCGCGCGTCCGCATGGCTGGGTCTTCGTCATTCCGCTGACCGCGCATACGTCTTACGGTTACGTCTACAACAACGAGATTTCCACCCAGGAGGAAGTCGAAGCGGATTTCGACGAATTGCTCGAGTCCGACGGCGTTGCGGAATTCGAGCAACGCGCGGTCATCGCGTTCCCGAATTTCGTCCACCGCCGGATATACGACGGCGCGGTAGCCCGCGTCGGCAACGCTGCGGCCTTCATGGAGCCGCTGGAAGCGACGGCGATCGTCTTCGCCCAGTTGCAGATCGGCATGGTTCTCCAGATGCGGTTCAATCGTCCGCTGGAGTTCCATGAAAGGGATGTGGAAGTAGTCAACCGTTTCCTGATCAACTACGTACTATGCAGCGGCCTATTTGTAGGCTGGCATTACAGTCTCGGTTCGATTCACGACAGCGAATTCTGGCGTTACGCCCGCACTGGCGCGTGGGCGCGGCACCGAACCGCCACGGATCCGGAGAAAGTGGATTGTTCGGCTTTGCGCAAGTTCGACGAAATGTTCGAACTGTTGAAACAGCCCTACATCGACAAGGCGGATTGGGAGCGCATGTGCGGCTTCCCGGTAACCAGCTACGCCCAGATGGCGCAGGGATTGGGCGCCTAGCCCCGCGGCAAGCCCCCACCGAATCTGTTGAACAGATTCGCCCCCCTTGAAGGGGAGTCGAAACCGCGCAGCGGACTTGGTGGGGGGTGGATTTCTACCAGCAGCAGCAAAGTCCGGCCGAGATCGCTTCGAGCTGCTCCTCCGTGATGTTCGGATCGGGGGGCAACGCGAGATGCACAGTCCGCATGTCGCTCTCGTGGACCTTGATCTCCATGGATTCGGGAATGGAAATTCCCAGTTCCGCGCTGATGGTGGACTTGGGGTCTGTCAACAGCTTTTGCCTGAAATCCGCATCCAAGGCAGACTTGTCGACAAGCTGCTTGAGCATTTGATCGCCACTTCTCATGTCAATTCTCCTTTCGTTCATACTCTGGGCAACGCGACATGCGCGGCCCCAGCCAACATGTTTTTCAACATGAACCGGCTTTCGTTGGCAATACTACGCCAACGTGTCGTAATATTTCCAATCAATTTTTATTTGAGTTTCCATTAAGTTTTCTTTGCCCAAGCCGTTTGGAGCTATTGTGTTAAACAACCCATTCGAATCTTTTCACGACGTTGTCGCCCAAGCCAAGGAGGAGCGCAACCAGCTCGACCGGTTGCTGACGATTTCGACTCCGCGGGAGCGGTCGCTGGTGGCCGTCGGTGCTTTGACAATGCTCGCATTCGCCGCATGGCTGATTTTCGGCGGTATCGCGCGCAGCGTCACACTCGACGGAATAGCGGTCGAAACGACCGGGAGCGGAATCGTGCGCGCCATGGTCTGGCTCGACATGGACGTCGCGCGGCAAATCGAAGCCGGAATGCCGGCGTCGGTCGAATTCCCGCGTTCCGCGGCGGATGCGCCGCGCCTTGACGGAATAGTCGCCTCGCTTGAGGTGGAGGCGGCCATGGGCTTGCCGGAATCGCCCCGATTCGAAGCGCCTGCGGCCACGCACCACGTGACGGTCTCGCTCGGAGAGGGCCACGGCGCGACGGGGCTCGACGGCGTCGAGTGCCGTATCGTCATTCAATTGGGCGATGTCCGGCCAATTTCGCTGCTGGGAATTGGAAGATCCTGAATGTCTCCGTTCGGTTCGGACTCAAAGAAAAGCAATTCAAACAAGAATTCGTCTGGTCCGCCGCATCAGCGGGTCAAGACGCCTATTCTGATGCAAATGCATGCCACCGAATGCGGCGCCGCCTGCCTCGGCAGCGTGCTGGCCCATTACGGGCGCTGGGTTCCCCTGACCGAATTGCGTGAAAAATGCGAGGTGAGCCGCGACGGCTCAAGCGCCGCGAGCATCTCGCGCGCGGCGAGGCATTACGGCCTCGAGTGCCGCGGACTGAGCATAGACTCCGAATTGCTCAAGCAGTTGCGGATGCCGGCGATCCTGTTTTGGCAATTCAATCATTTCGTCGTCCTGGAGGGATTCGACGACAAGCATTTCTATCTCAACGATCCCTCCATCGGGCGGCGCAAGATCGCCGCCGAAGAGTTCCGCAGGAATTACAGCCGCATCGCGTTGAAATTGGAACCCGGCGAAAGTTTTCAGCCGGGCGGCCGGCGCCCGGGTATCTTGCGGCAAGCGCTAGCCTGGATGGACGGCTCTTGGGAAGCGATCGTCGGGGCGGTCGCCTGCGGACTCATGCTGGCGCTGCTGGCGCTGCTCGTTCCGGCATCCATCAGCGTCTTCGTGGACCAGGTGCTGATCAACCGGGAGCCCTGGGGCGTCACGGCGGCGGCACTGCTCGCCGCCGGCGGCGTTCTGGTCTACCTTCTTTCCCTGGTCAAGCATCGATTCCTGAAACGTGTTTCGACCAGGCTCTCCATCGCCGGCTCCAGCCGCGGCTTGTCCCGGCTTCTACGGTTGCCGGTGGAATTCTTCAATCACCGGATGGTCGGCGACTTGACCGACCGCGTCTCGGCCATCGACAGAATCGCCAAAAACCTCACCGAGCAGTTTCTCGTTCTCATCATCGACATGGCGGCCGGCGTCGTATTCCTCGCCGCCATGCTGTTCTACGACGTACCGCTGACCCTGATCGTGCTGGCCTTGGCCGCGCTCAACGCCGTATCGGCCCATTTTGTCAAACAACTCCGCAGCGACCGCAGCGACGCGCTGCGGCGGGAGCAGGGCCTGCTGCTCGGCGTCGGCATGCAGATGATCAATCACGCGGACAACCTGCGCATGGTTGCCGCGGACGACCGTTATTACGCGCGCTGGTCGGGCCAACAGGCGTTGGAACTCGACACGCGCAAGAAGTATTCCGAACTGGGCTACGTCACCACCGCGCTGCCTGGGCTGATTGCGGTTCTGGCCGGCGCGGCCGTGCTGGCATTCGGCGGCGCCCGGGTTCTCGACGGCGATCTTACTTTGGGCGCGCTGGCGGGATTCTATATTCTCGCGGCGATGTTCCTCGCGCCGGTCGGACGGTTTGTCGAGTTCACCGACAAACGCCAGGCGATCGAGTCGGACCTGCGCCGCCTGGAGGACATCACGAAAACCGCCGAAGATCCGGTCTACACGCGCCGGCGCCCCGAAGCGGAATCGATTCCCACTTTCAATGGACGATTGCAACTCGCGGGCCAGGTTGAATTGCGCGATGTCACTTTTGGCTACAACAAGAGCCGGCCGCCGTTGATCAAGGATTTCAACCTGGTGCTGAAACCCAGCCAGCGGGTGGCGATCGTCGGCCCGAGCGGTTCAGGCAAATCGACCTTGTCGCGCCTGATCGCCGGGCTCAGCCAGCCCTGGTCCGGGGAGATCCTGTTCGACGGCAGTCCGCGGCACGAAATACCGGAGGAAGTGCTGCAACGATCGGTCTCCATGGTCGATCAGGACGTGGTGCTTTTTTCCGCGACCGTGCGCGACAACATCACTTTGTGGAATCCCGCCATTCCCGACGAGACCATCATCGCCGCGGCGCGGGACGCGTGCATTCACGAGGAAATCCTGCGCCGCCCGCTCGGCTATGCGACCCTGGTCGAGGAAGGCGGAGTGAATTTCAGCGGCGGTCAACGGCAAAGACTCGAAATCGCCCGCGCGCTCGTGAGCACTCCCACCGTGCTTGTTCTCGACGAGGCCACGAGCGCGCTCGACGCCGCAACCGAGGAGTTGGTGGACGACGCCCTGCGGCGCCGCGGCGTCACCTGCCTGATCGTCGCGCACCGCTTGAGCACGGTGCGCGACTGCGACGAGATCATCGTCCTCGACAAGGGAGTCGAAGTGCAACGCGGCACGCACCAGGAGTTGCTGGCGGACACGGAAGGCTTGTATCGCAAACTGGTCAAAAGCGCAGCCGGCGGAACAAACCAAATGACGATGGCTGAAAACGATGCCGGAGAATAAGTACTCAAGTCTGGCCGAACTTGCCGCGCACTCCGGCGCCGACACGCCTTGCGCCGGAAATCTTCCGGTGAGCCTGACCGATCCGGATTGGGTCTGGTTCGTCGACCGGGGCGCGGTCGATCTGTTTCTCGTCGAATTCAAAGATGGCGTCGAACAGGCGGCGGCGCAACATGTGCTGCGCGCCGAATCCGGCAGGTTTCTGCCAGGCGTCGCGCCGGACGAGGACGACTCGACGCTGAGCCTGATCGCCAAGGGATTGCCCGGCACCATGCTCAAGCGGTTGCCGGCCTCGGCGCTGGCCGACGTAGACCCCGTCGAACGCGCGCAGCGGGTTGACAACTGGCTGGGCGAGCTAACCCATGCCTTGTCCCGATTTGTAACCCACCGCCCGCGGCTGAACGCGCTGGCCGCGCCCGGCGGGACGCAAAATCTGGACCCCGGCGTACTCTCTGTGCGGCGCGGCGTGGCATGGGTTTCCCAGCCCCCTCCCGGCGCCGGCCTGTACATGGATCTGATCGACTGGACGGAAACCGTCGGGGCGGATTCGGCCGGGGAAAGCCCGATACCGCTTACCCATGCCAACTGGCTCACCTTGTTTGAGCCGACGGAACTCGCGGTTAAATCGTCTGCGGACTTGGCCAAGGAGGAAAAGTTGCTGACGGCATTGGCCCGTTTCCACGTCGCGGCATTCGCGTTGGAGCGTCTCAATCGCAAATTGGCCGTGGTCGATCGCGCGAATCTCGAACGCGCGCGGGAGAGCAGCCGCCGGCGGGACGAAGCGACCGCCCGCCAGCGGCTTTTCAATATCTACGACTTGCCGCTTGAAGACGAATCCGATGTCGAACATGCGGCACTGGCGGACGCCATGCGGATCATCGGTCGCAAAGAGGCCATCGAATTCAAGATTCCCCAGCGCTCGGGCGCGTCGGAAACTCCGTTGCGCCTCGAGGACATACTCGACGCTTCGGGCGTGCGCGCCCGGCGGGTGAAATTGCGGGCCGAAGACAAATGGTGGCGCAGCGACAGCAACGCGCTGCTCGCGTTTCGCGCCGGGGATGGACATCCCGTCGCCTTGCTGCCCGGCGTTTTCGGGGGCTACCGGGAAATCGACCCGGCAAGCAAGCGCGGCGTCCGCTTGACGGAGGGCAGGGCCGCGGCGCTTGAGCAAGAGGCCTGGATGTTCTATCGGCCCCTGCCGCCGCGAAGCGTCAACGCGGCAGACCTGCTGCGGATCGGTCTGCGCGGCTCGGCCGGCGATGTGTTGCGCCTGGTATTAGCCGGTCTTCCCGCCGGGCTGATCAAACTGCTGCCGGCGCTCGCGCTGGGATTTACGGCCACTCACGTCATGCGCGGCGGCGATGTCGGCGCGGTCTACGCGGCGGCCGCGGTGCTGGCCGGCTTCGGCGTGGCCGGCGCGCTGTTGCACTTGCTGCAAGGCATGGCGTCGATGCGGCTCGAAGGACGCTCGGTCTCCCGCATCGAAGCCGCCTTCTGGGACCGCCTGCTGCGGCTGCCTTCCAGCGTTCTGCGCCGCTATCCCGCCGGCGATCTGGCCATGCGGGGCATGACTTTTCAGAATGTACGCGATGGCGTGCAAGGCGTCGCCGCCGACACCGTATTGTCAATCGCCTTTCTGCTGCCGGTTTTCGGCGTGATCTGGTTCTACGACGACAGGCTCGGCCTCATCGCCCTCGTCTTCAGTTTCGCTTCGCTGCTCGCCGCCTTCCTCATCGGCCTGCGTCAGGTCGCGCCCTTCGGCCGCATGATCGGCGCCGCGCGCGCGGTTACCGGCAGACTGTTCCAGATCATCAACGGCATCGCCAAGTTGCGCGTGGAAAGCGCGGAAGGATCGGCCTTCGCGATCTGGGCGCGGGACTATCGGGAACAGAAACGCGCCGAACTCGAACTTGGCGCGAACGAGGGGCACTTGCAGGCCTTCGGCGCCGCGCTGCCCCTCCTGACCGGGGCGGTGCTGCTGCTCGCGGTGGCCACGAACGGAGACCGTTCACTTCCGGTCGGCGATTTTCTTGTGGTCTATACGGTTTATATCGCTTTCCAGGCCGCCGTCGCCCGGCTCGGCGAATCCTTCGGCGCGTTGGCCGGCATGTTGCCGGGACTTGAGCAAATCACGCCCCTGCTCGCCGCGGTTCCCGAGTCCGCGGGCGAGGGCGAGCCGGTCGAAGATCTCGGCGGCGAGATTCTGTTCGACCATATCACCTTCCGCTACGACCCCGAAGGTCCGCTGATTCTCGACGATGTAACGATCCGCGCCCGTCCGGGAGAATTCATCGCCATCGCCGGCGAGTCCGGCGCCGGCAAGAGCACCTTGTTCCAACTCGCGCTCGGGCTGGTGCAACCGACCTCGGGCGCCGTGTACTACGACGGTCGCGATCTGCGGCATCTGAACCTGAAGCAGTTGCGCCGGAAGATCGGCGCGGTGCCGCAATCGGTGCAACTCCATCCCCAGGATCTTTGGGACAACATCGTCGCCCATCACGAAGGCGCGGATACCGAAGAAGTCTGGCGAACCACCCGTTCCGCCGGCATCGAAAGCGAAATCAAGGCCATGCCCATGGGCTTGATGACCCAGGTCGGCACCAGCGGGACGGTGGTGTCGGGCGGCGAAAGTCAACGCGTAACCATCGCCCGTTCGCTGCTTGGCAATCCGCGCGTCATGCTGCTCGACGAAGCGACCAACTGGCTCGACAATGAAAGCCAGGCCCGGGTAATGGAGAGTCTGTTCGCCCTCGCTTCAACCCGCATCGTCATCGCCCACCGCCTTTCCACGCTCGAACAGGCCGACCGCATCTACGTCATGCGGGCCGGGAAAGTCGTGCAATGCGGCCCCTTCGAGGAATTGATGGAGGTGGACGGCGTATTCCGGGAACTGGTCAAACGCCAGATCGCCTGATCTTCAATTCCCATGGAGATCCTGCGACTACGCGCAGGATGACTTTGTCTCGCCGTCATTCTGCGCGCAGCGAAGCGCCCGACCTCCGTCATTCTGCGCGCAGCGAAGCGTAGTCGCAGAATCCATGCTTTGCGAAAATGAGAATTGCAGACTATGCGGCCCACATCGCCGAGAGTGCCTCGGCCTGTTGCAAGACGGTTTGTACGGTGGCGTCCTGGAGGTCGGGCGGGTAGCCGTGCTTGCGGAGTATGCGTTTGACGAGAACCCGCATTCGCGCCCGCGCCGATTCGCGGTGCTGCCAATCGACGGAAGCCTTGTTCTTCAGGCTGCTCAATAGCTCATGGGCAATTACGCGAAGGTGCTGATTTCCCATGACCTCTACCGCGCTTTCGTTCTGGGCCAGGGCGTCGTAGAAGGCGATTTCCTCTTGGGTAAGCCCTTCCTCCTCGCTGCGTTTGTGCGCGGCGCGGATGTCCTTGGCAAGTTCGATCAGCCGCTGAATGACCTCCGCGGTCGTGATGGCGTTGGTATGGTAGCGGGCGATTGCCTCTTCGACCCGGTCGGAAAAGGCTCGGGTCTGCACAACGTTTACTCGGCTTTGCGAGCGAATCTCGCCGTTGATGAGCTTGCGCAGCGCCTCCATGGCGAGATTCTTCTTTTCCATTCCCTGAACTTCTTCAAGGAACTCGTCGGAGAGGATGGAGATGTCCGGTGATTTCAGTCCGGCGGCTTCGAGAATGTCGATGATATCGGTCGATACGACGGCGCGGCTGATGATCTGCTGCACCGCAAGATCCCGCTGGGCGGAAGAAGTTCCCGAACCGGGGGCGCTCTTGGCGAGCGCCGACCGGACCGTCTGGAAGAAGCCGACCTCATCGCGGATGCCCCGCGCCTCGTCGCTTGCAGCCGCCAGGGCAAACGCCTTGGTAAGGGCGAGTACGGCATCGTTGAGTTGATGTCGGCATTGTCGAAGTCGATCAGCTTGGCGAAATCTCCGCCGATGCTGCCGTCCTCACGGGTCATCTCGACCGGCACACCTTCGATCAGATAGCGATGTAGGCGGCGGTTTTCCTCGATGAGCGAAGGAGTTTCGGTTTGCCGCAACTTGCGCAGGACTTCTTCCAGCGTCTTTTCGGGTAGGCGCGGGTTGAGGCGTTCAAGCGCCTCGCGCAGCCGCCCGGTCAGCAATACTTGGTCATGGCTGACTCGCTCCGATTTGGGGCCATCCGGCCCGATGTCCGGGCCGTGCAGGACGGAATAGCCAAGTCCGGAGAGCCATTCGAGAGCAGCTTCCTCGACATGGCTTTCGGTGAAACCAGTCATCAGGCGACTTTTCTGCCTGGCCCCAG
The DNA here is from genome assembly GCA_963664805.2 of Pseudomonadales bacterium. GTDB lineage: Bacteria > Pseudomonadota > Gammaproteobacteria > Pseudomonadales > Pseudohongiellaceae > UBA9145. The sequence goes on along the minus strand of OY761612.1, from coordinate 2,966,326 downwards.
GACGAATCTCGCTCGTTCGCGGCGGAGCATTTCATAGGGATTCACGCAACGCAGGCCAAGCCAAGCCCAATGCAGGCGTTGGGAATCTTGATCTTGCCGACTGTATTGGCTGGAACTTCGTGAGTAACAACTACGCACTCATGCGCCAGAGCCTGCGAAACAAGCCAATAGTCGGCGACTTGCAGAAAAGTAGTGACAGCGGCGGGCCGGTATCCTTGGCCGCTTGCCCAATCGCTCACAGAGTCAAGCGACGCCATCACCGCTTCATCTGGCCTGAGAAAGAAGCCATCACCCCGCGCTTTGGCCCACTCCGACAACTCGTCGTCCATGGCTTGCAGCTCGTCCGCCACTTTCTCGATGCTGGCGACCTTGCCGGCAGCGTTCTGAACAATCAGCCAATCCCTGAACGCTGGACAAAAATCGAAGCCATAGTGCAAGTTTTTCGCCTGAATAAAGACGTTGGAATCGAGAATGTAATCGGTCATCCCTCGAGTCCTACTTCGCGACCGATATTGTTGAACGTTTCGGAACTGCGGGTTCCCGACATTCGGAATGCGTCCCGGTAGAGCGTATTCCCTTCCAGTGTGCTTGCGACCAGGGCACGCGCAAATCTCCTCCCGACCCTTGAGACCGTTGTGCGATAAAAGTTGCCGCCGCCACTGTTCTTTTGAGTGAGCTCTCGCAGGCGTTCTTTCTCTTCCTGCCAAGCGGCATTGAAACGCTCACGAGTCAGCCAGCCCGAATCCAGAAGTCGACGCAGGATGACAAGAGTGCTGACCTTGAAGTTGCGCGCCAGCCGGGAAAGCGCATCCGGAAGAGGTTCGTTCCGTCGCAGTTCGGATTGCAATGCTTGCAGCGGCACCAGAAATTCCGCAGCCACAGCGTTGCACCAGACTTTCTCGTCCCGGAAGCCCTCGCCAGGCGCGGCTTCCTGATTCGACAAAGCAGAAGCGCCAAGCCAGATATGCGCCAATTCGTGAGCAAGCGTGAACATCTGCGCCGCTTTCGTGTCTCGGCCATTGACGAAAATCAGCGGCGCGTATGGGTCGCAAAGCGCGAAGCCGCGAAATTCGCCGAGGTTCAACGGACGGGAGGTGTTGCTCAATACGATACCGCTCACCATGACGAGAACTCCGGTATCGTCCAACTTGCGAACAAAAAGTCGCAGTGCATCGGTCCAGGTAAGACAAGTCCTGCGGGCGATGAGATTGAAACCGACGATTTCCCGCATTTCAGCCGCAACGGTCTCGGGGGACGATGCAAGAGAGGCGCTGCCAACAAAATCCAGCTGCGCTTCGCCGCTCACGCGGGCAAAGTCACGATACCAATCCTGCCGTTCCTGGCAGGCGTAGATTGTGTCCAGCAAATTTGGGCTGGGGCGCGTGACCGCATGCCCCGCGAAGGTTCGAGAATCCGGTATGGGTACGACTTGCTGTGGCGGTTCCGCGAGGAACAAATAACCAAACGGCACATGGACAGATTTTGCGAACGATTCCAGTTGCTTGAGTGTAGGCTGCGCTTGTCCGCTCTCCCAGTCCGCCAGTTTTTTGAACTTCGGCAACAAGTCTTCCTGTGTAATATCGGCGCGTTCACGCGCCCAGCGGATAAGTTCCGGATTAACGGAGACTCGAATCATGGACGTTCATCCGCAAAAATCTTCGGCATGAGTTGGCCGCGCATTCACCGGTTCGCGAGGCGCTCGACGATTCGCGAGCGGTTCGCCGAACATGGTTTGCTCGATGTTGCCGAGTATCGCCTCAAGCCCTTTGCCGCGCCGGTTGCCGAACAGCGGCGAAGCTTCGCCCTTCGCGGCGAGATATTGCTTGAAAGTGGTGGTCGCGTCGACAGTGGTTTCCAGTTCGAGCGCACTCGCGGCGGGTTTCCCGCCGGCGGGCGCCGCCAAGCGGTCCTCGTCGTATTCGAGCGGCAGACGCCAAGTGTCGGCGTACCTTCGCGGTGAGGTCGAGTACGGAATCGGCGGTTTCGTCAACGGGTGCCTTCAAAGATGTGCCTGTCCTCATCGCAAACTTCCCGAATCCAACCGCCAAAGCGTTTCAATAGTCGGTTTAATCTACCTTTTCGGCATCCCGAAGGCGAATTTTGCCGGATTTCTCCTCCGTGGTGCCCAAGCGTGGTCTCTCGCTCAGCGCAGAGGCCCTGCAATTGCGATTCTCTGGATATCGAAATCTGTCCGGCCTTGAAAATAGGGTGTCTCTACTTGGTTAGTCGGACTCTTGTGTCCTCTGGACTAGCGCGGAATGTTTGGGAGCGCGAATCATGCCACACCCAATTCTTCCCCATCGTCGAGTAAAACGCTTTCGATCCGAGGGTTAAGTAACTTCCACCTTTGGCCCACACGCTCCAGGTCGCCTTTCAGCGCCACAGGCGCGCGTTCCTTGTGGGCCTGAACCGCCCGTCCGTAATCCTCCCGCTCCAACACCGCGGTGACCGACTGCATTTGTCCGTCGACTTGAGTTCTCAACCTGATCCGCCCTTCCGCTTCCTCTTCGCCACGCTCCAGAATGCGGACGAATCCATGGAGGACCACGTCGGGCTTTGGCGCGCGTTCTCGCAGCGAACGCGCCGCCTCGCGCAATAACGGCGCGTCCGACTGCCCGAACCGCACGACCGCGTCCGGTACCCCTGCCGGTCGCGTCCGCGCCCAGGAGACTCCAACATCCAGCGTTGAGAAAGGATTGGCGAGTTTTACCAGCGCCTCGCAAAGATTTGCGCTTACTCCGTTGTCCACCATTCCGTTGAATGTACCATCATCGCCGGCCACCGACCGTTCCGCCACTTGGCGCGTGGCGGCCAGCGCTTCGGCAAGCCGCTTCGTCGTCCGGCGCGCGACCGGCGCGTTGGGGTCATCGAGATCTTCGAACAGGGTAGACATTTGCGGCGGTATGACTGGTGTTAGCAAGGTTACCGCGAAGCTGCCTTGGTCCGTTTGCCCAAGCCGCATCTGGCTCAGCAACTCCGCCGCCTCCCGATTCGCTCCCGCGCGGTATACCGGCCGCGGATCATAAAGCGAGCACGCCGCCGACAGCACCAAGTCGCGGGCGCCCCCGATGAGATTCACTCCGTCGTTCAACCCGAGGCTGCCATCATCGCCTTCCCCGGCTCGAATGCGAACGATGTCGCGGTCTGCGGTCACCAAGGCGCGATACACCGTCAACTCGTCTTGATCGGCGGCTTCCGCAAAGACGCCGATCAAGGCCGCCACGACACTGGCATAGTCCCCTAGGCGAGCGGTGAGTGGAACGATAATCTCGGGAAGCGTGTCGCCAACGTAGATGTCCGAATGTTCGCGATAGGATTCATGCCGTTTCCAGCCCGCGGTGCGGGCGTAGGCAGACAGCGCCGCCGGCGAAACAGCCGAGAGCGCGTCGTGATCATGAATACTTACATGCATTAGAGTTCTCCCGTTCTCGACTGTTCCATCAGCCGTTGCAAGGTCTCGACGTTAAGTATATTCCGTTCGGGAATGCAAACGGTAACGCTCTGCTGGCCCGCGAGTTCATCGTGGCCACTCTGCAAGCTCAGCCAATAGGCGCGACGTCGAAGCATAAGTTCCTCTCCGGTCACGGTCATCCAACGCGCCTCGTCCTCGGGCAACTCCAGCACTACAAGCAACCTCGGCGTCTGCGTCTCTGTGCGCAGATCGTTGTAGTTCTTGGCGGAAAGTTGAAACCGGTAGCATCCGTCCCGCAACTCGCCAATTGCGGCAGTTGCCTTGAGTTGCAGGTCGAGAGCGGGCCGGAAAGCGTCTCCCGCCTGGATTCGCAGGTCCACACTGTCACGGTCCGGGTATGGAGTGGAAACCGAATAGCCTGCACGCACCGCGAGAGCATTGGCATAGACGAGGGAAAGGCCTTCCTTGAGATCGGGCTCGGTTAGCAAGCCGTCGGTCATATGATTGCTCCCCTCAGCCGCCATTCACGCCACTGCTTTCGGCACCTGCGCGTCCAGTATCGGCGTTGCCCATGCCGGTGCGGTACAGTTCGGCCGCATTCGGCGCGAACCTGTGCAAATTTTACACAAGTTGATGTTGTGTCCAGTTCTTGCCTGCTGCAGGTTTTGCGGATATGCCGCGTGATCGTATCCAAGTTGTAGTGCTTGACCCCACGCCGGACTGATCTGTTGCCCTCGGATCGAACTACCAAGAAATCCTTGGTAGTTGCCTCGGCATCCAGTTCGTTGCTTGAGAAAATGTTGCGCAGATGCATCAAGACGTTTTCGGGCGTGGACCGAAACACTTCCGACATCTGTCGTTGCGTCAGCAGGACCGATTCCTGTTCGAAGTGTACATCCAAGCGGACCTGGCCCTCCTTGGACTCGTACACTACTACACTACGACCTCGCCGCCAGGGCTGCTGAATTTTCGTTCGCGCGCATAGCTTGCCTGCTCCTACTACCTGGAATGCGACTCTGGTGCGCGATTATCCCATCATCACGGCTTCGCACGCGAGATTTTGGAGAAATTTGGAACGACGGCGCGAGAATCACGCTATGGCTTCTACCACCTTTTCGGCATCCCGAAGGCGTATTTCGCCGGACATGAGCTTTGGAAGCAGCAAGTCGCGAGTTTGGGCAAGTGTGCGGGATTCGAGAGCGTTAGCGATTACGCCATCCATAATCGGGTCAACCAGCCTGCCTAGAGCCTTCCAAAGGCAACCATTTATCGGCGCGGTGATCTCATATTGACTCAGGATCTCCGCGTTCACGCGCTGCCGTCCCGAGGTTCCTGTCATGCCCCTCTCGGCGTGTGTCCGGAATCCCAAATCTCGGGCAAGGAGATAACTGGCTGATTGAGGCAATGTCGAGCGCGAGCGAATCACAATGAACTCGGTCGATCCTGCACCTATCACTTCATTGCCGAGATCGAATACATACGCAGTCTTTCCGTTTTCGAGACAGGGCGTAATCCGTGCGAACAGAGTATCCCCATCTCTGAATTTTGAACCGGATTTGTACTCGCGTTTAGTAGGTGCATGTGACACTGGTCCGGTCGTCGGCAGTGCAGCCATGTCAAGATATGGCGTTTTCGTTCCCTTCTTCACCGACTCTCTAGGGTTGAAATCGAACAGATCGCGTGCTGGACGAGTTGTCCAGCCAACCGGCTTCCCCTTGTCGTCCAGCGCTTCGGGGAACAAGTCCCAGAATTCAGTGGCGATGTATGGCGCACGTCCTTCGGCTTTGGCGCGGGTGGGCCCGAAATCGACGAACCAGTCCTTGAAGATCGCCCGCGCCATAGCTTCCAGCGTTCCGTTCATACTCCGATTCAGTTCGATTTTGTCGTCCAGTGTTCCGAGGAAGTTGGCGATGGTGCGTTGTTCGGAGAGGGGAGGCAATTGAACACTCAAGCTTGCCAGATCGCTACCGGTAATACCTGCGACCGCGACCTGTCTGCGAATCGTATCCAATCCATGGAGTCCTATCGGCGAGTTGAAATAGTAGAAAAGAAATAAGGGATCAACTTTCTTCTGGTCGGGCCTTGCCCGAATGATTGAAGACTCGAATGCCATCGGCTCAGAGGCTTCAAGCACGACACAACACCTACCCGCTCCCTCCGCGACTAGCGACCGGCGAGCGAACAATAAGTCCCATTTGTTGACGCAGAACCTTGCCATTTCGGATTCGCTCAGATCAACGCGCTTCATGGGAACGTCGTGTAATCTTGGGTAGGCAAAAAGTTCTCCCATGTTTACCATTTTCACGCCGCGTCCATGGAACTCCTTTGTCTTGTATATTCCATTGTGGACTGGTTCCGATAGCAACTCAGCAAACGCTTTCTCCTGCGGTACACTATCCACCAAGACAACTTTGTTACGCTCAATCTCTTGATGGAACCGTTTTGGCATTCTCGCCCAGTCCCGCGCCTCGACCAGGAAAGGAATCGTGGACTCGCGTAAAGCCTCCTTGAAATCAGCTAATCGCTTCGATGGAATCTCTTTCAATTCCGGCCCCCGTAGTGCAAGGTCGAGGTCGCTGCCGTCATGGCTGCGACCGATCACGCGGCTACCGTAAGCCCAGACCTCGACACCAGGCAAATGCTTCCCGATCAGCGTTTCAAGCTCAACGCGGTGCTTTGGGAGCAGATGCAGGCTTTCAGGCATTGCCCACTTTCTCCACCATATCCGCGAGCGCCTTGGCATCCTGCAAAAATTTGGGGAAGAGCATCAACGTATTCTTGGAAACCCCTTCGTCCGAGTCGTTTGCCCCATCCGGTGTGTGGTCTCGATAGATCAGCCATCGTTCCACCGTCTCAATATCCAGAAGATCGTGTCGGGCGGCATGACGGAATAAATCCTTGAACGTCAACCGATCCGCCTGTCTGTTGCTGGCGAACCAATCCGCGAGGCGCTTGCGTAGCAACTTGCCGCATTGCTCCAGAACCCGTTCGAATTCCTCCATGCATGTTCCGCAATACAATTCGTAGAGCGCGTCTTCCTTGCCGTTTAGCGTGCCTATCTCGCGCAGGACGGTTTCCAGCCTCTTTATGCGGCTTCCGCAGATAAGAGGCGTTGATCGTCACAGTGGCTCGGTTGTCATCCATTTACGATAGCCGGTTTCGTCCAAATCGGTGTTGATAGAAACGAAGTCAATCGTCCCCTGGGGATTCCCCCGAGTCCTCGTCGTCTCCAAAAGGGTTGAGCACCCGGACACCCGTCGGTTCGAAATGTCGAACATTGCGGGTGACCACGGTGAGGCCGTGGACAAGGGCTGTGGCTGCGATGAGCAGGTCAACGTTGAAGTGGCCGATTTCCCCGGACATTCGCCCCCAGAGTCTGGCGGCGGTCGGATCCACGCCAATGATCCGGTCGGCAAAGGAGACGGCCATCTGTTCCAACCAAGCCTCAAGGTCACTTGCGAACGCGGGGTTCCGTCGCTTCTGTCGCGCCAGGCCCCGCTCAATCTCCGCCAGCGTTACAACGCTAATAAACACGTCGGTTGACCGCTGGCCTTGCAGCCATCTGGCCGGCGCCGGGTGTCGATCAGGCCTGCGCAGAAGCGATACTACATCAGTGTCGAGGAGGAACATTACAGTTCCACTGGACGGGGAGACAGGGGCACGCGCTCAAACTCGAAATCGTCATCGCCGCTTGGGATGGCCAGCAGATGTTCGATAAAGGATGAGGCGCTCTGAGCCGTATGATTGCGCAGCCGGTCGTATTCGTTCACCGACAGCACCACCACAGCGGGCTTGCCGCGCCTGGTCACCTGCTGGGGTTGTCCGGCGAGGGCGGCGTCCACCACGGCGCTGAAACGGTTTTTGGCATCCTGGAGAGCCCATTGAGTCATGGTTGTTTTCTCTGGCTAGATAGACTGCCTAGATTATAGATGGATGCTATTTGGCTGACAATGGATGAATCATCCTTCGCTTCCAGCCCCAAACCCCAGCCGCGTCAGGTTCTCGTCAATCTCGGCGTCCAGTTTCGCCCCTTCGGCCTGCTGTTCTCGCAGTTGGGCAGTCAGCCGCTTCATCTTGTCGTCGAATGGCTCGCCGTCATCTTCAGTCGTGGCCGCACCAACATAGCGGCCAGGAGTCAACACATGATTGTGCCGCCCGATCTCTTCCAAAGTCGCGGATTTGCAGAATCCCGGCTCGTCCTGGTATCTGGCCGTGCCTCGTGTGCTGCGCCAGGCGTGGTAGGTGTCGGCTATCTGGGCAATGTCCTCGTCAGAAAACTCCTTGCGGGTTCGGTCAACCATGCGCCCATGCTTGCGCGCGTCGATGAACAGCACTTCGCCGCGCCGGTCGCGCCAGCCATTGCCGGGATTCTTGTCGCGGGCGAGAAACCAGAGACAGGCGGGAATCTGGGTGGAATAGAAAAGCTGGCCGGGCAGGGCGACCATGCAATCCACGATGTCGGCCTCGACCATGGCGCGGCGGATTGCGCCTTCGCCGGACTGCGCCGACGACATCGAGCCGTTGGCGAGCACCACGCCCGCAGTGCCGTTCGGCGCGAGATGATGATGCATATGCTGAAGCCACGCATAGTTGGCGTTGCCCTTCGGCGGCACGCCGAACTTCCAGCGTGCGTCTTCGCGCAACCGGTCGCCGCCCCAGTCGGAGATATTGAAAGGTGGATTGGCGAGGATGAAGTCGGCCTTCAGGTCCGGCAGTTCGTCCTTGTGGAAACTGCCTTCGTTGTTTCAACGGATGTCGGCGTCAATGCCGCGCACCGCCAGATTCATCTTCGCAAGCCACCAAGTCGTGTAATTGCTTTCCTGGCCGTAAATGGCGATGTCGCCGATTCGCCCGCCATGCTCTTCGACAAACTTCTTGGATTGGACGAACATGCCGCCGGAGCCGCAGCAGGGGTCGTAGACGCGGCCCTTGTAGGGTTCCAGCATTTCGACGAGTAGCCGGACGATGGAGCGTGGCGTATAAAACTCGCCGCCGCGTTTGCCTTCGGAGCCGGCGAAGCTGCCGAGGAAGTATTCGTAGACGCGGCCGAGTATGTCGCGGGAGCGGTCCGATTCTTCGGCCATGCCGATTCCGCTCACAAGGTCGATGAGTTCGCCGAGCATGACCTTGTTTAGCGCCGGACGGGCGTACTCTTTCGGCAGGACGCCTTTGAGCGAGGCGTTGTTGGCCTCGATCGCGAGCATGGCGTTGTCGATGTGTTTGCCGATCGTCGCTTCCTTGGCCGTGGCTTGCAGATGCGACCAACGAGCCTCCCTTGGCACCCAGAAGACGTTTTCGGCGAGGTATTCTTCAGGATCCTCCGCGTCCGCCAAGTCATCCGCGAGCAACTCCACCCGCTTGGCCTCGAAGGCATCCGAGATGTACTTGAGGAAAATCAGGCCCAGGGCGACATGCTTGTAGTCAGACGGCTCCATGTTGCCGCGCAACTTGTCCGCCGCAGCCCATAGCTGCGCCTCGAAACCGAGATTGGCGCCGTTGCTGGTTTTCTGTTTTGCCATTTGGTCTTGCCCTGATTCCTACAGTGAGATAGCAGAATCTGTCTGGTTTTCGCCGCATTTTCTGGCCACCATCATTGTGATGCCCGCGGTTCGGTCCTGGACAATAGTGTCAATCTTCGAGGGCGCTCAGCAGCTAACAGCGGACTACGCCAGAGTTCCCGGTGCATGGCAATCTTGAAGAGGACCGGTCGGGGTCATAAAGCTTGTTCCTATCCATGCCGCATCCATGACGCACTATAGTCGTCATGCCGCCAATGGGTCGGAGTGGATGTCCCGGCCCAGCGTCAATCAAGATTCGCCGCTTTGTTCACCCTCGATCAGCGATCCCTCATCGTCAACAATATCGCGGGTCAGAGTCTGAAAAGGCGACGGTAGCGATAAGGCGCGAGTTTTCGCGTGATGTATCGCGATACGGGATCCGAGCCCGAACGGTATCGTTTGGGGCGAAAGCGCTTTCTGTAATTTTCGGGTGCTCGTGGCGGAACGTCCATGGTTCTCCAGGTGCGGGGGTCGTGAAAACTATCGTAGTTCCACATGCCTGCGCGATTTTTTTTGGCAAATGCCTGTTGCCGGTTGTACTGATTGCCGTAAGCGGCAACAGCCCAGCCGCTCTTGACCATGTATCCGTTGATATCGGTTTCACCGAGATACACGGTTCCGATCAAGCGATGATACTTGTCGACATCAGTAATCACAGCGCGGACTTTCTTGCCGCCAATGAGCTTGATCAGCCTGTGCTTAATGATTCCGCCGTGATTGACGGTTCGACCGTGGATTACCGCGGGCTGGCCATATTCGGGAGCATCAAGACCGGCAAGTCTGATTTCCCGGCCGTTGACGTTGATGCCGTCAGCATCTGTAATTCTGGCGCGACCGACGATCTCAAAGGGGAAGTCGGCTCGACCGCTTCCCATTGGCTTGCGCGCGTACTTTCTGCGTGGCTTTGGCTTGAGCCAAGCGTTGAACAAAAGTGTCAACGCTACAAAGATCGCGATATATGTTAAGGATATCGGATCCACGAACAACTCTGCTGCGTTTGGCTATCCAGCACTGGCGCGGAGGGTTGGGATGCCCGAAACGTCAATTGCGCGCTCGGCCAAAGCAAGGTCGTGGTTGCGTTGCAGATTTACCCAGAAGTTGGCGCCGTTGCCAAACAATTTGCCGAATCGAACAGCCATTTCGGCCGTGACCGGCTGTCTTTCGTTCAATATGTCGTAAAGCGTTTGCCGGGAGATGCCGAGGGCGGTCGCCACTGCCGACTTGCTCATGCTTAACGATGGAAGAATTTCCTCTCTGAGCAATTCGCCCGGATGCGCGGGCACTATGGAGGCATGCCGCTTGACCATCAGTGATAATCCTCTATATCCACATCAACCGCCCCGTGATCATGCCAGCCGAAAGTCACTCTCATGTTCGCGGTCAGACGAACTGAATATCGGTTCGACCGGTCTCCCTTCAGGCGGTGGAAGTAAGAACCCGGATAGTTCATTTCCTCTGGACTCTCCGCAGCTTCCATCGCCGACAGTATACGGCGCAGTTTTTGCAGCCATTGGGCGTTGAGTCCTTTGGAGTTTCCCGTAGTCCAGAAATTTCGTAGCGCCTTGTGCCGAATCCCTTCAATCATTGCGCCAAGATTAGGGGAGAATCCAAATTTGTCAAGCACTACCTGACATAATCAGCCTCTCCCGCCAACGAGTTCGGCGCACTCGAACAATCTTCGCCAAGCATTGGTGCCTCAGCCAACTGCTTGAGAGCGGTTGTCAGAGAATCAAAACATTGCTCAGCCAGACCAGTTCCCCATTGCGAAAGCGAATGGGCCCAGATTCCGTCCAAATCCTCTCGCGATTTGGGGCTTAGGCGATACTCAGGCAGTTCCGTCGCCATACTTTTCGCGCATCTCCTGTTTGAATTGCTCAGGGTTGAAAGGCTGGGGTTCTCCGCTTTGTTCGCCTTCGATCAATGCGGCGCGAATTGCTTCGATGCGCGAGGATTGGTCCTGTCGGATCAAATGGCGTATGTATTCGCTGTCGTTCGTGAATTCCCCATCGGAAATTCGCGACTTAATCCAAGCATCCTGCTTGTCTGTCACTGTGATTGTCTTGCGTGTTGTACTCATGCTAAATACGCTGCTGATGTGAGAATTTCATACTATCGCTGCATGCTATCAGGGAGTCGTGCAAAATTCCAAATGCCCAACCGGCTATTGACGGCTATGGCGGTCTTGCGAATACTGGCGGCTGGTGTGGGATTGCGGGCGAGGCGTGCCTCGCCCCTACAACCGGAGCGAGGCTATGTTCAAGTGTTGTATGCGGGCCGCGATGCTCGCTGTTGCCGTGTTTTCCTGCCTGCCCGCCGTTCAAGCCCAGCAGCTCGATCAGGCCACGGTGGACGGGTGGTTCGAAACGCTTTCCAACTGGGGGCGCTGGGGTCCGGACGATGAAAAGGGCACGGTCAACCTGATCACCGAAGAGACGCGGGTGGCCGCGGCGCGGCTGGTGCGGACCGGGGTTTCGGTTTCGATGGCGCATGAATTGCTGGAAGAGGAAGCGGCGGACAATTTCAGCCCCTTCGAGCATCGCATGACATCGGTCGGCAGCAGTCCCGGACCCTGGTCGGGAGATTTCGTCGGCGTCTCCTATCATGGCTATGCGCATTCGCATCTTGACGCGCTTTGCCACCGCTTCCAGTTCGGCACGATGTATAACGGCTATCCCGAAGACGAGGTGACCGAGGAAGGCTGCGCGAAGCTCGCAATCACGTCCTTCGGCGACGGCATCTTCGGCCGCGGGATCGTCATGGATTTTCCCGCCATGCGCGGAGTCGACTGGCTCGAGAACGGCACGGCCATCACCACCGAATGGCTCGATGAATGGGAAGAAATGCATGGCGTAACCGTCGGCGCCGGCGACATCGTGCTGATCCGGACCGGCCGCTGGCCGCGGCGGGAAGCGCTCGGGCCGTGGAATCTCGCCAATGATTCCGCCGGCTTGCACGCGTCGACCGTGCAATGGTTCAAGGAACGGGACGTGGCGCTGATCGGCAGCGATTCGGCGCTGGACGTGAAGCCTTCCGGCGTTGAAGGCTACAACTCGCCGGTGCACGCCCTGGTGCTGGTCGCCTTGGGCATGCCCATTTTCGACAACCTGGATCTGGAAGCGGTGGCTGCCGAAGCCGAGCGTCACGGCCGGCCGGAGTTTCTCTTCACCACCGCGCCGCTGCGGGTATCCGGCGGCACCGGTTCACCCCTGAATCCAATCGCGACGTTTTAGCTGACGCGCACTGGCATGTAGGGGCGAGGCATGCCTCGCCCGCAACGGATTGCGGCGCCTCGCCCGCGAGCAACGCCAAAATCAACTACCATCGATACTGGACGCGGCCGAACAGGTTGACGCCTTGGCCGTACATGCGGCTGCCCTGCGGCACCACGCTGCCCAGCACGCGGTTGAAGCCGGTCAGGTGGTCGACGTAATCGGTGTCGAACAGGTTCTCCGCGCCCAGGGTGAAAGTGAATCCCTGGTCGGTCAGCCAGTCCAGATAGACGTTGGTCAGGTTGTAGCCGTCGGTCGGATCGGAACTGTTGTTCGGATTCATCGGATCGTAGGTGTTGGTGCGGGAAATATTGTCCTGTTCCATCACCACGACCTGTTCGATACGGGCGGAAAAGTTGCCGGCCTCATAGAGCAGCGAAGCGCGAATGTTGTTCGGATTGACGCGATACAGGTGGTCAGCAATATCGCCGCGTTCGGCGTTCACCTGCGAAGCCATGCCTTCGACCCGCCATCGATCGTCGATGGGAAAGCCGAAAGTCAGGTCGAAGCCGCGGAACTCCGCTTCGGTATTGGCGAACATCAGCGGAGTCGGGTCTCCGTTGGCGTTGCGGCTGACGCCCACAACCGCCATGTGGGTCGCCGGTACGCCCTGGATGTAATCGTCGACATCGCGGACGAAAAAGCGCGGGGAGAACCAGGCCGCGTCAATGCTCCAGTCGAAGCCGAGCTCGAACTGGTCGGATGTTTCCGGCACGAGATCCGGGTTGCCGACATAATTGTTGCCGTCGCCGAGTCCGGCATTGATTTCCAGCGGAATCCAGAGGTAACGCTCCTGGTACAGCGGCGAGCGCGTCTTGCGGCCGTAACCGGCCTCCACGACCAGGTTGGCGGTCAACTGGTAACGCAACTTCGCCACCAGGTCAGTGTTGTCGTCGTCCCGCGCGCGCTCGCGCGAATTGAAACCCTGACGCAACATCCAGACCGCCCGCGGTGGCGTTCCCATGCCCCATGTGGCGGGATTCATGTCCACCAGGCGGGCGGGGAAAGCGTCGATTTCGCCGGTGCTCATTGCCACGCGTTCGAACCTGCCGCCGAGCTCGACATACCAGTCGTCATCGAGAATCGCCGACCATTGAATGAAGGCCGATTCGCTGTCGGTTTTCACGTCATTGAAATTCTCGACGAAGAAGGGCGCGAAATCCGGGTCGGTCACGCTCACGTCGTGCTCGCCGTCTTTGCCTTCGGCGCCGATTTCCAGCACGCCCGGGCCGACCTCGAGATCGAAGACGAGCCGGAAGCCGGATTCTTCGCTTTCCGCGGATGCGAAGCGCTTGTCGTCGCCGAGGAAAGGAGGCAGCGGCAGGCGGGAGAAATCGGGAGTCGGCCGCAGCAGGAAATTGCTCATGCCATGATCGATGTTCGACCGGTATACGCCGAACTCTATGCCGAGGCCTCCGAGCTGCCCGTTGTATCTGAAATTGAAGGTGTCGGTGTCGAACCAGTCTATATCCATGGGCAAGGTCGGCGTGCCGCTGTCCTCGGTCTCGATGCGATGGGCGTCGAACAGCACTTCGTGTGAGCTGCTCTGGAAACCGTAGCCGACGCCATAGATGGCGCGGCTGTATTGCGTCGCGGCCACCTCGCCGTTGGCTGATTCGTAGTTGTCGCCCTGGTCGAGATTGCCGATGCCGTACAGCCGGTGATTGGCGTTGCTGCCGCCGAGAATCAGCGAACCGCTCGTGCCGCCCGCGGCGGAGCCCACCGACAGTTCGGAATCGCCATGCCAATCCCAGCCGTCGCTGTCATTGAATGCGGGACGTTTCCAGCTTGCCGTCGCCGCGCCGCCGATACCGCCGCCGGTGGAAATCGAAGCGATGCCCTGTTCGACGACCAGATCGTCCATCAAGGCGGAAGGAATATGGTGCAGGGGAGGCGCCATCCAGTTGGGACCCCCGCCATGAATCAGCATGCCGTCGATACGCACATTGATGCGGGGGCCGAACATGCCGCGATATTGAATCTGCCCGGTCAGGGGGCCGTTGTGGTTGGCGCCGCCGCCCGGAACGCGGCTGATCAGCAAGGCGGAATCCGCGCCCGAACTGGTGCGCTGGGCGTTGAATTGGGTTTCAAGAAACTCCTGCCGTCCGACGACACGGATTTCGCCGACTTCCTCGTCCTGGGCGGGAAGAGGCCCGCCTGCGGCAAGTAAAACAGGCGCGGCCGCCGCGGCGAGGAGAGATCTGTTCAGGGGCACGGTGCGACTCCGGCATCGTTGGGAAAGCGCGTAAATTATAGGTTTCCCGCCACCGGAATCCGATGTGGCATATTGTCACACGGATGATTGAGCAATATGCGTTATGGCCACGAGATCCTGCGACAAAATGGCAGGATTGCCATTTTGGACGGCGCGTAGCGCCGCCCCGGCGGGGCGAGGGGCAAGGATGCCCCGAGTCACTTCGCGCAGGATGACCGTTCCCCCACCGTCATTCCGTGCGTAGCGAAGCGGAGTCGCAGAATCCCATCGGCAAAGCGAGAACTGCCGCTAATGACTGGAAGCGGATGATTCAGGGTTCGTTTCGCGGTAAATTTGGCAGTCGAACTTCATCGAAAGCCTGCCCAGCAGGAGTTTATAAGGACATCATGGCGAAATCGTTCCGCGTTTCTGTTTTGCTGACGGCGCTGCTCTCACTGACCGGGCAGTCCGCGCTTGCGCTGCAGCCCGAGGCGGACGAGGAATCCCTCGCGTTGGCGAGGGAACTGGATCAGCGCGAACGGCATGTCGAAGATCTGCGCGGCGAACTCGGCGTCTATCACCCCGCCTTGCAGGAAGCCTATGGGGAACTCGGCGGCTTCTATCTCGAATTGGAAGACTACGAGCAGTCCGTTTCCACCTACAACGACGCGCTCGAAATCGCGCGCATCAACGAAGGCCTCTACAGCGAATCGCAACTGCGCATCATCGACGCCATGATCGCCGGCAACGAGGGGCTTGCAGACTGGGAGGCGGTGGACGACCTCCACCATTTCCGCTATCACATGGCGAGCCGCCTCTGGGAATTGACCGACCGCCGCCACCTGGCGTCGATCGGAACCTGGGGCGGCTGGAAGATGAGAGCGATCCGGGACGATCTGCTCGGCGACAGCAGTTGGGGCGTGCAGGCGGCAATCGACGACGCGGGTTCGGTCTACCGGCGCGCAATAACAGCGCTCGAACAGGAACCGGAGGCGCAGCCGCTCGACCTGGCCAATCTCGTCCGGGGCAAGGCCGAACTCGACATCTACATGATGCGCGCTGTCGCCAATACGCCTTACAACTATTTCCCGGGCACCGTGCCGCGCTACGTCAACCAGATGCGCTGCCGCATGGTGCCCGGACCCAACGGCCAGGCCGTGCGCCAATGCGTGAACGTGCAAGTGGAAAATCCGCGCTTTCGCGATTCGCAGCGCAGGAACAAGCTCACGACCCTGACCCGCTATTCGAACGCCATCAACTCCGGCATCGAAAGATTGATCGCGATCCGCGACCGGGGCGACGGACTGTCCAGTGAGACCCTGGCGCAAATAGACGCCCAGATCGCGCAACTCGAAGCGGAAAACCAGCAATACTACCGCCGCGGCCGCCGCGACTCGCTGTTCTGATCGCGCGCCAAAATCATTCCACGCGAAGTCGCGGAATCTCGGAGAATACGGCTCTGACCCCGAAGAGATTCTGCGACTGCGCTTCGCTCCGCGCAGAATAACGAAGTGGGGGGTGCTTCGCTACGCGCAGAATGACAGGAAAAACATGGCAGTGCTATATCACATCCTGTCGCTATTCACGCCCCACGGCGCGATAACCGATATCACCGCGATAATGCGCATCGGTCCAGAGCGCGCCTTGCTGGAATTTGTTGCCGATCTGCTGTTGTTCCAGAATGTACTCCACAACACCATACGCCGCCTTTTGCGCGAAGGCGATGTTCTCGCCGAGGGCGGTGACGCAAAGCACTCGACCGCCATTGGTGAGCACAATGTCATCGCCTCCGTGAGCGGTTGGCGATTCGCGGACGGTTCCGGCGTGAAAGATTTTACAATCTTTACCTAAGTCAACATCGAGTCCCAGTATCCGCTTGCCCTTGGCATAACTTCCCGGATAGCCGCCGGCGGCGAGCACCACGCCGAGACTATTGCGCGGATCCCATCGCGCTTCCATCCGGTCCAATTCGCCGTTGAGCGCCGCCAGACACAATTCAGGCAAATCGGATTGGAGCCGCATCATGATCGGCTGGGTTTCGGGGTCGCCGAAACGGCAATTGAATTCGACGACGTTGACCTCGCCATCGGGAGAGATCATCAGGCCCGCGTAAAGGAAGCCCACATAGGGATGACCGTCAGCCGCCATGCCGGCGATGGTGGGATGGATCACCTGTTCCATGATGCGGTCGTGAACTTCATCGGTTACCACGGGTGCCGGGGAGTAGGCGCCCATGCCGCCGGTATTGGGGCCCTTGTCGCCGTCGTCCCGCGTCTTGTGGTCTTGGGAAGTGGCCAAAGGCAATACGTTGCGGCCGTCGCTCATTACGGTGAAACTCGCTTCCTCCCCAGGCAGAAATTCTTCGACAACCACGCGATGTCCTGCTTCGCCGAAGCGATTGCCCGACAGCATGTCTTCGATCACGGCGATGGCCTCTTCCTCGGTTCCGGCCACGATGACGCCCTTGCCCGCGGCGAGGCCGTCGGCCTTGATCACGATGGGCGCCCCGCAATCCCGCACGAATTTCGCCGCGGAGCCGGCTTCGGTGAAGACTTCGTACGCGGCGGTGGGAATGCCGTGACGGCGCATGAAATCCTTGCTGAAGGACTTGGAGCCTTCGAGCATGGCGGCCTTTGCCACCGGGCCGAAACAGGCCAGGCCCTGTTGCTGGAAATAGTCGGTGACGCCTTCCACCAGCGGGGCTTCCGGTCCGACGATGGTAAGCGCCACGTCCCGCTCCGCGGCGAAATCGGCCAGGGCGGCAAAATCCATCACGCCGATGGGAACGTTTTCGAGTTTGCTTTCCCTCCAGGTGCCGCCGTTGCCCGGCGCGACATAAACTCTTTCCACCCTGGGCGATTGGGCGCATTTCCAAGCCAGCGCGTGTTCGCGGCCGCCGGAGCCGATAATGAGGATTTTCATATTCGGTCGTCCTTACTGTTGATTGTGGAGTGGTTGCTAAACTTCGCTCCCGACGAGATTCTGCGACTTCGCTTCGCTACGCGCAGAATGACAGGGGGAGTGGCTGTGCGCGTAATCTGCTCAATGCCGAAAATGGCGTATGCCCGTGAAGACCATGGCCATGCCGTGTTCGTCGGCGGCGGCGATCACTTCCCCGTCGCGCATCGAGCCGCCCGGCTGAATCACGGCGGTGATGCCGGCCGCCGCCGCGGCGTCGATGCCGTCGCGGAAAGGAAAGAAAGCGTCAGAGGCCATCACCGAGCCGGCCACTTCGAGATTTTCGTCGCCGGCCTTGATGCCGGCGATGCGCGCGCTGTAGACGCGGCTCATCTGGCCCGCGCCGACGCCAATGGTCCGCCGTCCCCGGCAATAGACGATGGCGTTGGACTTGACGTATTGCGCCACGGTCCAGGCGAACAGCAGATCGCGCATCTCGTTTTCGTCGGGCCGGCGCCGGCTGACGATTTTCAGTTCGTCCCCGGTGGTTTCACACACATCCGCGTCCTGCACGAGCAGGCCGCCGTTGACGCGCTTCAGGTCTTGCCCTGCAGGGCGTTGCTCCGGCCATTGCCCGCAGGCGAGCACACGAATGTTCTGTTTCGCGCTCGTGACCGGCAGCGCCTCTTCCGATACCGACGGGGCGACGATCACTTCGCTGAACTGCCGCTCGAGAATACAGGCGGCGGCCGCTTCGTCGAGTTCCCGATTGAAGGCGATGATGCCGCCGAAAGCCGAAGTCGGATCGGTTTGAAAAGCCGCCTTGTATGCCGCCAGCGGCGTCTCCGCCACGGCCACGCCGCAGGGATTGGCGTGCTTGACGATCACGCAGGCGCAGTCGCCGAAGGACTTCACGCATTCGAGCGCGGTATCGGCGTCCATGATGTTGTTGAACGAGAGGGTCTTGCCTTGCAATTGCCGGGCGCCTGCAATGCTGCCCGCGGGCGGTTCGCGGTCGCGGTAGAAGGCGGCCGCCTGGTGCGGGTTCTCGCCATAGCGCAATTCCTGCTGCTTGTGGAACTGGCTGTTGTACGTTCGCGGAAACCGGTCGGCGGCGCCGTCAGCGCCCATGTGGACCAGCCGGGCGCCGAGATAGTTGGCGATCATGCCGTCGTAGGCGGCGGTATGTTCGAAGGCGGCGGCCGCGAGTTCGAAGCGCGTGGCCTCGTCGAGGGCGTCCGCGCCGGATTCCAGGGCGGCGATCAGGCGGTCGTAATCCGCCGGATTGACCACGACCGCGACAAAACGGTAGTTCTTCGCCGCCGCGCGCAGCAAGCTCGGGCCGCCGATGTCGATGTTCTCGATGGCTTCCGCTAGTTCGCAACCGGGGCGGCTGACGGTCTGCTCGAAAGGATAGAGATTCGCCACCACCAGGTCGATCGGCGGGATGCCATGCTCTTCCATGACCGCCAGATCAACATCGCGCCGTGCGAGAATGCCGCCATGGATCTTCGGATGCAGGGTCTTGACGCGACCGTCCATCATCTCCGGAAAACCGGTGTAAGCGGAAATTTCTATCGCCGGGATTCCGGCTTCGCGCAAGATCCGGTGCGTGCCGCCGGTGGAAAGTATCTCGACGCCGAGCCGCTTGAGCGAAGCGGCGAATGGCGCGAGGCCGGTCTTGTCGGAAACGGTAATCAGCGCCCTGCGCACCTGGGCGGAGTTTTCGGATGTCATGGGCTTGCGCGCTAGATGAGACCGTATTGCTTGAGACGGGCGCGTAGCGTACCACGGTTGAGCCCGAGCATCACGGCGGCCTTGCTCTGGTTGTTGCCGGTGCGCCGCATGACGTTCGCGAGCAGCGTCGATTCAACCTCGGACATAACCAGCCGATGCAAATCGGTCACGGGTTCCCGACCCATGTTTTCGAAATAATGGTCAACCGAGTTGTGCACCTCTTCGCGCAAGTCGCCCCCGGAATCGGCGTTCGTGGAGGAAACGGCTTGCATCGCCAAGGCGGCGCCGGCTTGTTTCATGCTGAGCCTGTATGTCAGTCCGCTTGGCTTTCTTGTTGGATGCGCGGAGTGAATCGATCTGGTCGCGGTCCCGATAATAGCCTTACATGGCCGCTTGCGGAAGGGGCAAATACGGCTCTTCAGGGCGTCCGGAAGGAAACTTCGTAATTTACCGCCTCGGGACCCGGATTCATGAGTTCGAGTTCGAACTGCACGGGCGAATTCGGCGGCATGAGGTCCAGGGCCAGCAAATCCGGGTGCAGATATTCGGCCGGCGGGAATTCGCGCATGGCGACGGGGCGGGCGTCGAGCGAGGTGAAGCGCAGCACCACTACGGGAAACGGCTGGGGGAATGGCGCGGCGTTGTGGAATCGGGCGGCGAGCAGGTAGGCGCCGGGGTAGTCCGGATGGGTGCTCAAGGCTGAATTGTCGTTGCGGATGCCGCTCAAGCGGGAGTAGACCGGCAGTTCGCAGCCGGCAAGCGCGCAAATTTGCGCGTAGCCGGGGCGCAGCCAGTCGACCTGGCTGTAAACGGGCATGTGGCGCCAGAGATATTGCGCCGCCAACAGCGCTAACAGGGAAAGGGCCAACGCCGCGTATCCGGTGAAAGCGGCCCAGTTGAAGTTCTCCCCGGCTTGCAGATCAAGGGCGGGTCTGACCTGTTCGAGCGCGGCCCGCCCGTCGTCCGGCAACACTTCGAACGGCCCCTCGATCTCGGGCGGCGCCGGGGGTTCGTCATCCGGCGCCTCTTGCGCCTCGGTCGACTCATGCGCCGCCGCCGCGGCTTCCTCGGGCGCACGGTCGATAAATACGGAATCGGTCGAATCGGTTGCCCCGTTCGGCGCCACCAGGTTGTCGGCGGCGGGGAAAACGCGCAGGCAGGCGCCGCAACGAGCCCGACCCCCGGAGGATTCGAGCTGTCGCCGGTTGATATTGAAAGTGGAGCCGCAATTCGGGCAGCGGGTGACGCTCAAACTCATTTCATGGCCGAATCAGCGCGTGAGCTTGCTTTCCAAGTAGTGGATATTGTAGCCGCCTTTGCGGATTTCCGGATCGATGACCAGATCGCGCATCAGCGAGGCATTGCTCTTGATGCCGTCGATCAGCAGTTCCTCGAGCGCGATCTGCATGCGCGTCAACGCCCGCTCCCGGTTCCGGGCGTGGGTCACCACTTTGGCGATCAGCGAATCGTAATGCGGCGGCACGGTATAGCCGCTGTAGAGATGGGAATCGATCCGCACGCCGGGCCCGCCGGGAGCGTGATACATCGTCACTTTTCCGGGGCTCGGCAGGAAGCTCGCGGGATCTTCGGCATTGATGCGGCATTCCACCGAATGTCCGTGGAACGTGATCTCGTCCTGGCTTGCGGACAGCGGTTCGCCGCCGGCGATGCGCAATTGCTCCTTGACGATATCGAAGCCCGTGACCATTTCGGTAACGGGATGCTCGACCTGTACGCGGGTGTTCATTTCGATGAAATAGAAACGCTCGTCCTGGTAGAGGAATTCGAGCGTGCCCGCGCCGCGATACGCAAGCCGCCGGCAGGCGTTGATGCAGGCCTCGGCGACTTCCCGCCGCACCGCGTCCGGAATCCCCGGCGCGGGCGCCTCCTCGATCACTTTCTGGTGGCGGCGCTGCAGGGAACAGTCGCGGTCGCCGAGATAGAGGGCATTGCCCTTGCCGTCGCCGATCACCTGAATTTCCACGTGGCGCGGGTTTTCAAGGTATTTTTCCAGGTAGACCGCGTCGGAGCCGAAGAAGGATTTCGCTTCGGTGCGCGTGACGTAGATCGATTGCAGCAGATTGTTTTCGTGATTGACGACGCGCATGCCGCGGCCGCCGCCGCCGGCCGCCGCCTTGATCAGCACGGGATAACCGATCTCCCGCGCGAGTTGGAGGCTGCGTTGCTGATCGTCGTCGAGCGGTCCGTTGGATCCCGGCACCGTCGGAATGCCGGCTTCGCGCATGGTCTGGATGGCGGACACCTTGTCTCCCATGAGGCGAATCGTCTCGGCGTTGGGGCCGATGAATACGAAGCCGCTGTTTTCGACCTGTTCGGCAAAGTCGGCGTTTTCCGAGAGGAATCCGTAGCCGGGATGCACCGCGTCGGCTTCGCTGACTTCCATGGCGCTGATGATGGCCGGGATATTCAGATAGCTTTCGGTGGGGCTCGGCGGGCCGATGCAGACGCATTCGTCCGACAGGCGCACATGCATGAGGTCGGTATCGGCGGTGGAATGCACGGCCACCGTGCGAATGCCCAGTTCCCTGCAGGCGCGCAATACGCGCAAAGCGATTTCGCCACGATTGGCGATCAGGACTTTTTTCAGCATGGCGGCGCTCCCTGAATGACAAGCTCCTAGACGACCCGGACCAGCGGCTGGCCGAACTCCACCGGCTTGCCGTCTTCGACGAGGATGGCTTCCACCACCCCGCTGAACTCCGATTCGATCTGGTTCATCATCTTCATCGCTTCGACGATGCCGATCACGTCGCCTTCCTTGATCTGTTGCCCAACTTCAACGTATGCCGGCGACGACGGCGCGGGCGCCCGGTAGAAAGTGCCGACCATGGGCGACGTCACCAGATTGCCGCTTTCGGCGGCGGGCGCCGGCGGTTCCGCCGGGGCCGACTCCGCGGCGGGCGCGGGACTCGGCGCCGCTGCGGCGGCAACCGGGATGGGCGCCGCGACCGGCGCGATGTTCGAGACGCGGCTTATGCGCACCGCTTCCTCGCCTTCCT
The DNA here is from genome assembly GCA_963664805.2 of Pseudomonadales bacterium. Taxonomy (GTDB): domain Bacteria; phylum Pseudomonadota; class Gammaproteobacteria; order Pseudomonadales; family Pseudohongiellaceae; genus UBA9145. Next base: position 2,944,238 of record OY761612.1, on the reverse strand, counting down.
TGATCTCGATTTCCGCGATGTCGGAAGTTTCGAGCAGTTCAATCAGTTTCTTGACCTTGCGGATATCCATACAAGCTCCCCCGTATTGCGGTCAATTCGCCAATTTGCGGCAGGCCGCCTGCAACGCCAATTCGTACCCCTGGGCGCCCAGGCCGAAGACGCAGCCGGCGGCGATGTCGGAAAAATACGATTTGTGGCGATAAGGCTCGCGGCTGAAAAGGTTCGACAGGTGCACCTCGATGAAAGGCACCCCGGCGGCGAGAATGGCGTCGCGGATGGCGATGCTGGTATGCGTGAAGCCGCCGAAATTGACGAGCATGAATGCGGTGCCGTCGACCCTGGCCAACTGGATTCGGTCGATCAGCGCGGCTTCGGAATTGCTTTGCAAGGCGTCGAACTCGTGCCCGGCGGCCGCGCTTTGTTCGCGCAGGCGGGTGTTGATGTCATCGAGCGTGTCGCTGCCGTAGATATGCGGCTCCCGATGTCCCAGCAGATTCAGATTGGGCCCGTGCAAGGCCAGGATTTTCGCCATACCGCTCACCGGAACTGTCAATTTCGACGCCGATCCGCGCCAATTGCCTTAACTTCGGCGCATTTTCGCAGAAAATGAGTCGAAATGCAGCTTTTTCGAAAATCAGCGGGAGGGAAGTTCGAATTCCGTCTGTTGGGGAGGGTAGCAAAAGCCCCAGTCGGCGCAGCCCTGGAATTCGATCAGCAGCAGGGCGCCGGCGGGAATGTCCCGACCGATATCGAATTCGACCGCCACATGTTCGTAATACGCGACGATGTCGCCGAAAAACTGATCGGTTTTCTCCAGCCCAGGCGGCAGCCGGAATTCAATCCACGCCTCTTCGGCGCCGGTTCGCAGACGGAAGCCGAATGCGTGACGATAGAGATAGTGTTCGGGCGCCGGATTGAAGACGACGCGAAATTGTCCGGGCTCCGCTTCGCTGACGTACCAGGGAAAGGCTTCCGTGATCGGCAGCACGCGCTGATTGTTCTCTCCGAGGGTATTGCCTCCAATGGTGTCCGAGGCAACCGGCAATTGGGCCAATGCCGGTGGGCACGTCAGGACGAAAATCGCCAAGCCGGCGAGGAAAGCGGCGCAAGTCCCGGGCATTTCACGCCGCGTAGCGATCGAACACCAGGCAGGCATTGGTGCCTCCGAATCCGAAGCTGTTGGAGAGGATTCGATTCAGTCTGGCGTCGTCGCGGCGTTCGCGCAAGATCGGCAGTCCTTCGGCCTGCTCGTCGAGCGTATCTATATTGATCGACTCGGCGATGAAATCGTTCTCCATCATCAGCAGGCTGAAGATCGCCTCGTGTACGCCGGCCGCGCCCAAAGCGTGGCCGCTGAGGGATTTGGTGGAATTGATCGCCGGTATCTCCCCGCCGAACACCTCGCGAATGGCGTTCAGTTCGGAAACGTCGCCCACGGGCGTACTCGTGCCATGGGTGTTGATGTAGTCGACCCCGCCTTCCAGGCCTTGCAGGGCCATGCGCATGGCGCGCGCGCCGCCTTCGCCCGAAGGCGCCACCATGTCGTAGCCGTCCGAGGTTGCGGCGTAACCTGTCAACTCCGCGTAGATGCGGGCGCCGCGCGCCCTGGCGTGTTCGAGTTCCTCGATCACCAGGGTGCCGCCGCCGCCGCCGATGACGAAGCCGTCGCGGTCGCGGTCGAACGCGCGCGAGGCTTTCCCGGGGGAATCGTTGTGATTCGTGGACAAGGCGCCCATTGCGTCGAACATATGGGCGAGAGTCCAATGTTCTTCTTCGCTGCCGCCGGCGAAGACCAGGTCCTGCTTGTTCAACTGGATCAGTTCGGCGGCATGGCCGATGCAATGGGCGCTGGTCGCGCAGGCGGATGAAATCGTGTAGTTGACGCCCTTGATGCGGAAGGCGGTTGCCAGGCAGGCGGACACCGAACTGCTCATGGTGCGGGGTACGCGATAGGGACCGACGCGGCGGATGCCGCGCTCGCGCATGACATCGAAGGAATCGAGTTGATCCTTGGGCGAGCCGCCGCCCGAGCCCATCACGATGCCGACCCGCTCGCTGGAAATTTCGTCGCGCCCGAGGCCGGCGTCGGCAATGGCCTGTTCCATGGAAATATGGCCATAGGCCGCGCCTTCTCCCAGGAAGCGCAGGAACTTGCGGTCGATCTGTCCCTTCAGATCGATGTCGATGCTCCCGCTGACCTGGGAGCGCATGCCCATTTCCGCGTATTCGGGGTTGAATCTGATGCCGCTGCGGCCTTCCCGCAGGGATTGCAGCACCGAATCCTTGTCGTTGCCCAGGCAGGAAACGACTCCGATTCCGGTGACTACGACGCGTCGCATATGTTCCTCGTGACTTTGGTCGTTATTCGAACGATTGTTCAGGCGTGAACAGGCCTACCTTGAGACTCCTGGTCGTGTAGATAGTTTCGCCATCCGCCGAAACCGTGCCGTCGGCGATGCCCATGACCAGGCTGCGCCTGATGATTCGGCTGATGGACAGGTCGTATTGCACTTTTTTGGCGGTCGGCAATATCTCACCGGTGAATTTTACCTCACCAGCGCCCAGCGCTCGACCTTTGCCGGGAAGTCCGCGCCAGCCGAGGTAAAAGCCGACGAGTTGCCACAAGGCGTCGAGGCCGAGGCAGCCGGGCATGACGGGGTCTTCGGGAAAGTGGCAGGAAAAGAACCAGAGGCCCGGGCGAATGTCGAGTTCGGCGCGAATCTGGCCGCGACCGTATTCCCCGCCGCTGTCGTTGATTTCGGTGATGCGGTCGATCATGAGCATGTTGCCGACCGGGAGTCTGGCGTTGCCGGGGCCGAACAGCTTGCCGAAGCCGCATTCGAGCAACTCATCGTATTCGTATGAGTTCTTCGGAACGAAACTGTGGTTCGACCGGGAAGTCGCAGTCATGCGCAAAGCCGCCTGATTTCGAGGCTGCGAGTGTATCGTGACCGGCCCAAATAATCGACCGGGATGCGGAATCGCTTGGAGTTTTACGGCTTCGATCCGTCGCCGACAGCGACTCGCATCGTGCAGACCCCACCGTCATTCTGCGCGAAGCGTAGTCGCAGAATCTCCGAGTCAGAATGACGAACTGGATTGTTTCGCTGTGTTTATGCGGCCGCGGAGTTATAATGCGCAGCCGCCGCAGCGACCGTTCCAGCAGAACCGGTGACGCAATCATGAACAAGCAAGCGCGCAGCGCCAGCGTTCAGCGCAATACGAAGGAAACCCGTATTTCCATTACGCTCGATCTCGACGGCAGCGGTCGTTTCGAGGCGGAAACCGGCTTGCCGTTTCTCGAACACATGCTCGATCAGATCGCCCGTCACGGCATGATCGATCTGACCATCAAGGCCGAAGGCGATCTTGAAATCGACGCCCACCATACCGTCGAGGATCTCGGCATAACCCTGGGGCAGGCACTGAACCAGGCGCTCGACAAGACCGGAATCCGCCGTTACGGCCATGCCCATGTGCCGCTCGACGAGGCGCTTTCCCGGGTGGTGATCGATTTTTCCGGGCGTCCGGGGCTCGAATATCATGCCGATTTCGCGCGCGCCGTCGTCGGCGGATTCGACATCGACCTGTTTCGCGAGTTTTTCCAGGGTTTCGTCAATCACGCTTTCGTCACCTTGCACGTCGACAACATCCGCGGCCGCAACGCGCATCACCAGATCGAGACGATTTTCAAGGCTTTCGGCCGCGCCTTGCGCATGGCGGTGGAACTCGATCCGCGCTCGGCCGGGGTGATTCCGTCGACGAAGGGCAGCCTGTAGGCCGTGCTGAGTACCCGCATGGAGAACGGCAAGAGGGGAAGCGCTCCGAGTTAACTCCGACGCCGGGAAACCGGATACTCTCCCCCCGGGAGAGTCAAAATCGCGCAGCGACTTTGGTGAGGGTATACTCGCGACCTCAACCGGGCAAAATAAGAATTGCCGCCAATGAACAAAGTCGCGGTCATCGACTACGGTATGGGCAATCTGCATTCCGTCGCCAAGGCGGTGGAGCATGTCGGCCGCGAACTCGATCTGGACGTCAGCGTTTCGATTACCGCCGACGCCGAAATGATCGCGAATGCCGCCAGGGTCATCTTTCCGGGGGTTGGCGCGATTCGCGATTGCATGGCCGAGATCAACCGGCTCAATGTCGGCAGGATGGTGGCGGAGGCGATGAAAACACGGCCCGTGCTTGCGATCTGCGTCGGCATGCAGGCGCTGATGGAACATTCCGAGGAAAACGGTGGCGTCGATTGCCTGGGATTGATTCCGGGCAGTGTGCGCTATTTCGGCGACGACTTGCGCGACGAATCTGGCGCGCGGCTGAAAGTACCCCACATGGGCTGGAACGAAGTGCGCCAAACCATGGGACACCCACTATCGCAGAATCATGGGGAGAATCATGGGACACCCACCGCGGTGGGCGAGACCGGAGGACACCCACTTTGGAATGGGATACCCGACGGCAGCCGCTTCTACTTCGTGCATAGCTATTATGTGCGCGCCGGTCGGAACGAACTCGTCGCCGGCAAAACAACTTACGGCAAGGAAGTGGTTTCGGCGGTCGCCGACCGCAATATCTTCGCCACCCAGTTCCATCCGGAAAAAAGCCAGGCCGCGGGATTGCGGCTGCTCGGCAACTTCCTGCAATGGAGTGGCGCGGCATGAATCTCCCTTGCGCCCGCTCAGCATCACTCCCCCTTTGGGGGAGTCAAATCCGCAAAGCGGATTTGGTGGGGGCGGTTCGGCAGTCATGTTGATTATCCCGGCAATCGACCTCAAGGACGGCAAATGCGTGCGCCTGCGCCAGGGCCGATTCGACGAGACCACTGTATTCTCGGAAGACCCGGTCGAAATGGCTCGGCAATGGCGCGAACGCGGCGCCCGGCGCTTGCACATGGTCGATCTTGACGGCGCGGCCGCGGGCGCTCCCGTGAACGCGGGAATCGTGAAGGCCATCGTGAGAGAAAATCCGGACTTGCCGGTGCAGATCGGCGGCGGCATCCGCAATCTCGACACCGCCGAATCGTATATCGAGGCCGGTGTGCGTTACGTCATCATCGGCACGCAAGCGGTGCGCGAACCCGGGTTTGTCGCAGCCGCCTGCGAACGGTTTCCGGGTCGGGTCATCGTCGGAATCGACGCGAAGAACGGCATGGTCGCCACGCAAGGCTGGCTCGAAGTGAGCGAAATCAGCGCTGCATCTCTCACCGGGCGATTCGCGGACTGCGGCGGCAGCGCAATCGTCTATACCGATATCTCCCGCGACGGCATGATGCGGGGAGTCAACGTCGAAGCCACGGCCGGTCTGGCGGCGCAATCGGCGATTCCGCTGATCGCTTCCGGCGGTGTTGCCGATCTGAATGACATCACCAGGCTGAAGCGGGCGGCGGTGAATTGCGGCGGCGCCGGAATAATGGGAGTCATCGCGGGGCGGGCCTTGTACGAAGGCTCTCTCGATCTGGCCGAGGCCCAGGCGGAAGCGGATGACTGAACCGCGCCGCCGCCCTAAGGCTCCGTCAAGCTCGCCTGGCGCCATGCCGAAGCCGATGGCTGAACCGAACCCCCTGCCGCATTCTCCTCCCCGCCGCGGCGGTCGCGCTGCTCAGGCGCGTCAGAAGGATCCACTGTAATGGGACTCGCCAGACGCATCATTCCCTGTCTCGACTGCGACCACGGTCGCGTGGTCAAGGGCGTGCGTTTCGCCGACATCCGCGACGCCGGCGATCCGGTTGAAGTCTCGAAACGATATTGCGACGAAGGCGCGGACGAAGTCACTTTCCTCGACATTGCCGCGAGTCACGAAGGGCGCGCGACCACGGTCGAAACCGTGCGCGACATCGCCGCCCAGGTCTTCATCCCGCTCACCGTCGGCGGCGGCATCCGCGCGCTCGACGATATCCGCATGATGCTCAACGCCGGCGCCGACAAGGTGGCGATCAATACCGCCGCGGTCTTCGATCCGCCTTTCGTCCGCGCCGCCGCCGAACGCTTCGGCTCGCAATGCATCGTCGTCGCGGTCGACGCCAAACAGGTGGCGGGCGGCGGGCAGCCGAAATGGGAAATCTTCACCCATGGCGGACGCAATCCCACCGGCATCGACGCGGTGGAATGGTGCGGCCGCATGGTCGACTACGGCGCCGGTGAAATCCTGCTTACCAGCATGGACCGCGACGGCACGAAAGAGGGTTTCGACAACCTGCTGAACCGCGCCGTGAGCAGCGCCGTGCGCGTTCCCGTTATCGCCTCCGGCGGCGTCGGCACGCTCGAACACCTCGCCGAAGGCGTACTCGAAGGCGGCGTCGACGCGGTGCTCGCAGCAAGCATCTTCCACTTCCAGGAATTCACCATCGAACAGGCCAAGCGCCGCATGGCCTCCCGCGGCATCGAAGTGCGGCTGTAACCTACTCTCACTCTGGGGGGTGAGGACAAGCGTTTTCGAAGCGTAGCTTCGTACGCAGACCGAACGGCGCCGAGCTGTGCCCGGCGACTGGAGCAAACGCGCAAAGCGCGTTTGGTGGGGGACGCGGCGCCAAACAACTCAAAATTCGCCCTAGTTTCTACCCAGCGTATTCAGGCCTTTCAGCAGATTAAGCGCTTCGTTGAGCGGGTAGTCGGAGGTGAGGACTTCAGCGGCGGACACCAGCGGGGCGATGTCGCCATCGGCGCCGTTTTCGTTTGCCAGGCTCCCCGGCAGGTCGGCTTCGGCGAATTGCGCGACGTTGCGCGAACGGCGCGTGACGAAGGCTTCTTCCACGACGATGTCGGGTTCGATGCCCTGGGCCTGGATCGAACGGCCGTCGGGCGTGTAATACAGCGAAGTGGTCAACTTGATGGCCCGGTCCCCGTCGAGCGGCAGCACCGATTGCACCGAGCCCTTGCCGAAACTGCGCGTGCCCATGACGACGGCGCGGCTGTGGTCCTGCAATGCGCCGGCGACGATTTCGGCCGCCGAAGCCGAACCGCCGTTGATCAGCACCACGACGGGCAGGTCCGACGCCACGGTTTCCGCGTTCGCGAAATATTCCGTGGCCGCCTCGCGCAACCGGCCCTGGGTATAGACGACGCGGCCGGAATCGATGAAGGCGTCCACGACGTCGACCGAAGCCTGCAGGACGCCGCCGGGATTGTTGCGCAAGTCGAGCACAAGGCCGTTCAGTTCCGGGTCTTCTTCGAGCAGCCCGGCGACTTCCGCCTGGAAGTCCTGGCCGGTGTTGAGCTGGAATACCGGGATGCGCACATAGGCGTAGCCCGGTTCGAGCAGGCGGCTGCGCACGGTGCTGACGGCGATTACCTCGCGCGTGATTTCGACATCGAAAGGTTCCAGTCCGTCCCTGGAAATCGTCAGCGTCACCGCGGTTCCCGGTTCGCCGCGCATGAGACCGGCGGCGTCTTCGGGCAGCATGTCGCGCACCGGTCGGTTGTCGATGGCGACAATCAGGTCGCCGGAACGCAGCCCGGCCCGGTCGGCAGGCGTGTCGTCGATCGGTGCGATCACCAGGATGTAGCCGTTTTCCTGCCCCACCTCGATGCCGAGTCCGCCGAATTCCCCGGTGGTGGTTTCCTGCAGGCTGTCGAAATCCCTGCCGTCGACGAAGGCCGAATGCGGATCGAGGTTCGCCAGCATGCCGCGAATGGCGTTCTCGAGCAGGGTGCGATCATCGATCTCTTCGACATAGGACATGCGGATGCGATCCAGCGCCTCGGTGAACAGGCGCACATCGTCGAGAGGCAGCGGCAGCGCGTCATCCTGGGCATGCAAGGTTCCGGCAATGCCGAGCAGCGCACATAATGCTGCGGTTTGCGCTGAGCGAAGTCTGGTCATGTGATGTCTATCCCAAGCGGAACTTACGGCCCGAAAACCAATACTTCCAGTTTCCGCCCCGCTTGGCAATCAGAACGCAGCAAGCTCGCCCATCAGGCTTTCCAGCGGAACCGCCCGTATCCGCTCGTGCATGCGGTAAGGACGGTCGCCGGGGTAGATGACGTCAATGCGTTCAAGTTGCAGCGATTCCAGCGCCGCAAGCATTGAGCGCGTACGCTTCGGCGCATCGGTTCGCTTGAATTCGAAACCGAGTCGGCGCGTGCCGCGAATCACCAGCAGATCAAGTTCCGCGCCGCCTTGCGTTGCCCAATACCAAGCATCGCCCGGAGGGATTTCGAGTTTACGCAGGACTTGCTCAAGCGCGAATCCTTCGAAACTGGCCCCCACCTTTGGATGCGCGGCAAGGTCTCGCGGCGTTTCCACCCTGAGCAAACTGTGGAGCAAGCCGGAATCGGTGATGTAGACCTTGGGTGATTTGACGATTCGCTTTCCGGGATTACTGGTCCATGGCCGCAGTTGCCGCACCATGAAGGTTGAAGTCAGCAAATCGACGTAGCGGCGCACCGCCGTGTGCGAAACCCCGAACGCCCGTCCGATCTCCGAACCGTTCCAGGTTTGACCGTGATAGTGGGCAAGCATCGACCAGAAGTCTGACATCGTGCGCGAGGGAATCCTGGAACCGAATGCCGGCAAATCCCTTTCGAGAAATGTGCGGGTGAAGTTTTTGCGCCATTCCAGGCTTTGCCGATGCGTGGCCGGCAGATAAGCCCGCGGGAATCCGCCCCGCAGCCAAAGTCGCCGCCAATTTTCCGGTCCCGTCTCTTCCAGGTCAAAACCGGATAATTCATGAAACGCGATGCGGCCCGCGAGTGATTCGGATCCCTGGCGCAGCAATTCCGGCGAGGTGCTGCCCAGCACAAGAAACTTCGCCTGCGAAGGAGAACGGTCCGCCAGCACCCGCAGCACCGGAAAGAGCTCGGGACGACGTTGCACTTCGTCGATGACGACCAGTCCGCGCAGGGGTTCGAGGGCAAGCATCGGCTCATCAAGCTGCCCAAGGTCGCGCGGATCCTCAAGGTCGAACCGGATCGCTTCTCCATCCCGGTCGCGCATCAGCGCCTTGGCAAGCGTCGTCTTGCCCACCTGCCGGGCTCCGAGCAACGCAACCACCGGATTCTCCCGCAATAGCCTGGTCAGATGCTGCTCATGCGATGCCCTGATAATTTCATTCATCCATGAATATTGAACGATATCCGTTCAATTTACAAGTATAAATTTGGCTGATAGATAGCTCTGCCGAGATTCCCGCTACAATCGAATTCGGCGCTGCAACCCATGCATTTCGATTGACCTCCGTTCCGGTATTGTGCGCGGCGGGCGTTGACGGATCGGTAAATCTGTTAGAATCCGCCTCTTGCCTTTCCGCCGGAGCGGTGTGCATGGAATTGATCGAAGAAAAGCTCGACGAGCACCATCTCGACCAGCGCGAGGTGGTGGATGTCGTCGTGCGCTTCGCCGGCGATTCCGGCGACGGCATGCAGTTGACCGGCGCCAATTTCACGCTGGCGACGGCGCTCTACGGCAACGATCTTTCCACTTTCCCCGATTTTCCGGCCGAAATCCGCGCGCCGGTGGGAGCGACTTTCGGCGTTTCAGCCTTTCAGATCTATTTCGGCTCGGACGATATCGTCACCGCGGGCGATGCGATCGACGTGCTCGTGGCGATGAATCCGGCGGCGCTCACCACCAATCTCTCCAACGTGACCGACGGTGGCCTGATCATTGCCGACCGGGGCGCCTTCACCACGAAGAATCTGGCCAAGGCCGGCTATGCGGTCAATCCGCTCGACGATGGATCCCTGGCTGAATTCCGGGTGCTCGATATCGACATCTCGGCCCAGGTTCTCGCCGCCGTGGAATCGTTCGGACTCGGCCACAAGGCCAGCTTGCGATGCAAGAACATGTGGACCCTGGGCCTGATCATGTGGCTGTTCGACCGAGACCGGGCGGCGATCGTCAGGAATCTGCAGACCAAGTTCGCCAACAAGCCGGAAATCGCCGGGGCCAATATCGCCGCGCTCAATGCCGGGCACGCTTTCGGCGAGACCGCCGAACTGCCGACGGGGATCCATGTGTACCGCGTGCCGCGGGCAAGTTCGGAACCGGGCTTGTATCGCAACATCACCGGCACCCAGGCGCTGGCCTGGGGTCTGCTGGCGGGAATCGAACTCGCCGGCATCGACATGCTGTTCGCTTCCTATCCGATTACTCCGGCTTCGAATCTGTTGCATGAATTGACCGCACGCAAGGATTTCCGTGTCAGCACTTTCCAGGCGGAAGATGAGATCGCCGCGGTATGCACCGCCATCGGCGCGTCCTTTGCCGGTTCGCTCGGCGTGACTTCGAGCGCGGGTCCGGGCATCGCCCTGAAATCCGAGGGCATGTCGCTGGCGATTTCGACGGAACTGCCGCTGATCGTCATCGACACCCAGCGCGGCGGGCCTTCGACCGGGCTGCCGACGAAGACCGAACAATCGGACCTGAACATGGCGCTGTTCGGCCGCCACGGCGATACGCCCGTGCCGGTGATCGCGCCCGCCACGCCGCCGGAATGTTTCGATATCGCCCAGGAAGCGGTTCGCATCGCAATTCGTTACATGACGCCGGTTATGTTGCTGTCGGACGGCTATCTCGCCAATGCGGCCGAACGCTGGAGAATTCCGCGCATAGACGATCTGGAGCCGCTCCCGGTCGAATACGCGCGGGATTCCGCGGATTTCAGTCCGGCCAGGCGCGACCCTGAAACCCTGGCGCGAGTCTGGGCGCGGCCCGGTACGCCCGGGCTGGAGCATCGCATCGGCGGCATCGAGAGCAATTACGATAGCGGCGATATCTCCTACGATCCGGCCAACCATCAGAAGATGACCGAAATGCGGGTCGGGAAAGTGGCCGGCATCGTCAAGGACATTCCCTTGCAGGAAGTCGATCTGGGCGAAGATTCGGGCAAGCTGGCGGTGGTCGGCTGGGGCTCGACTTACGGCGCGATCCACCAGGGGGTGAAAAGAGCCCGGCTCGAAGGACACGCGGTGTCGCATATCCACGTGCGCTATCTGAACCCTTTACCGGGCAATCTCGGCGAGTTGCTGGGCCGGTTCGATTCGATCCTGGTGCCCGAGATGAATACCGGGCAATTCGCGCGCCTGCTGCGAGCCGAATATCTGCTCGACGTCGAAATTCTGAGCAAGGTTTCCGGCCAGCCGTTCAAGATCGGTGAAATCCTAGCGGCCATTCATGCCAAGTGCCGCGAAATCGAGGCTGTGCAATGAACCAGCCCAATCTGACTCTGAAGGATTTCGCTTCCGACCAGGAAGTGCGCTGGTGCCCCGGCTGCGGGGACTACGCCATCCTGAAAACGGTGCAGAAACTGCTGCCGGCGCTCGACCGGCCGCGGGAAAACCAGGTGTTCGTTTCCGGCATCGGCTGTTCCTCGCGTTTTCCCTATTACATGAACACCTACGGCTTCCATACCATCCACGGCCGCGCGCCCGCCGTCGCCACCGGCGTCAAGCTGGCGAATCCCGAACTCGACGTCTGGGTCATCACCGGCGACGGCGACGGATTCAGCATCGGCGGCAATCACATGATCCATACCCTGCGCCGCAATCTGAATTTGCAGATCCTAGTGTTCAACAACGAAATCTACGGCCTGACCAAGGGTCAATATTCTCCCACTTCGAGAATCGGAACCCTCTCGCCTTCGTCGCCCGCCGGCTCCATCGATCCACCCCTTTCGCCTTGCGCCGTCGCCTTCGGCGCGGGCGGCTCGTTCATCGCGCGCTCCATCGATACCCACGCCAAACATCTGACCGAGGTTATCGGCGCCGGGCATGCGCACAAGGGAACGGCCTTCATCGAAATCCTGCAGAACTGCCCGATCTACAACGACGGCATTTTCGAGCCGGTCAAGGACCGCCAGACCGCGCCGGACTTCCGCGTCGAGGTCGAACACGGCAAACCGGTGCTGTTCGGCAAGAACAACGAAAAGGCGATCCGCCTCGACCGCGACAGCCTGACGCTCGAAGTCGTGCCGGCGGACGCGGACGGCGTGCTCGTGCACGACGAAACCAATCCGGCGCTCGCGCAATTGCTCGCGGCCATGCGCGGCCCCGATTTTCCGATTGCCATCGGCGTTCTCCACCGGCGGCAACAGCCGAGCTTCGATGAACAGTTCAGCCGCCGCAAGGGCGAATCCCGCGCAGGCAATCTCGGCGCCTTGCTACTCAGCGGGAACACTTGGGCGGTGTCCTGAATCCAGCGAAGGAGCGGGGATTCTGCGACTGCGCTTCGCTTCGCGCAGAATGACGGTGGGGGATTGGGTTTGCCGCCTGTTCCCGCTATGCTTGCGGGCGCATCGCCGGAAAGTCACGACCAGGAAGTCATGAAGAGCATGAAGAGGACAATCATGCATATCGATCCACGGGAATACAGCCGCCGCCGGGCGGCGCTGATCGAAGGCTTGCAGCCCGGCGGCATGGCCTTGCTCGCGACCGCGCCCGAACGGGTGCGCAGCCGCGATGTGCATCATGCCTATCGCCAGGACAGCGATTTCTTCTATCTGACCGGCTTTGCCGAAGCGCAGGCCCTGCTGGCGCTTGTGCCGGGGCGCGAGGAAGGCGAAGTCGTGCTGTTCTGCCAGCCGAAGGATCCGCAGAAGGAATTGTGGGAAGGAAAACTGCTCGGCCCGGAAGCGGCGGTGGAAAGCCTGGGCGTCGATCAGGCGTATCCCATTGATGAGGTCGACAAGATCGTGCCCGAACTGATGGCCGGCCGGGAACGGATTCACTACCGTATCGGTCTCGATGCCGATTTCGACGGGAGAGTCATGGGCTGGGTTCGCGGCGCCCGCGGGAAGGCGCGCCACGGCGGTCCCGCGCCCGGACAATTTCTGCTGCTCGACGATCTGCTGCACGAGATGCGCCTGTTCAAGAGCGGGGAGGAAATCCGGCTGATGGAGGAAGCGGCGCGGATTTCCGCCGAAGGACACCGGCGCATCATGCAATACTGCCGACCGGGAATTTACGAATACGAGCTCGAAGCCGAATTGCTGCATACCTTCCTGCGCCACGGCAGCCGCGCCGCGGCTTATGGCTCGATCGTCGGCGCGGGGGCGAATGCCTGCGTGTTGCATTACGTCAGCAACGACGCCCGGGTCGAGGACGGCGACCTGGTGCTGGTCGACGCCGGCTGCGAATACCGGTATTACGCCGCGGACATCACCCGCACCTTTCCCGCCAACGGCCGCTTCAGCGCCGAACAGCGCGAGATCTACCAGATCGTGCTGCGGGCCCAGGCCGCGGCCATCGAAGCCGTGGAGCCCGGCGCGTCCTGCGACGCGCCGCAACAGGCCGCGGTGGCGGCGATCGTCGACGGATTTCTTCAACTCGGGCTGCTCACCGGCACGGCGGACGAAATCATCGAAACCGAAGCCTACAAGCCCTTCTACATGCATCGCGTCGGACATTGGCTCGGCATCGACGTGCACGACGTGGGCAGTTACAAGGACGGCGACGACTGGCGGCCCTTTGAGCCGGGCATGGTGACGACCATCGAGCCCGGCATCTACATCGCGCCGGACTACGAAGATGTCGCGCCGCGCTGGCGCGGAATCGGCGTGCGCATCGAGGACGATGTACTCGTCACTTCGAGCGGCAATCGCATTCTCAGCGAAGGCGTTCCCCGCAGCATGGAAGAAATCGAAGCTTTCATGGCGACCGCCTGAAGCCTGCCATACCTGGTCAATGACCTGGCCCCTCGATGAATATCACGACAAGCGCCCGATCGTGGTGGTCGGCGGCGGCTTCGCCGGCGCGAGTTTCGCGCTCGCGGCGGCGAGTCCGGAATGTCCGGTGCTGGTCGTGGAATCCGTCGTCCCCGGCGCCGGAGACGATGGATTCGACGCCCGCTCCACCGCCCTGTCCTGGGGTACGCGCCGTATATTCGAATCGCTCGGGGTATGGGATGAACTCGGCGCAGCGCCCTGTCCGATTCACCGGATCGAAGTTACGGACCGGGGCCATCTTGGCGGGGTCGGTTTCGACCATCGCGAACAACAGCGGGAAGCGCTCGGCTACGTGGTCGAGAACCACGCGCTCGGCAAGGTGTTGCGGGAAAGGCTTGCGGCCTCCGAACATATCGACGTGCTGGCGCCGGCCAATGTGGCTTCGGCCAGGCCCGTCCCCGAAGGCATGGAGTTGCGCATAAGCCAGGACGGAAACGAGCATGAGCTGACCGCGGCGCTGACCGTGCTCGCCGACGGCGGCAGATCCCCCATCGCCGCGCAACTCGGCATCGGCCGGCAATTGAAGTCCTACGGGCAACATGCCCTGGTCGCCAACATCGCCCTGGAGCGCGCCCATCGGAATATCGCCTACGAACGCTTCACGGAACACGGGCCGCTGGCGGTGCTGCCCTTGCCGACCGCGGGAGGGGTGCATCGCGCTTCGCTGGTCTGGACCTTGCCCGAGGCGCTGGCGCGGGAATATCTCGAACTGGCGGAGGATAAGTTGCGGCCGCTGTTGCAGGGGGACTTCGGGCCGGGCATGGGCAGCGTTGCCGGAATCGGCAGGAGAGCCTGTTTTCCGCTGCAATTGAGCAGGGCCGGCGAGCAGGCGCGGCCGGGCCTGGCGCTGCTCGGCAATGCCGCCCATACCCTGCATCCGGTCGCGGGCCAGGGTTTCAATCTCGCCTTGCGCGATTGCCAGGCGCTGGCCGGGGTCGTGCGCGAAGCCGCGGGCCGCGGGCAATGGCCGGGGGACATGGCGGTGCTGCAAACCTATATCGACGAGCAGGAATTCGATCAGGAAAAGACGATCCTGTTCACCGACCTGCTGGTCGGCCTGTTTTCCGGTGGGAATGCCGCCAAGTCCACTTTCCGGCGGCTCGGATTGCTGGCCCTGGACCTGCTGCCGCCGATACGCCGGCGCTTCGTTGACAACGCTATGGGCCTCAGTTCGTTCTAGCCCCAACCGTCATTCCGCGCGCAGCGAAGTTCCCAACTTCGTCATTCCGCGCGGAGCAAAGCGCCCCACTTCGTCATTCTGCGCGTAGCGAAGCGAAGTCGCAGAATCTCCCGCGTTGTGGCCCGGATCAGGCGTTCTTGTCGACCACGGTCATGCCGAGCCAGTCGGCGACGAGGGCCGGTTTTTCCTCGCCTTCGATTTCGACGGTAACCGCATATCGCATGAGGTAGCGGCCGGGTGTTTTCTCTTCGGCCGAGCGGAGATTGAATCGCGCGCGGATGCGCTGGCCGGATCTGACGGGATTTACGAAGCGCACGCGGTCGAGGCCGTAGTTGATGCCCATGACGGTGTTTTCGAGTTTGAGGCCACCGCCGCGCGAGCTCAGCGCGCTGAGCAGGGACAAGGTCAGGAAGCCGTGGGCGATGGTGCCGCCGAAGGGGGTTTGCGCGGCTCTTGCGGCGTCGACATGGATGTACTGGTGATCGTCGGTCGCTCTAGCGAACTGGTCGATGCGCTCCTGTTCGATAGTCAGCCAGTCGGTTATGCCGACTTCCTGTCCGACATGGTCCCGCAAGGCATCCGCCGGTATCACTTTGTTCATGTCGCCTCTCCGCCTGCGCAAAGCCGGGCAGTCTAACAGCATCGTGCGTAAAGCGGTATTTGGGGCTTCGATCCGTCTTCGTCGGGCGGGGAGGGTGCAGCGGACGCCGTAAATACATCCATGTAGGCTTCGGGCTCGACATCCCTGTCTCGCACGCCCGCTGCACCCTCCCCGCCCGACGAAGACTCACATAGTCGAATCGGAAAGGCTGTCGCTCACAAGTTACAATGCGGCCATGAATGACGGAGTTGAAAAGTTCGATCTCGTGATCGCCGGAGGGGGTATTGTCGGCGCGACTTTGGCTTGTTTGCTGGATGGGCTTGAGTTGCGGGTCGGGTTGGTTGAGCGACAGTTGCCGGATGAGGGGGAGCTGCCTTTTCGGGCGCCGGAATTGCGGTTTGATGCGCGGGTGAGTGCATTGAATGAGTCTTCGCGCCGGGTGCTGGATGATGTTGGCGTCTGGAGCGGGGTTCGGGCGGTTCGTTGTTGTGATTATCGGGAGATGCGGGTCTGGGATGCTGAGGGGACGGGGTCGATTCATTTTTCGGCGGCGGCGCTGAGGGTGGAGAGCCTGGGCACGATCGTCGAGAATTCCATCGTGCTGGCGGGGCTTTACGAGCGACTTCGCGGGCAGGGGAATCTGCGTCTCGTATCGCCTTTCACCTGTGCCGCGCTGGAGCCGGGAAACGGCGGCGATCTGGTATTGACCGGCGAATCCGGAGAGCGATTTCGGACGGATTTGCTGGTTGGGGCCGATGGCGGAAATTCCGCCGTTCGGCGGCTGGCGGACATTTCGAGCCGGGAATGGGATTACGGTCAGGCGGCGCTGGTAACGACCGTCAGGACTGCCCGGTCCCATGAACACACGGCCTGGCAGCGATTTCTCGAAACGGGTCCCCTGGCCTTTCTGCCGCTGGCGGCCGCCGACGACAGTGAGTTCAGGCACAGTTCCATCGTCTGGTCGACGACGCCAGACGAGGCGGAAGAGCTTGTGCAGATGCCGGACGAGCGGTTCCGGACGCGCCTTGCCGCCGCTATCGAACATCGTCTCGGCGAAGTCGAATGGAGCGACCGGCGCCTCCGTTTTCCGCTGCGGCAGCGTCACGCGGACAGTTACGTAAAGGACAACATCCTCCTCGCCGGCGACGCCGCGCATACGATCCATCCCCTCGCCGGCCAGGGCGTGAACCTCGGCATCCGGGACGTGGCCGTGCTCGCGGAAGAATTGCGCGCCGGTCTTGCCGCCGGAAGGCGCCTGAACGATCCGGTCGTGCTGCGCCGCTACGAACGCCGGCGCAAGGGCGACAACCTGGGGATGATGTGGACGATGGAAGGCCTGCACCGGCTGTTCGGCGCCCAGCCTCTGCCGCTGCGCTGGCTGCGCAATACCGGCCTGAACCTCGTCGACCGCGCCGCTCCGCTGAAAAATTTCCTCGCCCGCCGCGCCATCGGCGCCTGAGATTTTCTGCCCTTGGCTGAACCACCTTCCAATCCCGTAAGCAGATTCCTGTCGGTTTTCCGTTACAGCGCGCTGGCGATGCGCATCGTCTGGGATACGAGCGCTTCGCTGACGGTGGTTATGGCCGCCGCGACGATCGTCAACGGCGTGCTTCCCGCCACCATCGCCTTCGTCGGCGGGCTTTTCGTCGACGCCGTGGCCGGCGCCCTGACGGCCGCGGACGACGCCGCGATCGCCCAGGCGCGCTCCGAAGCGCTGTTTTACGTGCTGGTCGAGGCCGGGCTCGTGGTCGTCATGGCCGGCGCGCAGCGGCTGACCACGGTCTGCCGGTCGATCCTGCAGGTGCTGCTCGGCAACAAGATCAACGTGATGATCATCGAAAAGGCGCTGACGCTCGAATTGAGCCATTTCGAGGACGCCGAGTATTACGACAAGTTGCTGCGCGCCCGGCGCGAGGCATCGAGCCGCCCGCTCGGTCTGGTCGTCAAGACCTTCGATCTGATGCGCGACCTGATCGGCCTGCTCGCCATCGGCGCCTGGCTGTTCCAGTTCTCGCCATGGGTCGTGGTATTGCTGGTGTTCACCGGCTTGCCGGCCTTTGTCGCCGAAGCCGGATTCTCCGGCGAGGCCTTCCGCATCATGCGCCGCCGCTCGCCCGAGCGGCGCATGCAGTTCTACCTGGAAATGGTGCTGACCCGGGAGGACGGCGTGAAAGAGGTCAAGTTGCTGCAACTCGGCAAGTTGTTCCTGCGGCGCTATGTCGACATTTTTCGCAACATCTACCGGGAAGACCGCAACCTGGTGCTGCGGCGCAATTTCTGGGGCTACCTGCTCGGCCTGCTGTCGAGCGCGGCGTTCTATTTCGCCTATGGCTGGGTCGGCTTCTCGGCCATCGCCGGCGCGATCACGATCGGGCAGATGACGGCCTACATCGCCCAGTTCCGGCTCGGCCAGAATTCGGTCAGCAGCAGCCTGACCGCGGTCAACGGCATGTACGAGGACAATCTTTACCTGTCGACCCTGACCGAGTATCTCGAACACGAAGTGCCCGAACCTACCGGAGACCGGTCGCAGGGTCCCGACCCCGACGACGGCGTGCGCTTCGAAAACGTCAGCTTCACCTATCCGGGCAGCGACAGGCCGGCACTCGACAACGTCAGCCTGCACATCCGGCCCGGCGAGCGCCTCGCCATCGTCGGCGAGAACGGCAGCGGCAAGACCACGCTGATCAAGTTGCTGGGCCGGCTGTATGCGCCGTCCGCGGGCCGCATCACGCTCGAAGGACTGGAACTTTCGCAATGGGATATCGAAGCGCTGCGGCGCAAGATCGGCGTGATCTTTCAGGACTTCGCGCGTTACCAGTTGCTCGTGGGCGAGAATATCGGCATCGGCGACGTGGAGGAACTCGGCAACGAACCCCAGGTCCACGAGGCCTCCCGCAAGGGCATGGCCGATGTCTTCATCCGCGACCTGCCGAACGACTATCGCACCCAGCTCGGCACCTGGTTCAAGGACGGCAAGGAATTGTCCGGCGGCCAATGGCAGAAAATCGCGCTGTCCCGCGCCTTCATGCGCATCAAGGCCGATATCCTGATTCTCGACGAACCGACCGCCGCCATCGACGCCCGCGCCGAAGCGGAAATCTTCGCCCATTTCGGCAAGCTGAGCGAGAACCGCATCTCGATCATCATCTCGCACCGCTTTTCGACCGTGCGCATGGCCGACCACATCATCGTGCTCGAAGCGGGCAGCATCCAGGAGGAAGGCAGCCACGAGCAACTGCTGCGCGACGATGGCCAATACGCCAAGCTATTCAAGTTGCAGGCCAAGGGTTATCAGTAACGAATGAGACAAACAGGGTGGGTGTCCCAGGAGCAGCTTCGACCCGTCGCCGGTGGGCGGCGACTCACATTGTGCGGAACCCTCTTAGAATTGCCTTACCCCCCCGGTTTGGATACTCTGCCTGCCGACAAAACAGGAGACTGCAATGGCGTCGCCGCCCGGAAAGCCCGATGAGTCCCTTCGCGCCAAAGCCGCGCGCAAGAGCGGTCTTGTCCGCGTGCATGCGCTCAAGCGGATCGAACGTTCGCGCACCAGGCTTATCGTCTGCTTCTGGACCTTGCCCGTTTACATGACCGGAGTCTGGCTGCTGCTTGAGGAACGGCGCGAGATCGACGTCTTCATGCTCGTCTACATCGCCATCTGGTCCGGCTTCGCCCTCGACATGGCGCGCCGCACCTGTCCCGGCTGCGGCCGGCAATTCTTCGTCCGCAATATCCTGATGAACCTGATCACGCGCAAATGCGTGCATTGCGGAATCCCCCTGCGGGAGAACCTCGACGCTGTTGAATAAGTCCAAGAGCCGGTCAAAAGGAACTTGAATCATGACTTCCGCTTCCAGCCCAGCACCGTATTCCCCCGGCGTCCGGCCGCGACTCGACGATGCGCGGCAAACCCTGCGGGAGTCCTTCGGCTTCAGTGAATTCAGGCCCGGCCAGGAAGCCGTGATCGGGACCTTGCTGGCCGGCCGGGACGCTCTCGCCGTCATGCCCACGGGCTCGGGCAAATCGCTTTGCTTCCAGATTCCGGCCTTGCTGCTAGAAGGGCTCACCATCGTGGTCTCGCCGCTGGTGGCCTTGATGCAGGACCAGGTGGCCGCGCTCAAGCTCGCCGGCGTCGCCGCCGACGGCATTCATTCCGGCAACGAACGCGGCGAAAACGTCGAAGCCTGGAAGCGGGCCGCGGCGGGCGGTACGCGACTGTTGTACATGTCGCCCGAACGGCTGATGACGGAACGGATGCTGGCCGCGCTGAAACGACTGCCGATCGGTTTGTTCGCCATAGACGAAGCCCATTGCATCTCGCAATGGGGGCCGGCATTCCGGCCCGAATACGCGGATCTCAGCCGCTTGCGCGAGTTGTTTCCCGGCATCCCCATCGTCGCGTTGACGGCGACCGCGGACGAGATCACCCGCGGCGATATCGCCGAACGCCTGTTCGGCGGCGGCGTCGAACAATTCGTGCTTGGCTTCGACCGTCCCAACATCCGCCTGACGGTGACGATGAAACGCGAATGGAAGCGCCAACTTGCGGATTTCGTCGCGCGCTTCGAGGGCGCAAGCGGCATCGTCTATTGCCTGTCGCGCAGGAAAACCGAGGATTGCGCGAAGATGCTCGCGGACAAGGGAATTCGCGCGCTGCCCTACCACGCGGGCATGAGCGCGGAAGAGCGCGAAACCAATCAGAACGTGTTCATGACCGAACCCGGCGTGGTCATCGTCGCCACCATCGCCTTCGGCATGGGCATCGACAAGGCCGACGTGCGCTACGTTTTCCATGCCGACCTGCCCGCGAGCGTCGAAGCCTACTACCAGGAAATCGGCCGGGCCGGGCGCGACGGCGCGCCCGCGGAAGCGCATATGCTTTACGGGCTGGACGACATCCGGATGCGGCGGCAATTCATAGAAAACGAGGAAGCCGGCGACGAGCGGAAACGGCGCGAACACAAACGCCTCGATGCGCTGCTCGGCTATTGCGAGGCGCCGCTCTGCCGCCGCGTGACCCTGCTTGAGTACTTCGGCGAGCGGACCGGAGCCTGTGGCAATTGCGACGCCTGCTTGTCGCCCGCCGAACGCGCGGATGGAACTATCGAGGCAAAGCTGATCTTGAGCGCTGCGAAACAGACGCGGGAAATGTTCGGCGCGGCGCATCTGATCGATATCGTGCGCGGCGCCAACACCGAGAAAATCGGGCGCTTCCGCCATGACCGCCTGGATTGCCACGGCGCGGGCGCCGAACGCAACGCCAATGAATGGCGTTCGCTGATCCGGCAGATGGTCGCGGCTGGATTTTTGCAAATTGACATCGCCGGCTACGGCGGTATCAAGATCACCGCCAAGGGCCGTGAACTCGCAAGCGGCGAAGGCGAATTCCTGTACCGCAAGGACGCGGTGGAACGCGGGTCGAAAGCCGAGCGCCGCCAGACGCGCAAACAAGAGCAACTGCTGGCGGACCATGCCTTGACCGCGGAGCAAGCCGAATTGCTCGTAGCGCTCAAGGCATTGCGCCTGACGCTGGCGCAAGAGCGGAATGTTCCCGCCTATGTGATTTTCCCCGACCGGGCCCTGATCGAAATGGCGCTCAGGCAACCCCGCACCGAAGCCGAGTTCGCCACCATCAGCGGCGTCGGCGCCGTCAAACTCGAACGATTCGCCGAGCCGTTCCTCGCAGCGATCAATGCCAGCTCGAACCAAATCGGTCCTGATGTGGACTAGCCGAATTATCGAGGTGAGAATTCAGTGGACATAATTGAAGCGAACAAGATTATTGCGAGCGACCCAAAGCATGCTCGTGAACCCCATGATGCCAGGTACGAGGATGGGTCGGCGTTTACGCAGGGCCGGGTTCGACCGATCAACGAAGGCATGGTGCCCATCCAGGACATGGGCTTCATCCACGCGGATGCCGCATATGACGTCGTAAGCGCAGGCGGCGGATACATCTTTCGATTGGAAGATCATTTGAAGCGATTCAACAGGTCGTGTGAGAAGTTTCGGCTCAAGAATCCATACAGCGATGATGAGACCAAGGACATACTGGTATCGTGCGTCAGGAAGGCGGGCCTCAAGGACGCATACATCTGGTGGGCGGTTACCCGCGGGCGGGCGCCTAAAGATCGCACCAAACCCGCCTTTGACTTCCAGTTCTACGCCTACGTCACCCCATACAGCTTCATTTTCGATGACGATACCCGCCGACGTGGCGCGCATGTCAATGTCAGTGCTTCTTACGAGCGCATTTCTCCCCGTTCGGTTGACCCGACAGCCAAGAACTTTCACTGGATGGATATGAAACTGTCTCTACTCGATGCCTACGAGAAGGGTGCCGAGTGGTCGGTGCTCGCGAACAGCGAGGGGAATCTGACCGAAGCGCCGGGATGCAATGTCTTTCTCATTAAAGACGGTGTCATTCGTACGCCCGCGACCGGGTGCCTGGAAGGCATAACACGCCAAACGGTGATTGACCTTGCGGCTGAGACGAACGTGCCGTTGGAAGTCACCGACATTCCTGCCGCTGAATTGGCGGAGGCCGACGAGGCGTTCCTGACCTCCACGGCGGGTGGCATCATGCCCGTGTCGATTGTCGACAACGTTGCTTTGGGCGGTCGCAAGGGACCTGGAAAGATCACGACGCAATTGCACAATCTCTATTGGACCAAGCGTTGGGACGGGTGGCTGGGCACGCCGATTGAGTACCCCGCCCACCAGGGGCCACCCGACAATTGAAGGTTCCATGGGACACCCATCGCGAGTGGTGGGTGTCCCATGGGGTTTTCGCGCCAATGCCCGCCGCGCGCGGGACCGAATTTTCCCGAAAATTATGCGTGTCCCTCATAGCTGTACTAAGCTCAATGCGACAGGAGGAATCTGGCCGCGGCGCGGGGACCGGAGCGTTGCGGTCACAAATGGAGGACACCGGACATGAACGAATTGATCTCGCTGGCTAAGGAAAACGCTTTCGTGGTTATCGGCCTGCTGCTGGTCACCATCTATTTACAGGACCGCATCCACGACGAGACTTCAACCCTGAGGCAGGAAATGCGCGACGAGTTCACCGGCGTCAGGCAGGAAATGCGCACCGAGTTTTCAGGCTTCAGGCAGGAAATGGCCGATTTCGGCGAGCGGCTCGCCCGCATCGAAACCCTGGTCGAGCAGTTGCTGATGGAAAAACAGGGGCAATAGCGTACTGGAGGGCACCAGTGATCACGAGTGGTGGGTGTCCCATGAAACCCCGGGTTCATAAATGGGAAGCTGCCGACCTTGACGGAATGTAGCCGTTCGGATACAGTGCGCCGATGCCCGAAGTTCGCAAAACGGAAGTTTACGCCAAGTGGCTGGACGGCTTAAGGGACATTCACGCCCGGACCCGCATCCTTGTTCGAATTGAGCGTCTGATAGAGGGAAATCCGGGCGATGTCGGGCCGGTTGGCGAGGGCGTTTCCGAGCTGCGGATCGACTACGGCCCCGGTTACAGGGTCTACTACAAGAAGCGGGGCGATGCGCTCATTCTCGCGAGAAACATGTAGGTGATTGCCATGAAAAAAACTTCGACCTCGCGCTACGATGTCGCCGAGCACCTCAGAACGCCGGAGGAAATGGCCGCGTACCTGGAAGCTTCCATCGAAGAATCCAACGGCGACGCCGCGTTTGTCGCGAAAGCACTCGGCGACATTGCCCGCGCCAAGGGCATGTCCCAGGTGGCGTCCGATGCCGGCCTTTCCCGGGAAAGCCTCTACAAAGCACTTTCGGGCGAAAGGAATCCGACCCTGGAAACCGTGCTCAAGGTTGTTCGGGCTCTCGGCCTGAAGCTGCGCGCCGAAGCCGCGCATTCCATGCGGGCTTGATTTTCGCTCGATGGTTTGCAAATTCCGCGGGACACCGAACGCGAGTGGTGGGTGTCCCATCAGAGCGCCTTGGGGAAATCGGGCATGCCACGGAATGGTAGTTATGCCGCAGTGGGTTTGACACGTTTCGGCGGGCGAGTGAAAGACTTTTCGCCGCTTGCCTCACGCTGGCGCCTCAACTCCTCCCCGATGGCTTTGACGTCATAGCCGAAACGTCGGGCAAGCTCTTCGCGCCTGCTTCGGGTTTCTTCGACAATTGGATCTTTCCAAATCATTCTATGCCTCGATAAGTTGCAGCGGTGTACAGATCGTCGGTGGAACGACGCCAAACTTCACGCACGCGGCGTTAACCAGCGGCAGCATGAAGGGATTGGCTATGTGTGCGCAATTCCACATCAGAAGAATATCAATGCCATTGGCAGCGGCCGGACCTATGTGCAGAGTATCGAGTGCGGCCTTCGGAGGCAACACCATGGCGGACAACAACGCATTCGCCAAAGTTTCCGCCTCTTCCGTCGTCGTGAGGACCGGCAGGCCGGCAAGAAACACCTTCCGCTCCGCAGCGGCGGTTGGGTCACCGGCTGCGCACTCCGCGACAACTACGTCTGAAACGAAAATCTCGAATTCGTCGCGGCGCGTCCCCCACCAGTCCCGTGTAACCTGTTGATTTCCAGCAACCACCAGGTCGCGACTCGGACGCGCCGCCAGGTAGCTGACTACGCTGGTTTCGAGATAAACACTTTTCATAACCCGAGTATCGCATTGACCAGTTCGCTAGGGCGCCAATATTCCAATAGAATTCAGCCACTTAAGCCAATTCCAAAGGGCACCTTGCCGTTGACGGATTGTATCCCGGAGCCTGCTGGTTTTCCAAGCGGAATCCATGGCGGGGTCCATGGAACACTTATCGCGAGTGGAGGGTGTCCCATAAGCCACCATAAGCCAAGGGTGGGTGTCCCATGAGGACCACCATGAGGACCATCGGTTGCCGGGTGGATCCGTTTACTGAAGCTCACGCGCGGAAACCGCGTGAGGATGACCGACCAGAAGCCTGTCCGCGGTCAACAACTTGAGTCCCTCTTCCTGGGCTTGTACCAGTAACAACTCATCGAACGGGTCCTTGTGAGGGAGTGGCGTACTGAGTTCCTTCACGGCATGGGCAATGGTCATCGGCAGAAACTTGACTTCCTGATCCGCCAGCGCGGAAATCACATCTTCGGGCGAGAAGCGGCTCTTACGGTCTCCTGACGGATGACGTGCGTTATATTTCAGTCGCAATTCCCAGAGCGAAACCGAACTTACATGGAATTCGGCGTCACGAGCCGCGAGAATCCGGCGCTCCTGTTCCAGAAACGCTCCAGGTTTATCCATGATGTCGTACAGGTAGGACGTATCGAGCAGCAAACGCATTATCGTGACTACTCCTCCTTGTCGAGGCCAAGAACCTCGCGGCTGAATGCGGGATCATTGAATTCTTCCGGCCAGCCTTCCCCGTCCCCTTCGATTCCGAGCCGGCGGCGCGCCGCTTCCAGTTTCTCGAAATCGATGCCACCACGCTGATCACAGCGCACCAGTTCAACGACCGGCCGGCCATGCCTGGTGATGACGACCCGCTCGCCGTTTCGCGCCGCGGCAATCAATTCGGACAGGCGCGCTTTTGCCTCACGCAGTGCAAGTTCCATGACGAATCGCTCCCGTCGTCAGGTTCGTGACCGTCAGTATGACGTACCGGACAACGCGAATCAAGACTACAGTGTGACTACATAGTTATCAATAGAGACTCCCATATCGGTGTCTCAACAGCCCACGGTCAACGCGCAGGCGAGGATGTCAACGGCAGCACGATGGGTGTCCCATGGGGTTGGCGCTGGGTGTCCCATGATGACTGTCCCATGATGACTGGGGACAACGGCTGGCGGTGGGTGTCCCTTGGGTTCCTCCGCATGGGTGTCCCTTGGGTTCGGCACAGCCGCAATAGGGGATGAATGTATTTTGCCGATCTAGTAAGATTAGTTATGAACATTTCATCGTTGGGAGATTCCGGCATGTCTAGACTCACAATCTCAATGCCCGAACAAATGAATCAGTGGGTGGAAGATCAAATCAATACAGGGCGCTACGGCAACGTCAGCGAGTATTTCCGGGATTTGGTCAGACGCGACCAAGAAAAAAGAGAGGAGAAACTGAAGGAGTTGCGTGACCTTCTTGACCGCGCGGAAGCCAGTGGTGTCAGCACCCGCACATTCTCCGAAGTTATGAAACAAGCAAGGCAAGAGGCTCGGCGCAAAGGACTGCCGCATGAACGGAATTGAGTTCACCAACGATGCTGAAAGAGATTTGATCGACATTTATATTTACAGCGTTGAGCACTTCGGCGTGCCTCAGGCCGAAAATTACGTTGAATCGCTTCATGCGAAAATCTCCGTCGCAGCGGAAAATCCAAGTTTTGGAGTGGATTACGGATTCGTGCGCGAAGGCGTTCGGCGCCTTGAGAGCCAATCACATGCCATCTATTTTCATCGATCGACGGCAGGCATCAGAATTCTTAGGGTCCTGGGCAGACGAATGGATCCCGGTAAGCATTTGGCTTGATATGTTTCAAGTTGGAAGTTCGAAGAAGGGGCGAAACGGGATACTCATTATTATTTGACTCAAATCCACCCGAAATATTCGATCACATTGCTCCCATGGGACACACTGCTCACCGCTGCCAACTGAGGGACGAGTAACGGTTGGAGAAATGGAGTGGACATCCCTTGTGTGGCGTGGGTGTCTCGCGGCGCCCCGCAGCGCCCGGTGTCCTAGCTGCGCTGCGCTTCGGGGTGGGTGTCCCATAAGTGCAGTATCTTACTTTTTTTCATTGCTCCCTCCACAATGCGTATCTATCCAAACGAGATTACAGCCATTCATTACATACACCGGATTCTAAAAATGCATTTAATTCTTTAGCCAGTACTTCAGCTTCTTTGCTCGATAAGTAAGGGGCCTTAATGGTTCTTGCCCAGAAGAAATTTTTCCCTGTTATTTTCCGTACCTTTCTAATTGACAAAAATCTATTTTATTTAATCTATACAACATACTACTTTAATCCAAGTGCAAGAAACCGGTCGATTCGCTCGGCGGCGAGGCGGCCTTCGTGGATTGCGTTCACGACCAGGGACTGGCCCCGGCGGCAGTCGCCGGCGGCGAAGACCTTTTCCACGTTGGTGCGGAAATCGCCGTATTCGGCCTGGTAGTTCGAGCGCCGGTCGAGTTCGATGCCGAGCGGTTCGCTGACGTAATGCTCGGGGCCGAGGAAGCCCATTGAGAGCAATATCAGGTCGGCTTTCCAGAACTTGCGGGTGTCGGGAATCTCCTGGAATTTCGCATCCACTTCGACCGTGACGATGCCGAGCAGGCTGCCGTCGTCGCCGCGCACGAACTCCTTGCCGGAGATCGAGTAAACCCGGGGGTCGCGGCCGAACTTGCGGGCGGATTCCTCGTGGCCGTAATCGACGCGGAAGATGATCGGCCATTGCGGCCAGGGATTGTTCACGCCGCGGTCGGCAGGCGGTTGCGGCATGATTTCGAAATTCACGAGCGAGCGGCAGCCGTGGCGCAAGGAGGTGCCGATGCAGTCGGTGCCGGTGTCGCCGCCGCCGATGACGATCACGTCCTTGTCCTTCGCGCTGATGTAATTGCCGTCGGCCAGGTCCGAGTCGAGCAGGCTTTTGGTGTTCTTGAGCAGGAACTCCATGGCGAAATGCACGCCGGGGCCTTCGCGCAAGGGGATTTGCAGATTCCGCGGCGTGGTGGCGCCGGTGGCCAGCAGCAACGCGTCGTTCTCGTCGAGCATTTGCCGCGCGTCGATGCCGTTTGCGCCATTGCCGCCGACGTCGGCGTTGACCACGAATTCGACGCCTTCCTCGCGCAGCAGGTTCACGCGGCGGTCGACGAGTTCCTTTTCCAGCTTCATGTTGGGAATGCCGTACATGAGCAAGCCGCCGATGCGGTCGTCACGCTCGTAGACGGTTACCTGGTGGCCCTGCAGACTGAGTTGTTCTGCGGCGGCGAGTCCCGCCGGCCCGGAACCGACCACGGCCACCTTGCGGCCGGTATCGAGGGCGCGGGGTTTGGGCGTGACCCAGCCCATCTCGAAGCCCTTGTCGGCGATGGCGCATTCGATGTTCTTGATCGTCACCGGCGGCTCGTTGATGCCGAGCACGCAGGCGCCTTCGCAGGGCGCGGGACAGACGCGGCCGGTGAATTCGGGGAAATTGTTGGTCTTGTGCAGGCGGTCGAGGGCGTCCTTCCATCTGCCCTTGTAGATCAGGTCGTTCCATTCGGGAATCAGGTTGTAGACCGGGCAGCCGTCTTCGGACTGGCAGAAAGGCACGCCGCAATCCATGCAGCGGGCGCCTTGCACGGTCAGCAAGGGCTCCTGGTGCCCGGTGTAGATCTCCTTGAAATCCACCAGCCGTTCGAGCGCGTCCCGATATGGTTCGGTCTCGCGCTGAAATTCCTTGAATCCGGTCGGCTTGCCCATTCTTCCCTGTGCTCAGGCGGCGGTTGCGGCTTTGCGTTCGGACAATACGCGCTTGTATTCGGTCGGCATGACCTTGGCGAATTCCGCCAGACTGCGCTCCCAGTTGTCCAGTATGCGCCGGGCCACGGCCGAGCCGGTATGCCTGGCGTGATTTTCGATCAGGGTCTTCAGTTCGAGAATGTCTTCCGCCGCGGTCACGGTCTCCAGGCCGAGGGTGCCCATGTTGCATTGCGCGGGCAGGCGCCTGTCCGGGTCCCAGACATAGGCGATGCCGCCGCTCATGCCGGCGCCCATGTTGCGTCCCACGGTCCCGAGCACGACGACGCGGCCGCCGGTCATGTATTCGCAGCCGTGATCACCGATGCCTTCCACGACGGCATGGGCGCCGCTGTTGCGGACCGCGAATCGCTCGGCCGCCATGCCGCGGAAATAGGCTTCGCCGCCGGTGGCGCCATAGAGCACGACATTGCCGATGAGGATGTTCTCCTCGGCCTTGAACGTGCTTTCCTTCGGCGGGTAGATGACGAGCTTGCCGCCGGACAGGCCCTTGCCGACATAGTCGTTCGCGTCGCCTTCGACGGTGATGCGCACGCCCTTGACGAGCCAGGCGCCGAGACTCTGGCCGGCCGAGCCGCGCAGGCGGATGTCGATGGTGTCCTCGGGCAGCATCTTTTCCTGCCAGCGCCGCGCGATCTCGTTCGACAACATGGTGCCGACCACGCGGTTGGTGTTTTTCACTTCGCGCTCGATCCGCACTTTTTCGCCGCGTTCGAGCGCCGGCGCCGCAAGCTGGATCAGTTCGTTGTCGAGAGCCTTGTCGAGGCCGTGGTCCTGTTCGCGGTTGCAGTAGACGTCGGTGCCCTCGAACAGGACTTGCGCCGGTTCGAGGATGGCGCCGAGATCGAGTCCGCTGGCCTTCCAGTGGTTGATCGCGGCGTCGGTTTGCAGCAGATCGACCCGGCCGATCATCTCGTTGACCGTGCGCAGGCCGAGCTGCGCCATGA
Organism: Pseudomonadales bacterium; assembly: GCA_963664805.2. Classification (GTDB taxonomy): domain Bacteria; phylum Pseudomonadota; class Gammaproteobacteria; order Pseudomonadales; family Pseudohongiellaceae; genus UBA9145. The sequence goes on along the minus strand of OY761612.1, from coordinate 2,915,403 downwards.
TGCCGCGCAATTCCTCGGCCACCATGAACATGTAATTGACCACGTGCTCGGGCTTGCCGCGGAACTTGCGGCGCAGGTCCGCGTCCTGGGTGGCGATTCCCACCGGGCAGGTATTCAAGTGGCATTTGCGCATCATGATGCAGCCGAGGGTGATCAGCGGCGCGGTGGAAAAACCGAATTCCTCGGCGCCGAGCAAGGCGGCGACCGCCACGTCGCGGCCGGTCTTGAGCTGCCCGTCGGTCTGCAGGACGACCCGCGAACGCAGATTGTTCATCACCAGGGTCTGGTGGGTTTCCGCCACGCCGAGTTCCCAGGGCAGGCCGGCGTGTTTGATCGAGGTCAGCGGCGAGGCCCCGGTGCCGCCGTCGTGGCCGGCGATCACGAGATGGTCGGTCTTGGCCTTGGTCACGCCGGCGGCGATGGTGCCGACGCCGATCTCGGACACGAGCTTGACGCTGATGCGCGCCCGGCGGTTGGAATTCTTGAGATCGTGGATGAGTTGGGCGATGTCCTCGATCGAATAGATGTCGTGATGCGGCGGCGGGCTGATCAATCCCACGCCCGGCGTCGAATGGCGGATGCGGGCGATGTTTTCGTCGACCTTGCGGCCGGGCAGTTCGCCGCCTTCCCCGGGCTTGGCGCCCTGGGCGATCTTGATCTGCAATTCGTCGGAGTTGGCCAGGTACCACATGGTCACGCCGAAGCGCCCGGAAGCTACCTGCTTGATCGCCGAACGGCTCGAATCGCCGTTCGGCATCGGCTCGTACCGGGCCGGATCCTCGCCGCCTTCGCCGGTATTCGACTTGCCGCCGATGCGGTTCATGGCGACGGCCAGGGCCTGATGGCTTTCGTCGGATATCGAGCCGAAACTCATGGCGCCGGTGGCGAAGCGCTTGACGATCTCCTTCGCGGGCTCGACTTCTTCGAGCGGAACCGGTTCGTTCACATCCGCGCGGAATCGCAGCAGGCCGCGCAAGGTCGCGCGCTTGGCCGCTTCCTCGTTCGCGAAGCGGGCGAAGGTGTGATAGGCCTCGGCATTGTTGCCGCGGGCGGCGATCTGCAGATTGAAGATCGTGTCGGGATTCCACATGTGGGTTTCGCCGCCGCTGCGCCAATGGAAATCGCCGGGATTGCTCAATACCGGCAGGCGCTCGCTTTCGCGCAGCGGAAAGCCGATGCGGTGGCGGCGCAGCGATTCGGTCTCGAGCACGTCGAAGTCGACGCCTTGTACGCGGCTGGCGGTGCCGGTGAAGCAGCGCTCGATGATTTCGTCCGCAAGGCCCACGGCCTCGAAGATCTGCGCGCCCTTGTACGACTGCAAGGTGGAAATGCCCATCTTCGCCATGACCTTGAGCATGCCCTTGGCGACGCCTTTCTTGTAGGCGGCCGCGAGCGCCTCCTCGTCGCCGTAGCCGTCGCCGAGCAGGCCGTCGCCGTTGGCCTTCCACAAAGCCTCGAAGGCCACGTAGGGGTTGACGGCGTCGGCGCCATAGCCCGTCAGCAGGCAGTGATGATGCACCTCCCGGGCTTCGCCGGTCTCGACGACGATGCCGATCTGGGTGCGCTGGTGACTGCGCACGAGATGATGATGCACCGTCCCGCAGGCAAGCAACGCGCTCAGGGGCACGCGGTCGCGGGAGATCGCCCGGTCCGACAGGATGATGAAGGAATAGCCGTCGCGGATCGCGCCCGAAGCCTCCTGGCAGATGCGCTGCAAAGCGTCCTCGAATCCATGCCCGGATTGGGATTCATAAGTCATGTCGATGACCCGGCTGCGCATGCCGCGATAGTCCATGTCGCGGATTTCGGCGAGCTGGTGATTGGACAGGATCGGATGGTCGATGCTCAGCCGATGCGCGTGTTCGCGCGTGGTTTCGAGCAGGTTGCCCTCCGGGCCGATGAAGCAGCGCAGGGACATCACCACTTCCTCGCGGATCGAATCGATCGCCGGATTGGTGACCTGGGCGAACAACTGCTTGAAATAGTCGTAGATCATGCGCGGCTTGTCGGACAGGCAGGCCAGGGCGGTGTCGTTGCCCATGGAGCCGAGCGGGTCGCGCGCCTCGGTCACCAGCGGCAGCAACATGAACTGGATGGTTTCGCTGGTATAGCCGAAGGCCTGCATGCGCGGCAGCAGATCCCCGCCTTCGAGAGAATGCGCCGCGCCGGCTCTTGTGAGACCCGGGGCGAAGTCCTCGAGCACGACCTTTTCGGCTGCGAGCCATTCGCCGTAAGGCCGCCGGCCGCAGATGTCGCTTTTCACTTCCTCGTCTGGAATCAGCCGGCCCTGCTCGAAATCGAGCAGGAAAATCCGGCCCGGCTGCAGACGCCCCTTGGATCGGACATTGGCCGGGTCCACGGGCAGCACGCCGACTTCGGAAGCCATGATGCACTTGTCGTCGTGGGTGATGTAATAACGGCTCGGCCGCAGGCCGTTGCGGTCGAGCACGGCGCCGATATAGTGGCCGTCGGAGAATACGATCGAGGCCGGGCCGTCCCAAGGCTCCATCAGCGCCGAATGGTATTCGTAGAAATCCCTGCGCGTCGGCTCGATGCTGCGATCCGACTGCCAGGCTTCCGGAATCATCATCATGGTCGCTTCCGCCAGCGAGCGGCCCGCGAGCAGCAACAGTTCGAGGGCGTTGTCGAAAGCGCCCGAATCGGAAACGTCGTCGTCGATCACGGGAAAGACCGCCGGCAGGCGGTCGCCGAAGGCCTCGCTGATCATCGTGCCCTGCCGCGCCACCATGGCGTTGACGTTGCCGCGCAAGGTGTTGATCTCGCCGTTGTGGCTCATGAAACGGTTCGGCTGGGCGCGGTCCCAGGAGGGGAAAGTGTTGGTGCTGAAACGCGAATGCACCATCGCCATGTGCGTGGCGAATCCGGGGTTCGTCAGGTCCCTGTAAAAAGGAAAGAGTTGTCCGGGGGTTAGCATGCCCTTGTAGACGATGACCTTGCTCGACAGGCTGCAGGCGTACAGCAGCTTGCGTTCGGTCAGCGAGGCGTCGTTGCGCAGCGCATGGGTGAAGCGCTTGCGGATGACGTACAGCGCGCGCTCGAAGGCGTCCTGTTCGGGACTCTCTTCCAATCCGTGGGCGGCGGCGGCGATGAAAACCTGCTCGATGCGCGGCTGGGCCGCGTGAGCCGCGGGGCCGACATCGGCGCCTTCGGCATCGACGGGCACGGGCCGCCAGCCGACGAGGGTCTGGCCTTCGGCGGCGACCGTCTCGTTGATCGCCTCGCGGCAGAAAGCGCGCTCTTCGTCGATGCGCGGCAGGAAGATGTTGCCGACCGCGAACCTGCCGTCCGGCGGCAATTCGCTGCCGAGTTCGTCGCGGGCGATCTCGCGGAAAAATCCGTGGGGCAGGCCGACCAGAATGCCGGCGCCGTCGCCGGTATTCGCCTCGAAACCGCAGCCGCCGCGGTGGTCCATGCGCGAATTGACATGGGAGGCGTCGAGCATGATCTGGTGGCTGGGCCGGCCCTTGATGTCGGCGACAAGGCCGACGCCGCAGGAGTCCTTCTCCTGCGCGGGATCGTAAAGCCCTGTCTTTTCGGGATATCCGGCCGCCGGCAATTTGCTCATCGAATCTCTGTCCGGTCTCGACTAGCGGCGCACGGATGCGCCGCCGCATTCATCGGCGCAAGCCGCTGAATGCGGGAGCAAAACAAAACCACGCTTTTGTTTTGCGTCAATTAAAAATTCCACGGATGGAATTTTCCATGAAATACGTTAATTCACTCCCGGCGCGGATCACCTTGCCCGGGAACATACATGAAACGGAGTTTGATTCGTCCAGACCGGCATCGCCCGAAACGCCGAAAACCCGTTTCCCGGCTTCCGGTTCCACGCGTCCGAGAGGGCCGCTCAACATAGCATCGACAAGAAAATTGTCAAGCGGGCGGCCAGCGGCGTCGGCATTGCTGTTAGCCCAAAGCAGTAATGTCCCCTTTGCGCAAAGCTAAAGTGTCCCCTTTTTCTGTGAGGAGGGGTTGTCTTGTCGAGCGCGGAGGTGCTGTTGAGCATGCGGGAGTCGGATCGGGCGGGCGTGATCCGTGATGTGGTGGAGAAGCGCCTGACGCGGCGCGAGGCGGCGTTGCGGCTCGGGTTGAGCGTGCGCCAGGTGAAGCGCCTGACGGCGCGCTACCGGGAGCGCGGCGCGGCGGGTCTGGTGTCGGGCCGGCGGGGCAAGCGGCCGAACAACGCGATCGACCCGGCGGTGCGCCGTGCGGCGCTGGACCTGGTTCGTGAGCGCTACCCGGATTTCGGTCCGACCTTCGCTTGCGAGAAGCTGGTGGAGGCGCACGGTTTCAAGCTGTCGGCGGAGACGCTGCGGGGCTGGATGATCGAAGACGGGCTGTGGCGGCCGAAGGCGCGGCGTGATGTGCAAGTGCATCCGAGCCGGCCGCGCCGGGATTGCCTGGGCGATCTGGTGCAGATCGACGGTTCGCCGCACGACTGGTTCGAGGACCGGGGGCCACGGTGCGCACTGATCGTGTACGTGGACGACGCGACGTCGCGATTGCTGGCGATGGGGTTCTGGCCGGCGGAGACGACCGAGGCCTACATGGAGACGACGCGGGCGCATCTGGCGGCCCACGGGCGTCCGGTGGCGTACTACTCGGACCGCCACAGCATATTCCGGGTGAACTTGCGGGACCGGGAGGACGAGTTGACACAGTTCGGGCGGGCGCTGGGGACGCTGGACATCGCGCCGGTCCATGCCGGCAGTCCGCAGGCCAAGGGCCGGGTCGAGCGGGCCAACAAGACGCTGCAGGACCGGCTGGTGAAGGAGATGCGGCTGCGGGGCATCTGCGGCATCGAGGCGGGGAACGCCTACCTGCCGACGTTCATGGCGGACTACAACCGGCGTTTCGGCGTGGCGGCGCGCAACCCGGCGGACGCGCACCGGGCGGTGCTGCACGATGCCCGGGAACTGGACCTGATCCTGTGCGAGCAGCACGGGCGCAAGCTGACGAAGAACCTGTCGATCAGCTTCGAGGGGAACACCTACCAGGTGACCGGGCAAGGCCGGGGCTACCGGCTGCGGGGCGCCACGGTGACGGTGTGCAAGGGCTGGGACGGCGCGGTGACCGTGCTGCGCGACGGACGCGAGTTGCCGGTCAGACTGCTTGCCGAGGGCGGGACGCCGCTGCCGGTCGAGGACGGGAAGAGCGTGCGGTCGCGGGTGGACAGGGCCAAGGCGCGGCAGCGGTCCCGGCCGGACTGGAAGCCGCCGCCGGACCACCCCTGGCGGCGTTCGCTCAAGACCGGCGCGGGGGCGGCCGCCGGCTAGCCGCGGCGCGGCCTTGCGCTCCGGTCGCTACGCTCCCTGCGCGCAAGGCCGAAGGGGACATCTCTGCTTTGGAGAAAAGGGGACATTTCTGCTTTGCTTTGACACGGCGTCGGCATTGCTTGCCAATCGGGAAACCGTGTTTTACTCTTGCCGGGAATTCGATCCATTCCCCACATTACGGAGGCGAATGCAACCCGTGAATCCTCAACTCACCCGACGACGCTTTATCAAAGGCGTAATTGCCTCGGGCGCCGTGGCAGGCACGACATCGTTGTGGTACGCAGCGAACGGTCAGTCCCGTCCCGCCGGGGCCGTGGAGCGCATGATCCGGCTCAACGTCAACGGCCAGGACCGCACCGTGGACGTAGCCCCCCAGGAAACCCTGGCCTCCACCTTGCGCTACAAACTGGGCCTCACCGGCACCAAGCTCGGATGCAACCGCGGCGAATGCGGCGCCTGCACCGTGCTGGTGGACGATGTGCCCACCTACGCCTGTTCCGTTCTCACGCATTCCTTCAAGGACGGACGCATCGAAACCGTGGAAGGGCTGGAAGCGCCCGACGGCACGCTGCATCCGGTGCAGCAGGGATTCGTCGAAGCGCTCGGTCCGCAATGCGGCTATTGCACGCCGGGCCAGGTGATGGCGGCGGTCGGACTGCTGCGGGCGAATCCGAACCCCACCCGGGAAGAAGCCAGGCAGGGCTTGGCGGGCAATCTCTGCCGCTGCGGCTCCTACGACTCTTACCTCGACGGCGTCATGCGCGCCGCTGAAATAGGATAATCATCATGGCCTATATGCATATCGGAAAAGACTTCGTCCCGCCGGACGTGATCGGCAAGGTCACCGGCCGGATCAGATACGCGGAAGACTATACCCGCGAAGGCATGGTCTACGCCCGCCTGCTCACCAGCCCCATCCCCCATGCGCGCGTGCTCGATATCGACGCCTCCGAAGCGCTGGCGATGGACGGTGTATACGGCATCCTCAAGGCCGATGAGGTTTATCCCGACGGCGAGCCCCAATCCACCGGCCTGAAGATCCTGACCAATCATCCGACCCTGGTCGGCGAGCCGATCCTGGCGCTGGCCGCGGTCGACGAGAAGACAGCCGAAACCGCGATCGCCGCGATCAACGTGACTTTCGAGCGGCTGCCCTTCGTGCTCGACCCGCTCGACAGCATTCAGGAAGGCGGCCCGAACGCTTTTGTCGACGGCAACACCTTCGGTCAGCAAGGATTTACCGAAGCGAAGTGGACCGCGGACCAGGTGGCGAGCTTCCGCGCCGGCAACGCGCCGGCGGAGGACGCGCCCACCACGGGCCCGATTCCCACCTTCTCGATCGGCGACCTCGAAGCCGGATTCGCCGCCGCCGAAGACGGCTACATCTACGAAGGCAGCTTCACCACGGCAGGCTATCCCCACCATTCCATGGAGCCGCGCAGCGCCATGGCCTACTGGGAAGACGGCAAGCTCTACCTGCATGGCACGTCCCAGAGCCTGACCGCGCTCGCCAACGACATGGCGGGCATCATCGGCGTCGCGAAGGAAGACCTCGTCTTCATCAACGCGGCCACCGGCGGCGGTTTCGGCCAGCGCGCCCGGGCGGCCAGCATTCCGAGTATGGCGATTCCCGCCAAGTTTTCGCAGAAACTGAATCGCCCGGTGATGATGCGCATCACGCGCGAGGAAGAGTTCACCATCGGCGGCGCCCGCCAGGGCTTCCAGGGCTGGATCAAGGTCGGCTTCCGGCCGGACGGCGTGATGTCCGCCTGCGACATGTTCGTCGTGTCAGACAACGGCGGCAAGGGCGGCGGCGCGGACGCGTTCTCGGCGGCGGACTGCATCAGCATCCTCTACCAGACCGAGGCGGTGCGCTTCCGCGGCGCTTCGATCGCCACCAATACGGCGCATCGCGGCGCCCAGCGCGGCCCGGGCCAGAACCAGATCGCTCCGATCATCGCTCCGATCATGGATGCGGCGGCGGACGCGCTCGGCATGAGCCGGCTCGATATCCGCGTGGTCAACTCGGCCCAGACCGGCGACGTCGGCGGGCCGCAGGGAACGCCGCTCACCAGCGCCTACATGCCGGAAGCGCTGCGGCAGGCCGCCGACGACTTCGATTGGGAAGGCCGACAGTCGCGCCGCCGCCAGCGCAGCGGCAGCAAGGTGACCGGCCTCGGCATCGGCCAGGGCTATCACAACGCCGGACGCAGCGGCCAGGACGGCATCGTCATGATGGGCGCCGACGGCAGGCTCAAGATCCATAGCGGGGTCGGCAACCTGGGAACCTATTCCTACGCCGGCACCTCCCGAGCCGCAGCCGAAGCGCTGAAAATGCCATGGGAGCGTTGCGACATCATCACCGGCCGCACCGACAACCATCTGCCCATCACTTCCCCGCAGGACGGCAGCAACTCCATCTTCACCAATACCCGCACCTGTTACGGCGCGGCCATGGACTTGGTGGCGAAGATGAAGGAAATCGCCGCGGCCGACCTCGGCGGAGAACCGGCGGATTACGACATTTCCGAAGAGCGGGTGCATCAGATCGCCGATGCGAGCGTCGGCATGACTTACGCCGAAGTCGCCCAGCGGGCGATGGAACTCGGCGGCAGGTACACCGGCGAAGCGGAATTGCCGGAAGATCTGCACGAGTGGACGCAGATCGCCGCATCGCGCCTTGCCGGCACGGCCTTCATGGGCATCTACCACGATCCGGCCCATTCGAACAACCCGCCGGGCTTTACGGTGACCTGCACCGAGATCGAACTCGATCTCGAAACCGGCAAGTTCGAAATCCTCGACATGGTGAGCATCGGCGAATGCGGCACCGTGGTGCATCCGCAAGGGCTGAAGAATCAGCTCGTCGGCGGCGCCGTCTGGGGAATCGGCCTGTCGGCGCTGGAACAGCACCTGTACGATCCGCAAAACGGATTGCCCGCCAGCACCGGATACTGGCAAAGCAAGGTTCCCACCTATCTCGACACGCCCGCGCGGATCGATACCGGCTGGGTGGACCTTCCCGACCCGGAGAATCCGGTCGGCGCCCGCGGCATCGGCGAACCTTCCCAGGGTTCGGTTTCGGCCGCCTTGACCGCCGCGATCTCGGACGCGCTCGATGGACACATCTTCGGCGCGGCCCCGATTACGACGGACATGATCATCAACCACATCTCAGGCACGCGGGAAGATGCGGTAGCCCTCGCCCAGAACAATTACCGAGGAGTTTGAAATGGTAGCCACATCTCATGACGTAATGCCCGACATCGAGCTTTATCAGCCCGTCGATGAAGCGAACGCGCTGGAACTGGCCGACGAGCTCGGTTCAGACGGCTGGCTGCTCGGCGGCGGACAGGACACTTACGGCTGGTTGAAAGACCGCAACAAGTCTCCATCCGCGATGATCGAACTGACCCGGATCGACGCCTGGAAAGGGGTGTCCGAAACAGCCGACGGCATCGAAATCGGGGCGGTGACGACCCTGACCGAAATCGCCGGCAATCCACTGATCCAGTCGCGCTTCAGCATGCTGGCGACCGCCGCCGGCCAAGTGGCGAGCCCGCAGATCCGCAACGTGGGAACCCTGGGCGGCAACCTGGTCCAGGACACCCGCTGCTGGTATTACCGCCGCGGCCTGAGCTGCTATCGCGCGGGCGGCAACATCTGTTACGCCGACTCGCCCGAAGGGCTCAACCGCGAGCACGCGCTGTTCGGCTCGAGCCGCTGCGTGGCGGTGACGCCTTCCGATACCGCGCCGGTTCTCGTGGCCCTCGACGCCACCATGGTGGTGAGCAGCGCCGGCGGACAGCGCCTGATCGCCGCCGAGGACTTCTTCGTCGGCCCCGCGCGGGACATCCTTAACATGACCGTGCTCAACGAAGGCGAGATTCTCACCGCGGTGCGCATTCCCAACACCTGGGCCAACGCGGAGTACTACTTCGAGAAAGTGGCCGACCGCAATGTCTGGGATTTCGCCCTGGTCAACATCGCCTCGGCGATGCGGGTCGAAGGCGGCGTGATCCAGGATGCGCGCATGGCCTGCGGCGCGGTGGAATGCGTTCCCCGCCGGCTGACCGCGGTCGAGAACATGCTGCGCGGCCAGGCCCGCTCCGAGGATCTCGGCGCGCAGGCCGGCGAACTCGCGGTGCAAGGGGCGCGGCCTTTGAACTACAACCATTTCAAAGTGCCCCTGATGGCGAACCTGGTGAAGCGGGCGGTTAGAGGGTGAGACTCGGTCGGCGCAGCCGACGAAAAGCAACGCTTTTCGAGAGTCGAACGACCCGACAAGGATGTCGGGGCTGGGGGTAGTCGAAGCCATTGAACTCGCGCCATGGATGGCATGCACAATGTTTGGGATATCTACACCAAAATTCGGAAAATCCAAATAAGAGGTCTGTTGTCGTGGAAGAAGGAATAGTGCGCTATCGGCGGGACGTCTGGGGTGAGGAAGTCATCCTCGGCGTCTCGTGGGACTTGCTCTGGGTGGTCGCGGTTGCGGTGCTGGTGCTGCTTGCGGCGCATGCCCTCGTCATGGCGGTGCTGGTCAACCGCAAGATGGAAAAACCGAGTGCCGACGGCCGCCGCGTGTTGCGGCACGAGTCGATCGACCGGTGGTTCCACTGGATCATGGCGGTCAGCATTCTCCTGCTCATCTTCACCGGCGTCGCGCCGATCATCGGCCTGCGCATCGCCTGGCTGGAGATTCACTGGATCTCGGGTCTGATTCTCACTTTCGTGGTTGTCTTCCACATCGTTCGCTCGCTGTTCTGGCAGGACTTCAAGTCGATGATCCTGGGGCCCCGCGATTTCGGCGAGCCCTTCGATTCGGCGAAGAAGCCGGGCAAGTACTCGTTCGAGCAGAAAGGCATGCACTGGGCGGTAACCGTCGTCGCGCTGACGGTGATCGTGACGGGCATCCTGATGTTCGTCCAGATCGACACGCCGTTCTGGGACCGTACCAACAGCATGCCGGAAGACCAGCTCGGCCTGGTGTTCCTGCTGCATGGCCTGTCCACCCTGGCGCTTGTCGCCCTGGCGGCCACGCATATGTACTTTGCCCTGCGGCCGGAGAAGATCTTCTATACCCGGTCGATGCTGACCGGCTGGATCTCCGAAGAAGAGATGGCGGCAAACCACGACACCACGCGCTGGTCTCCGAAAGAAGCCGAATGAATCAAGGGGATCCCCCGTCGCCGTGGGGTGGCGGGGAGTTCAGCGGACGCCGTAAATACGTCCCTGTAGGCTTCGAGCTCGACATCCATGTCTCGCACGCCCGCTGAACTCCCCGCCACCCCACGGCGACTCACATTGTGCAAAATTCTAATCCCTCCCTATCGTCGTCATTCTGCGCGCAGCGAAGCGGAGTCGCAGAATCTCTTTATCCACAAGGTCTAGACCATGAGCAATCTCGAAGACGATATCGAAACAATAGAAGCCGGCTATGAATTCCTGCTGGCCTATGCCGCCCAGGGCCGTCCGGCCCAGGCGGAAACCGGACCGGGCCCGCATGCCCGGCCCACTATCGAAGGCATGAGCAAGGCCGTGCAGAACCTGCGGGACGCTCTCGCCGACTCCGACAAGGATTTCGAGCGGGTCATCGCCGAAGATTGCGCCAGGGCCGGCGCGGCGATGCGTTTCATCCTCGACCAGGACAAGATCGGCTCGGAAATGGTCGACAACCTGAACGCCTCGATCCACCTGCGCGCGGTGCTGACCGATCTGTTCCTCTACAGCGAAGTGCTCAGGCCCTTGCCGCTCGACTCCGGCCAGGGCAACGTGCAGACCTACGATCCCTCCTCGACGAATTGAACCGGATAATTGCGCATATAAGTCTTTATTGCGCAATAACTCGCCTTTTTCTTGCGTGATTTCTTTAATATTGCGCGAAAGGCCTGTATATTACGCATAAAATTTCTCGCGCAATATACAGGTGGGCGCAGTGGCAAGACGAATCAATCCCGTGGATCTGCACGCAATCGAAGAAGTCGTCCGGGGCAGCGGCAAGAGCTTGACCGCGTCGCAGATCGCCAAAGCCATGGAGTCGCCGCCGCCGCGCCGTACTTTGCAATATCGACTGCAACGGCTCATTCACGGCGGTCGTCTGGCAATGGACGGCGCGGGCCGCACAGTGCGCTACACGGCGCCGGTTCGTTATGCGGTCTCATCCGGCCCCGCCAACCGGCGAGTTGCAACACCGGAGGTTCCGGCCGAACCGATTCTGAGGCTTTCCGCGGCGGGCGCCGAAATACAGTCGATCATCGGGCAATCGCTCGACCTGCGAGTACCGGTTGGCTACAAACGGGAATTCCTCGATTCATACCAACCGAACAAGACTTTCTATCTTTCGCGCGAAGACAGAGATGAGCTGTATCAAATCGGCAGGTCGAAGATGGTCGGAGAATACGCGGCGACCCACGCCAAACAGGTTTTGGAGAGGCTGCTTATCGATCTGACCTGGAATTCAAGCCGCCTCGAACGGAACACATATTCCCTGCTCGAAACCCGACGCCTTATCAATCTTGGAGAAGAGGCCGAAGGCAAGCATTGGCGCGAAGCACGGATGATCCTGAATCACAAGGAAGCGATCAGTTTTCTGATCGAGAACAAGGATGCGATCGGCTGGAATCGTTACACCATTTTGAATCTCCACTACTTGTTATCGAAGCAACTGCTTGAAGACTCTGACGCGGAAGGCAGGCTTCGACATCTCGGTGTAGGCATATCGGGATCGGCATACGAGCCGATAGGAGTGCCGCAAATTGTGGAAGAGTGCTTCGATCAGATTCTGGCGAAAGCCGCGGCGATTATCGACCCGTTCGAACAGGCGTTCTTCATTTTGGCGCAACTTCCCTATCTCCAGCCTTTTCTTGACGTGAACAAACGGGTATCGCGCCTGGCCGTGAATATTCCGCTGATCAAGTCGAACCTTTCGCCGCTTTCCTTCGACCGTGTGCGGAGGGAATCCTACACCGAAGCCTTGCTTGGCGTGTACGAACTGAATCGAACCGAACTGTTGCGGGATTTGTTCATCTGGGCCTACAAGCGCTCGGCAGCAAGATATGATTCTGTCAGACAGGTCCTGGGTGATCCCGATCCTTTCAGAATCAAGTATGAAAATTTGATTCGCGAAGTCGTAGGCGACGTGATAAGAGGCCGCATGAACCAGAAACAGGCCCTTGCCCACTTCCGCGACTGGATTGCGCGTTACATCCCTGACGAAGATTCAGAACTTTTCCGCGAACACGCTGAACGCGAACTCCTCGCCCTGCACATTGGCAGAATCGCCGGCCTCCGCGTCAAACCCGCGGAATTCGAAGAATGGCAAAAAATCTGGAACGCCTGATTGGGCGCAGTGCCTGGCTCATCCCCGATAGCCAGATCGCCAAGGCAAATTCAGCTGCTTTCGGATGCCTTTTCTTGCTGCCGTTCTCTGTATCGAAGCCACAGCCGAAACATGGCGACGAGCGAACCTGCCAGTCCGAAAGGCAAGCTCGCAATCACCTGGCCTGTGCCAAAAGCGATGAATCCGCAGAGAACAAGCAGGCCGACGCTTGTGGTCCAACTCGACAAGATGCGCAACCGATCATTGAAAATCGCGCCTTTCTGCCTCTCGTGACGTATTTGCTGCTCTTTTTCGGCGATTATGAGAATACGCTCGGCCGCACCGGGAAGAACCTCCTCATAGCCGCGAAACGACTCTGGTGGAGGAAGCGGGCCCTGATGCACGCTCGTAACTTCGCTCGTGACCTCTATCGGAACGAAACGGGACAGCAGTTCGACTCTGGCTTCATCGGGAAGCTGCGCGAGCTTCTGTTTGAGATCTTCAACTTCCGCCGGGGGGCAGAATTTCTTTGTCGTTGGGCATGTTGGCTGGCAACTATAGCTGGGAAAACCTGAGATACCGCTGAATCGAAGTAATCGCGGATGCGGGCCGCATCCGCGATAAGTCCGTCATCGGCGAGATTGGGGGAATCCAACTCCAGATCTTCCGCCGGAGTCCAACAGTCGGAGAAAGAGTCCACCAGGCTTCGTTCCGAATATGGAAGTTTGGGTACCAGCATGGAACCTCGGGTTGTGTAGATTATGAGACAGTCTCGTTGATGGGTCATAGCCGTGCGTCAATACCATGCCAAACATGATCGGCTTCGTGCAGGACACCGATTGAGGCTAATAATAGACACCGGTTACGCTAGTGTCCAGCCCGCCGACCGAGCCTGCCGACCTCTCATCGGCGAATTGCCGATCATGGAGCACCCACTCGTCGGATTAGAATGTCGGCGGTGGGTGTCCCCGTTGAGGCACCGAAATCGCCCGCATCCAAGCCCGAATACAGACAAGGGAGCCGTGGCGAGCATTCGCGAATGGCTTAGAAGAAATGGGGTAAAACCATGAAAAATATCATGGAAATCAATGGTTACAAGGCGGTTATTCAATTCGACCCGGAAATCGAAATGTTCCGGGGGGAGTTCGTCGGCTTGCATGGCGGCGCGGACTTCTACGCAGCCGATGTCGACAGCCTGAAACGCGAAGGCGCCACATCGTTGCGGGTATATCTCGACATGTGCCGCGAAGACGGCGTCGAGCCCGAGCGGCCATTTTCCGGCAAGCTCAACTTGCGAATATCCGCCGGGCTGCATGCCGAAATCGCCGCCGCGGCGGCTGCCGAAGGCAAGAGCATCAATCAATGGATTAACGATGAACTGCGCACCACGGCGGCTGACTCGCCATAGCTGACCAAGCCGTTGGCAGAACAGCGCCAGACAGCTATTCAGGCGGAACGGACACAAAACGAGGCGTGTAAAGCCCTCGGTTCATTTAACTTCACCCAAAACCAAGCATTTCGGCGCTTTCCCTTCTATTTTTCTTCCACAGATGAGAGCGCGGCGAACCGTTTGCGGCGACCGCCAGCGCTCAACGCGAAAGCGGGACTTGATTGACAGAGGTGGGCCAATGGCCTATAAAACTGAATTGGAGTTTGAATGGGACGAAGCCAAGAGCCATGCCTGCTTCGTTCGGCGCGGCTTTGATTTCGCCGCTGCCACCCAAGTATTTTTCGACCCACTCAGGATTGTCACGCCAGATTGCCGGCATGACTATGGTGAAGACCGCTTTCAGGTAATTGGAGCCATCGGCGAACGGATATTTGTCATTGTTTACACTATGCGAGGGATGGCTACTCGCATCATTTCGGCCCGCAAGGCCAATGCAAGAGAGACCGGACACTATGAGCACAACGCGCGTCACAGTTGATCCAGATGATCCGAAGACCTTCCCCAAGGGAAAAATGGACCTCGCAAAAATAGACGCCACCACCGAGGAGCAGATCGCTATACAGCAACGCGAGGACGATGAAGAGGCGATGCGGGATATGGCCCGTTACGCGCGCCGGGTGCGACGTCGCCTCGGGCTAACCCAAGTCGAGCTTGCCCGGCGCATCGACGTGCCGCAAGAGACGATCCGCAACTGGGAACAGGGGAAGCGCTGCCCGACCGGCGCGGCGCGCGCCTTGTTGAAGGTGCTCGACAGAGCCCCCGAGACAGCGCTCCGCGTACTGACCTGAAATTCCTGTGTTGCCATTCCCGAACGCTGCATCATTGATTACGCTGCGCTTGAGTCCAGTTCCGGTATTTCTTTCCCGCCCCGTCAGACCAGCTTGTATTCCTGATATGCGGGTGGCTCCGTACTTGTCGGGTCCAATGGGACTGGGGATTTGTAGACGATTTTGCCGTTTTCGACGATAGCGACTTTGTTACCGTAGAAGGCAGCGCGGCGATAGGCGGATTGGGCGGCTCTGCGCAATGCGGCCTCGGCGCCATCCAGACTTGTTGGGGGGCCGGACCTCTTTGGATTTTCAGCCGTTTGAGATTCTTGGGCCTTCTTCATTGCTTTCCTCCGCTGGACAAAAGAACCGGTTCAGGCCCTGAATTATCGTACACTTCCCATTCGTCAACCAATTCCCGATAGATATTCTCGAAATTACGCCATCCAGAATGGAAGCGTCGGCGAATCACCGCTTCGGGAACATCGTGCCCACCTTCCGAAACCCTCAGTCCTACACGGGTGACGGCCAATTCTGGGTCGGAAAGGCGCAAGTAGAACAGTTGGACGAAATAACCTTTATTGCGCCAGTTTGGAATTGAATGGGAGTAGCCACGCCCGCTCAGCGTCGTCTCGAATGCGAAGTTCTTACCGCTCACGACGTGTTCGTTGATAGTTTCAAGCAATAATCGACCGGCTCGAAAGCTCACGGAGTACTGCTCAAGCGGGCTCAATCCCGCTGCTATGGAATCGGCATTGACGAATGTCGGGCATCCCGCCTCATGAGGTAAAAATTCGGTGGCGAACGTGGTCTTTCCCGCTCCGTTCGGGCCGGCGAAAATCAGAATTTTTCTATCCACTTCCATGTCCTTCACTCTTGGATTCGTCGAACGGGTTGGGGAGATTGTTGACGATAGCTGCGGTCTCCATGCTGATATGAACGATGCGTTGGAGGGCCGCGATCAGTTCGCGGGGGTCTTTGAACCAGCCGTTCGGGTCGTTGACGATGCCGCTCTTGGGCTCCCGCGTTATCCGGTAGCGGTCGATGAACCATTCTATTGGCGTTCTTCCGTTTACCTGATAGTCGTGCGCTTCGGACGGTATAGCAGCGAGGCGGATGTGTTCGTTTACGGCAAGAATCGATTTGCGCTCGTCCATGAATCGCATTGTCTTCGTTCCAATGCGGAAGTGTTCCGGTTTCGGCTCACCCGACAAGAGGAATTCGACATCCAGCTTGAATTCTGGGCCGGTCTCGTAGCCAAGATGCAACTCTGATAAGCGGCGTCCCGCTTCGGCAAAGGCATGGAAATCGTTCGAGAATGGAATGCGCGGCAGTTCCTTCGCGAGATCGTTGGCGAAGCGTTCACGATACTCCGGTGCGTGCATGACGCCGTAAAGATAGTCGAAAATCGCATCCTTGCTGATCGTACTGTCGCCGTAGCGCACGCGGAATACGCGGAGCGCCGTGTCGGTGATATTGTCGATACGTTCGGGCGGCGGTTCCAGACCGGGAAGACTGTGCTGATCACTTGAGTGAGCAAAACGGTAGCGGGCAAAGCACTGCCCAAATTCAAGGAAGTGAAGATCGGTCATGTGGTCCGTCACAAGTACCGAAAATGGCCGTGTTGCTCCTTTGCCGGGAACGCAAATAGCGCGATTGTTCGTTTCGGCATCGGGAAAGAGATTGCTCGTAAGTGCCGGACGTTGCGCAAATACCGGGTCTGAATACAAGAATTGTTTGACGAATGGGCGATACGCCACTTTCCTCACAAACGATCTAGAAAAAGCTGCGGACGTTTGACGATGGACATGTTGCTTGAGTTTTTCGTCCCATCGCAGATGCGTGGAGTGCTTTTTCGCAACTTCGCCAACGTCGTATTCGGGATGCGCCTCGCGAACGGCCAGAGCGGTCTGATAATCATCCAACATCCCACGCGCGTTATCGCCGCAGGCTTTGCGGGAAAAGTTGTAGACATAGGCATCGCGGCCCGTCTTGTACCCATTGCTGAACAGCCGGAAAATCGCCTCGTCCGTCCTTCCTGTCTTCGCGTCCTGCGACCCCAAAGGAAAGAGCGCTTGGAAAGCTTCGTCCCTCTTGCCGATCCAGTCGTGGTGCCGGTCGGGTTCGATTTCTTCCCAATCTTCGACATGGGCGACGGAGCCCCAGTCGCGCAACATCTTGAGTTTGTCTTCGCGGGGAAGATAGTCGCCGATATCGCGATGGAGAATGCGGCAACCTTCCTGAGCGGTGTCGGGGTTCTTCACGAGGATCGTTACGGCAACGGGGGCGCGGGAACCCTGGCCGAAAACCTTGCCGCCTTCCCGGCGCGAGCGTTCGCCTTGCGTTCGTTGATTCCCCCGAAGATTCAAGACGTAAATCGAAGTGAATTCCTCGGCTAAACAGGCCCGCACCCCGGAGTCGACGTTGCCGTCGATCCAGGAACCGTTCGTGACAAACGCAATAACACCCTGATCGCCAATTCGATCCGACGCCCAGCGGATCGCCATCTTGTAGGTGTCGTACAGGCTGCTCTTCAGCGTCGCTGTCGAACGCGCGGCATAGGTCTCCGCAACTCTTTGCTCGATCTCCGGATAGTCCACGTTGGGGTTGTCGTCGGCTGAACTTCTCTGTCCCGTCGACCAGGGCGGATTGCCGACGATGATCTGGATGGGCAGCTTCTGCTGGCGTTCGGCGCGCTCGCTGTTGCCCGGCAGCCAGTCTTTCGGGAAGCCCGAGCGTCCGGTATGCAAGTTGAAAGTGTCGGTCAGCACGATGCCGCCGAAAGGTTCGTAACCTGCATTGCCACCGACTCGGCCGCGATAGGCTTCTTCAATATGGATCGCTGCGATGTAATAAGCGAGCAACACCAACTCGTTGGCGTGCAGTTCTTGCCCATACTTGCGCTGAAGATCGGTGTCGCCGATCAGACTCGACTGTAAAAGACGCACAAGGAATATGCCCGTTCCGGTGAAGGGATCGAGCACGTGAACGCCTTCGTCGCTCAGTCCGCGCCCAAATTCCAGACGCGCCACATGGTCGGCGCTCGCCAGGATGAAATCGACGATTTCGACGGGCGTGTAGACGATACCCAGCCGTTCCGCATCCTTTTTCATCGCGGTCGCGAAAAACTTTTCGTACAGTTCCATCAGCACGCGCTGACGCGCCGCAGGGTTGTCGAGGCCGCGCGCCCGCATCCGCACACTCTCGTAAAAACCTTCGAGATCGCGGGTTTCGTTTTCCAGTCCGAATTCCCCAAAGTCCCGCCGCAGCGCGTCCAGCGCCCGGGCGACAGGATTGCCGCCCGCGAAGTCATAGCCTTCGAACAGCGCCTCGAACACCGGGCGCGTCAGGATATGTTGCGCCATCATGTCGATGGCGCTTTCGGGAGTGATCGACTTGTTGATCGACTGCTTCAGTTCGCCGTGAAACGCTTCGAACCATTCGCTCAGGGCGGAGTTTCCCGGCTCGGCAAGCAATCCGCCGATGCGCGTTACAAGGCGGGAGAAGATGTCCGCAACGTCTTTCGCCCAACTTTCCCAATACTTGCGGTCGCCGCATTTCTCGACAATCTTGGCGTAGATCGCGCCGGGTGGCAGGTCGAGCGGCGGAAAGGGCAGGTCGTAGGTATCGGAAGGTGGTTTCCCGCCATCGTCATCAAAGTTGAAGATGATCCGGTCCGTCGGCGTATTGTTCAGGTCGATCTTGTTGATCTCGGCATCCAGCCGGTCGTCGTGCGAACGCAAAGCGCGCAGCACGCTCCAGACGACATCGAACTCCTTGCCGGTATCGAGAACCTGGGCCGGATCCCGATCCGGCGGCACCGCGACGGGCAATACGATGTAGCCGTAAGTCTTGCCTTCGGCCTTGCGCATCGCGCGGCCCACGGCCTGCACGATATCGACGATGCTTCTGCGCTCGGTCATGAAGACCACGGCGTCCAGCGCGGGCACGTCGATCCCTTCCGAAAGGCATCTGGCGTTTGAAAGGATGCGGCAAGCGTCATCGGACGAACCTTTGAGCCATTCGATGCGCGCCTTGCGGTCGAGCGCGTGGTGCTGTCCATCGACATGCCGCACTTCGCATCGCAGGGCCGAAGCGCGCTCATCGCCGGACAACTGCGCCACGGCCTGTTCCACCATTCCGCTCCAATGCTCCGTAAGAAGCTGGGAAGACTTGATCGTGCCGGTGAATGCGATTGCCCGCCGCATGGGGCGGCCGCGCTTTTCGTCCGGCTTCAGATTCTCCGGGTTTTGCAGCGCGCTCCAACAGCCGACAATCTTCGCTGCGTCGGTCAGGGTTATGGCGCCGCCAGCCTTCGCCAGATGCGCTTGCAAGGTCTTGTCCACATGACTTTCCGAAAGCGCGAGAACGACGACCTTGTAGTTGGACAGCAAATCCTGGGCGATGGCGCGGGAAAACGGCAAGCGATGGAATTCAGGTCCATAGGTGTCCTCGTCGTCCATCGAAAACACTTCGACGCTGTGTTCCGCCGCTTTTGATTTCGCCCCCTCGGTGTAAAGGCGGGGGGTCGCCGTCATGTAGAGGCGCTTGGCGGCGCGGATACGTTTGGCATCGTGCACGAGGACGAAAGGCGAGGTCTTCTTGTCGTCGGTGCGTTCGATGCCGGTCGTGCGGTGCGCTTCGTCGCAGATTATCAAGTCGAAAGGCGGCGCTTCTTCGTCTTGCGCGCGCTCCACCAACCCAAGCGAGTGATAGGTGCAGAACACCACGGTCATCGACCCGCTTGCGGTTTGCCGCAATGATCTGCCGATGTCGTGTGGATCGGTGGTGACGGGGATTTCCAGTTCGAGGAAAGAAGCGTCTTCGTCGGTGCGGCCGGCGCGGGTGTCGGAGCAGATGCCGATGTATCTATGCGCGATTTCGCGCTGTTCGGCCCACTCGCGCATCGATTGCTGGAACAGTGAAATCGAAGGCACCAGATAAAGCACCCTGCCGCCTTCGCCCGCAACCGCTTCGGCGATCCGCAAGGCCGCGAAAGTCTTGCCGGTGCCACAGGCCATGATCAGCTTGCCGCGGTCCCGGTTCCCGAGACCCTTGATTACATCTTCGGACGCCAGCGTCTGGTGCGGTTTGAGACTGAATGGCGTGCGCCGATAAGCAAGGTCTTCCGGCTTGTCGCGGATAAGATCGGGCCAATCGAACGGTCGGCTCGCCAAGTCGCCGAAGCGCAGCACCTGGCACTCGGGCTTGAGTCCGGTAATGGTCTTGACCGCGTTCTTTCCCCACTCGTCTCCAGTGTCCACCACGATGCGGGCGGTAAATGGTTCCCTGGCAGAGTAGGAAACGAACGAATCGAGATCAGACTTCGATATTCTCGTATGCTGTGCGTAACACTTGCACTGAATTGCGCAGTAGCCGCCTTCACGTTCTTCCGCAACGAGATCGATGCCGGTGTCGCCGCCGTCGAAGTCGGGGCGGGTAGAGGCCCATTCGGCCCAAAGCCAGACCTTTGAAAATCGGTCTTGGTAAAGCGGATCCTTCCGGAAGTAGGCCTTCATGAGCCGCTCGAACAAGCGGCCTTTTTCGGCTTCCGTGCCGGCAATGGAGCGAATGTGGTCCAATACCCGCTGAAATCCGTCGGTCATGCGCTTGTTCCAATAGGCAATGTCAAAATCATCGTCATGTCCGAAGTCAGGTTTAGCGACGCTTCCAATCCCGGCAAGCGGGAATTTACACGGTTTTCACCGAAAAGTAGCAATAGCCAGTTGAAACGGTACCCGCTAACATGCGGCGAATCTCGAAAGAATCCGAAATGATCGACTACCCCCCGCGCCTCGATCTGGCCCGTCTGCCGACGCCGTTGACCCGGCTGGAACGGCTTTCCGCGGAATTTCCCGGGGTCGACATCTGGGTCAAGCACGACGAAATGACCGGGGTTGAGGTTTCCGGCAACAAGGTCCGCAAGCTCGAATTCATACTTGCGGAAGTGCTGGCGCGGGAATGCGACACCGTCATCACCTGCGGTGGGGTGCAGTCGAATCATTGCCGCGCCACCGCGGTGCTCGCCGCCCGCCTCGGGCTCAGGGCGCATCTGCTGCTGCGCGGCGAACGCCCGCCTGAGCTGTCGGGCAATCTGCTGCTCGACCATCTCAGCGGCGCGGAGATCACCTACATCTCCCAGGCCGACTGGCATGCGCACGAGGAGTACGGGCGCGAATTGCAGCGCGAATACGAACGAAAGGGGCGCCGCGCGATGTTCATCCCCATCGGCGGCAGCGACGCCATCGGTCTCTGGGGCTATATCGCCGCTTGCGAAGAACTGCGCGAGGATTTCAAGCGTACCGGAATCGAACCCGACGCCATCGTCGCGGCAACCGGTTCCGGCGGCACCCAGAGCGGCCTGCTCGTCGGCTGTGAACTGTTCGGTCTGGGCGCCAGGGTGCTGGCCTTCAACGTCTGCGACGACGCGGCCTGGTTCGAGCGAAAGGTGCGCCGGGACGTGGCGGCCTGGAGCGAACGCTACGGCGTCGGCTTCGATGCGGACAAACTGGCGGTCGAGACGGTCGAAGGCTATATGGGGCCGACTTACGGCGTGGCGGGCCCGGAAGTGTATCGGACCATCACGGAAACGGCGCGGCGGGAAGGCGTTTTTCTCGATCCAGTCTATACAGGAAAAGCCTTTCATGGCATGTTAGCTGAGCTTCGCAAAGGACAAAGCGGATGTCTGGCGGGGGCCGGCACGGTGGTTTTCGTCCATACCGGCGGGCTGTTCGGCGTTTTCCCGCATCAGCGGCATTTTGAGTTTACATAGGCATAGCATATGAACAGCCTTGCAGGTTCCTCCGGGAGATTCTGCGACTCCGCTTCGCTTCGCGCAGAATGACGGGGGTTGGGCGCTTCGCTCGCGCAGAATGACGAAGTGAGGCGCCTCGCTTCGCGCAGAATGACAATTGGGGAGGGAAGGGCTTCGCTTTGCGCAAAATGACATTTGGGAAGGAAGGGCTTTGCTTCGCACGGAATGACATTTTGGGGAGGGAAGGGCTTCGTTTCGCGCGGAATGACTGAAGCGAGGGATTTTTTTACAGGAATCAGAACATGGATAAATTCGTCTTGCCACTTTGCCTTCTTGCCTTGGCGGCATGCGAGCCGCCCGCGGAAACGCATCCGCAGGGAATGCCGATGCCGCCGACCGCGGCCGAAGCCAACCAGGACACCGTGTATCAGAGCTTCGGCGCGGCAGCTATCGAAACCGCCGCGGCGGAAGACGCTGAAAGCTACGCCGACGGCGTCGCCGGCGCCACGGTCACCATCGATCCGGCGCCGGGCGATTTCGTCGACGGCGAATTCGAAGCGATCCTGCTTTCGAACACCCGGCAACTGGTTACCGACGGCCTGCGTTCGGGCGAAGGCTATTTCAGCGCCGACGGCAATCGATTCATCTACCAGTCGGAAGTGCCCGGCGAAAATCCCTTCTACCAGATTCACCTGATGGACCTCGCCACGGAAACGGCTTCGGTCGTCTCACCGGGCATCGGCCTGACCACTTGTTCCTGGGTCCATCCGACGCTCGAGCGCATCATGTTTTCGTCGACTCACGAAGACCCGGACGCCCTGGCGAAACAGGCCGAGGAAATCGAAATCCGCCGCAGCGGGATCGACCGCCCCTATGGCTGGGATTACGACCGCCACTACGAGATTTACCAGGCCGACAGCGACGGCGGCAACCCGGTCAACCTGACCAATGCCGACGGCTACGACGCCGAGGGCTCGTATTCCTCCGACGGCGCGAAAATCCTCTTCGCTTCCAATCGCGAAGCCTACAGCCGGCCCCTGAGCCGCGCGGAACGGGCGTTGCTGGAGGACGACGCTTCGTATTTTATGGACCTGTACATCATGGACGCCGATGGCGGCAACGTGACCCAGCTCACCTATTCGCCGGGCTATGACGGCGGACCGTTTTTCAGCCCCGACGACAGCAAGATCGTCTGGCGGCGATTCAATCCCGACGGCAACAGCGCCGAAATCTGGACCATGAACGTCGACGGCAGCGAAGCGCGGCAATTGACCGCCGAGGCCATGGTGGCCTGGGGACCGTACTTCCATCCGAGCGGCGAATACATCATCTATTCGAGCAACCTGCTCGGCCACGCCAACTTCGAGCTGTTCCTGATCGATGTCGACGGCAACAGTCCGCCGGTTCGCGCCACCAATACCGAAGGCACCGACATCCTGCCGGTGTTCTCCCCCGACGGCGGCCGACTGGCCTGGAGCACCACGCGCACGCCGGACGGCGCCTCCCAGATCCACATCGGCGACTGGGACCACGCCGCGGCGATGGAGTTGCTGGGCCTGGACTGAAGCGGAGCCAGCTATGCGGAAACTGTCGCGAAACCCGGTGCGAAAACCAGCGCGGAAACCGTCCCGCATCCTGTTTGCCGGCCTGTTTCGCGGCCTATGTCTGATAACGGCGGCGCAGGTGGCCGCAGCGCAAATCGCCGAGGCGCAATCAGCGGAAACGCAAGCGTCCGCAGCGCCGGATGCCGTTTCGCAAGCCGCTTTTTCGCAAGATTCTGTCGCCGCAAACCCGTCCCCGCCGACGGCGCCGATCCATCACGATCTGCAAGTCAGCCTCGACCCGGCGACCGGTGAAATCGAGGTGCTCGACACGGTCACATTGCCGCCCCCGCTGGCAGGCGGCCCCGCCGAGTTCAGGCTCAACAGCAATCTGGAAGTGGCGCCGGGCGAAGCAAGCCCGCGGTCCGCGTCCGGCCTGCCAGCCGGCATCCTGCTCAACACCATGAGCGGCGAAGTCGCACCGACCAGCGCGTACCAGGTCGAGACCGGCGCCGACGGAATTTTCACCGTCGGTTATCGCGGCCGCATCGCGCAGGACGTGGCGCGGCAAGGCGCCGAATACGCACAGAGTTTTTCCGAGACCACGGGCATCATCGACTCCCGCGGCGTCTACCTGAGCAAGGCGAGTTACTGGGTTCCCGACTTCGGCGATCAACTGGTCAGTTTCGACCTGCGCGTGGAATTCGCCGATTCGGCCCGGGACTGGCTCGCCGTGAGCCAGGGCGACCGCAACGGCCCCAACGGCTGGAGCAGCCCGGACCCGATGGAGGAAATCTACCTGATCGCCGCGCAGTTCACCGAGTATTCGCAAATGGCCGGCGACATCGAGGCCCTGGCCTATCTCCGCACGCCCGATTCCAACCTGGCGATCCGCTATCTCGACGCCACCGAACGCTACCTGCAACTCTACGAGCCCATGCTCGGCGACTACCCCTTTTCCAAGTTCGCGCTGGTGGAGAACTTCTGGGAAACCGGCTACGGCATGCCCTCGTTCACCTTGCTCGGCTCCCAGGTGATCCGCTTTCCCTTCATTCTAGAATCGTCCTATCCCCATGAACTGTTGCACAACTGGTGGGGCAACGGCGTCTATCCGGGCTATGAGAGCGGCAACTGGAGCGAAGGACTGACGGCCTATCTCGCCGACCACCTGTTCCGCGAAATGGAAGGCCGCGGCGCCGAATACCGCAAGGACATGCTGGCGCGCTACCGCAATTACGTCGCCGAGGAAACGGATTTTCCGCTGACGGAGTTCACCACGCGCAATTCCGCCGCCTCGCAGGCGGTGGGTTATGGCAAGACCCTGATGCTCTGGCACATGTTGCGGGTGGAGCTTGGCGACGAGCTGTTTCTCGAAGGCCTGCGGCGGCTCTACGACGACTATCTCTTCCAGCGCATCGGCTTCACCGGCATCGCCGAATTGTTCTCCGACGTCGCCGGCTTCGACCTCGGGCCGTTCTTCGCGCAATGGGTCGATCGAACCGGCGCGCCGGATATCTCGGTGAGCGTAGACGAGACGGGCAACAACCAGGCGCAAATCCTCTTCGCCCAGATCCAGAGCGGCGAACCCTATGAACTGAACGTACCGCTGGCGCTGTATTACGCCGGCCGGGAAGAGCCGGAAATCCATCTCGCGCGCCTGACGCAGAAACTCGAAGGCGTGGTGGCGCCCGATTACGACCGCCTCGAAGCCGTGCTGGTCGATCCCTGGTTCGATATCTTCCGCAAGCTCGACCGGGAAGAAACGCCGCCCACGGTGGGCGAAATGTTCGGCGCCCAGGAGATCGCCTTCCTGCTGCCGCGCGAGAACCGCGAAGAGTGGCGGCGACTGGCGGAAGCCTTCGCCGCGGGCGTCGACGCGCGCATCCTGACGGAAGAGTCGATGAGCGCCTTGCCGCCGGACCGCTCGGTCTGGGTGCTCGGCCGCGACAATCCCTTCGCAGTAGCGGCGCTCACGGCCGCGGGCGCCTACGGCGCGGCGGCGAATGCCGAAGACATCGTGCTCGCCGGCCAGCCGCTGCCTTTCGCCGACCGCGCCACCGTCCTCATCGGCCGCCATCCGGCAGATCCGGAACTGGCCATCGGCCTGATCCACGTGGACGACATGGCCGCCATGCCGGGCATGATCGAAAAGCTGCCGCATTACGGCCGCTATTCCTATCTCAGCTTCCATGGCGAGGAACCGACCAACGACGTCTCGGGCGTCTGGAACAGCCCGGACTCGCCCATGCAATGGCTGCGTCCCGGTCTGGCCGCCGCGCCCGCGTTTTCGTTGCCGCCGCTGGAAGCGCTGGCCGAGTTGCCGCCGAAATACCTGCCCGGCCAGTTCCTGCGTCACGCCGAATACCTGGCGAGCCCTGAACGCGAAGGACGCGGCATCGGCAGCCGCGGGCTGGAGGAAGCCGCGTTCTACATCGCCGATCAATTCCGCGCCGCCGGCCTGCAGCCGCTCGATGGCGCCTTCCTGCATGGCTGGCGCGAAGCTATTGACGGAACCGGGGCCGGCGCCGGAGAGGTGGAATTGGCCAATGTCGTCGGCCTCCTGCCCGGCGTCAACCCGGATCTCGACGCGCAGCCGATCGTCATCGGCGCGCATTACGACCATGTCGGCATCGAAGGCGGCGAGATCCATCCCGGCGCCGACGACAACGCGTCCGGCGTCGCCATCCTGATCGAAGCGGCGACGAAACTCGCGCGCTCGTTCAGCCCCCAGCGCCCGATCATTTTCGCCGCTTTCACCGCCGAGGAAGCGGGCCTGATCGGCTCGCGGCGCTTCCTGCGCGAGCCGCCCGGCGGCTACGGCGAGTTCTTCGCCATGATCAATCTCGATTCGGTGGGCCGGCTGGAAGGCCGCAGCTTGCAGGTTTTCGGCACCGAAAGCGCCTACGAATGGCCGTTCATGGCCCAGGGCATAGGTTTCACCATCGGTGTGCAATCCGAGTTTCCAGCCGCAGCCATCGCGGGAAGCGATCACGCGAGTTTTCTCGAGGCCGGCATCCCGGCGATCCATCTCTTCGCGGGGACGCACCCGGACTTCCATCGTCCGACCGATACCAGCGACAAGCTCGATACCGCCGGCATGTCGGACATCGCTCTCTGGCTCGAAGAAGCCGTCGTCTACCTCGGCGACCGCACCGAGCCCTTCCGCGTCACGCTGGAAAACGCGCCCACCGCCCCGGCGCCGGCCCAGAACGCCGGTCCGCGCGGGGCGGCGCTCGGCGTCGTGCCCGACTTCGGCTGGACCGGCGGGGGGGTGCGCGTCGACGGCCTCACGCCCGGCGGCGCGGGCGAAACCGCCGGATTACAGGCGAACGACATCCTGCTCCGCTTCAACGGCGAAGTCGTTGAAGACCTGCAAACTTATTCCGACTTGCTGCGGGAGGCCGAGCCCGGCGACTTCGTACGCTTGGAAATCCGCCGCCGGCAGCGCTTGCTGGAGTTGGAGGCCGAACTCGGCGAACGTTAGCCGAAAGTTCGTTTCATACCATCCCCGCGAAGATAACTCCCGAAATCACCGCGAGACTGACGAATACCGTCAATTTTGCGAGCACCGTGTTGCCGGTGTCCGCCCAGATGTATTTTTCTTCTTCCAAGAAGGCTGCGTGATCGAATTTTCGGGTCCGCATAAAGCAAAGTCCTCCTGGATTTTCGATACTTTGGATTCAACCACAAAAACGCGGAAAGAAAACACTATATTTATGGCAATTTGGCGAGAAATTATGACGAAATGTGGCAATTTGCCGGTATAACCTGTTGTCCGTGCCGAATTTCCCCGCCTCATGAAACTGATTGTGACGAATCCGAACGTCCGATAGCCTGCGTATTTCGGGATGCTGTATAGTTTTCCGGCCATGTTGTTCCGATTTCCAACCATCCTCCGCCATTCTTGCGCCGCCCTGTTTTTGCTGGCTGCCGCAAACGCCGCCCTGGCGCAATTGCCGCAATTGACGCGGGTGGAAGAGGACGAAGCCAATATCGAACTCGACGGTTTCGTCGACGAAGCGGTCTGGGACCGGATCCCCGTCGTCGACGGCATGCGGGTGATCGACCCCGACACCCTCGCCGAAGCGCCCTACGAAACGCATGTGCGCATGTTCTATACCGAACGCGGCATCTACGTCTCGGCCGTCAACTTCCAGCCTCCCGGCACCCTGGTCGCGCGCATGACTTCGCGCGACACGCGTCTTGACCGCGACGGCTTCGTCGTGGGCCTCGATACCTCCGGCGAAGGACTCTACGGTTATTTCCTGCGCCTGAATCTGGGCGATTCGATGACCGACGCCACCTTGCTGCCGGAACGGCAGATGAACATGCAATGGGACGGCTCCTGGAGTGGCTTCACGCAGGCGCTGGAAGACGGCTGGAGCATCGAGTATTTCATTCCCTGGTCGATGGTGGCGCTGCCCCAAGCGGGAGACACCCGCCAGATCGGCTTCTATTTCGAGCGCCAGGTCGGGCATCTCGGCGGCGAAGCCTGGTCCAACCCCGCCCTGCCGCGAACCGTGAACGAGTATCTGTCGGCCTTCGAGAAATACGAGTTGCGCGACATCGAACCGCGCCGGCAATTGACATTCTACCCATTCGTCTCCGGCATCCAGGACGGCATCAAGAACGATGGCGAATACAAGACCGGCGCCGAAATCTTCTGGCGGCCGACGACGAATTCGCTGCTTTCGGCGACGCTCAACCCGGACTTCGGCAACGTCGAATCCGACGACGTGATCGTCAACCTGACCGCGTTCGAAACCTTCTTCCCCGAAAAACGCGCCTTCTTTCTCGAAGGCCAGGACATCTTCAACGCCACCGAGCGCACCGGCGCGATCATGCGCGGCCCTTCCGGCCCGCTGACATTGCTCAATACGCGACGCATCGGCGGCGCGCCGCAATGGGGCGGTCTCCCGGAAAACGTCAACTACGTGCCGACCGACCTCAGCGACCCGACCGATCTGCTCGGCGCGGTCAAGTTCACGGGCTCGGCCGGCAACTGGCAATACGGCGCCCTGTACGCCACCGAAGACGACACGGTCGTCGAAGGCTGGCTCGACGACGGCACAACCGTCGGCATTCACGCCACCGGCCGCGACTTCGGCATCGGCCGCCTGCTGTACGAGGACACCAGCGGCGGCGGCCGCCGCTCGATCGGCTGGATGGGCACCAACATCGACCACCCGGAAGTCGACGCCACCGTCAACGCCATCGACTGGAACTATTTCTCCGCCGACAACCGCTGGGTGGTCGACGGTCAGGCCATGTACAGCGACGCGCACGGCGTCACCGGCGCCGGATTCTTCAACGACGTCAGTTTCCGCCCCCGGCGCGGAGTAAATCATTCCTTCCGCGCGACCTTCCTCGACGACGAACTGGAAATCAACGATCTGGGCTTCAGCCAGCGCAACGATTCGGCCAACTTCGACTACGCCTGGTTCAATATCGAATCCGATATCCCCGGGCTGCGCGACCGCTGGACCAGCGTTTTCATCACCAATCAGTGGAACACCCAGGGCCGGCCCGTGCGCCTCGGCGCGTTTTTCAATCGCAGTTACACCTTTCTCAACAACGACAACGTCATGTTCAGCGTGCGCTGGTTTCCCGAGCGCATCGACGACCGCCTCGGCCGCGGCACCGGCGATTTCGCCGTGCCGGACCGCGTCGGCCTCAACGTGAATTACACGAGCGACGTGGCCAAGCCCCTGTCCTGGTCGGTCGGCGTGACGCTGGAACAGGACGAACTCGGCCCGCCCCGCAACTCGATGCAAGGCGGGCTCTCCTGGCGCCCGATCGACCGTTTCTACTTCGACCTGATGCTCAATTACACCGACAGCGAAGCCCTGCTCGTGCATCGCGGCGGCGGCCGCTATACGAGCTACGAAGCGCACCAGTGGTCGCCGCGGGTCGAGACGAGTTTCTTCATCACCGCCAAGCAGCAATTCCGCCTGACCTTGCAATGGACCGGCCTGAAGGCCTTCGAGGACCGTTTCTGGATCGTCAATCCGCACAAGAAGGAATTTCTCCACGACGTCGCCAAGCCGAACGATACGCCCGACGATTTCGTCATCAGCCGCATGACCTTCCAGGCGCGCTACCGCTGGGAAATCGCGCCCCTGTCCGACCTGTTCGTCGTCTACACCCGCGGCGGCAACCTGCCGCGCGGAAGTTTCCAAACCTTCCAGGACATGCTGGAACAGTCCTGGAACATGCCCGTGGTCGATACCCTCGCCGTCAAGTTGCGCTACCGGTTCGGCTCCTGAGCTTTTTCGGCTACACTGGCGCCTCAACCGAATCGCGAGAACTTCCGATGTCCGCGTTGCCGTTGCGAATCATTTTCCATGCCGGTCTGCCGTTCATGCTCGCTTCCGCTTCCGTGTACGCCCAATCCGAAAAAATCGTCATCGCACATCGCGGCGCGAGCGGCTATCTGCCCGAACACACGCTGGAGGCCAAGGCCATGGCCTATGGCATGGGGGCGCATTACATCGAGCAGGATCTCGTGATGACGCGCGACGACCGGCTGATCGTGCTGCACGACATCACGCTCGACCGCACCACCGATGTCGCCGACCGGTTTCCGGGCCGCGCCCGCGCCGACGGGCGTCATTACGCCGTCGACTTCGATCTCGAAGAAATCCGCCAATTACAGGCCACCGAAGGCTTTCGCCTGGTCGATGGCGAGCGCGAGCCGGGCTTCGCGAACCGTTTCCCGCTCGAACGATCGGACTTTCGCGTGCCGACCTTCGAGGAGGAAATCGAACTGATCCAGGGGCTCAACCATTCGACCGGACGCGACGTGGGCATCTACCCCGAGATCAAGCAGCCGGAATTTCATCGCGCCGAAGGCAAGGACATCAGCAGCGCCGTGGTCGATGTGCTCAAGAATTACGGCTACACCGAAAAGTCCGACAAGGTCTTCCTGCAAATCTTCAGCTACCCGGAACTGGAGATCATCAACAGCGAGATCTTGCCCGCGGCCGGCATCGACATCCGGCTGATCCAGCTTCTCCGCGATACCGCATCCTATCCCTGGATGTTCGAGGCCGAAGGCATGCGCATGCTGGCGGAA
The DNA here is from genome assembly GCA_963664805.2 of Pseudomonadales bacterium. Lineage (GTDB taxonomy): Bacteria > Pseudomonadota > Gammaproteobacteria > Pseudomonadales > Pseudohongiellaceae > UBA9145. Next base: position 2,885,198 of record OY761612.1, on the reverse strand, counting down.
CACGCCGACGGTATCGGCCCGGCCCATCCCCTGGTCATCGACCCGGAATCGGCGCCCGGCGCCTTGCGCGTCAGCGCGCTCGTCGAGCGCGCCCATGCCGCCGGGCTCGACGTGCATCCCTACACTTTCCGCGCCGACCCCGGCCAATTGCCGGCCTACGCGGAAAACTTCGCGGACCTGCTCGAACAGCATTACTTCACCGCCGGAGTCGACGGCCTGTTCACCGACTTCCCCGACCTTGCGGTGCAATTCCTGCAAAGCAGGTGACGTGGTTTCGGTCCGTCGCCGCCGGGTGCCCCCCTGTCATTCTGCGCGAAGCGAGGCGCCCCACCTCCGTCATTCTGCGCGAAGCAAAGCGCAGTCGCAGAATCTCGTTAGGTTGGTTGTTGTGGGTTTGTGGCTTCGATCCGTCGCCGCCGGGTGGCGCGGGGTTCAGCGGACGCTGTAAATACATCCATGTACGCTTCGGCCCCGACATCCATGTCGGGGACGCCCGCTGAACCCCGCGCCACCCGACGGCGACTCACATAGTGCGGGTCCGCCGATTCGGGCTATACTGTATATTCATACAGCAAAAGGGGCTCGACATGGCCAGCCCGCAAGTCCGCTTGTCCACGGTTCCCGCGCCGCGTCCGGCCCGTCCGCGGCGAACGGAGAAACCGCGGCCCGGCAACCTCTGGTACGCTTTGCATCTGCCGCAGTTGCGGGTGCTGCCGGAAGCCCGCCGCCGGCAATATCTGCTCGTATTGGCCGGGCTGATGGAGGCTTGCAGTTCCGACATCGGCCTGCATGAAACCGCGCTCGTCTGCGAGGTGCGCAGCGCCCTGCGCTATTTCGGCGGCATCGAGGCGATCCACGAAAAACTCTCCGGGGCGGTCCGGCGGCAATTGCGCGAATGGGAATTGCCCGAAGACCTCTCCCATGCCGCGGCGCCGACCATGACGGGCAGCCTGCTGCTCGCCCGCGCCGGCGGCGGCAAGGCGGTATATCGCCGGGAGAACCTGCATGCCGCCTTGCAAGGCCTGCCGGTCGCGGTGCTGCAGCCCGACCGGGAACAGGGCCGCCGGCTGCATAACATGGGCATCCGCCATCTGGGCGACCTCTGGCGGCTGCCCGTCGGCGGCCTCGTCACGCGTTTCGGCAGCGACTTCGTCGATCAACTCGACCGGGCGCTCGGCAAGACGCCGGAAGCCGCGCGCAAATACGTCGCGCCGCCTTCGTTCCGGAGCAAGTTCGAACTGCCCGCCGAATCGACCGATCTCGGCCGGCTGCTGCGCGCCGCGGGAGAATTGCTCAAGCGGCTATGCGAATTCCTGGTCAAGCGCGACCTCGCCACCAGCCGTCTCGAATTCAGTCTCTTGCACGAACAGCGGGAAGCCACGGCGGTGCGCATAGAACTGCGCCGCCCGGACCGCAGCCGGGAACATTTCCTGATGTTGCTGCAAACGCGCCTCGGCGAGCTCGAACTGCTGGCGCCGGTAATCGCGCTGCGCCTGGCGGTCAGCCGCTTCGACGCCTATCTCGACCGCGACCTGCAACTGCTGCGCAACGACAAGGGCTCTTGTGACGACAGGGGCATCGATCATCTGCTCGAACAATTGCAGGCCCGTCTTGGAGAAAGCCAGATCCGGGGCATCGAGGCGGTGGCCGATCATCGGCCGGAATACGCCAGCCGGGATTTCGACCACGCCGAAGGCGGCAAGACCGGGCCGGATACGCCGGTGGCCGGTCTCGCGCGCCCTCTCTGGCTGCTCGGGGAACCGCGCCGGCTCGCTTGCCGCGGCGGGCAGCCGTTGTATCATGGCCCGGTCACGCTCGTCAGCGGTCCGGAACGTATTGAATCCGGCTGGTGGTCGGGCGATGATATGCGCCGCGACTATTACGTGGGCGAAGAAGAGAGCGGCTGCCGCCTGTGGGTCTATCGCGAACGCGCCGGCGGTCGGCATTGGTATTTGCACGGCTATTTTGCCTGAGAAAGCGAGGAAACGGACGAAATGCCCGAAGAACTCACAAAGAGAAACCCCGTGAACTGGTTCGAGATCTATGTGCAGGACATGGAGCGCGCCGGTAAATTCTATGAAACCGTCCTGGGCGTCGAACTGCAGCCCATGGAAACCGACCTCCCCATGCACGGATTCCCGGGCGGCCCCGACGCCCACGGCTGCACCGGGGCGCTGGTGTATTTCGAGGGCATGCCCTCGGGCGGCAACAGCGTAATGGTGTATTTCAGTTGCGAGGATTGCGACGTCGAAGGCGCGCGCGTGGAAGACGCCGGCGGCCATGTGGTGCGCGAGAAGATGTCGATCGGCCAATACGGCTTCATCCTGCTGGCCAGCGACACCGAAGGCAACATGTTCGGCCTGCATTCCCCGAGGTGAATATTATGAGAGCGATTACCCCATTCCTCTGGTTCGACGGCAACGCCGCGGAAGCGGTCGAGTTCTATTGCTCGATCTTTCCCGATTCGGAAATCACCCGCATCATTTACAAGCCCGACGAACCCGCCGCCGGCTCCGTGCTGACCATCGAGTTCAAGTTGAAGGGAGAGGAGTTCATCGCCCTCAACGCCGCCTCGCCATTCCAGTTTTCCGAATCGCTTTCGCTGATGGTCCTCTGCGAGACCCAGGAAGAGATCGACGAATACTGGGACAAGCTGGCCGAAGAAGGCACGCCGCTCGCCGCCGGCTGGGTGAAGGACCGCTACGGCCTCTCCTGGCAGATCACCCCGGCCGAATTCTTCGAATTGATGGACAACGAGGACATGGAACACAACGCCCGCCTCATGGCGGCGATGAACACCATGATCAAGTTCGACATCGAAGCCCTGCGGGCCGCGAGCCGCGGCGACTAGCCAGCGTTGCATACTCCCCCTTCGGGGGGTGAGGGCAAGCGCTTGCGAAGCGCCAGCTTCGCGCGCAGACCGAACGACGCCGAGCTGTGCTCGGCGGCTGGAGCAAAACCGCATAGCGGTTTTGGTGGGGGTGGACCGCCCCGCAAACTGCTTACATAAAGTCCCGGGATGAGGTCTCCATCTCGCCGAGCCAGTGAGTGAGATCGGTCAACCGGTGGGCGATGAGATGGATCACATCGCCGCTTTGCTGCACGTGTCCGCATACGCCGAGCAGCCGCGCCCGGCGCACCACCGGCCGCTGCCGCTCGCTCAGCGCGGGCCAGACCACCACGTTGACCATCCCGCCTTCGTCTTCCAGGGTGAGAAAGGTGACTCCCGAAGCCGTCATCGGCCGTTGCCGGCAGGTCACGAGTCCCGCCACCTTGGCCCCGCGGCCGTCGCCGACCCCGGCAAGCTCCCGCGCCGGCACGACCTGGAAACGGTCGAGATGTTCGCGAAACAGCGCCAGCGGATGCCGGCGCAAGCTGAAACCGGTGGCGGCGTAATCGGCGGCGATGTTCCGCCACTCGCCGGGCGCCGGCAGCAGCACGTCGACCCCCGGAACCTCGGCGCCGAAACCGGTCGCGGCGAACAGGCCATCCTGCGCGCAAGCCGCAGGACCTCCCCCGACTCCCGCGCTGTACCAGAAGGCGCGATGCCGGTCTCCGGCGAGTTCGCGCAAGGCGTCGGCGGCGGCCAGCGCTTCCAGATCCTGCTTGCCGATGCCGCTGCGGAACACTAGTTCCTCGATACCGGCAAAGGCGGCTGGGATGTTGGCGCTTCCAGCGCCAGCGGCGCGGGCCTCGCAGATCGCCTCGGCGGCCTTCCGCGACAGGCCTTTCACCTGGTTGAAGCCGATCCGCAGGCGCGGTTCGAGCACTTGCAACGCATGTTCCCGCGGCCGCGCGAAACCCGCGGGTAATTCCAGGCTGCAATCGGCCAGACTGTGATTGACGTGGACCGGCAAGACTTCGACGCCATGGGCGCGGGCGTCGCGGATCAGTTGCGCCGGGGCGTAGAAGCCCATCGGCTGGCTGTTGAGCAAGGCGCAACAGAACGCCGCCGGATGATAATGCTTGAACCAGGACGAGACATAGGCCAGCAAGGCGAAGCTCGATGAATGCGATTCCGGGAAACCGTAATCGCCGAAACCGAGAATCTGGCGGAACAGCCGCTCGGCGAATTCCCGCTCGTAACCCCGCTCGAGCATGCCCCGGATGAGTTTCTCGCGATACGGCTCGAGTCCGCCCTTGCGCTTCCAGGCGGCCATGGCGCGGCGCAACTGGTCGGCCTCGCCGCCGCTGAAGCCGGCCGCCACCATGGCCAGTTTCATCACCTGCTCCTGGAAGATCGGCACGCCCAGCGTGCGTTCGAGCACCTCCTTCGTTTCCTTGCTGGGATAAACGATTTCCTCCTTGCCGTCGCGCCGGTTGAGATAGGGATGGACCATGTCTCCCTGGATGGGTCCGGGGCGCACGATGGCGATCTGGATCACCAGGTCGTAGTAATTGCGCGGGCGCAGCCGCGGCAGCATGCTCATCTGGGCGCGGGATTCGATCTGAAACACGCCGATGGTGTCGGCCCGGCTCATCATGTCATAGACCCGCGGGTCTTCCGCGGGAATGCGGTCCATGCTCAAAGGCCGGCCGCTATAGGCGCCGACCAGTTCCAGGCACTTGCGAATCGCGGTGAGCATGCCCAGGGCCAGCACATCGACCTTCAGCAGGCCGAGGGCTTCGAGGTCGTCCTTTTCCCACTGGATCACCGTGCGGTCCGCCATCGCGGCGTTCTCGATCGGCACGAGCCGGGTGAGCGGCCCCCGACTGATGACGAAACCGCCCACGTGCTGCGACAAATGCCTGGGGAAACCCTGCAGCGCCCCGGCCAGGCTCAGCAACATGCGCATCCTGGGGTCGGTGTAGTCGACATCGGCGTCCCGCAATTGCTCTTCCAGATTTTCACCCCACCAGTAGATCGACTTGGCGAGACGGTCGATCAGCCCGGGCGCCAGCCCCAGCGCCTTGCCCACGTCGCGCACCGCGCTCCGGGGCCGATAGCAGATCACCGTCGCCGCCAGCGCGGTCCGGTCGCGGCCATAGCGCGCATAAATGTACTGGATGACTTCCTCGCGCCGGGAATGTTCGAAATCGACGTCGATGTCCGGCGGCTCGTCGCGCTCCCGGGAGATGAAGCGCTCGAACAGCAGTTCGATCCGGGCCGGATCGACTTCGGTGATTCCCAGGCAATAGCACACCGCCGAATTGGCCGCCGAGCCGCGGCCCTGGCAGAGAATCCCGCGGCCGCGGGCGAAATCCACCACGTCGTGGACGGTGAGGAAATAATGCTCGTAGCGCAACTCGCGAATCAGCGCCAGTTCCTTCTTCAGCAGCGGGCGCACCTTGGCCGGTACGCCTTCGGGCCAGCGCCGCCGCATTCCCCTGAGCGTCAGCCGGCATAGCCAGCCATGGGCGGTATAGGCCGCGGGCACGAGTTCGAGCGGGTATTCGTAACGCAATTCATCGAGCGAGAAATTGCATAGTTCGGCGATCTCCACCGTCGCCGCGAGCAGGTCCGGCGGATACACGCGGGCGAGCCGGGCGCGGTCGCGCAAATGCCGCTGGGCGTTGCATTCGCCGTCGAAGCCGAGTTCATCGATGGTTTTGCCGAGGCGGACGGCGCTGAGAATATCCTGCAAGGGACGCCGCTCCCGCGCGTGCATGCAGGCGCCGCCGGCGGCGCACAGGAGCAGGCCATGACGCCGGCCGAGTTCGCGCGATTGCCGCAGCAGACGGCGGTCGTCCCCGCGCAACAGCGCCTCGACGCCGATCCAGGCCCGCCCGGCAAAACCTTCCCGGAGCCAGGCCGCTTCCTCCTCGACGACATCCCGCGACCGCGAAAAATCCGGCAGCCATAACAACAGGCAATCATCGGGCCGGTTCCCTTCGAGCATGGCGCGGTCGATGCGATAACCGCCCTTGGCGCTGTCCCGCCGCGCGCAACTGATCAGATGGCTCAATTCGCCGTAGCCCTTGCGATTGCGCGCGAGCAACACGAGCCGGAAGCCTTCCAAAAAACGGAATTCGGCGCCGACGATCAACTTCAGGCCATGTTCCTTCGCCGCCACATGCGCCCGCACCGCCCCGCTCAGGGAACATTCGTCGGTAATGGCCAGCGCCCGGTAGCCGAACTCCCGGGCGGTCCGCGCGAGTTCCTCGGGAAACGAAGCGCCGCGCAGAAAGCTGAAATTGGAGATGCAATACAACTCCGCATAGGCCGGCAAGGCCCGCGGCGCGCTGGCGCGGAAAGCGGCGGAACGGGACTCCGCCGTCGGCAATCGCTCGAACATGCCGGCTCCGGGCTGAAATACTGTACGAATTTACAGTATTTCAGCCCTGTCGGGAACCCGCGGATGGAGCGGGCGCAGCAATCTACAAGCGATAGCGGATGCCGAGTTCGAGGAAGTGGGTCTTCTGTTCGGTTATGGCGTGGGCGGTGCCGTTTTCGTTCGCGCCGAAGAATTCGATGTCGCCGCTGGCCTGGTAGCGGTAGCCGAGCTGGATCAGGGTCGAATCGGAAAGTTCCCAGCTTACGCCGGCGCCGACATGCCAGGCGGTGGTCGTATCCTTGGGCGACAGTTCCGGCACGAAGCCCGGGGGCAAGGTGAACGGGGGGAGTCCGGTGGCCGAGGTGATCGTGTCCGTCACGACCTGGGCCAGGCCGTTGGGATCATAGTCGACACCGCCGAAATCGATCCGCACTTCGCCGAATCCGCCTCCGACATAGGGCGTCCATTGGCCGGCGGTATCGAAGTCGTACCAGACATTGACCACGGCGGCGCTCTGGTCGGCCGAGCCGCTGACGGGAATGTCGGTGTCGTCCGTCAAGGTGAAACCGAGGGAGGGCACGGCGACATTGCTGTAGATCAACCGGCTGACTTCGGCCGAGGCGAAATAGGCTTCGAATTCGATCCGCAAACCGCTTTCGAAAGCGTAGCCGAAGTTGCCGCCGAATTTGTAGCCGGTATCGTACTCGTTCAGCGTGTTCGCCTCGTAGACGAGGCTGATCGGCGCGAAATTCTCGCCCGAGGTGAAGGATTCCGTGGCGTCGATAAACATCAGGGGGATGTTGGCGCCGACGTACCAGCCGCCGCCTTCGCCGGTCTGGGCCTGGGTCTGGGATGCCGCCAGCAGGGCGGCCAATGCGATGGAAATTGCCGGGACGGCCCAAGCGCTGTCAAACACGCTTCGCTCCTTGTTCATGGTCTTTTCTCCCCAGATTCGAAAGTGGTCGCGCCTTGCAAAAAGCAAACCGAGAGAATGACCGAAAAACCACCAAACCGCAATTCCCAAAAAATGAGACACCGACTCTTCAAACTGTGGCGTCGATCCGTCGCCGTGCAGTGTCGCTTGATCGCAGGCAAAAAAAAAGCCGGCGCCATTCGACCCCGGCTTTTGATTCGTCAGGTCTAGTGCGCTTCGGCGGCGGCTCCTTCCGCGCCATGTTCCTCCGCCAGCGACGCGTGATATTCGGCCGGCGTCAACGCCACCGCGTCGCGGTCGTGCCCCATGTAGTCGAAGCGGGCGCTTTCGGTGTAATTGCCTTCCACGGCCATGAAACCGATCAGCAGCAACAGAACGCCGGGCGGGCCGAGAATCGTCAGGCACAGCGCCAACCGCTCCCAGAACGCATGCATGAAGATGGCGATGATAAAGCCGGCTTTCACCAGCATGAATATGATGACCAAAGTCCAACGCATGGCGCCCTGCACGTCGAAATAGTCGACCGCATAGGAAAAGGCGCTGACTACGAACAGCAATATCCAGATCTGGTAGTAAATGCCCAGCGGGTGCTGTTGTCCCGCGGTGTCCGACGATGCCATTGGCGTCCCCTCTTACAGAAGATAGAAGAATGCGAAAATGAATACCCACACGAGGTCGACGAAGTGCCAGTATAGTCCGGTGATTTCGACGATCTCGAAGCCTTTCTTGTCGTAGTAGCCGGCCCAGATGCGCCGCACCACCCATAACAGATAAATCACGCCGGCCGAAACGTGCAGGCCGTGGAATCCCGTGACCATGAAGAACACCGAGCCGAATTGCGGCGCACCGAAGGGATTGCCCCAGGGCCGCACGTTCTCCTCAAGGATGAGCTTTGACCATTCAAAGGCTTGCATGCCGACGAAAGTCGCGCCCAGAACCGCGGTTGCGGTCATCAGCCACATGGTCTTTTTCTTGTCGCCGCGGTAGCCGTAGTTGACCGCCAGCGCCATGGTGCCCGAGCTCGTGATCAGCACCATGGTCATGATTGCGATCAGGAGCAGCGGAACGGGCGCCCCAAACATGCTGAGAGAAAAAATTTCGCTTTGCGGCGGCCACGGCTGGGTCGTCGTCATGCGCACATTCAGGTAGCCGGTCAGGAAACAGGTGAAAATGAACGTGTCGCTGACCAGAAAGATCCACATCATGGCCTTGCCCCAGGGCACATGATAGGCCTGCTTGTCCGCGGTCCAGTCGTCCACCAGGCCGGTTACCCCTTCCGCGGGGGCGACACTCGTTGCTGCAGCTTCACTCATTCGTGGTTATTCCCATTGATTGCCGGTCCGCCGGCTCTAGGTATTGGAAAGAATTGCGAACATCGCCAGCCACACTACCAGCAGGAAATGCCAGTAGAGGGTACACAACTCGATGCTGAGCCGAACGTCTTTCGGCTCGCTGCCCGAAAGCAGCCGGATCGAGGTCTTGCTCCAGACCCATAGCCCGCCGAGCAAATGCAAGGCGTGCACTCCGGTGAGCAAATAGTAGAACGATGCGGCGGGATTGGGCGTCAGATAGACCCCGGCTTCCTGCAGGCCGCCCCAGACCAGCAATTGCCCGCCTATGAACAGGAATGCGACGATGCCCCCGGCCAGATAGAGCGTGAATACATTGCGCGACTCGCCGCGCTTGACCTTGTTGCGGGAGAGTTGGAACAGCGCGCTGCTGAGTACGAGCAGCCCGGTGTTGAGCCACAATTGCGCCGGCTCCGCCAGCGGCCGCCAGTCCGGCAGTTCCATGCGGATGAAATAGCTGATCGTGAACAGGCTGAACAGCACCGTGGCGACGACCAGGAAGAAGCCCAAAGCCACCTTTTCCGCCGCGGTGTCGAACACGCCCTCGGGCTTGAGCCCGCCGATGATGCCCTTGCGTTCCCAGGGCTTGTCGGTCAGATGTTTGAGCGATTTCACAGGTCCGCCTTGGATACGTCGTGATCCGGGTCGAAATGTTCTTCATCCACTGTCGGCTCTTCGCTTTCCGGCGTGTTTTGCGGGATGAAATCCTCGTGCGCGCCGGGCACGCTGTAGTCATAGGCCCAGCGGTAAACCGTCGGCAGCGTGTCGCCCCAGTTGCCGTGGATCGGGGGCGTGTCCGGCGTCTGCCATTCGAGCGAATTGGCGCCCCAGGGATTGGGCCCGGCCTTCTCGCCGTAGCGCAGGCTCCAAGCCATATTGATGAAGTACAGCAACTGGGAAGCGCCGACGAACAGCGCCGCGATGGTGATGGCGGTATTGGCGTCCTGGGTCGCGGGCACCATGAACTCGGTGTCGCCGAGCGCGTAGTAGCGCCGCGGCACGCCATGGATGCCGAGATAATGCATCGGCAGGTAGATGGCGTAGGTGCCGAGGAAGGTACACCAGAAATGCAGCTTGGCCATGCCTTCGTGGTACATGCGGCCCGACATCTTCGGGAACCAGTGATACAGCGCCGCGAACAGCACCAGGATCGGCGAAACGCCCATCACCATGTGGAAATGCGCGACCACGAAATAGGTGTCGGACAGGGGCAGGTCGATGACCACGTTGCCGAGGAACAGGCCGGTCAGTCCGCCGTGGATGAAAGTGAAGATGAAGCCGATGGCGAAATACATCGGCGCGTTCATGCGGATATCGCCTTCCCAGAGGGTAAGCACCCAGTTGTAGACCTTGAGCGCCGTCGGCACCGCGATGATCAGCGTGGTGGTGGCGAAGAAGAATCCGAAATAGGGGTGCATGCCGCTGACATACATGTGATGCGCCCAGACGATGAAGCTGAGCAGGCCGATGGCGATGATCGCCCAGACCATCATGCGGTAGCCGAAAATGTTCTTGCGGGCATGGGTGCTGAGCACGTCGGACACGAGGCCGAAGGCCGGCAGCGCCACGATGTAGACTTCCGGATGGCCGAAGAACCAGAACAGATGCTGGAACAGGATCGGGCTGCCGCCGTCGTAATCGAGCGCCGTGCCGGATTCGATCACCGCCGGCATGAAGAAGCTGGTGCCGATCAGGGTGTCGAACAGCATCATGATGGCCGCCACGAGCAAGGCCGGGAAAGCGAACAGGCCGAGCACGGTGGCGACGAAGATGCCCCACACCGCCAGCGGCAGGCGCATCATGGTCAGGCCGCGGCAGCGGTATTGCAGCACGGTGACGACATAGTTGAGGCCGCCCATGGTGAAGGCGACGATGAACACCGCCAGCGAGACGAGCATGAGCACGATGCCCATGTCGTGTCCCGGCGTTCCGGCCAGATTCGTCTGCGGCGGATACAGGGTCCAGCCCGCCCCCGTCGGACCGCCGCTGACGAAGAAGCTGGCCAGCAGGATGATTACCGAAACGAGGTAGACCCAGTAACTGAGCATGTTCATGAACGGGAACACCATGTCCCTGGCGCCGCACATGAGGGGAATCAGATAGTTGCCGAATCCGCCGAGGAACAGGGCGGTGAGGAGATAGATCACCATGATCATGCCGTGCATGGTCACGGACTGGTAATACGAATTGGGGTCGATGAGGTCGAAGGTTTCCGGGAAGCCGAGTTGCATGCGCATGAACAGCGACAGCACGAGAGCGACGAGTCCGACGGCGATGGCGGTGCCGCCGTACTGGATGGCGATCACCTTGTGATCCTGGCTCCAGACGTACTTCGTTACCCAGCTATGGGGATGATGAAGTTCGATCTCCTGGTCCGCCAATGGTACGTATGCCATGTTCTCTGTCTCCTGATCCGATAATGCCCGATTTCCGGCTTATTCCCCGACTTCGATTCTACTTGAAACCAGCGTGTTGATGTACGCCGCCACGTCCCGGATTTCTTCCTCGTCGGCCATGGCCGTCGCCATTTGCACCATCTGCTCGCCAAAGTCGTCTTCCGGGTGCATGCCGCGGATCCCGGTCTGGAACTTGCCGAGCTGATTGACGATGTACCAGTCGCTCTGCCCGGCCAGCGGCGGCGCGTCGGTGTACCAGGTGCCGCTGCCGTCGTCGAGATGGCAGGCGGCGCAATTGCGGTCGTAGATGTCCCGGCCGTTGGCGATATCGCCGGTGACCGTGCGCTCGGCCGGTTCGTCGGGCAAGGTGGCGATATACGCGGCCATGTTGCGGACGGCTTCGTCGTCGGGCAGGGTCCGAGCCATTCCGACCATGCCCTGGCTCAGCGCGTCGTCGCCTTCGCCCCCGCGCACTTCGTTTTTGAAGTATTGCAGTTGCCGTTCGATGTACCAAGCCGGCTGTCCGCTGATCTTGGGACTACTGAGCGCCATGTTGCCTTCGCCCTGCTGACCGTGACAGGTCGCGCAGATCGCATATTGCGCCTGACCGGCCGCGGGGTTGGCGGCGACTCTGTTCTGGGTTTCGGCGAACGTGGGTTGGGTGGCGAGCCAGGCGTTGAAGTCTTCCTCGGTTTCCACCACGACCTGTCCGCGCATGATGAAATGGCCGATGCCGCAAAGTTCCTCGCAAAGCACGTCATAGGTGCCGACTTCGTTGGGCGTGAACCACATGTAGGTAATCAGGCCCGGCACCAGATCCATCTTCACGCGGAACTGGGGCACGGTGAAGTTGTGGAGCACGTCGTTCGAGCGGAAAAGGAAATGCGCGTCCTGGTCGACCGGGAGCCGCATCTGCGGGTCGTTGACGACCACGTCGTCCTGGCCGTTGGGATCTTCGGGATTGATGCCGAAGGGGTTGCTCTCGGAAACGAGCGAAGTGTCGGCGGTGCCGAGAATGCCGTCGGCGCCGGGATAGCGGTACTGCCATTGCCATTGCTGGGCCAGCACTTCGTAGTCGTTCGCGTCTTCGGGCACGTTGACGAAGACCGCCCAGTAGAACAGGCCCGGCGCGAGCATCAGCACCACGCCGACGGTCGTGAAAATCGACAGATTGATTTCCAGTTTCTTGTTTTCCGGCTCGTAAACCGCCTTGTGTCCCGGCTTGTGGCGGAAACGCCAGACGCAATACGCCATGAAGGCGTTGATCGCGACAAATACGAAGCCGGTCACCCACAACGTAATCAAGACCGTGATATCGATGCCCGCCCAGTCGGCGGCAAGAGGGGTGAACCACCAGTCGAAGTAATAGGCAAACACGAAATGCAGAACGACGGTGGCGATGACGAGCAGGAAAAGCGCGATTGCTAGTGACATATTTTGGCAATCCTTGAATTGATTGGCCCCGTTTGAATTGCCGCGATCCGGTCGGGCTTGCGAGGATGGGGCTGGCCTTAAATTTTGCGGGGCGCATGGTATAGAATTTTGCCTCGCGCCGCAAGTAATAGCGGCTTCGAATCGTCGCCGTCTGGTGGACTAAGTTCAGCGGACGCCGTAAATACGTCCCTGTAGGCTTCGGCCCCGACATCCATGTCGGGGACGCCCGCTGAACTTAGTCCACCAGACGGCGACTCACGTTGTGCAAAACCGAGACATGCGTCGCTCGTTGCGGGGCAGGCAGGAGGTTGGAATGAAGGTTACGCAGATTGTCTTGTTGTTGGTCGTCGGACTCGCCGCGGGCGCCGGGTCCGTGTTCGCCCAGACGCGGGATTACAGCCCCGAACACCCCTTCGGCAGCTTGCGCGAACAGGCGCGGACGCAACAGGCCTGGCTCGAGGAGCGGCTGGAGCGGAACCTGCCGATGCTGATGCGCAAGCATGGCGTCGACATGTGGATCGTGACCATGCGCGAGTACAACGAGGATCCCGTTTTCCGCGCCCTCGTCTCGCCCACCACGTTCGCCGCCCGGCGGCGCACGATCTATATCTTTCATGACCGGGGTGCGGATGAAGGCGTCGAGCGGATCGCCCTGGGCGGCTCCTCGCAAGGCGGCGCATACGACGCGGTCCGCGCCACCGCGACCGCCGCCGACGGCCGCGAGGCCGAACTCTGGGGCAGCGATCAATGGGACCTTTTCGCCGGCATGGTGCGCGAGCGCAATCCCGAACGCATCGCCGTGAACATCTCGCGGGAACACAATTTCGGCGACGGGCTCTCGGCCGGCGAATGGGAGCAGATGCGGCAGGCGCTCGGACCCGAGTTGGCGGGCCGCGTCGTGCGCGAGCCCCTGCTCGCCATCGATTACCTCGCCATGCGCGTGCCTTCGATGACCCCCGTTTACCGCAAAATGCAGACCATCGTGCATGAACTCATCGCCACGGCCTTCTCGGACGTCGTCATCGTACCCGGCCAGACCACGACCGAAGACGTCGAGTGGTGGATGCGGCAGCGCGTCCACGACCTGGGACTCGATTCCTGGTTCCAGCCATCGGTGTCATTGCAGCGCCGGGGCGTGGACATGGCCGACTCGGTGGCGCTGGTGATCGAACGCGGCGACGTGCTGCATTGCGATTTCGGCCTCGTAGCGCTGGGCATGGCGACCGACACCCAGCACATGGCCTATGTCCTGCGCGAAGGCGAAACCGAGGCGCCGGCCGGATTGCAACGGGCCCTGGCCAACGCCAACCGCCTGCAGGACATCCTCTTCGAGGAGACGCGGGTAGGGCGCAGCGGCAATGAGATTCTCGAATCCGTGCTTGAGAAGATGCGGAGCGAAGGCCTGAACGGAACCATGTACACGCATCCCATCGGCGATCACGGCCATGGCGCCGGACCGCTGATCGGGCGCTGGGACTATCAGGCAAGTATTCCGGGGCGCGGCGACCCGCCCGTTATTCCGAGCATGTGGTTCTCGACTGAAATGCAGGTGACCACGCCGGTGCCCGAATGGGACGGCCAGCCGGTGCGCATGGCGGTCGAGGAAGAGGCCGAGATCACCGCCGACGGCGAAATGCGCTGGATGCTGCGCCGCCAGACCGAACTGCACCTGGTTCGCTGAAGCCAGCGCACGGTCTGGTCATCGAGGACAATACATTGGATAATCCGCGGTTCCTGTTTTCCAATTCCCCACATAGAGGAAAAACCATGCGTCGTCATTTGCTGGAAATTGCCGCGGCCGGGCTGCTTGCAACTTTTGCATCCTCGGCATTCGCACAGTCGGACGTTTACTACTCGGCCCATCATGATTACCGGGTGGTCGAGGTCACGGGCGGTTTGATTCAGCCCTGGTCGATGGCCTGGCTGCCGGGAGGCGATATGCTGGTCACCGAGAAGCCCGGTCGATTGCGAGTGGTTCGTAACGGCGAATTACTGCCTGAAGCCGTTCCCGGCGTACCGGAGGTCTTTTATCGCGGCCAGGGTGGCCTGTTCGAAGTCGTTCCGCATCCCGACTTCGCCGAAAATCGCTGGGTATATCTGACTTTTTCCAAGCCGGTCGGCGACACTTCGACCACGGCGATCGTGCGCGGCCGCTTCGAGAACGACGAGCTCACCAACGTCGTCGAGATCTTCGCCGCCCAATCGGTCGGCTTCGGTCATTACGGCGGCAAGCTCGTGTTCGATGGCGAAGGCTACATGTTTCTTGTCGTCGGAGACCGAATGGCGCAGCCCGTCGGCGACCTGAGCATCCATGCGGCGCAGGATACGTCCAACCACAACGGCACCGTCATGCGCCTGCGCGACGACGGCAGCGCGCCCGACGACAACCCCTTCGTCGGCCGCGACGACGTGCTGCCGGAAATCTGGAGCTTCGGCCACCGCAGTCCTCAGGGCCTGGCGATCCATCCGGCAACCGGCGATCTGTGGGAAACCGAGCACGGACCCCAGGGCGGCGATGAACTCAACCGCATCGAGCCGGGAATGAATTACGGCTGGCCGGTCATCGGCTACGGCGTGAACTACGGCGCCATCGGCAGCCCGATCCATGTCGGCATCGGCCAGGACGGCATGCGGGCGCCGGATCACATCTGGGTGCCGTCGATCGCCGCTTCGGGCCTGATGATCTACTCGGGCGACCAGTTCCCGGGCTGGCAAGGCAGCATCTTCGCGGGCGGCCTGGCCGGCGAACAACTCGCGCGCCTGCACATGAGCGAGGACTATCGCGAAGTCATCGTCGAGGAAACGCTGGCCTACGACATGGGCCGCATCCGCGACGTGCGTCAGGGCCCGGACGGCTACATCTACCTGGCCATTTCCGACCGCAATGGCGAAGAGGAAACCCCCATCGTCCGCCTCGAACCGGTCGACTAGGATACTTGGGCTTCGGACCGTCGGCGACGGTTCGAAGCCTGATCAGGTAATCGCTTAGCGGTC
Source organism: Pseudomonadales bacterium (assembly GCA_963664805.2). Taxonomy (GTDB): domain Bacteria; phylum Pseudomonadota; class Gammaproteobacteria; order Pseudomonadales; family Pseudohongiellaceae; genus UBA9145. The sequence goes on along the minus strand of OY761612.1, from coordinate 2,869,876 downwards.
TTCCGCGGGAGACTGGCCGTAGGTGGGCGCATCGCCGGCCAGGTAGGCCAGTTCCTCCTCGGTGGACTCTCTTCCCAAAGCCTTGTTGCGATGCGGGAAGCGGCCGAAGCGGGCAATGACGTCCCGGTGGTCGCGGGCGTACGATGCCTGTTTTCCGGAAAAATTCTCGAAGGCCGCAAGGCATTCCGCGTCGAGTTGTTCCGTCACGCGAACCGACAGTTCCTGCGCCGCGATATCTTCGGCATGTTGCAGCGGCATGCAATAGAAGGCCCGCTCCAGCAAACCGACTTCGCGGTCCATGCCGCGGTCAATGGCGTCCAGCGCCAGGGCGAGCGCCCGGTCGTCGCCTGCGAACGCGCCGGCGCGCCCCCGGTAGATATTGCGCGTGAACTGGTCGAGCACGATGATCAGCGCGAGGCGTGACTGGGCTTCCCGCTCCCAACTTGCGCAAGACCCGCCAAGCGCCGCCTCCACGAGCGGGCCGAATCGCTCCCGGATCACGGTGTCGGTAGCCGAATCGAAGCCGTACCAGAGCTTGAGCCGGCCGTCCAGGTCACCCGGCCTCAGCGGCGAGTGCCCGAACCAGAACGCAAGCACTTCCCGATAGTCCATTTCCTGATCGTTCATCCAGATTCCCCCTTCGTCTCAGTCGCGGAACACTTGGCTATACTATAGGCGATGAGCCAGCGATCCACAGCGCCCGAAACCATGCGCGCCTGCGTACTGACAGGAATGGGCGGGCTGGACAAGATCGAGTTTCGTACCGGCTGGCCGACACCTGCGCCCGGCGCAGGCGATGTGCTGATCCGCGTCGATGCGTGTGGGCTGAACAATACGGACGTCAACGTGCGTACGGGATGGTATTCGCGCAACGGGCCGCAACCGAAGGCATGGGATGGCAACAATCTGGCGTTTCCGCGTATCCAGGGCGCAGACGTTGCCGGAACGGTCGTGGCTGTGGGCAGGCGCGTAAACCACCTGCAGCCTGGCCAGACTGTCCTCATCGACCCGTGGCTGCGCGATTGGGATGATCCGAACAATCCGGAAAAGTGCGGCTATTTCGGATCCGAGTGCGACGGAGGTTTCGCGGACTATGTCGTAGTGGGCGGCCGCAACGTGCACACCGTCGAAGAAACGGACTTGTCCGCGTCGGAACTGGCGACGTTCGCAACATCGTATGTGGCGGCGGAGAACATGCTCGATCGCGCCCGCGTGACCCGCGGCGATACGGTCCTGATCACCGGCGCTTCCGGCGGCGTCGGCTCGGCGCTGATCCAACTCGCCAACCGCCGCAATGCCCGCACTGTGGCCATGTGCGGCGCCGACAAACGCCAGGAAGTCATGGCGGCGGGTGCGGATGCGGTCGTCCCGCGCGACTCGTCCGACCTGGGCAAGGCGCTACGCAAGGCCACGGGTGAAGCGTACGTGGACGTCGTCGCGGACGTAGTGGGCGGGCCGGCCTGGCCGGGGCTGATCGAATCGCTCGCCCGTTGCGGCCGTTACACATGCGCCGGGGCGATCGCGGGTCCGCACGTGGATCTGGATCTGCGCAATCTGTACCTTCGCGACCTGACATTCACCGGCGCGACCGTGGCGCCTCCCGGCTTGTTCGCACGCCTGGTACGCTATATCGAGGCCGGAGAAATACGGCCGTTGCTCGCGGCCGTGTATCCGCTTGAGAAGCTTCGTGAAGCACAGCAGGCGTTCATGGAAAAACGCCATGTCGGAAGCATCGTGATCACCATGCAGTGACGCGCTCTAGTCGAAAACGAAACGGAACCGGGCTGGCGTCCACTGCCGGCTCCCGCCTCGAAGACCCCTGAACGGGGCTCCCGCCATGCGCAAGCCCAGCTTGAGATTCGGGCTGAAAAATGCTTGAATGCGCACGCATTCGGCGGCGCCCGAATCCACCCCCCGGCGCCGTCCCGCGACTGGTCCGCCGATCGATGACTGAAACCGCAGCCCGGCAAGTATCCGCCTCCTGGCGCGACTACTACGAGATGTGCAAGCCCCGCGTGGTCATGCTGATGATCCTGACCTCGCTCGTGGGCATGTTTCTCGCCGTGCCCGGCATGGTCCCCTGGCGCGTTCTGCTGCTCGGCAACCTCGGCATCGCGCTCGTCGCCTGCTCCGGCGCCGCGGTAAACCATCTCATCGACCGGCGCATCGACCGCGTCATGCGGCGCACTTCCGGCCGGCCGCTGCCCCAGGGCCGCGTCGACCCGGCCCAGGCGGCGATTTTCGCCTTGCTGTTATGCGCGAGCGGCATGACGATCCTGCTCGTCTGGGTTAACCCGTTATGCGCCTGGCTGACGCTGGCTTCCTTCGTCGGCTATGCCTTCATCTATACCGGCTGGCTGAAACACGCCACGCCCCAGAACATCGTCATCGGCGGCCTCGCCGGCGCCATGCCGCCCCTGCTTGGCTGGTCGGCGGCAACCGGCGCCATCGAAGCCGACGCCCTCGTGCTCGTGCTCATCGTCTTCGCCTGGACGCCGCCGCATTTCTGGGCGCTGGCGATCCACCGCAAGGAAGAATACGCGCGCTCCGGCGTGCCGATGTTGCCGGTCACCCATGGCGAGTACGCGACCCGGGTGCATATCGTCGTCTATACCGTGATCCTGGTGGCGGCAAGCGTCATTCCCTGGTTCACCGGCATGGGCGGCTGGATCTATCTCGCTTCCGCATTGCTGCTCGGCGCCGGATTCCTGTACTGGTCGGGAAGACTGATGTTCCGCCCGCGCCCGGACATTCCGATGCGCACCTTCGGTTATTCCATCGTCTACCTGGCGCTGCTGTTCACGGCCCTGCTGGTGGACCACTACCTGGCTTGAACGGCGCATGGCTGCCATCCGCCTGAACAGAACCGCCTGGACCGCATTCGCCTTGCTCAATGCGCTGCTGCTGGCGCTCATCTTCTTGCTGCTGCAATTCCGCGCCGAGCGCGCCGAACTCGCGCGATTGAACGATCTCGGCGCGGCGGTCTATCCGGAACCCCTGCCGCTTGAAGAAATTTCCCTGACCGATCAGGCGGGACAGCCGTTCGGCCTCGACCGCATGCGCGGCGCCTGGAGCCTGGTGTTCTTCGGTTTCAGCAATTGCCCGGACATATGCCCGCTGACCCTGTCGGAACTTGGGGATTTCTATCGCGCCAGGGCCGAATCCGCGCAGCCGCCGCTCAACGTGCTCTTCGTATCGGTGGATCCCGCCGACACGCCGGAGATCATCGGCGCGTATCTGCTGGGCTTTCATCCAGATTTCATCGGCCTGAGCGGAACCACCGGGAACGTCAACGCGTTCGCGGGCCAATTGTTCGTCAACACCGGCGCGGCCGAAAGTTCCGCCCAAGGCGGCCACGCGCCTCCCGCCGGCAGCCCGGAAGGTTTCGTGAGCCACAGCATCCATCTGGGCGTGATCAATCCGTCGGGGGAACTCGTCGGGCTGCTGCGCCCGCCCCATCGCGCCGGCGACATTGCCAGAGCGCTCGAAACGATCTTCCGGCGAGCCTGAAGCGAAGCGTATCCGACATGGCCGAATCCGCAGACAGCCCCGCATTGATACTGGTGGACGGATCTTCCTACCTGTTCCGCGCCTTTCACGCATTGCCGCCGATGACCACCGGCCGCGGCCAGCCCACCGGCGCCGTGCGGGGCGTGATCAGCATGATCCGCAATCTGCTGAACCAATATCCCGACAGCCGCGTCGCCATCGTCTTCGACGCCAAGGGCAAGACTTTCCGCAACGATATCTACGCCGAATACAAGGCGCACCGCCCGCCGATGCCCGACGAGCTGCGTTCCCAGATCGAACCGATCCACCGGATCATCCGCGCCATGGGCCTGCCCCTGCTCATCATCGAAAACGTCGAAGCCGACGACGTCATCGGCACGCTGGCCCGCCGGGCCGACGCTGAAAACGTATCGACCCTGATTTCCACCGGCGACAAGGACCTGGCCCAACTCGTCACCGGCCAGGTCACCCTGATCAACACCATGAACGACGAACTGCTCGACCCGCCCGGCGTCGAGGCCAAGTTCGGCGTTCCCCCCGAGCGGATCATCGACTTGCTCGCGCTCATGGGCGACAAATCCGACAACATCCCGGGCGTGCCCGGCGTCGGCGCCAAGACCGCCGAAAAATGGCTGAGGGAATACGGTTCGATGCGCGCGATCATCGAAAACGCCGACGCCATCAAGGGCAAAATCGGCGAAAAACTGCGCGACAACATCGAACAACTCGAACTGTCCTATCGTCTCGCCACGATCCGCACCGACGTGCCGCTGGAACTCGGCTACGGGCAACTCGAGCGCAAGGACGAAGACAAGCGGGAACTGCATCGGATTTTCAGCGAACTCGAATTCCGCACCTGGCTGCGCGAACTCGAAGCCGAAGGCGTCACGGCGGCTCCCGAGGCTGAGCAATCGCCCGCCGCCGAAAAGAGCCACAAAGACGAACCAGCGTCCGCGGCCAAACAAGAGCCCGGAACGCCGCCGGAGGAAGACGACGAACCGCCGCCGGAGGGCACCCAATGCACCGTCGTCACCAGCGAGGCACAACTACAGGACCTGCTCGCCGAGTTGCGCGCCGCCCCCCGTTTCAGTTTCAACCTCGAAGCCGAACACGGACACATCCTCGATTCCCGCATCGTCGGCATCGCCTTTTGCGCCAGGGCCGGCAAGGCGGCCTATATTCCGCTCAACCACGACTACGAGGCCCGCCCGGAATTGCTTGCGGCGGAACAGGTTTTCGCCGCCGTGAAGCCCCTGCTCGAAGACGCGCTCAAGCCGAAATGCGGCTACGATCTCAAACACCAGATGCACCTGCTGCAGAATCTCGACATCGAACTGCGGCCGGTCAAATCCGACGTGCTGCTGGCTTCCTACGTGGTCAACTCGGTCGCCGTGCGGCATCAACTCGACGCTATCGGCCGCCGCTATCTCGAATCGGCGCCGAAAGACCTGGAAAGCCTCACCGGCAAGGGCCGCGGCCGGCTCGCAATGCATCAACTCGGCATCGAAGAGTTCGGCGCCTGGGCCGCGGAACGGGCCGACTCGATCCTGCGGTTGACGGGCGTACTCGAACGACATTTGCGCGAGAACGGCCATCTTGAAGGCCTGTACCGCTATTTCGAAATGCCGCTGGTTTCCGTGCTGCAACGCATGGAGCGCAAGGGCATCAAGCTCGATTCCGGGGCGCTTGGGCGGCAAAGCGCGGAACTCGCGGAACAACTCGAAGAAATCGAACAGTCGGCCTTCGCGCTCGCCGGCGAAAGTTTCAACCTGTCCTCTCCCAAGCAATTGCAGGCGCTGTTGTACGACAAGCTGAAACTGCCGGTGCTGCGCAAGACGCCCACCGGCCAGCCGTCCACCGCCGAAGACGTGTTGCACGAACTCGCGGAAAACTACGAATTGCCCCAATTGCTGTTGCGGCACCGCTCGCTGACCAAACTCAAGTCGACCTACACCGACAAGCTGCCCCAGGAACTGCACCCCGGCACGGGCCGCATCCATAGCAACTTCCAGCAGGCTGTCGCGGCGACCGGACGGCTTTCATCGACCGACCCGAACCTGCAGAACATCCCGGCGCGCACCGCCGAAGGCCGCCGCGTGCGCCAGGCTTTCGTCTGCGAACCCGGCTACAAGCTCGTCGCGGCCGACTATTCCCAAGTCGAATTGCGCATCATGGCCCACCTCTCGGGCGACGCCGGGTTGCTCGAAGCCTTCTCCCGCGCGGAGGACATCCACCGCGCCACCGCCGCCGAAGTATTCGGCGCGCCGCTGGAAGAAGTAGACCCGGAACAGCGGCGCAGCGCCAAAGCGATCAATTTCGGCCTGATCTACGGCATGTCGGCCTTCGGCCTCGGCCGGCAGTTGAACATCGGCCGCGAGGAAGCCCAGCAATACGTCGACCGCTATTTCGAACGTTATCCCGGCGTGCGCGCCTTCATGGACCGCACCCAGGCCCAGGCCAGCGATCTCGGCTACGTCGAAACCGTTTTCGGCCGCCGGCTTTATCTGCCCGACCTGCGCGCCGGCCGCGGCGTGTTGCGCCGGGCCGCCCTGCGCACCGCGATCAACGCGCCGATGCAAGGCACCGCCGCCGACATCATCAAGCAGGCCATGATCGACATCGACATGTGGCTCGAAAGCGAACGCATCGACGCGCGCATGCTGCTCCAGGTCCACGACGAACTCGTGTTCGAAGTCAACGAGAACGACCTGCAGCTACTTTGCGACGGCGTCAGGTTCCGCATGATCAGCGCCGCCGCCCTCGACGTGCCCCTCGTAGTAGACGTCGGCATCGGCGACAACTGGGACGAAGCCCACTGATCTCAGCCGCCGCAATCTTTCGCGCGCGAGAACTCGCCGCAGTTCGTCAAGCTGATATTCGGACGTCACGAGCGCCATGTCGCGGCGCTTGGAGAAAGCCCCTTGATTCGTTCCCATACCGATTCGAGGGTTTCCCAAAATCGCCTGCCGCACAGCTCAATCCAGATTGTCACACTCATCGGTCAAACGCACCCACCAGCCGTTGTGCGGCGCTTGTTTCCTCGTGGTCGAAGGCGCCTTCGTACCGCTTGATTTCGGTTGGCGTCATGCCTGCCGCGAGGCCGTGGTGGCGCCATCTTTCCCGCACGGTCTTGGCCATGCGGGCAAGCATGGCTGCCGCGCTATCCGCGCTGATGTCAAAAAAGGGCGCGGCTTCCAGCGCGGCCTCTATCGAGGCCGCGTTGCCGCTTTGCTCGCTGATGCCGGTTTCCAGATGTCGGTGCCGATAGGGTTGCGGGTTGATGTCGAACGCGGGCGCCAGCGACCAGCGCCCGCCGCCGACGCTCAGCAGGCCGTGATTCTTGAGGTGGTCATCGTTGTTGGAAACGAGGATCGTGAAGAAAATGCGGCGATAGAGTTCCTCCATCTCCGCCTTTGCGTCCGCGGCGTGAGCGCGCAACATATCGGCGATGTCGGTGTAGTAAGCGGCGGCGCCGTCTTCCATCCCAAGGAAGGATTGCGCGGAAAGATAATGAGTTCGCCTCCCGGACGCGGTTCGGTCGAACCGTTGGATAACGGCCACGGGGTTTGCGCTGCGCTTGAGTTCGACGCGCGCGGAGGCGGCGTCAAGGCCGGCATCCCTGGCCAGCGCGAGCGTCGCCGCTTCCATGCGTTCAATGGGCATGGTGTCCTGCGCCGAGGTGAACTTGGCGATGGCCAATGCGCCGTGATCGTCGCGGACTGTGGCCTTGGGCCGGGCGCCGCCTAGGGAGCCGGCGCTGCCGATCAGGCGGTCTCGCAAATCGGGGGCAAGTTCGAAGCCTTCGTCGGCCGAGGCAACCAGCCGGCGCAAATCGTCGATTTCGTTCAGCCGCGGTACGGGTGGATAGGTTCGCGCCAGGGGCCGGCCCGTCTCGTCCAGATAGCGCAAGGCGCCTTGCCGGGTGGTGTCGTCCACGGCGAGCAGGTAGTCCAGTTCCGTCAGTCCGCGCCGTCGGGCTTTGCGAATGAGGCCGCGCCCCCAGGCATCCGGCGCGCCGTCCGCCACAGGCCCCGGCAGCGCGGACCGCGGACTTGAGCGGGAGCCGGAATGGAAATGTGTGTCGGACAAGGGCAGATTCGGCGCCAGGGGGAAACTGTCCCCGCGGTCCAGCCATTCGGAGGCATAGCGGAAGAGACTGGTCTGGCGTCTTCCGTCGGTTTCGAAAATGAGTTCTCCCACCCGTTGGAGCGCATCGCCCATGGCGACGCCGACGCGGCGGGTTGACTTGCTCACTTGGCCCTCGATCCGCGGATGCGCTGGGGAAGGCTTGTTACATCGAGCAGCAAGCCGGTGTCGTCACGCGAAACATCCAGCACCTCCTCGATCCGGCCCAATTCGCCCAGGGCCGTGAGCGCCATGGCGAGGACGCCAATGGAGACGCCGGGCTCTCCGCGCTCCAAGCGCGTCAAGGTGCCTTGGGAGACACCCATGCGCTGGGCGAAATCCGCCACCGGCATACGGCGCTTCTTGCGGGCGATACGGATGTCGCTCCCCAAGGACCGCAATGCCCGCCGGGCGGACGGGGGAAAGATTTTGCGCTTCATAAGAAATAGTATATCGATATCTAACTGACTTAAACAGCGATTTATAAATTCTAGAAGAGCTTAATCGAATGGTTGACATCGTGAACTCCGGCGGGCGAGGCATGCCTCGCCCCTACAACCAATCTGCGTGAACCCCGTAGGGGCGACGCATGCGTCGCCCGTCAACGCGCGCCGAATGGCCCAACTCGAAATCGTCATCCGTCAAGCCAGGAATCGAGCCGCTCGCGCACCTGTTCCAGACCGACGCCGGCGGTCGCCGAAAACAATTGCGCCTCAAGCGCGCCGCGCCCCGTCAACTCCTTGCGTACCTCGGCCATGACGTTGTGGGCCGGATTCCGCTTCATCTTGTCCGCCTTGGTCAGCAACAGATGCAGCGGCAGGCCGGCGCCCTGGGCCCAGTCGATCATCTGCCGGTCGAACTCCTTCAGCGGATGCCGGATGTCGCTTAGCAGCACGATCCCCCGCAGTTGCTCGCGCCCGTTCAGGTAGTGCTGCATCTCCCGCTGCCATTGCTCCTTGACCTCCAGCGGCACCTTCGCATAGCCATAACCCGGCAGATCCACCAGATAGCGCCCGGCAACACCCGGCACCGCGAAGAAATTGAGCATCTGCGTACGCCCCGGCGTCTTGCTCGTGCGCGCCAGCCGCGACTGCCGGCAAATCGCATTGATCGCACTCGACTTCCCCGCGTTCGAGCGCCCAGCAAACGCCACCTCCGCCGCGCTGTCCCCCGGACACCCGTCCAGGGAAACCGCGCTCAACGCGAATGTTGTCCGACCATAGTCCATGGCCGGATTGTAAACCGCGCAGCCCCGCCTTTGCCCGCGCCGAGATGGAGAGCCGCCGGGAATCAGGCTATAATCCGCGGCCGAAATGAAACTTGCCGATTTCGCGGGAAAGAGGAAATGAGAAAGTCGCTGATTCTGTTGCTGTCCGCCATCGCCGCCGCCCTGTTCGCGCATGTCGCGCCCGCCCAGGGCGACGCCGCCGCGGGCGAGGCGAAATCCGCCCTCTGCGCGACCTGCCACGGGCCCGACGGCAACAGCGAACTCGCCATCAACCCCAAGATCGCCGGCCAGAACGCGCGCTACATGATCAAGCAGATGCAAGACTTCAAGTCCGGCGCCCGGCCCGGCCCGATCATGGCCGCCATGGTCATCAATCTCAGCGACGAAGACATCGAGGATCTCGCCGCGTATTACGCCGCCCAGACGCCGACCTTGCTCGGCGCCGATCCCGACAGCGTCGAACTCGCCGAAAGCCTGTATCGCTCCGGCGTCGAGGAACTCGAAACAACGGCCTGCTCGGCCTGCCATTCGCCGACCGGTACCGGCAACGCCCCCGCGGGTTTTCCCGCCCTCGGCGGCCAGCATCCCGAGTACACCTTGCAGCAACTTCGGGACTTCCGCTCGGGCGCCCGCGCCAACGACCAGGACGGCATGATGCGCCTCGTCACCGAGCGCCTGACCGACCCCGAACTCGAAGCCCTGGCCAACTACCTGGCCGGCCTGCACTGACGGTCCGCCGCCGCCGCGCATGGCAAGCCGCGGCGGCCTGTGGTAGCTTTCAACGAAACAGCATTTCCGAATACATCCGGAGAAAATCCATGATCAGACGAACGCTCACGATTTTGTCTCTTGTTCTCGCGCTGCCTCTCGCGTTGCTTTTTGTGAACCCCACCGCTTACGCGCAGGTGGAGCGATTCGTGGACGGCACGCACTATGTGACCCTCGATGTCCCGGTCAACACGCGCGACAGTTCCAAAGTCGAAGTGATCGAAGCCTTCTGGTACGGCTGCTCGCATTGCTTCCGTTTCGAACCCCTGATCGAGGACTGGAAGGCGAACGCCCCCGCCGACGTCGACTTCATGCGCTTCCCGGCCTTGTGGAACGGGCTGATGAAGATTCACGCCCAGATCTATTACACGGCCGAAGCCCTGGACGCCGTCGAAATCGTCCACGAACCGGTCTTCAACGCGATCAATCTCGAAGGCAACCGCCTGCAGAACGAAAGGCAGATCGGCGACCTGTTCGAACGCCACGGCATCGACCGCGAAGAATTCAGCCGCGTCTTCAATTCCTTCGGCGTCCGCACCCGCGTCAACCAGGCCGAAAGCCGCATGCAGGACTATCGCATCCAAAGCACGCCGAACATGATCGTCAACGGCAAATACCTCATCGCCACAGGCCCCGACGTCCCAACCCAGCAAATGATGCTGGACATAGTCGACTTCCTGGTAGCCCGGGAACGCGCCGCGCTCTGAGTCAAAATTTTGCGCAGGCGCGTCGGGCCGAGCGCGCGCGGGGTGCGCCTTCCGGCTTAATCTCAGCTCGACATCCATGTCGAGCTTCGAATCGAGCGCTCGTCGCTTTAGGCCATCCCTGGCACGCTCCTCGCTTACGACGCCTCCAGGCACACCCCGCGCGCGCTCGGCCCCTAGTCAGTAGCAATCCCTGAACCATATCCAAACATCGCTGTTCCATTCTTTTGGCAAATCCCCGTACTGATCGAAGCCTCGGTCCACGCATCTGCACAATGTCAGTCGATGGCGGGATGGGAGTATGCGGCGGGCGTGCGAGGCAGGACGCCGAGCCCGAAGCCTGCAAGGATGTATTTACGGCGTCCGCCGCATACTCCCATCGCGGCAGCGACGATTCGAAGCCACAAACTTTATCGGATCGTCAACCGACTAACTCCCTGATTGAGAACGTAGAAGGGGAGTAGTCTCCGGACTCTTCGGAAATTGATGTATCAGTCTCCTGGCTCATGGGCGGCTCGGCTGCCGTCGGCGCTCAGGCGCTTGCTGTTTGCCGATCCCGGCCGCGAATTGCTGCGGCAGGTGGATGCCACGCTGCTCGTGTTCAGCGATCAGGTGTTGCATGTGGAAAGCGGCGATGCCGCGGAATTGCGGACGCCGGCGGGCGAGGTTGACGCCGGTTCGCTTGCGGCTTGCGCCCGCAAACTGCTTGGCGAAGGCTGGGAGGGTTCGATTCTGCTGCTGCTGCCGCCCGGCGAGTTTGCCGCCACCGAGACCGAAATGCCCGGCGTCAGCGGCGGGAATTTGCGATCCGCCCTGGCCTTGCAAAAGGAAAACCTGTTGCCGGCGATGGAGGAATCCCTTGAACTCGCCGCGCATGGCGGCGAAGACGGCGTCCAGGTCGCCTTGTGGATCAAGTCCCGGCGCATCGACGCATTGCACGAGGCCTTCGCCGCCCGCGGCCTGTTTCTCGCGGCGGTCAAACCGCGCATCCTGCACAGCGAAGCGCCTCGTTCCGGCCTCGTCGATGCCGACGGTTCAGGTCTTACCTTTGCCCAATCGTCCGCGGGCGTGCTGCGGCATTGGAAGCACGTGGACGCCGCCGATCTCGAACAGGAGGAATTCGCCGGCCAGTGGGATGGCGAGGTGCGCGCCGCATCGGCCGGCAAGCCGCGCCGGGTCGAGTCCATCGCGCAATGCGCCGGCGCGCTCGAGCGCGGCGCCCATGCCGATTACAGCTTCTTTCCCGCCGCGGCCGTGGCCCAGTGCCGGCGCCGGGAGCAACGCCGCCATTTGCTGCGCGCTTCCGCCGCACTCGGCGTCGTCGCCCTGCTTGCGGCCTCGCCCTTCATCTTCCAGCAATTCGAAATCAGCGGCCTGAATCGCCAACTGGAAATGCGGCGGGACCTGTCGGCCTCGGCCCGGGCGCACCGCGACATCGTGGTGGATTTCGAGCACCGCTGGGGCGCGATAGAACACTTCCCCGATCAAGACGTGCGGGAGGCGATGTTCACCTTGCAACAGGTATTGAGCCCCAACCGCCTTTCCGACCTGGAGATTTCCGAAGGCGTCATCCGCATCCAGGGCACGAGCGATGACCCGCAGACCATCCTGCTGCAGCTGGAACAGAATCCCATGTTCACCGAGGCCGTATTCTCCAGGGCCACGAGCAACGGCCAGTACTACATCGATCTGCGCTTGGCCGACGTCAATTTCGAAGCCTACATGGCGCGCTATTTTCAGGACCGCTGAGCCATGGCGATTTCCTCCCGCGAACGAAACCTGCTGTTGCTGCTTGCCGCGGTCACGACGCTGTTCTTCGGCAGTTTCGTTTTTACCGCCATGGGAGAGTGGGGCGGAGAACGCGAGAGTCTCATCGAGAATCTGCGCCTTGCGGTCGAGCGCGAGCAACGGCTGATCGACGACGAAGAGACACTGGAATTTCAACGCGCCGAAGCCGAGGACAGGGAGGTCGAATTGCAACTCGGTATTTTCTCCGGCGCCACGATTCCCCTGATCGAGGCGGCGATTCAGCAGGATCTGTCGCGCTACGCCAGGGAATCGGGCTTGACCGTCAACTCGACCCGGCTCGCGGACCGCCTCGAAACCGAAGGCTGGCTGCTGATCAGCCAGGAAATGTCCTTCCGCACGACAGACGCGAACCGCACCGTTGCGTTCCTCGGGCGCTTGAGCGAATCGCAGCCGCGGCTGCGCGTGACCGATTTCAGCATCAGCCACAGCCGCAGCCAATATTCGGGCGCGATCACCGTGGTCGGATTCGCCCGCCCCGCCTCGGCCGCGGCGCCCGTCCGGAACTAGCGACATGGCCTTTACTTCGATCACGCTGCCGATTTTCTCGCAATTGCTCGAGCCTCGGGGCATGGCGCCGGCGCGCGACTTCGGCGAATCGGGCCAACTCGTCTGCGACCATCTGCCCGCAATCGAGCAAAGAGCGAAGATCCGCTTCATTCTCGGCGAGCCGGTGCGATTCCGCATGGCCCCGGACGACGAAGTGCGGCGGCTCGCGCGGCACTGGCGCGCCGAACTTTCGCCGAAGATTGAAAGCGACGACGAGGAATTGCTCGCCACGGGTTTCGAGGACGACGACGAGCTGCTCGATCTGGCCTCGGAAGCGCCGATCATCCGCCTCGTCAATCACCTTTTCGCCCGGGCGCTAGACCTCAATTCGAGCGACATCCATTTCGAGCCCGGCGAAACCAGCCTCGACGTGCGTTGCCGCGTCGACGGCATCATGACCGTCGTCGAACGCCTGCCGGTGCGCATCCACACCCCCGTCGCCTCCAGGCTCAAGCTCATGGCGCGGCTCGACATCGGCGAAAAGCGCCTGCCCCAAGACGGCCGCATCAACTACCAGCTCGGCAGCAGGCAACTCGACATGCGCGTCTCGACCTTGCCCGGCGTGCATGGCGAATCCGTCGTTCTGCGCATCCTCGACCGCAGCGACATGGAAGTCGACCTGACCGCCCTCGGCATGCCGCCCCGGGTGTTGCGCGACTATCAATCGGTCATCGGCCAGCCCCATGGCATGGTGCTCATCACGGGCCCCACCGGCAGCGGCAAGACGACGACCTTGTACGCCACGCTGGAAAAGATCAGCAACGACACGCAAAAGATCATCACCGTCGAAGACCCGGTCGAATACCAGTTGCCGGGAATCACCCAGATCCAGGTCAATCCGGCGATCGGTCTCGGCTTCGCCCAGGGCCTGCGCTCGATCGTGCGGCAGGATCCTGACGTCATCATGGTAGGCGAGATCCGCGATCACGACACCGCCGAAATCGCCATCGAATCGGCCCTCACCGGGCACCTCGTGTTCTCGACCCTGCACACCAACGACGCCGCGGGCGCGATCACCCGGCTGCAGGACATGGGCGTCGAAGGCTACCTGATCAGTTCCAGCGTGCTCGCCGTGCAGGCCCAGCGCCTCGTGCGCCGCGTCTGCACCGATTGCGCGGAAGAACGCGCGCTCAATGCCGACGAGGCAGCGGTATTGCGCATCGACGCGGCGGGCTGGCCGCCAATCCGCCGCGGCGCCGGCTGCGAGCGCTGCGGCACCACGGGCTATCGCGGCCGCATCGGCCTGTATGAACTGATGCTGATGAGCGACGAAATCCGCCATCGCATCGCCAGCGGCGCCGACGCCAATGAAATCCGCGAACAGGCCGTAAGCGAAGGCTTGCGCGGCTTGCGCGAGGACGCGCTCGACAAATTGCGCGAAGGCCTCACCACGCCGGAAGAAGTCGTGCGGGTAACGAGGGCGATATGAGCGAACAGACTTTCCGTTACCAGGCCTTCGACACCGCCGGCAAACGCCAGAGCGGCGTGCTCGAAGCCGAAACCGAACGCGAGGCCTTGCGCATCCTGCAAGGGCGCAGCCTCACGCCGATTCTCGTCCAGCCCGGCAAGGCGTCGAGCTGGACTTTCGCGCGGCGCAGGATTTCCGCCGCGGCGCTGCTCGATTTCACCAACGGCCTGTGTACCCTGGTCGAGGCCCGGGTGCCGCTCGACCGGGCGCTGCGCCTGCTCGAAGGCATTGCCGAATCCGCCGCCATGCGCGAACTCGTGCGCGGCCTGCTGCGCGAAGTGAAGGAGGGCAGCACCTTGGCCGACGCCATGGAGCAGCATCCCGAAGTCTTTGGCAAGATGTACGCAAACATCGTCCGCGCCGGCGAGGAAGGCGGCATCCTGCACGAATTGCTTCCCGATCTGGCGGAGTTTCTCGAAAGCAACGCCAGGACGCGTCAGTCCATCGTTTCGGCCATGGTCTATCCGGTCGTGCTCGTGATTACCGGCATTCTCTCGGTGGGCCTGCTGATGGTCTTCGTCATTCCCCAGTTCGCCGCGATGTTCCAGGACGCCGGCGCCGAGATTCCCCCGTCCGCCGCTTTTCTGCTCGCCATGAGCGAGTTCCTGCAAAACTACGGCTATCTCGCGTTCGTCGTCGCGGCGCTGGCGTTTTTCGGCTGGAAGCGGCTCGACGCCGACCCCGCGGGCCGCCGGCGCAAGGACAGCTTGCTGCTGTCGCTGCCGCTCATGGGCAACCTGATCCTCTATCGCGAATGCGCGTTGTTCGCGCGCACCATGGGCGCGCTGATGGGCGCCGGCATCCCCTTGATCCGCGCCTTGCGCGTGGCGCGGGAGGTGCTCGTGAACACGGTGTTGACAAGGGAACTCGCGCGGGTGGAGGAAGACGTGCGCGGTGGCGCCGGGCTCGGCGTTTCGCTGGAGAAGACCGGCCGCTTTCCGACCCTGCTGCACCAGTTGGTGGGCGTCGGCGAAGAATCGGGCCGCACCGCGGGCATTCTGCTGAAGGCGGCGGCAACCTTCGATTCCCATGTGCGACACCAGGTCGCCACCATGGTTTCGGCCTTGCAGCCCGCGCTCATCATCCTTCTCGCCATCGTCGTCGGTGGCATAACGATCACCATGCTTTCAGCGGTGTTCAGCATGAACGCCGTGGAATTCTGACAGGAGACCGCCGCGATGCGAGTTCAGTCAACAACGAGTGCCGGGACGCTGCGCCTGCTGCCGCTGGCGATATTGCTGGCGTCTTGCGCCGGCTTGACGGAGAGCCGGAGCGGCGGCGTCCGGGACGCGGGCCGGGAACAGGCCCAATCGGCTGCGCAGCCCGCGCCCGCGGCGCAAGCCGACCCGCAAGCATCCGGGCAACAGCAGGGCATTGCGGTATTGCCCGCCGCGAGCAGCGCCGCCCAGCTTGAATTGATCGAGGAAATCAATCGCGACGGCGTTCGGCCCGCGGGCGGCCCGTCCATCGACATTGCGCCGCAGCCGATCGACGGCGACGCCGACGAAGTGGTCGAACTGAACTACGAGCAGGCCGACCTGCGCCTCGTGCTCGAAGAACTCGCCGAAGCCCTCGACATCTCGTTGGTCATCGACCCGGAAATCAACCAGACGGTCAGTCTGCGCACCGCCCAGGACCGGCCGCTCTCGCGGGAGGACATCTGGCCGCTGATGCGCCTGCTCACCCGCGACGCGGGCGTGGTCATCAACCGCGTCGGCAATGTCTACAACGTGCGCCAGGTCAGCACGCCGACGGCGACCGAATTCGTCACGCCGGATAGCCTTGACGGCAGCGGCGCGGCGCGCATCATGCAGGTGACGCCGCTGGTCTACGTCTCCGCCGAAGCCGCCATCGAGGTCATCCGGCCCTTGCTGCAAGCCGAAGGCGACGTGCGCCAGTTCACCATAAACAACACCCTGGCGATCAGCGCGGGCCCCGAAGAACTCGAACGCATCAACCAATTGCTGCTGCTGGTCGACGCCGACCCCTTCCTCAACCAGGGCATTCGCGTCTATCCGCTGGAGAACGCCAATGCGCTCGAAGTGGCCGAGGAACTGACCGAAATCCTCGGCCTGATCGAAGGCGAGAATCCTTCCTACCAGGTCCGGGGTATCGGCCGCATCAACGCCCTGCTCGTCACCGCGCCGGCGACGCGCGGCTTTGACGAAGTGAACCGCTGGGTGGCGATCCTCGACGCCGAAAGTCAACAGCAGGTCGAGCAATTGTTCATGTACCGCGTCAAGAATCTGCCCGCCCTCGAACTCGCCGAAACGCTCAGCCAAGTCTTCGAGGAACAGGAAGAGACCGTGCCGCCCGGCCTGCAGGCCGGGGATGACGGGCTGTCGACGATCGAACGCCAACTGAACCTGAACCTGGTCGACAACTCCGGGGATCCGAACGGCGAGGCCGCGCCGGCGACGCTGGTCGCCACCGAACCCGCGCCGTCCCCGGAAGGCGCGGCGCTGCCGGCGGTCTCGGCCGATCTGCGAATACGCATCGTCGCCGACGAGGCGACCAACAGCCTGCTGATCCGCGCCACGGCGCGGGATTACCGGCAATTGCTGACCACCATCAGCCAGTTGGATGTGGCGCCCCTGCAAGTCATGGTCAACGCGGTCATCGCCCAGATCACCTTGACCGACGAGACGCGTTTCGGCGTCGATTGGAGCCGCGTAGCCGACAACGCCGAACTGATGCCCGTCGAAAACACCGTTGAGACGGGATTCACGCCGACGCTGAACGGTCTCATGTTCACGCGCAGCTTCCTCGACGGCGCCGCGCGGGTCGAAGCGACGCTCGAAGCGATCGCCCGGAACAACGAGGTGCGTCTGCTCGCGCGGCCTTCGCTGATGGTCAGCAACAACCAGGAAGGCGAAATTCAGATCGGCGCCGAAGTGCCGGTCGAACAGGGCCAATCCATCGGCACCGGCGGCTTCGCCACGACCAATATCCAATACCGGCCGACGGGCATCGAGTTGTACATCACGCCGCAGATCAACGAGGACGGCGTGGTCACCTTGACCATCCGCCAGGTGCTTTCCTCGGTCGACAGCGCGTCCTCCGGAGTGAACAACAATCCGGTGTTCAACAACCAGGAAATCAGCACCACGGTGGTGGTCAACAACGGCGAGAACGTGGTGCTCGGCGGCCTGATCCAGAACGACAACGAGAATCTCAACCGCGGCGTTCCGCTGTTGAACCAGGTTCCCCTCGTCGGCGGCCTGTTCTCCTACCGGCAATTGCGCATCGAGCGGCGCGAATTGTTCATCGTGCTGCGCCCGGAAATCGTCAACCTCAACGCCGAAGGCGGAGGTGTACAATATTCCGACATACTCAACCGCTTCGAACTCGTTTCGCAACTGTTCGAAGACATTGGAGTCTGAAATGAACCCAGCGCCTCATCGAACACTCACCAGGAATGTCAATGCCGTGGTACCCGCACGAAACAACTCCGGGTTCACCCTGATCGAGATTCTGATAGTGATGGCGATCATCGCCATGCTCGCGGTGCTCGTGGCGCCGAACTTGTTCAACCAGCAGGCCGGCGCCATGCGCGACGCCGCCACGGCGGAAATCTCCACCTTGTCGGCGGCCCTCGACATGTACCGGCTCGACATCGGCCGCTATCCGGATTCGCTCGATGGGCTGATGGAAAACGATTCGGACCGCGCGGCCTGGAACGGGCCGTATTTGCGCGGTTCCGAACTGCCCAACGACCCTTGGGACAATCCTTATGTCTACGAGCCCGACGGCAACGGCTTCGCGCTCTATTCGCTCGGCGCCGACGGCGCGGACGGCGGCGAGGGCAACGATGCCGATATCGGCCGCTAGCATGACGACGAGATCCTGCGACTTCGCGCAGGATGACCGTTTCCTTCAGCGTCATTCCGCGCGTGGCGAAGCGGTTCCACCTCGTCATTCCGCGCGTGGCGAAGCGCAGTCGCGGAACCTCCCTGGTAGCGCGCGCGCGGTCGGCAACAAGGGCTTCACCTTGCTTGAGGTCCTGCTCGTGCTGGCGATCATCGGACTGGCCGGCGCCTTGCTCGTGCCGCGGCTCGGCGGTCTCGACGGCCGCGGCCTCAACGTCGAGGCGCGCTCGGCCGCGAACCTGCTCAACCACGCGCGCCGCAACGCGGTCGTCACCGGCAATCCCGCGACGATCAGCTTCGTGCCCGAAACTGAAGACGGGGAATTCGACTACCGCCCGCCGATCTTCAGCGCCGGCGTCTACAACGCGCGCAACATCGATCTGCAATTCCAGGACAGCACCGGCCTGCGGGAACCCGTGCTCGAACCGCTCGAAGTCACCTTCTTCCCCGAAGGCGGCAGCACCGGCGGCGCCTTGCTGCTCCTGCGCGGCGGACTCGGCGCGCGCATCGACATCGATCCCTTCACCGGACGCATAACCGCCAATGAACAGGAAAGCATCCGCTGAACGCGGCTTCACCTTGCTCGAAGTGATCGTCGCCCTGGCGATCACGGGCTTCGTGCTCGGCGGCCTGTTCACCTTGCTCGGGTCGAGCAAGCAATTGTCCCTGCGTTCCGCCGACAGCCTGCGCGAGACCGCGGACCTGCGCGCCGCGGTCAATTTCGCCCTGCTCGAAAACGAATACAACGAAGTCGAGCCGGTCTTGCGGGACGAGCGCTTCGACATCCGCCCCGGCGACCTGTTGGAAGACCCCATCCGCAAAACCGCCGGCACCACCCAGGCACTGCAATCCTTCGAAATCATCGACCCGCGGCGCAACCAAACCATCAACGGCACCCGCTGGGTCCGGCTGGTTTTGCCGCGATAGGGCCATGAATATGGGATGCCAGCCTGCCTCGCCAAGTCATTCCAGCGGTTCCGCACAACGGGAGTCGCCGTCTGGCGTGTCGGGTTCGGCGGGCGTGCGAGGCAGGGCGGGATCCGGTCGGCGCCGCCGACAAGAAGCGCAGCTTCTTGAGGGCCGAACGGCTCGCCATGGATGGCGAGACTGGTGCCAGTCGAAGCCGCTGAAGTTGCGCCAGGGATGGCATGCACAAGCCGGTTTCACCCTGATCGAGGTGCTGCTTGCGCTCGGGCTTACCGCCGCTTTGCTCGGCCTGCTGTCGGCGGCGGTATTCGTGGTCGCCTCGGACTGGAACCGGGATTCGAACGCGCTCGACCGCAATCTCGACGAGACCCTGGCGGTGCTCCAGCTCGACCGCGCCCTGCATGGCGCTTTCCCGCATTCCTGGATGGACGGGGAAGAGTTGATCCGGCGCGTCTACTTCCGCGGCGAGGAAGAAACGCTGAGCTGGGTCTCGACGGTCTCGCCCCAGCGCGCGCCCGGCCTCACCGCCTGGCAACTGTTCAACGATCCCGACCTCGGCGTCGCGCTCAAGCTCGCGCCCGCCTTTTCCGACAATCCCGACGGCAGACTGGAACAAGCCGAGGCAAGCCCGCTTCTGCCCGGCTACCAGGCGAGCTTCCAGTATCTTTACACCGAACTCGACGAAAGCCGGCAATGGACCGGTGAATGGTACGGCGACGAAAACCTCGCTCTGCCGCTTGCCGTCCACATCCTGCTCGAGCCCATGGACGACGAAGGCGAGCCGCGCGAAGTCGTGGCGCGGATCCGCAACAACCAACACCGCTCTATCCAGCCCAATGCCACGCAACAAGGGTTCCAGTTGTGAAAGTTTCCGGCATTGCAGGGAGATTCCGCCAAGAAATGGCGGGATCGCCGTTTTGGACGGCGCGCAGCGCCGCCCCGCAAGGAGCGGGGAGCATGGATGCCCCGAGTCACCGCGCGCGGAATGACGGGATGCGGGGATTTTCGTTGTGAACAGCCGCCTCCAGCGGGGAGCGGTCCTCATCATCGTCTTGTGGACGGCGGTGTTGCTTACGGTGCTGGTCACCGCCATGGCTTCGAAGGTGCGGCTGTCGGCCCAGGCGACGGCGAACAACCGCGACGCCGGGCTGGCCTGGGCCGAGCTGATGGGCGCGGTGAGCCACGCCGAAATGGAACTCATGCTCGAACGCATGGAACTGCCTGTGGGAGAGCCGCTGGAACTGGCGGAAAACGGCGAGATCCGCACCCCCGCCTACCGCTACAACGGTCGCGACCTGCAATTGAACTATCCGGTCGGCGAAGACCTGGTCGTGCGCGTCTACGATCACGCCGGCAAGATCAATCTCAACCGCATCAACCGCCAGGACATGCAAGTGCTCATCACGCATTGGCTCGGCGGGCTCGACGCCGACCCGGAGCAAGTCCAGGAGTTGCTCGTGGCCTGGACCGACTGGACCGACCTGAACGAACTCGAAGGCGTCGAAGGCGCGGAGAACGAGTATTACGAGAATCTCGAGCCGGGTTATACGCCGCGCAACAATCCCGAACTCGACAGCGTCGAGGAACTGCTGCTGATCCGGGGGTTCGACGAAGTGCTCGAAGGCGTCAATCTCGAAGCCGCGTTCACCGTCTACGGCAACGGCCGCAGGCTCAACCTCAATCTCGCCACCCGCGAAGCCATGCGTCTCGTGCCCGGCATGAGCGGGGAAGCGATCGAGAACATCATCGCCTACCGCGACCGCGAAGACATCGACAACATGGCCGAGATCGGCGAGATCGTGCCTTTCGAGGATCTGCGGGAACTCGCGCCCTGGGTCGGCACCAACACCTCGAACATCTATACGCTGTTCGTCTATCCAAGGGTGGAGTTGAGCGCGGCGGAAATCGAACGGCTCGAAGCCGAAGACGAATTCTACAATCCTGACCCGGTCACCCGCGGCTACATGGAGATCCTCGAAGTGCGCGGCTATGCCAATCCGCCCATCGTCCACCACATCGACCCGTATGGCGCGCTGCCCGACACCGCCCCGCCCCGCGTCGCCGAACGCGACCTGCTGTTCCGCTGACGATTCCGCGGTTCCCGGTATGGCCATCAGCCAGATTCGGAAAGCCCCCTCCGAATCTGCGGAGCAGATTCGACTCCCCCAAAGGGGGGAGCAAACGTTCCCGATCACCGCGGATACTTCCCTTTTGGTGGGGGTGGACTTGCCGCCCCAAATCAACTCTTCTTGCACACCGACCATTCGGAAGGCATGACGAAGGGCCCGACGCCCTTGTTGGCTTCGACCGTCAGCAACTTGCTGAAGCGCGTCTCGTACCAGAGCAGGCCGGTATCGTCCGAAAGCCCGCCGACGACGTAATAGCCGCCGACGCGCATCGCCAGATTGCGCACGGTCAAGGCGACGATAACGACTTCGCCCTTGCGGAAAGGCCCGGTCTCGACGCCTTCCGCGTCGATGGTGAGGAAGGAAGCCACCGGCTCCTCGGCGGATTTCATGAAGGCGAAGCCGAAATTGCCCTCGACCCCGTCGCGCAGCACCTCGACTTCCATTTCCAGCACCACGTCCTGCAAGGCCTTGAGCGAGGAAAGCGCGTTGCCGTCGAGATCCCTGACCGCAAGCGAGTTGATGCGGCAATCCTGCACCTCGGCGGTTTCGGATTGCTGTTCCAATTCCCCGGGCAGGTCGTTGCGGATCGTGTTGTAGGACTTCTTGTGGGTGCAATATTCCTCGTAGTGCCCGACCACCTTTTCGCTCGCGCCGAGCTCGCGGATGCTGCCCTTGTCGAGCCAGATCGCGTTGTCGCACAACTCCTGCACATGGAACATCGAATGGCTGCAGAAGACCATGGTCTTGCGCTGCTTGCGGAAGTCCTGCATGCGTTGCACGCATTTGCGCTGGAAGGCCATGTCGCCCACGGAAAGCGCCTCGTCGATCACGAGGATGTCGGGCCGCACCATGGTGGCGATGGAGAAGGCCAGCCGCACGAACATGCCCGACGAATAGGTCCGCACCGGGCGGTCGATGAAATAGCCGAGTTCGGAAAACGCGATGATCTCGCTTTCGAGTTCGCGGATGTCCCCGTCCGGAATGCCGAGCAGCGAGGCGTTGAGCCAGATGTTCTTGCGACCGCTGAAATCGCGGTGGAAGCCGGCTCCGAGTTCGAGCAGCGCCGCCACCTTGCCGTCGGTCTCGACCCGGCCCGAAGTCGGCCGCAAGGTGCCG
Source organism: Pseudomonadales bacterium (assembly GCA_963664805.2). Classification (GTDB taxonomy): domain Bacteria; phylum Pseudomonadota; class Gammaproteobacteria; order Pseudomonadales; family Pseudohongiellaceae; genus UBA9145. The sequence goes on along the minus strand of OY761612.1, from coordinate 2,847,677 downwards.
ACGAGCAATTTGAGCAAGGTCGACTTGCCGGCGCCGTTGTCGCCGACGATGCCGAGACTCTGGCCGTTGGCAACGGCGAAGGAAATATCGTTCAGCACGTGGAACAGCCGATGCCGCGGCCGCCGCAGGATCAGTTCCGCGAGCCGGTCCTGGGGCCGCTCGTAAATCCGGAACTCCTTGTTCAGATTGCTGACGGCGATACGGGGATGCAGATCGGTCATGGCTACAGCACGTCCCCGAAAGCGTGCCGGATGCGCATGAACAGCCAGCCGCCGAGCAGCCAGGAAATCAGCGCCGAGCCGGCGGCGATACCGAGTTGCAACTGCGAAAAGCCGCCGAGCAGGATGATTTCCCGATACAGGTTGATGAAGCTGTGCATGGGGTTGAACAGGTAAAGCGCGCGCAAGGTCTCGTTTTCGATCATGGCGATCGGATAGATGATCGGCGTGAGGAAGAACCACAGCGTTACGCCGAGCGAAACGATCTGCTGCAAGTCGCGCAGGAACACGCAAAGCGCCGACAGCACCGCGACCAGGCCCATGGTGAACAGGAATTGCAGCGCGAAAACGAACGGCAGAAGCAGCCAGGGCCAGGACAAATGTCCGGTGACGGCCATGTAGAGCAACAACAGGCCGAAGCCGATGCCATGGGTCAGATAGGGCACCAGGGTGCCCACCACCGGGATGATTTGCACCGGAAACACGACCTTGGTGATCAACGGCGCTTTCTCGAGCAACATGTTGGTCGATTTGCTCACGGCTTCGGCGCAGGCGAACCAGGGCAGGTAGCCGATCATGAGGAAAATCACGAACTGGGTCTGGCCGAAATCGGCCACCTCGCGCAGCCGGAACACGTAACTGAAAACGAAGGAATAGATGAGGATGTGAATGACCGGCGTGATGAACAGCCAGAACGCGCCGGCGGCCGCGGCGCTGAATTGCCCGAGGAAATCCTGCCGCGCGAAATTCCGAAACAACCGGTAATTCCATGCGGGCGTCATCACCCATTGGCCGATCAGACTCAACACGCGCGAAATTCCGCGGGCGACCGCCGTCGGGTTGTCAAAGTGTTCGCCCGAACGCGAAGAAAAGTCCGTTAATGAGGAACACCGGAGTGGCCAATCGCCATGTGAGGTTTATACCCATTTTGTTGACTTCGATTTGAATCCTGCCGTCCATCTTCGCAATGTCGCCTTTCAATTCGGCCACGGATTCTTTCATTTCGCCCCGCAATGCGGTCACATCGAGCTTTAGCGCCACCATGTCCCCCTTCACGGCTTCCATGTCCTCCTTCAGGGCGTCCATGTCCTCGCTCTGGGCTTTCAAGTCGACATCCTTGGCCAACGGGGCCACCGCGGCTTGAATGACGCGGGCGACGGCTTCGGACTGGCTCCGTTCCATACCGGCCTCTTCCAACTGCTTGACTGAGGTCAGTATATCGTAGGCTTCCATGATTCCTCCAAGAATCTCAAGAAAAAACCCGCGCAGGCGGCAATCCGCTTCCGATGCGCATTACAATAGTCCGGTACTTTCGGGATTGCGCAATTTTCAGCGAAAATAGCCGGGCGGGACGATTTTCAATGCGGGGGTTATTCAACAAGCTCTTTTCGCCGCGCGCCGGCGGGTCGCACGGCAACAGCCGACCCGCCGCCGGAGAGTCCATGCTGCCCTGCCCCGAACACAAGCTGATTCCCTATGACACCGCGCCTTTGCCGCCCGGTCCCTGGCTCGTATTCGCGCCGCATGCCGACGACGAGACTTTTGGCGTGGGCGGCTGTCTGTTGAAGGCCCTCGACGAAGGAATCGAAACCCATGTCATCGTCGTGACCGACGGCGCCCAAGGCGGCGAAGAGCGCGGGGAAGGCGGTGGCCTGATCGACCGCCGGCGCGGGGAAGCCGAGCGCGCCGCCGAACTGCTCGGGTTGCGCGGCCTGGAATGCTGGGGCGAACCCGACCGCGGCCTGAGAGTCGATGCCGAGCGAACCAAATTGTTCGCCGCCGCCATCCGCAAGCTGCAGCCCGCCGCGGTGTTCTTTCCCGGCCCGCTTGAAATCCATCCCGACCATCGCGCGACCGGCTTGCTCGCCTGGGCCGCCATGCGTTCGCTTGAGGCCGGCGAGGCGAAACCGCGGGCGCTGTCCTACGAGATCACCGCGCTCAATCCGATCAACGTGCTCATCGACATCACCGCGCAGATGGAGCGCAAGCACGAGGTGATGGCGGTCTACGCGAGCCAGAACAGCCAGAACAGTTATCCCGACTACGTCACCGCGCTGAACCGGAGCCGGTCGTTTTCGCTCCCGTCCGGAGTGATCTACGCCGAAGGCCTGTATCGTTACGAAGAGAAGCAGTTGCGCCGGCCGCTGCCGGAGGTCGTGCGGGAAATCATCGCCGGCTATTTCGCGCCGGCCTGACCGCGCTCAATGCAGATAGCCCACCGATTTCGAGGGGTGCGGGGCCTTCACCTCTTCGACCCAATCGGGCCAGGCCGAAAGATTCCATTCGGCCCGCCGCCACAAGGTATGCAAGATGGCGACCCACTGCCAAGCTTCGTCGAGTTGCAGGGACAGTTGCGAGTGCTCGCTTTCCCTGGGCTTGAACACAACGGTGATGCGGGCGGCCGAGATGCGGATGTCGGCTTCGAACAGCAATTCGGCGGTTGCGGCCTTGTCTTCTTCCGCGGTTTCACCGGTTGCGGACCCGGTTTTCTTTTCGTCCGCCTCTTCGTCCCCCGCGACCTCGCCGGAAACTTTTCCGCCAGTCGGCGCGGAGCGCTTCGCGGCCTTGGTCACAACCGGCCCAAGCATGTCCGTCGCGGCCTGCCGTTCGAGTTCCTCGCGGTGCGTTTCGAGCCAGTCGAGCAGGAAATTGAGCAGTCGCAACAACAGCCGCTGCGTGACCCAATAGGAAACCTCGCCGCCCTTGTCCGTAATCCCGCTGAGGCGAAAGCGGTCTTCGGTGGCAACGTACTCGGAAGTGATGCGTTGCAAATTCAGCACGGTACTGGTTTTTCCGACTCGATCCGGAGCGCCTAGGGCTGTTCCAGCCATTCTCCCACTTCAAGCAGGTCTTCCGCTTCCAGCGTACCAGCTTCCCGCCGCAGTACAAGCATCGCCTTGATCTGGTCGTAGCGGGCGCGTTGCAGGTCGCGCTGGGCGCGGAACCGGTCGCGCAAGGCGAGGAACACGTCGACCGTGGTGACGGTGCCAAGCTCCAGTCCCTGTTGCATGGCGGTTGCCGTGATTTCGGTGGAGTCGACCACGCGCTCGGCGGCCTCGATCAGAGTTTCGCCGGCGGACGCCTGCAAATAGGACGACCGCACGATTTCCCGCGCCTCCAGTTCGACCCTGCGCAATTCGTGTTCGGCGATGCGATGCTGGCTGCGCGCCTCCCGCACCTGGGCGGTGCGCGTGCCGCCCGAATACAGCGGTATGGTTACGTCCAGGCCAACGTAAGTGATATCGGCCTGTTCGATCGGCACATTGTCGAAACCCACGTTGGTATTCTGGCGAATCGCGACCAGCGAGACTTGTGGAAAGTAGGCGCCCATGCGTTCCGAAATGCGTTCGTTGGCGACGCGCTCGGCGTACCGGCTCGCCTGGATCTGCTGATTGTTTCCCAGCGCGAGTTCGACCCAGTATTCGACGTCTTCCCGCATATCCGGCACTTCCACATCGTCGCGCAGCGTATGCAGCAATCCCGGTTCAAGCCCGGAAATCGCCCGCAAGGCTTCGTGCGCCAGCGCCAGGTCGCGTTCAAGGTTCAACCGCTCGGCTTCGACGTTCGTCATCTCCGCCCGGGCTCGATACAGGTCGGTGACCTGCGCAAGCTGAAGCTCGTACATGCTTTCGACCTGGGCGAGCTGGTTCGATACCGCCTCGATTTCGGCGGCGATCGATTCCAGCGCGTCCTGGGCCTGCAACACGTTGAAATAGCGCTCGGCCACGTCGGTCAGCAGATAGGCCACTTCATAAAGGTACTCGGCCTCGGCCTGGTCTTCGGTCAGGCCAGCCTGCCTGCGCGCCGAAATCGCCTGCCAGTTGAACAGGGTTTGCGACAGCCGCAGATAGTTTCGCTCGCCATCGAACTCCTGCAAGGTCGCGAACCGGAAGATCGGGTCGATGCTTTCGCGGCGGTTCTCGGTGATGCTGCTCGCGGCGCTGAGCTGCGGCAGCAAATTGCCCGTAGCCATGCGCTTGCGCGCTTGAACGACATTCAGGCCTTCTTCGGCCGTTCGCAGCCTGGGACTGTATTCGATGGCCGCATTGAAGAAGTCCTCCAGGGTTTCGCCCGCAGCCGGCCGATTGTCTTCGGCGGCGCGCGCGGCGCTTGCGGCAAGCAGCAGGCAGATGCAAATGGCTCTCATCATGGCGGCGGATTCGCGATTGGGGAATGGTAGAAATCAGTCTTCCCGGAAGCTGCGGGCGACCGCGTCCGAAAAAGGCTTGAACAGGTATTGCAGGAAGGTGCGCTCGCCGGTGGTGATGAACACTTCGGCGGGCATGCCGGGCATCAGCACGAGGTCGCCGAGATCGTCCATGCCTTCGGGAGTCACCATGATTTCGGCGGTGAAGTACGACAGGCCGGTGTTCGGATCCTGGAAACTGTCCGCCGAAAGATTGGTCACTTCGCCGTAGATCGTCGGCGTCATGCTGCCGAAGGCGGAAAAGCGGATGTTGGCGTTCTGGTTCAGCGCCACCCGGTCGATGTCGTTCGGCGAAACCTGGGCCTCGATGACGAGTTCGTCATCCTCCGGCACGATGTCGGCGATAATCATTCCGGGGCTGATGACCCCGCCCACGGTGTGGGTCTGCATGCCGGTGACGTAGCCGCCGTCGGGCGCCCGGATCACCGTCCGCGCAACGACGTCTTCCAGCGCGATGATGCGTTCCTGGAGATCGTTCAGATTGGTGCGCGTTTCCGCGAGTTCCGCCGCGACCTCGTTGGCGGAGTCCTTTTCCACTTGCTGGATCTGCAGAATCGTTTCGCCGATCTGCACCTCGGTGGAAGCGATGTTGGCGTCCAGTTCCGCGGCCTCGCCGCTGGAGTTGGCGAAGTTTCTTTCCAGATCGCGCAGCCTGATGCGGTCGGAGAAGCCCTGTTCCAGCAATTCTCTCGTATCTTCCAATTCGTCCTCGTAGGATTCCGCGAGCAACAACCTGCTCGCGCGCGCCGCCTCCATGCCGACGATGCGGTTCTCAAGTTGGCCGATGCGTTGTTCGAGCACTTCGACATTGCCTTCGAGCGCCGTCTTGCGCGTTTCGAAGATATAGGACTGCGCGTCGATCTCTTCCCGGGTTGCCGGGTCGTTCCGGTCCAGAACCGCCGGCCAGGAAATGCCCCCGGCGCGTTCGCGCTGGGCGATGAGACGCGCTTCGCGCACGAGATTGGCCATGTATTGGGTGCGCGCGACGTCGAGTTGCGCCTGGGGCTGGGTCCGGTCGAGATGGATCAGCGGCTGTCCCGGCTCCACCAGGTCGCCGTTGCCAACGAGGATTTCGGCGATGATGCCGCCTTCCAGATGCTGCACGCTCTTGTTCTGGGATTCGACCGTCACCTCGCCCGGCGCGTAGGCCGCGCCGTCGATCGGCGCGAACGCCGCCCAGCCGCCGAACACGCCGAACACCAGCGCGAATATGGCAAGGCCGATGCGCACCGGAGTCTTGATGCTGGTGTTCGCTTTCGGTTGCTCTTGCAAATCCTGGGCCGACAGCAGTTCGACTCGTTTCATTTCGGGATCACCTTGCCGCGGATTGCGGCAGCTTGGCCGCCGGCTTCATGAGGGCGGCGAGGACCTGGCTGCGCGGACCGTAGTTGATCGGCGCGCCTTCCTTGAGCACCAGCATCTTGTCCATGCTTTGCAGCACCATGGTGCGATGACTGATGACGATGATCGTGCTGCCTTCCCGCTTGATCCGCTCCAGCGCTTCAACGAGTTCCTTTTCGCCCTGGTCGTCGAGATTGGAATTGGGCTCGTCGAGCACGATCAGGCAGGGATTGCCGTATACCGCCCGGGCCAGGCCGATGCGCTGGCGCTGGCCGCCCGAAAGCACGCCGCCGCTGCCGCCGATCATGGTGTTGTAACCCTGGGGCAGTTCCAGGATCAGTTCATGTACTCCGGCCAGTTGGGCCGCGGCGACGATGGCGTCGGAATCCTGCCGGCCGAAGCGGCAGATGTTGTCGGCGATGCTGCCGTCGAATAATTCGATGTCCTGAGGGAGATAGCCGAGATGCCTGCCGAGCTGGTCCCGGTCCCAGGTGAAGATCTCGGCGCCGTCGAGCCGCACGGCGCCCCGCGCCGAAGGCCAGACGCCGAGGATCGCCCGCGCCAGGCTCGATTTGCCCGAAGCGCTCGGGCCGACGATGCCGAGCGCTTCGCCCGGGGCCAGTTCGAAATTCGCGTTGCGCACGACAAAGGTCTGGGAGGCGGGAGGTAATACGAACAGGCCTTCCACGGAAAGTTGGCCGCGCGGGTCGGGCAGGGGCATGGGAAGCGGCCGCGGCGGCAGTTGTTCGAGCAATTCGCCGAGGCGGTTGTATTGCGCCCGCGCCACGCTGAAGCCGCGCCAGGTGGCGACGAGCAGGTCGATCGGCGCCAGCGCCCGGCCGAGCAGGAGCGAACCGGCGATCATCATGCCGGGAGAGATTTCCTGCTGCAAGGCCAGTAGCGCGCCCAGCCCCAGGGTCAGCGACTGCATCACCAGGCGGAAGGATTTCGACATGCTCGTGAACACGCCGGCCTGGCGGCTGGCGGTGGTTTGCAGGTCGAGTATGCGCTCCGAGCCGTCTTCCTGCCGCGCGCGTATATCGTTGCCCATGCCCATGGCGGCGATTACTTCGGCGTTGCGCAAGCTGCCGGTCAATTGGTTGTTGACGCTGCTGTTGAGCGCGTTGGCGTCCTGCAATTTCCGGCTCGTGGTCTTCTCGTTGGCCAGGGCCAGCGTCAGCATGACGATCACGGCGAAGACGCCGCAGAGGGCGAACCAGGGGTGGAACAGATACATCACGAACAGGTAGATGGGCACCCAGGGCGCGTCGAAGAAGGCGAACAGGCTGGTGCCGGTCAGGTACTGGCGCAATTGCGACAGGTCGTTCATGGGCTGGGCGCTCGTGGTCATGCCCCCGGACAACAGCGCCCGATTGAAGGTGGCTTCCGATATGCGCTGCCGCAGCCGCTGTTCGAGCCGGTTGCTCGCGCCGATCATGACCATCGAGCGCACCCATTCGAAACCGCCCAGCGCAAGCAGCAGACAGACCATGAGAATCGTCAGCATGGTCAAGGTGGGCACGCTGCCGCTGGACACGACCCGGTCGTAGACTTGCAACATGTAGATGATCGGCGTCAGCATCAGCAGGTTGACCGCGGCGCTGAACAGCCCCGCGAAGCCGAAATAATGGCGCACGTCGCGCAAGGCCGCGGCCAGTTCCGGAAACCTGCTTTTCGAGTCGATTCGATTCATGGATGATGCTTGCTCTTCCCCGAGTTCGCGTTAGATGAGGGCGAAACCACCCATTTCAACTTATCGGCGAAAATCCATCATACGCCAATTGCCCCAATTGTCATTCCGCGCGCAGCGAAGCGCCCCGCCTCCGTCATTCCGCGCGCAGCGAAGCGGAGTCGCAGAATCTTTTCCGGGATTCCGCGAGATTCTTCATGCCATCCATGGCGCGACTCCGCCGGCTTCTACCACCCCCAGCCTTGCCATCCACGGCAAGTCGTTCGTCCAGCCGCCAAGCTCAGCTTGGCGTCGTTCAGACTGCGCACGAAGCTGCGCTTCGTAAACGCTTGTCTTCACCTCTCAAAGAGTGTTGCTCTTTGTCGGCTGCGCCGCCCGGGCCTCATCCTCCCGCGCCCGCCGCACCCCCGCCCGGCAGCCGGCAACTCATGCTGCACATGCCCTAAAGCTCCTCCCCGCCTTCGGCGAAGTGGCGCAGGGATGCGAGGTCGGCTACGATCAGGCGGCCGGGGCCGTCGCGGCGGATGATGCGGCGGGATTGCAGCGCCTGGAACACGCGGGTCACGGTTTCCCGGCTGAGATTGAGCATGATCGCGATTTCCTTGTGCGTGGGCGGATTGACGATTTCACCGCTGTCGTCCTTGCGCCGGGCTTCGTTGATGAGGAGATACAACTGGCCGCACACCCGCTGGGGAATATTGCTCAGGCCGAGCAGCGTGCGTTGCACCGTCATTTGACGCACCCGTTCGGCGAGCTTGCGGCCGACGATGTTGCTCACCAAACCGTTCCGCAACATGACTTCGCGCAAGGGATTGCGCGCGACGAACACGACTGAGGCCGCGGTCGTGGCGATCACGAACTCGGGTTGCGGATTATCGTCAAATAGCGCTAGTTCGCCGCAGAAGTCGCCAGGTTCGACGAAATAGAGTCCAACTTCGCGACCGTCTATGGTGAAGCCAACGCCTTGCAGGCGGCCTTCGAAGAGAAAGCAGACCTTCCCCTCGCGCACCCCCGCCTCCAGCGCCACCGCCCTGCGCGCATAGCGGACCAGTTCGGCGTGCGGCGCGAGTTGCTCCAAAGCTTCGTGCGGCAGCGGCTTGAGCAGGGGGAATCTGCTTAACAGTTCGGGGGTGACCTGCATATAATTTGGATGTCCAAATTGTTTGTGGAATGTATTAGGCCACGTATGCCGTCCCTGGCGCGAATCCATCGGCTTCGACCGGGCCTTGTCCCGGCATCCTGTCGAGCCGTTCAGGCTTGCAAAAGCGGCGCTTCGCGCCGTCCAAAACGGCAATCCCGCCGTTTTGTGACTCGGGGGCGTCCATGCCCCCTCCCCCGAGGGGCGGCGCTTCGCGCCGTCCAAAACGGCAATCCCGCCGTTTTGTGACTCCGGTCACGTCAATTTATCGACACTCGCGCTAGTTTTCTTCATGTCGAGGGTTCGCAAGCGGTTGAATCGGCCATTTCGGAAGCAGGTTGAGTGATGAACATTCGTATCCGCGCACAAGTCTTTCCCTTGTTGCTGGCCGCCCTCGGCTGGCAGTTTCAAGCCTTCGCGCTGGAACCCGCCGCGGTTTCTCCCGCCGGCGGGCCGGAACCGGCCGCGGGACAGGTGAGCATGGTGCTCGGCGGCGCCTGGCTCGACACGCCCGGCGAAGAACGCCGCCGCATCTCCATCGGAACGCAAGTCGGCGCCGGCGATTTCGTGCAGACCGAACCCAACGGCCACGTCCATATCCGCTTTATCGACAACGCCCTGGTCAGCGTGCGCCCGGACAGCCGCCTGGAAATCGTGCGGTACGAATACGATCGCGCGAATCCCTCGCGGTCCATGGTGAAATTCAGCCTCGAAGAAGGCGTTACCCGTTCGATTTCGGGCGATGCCGCGAGCACGGCGCGGGAGCGATTCCGCCTCAATACGCCGATCGCGGCGATCGGCGTGCGCGGCACCGATTTCGTCGTCAGCGCCACGCAGGACTCGGTGCGCGCCCTCGTCAACGAAGGCACCATCGTGCTGGCGCCCTATTCCCCGGAATGCACGGCGGAAGCCTTCGGGCCCTGCGCCGTCAACGCGGTCGAACTCAGCGGCGACAGCGAGCAGATGCTCGGTTTCGATATTGGCTCGCCAGCTCCCGAAGTCTTGCCGGCGGTGCATGAAACCAATCCGGACGCCTTGCGCGAAGACGTCAACGGCGCCGTCGAAGAAGCCACCGAAGCCGAAGAAGAGATTTCCGGCGCCAACGAGGCCTATCTCGAAGGCACGGCCGGTGACCGCGTTTCCGCCAGTCTGGCGAATCTGAGCGCGGAAAAGCCCGATTCCGGTCCCTCGCCCAACCCGGCGCCCGACCCCGCGCCGGAACCCGCGCCCGCGCCCGAACCGGATTTCACTCCCGAAGTTCCCTTCGGGGAAACGGAAAATGAAAAGCGGCAAATGGTCTGGGGCCGCTGGGGCGCGGGCAAGGGCGATCTCGAACGCATCACTTACGCTTACGAAGTGGCGAGCGAAGGCAGGGCGGTTGCGGTCGGCAACCTCGAATACGCCCTGTTCCGGCCCGACCCGGAGGGCGGCAACGTCAACGCCGGCCTCGGCACGGTGGATTTCGATCTCGCCGCCGCCCAGGCCTTCTACGAAAACGGCGGCAACACCGTCGCCATGCAAGTCAGCGATGGCGAACTTTCGATCAATTTCGAACGCAACGTGTTCAGCACCGGACTCACGCTGAACCACGACCTGACCGGAACGGTGCTGTTCAGCGCCGACGGCCGCGTCTATAACGGCGGCTTCTTCCGCATGAACGACAACGGCCAGCAGGTCAGCGGCGCCGTTACGCTCGACGGCAGCGAAGCCGGCTACCGCTTCCTGAAACTGCTCGAACAAGGGCGCGTCTCGGGCCTGACCTTGTGGGACGCCCGTTGACCATGGCCGGGATGCGAAACAGGAATCCCGTCGCAGCCCTGCTGCGCCTGACGCCCGCCTGGGCGAGACTGGCCATGCTGGCGCTGGCGGCCGTGCTTGCGGTCGCGCTATACGCGGGCCTGCGCCCGGCCATGGTGACGCTGGAAGAGCGTCTCGGCGCGCTGGGCTGGACGTTGTACGCCGATCCCGCCGAAGAACAGCGCATCACCCTGGTGACCATCGACGAGACCAGTCTGGCCGAAGTCGGCCCCTGGCCCTGGCCGCGCGAAACCCTGGCGCGCCTGGTCACGGCGATAGACGAAGCCGGCGCGCAATTGCAATTGCACGATATCGTCTATGCCGAACCGCGACCGGGCGACGAAGCGCTGGCCGCGGCGCTCGCGGCCAGCCGCGGCGCGGTGCTGGCGCAGTTGCCGGTGCTGCAATCCCGGGAGCCGGTGCGAACCGGTTTCCTCACGCATCCGCTCGCCGGCCTGCAATGCGGCGCGGGCCTACCGCAGACCGACCGATTTCTTGCCACCGACGCCGCTTTCGCGGGCATTCCGAAAGGGCATATCGCGCCGCTGGTATCGAGCGACGGCGCCGTGCGCAAGACGCCCGCCGCGATCTGCGTCGAAGGCGAAGGCTATCCGGCGCTGGCGCTGTCCGCCTGGCTGACCGCGGTGCAGGCCGACAACTGGTCGGCGACCCTGATCGAAGGCGGCGGCCTGTTCGGCCCGGACCAGTACCTGCGGCTGGTCGCCTATCCCGATCTTGAAATTCCCCTCGACAGCGAAGGCAATCTGCGGATTTCCTACGCCAGCGACCCGTCCGCTTTCCGCGCGATTCCCGCCGTCGACATACTCAACGGCGATTTCGACCCAGCCTGGTTCGACAACACCTGGGCGCTGCTGGGCGTCACCGCTTTCAGCGTGGGCGGCGATGTCGTGCCGACACCGTATGCCGGCGTCGCGCCGGGAGTCGAACTCCAGGCGCGCATCCTCGCCAGCCTGCTCGACGGCGCCATTCCCCACACGCCCGCCGCCGACGGTCTGCTGCTCGGCCTGCTGAGCGCCGCGGCCGCGGCCGTGCTGTTCCTGCTCGCCAAGGGCCGCAACCGCTGGTCGGCCGTTGCCCTGCCGGCGGCCGGCGTACTCTTGCCGGTGGCCATGCTGGGGCTGCATATACAGTTGCTGCAAGGCCAGGGCGTTTGGCTCGGCTGGCTGTTCCCGGCGCTTTACAGTCCGCTGGCGGCGGGATCGCTGCTGCTGCTCGAATACGGCCGGGTGCGCGCCGAGCGCGGCCGCGTGTTCGGCAATCTGACGAGTTATCTCCCGAACGAGATCGCCCGCGAGATCGCCTACAGCCTGCCGAGTTCGAGCATCGACGCCCGGCGCGCGGATATGACCCTGCTTTGCGCCGACCTGCGCAATTTCGCGGCCTTCGGCGAGTCGCGCCCGCCCGAGGAGTCCGCCGCGGTGCTGCATTTCTTCTTCACCCGCGCCACGCGCATCGTCGAAGAATGCGGCGGCCGCGTGCATGAATTCAAGGGCGACGGCCTGATCGCGGTCTGGGACACCCGCAACGGCAACGCCGCCGCGCGCGCCTTGCGGGCGGCCCGCGAGATGCAGGAAATCGAAATCGCCGAGATGCTGCCGGAAGACTCGCCCGCCGGCCTTGAGCCGCTGGCGCTCGGCATCGGCATCGAACAGGGTTCGGTATTAATCGGCTCGGTCGGCCCGGCGCATCGCCGCGGCCACGTCCTGCTCGGCGACACGGTAACCATTGTGTTCCGCATCCAGGAACTGACCGCCGACCTCGCCCACCCGATCCTGATCGGCGGCAACGCGGCCAAGAAATTGAATGAAGAGCAACTGAAAGACGAAAAACTCGAATCCCAAGGCCACTTCCTGCTCAGCGGCCTGCGCAAACCGCACCATCTGTTCGCACCGCCGAGCACCGGCAAACTCCCGGAAGACCGTGGCCTGAAACTGATTCGCGGCGGCCGTTTCTGAAATTTGCCGGCTGGATGGGAGGCTGCGGGTTAGTTCCCCCACCAAAACCGCTGCGCGGTTTTGACTCCCCCAGAGGGGGAGTGGGCCGTTGCGCGGAGCCTGGAATACTCCCCCTCCCGACACGTTTTTTGGCGCGGAAATTTGCCCGCTTTGATCGGATTCAAGATAATTGTTCAGTGTCCTGGTTCGGGAAACGGTTTTCTTGTCGATAATAAATCTTCCGATGCTTCATGGAAGGCCGAAATGATTCGTTTCCCGGCCGCGCTGACGCTTGCGCTGGCTATTTTCCGGCCGTCTCCCACCCTCGCCCAGGAATGCCCCGACCTCAGCCCGTATTTCGCCGGCCAGGAAACCCGCGGCCAGGCCGAGTGGCTGCAAGTCGCCGGCGAACTCAACGGTTTCCTGCCCTTGTGTCTTGAATCGGGCGAGTATTTCGCCCTGATCGGCGCCGCCTGGCTCAACGGCGGCCTGCTGCTGGAAGCCGTCGAAGCGCTCGAACGCGCGCTGTTGCTCGACCCCGATAACGGCGCGGCCCAGATCGACTACGCCGAAGCGCTATTCAGCCAGGGCCAGTTGTTTCCCGCCATCGAGCTCAACGAGCGGGTCCTGCAACGTCCCGACGTGCCAGCCAACCTGCTGTCCGCGCTTGAACTCCGGCAGGAAGAATGGCGCGGACTGACCCGCGACACTTCCTTTCGCGGCGACTTCCTGCTCGGCTACGACAGCAACCTCAACGGCGCCCCGGACCCGGGCCAAGTTACCTTGACCATCGCCGGCGAAAACGTGCTGCTCGCGCTGGGGGAAGAGTTCGAAGCGATGAGCGGGCCTTACGCCAATCTTGGACTGTCGGCGAACCACCGCAGGCTCGAACCCGGTCACGAGCACAATTACACCGCCGAAATCCAGGGCCGCGTCAGCGACGACCGCAGCACCGACCTGCTCCAACTCGACGGCCGCTACAGTTACCTGCGCCCGCGCCGCGCGCATAGCTGGCAGATCGACAGCGGCGTCCGCAGCCTCGCTTTCGGCGGTTCGGCGTTGTTCACCGCCGCCGATGTCCAGGCGCGTTACCGTATCTCCCCGCTGTTCACCTGCCGCCCCTTCTTCGACGCCTCGGCCCAATACCAGCTTTTCCACAACCAGAGTTGGCTGAACGCCTTCGACACACGCCTCGGCGGCGGTTTCGCCTGCCCGCTCGGCGACGAAACCGCGAGTTTCGGCGATATCAGCATCGAAGCCGCGCTGCTCGACAGCCGGAAGATCAAGTTCGACCGCCCCGGCGGCGACCGCGGCGGCTGGCAAGTCGCGGCCAACTGGCAGTACCCGCTGCCCCAGGGCCTGTTCCGCGCCGTCATCAACCACACCCGGCTCGAAGACGGCGACAGTTACAGCCCGCTGCTCGACGCCGGCGCCCCGCGCTGGGTCAACCGCAGCTATCTGCTGCTGCAATACCGCCGCGGCATGTTGTTCAGCGGCGCCCCCGGCGACCTGCTCATCAATTTCTACCACCAGCAGCAGGACAGCAACATCGGCCTCTTCGACACCAGCGACACCACCTTCGAAATCGGCTTCAGCTTCGGGTTTTGAATGGAACTGCGGATTTACCAGGTTGACGCTTTCACGGACCGTGTGTTCGGGGGGAATCCGGCGGCTGTGGTGCCCCTGGACGAGTGGCTGCCGGCGGCGACGATGCAGGCCATCGCCATGGAAAACAATCTTGCGGAGACCGCGTTCTTCGTTCAGCGCTTCGACGGCGATTACGAATTGCGCTGGTTTACCCCGGCGGTCGAAGTGCCACTATGCGGCCATGCCACGCTTGCCTCCGCCTGGGTGTTGTTCAATCGGCTTGGTCTCGACGGCGACAAGGTCGCTTTCCATACTCGCGGCGGCCAACTGTCGGTGATGCGCGACGGCGACATGCTGATGCTCGACTTTCCGGCGCAGCCGCCGGCGCCGGCCGGGGTCGGCGACATCGCCGCCGCGCTGGCTGGAGCTGGCGCGCGCATCGAACCCGAAGCCGTTCTCGCATCGAGTTACGCCATGGCGGTGCTCGACTCGGAGCAGACCGTGCTCGCCGCGCGGCCGGACTTCCGCAAGATCGCCGCGCTGGACAATCCGAACCTCATCGTCACCGCACCGGGGGAAGATTGCGATTTCGTTTCGCGGTTTTTCGGCCCCGGCGTGGGAATCGACGAAGATCCGGTGACCGGCTCGGCCCATTGCGTGCTCGTTCCCTACTGGGCCGAACGCCTCGGCAAGAATGAATTGTTCGCCCGCCAGGTCTCCAGCCGCGGCGGCAAGCTCTGGTGCGCCCTCGATGGCGACCGCGTGCTGATGGCCGGCCAGGCGCGGCCCTATCTCGAAGGCGTGATTACCATTTGATCGTGGAATGTCTCCGCGCGGATGCAAGCCGGTCACGCCTGTAATTGGGTATACTGCCGCCTGAATTTTCATCCAGAGCGAGATCATGACTTTCCCGACTCCGACCGACTTGCGCGGCGGTCTGTTGCCGCTGCTTTTTCCGGCATTGTTGCTCACCGCTTGTGGCGCGGAAGAAACCGCCCCGGTGCCCGGCGACGCCGCTTCAGCGCCGGAATCGGCGCCCGCGGAGACCGCAGCCGGCGCCTCATCCGTTCCCGGGCCCGAACTCGGCGCCTTCGGCATCGACTTGAGCAGCCGGGATGCTTCAGTGCGCCCCGGCGACGATTTCTTCCGTTTCGCCAACGGCCTTTGGCTCGACAGTTTCGAGCTGCCGGCCGACCGCAGCGACTACGGCTCGTTTTCGGTGCTTGCCGACCGCTCCGACGAGCGCGTGCGCGGCATCATCGAAGACCTCGCGGATATGGAGCCCGCCGAGGGCTCGATCGAGCAGAAGATCAACGATTACTTCCAGAGCTACATGGACACCGGCAGGCTGAACGAGCTTGGCATCGGCCCCCTGCTGCCGGGTCTGTCCGCGGTCGATTCGATCGCGGACAGGGAGCAGCTCACCGGCGCTTTCGGCCGCGCCCAGCTCGAAAACACCGCGAGCCCCTTCGCTTTCTTCATCGGCGCCGACCGCAGCGACCCGGATCGGCATCAACTCGTGCTGACGGTGATGCCGCTGAGCCTGCCGGACCGCGACTACTATCTCGTCGACACCGAGGAATACCGGCGCGTGCGCGAGGAGTTCACCGCCCATATCGCCCGCATTCTCGACTTCGCCGAAATTCCCGACTCGGCCGCCAAGGCCGAGTCCATCCTCGCGCTGGAAACCGCGGTCGCCGAGCACCTGTGGCCGCGGGCTCAGCGGCGCGACCGCGATCTGACCTACAACCCGATGGCCTGGGACGAGTTCGTCGCCGAATATCCAGGCTTCGACTGGGAAGCGTATTTCGCGGCAGCCGGGATCAGCGGACTCGAAGACCTGAACGTGAACTATCCGAGCACGATGGCGCCGGTCATCGCCCTGGTGAACGACGTTCCGCTTGAGGACTGGAAGAGCTACATGAGCTATCGGCTCATCAACGACAGCGCCGGGGTGCTGTCCGAGGAGATCGACCAGGAGTCCTTCCATTTCTATGCGACCGTGCTGCGCGGCGTGCCCGAGCAGCGCGAACGCTGGGAGCGCGGCGTCGCCCGGGTTGGCTCGCGCGGCGGCCTAGGCGAGGCTGTCGGCCAGATTTACGTGGAGCGGCATTTCCCCGAGTCGGCCAAAGAACAGATGCAGGATCTGGTGGAAAACCTGCGCGCCGCCTTGCGCCAGAGCATCGAGCAGAACGACTGGATGGGTCCGCTGACCAAGGAAGAGGCTTATCTCAAGCTGGAGGCGTTCCGGCCCAAGATCGCCTATCCCGATGTCTGGGAAGACCTTGCCGCCATCGAGATCACGCGCGATTCACTGTTCGACAATGCGCGCAACGTGCGCGAGTTCCGCTACCGGGATGAGATCGAACGCATCGGCCAGCCCACCGACCGCGAGGAATGGGGCATGACGCCGCAGACGGTGAACGCCTATTACAATTCCTCGTTCAACGAAATCGTGTTCCCCGCGGGCATTCTGCAGCCGCCCTTCTTCGACCCGGCCGCGGACCCGGCGGTGAACTACGGCGGCATCGGCGCGGTGATCGGCCATGAGATGGGCCACGGATTCGACGACCAGGGTTCGAAATCCGACTGGGCCGGCATCCAGCGCAACTGGTGGACCGACGCGGACCGCGCCAACTTCGAAGACCAGGCCACGGTCATCGCCGACCAGTACGCCGAATTCGAGCCGTTGCCGGGTTATTTCGTCGACGGCAGATTCACCCTTGGCGAGAACATCGGCGATGTCGGCGGCGTGTCGCTGGCTTACCGCGCCTGGCGCATGTCCCTCGGCGGCGAAGAGGCGCCGGTCATCGACGGCCTCACCGGCGACCAGCGCTTCTTTCTCGCCTGGGCCCAGGTCTGGCAGCGCAAGTATCGCGACGACGCCCTGATCCAGCGGCTGAGCTCGGACCCGCATTCGCCCGCGGAGTTCCGCGTCAACGGCGTGGTGCGCAATTTCGACGCCTGGTACGAAGCTTTCGACGTGCGACCGGAGGACGATCTGTACCTGCCGCCGGAAGACCGCGTGACTATCTGGTAGAGGGCCGCCATGAATATTCTCGATCGACTTGTTGCTCCGGCTGCCGTCATTCTGCGCGAAGTCGCAGAATCTCGTGCCGCCATGAATATTCTCAATCCACTCGTTGCACTGGTTTTGCTGGCGCTTGGCAGCGGCGCGACCGCCCAGGACTATGACGTCCTCATTCGCGGCGGCCGCATCGTCAACGGCAGCGGCAACCCCTGGTTCGAGGCCGACGTCGGCATTCGCGGCGACCGCATCGCCGCCATCGGCGACCTCTCCCAAGCCGCCGCCGCGACGGTTATCGACGCCTCCGGGCTCGTCGTCGCCCCCGGCTTCATCGACCCGCACACACACGCCATCCGCGGCATCTTCGACGTGCCCACCGCCGACAGCGCCCTGCTGCAAGGCGTGACCACCTTGACCGAAGGCAACGACGGTTCCTCGCCCTGGCCCATCGCCGAGCATTACCGCGAGATCGAGGAACTGGAAATCAGCGCGAACTGGGCGGTTTTCGTCGGCCAGGGCACGATCCGCTCGATCGTTATCGGCGCCGGGGACCGCGACGCCACCGCGCCCGAACTCGAGCGCATGAAGGAAATGGTGGCCCAGGCCATGGAAGAAGGCGCGCTCGGCATCTCCACCGGCCTGTTCTACGTGCCCGGCAGTTTCACCTCCACCGAAGAGGTGATCGAACTTTCGCGCGTGGCGGCGGATTACCAGGGCATTTACATCTCGCACATGCGCGAGGAAGCCTCGCAGACGATCGATTCGATCAACGAAACGATCCGCATCGGCGAGGAAGCGGGCATTCCGGTGCAGATCACCCACCACAAGATTATCGGCGCGCCGAACTGGGGCGCTTCGGTGGACAGTCTGCGCCTGGTGGACGAAGCCCGGGCCCGTGGCATCGACGTCACGATCGACCAGTATCCTTACACCGCCTCGCAAACCGGCATCAACGCCCTGATTCCGCAATGGGCCCAGGAAGGCGGCAACGACGCGCTGATCGCGCGGCTCAACAGCGATGAGACGCGGCAGACGATCAGGAACGAAGTGGTCGAACGCATTCTTTTCGACCGCGGCGGGGGCGACCCAGCCAACGTTTTCATCTCGCGCAATAGCTGGGATCCCGCCATGGCCGGCAAGAACCTCGCCGAGTTGACCATCGAAGCGGGCATGGACCCGACGCCGGAGAACGCGGCCGAAGTCGTTTTCGACATTTTGCGCAACGGCGGCGCCACCGCGGTGTATCACGCCATCGGCGCCGATGACGTCGACCGCATCATGCGCCACCCCGCCACCGCCATCGGCTCGGACGGCCCCATCGGCATCTTCGGCGAAGGCGCGCCGCATCCGCGGCAATACGGCACTTTCGCCCGGGTGCTCGGGCATTACGTGCGCGAGCGCGGCGTGATCACGCTCGAGGAAGCCATCCGCAAGATGACGAGCATCACCGCCCAGCGCCTGTCGATTCACGACCGCGGCCTGCTGGCCGAGGGCTTATTCGCCGACATCGCGGTGTTCGACGCCGACGAGATCATCGATCTCGCCACCTTCGAAGACCCGCATCAATACGCCGTGGGCATGAAATTCGTGCTCGTCAACGGCGAAATCGTGGTGGAGGACGGCGTTCATACCGGCAACCGGCCCGGGAGGATCCTGCATGGACCGGGTTACACGAGCGAGCGCTGACATCAAGGGGTCAGGCCCGGTCGGCGCGGCCGACAAGAAGCACAGTTTATCGAGGGGCCAAGACAAGCGTTAACGAAGCGCGGCTTCGCGCGCAGTCTGAACGACGCCAGGCTGAACTTGGCGGCTGGACGAGCGACTCGACAGGATGTCGAGGCTGGGGGTTATCGAAGTCGACATTCTCGCGCCAGGGGTGGCATGTAAAACCTCACGGAATCCCCCAAAGGATTTGCGACAAAATGGCAGGAGCAATGACAAGAACGCCAATCATCAGGGCCATCGATCTGGTCAAGCGCTACCCGCTGCCAGGGGCCAATTCACGCTCGTTCAAGGACAAGTCGCGCAGCTTCGCCGCGGTCGACGGCGTCAGCTTCGAGATTTTCGAGCGCGAGGTCTACGGCATTCTCGGACCGAACGGCGCCGGCAAGACCACCACCCTGGAAATGCTCGAAGGACTCAACGACATCGACGGCGGCTCGGCTTTCGTCGACGGCATCGACGTTGCCAAGGATCCTTACAGCGTCAAGAAAGTCATCGGCGTGCAATTGCAGGAAAGCGAGTATTTCGACAAGTTGAACCTGATCGAATTGCTCGACCTGTTCGGCGCGCTGTACCGGCGCAACATCGACGCCATGGAATTGCTCGCCAAGGTCCACCTGACCGAGAAAGCCAAGGCGCGGCCGGCGAATCTCTCCGGCGGCCAGAAACAACGCTTTTCCATCGCCTGCGCCCTGGTCAACACGCCCAAGATCCTGTTTCTCGACGAGCCGACCACCGGTCTCGACCCCCAGGCCAAGCGCCGCCTGTGGGACCTGGTGACCGAGCTCAACGACGCCGGCATGACCATCGTGCTGACCACGCACAACATGGAAGAGGCCGAGTTTCTCTGCGGCCGCATCGCCATCATGGACCATGGCAGGCTCGTCGCCGAGGACACGCCCGAGAGCCTGATCCTCAAACACGCCCCCGAGCCGCCCGCGGCGCCCTTGCACGGCAACATCGAAGACGTCTTCCTGGCCCTGACCGGCCACGCCTTGCGGGACTGACAGGGAACCGATCATGTTGAGCAAATTGCAAAGGCACCTGGCGAAGGATTTCATGAAGATCTTCCTGCGCGACCGGCAGTCGATCTTCTTCAGCCTGTTTTTCCCCGTGGTCTTCATGAGCATATTCGCCTTCATCCGCGGCGGCGGCGCCGAACCGGTTCCGCTCGGCGTGGCGAACCAGTCGGACAGCGCCGCGGCCGCGCAACTGGTGGAAATGTTGCGGGACGACTTCAGCTTCACCGTGATCACCGGCGCCGAGGACGAGTTGCGCGGGCAATTGATCACCGGCGACCAGATGCTCGTGCTCGTGGTGCCGCCGGACTTCAGCGAATCGGCGGCCGCGGGCGGAGTGCCGGCGAGCCTGCGTCTGCTCGCGGACACGTCGCAATTCAACCAACTGCCTCTCGTCGAGCCGATGCTCGAACAGAAACTGATGGCCATCGAGCGCGATTTTCGCGGCGAGGAAGCGATGTTCTCGATCGAGGTGGAAAACGTGCAGGCGCTGTCCCAAAGCTATCTGGACTTCCTGCTGCCCGGCCTGCTCGGCATGATGCTGATGCAGTTGAGCGTCGCCGGGTCCGGCTACAACGTGGTCGAGTTCAGGCGCAAGGGCATCCTGAAGCGGCTGTTCGTGACGCCGATCATGCCGCGGGATTTCGTCGCCGCCATCGTCGTGGCCCGGCTCGGCATCGTGCTGATCCAGTTGACCGTGCTGCTTGCCTTCGCGCTGTTCGTGCTCAACGTCAACATCGTCGGCAGCTTCGCCGAGTTCTATCTCGTGGCGGTTATCGCCAGCCTCGTGTTCCTCAACATCGGCTTCTGCATCGGCAGCATGGCCAAGACCCAGCAGGCCATCATGGCCATCGGCAATATCGTCATCTTTCCCCAGATCGTGCTTTCGGGCGTGTTCTATCCCATCGACGCGATGCCAGGCATCGTCCAACCGCTGGCCCAGGTGCTGCCGCTCACTTTCGTCGTTTCGGGATTGCGAGACATCGCCGTGGCCGGAGAGACGCTGGCGCAGATCGTGCCAAGCCTGATCGGCATGGCGGTCTGGTTCGCGATCGGCTTCGCGCTCGCCACGCGCATGTTCGTCTGGAAGGAAGTCGCCGCCTGAAGCGGGCGAGGCGTGCGCCGCCCGCCGGGCAACCGGCAATTCTCATTCTGGCGATCAGCCAAGCGCGGAGCGGTTTTGGTGAGGGCACACTTGCGCCCGCATTCGGCCAAAATGAGAACCGCCGCCGGGCAACGCTTACATTGGCGCGGTGTTTGCTATATATTCTCCGCATCCGCTTCGGCGCCATTTGTCGGGCGGGCTCAACCATTCATGAACAGGAGATTGTCGAGAATGAAAAAGTTTCTGCTAGTGCTGGCGGGTTTTGTCGCTACGGGCATGATTTACGTGGCGTCGGCGCAGGACGAACCCACGCCCGAACAACTGGCCGCCGGCGCGACAACCGACCGGCAAGCGGTGTTCAAAATGCTGCGCTTCAACATCGGCCCCATTATCGCCATGACCCAGGGCGCGCCGTTCGACGCCGAACTCGCCGAGCGGAACGGCCGCCGCATCGCCGCCATCGCGCCGATGATCCCCGAAGTGCTCGGCGCCATGGACACCCGCGAATACGATGTCGAAACCGCGGCGCTCGACCTGATCTGGGACAATCTCGACGACATCCAGGTCAAGGCCCAGGCTTTGATTGACGCGGCCAACGAGTTTTCCGACGTAGCCTCCGGCGGCGACATGGCTTCGACGCTGGGCGCAGTGCGCACCCTCGGCGGCGCCTGCGGCAACTGCCACGAGACCTATCGCGCGGACGACTGACGAAAAAAAAGCGCCGGCTCGCGCCGGCGCGAAATCCCACTCGCAGACGTCAACGCGGTTAACTGGGGTCGCTCGCCCCGTTGTACAGCGTCGACTGGTAGAACCAGTGATCCAATGGCGACCCGAAGGTCACCGTCAACGGATCGACCGCGCCAAAACCCAAGCCCGCGGGCACTCCGCCAAGCGCATTTCCGCCCCCGACCGCGCCAATTTCCTGCTCGTCAAGTTCTCTCATGTGTCTATCTCCCATGTGGTTGAATTGAGTCTTGCCGGATAAACATAGGCGAGTTCGGAGCGGAGTGCGCAATTTCAACGAAAAATATCTCCGCGTTCAGGACCGGACCGGCGGAGCGCCCTTGCGGGGGCGCGTTCGATAACGTCGCCAATAGGCGGCGAAAGTGACGAGCCAGCCGATCAAAAAGGTGGCCGCGACCATCAGCGCGGTTCGCGCGAGGGTCTCCCAGGCATCGTAATTGGCGGCGACCCCGCCGCCGACGAAGCTCATCAGAAACACGAAGTAAAGCAGCACCAGGTTGCTCTGGAACCCGACGTATTCGCCGGTGCGCCGGCGCCACATGGCTTGCGGAATCAGCGAAGCGGCGAAGCAAGTGGCGACGATGGTTTGCAGCAAAACTGTATCGGTCGGCATGTTTTCCTCCCTGTGATGGCGGCCCGCCCGGCCGCCGGTTTCCGTAAAAGCCTAGTCGTCTTTTACAGTTCCCGCTAAATTTCGCGCGAAGAAATCAGTCTTCCCGCCGGTGGCGGGTGAAAAACGCCGCCAGGGCGTCGCGGTCCCCGTCGCTGAGCCGGCTCGTGTTGTATTCGATAACCTCGTTCATGTCGCCGCCGACGAATTCGCCGTCGGGTTTCAGCCCGATCAGCAGGAACAAGTCGAAATTGTCGAAAGTCCATTCCTCGAGCGCCGCCGCGTCGATCGCTTCCACCGTGTCCCCGCCGAGTTCGGCGCCGGCGAATTCGCGGCCGCCGATGGGAATTCCCAAGCGGTTGCGCGGCGTATGGCATTCGCCGCAATGGCCGAGGCTGCGCGCCAGATAGGCGCCGCGTTCGACCCGTTCGTCGCCGAACTCTTCCGCTGGCGGGCTGAAAAAGCCCGCCAGCCGGTTCCAGCCGCCCATCGCCGGGCGAACCAGCCACCAGGGCAACTCGTGGGCCGGCGCTTCGAAACGCACCGGCGCCAGCGTCATCAGCCAGGATCCCATCGCCACCACGTCGTCATCCGTCAAGCCGGCGTAGGACCGGTACGGAAACGACGGGAAATAGAATCCGCCAGCCGGGCTTCGGCCATGTCTCATGGCGCGCGCGAACTCCCCGGCGCTCCAGCCGCCGATTCCGGTTTCCGCATCGGGCGTGATATTGGGCACATAAAAAACACCGAAATCGGACTCCAGTCCGAGGCCGCCGCTGAACGCTTCCTCGTTCCCGACGCCGCGATGGCAACTGATGCAGCCTCCGGCGCCCACCAGGTATTCGCCGCGGGCCAAGGTTTCTTCGTTATCGGAAAATTCCAGTTCGTCCAGTATCGAAGGCGGCGCGAACAAAATCACCGCCATCAGGGCCAAGACTGCCGCAACCAGCCCCCACAACCACTTGTTTGTTTTCATAAGACCCGCCCCGTCAACAATTCCTTCCGAAAAACGTCAATTTACCACCATTGCGGCGGGGACGAGGCCCGGTGGAATTGTTTTCGCCGCGAATTGGGGCTTTTCGCGGAACCTGACCTATACCTTTCCCCCGGCAACACACGAGTAGGAGACATGACCATGAAAAGCCTTTTGCGGGCGGGCGGACTGCTGTTTGTGCTGGCGACCGGGGCGGCCGCGCCGGCGGCCGGCGCGGCGGCGGCCGGAACCATCGACGGAGTGCGCAACGACCGAAGTCAGGACGATGACATGATCGCGCCGGAAGAGGGCGGGGATGCGGCTCTCTGCCGCTATCGGTCCCGGGCCGGCAATTGCCTGCGGCCGATGCTGACCGATCCGTCGGATTGCCTGTCCGTGCGATCGTCGAAAATCGGGGCCCCCGGCCGGCGGCCGCGTTTCTGAAGCGCCCGGCGGTTCGCCGGCAATTCGCATTTTGGCAATCAGCCGAGCGCGGGAGTCCCCCACCGAATCCGCCAAAGGGGGAGTGATCCACGCGCCAGCGGTTGTCGCGGAACCGGATACTCTCCCTTTGGGAGAGTCAAAACCGCAAAGCGGTTTTGGTGAGGGCACGGTCGCACCCGCATCCGGCCAGATTGGGAATCGCCGCCGCTGTTCGCGCCGATTGTTGCAAGAACGGAGAAATCGAGTATGGTTGTGGACTATGAAAGGTCCATGGACTTCACCGGCCCTGCTACTTGGCTGTTGCCTCGCACCCTGCCCGGCGTGGGCGTTCGAGCTGAGTTTTCCCGCGCCGCTGCGCGACAACAGTCACACCTACTACGCGCACTTGCCGGGGACGCAGCCCGACGGACTCAGCTTCTTCGAAAGTTTCATCCGCTCGCTGACGGTCTGGATGGACGCATCGGGCAATATCAGTCTTGCGGTGATCGACGAAGAGCGCGAGGTTTGCGGCAACGGCCAAGGCAATACCCAGAACGGCGTCAACACCGCCTCGTTCGCCGACAGCTTTTGCGGCGACGACAGTTGGTTCAGCGGCCCGAGCGTCGCCGACGCGCTGACCCAGACCTCGTGGAATCCCTTCGCGATTCTCGAAAGCGACATCGTCTTCAACGCGCACCGCGTGGAGCAGTTCGAGACCATCGACCATCATTTTCATCATGTCGCCGCCCACGAGATCGGCCACACCCTGGGCTTCGGCCATAGCGCGGTGCGCGCGGCGCTCATGAACGCGCGTTTGTCCCATGGCCGGCGCGACCCGGTGCTTTCCATCGACGACCGTTGCGCGCTCGCCATGCGCTACGGCAGTCCCGAAGAATGCCCCATCCTGCTCGGCGAAGGACTCGCCACCAACGGCCAACCGACCTCGGCGAGTTTCGTCGGCGGCGCCACCAGCGATGGCGGCCGGAATTTCGTCGAGCGGTTCGAATCCTTCGACCGCATCACGATCTACGGCACCGTGGTCAAAGACCGCGCCCACGCCCATCGTCCCGGCAACTTGCACGTGGTCGCCTCGACCGGAGGCGGCGCGCTGTTCGCGCGCCACGACGACGGCAACTTTCATCCGCTCGAAGACGCGGAAAACATTCCTTCGGCCGGCGCGCTCAAACCCGATCTCTACGCTCAGGATCTGGTGATCATGGGAACGCGGCATTTCGACCGCGAACCTTCCGTCGGCCCCCTGATCGGCTCGGTGTACCGCCTGCAAGGCGAGACGATCTACTTCTATCTCGCCTATTCGCTCGATGAACGGCCCGGCGTTTACTACTACGGCAGCGAGCCGATCCGGGTAAGCTGGCCCGCCGAGTAGCCGGCGACGCGCGAGGTTGGAAGATTCGGGGTTTGTCCCGTGTGGGCCGGTTTGGCGGCAGTTGGCGCTCAGGGCGGGGAAAGCACCAGCCGGAAACCGATGCCGGGATTGCGCACGCCCGGGTCCACCGCGCCGCGCACGGCGGCGCGCACGTTGTTGGCGGCATCGGCGAAGGAACCGCCGCGCATCACGAACAGGGCGTCCGCGCCGAGGGCCGGTTCGGCGGCGGGGTCGAAGGGGTAGCTTCGCAAGGGACTGTTCGTCATCTCCCAGACATTTCCCGCCATGTCCGCGAGCCCGTAACTGCATTGGGGGCAGGCGCCGGCGGTGACTTCGCGCGGACTCCCGCCGCCGAAATTGGCGTTGCCGGCGCCCGGATCCGAACCCCAGGGGAAAATGCGGCCATCGACTCCCCGCGCGGCTTTCTCCCATTGCGCTTCCGAAGGCAGGGTGACCCGCCAGCCGGAATCGAGCGCTTCCCGGATGGCGCGGGGCGTTGCGGGCGAGGTCCGCATTCGCGTTTCGAGCCAACGTCCGTAAGCCAGGGCTTCGGGCCAGGTCACGCCGGTTACCGGATGCGCGGGCGCGCCTTCGCGGGGCGCGCTCCCGCCACCCGGTCGCGCCGCGAAGACATTGAACTGCGCCACGGTGACTTCGTATCTGCCAATGTAAAAGGCCGGCAATTCCGGATTGCCCTGCCTGCTGGCCGCGGACCAGCGCTCGTTTTCGTAGGCCATCGGATCCCGCAGCGGATCGCTGCCCATGACGAAAGCGCCCGCCGGCACTTCGACGAAACCGAGCAGACCCTCGTCGGGCAGCAGCCAGGCGTCGTCGCGGAAGCCGTCGAGGCCGGCCGCCGGCGTCTCGTCCATTCCCGATTCGGGAGTCGGCGCATTGCGGTCAAGCCAGAAAAAGACGAAAGCGACGATCAAGGTCAACGGGATGAAGCCGGCGCCGCGGCCGCCCGAAGCCGGCGCGCCTCCCCCGGCGGGCGCCGCACTCATGAACGCCGCTCCCGTGAAAGCCTTTCGTCCAGACAAGCCTCGCCAGTCCGGTCATTCGGCGCGGAGGTGTTCATGACCGGCGCTCTCGTGGAAGCCGCTCTCCCGAAAGGCTCGGGCCACAGGCGAATCGCCAGTCGTGCTCGCAGGCGCGCCGGTACAGATCGACCGGCGGCATTCGCATCAGGTTGAGCCCGCCTTCGCGCAGCAGCAGGCGCAGATCGAGATCGCCCGGCGGGGGCCGGTACAAGGCATCGCCGCGCAACAGATTGTGGCAGGCCGCCATGGATTTGAGTTCGCAGGCGCGGGAGAAGAATCCCAGCGCAAGCTCAGCATCGGCGTCGGTGATGCGCCCCGCGCGGTAATGCGCGCCGAGTTCATTGCAGGCCCAGGCCGAATTGTCGCCGCAATACGTGGCCTGCAATTGCAGCAGCCGTCCGCAGGCGTTCGGCAGCGACTCGGCGCAGGCCCGCTCCCAGAAGGGAATGCTGTCGCCCGTATGCCGGCTGTCGGTCTTGCCGGCGAAGGAAGCGCCCGCGAACACCGCGATCCATAGCGCCATATGCGCCACGTTGGCCCGCGCCGGATTCCAGCCCCGCTTCCACATCAGGGCCCAGGATTCAGAGGGGATCGATTTCACCGCCCGGTCGATGGCGATCACGCAAAGATTGAGCAGGGGCACGCAAAGCAACTT
Source organism: Pseudomonadales bacterium (assembly GCA_963664805.2). Taxonomy (GTDB): domain Bacteria; phylum Pseudomonadota; class Gammaproteobacteria; order Pseudomonadales; family Pseudohongiellaceae; genus UBA9145. The sequence continues at coordinate 2,821,038 of OY761612.1, read as the reverse complement.
GTCGTAGAAAGTCGGCGCGCCGAGCGCGCCAAGCAAGGTATACAGGCCGAACACCCCCAAGCCGTACAGTGCGCCGAACAAGGCCTTGCCGAGCGGCGCGCGCGGCGAGGTCGAAGGATCGGTCACGAGCAGATGCAGGCCGAGAAAGACCGCCGCGGGAATCTCGGAATCGATGAAATAGGGCACGCCCGTAAGCGCGAAATACAGCGCGCTCAGCGCGAACAGCGAGACCGCCGCCATGCCCGCCACCAGGGTGATCGAAAAGAAATACATCACCACCAGGCCGGCCAGGAAGAGAAAGGTGTAGATGTTCGGCGCCAGCGTCAGCGTCGATGCGATTTCCTGTCCCCAGGTCAACTCTGTCGTGCCTGTGACGATCAGCGCGAGCGAAAACAGGCCGAGCGCGAAAGCCGAAGGATTGAAGATGTGTGCATCGCGGCCGTCCCGCATCCAGCGGACGTACTCCTTGCCCATGAAACCCGCCGCGAGCATCAGGTATTGCAGATAGAACCAGTCGTCGCGAAACCAGAGAAACAGGTTGATGCTGAAAATGATCGGAAAAGGCCCGAAACCGAGCAGGTATTCCCGCTTGCGCGACCAGGCGAGCAACATGTCGAAGCCGTAAGCGAACAGCAATTGCGCGCCAAGCAACCAGAAATGATCGTAAACCGGGCTCCAGTAATACCCCCAGTACAAAAAAACGCTGCTTTGCACCAGCGCTTGCACATAATGCTGCGGCCGCAGCAAAATCCGGACTCCCGGATACTCCCCGCTCCGCCGCCAGCCGACCCACTGCCAACCCAGCCAGAGCGAGAGCGCCGCCGCCGCCCCCAAGGTCGAGGCGAGCAGCACCTCGTTTTCCCGCACCCGCCCCGCAAGACACAGCAGCAACAGCCCGCCCGCCGCCGCCCCCGGCAACGCCAGCACCCTTTCCCCCGAAGCCCTTGGCCGCAATCTCTCGCCGGCAGCTTTCGCCACGACCACTATGCCCAAAACACAAGGCAAACAAGCATAAACCACACCCCCGCCAATTAAAACGGATCGACGGCGGCGCACCTGGCGCACCTGGCGCACGAACGCGTCAAACAAAGACCCGCTTCGCGCCAACGGAGCGCAGCCAATCAATTGGGGCGGCAATTCTCATTTTGGCCGAATGCGGCCGCAAGTGCGCCCTCAGCAAAACCGCTTCGCGGATTCGGTGGGGGACTCCCGCGCTTGGCTGATCGCCAAAATGAGACTTGCCGCAATTAAGGAGCAAATATTTACATATTGCCCAATCTTCCGTATCTTTCGAGTATTAAAATGAGGATGTACACACTTTATGGCCTTGCATGCCGTCGAACCTGCAAGGGGTCGAGGTCGATGCAGGAATCCCCCCCCCCCCCCCCCCGGAGATTCATGGAATGCGTGATGGTGCGCCCTAGGTGGGCGCTCGCTTGCACCGCAGCCTTCGCGCTTGCCCTGATCTTTCCGACACAGGCCCGGGCGCAGGCCACCATAACCGTTTCCAAGATCACCAACAGCTCGGCGGCGGTGTCGGTCAGCGGGCATAGCGATTTCTACTACCAAGTACCGGGCACGACCAACTGCTCTCTCCACAGCGTCTACCCGCTAACAGGCCTGAACGCCAACACCACCTACAGCTACAACATTTACAATACAACCAGCCAATGCAGCGCCGGCCACCTGGGAACCGCAACCTTCAAAACGCTGCTATACGGCTTGAGCGTTACGCATGACTCATACGAGCGCGTGCGACTGACGCTGTCCGACAGCTCGATCACTTTGCGGCAAATCCGCCAGGTGTCGCCGTCCACGGGCGCTTGCACCCCCGACCTCACCGTGACGGGCCTGCAAGCGAACACCGCGTACGAATATCACGCGTGGCAGGGGCCCACTCTTCCCGGTTGCCAAGGCAACGTTATCGCCGCCGCGTATTTCACCACCCTGCCGCAACCGACCTTGAGCCACAGCAGCGTCCAGACGACGACCGCGACCTTGAACATCTCCAACTGGAACCTGGCGTGGTTCGTCAAATCGACCGAGAGCAACGCGCAATGCCGGGCCGTGGCCGCCAACTCCTCCACGTTCGGCGTGAGCAGCCTGACCGGGAACACTTCATACACCTACAAGGCCTACAAGGATACAAACTGCGCGAACGAGATTGCGAGCACGACCTTCCTGACCAGGCCGGCGAAGGGGAAAATCCTGACGGTGGGCAGCGTGGCCAACGAGGGACTGCAGGTGAAATGGCAGCCCGTTACGTCCGCGACGAGCTACAAAGTGCAATGGAAGTCGGGCGCGCAAGAGTACTCGAGCAGCCGCCAGGCGATCGTCACCAGCGGCGACGCGCACACGATCATGGGCCTCACCGTCAACACCGAATACTCCCTCCGCGTCGCCGTGACCAACGCCACCGGCGAAGGGCCCTGGTCGGACGAGGAGATGGGGACGGTGACGACGGTGCGGGCCGAGACTGTGAACACCTACGAGTTCAGCACGAATCTACTGGTTTGGAACCATACGACCACGTTTTGGTTCAAACACACCTTGCCGGCCGGGGGTTTCACCGACTGCGACCATGCGACTTATGCCAGAGCTCTAACCGGTCTGACAGCGGGGACGACTTACACCGTCCACATATACGACAAGTCGGGCTGCAACGCGGCCGACGAGATTGCCCAAACCACCTTCAGCACCGCCAATCTCTGGGTGGGCCAAATCACCCACAAGTCCGCGCTGTTGAACTTTTCCAACTGGTCTGGAGCCTGGCACTACAAGAGAGAGGAGGAGGGCGCCACCTGTCAAAAGCGCGAGAATTTCTACTGGATGCCCATCAGCGGCCTCGAAGCCAACACCACGTACACATACAAAGCCTACGTAAACGACCCCTCCGACGGCAGCGTCCACGAATGCGACTTCGTGATCGGCACGGCGACTTTCACAACCCTGTCGCCCACCCTCAGCGTCAGCAATCAGTCCACGGGCGGCGCGACGATCAGCATCGGCGGCGTGGCCACCGGAACGCAGTGGTGGTACAAGGGCAGCCAGGGCGGCGCCTCGTGCACCGAGGCCGGCACCTACAAATCCACCACCTCGGTCAATATCACCGGGCTCGCGGCCAACACTCCCTATACCTACAGGGTTTACGACGCGGCCGATTGCCCAAGCGCGAACGAACTCGCAAGCGCGCTCGTGCGAACGCTGCCGCCGAAGCCCGCCAAGCCCACCGCCACGGTTGGCATTGGCAGCGGCAAGCTGACGCTTGCCTCATCCGTGACCGGCTCGGGGGCGCTGAGCAAGTGGCAATACAAGCGGAAGGCGGGAACCAGCGACTACGACGACGACTGGACCGACATCGCTTCGACCTCGACGTCGCTTTCGCACACCTTCACCGGCCTGACCGACGGCACCAACTACCAGTACAAGCTGCGCGCCGTGAACGCCACCGGCTCGGGCGCGGAGTCCGACGCTTCGGACGCGGCCGCGCCGCTCGACGAAACGCTCAGCGCGTCCGACGTGACGGGAACCACGGCGACCTTGACCATCGGCAACTGGACGGGGGCGTGGTGGTACCAGGGCGACCAGTCCGGCGCCATTTGCACTTCGGTCAACGCCGGCACTTCGAGCGCGAGCCTCACCGGCCTCGACTACAAGACGGCATATGAATACAAGGCTTACGACACCTCGGGCTGCGCCAGCGCGAACGAGATCGCGGACGCCAGCTTCACCACCCTGGCGCAGGTTTCGCTCACCGCCAGCGCGGTCACCGAGACTTCGGCGACGCTGACGATCTCGGTCAACAACGACAATGATACTTTGCGGCAGGTGTTGCAGGTTATCGGCTGGTACCACAAGAAGACGCCGAGCGGGAGTTGCACGGGTCCGGTTCGGGGATTCACGACCGATCTGAGCATGTTGACCGAGGGAACGAGCCACACTTACGACGCCTATCTGTCGTCGAGTTGCACGGGCGATGTGCTCGCCAGCGGAACCTTCTCCACCTTGTCGCTGACGGCGGGGACGGTAACCCAGACCACGGCGCGGCTGACGCTCGCCAACCACACCGGCAACTGGTATCACAAGGAGAGCGCTCCGGGCGCCGGGGCCTGTTCGTCGGCGGTGTCGGGAACGACGGCGGATCTTTCCAACCTCACGGGCGGCGGCAGTTACACTTGGAAGGCCTATAGCGACTCGACCTGCTCGACCGAGATCGGCAGCGCCAGTTTCAACACCGTTTCGCTCGATGCAAGTGCGATCACCCAGACGACGGCGACGCTGACGATCGGCAACTGGGCGGCGGCGTGGTGGTACCAGGGTAACCAGTCCGGCGCCATATGCACTTCGGTGGGCGCCGGCGTCGCGACTGCGAGCCTCGCGAGCCTGACGAAGGAAACGGAATACGTCTACAAGGTTTATAAGGCGGCGAATTGTGGCGCAGCCAACGAGATCGGCAGCGAGACCTTCACCACGCTCGCGTCGCCGACGCTGACGGTGTCCGACGTGGGCGCGACCACGGCGAAGTTGACCATCGGGAATCACAGCGGCGCCTGGTATTACAAGTACACGACCCCGGGCAGTGGGACCTGTTCGTCGGAGGTTTCCGCGGGAACGACGACGGCCGACGCGACGGGCCTCGGCGCGGACACGAGCCATGTGTTCGCAGCCTACAGCGACTCCTCGTGCTCGACGGTGGTGGCCACGGCGTCGGCTTTCACCACCTTGATGGCGAAGGTTTCTGGAGTTTCGGTCGCCGTCGCGGCCACCGACAAATTGTCGGTTTCCTGGACCGCGGTCACCGGGGCGACGGGCTACGAGGTGCAATGGAAGTCGGGCGCGCAGGAGTACGCCTCCAGCCGCCAGTCGAGCGCGACGACCGCGACGGCGGATATTTCGGACTTGACCAAAGACACCGCGTACACGATCCGCGTGCGCGCCACCAAGACCGGCAACACCGGCGAGTGGTCCGACGACGCGACGGGCACGCCGACCGACGCGACGCTGACCGCCTCCGACGTGGAGGCGGCGACGGCGACCTTGACCATCGGTAACTTCGCCGGCGACTGGTATTACAAGGCCAACGCGGCGCCTGACGCGTCTTGTTCGTCGAGCGCGGTGACGGATGCGGAAGAGGATTTGACCGGACTGTCGTCGAATTCGAGTTACACCTACAGCGCCTACAGCGATTCCTCGTGCTCCACCCTGCTCGCCACCGCGACGGCCTTCCTCACCAAGCCCGGCAAGCCGACCAAGCCGACGGCCGTCGCCGGGGCGGGCCACGGCAAATTGACCATTTCGGCATCGGTGACCGGTTCCGGGACGCTGACCCGGTGGGAGTACAAGCAGAAGGAGGGCGCCGGCGGATTCGACGACGACTGGACGACGATTTCCTCGACTTCGACCTCGCTCTCGCACACCGTCGCGGGCCTGACCGACGGCACCGACTACCAGTTCAAGCTGCGGGCGGTGAACTCCGGCGGCAACGGAGCTGAATCCGACGCCTCCGACACGGCGAAGCCGGTGGACGACCGGGGCATCACTTTGTCGGCGACCGCCGCGACGGTGGTGGAGGGCGCCACCGCGGACCACAGCGTCAAGCTGCGACGCAGCCCACCGGCTCCGTGACGGTGAGCGTCGTCCGCAAGACCGGCGGCGACCACGACTCCGACATCACGGTGAGCGCCGGCGCGTCCCTCACCTTCACGACGGACAACTGGGACACGAACCAGACCGTCACCCTCGCGGCTGCGGAGGACACCGACGGCTTGGACGGCACGGCCGTCATCGTCCACACGGCGAGCGGCGGGGGCTACGGTTCCGTGACCGCCGAGTTGACGGCGACCGAAAGCGACAACGACCGGGGCATCACCCTCTCGGCCACCGCGGCGACGGTGACCGAGGGCGCCACCGCGGACCACAGCGTCAAGCTCGCGACCCAACCCACCGCGAGCGTGACGGTGAGCGTCGCCCGCAAGACCGGCGGCGACCACGACACCGACATCACCGTGAGCGCCGGTTCCACCCTCACCTTCACGACGGACAACTGGGACACGAACCAGACCGTCACCCTCGCGGCGGCCGAAGACTCCGACGGCCTGGACGGCGCGGCGGTGATCGTCCACACGGCGAGCGGCGGCGGCTACGGTTCCGTGTCGGCCGAACTCACCGCCACCGAGGCCGACAACGACCGCGGCATCACCCTGTCCGCGACGACCGCGACGGTGGCCGAGGGCGCCACCGCGGACCACAGCGTCAAGCTGGCGACGCAACCCACCGCGAGCGTGACGGTCACGGTGGCCCGCAAGACCGGCGGCGACCACGACACCGACATCACGGTGAGCGCCGGTTCCACGCTGACCTTCACGACGGACAACTGGAACACGAACCAGACCGTCACCCTCGCGGCGGCGGAGGACTCCGACGGCCTGGACGGCGCCGCCGTCATCGTCCACACCGCCGCCGGCGGCGGCTACAACTCGGTCACCGCCGAACTCACGGCGACCGAGGCCGACAACGACCGGGGCATCACCCTCTCGGCCACCGCGGCGACGGTGGCGGAAGGCTCGACGAAGGACCACAGCGTCAAGCTGGCGACCCAGCCCACCGCGAGCGTGACGGTCACGGTGGCCCGCAAGACCGGCGGCGACCACGACACCGACATCACCGTGAGCGCCGGCTCGTCGCTGACCTTCACCATCGACAACTGGGACACCAACCAGACGGTGACCCTGGCGGCTGCGGAGGACAGCGACGGCCTGGACGGCACGGCGGTGATCGTGCACACCGCCACCGGCGGCGGCTACAACTCGGTCACCGCCGAACTCACGGCCACCGAGGGCGACAACGACCGCGGCATCACTTTGTCGGCCGCCGCGGCGACGGTGGCGGAGGGCTCGACCAAGGACCACAGCGTCAAGCTCGCGACCCAACCCACCGCGAGCGTGACGGTGAGCGTCGCCCGCAAGACCGGCAACGACCACGACTCCGACATCACGGTGAGCGCCGGCTCCTCGCTGACCTTCACCACCGACAACTGGGACACGAACCAGACGGTGACCCTCGCGGCTGCGGAGGACTCCGACGGCCTGGACGGCGCGGCGGTGATCGTGCACACGGCGAGCGGCGGGGGCTACGGTTCCGTGACCGCCGAGTTGACGGCGACCGAGGCGGACAACGACCGTGGCATCACCCTCTCGGCCACCGCGGCGACGGTGACCGAGGGCGCCACCGCGGACCACAGCGTCAAGCTCGCGACCCAGCCCACCGCCAGCGTGACGGTCACCGTCGCCCGCAAGACCGGCGGCGACCACGACACCGACATCACGGTGAGCGCCGGTTCCACGCTCACCTTCACCACCGACAACTGGGACACGAACCAGACGGTGACCCTCGCGGCGGCCGAGGATTCCGACGGCCTGGACGGCACGGCGGTGATCGTGCACACCGCCACCGGCGGCGGCTACAACTCGGTCACCGCCGAACTCACGGCGACCGAGGGCGACAACGACCGGGGCATCACTCTCTCGGCCACCGCGGCGACGGTGACCGAGGGCGCCACCGCGGACCACGGCGTCAAGCTGGCGACCCAACCCACCGCGAGCGTGACGGTGAGCGTCGCCCGCAAGACCGGCGGCGACCACGACACCGACATCACCGTGAGCGCCGGTTCCACCCTCACCTTCACGACGGACAACTGGGACACGAACCAGACCGTCACCCTCGCGGCGGCCGAAGACTCCGACGGCCTCGACGGCGCGGCGGTCATCGTCCACACCGCCGCCGGCGGGGGCTACGGTTCCGTGTCGGCCGAACTCACCGCCACCGAGGCCGACAACGACCGGGGCATCACCCTCTCGGCCACCGCGGCGACGGTGACCGAGGGCGCCACCGCGGACCACAGCGTCAAGCTCGCGACCCAACCCACCGCGAGCGTGACGGTCACAGTGGCCCGCAAGACCGGCAACGACCACGACTCCGACATCACGGTGAGCGCCGGTTCCACGCTCACCTTCACCACCGACAACTGGGACACCAACCAGACCGTGACCCTGTCGGCGGCCGAGGACGCCGACGGCCTGGACGGCACGGCGGTGATCGTGCACACGGCGAGCGGCGGCGGCTACGGTTCCGAGACCGCCGAGTTGACGGCGACCGAGGGCGACAACGACCGCGGCATCACCCTCTCGGCCGCCGCGGCGACGGTGGCGGAGGGCTCGACGAAGGACCACAGCGTCAAGCTGGCGACGCAACCCACCGCGAGCGTGACGGTCACAGTGGCCCGCAAGACCGGCGGCGACCACGACACCGACATCACCGTCAGCGCCGGTTCCACGCTCACCTTCACCACCGACAACTGGGACACCAACCAGACCGTGACCCTGTCGGCGGCCGAGGACACCGACGGCCTGGACGGCGCGGCCGTCATCGTCCACACGGCGAGCGGCGGCGGCTACGGTTCCGTGTCGGCCGAACTCACCGCCACCGAGGCCGACAACGACCGCGGCATCACCCTGTCCGCGACGACCGCGACGGTGGCCGAGGGCGCCACCGCGGACCACAGCGTCAAGCTCGCGACGCAACCCACCGCGAGCGTGACGGTCACGGTGGCCCGCAAGACCGGCGGCGACCACGACTCCGACATCACGGTGAGCGCCGGCTCCACGCTGACCTTCACGACGGACAACTGGAACACGAACCAGACCGTCACCCTCGCGGCGGCGGAGGACTCCGACGGCCTGGACGGCACGGCGGTGATCGTGCACACGGCGAGCGGCGGGGGCTACGGTTCCGTGTCGGCCGAACTCACCGCCACCGAGGCCGACAACGACCGGAGCATCACCCTGTCCGCGACGACCGCGACGGTGGCCGAGGGCGCCACCGCGGACCACAGCGTCAAGCTGGCGACCCAACCCACCGCGAGCGTGACGGTGAGCGTCGCCCGCAAGACCGGCAACGACCAGGACTCCGACATCACCGTGAGCGCCGGTTCCACGCTGACCTTCACCACCGACAACTGGGACACCAACCAGACGGTGACCCTCGCGGCGGCCGAAGACTCCGACGGCCTCGACGGCACGGCGGTGATCGTGCACACCGCCGCCGGCGGCGGCTACGGTTCGGTGACCGCCGAACTCACGGCGACCGAGGGCGACAACGACCGGGGCATCACCCTCTCGGCCACCGCGGCGACGGTGGCCGAGGGCGCCACCGCGGACCACAGCGTCAAGCTCGCGACGCAGCCCACCGCGAGCGTGACGGTGAGCGTCGCCCGCAAGACCGGCGGCGACCACGACACCGACATCACCGTGAGCGCCGGTTCCACCCTCACCTTCACCACCGACAACTGGGACACCAACCAGACGGTGACCCTCGCGGCGGCCGAGGATTCCGACGGCCTGGACGGCACGGCGGTGATCGTGCACACCGCCGCCGGCGGCGGCTACAACTCGGTCACCGCCGAACTCACGGCGACCGAGGGCGACAACGACCGGGGCATCACCCTGTCCGCGGCGACCGCGACGGTGACCGAGGGCGCCACCGCGGACCACAGCGTCAAGCTCGCGACGCAACCCACCGCGAGCGTGACGGTCACAGTGGCCCGCAAGACCGGCGGCGACCACGACACCGACATCACCGTGAGCGCCGGTTCCACCCTCACCTTCACGACGGACAACTGGGACACGAACCAGACCGTGACCCTGGCGGCGGCCGAGGACGGCGACGGCCTGGACGGCACGGCGGTGATCGTGCACACCGCCGCCGGCGGCGGCTACAACTCGGTCACCGCCGAACTCACGGCGACCGAGGACGACAACGACCGGGGCATCACCCTGTCCGCGACGACCGCGACGGTGACCGAGGGCGCCACCGCGGACCACAGCGTCAAGCTCGCGACGCAACCCACCGCGAGCGTGACGGTCACAGTGGCCCGCAAGACCGGCGGCGACCACGACACCGACATCACCGTGAGCGCCGGTTCCACCCTCACCTTCACGACGGACAACTGGGACACGAACCAGACCGTGACCCTGGCGGCGGCCGAGGACGGCGACGGCCTGGACGGCACGGCGGTGATCGTGCACACCGCCGCCGGCGGCGGCTACAACTCGGTCACCGCCGAACTCACGGCGACCGAGGCCGACAACGACCGGGGCATCACCCTTTCCGCGGCGACCGCGACGGTGGCCGAGGGCGCCACCGCGGACCACAGCGTCAAGCTCGCGACCCAACCCACCGCGAGCGTGACGGTCACGGTGGCCCGCAAGACCGGCGGCGACCACGACACCGACATCACCGTGAGCGCCGGTTCCACCCTCACCTTCACCACCGACAACTGGGACACCAACCAGACGGTGACCCTCGCGGCGGCCGAAGACTCCGACGGCCTCGACGGCGCGGCGGTCATCGTCCACACGGCGAGCGGCGGGGGCTACGGTTCCGTGACCGCCGAGTTGACGGCCACCGAGGCCGACAACGACCGGGGCATCACCCTCTCGGCCACCGCGGCGACGGTGGCGGAAGGCTCGACGAAGGACCACAGCGTCAAGCTCGCGACCCAGCCCACCGCGAGCGTGACGGTCACGGTGGCCCGCAAGACCGGCGCCGACCAGGACTCCGACATCACCGTGAGCGCCGGTTCCACCCTCACCTTCACGACCGACAACTGGGACACCAACCAGACGGTGACCCTCGCGGCGGCCGAAGACTCCGACGGCCTCGACGGCGCGGCGGTCATCGTCCACACGGCGAGCGGCGGGGGCTACGGTTCCGTGACCGCCGAGTTGACGGCGACCGAGGCGGACAACGACCGCGGCATCACCCTGTCCGCGGCGACCGCGACGGTGGCCGAGGACTCGACCGCCAACTACAGCGTCAAGCTCGCGACCCAACCCACCGCGAGCGTGACGGTGAGCGTCGCCCGCAAGACCGGCGGCGACCAGGACTCCGACATCACCGTGAGCGCCGGCTCCTCCCTCACCTTCACCACCGACAACTGGGACACAAACCAGACGGTGACCCTCGCGGCTGCGGAGGACTCCGACGGCCTGGACGGCGCGGCGGTGATCGTCCACACGGCGAGCGGCGGGGGCTACGGTTCCGTGTCGGCCGAACTCACCGCCACCGAGGCCGACAACGACCGGAGCATCACCCTTTCGGCCACCGCGGCGACGGTGGCGGAAGGCTCGACGAAGGACCACAGCGTCAAGCTCGCGACCCAACCCACCGCGAGCGTGACGGTCACGGTGGCCCGCAAGACCGGCGGCGACCACGACACCGACATCACCGTGAGCGCTGGCGCGTCCCTCACCTTCACGACGGACAACTGGGACACGAACCAGACCGTCACCCTCGCGGCGGCGGAAGACAGCGACGGCCTGGACGGCACGGCGGTGATCGTGCACACGGCGAGCGGCGGCGGCTACGGTTCCGTGACCGCCGAGTTGACGGCCACCGAGGCCGACAACGACCGGGGCATCACCCTCTCGGCCACCGCGGCGACGGTGGCGGAAGGCTCGACGAAGGACCACAGCGTCAAGCTCGCCACCCAGCCAAGCGCGAGCGTGACGGTGAGCGTCGCCCGCAAGACCGGCGGCGACCACGACACCGACATCACCGTGAGCGCCGGCTCGTCGCTGACCTTCACCACCGACAACTGGGACACCAACCAGACGGTGACCCTGGCGGCTGCGGAGGACAGCGACGGCCTGGACGGCACGGCGGTGATCGTGCACACCGCCACCGGCGGCGGCTACAACTCGGTCACCGCCGAACTCACGGCGACCGAGGGCGACAACGACCGGGGCATCACCCTCTCGGCCACCGCGGCGACGGTGACCGAGGGCGCCACCGCGGACCACAGCGTCAAGCTGGCGACCCAGCCCACCGCGAGCGTGACGGTCACGGTGGCCCGCAAGACCGGCGGCGACCACGACACCGACATCACCGTCAGCGCCGGCTCGTCGCTGACCTTCACCACCGACAACTGGGACACCAACCAGACGGTGACCCTGGCGGCTGCGGAGGACAGCGACGGCCTGGACGGCACGGCGGTGATCGTGCACACCGCCACCGGCGGCGGCTACAACTCGGTCACCGCCGAACTCACGGCCACCGAGGGCGACAACGACCGCGGCATCACCCTCTCGGCCGCCGCGGCGACGGTGGCGGAAGGCTCGACGAAGGACCACAGCGTCAAGCTCGCGACCCAGCCCACCGCGAGCGTGACGGTCACCGTCGCCCGGAAGACCGGCGGCGACCACGACACCGACATCACCGTCAGCGCCGGTTCCACCCTCACCTTCACGACGGACAACTGGGACACGAACCAGACCGTCACCCTCGCGGCTGCGGAGGACACCGACGGCCTGGACGGCACGGCGGTGATCGTGCACACCGCGAGCGGCGGCGGCTACGGTTCCGTGACCGCCGAGTTGACGGCGACCGAGGCGGACAACGACCGGGGCATCACCCTGTCCGCGACGACCGCGACGGTGGCCGAGGACTCGACCGCCAACTACAGCGTCAAGCTCGCGACCCAACCCACCGCGAGCGTGACGGTCACAGTGGCCCGCAAGACCGGCAACGACCACGACACCGACATCACCGTGAGCGCCGGTTCCTCGCTCACCTTCACCACCGACAACTGGGACACCAACCAGACCGTCACCCTCGCGGCGGCGGAGGACTCCGACGGCCTCGACGGCACCGCCGTCATCGTCCACACCGCCACCGGCGGCGGCTACAACTCGGTCACCGCCGAACTCACGGCGACCGAGGGCGACAACGACCGGGGCATCACCCTCTCGGCCACCGCGGCGACGGTGGCGGAAGGCTCGACGAAGGACCACAGCGTCAAGCTCGCGACCCAGCCCACCGCGAGCGTGACGGTGAGCGTCGCCCGCAAGACCGGCGGCGACCACGACACCGACATCACCGTCAGCGCCGGCTCCTCGCTGACTTTCACGACGGACAACTGGGACACCAACCAGACCGTGACCCTCGCGGCGGCGGAGGATTCCGACGGCCTGGACGGCACGGCGGTGATCGTCCACACCGCCACCGGCGGCGGCTACGGTTCGGTGACCGCCGAACTCACGGCGACCGAGGACGACAACGACCGGGGCATCACCCTCTCCGCCAGCGCCGCGACCGTGGCGGAAGGCTCGACCGCCGACCACGGCGTCAAGCTCTCGACGGCGCCCAGCGCGAGCGTGACGGTGAGCGTCGCCCGCAAGACCGGCGGCGACCACGACTCGGACATCACGGTGAGCGCCGGTTCTCGCTCACCTTCACCACCGACAACTGGGACACGAACCAGACGGTGACCCTGGCGGCGGCGGAAGACAACGACGGCCTCGACGGCGCGGCGGTGATCGTCCACACGGCGAGCGGCGGGGGCTACGGTTCGGTGACCGCCGAACTCACGGCGACCGAGGACGACAACGACCGGGGCATCACCCTCTCCGCAAGCACCGCGACCGTGGCGGAAGGTTCGACCGCCGACCACGGCGTCAAGCTGGCGACCCAACCCGGCGCGTCCGTCACGGTGAGCGTCGCCCGCAAAACCGGCGGCGACCACGACTCCGACATCACCGTCAGCGCCGGTTCCTCGCTGACCTTCACCACCGACAACTGGAACACCAACCAGACCGTGACGCTGGCGGCGGCCGAGGACGGCGACGACGTGAACGGCACGGCGGTGATCGTCCACACCGCCGCCGGCGGCGGCTACAACTCGGTCACCGCCGAACTCACGGCCACCGAGGACGACAACGACACGGCCGCCCCGGCGCTGACGGCCTCCCACGTCGGGGCGGAGACGGCCACGCTGACGATCTCCAACCACACCGGAGACTGGCACTACAAGGCCGACGCCGCCCCGCACGCGTCGTGCTCGTCCACCGCGGTGACGGGGGCGGCGGCGAGCCTGTCCGGCCTCGCCACCGGGACGACGTACACTTACGAGGCCTACTCCGACAGCCAGTGCGCGTCGCGGCTCGCGGCGGCCGCGCCCTTCCTCACCAAGCCGGGCCGAACCGCCGGGGTGGACGCCGCGCCGCGCAACGGCGAACTGCGGGTGACCTGGACGGCGGAGACCGGGGCGTCCGGCTACAAGGTGCAATGGAAGTCGGGCCAGCAGAAGTGGGACGGGTCGCGGCAGGCGGACGTTTCCCCCGGCGCGGCGACGTCGCACACGATCGGCAACCTGGTCAACGGGACGGTGTACACGATCCGCGTCGCGGCGTCGAACGCGACCGGCGACGGCGCCTGGTCGGACGAGGTGGGCGTCAGGCCGGTGGCCGTGACGCTGGAGGCGTCGGGGGTCACGGCGACCGGGGCGACGCTGACGATATCGAATCACGCCGGCCCCTGGTGGCACCGGGGGGACCGGGACGGCGCGTCCTGCGTTCCGGTGGCGGCGAACACGGCCTCGGCGGTCCTGGACGGCCTGGCCAATGCCACGGACCACGTCTACAAGGCCTACGACGCCGCCGGCTGCGGCGCGGCCGCCGAGATCGCCGCCGCGTCCTTCCGCACGCTGTCGGCGGACGAGTCGTCGCTGGTCGCGCCCGGGACGGTGTCGCTGGAGGCGTTCGACATCGGGGAGACGACGGCGTCGCTGCGGCTCGTCAACCACACCGGGGCGTGGCACTACCGGGGCCACCTGTTCGGCGCGGCCTGCGTCCCGGTGGCCGCGGGCCGGACGACGGCGGTCCTGTCGAGCCTGCACCCGGACTACGACTACACCTACACGGCCTACGGCGCAAATGGCTGCGCCGACGAAATCGCGAAGGTCTCCTTCACCACCTTGACGCCGTCCGAAGCCGAACCCGAGCCCGAACCCGAGCCCGAGCCCGAACCCGCCTCGGCCCCCGAGGCGCCGTCGAAGCCGGAGGCGGTCCCCGGCCACGAATCGGCGGCGTTGAGCTGGACCCCCGGCGGAGACGGCGGTTCGCCCGTCGCCGGCTGGCAGTATCTGAAACAGGTTGGCGACAATCCCTGGGAAGCGGTCTGGACCGATCTGCCCGCGGCCGCGGCGGAGCGGACCGCGGCGGTGGCGGGACTGACGCCCGGCGTACCGCACCGGTTCAAGCTGCGGGCGGTCAACGCGGCGGGCGCCGGCGCGGCCTCTCCGGCCTCCGACCCGGTCGCGCCGCTCGATCTGCGGCCGGGCGCCGCCGGCCCGCCGCCCGACATCGTGCTGCTGCTGGACGGCGAGCCGGCGCGGGTCGGTTTGGCGACCCTGTTCGAAGGCGGCGGACTTTCCTTCCGGGCCTTTTCGGCGGACGCCGCCGTCGTCGCCGCCGAAGTCGAGGGCGCGGAGCTGTTGCTGACGCCGCGCGCGCTCGGCCGCGCCGCCGTGGCCGCGGCCGCCTTCAACGAATACGGTTCGGCGGAAACGGAATTGTCGGTGGAGGTGCGCGACGCGCCGCCCGCGGTGCTGGAGCCGCTGCCCGGCGCGGTGGCGACGCTCGGCCGGCCGGACCCGGTCGTGGACCTGACGGGCGCCTTCAGCGGCACCTCGCTGCGCTACGCCGCCAAGGTCGTTCCGCCGGAAGCCGCCCAAGTCGGAATCGAGGGCGCGTCGCTCTCGATCCGGCCCCTGCGCGCGGGCGCGGCCGGGATCACGGTGGTCGCCTCGAACAGCGCCGGCGAGGCGTCGCAGACCTTCGCGCTGACCGTGCGCGACGCGGCGCCGGAGGCGGCCGGGACGCTGCCGGACCTGGACTTCGCCGTCGGCGACCCGCCGCGGACGGTCGACCTGCCGGCGGCCTTCGCGGGCACTTCGCTGACCTTCTCCGCGGCCTCATCCGACTCCGCCGCGGCGGCCGTGTCGGTGGACGGCGGGACGCTGACCGTGACGCCGGGGGCCGCGGGACGGGCGGCGGTGGCGGTCACCGCCTCGAACTCCGCCGGGGAGGCGTCGCTGCGCTTCGCGGCGACCGTCGCCGACCGGGCGCCGGCGGCGGCCGGGCCGCTGCCGGGGCTGACCTTGACGGCGGGCGGCGAAGCGGCGGAGTTGGAACTCTCCGCCGCGTTCGAGGGCACCGCCCTGGTTTACGAAGCGGCGTCGCCGGATCCCGGCGTCGCCGCGGTTTCGGTCGCGGGGTCGGTGCTGACGGTGTCGCCGCTGGCGCCGGGCCGGATCGAGATCGCGGTCGCCGCTTCGAACGGCGCAGGGCGGGCCGGGCAACGCTTGCCGGTCGCCGTCGTGCTGTCCGACGTCGAGACGCGGGCGCTCGAGAACGTGCTCGCGGGCCTGGGCCGCGCCACGCTGAACAGCGCGACGACGCTGGTCGGCTCGCGCTTCAGGCCGGAGCGGGACGAATGCGCGCGGCTGCGCTTTCTCGGCCGGGAAATTCCGCTGTTCACCGCCGCCGCGGCGGACGGCTCCGGCGGCGGACCAGCGCGGGGGAACGGCGCGGCCGGCGGCGCGGCGGAACGCGCGGCCGACCCCTGCGCGGGGCCGTCCGAATCCCCGGCGCCGCCCGGCGGCTTGGGGGGCTTGGGCGGCGACCCGCCGGACGCCCGCGCGGCCATGCTGTTCCGGGGCGGGGACGTGTTCGGATTCGGACGCGGGCCGGGGGCTTGGAAGCAAACCGGCGGATTCGGCGCCGGAGCGGCCTGTTGCGGCGGCGGCGCGGGTTTCGGCGCGCATGGTTCCGCGCCGGCCGGGCAAGGCGGTCCCGCGGGCGGCGGCGGTTCGGTTGGACACGGCGTTCCGGCGGGCTTCGGCGCCGCGCCTTCGGTTGGCGGCGGAGTCTACGGTCACGGCGCGGTCCCCGGCGGCGGATACGGCGGCGCCCACGGCGGCCCGGACGCCGACGCCGGCATCGCCGACCGGATGCTGTCCGGCCTCTCGTTCGAAATTCCGCTGGGCCAACCCGCCGCCGCGGAGGACGGCGCCCCGGCCGGCGCCGCGGACGGCGGCGGGAACGGCGCCGGCGGGAGCGGCCGCGGCGGGCTCTTCCGCGACTGGTCCCTCTACGGCGGCGGCGACACCGCGACCTTCGACGGCGGCGCGGGCGCCGACGGCGCCTTCACCGGACGCGTCCGCAACTTCAGCGTCGGCGTCGACGGCGGCGTCGGCGAACGCTGGCGCGTTGGCCTGGCCGTCACCCGCTCCGCCGCCGACGGCGGATACAGCTTCGCCGCCCCCGTTCACCGCGGCGAAGTCGCGCTCGACACCGAACTCACCACCGTCCTGCCCTACGCGGGCTACGACGCCGGCGGCGGCCGCCTGGTCTGGGCCGCGCTCGGCGCCGGCCGGGGCGGCATCGAACTGCGCCGCCGGACCGACGGCGCCGAAGCCGCGCGGGGCGAAAGCGGCGGCCTGTCGCTGGCGATGGGCCTCGCCGGCGGCCGCTGGACCCTCGCCACCCGCGGCGGCGCCAGCCTCGCCGCCGTCGGCGACGCCGGCTTCGTCCGCCTGGCCGCGGACGACGGCATTCCGACCGCGGACGCGCCGGCCGCCGACGCCTCCCGGCTGCGGCTCGGCGTCGAATTCTCCGCCGGCTTCGACTTCGCCGGGGGCACGCTGGCGCCGTTCGGCGAAATCTCCGCCCGCCACGACGGCGGCGACGGCGTCAGCGGGGCGGGCGTCGAATTGGCCGGCGGCGCGCGCTTCCTCGGCGCCTCCGGCCGGATGGAGCTCGAGGCCCGGGCGCGGGTGCTCGCCCTGCACACGGAAAGCGGCTACCGGGAGGTCGGCTATTCGGTGACCGCTTCGGTCCGTCCGCGCGAAGACGGCGGCGGCTTCATGCTGTCGCTGAGCCCGACCTGGGGCGACACGGCGGGCGGGGCGCTGCTGCAGGCCGCCGGCGCCCCCCCGCTGGCGTTCGGCGGCGGCCCGGCGGGCGGCGGAACCGGAATCGCGCCGGCGATGTCCATGACCACCCGCGCCGGTTACGGCCTGCCGCTGGGTCCGGAAGGCGCCATGCTGTCCCCCTTCGCCGAATACAACTCATCCGGCGGCGCCGGAGCCGCGCGCGGCGGACTGGTCTTCAGCCTCGACCGCGAACGGCTGCGGCTGCGGGCCGAAGTCTCCACCGGCGGCGGTTCGGGCGGCATGGGCGGAATGGCCGGCATGGGCGGAATGGGCGGCGCGGGCGGAATGGGCGGCGCGGGCGGAATGGGCGGCGCGGGCGGAATGGGCGGCGCGGGCGGAATGGGAGCGGCGGGGGGCGCGACCGGCTTCCAGCCGCCCGCCGGCTTCGACGCGCTCCCATACGGCGGCGCTTACGCCGGGCCCGGCGCCGGCCCGACGGCCGACGTGCCGGGCGTCGCCGCCTTTCTGACGCTCGAATACCTCATCGACCCCGAATTCGTCAGCCGCCTGATACACTAAGTATTCTCTGAAAAATTCCTTCCATGGAATGTTTCACTATCGCAAAACAAAAGCGCGGTTTTGTTTTGCTCGCGAATTCAATAGCTTGCACCATCGAATTCGGCGGCACATCCCTGTGCCGCAGGGAAGCTCTGAATTGATCAGAGCTTCCTTAACGGATGATCGGCGGAACAAATTCTTGAAAAATAGCCGCAACCGGCGTACTTTCTGCTGCCTGTAAGCAGATGTTAGACATTTCCGGCAACCAACAAACGCTTGGAGGTTCCCATGACCCGCAATTTCACCGGCAAGACGCTCACCGCCCTCGCCGGCAGCCTGCTTTCCTGTCTGGCGCTTGCCCAATCCGGCGAGATTCCGCGCACCGAATACGGCCATCCCGATTTCCAGGGCACCTATACCTTCCGCACGCTGACGCCCCTGAACAGGCCGGCCGAACTCGAGCATCTCGAAGTGCTCACCGAAGAACAGGCCGCGGAATGGGAAGCCTACGAAAACCGCCGTCAGAACCGCGACCTGATTATCGACAGCGTGGGCGGCGCCGGTTACCCCCCAGGCGTGATTTCCTATAACGAATTCTGGTACGAGCGCGGCAGCGAAACCATCTACGACCGCCGCACCTCGCTGATTTACGATCCTCCCAACGGCCGCATGCCGCCGCCGAACGACGCCGGCAGGCAGCGGCGCGCCGCGTACCAGGAAATGATCTTCAACAGTGCCGGACCTGAAGGCCGCACCACCGTCGACCGCTGCATCACCGGGTTCGTCGGCGGGCCACCCATGATCCCGGGCTCCTACAACAACAACATGCAGATCGTCCAGACGGAAGACACCGTCATGATCCTGAACGAGATGGTGCATTCGGCCCGGATGATCCGGCTCGACAGCGAGCATCACACCCGGCAGCTCAAGTGGGAAGGCGACTCCGTCGGCTATTGGGACGGCGATGACCTGGTCGTGCACACCCGGCACTTCTATCACGACTACAACCTGCGCGGCATGTCCGATCAGGCCGTGGTCGAGGAACGCTTCCGCCACGTCGACGAGAACATCATCGAATACGATTTCACCGTAACCGATCCGCTGTCCTGGGACGTTCCCTGGTCGGCGAAGTTTCCGCTGCGAAGATCGCCCGAGCCGGTATTCGAATACGCCTGCCACGAAGGCAACCACGGCCTGCACGGTATCCTGGCTGGCTGGCGCCGTTATGAAGTAATGGGTTTCAATGGCGACGGCTCTCACAGGGGCACCCAGGGCGACGTGGACACCGAGGAGAACTAGGGAACCGCAAAGTGTGAGTCGCGCCGTCGGCGGGCAGGGTGAGGCCCGGTCGGCGCAGCCGACAAAGAGCAACGCTCTTTGAGGGCCGAGCGACTTGCCATGGATGGCAAGTCTGGGGGTAGTCGAAGCCAACAGGGCTGCGCCATGGATGGCATGAACAACTTTGCAGAATCCGCCAAGAGATTCTGCGACTCCACTTCGCTACGCGCAGAATGACGAAGTAGGGGCGCTTCGCTACGCGCAGAATGACGGTTGCGTGGGACGGCGACGAACCGAAGCCATGAGACTTTCGGAATGGGCCAAAGATTCGCTTTAGCGGCGCTGCTTCTGGCCGCTTTCGCCGGCAGCGCTCTTGCGGCGGTCGAATCGGTCGAGATCCGCTCGCGGCTCGACCCAAACGCGATCGAGATTACCGGCATCGACGTGCTGTTCCTCTATGACGAGGCGACCGCGGCGCGCATTCCCGCAACCAAATCGGCCTGGTACGGCAATCGCGGGACGCTGACGATGGAACTCGGCGGGGCTTTCGACCTGGTCAGCACTTACATTCCCCAGGGCTTCGATTCAGCCCGGCTGAATTTGCCCGACCGCGCCGCCGAAGCCATCCGCGCGCTCGTTTTCGCCGAACACGGCGCCTCCGACGCCCCTCCGGTGGACATCACCGAAATGACCAGCGTACTGATTGAAATCGACCCCTTCGGCATCCGGGTATCCGGCGAATGATGTCGTGGCGTTTTGCCCCTCACGGGCGACGCACGCGTTGCCCCTGCAAGCGCCAGATCCAGTTCTGCAGGGGCGGGGCATGCCTCGCCCGCGGATGAGGCTTGCACTTTTTACAGTATCTTTTCACTGCCGGGAGACATCCACGAAATGAAATCAATCAAATATGTTTCGATCATCGCGTTATGCCTGCTGACCGCTCCGGCGCACGCCCAGACCAATCCGGCGGCGGAACTGCTGCGCGAACTCATTCGCATCGACACCTCGAACCCGCCCGGCAACGAAGGCGCGCTGGCGGAATTCCTGCGGCCGAGATTCGAGGATCTGGGCTTCGAGGTTTCGATCGTCGAGACGCCCGCCGAAGGCAAGGCGCATTTCATCGCCAGACTGCGCGGCGACGGCTCGAAGCGGCCCCTTCTGCTCGCCGCCCATGCCGACGTGGTTGGCGTGGAACGCGAGCTTTGGACCCAGGAGCCATTTGCCGGCGACATCGTCGACGGCTATGTCTATGGCCGGGGCGCAATCGATTTCAAGGGCGGTCTCGCCGTGTTCGCCGAGGCTGTCATGGAGCTCGCCCGAAACGACGTGCCGCTGGCCCGCGACGTGATCTTCCTCGCCGAAGCCGACGAAGAAGGCGGCAGTTACGGCACGGGCTGGCTGGCGCGGGACCACTGGCACCTGATCGACGCCGAGTTCGCGCTCAACGAAGGCGGCTGGATCATCAAGCGCCGGAACTCGGACGATGTGCGCTATGTGAGCATCTCGACCGCGGACAAGTTCATGCTCAGCTTGCGCATCACCGCCTCGGGGCACAGCATCCATTCGTCGATGCCGCGCCCGGACAACGCCATCTTCGCCCTCGCCAAGGCGCTGGACAAATTGTCCGAATACGATGGCGGCGCGCAATTCATTCCGATCACGCGGCAATTTTTCGAAACCCTGGCGCTGACCTCCGGGGAACCCGAGAAAACCTGGTTAGAGGATTTTGTCGCGGGAACCGACGCCGCCCGCGCCGCCCAGGCCGACCGGCGGATCGGCGTCGACCCGCTCATGCGCGCCTTTACGCGCAACACCATCGCGCCCGTGATTCTCGAAGCCGGCTTCCGGATCAATGTCATTCCGGGCACGGCCACCGCGTTGGTCAATTTCCGCCTCATTCCGGGAACCGACGTCGCGGCCTTCATCGAGGAAATCCGCCGGGTCACGGCGGACCCCGCGATTTCGGTCGAGATACTCGCGGAAGACAGCCAAGAGGACGCGCTGGCCAGGTTGCAGGAACGCTCGCGGCAGTTGCCATCGCCCGAAGACACCGAGTTGTATCAGGCCCTCGCCGCCTCCGCCCGGGAGCAATACCCCGAAGCGCTGGTGACTTCCTACCTGTTTCAGGCCGGCACCGACGCCGGCGCCTGGCGCAACCGCGGCGTTCCGGTCTACGGCATCTATCCCTATCCCATCGACCAGGACGACCTGTCGCGCATGCATGGCAACGATGAACGCGTCCCGGTGCAATCTCTTGCCGAAGGAACCGAGATGATCTACCGGGTGCTGGTCGAGGTGGCAGGGAGGGGCCCGGTCGGCGCCAGCCGGTGAAATCCCGCGACTGCGCCTCGCTGCGCGCGGAATGACGAAGTGAGGCGCCTCGCTACGCGCGGAATGACAGCATGGAGGCAACTGTCATCCTGCGCGCGGTCGCAGAACCTCGTCAGGATTACTCGCTACCCATTCAGCAGGAAATGCACGCCGATGCTCGCGAAATAGCCGAGCGCGATCGCCCAACTCCATTTCAGGTGCGCGAAGAAGGTGTAGACGCCTCGCGCCTGACCCATCACCGCGACTCCCGCGGCTGAGCCTATGGAAAGCATCGAACCTCCCGCGCCCGCCGTCAGCGTGATCAGCAGCCATTGAAAGAGGTCCATCTCCGGCGCCATTTCGAGTACGGCGAACATCACCGGAATATTGTCGATCAGCGCCGAGGCGAATCCCACCAGGATATTGGCGGTGGTCGGGCCGAGGCCCTCGTAGGTGAATTCCGAAACCACGGCCAGATAGCCGAACGCGCCGAGGCCGCCGACGCAAAGGATGATGCCGTAAAAGAAGATCAGCGTGTCCCACTCCGCGCGTTGCAAGTTGTGGAAAATGTTGTAAGGCTGGCCGTCCCGCTCGATCTCGTCCTCATGGGCGGAATCGATGAACATCGCCGCGTCGCCGCTCACCAGGTCGGTGTCCGCGCCCATGTAGCCGGCGTCGCGCATTTGCAGGTAGTAGCCGTACAGCTTGAGTACGCCGAGGCCGGTCATCATGCCGAGCACCGGCGGCAGATGCAAAAAGTTGTGGAAACTGACCGCCATGACGATCGTCATGCCGAACAGGCCGACGACGACCCAGCCGCCGTACTTGACCTGGGCCTCTTCCTGGATCAACGCCGGTTTCTCGTTGGAAACCGCGAAGCTCATGATGCCCGCCGTAACGACCCAGTTGACGATCGAAGGAATCACCAGCACGAAGAATTCCTGGAACTGCACATAGCCGGCCTGCCAGATCATCAAGGTCGTAATGTCGCCGAAAGGACTGAACACGCCGCCGGCGTTCGACGCCACGACCACGTTGATGCAGCCGAGCACGACGAAGCGGGTGTTGTCGCCGCCGAGCGAGACGACCACGGCGGCCATGAGCAGGGCCGTGGTCAGGTTGTCCGCCAACGGCGACATGCAGAAGGAGATCAGGCCGGTGATCCAGAACAGCTTGCGCAGGGAATAGCCCGAACTGACGAGCTTCGCGCGCAACAGATTGAAAACTCCCCGCTCCTCCATGGTGTTGATATAGGTCATCGCCGCGAGCAGGAAGAGAAACAGTTCGACGAATTCGAGCAGGTTGTGCCCGACGATCTCCTCCGCCAGTTCCGATTCGCCGGCGGCGGCATAAGCCAGCGCCACCAGCACCCAGATCATCCCGGCGGCGACCACCACCGGTTTCGATTTGCGCAAATGAATGTTTTCTTCGCTGATCACCAGCGCATAAGCGAGCACGAAGACCGCCAAGGCGGCGATGCCCAGCCCGCTGCCGGTCAGGTCCAGCGTCGCCACCGCCTCGGCGGCTTGCGCCGCCTGGGCGGACAACAGCAGGGAAAGGAACAGGCCGGAATGGCCAAGCAAGGAAAAAACGCGCCTCATCGAACGGACTCCAGGTTCAGATCCACAAAAAACCCGCGCATTTTACAATTCCGGTCGATCAAATGCCCGAAAATTCGGATCTTGGGCGGAGACAAGAGCCGAGTCGAATTCTGCTTGTCTAAACCTGATCCATCCCTCGCGGGAAGAAGTGGACCAAGGGGTCTTAAGTCAGATTTCACGCCGCTGCTTTTTCTATTACATGACTCGCCGCAGCGGCCGGCGTGGCAACTGTGAATACACGCAATTCTCGTCTGGAAGCCTCGAATTCAAGCTCTTCTACAAATTCCTGAATCGCATTGTCACTTCTAGTATTCTTGGGCTCAGGCATTCCAAGCAATAATTCGCATTCCTGAATCTTAAACAAGTTTTCATCACCCCTTAAAAGATCAAGCTGCCAAAGTTTGGCTTGTGCGCGAACCAGCGTATTCTGGATTGCAGAACTACTTGAGATTGCTTCGAACTGTGCTGCATATTTCTCGGACACAAAGCCAACTTTCACTTTAACTCCGCCTTCTTTCAGACTGATTCTTGCACCAAAGCAGTTCTCAAACAATGTGTTTCTTTGGGTCACATTCTTTCTGACCTCTGCCTCCCATTGACGGGACAATGGAACAGTCTTGAGTGACTCCGGAGATCGCTGCACCAATTGTTCCGCCAAGTTTATAGATGAACATTGCCTTCCAGCGACTAGAACAGCTTCTTCCAGGTCGGACGCAATGGAATGTTCGGGCTCCCTAACGTAAAAGCTCTTTATCGGGGGTCTCCAATTGCTGTATATGGGATTTCGTTGAAAATACTCTTCGGCGCACTCGATGCAAATTTCCAGCGCCTCCGAGATGTCATTTCCAAACTTCTCCCCGAACAGGCTTCGCAGCTTCTTGCGTGCAACGAATCTGGGGACTGCCAGAGCCCCGTCATCCGTTTTCAAGATTGCGGCCAGTGAGATCCTCTCACCCGAAAATGACACAGGCTCAATCAGCAGATTTCGCCAGGAAAATCCGCAATCTGGCGGTTCAGGAAATCCGGCCCCCATAAATATCTCTCCTTTTCCTCTCCAATTTTATCGTCCAACTTGAGCCTCATCTGCGGACCACAAAGTCTATTGGCCACGATTCTCGGAAGTACTCTGGCTCGCCGCTGCAGAAACTCGATGTGTTCTGAAAACAGGTTTCGGCTGATTTCAGGCACATTCTCATGCAATACCATTTCCAGAATCTGTCTTCAGAATAAGTCCGGCCCCAGCATCCAGCACTCGAACGGGTCGAATAGCGGCGGCGGGATTCAGCTTGTCTGCTAATTTCTTTGTCACTAGCCTACTCGAAAATCGATGATTCAAACTTAAGCCGCCCTCCTATAGCTGTCAAAGCACAACCCTGTGGGCAATTTGTGGCTAAGTTGTGAGCATAGTAAGCCAACAAATTATTGTATTTATATACAGTAATCAAGAATGGCCGCAGATATCAGCACTTGCACGAGGCCATCACTGCACGGGATCTTGGAGCAGTGTCTATCGATTCGGATACGCGGAGATGAGGCGGGCGGCCTGGCTGTCGAGCAATTCGCCGTGTTCCCCGGGGGGCTCGAGCGCCAACAGCACTTCGGCGTCGTCGGACTCCGTATCGAAGGGGTCGGCGTTGACGCGCGCGTCACCGCCGGCGAGCTGGTGGCAGTCGGCGCTGATCAGCAGGTTGTTGTCCGGGCACTCGTTGCAGATCTGCCGGGCGCGGTCGGGGGTTTCGCCGATCAGGCTGTCGTTGGCGCCGGACACCGGCGAATACAGCCTGGCGGGAACGACGCCGCTATGAGCGGCGAGCGTGAAACCGGCATTGGTGCGGACGCCCTTCGGATGGGTGTTGAGATGTTCGACCAGGCGCAGGAACAACTGCCCGGCGCAGATGGCGTACCAAGCCTGTTCGTCGGCCGCGCCCGCCTGGTCGAAGGAGATGAGAATCTCATCCTCGTGGCAGTAGCTGACGCGGCCGTTGTAAATGCGGCCGACCTGGCCGGCGAAGAAGTAATAGCGCTCAAGCGATTGCAAGGCGTGGTCCCGGCTCATGGCCGTGGCGAGCGAGAAATAGTTGCTCATGCGGACGACCAGCAGGCTGATCTCTTCCGAACGCCATGCCGCGCTGTCCACGGGCGCGGATTCCCCTTCGTAGCGGTCGAGGAAAGTGCTGCGGGCGAGGAAATTCGCCGTGGCGTTGTACTGCCTCGCCAGGTCGGCGAGTTCGTCCTGCCCGGAAACGTCGGGAGACTCGACGATTTCCCCCCGCCTCATCTTGCCCAGCGAATACGACAGCAGATTCAGCGGAAACGCGAGCATGGTCTGGCAATAGGCCGAAACGAAGAACCAGCCAAGCGCGATCATGATCAGGGTGGCGCCGCCGAGAAGGATCAGGTTGTCGTTCAGAGCGGCTTGCAAATAGCCGAGGTCGAGGCCGACGCTGACCGCGCCATGGGTCGTCCCGAGAAATTCGATAGTGCGGACGTAATGTTCTCCGCGCAGAATCGGCCTCGTCAAAATCGCGATCGGCGGGCTCGCGTTGGGAGCGCCGGCCGCGGCCACGCGCCCGCCCCGATCGTCGAACAGGATTACCTCGATTACCGCCGGGTCCGCCGCCAATTCTTCGAGAATCACGTTGATGCTGATGCGGTCGTCGGCCTGCACGTGCTCCGCCAGCGACTCGGCGGCCTGCCGCGCGACGGTCGCGCCGAGGCGGTCGGCCTGGGCCTGCAGCACAAGTCGTGTGTGATAGCTGCTGATCAGCCAGAAAACGCACATCGCGAACAGCAGGGCGAGAGCGGCGGTCAGGGAGAAACGGGAGGCAATGCGGCTGAATCTCATAGCGGGAGCATAATTGCCGGTGATTCCGATAGCAATTCCACCTCCCGCCTTCGGGCAATTCCCGTTCTGGCGACCCGGCGCGGTTCAGGCGACCTTGACGCGAATTTCCCGGGGGAACCGGAAGGCGGGATTCGCGGCGGGTTCGGCGAGACAGTTGCCTTGGGCCAGGGTGACGCCGTTGCGCCATAGCAGGGGCAAGGTTTCCATATTCTCCACCAATGCGGCGATGACCGGCATGTTTGAGTCGCGCAGCCGTTGCAGCGTCTGCTGCAATTGTCGTTTTCCTTCGCCGGCGCCGTCCGCCGCGCGCAGGTTCATCTTGATGTAGTCGGCGTTGAGCAGGGGCAGGTAGCGGAAGGGGTTGTCGGTCAGGCCGAAGTTGCTTACGGCGAGGCGGATTTCGAGGCCGGCGAGGTGTTCGCACAGATATTGCACGTGGTGCTGGGCGATGAGGATGTCGATTTCGCTGATCTGCAGGACGAGTTGCCGCGCCAAGTGCCGGTGGCCGGCAAGCTCGGCGCGCAGCCAGTTGAAGAACTCGGCGTCAACCATGGAATTCTGGGTCAGGCTGACGAAGAAACACAGGCCCGGCTGGTTCTTCTCGCGCAGGATGCCGAGCGTCCGGCTGATCAATTGTCTGTCGATGACGCCGCCGAGCGCGTTTTGCACGGCGATTTCAAACATGCGCACGGGCGCGAGCCGGCCCTTCTCAAGCGGAAGCTGGCAACGGACTTCGTAACGCTCGACGCCGTCGGGCAACAGGCTGACGATGGGCTGGAAATTCAGCGCCAGCGGCTGCCGTTCGAGGGCCGGGCCCAATTCCAGCGGGTCGAAGCCGTCGACTTCGTGCATCGCCGACAGTCTTCGTTCGCCATGCCGTCGGAACAGGGCGACACTCAACTGGTGCCGGGCGCGGGCGAACAGCACTTCCGGGCCGGTCACGCCGGGCTCGGCCGACGCGAGGCCGACCGCGCATTTCAGTTCGAGTTGCGGCGGAATCGATTCGGATACCGCCGATTGCAGCGCCTGCTTGATGCGGTCGGTGATCGGCCGCGCGTTGACGCTGTTTTCGTTGCGCAGCAACAGGACGAATTCGTAGTTTTCGCAGCGGCAGAGCATGACTCCGTCCGGCAGGTTGTGCCGCAGCAGCCGGGCGATATCGCTGAGCAGGAAACTGGCGTCGGACTTGCCGACCCAGGAGCGGATTTCGTAGAAATTCTCCAGTTGCAGCAAGGCCAGGGTTGCCGGCCGGCCGTCATCCAGCGCCCGCCGCAGGGCGTCTTCGAGCCAGGCGCGGTTCGGCAGCCCGGTCAGGGGGTCGAGATGTTCGCTCGGCAGGCGCGCCGCTTGTGTCTGCAAGGTCTCGTTCATGGACAGATCCTCCTATGCGTGTCGTGTACGAAAGAAACTCCTGTTGATCGGAATCTGTTGACGGCACATGGATGTGCCGCCGGATTCCCTGGCGCAAGCCATTGAATCCGGGAGCAAAAAAACCGCGCTTTTGTTTTGCGTCAATGAACAACGCCATGGATGGAATTGTTCATACAATTCGCGTTTTCGCGGGTTCGCCCGGATCCTCCCGCACCAGGCGGGGCACCAGGTAACCGGGCAGGCAGGCCTGCAATTCCCGCATGATCGCCTCGGCCGCCTCCAGCGTCACGGCGAAATGCCGCGTGCCGGCGACCCGGTCCGGAAGGTGCAGGTAATAAGGTAGGACATTTTCGGCAAAAAGCCGTTTTGAGAGCGCCGAAAGCGCCCCGGCGGCGGCGTTGACGCCTTGCAGCAGCACCGACTGGTTGAGCAGGGTGACTCCCGCGCGGTGCAGCGAATTCAGCGCCGCGGCGACTTTTGCGTCTATCTCGCGGGCGTGATTGCAATGGATGACGACCACCACCCGCTGCCGGCGGCCGCCCAACATCGCGAGCAGCTCGCCGCTGACCCGTTCGGGCATCACCACGGGAAGGCGGGTGTGGAAGCGCACGGTGGTCACATGGGGAATCCCGGAGATGGATTCGAGCAACCAGCGTAGTTGGCCGTCCCCAAGCGCGAGCGGATCGCCGCCGCTGAGAATCACTTCTTCGATGCCCGCGTCGCCGCGGATGTAGTCGAACGCTTCGCGCCATCGCGCGCGCGCCGGGCTGTTTCCGCGATAGTCGAATTCGCGGCGGAAACAGTATCGGCAATGGATCGCGCAATGCGGCGCCGCGATCAGCAGCACCCGGCCGCGATACTTGTGCAGCAGGCCGGGGCGCGGATTATAATGACGCTCCCGCAGCGGGTCGGCCGTGAAACCGGGCGCTTCCCGCTCTTCCACGAAGGAAGGCCAGACCTGGCGCAGCAGTGGGTCCCGCCAGTTGCCCTTTTCCATGCGTTCGGCGAAGGCCCGCGGCACCTTCAGCGGAAATTGCGCCAGCGCCTGTTCGCCGGCGGGGTCGAGGCGCAGATCGAGTTGCAGGAAATCGGCGAGTTCCCGCGGGTCGGTGATCAGATCGGACAGGGATTCCTGCCAGAGTTCCGCCGGCTCGCCGGCTGGAGGCATGGACGCGGGCATGGACCGGTATCCGAGACGAAGAGAGCGAAAGGCAACATGACATCCTATTCAACCAACGAGTTCAAGAGCGGCCTGAAACTGCTGGTCGACGGCGAACCCTGTTCGATCCTGGAAAACGAGTTCGTCAAGCCGGGCAAGGGCCAGGCCTTCAACCGCGTAAAATTCCGCAACCTGCTCAACGGCCGGGTCTGGGAGCGGACTTTCAAGTCGGGCGAGTCGCTGGAAGGCGCCGACGTGCTGGAACTCGACATGGAATACTTGTACGAAGACGGCGAATTCTGGCATTTCATGAAAACCGACGGCAGTTACGAACAACTTGCCGCCGACGCCGACGCCATCAGCGAGGCGCGCAACTGGCTCAAACCGCAAGAGGCCTACCAGATCGTGCTTTGGAACGACAAGCCGATTTCGGTGATCCCGCCCAATTTCGTCGAACTCGAAGTCGTGCGGACCGACCCGGGCCTGAAAGGCGACACCGCCCAGGGCGGCTCCAAGCCCGCCACCCTGAGTTCCGGCGCCGTGGTCAAGGTGCCCCTGTTCGTCAACGAGGGCGATGTGCTGCGGGTCGATACCCGGACCGGGGAATACCAGAACCGGGTCGCCAGGTAGGCTCCGCCATGGCCGACTGGCGACCCGCCGCCGGCCCGGAAATGCTGCGCCTGCGCGCGAACGCGCTCGCGCGCATCCGCCGATTCTTCGCGGCGCGCGACGTGCTCGAAGTGGAAACCCCCCTGCTCGCCCGCGCCACCGTAACCGACCCGCACATCGATTCGATTCCCGCCCAGGTCCAAACCGGGCGCGGACTCCAAACCTTCCATTTGCAGACCTCCCCCGAATACGCCATGAAGCGCCTGCTGGCCGCGGGCGGCGGCGCCTGCTACCAGATCTGCAAGAGTTTCCGCCAGGGCGACGCCGGCCCCCGACACAATCCCGAATTCACCCTGCTCGAATGGTACCGCCCCGGCCTCAGCCTCGAAGAACTGATGGACGAAGTCGAACGACTCCTGCACGAATTCCTGCCGCGGCAATCGGTTGCCCGACTTAGCTATCGCGAGCTATTCCTCCGTCATCTCGATATCAACCCCCACCAGATAAAACTCGAACCCCTGCGCCAGCTCACGCGGGAAAGACTGCCGGTAGACGCCGCCAACCTCGACGCCACCGATTGCCTGCAATTGCTGCTGGGCCAGGCAATCGAACCGGAACTGCCCGAATACTGCTTCATCCACGATTACCCGGCGGCCCAAGCCGCACTCGCAAAAATCGAACCCAACCCGGAAGGCGAACCAATAGCGCGCCGCTTCGAGCTATTCTGCCGCGGCATGGAACTGGCCAACGGCTACGACGAAGAAACCGACGACAAGATCTTGCGCGCGCGCTTCGAACGCGACCAACAAAAACGCGCCGACCTGGGCCGCCGCGCCCCCGAAATCGACGAAAAACTGCTCGCCGCCCTCAAACACGGCCTCCCCTCCTGCGCCGGAGTCGCATTCGGCATAGACCGCCTGCTGATGCTGCTGAGCCGGGCGGATTCAATCGC
This sequence comes from Pseudomonadales bacterium, assembly GCA_963664805.2. Taxonomy (GTDB): domain Bacteria; phylum Pseudomonadota; class Gammaproteobacteria; order Pseudomonadales; family Pseudohongiellaceae; genus UBA9145. The sequence goes on along the minus strand of OY761612.1, from coordinate 2,790,585 downwards.
CGAAGTAATCACCTTCCCCATCGACCGCAGCTGACTTCGATCCGGAAACCACTACCTGGCCAACGAGATTCCGCGACTGCGCTTCGCTCCGCGCAGAATGACGGAGGTGGGGCGCCTCGCTTCGCGCAGAATGACGGAGTAGGGTGCTTCGATTCGCGCAGAATGACAAATTATCGGGCCTGTACGATTTGAGTCGCCGACGGGCGGCATGGGGTACAGCGGGCGTGCGAGACAGGGATGTCGAGCCCGAAGCCTACAGGGATGTATTTACGGCGTCCGCTGTACCCCATGCCGCCCGTCGGCGACGGATCGAAGCCACTGATGTACCAAGATGGTGTACCAAGATGGGACATCCACTTTCGCGGGGGTTATCATGCGGCGTCAGCCGACAATTCGGAATCCAGCCATGCACCGCAATTTCCGCCTTCGAGTCCGCAGCGCCCTCGCCGGCCCGCTGCTTGCGGCCCTGTCCGCCTGCAGTCCCGGTTATGACGTTCTCATTACCGACGGGCTCGTTTACGACGGCAACGGCGGCGCGCCCTACGTCGCCGATATCGGCGTCAGCGGAGACCGGATCGCGGCCATCGGCGATCTCGGCGGCAGCGCCGAACTCACCATCGACGCGACCGGCCTCGCCGTGGCGCCGGGGTTTATCAACATGCTCAGTTGGGCCAACGAATCCCTGCTCATCGACGGGCGCAGCCAGGGAGACATCCGCCAGGGAGTGACGCTGGAAGTATTTGGCGAAGGCCGCTCCGATGGACCGCTGAACGAAGCGATGCAAGCCGAAATCGACCCGCGCTGGGCGGGAGAATGGACCACCCTCGGCGAATACCTCGAATTCATGGTGGAAAGAGGCGTATCGCCCAATGTCGCTTCCTTCGTCGGCGCGACCACGGTGCGCGTGCATGAACTCGGCTACCAGGACCGGGCGCCGAGCGAAGACGAACTGCGGCGCATGCGCGCCCTGGTGGCCCAGGCCATGGAAGAAGGCGCTCTCGGTCTCGGTTCCTCGCTGATCTACGCGCCGGCGTTCTATGCCGAAACGGAGGAACTCGTGGAATTGGCCAAAGTCGCCGGCGAATACGGCGGCATGTACATCTCGCACCTGCGCAGCGAAGGCAATCGGCTGCTCGAATCACTCGACGAATTGATCCACATCGCCAGGGAGGCGGACATACCCGCCGAGGTCTACCACCTGAAAATGGCGGGCCGGGAGAACTGGGACAAGTTCGACGACGTCGTCGCCATGGTCGAGGCCGCCCGGGCCGAGGGGCTGCGCATCACCGCCGACATCTACACGTACACCGCCGGCTCCACCGGCCTCGACGCCGCCATGCCGCCCTGGGTGCAGGAAGGCGGCTATGCCGCCTGGGCCGAGCGGCTGCGGGATCCGGCAATCCGCGCCCGGGTGCTGACCGAGATGACAACTCCCACAAACGAGTGGGAAAACCTGATGCTCGCCGCGGGCCCCGAAGGCGCCTTGCTGGTCGGCTTCGAAAATCCCGATCTGCGCCGCTACGCCGGCATGACCCTGGGCGAAGTCGCCCGGGAGCGGGAAACCAGCCCGGCGGAAACCGCCATCGACCTCGTCATCGAAGACGGCAGCCGGGTGCAGGTCGTATATTTCCTGATGTCGGAAGAAAACGTGGCGAAGGGCATTGCCCTGCCCTGGGTCAGCTTCGCTTCCGACGCGCAATCAATGGCCGCGGAAGGCGAATTCCTCGAGCGCATGACCCACCCCCGCGCCTACGGCAATTTCGCCCGGGTCCTCGGCAAATACGCGCGCGACGAGCAGGTCATCACCCTCGAAGACGCGGTCCGCAAGTTGACGAAGCTGCCGGCCGCGAATCTCGGCATCCGCGACCGCGGCGAACTGCGCGCGGGCTTCCACGCCGACATCGCCATCTTCGACCCGGACGAAGTGCGGGATCACGCCACCTACGACGACCCGCACCAATACGCCACCGGCATGGCGCACGTCCTCGTCAACGGCGTCCCCGTCCTGCGCGACGGCGAACACACCGGCGCCCTCCCCGGCCAGATAGTGCGCGGCCCTGGCTGGACAGGCTGGAATTGAGGCCTTCGTGTTGTACTGATAGCTCGAACCGAACTTCAGGAGTTAACCAGAAAGATTTCGCGCGTATCCAGCAGATCCGGCAGCTCCGGATGATCTTCCAGAAAGCCGGAGTTTTCAGTCACCGGCTTGGCGATTCCCCGATCATAGATCGCAAACGCATCCGCACCGGTCAGACGCGAGGGAAAGACAATGCCATCCACATCTTCATGACCCTGGTGGATTGCTCTGCCCAGGGCGCGCCCTGCCGCATGGTTTCGGGCATCAATTGAGTCCGTCGTCACACCAAGTACCACGCAACCATCGTTTCGCAAATCCAACAAATTCAACTCTGTAGCGGGTTTCGTTGAAATGCTGACCCAAGCACGCTCCGTGATCTCGGGTAACTTCAACAGCCTTTTCGATCTGTGAACGAACCTGTCGCGCAAGACCGTTTCAATGAACGCAGTCGTGAACTCGGGCGCCGAATACAGAACATGATAGTCATCTTCGCGTGAGACGAAGCGAGAATCTCCAGATGAAACACCGAGCGGCGTCTTCAGCAGGTGCTTCGGGATTACTCGGATACATGAAGTCAGGCTGGTTGTTGTTAGTACTTTTGCGACTCGGTTGCGAGAGATACGGCTGCTGCTCACGAAAAGTCCATGCCAAAACCGGATGAGGCGCGAACAACTTCGTCAATCTTTCCCGCCTTAAGTTTGTCCAGAGGTCGTGCGATGTCGTCGGCAAACGGCCATTCCTGGGTTAGAAAAGCCCAGGCCAACTCCGGGTTGTCAATGATGGCGATAATGTCGGAAATGCCTGGCGCGACTTTTCCGGGACCCATTATCTGTTCTTTTGGAATAATGAGTCCGCGCTTGGTGGATCGCCATCCGAGCAAAACGTTTTTGCTTACCCAGGCATAGACCGTAGCGCGTGTGATTTTCAGGAGTTCGGCAGCTTTGGTCACACCAAGGAATTCTTCGCCGGTGGCAACCTGTTTTACGAAGCGCTCAAGCGATTCGGGAACTTCGGCGCTTTCCCGAACTTCGCATTGTCTGGCTGCGGCCTCTAATGCGGCCGCTACAACAACCCGGGCTTCGCGCGGGCGTTGCGCAAGATACCTTGCCGCGACATCGGAGAGATGGAGATTATGGATTCCGTCTTTGTCGAACTTCTCCTGGCCACGAGACAGCTTCCGAGTTTGAACCACGAATGTTCCCAGACAACTTCTTCAGCAACGGATCATACATTCTATTGTATAAAATGTCTAGTTTGTATATATCGTATTGATTTACTGCTCCCCTTCCGCCGCGAGGGCTTCCTGGGCTCTGGCGCCGCGGATGATGTTCACCATGCCGTAGTTGCCTTCGTGGCAGGCGTATTCGTAAAGCTGGCCGGCGACCTTGGTCATGGGCACGATAACCGTCATCTTGTCGGTGAAGGTGGACGGGTCGTCGATGGTCCACTCGTAGTCGACGGTGTACTCGTCGATGCGGGTGAACTTCTCTGTCAGCAGCTTGTCGGTGGAATCGCCGAAGCCGCCGAAGCTTTGGGTGAGCCCGTTGAAATTGCGCGTCTCCACCACCAGCGTGTCGCCGTCGTAATAACCGCGGGAATCGCCCGACCACAACCCGATGTTCTCATCGAGCGGCGGACGTTCGCCGATGGGCACGATGCGCGCGTCGTGGACCATTTCCGTGAGGATGACGACGGTGTCGCCGTTCTGGAAGATCTGCACGTTGTTGTTGTACAGGCTCGGCATGAACGGCGGGCCGGAATTGAAGCCGACGATGCAGCGCTCGGAGAGGCCGCGGTCTTCCGGACCGTCCTTGCCGATGCCGCCAACGACGAACCGCACGGGCCGCCGGCCCGGCACGTCATCGCCGAGTCCGCCGAAGACGATTTCCACGCCCTCGACCGGGGCGGGCATCTGCCCATCGGTGGGATAGACGATGTGGGACGTGCGGATGCGGTCGGTAATGCCGGCGCTTTCGACCCAGAAATCGTTGTACCCGCCCGGATCGTCGGTGGCGGCAGGCCGCGGCACGGCCTGGTCCGAGGCGGCGTCGGCCGCGGCGAGGCGGGCGCGCAACTCCTCGACTTCCCCGGGCGTCATGAACTCGCGGTCGCCAAAACGTTCGGGGCGCGCCAGCGGCACATTCGACGAGAAGTTCCAGACGCCTTGCAGGTCGGGATGCCCCCACTCCGTGCGCGGCGCGACGAAGTCCTCCTGCGCGAACGCCGACCCGGAAATCAGCAAAAGTATCAGGCCAAGAATCTTTTTCATGGAATCCAGCGCTCCACTCTCAAGCAAAGAACTCCACCGTAGACCCTTTCCCGCCCCGAATCAAGCAGACCGGCAGCTCAAGCGGCGATTCTCATTTTGGCCGAATGCGGCCGCTGGTGTGCCCTCACCAAAACCGCTTCGCGGTTTTGACTCTCCCAAGGGAGAGTATTCGGTTCCGCGACGCCCGCGGATGCGTTGCATACTCCCCCTCGGGGGGAGTCGAATCCGCGGAGCGGATTCGGTGGGGGATTCGCGCACTTGGCGAATCGCCAAAACGAGAATTTTCGGCCGCTCAGAAAGTTTTGCCGATGGTGAAGATCACGGCCTGGCTTTCGGCGGGATTGCCGTTGGCGTCGAACTGGCCGTTGCCTTCGCCGAACTCGTCGCTGCTGAATATCGCCGCGATGCCGAAATCGATCTCGCTGATCGTGAGGCCGTAACCCAATTCGACATAGTTGCCGTCGAAATCGCCGCCGAACTGCCCGAGTGTGCCGTACAGGCCGTTTTCCGCGGAAATCGTCGCCGCCAGGAAATTGTAGTCCTGTTCAGGTCCGTCGAAATTGTCGTACGTGCCGAAGGAATACTCGATTCCGAGCATGCCGTAGCCGAAGTTGAGATTGATCTCTTCGTAGGTGTCGTCGAAATCGCCGGTGTAGTAATAGCCCGTGAAACCGATGCTCGCGCTTAAACCTTCGTCTGTCTCGACGCCGAAGCCGAAATAGCCGTCGACCTCGAGGCCGTCGCCGACGTCCGCCGTCCAGCCGCCGGCGTAGAAGCCGCCGTTGCTGAAGTCGATCCCCGCGCTGCCCGAAGATTCCTTCTGCAACAGCCCGCGATAGTAGTACTCGGAAGCCCAGCCGATGTTGTAGGAAACTTCCTGCGCGCTGCTGACGCCCGTATAACCGAAGCCCGCCAGGAGCAGCGCTCCCGCGGCGAGTAGTTTTGCCCTTTTCATCACTTCCTCCAATCTTTGTCAGTTGATGCATGCCGAACGCATGTGGGGGTCGGCAAGTGATTCCCGCCACTCCCCATTTGTGCCGTTTATGCTGTGCAATCTTCAGGCCAACATGCAAAAGCCCAATAAAACCGCACAATTCAACGGTTCGATGTAATCATCGCGACCACAGTATGCATCATAATAGTGCATGTCTCCCCCGAGCGGGCGAGGCATGCCTCGTCCGCTCCACGCCGAAAACCTGTACAAAACACAAGCCGCTGCCTTATGCTGCCCGTCTGCTGCGTCCACATCGAATGAGGCAAATCGTCATGTCCCCAACACACATGCGCGCGAAACATCTGCTCGGGATTCTGCCCGGCATCCTGCTCGCGGTCTCGCTGAGCCTGCCCGGCCCGACCGTCTGGGCCGCCACCTCCTGGCCGGAAAGCGAAGACGGCGCCGCGAGCGCGGGCTTCACCGAGGAAGGCATGGAAGAACTCGACGCCGCCATGCGCCGGATCGTCGCCGAGCAGGATGTGGCCGGCATGGTCTGGCTGCTCGCGCGCAACGGCAAGGTCGCGACTTTCGATTACGCCGGCATGGCCCGCATCGACGACGACGCGCCCATGACCCGGGACAGCCTGTTCCGCATCTATTCCATGACCAAGCCCGTCACCGGCGTGGCGCTGATGATGCTGCACGAGGAAGGCCTGTGGGAGTTCGACGACCCCGTCAGCAAGCACGTGCCCGAATTCGCCGATCTCCAACTCATGGTGAGCTACGACGAAGAGGGCAACGCGGAATTGGCCGCGCCGTCGCGCCATCCGAACATGCGCGAATTGCTCAATCATTCCGCCGGCTTCGGCTACGGCCTCAGCGGCCAGGATCCGGTCAACAACGCATTCCGCGAAAGCCGGGTGCTGGCGTCGAGCGACCTCGACCAGTTGATCGGCCGCGTCGCGGAAATTCCGCTCCTGTTCGAACCCGGCGAAGAGTGGTACTACTCCGTCGCGGTGGATATCCAGGGTTATATCGTGCAGAAACTGTCGGGCCTGCGCTTCGGCGCGTTCCTCGAACAGCGCATGTTTCAGCCGCTGGGCATGAACGACACCCGTTTCCATGTGCGGGAGCAGGACCGGCCGCGCTTCGCCGAAGCGCACAACTGGGACGCCGAAAGCGGCGCCCTCGCGCAACGCCCGCATCGCAGCGACCGGCCCAGCTATTTCGATTCGAACCGGCTCGAATCCGGCGGCGGGGGGCTCGTCTCTTCGACCCGCGACTACGCGCGTTTCCTGCAAATGCTCGTCAACGAAGGCGAACTCGACGGCGTCCGCATCCTGACCCCGGAATCCGTGCGCATCATGCGCACCAACAGCCTGCGGGACGAGTTGCTGATGGGCGGAGGCGGCGGCCGGGCCGGCGCGCCCGGCACGGGCTTCGGCGTCGATTTCGCGGTGATCTTCGATCCCGCGGCGGCGAACAGCCCGCAAGGGGCGGGCACCTATTACTGGTCGGGCGCGGCCGGCACCTGGTTCTGGATCGATCCCGTCCACGACATGTTCTGGGTCGGCATGATCCAGGCCCAGGGCGCGCGCCGCCCGGGCGCGGCCAACATGCGCAACGTCGCCAGGGACATCATCTACGACAGCCTGATAGACTAGTCTTCACTGAAAAATTCCATCCATGTGCCGCTGGGGCAGCGGAATCTCCGCCGCGTCAGGCACGCCATAGCCCCGCTGGACGGCGGGGCGGGCGGCGATGCGCACATACCAGTCGCACAGCCGCGGGAACAGGTCGAAATCGATCCGCTGCCATTCAAAACGCGAAATCCACGGCCAGATGGCGATGTCGACGAGAGAATACTCGCCCGCGATGTAATCCCGGTCCCGCAAGCGCCGGTCGAGCACGCCGTACAGCCGCTGGTTCTCCTTGGCGTAGCGCTCCTCGGCATAGGGCGACTTGCCCGGATTGAACTGGAGGAAGTGGTGGGTCTGGCCGAGCATGGGGCCGACATGCCCCATCTGGAACATCAGCCAGGCGAGCGACTGCCAGCGCTCAGGCCCCGGCGGGCATAGCAACTTGCCCTCGCGCTCCGCCAGATAGAGCAGGATGGCCCCGGACTCCATCAAAGTCATGTCGTTCTCGTGATCGACGATCACCGGAATCTTGTGATTCAGCGTCAGCGCGTCAAACTCGGGCGTGTGCTGATCTCCCTTGGTGATGTCGATGGGAATCACCCGGTAAGCCAGCCCGAGTTCTTCGAGCATGATGGATACCTTGCGCCCGTTGGGCGTGTTCCAGGTGTAGAGATCGATGCCGGTTTTCGCTGCCTGCCGCATGTGCCGGGACTCCTTGCATTTCAATGGCGGAATGAAACGAGGCGCAAGTATAACGCCCTCACGGCTTCTTGAGTCATTGGCTTCGATCCGTCGCCGTCGGCGACTCACACCGCGCGGAAACAAGATTTGCGGCGAAATTACGCATGTTTGGGGAAACGCGACTAACTTTTGCAGCGGGCAGGACGGACCGGCGAACGATGCATGAAGATCGTTTGTCGCCGTGCTGCGCCAAATCGTTAATCATCGCCTTGAAAAGGACCTGACTATGGATCGTTCACTTCGTTTTATGACCGCTTGCGCCTTACTTTCCCTGTTCACCGCCTGCGCGGCGAACCCCGGATTAGCGCCCAATACGCGGCCGCCGACGCCGGAAGAGGTTGCCCGGCACAATGCGGACGCGCCGCCGAACCTGCAAATCGTTTGCGGCAACCTGTACGAGACTGGTTCGCACTTCAAGCGGCGCGTCTGCTGGCTGCGCCAAGAGCTGGTGCTGGGGCGCAACCACCGCGACCAGATTCTGGTCAGCACCGCGCCCGCAATCGCGCAAAGTCCGGCGCTTGGCGCAGATCGAGCCGACCGTATTCCGCCGCCAGAGGATATTTTAGACCTGTAGCGCAATTGAACAGCATCACGCGCTCATCGCAGCCGATGCGGCCGCCGGCCAGTTCCCGTTTCAGCGCCGCCAGGGTCGCGGCGCCCTCGGGACAAAGCAGGATGCCTTCGCGGCGGGCGCATTCCGCCTGGGCCGCGAGGATGTCGGCATCGCTGACGGCGACCGCGAAGCCGCCGCTTTCGCGCACCGCGTCGAGAATCAGGAAATCGCCGACCGCCGCCGGCACGCGGATACCCGCGGCGACGGTTTCGGCGCCTTCCCAAGGCTCTGCGTGGCGGCTGCCAGCCTCGAAGGCGCGCACCATCGGCGCGCAGCCTTCGGACTGCACCGCGACCATGCGCGGCCTGCGGGCGCCGATCCAGCCGATCGCTTCGAGTTCGGCGAAAGCCTTCCACATGCCGATCAGGCCGGTGCCGCCGCCGGTGGGATAGAGGATGACGTCGGGCAATTGCCAGTCGAGCTGTTCGGCGAGTTCGAGGCCCATGGTCTTCTTGCCTTCGATCCGGTAAGGCTCCTTCAGGGTCGAAGTGTCGAACCAGTCCATCTCCCCGCGGCCCGCGCCGACGAATTTGCCGCAATCGTTGATATAGCCGTTGGCGAGATAAGTATGGGCGCCGAAAAAGGCGGTCTCCTCGACGTTGATCTTCGGCGTGTCTTCGGGGCAGAACACCCAGGTCTCGATATCCGCCGCCGCGCAATACGCCGCCAGCGCCGCGCCGGCATTGCCGTTGGTCGGAATCGCCATGCGCCGCACGCCGAGTTCCTTCGCCATGGCCACCGCCAGCGCCAGGCCCCGGGCCTTGAAGGAACCCGTGGGCAGGCGGCCTTCGTCCTTGATCAGGATCTCGGCGCAGCCGTATTCCTCGCGCAATTTGGGCGCGGGCAGCAGCGGCGTCATGACCTCGCCGAGGCGCACGACGTTTTCGGAGCGGCGCACCGGCAGGAATTCCCGGTAGCGCCATAACTCGGGCTCGCGGTCGATCAGGACCACCTTGCTGACGGCATCCGCCAGGGCGTCGAGGTCGTAACGCACGAGCAGCGGCTTGCCCGCTTCGGACAAGCCCTGCAAGGTGTCGGCGGGATACCGCTTGCCGGTGTAACTGCATTCGAGATGCGTTACGAATGTCGGATATTCGTTCATCGTTGACTTCGTCTCCGAGATTCTGCGACTACGCTTCGCTTCGCGCAGAATGACCGGTGGGGTTTCGTCATTCCGCGCGCAGTCGCGGAATCTCGTTTACTCCACCCGGTTCGAATATTTCTCGCGGAATCGTTCGTACAACTCCTGCTGGGTGCCGAACAAGTCTATGTCGCGGCCCTGGATATAGGCGCCGAGCACCTGGCTGGTGCGCATGTCGAGGGCGTCGCCGACGGAAATGAACAGGGTCGCGTCCTTGCCGGGTTCGAGCGAGCCGACGCGGTCGTCGACGCCGAGAATGCGCGCGTTGTTCAAGGTGACCAGGCCGAGCGCTTCTTCGCGGTCGAAGCCGTAGGCCGCGGCGGTGCCGGCGTAGAACGGCAGATTGCGCTGGCGCTGCAATTCGGTGTCGCCGCCGCCGATGCCGACTTCGAGTCCGGCCTGCCGCAACAGGAAAGGCATTCTGAATGGCGCGTCGACATCGTGCCATTCCATTCCCGGCAAGGCGTGGATGCGCTCGTAGATCACCGGAATCGACTCGGCGAGCAGCAGGTCCTTCACCCGCAAGGCCTCGGCGCCGCCGACCAGGACGATGTCCCGCACGCCATAGGAACGGGCGAAACGCACTCCGCTGATGATTTCCCTCGCGCCGTCGGCGTGCAGGAACAACTTGCCGCTGCCGTCGAACAGGCCCCGCATGGCGGCGAGGTTGAGGTTGAGCGGTTCGCCGGTGTAGCTCGCCGCGTCGCGGAACAATGCGTGCAGCAATTCGACCTGGGCCTGGTAGTCGTCGTTGTCGACGCGCTCGAACCGGCCGGTGTCCGGATTGCGCCGGTCGCGCTTGAAACCGGGCCAATGCATGTGCTGGCCGTCGTCGAGTTTGAGCGCGGCGTCCTCCCAGTTCCAGGCGTCGAGCATGAAGATCGACGACAGGCCGGAAATCAGGCCGCCTTCCGGTGTCACCTGGGCGGTGAGGATGCCGTTGAAGCGCGTGGCGGGAATCAGTTCGGAATCGGTGTTGTAGGCGATCGCCGAACGCACGCTGGCGTTGATGTCGCCTTCCTCGACGACGTCGTTGGTGGCGCGGATGTTGGCGATTTCGAGCAGGCCGAGCGTGGAGTTCGGCAAAACGAGCCCCGGATAGATGTGGCCGCCTTGCACGTCGATGACGAGATGGCCGCTCGTGTCGATGCCGTCGGCGGCCGAGCCCACGGCGGTGATGACGCCTTCGTCGAAGGTGATCACGCCATCGCCGATGACGGTGCCGTCGCCGACGTGAATGATCGCGCCGACCAGGGCGATGGGTTCGCTCTGGGGCGGCGCCGGAGTCGGCGCCACCGCATTGGCGGCGAAGGCCGCGGCAAACAGGGCCAGCGAGCAAATCACTTGAGTCAGTTTACGCATTTGTCATTCCTCTCAGTTTCTCCGAAAAATTCCTTCCATGGAATTTTTCTCTATCGCAAAACAAAAGCGTGGTTTTGTTTTGCTCCCGAATTCAATGGCTTGCGCCATCGAATTCGTCGGCACATCCATGTGCCGCAGGAAAGCTCTGACTTTGCCAGAGCTTTCCTTATTCGCCGCGATTCGTGATGGAAGCGATGATGCGCGCCCGCTCGGCGGCGATCCGCTCCCGCAGCGCCATGTCTTCCCGCCGGTCGTAGAAGGGCGCGCCTTCGATCCAGGTCGTTTCCGCCACGGCGTAGACCGACAGCGGATGATCGGACCAGAGCACGAGATCGGCGTCCTTGCCCGGCCGGATACTGCCCATGCGGTCGTCGAGATGCATCAGCATGGCGGGATTGAGCGTCACCATCTTGAGCGCGTCGATCTCGCTTACGTTGCCGTACTTGACCGCCTTGGCGGCTTCCTGGTTTAGCCGGCGCGCCATCTCGGCGTCGTCCGAATTGATCGCGACGACCACGCCGGCCTGTTGCATCAGCGCGGCGTTGTAGGGAATCGCGTAACGCACTTCCCACTTGTAGCCCCACCAGTCGGAGAAGGTCGAACCGCCGGCGCCGTGCCGGGCCATCTTGTCGGCGACCTTGTAGCCTTCGAGGATGTGGGTGAAGGTGTTGATGTTGAAGTCGAATTGCTCGGCCACGTGCATGAGCATGTTGATCTCGGACTGCACGTAGGAATGGCTGGTGACGTACAAGTCGCCGTTGAGCACGTCGAGCATGGCCTCGTGAACGAGGTCGCGCCGCGGCGGCGCGGTCCGCCGCAGTTGTGAAGCCGACAGGTTGTTGTATTCGTCCCAGGCGCGGCCGTACTCGCGCGCCTGGGAGAAGGCGTTGACGAAGACCTGCTCGACCCCCATGCGCGTCTGCGGATAGCGCACCGAGGCGGGATTGGTGCTGCGTTTGACGTTCTCGCCGAGCGCGAACTTGATGAACCGGTCGGCGTCCTCGATCAGCAGCCCCCGGGCTGGTTCGCCCCAGCGCATCTTGACGATGGCCGACTGGCCGCCGATGGGATTGGCGGAACCGTGCAGCAACTGCGCCGCGACCACACCGCCGGCGGCGTTACGATAGATATTGATGTTCTCCGAGTCGACGACGTCGTTCATCTCCACCATGCTCGAATTGGTCTGGGTCTCGTTGATGTTGAACAGGGCGATATGGGAGTGCTCGTCAATGATGCCGGGCGTGAGATGCTTGCCGCCGCCGTCGATCTCGACCGCGCCGGCGGCGTCGAGACCGTCGCCGACCGCTGCGATCCGGCCGTCGCGCACGAGCACGTCGGTAATCAGGTTGCCCGCGTCCTCGTTGGTCCAGACCGTGGCGCCGCGGACGACGAAATCCCGGGGCCGGGGCAATTCGGTGCGGCCATAGGCGCTGAAGGGATAGAGCACCGGCGAAGGCAATTCGGCCACCGCGGCGATCTCGTCCGCTTCCTCTTCGCCGGCGGCGTCATCGATCCGGCTCAACCGCCAGGACAGCGACTCGCCCGAGGGAGTGAAGGCGTTGCCGCGCCAGCCGCCGGCATCGCTCCAACCGTTGAGGCGGATGCGATCGCCGTCTTCGTCCCAGGCGAAATCGAGCGTGATGAGATCGTCGAGGAGTTCGATATTGGCCGGACTCGAATCGCCGTCCGGGTCTAGTGTCGCTTCCGGATCCGCGCTGTCGAATACGATCTCGAGCACGCGGGTCTGCCCGTCGAGCGCCAGTTCGTAACGGCCCGCGTTCTCCCGCCGGCCCGGATTGATCAGGTAACGATTGCCCTGGATCCAGCTTTCGAGCAGCACGGTGTCTTCATCGAGCAATTCGCCCGAGGCGACGAGAAAATTGGCCAGGGCGCCGGGGGCGAGTCGCCCGACGAGGTCGGAAACGCCGAGGGTCTCGGCGGGTACGGTAGTCAACGCGGCGATGGCGGTTTCCGCCGGCAGGCCGTTGCTTACGGCCTTGCGCAAATTGGGCCAGAAGTCATCGCCGGCGCCGGCGCTGGTCAGCGAGAATTCGATGCCCCGCTCAGCGAGCAAACGCGGATTGAACGGCGCCAGTTCCCAATGCTTGAGCGCTTCGAAGCTGACCTCTTCGGCGTCGAGCGGGTCGGCCACTTCAGGCGCTTCGGGAAAATCGAGCGGCACGATGAGACTGGCGCCGGTGGCCGCGATCTCTTCCACCCGGCGGTAACTGTCGCCGGTGGTCTTGAGCACGTATTGCACGCCGAAATCATCGCCCATGCCATCGACGGTCAGCGCTTCCTGCCAGTTGTCGACTTCCATGATCTGGGGCAGACCCCGCGTGCCGTTCCAGGCTTCGAGGGTGGCGTCGGTAAAAGGCCGCGGCGCCTGGGCGCCGAACCACTCGGCGTCCATATATGTCTGGCGCAGCAGCGCGAAAGACCCCATCAGCGAGGTCGGCATGGCCTGAATCGAAGTCCCCTTGTCGAGCGAATAATGCGCCGCCGCATCCGCGACGACGATGGCCTCGCCCGCCCTTTCGTCGCCAAGCGTGATCAAAGCCGAAGTGCCGCGGGCAATGCCGTCGGGACGCAGGCTCAACACCGCGCTGAAACCACGCCCGCGCAATTCTTCCCGGCCGTCCTCGTCGGGCGCGAAAGCCGCCGCGGCGCGAAAGTCGGCGCGAATGGCGTCGTTGACATTGCGGGCCCGGTCATCGGGCGCAAGATTTTCCCCGCCGCCGTTTTCATCCGCGGGCCGGTCGAGTTCGGCAATGCCGTAGTCGGTATAGATATCGATCAAGCCGGGGTATACATATTTGCCGTCAAGATCGATGGGGAAGTAGTCCGCGGGCACGTCATCGTCGTCGCTAATCTCGACAATGCGGCCCCCGCGGACAAGCAAGCCGCCGCCGGCGAGAATACTGCCGTCGGGCCGATAAATGTTCGCATTGAGAAAGGCGTAAGCCCCGGCGCGCTGGTCCGCGATACCGTTCGGCGTCAGGTTTTCCTGAGCCGATACCGGCAAGCAGACAAGCAGCGCGGCAACCGCCGCCAAAAATCTGGAGAACATATTCCGTTCCTCGCCAATCGAGAGGAACGAATAATAGCGCGTACCGCAAACAATGGGACACCCATCTTAGTTATTGGACCGGTTGCGGGTGGGGTCTATGCGCAAACAATGGGACACCCACTCTAAGTGCCGCCGACCCGACGAGATCCTGCGACTGCGCGCAGGATGACCGTTTCCCCCACTTCGTCATTCTGCGCGGAGCGAAGCGGAGTCGCAGAATCTCCTCAGGCAATAGCCTCGATGGGTTGGAAGCGGCCCTTGAGGACGGTTTCGGAGGCGCCGGGTTGCATCCAGCGGTCTATGGCGGTGGCGTAGACCTGGCGGAAATCGACCGTGTGCTGGAGGTTGTCGCCGTCCACCAGGTTTGTGAGGCTTGGAGGCGTGCCGTAATGGCCGGGGATTACCGGTTTGCCGGCGAGGAACATTACGTTGGCCGAGCCGTGGTCCGTGCCGAGGTTGGCGTTTTCCGGGACGCGGCGGCCGAACTCGGAATAGACGAGCACAAGGACGCGATGCGCCTGGCCGATGCGTTCGAGGTCGCGGATGAAGCCGTTGATGGCGTCGGCGGAGTACGCCAGGATGCGCCGGTGCAGGTTGACCTGCTGCACATGCGTGTCGAAAGCGTTGTTGCGATAGGAAACGTGATAGATGCGCGCCGGCAGGCCCGCTTCGATGCAGGCGGCGACCTTGGGCAGGTCCATGCCGTTGAGGCCGTAGTCGATGGGTGTGCGATAGCTCGCCCAGGCGTCGCGGATCTGCGCCGAGGCCGTCAGCGCGCTGCGGGCGACGTCGTTGAGGAAAGCCCGGCTCGGATTGCCCGCCGACTCGTCCACGCGCTGCATCAGCGGCGTCTGGCTTTCGAACGCGCGGCGCTGGAAACGCTCCGGATTGTCGAACACCACCGGCGTATGCAGCCGGCTTTTCACCGCCAGCGACTGGCTTGAGCCGATATTGATCAGCACGTCCGCGCCCGTGGCGCCGTCGAGAGAATCGGCGAGCCGGCCGAGCCAGCCGAATTCGTCGCCGCGATTGGGCGCGGCCGTATGCCAATAGGCCATCGAAGTGAAATGCGAGTAGGAAGGCCGCTCGTAACCGCAGCCGTGGACGATGGCGAAATCGTCGGTTTCCCACAGCCTCTCGAAACCGAGCAGGCCGGGATTGAGACCGAAATGATCGTCGAGCTTGCGCACCTCGTCGGGCTTGACGCCGATGGTGGGCCGATGCCGGTAATAGGCGTCGTCGCCGTAAGGCACGATCGTGTTCAGGCCGTCATTGCCGCCGGAAAGCTCCACCGACACCAGGATGGGCTGCTCCCGGTCGGCCTGGGCCCAGGCGCGGGGGCTGAACAATGGCGCAGCGGCCAGGGCGCTGACGGTGGTCAGACCACCGGCCAGCAAGCTGCGTCTGCTGATCGCTTTTTTGAGGGCGGGGCCGGGTGCGGGCTTCCTGACCATGATTTTTCCTCCGGATTTCGTCGTCTTCAATTCAGTTGATATTCCGGGCGGCTGAGCAGCACGTGCAACAGCCCCCGCATCGACTCTTCCATGAAGCTTGTCGCTTGAGCGATGTCGGCGGTGCCGAGTTCGGCTTCCAAGTATTCGGCCATCGCCGCAATAGTGGCAGGCTCGGGCGGCACGGTAAAGAAGTGCGCCGTCAGATAGTCGACCACCTCAATCGGCGACTGCAGGCCGGCTTCCGTCACCATGGCGGCGAGATCGACACGCGCCATGTCCCGGGGAATCGGCTTCACCCGCTCGATCGCCATCTGCCAGCCGCGATAGCTGCCGTAACGCGTATTGAAGGCCTCGTCGCTGTCGGCAAGCATGTTCGAAGCGGACAATTCACTCATGTCGGGCGCTTCCTCGGCCATCATCGACGGCAAGGTCGCCGCGCTGATGTCCATTCCCCGCCGCAGCCTCTCGTGCACGCTGAGGATTTCCTCACCGCCATAGCCGGGATGTCGATCCGGCGGCAGAAAGCCGATGTCGGGGAACACCACGTCGAGCACGAAATTGCCGCGCTCGAAAAGCAGGCTGGGGGTGATCCAGGCGCGTCCTTCGCTCCAGCCGGCGACCGTCGGCGGTCGCAACAGCCGCTGGCCGAGCGAGCCGGTTATCCGGTTGAAATCCGGCGTGCCGGGAATACTGTCGAGTTCGAGCAGGCGATAGGTTGAAACCACGTATTCCACCGGCCCCTTGATCCGGCTGCCGATCACTTCCGGCCGATAAAAATCCCGCGACAGGAACAGGTACTCCATATAAGCCGCGATGTCGTAATTCGAATCCTTCAGCCAGGCGCCGAGTTCACGGGCCGAGTCGTCGTCGAGTTCCTCGCTGACGTAATAGTTGTAGATCTTGCGCGCGATGAATTCCGCCGTGGCGTCCTGTTCGAGAATGATGTCGATGACTTCGACGCCGTCGAAATCGCCTTCCCGCCCAAGCACGCGCTTGACGCCGAAATCATGGTCTTCGGCAACGACCGTGAATTCGAGCCCTTCGTAATTCCAGCCGGTAAACGCCCGGGCCGCCTCGCGCACATCGCTCTCGCCGTAATTGCCGACGCCCATGGTGAACAGTTCCATGATCTCCCGGGCGAAGTTCTCGTTCGGAGAACCCCTGGTGTTCACGCCGGCGTCGAGGAAATTGAGCATCGCCGGATCCTGCGCCACGCCGATCAGCAAGCCGCGGAAATCGCCCAGCCCCTTGTCCTGGAACAGGTTGAGCTGCTTGAGCATCTTGCGGTAATCGCGCACCTTGTTTTCGTTGGTGGCGAAATGCCCGTGCCAGAACAGCGCCATCTTCTCTTCGAGCGGGCGCGGGCTGTTGAGCATGCGCTCGGCCCACCAATAGGCCACGCGGTCGGTTTCGAGCCGGCTCGCGCGCAGCCAGTAAAAGAACTTGTTCACCACCGGCTGCAAGGGCCGGTCGCCGCCGGGCTTGACCTGCACGCCGAGCGCGTGTCCCTGCCTGCGCGCCAGCTCGGTGGTCGCCGGGCGGCTCGGCGGGAAAGGATCGAGGCCTTCGTCGAATACGCCCGAATGGTCGAACCCGGGCAATTCGATTTCCGGCGCGCCCTCGAAATAGACGAGCCGGCGCACGGCCTCGGCCGGCGTCATGGCGGCAAACTCCGCCACTTCCTCGGGCCGGGCGCCGAATCCCGCGCGCTCGAGCAGATGCCGGGCCTTGGCCTCGTTCCACTCGATGGGGCTGATGGGTTCGAAATCGCCGTTCGCCGCGAGCGGCGCCAGGGCGATCAGGGAGACTGCAGTGAACCTGAAAAGAAATCGGCGCATGACCATTGCTGTCGGCTTGGGAATGAATGCCGAATATAGCCGCAGATGAAGAAAGCGACAAGTTCGATTACCCTGACGGATTTTTTACTCCTGTCAGGAGTACCCATAAGCGTCCCGCACTCCCACAATCACCACGATATTCGTCCAAATCCAGGCAATGCGGAGACTCCCGTACTACAAGTTAGGGGGCAGGGACGAGCCAGGCCGCCGCTCCGCCGGGTTTCGGCGGCCGTTTCGTTCCCCAATCCGCAATTTCGTGATATAGGGAGAGGAAGGATGAAAGCCGAGGAAGTCATTCCCGCAACGCACAGACTGGAGCATTCCGGCATGACCCGCAATGAAGCCGAAGCTGCAGTCGGCGAGTTTCAAAAGGTAGTCGCACCTCTGGCGACGAAAGAAGATCTGTCGGAACTTGGACAATCGCTCCGTTCCGAAATGAAATCAATGGAGGAATCGCTCCGTTCCGATAAGCAGTCCATGGAGAGTTCGATGGCCACAAAAGTCGACTTGGCCAATATGGAGGTCAGACTATTCCGAAGTCTTTTGGCAGCTATGCTCGGAGTAGGGGCCCTGGCGCTTGCCATCCTGCGCTTCTTCCCGCCCCCATGAAATTACACTCTCCCTGATCCCACCGCTGCCCCAACTATTTTTCCCGATTTCTTGGCATATCCGGCAACCTGTGACTAAATTACTTCGTGGTTAAAAAATGCACTCAAGGAGACAGGCAATGGAAACCACATACGCATTCCTCAAGCAAAACGCGCTTTCAACCTTTCTGGTGGTGGCGGTGCTGTCCGCGAACGGCCAGATCTGGCTGTCGAACAACAGAATCCAGGGATTGGACGACGAGATTCAGGATCTGCGCGCCGATATGGTTGCCGGCCACCGGGCCATCCGCGCCGAGATGGCCGAGGGCCACCAGGAGATTCGAGCTGAAATGGTCAAAGGCGACCAGGAGATCCGCGCCGAGATGAATGCCGGATTTCAATCGATCCGCGCCGAGATGGCCGCGGGTGACCAGTCCATCAGCGCCGAGTTGGCAGACACCAACGAGCGGCTGGCGCGCGTGGAGACCAGATTGACCAGCGTGGAACGAGTTCTCTACGCGGACCTCGACCCGCCGGCGCCGTAGTGGCAATACCCCCGGCCGAGTCACTTGTCAGTCCCGGTACCCGCGTGAAACTCGCCGTCTGCTGCCATTTGGATCGCGGATGGCCAGGGGAGCACGGTCACTTCGCCATGTTTCTGGATTCGCTCTCCCCGGTAGATTCCGAAGGCTCGTTCGATCTCTCCCGCCTGCAGCAAGGCAGTCAGTCCCTTGTTGTATGAACTTTTCCACTCACGGGACGATTTGATCTCGAATCCCGCGGCCCGGTTTCCGCGGCGCCAGATCAGATCCACTTCATTGCCAGATGGGGTGCGCCAGTAATGGAACTGCCCGCCCAGCGAGAGCCAGGAATTGAGCGCCCTGAATTCGTTGAGGATGAATGTCTCGAACAAGGTTCCGGTCTCATGGGAGGAAGGCTTGTCGCGGTGCAGGCCGGCCAGGGCGCGTTGTACGCCGCAGTCGAACAGATAGAACTTGGCGTGAGCGACTTCCTTCACCTTGACACGCTTGCGCCAGGCGGGGAGATACCAGCCCAGCAAGGTATCCTCGA
Organism: Pseudomonadales bacterium; assembly: GCA_963664805.2. Taxonomy (GTDB): domain Bacteria; phylum Pseudomonadota; class Gammaproteobacteria; order Pseudomonadales; family Pseudohongiellaceae; genus UBA9145. The sequence continues at coordinate 2,771,788 of OY761612.1, read as the reverse complement.
GGATGCTGAAGTATCCCTGCACCGTGGAACGGGCGACGCCCACTTCCCGGGCGATGTTGGCGATATTGAGTATTTGTCCGTTGACCGTGGCGGCGACTGTCAGGAACCGATAGAAACTGTCGAGGTTTCGGGTCAACGCTTCCTGCTGTATCTCTTCTCTCAGGTAGGTCTCGATGTAGGCATCGAGAAAATCGATCTTCTCCTCTTCGGAGGCGGCGGTCACGCTCATGGGCAATTGCCCGTAACGCAGCGCGTTTTGCAAACTGAAATCCGCGCCGGTTTCCAGCATGCTCAGCGGAAACATCCTTCTCGAAAGCGCGCGCCCGCCGAGCATGTTCGCTTCCGAACGCTTCAGTTTCCTGGCGCTGGAGCCGGAAAGCGCGAATCGGTAGCGGTCGCTCTCAAACAGGAGGGCGTGGACCTCGTCGAGCAGTTCCGGAAGTTTCTGCACTTCATCGACGATGACCCAGGCCTCGCTCCCCCCCAGGGCGGCGGCTTCCCGCGCAAGCAATCCCGGGTCGCGCTTGTAACGCAGGAAATCGCCGGATTTGAGCAGATCGATGCGCAACGAAGCATGCGCCAGAACCTGTTGCAGCCAGACGGATTTGCCCGTGCCGCGCGGTCCGAACAGAAAGAAGCTTCGCTCGGGAAGTTTTAGCAGTCTTTGATACATGTCGGCTGTTCCGTCATTTTTACGGTAAAAATAACGGAATAGACGGCAGACAGCAAGCTATTGCCCGTGCGGGGACGCCCACCCACGGCAGCCGCTCATTAGGTCAGAACCTAGCCATACATCTTTTCGTTTCGCGGTCGCTGGTCGAGATCTGAGCGAAGGCCCGTAATGCCGGTCAACCTTTTCTTCGCGCCCGAGCCGGGGAGCAGCAGATCGAATTTCAGCCCCCGGAGGGATGCGGGGCGATAGTGCGGCACCAGGTCGAACCGCGCCTTTACCGAGTGATGCAGCAGCGGCGGGTGCGTATCGGCGGGCAGCGCTTCGTTGTTCTCGCGGACGCATACGTTTCGCACCGCCCTGTCATAGAGCTTTCCGAACCCTTCGGGGCGCGTCCGCGAGACGCAGGTGACGTTCGGATGCATCAGGATGTCGTCCGCGTCGAGAAATCCCAGCACGTCGCCTTGCCCGTTCAGCAGATTTCGAACCTCGCCCGGGCTGCGCGAATCCGCGATCAGGATATTGCCGCCGAGGCACGCCTTGCACTGTTCGATCATGTCCGGTGATCATCCAGCCGACGAGCGGTATGTCCTCTCCGTTTTCCCGCGTCCCGATGCCGTTGTAATACCAGGTTCGTTGCGGCGCGCCGAGCGGGGTCCGGGTTTCCGACAAGTCTCCCCGCAGACCTCCCCCCATGAGGATATGCAACTTGAGCACATTGCTGATGCTTTCGTCACGCTCGAACTTACCGGCGTCGCTGGGCTCGTTGCCCGTGCCGTCGAAGCTGAAGACCAGGGTGCGGCCGGTGTCCGTCGCTGCCATTCTCCTGTTTCCTTGTCGGGGTGGGTGTCCCATGAGGTTCCTTGACATTTCGCGGCGACGGCAGGGACAAGCTGAAGCTGACCGCCGACGGCACGCTCAACGCGGACATGAAGTCGATCTACAGCAATTTCGAGGTGCTCGACATCGGGAAAATCGCCGCAGCCTCGCAATTCAACATCGCTCTGCTCGGCGTCGATTCGGTGGTGGTGTCCGAGAGTTCCGCGGATTCCGATACCGACGACGCGGTTTTGCAGCCGTTCATGCTCACCCTGAACGGCATGGCCGACGGCATGAGCTTCCGCGTCAAGGGCGCCACCGCCAGCGTCACGCACGACATGACGGACCGCAAGGCGGGCGACCCGCGCTACAGCGGCGAGCTCGAGGTGTCCCTGACCGCCATGGGCGGCAAGGACGACAAGAAGGACGCCGCGACAGGCGAGGCGGTGCTGACGCTGGTCACAGACACCGAGATCGAAAATCTCGACATCGACTCCAGCGCCAATCCCGGCGGCAAGGCCGCAGCAGGCGATTACGAGAACACGCTGACGCTGAACCTCGCCCAAAACACCTCGGCAACCGTCGAGGTAGTGCGGGTCACCGGCAACGCGCAACTCAAATTGAAGGGAGGGGGCGCCGCGCTCAACCAGCTTGAAGTACTCGACGCCAAGGGGAACTCCGGCGGCGTGACCTTCGAGGCCACCGGCTCCGGCGCAGTGGATCTGATGGGCGGTTCCGGCATGGACAAGCTGACCGGCGGCTCCGCCATCGACGAGATCATGGGCGGTGCCGGCAAGGACACGCTGTCGGGCGCTGACGGCAACGACGAGATCACCGGAGGCGCGGGCGCGGACACGCTGACCGGCGGCGAAGGCGCGGACGAGTTCATCTACTCGACCGTGTCGGACTCGCAGCTGGCGGCCTACGACTCGATAACGGACTTCAGTTCAGGCACCGACAAAATCGTGCTGCCGAAGGCGGTGTTGAGCGCCCTGAAGGGAGTCATCAAGGCTGCCGACACGGTAAATGTCGCAGGGGCCAGTTGGAAGATCGACAACACCGACGAGTCGGACGATCCGGACAACACCCCCGACTCGCTTCAGGCCTTCATCACAGCCAACGCGGACGGATTCTTTGAGACGAAAACCTCCACCACCGGCGACGGGTTCGGCGGCGACGTCACCCAGCACTCCGTGGCTATGGTTGCCGCGGACCTGTATACGACGCGCAGCACGGATAACGGACCACTTGACGGCGGTGAACAGAACACCACGTTCCTGTTCATCGATGTAGACGGCAACGGCGATTTCGACGCCGCCACCGACATGGTCATCCAACTCACCTCAGGCAACAGCGTCTCAGTTGAAGAAACGGACTTCTCCGCCGGCTGATCCCACCAACCCGGCGGCTCAGCCGCCCCCAACCAAAACCCCCGGCTCCGGCCGGGGGTTTTGCTTTTGCGTCAGGCACGGCGCGCGGCGTCCGCGGCTATCCGGCCGGCGCGTCGAGCACCAGCACCGCGTACAGCACCCGCTCGATACTGCCCAACCGGGCCTCCCCCCGCCCCATCCGCTCACCCAAGCACCGCGCAACAAAACACTCTCCCTCCGGGAGAGTCAAAACCGCGCAGCGGTTTTGGTGAGGGCAAACCAGCGCCCCCACCCCGCCAAAATAGGAATTGCGGAAAAAATCCCAGCCTAGTTGCAGGGCCGGGGCATGCCCGGCCCGGCGGGATTCCAGGTGTCAACCATCCTCTACAAGCACATTTGTTTGCGCGCCATGCCCAGCGCGCCGCGCCTATTCGGGCGGCGCGTCGAGCCCCGCGTGCAGCACCCGCTCGATGCTCCCCAACCGCGCCTCCACCCGCGCCATCCGCTCGCCCAATGCGGATACATCAGCCCGAATCGCCCGGTTCGACTCCGCCATCTCGGCCCGAATCGCTTGGTTCGACTCCGCCATCTCGGCCCGAATCGCCCGATCCGATTCCGCCATCTCGGTCCGGATCGCTTGAAAGCCCGCGTACATATCCGTGCGGATTGCCTGATCGCCCTTGACCATTTCGGCCTGCAACCCGGCTACTTCGGCCCTGATCTCCTGAAGATCCTCGCTCATTTCGGCCCGCAATTCCTGGTTGTCGCCGCTGAGGTCCAACCAGGCGAAAAACAGGGCGACCAGCAAAATGGCGGGGGTGGCGCCCTGCTTGAGCGACGTTATCAATGTGGTTTCCATCGGGTGTCTCCTTTGGTGTATGGAATTTCCACAAGGTAATTTAGGCACGGATTGGCGGATGTGCCAAGAAATCGGCAAAAAAAGTCAGCAAGTCTCACTATGGCGGTCAGCCGAAGGCCGCGAGCCCCCTCCGAATCCGCTCCGCGGATTCGACTCCCCCAAAGGGGGAGTGCTCAACGCCCGCCCAGCACCGCGCAACAAAACACTCTCCCTCCGGGAGAGTCAAAACCGCGCAGCGGTTTTGGTGAGGGCAAACCAGCGCCCGCACCCCGCCAAAACAAGAATTGCGGAAAAAATCCCAGCCTTGACACAGAAGCGGCACAAGAGCAACCCAATCCGAACAAAACCCGCCACGCCGAAAACCCCCCCAACCTGAATGCGGCGGCAGGAAATGAGCGACGCCGCCCGAATGAAACCCGCCGCGCCGGAACCCCCCCGGCCTGGATGCGGCGGCGGGGAACGGGCGACGCCGCCCGAATGAAACCCGCCGCGCCGGACAAAAATCCCAGCCTAGCTGTAGGGCCGGGGCATGCCCGGCCCGGCGGGATTCCAGGTGTCAACCATCCACTACAAGCACATTTGTTTGCGCGCCATGCCCAGCGCGCCGCGCCGCGCCTATTCGGGCGGCGCGTCGAGCCCCGCGTGCAGCACCCGCTCGATGCTCCCCAACCGCGCCTCCACCCGCGCCATCCGCTCGCCCAATGCGGATACGTCAGCCCGAATCGCCCGGTCCGACTCCGCCATCTCGGCCCGAATCGCTTGGTTCGACTCCGCCATCTCGGCCCGAATCGCACGGTCCAACTCCGCCATCTCGGCCCGAATCGCCCGGTTCGACTCCGCCATCTCGGCCCTGATCTCCTGAAAATTCTCGCTCATTTCAGCCCGCAATTCCTGGTTGTCGCCGCTGAGGTCCAACCAGGCGAAAAACAGGGCGACCAGCAAAATGGCGGGTGTGGCGCCCTGCTTGAGCGACGTTATCAATGTGGTTTCCATCGGGTGTCTCCTTGGGTGTATGGAATTCCCACAAGGTAATTTAGGCACGGATTGGCGGATGTGCCAAGAAATCGGCAAAAAAAGTCAGCAAGTCTCACTATGGCGGTCAGCCGAAGGCCGCGAGCCCCCTCAGCCGTCTTGCCGGGAGCCGTTGTATTCATCTGGGCAGACCTCGGCGGGGGTCTCGACGAGTCCCCGGCATCACTGCGCCGAACGATTCCGAGCGTCGAATGGAAAGCGCTGACTTCGGAAACCGCGCGTCCCGAGTCGCTCGATATGCTCGCCTGGGTCGCGCAAGACAACTTGCGCAATGCGCTGGAATTCATTGACGCACTGCGAGACGAGATGCGCAAGGTGCTCGCAACGCTGCCACAATCGGGAAGAGCGCCGCCGGATGGCGCGCGGCAAATCACTAATGTCTTGGGCAGGCCACGGATAACGCCCGACCGGCGGTTTCGATTTCAATCCGCCGCTGACGGGTAGCGTTTTGCCGTCTATATGGGCGAGCGGGCGGAATCGATGTCGAGCCTGCCATCGATTCCGTCGAGCCTGTCGTCGATTCCGTCGAGCCTGCCGTCGATTCCGTCGAGCCTGCCGTCAATTCCGTCGAGCCTGGTCTCCACCCGCGCCATTCGTTCGCTCAAAGCGGATACTTCGGCGCGGATGGCTTGGTCCGATTCCGCCATTTCGGCGCGGATCGCCTGAAAGCCGGCGTTCATCTCGGCGCGAACCGCTTGGTCGCCTTTGACCACTTCAGCCCTTATTTCCTGGTGGCCCTGGACCATTTCGGCCCGCAATTCGGCTATTTCGGCGCGGACCGCCTGGTCGCCTTCGGTCATTTCGGCCCGAATCTCCTGGAAGTTCTCGGTCATTTCGGCCCGAATCTCCTGGAAGTTCTCGGTCATTTCGGACCGCAACTCGTCGAGACCCCCGCCGAGGTCTGCCCAGATGACTACAACGGCTCCCAGCAAGACGGCGGAGGGAGCGTTTTTCTTGAGGTATGCAACTGTGGGTTCCATTGGGTGTCTCCTTGGGTGTATGGAATTTCCACAAGGTAATTTAGGCACGGATTGGCGGATGTGCCAAGAAATCGGGGAAAAAAATTTCAGTTTGGTTGTAGGGACGACACGAGCGGCGCGACGACTTTTTGCAATTCGCCGATTACGGCTTCGGCTTCGGCCTCGGCCTCGGCCTCGTTGCGGGTCATGCCGGAATGCTCCAGTCTGCGTGTTGCGGGAATGATTTCCCCGGCTTCCATCTCCATCTCGTGCATATCACGAAATCAAGGAATGGAGAACGGGGCGGGCGTAAACGGCAGCGGGGCCGGGACCCTGACCGTTCCTCTCCGTTAGTTGCAGTTCAGAAGTGGTCGAATTGCCCGGTTTGGGACGAAATTCGCGGAGGGATGGGCGAAACCGGGTGGGTGTCCATGGGAGGTGTGTTATTGCGACTAGCCGAAGACTGCAAGCCCCCACCGAATCTGCTCCCCAGATTCGACCCCCCCCCACAGGGGGGGTGTTCGATGTCTGCTCGGCGCCGGGGAACAAAATACTCTCCCTCTGGGCCCGTCGGGTGGTTCAATTCTCCGGTCCGGATTGGCTTTGCCGCAATGTGTCGGCGCCCAACAGAAGGTTGAACCCTTCCATATTGGCCGGAATCACTACGGTGCCGCCGCCATTGGCAGCGAACGACTGCAGCGCCAGGTTGATTTCGTGTTGGAGATACTCGGCGGTGAGGCTGGAATTGATGATGTTGTTGGCCTCGGCGACGCCGCGCGCCCGTTCGATCTCAATGAACGCGTCTTGCCGCGCGATTTCCACTTGCACTTGTTTGGCTTCCAGTTCTTTCTCCGCTTGCACGGCAATCTGGATGGCTTCCTCAATGCTGGGATCAGTGTTGAGAGCCCTGATGACCACCCGCGTAATCGTGAATATGCCCGGGTCCGACAATTCAAGGCGGCTTTGCAAATCGGCAAGGACCAGATCCGCGATAATATCCCGTTGACGGTGCAGTTCCAGACTGTCGATCGTGGCGACTTGCTCGTAAATGGCGGATCGCGCCTCGCGCATGACAAGACCGTATGCCGGCAGCAAGGCGCCGTCGTCGCCTCTTTCGGAAGTGCCCGCGTACTTGACCATCAATTCCGAGATGCCGGACGCATTCGCCTGGTAGAACACCGATACGTCAAGATCCCGCAAAGTCAGGTTGTCGCCGGCTTTGGGCCTGAGATCTTCAAAGTCGACCGGAATCTCCTTGGCGCTGAACTCGAAAACCCGCGTAATTATCGGCATCTTGAAATTGAGTCCTTGCCCCACTTCCCGATGATCTACTTCGCCCAATGTGCGTTCCACGACCACGTTGCCGGATTCGACGGTGTAAGCGGTCATGGAAAATACTAACGCAGCGATGAAAAGTGTCGCGGATATTCCAAATAAAACATTCATCTTACTTCCTCATGTTGGTGGGTATTCCTAAATGTATCCACACATCGCAAGACATTTCCAATTTTCGGCGAAAATAGTTTTTTTGGGAGCGGGTGGCGTCAGGCGAGCTTAGAAAAAGCTCAGCACCGAGACGAAGAAGGTGCCGACGCCGATCATCAGCGCCCCGAGGTTGCGGAACAGCCTGGTCTCCATTTTGGCCACATCGGCTTTCGTGGCCATCGACTGTTCGAGTTTCGCCAAGTCGTCTTTCGTGGCCATCGACTGTTTCGTGGCTTCCGCGTCGGATCTGATCGATTCCATGTCGGACCGGATCGATTCCATGTCGGACCGGATCGATTCCATGTCGGACCGGATCGATTGCATGTCGGACCGGATCGATTGCATGTCGAACCGGATCGATTGCTCAAGTTTGGCCAAGTCGTCTTTCGTGGCCATCGACTGTTTCGTGGCTTCCGCGTCGAACCGGATCGATTGCATGTCGAACCGGATCGATTGCTCAAGTTTGGCCAAGTCGTTTTTCGTCGCCAGCGGCGCGACGACTTTCTGCAATTCGTTGATTACGGCTTCGGCCTCGTTGCGGGTCATGCCGGAATGCTCCAGTCTGCGTGTTGCGGGAATGATTTCCTCGGCTTCCATCTCCATCTCCTGTATATCACGAAATTAAGGAATGGGGAACGAAACGGGCGCAAACGGCAGCGGGGCCGGGGCCCTGATCGTTCCTCTCCATTAGTTGTAGTTCAGAAGTGGTGGAATTGCCCGGTTTGGGACGAAATTCGCGGAGGGATGGGAGGAACCGGGTGGGTGTCCCATTTTGGCCCATCGCAAGACATTTCCAATTTTCGGCGAAAATAGTTTTTTGGGAGCGGGTGGCGTCAGGCGAGCTTAGAAAAAGCTCAGCACCGAGACGAAGAAGGTGCCGACGCCGATCATCAGCGCCCCGAGGTTGCGGAACAGCCTGGTCTCCATTTTGGCCACATCGGCTTTCGTGGCCATCGACTGTTCGAGTTTCGCCAAGTCGTCTTTCGTGGCCATCGACTGTTTCGTGGCTTCCGCGTCGGACCGGATCGATTCCATGTCGGACCGGATCGATTCCATGTCGGACCGGATCGATTGCTCAAGTTTGGCCAAGTCGTCTTTCGTGGCCATCGACTGTTTCGTGGCTTCCGCGTCGGACCGGATCGATTCCATGTCGGACCGGATCGATTGCTCAAGTTTGGCCAAGTCGTTTTTCGTCGCCAGCGGCGCGACGACTTTCTGCAATTCGTTGATTACGGCTTCGGCCTCGTTGCGGGTCATGCCGGAATGCTCCAGTCTGCGTGTTGCGGGAATGATTTCCTCGGCTTCCATCTCCATCTCCTGTATATCACGAAATTAAGGAATGGGGAACGAAACGGGCGCAAACGGCAGCGGGGCCGGGACCCTGATCGTTCCTCTCCATTAGTTGTAGTTCAGAAGTGGTGGAATTGCCCGGTTTGGGACGAAATTCGCGGAGGGATGGGAGGAACCGGGTGGGTGTCCCATTTTGGCCCAGTTTCGTTTGAGAAAAGCAAATGCGGGTTCCATCGGGCGCCTCCCTGGGTGTATGGAATTTCCACAAGATAATTTAGGCACGGATCGGCGGGAGTGCCAAGAAAACGGGGAAAATAGTTGTGGCCGCGATGGAATCGGGGTGGGTGTCCCATCAGGGGCCTGGATATGCCAAGAAAACGGGAAAAATAGTTGGTGCGGCGTATTGGGCCTGTCATGCCGCGCGGAGCCGCGGAATCTTTTCGGGGGCCGGAAAAACAAAACCCCCGGCCGGAGCCGGGGGTTTTGGTTGGGGGCGGTCGGGCCGCCGGGTTGGTGGGATCGGGCTATGCGGTGAACTGGTCGCCACTATCTGTCAAGTCCAAGGTGCCCGTAAGAGCAATCACGATATCGGTAGCGGCATCAAAATCACCGTCGGCATCGACATCAATGAGAATCCATGTACGCGACAGGTCGGTATCGGTGCCGTTTTCGTAGGTTCCATTGCCGTTCGTGTCTTCCCAGTAGAGTTCGGTAACGGTTGTAATGGCATGCTGAGTAGTGGTCACATTCAGTCCCGTGCCGGTCGACTTCTCGAAAACTCCGTTGCCATCGCCGATCCAGTCCTTCAACGAGTCATTGGTGGTGGAATCAGCACCATCCCTAGAGTTGATCGCACCGTCACCGGTCACTTCCCTGAGGGGGGAGTTGCTGCGGTACAGACCACCAAAGATGGCTTTGCCCAAGGAAATGAAATTGGTGCCGCCTCCCCAGTTATCAATGGTGTCGTAAGCGCTCATGCTGGACTCGGAAACCGAACCGTACTTGAACACGTTCGTTCCATCTCCACCGTCCAAGGTATCCATGCCGGCGCCGCCGGTGATCGTGTCGTCGTTGTTTCCACCCTTCAGCACGTCCTTGCCGGCGCCGCCCATGATCACGTCCTTGCCGTCGGCGCCGGTCAGCTTGTCGTCGCCGGAGCCGCCAATCAGGTCCACGGCGGCGTTTCCGACCGCCGTGAAGGTCACGCCGCCGGAGTTCCCCGCGGCGTCGAGCACTTTGACCAGACTCAAGGGGTTGTTGTCGTTATTGGTCGTATCCCCCCTCAAATCGAGTTGCGCGTTGCCCGTGACCCGGATTACTTCGATGCTCGCCGCCGTGTTGCCGTCGGCGAGATCCAGCGTCAGCACGTTCGTGTAGTCGCCGGCCGCGGCCTTGCCGCCGGGCGTGGCGCTCGAATCGACGTTGAGGTATTCGATCTCGGCGTCCGCCTGCAGCGTCAGCGTCGCGACGCCCGTGCCGGGGCCGCCCTTCGCATCGGTCTCGCCGCCTTTGGCCATCAGGGACACGTCTAGCTCGCCGCTGTAGCGCTTGTCGCCCGCCGTGCGGTCCTTCATGTCGTGGACGATTCTGGCGGTGGCGGCAGTAGCGTCGATGCCCATGCCGTCGGCCATTCCGCTCAGGGTGGCCGTCGCGCCGGCGGCGGTGTCCTTGGAAACCTTCACCGTATCGACTCCGAGCAGGGCGACGTTGTATGTGGCCGTCGCGCTGCCCCCGATGTCGAGCACCTCGAAGTTGCTGTAGATCGACTTCTTGTCCGCGTTGAGCATGCCGTCGGCGGTCAGCTTCAGCGTATCCCTGCCGTCGCCGCCGTCGATCGCGCTTTTCGCGTTGCCCGCGCCGGACGAGAAGGTGTCGTCGCCGGCGCCGAGGTTGGCCGCGAGGCCATCTCCGGCGTAGGCCGTCACGCTGACGGTGTCGGAGCCGGAACCGCCCGTGACCGAAGTCACGGAAGCGCCGACGTTCGAGATAGAGTTGGCGCCGCTGCTGCCGCTCGCGTCGACGGCCTTCAGCTTGCCCAGGCCCATCGCGTCGATGGTGACAGCGCCCGCGCCGCCCAGGGTGACGGATTCAACCGTGCCCGCAGAGCCGGCGAGGCCGAGGGTCAGTTTGCCCGCGCCGGAGACGCTGACCGCCTTGGCGCCCGAAGTCAGGTCGAAGGAGGAGTCGCCCGCCACGTCGATCATGACGTTCGCGGCGGCGCCCTTGCCGTCGAGGTGGAGTTCGCCCATGGCGAACTTGTCGGCCATGACCGAGAGATCCATCGCGGCGTCGGCGCCGTTGGTCACTTCGACGATGGCCTCGGTGTTGGCGATGCTCACGGAGCCGATCATCTTGGAGGTCACCATGACGGAAGCGCTGTCCGCGGAGTTCGCGATGTAGCCTTTCGCGTCCGCTTGGACTGTGGTTACAACCACCTCGCCAACCGCCAGATAAGAGGGTTGGGTCGCGGCCAAATAATACGTCGTGGTTGGATTGGCGGCGCCATTGGGGATCGCCTCGAAGTCAGTACCAGCCGTATTGGGCGTGCCGTATTGAGTGACGGTTGCCGACGGCGTCAGATTACCGTTGGTGGCGGACACTGTCACCATCTCCCCGTCGCTGCTGCCGGGCATGTTGTCCGCGCCGTTGTCGCGCTGCACGCCGTCGACCGAAACGCTGGCGATCGCATCGCCGTTCGCGGTGACCCTCATGCCGCCGTCGACCATGACCGAGGTCGCGTGCTTGCCGCTGACCGTGACGGCCGAAGTCTTGCCGGCCATCAGGTCCACGGCGCCGCCCGCGCCGGCGATGGTCACTTTGCCGCCGAAAGTGCGCCCGGTGTTGACGGTCGCGCCGTCAACCGTCACCGAAACGTCGCTGGCCCCGCCGAAGCGGCCGAGCACGACTTCCTGCAGGCCTTCCCAGCCGGAAAGGTCCACGTTGATGGCGGTGCGCGAACTGAGGTACGCCTTCTCGACGTTCGTCACGTCGGCGTGGTTGCCGTTGATGCTTTCCAGCACGTGGCCCAAAGCGGTGTCGCTGACGTAAACCTCCAGCGTGTCGTAGCCCGCGCCGCCGTCGATCACGTCGAACGAGTCGAGCGTGTCGTTGCCGTTGGGGTCCGGTTCGGCGATGATCAGGTCGTTCCCAACCGTGCCCTCGATGTTGTCGCGCAGGTTGGTCAGCAGGATCGGCGCCGCCGGGTCGAGGTAGTCGCCGATGCTGCCCATGATGTCGGCCAGCCCGGTGTCGCTGTCGATCTCGCGCAGCACGCGGCTGTTCGAACTCGCCTGGCGCAGGTCGACCGTGTAGTACTCCGCGACGGCGATCTTGTTGGAAAGCGCCATCGCCACCATGCCGAGATCGCCGTAGGCCGGGTGGTCTTCGCCCCGCCCGCTGATGTCGGCCATCGCGGCGACCACGTTCAGCGCGAGCGAGCCGCGGCTCATGCCGTCGTTCAGCAGAGCGGCGACGATGTCTCCAGCCGCGGCCACGATCGCCGCGGGCACGGACTCGCTGCCCATCAGGTCGTCGAGAAAGGATTCGGCGAATTCGCCGTTGGTGAGGAACGCCGGATATTTGGCGAGGAAGGCGTCGGAGGCCGCGATGTGGTTCGCGATGTCGTCCAGCGACATGCCGTCCTCGTAGGCCGCGACCCACTCGTTGAGCAGGTCGGTGCCCGGCGCGCTGCCCAGCATCACGACCGAAAGGCCGATCAGGTGGGTTCTGGTTTCAGCGGTTACTGCCATTTTGGTACTCCTTGATATCAAGTTTCAGTTTTCGTTGTGGTCAGGTTTGCGCAAACTGACCGCCAACTCGTCATGCGAGCATAAACAAGACACCCCGAAGCGCATGTGACCGTAATCACACAAGTCCGGGATTGCCAGCTTTGGAAGGCTGGCGTCGCCTGTTGGCCCGCAAACTATCGGCGCTGCAAACCAGGCAGGACGACGCACGAGCGGACTGGGGCGAGATGTTACTTTAATCGGCTGCGCTAAACAACTTTTAACGATTTTTGGTAGTGTATCAGTTTGACTTTTCGTCGAGGGACGATAGATGGATGCTGCGACGGTCAAGCAGCACGTCGCGCAGTTCCACTCCCAGCACGTCGCGAACGCCGTCGAGATCAACGCCGCGCTCGAAAGCGCTATTTCGCATTTTCCCCAGCAGTTCCTCGGGCGGCTCGAAGTTTTGGGCATGCTCGAAAGCTGCTTCCTGAATGCCGAGCGCGTCCGCGCCTTCGGTTTTCCCGAACAGCTTCTCTGCCTCGGCGGTTGCCCAAGCCTTAGCGTCCAGCTTTTCGGAAATTTGCGTACCGAGTTCGGTTAGCCTGATCGGACTATTGGAGGCGGTGGTCGTGGAGGCGGTGGTCGGTGCGGGGAGTCGCTCGAATATCTTCTTGATGTCGTCCCTGATTTCGGTCATGAATCCCTTCAGGGTTTTGACGTTCGTGGTTATCGCGCCGACCCAAATACCGATTCCAAGCAATGCACCTGCGGCAGCGATAATTGCAGTTACGATTGGCCAGCCCACGTCCCCCTCCTGTTCGTCCCGAACGTCGCCTCTAGCGGCAGCGTATCATGGGGGTTGACTATGGTAAATGCAAGATGTCCGCGACCCACTCGTTGAGCAGGTCGGTGCCCGGGGCGCTGCCCAGCATCACGACCGAAAGGCCGATCAGGTGGGTTCTGGTTTCAGCAGTAACTGCCATTTTTGGTACTCCTTGATATCAAGTTTTCAAATTTCGTCGTGGTCAGGTTTGCGCAAACTGACCGCCGACTCGTGATGCGAGCATAAACAAGGTGGCTCGATGGGGATGTGATTATAATCACACATATAGGGGATTGCCAGCTTCCCCGGATCTGGTCCCGGCGCCGGCGCCTGGCGCATTCCGGAGTAATCAAATACAGCGATTTCGCAGTTTCCCGAACCGGGGATGGCCCGCCAGCTTATCAGACAGCGGCAATAAATATAAGAAGAAATATTTATCTTGGGGCTTATATCGAATGGTTGGCACGAAGGCGATTGACCCGGTCACGGGCTGGGCATGCCCAGCCCATACGGTTCCACCCGCGATGAGGTAAAATTTGCGGAGTTTTCCAGCCGCGAAGAAAAATGCCGGGAGGGGATCATGTCGATTTTGAGATCGGGGATAGTGGCCGGAGCGCTGTCGATATGCTCCATGAGCGGCGCTTTCGCGGCGGAAATCTATGTTTCGCTCGGATTGGGCGTTGCCGAAGAGCAGGTCGACGTTGCGGGGCCGCCGCCGTTTGCCCCGAATTGCGGCGCGGGGTTGGATTCGACTTATTGCGCGGGGCAACTTGGCGCGGGGGCCGCCGCGCCCACCGCCGGGTTCGACCTCGGCAACGCCGCCGCGAGTTCGGCGGGCGTTGGACTCGAATGGGGAAACTGGCGGTTCGAACTGGAATATTCCGGCCGCGACCACGACGGGCAATCGCTGCCCCTGCCCTCCAGCCGGTTCACCTTCACCGGACCGGCCGCGACTCCCGGCGCCGGAATCATCGGGGACTTGATCGAATTTCCCGCCGAGGAACCGCGGCACGAAATCGCCGGCTTCGACTCGCGGCAGATTTTTCTCAACGCCATTTACAGTTTCCGCACCGGCGTTTCCTGGCGGCCCTTCGTCGGCCTTGGCGCCGGCGTGGCCCAAATCCGATACCGTTATATCGCCGAAGGACTCGAGCCCGACGGGTTTCCACTGTTCGATTCCGTCTCGTCTCCGGACGAATTTTTCGGCGCGCCCCTGATCTCCCTCAAGACAGTGAAGGTCTTCGACGCCGTATCGCGCGACAATGTGCTGGGCTTCCAAGCCCTGGCGGGAATCGACCGCGCGCTCTCGGAGGAAGCGACCGCTTTCGCGACGCTGCGATGGAGCCGCTTCGAGGCTTCCGCGGCCCCGCGCTTTTCGTCCGTTGGCCGGGGTTCGCTCGTTCCGGCGTTCAGTATTGGAACGCCCGCCTCTCCGCCGGACGAACTCGACGGCATCGGCGGCTTCTCGCTGACCGCCGGAATCCGCTACACCTTCTGACGACCGCAACCCATTGCCGACGGAATCCGCGACTCGCCTGCTGTGCGCGGAATGGCGGCCGGCGGCGCCGCGAGAAGTATTTTCGCCGCTTTCTTGGCATACCCGGAAAGCTGTGCCTAAATCGTATCGTTGCAAGAATGCAGCGGTCCACCATGGGATGCAGCCTTGCGCGAAATGGAGGAGAAAGTGGCCAAGTCAACTAAAAATCCGCCGGCGGGGTCCGCGCGGCGGGCGAGTTATGTGGACGTTCTGGGCGCGCCGGAGCACGTGGTCGCCGAAGTCGTGGACGGCGCGCTCCACACGCATCCGCGGCCAACGCTCGTGCATTCATACGCGCACACGAGTCTTGGAGCCGGATTGAGGCATTCTTTTGGTCGTGGCGGCGGCAACGGCGACGGCGGCTGGCTGATTCTTTTCGAGCCCGAACTGCATCTGGGAGAAGACATCCTGGTTCCCGATATTGCCGGCTGGCGGCGGGAACGCATGCCGGCGCCGCCGGATACGGCCTACGCCACGGTGGCGCCCGATTGGGTCTGCGAAATTCTTTCGGCTTCGACGCGCGCCCTCGACCAGGGCGCGAAACGGGACAGTTACGCCCGCGAAGGCGTCGCCCATCTATGGTTCGTCGACCCGGAAGCGCGAACGCTCGAAGTCTTCGAATTGCGCGGGGGCCATTGGACCTTGCTCGAAACCGCCGCCGGCGAAGCCGAAGTCTCGCCGCCGCCTTTCGGCGCGGCGCCGTTCAAGCTCGGCGACCTCTGGTGGTCCGCCACGCCGGAGTCCCCCGAACCGTCCAGCGTCCACGAACCCGCCGCGGCGCAATCTCCCGCCGCGGTTTAGGGGGCCGGCCCGGACCGCGGGGTTTGCGCGATTACTAGCGAAATCGGCCGCGGACAGGCTCCCGAATTGCCCGGCAACCACAGGAGTTCGATCGGGTAGCCGGGTTGCGCTTGGAGAATTGGGTCGGGCGGGGCGATCGACACGGAGAGGGCCAGGAGCGGGCATCTGTGCGGGCAATTCGTGGACTGTCCGCCGATTTGCGCGAAACTGATAGCCAGAGCGGTTTCGCCCGAAGCACACTAGAGATTGTCGAAGCTGACGTTGCCGGTTTCGTCGGTCTCGCCGAAATCGAGTTCGCGTTCTGCGGACTTCTTCCAGCGCCGCCGCGCGATTTCGGCCAGCGCGGGCATGTGGTGGCCGGACAACAGTTGCGAGTAGGCGAGGTAGAGCGCTCCGCTGTCACGCATGGCGATCAGGGACTCGCCGTCGAGTTGGGCCAGACGCTCTTGATCGATGGTGAAAAGTCCCTTCACATGCGTCGGCGATTCCTTGTCCCCGACGGCGATTTCCCAATCCGTGAGCAACTCGAGCTCCGACAGCTTCGCCGTGGCGCGCTCCGCCGCCACCAGGTCGACCGCGTGCCGCCGCATTTTCTTCACCAGTTCCGCCAGAAACGCTTCCAGCTCCCCCTCTTCGTCGAAAAAGCGCCGCCACGCGCCGTCGCCGGCCGGAACGGCGCCGGCGTCGCGCACGAATTCGGATTCTCGCGGCACGCAGATTTGATAGCGCTCCGGATCGATTCTGGCCATGCGGAACGGAAAGCCCTGATAGGCGTCGGGCAAATGCGCCGCCAACCACTTGCCGGATTCGTCCACAACCAGATTTTCGCCGTTGCGCAAGCCCTGAATCGCGATCAACAGGTATTTGTCGGGCAATTTGAGGAACCCCGCCGGGAGACCCATCGCCGCCTTTTGTATTTCCTTCAGACCAAGCGGCATCAGGTGGTCGCCCGCGGCGAAAGCGAAGTTCGGCGGCCGAATCCAACGCGACCCGGCATGCGTCTCCTGCGATATGGGAACCAGCTTGCCCACGCCTTCATCCGGTTCGCGCAAAATTCGGACTCCCAAGCGATTGCGGAAAACGCGGATTATAGACCGATTCCGCACTATCCCGTCCCCGCGCGGTGGGTTAACATCCAAACCACTTCGCGAGCGGCGGTATGGTCAATGACGGAAAGCTGGTCTTCGGGTTACGTAACGGAACTAAGCTACGCATGGAGCTATTTCCCCGAGCTCAACCCCATGCGCGCGCAAATCGCATTGCCATTCAGCGGGATCGCCTGCCCCAAGATCGAACACGCCTGCGAACTCGGCTTCGGCCAAGGCGTGAGCTTGAACATGCACGCCGCCGGGAGCGAGACGGATTGGCGCGGCAACGATTTCAACCCGTCCCACGCTTTCGTCGCCGGGGAATTGGCGGGGCATTCGGGCGCCGCGGCCCAGGTCACCGATCAGTCGTTCGCGGAGTTCCGCGGGCGCAAGGATCTGCCACAGTTCGATTACATCGGCGTGCATGGCGTGTGGAGCTGGATCTCCGATGAAAACCGGCGTGAAATCGTCGATTTCATCAAGGCGAAGCTCAAGGTCGGCGGCTTGCTCTACGTCAGTTACAACGTTACGCCCGGCTGGGCGGGATTCGTTCCGTTACGCAACCTGATGATGGAATATCTCGACCGGATCTCGCCCCGCGGCAAGGGTATGGCCGCGCGCATCGACGAAACGCTTGAATTCGCCCGGAAAATGATCGACTCCAATCCGATCTACGCCAGCAATTATCCCGCGGCCGTCAAGCGGCTGGAAAACATGAAAACCCAGAACCGCAGCTATCTGGCGCACGAGTTCTTCAATCGGCACTGGCATCCCATGTCCTTTCTCGACATGAGCCGTTGGCTCGACGAGGCCAAGCTCGGTTACGCCTGCTCGGCGACCTTGCTTCAGCAGCTTCCAAGTTTGACCACAACCGGGGAACAACGCGAGTTCCTGGAAACCATCCCCGACCAGATGCTGCGCAACCAGGTGGTCGATTTCATGATCAACCAGCAGTTTCGCCGCGATTACTGGGTAAGAGGCATTCGCCGCCTCAACGCGCGCGAACAGATGGAAGCGTTCAAGGATCTTTCGGTCGTGCTCATTCGCCATGTGGACGACATCTCGCTGACCATGAAAGGGCCGACCGGCGAAGTAAGTCTGAAAGAGGATATCTACAAACCCTTGCTTGACTACCTGTCGGACAACAAGGTTCGTTCCATCGGCGAGATCGTCCGCAAGTTTGAATCGGAGACGCATACTGTTGTGAATCTGCTGCAGGCGTTGCTGATTCTCATGGGCGACAACCAGATCGCGCCGGCGAATTCCCATCCGCCCGCGAAAATCAGGAAGCAATGCGAGAGATTGAACCGATTCATCAGGAACCGCAGCCGGGATGTCGACGAAATCAATTTCATGGCAAGCCCGGTAACGGGCGGCGGGGTCGCCGCGGGCCGCATCGTTCAACTTTTCATGCTGGCGCTGGAAGGCAAGGCCGGAACCGGCGAGGAACTGGCGCGCTTCGCCTGGCAATGCCTGTCGGCGCGCAACCAGCGGCTGGCGCGGGACGGCAAGCCGCTGGAAACCGAAGAGGAGAATCTGGCCGAACTGAAGAAGCGGGCGGAAGTATTCCTGAACAAGACCCGGCCGGTTTATTCGGCCCTTGGTATACAATGAGCGAACCAAAACCGGGTTTCCGGCGACAATACGTATAAAGACCGGCGACCCAGGAATTTTTTCATGCCATGAGTATATTTTTTGGGGTTTGTATCGAATGGTTGACGCCGCGAACCCCGGCGGGCGCGGCATGCCTTGCCCCCGCAAGCAGACTGCGGGAAACCGCGGGGCGGAAAGTTCCGGCCTTGCTTGCCGGGATTGCGGTCGCGTTCCTGTGGGCCGCACCGGCCGCGGCGCAGGATCTGGAACTGTTCGAGGACGTGGAACGCGCCGGTCCGGGCGCCACGCAGCGCGGCGGACGGAACGCCGCGGGCGATGCGACCGCGCCTTCGCTTACCGAACCCGAATTCACGCTCATCGGCGTCTCGCGCATCGGCGAGCGGCGCCGCGTAATGCTGTCGCATCGCAGCGGCGAAACGGTGACCGCGCCTGTCGCGGCCGAAGGGGAAACGGCCATACCGGGCCATGAGCGGTTTCGCATTGTCACCAGCGAGAGCGGCAGGGTCGCGATTCAATATCCGGCGGGCAGCACCTGTGTGGAGGCATCCGAGCGCGGCGTCAGTTGCGACGCGGCCGCCAATATCGCCTGGCTTTCCCTGCGGCCCGCGCCCGCGCCCGAGCGGTCCATTGCCGACCTCGAAGCCGGACAGGAACAGGACGGGGAAGCGGTTTCGGCAGACCAGGCCCGCGCTGCGCGGGAGGAATTGGCGAGAGACCCGAACAACCCTTTCGCGCGCTTGCGCGCCGAGGCCCTGGGCCAGGACGTTCCACCCGCGGGGCGGTTCCGTCCGCGGCGCATCGACCCATCCGAAGTGCCGCCGGGCATGCGCGTGGTTTCGACGCCATTCGGAGACCGCCTGGTCGAAATCGACTAATGTGTCGATAATCCCCCACAATTGTCATTCCGCGCGAAGCGAAGCGTAGTCGCGGAATCTCGCGGGGAATGCCCGGATGACTAATTTCGCTTTGGCCGTTTCGGTTGTCTGCTTCCATGCCCCCCGCCGGCAAGTGCTCGACCTGCTCGATTCGCTGGCGCTGGCCTGCGAAAGAGCGCGGGCCGGCCTGCCCCTGGATCAGGTTGAAATCACCATTGTCGACAATGGCGAAGGCGGCGGCGGGTCCGCGGACTTCTCCGCCGCTGATTGCGCCGAACTCGCGGGCCCGCTCCGGCTTCGGGGATGCGGGCTGCGCATGTTGCGCGGCCACGGAAACATCGGCTATGGCGCGGCGCACAACCTGGTCATTCGCGAATCCGAAGCCGAATATCACCTGCTGCTCAATGCCGATGCCGAATTAGACCCGGACGCCCTCGGCGCCGGCCTCGGTTATCTCGTCTCGAATCCCGCGGCGGTGCTGGTCAGTCCCGCCGCAAGCAATGGAGGCGGGCGGCAATATCTTTGCAAGCGCTACCCGTCGGTCCTGGTGCTGATGCTGCGCGGCCTGGTTCCCGGGTTTCCGCGCGCGCCTTTCGCCCGCAGGCTCGCCGCTTACGAGATGCGCGATCTGCCCGAAGACCGGCCGAGCGCAGGCATCCCCATCGCCAGCGGTTGTTGCATGTTGTGCAGGGGACACCCACTGCGGAAAACCGGCGGTTTCGACGAGCGCTTCTTCCTTTATTTCGAGGATTTCGACTTGTCGCTGCGGCTCGGGCGCCTTGGCGAGCTGGCCCATGTGCCGGCCATGCGCATCCGGCACGACGGCGGTAACGCCGCCGGCAAGGGGCTGCGTCATATCGCCATGTTCGTCCGTTCGGCCCGGCTCTTTTTCAACCTGCATGGCTGGAAGTGGTTTTGAGCGGCGGGCCGCCAGTGCTGGTGACGGGCGCCAGCGGTTTTATCGGCTGTCATCTCCGCCGCCATTTGCTGGCCGGCGGCCGGCCCGTGCGCGGCTTCTCCCGCTCCGCGACTGTTGCCCCGCCATTCCGCGCGTCCAGTACCCCGTCATTCCGCGCGTCCAATACCCCGTCATTCGGCGCGAAGTCGCGGAATCTCGTTGCAGACGGGAAGAAGGACGAATGGGACACCCACTCCGAGGACGAATGGGACACCCACTCCGAGAGTGATTCCGCGCCCCCGCTTCGCTCCGCGCCGAATGACGGGGAGGAGCACGTTTGCGGGGACATCCTCGACCCGGCGGCGTTGCGCGCGGCCTGCGCGGGCGTCGGCGTCGTGTTCCATCTCGCCGGCGCCGCCCAGACCGCGGACCGGCGCAATCCGCGGGCTTTGAAGACCAACATCGAAGGCACGCGCAATCTGCTCGCCGCGGCCCGCGCCGCCGGCGCGAGACGCCTGGTCTTCGTCAGCAGCGCCCTGGCGGCCGAATTCGACCACGGCCGGGCGCCGGGCCGGGCCGGAGACTACGCCCGCGGCAAATGGGAGGCCGAAAGGCTCGTGCTCAAAGCGAACGGCGCAGACGGACTGCTGACCACGGTCCTGCGCCCGGCGCCGGTTTACGGCCCCGGCATGAAAGGCGGGATTGCGCGCATGATCCGGCTCATCCACGCCCGCCGCCTGCCGCCCTTGCCGAAGCTCGACCGGGGCTTTTCGCTCGCCGGCGTCGACGATGTCTGCCGCGCCGCGATTCTGGCCTCGGAAAGCCTGCTCGCTCCCGGCCAATGCTGGCTGCTGACCGACCTGGAGCGCTATACCGCCAACGCCGTCGAGCAGGCGGTCTACGATGCGCTCGGCCGGAACAAACCCGGTTGGCGCACGCCCGCTGTGGTATTCTTCGCCGCGGCCGCCATGTTGCAACTCGGTCGACTTGCCGGCTGGAGCAAGGCCGAGTCGGGCCTGAGGACGTGGCGCAACTTGACGGGCGAACGCAGCTGGCAGGCCCGGGACATCTTCGAGGAACTCGATTTCCGGCCCTCGGGCGACTTGTACGGGCAACTGCCGGAAATCATCCGGGAACTCACTGGACGGCAACCCGCCCCGCGGGAGTGAAAATGACCAAAGGCATAATTCTTGCGGGTGGCGCGGGCAGTCGGCTGTATCCGATCACGACGACCATCAGCAAGCAGTTGCTGCCCATCTACGACAAGCCGATGGTCTACTATCCGCTCTCGACGCTGATGCAATCGGGCATCCGCGAGATCCTCGTCATAACCACGCCGCGCGACCGCGAAGCCTTCCACAACTTGCTCGGCGACGGCGGCGCCTGGGGCATCTCGATCGATTACGCCGAACAGCCGCGCCCGGAAGGGCTGGCCCAGGCCTTCCTCATCGGCGAGAAATTCATCGGCGACAGCCGCGTTTGCCTGATCCTCGGCGACAACATCTTTTACGGCAACCGCATCGAAGACACCTTGACCCATGCCGTCGCCCAGGATAACGGCGCCAGCATTTTCGCCTATTACGTGCAGGACCCGGAACGCTATGGCGTGGTCGTGCTCGACGGGAACAAGCGCGCGGTCGACCTCGAGGAAAAACCCGTCCGGCCCAAATCCCAGTACGCCGTTACCGGGCTTTACATGTACGACAACAAGGTCGTCGACATCGCCAAGTCGATCCACCCGTCGGCGCGCGGCGAACTCGAGATCACCGACGTCAACAAGATCTATCTCCAGCGCGGCGAATTGCAGGTGGAACTGTTCGACCGCGGCACCGCCTGGCTCGACACCGGCACCACCCAGTCGCTGCTTGACGCGGCCAATTTCATCCGCGTGCTCGAAGCCCGCCAGGGATTGAAGATCGGCTGTCCCGAAGAAATCGCCTGGCGCCAGAGCTTCATCGACGACGCGCAACTCGAGCGACTGGCCGAAGACCACAGCAACAGCGGCTACGGGCGGTATTTGCTGGAACTGCTGAACGAGTCGCCATGAAGGGCTCTTGGCTTCGAACCGTCGCCACGCCGGATGGCGACTCACGCCGTGCGGGTTTGGGGATGAGTCGCCTATGAGGCTTGAAAGTACTCCCATACCCGGATTGCTGCTTCTCGAACCGGCGGTGCATGGGGACGCCCGCGGTTTCTTCATGGAAACCTGGCGCGAGTCCTTTTTCGCGGAACATGGCATTCCGCACCGTTTCGTGCAGGACAACCACAGCCGCTCGCTGCGCGGAACCCTGCGCGGGCTGCATTACCAGCTTGAACATCCCCAAGGCAAACTCGTGCGCGTCGCGCGCGGCGAAGTGTTCGACGTCGCCGTCGACCTGCGGCATCGGTCGGCGACTTTCGGTCAATGGTTCGGCGCCCCCCTCGGCGAAGACAACAAGCGCCAGTTGTGGATTCCGCCCGGATTCGCCCACGGCTTCTACGTGCTCAGCGAAAGCGCCGACCTGTGCTACAAGTGCACGGAGTACTACCATCGCGAAGACGATCACAGCCTGCTTTGGAACGACCCGGAAATCGGCATCGAGTGGCCGCTGCTCGACGCGTCGCCGATTCTCTCGGAGCGGGACCGCAATGCGCCGCCGCTCGCCCAGGCGCCGCTGCCGCATTGAGATGCGGGCCAAATGACCCGTTCCGCGCCAGCCAGAAATTCCGACTGTTGCGAAGAGGCGCCGGAAGCGTGACCCGCACCGTGCTTATCACCGGCGCCCGGAGCCAATTGGCCCGCTGCATGCGCATGGCGGACGCGCCGCCGGGCTGGCGCGCGGCGTATCTCGCAAAGGTGGAGCTGGACATCTCCGACCCGGCGCAGGTGCAAGCCGTGCTGGACAAGGCCGAGCCCGACTGCATCGTCAACACCGCCGCCTACACCGCCGTCGACAAGGCCGAAAGCGAGCCCGAGCAGGCCCGGCGCGTCAACGCCGACGCCGTGGCGAATCTCGCCCGCTGGTGCGGGGCGAACGATTCGAGACTGATCCACATCTCCACCGATTTCGTCTTCGACGGCCGCGCCGCGGCGCCGTACCTGCCCGAAGACGAACCCGCGCCGCTCGGCGAATACGGCCGCGGCAAGCTCGCCGGCGAACGCGAGGTCGGCAAGCTGCCCGCCGGACAAGGCGTGGTCGTGCGGGCCTCTTGGCTGTATTCGGAGTTCGGCCGCAACTTCGTCAAGACCATGCTCTCGCTGATGGCCGAGCGCGAAGAACTGGCGGTGGTGGACGATCAACATGGGTGTCCCACTTCGGCGCACTCGCTGGCGGCGCTGATTTGGCGCATGGTGGTGCTGCCGGCGCGGTCGGGCCTGTATCATTGGCACGATGGCGGCGATATGAGCTGGTACGAATTCGCGCTGGAGATTCAGGATTTGGGGCGGGCCGCGGGCGTGTTGCAAAGCGTGGCCCCGATCAGGCCGATCGCGAGCGCCGCATACCCGGCCGCCGCGACGCGGCCGGCCTATAGCGTCATGGACCGCTCGCGCACCCTGGCCGATTTCGACATGCGGGAGCGCGACTGGCGCCCGGAGCTGATCCGCGTCATTGGCGCATTGGCCGAGCGGGAGGCGGCGCGATGATTTCATGGCCGGATGTATCCGCGGGCGAGGCATGCCTCGTCCCTGCGGGATTGCGCGAAGATTCGTTCGCCGGCAGAGTCGAGGCGGGTCTCGCCGCCGTTTGCGGGGCCGCGCGATGAACAAATTGCTGATTACGGGGGCCGCGGGCTTCATCGGCGCGAACTTCGCGCATTACTGGCGGCGCGAACATCCGTCCGACCGCATCGTCGTACTCGACGCCCTCACTTACGCCGGCAACCGCGAAAACCTCGCCGGCCTCGAAGGCGCACCGGACTTTCATTTCGTTCACGGCAACATCCGCGACCAGGGGCTGGTCGAGCGATTGCTGCGCGGCAACGACATCGACGCCATCGTCCATTTCGCCGCCGAAAGTCATGTCGACCGCTCGATCACCGGCCCCGACGCCTTCATCGAAACCAATATCGCCGGCACCCACAGCCTGCTCAAGGCCGCCCGCGCGGTCTGGCTCGACGGCGGCGACCCGCGCCCGGATCGCCTGTTCCAGCACATTTCCACCGATGAAGTCTACGGCTCGCTCGGCCCGGACGACGCTCCGTTCCGCGAGGACACCCAATACGCGCCGAACTCGCCCTACGCCGCCAGCAAGGCCGCGGCCGACCACCTCGCGCGCGCCTACCACCGCACCTTCGGCCTGCCGGTGGTCACGAGCAACTGCTCCAACAATTACGGTCCCTACCAGTTCCCGGAAAAGCTCATCCCGCTGTTCCTGACCAACATCCTCGCCGGCAAGCCATTGCCCGTTTACGGCGACGGCCGCCAAGTCCGCGACTGGCTCCATGTCGAAGACCATTGCCGCGCCATCGAACTATGCATGCGCAAGGGCCGCCGCGGCGAAACCTACAACATCGGCGGCAACAACGAATGCGCCAACATCGACTTGGTCAACGCGCTGTGCGCCAGCGTCGACCGGCGCTTCGCGAACGACGAAGATCTCGCCCGGCGCTACCCCGCGGCCCCTCCCGCCGGCGGCGAAAATTCCAGCACCCTCATCACCCACGTCACCGACCGCCTCGGCCACGACACCCGCTACGCCATCGACACCGCCAAAATCACCACCGAACTCGGCTACCGCCCCCAAGTGGATTTCCCCACCGGCCTCGCGAGCACCGTCGACTGGTACCTCGCCAACGAGGACTGGTGGAACGGATTGAGAAACCTGCGTACGGCTCTTCAGGCGGGTGAGCAAAGTGGCTTCGGCGGCGAACTGAACATGGACGAAATCAAGGAAGAAGCGCAAAAAAGGGCAGGATTGCGCCAAGATGACGAAGGAAACTGAGTCCGCGCTCCCGATAAAGGACTTGGCGCAGCGAACACCGTCGCCGGCGGGCGTTGCTTGGTGGAGGCCAAGATGTGTGTGCGTTTCGTTGCCTTTTGTTGCCTCTCGTTGGCGGCAATTCTCATTTGGGCCGAGTGCGGCCGCGATGTGCCCTCACCAAAACCGCTTCGCGGTTTTGACTCTCCCGGAGGGAGAGTATCCGGGGCCGCGCCGGCCGCGGATGCGTTGAGTACTCCCCCTCTGGGGGAGTCGAATCCGCGGAGCGGATTCGGTGGGGGGAAGGGGGCTCCCGCGGTTGGCTGATCGCCAAAATGAGAATTGCCGAAGACTCGCGAAAGCCGAACCCGGGATCTTCACGGGTGCTAGAATGCCTGTCCCTTTCTTTGGGGAGTTGGCAATGCGGGACCGGTATTTGTTGGGGGAGATCAGTGGGCGATTGACGGGTTTGCTGCAGTCCGGTGGGGCGGCCGCGAGCGATTTGCGGGGGAAGATCGAGCGGCAGTTGCGTGAAGGCGTGGCTGAGTTGTCCGCGATCGACCGTGAGGAGTTTGACGCTCAGGTGCGCGCGTTGCGGCGCGCCGAGGAGCGCATTCAGGCGCTTGAAGAGACCGTCGCCGAACTGGAGGGCCGGCTTGCCGCAAAGGACGAATCCTCAGCGGAATAGCGAGCGCAATATTCGGCAGCGGCGGTAGCCGACTGCTTCCAGCAGATGTTGTTCACGGATTTCTTCATTGCCTTCCAGGTCGGCTATCGTGCGCGCCACGCGCAGGATGCGATGCGCGGCGCGGGCCGAAAGCGACAGTCTTTCAAGAGTGTCCGCAAGCCATCGATTCAGTTTCGGGCTCAACCGGCACGTTCTTTCGAGTTCTTCTCCCCGCAATTCGCTGTTGAGCAAGGTTGAGCGGTCTTGTTGCAATTGGCGGCAGGCGCCGACCCGACTTCGCAGCATCTCCGGAGACAGCGGGTCAGTCGCGCCCGGCGCCGCGAGCAGTTCGGCATGGGACAGCGCCGGCACTTCGATGACGAGGTCGAGGCGGTCGAGCAGCGGGCCCGAGATTCGGCCGAGATAACGGTCGATCCGATCGTGGCTGCAACGGCATTCGTTGCGCGTGTCGCCGGCGTAGCCGCAAGGGCAGGGATTCATGGCGGCGACGAGCTGAAAGCGGGCGGGGAATCGCAGCCGGTAATTCGCCCGGCTGATCGTGATTTCGCCCGATTCGAGCGGCTCGCGCAAGGTTTCGAGTACGCTCGGCTTGAATTCGGTCAATTCGTCGAGAAAGAGCAACCCGCGATGGGCGAGGCTGATCTCGCCCGGCTGGGCCTTGTTGCCGCCGCCGACGAGCGCGGGAACCGTGGCGCTATGGTGCGGCGCGCGCACCGGCCGGCAGAACCAGGAAGGGCATTGAACGCGCGCATTGCTCACCGAGCGTATTGCGGCCACCTCCATGGCCTCTTCCGCATCGAGCGGCGGCAGCAATCGCGACAGCGAATTGGCGAGCAGGGTCTTGCCGCTGCCGGGCGGGCCGATCATCAGCAGGTTGTGGTTGCCCGCCGCCGCAACGAGCAATGCGCGCTTCGCGGCCTCCTGACCGCGGATCGAATCGATGCCGCGATGGCAATTGCAGGCGGGCGAGGCCTCGTCGGGATCGGGTTTGGCGAGGTCGTTATCCCGCAGCAGATGGGCGACGAATTCCGCAAGGTCGCCGACCGCGCGCGAGCCCTCGTAACCGACGAGATTCATTTCCCCGCGATTGCCGTCGGGCAGCACGATCAGGCGTTGCCGCCGGGCCGCGGCGCGGATCGAGGGAATCATCCCGAACACCTTGCGCAGACCGCCGCCGAGGGCGAGTTCCCCGAGCAATTCGACCCCCGCCAACTTGCGGCTGTCCACTTGGCCGGAAGCCGCGAGGATGCTCATGGCGATGGCGAAATCGTAGCGCCCGCCGGTCTTGGGCAGATCGGCCGGGGCCAGGTTGACCGTGATGCGCTTGGCGGGAAATTCGAGTCCCGAATTGAGAATGGCGCTGCGGACCCGGTCCTTGCTTTCGCGCACGGCGGTTTCCGGCAGGCCGACGATGGCGAAGCCCGGCAGGCCGCTCGAGATATGTGTTTCAACGGTGACGGCAAGCGCCTCGACGCCGAGCACCGCCCTTGAATGGATGATTGCGACAGACATGACAACTTTGATCCGGTTGTATCGAAGTCATAGTCATAGTCCGGTTTTGCGGAAAATGCCTGATCGGCGGCGAAATTAGCTCTCCAGGTATTCTCTGAAAAATTCCTTCCATGGAATTTTTCATCATCGCAAAACAAAAGCGCGGTTTTGTTTTGCATACGAATTCAATGGCTTACGCCATCGAATTCGGCGGCACATGCTTGTGCCGCAGGGAAGCTCTGACTTAATCAGAGTTTCCCTGGTCGCTGGATTCGAGCATGAATTCGACGATCGCGCGCAATTCTTCCGGCGTGCAATCGAAGCAAAGTCCTTTGGGGGGCATGGTGCCGATGCCGGTAACGGTGCTTTCCACCATCGCGTCGAGGCCTTTTTCTTCGAGCCTTGGCGTCCATTCCCCGGCATTGCCGGGTCCGACCCGGGGGGCGCCGGCGGCGCCGGTGCTATGGCAGGCGAAACACGCGGCCATATAGCGCGCTTCGGGGTCGAAGCCATCGCTGGTCTGGGCGAGTTGCGCGCCCGCCGCGCCGACGCCGGCGCCGCTGAACGGAATCGCCAGCAGCGCGGCAAGGGAGAGCATGTTCAGGTTCTTCATTTCAGCCGCCTGAATGTTTGAAGCCTGGATGGTTGAAGCATGTCTGGCTGAAGCCTGAATGATTGAATGGTTGAATGGTTGAATGGTTGAATGGTTGAAGCAACGACGCGGAACTATTGTCCTGCCTATTTATTGTTCAAGGGTCACCATGTATTGCGACAGTTCCCACAATTGATCGTCGGTGCAAGTCATGCACAGGCCCTTCGGCGGCATGGCGTTGAGACCCCGGTTCATGATCTCGATGATCTCTTCGCGACCCTTTTCCATGCGCGGCGCCCAGGCTTCGGCGTCGCCGGGAAGCGGCGCGCCCGAAAGACCGGTGGAATGGCAGGCGAAGCAGAACATCTGGTAAGTGGCTTGCAGGTCAAAGCCATCGTCGGCCTGGGCGAGTTGCACGGGCGCGGCGGCGGGTTCGGGTTCGGGTTCGGCTGCGGGCGCGGCGGCGGGAACCGGCTCGGGCGCGGCGGCGGGCGCGGGCTCGGGCGCGGCGGCGGGCGCGGGCGCGGCGGCGGGCGCCTCGGCCGGGGCGGCTGCAACCGCCGCGGGGGCCGCGGCGGCTTCATCTACCGGCGCGCCGACGCAGTCTTCGCCGGCGAGGCAAAGCTTGGCGATCGGGGCGAGATTTTCCTCGGCGGACTGATCCGCCAGGGAGAGTTGACCGGGAAACAGCAACACGCCGGCGGTGAACAGCAGGGCCGGAATCGAAGCTGCGGAGAAGATTGATGCGTTATCGCTGACGGGTTTCAACGAGCTACTCCTATACGTGGTGAAATTGTTATCGTGGAAAGTTGGGCGAATTCCGAGGCGCGTCGCGCGGCCCAAAAAACCGGCGCGAATTATACAAGTATTGAATGTCCCGCGTCATTCCGAATTTGCCTCAAATTGTAGCGTGCATTGGGACGCTCAGTCCCTGCCATCCTGAAGGAGATTCTGCGACTCCGCTTCGCTACGCGCAGAATGACGAAGGCGGGGCGTTTCGCTACGCGCAGAATGACGGCGGGTGTCTGCACCATGTGAGTCGCTGGCGGCTGGCGCGGGGTTTAGCGGGCGGCCCCCGACATGGATGTCGGGGCCGAAGCGTACAGGGGTGTAGGCAAGCGCAACAGCAGGCGGTCTGTGTGCGGGCCGAGGTCGTGCTCGACCGCGCGCGCAAGGACCCCGTGGAGGCGAGCGCGACAGCAGGCGGTCCGTGTGCGAGTACATCATGATGTCGGGGCCGAAGCGTGCGGGGGTGGAGGCAAGCGCTTATGAAGCGCAGCTTCATGCGCAGCCGGAACGACGCCAAGCTGTGCTTGGCGGCTGGGACGTGTTCACAGCGTCCGCTAAACCCCGCGCCAGCCGACGGCGACGGATCGAAGCCCTGCATCGTTCTGGTGCGGGAATGCACCGCGAGATGACTGTATGACCAGAGTTTGTTCATTGCGGTCTAACTGGTCTTATCTCCCCAAACGATGTAAGTGATTGTAATAGGTAGAAAAACAGTTTCTGGCACGGAGCCTGCATGAAGGGCTGCGCAGTGTCTTGAACACTGTCGACCCGAAACGCCTGAAAGCGAGGAACGACAAGATGAAGTTAGTCACGGCGATTATCAAGCCATTCAAATTGGATGACGTGCGTGAAGCGCTGTCCGAAATCGGGGTGCGGGGAATCACCGTCACCGAAGTCAAGGGCTTCGGCAGGCAGAAGGGCCATACCGAGTTGTACCGGGGCGCCGAATACGTCGTCGATTTTCTGCCCAAGGTGAAAATGGAAGTCGCCGTAACCGACGGACTGCTGGACCAGGCGATCGAAGCCATTACTTCCACGGCCCGCACCGGGAAGATCGGCGACGGCAAGATCTTCGTGACCAGTCTCGACCAGGTCCTGCGCATTCGCACCGGAGAAACCGGAGATTCCGCCGTCTAGGCGGGATTCGAATTGGAGGAACAGACACGTGGAAAACCAGATTTTTGAATTGCAGTATGCATTGGACACCTTCTATTTCCTGATATGCGGCGCCCTGGTGATGTGGATGGCCGCCGGCTTCGCCATGCTCGAGGCCGGACTCGTCCGCTCCAAGAACACAACCGAGATTCTGACCAAGAATGTCGCCCTGTTCGCGGTGGCCTGCACCATGTATCTCGTCTGCGGCTACCAGATCATGTATGGCGGCGGCTGGTTCCTGTCCGGCGTCACGACCACGCTGCAGATGACCGACGCGGCCGTCGCCGGCGCGCTGGCCGAGTCGGCCGAAGCGGGATTCGGCGGCGACGCCGTCTATTCCCGCGCCAGCGATTTCTTCTTCCAGGTGGTGTTCGTCGCCACGGCGATGTCGATCGTTTCCGGCGCGGTGGCCGAACGCATGAAGCTATGGGCCTTCCTGGCCTTCGCCGTGGTCATGACCGGCGTCATCTACCCGTTCGAGGGAAGCTGGACCTGGGGCGGCAACTCGGTCTTCGGGTTGTACACTCTCAGCTACAGCGACTACGCCGGTTCGGGCATCGTGCATCTGGCGGGCGCCACGGCGGCCCTCGCCGGCGTGATCCTGCTCGGCCCCCGCAAAGGCAAGTACGGCCCGAGAGGCGAGGCCCGGGCGATCCCCGGCGCCAATCTGCCGCTGGCCACCCTCGGCACCTTCATCCTCTGGATGGGCTGGTTCGGCTTCAATGGCGGTTCGACGCTGAAGCTCGGCGGCATCGGCGTCGCCAACGAGGTCGCCAACGTGTTCCTGAACACCAACGCGGCGGCGGCGGGCGGATTGATCGCGGCGCTGGTGATGGCAAGGCTCTGGTTCGGCAAGGCCGACCTGACCATGGCGCTCAACGGCGCGCTCGCGGGACTCGTCGCCATAACCGCCGAACCCGCCGACCCGACTCCCCTGCTCGCCACGATCATCGGCGCCATCGGCGGCATCATCGTCGTCGCAAGCATCGTCACGCTCGACAAGTTGAAGATCGACGATCCCGTCGGTGCGATTTCGGTGCATGGCACCGTTGGCATCTTCGGCATCTTCGCCGTCTTGCTGTCCGACCCGGACGCAACGTTCATCGGCCAGTTGGTCGGCATGCTGACGATCGTGGGCTGGGTATTCGCCTTCAGCTTCGTCGTCTGGCTCGCGCTCAAGGCGGCCATGGGAATCCGCGTATCCGACGAGGAAGAAGAAGAAGGCGTCGACTTCGCCGAATGCGGTATGGAAGCCTATCCGGAGTTCGTCACTCAGTAAGCGCTCTTCAACTTGGCGCGATGGTTAGTCGCCCTCGGCCTGCGCGGGGGTGGGGCCCGGTCGGCGCAGCCGACAAAAAGCAACGCTTTTTGAGGGCCGAACGACTGGCCGCGGATGGCCAGGCCGAGGGTTGTCGAAGTCTATAGCTTCTCGCCAGGGACGGCTTGCGCCACGCATCAGACTCCCCTAAGAGATTCTGCGACTCCGCTTCGCTGCGCGCGGAATGACGGAGGGGGGCGCTTCGCTGCGCGCGGAATGACGGAGGGGGGCGCACTACGCGAGTCGCCGCCGGGTGGCGGGGGGTTCAGCGGACGCTGTAAATACGTCCCTGTAAGCTCCGGGCTCGACATCCTGTCTCGCATGCCCGCTGAATCCCCGGCCACCCGGCGGCGACGGGCCGGAGCCTCATCATCCCATGTCGCCGTAGCGGTGTTGCAGGATGGCCAATATGGCCAGCGGGGCGGTTTCGGTTCGCAGGATGCGCGGACCCAGGGCGATGACGGCACAGCCGCAACGCGCCGCGAGTTTCAGTTCGGGCTCGGCGAAGCCGCCCTCGGGGCCGGTGACGATCTGCAGGCGATCGCCCGGCAGCGAATCCGGCAGCCGGGCGCTCCCGACCGGATCGAACAGCAGGCGCGTGCAATCGGCTTCGGCGGGAGCTTGCAGCACCCGCTCGAGCGGCAGCGGCTCGCTGAAATCCGGAACCCGGAAGCCGCCGGATTGTTCCACCGCGCTTATCGCGATGCGGCGCCAATGTTCCAGCCGGTTCGCCGAGCGTTCGCGTGACAGTTTCGCCTCGCCGCGGGCGCTGAAGAACGGAGTGATGCGGCTGACGCCGAGTTCGGTGGATTTCTGGATCGCAGTCGACATGCGGTCACCGCGGGAAAGTCCGAGGCAGAGTTCGATTTCGAGCCCGGGCGCCGCAGGGGAGAGCAGCCGCTTCCCCACGCGCAGTTCAGCGTATTTCTTCGCCAATTGTTCGATGCAGGCGACGAATTCGCCGTCGCTTGCGTTGAAGACGTGAACGCATTGCCCCTGCCGCATGCGCAACACGTTGCCCAGGTAGTGGGCGGCGTCGCGGTCGAGGCGCAGCGAGGCGTCTTCCCGCAGGGTAGTCTCGCAATGCAATCGGGCGTGGCGCATGGCTGCGGCCGGCTGGATCAGCGGCTGCCGGAGAGACCGAGACTTTCCCAGATCCTGCGCACCGGGCCCGCCTGGTTGAGGGAATAGAAATGCAGTCCGGGCGCGCCGCCATCGAGCAGGCGGCCGCAAAGTTCGCTGACGACCTCGTCGCCGTACTTGCGCAGGCCGGCCTCGTCGTCGTCGAAAGCGGCGAGCCGTGTTGCCAGCCAATCCGGGATCTTGGCGCCGCACTTGTCCGAGAAGGCGCTCAACTTGTCGAAATTGGTGATCGGCATGATGCCCGGCACGATGGGCACGTCGATGCCGGCTTCGCGGCAGGAGTCAACGAAGCGGAAATACGAGTCGGCATTGTAGAAATACTGGGTGATGGCCGAATTGGCGCCGGCGTCGATCTTCTGCCGGAAATACTTGATTTCCAGTGCAAAGCTGGGAGTTTCCGGGTGAAGATCCGGATAGCAGGCAACCTTGATATGGAAGTGGTCGCCGGAATGCCTGCGCACGAATTCAACCAGATCCCGGGCGTAGAATCCTTTCGACGCGCGCTGCTGGCCGGGCGGGGTGTCGCCGCGCAGGGCCACGAGCCGGCGGATGCCCACCTCGCGATATTCATCGAGCAGGCCGCCGACGAAATCGAGATCCTGGCCCGTGCTCGAAAGATGCGGCGCGACTTCGGAGCCCGCCGCGTTGTAGTCGAGGACGATGCTTTTCGTGCCGTCCCTGGTCGAACCGCCGGCGCCATAGGTGACAGAGAACGAATTCACGCCGAGCGTGGTCAATTCCGCGTGGACCCGGTCGAGCTTGCCGCGTCCCGCTTCGGTGCGGGGCGGGAAGAATTCGACGCTGAACTGTGGCGCCATGGCTGCCATGGTGGTTGCCGCCTGGGGTTGCCGCTTGGCCCCGCCTAGTAACGATAACTTTCGGGCTTGAACGGACCTTCCGGCGACACGCCGATGTATTCGGCCTGTTCCGGGGTCAGCCGGGTCACGACGCCGCCGAAGCCTTCGACCATCAGCGCCGCCACCTCTTCATCGAGAATCTTCGGCAACACCGTCAGGGTGATCTCGCGCGAGTCCGCGGGCCGCGCGGCGAACTTGCCTTCGTACAGGTGGATCTGCGCGAGCACCTGGTTGGCGAAGGAACCGTCCATGACCCGGGAAGGATGACCGGTGGCGTTGCCGAGATTGATCAGGCGTCCTTCGGAAAGCAGGATCAGGTAGTCCTCGGGAAATTTCCCGCCGCGGCGGAAAATGCGATGCACCTGGGGTTTGACTTCCTGCCAGTCCCAGTGCTCGCGCATGAAGGCGGTGTCGACCTCGTTGTCGAAATGGCCGATGTTGCAAACCACCGCGCCGGGCTTGAGTTTCCGCAGCATGAAGCGGTCGCAGACATTGGTGTTGCCGGTGGCGGTGACGAGCAGGTCGAGGCTGCCGAGCAACTCCTCGTTGATCTCATCGAGCCGACCGGTATTGACGCCGCCGATGTACGGCGAGGCGACCTGGAAGCCGTCCATACAGGCCTGCATGGCGCAGATCGGGTCGGCCTCGGCGATCTTCACGATCATGCCTTCCTGGCGCAGGCTCTGGGCCGAACCCTTGCCGACGTCGCCATAGCCGATGACCAGGGCGCGGCGGCCGGCGAGCAGCATGTCGGTGCCGCGCTTGATGCCGTCGTTGAGACTGTGGCGGCAGCCGTACTTGTTGTCGTTCTTGGACTTGGTGACCGAATCGTTGACATTGATCGCGGGCACCTTGAGCAGTCCCGCCTCAAGCATTTCCTGCAGGCGATGCACGCCGGTGGTGGTTTCCTCGGTGATGCCGTGCACACCGTCGAGCACCTGGGGATATTTCTCGTGCAACATGGCGGTGAGGTCGCCGCCGTCGTCGAGCACCATGTTGGCGTCCCAGGGCTTGCCGTCCTTCAGGATCGTCTGTTCGATGCACCAGGCGCCTTCTTCCTCGGTCTGGCCTTTCCAGGCGTAGACCGCGACGCCCTCGGCGGCCATGCAGGCCGCGGCGTGGTCCTGGGTCGAGAAGATGTTGCAGGACGACCAGCGCACTTCGGCGCCGAGCGCCATCAGGGTTTCGATCAGCACGGCGGTCTGCACGGTCATGTGCAGGCAGCCGAGTATCTTCGCCCCCCGCAGCGGCTTGTCCGCCGCGTAGCGTCGGCGCAGGGCCATCAGCGCCGGCATTTCGGTTTCCGCGAGGCTGATTTCGCGCCGACCGAAGCCGGCCAGGGAAATGTCCGCCACCTTGCAGTCCCGATGCAGACTCTCCCGCCGCCTGATCATGAGATTGTTCATGTATCGTGTTCCTCTCCCGTTTGGCTCTGTTTCCGAACAATTCCATCCCTGGAATTGTTCTTCACGCAAAACAAAAGCGTGGTTTTGTTTTGCTCCCGACATTCCTGCTATCGCAAGACTGTCGGCGGCACTCCCCATGTGCCGCGCGGAAGCTCCGATAAATCGGAGCTTCCCTGGTGTTTAACGATTGCCCGCCCGGGCCTTGGGGGCGGCCTCAATGCGCAGCGCTTCCGCCAGATCGGTTCGTTCCCAACTGAAATCGGCTTCTTCACGTCCGAAATGTCCAAAGCTGGCGGTCTGGCGATAGATCGGCCGCAACAGGTCCAGTTGCTCGATCAGTCCCTTGGGCCGCAGTTCGAAATGTTCGCGTATCAAGTCGATGATGCGCGCTTCCGGAATCCGGCCGGTGCCGAAAGTCTCGACACTGACCGAAGTCGGCTCGGCCACGCCGATGGCGTAGGAAAGCTGGACCTCGCAACGTTCGGCGATGCCCGCCGCCACCAGGTTCTTGGCGACATGGCGCGCGGCGTAAGTCGCCGAGCGGTCGACTTTGGATGGATCCTTGCCGGAAAAAGCGCCGCCGCCGTGGCGGGCGACGCCGCCGTAAGTGTCGACGATGATCTTGCGCCCGGTGAGGCCGCAGTCGCCGTGGGGGCCGCCGATAACGAAGCGGCCGGTGGGATTGATCAGGTACCGCGTGTTCCCGTCGAGCCATTCCGGGGGCAGCACCGGCTTGACGATTTCCTCGATGACCGCTTCCCGCACCTGTTGCAGGGATATGTCTTCGGCGTGCTGGGTGGAAACGACGACGGTTTCGATGCCTTCCGGGCGGCCGTCGCGATAGCGGAAGCTGAGTTGGCTCTTGGCGTCCGGTCCCAGCCAGGGCAGGGTTCCTTCCTTGCGGACTTTCGCCTGGCGCCGCATGAGCCGATGCGAGAAGGTGATCGGGGCCGGCATCAGCACGTCGGTTTCGTTCGTCGCATAGCCGAACATCAGGCCCTGGTCGCCGGCGCCCTGTTCCTTCAGCTCGGTTTCGTCCACGCCCATGGCGATGTCGGGCGATTGATGGCCGAGGGCGTTGAGCACCGCGCAACTTTCGCTGTCGAAGCCGAGCGCGGCGCCGGTGTAGCCGATGTCGCGGATGACGCCGCGCACGACCGCTTCCACGTCGATAACGGCGGAAGTGCTGATTTCCCCCGCCAGCAACACCATGCCGGTTTTCACCAGTGTCTCGCAAGCCACCCGCGCTTGCGGATCCTTGCTCAGCAAGGCATCGAGCACCGCGTCCGAAATCTGGTCGGCCATCTTGTCCGGATGGCCTTCGGCCACCGATTCGGACGTGAACACGCTCGTGTCTGTCATGCGGGTTTACCTTTGCTTACTTGGGGCGGACATCGCGCTTTTTGCTGAACATGCGCATCTGGATCTGGAAGCCGTTGCGCAGTCCGAGGAAGGAACCCTGCTGGTCCGCGAGATCCGCCTGGCCGGCCCAGTCGCGCAGGTCGTCGCTGTCGAAGCCGAGCCACAGGTCGCCGCAGGACTCGCGCACCCAGTCCTGATCGTGCCGGGTCAGGTCGCAGATCAGCAAGGTGCCCGAAGGCGCCAGCAGGCGCGAGCAGTCCTTGATCGTCATCGCCGGGGAAGGAATATGGTGCAGCACCATGTCGAAGACGATCAGGTCGAACTGCCGATCGGTCACCGAACGCGTTTCGCCGAGCAGGAATTCGACGCCCCCGTGTCCGGCCGCGGCGATGGTCGCCCGCGCTTTCTCGAGCATGTCGGGCGAATTGTCGAGGGCGGTCAGACGCTGGAAGCGTTCCGCGAGTTCGGCCAGCAAGCGGCCTTCGCCCGGTCCGACTTCGAGCACCCGGGCCTGGCGTTCGAGGCCGAGTCCGGCGATGACGTCGTGCAGGTTCTCGGCGTAGTGGTCGCGGGCGACGATCAGCCCCTGCTTTTCGCGGAACTTGTCGGCATTGCGGCGGAAGAACTGCAAGGAGGACAGCGCGCGTTCCTGTTGTATCTGCCGGATCTTGCGGTTCTGCGAAGTGGAAATGGGCAGCGTGTCCACCGCTTCGAGGATCTGGCGGCGGCTGTCGGCGAAATCGACGTGATCGCGCACCAGCGCGCGGCGGTAGAAAATCGAAGTGCCTTCGCGCCGCGTCGACAGCAGGCCGGCTTGCAGCAGGATCTTGAGATGATGACTCAGCGCCGATTGGCGGATGTCGAGGATGCGGCACAATTCGAGGACGCTGAAAGATTCGCTTTTCAGCAGACGCAGTATCTGCAGGCGCAGGCTGTCCGCCAGCGCCTTGTGCAGCGCGGTGAGGGTGAGCAGCGGTTCGGCGGGTGGGCGCGGTCCGCTCTCGTACAATATCGAAGCGGGTATGGAGCTCATTGCGGGTTCGGATGGACAAATTGGGAGCGAACGATAGCAGCATTCGAGCCCTAAAACAATCTTTTATCAAAATATTTTGATAAATTAACCCCGCTGGCATCCCAAGCGCATCTGCGGGACAATAGCCGCCCGCAAAAATGCCCCCGAAAGTAGAACTGAAAGCAGGAGTTTGTCGATGGCCGATCAGGCCTTGCCGCGCAGGCAACTCGCCAACGCCATCCGCGCCTTGAGCATGGATGCCGTCCAGCAGGCGAAGTCCGGGCATCCCGGCGCGCCCATGGGCATGGCGGACATCGCCGAAGTGCTCTGGAACGATTTTCTCAAGCACAATCCCGGCCATCCCCAATGGTTCGACCGGGACAGGTTCGTGCTGTCGAACGGGCACGGTTCGATGCTGATCTATTCGCTGCTGCATCTCAGCGGCTACGCCTTGTCCATGGACGAGATCCGGCGGTTCCGCCAGTTGCATTCGATGACGCCCGGCCACCCGGAATACGGCTACACCCCCGGCGTCGAAACCACCACCGGCCCGCTTGGCCAGGGGCTTGCCAACGCCGTCGGCATGGCCATCGCCGAGAAGACGCTCGCGGCCCAGTTCAACCGCCCGGACCACGACGTCGTCGATCATTACACCTACGTCTTCGCCGGCGACGGCTGCCTGATGGAAGGCGTTTCCCATGAAGTCTGCTCGCTCGCCGGAACCCTGGGCCTCGGCAAACTGATCGTGTTCTACGACGCCAACGGCATCTCCATCGACGGCGAAGTCGAGCCCTGGTTTTCCGAGGACACCATGGGCCGCTTCGCGTCCTACGGCTGGCACACGCAGGAAATCGACGGCCACGACACCGAGGCGGTCGGCGAGGCGGTCCGCGCGGCCCGGGCCGAAACCACCCGGCCGAGCATGATCCGCTGCCGCACGATCATCGGTTTCGGCGCGCCCGGCAAGCAAGGCACAGCGGCCACCCATGGCGCCCCGCTCGGCGACGACGAAGTCAAGGCCGCGCGGGAAGAACTCGGCTGGCCCCATGCGCCGTTCATCGTGCCCGAGGAAATCCGGCAAGCCTGGGACGCCACCGAAAAGGGCTTCATGGCGGAAACCGCCTGGAAGGAGAAACTGGTTGCCTACGAGGAGGAATATCCCGAACTCGCGCTGGAATTCGTGCGCCGCATGAAAGGCGAATTGCATGGCGATTTCGCCGGGCGCGCGCGGGAATTCGCCGGGCGGCGCCAGCGGGAAGGCGCGGACATCGCCAGCCGCAAGGCGTCCCAGGACTGCCTCGAAGAGTACGGAGCACAGTTACCCGAACTGATCGGCGGCTCGGCCGATCTGACCGGGTCCAATCTGACCTTGTGGTCGGGAAGCCGTTCGGTCGCCGATCACTCCGATGGCAACTACATCTATTTCGGCGTGCGCGAATTCGGCATGACCGCGATTTCCAGCGGCATCGCCCTGCATGGCGGCTTCATTCCCTATTGCGCGACCTTCCTCATGTTCATGGAATACGCGCGCAACGCCGTGCGCATGGCGGCGCTGATGAAGCAGCGCAATATTCTGGTCTACACGCACGACTCGATCGGGCAGGGCGAAGACGGGCCGACCCACCAGCCGATCGAACAACTGACGAACCTGCGCACCACGCCGAATCTCTCGGTCTGGCGGCCTTGCGACAGCGTCGAAGCCGCCGTCGCCTGGCGGGCGGCCATCGAGCGCCGAGACGGCCCCACCGCGCTCGTCTTCACGCGCCAGTCGGTTCGGCACCAGCACCGCGGGGACGAGCAGGTCGACGCCATCGCCCGCGGCGGCTACGTGCTCGTGGACTGCGAAGGCGAACCGGAAATCGTGATCATCGCCACCGGCTCCGAGGTCGCCGTCAGCGCCGAGGCGGTGGGCGCATTGCAGCAAGATGGAATTGCCGCGCGCCTCGTTTCGCTGCCCAGCGTCGACGTGTTCGAACGGCAGGACGAAGCCTGGCGCGAATCGGTGCTGCCCTCGCGCCTGCGCAAGCGCGTCGCGGTCGAAGCAGGCGCGGTGGACTACTGGCGCAAGATCGTCGGCCTCGACGGTCGCGTCGTCGGCATGACCACTTTCGGCGAATCCGCTCCCGGCGGCGTCCTGATGGAGCATTTCGGCTTCACCGCCGAACGGATCGCGGAAGCGGCGCGTTCGCTGCTCGACTGATTTTTCCTGTTTTCGCCTGTTTTCGCCTGGTCCGGCAATGACATTGAGAGTCGCAATCAACGGATACGGCCGCATCGGCCGCTGCGTGTTGCGCGCCGCCTACGAGGCGGACCGCCGCAACGGCCTGCGCGTCGTCGCCGTCAACGATGTCGCCGACCCGGCCACTTTGGCGCATCTGACCCGCTACGACAGCACCCATGGCCGCTTTCCGGGCGAAGTGGAAGTTGTCGATGGCAATCTGCGTATCGAAGGCGATGTCATCGAATTGTTCCAGGAACCCGAGGTCGCCGCCTTGCGCTGGCCCGAAGTCGACCTCGTGATGGAATGCAGCGGCGCCTTCCACGATGTCGCCACCGCCCGGCTGCATCTCGGCCCTCGCGGGAACCGGGGCGCCGGGCGCGTGCTTTTCTCCCAGCCCGCGCAAAGCGACGTCGATTTCACGATCGTCTATGGCGTCAATCACGAGGACATTCCCGCGGACGCAACCGTGCTGTCGAACGCCTCCTGCACGACGAACTGCATCGTGCCCGTGCTGAAAGTGCTCGACGACGCATTCGGCCTCGAAGCCGGCGCGATCACCACGATCCATTCGGCGATGAACGACCAGCCGGTGATCGACAGTTTCCACGATTCCGACCTGCGCAAGACCCGCAGCGCCATGCAATCGATCATCCCGGTGGACACCGCGCTCGCGCGGGGCATCGCGCGGATTCTGCCGGCGCTGGCCGGCAAGCTCGAAGCCCGGGCGATCCGGGTGCCGACGGTGAACGTGTCCGCGATGGACGTCAGCCTGCGCTTCGCCCGCGCGGCCGGCGCCGACGAAGTGAACGATGCGATTATCCGCGCATCGCGCAAGCTGCCGGCGAACGTTTTGGGATATACTCGCGAGCCGCTGGCCTCCTGCGACATCAATCACGATCCGAGGTCGGCGGTGGTCGATCTCAATCAGACCCGGGAAATCGCCGGCCTGGTCAAGGTCTTCATCTGGTTCGACAACGAATGGGCTTATGCGAACCGCATGCTGGACGTGGCTGAATACCTCCACGCCCAAACCTCGCCAGCGAACAATCGATGACCGGATCTCCGCCGCGAATGGGTGAGGCCCGGTCGGCGCGACCGAAAAAAGGCAAAGCTCTTTTAGGGCCGAACGGCGCGCCAGGGATGGCTTGCGCAAACCGCGAAACGAAGACAACTCGATGAACGAAATTCCGCTGCGAATGGGCCAACTGGACCTGAGCAACAAGCGCGTGCTGATCCGCGAAGATCTGAACGTGCCACTGCGCGGCGGCAAGGTCGTCAACGACAGCCGCATCCGCGCGGCGCTGCCGACGATCCGCGCGGCGCGCGCGGGCCACGCCGCCCAGGTGCTGCTCATGTCCCATCTCGGCCGGCCGGGCGAGGGCGTGCCGATGGCCGAACAGCGCGAATTTTCCCTCGCGCCCGTCG
Organism: Pseudomonadales bacterium; assembly: GCA_963664805.2. GTDB lineage: Bacteria > Pseudomonadota > Gammaproteobacteria > Pseudomonadales > Pseudohongiellaceae > UBA9145. The sequence continues at coordinate 2,731,583 of OY761612.1, read as the reverse complement.
CCGCGCGTCTGTCGCAACTGCTCGACGCCGAAGTGCCGCTCGTGGACGACTATCTTGAGCCCGGCGCTGTCCTGCCCGAGGCCCCCGTCTGCCTGCTCGAAAACGTGCGCGTGAACGCGGGCGAAAAAGCCGACAGCGACGAACTCGCGGCGCGCTACGCCGCGCTTTGCGATGTCTTCGTCATGGACGCGTTCGGCACCTCCCACCGCGCCCAGGCGAGCACAGCCGGCGTCGCGCGGCACGCGGCCGAGGCCTGCGCCGGCCCGTTGCTCACGCGGGAACTCGACGCCATCCGCCGCGCGATGCGCGAACCGAAGCGCCCGTTGCTCGCCATCGTCGGCGGCGCGAAAGTTTCCGGCAAGCTTGAATTGCTGCGCAATCTGTCGTCCCTCGCGGACCATCTGCTCGTCGGCGGCGGCATCGCCAACACTTTTCTGCTCGCGGCGGGCCATCCGGTGGGGCGCTCGCTGCACGAAGCCGAACTGACAGGCACCGCCCGCGAACTGATGGACAACGTCGATATTCCCCTGCCCGCGGACGTGCGCGTGGCCAGGGAATTCGACGCCGGCGCCCGGGCCGTGATCAAGCCGGCGGCCGATGTCGCCGAAGACGAATTGATCCTCGACATCGGACCGGAAAGCGCGGAGCGATATGCCGAACTGATAGAATCCATGGGCACCATCATCTGGAACGGCCCCATGGGCGTATTTGAATTTCCGGCCTTCGCCGAAGGAACCGAACGGATTTCCCGCGCCGTGGCGCGCAGCGCCGCCTTCAGCCTCGCCGGCGGCGGCGAAACCGTCGCCGCGATCGACCGATTTGACGTGGCGGACGGGGTTTCCTATATCTCCACCGGAGGCGGGGCTTTCCTCGAAGCCGTGCAAGGCCTCGCGCTTCCCGCCGTCGCCGCGCTCGCCGGGCGGGCGGCAACCGAACCAGCACCATAGACAGCAATCAACCAGGAGTAACAATGGCCCTCATAACCTTGCGACAACTGCTCGACCACGCGGCCGAGAACGAATATGGCGTACCCGCCTTCAACGTAAACAACCTCGAACAGGTGCGGGCCATCATGGAAGGGGCCGATGAAGCCGGCGGCCCGGTCATCCTGCAGGCGTCGGCGGGCGCGAGAAAATACGCCGGGGCGAATTTCCTGCGCCACCTGATCCAGGGCGCGATGGAGGAATTTCCGCATATTCCCATCGTCATGCACCAGGACCACGGCGTTTCGCCCGCGGTTTGCCAGCGCTCGATCCAGCTCGGTTTCACTTCGGTGATGATGGACGGCTCCCTCGGCGAGGACGGCAAGACGCCGATGGATTTCGAATACAACGTCCGCGTAACGCGCCGGGCGGTGGAAATGGCCCACGCCTGCGGCGTTTCGGTGGAAGGCGAAATCGGCTGTCTCGGCTCGCTGGAGACCGGCATGGCGGGCGAGGAAGACGGCATCGGCGCCGAGGGCAAGTTGACCATGGAGCAATTGCTCACCGACCCCCAGGAAGCCGAGGATTTCGTCGCGGCCACCGGCGTCGACGCCCTCGCCATCGCCGTCGGCACCAGCCATGGCGCCTACAAGTTCAGCCGTCCGCCCACGGGGGACATTCTCGCCATCGACCGCATCAAGCAAATCCACGCCAAGATTCCTTCCACGCATCTCGTCATGCATGGCTCGTCGTCGGTGCCCCAGGACTGGCTCGAAGTGATCAACGAATTCGGCGGCGAAATTCCCGAGACCTATGGCGTGCCGGTGGAGGAAATCCAGGAAGGCATCCGCCATGGCGTGCGCAAGGTCAATATCGACACCGATTTGCGGCTTGCGTCGACGGGCGCGGTGCGCCGTTTCCTGGCGCAGAATCCGTCCGAGTTCGACCCGCGCAAGTTCCTGACGCCGACGATGCACGCCATGCGCGACATCGTCAAGGCGCGGCTCGAATCGTTCGGCTGCGCCGGCATGATCGACCGCATCGGCAAGATTTACAATCTCGAGGAAATGTCGATCCGCTACGCCAGCGCCTGACCCCGCATGTTCAGCCGCCCGCAGGCCGAAGAGCTGCGCGCCCTGGCGCCGCCGCTGGACTGTTCCGCGGTGGCGCCGGACAGCGGCCTGTTGCGGACCTACCTCGATCACTACGGTCTGCGTTTCGCGACGGACGACGGCCCGGTTCACCACGGCCTCGGCGTCTTCGCCGGGGGCGGCGAACAACTCGTTGCGCAGTATTTCGCGGCTTCAGCGCCGGGAGCGCCGCGGGGCACAGTCTTCCTGCTGCATGGCTATCTCGACCATGCCGGCATCTACCGCCATCCGCTCGGCTGGTGTCTCGATCAAGGCTATGCCGCCTTCATCTTCGACCTGCCCGGGCATGGACTGTCGAGCGGGGAAGCGGGTGGCGTGGACAATTTCGCGCGCTATTGCGACGCGCTCTCCCAGGCGCTGGCGCTCGCCGGCGAGCAGCGGCTCGCGCGCCCCTGGCACGCCGTCGGCCAAAGCACGGGCGGTGCGATCCTCATGGATTCCATCCTGCATCACGAGTTGATGGAAACCCATGCGCTCGACGGCATAGCCTTGCTCGCGCCGCTCGTGCGCATCCTGCGTCACTATCGGAGCCGGTTGATGTATCTGCTCAGCGGCGGGATCGTCGACGGCACGCCGCGGCTGTTCGCGGAAAGCAGTCACGACCGGGAGTTTCTCGATTTCCTGCGCCATGAGGACAAATTGCAATGCCCGCGCATCCCTCGAAGCTGGATCGGGGCGATGTTCGATTACGGCAGGCGCTTTGCCGCCGCGGCGCCGAATCCGGCGCGGCTGACCGTCATTCAGGGCGCCGGGGACGGAACCGTTGACTGGAAATTCAACCTTCCCGCCATCCGCGGTAAATTTCCCGCCGCGAAGGAAGTGCTGGTTCCCGGCGCGCGTCATCATCTGGTCAACGAATCGCCCGAGTTCCGCAATCCGGTTTTCAAGGCTTTGACGGGCGCATTTTCTGGGTCAAAATGACCATATGGTCGAGGAGGCCGAGCCAATTTCGCGTAAAATGCGGGCTTTGTAACAATTCGTTGCCATAATTCACTGCCCCGGACGAGACAGATTCAGTATAAAGGCCCCTGCATGAACGCGGGGAGTATCCGGGGGGAGGATTCTCCCAACGCGCGACATGCGAGGGAGAGATAAGGTTCCGCGCTGGCGGGACACAAATTTTCGGAACAAGAGATAGATATGTCAGAGTTAGTAGAAGGTGTGGTCAAGTGGTTCAATGACGAGAAGGGCTTCGGCTTCATTGAACGCGAAGGAGGCAAGGATGTCTTTGTACATTTCAGTGCCATAAACGGCACAGGCCGCCGCACATTGCATGAAGGCCAGAAGGTCACGATGCAGGTAAGCCAGGGTCAGAAAGGTCCCCAGGCGGAAAACGTCACTCCGCTGTAGCCGCGTGGGACCGCGGATTCATCCGCGGTCGGGCGCGGGGAGCAAGGTGCGGATGCCTTGCGCCCCGGCGAGCAAGAGACGGTCCGCCGCCCGGCGCACGAACAGCCCGTTGCAGACAACGCCGGTGATCTGGTCGAGCTGCGCCTCTATCGCGCGCGGGTCGCGCAGGTCCGCCTTGTGGATGTCGAGGATATGGTTCCCGTTGTCGGTGACGAATCCGTCACGCCACACCGGGATGCCGCCCATGGCCGAGATTTTGCGCGCCACGTAACCGCGCGCCATGGGAATGACTTCCACGGGCAGCGGAAACTTGCCGAGCACCGGGACGAGTTTCGATTCGTCGGCTATGCAGATGAATTGCTTCGCCGCTTGCGCGATGATCTTCTCCCTGGTGAGCGCGCCGCCGCCGCCCTTGATCAATTGCAGGTGGCGATTGGCTTCGTCGGCGCCGTCCACGTAGAAGTCGACGGATCCCGCCGCATTGAGATCGATCACATCGATGCCGAGCTCCTTGAGCCTGCGCGAGGATTCCTCCGAACTCGACACCGCCGCGTCGATCATGCTCCGCAGGTCGCCCAGCGCCGCGATGAAATGATTGACCGTGGAGCCGGTGCCGACGCCAAGCACAGTGTCGCGTTCGAGCCTCGGTTCGACATACCGCAAGGCGGCCTCCGCCGCCTGCTTCTTAAACTCATCCTCCGTCATTCCGGTTTAACCTCCACTTCACCGATATTCCGCGCCCAGCAAAACCCCAACTTCGTCATTCCGCGCGCAGCGCCCCACCTCGGTCACTCCATGCGGAGCGAAGCGCCCCGCCTCCGTCATTCCGCGCGGAGCGAAGCGCAGTCGCAGAATCTCGTTGGGATTGGCAGTTCCAATCCGTCGCCGTCTGGTGGGATGGGTTTCAGCGGACGCCGTAAATACGGCCCAGCCGCCAAGCACAGCTTGGCGTCGTTCCGGCTGCGCATGAAGCTGCGCCTCGTAAGCGCTTGCCTCCACCCCCGCAGGCTCCGGGCTCGACATCCATGTCTCGCGCGCCCGTTGAAACCCCCTCCACCCGACGGCGACTCACATTGTGCAACATTCAGGTCCAAACTATTCTTTCGGCAACAATTGCCCAATTTTACTCCCCACTTGTATGCTGTCTCCGGGCGCCAGGCCGGGTTCGAATTCCATTGCGCCGGGCGGGAACAGCAGGATCACGGTGGAGCCGAGTTCGAAGCGGCCCATTTCGGCGCCGGCGGCCAGCGTGGGGCCGCGGTCCGCGAAGTCTTGCTCCGGCGCGCGCAATCGCCCTTCGCGGCCGGGTTCGTCCCACACCGCGCGGATGCCCGCGACGATCATCGCACCCACCATCACGACCGCGAAGCGGCCGCATTCGCCTTCGAAGACGCTGACCAGGCGTTCGTTGCGGCTGAACAGGCCCGGAATCAGCGCCGTGCTTGCCTCGTTCACCGAAAACAGTCTGCCCGGGAAATGTCGGGTTTGCAGCAGCCGGCCCCGCAGCGGCATATGCACCCGATGGTAATCACGCGGCGAGAGATAGATCGTGACGAAACGCCCGCCAGCCAGCGTCCGCGCCAGTTCGCTGTCGCCGCCGAGCAGGTCGCGCAATCCGAAATGGCGGCCCTTGGCCTGCAACAGTTTTTCGCCGTCGACCGCGCCGAGTTCGCTGACCGCGCCGTCGGCGGGGCAGAGTACGGCGCCGGCCCCGCCCGCCAGCGGCCGCGCGCCGGGTTTGAGTTTGCGGGTGAAGAACTCGTTGAAGTTGCGGTAACTCGCCGGGTCGGGGTCGAGGGCCTCGCCCATGTCCACGCGATAGCGGCGGATGAAGAGGCGGATCAGGAACCCGGCGGGGAATTTGCCGCGGGCAAGGGCGCCGGCGACCGAGGTCAGCAGCCGCTGGGGCAGCAGATATTGCGAGAGTACGAACAGGCGCCGCATCGGCTCAGTTTTCCACCGGCGTATCGTCGGCGTTGCCCCATTCCGACCAAGAGCCGTCGTAAGCGCGGATATCGAGGCCGAGAGCCTTGCCGGCGAAATAGGCAAGACCGGAGCGGTGGTGCGTCTGGCAATGGGTGATGATCTTCTTGCCGGGAACGATGCCCAGTTGCGCGAGGCGCGCGCGCAATTCCGCAAGCGGCCGCAGGCGCAGGTCCCGTTGACGGTCCATCAGTTCCAGCCAGTCGAGGTTTACCGCACCGGGGATATGGCCGTTGCGCCGGGCGGTGACGCGGGCGCCGGCGTATTCCTCGGGCGAACGCGCGTCCCAGACGATGCTGCCGGGGTCGTCGATTTGGTCGAGCACCTGTTGCCTGTCGACGATGGGAGAGCGGTCGATTCGCGCCTCGAAAGGGCGCGCTGCTCCCTGCTTGAGGCCGCTTTCGAGCGGCAGACCGGCGCCCGCCCAGGCGATCACGCCGCCGTTGAGAAAGCTGTAGCGCGTATGGCCGAGTACGTCCAGGGTCCAGACCAGCCTTCCCGCCCAGCCGCCGCCTTCGTCGTCGATGGCTACGACATGCCGCTCCGGCGCGAGACCGGCGCGGGAGAACAACTCGCTCAGGCGCTCGGCGGCAGGCAGTTTGCCGGTGGCGGGTTCGACGCCGGAGACGAGTTCGCCGGGCTGGACCAGGAGCGAACCGGGCACGTGGTGGGCCAGATATGCGCGCGGCTGACAGACCGTGATCAACAATAGATTTTCGTCGGGCAAGGCCGCTTCGAGTTCTTCCGGTTCGACGATCAGGGGCAGGCAATTCCCGGTCATGACTTGTCTCGGCCGCATTCAGGTGGCTTCACCGATCCTTCCGTCCAGTCCTTCCGCAAGCAGCGAAGCAGAGTCGCGGAGTTTCCTGGGGTTCGTGGCTCCGATCCGTCGCCGCCGGGTGGCGGAGGGTTCAGCGGACGCTGTAAATGCGTCCCTGCAAGCTCCGGGCTCGACATCCTGTCTCGCACGCCCGCTGAACCCTCCGCCACCCGGCGGCGACTCACACAGTGCAGACAGTGCAGACCCCACTTCGTCATTCCGCGCGGGGCGAAGCGGAGTGACCTCGGGGCATCCATGTCCCTCATCCCCGAGGGGCGGCGCTTCGCCCGTCCAAAATGGCGGTCCCGCCATTTTGTCGCGGAAACTCGCCGATCTTTGCTTGCCATCCCCGCCACGACATCCGATTAGTCCGACGAACTATGCCTGCCGCAGGCTGTCGACAATCCGCGTGTAGCTGCGCAGCCGCTCGCCGCTGATTGCGCCGTTCCCGGCGGCCGCCAGGACCGCGCAGCCCGGTTCGACGCGGTGCGAACAATCGCGGAATTTACAATGTTCGGCGAGTGACCTCAATTCCACGAATCCTTCGACCACTTGGGACGGTTCCAAGTGTCCGAGGCTGAATTCGCGCACCCCGGGGGAGTCGATCAGGTCGAAGCCGGGCAGATGGAACAGCCGCGCGGTGGTGGTGGTATGCGTGCCGCCGCGCCGCCAGGCGTCGAGTTCGCCGACTTCGGCGAGGGACCGCTTGCCGAGCCGGTTCAGCAGCGACGATTTGCCGACGCCGGACTGGCCGACGACCACCGCCGTCAGCCCCTTGAGCCGCTCCGCGAGCCCATCGACGCCGGCGCCGGTCAAGGCCGAGAGTTCGAACAATTCCAGATTCAGTTCGCGATAGATCGCCGCCATCCGGGCCAGCGCCCGCGGATTCGCCGGCGGCAGATCGATCTTGTTGAGCACGAGCAGGCATGCCAGGCCCAGGTTCTCGATCGCCACCAGGTAGCGGTCGATCACGCTCATCTCGGTTTCCGGCACGACCGCGAACATCGTCAGAACGCAGTCGATATTGGCGGCGATGGGCCGGAAACGGGCGCTTGTGTCGGCGCGGCCGAATTCGTTGCGGCGCGGTTCGAGGCCGGTGACCACGCCGCCGTCTGCCTTGTCCGGCGTCCAGCTTACGCGGTCGCCGGCGACGACTTGCGGCAGATTGGCGCGGGCGTGGCAGCGCACGACCTTGCCCGCGGCATCCTCGACTTCGAGTTGCCTGCCGAAGTGACTGATGATGAGGCCGGATCGTTCCCCGCCGGAGCGGCCTTCCCGGCGCGCCGCGATGCGGCGCTGCTGCCGTTCGCTGAGTCTGCGTCCGGACGGCATGCCCTAGCCGCCGGCGCCGGAAGCAAAGAGATTACAAGAAGGGACACCCATAGCGGAAATTATCGCACATTCCCCTTCGCGGTCATTCCACGAAGAGCGAAGCGCCCCGCTCCGCCACCCCGCGCGCAGCGAAGCGCCCCGCTCCGCCATTCCGCGCGCAGCGAAGCGGAATCGCAGAATCTCGTTGGGGCGGTGACGCCGAGGCGGCAATTGTCATTTTGGCCGAATGCGGCCGCAAGTGTACCCTCACCAAAACCGCTTCGCGGTTTTTGACTCTCCCAAGGGAGAGTATTCGGTTCCGCGACGCCCGCGGATGCGTTGAATACTCCCCCTCCGGGGGAGTCGAATCCGCGGAGCGGATTCGGTGGGGGCGTTCCCGCGCTTGGCTGATCGCCAAAATGAAAATCGCTGCCGCAGAGGAGTAATAATTCATTACACAAGCATCGAAAAACCGCTGTAAGTGCGCTGAAACGCGAATATCAGGGGCATCTTCGCCCCGCAAGACCCACCAAGCGCTTCTCCGCCGCCCGCAGCTTCGGGAATTCGCCCGGCGCCGGCTTGCGCGGCACGACCGGCGATAGTTCGGGCGGCGGCTTCGGGAATTCGCCCGGCGGCGGCCTTGGCGGCGCGTTCGGAGAGCTGGGCGGCGAACTCGTCTGCGCCGCCCAACCCCCGCGCCTGCGCGCCTTCCGGCCGAGGCGGAATCCGCCGCAACTATTTTTCGCGTTTTCTTGGCATATCCGGCAACTCGTGACTAGACTGAAGCCGTGAAGAAATCATGGCTGCAAAAACGAGGGAGGAAAATGAACCAGTCTCTTCACGACAACGGTGCGCCGGAAAATCCCGGCGCGACGAAACCTGCCGCGGAATCGACCGGCAAACCGGGGAAACCGAAGCGCAAGCCGAAGCGCGGCTTCCGCCTGGACGCCTGGAAATTCATCATGCTGCTGGTGGTCCTGCAAACAACGCAACCCGGCGCGGCCTGGGCCATGCACAGCGCGTCCAGGACGGAAATGCGCGAGTTCCGGACGGAAGTTCGAACGGATATTCGCCAAGTCCGGGCGGAAATACGCGAAGTCCGAACGGAAATGGCGGCATCGGACCGGGCGATCCGCGCCGACATATCCGCCCTGAGCGAGCGCATGGCGCGGGTGGAGACCCGCTTGACCAAAGTGGAGACCCGCGTGACCCAGGTGGAGACCCGCTTGACCCAAGTGGAGACCCAACTGACCCAAGTGGAGACCCAACTGACCCAAGTGGAGACCCGCTTGACCCAAGTGGAGACCCAACTGACCCAAGTGGAGACCCGCTTGACCAGCATTGAAAGGGTGGTTTACGCGGACAATGAAGCGCCGCCCCCATAGCGGCGGCGAGGGATCGAGGCCGCAAAATGGGCTAAGCGCGATCTGGGCTACGCCAGACAAGCGACGAAAGCCGCTGGCATGGGACACCCATTCGCGCATGCTACAATGGTCTCAGTTTCCGCACCCCATTGGAAAACCGCATGGACGGCAATCTCAATCTGATCTGGATCGATCTGGAGATGACCGGGCTCGACCCGGGCAGCGACCGGATACTCGAAATCGCCTCCCTTGTTACCGACCCGCAACTCGGCATCATCGAGGAAGGCCCGGTGCTTGCGATCCGCCAGCCGGAGTCGCTGCTCGAAGCCATGGACGAATGGAACCAGACGCATCATCGCGCTTCGGGGCTGATCGGGCGGGTCCAGTCGAGCCCGATCGACGAAGCCGAGGCCGAACGGCGCACACTGGCTTTTTGCGAACGGCATACGAGCCGCGGCTCATCGCCCATGTGCGGCAGCACCATCTGCCAAGACCGGCGCTTCCTCGCCCGGTACATGCCGGACCTCGAAGCCTGGTTCCACTACCGCAATCTCGACGTCAGCACCGTCAAGGAACTCGCGCGCCGCTGGAAACCCGAAATCCTGCAAGGCTTCCACAAGGTCAGCAGCCACAAGGCAATCGAGGACATCCGCGAATCGGTCGCCGAATTGCAATACTACCGCCGGCACTTCATCGGTAATTGACTTCGATCCGTCGTCACCGGGATACGGGGGTGCATCGGACGCCGTAAATACAGTCCAGCCGCCAAGCATAGCCTGGCGTCGTTACGGCTGCGCATGAAGCTGCGCTTCATCAACGCTTGCCTCCACCCCTTAAAGCTTCGGGTTCGGGTTCGGCTTCGGCTTCCGGCCTCGCACGCCCGCCGCACCCCGTATCCCGGCGACGACTCACACCGGGGAATCAGCATGGGCTTTATCAGACTTTTCGCTTTGCTTGCCCAAGGCCCAGCGCACGTGTTCGCCGACGAGCGCCGACGGATGGTCGAGGCGGACGCGCAGGGCAGCGACGTTCGCCTCGCTCGCCGGCGCATTGCCGAGAGCCACGGCGATATTGCGCAGCCAGCATTCGTAGCCGATGCGGCGGATCGGCGAGCCGGCGGTTCGGCGGAGAAATTCCTCTTCGGTCCAGGCGAACAACTCGCGCAATCCGGCAGTGTCGAGCCGATGCCTCGGCGCGAAGTCGTCCTCGCCCGAGATGCGCGAGAACTTGTTCCAGGGGCAAACGATCTGGCAATCGTCGCAGCCGAAAATGCGATTGCCCATGGGTTCGCGCAATTCTTCGGGGATCGGCCCGCGCAATTCGATCGTCAGATAGGAAACGCACTTGCGCGCATCGAGACTGTTCGGGCCGGTGAATGCGCCGGTTGGGCAAATGTCGAGGCAGGCGCGGCAGGTGCCGCAATGTTCCCCGCCGGGCCCGTCCACCGGTAAAGGAAGATCGGTAAACAGCTCGCCGAGAAAAAACCACGAACCCGCCTCGGGATTGATGAGCATGGTGTTCTTGCCGATCCAGCCGAGCCCGGCCTTTTCCGCGATCGCCCGCTCCAGCACCGGCGCGCTGTCGACGAAGGCGCGATAGGAATGGTCGCCCGCCTCGACTTCGATCCGATCCGCCAGACGCTGCAGGCGCAGGCGCATCAGCTTGTGATAGTCGCGGCCCCGGGCGTACCGCGCCACATAGGCGGTATCCCCGTCCTCCATGGGCGCTAGCGACCGCTCTCCCACATGGTCGTAATCCATGCGCACACTGATGATGCGGGCCGCGCCGGGATGCAACTTGTCGGGACGGCAGCGCTTGTCGTGATTGCGCGCCATGTACGCCATCTCGCCGTGATGCCGCCGGGCGAGCCAGGATTCGAGATGGGAGCGGTAACTTTCCAAGTCGATGTCGGTGATTCCGACCTGCTGAAAGCCCAGTTCGGCGCCCCATTCGCGAATGCGACCGGCCAGGGCTGGAAAGTCAAGCGTGGCTTGGGCGCTCATCGCCGCCTCCCGCCGATCGTTGAACTATTCATTTCAGCGCCCTCACCAAAACCGCTCCGCGGTTTTGACTCTCCCAGAGGGAGAGTGTTGGGATCTCCGGCTGCCGAAGCGGGCGGCAGCGCCCCGCAGCGCCCCCGACGCGCCCCCGACGCGCCTCCGCTACAGGCTGCGGAGAATTCTCGCCGCGCGTTCAAGGGTAGCGTCTTCCTTGCAGAAACAGAATCGGATGTGGCGCGCGCCCGAAGGCGCGCGGTGGAAAGGCGACAGGGGAATGGCCGCCACGCCGATTTCCCGCGTGAGCCAGTTGGCGAACTCCCGGTCGGGGAGGTCGGAAATCGCCGAATAGTCCGCGAGTTGAAAATACGTGCCCCTGGAAGGTGTGAAACGGAAACGCGAGGGCGCCATCAATTCGCAGAACAGGTCGCGCTTGCGCTGATAGAAGCGCGGCAGTTCCCAGGCGTGTTCGGGACATTCGGCCATGAAATCGGCGATGGCGTATTGCACGAAACTGGAACTGGTGAAGGTGACGAACTGGTGCACCTTGCGGAATTCTTCGGTCAAGGCGGGCGGGGCGATGCAATAGGCGAGCTTCCAGCCGGTGGCGTGGTAGGTCTTGCCGAAGGAGAAAATCGCGAAACTCGATGCGCTCAGCTCTTCGTGGGCGGCGACGCTGGCATGACCCAGGCCGTCGAACACCACGTGTTCGTAGACTTCGTCGGACAGCACGTAAATTCCGGTATCCCGGATCAATTCGGCGAGACGGTCGAGATCGGCCGGTTCGAGAATCGAGCCGCAGGGGTTATGCGGGCTGTTGATCATGATCATGCGGGTGCGGCCGGTGATGTTCGCCGCGGTCAGGTCCCAGTCGACGCCGTAGTCGGGCTGGGTCAGCGGCAGGCGCACGGCGGTGCCGCCGGCGAGTTGCACGGCGGGTTCGTAGCAGTCGTAGGCGGGATCGAACATGATCACTTCGTCACCCGGATGCACGACGGCCTGCACGGCGTCGAACACGGCCTCGGTGGCGCCGGAAGTGGCGGTGATTTCGGTTTCCGGATCGGGACTGACGCCGTAATGCGCGGCCACTTTCTCGGCAATTCGCTCACGCAGTTCCATGACTCCGGCCATCGGCGGATACTGATTGCAGCCCCCATTGAGCCGCTTGGCCACAAGTTCGCGCAGGCGCTCCGGACAATCGAAATCCGGATACCCCTGCGACAAATTGATCGCCCCGCACTCCGCCGCCATCCGCGACATGACGGTAAATATCGTAGTACCAACCTCTGGCAATTTGCTTTTCATGGATTCTTGAAGTTAGTGGCTTCGATCCGTCGCCGTCGGGCTGTGGGCGGTACAGCGGACGCCGTAAATACGTCCCTGTAGGCTTCGGCCCCGACATCCATGTCGGGGACGCCCGCTGTACCGCCCACAGCCCAACGGCGACTAACATTGTGCAGACTCGTACTTTTCATTTTGTTGATAAAAACCGCATCGACTAAGTCAAGAATATTTTCTCGAACAATTGGAGTGTTGACAGGAAAAATCTCGCCGGCCCACAGATGTGAGTCGTCGTCGGGCAGGGTGTGTGTTGCGGGCGTGCGAGGCAGGACGCCGAGCCCGAAGCCTACAGGGACGTATTTACGGCGTCCGCAACACACACCCTGCCCGACGGCGACGGATCGAAGCCAAGAAAGCTCAAGTCTACTCTCCCTCCTGTAGCCAATTATTCAATTCAATTATGTCCTGCGGGGTCAGGATGCCGGCTACCTGTTTGAGGATCAGGGTGTCGAGTACGTAGTTGTAGCGGGCGTCGGCGTAGGCCCGGAGGGCGCGGAAGAGGATTTCGCGGGCGCGCAATACTTCCACTATGTTGCGGGTGCCGACTTCGGCGCCGAGTTCGGTTGCTTCGAGCGAGCTTTGCGCCGAGGTGATCGATTGCTGGCGCTGGGCGATCACGAGCACGTCCGTGGCCACGCGGCGGTAGGCGTTGCGGATGTTCTGGATCAGTTGCCGTTCGGTCAGTTCGAGCGACTCCTCGGCGGCCATGACGCCATATTCCGCCGCCCGCTGGCGCGAACGCATGGCGCCGCCGCTGTAGATCGGAATCGACAGGTTGAGCGCGAGCTGGGTGCGGTCGCTCGAGCCGCCGCCGATCTGGATGCCCTGACTGACGATGGGCTGGGTCGCGAAGTGGCCGAACTGGCCGACGAAGTCTATCGTGGGCAGGCGGTCGGACTTGCGCGCCTGCAAGGTCTTGCGCGAGGCCTCCAGGTTGAATTCGGCCGCGGTTACGGCCAGGCTGTTTTCCATCGCCTGGGACTCCCACGCTTCCAAGCTGCCTTCCACGTCGAGAATGGGAAAGTCATCGCGCAGCACATCGATTTCCGGATGCGACTGGCCGGTGATGGCTTCCAGCACTTCATAGCGCGAACGCAGAATATCGGCTTGCAGGATGGTGGTGTTGCGCGCCAGATCGTATGCCGCCTGGGCGTCGTAGACATCGGTGACCGCCACCAGGCCGACTTCCTCGCGCTGACTGGTTTGCTCGAAGGAGCGCTGGGCGGCTTCCTCTTCCTGGATATTCACTTCCAGCAGGTCGAGCGCGCGCAAGACGTCGAAGTAGGCCGTGGCCACGCGCATGATCAGTTCCTGTTCCTGGGCGGCGAGGTTGACCGCGGCGGCTCGGTTGGTCGCTCTGGCGCTCTGGAAGTTGTACCAGTTGGCCAGATTGAGCACGCTCTGGTTCAGGCTGATGCCCCAGTTGTGGTTGTTCACGCCGTTGCTGAAGCTGTGCTCTCTTTGCACCAGCACACGCATGCTCTCGCCGGTCATCGGGTTGGTCACGTCCCGGTAGATATTGGAAGTCGGTCCGCTCGTCAGCCGCGATGTGGCGCCGCCGGCGCCCAGGTTGGGCAACAGCGCCGAGCGGGTCTGGATCATGGTTTCGCGATTGGAGCGGTAGGAAGCCTCCGCCTGGCGCAATACGGGATCGTTGTCCAGCGCGAGCTGCAGAATGTCGAACAGATCGTCGGCGGACGCCGGCCGGGGAGCCAGGCTCAGCGCGAGCAATACGAGTAAGGACTTGATGAAATGTGTCATCGTAAGGACCTGCCTTGGTAATGAGTGGTTGAACGGAAGGCGGATGCCGGGCCCGTTTTTGAACACGGAAGCGGGCATGATAACCTAAGGAACCTAGGAGTACAGATGAGCGCAACCCCCGAACAGTTACATTTCATGGACCGGATTTCCGGTCTCGACACCGAACTCGGCCGGCATTTTCCCAATTCCAGGAAAATTCACGTCAACGGCGGCAGACCGGATCTGCGCGTTCCCATGCGCGAGATTTCCCTGACGCCCACCCGCACGAGCGGCGGCGAGGAGCCCAATCCACCGGTACGCCTCTACGACACGTCCGGTGCATATACCGACCCCGACGTCGCCATCGACCTGCGCCAGGGGCTGGAGCCGGTGCGGGCCAAGTGGATCGTGGAAAGGGGCGATACCGAGGAACTGCCGGAGCCGACTTCGACCTACGGCCGCTCGCGCTTGGGCGAGTTGCGCGGCGACCACCTGCGTTTCCGCCTCGCGCGCAAACCGCGCCGGGCGCTGCCCGGGGCCAATGTGTCGCAAATGCACCATGCGCGCCGGGGTATCGTCACGCCGGAAATGGAATACGTCGCGATCCGGGAAAACCTCGCGCGGCAGCAGTTGCCCGGACAGGATTCGAGCTATCACGCCGGCGAATCCTTCGGCGCGGCGATACCGCGGGAAATCACGCCGGAGTTCGTGCGTGACGAGGTGGCGCGGGGCCGGGCCATCATACCCGCCAATATCAACCACCCCGAAGTCGAGCCGATGATCATCGGCCGCAATTTCCTGGTCAAGGTCAACGCCAACATCGGCAATTCGGCGGTCACTTCGTCGATCGGGGAAGAGGTGGAGAAACTCGTCTGGTCGGCGCTGTGGGGCGCCGATACCGTGATGGACCTGTCCACCGGCAAGAACATTCACGAGACCCGCGAATGGATCATCCGCAATTCCATGCTTCCCATCGGCACGGTGCCGATCTACCAGGCGCTGGAGAAAGTCGGCGGCGTCGCCGAGGAACTGACCTGGGAGATCTATCGCGACACCTTGATCGAACAGGCCGAGCAGGGCGTCGACTATTTCACCATCCACGCCGGGGTGCTGTTGCGCTACGTCCCGCTGACCGCCGAGCGCGTCACCGGCATCGTCTCCCGCGGCGGCTCGATCATGGCCAAGTGGTGCCTGGCCCACCACAAGGAAAGTTTCCTCTACGCGCATTTCGAGGAAATCTGCGAAATCATGAAGGCCTACGACGTGTCCTTCTCGCTCGGCGACGGCCTGCGTCCGGGCTCGATCGCCGACGCCAACGACGCGGCCCAGTTCGCCGAACTCGAAACCCTCGGCGAACTCACCCAAATCGCCTGGAAACACGACGTGCAGACGATGATCGAAGGCCCGGGCCACGTGCCCATGCACCTGATCCGCGAGAACATGGAAAAGCAGCTCGAAGTCTGCGACGAAGCGCCCTTCTACACACTCGGGCCGCTGACCACCGACGTCGCGCCGGGCTACGACCATATCACCTCGGGCATCGGCGCGGCGATGATCGGCTGGTACGGCTGCGCCATGCTTTGCTACGTGACGCCGAAAGAACATCTCGGCCTGCCCAACAAACAGGACGTGAAAGACGGCCTCGTCGCCTACAAGATCGCCGCCCACGCCGCGGATCTCGGCAAGGGCCATCCGGCGGCGCAATTGCGCGACAACGCCCTGTCCAAGGCGCGCTTCGAATTCCGCTGGGAAGACCAGTTCAACCTCGGCCTCGACCCCGTCACCGCCCGCGAGTTCCACGACGAAACCCTGCCCAAGGATTCAGGCAAGGTCGCGCATTTCTGCTCGATGTGCGGACCCAAATTCTGCTCGATGAAGATCTCCCAGGAAGTGCGCGACTACGCGGCCGCCCGCGGCACGGCCGAAGTCGACGAAGCGATCCGCCAGGGCATGGAAGAGATGGCCGGAGAATACAACCGCCAGGGCCGCAAGCTCTATCGCGAGGTCTGACTGGATGGTGGGGGCGGGGCATGCCTCGCCCGGAATCGCCGCATGCATTGGCGGGCGGGGCATGCCTCGCCCCTACAACGTATCCAGGTAGTTGTCCAGAACTTCAAGGCAGGAAACCGCGAGCCGGCGGCAGCGCTCGGGCGACCAGCCGCGGCGCTCGTCGGGCGCGTTCGCATTGTCCTTGAACGGCATTTCCAGGGTCATGGCGAGACAGCCATGGCGTCCGGCGGTCTGGTTGGTGCTCATGCCCATGTTGGCCCTGCCGCGCTGGTTGGGCGGATAACCGTAACGCGTCTGGAAGTCCGAGTTGGCCGCGACCAGTTTCCCGCGATAGAAATCGAGCCGCGCCTGCTTCGCCTCGTCCCAGTCGGGCAGCCCTTCCGTGCCCGCGATGAAGCAATAAGGCAGGGATTCGTCGCCATGCACGTCGAGCAGAAAATCGACCCCGGTGCGTTCCATGGCCTGCCGCACGAGAAACACTTCCGGCGAATGCTCCATGCCCGCCGAGTTCCATTCCCGATTCAGATTGCGCCCGGCCGCATTGGTGCGCAGATGCCCCCGCCGGCTCCCGTCCGGATTCATGTTCGGCACGAGGTACAAATCGCATTTTCCGAGCAGCGAATCCGCCTCCCCGCCGCAAAGCCAGTCCAGCGCCCCTTCCATCCACCATTCCGCCATCGTTTCCCCGGGATGCTGCCGCGCAATCACCCAGCAAGGCCGCCGGCCTTCCCCGGTACTGAAACGCAGCAAATCCAGCGGCTGCCCATCCAAAGTCCGCCCAAGAGTAATTTGCCGGCAGTTGGCATCCCGCCCCGCCCGCGCAAGCATGTCATAGTGCCGCTCCATCGAAAACGGAACGTAATAGGCAAACCAGACCGCATCGCAATCGAAATTGAAATCCCACCGCAGCACCCCGCCCTCGAGCCGCGTCGGATGCCGGAACCATTCGACCCGGTCAAACGAACAAAGCACCCGGTAATCCCGAAACCCCTCGGGATAAGCCGCCCCCGCCGCATTCAGAATCCCGATCCCGCAATCCTTGCCCCGCGCGCCCGACACCCGAAAATAGAACCACTGATAAAAGTCAGACAGATTGTCCTTTCGAATCCGCAACTGAATTTCCCACGGCACAGGCGTGGAGGCGGTAATCGTGGCCTCGGTCTGGGAAACCACTTCGATATTCCCACCATCAAACTTTGCGTCAATCTGCATCTTTATCAATCCATCAACTGTTTGAGTTCCGCACAATGTGAATCGCGTTCTGGCGCGCGGTGTGCAGCGGGCGTCCTCGACATGGATGTCGAGCCCGAAGCCTACATGGGCGCAGGCAAGCGTTTATGAAGCGAAGCTTCATGCGCAGCCGAAGCGACGCCAAGCTGTGCTTGGCGGCTGGGCCGTATTTACGGCGTCCGCTGCACACCGCCCGCCAGACCGCGACGGATCGAAGCCACCGACCCAATCAACCAACCCAACGAGATTCTGCGACTACGCTTCGCTTCGCGCAGAATGACGAAGGGGGCGCTTCGCTGCGCGCAGAATGACGAAGAGGGCACAGCAAATCAATCGTTTGTGGCCGGCATCCTATCTGCTATTATTTGCGCCCTTTTTCGAATTGACCCGAAAAACACGGTTGCCCGCAATGTACATGCGCACCGAAGACCTCAACATCGAGTCCAACGAGCGACTGATCACCCCAGTCCGGTTGAAGGCCGAACTGCCCCTGACCGAGGCCCAGTCCGAGGCGGTGAACCAGGCCCGCGAAACCGTATTTTCCATCCTCCGACGCGAAGATCCCAGACTGTTCCTCGTCATCGGCCCCTGTTCCGTTCACGACTCCGAACAGGCGCTCGACTACGCGCGCCGGTTGAAAAAACTCGCCGACCGCGTCAGCGACTCATTGTATCTGGTTATGAGAGTCTATTTCGAGAAACCGCGCACCGCGATCGGCTGGAAAGGCATGATCAACGACCCGTACCTCGACGATTCCTTCAAGGTCGAGGAAGGACTGCGCAAGGGCCGCCGGCTGTTGCAGGACATCGTCGACATCGGCCTGCCGACTTCAACCGAAGCGCTCGACCCGATCTCGCCGCAATACCTGCAGGACCTGATCTGCTGGTCCGCCGTGGGCGCGCGCACCACCGAATCCCAGACCCACCGGGAAATGTCCTCGGGACTGTCTTCGGCCATCGGCTTCAAGAACGGCACCGACGGCGGCTGGATGGTGGCCGTCAACGCCATGCAATCCGTACTCAAGCCCCACCGCTTCCTCGGCATTAACGGCAAGGGCCAAGTCAGCGTCGTCACCACCCGCGGCAATCCCAACGCCCACATCGTGCTGCGCGGCGGGTCGAGCGGTCCGAATTACGACACCGTGCACGTGGCCCAATGCGAAATCGCGCTGGAGCAAGGCGGCGTCAGCCGCAACATCATGATCGATTGCAGCCACGCCAATTCGGGCAAGAACCCGGATATGCAGCCACTCGTGCTCAAGGACATCACCCACCAGATCCTCGAAGGCAACGAGTCGATCGTCGGCGCCATGCTGGAAAGCAACATCCACCCCGGCCGGCAGGACATCCCCGCCGACCTGACGCAACTGAAATACGGCGTTTCGGTCACCGACGCCTGCATGGGCTGGGACATGACCGAGGAGGCCGTGCTCGATATGGCGGCGAAATTGCGGGACGTGCTGCCCGCGCGTGGCTCTCCCGTCTAGCTGGCCCGCCTAGCTTGCGTGCGCAAGTGCTACGGGAAGTCGCTCGACTTCCGGCAGTTTCGAGATCTCTTCGCGGCCCTGGGCCATCCACTTTTGCACGAAGGGGTTGTCGAGCATCGTATTCAGATAGCTTTGGGCGGTCTGGCTCAGTTCGGGTTGGTAGCTGTTGAAGATCACCGCCGTCGGCGCGAACAGGCAATCGGCGATGGAGAAGCGGCCGAAAAGATAGTTGCCGTTCTCGCCGAACTTGTGCCGGCAGCAACTCCAGATCGCATCGATGCGGGCCACTTCGTTATATAGCGGTTCGGAAAGGTTCAGCTTGACGGAAGCCTTGCAGTTCATCGGCCAGGTTTTCTTCAGCGTCGGAAATTCGGAATGAATCTCCGAACTGACCGAACGCGCGCTCGCCCTGCGGCGCGGGCTGGCCGGCCAGGCGATGCCTTGCAGGAACTCCTCGTTGATGTATTCACAGATCGCCAGCGAATCCCAGACAGTGATCTCCCGATGCAGGAGCACCGGCACTTTGAGGGAGGGGGAGTAGGGCCCGAGTTTTTCCGCCGTGTTGTCCTGGTACAGCGCAATCTGAATCTCATCGAATTCGATGTCGTACATCTTGAGCAGCAACCAGGGGCACAATGACCACGAAGAATGATTCTTGTCTCCGATCACAAGTCGAATGTCTTTCATTTCCACTTCCCCCAGGGATTTCGCAAGGAGCGAATCCCGAAAAAGTCGCCGGCGAAGGTCCGGCCGACGGATTTCATTAAACAGCAGATTTCTTGCGGCTCAAGGCTTTGATTGGGTCCATGCGCTGATTAAATATGGCAGAATAATGGCAATCGCCAATGGTGCCCGAATCCGTTTTTCCGCGCTTGCGACGGGTGGGTTATATTGGGTCGCGCCGGGGCGAAAAAAGTTGCGGGGCGGGAAATGAGCAGACGAATAGCCATAGTCGAGGACGAGGCGGCGATCCGCGAAAACTACGCGGATGTACTGCGCCGGCAGGGCTACGACGTGCAGACCTACGCCAACCGCCAGGAGGCCATGGGCGCCTTCGGCACGCGCCTGCCCAACCTGGCGATCATCGACATCGGACTCGACGAGGAGATCGACGGCGGCTTCACTTTGTGCCAGGAATTGCGGTCCATGTCGAACACCTTGCCCATCATCTTCCTGACCGCCCGCGACAACGATTTCGATACCGTCAGCGGACTTCGCATGGGCGCGGACGACTATCTGACGAAGGACATCAGCCTGCCCCATCTCACCGCCCGCATCGCGGCGCTGTTCCGGCGCCAGGACATACTCGACAAGCCCTCATCGCCGGAAAACCTGCTGCAGCGCGACCAGTTGACGCTCGACATCGGGCGGCTCGCGGTGCAATGGTCGGGCGAGCCGGTGCCGCTGACCGTGACCGAATTCTGGATGGTACACGCGCTGGCGAAATTTCCCGGCCATGTGAAAAGCCGCCAGTCGCTGATGCAGGAGTCGAAAATCTTCGTCGACGGCAGCACGATCACTTCGCATATCAAGCGAATCCGCAAGAAGTTCATGCAACTCGACGCGGACTTCAATTGCATCGAGACCGTTTACGGCATTGGTTATCGCTGGAATACCGCCTAGGCTTTCCGTGCGGGCTTCCTGCCTGGTAAATATATGAAGCTGTTCAACGCCCTGGCCAGCATCCGCTCCAAGCTGATTTTTCTTTCCAGCCTGTTGCTGCTCATCCCGCTGCTGGTCTACCAGTACATCCTCGCCATGGACGAATACCTGCGCAGAGGCCAGGAACTGACCGTGCTCGGCGAAGCGCGGGCGCTGGCCACAGCGCTCAACGACCGGCCGGAACTGTTCGACGAGGGCACCTTCGGCCGGGCGACGAGAACCGGCGATCTCTACATTTATCCCGTTTATTCGCCGCTGTCGCTGAACGACGGCTCGCTCGTCGACTGGGGCGCCTACCAGCAATACGAACTCGTTTACGACAAGGCCGATTATCTGCGCACCCCGCTCAATCCCGCGCGCATCTACGCCAACGACGACTCGCTCTCCTTCCGCAGCATGGTGGGCGAGCACAACGGTTCGCTGTACGCCTATTTCAAGGTGCGCGACGACAACATCGTCTATCGCTCGCGGGAATCGCTGAGCGTGACCAGCAGCGATTTCCTGCAGATTTCCATGTTGACCGGGGGCGGGCGCGAAGTGCAGCGCATCGTCAGCGCGCCGCACGAACCGGAATTCCTCTACCCCTTCCGCGTCAACGAGGACTACGGCGATCCGGTTTACGAGGAACGCATCAGCGGGCAATGGTACGAAGTCGACGGCGGTTACGAAGTCGAGTTGCAGATTCCGATGGATATGCTCGGCGAGCGGATCGGGTTCGCGATCTTCGACGTGGACGATCCGATCGACCGCGATATCGCGACGGTCGTCGCCACCCACAAGTCCCTTGCCGGCCGGCGGCTCGGTTCGCTGCAGCGGCCCACTCCCGAAATCGACCGCATCGTCGCCGGCATGGGCCGCAGCAATTCCCACATCCAGGTCGTCGACCGTTCCGGCCGGGTGTTGCTGACCGTGGGCGACATCCAGACCGCCACGGGCCTGATACTGTCAAACATCAACAACTCGCCGGACAGCGGTTACTGGGCCTTTTTCCAGAATAACGTGCTGTCTCCGCTGTACAACATGATCCTGACCCAGCCAAGCACGAATTTCATCGACGATCTCTATTCGGAGGTCGCCCGCGAAGGCGACCACATCGCCGCGGCCCTGAACGGAGAGCCTTTCACGCGGTTCCGGGAATTGCAGGATACCCAGACGATGATTCTCGAAGCCAGCCATCCGATTTTCGCCGGCAACGAAGTGATCGGCGCGGTGATCGTCGATCAGAACATGAACGGGCTGCGCAGCTTCCGCAACCAGGCGCTCGAAGGGCTGTTCAACACCATCATCGCGGTGATGCTGGCGGTCATTCTGGGCCTGTTGTTCTTCGCTTCGCGGATTTCGAATCGCGTGCGCGGCCTGCGCAACCAGGCCGAGGGCATCATCGACGACAGCGGACGGGTGCGCAACACCATCGTGGCTTCGCCCAATTCCGACGAAATCGGCGACCTCTCGCGCAGTTTCTCCAATATCGTCGAACGCCTGAGCCAGTACACCAGCTATCTGGAAAACATGTCCTCGCGCCTGTCGCACGAATTGCGCACGCCGGTGACGGTGGTGCGCTCATCGATCGAGAATCTCGGCAGCACCGACAATCCCGAGGAGTCGCAGGTCTACATCAAGCGCGCCGAGGAAGGCATCAGCCGGCTCAACCTGATCCTGACGAACATGAGCGAGGCGACCCGCCTCGAACAGATGTTGCAGACCTCGGAAAAGGAAATCATCGACGTCGCCGAGGTCGTGAAAGGCTGCGTGGAAGGCTACCGGCTCGCCTATCCCGATGCGAATTTCAGCCCGGACATCGGCGACTATTCGATTTTCGTCAAGGGGGTGCCGGAATACATCGCGCAGTTGCTCGACAAGCTGATCGCGAACGCGGTCGAGTTTTCGCATCCGGGCCAGCCCATCGTCGTCGACTGCCGCATCGCGCGCGACCAGGCGGTGATTCGCATCAGCAACGCCGGGCCCTATCTGCCGCGGGAAATGAAGGATCGGGTTTTCGAATCCATGGTCTCGGTGCGGCCGCACCAGAAGCAGCGGCAGCCGCATCTCGGCATGGGCCTGCATATCGCCCGCCTGATCACCGACTTCCACAACGGCCAGATCCGCGCCGACAACCGCGAAGACGTTGAAGGCGTGACGATTACCGTCTCGATTCCGCTGTTTTACCGGTAAGTGGCTTCGATTCGTCGCCGCCGGCTCCGTCATTCCGCGCGGAGCGAAGCGCCCCCTCCGTCATTCCGCGCGGAGCGGAGTCGCAGAATCTCAGTGGGATTGTGGCTTCGATCCGTCGCCGGCGGGTGGCGGGGGGTTCAGCGGATGCTGTGAATACGTCCCTGTAAGCTCCGGGCTCGACATCCTGTCTCGCACGCCCGCTGAACCCCCCGCCACCCGGCGGCGACTCGCGTAGTGCGGACCCCTCCGTCATTCCGCACGGAACGGAGCGGAGTTGCAGAATCTCCCGAAGTTCGCTTGGTGTGAATCGGGACTTGGTTGCTATGGGCCGGTGTAGAACTCGGGGGCGTTGCGTTTTACTACGGGGGATGTTGCGGCCCAGGCGTGGCAAGTGTCCAGGATTCCGGGGCGTGTGCGTTCCCGGGTGTGGTCCTGGTCGGTCTTGTGTCGGCGGTGGTTCTTGAACGCCCACAGGGTTTGCATCGCCACTGTCGCCATCGGGAACAGCAGTTCGGTCAAATGCGTGCAGCCGTTGACGCCGCCGACTTTTTGGCGGATGTTGCGGCGCCAGCCGGGGCCCATCTTGATTCCCGCCAGGGATTTGTAGGCGCCGACGATTTCGGGACAGTTCTCGAACGGGCTGTTGTCGGTCACCGCGATCACGTCCTGGATCACGAACCCGTCGTCGATGGTGACCCGCAGCAACATCTCGTGCAGCGCTTCGCCGGCCTCGATGGTGCCGCGGAAGTGATTCTGAAAGCTGTACGACTTGACGTCGGTCATGTGGGCTTCGATATCCCACAGGCCGTCTTCGCGGCGGAATCCCTGATAGGTGATGCTGCGGGTGTGGGCAGGCTCCCTCGCCTGCGCTTCGGGCAATGACATCTGATGGTCCCTGGTTGATTTCAAATAGGAAGGCGGGCGGAATTGTAACCCAACCGACCTGCCGGGGCGAAGACGCGCTCTGTCAAAGACAGCGGGTTCTATCGTCAATGCGGCCTATCATTCGAATTTGCGGCAGCTTATTACGCTACTGAGTAAATTTACTCAGTAGCGTAATTAAAAGTGATTGCTCGGTGAATCCGCCTCTGTTACGCTATTGAGTAAATTTACTCAATAGCGTAATTTCCTCTCATGGCTGAATTCGAAAGAGCCCAAAAAGATATATTGGTCAGTCGGTTACGTGAAGAGCCGAGGCGGCTGATCATTGTCACCGGGCCGCGCCAAGTCGGCAAGACAACCATGGTTCAGCAAGCGCTTGCGGAATTTCGCAGCCGGTTCGTTTCGGCTGATGAACCAATAGGAGCGTTTGCCGAATTGGGCGCACTATCAATTGACGATCTTGCGATTGGAGGCGCATCTGACACAGGACAAGTAAAGGATGAACGGTGGCTAGTGCAGGAATGGGAAATCGCTCGAAGAAGGCTGGCCGAATCGGATTCCGGCTACGTTCTGGCGATCGACGAAGTGCAGAAGATTCCAAACTGGTCGGAAATCGTCAAGGGCTTATGGGATGCGGATCGTCGACTCAATCTCCCGCTTCATGTAGTCCTGCTTGGCTCCGCCCCACTGCTCGTGCAGTCCGGCATGAGCGAAAGTCTGGCCGGCCGCTTCGAGACTATCCACCTCTCTCACTGGTCCTACTCGGAAATGTCCGCGCTGGCTTCCATTGACCTCCGACAATATGTGTACTTTGGCGGATTTCCAGGCGCTGCACCCTACATTCATGACGAAGGCCGTTGGCAAAACTACATCTTGAATTCCTTGGTCAGGCCCAATATCGAACGGGACATCCTCGCCATGGAGAGAGTAGACAAACCGGCACTTCTCCGAACGCTGTTTGAATTGTCGGCGCAGTATTCGGGCCAAGTACTTTCCTATACCAAACTACTCGGCCATCTTCACGATGCCGGCAATACGACCACCCTCGCGCGTTATCTCGCCCTACTGGAGAATGCCGGCCTAATCACGGGATTACCGAAATTCACCGGCAGCGTTCTCCGCCGGAGATCGTCCAGCCCGAAGCTCATCGTGCTTAACACCGCGCTGATGTCGGCTTTGTCCGATTACTCGTTTATGGAGGCTAATGCCGACCGTACTTTTTGGGGACGTCTCGTCGAAAGCGCGGTTGGAGCCCATTTGTTCAATACTCGCGGGGCGGTCGCAAAGCTTTTCTATTGGAGGGAAGAGAACGATGAAGTGGACTTCGTGCTCCAACGAGGTCGGCGGCTGCTTGCGGTCGAAGTAAAGAGCGGTTCGAAGCGAACCGGGTCACGGGGATTTGATTCCTTTCGCAAACGCTTCGATGCTGAGACAAAAGCATTAACGGTCTTTGCTTATCAGGACACACCCGCCGAGGACAACATACCCTTGGCCGAGTTTCTTTCCGTGCCCGCCGACGAATGGTTCAACAAGTCATGACTTCGCCAGAACCATACATCGCTCGCCGAACCTGCACTGAAATCAATCCATCAACACCGGACGCGCAGCGAGCCGCCGAGTCAAGGGAAGAATCTCAACCGATCGAGAACTTTGCGCAAGAAGGTGCCTTTGTTTTGCTGGGTGCGCCCGGTTCTGGAAAAACCGAAGAGTTCAAGAGGCAAGCCAAGCTCTTGGATGGTCATTACGTTTCCGCAAGAAATTTTCTTGCCTTGGCCAATCAACCTGAATTGCGGAGCAAAACGCTTTTCATCGATGGTCTGGATGAAGTAAGGGCTGGGGTTCAGGATGGGCGAACGCCATTCGATGCCATCCGCAACAAGCTCCAGCAACTCGACCGCCCTCGATTCCGTCTTTCTTGTCGCGAAGCGGACTGGTTCGGTTCCAACGACCGCCTCTATTTGGAATCTGTGGCGCCAAACCAAAAATTGCGCGTATTGCGCCTCAATTCCCTTTCAGCAACGAATGTCCGAGAAATATTGCGAATAAAGTTCGAATTGAGTGACCCGGACGAATTTATAGAACAAGCGGAGCAACGCGGTGTGCAAGCTTTGTTGGAGAATCCGCTGAGCCTTCGATTGCTTGTGAAAGCCGTTAGGAAAAACGAATGGCCCAAGTCACGTTCAGAAACATTTGAAATGGCCTGCCGGACTTTAGCGAAAGAGGATAATCGTGATCACCTTCAGGCAATCCCGAACCGTTCCAGCCAAGACGATATTCTAAGAGCGGCGGGCCGGCTTTGCGCAATTCAGTTGCTGGCGGGCGCTCAAGGAATCAAAAGGCTTCCCGGCTCAGAGACCGAGAACGACGACTGTATCGATTTGAGCGAGATTTCAGGCGTCAGCCGAAGTCTGACTCTTGAATCGTTGGGAACGCGCATTTTCGATAGTCGCGAAGAAGTGATTGCATCTCCGATTCATCGGCAGATCGCGGAATTTCTTGGCGCACGGTATCTGGCGAAGCTTGTGTGCGACGGTTTACCACCGGGGAGGATTCTCGCTTTAATGTCGGGCTTTGACGGAATGATAGTAACGGAACTGCGCGGCCTCGGCGCTTGGCTAGCGGCCTTGAATGAACCTGTCAGGGAAGAGTTGATTGAACGGGATCCCCTTGGGATTGTCCTTTACGGGGATGTCGCTAGGTTTTCCAAGGAAAACAAGTTGCAGATTCTTAAAAGCCTGAAACGGATTGGTGAGAAAAATCCCTGGTTCATTGGCACGATGAAGTTCGATTCCCGGCTTCGTGACCTAATTACCGCTGATCTGGAGGACGAGATTCTAGCTTTTCTCGACAATCCTTCTCGTGACTTTGACCAGCAGTCCATTCTGCGTTTTCTCGTCGAAACACTAATTTATGCTGAGCCCTTTGATGATCTTGCACCTAGGTTGATCGGAATCATTCGTGATGAATCCCTGTGGACGGAGATCAGACGAAGTGCTATCAAAGCCTTCTTAAGACAACGCAGAGATGAAAACGCCGCGCTTGCTGAATTAAAGGAGTTGATGAAGGACATTATTAATGGAAGTGTTTCAGACTTGGACAATGACTTGCTTGGCAGGTTGTTAGGCGAAACTTATCCCATGGTTTTGCCGGGAACGGAAGTTTTAGACTATTTACGGGAACACAAAGCCAACCAAGCATACTCATATCAGCGATTCTGGATGTGGAATCTTCTAGACCGAACCAATTGCGAACAAATAGCGATATTGTTAGACCAACTCGCAATTCAATATCAACCTCACCCAAAGTCAATGAGGCAATCTGGACAACGGAATAGAATTCCAATGAGAGTCCCACTGATTCTTCTTGATAGGTTTTTATCGAACTGTCAAGAAATAGAAATGAGGCCACAACGCTTGTTCCAATGGTTAGGAGTAGCGGGAAGAGTTGGCGACTGGAATCAAGATCTTGGATATTTACACGAGCAGCGGAAACGCATCCGTTCTTGGCTCGGCGACCAACCAAAACTGTGGAAAACTCTGCTTGCATTCGGGCTAGAAAATAGTGTGAATACATCTCGGCATTCAGATGAATCGGATTTCCAGCAATTGATGTGGATGGAGGAAGATCGAAGGCTATTTGGAGCAAAGCGGCCGTTGGATTTCGCTGACTGGTGCCTTGACAAAGCTGCTTGCGTAGAACATTCGGAAGCGGCTAGCTGGCTTATGCGCAGGGTGGCGGATGCAGTCGATGATGAAAACATTTCCCGCACGTTTGTGGACTCTCGCATCGAAGGGCGAGATGTGCTTAAGAAAGCATTCGAGAAACGACTTTCGGAGAGAAAGCAATTCAAGTCTTGGGAAACGAAACAAAAAGAAAGAGAACGAAAGGAAGAAAGAAGGGAGGAAAAGGATATTTCACAATGGCAAATGATGGTGCGAGATCATCGGGCAAAATTGATAGAAAATCGTGCCCCCATACACCTTCTTCGCAGTCTTGCAATAGCATATTTCGGCGGCTATGACGGCATGAGCGAGTACTTGCCCCGTGAACGGCTGAGCATTTTTCTAGGCGGCGAAGATGAATTAGTCGAAGCTGCCTTGATCGGGCTTTGTAGGGTAGTAATGCATCAAGATCTCCCGAGTGTTAACGACGTCGTGAAACTCGGTGCGGAACGTAAGACGCAATATCTCTGGTTTCCCTTTCTTGCTGGATTCAATGAACTGTCTCAGCCTAATCAGGATTACGATTTTATCCCTGGCGAAAATCAGAAAAAGTTGGCTTTTGCACTGTATTTTAACGTCGATTTTTGGCAAAACCCGTGGGGAGCAGGTGACACTGAATTACAACCGACATGGCTAAGAACCATGCTGGAAGAAAAGCCGGGACTGGCTGCGGACGTTCTGATTGATTCGATAACCGCTAAATTGCGCAACAGAATGAATGTTACGGACAGGTTGTACGAATTCGCGTACGAAGAGGAATATCAGGAAATTGCTCGACTTGCTTCATTGCCAATATTGGACTCGATTCCAATACGCAGTACGAAACAGCAGCTATCAGGACTGCGATACTTGTTTATCGCCGCTTATCGTTACTGTCAGAGAGATTCATTTGTAGAACTGATCAAAAAGAAATTGACGTCTCGAAGCATGAGCGTTGTGGCTAGAGTATATTGGCTTGCCGCCGGATTTCTTGCCAGCCCGGCTGACTATATCGAATTGCTGCAAAGATATGTTCATGGAAACAAGCGTAGGATTACCTATTTGGCTGACTTTATAGGAGGTCGATTTGAGAGCGGTCCAAATCAATCCGAAATCGCTTCCGCGCCAGTTCTGTCTTCCTTGATTCTGTTGTTGGGTGCAGAGTATCCACCACGTTCATTTGTTTCGGGAATTGATTCAAATGCAGGAAATTATGGAAGAGCTACTCGCGCTATGGACATATCCTTCCGAATCGAGAACTTCATAAGACAGCTAATGCGTGATCCTTCCCCGCAGGCATCGGAGGAACTAGAAAGATTGGAAGGAGAGAATAGCCTTGTCAGTTGGGGCACACAAATTCAATATGCAATCCATCAGCAAAAAGACATCAGGCGCGAGGCTATTTTCGAGCATGCTGAAGTATCGAGAATTCTTCGTGTCTTGCAAAACCTGCAACCCGCTAATCCAGCCGATCTGACTGCATTGACAATGGACCACTTAAGCAAGTTCGCGCAGCAGACTAGGGATGGGAATGAATCTGGTTGGAAGGAATATTGGATTCTAGATCGCTATGATCGCCCAATAGAACCTAAACCAGAAAACGCTTGTCGTAGAACTTTGCTACTAAACCTGCAGCAGAGATTCGTTCCGCTTAATGTTGACACTAGGCACGAAGTTCATTGTGCGGACGACAAGAGAGCCGATATCGGCGTGTCTTTCGATAGATTCAACATTCCAATTGAAATCAAGCGAAGTTGCCACCCTGACTTATGGACCGCTATCAAAACTCAGTTAATTCCTAGGTACACCCGCGATCCGGATTCTGACGGTCACGGAATCTACTTGATCTTCTGGTTCGGAAACCACAAAAAGTGTCAACCAACGTCCGATGCTAGTCCCCCGCCAAAGCGTGCCGCTGAATTACAGCGCCGATTGGAGGAAAGCCTGACCGATGCTGAGCGGCGGAAAATCTCGGTCTGTGTAATTGATGTCGAAGACAGAAAAAACCAAATGGAACCAGAATCAAGCAGCCATGGGCAGTAACCTGCATCCCAAGTTCGGCCACGAACACGTCGAGGTCCTCTCGCGCAAGCCGCTGCACGCCGGCTATATCCGCGTCGATGAACTGATTCTGCGGCATCGGCTTTTTGCCGGCGGCGACAGCGATCCATTTCGCCGCGAACTCATCGTCCGCCCCCGCGGCGTGGGTGTGTTGCTTTACGACCCCGAGCGCCGCGAAGCCGTGCTCGCGCGCCAGTTCCGCGTCGGCATGATCGACGAGCCCCGCAGCCCCTGGATGCTCGAACTGGTCGCCGGCATGGTTGACGAAAACGAAGACCCCATTGAGGTAGCCCGGCGCGAAAGTCGCGAGGAATCCGGCATCGAGCCTGTGCAAGTCGTGCGAATCTGCGATTACTACAACAGCCCCGGCGTCGGCAACGAACGCATCAGCCTGTTCTGCGGCCGGGTGGATGCAGGCTCGGCAGGAGGCATCCACGGCCTCGACGAAGAAAACGAAGACATCGAAGTAGTAATCGTCCCCTACGACGATCTCGTCACGGCAGTCGAAGAAGGCCACATCAACAACGCCATGACCATAATCGCCGTCCAATGGCTCCAACTCCACCACGAAGAACTACACCAACTCTGGGCCCGCACTGCGTGAGTCGCTGTCGGGTGGCGGTGGGTTCGGCGGGCGTGCGAGGCAGGACGCCGAGCCCGAAGCCTACAGGGATGTATTTACGGCGTCCGCTGAACCCACCGCCACCAGACGGCGACGGATCGAGGCCACAACCAAGCAGCCCTTGTGCGCACAACGACTTTAGTGGTTAAAATGATTCGCGAGGGTTATGTGAGCTAACTTCGTGGCGAAGAGGAAACACAAGGTCAGTCTGATCGAGGATATCGCCGAGCGCGATGCCAACTACATCCGGCTGCTGCGCCTGCTGCCCAGGCTGCGCGCCTGGCGCGACCTCTCGCGCCGCCCGCTGTCCGAATTCAACGAAGAGCAGGCCGCCGCCGAGCTGCGGGGCCATAGCGTCACCTTCCTGCTTCCCGGCCGGGACGGAGACGACATCAGCTTGCGGATTCGCGTCACCGAGGCCTACCGTTTCACCACCGGCCTAGAAATCGTGCAACAGCCCGACGATCCCGACCGCATCGCCAACCCCACCATGCACGTGCGCGTATACCACGACGTCAATTCCGCCGAAGTGCTTGCCTACCAGGGACATCGCGGCTTCAAGGGGCGTTACAAACAGCCCAACAAGCACATGTACCAGGTCCACGAGAAAGCGCAGATCAACCGCTTTCTGGGCGAATGGCTCACTCATTGCCTACAATATGGGCGTGTCCGACTCGGCAGTGAGATCGCACTGCAAGTATGAACCTGTTGAAAAGGGTCCGCATCGAATGCTTGGCGCAGGAGATTGACCCGATGACGGGCTGGGCATGCCCAGCCCCTGCAGGTTCAGTTGAACTGTTTGGGGGGCCAAGCACACTCAGCCCCGGAGTATCCCATCGAACTGCATGTAGGGGCGAGGCATGCCTCGCCCGAGCGCCGGACTCATCGGGCTTTCTTCAGAAAACCCGCTCATGTGCGATAAATTTACTGGAAGCGCCAATCCATTGTGGAACAGGAGAAAATGGGAAGCAGTTACAACGCCGACGCCATCGAAGTGCTGGCCGGACTGGACCCGGTCAGAAAGCGTCCGGGCATGTATACCGACATCTCGCGGCCCAACCATCTCGTGCAGGAGGTCGTCGACAACAGCGTCGACGAAGCCCTCGCCGGCCATGCCGCGGAAATCAACGTCAGCCTGCATGGCGACGGTTCGATCGAAGTCAGTGACGACGGCCGCGGGATGCCCGTCGACATTCATCCCGAAGAAGGTGTCAGCGGGGTCGAACTGATCCTCACCCGGCTCCATGCCGGCGCGAAGTTTTCCGACCGCAGCTATCGCTTTTCCGGTGGCCTGCATGGCGTCGGCGTATCGGTCGTCAACGCGCTTTCCAGCGATCTCGAAGTCGAAGTCAAACGCGGCGGCAAGATCTACAACATGGCCTTCCGCGATGGCGAAAAGACCCGCGGTCTCGCCGTCGGCGGCGAAGTCGGCATGCGCAACACCGGCACGCGGATCCGTTTCGCGCCGAACGAAATCTATTTCGACACCACGCGGATTTCGATTCCCAAGCTGAAACACGCCCTGCGCGCCAAAGCCGTGCTCTGCCCGGGACTCGCAGTCAACTTCTTCGACCATACCGCCGCCGGCGAAAAGAGCGCGAGCGAAAGTTGGCAATACCGCGACGGCCTCAAGGACTATCTCGGCCAGGCCACGGAAGAATGGGAAACCGTCCCCGCCGAGCCCTTCACCGGTTCGGTCAAGGGCAACGACGAAACCGTCGATTGGGCGCTGCAATGGCTGCCCTCGGGCGGCGTCCAGGTCGGCGAGAGCTATGTGAACCTGATTCCCACGCCCCTCGGCGGCACGCACGTCAGCGGCCTGCGCACCGGCCTGCTCGACGCCTTGCGCGAATTCTGCGAGTTCCGCAACCTCGTGCCGCGGGGCCTGCGCCTGGCGCCCGACGACGTGTTCGAGAACCTGAGCTACGTGCTGTCTTCCAAGTTGCTCGATCCGCAATTCTCGGGCCAAACCAAGGAACGGCTCGCCTCGCGCAAGTGCGCGGTATTCGTCGCCGGCGTCATCAAGGACGCTTTCAGCCTTTGGCTGAACCAGCATACCTTTGAGGCCGAAGCCATCGCCGAACTCGTCATCGGCAATGCCCAGCGCCGCGCCAAGGCGGGCAAAAAGGTCGTGCGCAAGAAGGTCGGTTCGGGCCCGGCCCTGCCCGGCAAGCTCGCCGACTGTTCCACCGAGGACGTGATGCGGGGCGAGTTGTTCCTCGTGGAAGGCGATTCCGCCGGCGGCTCGGCCAAGCAGGCGCGGGACCGCGAATTCCAGGCCATCATGCCCCTGCGCGGCAAGATCCTGAACACCTGGGAGGTCGACTCCGGCGAGATTCTCGCCTCCCAGGCGGTACACGACATCGCCATCGCCCTCGGCGTCGACCCCGGCTCGAAGGACATCCGCGGCCTGCGTTACGGCAAGATCTGCATCCTCGCCGACGCCGACTCCGACGGCCTGCATATCGCGACCTTGTTGTGCGCGCTGTTCCTGAAACATTTCCGGCCGGTACTCGAAGCCGGCCACGTCCACGTCGCCATGCCGCCGCTGTTCCGCATCGACGCCGGCAAGGAGGTGTATTACGCGCTGGACGAGGACGAGAAGAACGGCATTCTCGACAAACTCGCCACGGAGAAGAAAACCGTCAGACCCAACGTGCAACGCTTCAAGGGGCTCGGCGAGATGAACCCCTTGCAGTTGCGCGAAACGACCATGGCGCGGGAGACCCGGCGCCTGGTGCAATTGACTCTCGACGACGCGGCCGGCGCCGACCGGCCGGCCGAATCCGCCGAGGCGGTGATGGACATGCTGCTGGCGAAGAACCGCGCCGCCGACCGCAAGAACTGGCTCGAACGCAGCGGCAACGAGGCCGAGCTGGTGGACTGAGCTGGAGTATAGCCCCGCGCCATGAATTCCCACATCGAAATCCCGACCGACGAAATCGAAAGCATTCCGCTGCATTCGTATACGCGCCAGGCGTACCTGAACTATTCGATGTACGTCATCAACGACCGCGCCCTGCCCAGCCTCGGCGACGGGCTCAAACCGGTGCAGCGGCGCATCGTCTACGCCATGTCCGAACTCGGCCTGAAGGCGGCGTCGAAGTACAAGAAATCCGCGCGCACCATCGGCGACGTCATCGGCAAGTTCCATCCCCACGGCGACGGCGCCTGCTACGAGGCCATGGTGCACATGGCCCAGCCTTTCAACTACCGCTATCCGCTGGTCGACGGCCAGGGCAACTGGGGCTCCCAGGACGACCCCAAGTCCTTTGCCGCCATGCGCTATACCGAATCGAAGTTGCGCAACTACGCCGATTTGCTGCTGTCCGAACTCGGCCAGGGCACGGTCGACTGGAGGCCGAATTTCGACGGCAGCTTGCAGGAGCCGGAAATGCTGCCGGCGCGGCTGCCGAACGTGCTGCTCAACGGCGGCAGCGGCATCGCCGTGGGCATGGCCACGGACATTCCGCCGCACAATCTGCGCGAAGTCGCGGACGCCTGCATTCATCTGCTCGATCATCCCGACGCGGACGTGAAGCGGCTTTGCGAATTCATCCAGGGGCCGGATTTTCCCACCGGCGCCGAACTCGTCAATTCGCGCCAGGAAATCCTCGAAATCTATCGCGGCGGTCGCGGCGCCCTCAAGACCCGCGCCCGCTATCGCTTCGAAAGCGGCGAGATCGTCATCACCGCATTGCCTTTCCAGGTTTCGGGCGCCCGCGTGCTCGAACAGGTCGCCGCCCAGATGCAGAAGAAGAAACTGCCCATGGTGGTGGATCTGCGCGACGAATCGGACCACGAGAACCCGACGCGCATCGTCGTCGTGCTCAAGTCGAACCGGGTGGACAAGGAAGGCGTGATGTCGCACCTGTTCGCCACCACGGACCTGGAAAAGCAGCACCGCGTCAACTTCAACGTCATCGGCAACAATCTGCGGCCCCAGGTCAAGGATCTGGCCACGCTGCTGCGGGAATGGCTCGAGTTCCGCAAACTCACCGTGCGGCGCCGGCTCAAGTTCCGCCTGGAACGGATTCTGTCCCGCCTGCACATCCTCGACGGCCTGCTCGTCGCCTATCTGAACCTTGACGAAGTCATCGCCATCGTGCGCGAGGAGGACGAACCGAAGCGGGAACTGATGGCCCGTTTCAGGCTCAGCGAGAAGCAGGCGGAAGCGATTCTCGAACTGCGCCTGAAGCAACTGGCCAAACTCGAGGAGATGCGCATCCGAACCGAGCAGGAGGAACTCGGCGAGGAGCGCGACGAGATCGAAAAACTGCTCGATTCAAAGGCCCGCCTGACGGCCTTCATCAAGAAGGAAATCCGCGAAGACAAGGAAAAGTACGGCGACGAAAGGCGCACTCCGATCACGGAGCGGCAGGAAGCGCGCGCTTTCAGCGAGGTCGAGCTGATGACCACCGAACCGGTCACGGTCGTGCTCTCGGAACGCGGCTGGGTGCGCGCGGCGCGGGGCCACGACATCGATCCGGCGGGCCTGCAATACAAGTCGGGCGACGGCTACAAACTGTCGGCGAAGGGCAAGAGCAACCAGCCGGTGATCTTCCTCGATTCAACGGGCCGGGCCTACACGCTGCCGGCGCATACGCTGCCTTCGGCCCGCGGCCAGGGCGAGCCGCTTTCGGGCAAGCTCAATCCGCCTTCGGGGGCGACTTTCGAAGGCATGGTCACCGGCGACCCAAAACGGGAAGTCTTGCTCGCGAGCGATGCGGGCTACGGCTTCGTCAGCCGCATCGAGGACCTGATGAGCAAGAACCGCGCCGGCAAGGCGGCGCTCAAGCTGCCGGAAGGCGCCAGGGTGCTGCCGGCGGCGGCGGTCGACGACTACCACGATCAGTTCATCGCGGTGGCGACGAACGAGGGCCGCATGCTGGTGTTCGCGCTTTCGGATCTGCCGCGGATGGCCCGGGGCAAGGGCAACCGGATCATCGGCATTCCCTCGGCGCGGTTGCGCGAGCGGGTCGAATACGTGGTCTCGGTGGCGGTGCTCTCACCGAACGACATCCTGCTGGTCCACGCGGGCGCGCGCTACCGCAAGATGAAGCCGAACGATTTCGCCGGCTACGTAAACGACCGCGGCCGCCGGGGCTTCAAACTTCCCCGCGGGTTTCAGAACGTCGACCGCTTGGAGCGCGTAGCCCGCTGACATTGTAAATTCCGGGGCTCTGGTTTAACTTTGGCGTCACTATTTTTCTGGCGGGAGACCGATCCATGAATCGAGTTCAGAGTTTGTCCCTGGCTTTTCTGCTTGCGCCTTTGTTTGCATTTGCGCAGGCGGATATGCCGCCTGTGAATGATCTGCCTAATCCGTATATCACGCAGTCCGGTTATCTGAAGATGCCGGCCGGGCGCAATTGGGGCTCGTCCAGCACTGTCGACTTGCATCCGGACGGCGAGAGCGTATGGGTGGCCGAGCGATGCGGCGCCAATATCAACGCCTGCGTACAGAATCCGGACGTCAATCCCGTCATGCTGTTCGACAAGGACGGCAACATGGTGCGCAGTTTCGGCGCCGGCTATATTTCCTGGCCCCATGGCATTCATGTGGATCACGACGGCAATGTCTGGATCGCCGACGGCCGTGACAATCAGGCTGGCGATAACCCGCCCGATGACGCCTATGGCCACCAGGTCCACAAGTTCAGCCCGACCGGCGTGCTCCTGATGTCGCTCGGCAACAAGGGCGGCGGCCGGGACGATGAGTATTTCTATACGCCGAACGACGTGCATGTGGCGCCGAACGGCGACATCTTCGTCGCCGAGGGGCATTCAAACAACGAGGGGACCCCTGCGCGTGTGCTCAAGTTCAACAGCGAAGGCGAATTCCTGATGTCATTCGGGGAAATGGGCGACGGCCCGGGCCAGTTCACCCAGCCCCACGCCCTGGCGATGGATTCCAGGGGCCGGCTGTTCGTCGCGGACCGCAGCAACAACCGCATCCAGATCTTCGATCAGGACGGCAATTTCATCGACGTGTGGTACCAGTTCGGGCGGCCGAGCGGCATCTACATCGACAAGAACGACGTGCTGTATTCGGCGGACTCGGAGTCGGGCTCGGTGAATCCGGCCCACGGCGACTGGCTGCGCGGCATCCGCATCGGCAGCGCCCAGACCGGTGAAGTCGAGTTCCTGATCCCCGACCCCGATCCCGACTGCCGCGGCACCTGTACCGCGGAAGGCGTGGTAGCGGACCACAACGGCGTAATCTACGGCGCCGAAGTAGGCCCGGTCGGCGGCATCAAGCGTTACGTGAGGCCGGTCAAGTAGAGATTCTGTATCAGAGACTTTCCAGGATGCTGTTGAAGGTGGCGCTGGGCCGCATGGCGGCGCTGGCCAGTTCTGGGTCGGGGGCGTAGTAGCCGCCGACGTCGGCGGGGGCGCCCTGGGCCGCGTTCAGTTCGTCGATGATCTGGTCCTCGGCTTCGAGCAGGGCTTCGGCGAGCGGGCGGAAGCGCTCGGCGACCTCGGAGTCTTCCTGCTGGGCGGCGAGTTCCCGCGCCCAATACATCGCGAGATAGAAATGGCTGCCGCGATTGTCGAGTTCTTTCACCTTGCGCGAAGGCGACTTGTTGTTTTCCAGGAAGGTCCCCGTGGCGCGGTCGAGCGCCCGGGCCAGCACCCCGGCGCGTTCGTTCTCCGCCGCCGCGGCGAGATGTTCCAGCGAGGCGGCGAGGGCGAGGAATTCGCCCAGCGAATCCCAGCGCAGGTGGTTTTCCTTTTCGAACTGTTGCACGTGCTTGGGCGCCGAGCCGCCGGCGCCGGTCTCGAACAGGCCGCCGCCGTTCATCAGGGGTACGATCGATAGCATCTTGGCGCTGGTGCCGAGTTCCAGGATCGGGAACAGGTCGGTGAGGTAGTCCCGCAACACGTTGCCCGTCACCGAGATCGTGTCCTTGCCCTGCTTCATGCGCATGAGCGAGAAACGGGCGGCTTCGGCGGGCGCCATGAAATGAATCTCCAGGCCGCCGGTGTCGTGCTCCGGCAAACAGCTTCGCACCTTGGCCAGCACCTGGGCGTCATGGGGACGGTCCTCGTTGAGCCAGAACACCGCCGGGGCGCCGGTGGCCCGGGCGCGATTCACCGCCAGCTTGACCCAGTCGCGGACCGCCGCGTCGCGCACCTGGCACATGCGCCAGATGTCGCCCGCCTCCACCCGGTGGCGGAACAGTTCGTTGCCCGCATCGTCGATCACGGCAATCTCGCCGCCGCTCGCGATCTCGAAAGTCTTGTCGTGGGAGCCGTATTCCTCGGCCTTTTGGGCCATCAGGCCCACGTTGGGCACGCTGCCCATGGCGACCGGGTCGAAGGCGCCGTTGGCCTTGCAGAACTCGATCACCTGCTGATAGACCGGCGCGTAGGAACGGTCCGGGATGACCGCCTTCATGTCGTGCAACTTGCCGTCCGGTCCCCACATCCTGCCCGAGGAGCGCAGCGCCGCGGGCATCGAGGCGTCGATGATGATGTCGCTCGGCACATGCAGGTTGGTGATGCCGCGGTCGGAATCGACCATGGCCATGGGCGACTGCGCGGCGTAGACGCGTTCGATGTCCGCTTCGATCTCCCGCCTGTGTTCGGCCGGAAGATCGGCGATGCGCGCGAGCAGATCGCCGAAGCCGTTGTTGACGTCGACGCCGAGTTCGGCGAACAGCGCCTCGTGCTTGTCGAACAGGTCGGCGAAATAGACCCGCACGGCGTGGCCGAAGATGATCGGGTCCGAGACCTTCATCATGGTGGCCTTGAGATGGAGCGAGAAAAGCACGCCTTCCGCCTTCGCGGCGGCGACGGACTCGGCGAGAAACTTCCGCAGCGCCTTGCAACTCATGAAACTGGCGTCGACGACTTCGCCGGCCGACACCGGGATGCCTTCCTTCAATACGCTTGTGCCGCCATCGGCGGCGCGATGTTCAATGCGCAGGCCGCATTCGTGTTCGACGGTTACGGACTGTTCGTTGCCGAAGAAATCGCCGCCGCTCATGGAGCAAACATGGGAGGCGGAATCCGCCGACCAGGCGCCCATCGAATGCGGATGCTTGCGCGCATAGGCCTTGACCGCGGGGGGCGCGCGGCGGTCGGAATTGCCTTCCCGCAGGACCGGGTTGACCGCGCTGCCCTTGACGCTGTCGTAGCGGGCCTTGATCTCGGCTTCGCGCTCGTCGGCCGGCTCGTCGGGATAGTCCGGCAGCTCGTAACCCTTTTCCCGCAACTCGCGGATCACGGCCTTCATTTGGGGAATC
Organism: Pseudomonadales bacterium; assembly: GCA_963664805.2. Classification (GTDB taxonomy): domain Bacteria; phylum Pseudomonadota; class Gammaproteobacteria; order Pseudomonadales; family Pseudohongiellaceae; genus UBA9145. Next base: position 2,693,525 of record OY761612.1, on the reverse strand, counting down.
GACGCGGAGATATTGGGCAGTTTGATGATGTTGGCCAGCGGATCCTGGGTCTTGCGGCCGAGTTCGGCGAGGGCGTTTTCGATGCGCTGTCCGGGTTTCAGATAATCGGGGAATGTGGCGATAACGCGCCCGGCCAGCGAAATGTCGCGCAACTCGACCTCGACACCGGTGACGGAGCAATAGGTCCGGATGATCGGCAGCAGCGACCAGGTCGCGAGCGCCGGGGCTTCGTCGGTTTTCGTGTAGATAATCGTGGCATGTTCGGACATCCGGGCCCCCGGCTCAAAAAAGTCGCGTATTATAGCAGCGCCCCGGCGGGGTGTATCGCGGGCGAGGCGCGCCTCGCGCGTTCGGCTTGGATGCGACGGCGTTCGGCCGTCACCAAAGAAAACGGAACAGCGCCACCATGATTGCAACAGGCTTACCGGATTTCGCGCTGCGCGAGGCGCGGGCCGAGGATTGCGGGCTGATCCTCGCGCTGATCCGCGAATTGGCCGAATATGAAAAATTGTCCCATGAAGTCGTCGCCACCGAGGATATATTGCGCGAAACCCTGTTCGGCGAACATCCCCGCGCGGAGGTCGTATTCGGCGAGTTTCAGGGCAAAGCCGCCGGCTATGCGTTGTTTTTCCACAATTTTTCCACCTTCACCGGCAGGCCGGGCATCTATCTCGAAGACATCTACGTCAAGCCCGAGATGCGCGGCCGCGGCTACGGCAAGTGCCTGTTGACTTATGTGGCCCGGCTCGCGGTGGAACGCAACTGCTCGCGCATGGAATGGTCGGTGCTCGACTGGAACGAACCTTCAATCCGGTTCTATCGTTCGCTGGGAGCGGTCGCCATGGACGAATGGACCACGCAGCGCCTGACCGGCACGGCCCTTGGCGAAGTGGCGGCGATGTTCGAACCGCAGCAATAAGGGTGAGGCCCGGTCGGCGCAGCCGGCAAGAAGCAACGCTTCTTGAGGGCCGAACGACTGGCCATGGATGGCCAGGCCGGGCGTAATCGAAGCCTCCGGCCATGCGCCAGGGAAGGCTTGCGCAAACAAAGCAATTTGAGAGAAATCGTCTTGACCAGAATTGTATACATCAACGGAAAATACGTACCCGAAGAGGAAGCGCGGGTGTCGATCTTCGACCGCGGCTTCGTCTTCGGCGACGGGGTTTACGAAGTCGTGCCGGTGATCCGCGGCCGGCTCGCGGACCGCGACTACTTCCTCCAGCGCCTCACCCGCAGCCTGGATGAACTCGGCATCGCCTGGCCCTGCTCCACGGCGGAATACCAGGAGGTGCTCGAACAACTCGTGGCGCGCAATTCGCTTGAGGAAGGCATCGTCTACACGCAGGTCACGCGGGGCGTTTCGGATCGCCAGTTCACCTTCCCCGCGAATACGCCGTCGAGCATGGCGGCATTCACCCAGGTCATGCCCCTGCTCGAAAATCCCGCGGCCGAGAATGGCGTCACCGTGGTCACCACGGCGGAAATCCGCTGGCTGCGCCGCGACATCAAGTCGCTCAACCTGCTCGCCCAGGTGCTGGCGAAGCAATACGCGGCGGACCGCGGCGCGGGGGAGGCCTGGATGATCGAGGACGGGCTGATCACCGAAGGCGCTTCGTCGACGGCGTATATCGTCAAGGACGGCAGCGTGGTCACGCGGCCGCTGTCGAATCGCATCCTGCCGGGAATCCGCCGCCGCCGGCTGCTCGAACTTGCCGCCGAGGCGGGCGTTGCCTGCGAGGAAAGGCCTTTCAGCCTGGCCGAGGCTTTGGCCGCGGACGAAGCTTTCCTCAGCAGCGCGACCACGATTCTGCATCCGGTGATCGGCATCGACGGGAATCCGGTTGGCGACGGCAAACCCGGTCCGTTAACCCGCAAGCTGCGCCAACTCTACATTGCCCACATGCGCGAAGAAGTCGGCGCCTAGAAATCCGCGCAATGCGAGTCGCCGTCCGGTGGCGGATTGAGGCTACATGCCGCTGTCATTTCGCGCGCAAGCGCGCGATGACCGGTTCGGTGTCGGGGGCGACGCCGCGCCAGATGCGAAACGATTCGGCCGCCTGTTCGACGAGCATGCCGAGACCGTCCGCGGCGGACGACGCGCCGGCATCTCGCGCCCAACGCACAAAGGCCGTATCTTCATCCCCGTAAACCATGTCGTAGCAACAGCAACCGCTTGCGAGCCAGGCCCCGTCGACTTCGGGCAGGCTCCCTTGCAGGCTGGATGAAGTGCCATTGACGATCAGGTCGAACCGCCGGCCGCGCAAATCCTCCATATTCGCCGCGGTCAGGCTGCCGGAAAAATCCCGCGCGAGTTCGGCGGCGCGTTTGGCGGTCCGGTTCCAGACGGTCATCGAGGCCGGAGATTCCTTCTCGAGCGCGGGAACAACGCCGCGTACCGCTCCACCCGCGCCGAGCAGCAAGATGCGGCGGCCGCCGATCTCGACGCCGAGATTGTCGCGCAGGTCGCGCGCGAGGCCGATGCCGTCGGTATTGGCGCCGGAGAGTTCGCCTTGGCGCAGATCGAGCGTATTGACCGCTCTCGACCGCGCGGCATCGGGCGAAAGCTGCCGGCACATGGCCCAGGCCGCTTGTTTGAAAGGCACGGTGACGTTCAATCCGCCGCCGCCTTCACGGAAAAACGCGTCGACGAGGCCCTCGAAACCGTCCCTCGCGGCAAGCAGCGCTTTATACGTGATCGCCTCGCCGGTCTGTTGCGCGAACAGCGAGTGGATCAGCGGCGATTTGCTATGGCTGATCGGATTGCCGACGACGGCGTAACGGGATGGAGACCGGTTCATACCCACTGCTTCGGCGTAAGGTAATAGCTGGTGAGTTTTTCTTCCTCGCTGCCGGGTTCGGCCCGCCAGTCGTAGATCCAGCGAACCGCCGGCGGCAACGACATCAGGATCGACTCGACCCTGCCGACCCCCGATTGCAGGCCGAACAGCGTGCCGCGGTCACAGACCAGATTGAACTCGGCATAGCGGCCGCGGCGATATTCCTGGAACCTGCGTTGCGCGGCGTTCCAAGGGAGCGCTTTGCGGCGCGCGACGATGGGCAGATAGGCCTCGATGTAACTTTCGGCCAGGGCGCGGGCCAGGGCGAAACTGCTTGCGAAACCGCCTTCGTTGAAATCGTCGAAGAAGAGGCCGCCGATGCCGCGATGTTCATCGCGGTGCTTGAGATAGAAGTAGTCGTCGCAATTCTGCTTGAAGCGCGGATAGATTTCCGGATTGAGGCGGTCGCAGGCTTCTTTCGCGGTTCGATGCCAATGCTCGCAGTCCTCGATAAAACCGTAATAGGGCGTGAGGTCATAACCGCCGCCGAACCACCAGACCGGATCGTCACCGGTTGTGGCGAACATGCGGAAATTGGCGTGGGAAGTCGGCACGAAGGGGTTTTCCGGATGGACCACCAGCGACACCCCCATTGCCTGGTAGCCCCGGCCGACCAGTTCCGGCCGGGCCGCGGTGGCCGAAGGCGGCAGGGTCTTACCGAACACATGCGAGAAATTCACGCCGGCCTTTTCGAACACCGCACCCTCGCTCATTACCCGGGATATGCCACCGCCGCCGCCCCCCCGGTCCCAGCGGTCGGTAACGAATTCTCCGGCGCCGTCTTCGGCTGCCAGGCGCGCGCAGATGTTTTCCTGCAACTCAAGCAGGAACCGCCGCACCGCCTCCGTATCGATTTTGCTCATTGCGGTTTTCACGCCCGGCTTCTACCGAATTCGCACGCCCGTGGCGAGGTCGCGAATCTCGGACGGTTCGCCGTGTCCGCCTAGTTCGCCTTCGACTATGCAAGCGATGTCGGCGCCGAACTGGCGCCGCACTTCTTCCCTCGAGCGAAATTCCGGTTCGCCCGCCAGATTGGCCGAAGTGGAAACGATCGGCCCACCGAAAGCCATGCACAATTCCCGCACGACGGGATGATCGCTGACGCGAATCGCCACCGCCGGATGCTCGCCGCGAATCCACTCGGGATATTGTCTGTCGGGATCCGGCACGAGCCAGGTGATATGTCCGGGCCATGAGTCGCGCAGTCTGGCGGTCTCGCCGGCGGTCAAATGCGCGAGCAACTTGCCGACCTGCTCCATGCCGGCCGCGACGAGCAGCAGACCCTTGTCGACCGGGCGCCGCTTCAGCCGCAGCAGACGATGTACGGCTTCACGGTTGAAGGGATCGCATCCGATTCCCCAGACCGCCTCGGTGGGATAGGCGATCAACTCGCCTTCCCGCAGCCGCCTTGCGGCCTCGATCGCCCGGCTATCGGTCACCGCCGGCCGAGCTTCATTGCTGCTCCCGCAATGCCCGGTCCTGAGCCTGCACGTTTTCGGCACTGGCGTGACGGTCGGCGGCGACGCGTTCGGCGAGGTCGGCGTCGGCCAGGGCCAGGATCTGCGCCGCGAGATAGGCGGCGTTGCGCGCCCCGGTTCTGCCGATGGCGACGGAAGCGACGGGCACGCCGGCGGGCATTTGCACCGTGGACAACAAGGCGTCGAAGCCCTTGAGCGGCCCGCCGTCCATGGGCACGCCGATCACTGGCCGGGTCGTATGAGCGGCGATGGCGCCGGCGAGATGCGCGGCGAGGCCGGCGCCGGCGATAAAGACCTGGCAGCCGCGTTCAACAGCGTCTTCGACATATTGCCGGGTGGCTTCGGGAGTGCGATGGGCGGAACTGATTTTGATCTCGTGTCGAATGCCGAAATTCCGCAATATTTCGGCCCCGGCCCGCATGGCCTCCAAGTCGGATTTCGACCCCATCAAAATGGCAACAAACGGCGGACTCATCGGCCCCACACTCCTGTAAAAAACCGGCAAAACTATACTAGTCTCACCGCCTTCGCAAGTAGGGGCGTGGCATATAGAGGCGAGACACGCCTCGCCCGGCGCCGTCAATCGAAACGCGCGAACAGCAATTCGGCGCCGATTTCGATCGGGCAGGCCCGCTCGATGCCGGAGGCGTATTCGCAAGATTCTATTTGCAAGACGATCGTGTCCGCCGCAAGGCTGACGACGCCGTAGGTGATGCGCGTATCGGGATCTTCGTCTCCTTCCGGACCCACACCACCGTATTGCAGCAATTGGCCCCTGTGTCCAGTGGCATCGCGTTCCGCGGCGCCGAGCAGAATGCGCCAGACGCCCGGCAGGCCGTCGTCGCGGAACGCGAGATTGACGCCGAGCAATTCCCCCTCGGTGGAATGCGTCAGTATCATCGCTTCGCTCGAACCTTGCACGCCGACCCAGATGCCGGTGAGTTCCCCCGAATAGGAGTCCGCCGTATCGGTTTGCGCGTGGACGGCGGCGATTTGCGCGATGAACGCCAGCGCGAACGCGGCGGTTGAAATGGAAAACGGGAATTTGTTGCGCATTGATTTGACCCCCAAAGTCGTTGCGCCGGCGCTGGCCCGGCTGCCTGTTTCTATTCGACGCGCCTTCATCCGCGTCAAGTTGGGCGAAAAGATAAAGTAAACAAACTGAATGTTCACTTAATGCCGGAACCGCGCCCGGCGCAGCTCCGGTCAAACGCGGAAGTAGCGGCCGCCGCGCTGAACCAGGGCGCCGTCAAGTTCCAGTTGAAGCAATTTTACAAGAAGGTGTTGCTGTGTAAGGCCCGTCTGGCGGGCCAGCGTTTCGGGGAGGGAGCCGGATTCTTCCAGCAGGGCCAGCAGTCCGGCGTCTCCCGAACCGGGCTCGCACTTGCCGGACGCGGCACCCGCAGGTCTCGGCCGGAAACGGTCGAGGGGAATGATGTCGCCCATCTCCTCGAGAATATCGGCGGGGGACTCGACCAGCTTGGCGCCTTGGCGGATCAATTGATGGCAACCTCGCGAGAACGAGCTTGAGATGGGGCCCGGCATGGCGAAAATCTCGCGGTTCTGCTGCAGCGCCATTTTTGCCGTAACCAGGGAGCCGCTTTTCAGGCTTGCTTCGATCACCGCGACACCCGCCGACAGTCCGCTGATGAGTCGATTGCGGCGGGGAAAATTGGCTTTGACCGCCGGTGCGCCCAGGGGAAACTCGGAGACCAGCGCGCCTTGCGCGCGGATCCGCCCGCGCAACTCGCGATTGCGGGCGGGGTAGCAAAGGTCCACGCCCGTGCCCTGGACGGCGACCGTATACCCGCCGGCGTCCAGCGCGCCCTTGTGCGCCGCCGTGTCGACTCCCAGCGCCATGCCCGAGCAGACCACCAGACCGGCCCCGCTCAACTCGCGCGCCAGCCATTCCGCGTGACGGCGGCCGTAAGGGCTGCCGCGGCGGCTGCCGACCATCGCGATCGTGGGCAGTTGCAGGCATTCCAGCCGGCCTTCCACGAAAATCACCGGTGGCGGCGCGGCGATTTCACGCAGCAAGGCCGGATATTGCGGCGATTCGAAATGGAGTATGGCCCTGTCGTCGGCTGCGGCCCAGGCCAGATCCGACCGCACCCGGCCGCGGCAATGCGGCGCCGGCCTCCGGGCCGTCAAGGCCGCTATCTGCGCTTCGGAGAACCCGGCTTCCCGCAACCGCTCACGCGACAATCGCCAGATGCGGCTCAGCGGCCCCAGCTCTCCAAGCGTCCGCGCCAGCACTCCCGGAGTGAGAACGCCATGATGCGTCAAGCCCAGATAGACTTCGAGCATGGATTCAGACATAGCAACTCTTCCGGTCATCCGCGCGGCGCGAGGCGCGGTCTGGCGGGCTGTGCGCGGCGGGCGCGCGAGGCGGGAAGCCGAGCCCGAAGCCTGCACGGATGTATTCACGGCGTCGGCCGCGCACAGCCCGCCAGCCGGTGACGGCTCGAAGCCGATATCCAAATTCGTCCATGCCAAAGTTCCCGAGGGGCTGCTATAATTTCCGGTGCGGGCGCGCGCTTTTGCGCCCGTATCGGAGTTCTGATGGCCCAATTACCGATTCTGGAATTTCCCGACCCGAGACTGCGCAAGACCGCCGCGCCGGTTACCGAGTTTGACGACGGCCTGCGCACCCTGGTCGACAACATGTTCGAGACCATGTACGAGGCGGAAGGCATCGGCCTTGCCGCCACCCAGGTCAATGTGCACAAGCGCCTGCTCGTGCTCGATGTCTCCGAAGAAAAAGATAGTCCGCAAGTCTTCATAAATCCAGAATTCGAGGTAATCGAAGAAGAATTGCAGGAACACCAGGAAGGCTGCCTGTCGGTGCCGGGATTTTTCGAGGATATCTCCAGGCCCCGCGCCATCCGCGTCAAGGCCCGGGACCCGCGGGGCGGAGAATTCGAGCTTGAGGCCCGGGGAATGCTCGCGGTCTGCATCCAGCACGAGATCGACCATCTCAACGGCAAGCTGTTCGTCGATTACATCAGCCCCCTCAAGCGGCAACGCATCCGCGGCAAGCTGCAAAAGGAACACAGGAAGTCCGCCTGACCCCGATGCCGGCATTGCGACTCTGTTTCGCCGGCACGCCGGCCTTCGCGGCCGCGCATCTCGAGGCGCTGCTCGATTCCCCGCATGAAATCGCCGCGGTATTCACCCAGCCGGACCGGCCCGCGGGGCGCGGCCGCAAGTTGACGCCGAGCGCAGTCGCCTTGCTGGCCGAAGCTCGCGGCCTGCCGCTGCACAAGCCGGCAAGCATGGGCGGAGGCGAAGCCGCGCGACTACTGGCCTCATACGAAATCGACGTGCTCGCAGTCGCCGCGTACGGCCTGATTCTGCCGGCGCCGATTCTCGAAACACCCCGCTTCGGCTGCGTGAACGTGCACGCCTCGCTGCTGCCCCGCTGGCGCGGCGCGGCGCCGGTCGAACGCGCCCTGCTCGCCGGAGACCGCCTTACCGGCATCACCATCATGCGCATGGACGAAGGGCTCGATACCGGCGATATCCTCCATCGGCGCGAAGTCGGGATCCGGCAAAGCGACGACCGCGAGATGCTGGAGGCCAAGCTCGTCGAGGCGGGCCGCGCGGCGTTGCTGCACAGCCTGGAGAACCTGCCGGAATTGCTGGCCGGAGCGGCACGGCAGGATGACAGTCTGGCCACCTATGCGCGCAAGCTCGACAAGTCCGATGCAATGATCGACTGGACCGCGCCCGCCGAACACATCGACCGGAAAGTGCGGGCCGGCATCGGCCGCGCGCCCGCTTTCGCATTCATCGGAGAAGAACGGGTCCGCGTATTGCGCGCCACACGGGAGGACCGCGGGCATTCCGAAACGCCGGGCGTCATCATTGACGCCGGCGGGAAGGGCTTGCTTGTCGCTTGCGGCGAGGGCGCGATCAGAATCGCAATCGTGCAAATGCCGGGTAAAACCGCGGTCCCGGTCGGCGCCCTGCTGAATTCGCCTTCCACGCCTTTCGTGAAAGGCGCAAGCTTCCGCGCGGCAAAGTCCGGCTGAGCGCCATGGATGTGCGCGCCAGGGCCGCCCGCGTTCTTTCCCGGCTCGCGGAGCATCGCGGCTCGCTTGGCGAACACCTGCGGCCTCACCGGCAATCGCCCGAATACGGGCTGTTGCAGGAAATCTGTTTCGGCGTATGCCGTCATCGCGAATCGCTCGACTTTCTGCTCGGGCAACTACTCGAGCGGCCGTTGCGCGACCGCGATTCGGACCTGAAATACCTGCTGCTCGGCGCCCTGTATCAATTGCGCGAACTGGCCGTGCCCGACTACGCGATAATCGATCAGACCGTCAAGGCTGCGGGGCAATTGCGCAAGCAATGGTCGAAGCCCCTGGCCAACGCCGTATTGCGGAACTACCAGCGCCGGCAAACCGATCTCGAGGAGGCGCTCGCGCTGCAGCCTGAAGCAGTCCGCCTGAACCATCCGGTCTGGCTTTCGGACGCCATCGGCGGCGACTGGCCGGAAGATTGGCGGTCCATACTCGAACGCAACAACGGGCGCCCGCCCATGAGTCTGCGGATCAACAGGCTCAAGGCTTCCCGCAAGGAAGCCATGGCGCAATTGCGACAGGCCGGGCTCGACTGCGCAGCCGGCGAGTTCGCGCAATCGGCGGTTTACCTGGCCAAACCGCGGCCGGTAGACGAGATCCCGGGATTCGCCGATGGCCACCTCAGTGTCCAGGATGAAGCTTCGCAACTCGTACCCGCTGTGCTTGGACCCGAACCGGGCTCGCGCCTGCTCGACGCCTGCGCCGCCCCCGGCGGCAAGACCTGCCATCTATTGGAATTTCAGCCCGGGGCGGCGGCGTGTCTCGCGCTCGACCGCAATGCGCAGCGCAGCGGAATGATCAGGGAGAACCTCGAGCGCCTCGGTCTGGACGCCGAACTTGCCATTGCCGACGCCGCCGACCTGTCCGCCTGGTGGGACGGCGGCGATTTCGACCGTATTCTGCTCGATGCGCCCTGCTCCGCCACCGGCGTCATCCGCCGGCATCCCGATATCAAATTGTTGTTGCGCCCGGGCGATGTCGACGGTCATGGCGAGACCCAATTCGGCCTGCTCCAGGCTCTCTGGCAATGCCTGAAACCGGGAGGCCGCCTGCTTTACACGACATGTTCGGTGTTGCGCCGGGAAAACGAGCAAGTCATCGCGCGCTTCCTGGCCGCCGCCGGGGACGCTAAAACAGTGCCCATCACTGCCGATTGGGGAATAGAATGCGCTCATGGAAAACAGTTGCTCCCAGGCGGCCCGAACGGCCCGGACGGTTTCTATTTCTGTTTGCTGGGAAAGAACTGAATTCCGCGTTGGCGGGCGCGCATTCCAGCGCGGTGCTTTGACATGAAAATAATCGTTCTCGGCGCGAACCCGGTGGGCATCAGCCTGGCCGGCACCTTGTCGACCGAGTCCAACGACGTGACCCTGGTCGACAGCGACGCGGCGCGGCTCGAAGGATTGAAGCGGGGCATGGACATCCAGGTCGTCAGCGGCCGCGGCTCACATCCCGATGTGCTCGAGGCGGCCGGAGTCGAGGACGCCGACCTGCTGATCGCCGTCTCGGAAAACGACGAATTGAACATGGTGGCCTGCCGCGTCGCCTATTCGCTGTATCGCACGCCGAAAAAGATCTGCCGGGTGCATTCTTCCTCGTTCATCAACGCCAGCGACGAGTTGTTCGGCAAGCAGGGCATCGCGGTGGACACGCCGATCTGTCCGGAAATGATCGTCTCGGACAACATCGAACGCCTGATCGACCTGCCCGGCGCCTTGCAAGTGCTCGACTTCGCCGACGGCAAGGTGCAACTCGTCGGCGTGAAGGCGGTGTACGGCGGGCCGCTGGTCGGCCAGGAAATTCGCCTGTTGCGCCAGCACATGCCCTCGATCGATACCCGGGTGGCGGCGATATTCCGCAAGGACCGGCCGATCGTGCCCGAAGGATCGACCGTGATCGAGGCGGAAGACGAAGTCTTCTTCGTCGCCGCCCAGGAAGACATCCGCGCCTGCATCGCCGAAGTGCGCCGCATGGACCGTCCGTATCGCCGTGTATTCATCGCCGGCGGCGGCAACATCGGTCTGCGGCTCGCGCGGCAACTCGAGTCGCGCTACAAGGTCAAGCTGGTCGAACGCGACGAGGCGCGCTGCGATTTTCTGACGGGACAACTCGGCCGCGCGCTGGTGTTGCAGGGCGAAGCTTCGGACCGGGAACTGCTCATCAGCGAGAACATCGAGGACGCCGACGTTTTCGTCGCGCTGACCAACGACGACGAGGCCAATATCATGTCGTGCATGATGGCCAAGCGGCTAGGCGCCAAGAAGGTGATGGCGCTGATCAACAATCCCGATTATGTCGATCTGATCCAGGGCGGCGAAATCGATATCGCCATATCTCCGCAGCAGGCCACCATCGGCAGCGTATTGACCAAGGTGCGGCGGGCGGATTTCGCCAACGTGCACGCATTGCGCCGCGGCGCGGCCGAAGCGGTGGAGGCGGTCGTGCATGGCGATGTCGCCTCTTCCCGGGTCATCGGGCGCGAATTGCGGGAACTCGATCTTCCCGACGGCATCACCGCCGGCGCGGTCGTCCGGGACGACGAGGTTCTGATCGCTCACGACGACACCAGGGTCGAGTCCGGCGATCACGTCATCCTGTTCCTCGTTGACCGCAAGCACGTCGTTCTCGTCGAACGCCTGTTCGGCGCGGGCTTCGCGCATTTCTGACCGCTCATGCACCCTCTCATGATCACCAAACTGCTCGGCATCCTGTTGATGCTGTTCAGTCTGCTGGGGACACTGCCGCCGATGGTGGTGTCGCTGATTTATCGCGATGGCATGCTCAATGTTTTCTTCACCACCTTGCTCACCCTGTTGCTGCTGGGACTGGGAATGTGGGGGCTGACCGCGCGCGCGCGCGGCGAATTGACCATTCGCGACGGCTTTCTCGTGGTTACGCTGTTCTGGAGCGTGCTGGGCGTCGCCGGCTGTCTGCCTCTGCTGCTGGCGCTCGACTTGAGCCTGACCGACGCCGTTTTCGAGTCCTTGTCGGGACTGACGACCACCGGGGCCACGGTAATCGTCGGCCTCGACGAATTGCCCCGGTCGATCCTGTTTTATCGGCAATTGCTGCAATGGATGGGCGGCATGGGCATCATCGTCCTGGCCATGGCCCTGCTGCCGATGCTCGGCATCGGCGGCATGCAACTCTACCAGGCGGAAACGCCGGGGCCGATGAAGGACAACAAGCTCGTGCCGCGGCTCGCCGAAACCGCGAAGGCTTTGTGGTACATCTATCTGTCGTTGACGGTGGCTTGCGCGCTGGCCTATTGGGCGGTGGGCATGGAACTTTTCGACGCCGTCAGCCACGCGTTCACTACCGTGGCGATCGGCGGCTTTTCCACTCACGACGCCAGCATAGGCTTCTTCGACAACCCCGCTGTCGACCTGGTGGCGATCATCTTCATGGTGATCGCGGGAGTCAATTTCGCCTTGCATTTCACGGCCTGGCAGCGCCGCTCGGTCAGGCATTACCTGGCGGATCCGGAATTCCGTTTCTATGCGTTCATTCTTGCTTCGCTGTCCGTCGCCGCCATCGGCATTCTCTATCTGACCGCGACATACGAGAGTTTCTTCGAAGCGTTCATCCGGGGACTGTTCCAGGTGGTTTCGATCGCCACCACCACCGGCTACGTGACCGCCGATTTCAATTCCTGGCCGCTGTTCCTGCCGTACATGTTGCTATATGCGGCGATCATCGGCGCCTGCGCCGGTTCGACCGGCGGCGGGATCAAGGTGATTCGCATCCTGCTCATCTTCAAGCAGGGTATTCGCGAGGTGCAGCGGCTGATCCATCCCAAGGCCGTGATCCCGATCAAGCTCGGCGCCAAGCGCGTCCCGGACCGGGTCATCGACGCGGTCTGGGGATTCTTCGCCGTCTACGTCATGGTATTCATGCTGATGTTGCTGGCGCTGCTCGCTTCCGGAGTCGAGATCATCACCGCCTTCAGCGCGGTCGGCGCCTGCATCAACAACCTGGGCCCGGGCCTCGAAGGAGTCTCGGCGACCTACGGAACTCTCCCCATCGCGGCCAAATGGATCCTGTGCGTCGCCATGCTCCTCGGCAGACTCGAAGTCTTCACCCTGCTGGTGCTGTTCACGCCGATGTTCTGGCGCCGGTAGCCACACCTCCGTCATACTGCGCGCAACGAAGCGGAGTTGCGGAATCCTTGGGGGATTCCGCGAGGTTGTTCATGCCATCCATGGCGCGGCACTGTTGGCTTCTACCACCCCCAGCCTTGCCATCCATGGCAAGTCGTTCGGTCCAGCCGCCAAGCGCAGCTTGGCGTCGTTCCGGCTGCGCGTGAAGCTGCGCTTCATAAACGCTTGTCTTCACCCCTAAAAAAAGCGTTGCCTTTTTTGGCCACGCCGACCAGGTCCCACCCATGCGTGGCACGCCCGCTACAGACCGCCCGCCAGACAGCGACTTACGCCGTGCAAGGCCTGATGGATCTTATCTCGTCAATAAAATTCAGAGCTGTCGGGTTGGCGGCGGAAGCGTTTGTATTCCCATTGATATTGTTCGGGGCATTCGCGGACCATTTCTTCGACGGCGCGATTCATGGCTGTAACGGATTCGTCGAGACTTTCGCGGCGCAAGTCGAGTTCCCGGACAACGGCGTGAAATCCGGCGCCGGCAGGCAGGCGCTTGGCGCAGCCGCAGAAGACGCGCACGCCGGGGCGTTGCGCCAGCTTGCACGCGAGCGTCATCGTGTACGTCGGCTGGGCGAAGAAGGGTGCGAATACGCCGCTGCCGTCGGCCGGCACCTGGTCCGGCAAGATGCCGACCAACTCGCCCGCGCGCAAAGCGCGCAACAGCTTGCCGACTCCCTCCCGTCCGCCGGCGGCCATGCGCAGGCCACCCCGGGCGCGGCCGCGCAGCAACAGGCGGTCGAGCGCGGGATCGTCCGGCGGCATATACAGAAAATGCGCAGGCGACCCGTAACACATTGATATTCCGAACATTTCCCAGTTTCCCAAGTGTGGAGCAAGCAAGATCACCCCATCTCCCGCCGCCACCGCCCCGCGAAATTCTTCGACCCCCTCTTCTTCACGAACCAATTCCAGCATCCGCAGCACCGGCCAATGCCAAGCACGCCCCATTTCAAACAAGGCACACAACGAATGACGCAAACTGGCCCGCGCAAGTTCGCGAACACCCGCCTCGTCAAGCTCCGGAAAACAAACCCTCAAATTGCGCAAAGTGGTCCGCGCCGCGCGACTCGGCAAACGCGCCAATAACCCACCGAAAACGCGAGCCATTCCGTGCAACATCGGCAATGGCAGACGCGCGGCAAGCTCAAGAAAAAGCCGAAAGAACAAGATTTTGATAATCGTGGCCACCCTTATTCAAGTTGCGCTACCTGGCGATTCTCATATTGCAGACGAGATTCTGCGACTTCGCGCAGAATGACGACCTTTCGAGTCTGCACGGCGTGAGTCGCCGTCTGGCGGGCTGTGTGCAGCGGGCGTGCGAGGCAGGATGCCGAGCCCGAAGCCTACAGGGACGTATTCACGGCGTCCGCCGCACACAGCCCGCCAGACGGCGACGGTTCGAAGCCTTCACCCTCAAGCCTCAGCCCCAATATGGATAAAGCACCGAAATTCTAGGATAATCGCGGCCTTTCTTGTAGTCGCCCCCGATTCCGTCGTGAACCCCTCCGCCGACCTGAAAACCTTCCAGGGACTGATCCTCGCCTTGCAGCAGTTCTGGTCCGGCGAAGGCTGCGTCATATTGCAGCCTCTGGACATGGAGGTGGGCGCCGGCACCTTCCATCCCGCCACCTTTCTGCGCGCCATCGGCCCGGAAAGCTGGAATTGCGCCTACGTTCAGCCCAGCCGGCGGCCCGGCGACGGCCGCTATGGCGAAAACCCCAATCGGTTGCAGCATTATTACCAGTACCAGGTAATCCTGAAACCTTCGCCGAAGAATATTCAGCAACTGTATCTCAAGTCCCTCGCCTCCCTCGGCATCGATTCGGCCGTACACGATGTGCGTTTCGTAGAAGACAACTGGGAGTCGCCGACCCTTGGCGCCTGGGGACTCGGCTGGGAAGTCTGGCTCGACGGCATGGAGATCACCCAGTTCACCTACTTTCAGCAAGTCGGCGGACTCGAATGTTTCCCCGTCAGCGGAGAAATCACTTACGGCATCGAGCGCATCGCCATGTACCTGCAGGAAGTGGACAGCGTCTATGACATCGTCTGGTGCGACGGGCCCGACGGCGCGGTGACTTACGGCGATGTCTTCCTGCAAAACGAGATCGAAATGTCCGCCTACAATTTCGAAGTCGCCGATACCGGGAATCTGTTCGGTTACTTCGACGATTGCGAAAGCCAATGCGGCGAACTGCTTGAGCGGAACCTGGCATTGCCGGCATACGAGCAGGTGCTCAAAGCCTCCCATTACTTCAACCTGCTGGACGCGCGCAAGGCAATCTCGGTAACCGAGCGGCAACGATTCATCTTGCGCGTTCGCGCGCTGGCCCGGGCGGTCGCGGAAGCCTATCTCGAAAGCAGGCGCAAGCTCGGCTTTCCATTGGCTCCGGAAGAGGCGCGACGTGAATACGCCTGAGGCCAACGAGACCGCGGGTCGCGACTTTCTTTTCGAGATCGGCACGGAGGAGTTGCCGCCGAAAGCCCTGTGCGGCCTGTCGGAAGCGCTGGAGGCGGAATTCCGCGCCCTTTTCGCCAAGGCCAGCCTCGACCACGGCGAACTGCGCGGTTTCGCCACCCCCCGGCGGCTCGCGCTGCTTGCACGGGATCTCGCCGGGAAACAGCCCGACCGCGAGATCGAACGATTCGGCCCGGCGCTTGCCGCGGCCTTCGACGCCGACGGCGCGCCCACCGCCGCCGCCCTCGGTTTTGCCCGCTCTTGCGGCGTTTCGGTGGAGGAACTCGGTCGTTCAGAGCGCCAGGGCGCGGCCAAGCTCTGTTTTACGAAGCTGGAGCCGGGCGCGGCCACCGCCGAATTGCTGCCCGGGATGGCGGAAAGCGCGTTGGCCGCCTTGCCTACCCCCAAGCGCATGCGCTGGGGCAGTTCACGAACCGAATTCATCCGTCCCGTGCATTGGGCGGTGATGTTGTTCGGCGGAGAAGTCATCCCGGCGCGGATTCTGGGAGAAACCGCCGGGAATGCGACCTTCGGACACCGGTTCCATTACGACAAGCCCATCGAGTTGACTTGCCCGGGAGATTACGAAGCGGCGCTGGAAAGTCCGGGCCGCGTGATTGCCTGCTTCGAGCGACGCCGGGAATTGATCCGGGACTTGGTGGCGAAACAGGCATCCCTCCTCAATCGATCAATTGCGCAACGAGCGGGAGCTGCAACCCGGCGCCGCTTGGTTATCGATGACGAAAGCCAACTGCGGGCACGAGTGGTCGAGGACAAGGATCTGCTTAATGAAGTGACCAGCCTCGTCGAGTATCCCGTCGCACTGACCGGAGCGTTCGACCCGGAATTTTTGCAACTGCCCGAAGAGGCCCTGATACTTACCCTGAAGTTCCATCAGAAATGCTTTTGTCTTGAAGACGAAAACGGGCGGCTCGTGCCGAATTTCGTCACGGTCAGCAACATAGAAAGCCTTGATCCGAAAGAGGTCGTCAAGGGAAATGAGCGCGTAATCCGACCGCGGCTGGCGGACGCGCGATTCTTTTTCGAAACCGACAAATCACGCAGTCTCGAATCCCGGCTGCCGGAATTGGAGAAAGTGGTTTTTCAGGACAAACTTGGCACGATCGCTGCAAAATCGCGACGAGTTGCAGCACTTTCGCGTCAAATTGCTAACAGTTTGGGCATCGAACCGGATGCCTGCGAGCGTGCGGCCATGTTGGGAAAATGTGACCTGGTCAGCGATATGGTTGGCGAGTTCGCCGAATTGCAAGGGATTATGGGATCGTATTACGCCCGCAACGACGGCGAACCGGAACCCGTCGCGGCAGCCATTTTCGAGCAATACCTGCCGCGGCACACCGGGGACCGGCTGCCTGAGACTGGCGCGGGCCGGGTGGTCGCCCTGGCGGAGAAACTCGATACCCTGGCGGGGCTTTTCGCCATCGGCCAGCCGCCAACCGGTTCGCGCGACCCCTTTGCCTTGCGCCGCACCGCGCTCGGCGTTTTGCGAATTCTCATCGAAGGCGGGCTGGAACTCGATCTCGTCGCCGTGGTCGATGCGGCGGTTGACGCCTACACCGACATTGAGCCGCAGCCCGGCTGCCGGCGGCAACTTTGCGATTTCATCTTCGACCGCTTGCGCGCCTGGTATGTCGATGCGGGAACTGACGCGAAAATCTATCTCTGCGTGCGGGCATTGAATCCGGCAAGCCCGCTCGACTTTCATCGCCGCGTCGAAGCGGTTGCCGATTTCGCCGGGAGGCCGGAAGCGGCCGCGCTCGCGGCGGCCAACAAAAGGGTTTCCAACCTGCTCGACAAGAGTTCCGAGGCGGCGGGGCGGGACGCGGTTGCCGCCGAATTGTTGTCCGAAGCGGCGGAGAAGCAATTGTTCTCGCGCCTTGAGCAGCAAGGCGAGGCGGTGGCGCCCCTGTTCAAGGCCGGAGATTACCGGGAAGGATTAACGCGGCTTGCGGACTTGCGGGAAGATGTCGACAAGTTCTTCGACGAGGTCATGGTGATGGTCGACGACCCCGCCCTGCGCGCCAATCGACTCCGGCTGTTGCGCGAATTGCGTCAACTCTTTCTCCAGGTCGCGGACATCTCGCTGCTTTGAACGGAAAAACCGCCAAAGTCGTCGTGTTGGACCGCGATGGCGTAATCAACCGGGATTCCGACGAATTCATCAAGTCCCCCGCGGAATGGCATCCGCTGCCGGGCAGCATCGAAGCCATCGCGGACTTGAGCCGGGCCGGCTTCCGTATCGTTTTGGCGACAAACCAATCGGGTCTGGCCCGCGGGCTGTTCGATCTGGCCGCGCTTGAGGCCATACACAAAAAGCTGCGCGAACTGGTTAAAAGCCAGGGCGGCGCCGTGGACGCCATTTTCTATTGCCCCCATGGGCCGGAAGAAGGCTGTTCGTGCCGCAAACCAGCCACGGGGCTGCTCAAGCAAATCGAAGCCCAATTGGTTTGCAGCTTGCGCAATTGCTGGTTCGTCGGCGATAGCCTCAAAGACCTGCAAGCCGCCCGGAGCCATGGCTGCCGACCGGTGCTAGTGCGCACCGGGAACGGCATGGAAACCGAAAAGTCATTGAAAAACAACGGCTTTGAAGACATGGACGTGCATGACGACCTGCGCGGCGCGGCGAATGCTCTGTTGGATTCGCACGGCAACGCATCAAAGCCACAAATTTCAAATATCTAAGTTTTCGGCCCGCAACGCGTTGGTTTCGATGAACTGCCGACGCGGGTCGACCTGATCGCCCATCAAGGTGTTGAACAACTGGTCCGCGCCGATCGCATCCTTGACCGTTACCCGCAACATGCGCCGGGTCTCCGGGTTCATGGTCGATTCCCATAGTTGGTCCGGGTTCATTTCCCCGAGACCCTTGTACCGTTGCAGATAGTTGCCTTTCATCGCCTCGGCCGTCAGCCAGTCGAGCGCTTCCGTGAAACTGCCCACTTTCTGTTTCCGGTTGCCGCGCTCAATGAAGGCGCCGGGTTCGATCAGGCCGTCGAGCGTCACGCCCAGTGAAGACATCATCCTGTATTCGCCGGAATGAAAGAAATCGGCGCTGAAGGCGAAGGACTTGTGCAGACCGTGGCGCTCAAGCAGGATTACCGGCAGAAAAATATGCCGCTCGGCGTCTTCATCAACCGAATAAGCGTAATCGATCCGGTATTGCGGATTGCGTCCGAACAGATTGGCGACCACTTTCCCGGCCCAGGACTCGACTTCTTCCCTGGAGCGCAGATCTTTCTCCGGCAACGCGGGAGTCTGCACAAGGGCTTCAAGCACCTCTTTCGGATACAGCCGGCTCAGCCGGTCGATGATGGCATAGACTTCGCGGTAACGGCTCACGAGCGATTCGAGCGCCTCGCCGCCGATGCCGGGCGCATCCGCGTTGACGTGCAGACTCGCGTCCTTGAGCGCTATCGCGGTTTCGTAATCTTCCAGCTCGCGATCATCCTTGAGGTATTGTTCCTGTTTGCCTTTCTTGAGCTTGTACAAGGGTGGTTGGGCGATGTACAGATGCCCGCTTTCGATCAGCTCGCGCATATGCCGGAAGAAGAAGGTAAGCAGCAAGGTGCGGATATGAGAGCCGTCGACATCGGCGTCGGTCATGATGATGATTCGGTGATAGCGAAGCGCTTCAGGTGAAAATTCGTCTGTGCCGATGCCGCAACCGAGTGCCTTGATCAAGGTTCCGATCTCGTTCGAGCTGAGCATTTTGTCGAACCGCGCTTTTTCCACGTTGAGAATCTTTCCCTTCAGCGGCAACACGGCCTGATTGTGGCGATTTCTCGCCTGTTTGGCGGACCCGCCCGCCGAGTCGCCCTCGACCAGGTAAATCTCCGACATGGCCGGATCCTTTTCCTGGCAATCGGCCAACTTGCCCGGCAGGCCCGCCACATCGAGCGCGCCCTTGCGGCGCGTCATTTCCCGGGCCTTGCGCGCGGCTTCACGCGCTTTCGCCGCTTCGATCATCTTGCCGGCGATCAATTTGGCATCCTTCGGATTTTCCAGCAGGTAATCGTTCAGATGTGAGGCCATTTGCTGTTCGACCACGGCCTTTACCTCGGAAGAAACGAGCTTGTCCTTGGTCTGGGAGGAAAATTTCGGATCCGGCACCTTGACCGAAACCACCGCGGTCAAGCCTTCTCTCACGTCGTCGCCGGAAACCGGAACGTCTTTGCTTTTCGCGCCGTTGAGTTCCGTATCGATATAGCTTTTCAGCACGCGCGTCAGCGCGGAACGAAATCCCGCGAGATGCGTCCCGCCGTCGCGCTGGTGAATGTTGTTGGTGTATGGAAAGATCACCTCCTGGTAGGAATCATTCCACTGCATCGCGACTTCCACGGAAATGCCTTCTTCCACTTCGCGGGCGTTGAAATAGATCATCTTGTTGACGATCGTCTTGTTCTTGTTGAGATAGTCGACGAATGCCCGCAGTCCACCCTCGTAGCGGAAAGTTTCCTGCTTGCCGGTGCGTTCGTCCCGCAAGGCGATGGCGACGCCGGCATTGAGAAACGCCAGTTCGCGCAATTTCCTGGCGAGAATGTCGTATTGGAATTCGATGTTGTTGAAGGTTTCCTCCGAAGGCTCGAAATGGCATTCGGTACCGGTTGCCGCGGTATCCCCGACCACGGCAAGCGGCGCTTGGGGCACACCGTGCCGGTAATACTGTTCCCAGACCTTGCCGTCGCGCCGGATGGTCAATTTCA
Source organism: Pseudomonadales bacterium (assembly GCA_963664805.2). GTDB lineage: Bacteria > Pseudomonadota > Gammaproteobacteria > Pseudomonadales > Pseudohongiellaceae > UBA9145. Next base: position 2,673,789 of record OY761612.1, on the reverse strand, counting down.
GTTCCCTCGAAAGCGCGTTGACGACGGACACGCCTACGCCATGCAGACCACCGGAGACTTTATAGCTGTTGTCATCGAATTTCCCGCCGGCGTGAAGAACCGTCATGATGACTTCGGCCGCGGAGACGCCTTCCTTGTGCATTTCGGTCGGAATCCCTCGCCCGTTATCGGTGACGGTTACCGATTCGCCGATATGAATCGTAACCTTGATCTCGGAACAATAACCGGCCAGCGCTTCATCGATGGAGTTATCCACCAATTCGAAAACCATGTGGTGCAAACCAGTTCCGTCATCGGTGTCGCCGATATACATTCCGGGCCTTTTTCTGACGGCGTCGAGGCCTTTCAGGACCTTGATGCTTTCAGAGTTGTAGTCATTGGCCGGAGTATTTTCCATTCGTTTCTCCATTTTCGGACAAGCGGATTCGCAAAGGGTGTCGAAAACGCGGTACTTCCAAGAAAATCAAGCCGTTATTGTACCATGTTCCACGTGGAACAGGCTTATCGAGCCGGCGTCCTGAAGCGAGGGCGCCAATGCATCCACGGATACGCAGGTGATAAACAACTGGGCGCCAAGCGAACATAACAGATGGAAAACCTGCGCCCTGTTTGCTTCGTCCAGCTCGGCGGCAAGATCGTCTACCAGATAAATCGGCCGTTGTTCGCTTGTCTCAAAAAATAACTCGCCCTGCGCGATCTTCAGCGCGGAAACAACCAACTTTTGCTGCCCTCTCGATGAGACATCAACCGCCCTGTCGTTTCCGGACTTGACCAGGATATCGGCTCGGTGCGGGCCATACCTTGTCACACCATAGTTCCTGTCCGTGACGCGATTTTCGCGGAGCAGCCGCCGGAGTTCATGCTCCCGATTCCAGCCCGCATTGAAATGAAGGCGGACCGAGCCGCCCAATTCTTTGCTTAGTGTGGAGAGAGCCTTGGTAAATGCCTCTTGCAGGCGACGGAAGTACCTTTCCCTCGACTCGGTAATCTCAATGGCGCCGGAAACGAGCTCTTCCTCCCAAGCGGCCAATTGTTCTTCGTCCATTCTGCCCGGCTGCTTCAACAGGGCGTTTCTATGCATAATGGATTTTCTGGTTCGCCGCCAAGCTGGAAGGAATTGCTGTTCCACGTGGAACACACCCCAATCGAGAAATCTGCGCCTCAGTCCGGGTCCTTCGTTCAATAGGGATAACGACGTGGCATCGAGTAGTTGGATCGGTATCTGCCGCGCCACGTCCTCCCAGCTTCGCTGCACCAGTCCATTGGACTTAAGTTGCTGATCTCCTTTCCGGGTTCTGTGCAGTCCGATTTTCGTCCCGCCGGACAATTCCGCGAACAGAACTGTCTCGTCATCGCCGTCCCTGATCAGCGGCTTGACGCTGCTCGTTCTGAACGACCTGCCCAAGGCCAGATAATGAATGGCTTCAAGAAAACTCGTCTTGCCGGAAGCGTTGGGACCGGCAAGCACGTTCAGCTCAGGGTGGGGAGAAAGCGCGCAACGCTCAATATTCCGAAACGACGTAATTTCCAGCTTGGCCAGCCCGCCCATCAGATTCCAGCTATTCTCATTCTGGCCGTTGGTGGCCCATGGGAGATAGTGGCTCCAATCCGTCGCCGCCTGAGGGCGCCGGGTGCGGTGGACACCGTAAATACTGCCCGGCCGCCAAGCACAGCTTGGCGTCGTTTCGGCTGCGCATGAAGCTACGCTTCATAAACGCTTGCTTCCACTCCTGCGGGCTTCGGGCTCGGCATCCCGCCTCACACGCCCGCCGCACCTCCCGGCCGCCCAGCGGCGACTTACATGCTGCAAATGATCGCAACCACCGACACCGAGGAAATACAGAACGCTTGACCGAGAATTGCCGCCATGTGTTGCGCACGGTGCAAGGCTCCGCGGGCGGGAGCGCCTTTTCGCGTCGCGGGAGTCGTTGCGTGCCATGAATGGTCCAAAGCAACGACGACCCGATTTGAATCTCGTCATGGGCGAGGACAAGCGTGTTCGAAGCGCTGGCTTCGAGCGCAGGCCGAACGACGCCGAGCCATGCTCGGCGGCTGGAACCGACGAGGTGAGATCAAGCGAAAAGGCGCTCCCGCCCGCGGAGCCGGTCGAAGCCACAGGTTCCCGCCGGTCGGAATCATTACAGCCGGGACGGGCTGACAACGAAAGAGGCGCCATAGTTTTCATCGGGTTCCAGCAATACCGCGCTGTTTGCGTCCGTCAACTCCATGCGGACCTTGTCGGTCGTGATGGCGGTAAAGACATCGATCAGATAGCTGACGTTGAAACCGATTTCGATCGGATCCCCATCGTATTCGACCGAAACGGACTCTTCGGAAACTTCCTGATCCGGGTTTCTGGCCACAACCTTGAATTCTCCGGACCCGAGATTGAAACTTGCGATCTGGTACTTTTCGCTGAAAAGGATCGCGGCGCGCTGACAAGCCTGGCGCAGGGCCTCCCGGTTGCCGACGAGCGTTTTCGAGCCATCCCGCGGAATCACTCTTTCATAGTCGGCATATCGACTGTTGACGAGCTTCGACACCAGGGTGCAGCTGTTCATCTGCGCGCGGATATGGCTTGCCCCCCCGGTTATCGTTACGAGTTCCCCGGGGTCCTGCAACAGACGGGCCAGTTCGACCGCGCTTCGCCTGGGCAGGATCAGCCTCTGCTTTTCCGTTGCATTGTTTTCCACTTGCACGGTATGCAAGGCGAGCCGGTGCCCATCCGTCGCCACCGCGCGCAGGCTTCCCGAGTCCACTTCGATCAGCATGCCATTGAGATAGGGCCGGAAGTCCTTTTGCGCCATCGCAAAACTCGTGCTGGCCAGCAACTCGGAAAGTTGTTCCTGGGTCAAGGTGAGCGCGACCGCGTCGACTTCGTTCTCCGATTTCGGGAAGTCCTCCGCCGGCAATGTCGCCAGCGAGAAATTGCTGCGGCCGGAGCTGACGCGCAACTGGGCGCCCGAGACGGAAAACAGGATTTCCGAGTCCTCGGGCAACGAACGGCAGATATCGAACAACTTGCGCGCGGACGCCGTTATTCGGCCTTCGGCCTGGACGTCGGACACATCCACCGCCGCCGACAGTTCAAGTTCCTGATTGCTGCTTGTAAGCGAAAGCCGGTTGCCCTGAATGTCGAGCAGGAGGTTGGACAACACCGGCAGAGTACTGCGTCTTTCGACCACCCCGCTCACGAGTTGCATCGGCTTGAGAAGCGCATCCCGCGCGATCTTGAATTGCATAATGTGTATTCCCTGTGTTGGCGCCAATCGGTTGGCGAGGGGGTTACATTGCGGAATGCCTCGATCAGTTGGTCAAAATCCGCATCAGATTGTTGAAGTCGTCGTCCAGCGTTTTCGAGTTGCGGCGCAATTGCGTTACTTGCCGGCAGGCATGAAGCACCGTCGTATGGTCTCTGCCGCCGAAGGCCTCGCCGATTTCAGGCAGACTATGACTGGTAAGCTGCCGGGTCAAGCTCATTGCCACCTGTCGCGGCCGGGTGACCGAGCGGTTTCTGCGCTTGGAAAGCATATCGCGCATGTTGATCTTGTAATATTGCGCCACCGTGCGCTGAATGTTGTCGATGCTGATCAGCTTGTCCTGCTGGGCCAGCAAGTCCCACAGGGCTTCTTTCGCCAGACCCACATCGACCCGCTGGCCCCTGAACTGGGCGTAAGCCTTGACCTTCTTTATGGCGCCCTCCAGTTCGCGGCCGCTGGAGCAAACCTTTTGCGCGATGAACTCCGCGGCGTCATCGGGAAGTTCGAGTCCAATCTGCGCCGCCTTGCTCATGCTGATCGCCACCCGGGTCTCAAGTTCCGGCGGTTCTATCGCCACGGAAAGCCCCCACCCCAAGCGCGACATCAACCGGGGCTTGATGCCGTGAATTTCCTTGTAGTAACGATCGGAAGTCAATACGACTTGTACGCCGTTATCGAGCAAGGTATTGAATGTATGGAAGAATTCTTCTTCGGAGCGTTCCTTTTTTTCCAGAAAATGCACGTCGTCGAGCAATAGCGCATCCACCGACCGATAGTAGCGTTTGAACCAGTCCATGGCACCGAACCGCAAAGCGCGAATCAGCGTGTTGACGAAATTCTCGCAATCGACGATGCCAACCTTGGCGTGTGGTTTCCGCGCGCGCAATTGATTGCCTATGGCGTGCATCAGATGCGTTTTGCCGAGCCCCACGCCTCCATAAATGAAAAGCGGATTGGACTCCGTCCGCCCGGGATTGCGCGCCACCTGAAACGCCGCCGCCTGGGCGAGTTGATTGGATTGGCCAACCACGAAATTCGTGAAATTGCACGACTGGTTCAACTCGCCTTCGATGCGCAGCTTCCTGATGTATTCAACGTCTTCGTCGAAATACGATTTCGATGGGGAATCCATCGAACCCGGCGGGTGAAATCCCGCCGCGCCGCCGTTTACTCGCGGCGCATTGGAAACGCCTGGCGCGAGCGCCTTCCGCGCGGGAGCGGAACTTCCATTCGATGCCTCCACTTCCAACGCCACGTCCTCAAGCCCGGGCTCGATTTCCAACATCAGTTCGCGGATTCGCGCCAGAAACTTGGCGCTCACCCAATCGAGAATGAACCGATTGGGCGCTTTCACCCAGAGGAGTTTGCCATCCGCTTCGATTTCGGCGCTGAGTGGCCGAATCCAGGTATTGAACTGTCCTTGTGAAATCTCGCCTTGAAGCGCCTGGACGCACTTCTGCCAATTTGCCGCTGTCACTTGCTTCGCTCTACCATGAGTTTGTGTCAATCTTTTGACCATTCTAGCGGCAATGCCAAGCCCATTCCAAATAGTGCAACTCCCCGCCTCCAGTATACTTTCAAGTGCATTTGTCCGATGTTTTCATAGCCTTACCGATGCTTCGTTACAGTCTTCAAAAAGAAAGCCCCGTAAAAAAAATTTTCCGCACTTTCAGCCGCCCACTGCATTTCCTGTGGATAACTTGTGTTCGCAAGGCGTGAGTCGCAGCCTGGTGGGCTGGTTGCCGCGGGCGCGCGAGGGTGAGGATGGGGTCGCGCCGCCGTCAAGAAGGGGAGAGCTTACGGTGCCCCCAAGCGTGCGGACATCTGATCGCAAGATCTTCCGATCGTCCTCGCTGGATTTCCACGCCCCGGCGGCGCAGGCGCACTGTAGCGAGAGTTGGGGGGGATTTCCAGCGGCGCGGAGATCGGTCGGCGTGACTGGTTGCCGCGGGCGCGCGAGGGTGGAGGAATGATGCGTGTCACGGCGCGGAATCCCGCCATCAGCAGGGCGGGAGATCTCCCTGGCGGGCAGGGCCGATCATTCCTTGCTTCCGCGCCATGGTCCATGTGATCTCGGGCGCAAGGATGTTTTAGCAACCCAATCATGAGGAAATCCACATCTGGTTGCCGCGGGCGCGCGAGGGTGGAGCCTGATTGGCGCAGCCGACAATGGGCGAAGCTTATTGGGGGTCGAACGGCTCGCCATGGATGGCATGTACAAGTCAATTCAAAGCCGACAGGATTCTGCGGATTCGGTGGGGGGACTCCCGCGCCTGGTTGGTCGCCGAAATGAGAATTGCTGGCGATGCAGGGTTGGTTTTGCAACATCCGCGCAAAACCACTAGAATCCGTGCCCCGGGTTTCAGGCGCCAGAGGCCTGCGACAGCGAATCGGAAAGAGTCATGAAGAGAACCTTTCAGCCCAGCAGGATCAAGCGCGCCAGGAATCATGGCTTCAGAGCCCGCATGGCGACGCGCGGCGGGCGCAAGGTGCTGGCCCGTCGACGCGCGAAAGGCCGTCAACGTCTTTCGGCCTGAATAGCCGCATAACCGCCGGCGATGCGACAACGGGTGGCGACCTCAGGGTTTCCCCGAACGTCGCGCCTGCTCCGGGCGAAAGACTACCGGGCCGTGTTTTCCAACGCCCGTTTCAAGGTTTCCTGCCGGCTCTTTCTCGTGCTTGCGATACCTGACGAAAGCGGCGCGGCCAAACTTGGCTTGGTGGTTTCGCGGAAGAACGTTCCCGGCGCGGTGCAACGCAGCCGGTTGAAACGGCTGATTCGGGAGAATTTCCGCGAACGTCAAACGCAACTTGGCGGCGCGAACCTGGTTGTATTGGCCAGGAAGGACGCCCACAGGCAGCCGAACTCGGTGTTGAACCGGAAACTGAACGAGCTGCTGGACGATCTGCTCGGGAAAATGCGCCGCGCAGTCGCCGCGGAATGCGGCACAGCCAGCCGGGAATCGCCCTGATCATGGTCAGATACGCACTAGTCAAGCTGATCGGCTTCTACCAGCTATTCCTCAGCCGATTGCTGTTCACGCAATGCCGCTTCCATCCCAGTTGCTCGCAGTTCACGCGGGAAGCCATAGAAATTCACGGCCCGGCCAAGGGACTTTGGCTCGGCGCGCGGAGAATCTGCCGCTGCCATCCATGGCATGAAGGCGGATACGACCCGGTGCCTGATTCGGATTTCGCGCGGCAACAGGCGGACTGACATGAAATTTACGCGCTTCTTCCTTTATTCGTCGCTGGCGGTCATCACCTACCTGATGTTGCTGGCCTGGCAGGAAGACTATCCCCCGGTCGTCAACGATGGTACGGATTCCGCCTCCCGGACCCTGAATGATTCGCCGAATGGATTGCCCGATCCGACCGTTTCCGTCCCGGCGCCGGATCTGCCGCTGGAAGTTCCCAGCGGGTCTCTGCCCGCGGCAAGCGGGGAAAGTCTGGCGCCCGATACCGCGCCGGTCCGCACCGGCTTGATCCAGGTGACAACGGATACGCTGGACCTGCGGATCGACCCGGTGGGCGGGGACATCGTTTATCTCGCCCTGCCCCAATACCTGCGCGAACTCGACGTTCCGGACGAACCCTTCGTATTGCTCGAATCCCGACCGGGACGGGAGTTCGTCTCGACCAGCGGGCTGGTTGGACCCGACGGGATCGATCAGGACGGCCGCGCCCGCTATCGCGCGGCCGCCGGCGAGTATGCCCTCGACGACGGCGCCGACACGCTCGAGGTCGACCTGCTTCTCACCACCGAAGACAACATCGAAATCACCAAGCGCTTCACGTTTACCCGCAACAGCTATCTGATCGATGTTTCGTTCCTGGTCGCCAACCGATCCGATCGAGACTGGCAGGCGAACCCTTTCGGCCAGATCCGCAGGCATGATTTTTCGGACCCGAGCAGCGGCAGCCGTTTCACCCGGACTTATCTCGGCTACGTCATCACCAGCGCGGACGACCCCTACCGGGAAATCGATTTCGACGATATCGCCGACGGCCCCGTTTCACTCGAAGAGTCCGGCGGATGGGTCGGCCTGAGCCAGCATTATTTTCTTTCCGCCTGGGTGCCCGATACCGCATCGGCCAATCGCTACACCTTGCGCAGGAGCAACAACGGTCAATTCATTGGCGAATTCACCGGTTCGGCCCTACTGGCGCCCCGCGGCGGCTCCGGCTCGGCAAGCATGAAGTTCTACGCCGGCCCCAAGGACCAGTACTCGCTCGCGGAAATCTCCCCCGATCTCGATCTGACCGTCGATTACAGCTTTCTCTGGTTCCTCGCTGCGCCGATCTACTGGCTGCTGACGAATATCAACGCCTTCGCCGGCAACTACGGCGTTTCCATTATTCTTCTGACATTGATCGTCAAGCTGATCTTCTACAAATTGTCGGAAACGCAATATCGCTCCATGGCTGGAATGCGCAGGCTGATGCCGAAAATCCAGCAAATCAAGGAACGCTACGGCGACGACCGCATGAAACTGCAGCAGGCCACGATGGATCTGTACAAGAAGGAAAAGATCAATCCCTTCGGCGGCTGCCTGCCCCTGCTGGTGCAGATGCCCGTTTTCATCGCCCTGTATTGGGTGCTTATGCAAAGCGTCGAACTGCGGCACGCCCCTTTCTTGCTCTGGCTCAACGACCTGTCGGTGCGCGATCCCTTTTTCGTGTTGCCGCTGCTCATGGGCGCGACGATGTTTCTGCAAATGCGCATGAGCCCCGCGCCGGCCGATCCCATGCAGGCCCAGATCATGAAATTCATGCCGATCATGATGACCGTGCTCTTCCTCTGGTTTCCCTCGGGACTGGTGCTCTACTGGCTCACCAACGGGCTTCTGAGCATCTTGCAGCAGTGGTACATCACCCGCAAGATAGATGCCGAATACGCGGCGTCCCGCTGATCCGGCGACCAGCGCCCGCAGCCACTAACAAGACGCCTGCGGTCGGATGCAAACATGAGTAAAGACGCGATCTGCGCCATAGCGACCGCGCCGGGGCGCGGCAGCATCGGCGTGTTGCGCATATCGGGAGAGGCTCTCGCCGGCATGGCCAGAGAACTGGTCGGCGTCGAGCCGGAACCGCGCAAGGCGCTTTTTTGCGATTTTCATGGCGAAGACGGCGAAATACTCGACCGCGGCATCGCCTTGTTTTTCCCGGCGCCGAACTCCTTCACCGGCGAAGACGTGCTCGAATTGCAAGGCCACGGCGGGCGCGTCGTGCTCGAATCGTTGCGCGAGCGCGTGCTGGCCCTCGGCGCAAGACAGGCGCGTCCCGGCGAGTTTTCCGAACGCGCGTTTCTCAACGGCAAGATCGATCTGGTCCAGGCCGAGGCTGTCGCGGACCTGATCGATGCCGATTCCCGCCAGGCGGCAAGATCCGCCCTGCGCACGCTAACTGGCGAGTTTTCCCAAAGAGTTCAATTTATTGCGGCGCTGCTTACGCAACAGCGCGTACTCGTTGAAAGCGCGATCGACTTCTCCGACAGCGACATCGAGGTGCTGCGGGTGGAGCAGTTGCGGGAAAGCCTGGCGGACTTGCTGGAGCGGTTGGACCGGATTCGCGAACGAAGCCGGCAAGGCGCCCTGCTCAACCAGGGCATCAGCGCCGTGCTCGCGGGCCTGCCGAACGCGGGCAAATCCAGCTTGATGAACCGTCTTTCCGGGCAGCAGACCGCCATCGTGACCGAAATCCCCGGCACTACCAGGGACGTGCTTTCCCAACGCATTCTGCTTGACGATCTTCCCTTGCAACTCATCGATACCGCGGGCCTGCGCCGCAGTGCCGACGCAATCGAGCGGGAAGGCGTCAGGCGCGCCAGGGACGCCATCGATAACGCCGATATAGTCCTGCTTGTAATAGACGCCACCCGCCTTCCAAACCAAAACCAAACCCTCGCAGGGGAAGACTCGCGACAACTGCTCGAACCGCTCGAAGACTTGCTTGAAGACGAAGACTGCCGAGCCGACTTGCTGCCCCGCGTGTGCATCGTTCTCAACAAAATCGATCTCTTGCCCTCGCCACAGTCCACACCGCACATCCTCATCGAAGAAACCGAACTCCCGCTGGTCGGCGTCAGCGCCAAAACCGGCTCCGGCATCGATTCGCTCACCACCCATCTCAAGCAATTTGTCGCCTACGAAGGCGGAGAGGACGCCTTCGTCGCCAGAGCGCGTCACCTCGAAGCCATCGACGAAGCCCGCCACTGCTGCCAATCCGCCAGCCAAAACTTGACCGCCCAAGCACCCCTCGAACTTATCGCCGAAGACCTCCGCCTCGCCCAAACATCCCTGGGCCGCATCACCGGCGAAGTAACCAGCGACGACCTCCTGGGCGAAATCTTCAGCAAATTCTGCATCGGCAAATAAATCCGCCACACATCCCACTGGGAGGAAATCGAAGCCAATTGCCAGGAAACACGCAAGCTGTCAGTCGCCGTGCGGGGTTCAGCGGGCGCTGTGAATACACCCTTGTACGCTCCGGCCCCGACATCCATATCGGGGACGCCCGTTGAACCCCGCACACCGCACGGCGACGGTTCGAAGGCGCAGACCAAGGCAAACCCGTGGAGATTCTGCGACTCCGCTACGCTACGCGCAGAATGGCAGGTTGGGACGACACCTGGAAAGCTGCTGGCTTCCTGTTGATAATCCTTGTCCCGTCCGGGAAAAGCTTGGGATCAAATTCGAACCCGTGAATCGAATTCGAGTTGTCCCCATTCGCTCCATGGCTTGCAACAAGGGAAACCCCATTTCGCACACCGGGTTTTGCATCGCGCAAGTCCCTGAAAAGGGGCGGAAATATGCTGGTATCAACAGAACGGGCGGCGCCCTGCTACTACTGCTACTAGTTTAATATTCTTGTGATACATATATACATAATTCCATAGCAGTTATAATTCGCGGCCTGTTGAATTCGAGTCTGTTCCCATGCGTTGCGGCGACAATTACGATGTGATCGTGATCGGCGGCGGGCATGCCGGGACCGAGGCCGCCCTGGCTTCGGCGCGGCAAGGCGTCCGCACGCTGCTGGTCACCCACAACATCGAAACCATCGGGCAGATGTCATGCAACCCGGCAGTCGGCGGCATCGGCAAGAGCCACCTCGTGCGGGAGATCGACGCGCTGGGCGGCGCCATGGCGCTTGCCGTCGACCGGGCCGGCATTCATTTCCGCGTCCTCAACGCAAGCAAGGGCGCCGCGGTCCGGGCGACCCGGGCTCAGGCCGACCGGGCGCTGTATCGCGCGGCGGTTCGCCGCATCGTTGAAAATCAAACGGGCCTGTCCCTGCTGCAGCAATCCGTCGACGATCTCATCATGGAGGGCAACCGCGCGGTCGGTGTGGTAACCGGTCTCGGCATCGAGATTCGCGCGCGGGCGGTGGTGCTGACCACAGGTACTTTCCTCGCCGGACGCATTCACGTGGGCCTGGAGAACAACTCGGGCGGACGCGCCGGCGACCCGCCGGCGCTTGCGCTCGCCCGGCGCCTGCGCGAACTGCCGTTCCGGGTCGAACGGCTGAAAACCGGGACCCCGCCGCGGCTGGACGCCAAAAGCCTGGATTTTTCCGTGATGGAAGCGCAGGAAGGCGACGCGCCGGCGCCGGTCATGTCTTTCCTCGGATGCAGGTCCGAACATCCGCGCCAAGTGAATTGCCACATCACCGCGACCAACGAGGAATGCCACGAGATCATCCGCGGCGCGCTCGACCGGTCGCCGATGTATAGCGGCGTCATCGGGGGCGCCGGGCCGCGCTATTGCCCGTCGATCGAAGACAAGGTGATGCGCTTCGCCGACAAGACTTCGCATCAGATATTCGTCGAGCCGGAAGGCCTCGATGTCGCCGAAATCTATCCGAACGGCATTTCCACCAGCCTGCCTTTCGATGCCCAGGTGGAAATGGTGCGGCGCATACGCGGATTCGAGAACGCCCATGTCACCAGGCCGGGCTATGCCATCGAATATGATTTCTTCGACCCGCGGGACCTGCGTTACTCGCTGGAAAGCAAGTTTGTTCTAGGACTCTATCTCGCCGGGCAGATCAACGGCACGACCGGCTACGAAGAAGCCGCGGCCCAGGGCCTGCTCGCGGGACTCAATGCCGCCCGCGCGGTCGCCGGCAAGGATTACTGGTGTCCGCGGCGCGACCAGGCCTACATCGGCGTGCTGGTCGACGACCTGATCCGGCTGGGCGCGAACGAACCCTATCGCATGTTCACCAGCCGGGCCGAATATCGCCTCAGCTTGCGCGAAGACAATGCCGACATGCGGCTGACGCCGACCGGGCGCGAGCTGAACCTGGTCGACGATGCGCGCTGGCGTTTCTTCAACGAAAAGCGGGAGCGGGTGGAAACCGAACTCCAACGTCTGCGCGAGACCAGGATTCGCCCCGCCAGCGATGCCGCCCGCCGCCTTGGCCACGCGCTTGAGCGCCCGCTGTCGCGTGAGCGGAGCCTGGCGGAACTGCTCGCGAGGCCGGAACTGGATTACGGAAAACTGATGGATCTGGCTGAGCCCGAACGCCCCCGTACAGCCGCTTCTCCGCTCGAAGAGCAGGTCGCGGAGCAGATCGAAATCCAGGTCAAGTACCAGGGATATATCGACCGGCAGCAAGATGAGATCGAACGGCTGCGCGAGCAGGAGAATACCGCGCTTCCCGCGGATCTCGATTACGCGGGCATGTCCGGCCTGTCCAACGAACTCAAGCAGAAGCTGTCCGAGGCCCGGCCCGAAAACCTCGGCCGCGCCGCGCGCATTCCCGGCATGACGCCGGCGGCGCTTTCCCTCATCCTGGTGTATCTGAAAAAACATCGGACCATTCGGCGCAAGGCCAGTTGAGCGCGAAATCCGGCGGAGGACAAAGCAAGGCGGGCCCGGCGGGCCCGCGCGACAGGCTGTTGGCGGGCGCAGGGGCCATGAACGCGCCGTTGACCGGGACCGGCGCCGACAAGTTGCTCGAATATCTGCGGCTGTTGGACAAATGGAACAAGCGCTTCAACCTTTCCGGCGTTTCCGGCATTGGCAGTATGCTGGACAGACATGTGCTCGACAGCCTTTCGGTCGCATCCCGGGTGAGCGGCGAGACCATAATCGACGCCGGGAGCGGAGCGGGTTTGCCGGGGATTCCGCTGGCGGTGCTGTTTCCCGGCAAGCATTTTGTGCTCGTGGACAGCAACGGCAAGAAGACGCGCTTCCTGTTTCAGGCGAAACTGGACCTGAATCTGGCGAACGTCAGCGTCGAACGATGCCGCATCGAGGATTACGGCGGCACGGCGGACCTCGTCGTCTGCCGGGCGCTGGCCACGCTTGCGGAGTGCGCCGCGAAAACGCAGCATATATTGTCCCGGGGCGCTACACTGCTGGCGATGAAAGGGCGTCATCCCGGCGCGGAACTGGCCCGGCTGCCGGACGCTTTCAAAGTGGAATTCATCGAGCGCACGCATGTGCCCGGCGCATCGAACCGCCACGTAGTCGGGCTCGCAACGAGATGAATGTGAAGGCGAGGCATACCTCCCCCGCAAACGGAAACGATCTGCAATGGGCGCCATCCTGGCCATAGCCAACCAGAAAGGCGGTGTGGGAAAAACCACCACCGCGGTCAACCTCGCCGCCTCGCTGATCGCCACGCGCAATTCGGCACTGCTGGTCGATATCGACCCCCAGGGCAACGCCACCATGGGCTGCGGCGTAACGAAAGACGAGTCCGAACACACGGTTTGCGAGTTGCTGACGGGCGAGGCCACTTTTGGAGACGCGCTCGTGAAGGAAGTCGGCGACGGCTTCGATCTGCTGCCAGCCAACGGCGACCTGGTCGCCGCCGAGGTCTGGCTGATGGAAAACGGGCGCCTCGACACCCGCCTGCGGGAAGCGCTGACGCCGGCACGGGAAAACTACGACTTCATCATCATCGATTGCCCGCCCTCCTTGAACATCCTGACGGTAAACGCCCTGACCGCCGCCGACGGTCTGGTGATACCCCTGCAGTGCGAGTACTATGCGCTGGAAGGCTTGTCGGCGCTGGTGGAAACCATCGAGGCAATCCGGTCGAGGTCGAATCCGAATCTGAAAATCGAAGGGATCGTGCGCACCATGTACGATTCCCGCAACAAGTTGACCGCCGAAGTGAATGCGCAACTGTTCCGGTTCTTCGGCGACGCGGTGTACCGGACCGTGGTCCCGCGCAACGTCAAGTTGGCGGAGGCGCCGAGTTTCGGCAAGGCCGCGCTCAGTTACGAACGCCGCTCGAAGGGCGCGATAGCTTACCTGGCGCTGGCGGGGGAGTTGCTGCGCCGGCGCGATCGGGCCGCGGTGGCAAGCGGCGCCGATTAAACGGGAAAACGGGTAGACGGAATAGCCGATATGTCGAGGAAACTGGGCAAGGGTCTGGAAGCGCTATTGGGAAGCCGCGACAAGGAATCCATGTCGGCGCTGATGGAAGACGGGCCGGTCGCGCCGGCGCGGGAAGGCGAACTTCGCGAAATCCCCATCGATCTGATCCGGCCCGGCGAGTTCCAGCCGCGGCGGGACATGCGCGCGCAAGCCTTGGAAGAACTCGCGCAGTCGATTCACCGGCAAGGCGTGATGCAACCCGTTGTCGTGCGCGAAATCGGGCAGGGCCGCTTCGAACTGATCGCCGGTGAACGGCGCTGGCGCGCATGCCAGCTCAGCGGCCTGAAAGCCATCCCCGCGCTCGTCAAGTCGGCCTCGGACCGGGATGTCGTCGCCATGTCCCTGATCGAGAACATCCAGCGCGAAGATCTCAACCCGATCGAGCAGGCCGCCGCCCTGCAACGCCTGCAGGAAGAATTCGGCTATACCCAGCAGGAAGTCGCGAAGGAAGTCGGCAAGTCCCGCGAATCCGTCGCCAACCTGTTGCGCCTGCTGGGCCTCGAGCCCGATGTGCGCGCAATGCTCGAAAACGGCGAACTCGAAATGGGCCACGCCCGCGCCTTGCTCGGCGTCTCCGGCCCCGACCAGCCCAAACTCGCCCGGGAAGTCGCCGGCAAGCAACTATCCGTGCGCCAGACCGAAGACCTCGTCCGCCGCCACCTGTCCCGCCCGAACGCCACATCAACCACCCGCGAACGCGACCCCGACCTCGCCCGCCTCGAAGAATCCCTCGCCGAAAAACTCGGCGCCAAGGTAGCCATCCAGCACTCCGCCAAAGGCAAAGGCAAACTGGTAATCAACTACAACAGCGCAGCCGAACTCGAAGGCATTCTGTCTCACATCAAGTAGTTCTGTGGCCGTGGTCCGTCACCATTGGGAGGTGGAGGGTTTAGCGGACGCCGTAAATACGGTCCAGCCGCCAAGCACAGCTAGGCGTCGTTCCGGCTGCGCATGAAGCTGCGCTTCATAAACGCTTGCCTGCACCCCTGCGGGCTCCGGGGTCGGCTTCCTGCCTCGCACGCCCGCCAAACCCTTCACCACGCGACGGCGACTGATATCGTGCGAAACCGACCGTTCGCCATTCTGAACGAATTACCGTGCCAAAAGCTCGCCGGAGACGGATCGAAGCCACGACTCTGAAAACCATCCCAACGAGATTCCGCGACTACGCTTCGCCGCGCGCAGAATCACGGGGTGGCGTGTTGATTAGCGGGCGTGATCTCCCTATAATGCGCCTGCCCTGGCGGTAGCCACCCGATAGTGTCTTCACGTGCGACCGTACAAGGTCATTCTGGCGCAATTGATTGGCCCGGCCCTGCTTGCCGTCACGTTCCTGTGGACGACAGATGCGGTTGTCGCGCGCAGCGTGCTGGCGGGTGGCCTGATCAGCGCTTTGTCGAATGGCTACTTCGCGGTTCAGGCATTCCGTTACCAGGGCGCCGAGAATGCGGATGAGGTCGTCAGGAGTTTCCTGAAAGGCGAAATCGGCAAGATCGTGATCTCGATCCTGCTGTTCGCGCTGAGCTTCAACTTTCTGGAAGACCTTAACGTGGTGGCGCTGTTTTCAGGCTTCTTGTTCGCGCACCTAATCGGTATGTGGGTTGCTGGTCGGATGACCGGGGGTCATAACGGAAACGTGTATTGATTGAAGCTGTTAGGGTGGGGTCGAACCCGTTTGAATCGATCAAGGGTTGAAGAATGAAAAAAGTGTTGCTTATCGTGTTGACGGGACTGCTGTTCAATAGTTGCGCGACGCACCCGGCCGATATACCGCCAGCCGTGGTTCCGACCGCGGAATACGAAGCGATGTCCTGTACGGTTTTGACAGCAATGCATGCCGAACAAACACAATTGTTGAGTGACCTGTCCCGGTCGCAGCGCAGTTCGCGGAATTGGGACATCGCTTTGAACATTTTGGTGATTCCCGGTTTGGGGGCGCTGACCGGTGACGTGGAAACGGACATAGCCAATGTGAAGGGCGCTTTGGTGGCGATTAGGAACGAAATGACCAAGCGGTGCTGAGTCGCTCGACTTGTACGCGGAAATTACCTGGAGACCAGTTGGGTCGAGAGGGCGACGCGAGCGTCGCCCGTATCGGCGAATGGAATGAAGTGAAGTTATGGCAGAGGCAGGCGCTGAATCCCAGACGGTTCAGGAATACATCGTTCACCACTTGTCCTACCTGACCTATGGCCGTTTTCCCGACGGGCACTGGGGGTTTGCCCATACCCCCGAAGAAGCCGCCGAAATGGGCTTCATGGCGATTCACGTCGACACCATGGGCTGGTCGATCGCGCTGGGCGCCGCATTTCTCTTATGGTTCCGCTGGATCGGATTGCGCGCCTCGGCGGACAATCCCGGCGCGATTCAGAATTTCGTCGAAAGCATCTTCGAATTCGTGGACGGCCGGGTGGCCGAAAGTTTCACCCACAAGAACAGCCTGATCGCCCCGCTGGCCCTTACCGTGTTCGTCTGGGTGCTGCTGATGAACACCATGGATCTCGTGCCCGTGGACTGGATCACCGGTATCGCCGCACTGATCGGCGAGCATGTGTTCGGCTTCGACCACATGCCTTTCAAGATCGTGCCCACCACCGACCCGAACATCACCATGGGCCTGTCGCTCAGCATCTTCGCGATGATTATCTGGTATTCAATCAAACACAAGGGTCTGGGAGGCTTCCTCGGCGAACTCGCCTTTCACCCGTTCGGCAAATGGATGCTGCCGTTCAATCTCATGATCGAGGTCCCCACGCTGCTGGCCAAGCCCATCTCGCTCGGGCTGCGGCTGTTCGGCAACCTGTATGCGGGGGAATTGCTGTTTTTGCTGATCGCCGGCCTGCTCGGGCTGTACCAGTTGCCGGCGCATTTTGTCTGGGCGGTGTTCCACCTGTTGGTGGTGCCGCTGCAGGCCTTCGTCTTCATGATGCTGACCGTTGTCTATCTCAGCGCGGCGCATGAGGCGGCTCACTGAGTTTTCAACACTGAGACAACCGAAAACAATCCCGGAGGATAAAGATGGAATCAATATTGGCTTTCACCGCGCTTGGCGTCCTGCTGGTGCTGGGCCTGGGCGCGCTTGGCACGGCGATCGGCTTCGGCATACTCGGCGGCAAGTTTCTCGAAAGCTCCGCCCGCCAGCCGGAACTCGCTCCCCAGTTGCAGATCCGCATGTTCATCGTCGCCGGCCTGATCGACGCGGTAACCATGATCGGTATCGGCATCGGCATGTGGTTTACTTTCGCCAGTCCGTTTCTGTCGACGCTCGCGGGCTGACAGCAGTCCCGCCCGCAGGAGTCTGAAGTGGACATAAACCTGACCATCATTGGACAGTCGATCGCTTTCGCGGTCTTCGTCTGGTTCTGCCATCGATACGTCTGGCCGCTGTTCGCCAACATTCTCGATGAACGCAAGCGAGCCATCGCCGATGGGCTCGAGGCGGCCGCCCAGGCGGAGCTGAAGCTCGAAAGCGCGAACCGCGAGTCCGCGCAGCAACTGGACGAGGCGAAAACTTCCGCCGCCGGCATCATCGACCAGGCGAACCGGCGCGCTACCCAGATCATCGACGAGGCCAAGCAACAGGCGCAGGTCGAAGCCGAGCGCGTCATGACCGCGGCCCAGGCCGAGATCGAGCAGGAGACCAATCGCGCCAGGGAAGAATTGCGCGCCCAGGTTTCCGTTATCGCCATCGCCGGCGCCGAGAAGATTCTCGGACGCGAGGTGGATCAGGCGGCCAACGAAGAAATGCTCTCGCAACTTGCCGCGGAGCTGTAAGGCGCGCTCATGGCTGATCCCGTAACCCTGGCCCGGCCCTACGCGAAGGCGGCGTTCGAAGTCGCCCGCGAGTCCGGCGCGCTCGGCGAGTGGTCGCGCGTGCTCGGCGTGGCGGCGGCGGTAGCCGGGCAGCCGGTCGTGCATTCGGCGCTGACCGACCCGGGCCGCTCCTGGCGGCAGGTCGCGGCCGTGTTTCACGGTCTTTGCGAAGGGGAATTGAACGGGCAGGCCCGCAATCTCGTCAGTCTGCTCGCGGAAAACAAGCGGCTGCCGTTGCTGCCGCAGATCAGCATCCTGTTCGACGAACTCAAGGCCGACCAGGAAAGATCGGTGGACGTGGAGTTTATTACCGCCTTTCCGGCAAGCGAAGGCGCGGCGAACGATCTGGAGCGCGCATTGAAGGCGCGCCTGCAACGCGATATCAGGCTGAGCGCCAGCGTGGATCCAACATTGATCGGGGGCGCCGTGATCCGGGCCGGCGACCAGGTCATTGACAGTTCCATCCGGGGCAAGCTGGCCAAAATGGCCCAAAACATGAGGACTTGAAATAACTGAACAATTCCATCCGTGGAATTGCCCAGTTCCGCAAAACAAAAGCGTGGTTTTGTTTTGCTCACGAATTCAATGGCTTGCGCCATCGAATTCGGCGGCACATCCGTGTGCCGCGCGGAAGCTCCGATGAATCGGAGCTTCCTTGAACGCACAAGCAACCAGGAAACGAACATGCAACAACTGAATCCCGCGGAAATCAGTGAAATCATCAAGCAGCGGATCGAAAGTCTCGATACCGCGGTGCAGGCCCGCAACGAAGGCACCATCGTCAGCGTGCTTGACGGGATTATCCGCATCCATGGCCTGACCGAGGTCATGTATGGCGAGATGATCGAGTTCGACGGCGACATTTTCGGTATCGCGCTCAATCTGGAGCGCGACTCCGTCGGCGCCGTGGTGCTCGGCGACTATCTGGGACTCAAGGAAGGGCAAAGCTGCCGTTGCACGGGCCGCATTCTCGAAGTGCCGGTGGGTCCCGAACTCGAAGGCCGCGTGGTGGACGCCCTCGGCCGGCCGGTGGACGGCAAGGGCCCCATCGGCGCCGCCATGACCGATGCGGTCGAAAAAGTCGCGCCCGGCGTTATCGCCAGACAGTCGGTGGGGCAGCCGGTGCAGACCGGCCTCAAGTCCATCGACGCCATGACGCCGATCGGTCGCGGCCAGCGGGAGCTCATCATCGGCGACCGCGAGGTCGGCAAGACCGCCGTCGCCATCGACACCATCATCAACCAGCAGGGCAAGGATCTGAAATGCATCTACGTCGCGGTGGGGCAGAAAGCCTCCTCCATCGCCAACGTCGTGCAAAAGCTGGAAGAACACGGCGCGATGGCATACACAACCGTCGTCTCCGCCAGCGCATCCGACCCCGCGGCGATGCAATACATCGCCCCGTACTCCGGCTGCACCATGGGCGAGTATTACCGCGACCGCGGCCAGGACGCCCTGATCATCTATGACGATCTGACCAAGCAGGCCTGGGCGTATCGGCAGATTTCCCTGCTGCTGCGCCGGCCGCCGGGCCGCGAAGCCTATCCCGGCGACGTTTTTTACCTGCATTCGCGCCTGCTTGAGCGGGCCGCGCGGGTTAACCCCGAATACGTCGAAAAATTCACCAACGGCGAAGTGAAGGGAGCCACGGGCTCGCTGACGGCGTTGCCGATCATCGAAACCCAGGCCGGCGACATTTCCGCCTTCGTTCCCACCAATGTCATCTCGATTACCGACGGCCAGATCTTTCTCGAGACCGACCTGTTCAACTCGGGCATCCGCCCCGCGATGAATCCGGGCATCTCGGTCTCGAGGGTGGGGGGCGCGGCCCAGACCAAGATCATCAAGAAACTCGGCGGCGGCATCCGCATCTCACTCGCGCAATATCGTGAGCTCGCGGCTTTCGCGGCTTTCGCCTCGGATCTCGACGACGACACCCGCGCCCGCCTCGAACACGGCCAGCGCGTCACCGAGCTGATGAAACAGAAGCAATACGCCCCGCTTTCGATCGCGGAAATGGGCGTTTCCCTGTTTGCCGCCAACGAGGGCTTCCTGAGGGACATTCCATTGAACAAGGTGCTCGATTTCGAAAGCGCCCTGTTGTCCTACATGAACAGCGAACACGAGGAACTGCTCGCCCACATCAATGCCACCGGGGATTTCGACGACGAAATCGAAGGCAAGTTCAAGGCGGCGATCGAGCGGTTCAAGGCCACGCAGACCTGGTAGGCGGCAGCCGGAACGAGTTGAAAGAGGCGATTTGAGCGATGGCGCGAGGCAAGGAAATACGCAACAAGATCTCGAGCATCAGGAACACGCAAAAGATCACCAAGGCGATGGAAATGGTTTCCGCGAGCAAGATGCGGAAGGCCCAGGAGCGCATGCGCCTCGGCAAGCCATACGCCAGGCACATCCGCGAGATGATCGGCCATATCGCCACTTCGTCCTCGGAATACCGCCACGGCTATTTCGAGAACCGCGAGGTCAAGCGGGTCGCCTATATCGTCGTGTCGACCGACCGCGGCCTTTGCGGCGGCCTGAACATCAACGCATTCAAGACGACCGTGGCTTCGATGCGGGAATGGCACGAACGGAACATCGAGATCGATGTCTGCACCATCGGCGCGCGCGCGGCGACTTTCTTCAACAAGTACGGCGGCAACGTGGTCGCGGCGGTGCGCCATCTCGGCGACCAGCCGGAAGTGGCCGACGTCATCGGCGCGGTCAAGGTCGCGCTCGACAAGTTCGACAATGGCGAGATCGACAAGTTGTTCATCATCGGCAACGAGTTCGTCAATACGATGATCCATCGCCCGGGTGTAACGCAGTTGCTGCCGTTGCTGCCTGCCGAAGAGGAGTATCTCAAGCACCATTGGGACTATATCTACGAGCCCGAGGCCAAGGAGTTGCTCGATGGCCTGTTGCTGCGCTACATCGAGTCACAGGTGTATCAGACGGTCGTGGAAAACATCGCCTGCGAACAGGCGGCGCGAATGATCGCCATGAAGAACGCCTCGGAAAACGCGGGGGATCTCATGGATGAACTGGAACTGGCGTACAACAAGGAACGTCAGGCAGCCATTACCCAGGAGTTGTCCGAAATCGCCGCCGGCGCGGCGGCGGTCTGAAGGTCTGCGGGCGACGCATGCGTCGCCCCTACAGGTGTGTGAAGCAGACATCGGACAGAAACCCGATCAATCGTATCGGGTCAATTGTAGGGGCGAGGCATGCCTCGCCCGAACGAGAAGAGATTTTGATTAAGGGTCAAGCAAATGAGTAGCGGTCGAATCGTACAAGTCATCGGAGCCGTCATCGACGTGGAATTCGAGCGGGAAAGCGTGCCCCAGGTATACGACGCGTTGACCATCGATGACTCCGACATCACCCTCGAAGTGCAACAGCAGCTCGGAGACGGCGTGGTGCGAACCATCGCCCTCGGCAGCACCGAAGGGCTGCGCCGGGGCCTGGCCGTGCAGGATACCGGCGCGCCGATTTCCGTGCCCGTCGGCACCGAGACGCTCGGACGCATCATGGACGTGCTCGGCCGCCCCATCGACGAGCGCGGTCCCATCGGCGAAAAGGAACGCATGCCGATCCACCGCAAGGCGCCGACCTACGAAGAGCTTTCGGTCACCAACGAATTGCTCGAAACCGGCATCAAGGTGATCGACCTCGTCTGTCCGTTCGCGAAAGGCAGCAAGGTGGGCCTGTTCGGCGGCGCGGGCGTGGGCAAGACCGTGAACATGCTGGAACTGATCAACAACATCGCCACCGAACATAGCGGACTGTCGGTTTTCGCCGGCGTCGGCGAGCGCACCCGCGAAGGCAACGACTTCTATCACGAGATGCAGGAATCCGGAGTAATCGACCTCGAAGGCGAATCCAAGGTGTCGATGGTGTACGGCCAGATGAACGAGCCGCCCGGCAACCGCCTGCGCGTCGGCCTGAGCGGACTGACCATGGCGGAGAAATTCCGCGACGAAGGCCGTGACGTGTTGCTCTTCATCGACAATATCTATCGCTACACGCTGGCGGGCACCGAGGTGTCGGCGCTGCTCGGCCGCATGCCCTCGGCGGTGGGCTACCAGCCGACGCTGGCGGAAGAAATGGGCGCCTTGCAGGAACGCATCACTTCCACCAAGTCCGGCTCGATCACTTCCGTTCAGGCAATCTATGTGCCCGCGGACGACCTGACCGACCCGTCGCCCGCGACCACATTCGCCCACCTCGACGCGAAGGTTGTGCTGTCGCGGGACATCGCCGCCCTCGGCATCTATCCGGCGGTGGACCCGCTCGATTCCTCCTCGCGCCAACTCGACCCGCTGGTCATCGGCCAGGAGCATTACGAGGTGGCCAGCGGCGTGCAATCGGTATTGCAGCGCTACAAGGAATTGAAGGACATCATCGCGATTCTGGGCATGGACGAATTGTCCGACGAGGACAAACTGACCGTCGCCCGGGCCCGGCGCGTCTCGCAATTCCTGTCGCAGCCGTTTACCGTCGCGGAAGTGTTCACCAACGCTCCCGGCAAGTACGTGTCGCTAAAGGATACGATCGTCGGCTTCAAGGGCATTCTCGACGGCGAATACGACCATCTTTCCGAGCAGGCCTTCAGCATGGTGGGAACGATCGGGGAAGCGGTGGAGAAGGAAGAGCAACTCAAGGCGCAGCGCTAGGCCCGACACCAGACACAGCAAAACGGGAACGACGACATGCCCAATACCTTCCAATGCGACATCGTCAGCGCGGAGAAAAGCATCTTCTCCGGGGAAGTGACGTTCATGGTCGTTGCCGGCAATTTGGGCGAGCTGGGCATCGCGCCGGGTCACGCTCCGCTGCTGACCGATTTGCTGCCCGGGCCGGTGCGGCTCGATTTCGCAGACGGCAGCGAGGAAGTGTTCTATGTCTCCGGCGGCTTTCTCGAAGTGCAGCCGAAGGCGGTGACCCTGCTCGCCGATACCGCGGCGCGCGCCAACGACGTCGACGAGGCCGCCGCGCGCAAGGCGCTTGAGGACGCCCAGCGGGCGATCGCCAACCAGGACGCCCAATTCGAATATTCCGCCGCCGCCGCGCAACTCGCGGAGGCCGCGGCGCAACTTCGGGCATTGCGGCAGTTGCGAAAAGAGCGTTCCTGATCCGCCGCGGCAATCCCCTCAAGAAAATCCGGGAGAACCCGGGGAAGTGTTCGATGCCCGCCTCGTGCCGGGATAGTGCATACTCTCCCGCCGGGAGAGTCAAAACCGCGCAGCGGTTTTGGTGAGGGCCGACTTGATGCCGCACCGAGCCACAATGAGAATTTCCGCGCCGGAATGAAACTTGAAATCGTCATTCTCGCCGCCGGCCAAGGCACCCGGATGTTCAGTTCCCTGCCCAAGGTCTTGCATCGCCTTGGCGGCAAGCCCTTGCTGGCGCATGTGCTGGAAGCGGCGGCGTCGCTCGACAATTGCGGGATTCACGCGGTCATCGGCCATGGCGCCGATCTCGTGCGCCAAACCTTCGCATCCCCCGATTTCCCTTGCGCCGGCATCGCCGGCCTGAACTGGGTGCCGCAGGAACAACAGCTCGGCACCGGCCATGCCGTGCAACAGGCGATGCCGCGCGTGGACGCCGATCTGGTACTGGTGCTTTCCGGCGATGTGCCGTTGGCGCGTCCGGACACCTTGCGCGATCTGGTCGCGCTCGCGGATAGTGGCAATATCGCCTTGCTTACCCTGGAAACAGCGCGTCCCGAAGGCCTCGGCAGAATCGTCCGCGGTGCGGACGGCGGGGTGGAGGCCATCGTTGAAGAACGCGACGCCGACCCGCGGCAGAAACGAATCTCCGAGGTCAACAGTGGCATAATGGTGCTCCCCGCGAGGCGGCTGCGGCAATGGCTCGACAAGCTTGATTGCGACAATGCCCAGCGGGAGTTCTACCTGACCGATGTTGTCGCACTGGCGCGGGCCGAAAATTGCCCGGTGCGCGCGAAAAAGATCGGCGACGGCATGGAAGCGCGGGGAGTCAACGACCAAGCGCAATTGGCGGCGCTCGAGAGGCATTACCAGATGGGCAAGGCGGAACAGTTGATGGCCGCTGGCGTGCGGTTGCTGGATCCGGCGCGGGTCGATGTCCGCGGCAGTCTGACAACCGGCCGGGACGTCGAAATCGACGTCAACGTTGTGTTCGAGGGTGAGGTCAGCCTCGGCGACGATGTCAGGATCGGCCCGAATTGCACGATCAGGGACGCCAGCATCGCCGCCGGAACCCATGTGCTTTCCGGCACCAGCGTCGAGGGCGCGGTCATCGGCGCCGGATGCGACATCGGCCCCATGGCGCGGCTGCGGCCGGGGACCGAACTCGCCGAAAACGTGAAGATCGGCAATTTCGTCGAAACCAAGAAAGCGAAGATCGGCAGGGGATCCAAGGCCAATCACCTCTGCTATCTCGGCGACGTGGAAGTCGGCGAGAACGTGAACATCGGCGCCGGCGTCATCGTCTGCAACTACGATGGCGAGAAAAAGCATCGCACGACTATCGGCAACAATGTCTTCGTCGGTTCCAACAGCGTGCTCGTCGCCCCCGTCGCCTTGCGGGACGACAGTTTCGTCGCCGCCGGTTCGACGGTAAGCAGCGAAGTCCCCGCCGGCCACCTCGCGGTCGGGCGCTCGCGCCAGAGAAACATTTCGCGCTGGAAACGTCCCGGAAAGCGGTGAGACCGGCATGTGCGGAATAGTTGGCGCGATCGCGCAAAGGAACGTCTCCGATATTCTGCTCGAAGGGCTCAAGCGGCTCGAATATCGCGGCTACGATTCCGCCGGCATGGCGCTGATCGACGACCCGGGAAGGGGCATCTCCACGATCAAGACCGTCGGCAAGGTCGCCAAACTGGTTGACGCGGCACACAAGAGAGAGGCCTCCGGCAAGCTCGGCATCGCCCATACCCGCTGGGCCACCCATGGCGGGATCACCCGGGCCAACGCCCACCCCCATGGCTCGGGCGACCGGATTTCGCTCGTGCACAACGGCATCATCGAAAATCACGAGAGCCTGCGGCGGGACTTGGCCGCCGCCGGTTACCGCTTCGCGACCCAGACCGACACCGAAGTCATCGCCCATCTGGTTCATCAGGCGCTGGAAAATGGCGAAAGCTCACTGCTGGAGGCCGTGACTTCGGCAATCGCGAAACTGCGCGGCGCCTTCGGCTTGTGCGTAATCGACCAGCAGCAGCCGGACCGCCTCGTGGTGGCGCGCTGCGGCATGTCGCTCGTGATCGGCGACGGCATCGGCGGCGAGAACTTCGT
The DNA here is from genome assembly GCA_963664805.2 of Pseudomonadales bacterium. Lineage (GTDB taxonomy): Bacteria > Pseudomonadota > Gammaproteobacteria > Pseudomonadales > Pseudohongiellaceae > UBA9145. Next base: position 2,649,039 of record OY761612.1, on the reverse strand, counting down.
TGCCTCCGACCCACTGGCCCTCGGCCAAGTGACCGACCGCTTCATCTATCTCGAAGAAGGCGACGTGGCGCAATTGACCTGCGATTCGATTGAAGTCTGGAATAGCGGCCGCCGGGTCAAGCGCGAAATCGCCACCTTGAGCGGCAAGGCCTCCGAGATGGACAAGGGCGGCTATCAGCATTTCATGCAGAAGGAGATTTTCGAGCAACCCCAGGCGATCCGCGACACGCTTTCCGGCCGCGTCAGCGGAGGTCGCGTACTCGAAGAAGCCTTCGGTGTCGAGGCGGGAAAGATCTTCGACAAGGTCAAACAGGTCCAGATCGTCGCCTGCGGCACCAGCTTTCACGCCGGTCTGGTCGCCAAGTACTGGCTCGAATCGATCGCCCGAATGCCATGCCAGGTCGATATCGCCAGCGACTACCGCTATCGCGACATCATTGTCCAGCCGGGCACCCTGTTCGTCGCCGTCTCCCAGTCGGGCGAGACCGCCGACACCTTGGCGGCGCTGCGCTACGCCGGCGCCCGCAAGCATGTGGCCACCCTGGCGATCTGCAACGTCGCCACGAGTTCGCTCGTGCGCGAGTCCGATTTCTGCCTGCTGACCATGGCGGGCCAGGAAATCGGCGTTGCCTCGACCAAGGCCTTCACCACGCAACTGACCTTGCTGCTGATCCTGGCCATCGTCCTCGGCCGCCGCAATGGATTGGCGGGCAAGGACGAAGCGCGCCTGGTGCGGGACATGAACCGCCTGCCCGGACTCGTCGACAAGACGCTCAAGCTCGACGGGGAAATCCGCAAGCTGTCCAAGCAGTTCTCGGACAAGAACCACAGCCTTTTCCTCGGCCGCGGCATCCAGTACCCGGTCGCCAAGGAAGGCGCGCTGAAACTGAAGGAGATCTCCTACATTCACGCCGAGGCCTATCCCGCCGGCGAACTCAAACACGGCCCGCTGGCGCTGGTGGACAGCGACATGCCCGTGATCGTGGTGGCGCCGAACAACGACCTGCTCGACAAACTGCGCTCAAACCTCTCAGAGGTCAGCGCCAGGGGCGGCAAACTCTACGTTTTCGCCGACGAAGGCATCGGCCTCGAAAGCGACCGCAGTTGCAAGGTCATCAACCTGCCGGGCTGCCCCGAAGTACTCGACCCCATCCTCTTCACCGTGCCCCTGCAACTGCTCTCGTACCACGCGGCCATCATCAAGGGCACCGACATCGACCATCCCCGCAACCTGGCGAAGTCCGTTACGGTGGAGTAAACATAATGGCAATTGACGAGAGCGGTATCAGTCGCTGAGACGAAGTTGGAGATTTACTTCCTGAACTCTATCGAATCGTCAACCGAATATGTCCATATCAGAGTCTCGATTGCAGAATACCGGCCGGTAAAACCAGCAGTGCGTAGCACGCGATGGCGATGAGCAGGCTGGTGTTGATTCCGCTCCACATCGAAATGGCTACGGCGAAGACGCTGGCGAGGACGCCGGTGGCGCCGTTGATTCCCCACATCCAGGGCAGGCACTCGTTTGAGTAGTTGCGGAACAGGCGCAGGCCGAGAGGGAAGCACATGCCCATGGGCAAGGAGGCGAGGCCGACCAGAACGATCACGATCAGGCTGCGGACGAACAAACCTTGGGAGATGGTCGATTCGATCAGTGGGCCGGATACCAGATAAATCAATGCCAACAGTGCGACGATGACTGCCGGCACAGCCAGCGTCCAACGGGCTTTTCGGCTGACTTCGATTCGGTCGGACAGATAACTTCCGGCGCCGGCGGCGAGAATCATCGAGAACAGCAGTACCGCCACGGCGTACACCGGGTGGCCTAGGTAAACCGAAAAGCGCTGCATGAGTGGAATCTGCACAAGCATGAAGCCCGCGCCGATGCAGGCGAAGTACAACAGGCCGCTGAAGAAGACGCGGTTGGGGATGTCCGGTTTGCCGGCGATGAGCAAGGGCGCTACGATGACGAGCGATACGCCGGCGAGCGCCAGTCCGCAAAGCAGCATCAAGGTGCAAGTCGCCAGCAGGTTGCCGCTGGCGACAATGCCGAGATCGTCGAATTCGGCATCGGTGCTGAACAGGGCGGCAGGTTTCAGGATATTGAAGAAGTACGGACGGCTGTCAGTGGGTGGCGTGAAGTCGAGATACTCGTGCCGGGTCGCCGCCAGCAATTGCTCCGCATCGGTGCTGGCGAGCACACTTCGGATCAGGGGCTCGGCCGAAGCTTGCCGGGGCGTATGGTGGATCGTGAATCCGTATTCGGCGGCAACCCGTTCGATGGTGTCGATATCCTCATTCCCAAGCGGCTCGGGAGAAACAATCAAAGTGGCCACGGCGTCAGACGCAGGCGGCGAGTAGCGGGATACCAGCGCCATGTGCTCGGCGGGGATCCTGGCCCCGCGGCGAATCAGCGACATGGCCGCCAGGGAGATCAGCCGGTTGGTTTCAGACAGCGCTTCGGGAGAATACCACCGTGATACGCTGAACAGGCCTTCCGGGTTTAGCTGATCGAGAATAACCTGCCAGCCTTCCACAGTGTACAGGCCGTTTTCCGACAGCGTGAACGCGCCGGCGCCGGTCGCGGCCCAAGTGTCGATCAGCGACATCTGGATGACATCGTAGGTTTCTCCACTGCGGGTCAGATACGATCTGGCCTCGTCGTGAACGAATTCGACATTGGGCTGGTTGGCCAGTTGCGCGAATTCCCGGCGCTCTTCCCCGACGACGCGAAGTATGGCGTCATTGATTTCGATACCGGTAATGCGGGAACTGCCGGCCCACAATGCCGTGAGTATGTCGCGCCCGCCGCCGACGCCGATGACCGCCGCTGTACCGCCGGGGCGCAGGTGGTAAGGCAATGCGGTCACGTCGAATCGCGGCCAGTCGAGATTGCCGCGATCACCGTCCCACTCGGTGAGCACCGTGGCGGCTTCTCCGTCAATGACCATGGCCTGCCCCCGCATGCCTTCGATTTCAGTTGCGCCCTCGCCGGCGCCCCAGTAGAAAGGACCGCCTTCGATCACCGGGGAAACGAGAATCTGGCCGTGAATGGTCCAATATTCCTCGCCTGCCCCCGCATACGGAACCGGCAGACCTTTTGGATAGAACACCCGGAAGCCGTCGGGTGTCGCGTGGTTGCCGATCGCTCCCAATGCCACGACAGCGCTTAGAGCGGTCCAAATCAGCGGCCGCGGTCCTCGCCGCGCAAACTGAAACAGACACACGCCAAGCAAGGCGAGCGCGGCGGAAACGAAGGTGGCGCTGGTGATGTCGAGGGCGTCGAGCAGAAAGAGGCAAAGCACGCTACCCAAAGCCGCCCCGACCAGATCCACCGCATAAATCAGGCCGCTGTTGCCTTTCACCTGGGTCAAAGCGACCGTCACTACCACGCCGCTGAAAAAGAACGGAATCGCCACCGCCACCGTGATCAGCGTCATCCTCGCCACACCGATCAGGGTCCAGCCATCGCGGATATTGAGCGGGGTGTGAATGACCACGAGGTGGCAGAAAACGGTGCTGGCGGCAAACAGGATTGCGTACAGGAACAAGTTGTCGAAAGCGCTATCGAAGTCGAAACGGCGCGGCTGGAGATAGACCCAGAGCGCCCCCGCCGCCATGCCGAACATGGCCATGGATACGGCGAAAAAGGAAAGGTGGTACCAGGTCACCACCGACAGCAGCCGGGTGTTGAGCACTTCCAGCATGAGCGTCGCGCCGGTGATGAAAAACAGGCCGAGCAGAAATGCCCTGTTTGCATAGGCCGCGGTTGCTGTCGTCATCGTCCGTCCGATTGCCTCAATATCAAGCGCCGGTGCCCCTCTTGACTATTCGCAAAATCTTTTGGGCTTTTCTCCGATCATTGCCCGGCCTCTTCGTTGCGACTTTGTTGGGGTGCGAAAAATCCGCTCCTCAAGCCGTCGATGTGTTCGGAAAGTTCGGAAGGAACGCTTTGCCACAATGGATCCAGAATGAATTGAACACCTTCGCGGCGGACGAGTTTGGCCGCGGGCACGAAGTCCGAGTCCCCGGATACCAGAATGATGGTGTCCGCCTGACGCTTGAGCGTGATTGTCGCAATATCCAGACCGATTCTCATATCGACGCCCTTCTGCCGCAGAGCGAGAGCGAAATCATCGTCGGTCAGGTCCGCCGCGGTAGGATGCCCAGCGAGTAGGTCTTTGCGCGCCTGCTCTCTTAAAACCCAAGTGCGGTCGCCATCCTTGCGGACCTCATCCAGCCGCGCGGCGACACTGGGCGAGGCGCGAAGCGCTTCGAACAACTTTCTGCGAAACGCCGCCTGAACCGTTCTGGAATAGTCGATGGGGCGCATGCGCACAGCCGTATGTCCTTTGCGGTCAAATGGCTTTGCATCATAGTAGAAGGTGCGGTAGAGCAGGGCGAGCGGATTTGGCGATTTGTGGATTTCGTTCAACTGCCGCAGGTGGCCCCGAACAAGTTGCTCGACCGATCTCGCTACAGCGGCGGCGTCTGAAGCGTCAACATCGGGTCGAACCGGGGGAAGTCTTTTCAGGAAATAGCCACCGTCTATGAGGATTGCCGCCTTGATCATGAATCATCCCTGTATTCAAAAAAGAAAAAGCCCCAAGGGCTCGGCCTCGCTTTCGATTACCGGCCCTTAAGCGGGACGGAAGCGGGGCTTACTGCCAAGGGGCGGAATACGCAAAAACGTAACATCTGTTACCAGGGAAGTCAATTTCCCCGGGCCACCTGTTTCGACCGATTGCCCCAGGGCCGAGCACTGCCGCTCCGTGATTGTCGTCTGCCGGCTAGATTGAAGACGACGCCAAAACCGAACATGTAGCGGCGAAAACAAATTGCCTCGGCATAGTCAGTCGGGACGAGGCAAGCCCCAGATAAGCTGTGCCGATTTGCCGTCCGGCGCAATGTCCAGAGACAGTTCAGGGGAATAAGCGGCCCAGCCTTCGGGAGACGTATACTTGACTATGAACGGGGCGGCGAAAGACGTTTCCATCTCTCGCGAGGTCGCAGGGAGGAAACCCTCGGGCGGCAAGGGCAAGTTTCCCACTGAACTCGAAATGAGGCGAAATTCTCCTTCCCGCCAGGGACCCAACTTCCACCGGAAAGGAGCGAGCATAAGCCCGGCAAAATACAGCAAGCGCAGCCTTGCTCTGACAGGGCCTCGTGGAATGAATGGCAATAGCAGCACAAGCGGGACGTACACTTCCTTGCAGGTCACGGCCAACAGGTAGCAGCCCACGCTTGCGGCCCAAGCCCCAATTGCGGGCTTATTGAGACATCGGGTAAACATGTAAAGGGACATCAGCGCGAGAACCAGCCCTTCAATGCAGTGCCGCGTCATGAGTTGTTCGCTGATGTACGCAAGCGGCGAGCCGGCCGGGAACAGCAGCGCAGCCACGCAGGAAAGCTCCGGTCCCGTCCATTGCCTGCCGACGGCAAACACAAGGAGAGCGGCAAGGGTAAGCGCAATCAATTGATGCAGGTAAAACCCGAACGGTTCCGGGCCGAATAGCCACCAATCCAATTGGAACGACAAAAGAAGCCAGGGAGTGAGTTGACCCCGTTGATACTGGATGTAAGCTCCGGGTTCGACGAAGCTGGCAAGTGCGCCTTGCTAGATAATCTGGCGAAAAATTTGAGGATCGTCCCAGCGCCAATGGCCGTCAAGGCCACCGCCGTGAAGAAGAACGGCAATCAGAACGATTGCAGCAAGGCACATCCATTCGAGGGCAACCGCGTTGAGGGGCAATCTCCGAACAAGAGCCGACGGTTTGGGTAACTTTGCGATGATTGGCTACCTACACAGGATTGGGCAGTTCGAAACCGAAAGCTATATCATGCGGGAACAGTGCGCCACCGGAGTGTGGCTGAGCCACTCGACGAGCAACACCAACAAATAGTGATTTCCGCCTAGCCCCGTATTCGGCATGCTTTCAGTCTTACCCAAATCGCTCAGTTCGCGAGCCGCAATGTTTCTGCTGGCGGTGAACCTGCTCGCGCTGTCATGGTTTGCCCTGACCCATCCCATTTACACTTGGGACGTGGTTCCCTATGTGGCGACGACTTTCGCGGACGAAGCCGGCGACCCGGCGGCGATGCACGAGGCGACTTACGGCTTGCTGCGGCAGTCGCTCGATGCGGCGGAATTCAACTCGCTGATCGGCGGTGAATACGCGGCCGCGATGTATGCGAGCCCGGAAAATTTCGCCGGCCAGCTTGGCATGTATGAAATCAAGCCGCTTTACGTGCTGGTTTTGCGGGGGCTTACCGCCATCGGGGCGAATCCGGTCGACGGCATAATCTGGCTCTCGCTTGGCCCTAGCCTGTTGATCTGCGTGATTCTGTTTCTTTGGCTGCGGAATCTGACCGGCCCGATGCAGGCAGCCCTGGCGGTCATTCTTTTCACCATAGGCGCACGGTTGTTCGACTTGAGTCGAATTCCCACTCCGGACAATCTGTCCACCCTTGCAGTGCTGGCGGGAACCTGGTTGCTGCTGGCGCGGCGCTGGACTGCCGGAGCGGTGATCTGTCTTTCTCTCTCGATATGGATTCGCACCAATAACATTCTCTTTGTAGCACCTCTGCTCATACTGCTTTGCTGGAGCCATCTGCGGCGCGGCGGGACATTGCGATCCGATGAAATCTATTGGTGCGGAGGAGGGTTGGCGCTCAGCGTATTGTCCTATTTTGGGATCAGCGCCGTCTTCGACTATGACTGGTGGCGGCTGTTCTATCACACCTTGATCGAATCACAGACCGAAATCCAGTCGTTTGCCGAACCATTCTCGCTAGCGCTTTATCTCGATGCACTGCGCGCCGCAGCCGTACAGATATTCGCCGGCGGCGCGATGATCGCCACGGTGCTGCCGCTGTTTCTTTTGCTCTGGCTGATCGCCTGGGCCGGGAACTGGCGCGTCAACCTGGCCGGCGTTTTCAGGCCCGCGAAACCGGTATCCCTGGCCGATGTCAGCTTGCTCTGCCTGGCCGTATTCGGCGCTTTTCTCGTGCTGTTTCCCCTGATTGCCGGACTTGATCGCTTTTTGACGCCGTATTACGCGGTCATCATGTTGTACGCGGTCAGCCGCATTTCCAAAGTCGAGACCGTCGGCGGCCGGCAGGAATGAACGCGTACTGGACAGCAAGCCGCCAACTCAAAATCACGCTGGCCGCGATCAGCGTGGTCTGGCTGGTCATAGTCGGCGACCTGATGATCACCGACGTATGGGACGAGACCAACGCCCTGTTGCTGTTGGCCTCGGAGCCGCTGGCGAGCATGAACGTCTTCGAAGTGGTTCGGGCCGTGTGGCTGCAGCAACTGCCACTCGACATTTACCGTCCCCTGGGCAGCAGTCTGGCCATCGGACTGGGCAAACTGTCCGGCGGCAGCTTTCTCCTGCTGCGCTATTTCAACGCCTTGCTGATGCTCTGTTCCGTCGCTCTGCTTACGCGGGCGCTGACAATACGCTACAACCTGGCAGCAGGTCGTACAGTCGCGTTCTTCGCCATCCTGCTGTTTTCCGCTTCCAGCCTTATCACGGCGACCTGGTTCGCCAACATTTTCGACGCCGCCTGCCTGTTCTTCCTGGCGCTGGCGATCCGCATGTACGTTGCAGGGAATCTCGTCGCTTGCGGAATCAGCTTCGCGTTCGCCGTATTCTGCAAGGAATCCCACGTGCTGGCCCTTCCCCTGTTCGCATGGCTGCTATGGGAAGACTGGCAAATGCTGGAATCGAAAGACAGAAAAAACCGCATCCGGCTGGCCGTTTCCATGCTCGGCGTTTCGGCGGCATATTGGTTGTTGCGCCATTCGTTCATTCCTATCGGTTCGGACGCGGACATCCATGGCTTCGAGATTGACGTTTACGCCTCGTCCTATGCCAGCTTCATCGCCGGCTTTCTGGCGCAATCGAGCAGTTTCGCCCATGGCGGCGTATTTTTCTGGGCGGGAATTGCGGCAATGATCGCGCTGGTCGTTCTCACGCGAAGTTTCAGCCCCAAGTTCACAGTGCTGGCGATTCTCGGCCTGTGCGGCCCGGTGTACTGGGGCATGTTCGGCTACCAGGGCGACAACATCATGAGCCACCATAATTTCGTCGGCCGACTCTATCTCATTCCATTTGCGATGACGCTTTTCGTCATTCTTGCAAAAGCGCCACGCTCGGCGGTCTTGATGGTCGCGTTTTTCAGCGTTTGGGGCACGGGAGTTACCTGGCGCCAGCATTTCGTTTTCCAGCAGACCTATGCGGAAATCTACCGCCTCGCGGAATCCACCGAGGGCGCGCTGCTCGTGCATTATCCGGAGAAGCCGCTCGAGGATTTCCGGCGCGATCTTTCCATCGGCGATTTTCCGGATGCGGCGCTGCGAATCAGTCGGGAAGGCGGGCTGGAATGAGAAATATCCCCAAAGCTGACGACCCGCGGGACGCGGCCAACTGGATCGTCGGTTTTTCCGTGCTGATCGTCGGCGTCAAGGGAATCATTTTTCGCGGACACGAACTCGACGACGGGCTGATCTACGCGCGGTACATCCAGAACCTGATTTCAGGAAACGGACTGGTCTACAACGTCGGCGAGTACGTCAATGGATTGACTTCGCCCTTGTTCGCCTGGCTGTCGCTGGCGCCGGCCTGGCTGTTCGGCGACGCGCGTCATGGCGCCATGCTTGTTTCCGTGCTGGCGGCCATGGGCGCGGTCATCGTTTTCTACCGTATTCTGACCCTGTTCATCGCCGAACGGCGGATCGCCGCGGTGGCGACGCTGTTCGCGGCGGGTTCCGGCATGACCTACATCAATCTCGGCATGGAAACGAGTCTGTTCACTTTCATGGTTGGGCTCTGTCTGTTGCTCTATTTCAAGGACGAATTCTTCGCGCTCGGTATCTGTGTCGGCCTGGCGATACTCACTCGGCCCGAGGCGGTTTTTCTGGTGCCGGCCATGGCCCTGAATACCTGGCTTTACAAACGCCAATGGCCCGAATTCCGATGTTACGTCTTGCCCGCCATCCTTGTTTCGGCGCAATTTTTGTTCAATGGCCTCTACTATGGCGCCCTGCTGCCATCTTCCGGGGTCGCCAAGATCTCCCAGGGAGCGATGGGTCATTGGGGGTACAACAGCTTTCTGTTGGGCCTGGGGGAACGCCTGCTCAACGGTTTCGGCCTGCCCCGCCAGATGCTGGTATTCGGAACCCATGTGGTTCCCATCGCGCTGATGATGCTCGCCGCGCTTTCCGTCACGCTCGTTCAGGCGCGGCAATACTTGCTGGTTTCAATTACTTTCCTGGGGCTGTACACGGGCTTTTTCGCGGTACTGAATATTCCGGGTCAATGGTGGTACTACGCGATCCATTTCACGATCTTCTCCACCTGGGTGGTGCTGGGAATCTATTGGCTTTACGTTCAATGCAAGTCCGAACATCAACGAATATTCCGGCTCTCTTTCACCGGCCTTTTCGCCCTGATGCTGCTTTGGCAGGGAGCGATCAACCTTGTCCTGCACGGGAACACCGTACGCGAGGACTATAAACAGTTTGGCGAGTGGATCGCTGAAAACACGCCCGCCGGCGCATCGGTGGCGCTGGCGGAAATCGGCACCGTCGGCTGGTATTCCGAGCGCCGGATCATCGACATCCTGGGCCTGGTGACGCGCGGCAACGCGGATTTCGTTGCCGAAGGCGACTACCGCAGTTGGCTGGAACTGCATCCGCCGGACTATATTCTCGCGCGCGAGCCGCCGCGATTCTTCGAACGCGCGGTCGCGTTCCTGCAGGCGGAACGACCTGAAGACCTTGCCGAAGTTGCCGGGTTCGAGTCCCCGGACTACAAGTTGTACCGCTACTTGCCCGGCGGCGCGGGAGGCGCAATCGATGGCTGTTGAATCCGACGTGTCTGCTGAGTCCGCCGAGTCCGGCAAGTCCGCCGAATCCGGCGAGGCAAGCGATTCGGATGCGCATTTGTTCGTCGATCTCGACGGAACGCTGATCCGGACGGATCTGCTGTTCGAATCGCTGTTGCTGCTGGTCAAGCGCAATCCGTTTTACCTGGCCGCTATTCCCTTCTGGCTGCTCAAGGGCCGCGCCTCGCTGAAACATCAGATCGCGCGCCGGGTGGAGATCGACCCTGTCGGGCTGCCATACAATCAGGCGTTCCTGGCCTGGCTCGGGGATCAGCGGGCGCGGGGGCGGGCGATGACGCTGATCTCGGCCTCGGATCAGCGATACGCGAGCGCCGTGGCCGAACATGTCGGGCTGTTCGACGCCGCTATCGGCAGCGACGGGAAGACCAATCTGAAAGCGCGGAACAAGTTGCAGCGCATCGAAGAAATCGCGCAAGGCGAAGCGTTCGCATACGCCGGCGACTCGCGCGCCGATCTTCCCGTCTGGGCCGCGGCCGGGCAGGTTCTGCTGGTGAACTGCGGGCCATCGATAAGCGACAGCTTTGAGAACGGCCCGGCTGAAGTGCTGCGTTTCGGCTCGGCCCCCACCTTGTTCGGGCCGCTGCTGCGCGCCATGCGGCCCCATCAATGGCTCAAGAATACCTTGTTGTTCGTGCCGCTGATCCTGTCGCATCAATTGACGCAAGTGGGATTGCTGCTCGCCGCGGCGGTCGGTTTCGTCTGCTTCTGCCTGTGCGCCTCGAGCGTCTACCTGCTCAACGACATGCTCGACCTCGGCAACGACCGTGCGCACCAGACCAAGCGCAAGCGGCCTTTCGCCTCTGGAGAATTGTCGCTTGCCGCCGGCTTCGCCGCCGCGCCCGCGCTGCTGCTCGGCGCGTTCCTGGTCTCGTTTTTGCTGCCGGCGGATTTCCGCCTCGCGTTGCTGATCTACTGGCTGCTCACCTGTCTATACAGTTTCGCGCTGAAACGGATTTTTCTCCTCGATGTCGCCACGCTGGCGGTGCTGTACGCCCTGCGCGTCGCGGCTGGCGCCGCGGCTATCGAAGTCGTGACAACCAACTTCCTGATCGCCTTTTCGCTATGCCTGTTCCTCGGCCTGGCGATGGTCAAGCGGGTAACGGAACTGGCCAACCTGCAAGCCGCATCGGCGGGCGCGGTGGGCGGGCGCGCCTACCGCAAATCCCACGAAGCGCTGTTGTCCGCGGTCGGCGTCCTGTCCAGCACCATGGCCGTGGTCGTCTTCGCGTTTTACATCAACGCGCCGGCGACGACGCGCCTCTACGACTCGCCCCTGCTGCTCTGGCTGATCTGCCCCTTGCTGATCGTGCTGCTCGGCCGCATCTGGCGGCTGGCCCGGGCCGGCCGCCTCCATGAAGACCCGGTGCTGTTCGCCGTCGAGGACCGCTTCAGTCAACTGATCGTGCTGGCCACGGGAGTCCTGATCTGGCTCGCGGCCTGATTCGGGAAATTTCTGTTATTCGTAATAAGAGATAGATGCTAATTATTTTTCACCATATTCTATTGTTGTAATCATTTTTCATGAAGAGTTGAGTTACGGCACCCCTGAAATTCCAATTCATGTAAAATGGCGTTTTATAATCAAAATTCAGGGAAAACAGGTCTTTTTCACGGCTTTCCAGTGCTGGAAGACGCATTTTCGTATGCGGGATATGCCGCATTGATCGAAGGGCATGGGCTGGCTGTGCCTGCGCCGGATTCTCTTTGCGCAATCGGCGTCACGCACAGGAAACACCAACAAGGACGCTGGAAACTATATACGCCGCGCCACCAGCCCGAAGAAACGCTGCTAGGCCACCTCACCTTTGCGCTCAAGTATGAGGGCATCGACCTGGCGGTGCTGAAGGCTCTTTTTGACGCTATCGATTCGCTGGAAATTGAGAACGTTGTACGGGTACAACCGACTGGCTCTTACAGTCGGCGCATCTGGTTCCTGTATGAATAGTTGACTGACAACAGGCTTGGACTGGATGACGCCGCGCGAGGAAATTTCGTTCCTTTGCTCGACGAGCAAATGCAGTATGCGGCGCAGTCCCGGGATTCCAAGCGTCATCGCGTTCGCAACAACCTGCCGGGTACACGCGAGTTCTGCCCCTTAATCAGGCGAACCGAAAAGCTCGATCGGTTTATCGCCATGGACCTCTCGCAAGCGACAGCGGATCACATTGGCAAGACCCATGCGGGCTTGCTGAGTCGCGCCGCCGTGTTCCTGCTGCTCAAGGACTCTAAGGCATCGTATGCCATCGAGGGAGAATCTCCGCCTCATAATCGCATGGAACGATGGGGACGGATTATCGGCGAAGCCGGAGAGCGTACCCTGAGCGTAGAAGAACTGCAGTATCTCCAGTCCATCGCAATTCCGGATCAACGCTTTATTTCGCCTGGATGCCGTGTAGCAGGTGGCTTTGTCGGCGATCATGATCGCATGACTGGAATGCCCATACCCGCTCACATTTCCGCTCGTCCTGAGGACCTGGAAAGCCTTCTCGGCGGACTAATGGATGCTACTCAATTGTTAGGTGCGAGCACCTACGATGCGGTACTCGCCGCAACTCTGATCGCATTCGGTTTTGTCTTCATCCATCCATTTGAAGACGGCAACGGCAGGATTCATCGCTACCTTTTTCATCATGTTCTGGCCAGAAAAGGTTTTGCCCCCAAAGGACTCGTATTTCCGGTATCCGCCGTGATTCTGAAACGTATCGACGAGTACCGACAAACGCTAGAACAGTACTCCAGGCCCCGGCTTGATCTTATCGAATGGCGACCGACCGATAACAACAATGTGGAAGTACTGAACAAGACAATCGACCTTTACCGTTATTTTGACGCCACGAAGCAGGCAGAGTTTTTCTACGAATGTGTAGAAGAAACAGTCAACCGGACGCTTCCCGCAGAAGTCGACTACCTTGCCAAGCACGATCTTCTTTACGACTTCATCAACAACTACGTCGAGATGCCGGACAGACTAGTCGATCTGATGATCGGGTTTCTGAACCAGCACAACGGAAAGTTCTCGAAACGCGCGCGCGCCAAGGAGTTTGCAGCGCTGACAGACATGGAAGTTCAGGCGATCGAGAACAAGTACGTTGAAGTATTCGATAGTAACAAGTGACCTCCATCAGCTTGAACACAATGGGTAATAGTGCCATGCTCGCTCGCAACCGGAGGATTTTCGCCATGAGCAAGCTGCCGATTTTTCGTGCTGGAATCATTCTTCTGCTATTGGGATTTGTCACGGCGCTGCTGGCGCAGCCCTACCCCAATCCCTGGCGCAACGTGGAATGGGGCGCGTTGCCCGACGGACGCACCTGGGGCGCCGTCGGCGACCTCGACGTTGACCCCGACGGTGAGCATATCTGGGCCGTGGTCCGTTGCGACGCCACCGAATTCGAACGCTTCGGCGACGAGTGCCTGGATTCCGATCTCGACTCGGTGCTCAAGTTCGACGCCGAAGGCAATGTCGTGGAGAGTTTCGGCGGCGGCATGTTCATCTGGCCCCATGGCATCGATGTCGACGAGGAAGGCAATGTTTACGTCACTGACGCGGTGGCGGATGCGCGAATCCCCGATGGCGACATGCGCGGCCACCAGGTCGTGAAATTCAGCCCCACGGGTGAAGTGCTGCTGGTCCTGGGCACGCCCGGCGTGCAAGGCGGCGGCGAGAACCAGTTCACTTCGCCGGCTGACGTGGTGGTTGCCGACAACGGCGATATTTTCGTCGCCGACGGCCACTACGTACCCGGCAACAACCGCGTCGTCAAGTTCGACCGCGACGGCAATTTCATCAAGGCCTGGGGCCGGACCGGCTACGCGCCGGGCGAGTTCCGCGTGCTGCATACGATCGCCATGGATCAGCGCGGCCGCATATTCGTCGGCGACCGTTCCAACAACCGCCTGCAGCTATTCGATCAGGACGGCAATTTCATCAGCCAATGGACGCAGTTCGGGCGGCCGAGCGGGATCTTCTTCGACGAGCACGACCGCATCTACGTGGCCGATTCCGAATCGGACATCGAACAGAATCCCGGCTGGGAAATGGGCATCCGCATCGGCGACGCCGAACTCGGCTGGGTCGATGAATTCGTGCTATACGCGCCCGGCGACCCCCACATCGTCATCGGCAACGGCGCCGAATTCGTCGCGGTGGACGCGGCGGGGAATATGTATGGCGGAGAGCCGATCCCCCGCAACCTGCAAAAATACATCCGCGTGAGGCCCTAGAGAGATTCTGCGACTGCGCTTCGCTCCGCGCAGAATGACAGCAGGGGAGAGGATGTCATTCCGCGCGCAGTCGCAGAATCTCTTCGGGCAATCTAGGGCGCCACCCAAGGAGGTCCGATCAATAACTCGGGGTCGGCGTCGGGCTTGGGCACGAATTTCTGCGAGCGGCCGTATTGGTTGTCGCCGCCGATCAGGTTGCCGTCCGAATCGACCGTGAAGGTGTGCACCTCGAGATAGCCGTCGGGCAAGTCCGGCGGCACCAGCCAGGTGTACTTGTAGTTGCCTTCGAAATCGTAGTTGATGAAGCGCAGCGGCCCCAGGTCCGTGATCCAGATGTCGTCCTCGTTGACGATGATGTCCAGCGGCAAGGTCAGGCCCGGAAACTCGCGCAGGAATTCGACCTCGCCGGGATCGTCGGTGGTCTGGAACACGTTCACCCGGCCGCCCGCCCGGTCGAGCGCGAAAATCAGGCCGTCCGGCCCGATGCCCAGCGCATGCAGCGTATTGAACTGGCCCGGCCCGGCGCCGAAGCCGCCGAACTCGCCCAGGTAATTCATGTCCGCGTCGTAGATGATGACCCGGTGATTGTCGAGCCCGTCGGCGACGAGAATGCGGCCGTCGGGCAGGAAGGCGACGTCCTGGGGCCGGCCGAAATGCGTTTCGTCGTCGCCCATAACGCCTTTTTCGCCATATGTGGCGAGCACTTCGCTGCCGTCGTTGGCGATCACGTAGATCTGGTGGAAAGTTTCATGGATCAGCCAGATGCGGCTTTCCGGATCGTAAGGGCTGATGCGGATGCGATGCGGACCCGGGCCGTCCGAACCTTCGCAGAGATAGTCGAGATGATCCCAGACTTCGACTACCTCGCCATCGCCATTAAGGATATAGAGGCAGTTCTGCCAGACACGCCGATTGGTTTCGAACAGCACGTTGATGCCGAGGGCGCCGGCAAAGCCGGGGAAATCCTCCGGGATCGGATACGGCAGAATGGTCTCGCCACGTTGGGCGATGATGATGCGATCCGGCGATTCCGCCCACACTCCCGAGTTGCCGCCGAAAGCGAAGCCCCTTTCCTGGAAAGGCTGGTGCCAACCGCTGATGATGTCGTAGGGACTTTCGCCGATTGGACCCCGGGCATTGCCCTGCTGGGCCAGCGCCGGCGCGGCGGACATGCACAATACAAGCAGGCACAGGCCTTGCGGTACTCGTGCGAAAAATGAGTTCAGAAAGCGCATCACTGATTCCTCGTTTTTGGGTTCACGCCAGCCGGCTCAGGCGGCGAGCGGAAGCGCAATCATGCCAAGTATCGTGGAATTGGACAACAAGGGGAAATTGGTATTGTTTTTCATGGTTTATACGATTGCTAACCCCTTTTCACGGGGGGTGATCATTTTTCATGAATTTTCAGCACTCGAAAAGGAGCTTTTGGCGCTAATTTATGATGAGGTTGAGGCCATTGAAACTAGGTTTGAAGAGAAAATTGGTGGCGACAGGCAGGCAACAACCACGAAACCCGGCTCTGGTCTGGGATCATTCACCTAGTGGAAAGGGATTGTATCTTTGTACGGGTGGTTGGCACCGTAACGTCATTGTTGACGCGTCAGGAAAGTACATCAACGCCCGGAATCTCTTGGACTCATGCAATAATTGTCCTATATAATGAGCAATTAACTACTTATTGCTCATTATATAAACCAGATCATGAAAACACTCGCGATACAAACGCTTCCCAGGGCCGCTCGCCAAGCCCTTGTCAAGCTGGGCGGTGACATCACAGTCGCACGCAAAAAACGCCGCATCTCCACGGTATCCATGGCCGAGCGCGCATTCATCAGCCGTGGCACGCTCTACAAGGCCGAACGGGGCGACCCTTCGGTTTCAATGGGAGTCTATGCAACGCTGCTAGCGCTGTTGGGACTCACCGATGGCCTCGCCCATGCTGCCGACCGACGCAATGATTCTCTTGGGCTGGACATCGACGAGGATCGACTGCCCAAGAAAGTGCAGCCGCGTCGGCGCAGGCGGGCACAGTCATGACTGACACCATCGAAGTCTGGATTCAACACGATCGGGAGACGCATCTCGTCGGTCGTTGCCGCTATATCGCCAAGCGGCAAGGTCAAAGCTCCGTATTCGACTACGCCGATGAGTGGCTTGATCGCGCCGAACGTTTTGCACTCGACCCCGCGAACCTTCGGATGGAAAATTCGCCGATCCACACCAGATCGAGAAATTCGGCACTGCCCGGCGTAATGCGCGACTCCGCCCCAGACCGTTGGGGCCAATTACTGGTGAAGCGAGCGTTTCGCAAAGCCGGCGAGAAGCGAAGTCTGTCCGAGATCGATTATCTGCTCGCCATCAATGACGAGACCCGTATCGGAGCGCTGCGCTACCGCCGGGAAGGCGAGGAAACTTTCGACCACGACATCGGACGCTACCGTGTACCACCGCTGCTCCGGCTGTCAGCGCTCGTTGACGCCGCCTTCGCGGTACAAGCAAATACTGAAACCGCCGAAGACCTGAAGCTCCTCCTGAACGAGGGTACGCCACTCGGCGGCGCCCGCCCTAAATCAGCCATTGTCGATAATGACGGCCGCCTGGCGATCGCCAAGTTCCCGAAGAACGACGACGACCGCAGCATCCCCCACGGCGAAGTACTGGCCATGAAACTGGCCGCCGCGGCCGGCATCGATGTCGCAGAAGCCAGGCTCCAAAATGCCGCCGGCCGCCCGGTGGCCCTGATCACGCGATTTGACCGCGACGGAAACCGCCGCATACCCTTCCTTTCCGCCATGAGTCTGCTGGGCCTCAGCGATGGCGACACCGCGACCTACACCGACATCGCGGAAATCATAAGAATGTATTCGAGCGAGCCAAGCACGGATCTCAAGGAGTTGTGGCGACGCATTGTATTCAACGTTATGGTGGGAAACCTCGACGATCACCTGCGCAACCACGCCTTCCTTTACGACCGGCACGGCAAATGGCGTTTGTCGCCGGCTTATGATCTCAACCCGGTGCCAATGGCTGACAAAGTACGGGAACTCACGACCTGGATTTCAGATGAGGGACCGGAGGCCAGCCTTGATCTTGCCCGCGCTGCCGCACCGCATTTTGCGCTCACTGCGCACAGGGCTGAGACTATTGTCGATGAAGTTGCAGCGGCTATTGGCGATTGGCGGAGAATTGCGCAACGGATTGGGATGGCGGCGGCGGATGTTTCGGTTTATGGGACGGCGATTGTCGGGTAGTTGTTTCGGTCTTGGACTTCCATCGGCTTGGTTTTCGGGTTGATCTTTCTCTTTGGGATTTATATCTCTTTGTTGACAGGTCCAACAAGTCACTATTCAACTAACCAATAGCTATTTGCCAAACTCTTGTCCCACGCACTTTTAACGAAAGTGTGCTCCAAGATAATCAATTCAGTCTGTATTTGATTCTTTGGAGCTGCTTTCCGAAACGCTCTCGCTTGGTTTGTTAATCTCTCCAATTTCTTCCAACCGTGGCTCAACAGTCAATTTTGATTGTGCCACTTTTCCCTGTACCTCAGAATCACTTTTACGCGCTCGCAGTGCATCTGTAGCTTCTCGCACTTGACTATTCAGAGCTTTTACTCTCGCCAACGCTTCGCGTTTAGATTTTAAGATAGGATTTCCTTCCTTATCCACTAGCCCATCCGGCTCAGGTAGAGGTTCTCTATGCAGTACTGCCGATATCGCATTTGACAGTAATTCCATATACTGAATAGGAGACAATCCTCTTGAAGGTATGGAAAGAGTAGTAGAACTGTCTCCATCTTTCACAGACAAAGTAGTTGGTGGCATTGATTTATCGTCAACATGCCGATGAGAGAGAAGCCAGAAAACAACGATTACAGCAAGCAATAGAAACGAGAATATCAAAGGTGGCCAATAGTTGATTCCTTTCCAGATAAATAGAAATGTACAGATTAAGCAAACAGCCATAGTAGCAATTAGAGACAGAATTGCGACATGGCTCCCTGTTGGAACAAGGTCCATCGAGGCCCTAATTTTGGTAGTTGTATCGGACATTGACTTCAACATCTAAACTACTATCGAAATCGTGCCATTCTCATGCTTTACCGGGGCAAAAAATGGTAACTTATCGAAAATCCAATTGTATTGTCGATTAAACAACCGAATTACTCTAACAATTTCTCCGTGATAGTAGATAACTGTATTTTCGTCAACATAGCATTGACGTAATTCAAAATTTGCGGATGAAACATGAAGTTTACAATCGTCAAATCTACAGCCATGGAAGTTGAAACCATCTATCACAACTGTTTTGCGATTAAACCAAATCTCATTTACAGTACGTCTTTGTGCAACTGCTGAGAGCAATCCCAGTCCCGCCGCCTGCTTATTTTCTTCTTGCATCGCCTTCTCTAATCTCCAAGTCAATTACTACACTAACATATGTGGTACATACGTTTCTGTGTAGATCCCATCCCAATTTTTCAATCTACTCCCCACTCATCAAGAACCGCCCATACCACTCTAGGTAGCGCTCGAGCCGGTCGAGCTGGAATGCGGGCTTGCTGATGCCGTGGAATTCGTTGGGATAGACCACGAGTTGGGTCTCGACCCCGAGCCGGCGCAGCGCCTGGTAGAGTTGCTCGGAATTCTGGATCGGCACGTTCCAGTCGTGTTCGCCGCCCATGATGAGGGTTGGCGTGACTACGTTCGCGACATCGTTGAAAGGCGTGATGCGCTCCCAGGCTTCGGCGTTCTCCCAGGGCAGGCCGAGTTCGGCCTCCCACTGGCGCTGGTAATGGTCGTGGCCGTAGTTGGCGCGGTACAGGACCTCGCTCGCGCCGGTGATCGCGCCCTTGAAGCGGTCCGACTTGGTGATGACGTAATTGGTCAGAATGCCGCCGTAGGACCAGCCGCCTACGCCGAGGCGATCCGGGTCGGCATAGCCGATTTCGATGGCGTGATCGACTCCGGCGATGACGTCTTCGGTGTCGGGGACGCCCCAGTTCGCCCACAGCGCGTGCGAGAAATCCTGGCCATAACCGGATGAGCCGCGCGGGTTGGTCATGACGACCAGGTAACCGTTGGCCGCAAACAGTTGCGCCTCGAAGTTGAAAGCGAAATCGTATTGCGCGACCGGGCCGCCGTGGATGCGCAGCAGGGTCGGATAGCGCATGGTCTGGTCGAAGCCGGGCGGCTTGACGAGGAATCCCTCGATTTCCGTGCCGCCGGGATTGTCGAATTGCACGTTCTCGACTTCCGCGAGTTGCAATTCGTCGAGCCAGGGCTGATTGGTGAAGGTCAGTTGACGCCGTCCGGCGCCGGTTCCGTAAAACACTTCCGCCGGCAGGTGCGGCTCGCTGATGAGCGTCGCCAATTGTCCGTCATCACTCTGAGAATAACCGCGCAGGCTCAATGGACCGTCGATCAGACGGCTGAAGTTCTCGCCGGATGTGTCCATGCTGGCGAGATGCCGTTCCGCGCTGTCTTCGAGTACGAACAGGATGGTCTCGCCGTCCGGCTCGAAGCGGGGCGAACCGACATTGCGGTCAAGGCGCGCGCTCAGCACCCGGGCCGGACCGCCCGCGGCCGGACTGACGGCGAGGTGGCCGGTTGCGTACCAGATGAGATCCGGCTCGGTTACGGTGACATGGGCGATCTGACTGCCGTCGGGACTCCAGGCCGGCGAATAGTCCGATCCGGGATTGGTGGTCACCTGGAGCAATGTCGCGCCGGCGTCGGGATTGTCCGCCGCCACCACCCAGATGTCGGAATTGCTGTTGGCGTCGGGCTCTTCGGTGCGGTTGCTGACAAAGGCGATGAGCCTGCCGTCGGGACTCCAGGCCGGCTGGGAATCGTCGTAGTCGCCCGAAGTGATCTGCACCGCTTCGTGTTCCTCGCCAAGCGCAACGTCCTGCACATACAGATGCGTCCGGCGGCGGTCGAGATAACCGGCGTAATCGCGCTTGAACTGCAGGCGGTCGATTACCCAGGGCCGGGGTTCGTCGTCTTCCTCTTCCGGATCCCGAACCACCAGCGCCAGCCGCGACGTGTCGGGCGACCAGGCGAAATCGTTCACTCCCTGCTCGACATGGGTGAGTTGACGCGCTTCGCCGCCGCGGCGGTCCAGTGCCCAGACCTGGGTCCGGCCCTCGTTGCGCGAGGCCAGGAACGAGAGGAAGCGGCCGTCGGGACTCCATTGCGGACTGCTCGCAGACGAACCCGGGCCGCTCATGGGCAGGACGGTGTCGTCGGCGGTGGACGCCATCCAGATGCGGGTTTCGCTGCTGTCGTCCTCGAGGCTGGTCGTGCGCACGGTGTAGGCGACCCAGGCGCCGTCGGGACTGATTTCCGGGCTGCCCACGGCCTTGATTTCAAACAGGTCTTCGGGTTCGAGCAGGCGGGTTTCCTGGGCGCCGGCGGAGATCGCCGCCAGCGCCGAAACAATTGCCAGCAAGCCCGGAATCAGTCGTTTCGCGTTCATGAAATCTCCCGTTACGGTCGGTCCGCCGCTATTTGACGTATTGCTCGTACCAGGCCAGATAGCGCTCCAGGCGGTCGAGCTGGAAAGCGGGCTTGCGAAAACCATGAAACTCGCCGGGATATACGACGAGTTGGGTTTCGACGCCAAGCCGCCGCAAGGCCTGGTAGAGTTGCTCGGAATTCTGGATGGGCACGTTCCAGTCGTGTTCGCCGCCCATGACCAGGGTCGGCGTGACGACGTTGGCCACATCGTTGAAAGGCGACATGCGCTCCCAGCCTTCGGCGTTCTCCCAGGGCAGACCGACTTCCATTTCCCATTCGTATTGATAGTGGTCGTGGCCGTAATTCGCCCGGTAGAGCGCCATGCTCGCACCGGTTATCGCGCCCTTGAAGCGTTCCGACTTGGTGATGACGTAGTTGGTGAGGATGCCGCCATAGGACCAGCCGCCGACGCCAAGCCGGTCCGGGTCGGCGTAACCCTGTTCGATGGCGTAATCCAGGCCGGCCATCACGTCGTCGAAGTCGTTCACGCCCCAGTCGGCCCAGATCGCGTGGGAGAAATCGCGGCCGTAGCCGGACGACCCTCTGGGATTGGTCATCACCACGACGTAGCCGTTGGCGGCGAACAACTGGGCTTCGAAGTTGAAGGCGAAATCGTATTGCGCGACCGGGCCGCCGTGAATGCGCAACAAGGTCGGATATTCGAAGCTCTCGTCGAAACCCGGGGGCTTGAAGATGAATCCTTCCACCTCGGTGCCGTCGGCGCTCGGGAATTGCGCGTTCTCGACTTCCGCGAGTTGCAGTTGAT
Source organism: Pseudomonadales bacterium (assembly GCA_963664805.2). Taxonomy (GTDB): domain Bacteria; phylum Pseudomonadota; class Gammaproteobacteria; order Pseudomonadales; family Pseudohongiellaceae; genus UBA9145. Next base: position 2,627,613 of record OY761612.1, on the reverse strand, counting down.
CGAGCCAGGGGCGGTTGGTGAAGGTCAATTGCCGCCGCTCGTCGCCGGCGCCGTGAAACACCTCGGCGGGCAGATGCGGCTCGCTGACGAGGCTGGCGATCTGCCCGTCGTCGCTTTGCGACCAGCCGCGCAGGCTCAGCGGCCCCTCGATGAGCCGGCTGAAACTCTCGCCCGAGGTATCGATGCTCGCCAGGTGTCGCTCGCCGCTGTCTTCGAGCACGAACAGCACTTCGCCGCCGTCGGGCGAAAAGCGGGGCGAGGACACGTTGCGGTCGAGGCGTTCGGTGAGCACCCGCGCCGGGCCGCCGCCGGCGGGCGATATCGCCAGGTGGTCGATGGCGTACCAGATGATTTCGGGTTCAATGACGCTGGTGTGGGCAATGAAATTGCCGTCGGGACTCCAGGCGGGGGAGCGGTCGGCGCCCGGATTGTCGGTAATCCGCAACAGCGTCGCGCCGGCATCGGGATTGTCGGCGGCGACGACCCAGATGTCGGTGTTGTCGCTGGCGTCGGGTTCCTCGGTGCGATCGCTGACGAAGGCGATCAGGCTGCCGTCCGGGCTCCAGGCCGGATCCGCGTCGTCATAATCGCCGGATGTGATCTGCACCGCTTCCGGCTCCCGGCCGGGGTCGACGTTCTGCACGTACAGGTGCGTCCGGCGGCTATCGAGGTATCCGGTGTAATCGCGCTTGATCTGCAGGCGGTCGATCACCCAGGGTTTTTCTTCGTCCTCGTCGCCCTCGGACTCCTCTTCGGGATCGCGGATCACGAGCACGAGCCGGTCGCCATCGGGAGACCAGGCGTAATCGGACACTCCCTGTTCGACATGGGTAAGCTGATTCGCTTCGCCGCCGCGCCGGTCGAGGGCCCAGACCTGGGACTCGCCGTCGTTGCGCGACGCGAGAAAGGACAGGTAGCGGCCGTCGGGGCTCCATTGCGGGTTGTTCGCCGAGGTTCCGGTCCCGGTCATGGGCAAAACGGTATCGTCGGTGGTAGAAGCCATCCAGATACGCGTTTCGGTGTTGTCCTCTTCGAGGCTGGTCGTGCTCACCGTATAGGCGACCCAGCCGCCATCGGGGCTGATCACCGGGCTGCCCACGGATTTCAGTTCAAACAGGTCTTCCGGCTCAAGCAGGCGGGTCTCCTGGGCCGATGCGCATATCGACGCGAGGGCGAGCGCGCAGGCGCACAGGCTTCGCGGCGAAAATTTGGAATTCAGGTTGTTGAAAATCATTGCAGTTTCCTCGAGTGGAATGCTATTCCGTCATGCTCGGCGAGATTCCGCGACTCCGCTTCGCTTCGCGCGGAATGACAAGGGTGCACTTCGCTTTGCGCGGAATGACGAAGTGGGACGCTCGCCCCGCGCGGAATGAATCGGGTCCGCGGTTCTCATGTTCAATTCGGCAAACGATAGGCGACCAGGGCGCCGGGGAAATCGGTGCGCGAGCTGCCGATCTGCACGACGATGTATTGCCGTCCGTCGTGCATGTAGCTCATCAGGCCGTATTGGCCGGGAGCGGGAAGGGGAACGCTGGCCAGCACTTCGCCGCTGGACTTGTCGCGGGCGTTGAGCGTCAGCGGCCCGTCGGGGAGCATCTGGGCCATGCCTTCGCTCAGCGCCCGGGCCTGCACCAGGATGTCCGGCGTCGCCATCTGGATCGACCAGCCTTCGCCGCCGCTGTTCGGAATGTCCACGCCTTGCAGCAGCGGATGATTGCGGATCGCAGCGCGGGTTTCGCCCACCGGCGCCGACCAGAGCTTGTCCCCGGAATTCATCTGGTAGGCGGTAAGCTGATTGTGCATCGGCTTGAAAACGGGCAGGCCCTCGATGGTCGGCAGACCTCCGCCTCCGCCCGGCAGCCAGTCGACCACGGTACGGCCGGTGGTCGGCGTGCTGTTCGGCGTGGCGCCGCCCTCGCCCGGCTCGGGATAGTTGGGATTGTCGCGGTCGACGCCGTTGGTCGGACGCATGAAGCCCGGCGCGTTGCAACTGCGGCGATGGGAATTGAACATCATGCCCGTATTCGGATCCGCCGTCGGCGGATGCGGAATGATGTTGCCGCCGCCCTGACAGCCCACGTTGTTGATCCATGGGCCGTCGTAGCCTTGCGGCAGCGCCGGCACATAGAGTCCGCCGAGCCGATAGCCGTTCAGGATGACCTGGGCCTGCTCGCGCAATTCCGGCGTGTAATCCATGATGAATTCGTCGGTAATGCCGTCGATGACGATCCTGTCGACGGGCTCCGGCCAGGTGGGATAAGGCTGAGTGGGCGAAGTGTAATTGCCGGGGACCTCGGTCTGGATCACTTCCCGGTCCTCGATGGGCCAGATCGGTTCGCCGTTTTCGCGGTTGAAGGCGAAGATCAATCCCTGCTTGGTGTTCTGGATCACCGCAGGAATCGCCCGCCCGTCTACGTTGAGATCCATGAGTATCGGCGCCGCCGGCAGATCGTAGTTCCATTGGTCGCTGCGATGAATCTGGAAATGCCATGCCCGCTCGCCGGTGGCGACGTCGAGCACGAGCAGGCTGCCGCCGAAGAGATTGTCGCCGGGGCGATGGCCGGCATAGGACTGCACCGTGGAGGCGTTGGTCACCATGTAGACCAGGCCGAGGTCGGGATCGGCCGAAGCCGGCGCCCAGGTGGAGATGTCGCCGGAAAAATACCAGGCGTCGTTTTGCCAGGTCTCGTTGCCGATCTCGCCGGGCCGGGGGATGACGTGGAATTTCCACAAATTCTCGCCGGTGGCGGCGTCGAATCCCATGATGTCGCCGGGCACGTTCTCGATGCGCGTCTGGCCGTAACTCGGCTGGTGGCCGACCAGCGTCACCACCACGCCGTTGACGACGATCGGCGGCGCGGACGCGGTCACCATGCCGAGTTCACGCGGGATGCCGTAGTCGGGATCGTAATCCCCGCCCGCGGTCACATAGTCTTCCCAGGGACCCCAGCCGTCCACCAGGTAGGGAATCAGGTCGACGACCCCGGTCTCGGGAAATCCGCCCACGGGAAAGGCTGAGCCCCAGTTTTCGACCGGGCGGCCGGTCTTGGCGTCGAGCGCCCAGAGGAAGAAACCCGGCGTGGTGATATAGATCACGCCGCGGCCGTCGATCTCGCCGTAGGCCACGCCCTTGCCGTAGGCCTGGCGCGGCGAACGCTGATGGCGGATCGATTCGGGTTCGCGGAAGGTCCACAAGGTTTCGCCCGTGGCCGGATCGATGGCCACTACCTGGCGCCGGGGCGTCGCCACGGTATACAGAATGCCATCGACGTAGATCGGGGTGGAGCGCGAGAAAAAATCGACGTTCGGCCCGAAGTTGTCGCTGCGCCAGACCCAGGCCTGTTCCAGATCGGCGAAATTTTCGGCGTTGATCTGGTCGTTGGGCGTATATCGCGTATGGCCGATATCGCCGCCAAGGTAGCGCCATTCGCCGTTCTCGGTGCCGGTGAGCTGTTGCGCCTGCGCCGCGTTCGCCAACGCCACGCCCGCAAGAGAAAGCGCCGACAGCAGAACCAGGCCGGATACCAAATGCGACTTGCGATGCTTCATTCTATGTTCCTCCTCATGCGCCGGGATGGCACGGGAATACCCCGGCGGAGCCGACCATCGAGAGTAAAAGTTAAAACCCGGAATGTCCACGGCTGAAGGGGCCTCGATCCGTCGCCATCGGGTGGCGGAGGGTGCAGCGGACGCCGTAAATGCGGTCCAGACGCCAAGCACAGCTTGGCGTCGTTCCGGCTGCGCATGAAGATGGCGCTTCATAAACGCTTGTCTCCATCCCTGTAGGCTTCGGGCTCGGCATCCTGCCTCGCACGCCCGCTGCACCCTCCGCCACCCGACGGCGACTACCGCTGAGTTGATCCGGCGATCGACTGTGTCAGCGCACGAGGCGGCGCCAGCCGATGACGATGGAGGTGATGGAGAAGCCGAGGCCGGCGAGGCTGAGCAGGATGACGGTCAGGTCCCAGAGTGGGCGGCTGTCCCGGAGGAACTGGAAATCCAGGCTGTGCAAGCCGTTGAACAGCCATCTTTCGAGCCTGCCGCGGCGGGTAAGCCTGTTTACGACTTCGCCGGTAGTCGCGTCGATGTGATACCAAGTCGCTTCCGCGTCGTCGAACCGGGCGCGATAAGCGGGCAGCGGCTGTCGCATGAAGTGGCGGGAATAGTAGTAATCGTCGTGGCCTTCGAGCAGTTCGAGACTGGTCAGTTCGGCATTGGGCAGCAGCAAGGGCGCGGCGCCGCTTATTCTGGCCGCGATGTCCGCCGGCCCGTCCAGGCCGAAGTCCGGCAGCCGCGCTCCCGAGGCGAGCGTGCTAACGCTATATGGCTGTCCTCCCAGGTAGAGCCAGTTCACTTCCCTTACGGGCTCGCTGGCGGGTTCCGGCATGGAGAAGTCGCTCAGGCGCAGCGAGAGCTGGCCCTGGTAGCTGGCGATTTGCGGCAGCGGCGATGTGGCGGGGGCGAATACGCCCCAGGGACTCACCGACATCAGTCCGCTGAACAGGAAGGCGGCGATGACGGCCACGCAGCAAAGTCCGCCGATGTGATGCCATTTCATGATCCCGGCATACGGACTGGCTCCGCGATTCCCGTTGCGCGCGAACGGGCGCAACTGCAACAAGCCGATTACGGTTCCGGTCGCGAGCGACACGAGCCCGATTACGGACAGCCAGATGATGAGTTGCAGCCAGAATCCGGAAAACTGCCGGATCGCCAGCGGATAGATCCAGTGGATGGTGGAGCCGGGCCAGTTCCAGAACCGTTCCCGGCCGGTGGTGTCGCGCACCACGCGGCCGTCGCGTTCGGATATGTAAAGTACGGTGCCCGCGGAATCGTTGAGCGCTACCTTGTGCAGCGGGCGCGACGGATTGAGTGAGGCCGTAATGGTCCATTGGTCGATTTCGATCAAGCCGAGGTATTCCGGTTCGGCCGCGCCCGAGCGCAATCCCGACGCCGCCGCGACCGCCAGGGCGCCTTGCTCGTCCAGCCGCTCCATGCGTTCTCCCGTGTCGGCAAAGATCGTGGCCGAACGGCCATCGACCGCGCCGAGGCGATAAACGGGCCGGTCGGCGAGCATGGCGAGGCTGGCCGACTCCCAGGCCGTGACCTCGCCGGAGACACGGGCGGCCTCGAACGGAGTCAGCGCCACCCGGTCCCGTTGCAGGTCCGGATGCGCCGCCACGGACTCGGCGTATGTCAACTCGGGATAATCGACGTACATCATAACGATGCCCGAGGCGAACCAGAGCGCGAACAGCAGGCACATGCCGATGCCGATCCAGCGATGGGTGAGAAACAGTAGCCGCTTCCAGTTCATGGGCAGCAATTCTCATAATGGCGATCAGCCGACCGGGACGGTCCCCCACCGAATCCGCTTCGCGGATTCGACTCCCCCAAAAGGGGAGTGTTCCGGCCCCTCGCGGATGCCGGGGAACCGAATACTCCCCCTCCGGGAGAGTCAAAACCGCAAAGCGGTTTTGGTGAGGGAGCGCTTTCGGCCGCATCCGGCCAAAACGGGAATTGCTGGTTCATGGGGTTTCCAGGCTGCCGGGAAGCACAATTTGTAACAGTATCGGCGCGAGTTGTCGCTTACCATTTTTTGGTCGAAGAGAAGCGGGGGCCGCGACCGGGACCATTTAGTGAAACACAGATTCCGCCATTTCCCGTCAACAGCGCTCGCAGTTCTGACGCTGGGACTCGCGCCGGGCGCTCTTGCCCAGGACAACGTCGGCGACGAATCGACGGTAGTCTACCCTGCTTCCTACTTCGAGGAATTCTCCCCAATCACCGCTCAAGACATGCTCGACCGCATCCCGGGCATGGGCGGAATGGGTGGCAGGGGCGGGCCCGGCGGCGGCGGACCGCCGCGCGGCTTTTCCGGCGGACCCCCGGGAGGCGGGCCGTCCAACGTGACCCGGGGCGGACGCGGCTTCGGCGGCGGCCGCAGCGGCGGCAACGAGATTCTGATCAACGGCAAACGCACCGCGGGCAAGAACAACAACACCACGAGCATTCTCGACCGCATCACCGCCGCCCAGGTCGACTATATCGAGATCATCCGCGACACCAGCGGTTCGCTCGACGTGCGCGGTTCCGGCCAGGTCGTCAACGTGGTGCTGTTCGAGGAGTTGTCGGACACCAGTTTCTCCTACGACGTCAACATGGACCGCTACGTGCGCAATGAAGTGCGGCCGGGCGGCAATTTCGCGCTCAGCGGGCAGTCCGGCGGCCTCGGTTACGTGGTGAGCGCGAGCGCCACCCCACGTTATTACGAGCAAACGACCCGGGAAAATTCGGTGCTCGGCGATTACTCGCCCAACGACTTTATCTGGGAAGAACGGATCACGGACGCAAGCACGTACGAATTCAGCACGAACCTGGACTACCAGTTCAGCGCCAACGCCAGCGCTCGCCTGAACGCGCTTTACGCGCGGAACGACCGGCCCCAGTCGGTAGTGCGCCATATCACCGATCTGAAGATCGAATCGGACGCACAGGACATCGAGCGCGAGGCGATTCCCGGCGAATCGAACAGTTGGGAAATCGGCGGAGACTACGAATATCTGGGCGCCGACAACTCGCGCTTCAAGGTGCTGTTCATCGCCAACGAGAACGACAATTCGGCATTGCGCGAGCGCTTCGACGTGCTTGCCGGCGGCGAGGAGAAAAACCTCTTTCTCAGCACGAACTCCGTGATCACCGAGCGCATCGCCCGCGGTTCCTACACTTTCGACATCGGCGACAGCATGGACCTGGAACTCGGCGCGGAGGGCGCCCAGACCGTGCTCGATTCCGCCCTTGCGCTGGGCATCGCCGGCTCGGGGACGCCTTCGCAGGCCGTCGGCGGTCTCGTTCCGATAAACATCGCCAACGCGGTATCGGAAGTCGAGGAAGTCCGCTACGAGCCTTTCGCGATTCACAACTGGGTCATCAATCCGCGCATGACGCTGGAATCGACCTTGCTGTACGAAACCTCGACCATCAGCCAGACCGGCGACTTCAACAACTCGCGGGATTTCGAGTTCCTCAAGCCGAAAGTGGATCTGCGCTACAACGTGACGCCGCAACTGCAACTGCGCGGCTCGGTTGAGCGCGTCGTGCTGCAACTCAGCTTCGCCGATTTCGTCGCCGCCAACGACGATCAGGACGACGATTCGAATACCCAGGCGGGCAACGTGAACCTGCGCCAGGAATGGCTGTGGAAGTACGATTTCAACGCCGAATACCGGCTGCCCAACGACTATGGCGTGCTCGACGGGAATATCTATTATCACCAGCACCACGACCGGATCGAGCGCATCGACGTCACCGTCGACGAGAACAATCTGCAATCCGCCAACGGCAATATCGGCGATGGCGACATGTGGGGTTTCCGCGGCAACGCCGCGATCCGCATGCGCATGTTCGACATGCCGAACCTGCAACTCACCGCCAGTCTCACGGTGGAGGACTCCAGCATCATGGACCCGTTCCTGGGTTATGAACGGCGTTTCCAGAACATGGCGCGCGGCTTCAACTCATTCGGTTTCCGCCACGATATTCCGCAATGGAATCTCAACTGGGGCGGCAGGTGGATGAACCGGCACGACGGCAATATCCTGCGCATCGACATCGACGATATCGAATACGCCAGCGGCGATCCCCGCGGCTCGCTGTTCGTCGAATACATCGACAGCCGCGGATTGACCTGGCGGCTCGAAGGCCAGAGTCTCAGCAATCCGGAAAGCTGCCGCGAGCGCCTGCGCTATCTCGGCCGGGTCTCGGCCGGCATCCTCGAAGAAATCGAATACCGCTGCAGCATGTCCGGCCGCGTCATCAACTTCAAGGTCTCCGGGACTTTCTAGCCTGGGCTTCAAACGGAACCGCATGTCGGGGTTTCGAACATAGCTCTCGAAATTGCTAACATACTCGCAGTTTAAATAACAAGAACCCGAGTTCCCACTTGCTTTCCACGTTTTGCAGCCAGCGTTTCACCCGCTCTATTCTCGCCGCCGCGTTGACCGTCGCCGCGGCCGAAAGCGCGGCGCAAACCGATGCGATCGAGGAAGTCGTGGTGACCGCGGCAACCGGCAGCCGCATCGTCCGCCAGGGAGACTCGCCCTCACCGCTTTCCGTCTACGACAGCCGGACATTGCTCGACTCCGGGCTGAAGGATATGCGCGACCTCGTCGGCGTTCTCTCCATCAATGCCGGCGCGGAAAACAACTCCGACAACCTGACCCAGAACTACACCGTCGGCACCGCCAACATCAATTTGCGCGGGCTCGGCGTCGCGTCCACGCTGGTGCTGTTGAACGGCCGGCGGCAAGTATTGTCCGCTGCACAGACCGACGACGGTTCGAGTTTCGTGGACCTCGCCGGCCTCGTTCCCATGCTGGCCGTCGAACGGGTCGAAATCCTCAAGGACGGCGCCGCCGCCATTTATGGTTCGGAAGCCGTCGCCGGCGTCGCCAACTTCATCACCCGGCGGGGTTTCGAGGGCGTCGAGTTGCAAGCCGAATACCGCAGCCGGGTCGGCGATGGCTCGCAGGACGACCTCACGCTGGACGGCGTGGCGGGCGGCAGCTTCGGCGGCAGCGGGGAATATCTGGTCGCGGCCAGCTATCTTGACCGCAGCAGTCTCGTGCTGATCGAAGTGGACTGGCTGCGCCCGGCCACCAGCGGGTTCGGCCATCCCGGCAGTTTCAACGTGCCCTCGCTGGGGCGAACCTTCGCCGACCCCGGCTGCGAGCAATACGCGGGACTGTTGCAGACATTGCCCGGCGACAGCGCGATCTGCCGATTCGACTACGGCCCGCAGCTCACCGCGGTGCCCAACGAACAACGTCTGCAGACCTGGGGCCGGGTGGATTGGGACAACGGCGACGCCGGCAACTTCTGGGCCGAGCTTGGCTATGCAAGCAATGACATCAATCGCGACGTGTCGCCCAGCTTTCCGGTGCTGAACACGCCGGTCGTCCCCGCGTACCATCCGGGGAATCCGTTCGGCGAGGACGTCTTTTTCCAGGGCCGACCCTACGGCTACGGACAGCCGCCAGAAGTGAACTACTACGAACACGACACGGCGAGGCTTGCAGCCGGTTTCGAGGGTCGCATCACCGATACGGATTCCTGGAACGTTTCGCTGGTCCATGCGCGGAACGATGCCCTGCTCAATCCGCGGGATGTGATTGCAGAGAATTTCCAGGCGGCGCTGCGGGGTTTCGGTGGCAGCGACTGCAACGCGAATCCGCCGCACGCCGGGCCGGAACAGGCGGGCACGGGCGGTTGCCTGTTCTTCAACCCCTTCAGTTCCAGCTTTACCGCGCACCCGGGCGAAGCGCTGCATAATCCGTCTCAATTGCGCCCATTCATCATCGGCGACTACCTGGGCGACGGCAGATCGCAACTGACGACGCTGGAAGCGAATGTCACGGGCTATCTGCCCTGGCGCGGCGCGGGCTACGCTGCGGGCGCGCAGTTCCGCGATCAGTCGCTGAGCTTTGTCTACAATGTCATTACGCGCAGGGACGGCTTCGCGTTCCTGATCGGCAATCCCGACTTCAACGCCGACGACCAGGTTCGCGCGGCCTATGGCGAAGTCTGGCTGCCGTTTTCGGACAATTTCGAAATCACCGGCGCGTTGCGTTACGAGAACTACGGCGAAGGCGTGGGCGATACGCTCGACCCGAAAGTCACCTTGCTCTATCGCGCCACCGACGCCGTCTCGATTCGCGGATCCTACAGCACGTCGTTTCGCGCACCGTCGCCCTTCCAGACTCTTGGCGCGCAGACCAACTTCACCAACATCGTCGATCACGACGGCTCGCGGACATTCGCCGGCCGGCGCACGCTGGGCGATCCGAACCTGAAACCGGAAACCTCCGGCGCGTTCAACGGCGGAATCTCCTGGCGCGGCGCCGGGCGCTGGGAGTTCAACGCCGATTACTGGCGCTATTCGTTCGAGGACGTGCTGCGCAAGGAGAACGCCCAGGCCATCGTCAACGCGGACCCGTTCGATCCACGCATCGAACGCACTTCCGCGGGCACGATTTCCATCGTCAATGTCGCCTTCATCAATGCCGACCGCATTGAAACCTCCGGTGTGGACCTGTCGGCGAACGCGACCCTGGACATCCGGGGCGGATCGATCGACGCCTGGGCCGAGGCGACCTGGATGCTCGAATACGATGTGATCAACGCGGGCGTGGCCGTCGACGCCCTGGGCAAACTCAACCGCGCCAACGTCGGCGCCCCGAATCAGCGCCTGCGGGCGGCCGCGGGCGCAAGCTGGTCCACGGACGGCGTACAGGTCACGGGCCTGCTGCGGCACGTCGGCGGCTACGAGGACGACGCCGGCGGATCGATCGACGGCTTCACCACCCTGGACCTGAACGCCCGCTGGCCGCTCGGCGGGCTTGTCGGCGACCGTTACAACACATCAGTCACGCTGGGCGCCGCCAACCTGCTGGGCGAAGACCCGCCCTTCGTCAACATCGCCGGCAGCTACGACCCGCGCTCCTCCGATCCGCGGGGGCGCCGTCTGTTCCTGTCGCTCGAACTCAGGCGGTAAGTGGTAAGTTTTGCTGCCGATTTCCCGGTTATTCGGGAGAATCCGCTTCCAGTTGTTCCGACTTCGCGATGCTCGGTCAAGCGGGTGGAAACTGGTCGCCGGCTGGCTTATGCTCCCGCCATGACTGCGCTGATCTACCCGACCACGAATTTCACCCGCACCGAACAGGTCAACATCGTCCGGGGTGACGGCATCTATGTGTACGACACCTCCGGCAAGCGCTACCTCGAAGGGCTCTCCGGCCTGTGGTGTTCCGCTCTCGGTTACGGCAACCGCGAATTGATCGAGGCCATCACCGCGCAACTCGAGAATCTTTCCTACAGCCACATGTTCGGCGGCCGCACCCACCAGGTCGGCATCGATCTGGCCGAAAAGCTGGCGGCCATGCTGCCGATTCCCGAGGCGAAGATCTTCCTGGCGAACTCGGGCAGCGAAGCCAACGATTCGATGATCAAGATCCTGCGCTATTGGGCCAATGTCACCGGCAAGCCGCAAAAGAAGAAAATCATCGCTTTCGAGCGCGCCTATCATGGCGTGACCCTTGCATCGGCGGCGCTGACCGGGCTGCCGGTCAATCACATGCATTTCGACATCCCGGTCGACGAACTCGGCATCCTGCGCGCGGAAACGCCGCACTTCTACCACGGCCACCGGGACGGCGAGACTGAAACCGAATTCGCCGAGCGGCTGGTGGCGGATGTCGAGCGGCTGATATTGCGGGAAGGCCCGGAAACCATCGCCGCCTTCATCGCCGAACCCGTCGGCGGCGCCGCCGGCGTCGTCGTGGCCCCCGATGCCTATTACCCCGCTCTCGGTCGCATGCTCGAACGCCATGGCGTCCTGTTCTGGGCCGACGAGGTGATTTGCGGATTCGGCCGCACCGGCGATGTCTTCGGCAGCGCCGCGGTCGGCGCACAGCCGCAATTGATGAGCTTGGCCAAGCAGATGTCCTCGGCCTATATTCCCATCAGCGCCGCGGTGATGCCGGGATCGATGTACGAGGCCATGGTGGAGCCGAGCAACAAGGCCGGCGTCTTCGGCCACGGCTTCACCTACAGCGGCCATCCCGTCGCCTGCGCGGCGGCGCTCAAGGCGATCGAAATCTACGAGCGCGACGGCCTGTTCGCCCATGCCGCCGAAGTCGGTGCCTACATGCAGGCGCGCCTCGGCGCATTCCGCGACCATCCCCTCGTCGGCGAAGTGCGCGGCAAGGGGCTGATCGGGGCCGTCGAACTCGTCGCCGACAAATCGAACCGAATACCTTTCCAAGACGGTCGGCCTGGCGCCATCGCCATGGGATGCTGCCAGGAGCAAGGCCTGCTGATTCGCGCCGTAGCCGGCAATTCCATCGCCTTCTGCCCGCCGCTGATCATCACGCGCGAGCAGGTGGACGAAATGATCGAGCTTTTTGACCGCTCCCTTGCCGCGGCAACCGATACCATACGCCGGGAAATGCCGGAAACGGGAAAGCTCTGACCAAGTCAGAGCTTTCCAGCGGCACATGGAAGCGCCGCCGAATTCAAGGGCGCAAGCCATTGAATTCGCGAGCAAAACAAAACCACGCTTTTGTTTTGCTCAAGAGAAAAATTCCATGGCAGGAATTTTTCGGAGAATACTTAGTAAAGTGAGGCATCCAATGAAAGATATGGCCCCTGAACCGACCAGCAATAAAGCCATCCCCTCCCTCGGCCTGCTGTGCGGCCTCGTCCTGGCCGGATGCGGCCCGGCCGAGCAAGCCCCACCCGCCGAAGTGGATCTGATTCTGACCAACGGCAAGGTGCTCACGGTCGATGAGAATTTCTCCATCCACGACACCGTGGTGGTCGACGAAGGACTGATCGTCGCCACCGGCGGCGCCGCGTTGCTGCAAAACTACAACGCCGGGGAAGTCGTCGATCTGCAAGGCAAGGTCCTGATGCCGGGATTCATCGATTCCCACACCCATATCCGCGGACGGCCGAACCACTACATCGACCTGACCGAGGCGGGCTCGGTCGTGGAAATCCAGCAACTGGTGCGGGCCAAGGCCGAAGCAGTCGGCGCCGGCAACTGGGTGACCGGCTATGGCTGGTCAGAGGACCAGTTGACCGAAGGCCGCCGGCCCCTGCGCGACGATCTCGACGCCGCGGCGCCGGACAACCCGGTCATCCTGACCCGCGCGGGCGGCCATAGCGCCGTATCCAACAGCATGGCGCTCGATCTGGCCGACGTCACGCCGGATACGCCCGACCCCGAAGGCGGCGTGATCGAGCGCAATCCCGACGGCAGCCTGAACGGAGTCATTCGCGAACGGCAGGGAATCGTCAGCCGGCTGGTGCCTCCCGCGACGCCGGAGGAGTTGGTCGAAAGCCTCGAGGTCAACCTGAATGACTTGCTCGCCGACGGCATAACGAGCATTATCGACGCTTCCAAGGCGCCCTCGGAGTACGCCATGTGGGAAGAGCTGTACGCGAGTTCGGACACGGCCTTGCCGCGGGCGGCGCTGCAATTCCAATGGTTCGATCCGACGGCCATCGCCGCGGTCAGGGAGCGCGTCGGCGACGGCAACGAATTTCTCAAGATCGGCCCGATCAAGGTCTTCGCCGACGGCGGTTTCACCGGCCCCGCGGCGTATACGAAGGAGCCCTACCACAACCAGGGCGATTATCGTGGCCACCTCGACATGCCCGCGGACGATCTGAGAGCCCATCTCAACGAGATTCACGACGCCGGCTGGCAAATGGGCATTCACGCCATCGGCGACGCAGCCATCGAACTCGTGGTCGATATCCTCGCGGACGCCCTGGAACGCAACCCGCGCGAAGACCATCGCCACTATCTGAACCACTTTTCCATGCGGCCTTCGGACGCCACCATGGAAACCATGGCGCAATATGGGATCGCGATCACCCAGCAACCAAATTTCACCTACACGCTCGAAGGCCGTTACGTGGCGAATCTCGACGGCTGGCGGCTGCGGCACAACAATCCCCTGCGCTCGCCGATGGACCGCGGCGTGACGGTGGCGATTTCGAGCGACATCCTGCCGATCGGCCCCATGGTGGGGCTGTACGCGGCGGTGACGCGCAAGGGCATGACCGGCGCGGTCTATGCGGAGGAAGAGGCAATTACAATGGAGGAGGCGATTCGAGGCTATACCCGAACCGGCGCCTGGCTGCTGTTCGAGGAGGACGTGAAAGGCTCGCTGGAGCCCGGCAAGTACGCCGACATGATCGTGCTCTCGGACGACTTGCTGACCATCGATCCCGAACGGATCATGGACGTGGAAGTCGAGCAGACCTGGCTGGCGGGACGCCTCGTATACACGCGGCAATGAGCATCGCAACCGATACCCAGATCGAATTCATCGACATAAGCAAGTCTTACGACGGCAAGACGATGGTCCTGCCGAACCTCAACATGAGCGTTCGGCGGGGCGAGTTTCTGACCTTGCTGGGGCCTTCGGGTTCAGGCAAGACAACCTGCCTGATGATGCTGGCGGGATTCGAGACGCCGACATCGGGCGAAATCCGCGTCAACGGCGAGTCGGTGCACAATCTGCCGCCGCAGAAACGCGACATGGGCATGGTGTTCCAGAACTACGCCCTGTTCCCGCATATGACCGTCGGCCAGAATTTGTCCTTTCCGCTGGAAGTCCGCGGCATGGCAGCGGCGGAGCGCGAGCGCCGGGTGCGGCGGGCGCTGGAAATCGTGCGCCTGGAAGGCTATGGAGACCGCCGTCCCGGCCAGTTGTCCGGCGGCCAGCAGCAGCGCGTGGCGATCGCCCGGGCGCTGGTGTTCGAACCCGGCGTGGTGTTGATGGACGAACCGCTCGGCGCGCTCGACCGCCGCCTGCGGGAACAGTTGCAACTCGAGATTCGCTCGATCCAGCGCGAACTCGGCGTCACCATGGTCTACGTCACCCACGACCAGCAGGAAGCGATGACGCTGTCGGACCGCATCGCGGTTTTCAACCACGGCGAAATCCAGCAGGTGGCCGCGCCGGAGGCGCTCTACGAGGAGCCGGCGCGGGAATTCGTCGCGCGCTTCGTCGGCGACAACAATTTGCTGCGGGGCACGGTGCAATCGGTCGACGGCGAGACCTGCAAGGTTCAGGTAGAAGATGTTGTAATCGAGGCCTTCATGGTCGAGCCGCTCGAAGTCGGCGCGCAAACGGTGCTCGCGATCCGCCCCGAGCGCCTGATTTTTTGGCCATCGCAGGAGTACAGCAACAATATCGCCGCGCAAATCAACGATATGGTTTTTCAGGGAGACCATTGGCGGATCAGCGTGACCACCTTCGATCAGCCCGAATTCGTCGTCAAGATTCCGAATTTCATTGGCCAGCGCGGCTTGCTGCCCGGCGACCTCGTGCGCTTGGGCTGGACGGCGATCGATTGCCGGGCGCTGCCCGTGGAAAATCCGCTGGCAGCTTGATCCATGCGTAGCGAATTCCACTCAACTGCGATTCGGGGCCTCGATCCGTCGCCGTCGGCAGGCAGGGGGTTCAGCGGACGCCGTAAATACATCCCTGTAGGCTCCGGGCTCGGCTTCCTGCCTCGCGCGCCCGCTGAACCCCCTGCCTGCCGACGGCGACTCACATCGCGCAGACTCCCACCGTCATTGCGCGCGGAGCGAAGCGGAGTTGCGGAATCTCCACTTGAACTCACTCGGCTCCGAGCGGCCAGCCTGCTGCTGGCGCTTTTACTCGCGGGGATTTCCGCCGCGTCCGTCGCCCAGACGCTGACGCTGGTTTCCTGGGGCGGTTCCTACGGTCGCGCGTCGGAACGCGCCTGGGTCGAGCCCTTCATCGAAGAGACCGGAATCGAGGTGCAAATCGAAGACTACAATGGCGGTCTGGCCCAGGTCCGCGCCCAGGTCGAAACCGGCAATGTGTTCTGGGACGTCGTTGACATGACGACGCCCGACGCGGTCAGAGCTTGCGACGAAGGATTGCTCGAGTTCATTCCGCCCGAAGATCTTCCCCCGGCGCCGGACGGCACACCCGCGGAAGAAGACTACCTGCCCGGCTCCCGCTCGGAATGCGCCGGCGCCGGGATCATTTCATCGACGATCATCGCCTACAACAACGAACAGTTTCCCGGCGAAAAACCCGCCACGATGGAGGATTATTTTGACCTCGAGCGGTTTCCGGGACGCCGCGGCATGCGGCGCGTGCCCATGGTCAATATGGAATTCGCCCTGATCGCCGACGGCGTGCCCCTGGACGAGGTATACCGGACGCTCGATACCGATGAGGGCAAAGCGCGGGCCTTCGCCAAACTCGACACGATCAAGGACCAGATCGTGTTCTGGGAGGCCGGCGCCCAACCGCCGCAGATGCTGGCGGATCGGGAAGTCGTAATGACCACGGCCTACAACGGTCGGATTTTCAATGCCCAGATCATCGAAGACCAGCCGTTTACGATCATTTGGGACGGCCAGGTCCAAGAGACCGGCGGTTTGACCGTCGTGCTCGGTACGCCGCAACTGGAAATAGCCAAACGATTCGTCGAGTTCGCGTCGCGTCCGGAAATCCATGTCGGCATCGCCAAATATATTTCCTACAGTCCCACCCGGGCTTCCTCCAATGCGCTGGTCTCCACGCATTTCGACACCGGCATCGAGATGGCGGCCCACATGCCCGCCACCGAGCGGAGCATGAGCCGCGCGTTGAACAGCGACTGGCTCTGGTGGGCGGACAATGGCGACGAAATGAACGAGCGTTTTTCCGTATGGCTGTCCCGCTGACCGACAAACGGCTGCGCGCCGCCCTGCTGGCGGCGCCGCTGGTCGTTTTCGTGGCCGTGACTTTCCTCGCGCCGCTGGCCTTGATGCTCGTGCGCAGCGTCTACGAGCCGGCGGTCGCCGATTCGATACCGGCCACCCTGAACGCGCTGGCTGAATGGGACGGCCGCGAACTGCCCGATGAAGAAGTATTCCGCATCGCCGGCATGGAATTCGTCGCTCTGAACGAAGCGCGCAGGCTCGGCGCGGTGGCGACGAGGGTCAACCGACTGCGAAGCGGCATGCGCAGCACCATGCTCGGCACCGCCCGCGCACTGGGGAACGACCCGCCCGCCGGTTCCTGGCGTGACGCCATGATCGCGGCCGACGAGGACTGGGGGGACGTTTCCACCTGGCTGGCGATCAGCCGGGCGGGCGAGCGCATCACGCCGCGATATTATCTGAACGCCCTCGACCTCGACCGCGGCGCGGCCGGGGAGATTGTCGCCCAGCCCGAAGACCGGCGCATCTATGTGAGCCTGCTGGTGCGGACTTTCGGCATCAGCGCCGCCATCACCCTGATCTCCCTGCTGCTGGCCTATCCGGTCGCCTGGCTGCTCGCCCACGCGCCGCCGGCCCGGGCCGGAATACTGTTATTGCTCGTGCTCGTGCCGTTCTGGACTTCGCTGCTCGTGCGCACGACTTCGTGGATCGTGCTGCTGCAAAACCAGGGAGTGATCAACGACCTGCTCGTGGTGCTCGGAATTCTCGCCGAGGAACAGCGTCTGGCGATGATCTACAACATGACCGGCACGATCATCGCCATGGTGCACGTGCTGCTGCCCTTCATGATCCTGCCGCTGTATTCGATCATGCGCACGATCCCGCCGCGGCACATGCAGGCGGCGGCGTCGCTGGGCGCATCGTTCCGGCAGTCCTTCCGCCGGGTTTATTGGCCGCAGTCGCTGCCCGGGGTGGCGGCAGGCTCGCTGCTCGTGTTCATCATGTCCATCGGTTTCTACATCACGCCGGCCCTGGTCGGCGGCCGCACCGGCCAACTGATCTCGAGCATGATCGCCTACCACATGGAACAATCGCTGAACTGGGGTCTGGCGGCGGCCCTCGGCGCCATCCTGCTCCTGCTCGTGGTGCTGCTTTACCTGATCTACAACCGACTCGCGGGAATCGACAGGATGAGACTAGGCTGATGAGCGCAGTGCATAGTCCAGGCGATTCCAGGCTGCGCCGCTGGCTGCACGTCGGCTTCTGCGCCGCGGTGCTGTTTTTCCTCGTCGCGCCGGTGCTGGTGGTGATTCCGCTCAGTTTCAACGCCGAGCCCTATTTCACTTTCACCGAAGGCATGTTGCGGCTCGACCCCGACGCATGGTCGCTGCGCTGGTACGACAATGTACTGACGGAGGGACGTTGGCTGCCGGCCCTGGGCAAGAGCCTGGTGATCGGCATCGCCGCGACGATCGTCTCCACCACCCTCGGCACGCTGGCCGCTCTCGGGCTGAGCAGTCCGGCGATGCCGGGGCGCGGGCTCATCATGGCGGTGCTGATTTCGCCGATGGTGACGCCGATCATCATCACCGCGGCGGGCATGAGTTTCTTCTATTCGGACCTGGGACTCGGACAGACTTATACCGCGCTGATCCTGGCTCACGCGGTGCTGGGCGCGCCTTTCGTGCTGATCGCGGTGAGCGCCAGCCTGAGCGGCTACAACCACGATCTCAATCGCGCCGCGGCCAATCTCGGCGCCGACGCCTGGACGACCTTGCGCCGGGTGCAATTGCCGCTGATCGCTCCCGGCGTATTCACGGGCGCGCTGTTCGCCTTCTCGGCATCATTCGACGAAGTCGTCGTGGTGCTGTTCATCGGCGGGCCGGAGCAACGCACGATTCCCCGCGAGATGTGGGCAGGCATCCGCGAACAGATCAGCCCGGAAATCCTGGCCGTCGCCACCTTCCTAATCGTCTTCGCCGTCCTGCTGCTCGCCGCCGTAAACTGGCTCCGCCAACGCGACTACGTGCGGGCCTCGTAGGATTGCGGTTTCAAGCGGGGCCGCGAGCGGGAGCGCCTCTTCGCAATTTACCGAAGACCTCTTGAACAGGCCCGACTCACAGATTGGAAACGTTTTAATCACGGAGCATGTCACCCACAGATGGGCAAGTGCAAATAGCCTTCCATCGGTCAAGACCGACGTATTGCGCCTTCACGGTCGATTCCCGATTCTCCTTCGCCCGACTTACATCCGCAAAAAATGTTAAATTGTAGGCATCTATGTCGATCTGAATATTTCTCTGCTGTCGTCACTAATTTGCGCCACTAGTGTCGGAAACTCTCTTTATATGCTTGCTTTATCTATGCTGTTGTATTAAATTTCGAGAAATGAAACCGATACGCACAAACACAAGCGGCAAGTGGTCCGTAATTAGCAAGTGGGGGGACGATGTCGTCGCAACGGATCATCATGGCTTCGTACAAGTTCCCGATGCCCTGATTCGATATCAGGCGGAACTGGGTATCACGGCCACTGAGTTATGCGTCATTTTGCATGTACTGAGATTTTGGTGGCGAACCGAAGAATACCCCCATCCACGAGTATCGCTATTGGCTCGCGAGATCGGCGTCAGTCGGCGCACTATTGAGAGAACCATTAGTAGCTTGGAGGCAAAGAGCCTGATGGTGCGGAGCAAGTCAGAGCAGAAGGGGCAGGGTGGCCCAATGGTTCGCCGCTTCCGCTTCCATGGGTTGAGGGAACGACTGCGCCTATTGGTCTCAGCAAAAGAAGGTCACACCATAACCTCACCTTCACGCGGTGGTTTGGATGACCCGAAATTGAACGAGGCGTTGTTCGATAGCGCGATCGATGAATTCGATGTCGTTTCGTAAACGGTTTTACGAGCCCAAAAATGTAACAGTTGCGTCGTTCAATGGAGAGGATACCTAGGTTCGAGTGTACAGAGGTGACAAGTAGCTATGTCACCAATCTTAACACGCCTAGGAGATGCCGGTTCGAGTCCGGCCATGCAACTTGTTCCAAGGCCCGTGGCATATTCTGGCCCAACGCTCATTGCCGCAGTTCGGATCGGGACGATGCCTTAGGCCTTCGTACTGTATGGATGCCATTGCCACGATCCTTGACTTGGGAGCGCCCCCCGACGACAGGTGAGTTGGTTGGCACTTCAGGTCTTGATGGTGGCCTAAGGGCGGATGTCACCGATTCAAGATGCGGCTACCGTCCGTTATCGCCATACATTACCTCCCGGCTCCATGATGTAGATCCTTTGGTCTTGACGGTTACGAGTTCAGGCGAGCTAGCATTATCGTCGGCGGGCGCCAGTTCGGCGGCTTGGTCCAGAATCACGCGCAACTCCTCCTGCAGCGACCTGTGGTGGCTTCGGGCCAAGCGCTTGAGAGCACGCAAGGTGGCCGGCGAGACGTTTCGAATCAGAATTGAATGCATGACGCTATCGTAGTGATGCTGATTTCTTTGTGCAATCTTCGGCTGGGTTATGGATCGAAGACGCCACTCAAACACCGAGTCATTGGCGTGAGCTATGTCCATGTAGACTTGATTGAATCCGGGTGCTTCAATACAGCCGCTGGAGACAGGCGCAGTCGCAGCTATGGCGGCAATCGTAAACAAATATCCAGACCACCTGCATTGAAACAGGATTTCTGTTGAACACGGTCGACGACGTGACTATGCCTAGCTGAATCTCTGAAACCCGCACAAGTAAATCAATGAACAACAAGACCGAAGCTTTCGCACGCGTCAAGATCGATGCGCTGCTTAAGGACGCGGGCTGGAATCTGACGGATGGTTCAAGCGTGCTGTTCGAGCACGTGCTTCCCGATGGTACGCTGGCCGATTATGTGCTCTGTGACCGGCAGGGTCGCCCCATGGCGGCGCTTGAAGCCAAGCGGGCAAGTATCGATCCTATAACGGCGCAAGATCAAGGTTGGCACTACGCCGGACAACTCGACGTGCCGTTTGTCTTTCTGTCGAACGGCGAGGAAGTGCGGTTCCTGGACCGGGAGAAGGACGCCCATTCGCGCAAGATCGCGGGTTTTTACGCCCAAGACGACCTTGAGCGGCGGATTGCGGCTCGTCGGGTCAGCCGAGACCTTTCGACCGTCGCCATCGACCGGAAGATCGTCGACCGCGACTATCAAATCGAATGCATCGAGGAACTTTCCACCGAAGTCTCCCTTGGACGGCGCAAGCTGCTGGTCGAGATGGCGACAGGAACCGGCAAGACCCGGATGGCGGCGGCATTCATCAAGCGGCTGTTCGAGGCAGGCACTGTTACCCGCGTACTGTTCCTGGTTGACCGAATCGCTTTGGCACGGCAGGCCGAGAACGCCTTTACCGACCATCTGCGGGATTACCCCTGCCACGTATTGCGGCCTGGCCGCGGTTTCGACCGCGCCAAGCGCATTACCATCGCGACTCTCCAAACCATGATCGCCGAGTACGGTGATCTCTCGCCCGGCTATTTCGATCTCGTCATAACCGATGAATGCCACCGTTCGATCTACGGCAAGTGGAGTGGTGTTCTCCGGCACTTTGACGCCATTCAGCTTGGCCTGACAGCCACCCCCTGCACGATCGACACCAGTGAGCTGCCTGACCCTGAAGACGGATTGTTCGTACGAGATACGTTGCGATTCTTTGAACTTACCGAGCCCACTTATCGCTACACCCTGCGCCAAGCCATCAAGGAGGGCCATCTCGTTCCCTATCGCATTTATCGGGCGACGACGGTGAAGACCGCTGCCGAAGGCGGATTCGAGGTTGGGCGGGACGAACTGGACTGGAGCGCGATGGATGAGCAGACCCGTACAGAGTTCGAGGAATTGTTCTCAAGTTCGGACAAAATCATGGTCGATCCGAGAGCCCTGGAACGCAAGTTCACCATCCCGGAACGCAATCGGGCCATGGTGCGGGAGTTTCGCGACGCGCACGAGAAAGGATTCATGGGTCGCGACGGCATTCAGCGCTGGCCCGCCTGGGGCAAGACCATCGTGTTCGCGGTCACCCGGCGCCACGCCGAAACGCTGGCGGAGATGTTCGACCAGCACTTCGCGGACAAGAGGCCACACCCCTCCACCCGCTATGCGGATTTCGTTGTGAGCGACGTCGGCGGCGGTCCCGCTCCCGACGCTAGCGCCATCATCAAGCGCTTCAAGGAAGAGGAATTTCCGAAAATCCTCGTCAGCGTAAACATGCTCGATACCGGTTTCGATTGCCCGGAAGTAGTGAACCTTGTCATGGCGCGGTTCACCCGCAGCGCCATCCTGTATCGGCAGATGCGCGGGCGAGGAACCCGGAAAGCTTCGCATATCGGCAAGGACGGGTTTACAATCTTCGACTTCGTGGGAGTTGCCGATTTCCACGGCGACGATGACGAGGAAATCTCGGGTGGCTTCATTCAGGAGCGCCCGCCGAAGGGCCGGCCCAGCGAGCCGCACGCGCTGCTGACCCTCGACGTGAACGACCACATCGATCCGGCGAGCCGCGACTGGCTGACTCTCGATGAGAACGGTCGAATCGTCCGCTCGCCCGAGCACGAGTCCCGCGCCGCGGAAGTGGGAGTGCGCTTCGAGGCGTGGCGGGGCGAACAGGAAGAATTAACCGCGGAACAGGCGCGCTGGGCCAGTCTGATCGGCAGCCGCGTGAAGGCGGATGCGATGAACATGGAAGCGTTTGGCGAGTGGGCTTTCGACGAGCACCCCTTCGCCGCGCTGGGGGGTTACAATCAGGCGCGGCGCGTATTCGGAGGCGAGGAGAGCCTCGACCGGCTGATTGCCGGATTCAACGCCGCGGTATTCGACCGACCGTAACCGGCAACGGGTCGAGACTTTTCCGCATGGAGGAAGGATGACGATATGCCCATGACGCCCGAGCTTCGGCGCGGCATCGACCGCATCCGCGACTATCTATTCGGCGGCGGCTACCCGAACCCCGCCCAGAACGCCGAACAACTCAGTTTCCTGATCTACTTCTATATGTACGAGTCGGCGGACGCGGCCAGGGTGCGGGCGGCGCAAAGACCGGGCGCGGAAGCCTGGCGAAGCGTTTTCGACGGCGAATGGGCTCTGCGCGACCCGCGCAACGCCCGCGAGCCGGGCAAGGGGACAGTGCCGCGCTCATTTCTTCGCTGGTCCGCATGGGCGGAGGCGCTGAACGGCGAACGCCTGGTCAACTGGGTGCGCGAGGAAGTTTTCCCGTTTCACGCCGAACTCGCGGCGAACGGCGTGACGGACTTCATGGACGGCGCGAGACTGGTGATCGACGAGCCGACCGTGCTTACTCAAGTCGTCAGTCAATTGAACGACCTGCATCTCGACCGCGTGGACGCGGACACCAAGGGCGACCTCTTCGAGCATGTGCTCCGCCAAATCCGGCAGGCGGGTGAGTTGGGCCAGTTCCGCACGCCCCGCCATGTCATCCGCGCCCTGGTTCAATTGATCGATCCTCGCATCGGGGAGACGATCTACGATCCTGCGGCCGGCACGGCCGGTTTCCTGGTCGGCGCTTGGGACCACATCCGGCTCGCCAATTCCTCGCCCGACGGTATCGAGGAGATCGAAGCCGACGGCAAAACGATCCGGCGCGGGCTCGGCGATACACTGAGCCGCGATGCGGTGAAACAGTTGCAGGAAGCGACCTTTTACGGCGCCGACGTGGACCCGCAGATGGTGCGTCTTGCGACGATGAACCTGACGCTGCGCGGCCTGGACCATGTGCGCATCCTGCGGCGCGACGCGCTGACCCGCTCGCTCGACCGCACCGCGAAAGCGGAACTCGGTCTTCCAGCCAAAGGATTCGATGTTGTCCTCGCCAATCCGCCGTTTTCCGGCCGATTGGACAAGGACCGCATCGTTGAAGAGGTAAAAATTGGGCGAACGGCGCAAACCGAACTACTATTTTTACAGTACATGATCAATCAATTGAAAGAAGGGGGGCGTTGCGGCGTGGTGGTACCGGAAGGTGTGCTGTTCGGCTCCACTGGCGCCCACAGGGAGCTTCGGCGCAGGCTGGTGGAGAACAACACCGTGGAAGCGGTGCTTTCGTTGCCGGGCGGCGTGTTCAACCCCTATTCCGGGGTCAAGACCTCGGTGCTCGTTTTCCGCAAGGGAGGCAAAACAAGGCAAGTCATGTTCCTGCACGCCGACAACGACGGCTTCAAGCTCGACGCCAACCACGACCAGCCGGTGGACGAAAACGATCTGCCCGCATTGATTGAAGCGTTCAGGGAGCGGGACGCCAGGTTCGACGACTGGTGCAGGCACGACGCGGATTCGGAGTGGACTGCGAAATGGTGGTTCGCGGAGGCGGACGCCATTCGCGAAGCCGACTTCAACCTCAGCGCCAACCGGCATCGTCCACAGAGCCAAGCGAAAGTGGAGCACCGCGACCCGTTGGAGATTCTGGAGGAATTGAGGACCATTGAGACAGAAATTCTGGGAGAGATCGATGGATTGGCAAAGGCCGTCCGGGAGGCAATGACGGAATGAACTGGCCTGCAGCACCACTTGGGGATCTGTGTGAAATGGATCGGCAAGGACTTCAGCCGGACGAACCGGATGCGAGGTCATTACCTTTTGTGGGGGTGGAGAATGTCGAATCTGGAAGTGGCGTTATCAACTTCGGTAACGACACCCGTGTCGGCAGCCAGAAAAGCACAACCTTTCGCTTCGACGAGCGCCATGTCCTATATGGGAAGCTCCGCCCGTATCTAAACAAGGTCGCCACCCCGACATTTTCCGGCAAATGTTCGACCGAGTTGGTTCCCCTTCTCCCGCGGGCCGGCGTTGACCGCGAATTTCTTGGGTATCTGCTGCGACGAAATGAGACAGTCGAATACGTCATGTCGTCCGTGGCGGGAGCCAGAATGCCGCGAACCGACATGAAGGCGCTCATGTCTTTATCAGTGCCGTTCCCACCGCTCGAAGAACAGCGGCGAACAGTCGGTATCCTGAACTGGGCGGCAAAGATCGAGCGGCTGCGGAAGCAGGCACAGGAGCGGTTGCGGGAGTTCATTCCCGCCCAGTTCGTCAAGATGTTCGGCGACCCGACCACAAACCCGATGGGCTGGCCATTGTCTCCCTTGGGCGAAGTGATCAGAGTATCGAGTGGTCGAGGTCTTTCCGCGAAGCACATGAGGCCTGGAATCTTCGCGGTTTACGGGGGCAATGGAATTGCCGGATACCACTCTGATTTCATGTTTGACGAACCCAAGATTGTCATAGGGAGAGTGGGGGCCAATTGCGGGGCGATACTATTGAGCCGCCCGAAGAGTTGGATAACAGACAATGCCCTCTATGTGCGGGAAATACGAAGACCAGTAACAACGATCTACTTGGAATGGGCTTTGCGTATGGCGAATTTAAACCAATATGCAGGGAAAGCGGCCCAGCCGCTTAT
Organism: Pseudomonadales bacterium; assembly: GCA_963664805.2. GTDB lineage: Bacteria > Pseudomonadota > Gammaproteobacteria > Pseudomonadales > Pseudohongiellaceae > UBA9145. The sequence continues at coordinate 2,602,915 of OY761612.1, read as the reverse complement.
TTCTGGAAGTCGCATCTATCCGGTACTGATCATGTTGCCGGATAAAGTTATGCAACGAAAGTTCGTCCAATTCGTTGAAGCTGCGGGTTCCTCGTCCGAACTCGTAATGTCTGCCGCAGGCGTTGCCGATAAATTCACAAAATCCCTCATGTCTCGTTTTTTGGGGGCAAGCTCATGAACGGCATCCATGCGGACAGCAATGGTGGACCAATGACCGTGCGGGTTTACGATTTTTTCTCAGGCTGCGGCGGCGCAAGCTGCGGCTTCCGGGCGGCCGGCATGGAAATCTCGTTCGCGCTGGACCACGACGCGGACGCCAAGGCGAGTTTCCAGGCGAACTTTCCCGATGCCCGGTTCGAGTCCGTGGACATTGAGGATGTGGATGTCGAAGACATTCGAAGCCGGATCGAGTCCGAAAAGCCGCACCCCGTGTTGTTTACCGGCTGCGCACCTTGTCAACCCTTCACCAAACAGAACACGCAACGACCGGAGTTCGACAAGGATGATCGCGTACCGTTGCTCGACCACTTCGCGCGTTTGGTGGAGGTCTGCGAACCAGACCTTGTGTTCGTGGAAAACGTACCTGGACTGCAAAAGCTGGATAGCGGCAGTCAACCATTCGGCAGTTTTCTGTGCCGCCTCGGTGCTGCTGGATACCGGATGGACTATCGGGCTGCCAGGTTGGCCAGATACGGCATACCGCAGACACGTCGACGACTGGTTCTGATTGCGAGTCGCCATGGGCCGATACGCCTGCCGGACGAAACGCACGGGCCGGACGCACCGATCAAACGATACGTTACAGTGCGGGATTCCATTTCTCACCTGCCACCGATTCGTGCCGGGGAAGAGCATGGCCGAGTGTCGAATCATGTAGCGGCAAACCTTTCGGCGCTAAATCTGGAACGTGTCAGAGCGACTCCGGAAGGCGGTGGCCACCGCGACTGGCCGGAGCACCTGAAGCTTGAATGTCACAAGAATTTTTCGGGATATACGGATGTTTACGGTCGGATGTCTTGGGACGCCCCCGCGTCGGGGCTGACCACGCGCTGCACTAGTTATTCGAACGGGCGCTTCGGCCACCCTGAACAGGATCGCGCCATCAGCGTTCGTGAGGCGGCTTGTCTCCAAACTTTCCCGAATGATTTCGTATTCGAGGGGGGTGTGACGTCTATGGCCAAGCAAATCGGAAACGCCGTCCCGGTTCGTTTGGCGATGCAGGTCGGCGAGCGATTTATCGAGCATCTGAAGGATGTGGGAAAACTGTCCTGATGGCGACTTTCAAGACGCGCGCCCGCACGCTCGACATGCTCGGGAGACAGCAGATTGCGGGCATCCCGACTGCAATTAGCGAACTGTTCAAGAACGCGCACGACGCTTATGCGGATCGCGTCGAAATCGACTACTACCGGTCGGATGGTCTCTTCGTCTTGAGAGACGACGGAATCGGGATGAGCAAGGACGACTTCGTTACGAGATGGCTGACGATCGGCACAGAAAGCAAGTTTGATCCTAATCGAAGACCGCCGAACGATCCCGAGAAGGCATCACGCCCAATGCTTGGGGAGAAGGGGATCGGGAGGCTCGCGATTGCGACCATCGGGCCACAACTCTTGGTTCTCACGCGGGCAAAAACCAATAACGGAGCGTCCGACCTGACAGTGGCTTTCCTAAATTGGAGCATATTCGAATGGCCCGGGATTGATTTGGAGGAAATCGATATCCCATTGCGGTCGTTTTCGAAAGGGACGCTCCCATCGGCGCGCGACGTGGCGGAGATGGTTGGGGAATTTCGTGAAGGCGCCGAAACTGTGGGGCGAGATATCGAGCAACGATTATTGGAGAAACTATTAAGTCAGTTGGACCTTTTCGACATAGACCCGCAACACATCGACTCCTATCTCCGGGAACCATCGCTTGGCGACAATGGCAGCGGAACGCATTTCATCATCAAACCAGCGTCATCACTGCTGACTGACGATATTGACGGTGATTCAACAGCAAGCAAAGTGGTCACCCTGAAGAAGGCCACACCCTTGAAAAAGGCGCTGCTTGGATTCAGCAACACGATGATGCCAAGTACGCAAACCGTGATCCAAACCGCGTTTCGTGACCACAAGACGGACGAGTTGGCCGATGACCTGATCGAAGAGGACGAATTCTTCACGCCGGATGAGTTTCAGAATGCGGATCACAGGATACGTGGGTCGTTCGACGAATTCGGCCAATTCCGGGGAGAGATATCAATCTACGGAGAAACAATCGACGATCACGTTATTCCTTGGGGTGGCGGACGCGGTGCGCGTACGCTTTGCGGTCCTTTCTCCGTTGACTTCGCCGCTTTCGAGGGCGAAAGCCGGCACTCGACGATCCCCCAAGAAGAACACGCGAGATTGGGAAACAAAACCGAACAACTCGGAGGACTGTACATTTACCGCAATGGTATTCGGGTGCTGCCCTACGGCGACACTGATTACGACTGGCTGGATATTGAATTCAGGCGAACAAAAAGTGCTTACTACTACTATTTCTCTCATCGCAAGATGTTCGGGGCGGTTGAGATCGATGCCGAAAGGAATCGGAACCTGCTGGAAAAAGCGGGGCGAGAGGGATTCCAAGAGAATAAGGCGTATCGGCAATTCCGGTCGATTCTTCAAAACTTCTTCCTTCAGATGGCGGCGGATTTTTTCCGCTCTGAAGGAGTGCATGCTGAAGCGTTCGATGTGCGAAAGACCGAGCTTTCAAGAGAAGACGAGGCAAGAAAGCGGCGACAAAAACAGGTCATTGAGCGAAAGAGGACATTTGAGGCCAGCCTTAACAGTTTCTTTGACAAACTCAAGAGCGAAGAACCCCAGAACGAAGCCTTGGCGTTAACGGAGCACGTGGCTTCCGAGTTGCAGTCAGTATGTAGTTTGGCGGATCGAGAACAGGCGGGGCGCACGATCCTCGATCTCGAACGTAAGGCGAATGCGGACATAAGGAATCTTGAAGATCGTTATCGCATTTCGCGTCCGCGAATCGGATTGAGCAAGGCCACGCTTCGCGACTGGAGAGTGTACAACTCGGAGTTTGTGGCGCTTCAGGAGAACGTGTTCAAGCCGGCGCGGAATTTACTTGATGAGCTTGTCGGGGAAGAGGCCCGCAAAGCGGAGTTGTCGTTGGATCGTCGGGTAAGAACCGAAACCGCGCTTGATGACTTGGGACAGGAAGCGCGCAAGACCACCGGCAAGTCGGGTCGGGCGGTGAGGGCGGAAGCGGACATGGTCGCTTCGAAGGCGCGGGAGGTGACGGGGCGGTCCATGAAAGCGGTCGAGTCGGAACTGCGGGAGGTGCTGAGCGAGTTTCAACGGCTCGATCTTGCGGAAATGCCTGACGAGGTTTTCGTCGAAACGAGGGATGGACTCGAAACCAGAGTGCTCAAGGTTGCGGATGAGCAGAAAGCGTTGTTGCGGTCGGTGTTGGAGCAACTTTCGGCCGTCGACATAACGGGTGAGAGTTCCATATCTGAACAACTTATGGCGGTAGAGCAGCGCAATCTCCTGCTGGAGGAGGAAGCCGAAGCCGATGCGCAGTTGGCGCAGTTGGGAATGGCGATCGAGATCATCAACCATGAGTTCTCGGGAACGATACGAACCGTTCGAAGGGGTCTGCGCAGACTAAAGGCGTGGGCGGATGTGAACGAAGGATTGGGTGAATTGTACGACAGCATTCGAACGAGCTTCGATCATCTGGACGGCTATCTGACGCTGTTCACACCGCTGCAACGGCGACTCTACAGAAAGGAGGTGGAAATTCGCGGCTCCGAGATTCGGGAGTTCCTGGAGGAGTTGTTCCGGGCGCGTATGGCACGGCATGATGTGACGTTGAAAGCGACAAAGGATTTCACCAGTGCCAGGATCACAGGTTTCCCGTCGAACTTCTATCCTGTCTTCGTGAACCTGGTGGACAACGCCATATTCTGGCTATCGCAACAGAATCCGGAAAAGGGTAAGCGGAGCATTACTTTGGACGAGAAAGGAGGCAAGCTACTTGTCTCAGACACCGGACCAGGAGTCGATATTCGCGACCGGGAAGCAATATTCGAGTTCGGCTTCAGCCGAAAACCCGGTGGACGAGGGATGGGATTGCATATTGGACGGGAAACTTTGCGCCGGGTTGGGTTCGATTTGCAACTGATTGATGGCGACCAAGGCGCAATATTCGGCGTTGTGCCGGTTAAGGAATCATAGGAGAACGGGATGAGTTTGGGAGACGAGTTTGCAACTCGGAGTCGCAATTTGGCACAGCGTTTTCTCCAGACAGCGGTAGTCGTGGATGACGAGGCCTACATGGCCCTGAATGATGATGGGCCAAAGGCCGAGGTAGTGACACCGGGTCGGCACACTCGAACATCGCGCCAAAACGAGCAGAATCCGGCTGGTCGTGGGGCAAGTCACGCTCTGGATGCCGGTTCGCTCATTGACTCGTTCTCCGAGCTCGGGATCATCTGCGGCGCTATTGGCCCGACAAACGCGGCAAAGGAAACTATGAGGCAAGCCGATATCGTGATTCTTGATTGGTGCCTGCAAGATGATGAGCCAGACCGCGCGCTGATCTTGCTGCGGGATTTGCTGACTGCGGAAACAGATCGGAACTCGCTTCGGCTGGTGGCGATTTACACTGGCGAGCAAGGGCTGGAGAATATCGGTACAGATATTTGCGCCGAATTGAAAAGACTGGAACTTGAGCCAGAAGGAAATGAGACCAAAACGGAAATTCGATATCGTCATGGTAGGGTAGTTCTCTACGCAAAGTCCGATGTGAGCCTGGCTTCCCCACTGAAGGATCGAAGCATCGCGGAAGATAACCTTCCCGGACGGCTGGTTGAGGACTTCGCCTTGATGACTAAAGGACTACTTCCCGGCATTGCGCTTACCTCATTGGCTGCGGTGCGAGAGGGTGCGCACAGGGTTTTGAACCAGTTCAGCGCGGAACTTGATCCAGCGTTTCTTGCTCATATGGCGTGTCTTTCCAGTCCCGAAGAGGCGGAGCGTCAGATTGTGGCCCACGTCGCAGAGGAGTTGCGGGGTCTAGCGGATGAAGCTGTTGCAGCGGCATCTCCCGCAGGCAAGCAAGCAGCGGAGTTTTGGATACGAAACGATGGAAGGGACAGCTTTGAGATTGGCGATAAACAGCTCGACATGGCACAGACGATAAAGTTGGTAACCGAGGGTTTGGAAACAATCGAGGCATTCTCGAATAACTTCAAGAAAAAGGCTTTTGAATTTCTATCCGCAAGCTTCGCGCAGCCTGGAGCCATTGATCTAGATGAGCGATTGGCCTGGATCATGAGCTTCCGCACGGTTTACAAAGCACCTGCGCCTACGCTTTGGCTGGGGTCTGTTGTCACAATGCTGGAAGATGGCAACGAAAGGCATCTGATTTGTATGAGGCCCCGATGCGACAGCGTCAGACTGAAAGGGGAGACTTCGTTCATTTTCCTGCCGCTGATTGAACCCCAGAAAAAATGGAGAACCCAACTCGTAATTAGGCTCGGCAACGAATTTCGCAGAATGAGCGTAGAGTTGGAGTCTGCCTCATTAATTGTCCAGAGCTTCAATCCGTCAGAGGAAAGGCAAGAGGTTGTTGGGATCAAGCGAGAATCCGATGGCGAATTCGAGTTCACAGACACTTGCGGCGAGCGCTACGCATGGCGAGGCGAACTCAGGGCCGAATACGCTCAGCGGATTGCGCAGAACTTTGCGGAGAAACTGTCCCGCGTACCCGTTGACGAGTCGGAATGGCTCAGAGAGATGACAAAAAAATGATGGCAGATGCGTGGATGTGTCGCACTGTAAACTTCGTGCGTAGACAAGGGCCAGCTTGCAATTTTCGAATTTGCGAGCATTCCCGAGTAATGTGGCGAGCGAAAGGAAACATCTATGAGTCTATCCAATACGGCATTGGAGGCGTTGAACGAACATTGGGCGGTCGCAGCCATCGGTGCAGACGAGCTTGAGCGTGCGGAAATTGTCGTCCGTCAACTCCTTGCACGGCGGGCGGCGGGAAAGCAGATCAGCTTCTCGGTTGCGGAGAAAGCGGAGGACGTACCCTTCTTGGAGCACGTTGCGCTCGCCTTTGAGTTGGCGGCCATCGAGGGGACCGGCGAGTTGGGTCGCCCGACCGGAGAGAACCGGAAATTGCGGGATCAAGCCATTGCAGCTTCGCTCCAGACTTTCGACATTCTCCGCCTCCTGCCTGTCCCGGAAGAGGCTCTTCGGGTTGCTCTCTCGCATTTGGTGCCTCCTGTAGAGTACGAGACGGATGAGGAACTCTTCGAGCTGTGCAGGGGAATGGCGCAAATGGCTCCCGGCGCCATGTTCGCGAGCTCCAGTACGGTCGAGAACTCGATCAGAGTGCGGAACGTAATCGCCGCCATAGAGGTCACCATACAGGAATATCCGCCGGATGAACGATGAATAAGGGCCAAGATCAGATGACCACGTGGCGCGAAAAGAGTGTCTATGAAATTCTGGGACGGGACTCGGTTCACCCGTTCCCCGCTCGAATGGCGCCAGGACTAGCGCTTGACGTGATCGCGGAATGCCGCAAACCGCTTCGCATTCTCGATCCAATGTCGGGGTCCGGCACCGTATTGGCAGTCGCGCACTCCAAGGGGCACAAAGCTGTCGGAGTCGATCTGGATCCGCTTGCGGTGCTTATTGCAAGAGTTTGGACGACGGCAATCGACGTAGAAGCCGTTAATCATGCGGCCGTCGCTGCTCTAGAACACGCCCGCAGTGTTTTTAACTCGTTACCGACGCGGGATGCATATCCCAGGAACGCAGACTCCGAAACTCGCCAGTTTACGAGGTACTGGTTTGATGACTACGCGCGGAGACAACTTGCTTCGCTCGCAGTGGCCATTGAGCGGACTACAGACAGAACGATCCGTGAAGCGCTATGGTGCGCCTTCTCCCGTCTTATTATCAGTAAGCAGTCTGGAGCATCTTTGGCAATGGATCTGTCACATAGCCGTCCACATCGAAAATTCAAACGTGCGCCAACGAAGCCTTTCCGCAAGTTTTTGTCCGCTGTAAGTCGCGTCACCAAGAACTGCATTGACGCTAGCAGTCAAGGTCACGGTCCCGCAACAAAAGTCCATGAAGGGGATGCACGGCATCTTGACCTCCTTGACAGCTCAATCGACTTGGTTATCACGTCTCCTCCGTATCTAAACGCAATCGACTACTTAAGGTGTAGTAAGTTTTCTCTGATTTGGATGGGATACTCCATCGGCGAGATTCGCCGCCTCAGATCCATGACGGTTGGCACCGAAGTAGGAATGGACGCGCGCGATGACAAAGGAATCCAAGGAATTTTGTCTGATCTGAAGCCGCAACCCGCGCTACAGGCAAGACAGGAAGCGATGCTTGCTCGGTACATCTACGACATGCGGGGCGCTGTTTGCGAAATCTCTCGGGTTCTCGCTAGCGACGGTAGGGCAGTATACGTGGTTGGCGAGAATACTGTGCGAGGTACTTTTATCCGCAATTCCAAGATCGTGGAAGCAGTTGCCAGCACTGCGGGGCTTCGATGCATTGACCGTAGTTCCCGAGAGTTACCGGCAAATCGCAGATACCTGCCCCCGCCATCAAAACAACAAGACGCGGCAGCGCTTGGTAAACGGTTACGCCGAGAGGTGATACTAACGTTTCAGAAAGCAGCGTAACACATTGGGATTTTCACACTGTGCTTATAGGGACTAAATCTTGATGACACTCGATTGTTTAGCCATAGGAGTCAATCATGAAGGTACGATTTAAGAATCCGCCGATCAATGAACTGGCCATCGGCGTATATTTTGATCCTCCGCTGATACCGTTCAGAAGTGAGCACATTGGCCTGCTTTGGTCGCGGCTGCGCAACGAGTTTCCGAAGGTGGAACAGAGAGACCCGCTTTCGATAGGTGTTCACGGCCACGTGCCTCCGGCATTCGGGGGAGATGGGTATCCCTATATGCCTCGATTCTGGTTTGTCTCGGATGACGAAGTTAACTTGGTTCAAGTTCAGAACAATGCCTACTTTTTGAATTGGCGTAAGCGGGAAAATGAGTATCCCCACTTCCATGAGCAATTAAAACCTAGTTTTGATAGGAATTTGGAGATGTTCAAGCAGTTTCTGCGTGAGGAAATCAAGATTCCAGAAGTTGGAATCGGACTCTGTGAATTGACCTATGTAGATGTAATCGAATCGTGCGAATACTGGCGGGGACCACAGGATACTTCCAAACTGATTCCTTCCTTCAAAATACCGGAATGCGGAGTAAAGAATAGCATCGCACATGATTTTGCGTGCATGTACGATTGGGAGATTAACTCTAACTTACACTTGCTTACCTCAATGAGAATTGCCGAACCGCGCGATGCGTCCGATTCTCGACGCTTGATTCTTGAGTTCAAGGCGCTTGGGCAACCAAGCGGCGCAACAACTTCACACTTGAACAAATGGTATGATGAAGCACACGATGCCATAGTGAATCAATTTCTGAGTCTGACCGATAAGGACGTGCAACGTGATTTCTGGCTGTTGGAGGAGTCCAACGAATGACTGCGGTAACTGAAGAATGGGGTGGTCTGTCAAGCGATACCGGGTTTCGTTCGCTAATGGCGGAAACCGGCAAGGCGTTGCAATCGGCTATTCGTGGTGCTGCTGGAAATCAAGGTTCCTTGCCAAGGTTCAGGTCGCAACGCTCTGGGGTTAGTCAATTATGGAGAAATTCGGTTCGCGCCACGTTATGGCTGACCCAGCCCGCCGAGACACTTGATTTCGGCGATTCCGTTGCGGTTTTCGACATTGACGGGCTGAGACGCACACCGTTTCAGGCCTACTCCGCAAGAATCGATTCGCTGCGCGACTATGCCATGCAGGACGGATTCAACCTGAATCCAGAATCAGAGGCTGACTTTTGGCGTTTTATCCAAACTGTGCCGGACTTCAGAAAAGGAAATCTTGTGCTAATTGACAACGGCAACCTTCGAGCAGTTTGGAAGAACAAATCGGGCGATCACATGGGTTTGCAGTTCCTTGGGGGAGGAATGTTGCAATATGTGATCTTTAAGCAACGTTCGGCGAACATTCGCATTTCTAGGGTATCGGGACGGGATACGTTTGCGGGACTAATGCGACAAATCAACGCCTTTGAATTGGAGTCCTTACTTGGCAAATGAAGGGAGACGAACTGCCAGACCAAGATCACATTGTCCGCTACGTCAAGCCGAGCATGGTGGAAGAAGACGGCACCGCGAACGGAGCGGATTTTCGCCTGCGCCCTCATCGACCGGACGACAACGGGCTATCGGTTAACTGGCTTGAAGTATTTGGTTCAGATCATATCCACCAATTGGGCGAGGTGCGTCGTCTTAGTCGCCTTCAATTGAAAGCGAACGGGCGTTTCGCCGAAATGAATGTCGGCAAAGTTAGGTCCGAGGTGGCGCAAGAGTTGGAGACGCTACGTATCGTTCACGACCCGCTCGAGGCAACGGCTGGTCACGAGGCCGATCCGTCGCATGCCGAAATCACCGGCTTGCCGCCGGGAGACTCCGACCAAGCATTACTCATTGGTGATTTGATTGCAGAGTGTGTTTTCGCTACACATCCTGCCATCGTAGAACATGATCGTTGAGTCAACTAGTGATTTCCGCTCACCCAACATCGATTTACTGCTGAAGTGAATATTGTCTGGCAGCCATTCTGAAACTTTCGACATCATGCATTCCTAAAAAAGCCGCCTCTTCTTCCCTAACTGCCGCAGGCAACTGACGAACAAAGCTCAGGTGGTCCAAAAGATCGCCTCGCTGGTCCAGAACTCGAAGTGCTGTGGCAATCGCCATAACTTGACCAGCGTCCTTCACTGTATGGGAATACGGCTCTACAAGAGATGGGTAGATTTCGGCCAAGACGTGAGCGTCCCCTCTGCCAAGTGTTTCGAATGGCCAAACTTGGACGTCTACTTTCTGTCTTAGTTTTTGAAGAGCGGCTATTCCAGTCAGGGCTTGCGAACCGACACACCCCTGTCCGGACAGTTTCCATACTTCTTGTGCTGATGGAACAATTTCTTCAGCGTAGCGTAGGTTGGGAGGTAAATTAACTCCCCAACCAGAAGGCTTCCTTCTGGGGAGTCCAGGAATATCCCTGGATCGGAGTCCATTTCCCCAAAATGGGCCCTCGCCTTCAAATTCGGCATTCAATTCAGCGGCAGCATCAAATCGATTATTTCGGTTCTCTGAATCATCCTCAATGACTTCCGCGATTCGCGACCAGATGGCCTCCCAGTTATTTTGCCCCGTCATCATCGTGGAAGTACCACGTGGATAACCGAAGGGAAAATCAAGTGTACAAAGCAGCCGACGGCCAGCGTACGACGCTTTACGCAGCAATAACTCGATAAGACGTATTGTCTTGGCGCGGGTTGCCATATTTATTGGTCTGTCCATTTGCCACCATCCTGAAGCAGCAATCCAGATACTGTCCTTTCCCCGCTTCGGCTTGCTGTTGGCGGACCAATCTACGGCGATATATCCGTCAAATAATGTCATTCGAAGTTTTTTGTTTTCGAGTAGTTAAGGCTTTATGTCCTAACGCTGTTCCACACCGCCACCGCCTTGCTGCAATCCGGATAAGGGCGCTAAGGCGTAACTCCGCGTCGCAGAATGGCAACGCCTAGGAACTCAGAAATGAGACAACCTCTTGACCTGAGTCGCAAGCGTCATCTTCGGTTATTGGGTTTACGAACGCGCAGACGTCTCGTGCCGGTCATGTTTTTCACCGTCCCACTTGTTTTCGCGTTGCGCAGCGCCTTTGCCGCTGCTCCCATGTCCGGTTGGGGTACTTGAAGCACCTTTTGCTTTGCGCCACTACTCCTGAGGCGCTTTGCGGCCGCATTCAAACCAGCAGCAGTGCCGCTCCTCTCAACTTCAGTGGCTCGTCCACCACCTTTTGTGAGCGCGTCGAGGCGCCTGTTTCCCCGCAAACGAACTTCAGTTCTTCCTCCACGACCAGCGGCCCGGTTTTTCGCTCTACGATGTGATTTTGATTCCGGCATACCAGAAACTACCCATTAATTGAGTTATCAGCGTCCGTGACGGTAAACCCACATACACCCAGCTACTAGATATTGGGGTGGGCTGATTGGAAATCAACCTTATTTTGAGATAAGAGTCAAAAGAGAGCAACGACACCTTGTCGCCATTGACAGATGAGTGAACGCGGTACGCCTAAAGTTTCGCGCATCGGCCAGGATCAGTTTACAATCTTCAAATTCGTGGGCGTGGCCGATCTAGGCGGCGGGATGAAGCGGAACGACTATGAGTCTGTCCAATACAGCACTGGAGACGTTAAACAAGCATTGGGCGGTCGCAGCCATCGGTGCAGACGAGCTTGAGCGTGCGGAAATTATCGTCGATCAACGCCTTGCGCGACGGGCGGAGGGAAAGCAGGTCTGTTTCTCGGTTGTGGAGAACGCGGAGGATGTAGCCTTCTTGAGTCACGTCGCGCTCGCCTTTGAGTTGGCGGCTATCGAGGGACTCGGCGAATTGAGTCGCCCGACTGCAAACAATCGGCTTCTGCGAGATCAAGCTGTGGCGGCATCGTTCAGAGCTTTCAATATTCTCCGCCTACTACCTGTCCCGGAAGAGACTCATGATCGCCTGTTCTTCGTGTTTCGACTCTCCGCGATTGCCTGTTGCGGTAGTCGTTTGTCTGACCTGCTTCACTGGTATGGGGAACAGGGAGACGACATCTTGAATGCGCCGAGCGAGAAAGACGCTGGATGGGATCACATACTCCTGTACAGACTATTCGATTGCTGGATTCGGCTTTTCCGCAATCGGGGCCGGGACGATCTGAAAAGCATCGGCAAAATAATTGTCAGCCTAAGAGACGATCAGAACGTTTACGAAGCGCGTCTTCTGCGGGATGGTTCGAAAGCGTCGAACCGCAGAATCGCTCTGCGCCTGATGACACTATACAACTGGGCGAAGTGCACGGAGACGCTTGCAGCATACATTTTGCAAGGTGAGCCCGGCGACCCGTTCGTCACGCTGGACAAGCACTTCGAGACGGGGATCAATGCAGCGGACACATCGGGAGACGCGCAACTCGAAGTGGCTCTGCGCTGGCTGCGTGCAACAGCGCGCATCATGGTAACGAAATCACCGCAGTGGACAACGCGGGCAGTCAGCTCGCATCCATAGAAATTCTTTGTCCAATCCTCGACCGGCCAATGGGCCGGAGTTGCTATTCGAACAGCTCCTCGTTGGCGCGGGCTATGTCCATGTAGGCATCTTTGAAGCCGGGGAGGAGGTAGCCTTCGCTGATGAGTTTGTCGGTGGCTGCTTCGTATTTTTGCAGGTAGTCTTCGAAAGACTGGTAGAGGCCCGCGACCGAGTTGCGCGGGTCACCGGACTGCACCGCGACGGCGGTATTCGCCGGGAACGGGATGTAGCCGCCTGCCAGCCGGGCAAGGGAAAGTTCGGCGCCGGTTGCGGGGGCGCGGAGGTTCCACGGCGTGAAGGTTGCCAGGGGTACTGCCGTCAGGGGCGGCAGCACGGTGCTTTCGGCGAAGTCGTTGTTGTCGGCGTTCACCGCCGGCGCCAGGGCGCCGTACAAATGGTCGGAAGACTCGGGGTGTCGGTCGACAATGCGTTCGCTGTTCCAGCGAGAGCCATAGTCGGCATGGGCCGGGCGGTAGAGCGCCGCGGGATGGTTCACGCCGCGCAACGGCGTCCAGACCGCGCGATTGATGCGGCCGTCGACGTGGGAAGGCGCCAGCGTGCCGTCGGCGATGCGCGGATAGCGCGACTCGGGCGGCTCCACTCCCTCCGCCACCCAGCGATACATCGCGGCGAGCAGCGAGTCGGCTATCGGCGCCCACAAGTTCGGATTGCGCGGCAATTGCGTGTTCGCATCCTCCCGCGGCACGCCGTTGCCCGAGCCGTGCTGGGAGCCGCCGATGGTATAGAAGCGCACGTTCGGCGGGATATAGGCGTCTTCGCTGCCGTCGGGCGTGGTATGCGGCAGGGAGCCCGCGCGCACCCAGTATTCGTTGGAAGTCTGAACGTGGAACACCATCGGCACCGCGCCGCTCGCCCGGGCCCGGCGCAGGATGCCGTCGTTGCGGCCGGTCCAGGGGTCGGTGCTTTCGCCGTAGGTGAAGGGGAACAGGTCGTTCGGATACAGGTGGTTGGAATGCTGGCCGTTGGTGCGGGTCGGCATGGCGAAGCGATTGTTGAACATGCCGTAACCGCCGCCGGCGATCACCGGGATGACGCCGTCGAAAACCTTGCGCGATTCGAGGTCGGCGTTGAAGCCGTCGTACATGAATTGCCGCAGTAGCCGCCCGCTCTGGGAGTTGCCCCAGGCGACGGTATGCTCGATGTCGGACAGGCCGAGTTGCGCGAGTTGCTCCTCGGCTTCTCCTCCTAGGCCGCCATAGCGCATGAGCGAAACGAGGTCGCGGATCGCCGCCATGCCGGCACCGGCCAGCACGGGATCGCGGGCCTCGTAGATCAGTTCGTAGATCATGCCGGGCTCGAAGCCGCCGTCGAGCGCGAGATTCACGACGGGCTGGCTGCTGTCCGGCTCGTCGACGACGGTCAATTCGAAACTCGAACGCTCGATCGGCACGCGCGCATCGAGCTGGTATTGCCGCCGGGTCAGGCTCGCCTCGCGCAGGCCGCGCCCGGTCGGCGCATAGGACAGATGTCCGCCGCCGGCGATATTTACCTCGTCCGCCGGGCTGTTGACGATGACTTCGTAGCGCACATCGCCGGTAATGGGGTCGTCCGCCGAGCCGACGACCGGCGCGTGCAGGCGCAGGCGGCCCGGTCCGGGCGTGATCTCGTTGATCCAGCCGGTGACGAGATAAGTGAAACCGAGTTCGGTCAACGGATGATCGAAGGAAATTTCCGGCGCCACCCGTGAGCCGCCCCGGTTGTTGACGTTGTACAGCAGGCCGCCGTTGGCGATGTCGGCGGAGGGCGCCAGCACCCTGAAATCCGCCGAATATTCCACCATCCCGTCGCCGTTGCGCGGCGCGTAGGCGATGTCGGTGATCATGGCGTTGGCCGGGTGCCCGGGATCGAGGCTCAGATACAGCACGCCTTCGACCACCTCGTAAGTGAAATCGTGCCGGTCGCTGTCCAGCGTTTCGCGGCTGGTGATCTCGATGCGGTCGACACCGGCGAACAATGTCGCCGGAAGCAGCAGGAAAAGGAAAACAAGCTGGCGCGGCAGATTCCTCATGGCGATCACTCCGGATGTTCGGGTGTGTGTCTTTGGGAAGTTTCGATCTTTTCAGAGCTTGCGGTTTGGGTCAAGACGACGGGCTTTTGGACGGCGGTTTTCACTTGGCCGGGTGCGGCTGCGATGCGCCCTCACCAAAACCGCTTCGCGGTTTTGACTCTCCCAGAGGGAGAGTATTCGATTCCGCACGCCCGCGGGTGGGTTGGCCGCCGTGCTCGTGCCGACCACGGTGCTGGCTTCGATTCGTGCGCCCGCGGGTGGGTTGAGCACTCCCCCTCCGGGGGGTGGGGACAGGAGTTTGCGAAGCGCCAGCTTCGCGCGCGGAATGACGGTGGCGGGAGCGCGGGATTAGCGCGCGCTCTCAACCCGGCCGATGATCTCGAAAATGCGTTCGGCGTTGGCGCCGAGATCGCCGATGCCGACTCGCGAGACCGAGCGGACATCCATGCGCGCGCCGGCATCGGTTTCGCGCAGCCTGACCACGAGATCGTCCTTGAAACCGAACCAGAAAGTAGTCGCCACGGCCTCGATTTCTCCCTCTTCTGGCGCCTCGCGCACGAGTTCCAGGCCCATGTCGACGAGAACGCCGCGCACGAGTTCGTACGCCTGGTCACGCGGCATGTCGATTTCCAGCGGCCCGAGGTCGGGATATCCTTCGCGCTGTACGGGACCGATCGTTTCGCTGTCGTAGAACAGGGGGTTGGCGCCTTCGCCGCGCAGCGAGGCGGCCATGGTGAACTCGGGCGGATCCTCGATGTCCGTGCTGATGTTGTGAATCGCCGGCACAATGAATCCCGACAGTACCACGCCGCCGAGATAGAGAGTGCCCAGCGCCGACAAGCCTGTCCCGGAGGCCGCGAGCGCCGGCGACTCTCCCGCCTTGCGCTGCCGCAGCAAGGCAATGAGCCCCAGCGCCAAACCCGAAATTCCCGACAGCAGACCCAAGGGCACAAGCAGCACGCCGACGCCATAAAACCATATGCCGAGGCGAGTGCCAAGCCCGCCGAGCACCGGCAGAACGATTGCGATCACACCTGCCCACAATGCGAACGATGCGAGCCTGCTTCTTTTGGACGGTGGCTGATTCACTCGGAAAACTCCTCGAATTATCGCGGGCGGCGCATGCGTCGCCCCTGCAGATCGACCGCGGCCTCGCACATCGGGGCGGTCAGATTTCCCGGTCACCGTTGCTGTGGCCCCGTGCGGCAACCTTACGGCAAGTCCGGGCCGGGGTCTAGTCCGCGTGGGGAGTGGCGATACGCGCGGGAACCTCGTCGCCCCTGGCCCTGGGCACGATGGCGGTCATCGCGGAACCGATCACGAGCAGGACCGCGCCACCGATGGAAATCCAGCCGAGCCGGTCCGAGAAGGCGTAATCGGGATTCACGAAAACCACGAGTCTCAATGAACCGATGGTGAAAAGCGGGGCGAGGGCAAGCACGGCGCTGACCTTCGAGGCGTCCCACAATTTGAGCGCTTCGGCGAAACAGCCGTAGGCGACCACGGTATTCAGGCTGGCGAACGCGAGCAGGCCGAATTGCAGAGTGCTCAGGCCGAAAAGCGAGCCGGGGTTGATGACGGGCAGCAGCACGAGCGTAGAAAAGACGTAGATGGCCAGCAGAATCTGCGCGGAACTGAAGACGGCGTTCAGTTTCTTCTGTATCAGCGCATAGGTCGTCCAGCCGATCGCCGAGCCGATCACGATCACCACCCCGATGGCCTGCGCGTTCTCCGGATCGACCAATTCGGCCAGCCGGTCGTGAAAGAACAGCGCAAGGCCGATCACGATCAGCGCGGTCCCCATTTTCTGGGCATTGGTGAACGGCTCGTTGTAGAACACCACGCCGCCGAAAATCAGGAACAGCGTGGTCAACTGGATAACGGCTTCCGCGGTTTCGCCGTTGACGAAATTGAGCGAGATGCTGAACAGGTAATAATTGCTGCAAAGACCCACGGCGGCCAGCGCCAGCCACCAGCCGGCGGCGCCGGCGAATTGCCGGGGCGCGGGCAATCGCCCCAGCCACACCATCCAGGGCAGGAGAATCGCCGTCGCAACCAGGAAGCGGTACCAGACGATCGTCTGGGCGTCCATGCCGAGCAGCAGCTCTTTCAGCGTTACCGGCAGCATCCCCCACATGGCGGCCGCCACCAGCGCGAGAAAAAACCCGGCGACGGGATTTCTGGCTTGGTTTTGCATGCGATCTTGCGGATTCCCGGAATCCCCTCGTTCAGGCCGGAGCTGAATCAGCGCCCCAGGTTCAGATAGACGACGACATTGCGGGTGGCCGAGCCGATCGCGGCCAGATCAATATCGCCGTCGCCGTCCACATCAGCCGCCGCAAGGCCGGATACCGCCACCCCGGTATCCAGATCCTGCCGGCGCCAACGCTCCGCGCGGTCGTCGTATTGGTAAATCGCCAGTTGATGCGGCTCCGCGCGGCCGCCGGCAATGATTTCGTCGACCCCGTCGTTGTCGAGGTCGGCCGTGACCAGCGCGTGGCCGCCGGCGAGACCGTCATCGATTTCGAATCGGTTCCAGGGGAACTCGCCACCCTGGTAGACCACCACCTGGTTGCCGTGCCAGGGCTCGACCGCGGCGACATAACGCCCGCCTGGGAAGCTGCCGACGCCGACTTCACTCGAGCCGATGCCGGGCCGCTCCGGGCCTTGCAAGCCCTCGCCGACCCGGGTTTTCGACACCGCCCGCCCATTGGTCGCGAGCTGGAACAGATGCACGCCGCCGAAACTCGCGGTGAGCAGGTCCTCACGGCCGTCTCCGTCCCAGTCGACGCTGCTCATGCCGTGCGACATCTCCAAACTGTCGTCGAGCACGACGCCATTCCAGCTCTCCACGGTCAAATCTTCCGGCACGAGGTAGGATTTCAATTGCAGGCCGACATCGTAAAGCGGCCCGCTCGCGCCGATGCCGATAATCGGCAGATTCACCAGTTCCCGCCGGCCGTCGCCGTTCACATCGGCCCAATGGACGCGATGGGATGTCGGAATCTCGTCGATGTAGTGCGCCCGCCATTCCTGGTTCGCCATGGGATCGCCCGGATTCTCCAGCCAGTGAAGCACGCCGCCGCCGGTGGAATTGCCGAGGCTGAAATCGTGCGCCAGCACCAGATCCATGTCGCCGTCGCCGTCGATGTCGAGCGGGGCGCTGTCGATATTGCCCCGCATGGCCGAAGTGACGGCGAATTTGTCCCAATCGGGATTGCGGAACCAGGCCAGTTGCCCCGGGTTTGTCGCCCAGGCGACGAGGTCGGTTCGGCCGTCGCCGTCGATATCGGCGAAATCGACGCCATAGCCGCCCTGGAATTCGTCATCCAGCGTTTGCCGGTCGAATTCGGGCAGATCCTGGGCCGCGGTTCCCGCTGCCATGAAAAGCGCGGCGGCGGCGCAACCAACTCGGGAGCAGGTTCTGGGAACGCTGAGTTCGTTCATGCGCTGAGCACCATTCGCGGTATCGATTCGGAAGGGCGGGACAAGTTACTGCCAATGCCGCCGCAAAGCAAACGGAAAATCCAATTTACCGGAACTTCCGCGGAGATTCCGCAACTACGCTTTGCTTCGCGCGGAAAGACAGGACGGGGGTTGCACGGCGACGCATCGGAGCCACCAATCAATCGAGGCCAAGAAGAGGCCACAACGCATCGATTCGAGCTTTCACATCCTCGCTCATTTTGATCGGTCGGCCCCACTGGCGCTCGGTTTCCGCCGGCCATTTGCCCGTCGCGTCGAGCCCCATCTTGGAGCCGAGTCCGGCCACCGGCGAGGCGAAATCCAGGTAATCGATCGGCGTGTTGTCGATCAGCGACGTATCCCGAATCGGGTCCATCCGCGTGGAGATGGCCCAGACCACCTCTTCCCAGCTTCGGATATCGATGTCGTCGTCCACAACGATTACAAACTTCGTATAGATGAACTGGCGCAGAAACGACCACATGCCCATCATCACGCGCTTGGCGTGACCCGGATATTGCTTCTTGAGACTTACCACCGCAACCCGGTAGGAACAGGCCTCGGGCGGCAGCCAGAAATCCACGATCTCCGGAAATTGCTTCTGCAGCAGCGGCACGAACACCTCGTTCAAGGCTACGCCGAGCATCGACGGCTCGTCGGGCGGCTTGCCGGTATAAGTGCTGTGATAAATCGGGTCGGGACGATGGGTAATGCGTTCGATGGTGAATACCGGAAAAGTCTCGACCTCGTTGTAGTAACCCGTGTGATCGCCGTAGGGGCCTTCCTCGGCGGATTCATCCGGGTGAATGACGCCCTCCAGCACAATCTCCGCGCTCGCCGGCACTTGCAAGTCATTGCCGATGGATTTCACCACTTCGGTCTTGCCGCCGCGCAGCAAACCGGCGAAGGCGTACTCGGAAAGCGTGTCGGGAACCGGCGTCACCGTGGCCAGTATGGTCGCCGGGTCGGCGCCGAGGGCAATGGAAACCGGGAACGGACGCCCGGGATGGCGCGACTTCCAGTCGCGGAAATCGAGCGCGCCGCCGCGATGGGGCAGCCAGCGCATAATAAGCTTGTTGCGCCCAAGCACCTGCATGCGATAAATGCCAAGATTTTGCCGCTCCTTTTCCGGCCCGCGGGTAATGACCAGGGGCCAGGTCACGAGCGGCGCCGCGTCCTCCGGCCAGCAGGTCTGCACCGGAAACATGCCGATGTCGAGATTATCGCCTTCGACGACGATCTCCTGGCAGGGCGCGGACTTCTTCAGCGCCGGACTGACGTGCAAGGCGCGGCGATAATTGGGCAGGTTTTCCCAGAGGTCCTTCCAGTCCTTCGGCGGGGCGGGCTCGCGCAGGAAGGCGAGCAACTTGCCGACTTCGCGCAGGCCTTCGAGGTCTTCGCGGCCCATGGCCAGGGCGATGCGGCGCGTGGTTCCGAACAGGTTGGCGAGCAGTGGGAACTTCGATCCTTTCGGATTCTCGAACAGCAGGGCCGGTCCGCCGGCGCGCAAGCTGCGGTCGCTGATCTCGGTGACTTCGAGAGCCGGATCCACCTCGGCGGAGATGCGCTTGAGTTCGCCCCGCTCTTCGAGCAAGGCGATGAAATCACGCAGGTCCTTGAAAGCCATGGCCAATTTTCGCACTTTCGAATGATGGATGACGCGGCTTCGATCCGTCGCCGCCGGCGACTCACATCGTGCGGAATCCCGCTGCTTACGAACGCCGCATGGACTTGAAGAATTCCTCGTTGGTCTTGGTGTTCTTCAACTTGTCGAGAATGAACTCCGTCGCCTGCACGTCTTCCATCGAGGAAAGCAGCTTGCGCAGAATCCACATGCGCTGCAGTTCCTCCTCCGTGGTGAGCAGGTCTTCCCGGCGGGTGCCCGAACGGCGCACGTTGATCGCGGGATACACGCGCTTCTCGGCGATCTTGCGGTCGAGGTGAAGTTCCATGTTGCCGGTGCCCTTGAACTCCTCGTAGATCACTTCGTCCATCTTCGAGCCGGTTTCGATCAGGGCGGTGGCGATAATCGTGAGACTGCCGCCTTCCTCGAGGTTGCGCGCCGCGCCGAAAAACCGCTTCGGCCGCTCGAGGGCGTGGGCGTCAACGCCGCCGGTAAGCACCTTGCCGGAAGACGGCACGGTGGTGTTGTACGCGCGAGCGAGGCGCGTCATCGAGTCGAGCAGAACCACCACGTCTTCCTTGTGTTCGACAAGGCGCTTGGCCTTTTCGATGACCATGTCGGCCACTTGCACGTGCCGTGTCGGCGGCTCGTCGAAAGTGCTCGCCACGACTTCGCCGCGCACCGAACGCTGCATTTCGGTGACTTCCTCGGGCCGCTCGTCGATCAGCAGCACGATCAGGCGGCATTCGGGATTGTTGCGGGTGATCGACTGGGCGATGTTCTGCAGGATCAGGGTCTTGCCCGCCTTGGGCGGAGAAACGATCAGGCCGCGCTGGCCCTTGCCGATGGGGGCGGTGAGATCGATGATGCGGGCGCTGAGGTCTTCGGTGCTGCCGTTGCCGACTTCGAGTCCGAGCCGATCCTGGGGAAAAAGCGGCGTGAGGTTTTCGAAAAGAATCTTGTGTTTTGCGGTCTCGGGGACGCTGAAGTTGATTTCGGAGATCTTCAGCAAGGCGAAATAGCGTTCGCCGTCTTTCGGGGGCCGGATCTTGCCGGAGATCGTGTCGCCAGTGCGTAAATTGAAACGCCTGATCTGGCTGGGCGAAACGTAGATATCGTCGGGCCCGGCGAGATAGGACGAGTCGGCCGAACGCAGAAAACCGAAACCGTCCTGCAATATTTCGAGAACGCCGTCGCCGTAGATGTCCTCGCCGTTGCGGGCGTGCCGCTTGAGCAGGAAGAAGATGATGTCCTGCTTGCGCGTTCGCGCCACGTTGTCGAGCCCCATTTCATGGGCGGTGTCGAGCAGTTCGGCTATCGGTTTCTGTTTGAGTTCTGTCAGATTCATGGAGGATTTACCGTTTTGATCCGGCGGGGCTTGCGGGATGGAATTTGTAACTGGGTTCGAACCGGCGAACCGGGACGAGATTGAATTCAGTGAGTTTGTCGGGCAGGGGAAACCCTGCGCATATACCTGTGGCCGCGTTTGAACGCCAAGGTTTTGGGGCGCAGTGTAATGCAAAGTTCCGTAGATAACAACTCGCTGTCGCTGTCTCACCGCCGCCGTCTGGCGGCTCAGGACGTGCGGGCTCGGAATGACGGCTTTTCATTGCCGGGCGGCGAGTCGGTCGCCGAGCGGGAGTTCGGTGACGTTTTTGATTTCGGTTACGGCCATGTGCGAGTGCAGTTCGCGGATCAGCGGGCTGGCGGCAAGCGTGTTGCGCATGAAATGTTCGTAGTGGCGAATATCGCGGGTGACGATTTTCAGCATGTAATCCCAGATGCCGGCCATGGTATAGCACTCGACGATTTCTTCGTGGCCGGTGATTTCCCGCTCGAATGCGATCAGGTTCTGGCGTCCCGTGGAGGTCAGATTGACGGTTGCGAACACGACCACGTCGAGGCCGAGGGCGTTGCGGTCGAGCAAGGCTACGCGGCCCCTGATCAGGCCGGATTGCTCAAGCCGGTTGATGCGGCGCCAGCACGGCGATTGCGAAAGATTCACCCGCTCGGCGATGGCCGCCGTGCTCAATGTGGCGTCCGCCTGGATCAATTTGACGATGGCCCGATCGTACTTGTCGAGTTCGACAGGCATAATTATTCCTGTTTTGTCGAGTATTCGGATAATTTATCCCAAAAATAGGCAAATTCTCAACTAAATCAAATAAATTTTCTGCGGCTTTTTCGAGAAAATATGCGTCCTTTAAGACATGGTGCAGGAGTTCCGGATGAGCGTCTTTTCCAATCCGTCTTTCAGCGAACATGAACTGGTCGCTTTTCACAATGACCGCCGAAGCGGTCTGAAGGCGATTATCGCCGTGCATAGCAGCGCCCTCGGGCCGGCCGTCGGCGGCTGCCGCATGTACCCCTATGGCAGCGACGAAGACGCTCTGCTTGACGTGTTGCGGCTATCCAGGGGAATGACGTACAAATCCGCTCTCGCGGGCCTGCCGTTCGGCGGCGGCAAGTCCGTCATCATCGGCGACCCCCGCACGCGGAAAACCCCGGCGCTGCTCGAAGCCATGGGAGATTTCGTGCATTCCCTCGGCGGTCGTTACATCACGGCCGAAGACGTCGGCACCAGTGTCGCGGACATCCGCGCGATGGCCCGGAGAACGCCATATGTCGCCGGCCTGGACGACAACGAGCATGGCGGAGACCCCTCGCCGAGCACGGCCTGGGGCGTGTTCCTCGGCATCCGCGCGGCGGTCCGCCATCGGCATGGAAAAGGCAGCCTCAACGGGCTCGCGGTATCGATACAGGGGCTCGGTCATGTCGGTTTCAGACTCGCGCGTTTGCTGGTCGAAGACGGCGCCACGGTTTATGGCGCCGATATCAATGCCGCCAACATCGGGCGCGCCGCCGCGGAACTCGGCGTGCGACCGGCGGGTAGCGACGAAGTGCTGTTCCTGCCGGTGGATGTCGTCGCGCCTTGCGCCATGGGGGCGATCTGGAACGCCGGGAGCATTCCCAGGCTGCGCGCCGGCATCGTCTGCGGCGCCGCCAACAATCAACTGGCCACTCCGGCGGACGGCGAACGACTGCGGGAACTTGGCGTTCTCTACTGCCCGGATTTCCTGGTCAACGCCGGCGGCATCATCGAAGCGCACCACCAGCGCCAGCGTTCCGCCGAGAGCGTCAGGGTCGCGCATATCGGGCGTATCGAAACCACGCTCGCGGAAGTGCTCAGGCTTTCCGGTGAGCGGCGGGTTTCCACCGCATCGGTTGCCGAAGAATTGGCAGAGGAAATCCTTCGCGGCTCTTGTGACACTTCGAACGGCGCGGATCGTTCCCTCGCCGCTTGAGGTCCGATCCGCGTTCGCGTGAAGTTCAGATCAGACCGTCGACAAAGGCCGATAATTGCGATTTGGACATGGCGCCGACCTTGGTGCCGGCCACATCGCCGTTGTTGAATACGATAAGGGTCGGGATGCCGCGGATGCCATAGCGGGGCGCGGTTTCGGTATTCGCGTCCACGTCCATCTTGCAGACTTTCAACTTGCCCTGGTAATCGTCGGCCAGTTCTTCGAGCACCGGCGCGATCATCTTGCAGGGGCCGCACCATTCCGCCCAGAAGTCCACGAGCACGGGACCTTCGGCTTGCAATACATCCTGTTCGAAACTGGCGTCGGATACGTGAACGATATTCTCGCTCATGGGAAACTCCTGGGGAAAAAACAGAGGCGTATGATAAAGGCTGTCCGCCAGGATTCAAGCCGCCGAAGAAGAATCCGCGACTTCTGATAACATCCGGCCAAAACCGGGAGTTTGCGATGTTGAAGTTACCTGTTTGCATTGCCGCCGCAACGCTGACCGCGGCCGGCGCAGCCTCGGCCCAGACCACGGTCGGCGATACGCCCACGCGCGCCAGGGCCGCCGACGGCAGCTTCATAAGCTGGCGCGAGCACATCATCGACGATTCCGCAGTCACCGGCGTGCCTTTCAGCGGCAGCGACGGCCTGGTCATGGGCGATTTGGACAAGGACGGTTACGAGGACGTGGTTTCGGTCCATGAATCCGACGCCGAGTACGATTCGACGCGATTCGTCCCCGGTTTCGTGGCGCCGGCCGCGGGCCATGTGCGCATCGCTTTCGCATCCGAATCGCCGGATCGCTGGACCAACATCACCATCGCCGAAGGCGGGGACGCGCCAGCGCCCGAGGACGCCGCGCTCGCCGACATGAACGGCGACGGATATCTCGACGTGCTTGCGGCGGCTGAACTTTCCCACATCATCTATTTGCAGAATCCCGGCCCAGGCGCCCGCGAAGAGCATTGGCGGCGGCTGATATTGCCGATGACCCGGGACCGCGGCTCGTACATCCGCGTTTTCGCCGCCGACCTCGACGGCGACGGCATACCCGAGGTCACCGCCCCGAACAAGGGCGCCCAAACGCCGGGTCCGGAAGATTATGCCCGCTCCACGCCGGTTGAACTCTTCAAGCTCGACGGCGATCCGCTCGACGGCGATTCCTGGCAACGCCGCGTGCTCGGCAATTACAGCATTCCGCAAAACGCCGAGCCGGTGGATCTCGACGGCGACGGCGACCTCGACATCGTGGTCGGAACCCGGGGCGAAAGCCGGCTGGTGTTCTTCGAGAACTTGGGGAACGGCGGGTTGGAATTCGCGGAACACGCGATCGGCATCAACGGCCCCGCCATGGCCGGCTTCAACCTGGAATACGCCGATCTCAGCGGCGACGGCCGCCTGGATATCGTCGGCGCGGCCGGCCGCGGCCTGTCGTGGATCGAACAGCCCGCGCGCACGGGCGACGCCTGGAACGCTTTCCGCATCGGCGGTTTCGTTCCCGACAGCGTGACCGGAATGGAAGTCGCCGATATCGACGGCGACGGCGACCTCGACGTCATGGTCGGCAGTTACAGCCGCGGTCTTCGCACCGGCGACGGCGATGTCGACATCAACGATCCCCTCGGCCGCATCGGCTGGTTCGAGAATCCCGGCGACGCCAGGGAGGCGTGGATCCGGCACGATATTTCCCGGCGCAAGCGCGGCATGTTCGACAAATTCGTCGCCCGCGACATGGACGGCGACGGCGACATGGATTTCGTCGGCACGCGCGGCAACAGCCGTCCATACGACGGCGTGTTCTGGCTGGAACAGGTGCGGACCGCCGAACCGGCAGCCGCTTTCACAAGGGCCAGGGCCGTTGAAAGCGACGAGGTGCCGCTTCCCGGCGTCTCGTGAAACAGGCAAGGCGCTGCAAAAAGGAGTATCCGAATTGACGCCGAAGCGAAAAAACGATGACTGAAGCGAAAACGCCATTTGCTCCGCGGCGAGGCGTCGCTTTCCCGCTGAGCCTCCTGTTGTCGGTCGCCGGAGCCTGCGCTTTGGCGCAGCCGCTTGAATTCCGGGTCAATCCGGACTGGCCGCAACTGCCGCTCGGCGACAACTGGCTCACCGGCGGCCTAGGCGGCATGTGCGTCGACGCGCGCGACCATGTCTACCTGCTCAACCGGCAGAACGTGGTCGAAGACGATCTCGACGGCGCGCAGCTCGCCCCGCCGATCATCGAACTGAATCCCGCGGGCGAAGTCGTGCGCGGCTGGGGCGACCCGGACCTGCTCGGCGGCCGCCTGCACGATTGCCACGCGGACGCCGACGGCAATCTCTGGATCATAGCCGCGGCCACGGGCCATATCCAGAAATACGACCCTTCCGACGGCAGCCTGCTGTTGCAGGTGGGTGAATCCGGGCGCTTCGATTCATCCGACGGCACGCGTCGGGGCGAGCCGCTGAACGCAGGCCGCGCGCGGTTCTTCCTGCCGTCGGCCATCGACACCGACAGCGAAGGGACAATTTATGTCGCCGACGGTGAGTTGCCCGGCGGCAATGCCCGCATCGCCGTGCTAGACCGCGAGGGCAATTTTCTGCGGCAATGGCGCTTGCGGCGGGAACCCGGCGAAGAAGACATCGTCGAACTGCCGCATTGCATCCGTGTTTCCGACGACGGGTTCGTCTACGTCTGCGACCGCCGCGCCGACCGGATCCAGGTATTCGACCGCGGGGGAGATTTCCAGCGGCACATTCCGGTCGGATTCACACCCATGACCGATCCCGCGGGACGCGCCGGTGGCGCCCGCGGCACCGCCGTCGTGCTCGATTTTTCCCCGGATCAGGAACAACGCCACATTTACGTGGTCAATCAGAACAGTGTCACGGTCGATGTGATCGACCGCGAAACCGGCGCAAGGCTGGCAAGTTTCGGCGGGGGGCCGGGGCGTTATCCGGGGCAGTTCGAACTCCCTCACGGCATTGGCGTGGACTCGCGCGGCAATGTCTATGTCGCGGAGCAGGAAGGTCGGCGCATACAGAGGTTTGATCCCGTAGCGCCCTGATCCGGGGCAAATCCGCCGGGGCGCCGCTTGCCGAAATCGGGAGGCGTGAATATGAATGACCAGACGCAAATTTCGGTCCGCCCGCGGCTGGCCCTGATGCTGCTGATCTCGCTGGCGCAGGGTTTCGCCCTGTTCGCGCTTTGGCGCGCGGCGGAAAACCAGGTCTGGCCGAGTCAGACCCCGATGGCGAATTTCCCGCTCTGGACGATTGCCGTAGCCCTGCCGTTGTTGTTGCTGCTCGGCCTGGAAGATCGAAACCAGCGCAAGGCCGCGATGTACGTCGCCCTGTTCGCAGCGCTGCTGGCGCTGCTCGGGATTTACATCGGCCGGCAGGTAACGCCGTTCGGCGAATTTCCGCCCGATTCGATCATCGCCACCTTCATCCTGCCGCTGATCCTGGGCTGCTTCCTCGCCCTGCTTTTTCTCCGGCCCGCGGTCCTCGGCAGGGTGCCGGACTATGCCGAAGTGTTTTCCGACTCCTGGCGCAACGCCCTCGTTGCGGCGCTGTCCTGGGCGCTCACGCTCGGCGTGTTCGGAATCATGATGCTTTGGGGCGAATTGTTCCGGGTGATCGGCATCGAATTCTTCATCGACCTGTTCACCGAGGACTGGTTCCTGTTTCCCGTGCTGTCCGTCGCCGTCGGCCTCGGCATCTTCATCTTCCGCGGCCTGGCCAACGTGATCGGCGGAATCACCAGTCTGCTGCAAGGCCTGATGTGGCTGCTGCTGCCCCTCGTGCTGACGGTAACGGTCCTGTTTCTCGGCGCCTTGCCCTTCACCGGGCTGCAGCCGCTATGGGACACCGGCAACGGCACCGCGCTGCTCATGGCGCTGAACCTGTTCGCCCTGTTCGGCCTCAATGCCGTCCACCAGCGCGGCGACCGCGAGCCCTATCCATTGCAAGTACATCGCCTGCTCTGCGTCGGCATCGCCCTGCTGCCCGTGATCTCCCTCCTCGCGCTCTACGGCCTTTACCTCCGCGTCGATCAATACGGCTGGACCGTGGCGCGCTGCTGGGCTCTGACGATCAGTCTGCTGATCACCCTGTTCTCTCTCGGCTATGCCGGCGGCGTCGTTCGTTTCCGGGAGCACTGGACCGGCAAGCTGTCCAGCGTCAACCTGCCGATGAGCCTGCTGATGCTGGCCCTCGTTCTGCTGGTGAATTCCCCCCTGCTCGATTTCCGCAAAATTTCGCTGTCCAGCCAGCAAAACCGCGTCGAACAAGGCGAAATCACCCTCGAACAATTCGACTTCTTCGACGCCCGAGAAAACATGGGTCGCCCCGCGTACCTCTGGATGCGGGAAATCATCGAAGAAAACCGCGATTCGAACCCCGAACTGGCGCAACTCGCCCTGGAGCCTGTCAGACCGACTTTCATCGGCGTCGCTACCGATGCGCCCGAAAGACTCGACAATCGCAGACTCGACATTCGCGGCTGGGCCGCCTACCGCCCCGAGCCCTTCCCCGTCCCCGACGACTTGGCTGAAGCCATGCAAACTTCAACGGTCGCCGCATTTATCGATACTGGAACAGTCAACGAGCTGGTCCTGTTCCGAGCCGACCTCGACGGCGCCGGCGCCGCCGAATACATCCTCGCGCTAAGCCTCTCCGTTCCGGTAGACGATATACGGCAATTGATCGTCTCCGGCTTCCGCGAGGAAGACGACGGTTGGCGCGAACTCGATTTCTTCCCCTATCCAGGCTCCCCGACAGGGAGCCCGCAACTAATGGAAGACGAAATCCGGGTCGCCCCCCCGCGATTCAACGATCTCCAGATTGGCGACATCATGTTGCGGGTGCGAAACCCCTGAACCACGCGGCCAAACCCGGTCATCGCGGTCGGGGCTGAAGCTTGGCCAAACTTGCGCGGGTGATAACATATAGGGCTGCGGGACGCGGACAAGGGGCGAAAATATGACTGGACATCCAAAGTTTCTCATCGCGGATTCCCGAGGCGGGCGTTTGGGTCATTGCGGAGACCGGCGAATTGTTTGACCTCGGAATGAAAAAGTTCCGACATATGAACGACTTCGCCAATCGCCTCGGTCGCGGTCAGTTGCCGGATTCGCTGGCGGACTGGACCGCGCAGCCCCATGGGGGCGATGGCCGCGACCGTCTGATACGTTACGAACCGCGAAGCAGGGTCTTTGAGACTTTCCTGATTCCCGACCCCGGCGCAGGCCCCCGCGGCGCGGATGCGGATGTGGAAGTGGATGCGAACCGAATGATTTGGGTCGCCTTGGGCGGAAGCGGCCACCTGGGCCGCTTTGACCGTTCGCAATGCAGCCGCACTTAGGGTGGGGGCGGGCAATGTCTGGAAGGCTGGACGATCTACAAGAGCCTAGGCCCGCTGATGCAAACCGACGGCGAACCGGCATGCCGCCTTTTGCCGACTATGGCGATGAGCAACTGGAGCGGCTGCGTCACCGCATCAGGGCGCAGGCGGAGTTTGGCCTGCGACCGAATCAATAAAGCCAGGCAAGGTGCCGTCCGTGGAACGTTTCTTCCAATCGATTCCCTCCAGCTATGCCGCCGGATACGAGGCGGCCCGCAAGGTCGATGGCCGGCTCGCCGAAAGCTACATCCGCCATACTTTGATCGGCGACCCCGCCGCCGACCAGGTGGTCGCCGACCTGGCGCAACGTTATACGCCCGCGCAAGTCCATCCGATGGTATCGAGGGCGTTGGGGAGCGACGCGAAATTCCCCGTAGAAGCGCCCGAATCCCTCCGCGAATTCACAGCCGAACTCGCCGAAGCCCCGGAGTGGTTTGACGAGGATCTTGCCATGTCGGCCACCAGGGCCTTCCTTCGCAATTCCGACATGGTGCTCGGAGCGCTCGTTGGCGGCGCGATTATCGAGGGCTTTTCGACGATGATCAGCAAGTCGTTTCGCATCAGAAGCAGGATTATCGAGAACGGCGTGCGCCGGCTGAAGCAGAATCTGGCGCAACTCCTCGACCAGTACATGCCCGGCGGCATGTTGCCCGGCGGAGACGGCTGGAGGATGAGCATCAGGATCCGCCTGATCCATGCCCAGGCCAGACGGCTGATTCGACCGACGCCGGAGTGGGACGAATCCCGCTACGGACTGCCGCTCAGCGCGGCGCACATGTTGCTGGGAGCGGCGGCCTTTTCCGGGCGGGTGATGCAGCACGTGGAAAATCTCGGCGGCGACTTCAGCGCGGAAGAGCGGGAGGGCTACGTGCATGTCTGGAGGTATACGGCCTGGCTCATGGGCATCCCCGAAGAGATCCTGTTCCGCGATTACGCGTCATCGGTTCGAACGTTCGAAATCGGCGCCTTGTGCGAGCCTCCACCCGACGACGATTCCATCATCATGGCCAACAGCATTGTCAACAGCGCCCCGATCGTGCTCGGAGAAACCGAAATTGAAGCGCGCCGTTCCCTGGCGGCGTACGTGTATCAGGTTTCCCGCGAACTGATCGGCGACGAACTCGCGGACCAATTGAGGTACCCCAGTCCCTGGAGGATCAACCGCGTGCCTGTTTTGCGCTTGAGAAACTTCGGCGACCGCATGCTTCGCAGATTCGCGCCGGGATTGGGCGGCCTCAGATCCAGAAGCAGGTTCTCGGATATGATGGGCGCCGCCAATCTCGGCCCGGGCGGGATTTCCTTCGCCCTGCCAACGTCGGTTTTCGACGAAGAATCGCGGGATTGGTGACGCCGAAACCGGGCCCGCGCCGACCTCCCGGTTCGTCCGCTACCTGCCGGTGACGGTCATCCTCGCAGGCCCCGGAAATGCGCCGAACTCCAGTCCCTCGCGCCGCGGCAGCCCGTTTTCCAGCGGCGCGAAGCGGAACCGCCTGGCCAGACGGGCAAGGGCGCAAACCATGATTGCCGTGGCGAAGCGCGCGCCGCGGCACTCGCGCGGTTCCTTGCTGAAGGCGATGAAGGGATGCGCCGGACACCCGCGTTCGCTCTTGTGCGGGTCCGTGAGCCAGCGTTCGGGCCGGAACTCACCGGGTTCTTCCCAGTACTCCGGCCTGCGGTGCAGCACGCGCGCTGAAATCTGCACCCTGGTGCCCTTGGGAATGAAGAAACCGCCTATTCTCGTGTCTTCCAGGGCGATGCGCCCCACCATGGGCTCGGCCACCGGCTGCAAACGGAGTGTCTCCAGAGCTACCGCCCGCGCGTAATCGAGATGCTCCAGATCGGCCCCTTTGATCGGCCGTTCTCCCAATACCGCGTCCGCTTCTTCTTCGAGGCGGCGCCGCGCCGCCGGGTTCAGCGCAAGATAATGCAGGGCGTTCACGAGAACCGTGGCGGGCGGCTCGTAGGCGCCGAACAGCAAGGCGTAGGCTTCGTCGCGAATCTCCCTGTCGTCCTTGTAAGTCCAGTCCGCCCGGCCCCCTTCGGTGGCGCGCACGAGCCAGGACACGACACTCCGGCCCGGCTCGTCCGCATCCCGCGCCTTGCGGATCGCGTCGTATGCCAGCGCATCCAGCTCTTTCGCCGCTTTCTTCGCCCTTTGCACGAAAGGCAGGGGCAGGCGTTCGATCAAGCGCCTCGCCGGCAGCGCCTCGACGACGAAGCCCATTTTCACCGATTTCAGCAACGGTCTTCCGATCTCCTTGGGCATGTCCCGGTGGGCGCCGAAGAGCGCGGTCACGGTTTCTTGCCAGCAAAGGCGCTCGAACGCGTCAACGACATCGACCGTCTCGCCGGGGCGGAGTTTCCCGCAAAAAGCCTCGGTCTGCCCGGCGATCATCGCGGAATAGTCGGCCATGTGTTCGTCGTTGAACGCATCGACGATGAGCCTGGTGAGCCGCCGGTGATCCGCTCCCCGCCATCTCGCCAGGCCGGGGGACTTGACGATGTCGAAGTGCATCCAGGGATACGCCGGCGGGAGAATGGGCTCCTGGTCGACCATGATTTCCCGCATCGCCTCGGCGGAAAAGACGGCGCAACAGTTCGCCCCCGGAACCCGGTAATAGACGATGTCGCCGTATTCGGCGTGGAGGGAGTCGATGAATTCGTTGAGATTGCCCGCCAGGCGTCGCAGGTTCTTCAATCTCTGCCCTTTCGGGCCAGGGGGCAGAGTTGTATCGGCTGTCATGGAACTTCTCCCGGTTCTCCCACCGTTGCGAGAATGGGGCCGTCGAAGAATCCGACATCCGCGCTCATCCGTTTCGGAATCTCGTCTGCGACTGGCTGGAGACAGGCTTTTCTCGCCAGACTCGACAGGGCGAAGACAACGAGCGCGGTGGCGAACGGCGCCCCCAGGCAATAGTGCGGTCCTCCGCAGAACGGCGCGAACGCGCCTTTCGGGCACGCGGCGGAGTCGGACAGCCAGCGTTCTGGATCGAACCGGTCGGCCTCGTCCCAGTAATCCGTGCGCTTGTGGAGCACATGCAAGGGAACTTGAATCACGGTTCCCCGCGGGATGGCGTATCCGCCGAGGCTGGTGTCCTCAAGAGCGGGCCTCGGCACATAGGCTTCGGCCGGCGGCTGGATGCGAAGAAGTTCCTTGAACACCGCCTGGGCGTAACGCAGTTTTGGCAAATCCGCACCGCGCAGCGGCCGGCCCCCCGCAATCTCTTCGGCTTCCCGCGCCAACCGGTTCCGCGCGGCGGTATTTCGGGACAGATAGAAGATGCTGTAAACGAGAGGAATGATTTGCGTCTCGTAAGAGATGAAAATGATCGAGAACGCCTCGTCGCGAATGAGTGTGTCGTTCTCGAAACGCCAATCCTCAAGCCCCTGTTCCGAGGCGCGGACCAGATGGGACACGATATCGTGGCCGGGATGGGCCGGATCCCTGGCCCGCCGAATCGACTCCCAGGCAGTGGCGTCGAGTTCTTTCGAGGCGCGCAACGCCTTGAACATATACGGCAACGGCCACCGCCCCACCGTTGTTCCTCCCGGCAAAAAGGACAGCAGGAAATTCATCTTGACGGCGCTGGCGAGGGTTCTGCCGACCTCGGCCCCGGGGCATTTGCCGCGGCCGAACACGGCGCTGAACGTGGTCTCCCAAGCCAGGCATTCGGAGAAATAGCGGAAGTCGAGCGATTCCCCGGGCCGAAGTTTGCCGACATGTTCTTCCACTTGCTCCGCGAGAATTTCCGCATGGATCCGCATGCGTTCCGGGGAGAACGCGCCGGCGATGAGTTTTCTGAGGCGGGGGCGATCCTCCCCTCTCATGCGGGCCAGGCCGGGAGACTTGACCACATCGTATCGGCTGCTTGGATAAACGGGCGGAAACACCGAATCTTTCGCGAATAGCTCATCGACCAGTTCCGCCGAAAAGATTGCGCAATACTTCCTCCCGGGCACTTCGTAAGCGACGATGTCGCCGTAATCCTTGTGGAGCGACTTGTAGAATCCTATGGGGTCGGTCATCGAATGCCGGAAGTTCCGGAACTTGTGTTTTGGCGGTCCCGGCGGCGGGGAAGCCTCGTTGATATTCGAGTTCATGAGTGCTTCCTGTCCCTGACGTGAACCGGATAGGCGCCCATGATGCCGACGCCGATATTCGTCTTGGCCGGCGGAGCGTCGGAATCGGGCTCCACCACATGATTTTGAACCAGACTCGTCAGGCCCGAAACAAAGAGCGCCTCCGCGAAGTCCCAGCCCTGACAGATTCTCGGTTCGGTGCTGAAGGGCAGGTAGGAACGGGCGGGACAGCGCGAGCCTCCCGACGCGGAGTCTTCGAGCCAGCGCTCGGGACGGAAATCTCCCGCGTCCTCCCAATAATCCCCGCGCCGCTGCATCGTGCGCATGCAGACGCTCAACAAGGCGCCTTTCGGCACCAGATAACCGCCGACCTCGCGGTCTTCGAGCGTTTCCCGCGGTATGAAAACGTATGCCGGCGGCTCGAGGCGCAAGGTTTCCCTGAAAACGGCGCGGGTGTAGGGCAGGCGGTCGAGATCGCCCGCCGCGATCGGCTGGCCGCCGAGCGTTTCGTCCACTTCCCGTTCAAGCCGTTGACGGGTTGCCGGATGCCGCGCCAGAAAATGGATGCCGTGCGTGAGCGTGCCCGTCGGCGCGTCCACGGCGCCGAACATCAGCGTGTAAGCCTCGTCCCGAATTTCGGAATCGTTGGGAAAGCTCCAATCGACAATGCCCTGGCCGTGGGCGCGGACAAAGTGGGAAATCACGTCGTCGCCGCGGTGCCCGGGGTCTCGCGCGCGCTCGATCGACCGGTAGGTCTGTTCGTCGAGGGCCTTGATCTGCCGCGCGGTTCTGATGTTGTGGGGCAACGGCAGCCGCTTCAGGAACAGGCCGAAGGGAAGCAACGAGAGCAACATGTCGTGTTTCATCGCGTCGAGGACCGACTTTCCCAGTTCGGGTTCGACCTTGAAATCGACGCCGATCACCGCGTCGAGCAGAGACCCCCAAGTGTACCGCTCCGCTTCGTACTTGAAATCGGTCTTTTCCCGGCCGCCGACCCGGTCGCGGAATTCCAGGGCGTTACGAACGATGGCTTCCCGGTACGCAGGCATGCGTTCGGGAGCGAACGCGGTGCGCATAAGCTGTTCGAGTTGCGTGTGCGTCTCGAAACGGGACGTGGCCAGGCAGGGGGACGGAATGAGATTGTAGGAAGTCGTCGGATAATACGGCTGGAACCAGGGCTCCTGTTCGACCAGGACTTCGTGGATCAGTTCGGCGCTGAACACCGCGCAGCACATGCGGCCCGGAATTTCGAAGGAGACGATGTCCCCATACTCCTCGTGGAGCTCGTCCATGAAGTCGGAATGGCGGACGAGCCGCTGCCGGATATTGTAAAACTTGCGTCCCTTCGGGCCGGGAGGGAGGGAGTTGGTTCGAGGCACCGGGGTCGCCTCCTCCTGATTCCTCATGCGTCGTATTGCATGGTGCTGAAATTCCGCGTTTACATCAAGCGGTAAATCGCGCGGATGCGGTGGCTTTCGCTGTCGGTGGCGCAGACCGCGCCATTGGGGATGCGGACGTCGTGCGGCGGGCGCCGTGTGTCGGGGTGGATATTGTCCCGGCATTTGGGGTAAAACGGCGATTCTGATCCAGGCTTTGAGGAAACCAAGATGTGCGACGAGAAGACCCAACTGCGCGCGGATGAATTTCTGCGCAACCGCGGCGAAATGAGCCGGCGCGAATTCGGCAAGGTTTCGGCTGCCGTCGGATTGGGCATGATGCTGCCGACAGTGGCAAATGCCCAGGAACTCGGCGAAAGAGATGTGGAAATCACGACCCCGGACGGCGTCGCCGATTGCTATTTCACCTATCCCGCCTCGGGCAGCCACGCGGCGGTGCTGGTCTGGCCCGACATCCTCGGACTGCGCCCGGCATTTCGGGAAATGGGCCGGCGGCTGGCGATGTCGGGCTATGCCGTGTTGACCGTTAACCCGTTCTATCGCACCGCCCGCTCGCCGGTGGTCGAGCCGGGCGCAAGCTTCGGCCAGCCGGAAACGCGCGAAATCGTCTTGCCGATGGCGAGGCAACTCAACGCCGACACGCATTTCACCGACGCCCGGGCCTTCGTTGCCTGGATTGACGAACAGCCCGAGGTCGACACCAGCCGCGGCATCGGCACCACCGGCTATTGCATGGGCGGGCCCATGGTCATGCGCACCGTAGCCGCCGTGCCCGACCGGCTCGGCGCGGGTGCGACTTTCCACGGCGGCGGCCTGGCGACCGATGCCGACAACAGCCCGCATCTGCTGATCCCGGAGACGCAGGCGCAGATGCTCCACGTCATCTCCGAGGACGACGACACCGACGAGCCGGAAGTCAAGAACACACTGACGGCGGCATACGAGGCCGCGGGCATTCCGGCGGAAATCGAAGTCTACGAAGGCACCTTGCACGGTTTTTGCTCGATCGACTCGCAGGTCTATCACGAGGACCAGGCCGAACGCGCCTGGCGCCGAACGCTCAACCTGTTCGAGAACGCGCTCGCCTGATTCAGCCGCGCGCGGGGCGATTCTTCGTCACCGGGGCGGGAAACTCCCGCCCCGGCTTCGACTTCAGGCTTTGCGGAAGCGCCAGCCGTACATCATGCGCCCGTAGAAGTTGAACCACTTCCGGGCCTCCTCGTCGTCGAAGGGATAGTCCGCGCCGAGTTGCCGCGCCGTTACCAGTCCGGTGACGAAACAGGTCTCCTGGCTGTTGATGAGCGTATGGGCGCCGCAATGCCAGCTTCGCCGCCTGCCCTGGATGAAGCGGAACAGGTGTACGAGCAGCGCGACGTGACGCACGTCATGAACGACGTGCTGGAACCACCAGCGCTTGACGATCTTGCTTTGGTCGATGCGGCTGTTCGCGTTGTAGGTCACCAGGCAGGGCTTGTCCGAACGCTTCGCCCAAGGCTGCTGGTTGTGCATGATGTAGGTGATCTCGTAGTTGTCGGGCCGCGCCGCGTATTGCGCGATGTGGTTGCTGCGGGTGTTCAGGGGCTGCGCCTCGTTTTCCGGCAACAGCGATGCGTCCGAGTGGACGACGGCGTGGTTGTGCAACTCGCTCTCGTAGCGGACCGAGGACAAGAGCCAGGTCTCGAAGAAGCCCGGTTTGTCCAGCGCCATCAGGGTCTGGTTGGCGTTGCAGGCGAAAACGGCGTCGTCGAAGATTTCGGTGTCGCCGTTTTCGTCCACGACGGCCACTTCCGTTCCGCGCCGTACCACCTTGCGCACCGGGCGGGACAGGTAGATCTTGTCGCGAAAGGATTCCGTCAGCTTTTCGTAGATGTTGCGCGTGCCGCCCTCCCAGGTCCGCATCGGCGTCGCGTTGACGATGTCGAAGAATTCCAGGTAGCGGGCGAACAGCGATGCCGGCATGTCGAACACATTCGTCGCCATCAGGAAGTTGACGAACATGGGCTTGAGCACCTTGTACCTGAAATCGCCGGAAAATCGGCCGAAATTGAGCACCGCGCCCATGCTGACATAATTGAAGGGATTGAGGGCGTTGAGCAATCTCGACCGGGTCCGGTTGAGCGCGCCGAACCAGTTCAGGCGTTTCAGCAGCTTCTGGAAACTGTCGATTTCCTCCCGCAACTCCCGGCCGATTTCGGTATCGAGATCGTGGGCATAGATTTCGCCGCGGTACTTCACGCTATAGCTGAATTTCGTATCGACCGGTTCGACGCCGAGTTGCCGCATCAGCAGCAGGATATGGTGATACACCGTGGGAATGCAGGCGGTGACCGAAATGTCGAAGGGAATCGACGAGCCGTCGTCCTGGGGCATGTCTGCGGTAACGGCGTTGCCGCCGACCTGGGGCTGGGCTTCGTACAAACGGAAATCGAACCGGTCGGGATTCCGCCGCAAGGCCCAGGCGACCCCAAGCCCGGACACTCCCGCTCCGATGATGGCTATTCTTCTCGGCATCGCCGCGGCCCCGCCAGTCACGTGGCACGCACTTTAGCAGGTAAAGCCGGCAACTTGAACGGGTCTGAAATGCGGTAACATGATTCGCATCCGCGCGATGGCCCGCGCAAGCCGGTGACTGATTTTGCCTGACTTGACCAACAACAACGCGACCGCGCTGGAACAAGACCGGCAATATCAGGCGGCCATTCTGCCCGGCGTGTCCCGGACTTTCGCGTTGACGATCCCCACCCTGCCGGAGCGTCTGGCATTGGTGGTGACGAACGCCTACCTGTTGTGCCGCATCGCCGATACGATCGAGGACGATCCCAGCCTCGACTTCGAGCGGAAGGAGGCGAATCTCGAACGCTTCCTGGCCACGGTCAGGGGCGACGGGGACGCGGGCGCGTTTTCGGCCTCGGTGGCGCCGCAACTTTCCGCCGACATTCCACCGGCCGAAGACGAGTTGATGCGCAACGCCCACAGAGTCGTCGGCGTGACCCACTCGTTCACCGAAGCCGAGCGCGGGATTCTTGAGCGTTGCGTCGCGGTCATGTGCGTCGACATGCCGAAATTCCAGCGCAACAGCAGCTTGGCGGGGCTGCGCGATCTGCCGGAATTCGACGCGTACTGCTACACGGTTGCGGGCGTCGCGGGCGAGATGCTGGTCGATCTGTTCTGCATCCAGTGTCCGGAGCTTGAGGAGAATCGTCCGGAGTTGCTTTCGCTGGCCGTCTCCTTCGGCCAGGGATTGCAAATGACCAACATATTGAAGGACATCTGGGCCGACCACGAGCGCGGCGCCTGCTGGCTGCCGCGTTCCGTGTTCGGCAATGGCGGGCTCCCGCTTGAAGAGCTGAAGCGAAATCATCGCACCGGCGAATTCCAGGACGGCTTGCGCACCCTGCTTGGCATCGCCCACGGACACCTCGGCAACGCGATGGAATTCACCTGCCGCATTCCCGTCCACGAGGCGGGCGTGCGCCGGTTCTGTCTATGGGCGCTCGGCCTCGCGGTGCTGACTTTGCGCAAGATTCAGCGGAATCCTTTTTTCACCTCGTCCGATCAGGTCAAGATTTCCCGGCGCTCCGTGCGGGCGACCGTGCTCGCCACCAACCTCCTGCTGCGTAGCGATAGGGGACTGCGCTGGCTCTTCCGCCGGGCCGCGAAAGGTCTGCCGACCAGTCCCTAGTCGATATTCACCTTGCTCGTCCAGAAAATGTCGATATTGCCCAGGCTGTTGTCGGCGCGGGAAGAAAACCAGGTAATCGTGTCCCGGCCGGGAGGCAGCGCCGGACACATGTCGGCGCCCGCGGTATTGACCTGGGGTCCCAGATTGAAGGCCGGTCCCCAACTGTCCTGGCCCTGTGCGGCCGCGCCCCAGATGTCCATGCCGCCATAACCGCCGGGTCTGTTCGAAGTGAAATAGACCGTGCCGTCTTCAGCCTGGCTGAAATGGAATTCCTCGCCGGCGGTATTGATGTCCGGTCCCTGGTTGACCGGTTCCATCCAGTTGCCGGCGGCGTCCCGGCGCGAGCAATAGATGTCGGAACCGCCGAAGCCGCCGGCCCGCCTTGAAGCGAAGCACAGGGTTTCGCCGTCCTGCAGAATCGCCGGGCAATGTTCGTCGCCTTCGTCGGTGCTGATCGGGTGGCCGACGAGTTCGGGTTCGGTCCATTGGCCGTTGACCTTGCGGGTAACGAAAATGTCGTTGTTGTTTTGCGGGGAGGTGGTGGCCAGCCGATCTGACTTGAAATAGATGGTGTTGCCGTCGGCCGTGATCCAGGGTTCGCGGTCGTCGCCCCTGCGCAACGGGTCGACGTCGGTGGCCGGGGCCGCATTGACCGGAATGCCCATGTTTACGGGAGTGTTCCAGGTCCCGGTCTCCTGGTTGAACGTGGCGATATAGAGGTCTTTGGGATCGCCCGGAGCGACGGCCATATCCTGCCGCGCGCTGCAATAGACCATGGTGCCGTCGGCGGCGAAGGACAATTCGCCTTCGGCCCACATCGTGTTGATGGGCGCGCCGAAGTTATGCACGGCGAGTTCGACCCAACTGTTCTGGGCCTGGGCGGCGCCGCAGGCGGCTAACAGGGCGCCGGCGAGAATCAGCTTTTGGGATATGCGTGACATTTCGTTTCTCCTCTCGATCAGGAACGCGATTCGACGCGGAAAGTCCACCAGTGGTCGGGTCGAACCGCATCGACGTCCGGCCTTGGATTGTAGGGGTCGTCGCCGAAGTTCTGCAATTTGGTGACCCGGGCGGTCCAGGACTGGTCCATCAGCGCCTGATCCGTCACCCGATTCACCTTCACGGGGTAAACGACCCCGTCCAGGCGCAGCCGTCCCGGCGAGTCGGTGCCGACATGACTGGCCCAGTACTTGCGATCGCAGACGGAGCAACTCAGATACAGTTCCCCCGCGGGAGTCGCCATGCAATTCAGATTGATGGCATGGGGGCGCCAGCCACTAGCGTATATCTGCAAGGTGCATAGCGGCACTTCGTTGGCGAAAGTCCAATCGTCGACCGATTCGTCTCCGGCGCTGCCGAACAGGTAGAAACCGGGCGCCCGGTCACGGGGATATTGCGTCGTCCAATAAAGCAAGGCGAGCAAGGCCAGAATCAGGACGCCCAGGCCCGTGCGTTTGGCGATCGTCGCTGCATTTGCCATTGCGGTTCTCCTCAGTTGCTCCACACCGCCAGCCGGCGTTTGTTCGGAGAATATCCCCCAAGCCCCGATTCGGCAAGCGATGCTGTGGCTTCGACCCGTCGCCGGCGGCCGGCATGGAGTTCAGCGGACGCCGTAAATACATCCCTGTAGGCTTCGGCCTCGACATCCATGTCGAGGACGCCCGCTGAACTCCATGCCGGCCGCCGGCGACTCACATGGTGCGGACTCGCAGGCCGTCATTCTGCGCGCAGCGAAGCGAAGTTGTTCTAGGACCATGAATCAACAACTTACAAGCCTGTTTGTCACTCGCACGCAAGCGGGGACACACACAAAATTTACCCAATTTTGGGTATGCGTGAATCGAATTGGCAGTCCTATACTGTCCAAATTCGTGACACTAAGCGGATTCTCATCCAGACAGACCTGTGGAATAAGGACGGTGAGGATCACCGAAACAAGCAATAACGGGATAAAGGATCCCTCGCCCGCAATGGCGTGATCGTGAGTCGAAAAGAGAAGGTCCAGCCGGGACAGGCCGGCGTCCAAGCCCTGGCCGAATCGCTGATGGAGACAATTGAAGTTGACGGCCGTGGCATCGTGCATCTCGATGCGCACGGACGGATCGTCGAAGCGAATTTCGCCGCGGAACGTATCTTTGAGGAAGGTGGCATTTCATCCGGCTTGGGCGGTCGCCTGTTCGCACGTTCAAGGCAGAACAATCTCGCAGTTCAGCAGACAATCAATCTCGCCCTGCCGCCTCTCGGAACGCGGGCCGTCGCAGGCCGTGTCATGGTGAATCGCCCGGACGGCCCGGTGCCGCTGGTATTACGGGTGTTCCCACTAAACGGAGGCGGAAAAGACGCGCAGTCACAGCCAGTTGCCGCGGTTGTGGTAATTACCGATCCCCTGAGGAACGCTGGAATCGACCCTACCCTGATCCAGCAGGCGCTCGGCCTCACACCCAAGGAAGCAAACGTGGCGGTGCTGCTGGCCCAGGGTAAGGACGTGCGCGAAATCGCAACATCGACATACCACTCGGAGGAAACGATTCGCACCCAGATCAAAAGCGTCCGGGGCAAGCTTGGACTGAAGCGGCAGTTGGAACCGGTGCTTCTGGTCAGATCCTTGGGTGTTTTTCCGTAAGCAGGTACGGCGCAACAGGCACGGATGGGCTCAGGCTGACTTCCGAGTTCGACTGATACTTCCTCACTCAGCAAAAAATTCATCAATTTACCCAATTTTGGGGACGCGGCATCTCGCTCTCTCAAATATTTTTTCTCGAACCTGGAAAACAGATTCTCGGTGTGCCCTTTGGCGGGGCGCGAAACAACAAAGCAAATTCCACTTGAATGAAACTGGAGGATATTCGGATGAGAGCATTCATTGTGTTGGTCTTGCTGGTCGCGGCCGCGTCAGCTTTCGGCCAGTCCAAAAGGTACACGCTCGACTTCTCACAAGGCTACAACGCTGCCATCGGCACCTATGGGGACCACTTGAGGGACACGTGGTACTGGTACAACTGCGCCAAAAACGCCTTGCCCTATGGAAACGGACGTTTGGCGCAATTAGAAGATGAAAGAGACGAATCTGTTAGAAACGCAAGATGGAATGTTGAACAACTCGACTACGCCCGCAGGCAGTACGAATCGGGAAATGAACCACAGCCTCCAAGCTTTACTTCAACAGGAAACACCTCAACCGCGAAGAACGGATGGCCCTGGCTGCGAGTATTGGGAAAAATCGCCGGAGTTTTCGGTATAGCGGCTGATGCCTGGACATACTATACGAACAACAAAAACTACAACGCAGCCGCTCTCTACAAAACGATACACGACAATTACAACAAGCAACGTCACTCCATCGACGACCGCATGCGCGACAGAACCCTATATTGCATAGAAGCGCAAAACAACAGAAGAATAGAGAATTACAACAACAGCTCCATCGAAGGCGACAACAGCATGCTTTCCTTGTACGGGATCAACTACGCTGGAGACAACAATTGGCTGGCCTATCCAGTAGGAAAGGTGTACGTAGAATGCGTAAACAAGTGCTGATACGATCTCCACACAAACGAACACGAGAAAGAGGAAGCGACATGAAACTTGACATGAAAACCTCGCTGGCCTCGCTGGCCGCGTGCGCGGCGCTCGCCGCGGTCATTTTCCCGCGGGAACCTTCCGAACCAGCCGGCGATTCGCCGCCCGCCGCAAGCGCCCCGGCGCGCACCGGGGAGCGGCCTTCCGCGGGAACGCTGCCGGAACCGGAACGGGCAATGCTTGCCGAAATCCAGCGGAACTTCGAGCCGGAAGAAATGGAAAGCGTTTTCAATCCGCCGACGTTCGACGAACGGCAGCGGATGACTTCCGGCCCCGTCGACCACATGGCCGACGCCGCCCGCATATTTGACCGCGACTGGGCTGCGTTCGTGGACGGCCTGGGCCTGAGCGCGCGGGACGGCCGGTTCGTGCGGAACGCCTGGATCGAAACGAGGGCCCTGGATACCGAACTGGCCTACGCGCGCGGAGACGGTTCGCACGAGGACAGCGCCATTCTGGCCGCCATGGGCGAAGCGCGAAACGAACTCTATTCGAGACTTTCCCAAGTCCTGACTCCCGGACAAATGACGGCGTTTATCGACCACAGAAACCAACTCACAATGGACGGCGTGGCATCCATACAGGCTGACCTCGATCAAATGATCGCCAACGGCTATCACGGCATAATCAGAGCCGCGGACGATGGAGACCTGGCCGCCGTGCAAGCCCATCTGGCAACCGGGGCGGATCCAAACCGGTTCACCGCGGACGGGAACAGCGCGATGCGCGAAGCCGCGCGCGACAACCGCGCGGATATTCTGCAAGCGCTGATCGACGCGGGCGGCGACGTGAACCTGCCAAACAATAAAGGGCGGAGCCTTCTTAACGACGCGGCGCTTTACGGCAGCGCGGACGCGGCGCGGGTGCTTCTCGACGCCGGGGCCGACCCGAACCAACGGATCGACCCGGGCAACCCTTTGAGCGTGGCGCTGGATACCGCCGCGAGAAACGGCCACACCGAGACGGTCCGCGTGCTGCTTGACGCGGGCGCGGCCGCAACCGGCGCCGTCGGGGAATTCGCGCTCGCAAGCGCGATCGGATTCCGCGACGGCGAAATGGAACAAATGCTGCTCGAGGCCGGCGCGAACGCCGATTCGCCAAGGGCGGATGAAAGTCGAATCCTGATTTCACTCGGCCGCAGGCTGGGGCTGGTGGATTAGCGCCGTCGGGGGACAGGGCGCTGGAAAACCGGGATGGATTCATTGATTTCGGAAAACCGTGGATTGTTGCCCCTGGGCGTGTTCGCGTCCTTGGGAGCGCTTTCCCTTTTGCGGCTTGATCAGCCCGAGCCCCTTCCCGGGCATCCCCCGCGAAACGACGGGAGTTTATGTCGACGATGTCGTTCCTTATGAAATCGGACACGAAGAGCCAGAACCACCTCCACGCCATCGCATGGTGCATATCGAAGAGGCGCCAGGGCCGAATTTGACGCCGTCGCCGTATTCGGTGCCCGCTCTTCCCCACCCGGCGAGCGTCGCGGAACTTTCGGCACACAGCGCCCGAGCCGGCGCGACGCAAGACATGATCGTCTCGAATATGGGGCTGGCGGCTGAAATACATGCTGGGCGTTGGAAGACTGCGGCCATGGCGCTCCGCTACGGCGAGCGCTTGCTGGCCCAGCGTGGCGGGGTAACGCGATTTGCACGGCTGAGTGCCAAACAGCATGCAAGTGGCTGAGAAGAACCGGACGAACAGGTGGAAGGAGCGCCCCCACTATAGCCCGTAGTTTTCCATCCTGAAATTGAAGAGACACGAAGCCGGAGATTTTCTCGAAATCGTCCGGGGAGTGCCCCTGCGCGAACGTCAATCAATTATCGCGAGTTGGATGCGCACCGTTGCGTGGCAGTTCGTCGGTCGATTCCGTCGAAAAATCCTGTAAGTCTTTGATCGTCCTTCTTGAAAATGATGGTAGATTCAATAAGTTAATGCTAGAAAAGAACATCGCGCATTTTGTTTGACTGCCAATTTTGGACAAGCTATCCTTGCTGCTCCTGATAATTTCAGTTATGGGGAGTAGCAGAGAATTTTTGGAAAAAAGTAGTAGTCGTGAAGAAATCACTAATTGGGGCAATTGTTGCCGCCACATTCTCTTGTTTTCGTATGCCTCCGAGCGAGATGCCCTAGCGTTACTTTATGACGCATTGTCGGGCGATCAGTGGGACAATGCCGACGGATGGCTAAGCGAAGCTCCTTTTGGATGAATGGCATGGCGTCGTCACTCGCGACGGTAGCGTCATCAGGATTGAACTGCCCGATAACAATTTGACCGGACAACTGCCGGACGGTCTGGAAGACTTGGGCGAACTTGAAGTGCTGGACCTTAGATGGAACAATATCTGGGGCAGCATTCCCGAGTCCTTTGGTAAAATCGCCAGCTTGGAAAGCCTGCTGTTAACCGGGAACGAACTTTCGGGCGAAATACCTTGGTCGATCGGATCACTACAGACACTAAAGCGTCTGGATCTTTCCAATAATCAACTGTGGGGAGATATACCAGGCACAATTGGAAACTTGCAATCGCTTGAGTCGCTGGGGCTGCACCACAACCCTAACGGGAGCGGTCCCGCAGGCGCTGGCTCAAATCGGCACCTTGCGGCGGGTGATCTTGAACAACAACAATTTGACCGGTGCGGCTCCTTCCGGGTTTGGGCAGATGTCGTCGGGAGTACACGTTCGGATTGAAAATAGTCCAATGAGATTCGACAATTTCGCAGGTCTGGATAGTCTGTCGTAGGAGGGTAGACTGGTAGCTACAACTCTGTCTTTTTCGGGGTTTACCACACACGGCTGGCATCATACTTTGATGGCTCAGTGAGCAGAGTATTCGTACATTATCCCAGCCTCGGATAGTTCGTACGGGATACCCATAGTCCACACTCATTCAAAACGGCCGGACCCGTCCGCAATAGACATAAAATGAGGCTTCCTTTATTCTCAATGGTCCACATCGGGTCCTTATCGGGGGTCTCAAGCATGATTTGTTCAATCCGCTCTGCAGTGACGTTGCTGGCCCTTTCCGCGGCGATGCTGTTTGCTTTGCCCGCACAGGCGCAGCAGGATTTCAGCAATGTCGAGATCATTGCGCATCACGTTGCCGGCAACATGTATTACCTGCAAGGCGCCGGAGGCAACATCGGGCTTTCCATCGGCGAGGACGGCGTGGTCATGGTCGACGATCAGTTCGCGCCGCTGACCGAGCGCATCGTCGCGGCCATCGCCGAACTCAACGACGGCGATATCCGTTTCGTCATCAACACGCATGTGCATGGCGACCATACCGGCGGCAACGAGAATCTCGGACGCATGGGCATCGACATTCTCGCCCGCGACGAAGTGCGGCTGCGGCTGGCGGAGCAGACCTCCGGCCTGGCCCTGCCCGTGCTGACTTTCGACGGCAATATCACGATCCATCTGAACGGCGAGGAAGTGCATGTATTCGCGGTGCCGCCGGCCCATACCGACGGCGACAGCTTCATTCATTTCCGCGGCTCGGACGTGATTCACGCGGGCGACGTTTTCCGCACGACATCGTTCCCGTTTATTGATCTGGCAAACTGCGGCACGCTCGACGGCACCATCGCCGCGCTCGGCATGCTTGTCGGTCGCGCCGGTCCCGATACGCTGATCGTGCCCGGTCACGGAGAGGTTTCCTCGCGCGCCGACGTCATGGCGTTCCGCGACATGATCATCGAG
This sequence comes from Pseudomonadales bacterium, assembly GCA_963664805.2. Classification (GTDB taxonomy): domain Bacteria; phylum Pseudomonadota; class Gammaproteobacteria; order Pseudomonadales; family Pseudohongiellaceae; genus UBA9145. The sequence continues at coordinate 2,558,418 of OY761612.1, read as the reverse complement.
ACCGCCAATGCCGTCAAAGGCATGATCGGTCAAGGCATGGATTACGACCAGGTCGCGGCGGCCGGCCCGACCGCCGCCTGGAACGACCGTTACGGCGACCCGGAGCGCTTCCTCGGCGCGGTGTATTCCGAGCTTGGCGGACAGTAATCCCGGCACGGGAAGCCCGCTGCTCCCGATGCCGACAGCGATCCGGCTGCCGCCTCCTTCCCGGCCGCCCGCCGCCGGACTGCCGGCCTCTACTTGGCCGCCTTCCGCTTCAGCAGGGGCGAGGCATGCCTCGCCCGGCCGCGCGCTGCTGACCGCGGTCTGCCTGCTGGCCGCGCCCGCGCCCGCATTTGCCGCGGAAAACGGCGACATCAATCCCGTCACCGAATTCTGGCGGGCTGTTACTCCCGAAGCGCAACGCGCCGGGGAACAGGCGCTGCTGGCCGCCAGCGACGACGTGGCCACCTTGTATGTCCGGCTCAAGGAAGGCCCGGCTTTCTCGCCCGATGTTCAAACCGGCGCCTGGGAGGCTGCGCGCACCGGCGCCGACGGCGTGACTTTTCGCTACGGCGTGCTAGTGCCGGACTCCTACGATCCGGAAGTATCCTATCCGGTTGAATTTATGCTGCATGGCGGCGTGGCCCGCCCCGAATGGGGTCCGGGCGTCGATTGGTGGCGTTCCGGTTATGCGAACCTGCAACGGGAAGACCGCATAATCGTCGTTCCCGCCGCCTGGCGCGAAGCATTCTGGTGGCACGACAACCAGGCGGACAATCTGCCCGCCGTATTGCGCGAGGTGAAGCGGCTCTACAACGTCGACGACAATCGCGTCAGTATGACCGGCGTTTCCGACGGCGGCACCGGCGCCTACTTTTTCGCCTTCAAGCAGCCGAGCGAATGGGCCTCGTTCCTGCCTTACATCGGCCATCCCGGCGTGCTGCGAAACCCGGCCGGGGGCGCGGGCTACCGGCTCTATTTCGAAAACCTGACGGCCAAGCCCCTCTACATCGTCAATGGTGAACTCGACCGGCTTTATCCCGCGGCATCCTTGGGATCTTTCATCGATGTGCTGATCGAGGCCGAGGTCGAGCACGTATTCCGGGTGATCGAAGGCGGTGGCCACGACACGCGCTGGCTGCCCGATGAGACGCCCGCCATCGAACGATTCAAGACCGGACACCCGCGGGATCCGTTTCCCGAGTCCCTGCAATGGGTGGCGGACCGGGACGACCGTTACAACCGCAATCTGTGGCTGCGGGTCGATCAGATGGCAAGCACCGATTTTCCCGCGGTGATGAAAGTCGAACGCGAGGGCAACCGTTTCACGGTCGAGGCGACCGCGGTGGCGGGTTTCAGCTTGCTGCTGAATCCCGAAGAAGTCGATTTCAACCTGCCGGTAACGGTCGTTGTGAATGGCGGGGTGGTATACGAGGGCATGGTGGAGCAGAGCGCGGAAACGCTGCTCCGATGGGTGCGGGAGACCCTCGACCGGCGGGCGCTGGTTACCGCCGAATTGACCATCTCCCTGCTTGCCGAGTGAAACCGCGCTAGCGTATTTCTTCCAGCCGGCCTCTCAGCACCGCGAGAATGATGTTCAGTTCGCGGAAGTAGTCGTATCCTTCGTTCAGGGCCTCCATGGCCGCGTTGAACCTTTCGAAGTCCGATCTCGTTTCGGCAAGCAATCCTTCCGTGTCGAGCAATTCGTCGAATCCATCCTGGTAGTTTCTGGCGTTGCGGGAACGGGCCTCGATCAGGAAGTTCGGCTCGCAGGCTTCCTGTGAAATATTCGAACCGGTAGGCGTGTATATGTGGCAGGTAACGTGCAGGGAATCGTCCGGGGTGCGCAGATTGAAGACCCGGTAGACTTCTTTTTCGATCTTTTCAATTTCGTCCCTCAATTGAGGAACGGTCATGGCGTCGATGTCGATCTGTTCTTCGGCCGCCCGCGGCGCCATGGCGAAGGACAGCAGGCAAAGGCAAAGAGCGGCGACGGCAAGGCGTTTCATCGGACTACCCTCATAAATGTGGTCAACTGGGCTATTATATGCGCCGACCGGCCCAGCGCCATAAAAAGAGATTCCGCGACTGCGCTTCGCTCCGCGCAGAATGGCTTCACTACGCACAGAATGACAAAACATGTCATCCTGCGCGAAGTCGCGGGATCTCGCCGCCACAATGAGAATTGCCGGGATCGCGGTCCGGTCGAACATGCACCAACCCAGGGGCTCAACAAAAGGCACATCCACCCGATGAACGATGATTTTGAGATCGGCGGCCTGCGTGTCGCCGCTGAATTGGCGGCTTTTGTCAATGGAGAGCTGTTGCCGGAAATCGGCCTCGGTCGGGAAGATTTCTGGCGGGGTTTCGAAAGGCTGATCGACGACTTTACCGGCCGCAACGAGGAATTGCTCGCGCGCCGGGATCAACTGCAACAGAGAATCGACGACTGGCACCACCGCAATCAGGGCGCCGGATTCGACCGCGGAGCGTATCAAGCGTTTCTTCGCGAGATCGGTTACCTGCAACCCGAGCCGGAGGATTTCGAGATCGCCACGGCCGATGTCGATCCTGAAATCGCGGCGATAGCGGGGCCGCAACTCGTCGTGCCGGTCAGGAACGCGCGCTTTGCCACCAATGCCGCCAATGCCCGCTGGGGATCGCTGTACGACGCACTCTATGGCAGCGACGCCATCGACGAAGCCGGCGGCGCCGAACGCGGAGGCGGCTACAACCCGGTGCGCGGACAGCGGGTGATCGACTATGTGCGGAAGTTTCTTGCCGAGGTCTGTCCGCTCGACGGCGCGAGCCATGCGGATGTAGAGCAATATCGTGTCGCGGACGGTCGGCTTGAGGCGGATTGCGGGGCGGCCGTTCACGGACTGCGCGATCCGCGGCAGTTCGCGGGCTACCTCGGGCCGGAAGAAAGCCCCTCGGCCGTGCTGCTCATCAATCACGGCCTGCATATCGAAATCGCTATCGACCGCGAACACGAGGTCGGCGCCGCCGACCCCGCCGGCGTCAAGGATGTGGCGCTGGAAGCGGCGATCACCACGATCCAGGATTGCGAAGACAGCGTTGCCGCGGTGGACGCGGCCGACAAGGTCGAGGTGTATCGCAACTGGCTCGGCCTGATCCGCGGCGACCTGGCGGAAACTTTCGTCAAGGACGGCGGTTCCATCACCCGGGTGCTGGCCGAAGACCGCGAATACCTGTCGCCGCGCGGCGAAGTCCAGCGCCTGCCGGGCCGCAGCCTGCTGCTCGTGCGCAATGTCGGCCATCTCATGCGCAACAACGCGATCTACGACAGCCGCGGACGCCAGATCTTCGAAGGCATCATGGATGCGGTCCTCACCTCGGCCGCCGCCCGCCTCGACATCCAGGGCCGCAACCGGTTGCGCAACTCGCGCGCCGGCAGCATCTATATCGTCAAGCCGAAAATGCACGGTCCCGACGAGGTGCGATTCACCTGCGACCTGTTCGCGGCGGTGGAAAAACTGCTGGGGCTTCAGCCGCTGTCCGTCAAGATCGGCATCATGGACGAGGAAAGGCGCACCACGCTCAATCTGAAACGTTGCATCTACAACGCCAGGGACCGGGTGGTCTTCATCAACACCGGCTTTCTCGACCGCACCGGCGACGAAATCCATACCGGCATGCATGGCGGACCGATGCTGCCCCGGGACGAAATGAAGGCTTCGACCTGGATTTCCGCCTATGAAGACCACAATGTGAATACCGGCCTCGAATGCGGCCTGCCGGGCCGGGCCCAGATCGGCAAGGGCATGTGGCCCATGCCCGACCTGATGGCGGCGATGGTCGATCAGAAAGTCATGCACCCCATGGCGGGCGCCAATACCGCCTGGGTGCCGTCGCCGACCGCCGCCGTGCTGCACGCCATGCACTATCACAAGGTCGACGTATTCGCCGTGCAGGAGGAAATTCGCAAGCGGCCGCCGGTTCCCGTCGGCGACCTGCTGGAAGTGCCCTTGCTTGCCGATCCGTCCGCGCTCGGCGCCGAACGCGTCCAGCGCGAACTCGACAACAACATTCAGGGCATTCTCGGCTACGTCGTGCGCTGGATCGATCAGGGCATCGGCTGCTCCAAGGTGCCGAACATCGACAACGTGGCGCTGATGGAGGACCGCGCGACCTTGCGGATTTCGAGCCAGTACGTCGCCAACTGGCTGCACCACGGGCTCATCGAAGAAGACCAGGTGGAAGAATCGCTGCTGCGCATGGCCGCCGTGGTCGACGGGCAGAATGCCGCCGACCCGCTATATGAACCGATGGCGCCGAATCCGGTCGGCTCATTCGCGTTCCAGGCCGCCAGGGACCTGATCTTCCAGGGTGTCAGGGAACCGAACGGCTACACCGAACCGGCCCTGCATCGGGTGCGTCTCGCCAAGAAACAGGCCGTCCGCGCGACGGGGTTTTAAGCTTCGATCCGTCGCCGTCGGGTGGCGCGGAGTTCAGTGGACGCAGTGAATACGGTCCAGCCGCCAAGCGCAGCTTGGCGTCGTTCCGGCTGCGCATGAAGCTGCGCTTCATAAACGCTTGCCTACACCCCTTTAAGCTTCGGCCTCGACGTCCATGTCGAGGACGCCCGCTGAACTCCGCGCCACCCGACGGCGACTCACATTGTGCAGACCCGATGTTTCGTCATTCTGCGCGAAGCGAAGCGTAGTCGCAGAATCCACCGTTTCGCGATTGCCTGATTTCAGTTCTCGCCGCCCGCTTCTAGTTCGGCGGATACTTCGAGCCGCCTGGCGCCCTGCAAGATGCCGAACATGCCGTAGTTTCCTTCATGGCAGGCGTATTCGTAGATCGGTTCATCGATTCGCGACAGCGGATACTCGCCGTAGAATTCGGCGGCGAATACGCTCGGGTCACTTACTCTGAAGCCGTAAATCAGCTTGAAGTCCGACTCGCGGCGGAAGGTTTCGGTGATGGTGATATTGTCGACGGGCAGGCCGCGCAGGCTGTGCCAATCGTTGAAATATCGCGTTTCCACCACCAGCGTGTCGCCCTCCCAGCGGCCGATGGCGTCTCCCATCCACTTGCGCTGTGCTTCGGCGGCCGGATTGCGTTCGCCCCCGATCGGGATGATGCGCGCGTCGTGCACCATTTCCGCGACGATGGTGATGTAGCCGGGGGACTGCACGAACTGCAGGTGGCTGTTGTAGATGACCGGGCTCATCACCGGCCCGGACAGGTTGCCGAAGCCCACCAGGCAGCGTTCGCCGAGGCTGCGCCCTTCGGGGCCGTCATTGCTGCGGCCCTGCCGCCCGCCCCGCGCCGCGAGCATGCGCTCCCTGGCTTCCTGCCGCACCTCGGGCATGCGCCCGTTCGCGGGTTCGATGATCGCCGAAGTCCGGAATTCGCCGCCGATCGTCGGCAGGAATTGCGCGTCGTCGCGCCAGAACAGGTCGTAGTTGCCGATGGGCGGCAGCGACTCGGCCACAACGGGCGCCGGCCGGTCCGGGTCGAGCGGCTCGTTGTCCGCGTCGAATTGCTGCTGCACCCGGCGTTCCAGTTCGAGCACGTCGTCTTCCGAATACGTCCGCTGCTCCCCCAATGCCTCGGGCCGCTCGAAAGGCATGACCGTGGCATGCTTCCAGACACCCTGGAAATCAGGCACGCCCCACTCGGTATAGGGAATTTCGTATTCCTGCGCCACCGCACCGGCGCAGAACATGGCCAAGCTCATCAAGACAAAGGATTTTCTGGTCATTCCGGAACTCTCCCGCCGCTTTCCGGCAGGCTAGTCAGTTTGCGGGAAGGTGTCAATGAAGCGAGAACAGAGTTTGAATCAAACGTTCAGAGCGTGGCGGTTGGATCCTTGATTTCCAATTGGATCGTAACTTATTGATTTCTCCAGGGATCAACCACGGTTATGCCGGCAGCTTCAAAATCACGGACATTGCAGGTGGCCAGCTTCAATCCGCGTGACTGCACAATGGCGGCGATTTGGCAATCGGATGTGGAAATCGGTCGTCCGGCGTTTCGGCAGTGTGATCCAATGTCAGCGAATGCTTGAGCGGCTTTGCTATCGAATGGCAGGATTCGTCGTTTAAATGTGATGGGCAATGTATTTTCGATATCTGCGAAAAGCCTTGATCTCCTGCGGCCTGGCGGGATTATCGCCGCTCCCAGGCGAAGTTCCGCTTCGCCGATCGCGGAAAAGTACAGGTTTCTTTTGGGATGCGTTAGAAACCAGTTGGCTACTGACTTATTTGGCTCCTCGCGCATGAGTTCGGATACGACGTTGGTGTCCAGCAATATGGACGCCTCAAAATCAATCGAAGGTCGGCGGGTCCCGCATCGGTTCGCGCGGCGGTAGTTCAAGGTCCACTCCATTGGACGGGCCGAAATGTTTTCGGAAGAATTCCACTATATTGTCGGGATCCGTTGCCTGGCTGGCGGGTGGTTTCTCGGCTTGAACGGCTTTGTCGGGTGAGCGCTCGTTGTCCCCGAGTTGTCGCCGCGCGGGGGCGTTCGGGTTTTTGCAACCTCCTCGCTGTCTGATAGTCGCCATGTCCTTTTTCCTTGCTCGATTGAAGAAAAATCAAAATAACCCCGCAACCATGTTAAGGCAAGAAATCACGGTAAATTCGCCGGAGGCAGGAGGCGCTGTTCGAGTTCAGCGAGTTGGGCGGCATCGAAAGGCTCGGCGATGAATTCGCGGTAGCTTTCCATGGCGTTTTCGGTGGCGGCGATGTATTGCTCGAACCAGCGGTGGCGGGTGAGGAATTGCTGGCGGCCGCCGAAGGCGTTGGCCGTATAGCTCGACCAGCGATACAGGCCTGGATGGTCGACGGCGCCGCTGGCGAGGGGCCAGCGTTCGATCATCTTCTGGCAGTCGAGGAACAGTTGCGCGCTGTCGATGATTGCCAGAAACGGCCGGCGGTGAAAGACCGCGGTATTGCGGTCGAAGCGTTCGTTGAAGTATTCCGAATAACATTCGTTAACGAAGTCGAGCAGGGTGAACATGCTTTTCGGCATGCCCGGCGTCAGCAGCAGCCACGCTTCACTCGGCAACAGCGCGTAGGCATGCAATTCCACCTTGTAGACCTTGAGGCAGTTAAGCAGCCGCAACTGGAAGTAATCGTGGCATGCCTCGTCGAAAAAGGCCTTGCCCTGAACTTTCGCTCGGTTGACCAGGAACCAGGTGTTCGTGACTGGATTCTGTCCATCTGTCATTGGCGTATTCCTCCCTGAATCGAAGACTTTCGCGCGTTAGGCCGCCGGCGCCGAAGGCAGGCTGAGCTGCCGCGTGCCGAACCGCGCCAGCGCCGGGTTGTGGGTTACGAGGACGATGGCGATGCGCAATTCGCCGATGTTCTCCAGGATTTGCCGCGCGACCGCATCGCTCAAGCAGGCGAGACTCTCGTCGAGCAGGATCAGCTTGGGCCGCTTGTAAAGCGCCCGGGCGAGCAGGACCCGTTGCACCTGCCCCGCCGACAGGCTGTTGCCGAGCTCCCCAACCCGGGTGTTGAAGCCGAGCGGCAAAGCCAGAATCTCGTCAAGTATGCATGCCCGGCGGCAGGCTTCTTCGAGCCGCGCCTGATTGTATGGCTCGTCGTCGAGGTTGACGTTGAAGGCGATGTCGCCGGCGAGCAGACCGTCGCTATGCAGTACGGCCGCGGAAGCGGAACGCAGGGCCGAAAGTCCCAGCCTGGGCAAGGGGCTGCCGTCGAACAGCAGGGCGCCGGCGTCCGGTTTTTCCAGCCCGGCGAGCAGTTTCAGCAAGGTCGATTTGCCGCAGCCCGACGCGCCGATGACGACCAGCGTCTCTCCGGGTTCGACCGCGAAGTCCAACGCTTCGAAAATCGGCCGCTCGTCGGCGGAATAGCGGAAACTCAGGCCCTCGCCGCGCACCTTGCCGCTGAAAGCGCGGCGCGGCAGGCCGACCGTTGCATCGCTTTCCTCGACTTCCTCAAGCGCGATGTCGGCGATTCGCTCAAGGTCGAGTTGCATGAGGCGCAATTCGGCCAGTTTGGGAAACATCGCGAGCACCGAAGACGAGAAGTGCTGTTTCAGGAAGATGAATCCCATCAACTGCCCGATGGTCAGGCCGCCGCCGGCGATGAGGCTTGCGCCGATGTAGATGACCAGAATCTGCTCGATGCCGAACAGCAGGCCCTGGCCCGAACCGAACCAGAGTTGAAAGGTTCCGAGTTGATATCCGGCGTTGGCGGAATTGACGTAGTGATTCTGCCAGTCGGCGCTGCGCTGTTCTTCGATGGCGTAATTCTTGATGACCGAGGCCCAGCGGATGTTTTCCATCAGCCGGCTTTCGCTTTTCGCCGCCCGCACGATCGTCTCCTGGCGGCGCAGTTTCTCGCCCGGCAGCGAACTCAGCCTGAGCAGCATCGCGGCGATGACGAATCCCAGGCAGACCGTCGCCAGCAAGGGCGAATAGACGTACAGCAGGATCAGCGAAAGACCGGACAGCAGGCCGTCGACGAGCACCGTGATCATGTCCTGGGAGATCAGCGCGCTGACCTTCTCCACTGACGAGAAGCGCGAGACCAGGTCGCCCATCTCTCTTCTTTCGAAGAATCGCAGGGGGAGTTTCAGGAGGTGTTCGAACACGCCGGCCACCATCTCGAAGCCGAGCCGGATCGAGAACTGCATCGTCACCAGCGAGCGGACATGGCCGAGGGCGATTCGCGCCAGCATCAGCAGGCCGAACAGCAGCGCAACGACGAGCACCAGATCCATGTCGCCGCGGGCCAGGCCCTGGTCGATCACGAGTTGCAGATACAAGGGACTGAGCAGCGAGCAGGCCTGCACGAGCAGCGACAACAGCAGGATCAGCGCCATGCCCCGCGCCGCGCCGCTGGAAAGGCGCATCAGATCGCGCAGGCGCAGGCGGCGCGCGGGCGCCGAGCGGATGGCGCCGCCGGTCGGACTGAATTCGACGGCGATGCCGGTGAAATGGCCGTCGAGTTCCTTGAGCGGGTATTTCCGGACGCCCGTGGCCGGATCGTGGATGACCACGCCGCGGCTGCCGCATTTCTTCAGCACGACGAAATGGTCGAGGTCCCAATGCAGGATCGCCGGCGTGTTGAGGCGCTTGATGTCTTCGAGTTCGAGTTTCAGCGAGCGGGTCTTGAGCCCCGCCGCCGCGGCCGCCCTCGTCAGATGTTTCAGCGAGGCGCCGAAAGCGGGCAGATTGCTGCTCTCGCGAATCGAACGGATGTCGGTCGCGCGGCCGAAATAGCTGACGATCATCGCCAGACAGGCAAGCCCGCATTCGTTGGCCTCGGCCTGGAAAACCATCGGCAGGCCGCCGCGCCGGGCGAACAGACGATCCGCCATGTTATTCAACATGCCTTTCACCAGACCAGTCCCCGCAGGGACCTGAGGGGTTTGAAGACGAGCCCGATCAGGGGCAGTTCGTCGGTCACGATATGCGCCTGGAATTGCATCCCGGCGAGCAGCGCGTGTTCTTCCGGCCCCTCGACGCTTTGCCGTTCGAGCGCCGCGCGCACCCGATAAACCGGTTCGCTGAGCAGGCTCAGGGGCAGCAATTGCTCCCTTGGGTCGAGGCGCGCGCCGGCGACGCTTTCGATGGTCGCCGCGTAGCGGCCGTACTCCCGGTAGTCGAAGGATTCGTAACTGAGCAATACCTGCTGGCCCACGGCAAGCTTGCCGATCACCCGGGAGGGGACATACAGTTCCGCGGCGAGTATGGATTGTTCCGGCCCGAGATAAATCAGCGGTTGTCCGGCGCGGAAACTGTCTCCGGCGCGGACGGCGATGGTTGCGACCAGACCCGCGCGCTCGGCGCGCAAATCCACCGAACGTTGCGTTTGCAGTTGCAGGATTTCCGAGGAAAGCTGGTCGATTTCTTCCCGCAGGGCGAGGTCGATCTGGTCCTTCGCGAGTTCCTGCTGCCGCTGATCGGCTTCCAGACTTTTGCGCCGGATTTCCTGTTCCGCTTCCTGGCGCGCGCTTTCGGCGGCTTCCTGCTCAAGTTGCAGGTGGGCCGCGTAGGCTTCGTCGAACTGGAACGTGGTGATCGCCGCCGCTTCGAACAAGGATTCGATCTGCCGCAGGTGGCGCTCGCTGACCCGCAGCCGTTCGCGCAACAGCGCCTGCTTGCGCCTCGCGGTCAGCAGGGATTGATCGGCGTGCGCAATCAATTCGCTGTTCCGGCGCATGGCGAGCGCGTGTTCCCTCTCGTGCAGCGGCAATTTCTCCAGCAATGCGTCGTGGCGTTTGCGCAAGGCCTCGATCCGCAAATCATGGGTCTCGGAAAACTGGCTGACCGAAGCGAGGGATACCCTGGCCAGCGTCTGGCCGGGCCGGACTGGGTCGCCTTCCTCGACCAGCAAGGCGTCTAGGCGGCCGGAGCCGCCGATGGAGAGTTTCTGCAGACCTTCCAGTGGCACGAGCACTCCGGGCGCCTGTTCGGTGACCTTGTAGGAAGTGAAGGTCAGCAAGAGCGCGGCGGATACCGTAATCGCCACCAGCACAAGGACCGCGTTGCGCAGCAGGTTCTTTCCGCCGGCAAGCGGACGGGATTCCGCGGCCAGGTACTTGCGCCGCAGCGCTTCGGGCCGAATCAGTTCTTCTCTTTCCATGGGGCGATCCTTCATTCGGTCCCTTGTCATTCCTCACCGGCGAGCTTTTTCTCAACGCTTTCAACCAGATCGCGCACGGTTTTCATCGCGGCCAGTTCCACTTCGTCGAGTTCCACGCCGAAGCATTCCTCGAGTTCGAAGACGATCTCGAACATCGCCAGCGAATCGAGTTCGAGTTCGTCGATAAGGCTGTCCATTTCGACGGTTTCCCGGCTCGCCTCAGCGGTGTGCCGGGCGAGCAGTTGCATGGTCTTGACGCGTACTTGCATGAGTTTTCTCCTTGGATTGCTTTGCGCCGGCGGCGCCGGCCTGAAAAAAGTAGAGAGGCAGGGCGCCGAGATAGCGCCATTGCTCCGGGTTGACACGGAAGAACGGTTCGAAAAAGCGCACGAGCTCCGTGGTGATGCGCCCCGCGGCCTGCACCAGGGATTCGCCGTCGAAACGCTCGGGTTCGATCTGCGCGCCGAGCACGACTTGACCGCGGGCGCCATCGAACCAGTTGATGACCGGCAGCAAGGGAATCCGGTTGGTCAGGCCCAGCATTGCGGGACCGCGGGAAAACCAGGCCTTGCGGAAGAGAAAGTCGACTTCCGTTCGACCGCCGAATTGTTCGGCGAGGTCGCAGAACGTAATGATCTGGATGCCCGGGCGGCGCAGCAGCGGCGCCAGATCGGCGATACTCGACGCTTGCGCCGACAAGCGCGAATCGGGCCCCATGGCGGTTTCGCCGAAAGCGAGTTTCATGTTCGCGAAATAGGCGGCGCTGCCGGGGGCTTGGGAAAGGTACATCGCCCTTGCGCAGGTATTGATGCTCGCTCCCAGCAAGTTCGCGCCATAAATGTAGTCGCCGAAGTGATACGACGTGAGCAAGCGTGAACGCGGGTCGTCGCCCAGCAGTTCCCGCAGGTTCCGAGCCTGCGGAAAGTGGAGCCGAGCGGTATGACGCCGCAGTTCCGATTCCGCTAGCCGGCTGTTGCGCCTGTGCTCGAGGGCGTCCAGCCACTTCCGGTTGGCGGCGAGCAGACGCCGGGTGCGCCCGCGCGGTTCGCGCAGGAAAGTTGCGATCGCGGCCGTTTGTTCCGCGGGAAAGTCCGGCTGTTGCCTGATCATTTTCGCGCCCTCGTTTGGGGAGTGCGCATCAATGTAGGCAAGGCTCGCGGGTCGCGCTAAATTTTCGCGAAAAAAAGTTCGGGATGGTTCACACGCGGGCAACGCATGCGTCGCCCGCCCGTCCGCCCGTACCGACGTTCCTCTTCACTGTATAATTTCGTCGGCCCAACCCAGGGCGGCGGCTGGAGAAGAAAATGACCCCGGCAAACGGCTATGCGCAACATGTCGCGCACTTGGAAGATCAGTACGGGCGGGCTATCGACGGTCGCTTCGATAGCGTGCTCCTGCATAGCGGCGGCGCGGACTGCTATTTCGCCGACGACCGCGAAATCTCGTTCCAGGCCTACGGACATTTCGGCCATTGGCTGCCGGTCAACCGGCCGAACCAGTTTCTGCTCGTGCGGCCCGGGCGGAAGCCCGTGTATTACCAAGTCGTACCCGCGGATTATTGGTACGAGCAGGATTTCCCCGTCGACGAACAATGGCGCGAAGCCGTCGATCTGCAACCGCTGGCTTCGGTCGCGGAAATCCCGAAGCCCGGCGGCCGAACGGCCTACCTTGGACCCAATCCGGAAATCGCGCGGCGCATGGGTGTGGATGCCGAAAATTGCAACCCGGAATCACTCGTTGCCGAACTCGATTTTGCCCGCGCCATCAAGACGCCTTTCGAAACCGAGCAGATGCGGGCGGCCAATCGGCTGGCGCTGCGCGGACACCAGGCGGCCCGCATGTGTTTTCTCGCGGGCGGCAGCGAGTTCGATATTCATCTCGCATTCCTCGAAGCCTGCCGGCAACTCGAAGAGGAACTGCCTTATACGCCGATCATCGCCCTCGACGAGAAGTCGGCCATTCTTCACTACCAGTACAAGCGCCGGGATCTGGCCAGGCCGGCGCGGGTGCTGCTGATCGACGCCGGCTGCCGGGTGAACGGCTATTGCTCGGATGTGACCCGGACCTGGACCGCGCGCTCGGCAAACCCGCTGTTTGCGGATCTCGTCGCGGGAATGGACGGGCTGCAGCAGGAACTCGTGGGGGAAATCCGGCCGGGACCGGAATACGTGGACCTGCATCTGAGCGCCTTGCGCAAGCTTGCGGACCTGCTGCTTGCACTCGACATCTGCCGGGGCGATGCCGGGCGGCTCTGGGAATCGCGGGTTCCCCAGTTGTTCATGCCCCACGGCGTCGGGCACCTGCTCGGTACGCAGGTTCACGATGTGGGCGGCAGGCAGCGCGACGGCTCGGGTGTTCAGACGCCGCCGCCGGATCATTCTCCGGCCCTGCGCACCACCCGCGCGATGGCGGAGAACATGGTCTTTACCGTGGAGCCCGGTTGTTACTTCATTCCACTGCTGCTTGAACCCGCCCGCGAGTCGCCGGCCGCGGAACTGATCAACTGGGATGTGGTCGATGCCCTCTACGACCATGGCGGGGTGAGGATCGAGGATAACGTCCGCGTCACCGCGGACGGCGTCGAGAATCTGACCAGGAACGCCATGGATCCGGTCGCGTAGGGGCGAGGGCAAGCGACTGCGAAGCGTCAGCTTCGCGCGCAGTCCGAGCGACGCCGAGTTGTGCCCGGCGATTGGAACGAGGCATGCCTCGTCCGGAATTTTGCCGCGCCGGTTTGCCGGCCCCGCGGGCGAGGCATGCCTCGCCCCTACAGCAGCCGCCTGATTTCCTTCAAAGTAAGTTCCAGGGCTTGCTGATTGGCGGCTATAACGGCCTTGCCGGCTTCGCCCATCCGCTTGCGCGAGTCCCGGTCGGCGAGCAATTCGCTCCAAATGCCGCCGAGTTCGTCGCTGTCCGCGGCGCCGCGCAAGGCGCCGGCGTTTTCCAGCAGTTCGCAGATCGCGGCGAAATTGAAACGCGAAGGGCCGATGGTGACCGGCAGTCCAAGGGCCGCGGGCTCGAGGACGTTGTGACAGCCGGTATCGACCAGACTGCCGCCGACGAATGCAACATCGGCGCAGGCGAAGTATTCCATCATTTCGCCCATGGAATCGCCGACGACGACCCGGGTCGTACTTTCGAGGCTTTCGGCGCGGCTGCGTCGGCCCGTGGCGAAACCCGCCCCAGTGCAGAGTTCGAATACCTCATCGAAGCGCTCCGGATGGCGCGGCACGATCAGCAGCCGGGTGTGCGGAAATGCCTCCAGACAGCGCCGCCAAGCCGTCAAGACCGAGGGTTCCTCACCTTCACGCGTACTGGCCGCGACGATCAGCTCATGATCGCCCTTCCAAGCTTGAATGGCCGCCAGCGGACGCGTTTCCCCGACCGCGCCCACAGCGGGTTGCCCGCCTTCCCGCGCACCCCCCGCGGGTACTTCCCTTTGCCCGCCCGCGCCATGCAAGGCGAACTTCAGGCTGCCGGTGACGCGCGGCGTCTCCGCGCCAAGTTCTCGAAACCGCGCGGCGTCCACCTCGGCTTGGGCGCAAACCGCATGAAGCTGCCGCAACATGTTCCGCGTCAGGCCTTTGAAGCGGGCATAGGATTGCCGGGATTTCTCCGAAAGACGGCCGTTCGCGAGCACGACTTTCAGTCCTCTCCGGCGCGCCAGACGAATCGTGTTCGGCCAGAGTTCGGTTTCCATCAGGATCAGCATTTTCGGCCGGAAAGCCGCCAGAAACCGGTTCACGATCCAGGGCGCGTCGTAAGGCGCGTAATGATGGATCACGCTTGCTCCCATTTGCCGCCGCACGCGTTCCGCTCCCGTGGGAGTCATCGTCGTCGCGACGAATTGCAGGTCCGGCATCTCGGCCCGCAAGGCCGCGACGAGCGGCGCCGCCGCCATGCTCTCGCCGACGGAAACGGCGTGCAGCCAGATCACGGGTCTTTCCGGGTCGAACGAGTCCGGCACGCGAACGCGGCCGAAGCGTTCGCCCATGCGTTGCCGATAGGCCGGCGACTTGCGGGAGCGCCAAAGCAGGCGAATCCATACAAGCGGCAGGAGCAAGGTGAGAATGATGCTGTAGATTGCTCGCTGCATGTCATGAGCCACTTGCCAGTGCGGAAACGAATACTCCCCCTGTGGGGGAGTCCGAACCGCGCAGCGGTTCTGGTGGGGGCGCCTATGCGGTCACTCGAGAATTGCAGAAATGTAACGTATCTACAGGACAGCACACTAGGGTATGCTTTCCCCGGCAGGAAACTTAGCGAATGCCTTCAAGCTATTCAACTGACATCGTCATATTCGGCGGCGGCGTCGCGGGGCTGTGGCTGCTCAACCGGCTGACCGCCGAAGGCTACCAGGCGATCTTGCTCGAACGGGACCGGCTCGGCGGCGGGCAATCGATCAATTCCCAGGGGATCATACACGGCGGACTCAAATTCGCCTTGCATGGCGCGATCAGTGGCGCTTCCCGCGCCACCGCCGACATGCCCCGGCGCTGGCGCGACTGCATCGAGGGCAATGGCGAGATCGACCTCTCCGCCTGCCGGGTGCTCAGTCCGCATTTCCTGCTCTGGTCGGGCGCCGGTTTCGGCGCGAACATGAAGGCTTTTCTCGGCAGCAAGGCGATTGCGGGCAAGACCGAGCCGGCCGCGCCGGATGAAATCCCCGAAATATTGCGCGGGTGCGGCGCAGTCTACCGGCTGCCGGATTTCGTGGTGGACGCCGAGTCCCTGATCGAGGCGCTGGCGCGACCGCATCGAGACAGCATTGTGTCCATTGCAATGCCCGATTCCGTCGAATCCACTGAATTCGCCCATTCCACCGATTCGCGGGAGAGCCGGTGTGCCTCCGATTCAGCCGTCGCTGGCGCGGCGGAGCGCATCGCGTTCAGATGTTCGGCCAATCACCGCGAACTGATTTTGCGCGCGGACGGAGAGGCCGTGACGATCAAGGCGCGGCGCTACATCTTCTGCGCGGGCGAAGGCAATGCGAGTTTGATCGAACAGGCGGGACTGCCGCTCCCCCGTTGCCAGACGAGGCCGCTGAAGATGGTTTCGGTCACCGGAGATTCGCTGCCGCCGGTCTTTCTGCACGTGCTCGGAGAGGGATTCAGCGCCACGCCGCGGTTGACTGTCACTTCCCACCACGATGCGAACGGGCAGCCGGTCTGGTATCTCGGCGGGCAACTCGCCGAGGAGGGAACAAACAGAAGCGACGCCGCGCAAATCGACGCGGCGAAACGCGAACTCGCCGAACTGTTGCCGGAAGTGTATCTGAACGATCTTCGCTGGCGCTGCCTCGACATCAATCGCGCCGAGCCGGCAAGCCCCGGAGGCCGCAGACCGGACAATGCGGCGATAAGCGCGGAACAGGACATCATCGTCGCATGGCCGACCAAGTTGACCCTCGCTCCGGCACTGGCGGACCTGGTCATGCAAAGCCTGCTAGACGATGGAATCGCGCCCGGAGCTGGCGCGAAACCGGATCGAAGGGCGGATGCGGTTTCACTACCGGGGAATTCAGCTTCGCGGGATCATGCTGCGCCAGCCTCGGCACCCCATTCTCCGGGTATGCCGCTGGAATCGATAGGCGCGATGACAGTGGACCGCGATTCGAAGCGGCTGCCGTCAATCCTGCCCGGCCCGCCGCCATCGGCGCGCCCATTCTGGTATTGAATCCATGTTGCCCAAGCGCGAACTCGGCACGACCGGCATGCGGGTTTCCCGCCTCGGGCTCGGTACCGTGAAATTCGGCCGCAATCGGGAAGTGAAGTATCCCGAGCGATTCGAACTGCCTTCCGACCGGAAAATCACCGCGTTGCTGGAACTGGCCCGGGAAGCCGGGATCAACTTGCTCGACACCGCTCCCGCCTATGGCGGCAGCGAACAGCGTATCGGCCGGCTGTTGCCGAACCGCGACGAATGGTTGCTTTGCACCAAGGTCGGGGAAATCTTCGCGGGCGGCCGTTCGCGCTTCGATTTTTCCGCCGGCCACGTGCGCGCAAGCATCGAACAAAGCCTGCGCAGCCTGCGCACGGACCGTCTCGACCTCGTCCTGATCCATTCCGACGGCAGCGACCTCGATATCCTCGACAAATCGGACTGCCTCGAAACCCTGGAACGGATGCGCGACAAAGGCCTGCTGCGCGCCACCGGCATGAGTTCCAAGACTATCGAAGGCGGCCTGCGCGCGACCGAACTCGTCGACGTGCTCATGCTCGCCTACAACCGGTCGGACACGAGCCAGACGCCGGTAATCGAACAGGCGCAAAAGGCCGGCAAAGGCGTACTCATCAAGAAAGGCCTCGCCAGCGGCCACGCCATACATGCCGCCACGCGAAACAAAACCCCCTCGATCACCGAAAACTTCCGCTTCCTGCTCGACCCCCCCGGCATCTCATCGATAATCGTCGGCACCATCAACCCCGACCACCTCCGCGAAAACATAGCTGCAGTGAACGAACTGACGCCCACCGACGATAAAATCGGCTCGCCCGAGCTCGTAACCGGAAAAGCCAAAGAATCGACATCCTGGAGCAGGGAGGAAATTTACGGCGATGATGGACGGTGAAAAGGGACGGGCTCAGACAACTCGGGCCTGGCATGCCTCGCCCCTGCAACCGAACCGCATGAAACGGTAGGGGCTGGGCACCCTCCCATTCGATATATCGAAGCAGCAATAATTCCTGATAAACGTGAATTTATAGTATTTTCGTATAGTTCCCATTCAGTATATAAGATTGCAAAAAATTCACTAAAAATGTGAATTTATGCTAAGTTTGTATTCCATGAGCAATTTGGAACTGCCACGCGGAAGAGCACGTTTGACCGCCGTCATACAGGCGGCGGGGGATGTCGTGTGCATCGATGACGCGGTGCAAGTGCTTGATATTCCACGTGACAGAGTGGCAAAGATGCTCTCCCGATGGGTCGATCAGGGCTGGCTCAGGCGAGTCGGCCCCGGGGTCTATGTGCCGGTGCAACTCGATTCGCTGGATTCGGTACAGGTGGTGCCGGACCCGTGGGTTTTGGTGCCCGCCCTGTTTGCGCCGGCCTATATTGGCGGGCGCACCGCCGCCGAGCACTGGAACCTGACCGAGCAGATATTCCGGGACATGGTTGTCTTTACCGTACGGCCTGTCAGGATAAAAACCGTTGAGCGCCAGAGTGCCGTCTTCACCCTCAAGCGCATCCGCAAAGAGTTGATTTTTGGCACAAGGACGGTCTGGCGTGGCCAGACCCGTATCGCGGTTTCCGATGTGCATCGCACGGTCGTGGATATGCTTGAGGATCCCGCCGTGGGCGGCGGCATCCAGCATGTCGCCGATTGCTTCGCTGAGTACATTAAGCGCGTTGATGCTAATCCGGCAAAGCTCGTCGAGTACGCGAAGCGCCACGGCAACGGCGCGATCTTCAAACGGCTTGGCTTTCTGGCAGAGCGTCATCCGAAGGGCCAGCGCCTGGCCAAAGAAGCCAAAGCCCATCTGACTAAAGGCCATGCCAGGCTCGATCCGGCGCTTGCATGCAGCCGTCTGGTGACGCGCTGGCGTTTGTGGGTGCCGCCTACCTGGCTGACGGGAGGAACTGATGATTGGTAAGCGTGAGTTGCTCGATATCGCAGCCACGCTACGCCTGAACCCGCATGTTGTAGAAAAGGACTATGCGCTCGGTTGGGCGCTTGCCGGTATCTTCGCCCACGAAGAGCTGGCCGATAGCTGGATCTTCAAGGGCGGAACCTGCCTGAAAAAGTGCTATTTCGAGACCTACCGGTTTTCCGAGGATCTCGACTTTACACTCCGGGACGGCGCACATCTTGATGAAGCTTTCTTGAGGCGCGTCTTCGCCGAGATTTCGGAATGGATTTACGAGCAAAGCGGTCTTGAATTTCCGGCAGACTCCCAGGAGTTCGAGATATTCTAAAATCCACGCGGCAATCTCAGTTGTCAGGGCAAGCTCAGCTACCGCGAGCCGGTATCTCCAAGTTCAGGCGGATTGCCACGCATCAAACTCGACCTGACCGCTGACGAGCGCCTTGTCCTTGCGCCCGTGCGCGCTCCGATCTTCCATCCCTACAGCGATGAACCCGATGGCGGCATCGAGGTTCTCGCCTATGCGTATGAAGAGACATTCGGTGAGAAAGTGCGGGCGCTGGCCGAACGGACAAGGCCGCGCGATCTCTACGATGTGATCAATCTTTACCGCAACTCCGAGGCGCGCCCGGCGCCCGGCGTGGTGCTTGATATCTTGCGCCGGAAATGCGAGTTCAAGGGCATTGCCGTGCCGCAAGCCGGAGATCTTGACGCTCACCGGGCCGACCTTGAAGGGGCTTGGGGCCATATGCTAGGACATCAACTCCCGGACCTCCCTCCGGTCGCATCCTTCTGGGAAGCACTGCCTGAATTCTTCGCGTGGCTCACCGGAGTGCAGACCCCAGAGACCCCGGCGACCTACATGGTGGGCCCTGGTGAAACGGTCATCCGCGAGCGCACATTGCGCCTGCCGGTCAGCAGCCGGATCCAGTCCAACCTCGAGGTAGTTCGATTTGCCGCCGCCAACCGGCTATGTGTAGAGCTTGACTACACCGATGAGCGAGGACGCCGCAGCACCCGCGTGGCCGAGACGTACTCGCTACGCCGCACAAAGGAGGGCAACATAATCCTGCATGCCTGGAATGTTGAGCGTAATGCGCACCGCGGCTACCGAGTTGACGGGATTCGAGGCGCACGCACCACGGGCCGCATCTTTGCGCCGCGCTATGCCGTTGAGTTAACGCCGAGCGCGATCAATTCCCCAACATCGCCGATTCCGCCCAGGGCTTGAGTTCGGCCCATGATTCGCGCATGGTAGGCACAACTTGATTTCTATGCGGCGAGCGATGAGCCTGAATATCAAGAACGACGAGACCTGCCAGCTCGCTGACGAGTTGGCGCGTTTGACTGGCGAGACCAAGACAGGCGCCATCACAGTCGCATTGCGCGAGCGCCTTGAACGCGAGCGCCGCCGACGCGGGGCCAGCGCCCGTTTGCAAGAGATGCGCGCCATCGCGAAACGCTGCTCGCGACTCATGGGTCCGGGTACGCCTTCCATCGACCACGGCGACATGCTGTACGATGAGGGAGGCTTACCGAAAATTCGTTGAGCACTGCTCAGTGAAGGGTGCCGCGCCCCAAAAGAAAGATTTTCGATGGGTGTCCGCTGGCCATTATCTGGCGGCGACGGTTGCGGCTTGAACCGGCCTAATTAACGGAAGTCTATCGGGGGTGCCGCCTCTTGAAGGATCATGGCGATGACTTCCTTCAAATTGTCATTGAGTTCCTCTAACGTCTCGCCTTGGCTATGTGCGCCCGGGAATCCGGGTACGTAACCGACATAAAGCCCGGTATCCGGGCAATGTTCGACAACGGAAGTGAAGGTCTGCATTGGCCCAAATCCGATTCTCAATCGCAGGTAGTCATTGTAGTTCCGCCTACTTGGCGGGAACAATGATCAGCCGACGTTCCGCTAGCGGGAAATCGACTCAATCGGGTTCGGGCGTGTCTTTGCTGAAGCTCACGACCCAGTACACGTCGCCTTGGGAGGTCACCATTCTATATCGGCGAGCACCTGTCTTCCGGTGGCGGCGAGGAAGGTGCCATCGTTCCCTCCGACCTCGCCGCAAACCCGGTTCATTGCGTCGGATACCTCATCTTGCGCATGGCGCGCGAGATATTCGTCGAGCGCCGCAGCGTACACTTCACTCCGGGATTGCCCTCTCTGCGAAGCCAGTCTCTCGGCGAGTTCGAAAATATCGTCGGGGATCGATACGGCTGTCTTCGTAACCACAGCATAACTCCTTCCCGCAGTCGGTGGTCAAAGGTCTCCGAACGACGATTGCCGAAGGGCGCCCCTTCCTGTCGAACTGGTAAGTAATCCTTACAAGTTGCCGCTTCGGCTCGCGGTTCAGAATTTCAGTATCTTGGAATCGTCCGCAATTTTTTCGGCAAGCCTCGTTCGTCGCTCTAATTCACCTCACGAGGGACAATGCTGTTGATATTTTTGTTTCAGTTGTTAATATACCTGAAACATATATGCGGAAATTCCAGTTAGAGGTTGAGCATCGGCAATTGGAAGCAGGAGGTGTTAGGCATGAGTCAGGCGACCGCGAAGCCGGTAGTGGTGCAGTTTTTGACGCGCTTGCAGCAGATGGGGGGGTTGAAGGGCACAGACATTGCCAATTTCGCCGGCGTGTCGAAGTCAACAGTTTCGCGATGGAGTGTCGGTCAAAAGTCTCCGCATCCCCGAACACAGTTAATCATGTCGGACTTGTCCTACGTCGTGATGCGGCTAAGTGAATATTACAGCCAGGAAGAGGTTCGGGCTTGGCTGTATGCAAGGCATCCGCAACTTGAGGGTGAACGGGCGATCGACGTCATCCACGATCAAAGGACGGAAGCAGTCATCTCCATACTTGATCGCTTGGATGCGGACGCTTATCTCTGATTATGACCAAGGGAATGGGACGCGGGCCTGGAGGAATCCGAGACCAGAGGTTGCTGGATGCGCTTGAAACGGTGGCGTCTGCACCGTACGAATCAAATGTTTGGCGATCCGTGCGGGTTGGTCGGGATCCACTTGTGTGCGGGCGTTCGGGCGGACGATGGGACGATGGAACACTGGACGTGTTGTACACCTCGGAGACCAGAGCGGGAGCTGTGGCGGAACGACGATTCCACCTCTACCAAGGGCAGCCGATTCCTCCATCCAAGATTGGTTACGAATTGTATGAACTGTCGGTTTCGCTCAAGGCCGTGATGCGTTTTGATGATCTTGACGCATTGGCAATGGTTGGACTCAAGGTGGAGGAATTCGGTCGACTCAGTTACCTGGAACGTGAGCGAGAATACCCGAAGTCTCAGGAAGTGGCGGAAGCCTGCGCATTTTTGGGTGCGGACGGTATGTTGGCACCCAGCGCTCGAGACTTGAGCCAAAGGAATTTAATCGTGTTTTGCGAACAAACGACCGAATCGGAGAAATCCATAGTGCGAAACCACGGAATAGTGGATTTCTCGGTGCCATAAATCTCGTCACCGAACCGCACTACTCGAAGCACATCGAATTAGCAGAAATTCCCGATAACCGTGAATTTTCGGCATTTACGTGTAGTTTTTCGCTCATATAACTACCCGTCGTCCGCCTGGCGCATTTTTTCCACGATCGCGGAAGTGGAGCAATCGTCGATGAAGGCCAGCACTTGCACTTCACCGCCCCAGGATTTGACGAGTTCGCCGCCGACTACTTCGTCTAGCGTGTAGTCGCCGCCCTTGACGAGCACGTCCGGCCGCAGGTCCTGCAGCAAGTCTTCGGGCGTGTCTTCGCTGAAGCTCACGACCCAGTCGACGGCGCCGAGGCCGGCAAGTACGCGCAGGCGGCGGTCCAGCGGATTGATCGGGCGGCCAGGGCCTTTCAGCTTGCGCACCGAGGCGTCGTCGTTGACGGCGACGATGAGCCGGTCGCCGAGCTTGCGCGCCTCGTCGAGATAACCGACGTGGCCGGCGTGAATGATGTCGAAACAGCCATTGGTGAAAACGATGCGCTCGCCGTGGTCGCGGGCGTCCTGCACGGCGATGTGCAATTGACTGGCGCTCATGATGCCCCTGCCGCTGTCCTGCTCCTCGATCAGCGCCCGGCGCAACTCGGGAGCGCTGATGGCGGCCGTGCCCAGTTTACCCACCACCAGGCCTGCGGCCAGATTGGCCAGCACGACTGCGTCGGTCAGCTTTTCCCCCGCCGCGAGCGCCGCGGACAGTACGGAAATCACCGTGTCTCCGGCACCGGTGACGTCGTAGACTTCCTGCGCTCGGGCCGGCAGATGCAATTCCGGCGCATTCGGCCGGATCAGCGTCATGCCGAGTTCGCCGCGGGTGATGAGCACGGCCTCGAGTTCCAGCCGCCTGATGAGTTCCTCGCCTTTCGCCACGAGTTCCGTCTCGTTGTCGCTCGGACCCATGATGGCTTCGAATTCGGCCAGGTTCGGCGTGATCAGGGTCGCGCCGCGATAACGCGAAAAGTCGTTGCCTTTCGGATCGACGATGACCGGAATCCCCTGCTTCCTGCCAAGCGCGATCAATTCCCCGACGTCACCGATTCCCCCCTTGTCGTAGTCCGACAGCAACAGGACCTGGGCTTCGGCCAGCAGGCCGGCGACCTTGCCGGCGAGGCCTTCGGTATCGGCTTCGTTGAATCGCTGTTCGAAATCGAGCCGGATGAGTTGCTGCTGGTGTCCGATCACGCGCAACTTGGTGATCGTGGGTTTGTCCGGGGAACGCAAAAACTCGCAATAGACGCCGGCGGCTTCGAGCCGCGAGCGCAGTTCATCGGCGGTATCGTCGGCGCCGACGACGCCGACGAGGGTGGCGGCGCTGCCGAGCGCGGCGATATTCAGGGCCACGTTGCCGGCGCCGCCCGGCCGGTCTTCACGCTTGCCGACGCGCACGACCGGAACGGGCGCCTCGGGCGAAATCCGCGAAGCCTTGCCATGCCAGTAACGGTCGAGCATGACGTCGCCGGCCACGAGCAAACGGGCGTCCTGAAAGGCGGGCATGGTGGGCTTCATGGGCTGATTGCTTATGCTGGGCAGGCGAAGCGAATCATAACATAGGGGTTTTTCCGTCTTGCCAAGTCCGATGCCTGCGGGTATTGTTCGCCACATAAGAGAGAATCCATATCGATCCTGTCACGCGCCTGCGCGAGGTGACGATGCGATTACCTTCAGTTTCCACCCTGGTGATTTCGACCGCCGTACTGGCGGCCGCCGGTTTCCAGTCCACTGCCGTCCAGGCTCAGTCCGACGCCGAATACTTCAGCCATGAAATTCGCCCGATCATGGAGCGCACCTGCTGGAATTGTCACGGGGCGGCAATTCAAAGTTCCGGGCTCGATCTGAGCACGCGGGAAAAAGCCCTCGTCGGCGGCAATCGCGGCCCGGCCATCGTACCGGGGGACGCCGACGCCAGCCGCCTGTTCCGGCAACTTGCGGGCATGGAAGGACCTGTCATGCCGCTGGGCGTGCCCCTGCCGGAAGAAGATATTGAAAAGTTCCGGGTCTGGATCGAAGCCGGAGCGGTATGGGACGACGCCCCAGCCACCACCGTTGCCGCCAGCGAGTTCTCGGCCTTCGTCACCGAAGTGCCGGCATCGGCGCGCGACTATTGGGCGTTTCGCCTACCCGAGCAGGCGCCTCCGCCCGACGTGGACGGGTTTGACCATCCCATCGATCGCTTCCTGGAGCGGGAACGCCGGGAACAGGGCGTCACCGCGGCGCCGCGGGCAGAAAAGGCGGCGTTGTTGCGCCGGGCGTATCTCGATCTGTTGGGCCTGCCGCCGACCGTCGAGGAACTTGAAGCTTTTCTGGCCGACACCGTTCCCGGGGCCTGGGAGCGGCAGGTCGACAAGCTGCTGGCATCTCCGCACTATGGCGAACGCTGGGGGCGTCACTGGCTGGATGTGGCGCGCTACGCCGATTCCGACGGCTACGAGCAGGATGTCGACCGCGCCAATGCCTGGCGCTATCGCGACTACGTGGTTGACGCCTTCAACAGCGATAAACCCTATGACCAGTTCATCACCGAGCAGGTCGCCGGCGACGAACTCGATGAGATCACCTTCGAGACCCGCATAGCGACCGGCTTCCTGCGCGCGGGACCGCGAGTCAACTTCCGGGAGAAGGACAATCCCGAGCGGCGCTGGGACTATCTTGACGACGTCGTCGCGACCCTCGGCCGGGGCGTCCTGGGCATGACGATCCAGTGCGCCCGCTGCCACGATCACAAGTTCGATCCGATCCTGCAAAAAGACTACTACAGCATGACGGCCTCGATTTTCGGCTACGTCGAAACCGACTGGCCGATGTTGCCGGACGAACAGGCCCTCGAATATCTGGCCAGGACGGCTGAGTTCGACGATCGGATTTCGGCTGTCCGCGAACAGATCAGGGAAATCGAACAACCCTATGTGACGGAACTGAAGATCGAGCGCATTCGCCGGGAGTTTCCCGCCGATGTGCTGGAGGCGGTGCTCACGCCGGAAGAACAGCGCAGCGACGGGCAGCAATTGCTGGCCGCGCAGGTCCTGACCATCGGCGTGCCTCGCGATCAGGTGGACGCCGCCATGCCGGAGCCGGACAAGATCCGCCGGCAATCCCTGCTCAGACGCATTGAGGAGATCGAGGCGCAGCGGCCGGCGCAGCCGGCGATGATGGAAGTCGTCACCGACGGCGATTACCGCTATACGCCGGACCGGGCCGGGGACAATGTGCTGGGCTGTCCCGAATGCCGCATCCGGATGGAAGAACCGGGCAGTTTCCTGCACCAGGGCCCCGGCGCTTATGAAGTGCCGCCGTCGCCTTTCCTGATTCGCGGCGACCCGTTCAGTCCCGGCCCGGAAATGGCGCCGGGCTTTCTCACCGTGGCCAGCTACGGCGACCCGCCCACCGAGATCCCCCGGGCCGACGGCCGCACTTCCGGGCGGAGGCTTGCCCTGGCGCAATGGATTACGTCCGAGGACAATCCCCTGACCGCGCGGGTCTGGGTGAATCGCGTCTGGCACCATCATTTCGGACGCGGCATCGTAGCCAGCCTCGACAATTTCGGCGTGGTCGGCGACCGCCCCAGCCATCCCGAACTGCTCGACTGGCTGGCGGTGGAATTCATGAACAACGGCTGGAGCACCAAGGACCTGCATCGCCTCATCATGACTTCCGAGGCCTATGTCATGGCCTCGTCCTACGATAACGAGCAGAACGCCGCCGCGGATCCCGAAAATCATCTGCTATGGCGCTACCGGCCGCAGCGGCTGGAAGCCGAAGCGATCCGTGACGTCATGATGGCGGTCAGCGGCGGCATCGACCTGAGCGTCGGCGGCAAGCCAGTCTTCCCGTATATCCCGCAGGAAATCCTCGACACCGCCCAGGCTTACGGCCGCTGGGACAGACAGGTCGACGGGCCGGAAGTATGGCGCCGCAGTCTTTATGTCTATCGCCGCCGCACATTGACGTTCCCGTTTTTCGAGACTTTCGATTTGCCGGACCAGAACATCACGGCGGCATATCGCAATACCTCCACCGTCGCGCCCCAGGCGCTGACCCTGATGAACAACCCCTTCGTGCTCGGCCAGGCGAACCTGTTCGCGCGCCGGATAGAGGAGCTGGCCCCCTACGACGTGGACCGGCAGGTGGATCTTGCATATCGGACCGCCCTGGCCCGGGCGCCCGCCCCGGAGGAGGCCGCTCTCGCGCGGCAACTGGTGGCGGACGGCTCGCTGGAAGACCTCACTCATGTCGTTTTCAACCTGAGCGAGTTCGTGTACAGGAGATAGGAGCATGCAAGACAAGCCGAAGAAGAAATTCTGGTCGCGCCGGGACTTTCTCATGCAGTCCGGCGGCGGTATTGCCGGCCTGGCCCTGGCTTCGCTGATGCACAATGACCGTGCGTTCGCGCAGCCGGCGCCACCCGGCGGGCCCCAATGTTCGGAGCAGTTCCCCGGCGCCTTTGCGCCAAAGCCGCCGCATTTCGCTCCCCGGGCGAAAAGCGTCATCTCCCTGTTCATGAGCGGCGGGCCGAGCCAGATCGACACTTTCGACTACAAGCCGTCGCTGACCAAATATGCGGGGCAGCCGCTGGAAGACCTGATCGGCGAAAAATTCGCCGTTCGCCAGGGCATGCCCGGACCATTGATGCCGAGCCCGTTTGAATTCAGGCAATACGGCGAAAGCGGCATGTGGGTCTCGGAACTGTTCCCGCACCTGTCCGCACACGTGGACGATATTGCCTTCGTCAAGTCCCTTTATGGCAGATCGAACGATCACATCCAGGCGACCTACGAGATGCAGACCGGCCAGATCAGCATGGGCTTTCCCAGCGTGGGCTGCTGGGTGACCTACGGGCTGGGTTCGGAAAGTTCCAGCCTGCCTGCATTCGTGGTGATGACGGACCATCGCGGCGGACCGCTCGGCGGGCCGAACGACTGGGGGTCGGGTTTCATGCCTGCGAGCTATCAGGGCACGCTGTTCCGTTCGAGCGGAGACCCGATCGTGGACCTTGAAACGCCGGAAACGATGACTCCGGAGCGGCAAAGGGCGCGCCTTGAGGTACTGGCCGAATTGAATCGCATGGACATGGAAAAGTATCCGGGCAATTCGGAACTGGCCGCGCGGATTTCCTCCTACGAGTTGGCCTATCGCATGCAGGGCTGCGCGCCGGAGGCCATTGACATCCGCACCGAGTCCGAGGCGACGAGGAGAATGTACGGTCTCGACGATCCCATCACCGAACCGTTCGGCAAACAATGCCTGATGGCGCGGCGCCTGGTTGAGCGGGGCGTGCGTTTCGTCCAGCTATTCATGGGCGGGGTCGGCGTCCAGAACACCGACACCTGGGATGCGCATAGCAACCTGGTGGAAAACCATAGCCTGCACGCCGCGGAATCCGACAAACCGATCGCCGGGCTGATTACCGACCTGAAGTCGCGGGGCATGCTGGACGACACCCTGATCCTGTGGCACGGGGAATTCGGCCGCATGCCGATTTCCCAGCGGGGCGTGGGCCGCGATCACAATCCGGGCGCGCAGACCGCGCTGATGATCGGGGCCGGCATCGAGGGCGGCCAGGCGATCGGCGCTTCAGACGAGTGGGGCTACAAGGCGCAGGAGCAGCCGATCTCGCCCCACGACATGCATGCCACGATCCTGCACCTGCTGGGCCTCGATCACGAGAAGCTGACGTATCGCTACAGCGGCCGCGACTATCGTCTGTCGGACATTAGCGGCAAGCCGATACCGCAGATCATCGCCTGACCGCCGCGGCCGGCCGCTTGGGCCGGCCTCTCGACGTTACGGGTCAACACCGGTTCGGCGGTATGGCCGAAGCCCAAATCAGTTGGCCGGCAAGCGGTAGTCCAGCGGCGGCGCCCTGTCTCCCACCAGCGGTTCGTAACGCCAGTTGTCGGGCAGGCGCTCGGCGTGTTCCGCTTGCGCCGCCGCCACCAGTTCCGGGTGCGTGAACAGGTCCATCGCCGTCATGGCCAATGTCTTGGCGGCGACGATCATGCCCTTGTTGCCGATGGACATGCCGCCGGCCGCCACGGCCTGCCAGGAATGGGAAGCCGTGCCGGGAACCCAGGTTGCGGACCGCATGCCGCCGGTGGCGACGGCCCAGCTCACGTCCGCCACATCGGTAGAGCCTCCCCTGGCCTCTTCGTCGACGAGCATGGGCTGAATGCGCGCGGCGGATTCGATCGGCGGCGCGGACGCCGGCAGGGATTCGCGCAGGATATTGGCGAACTCGATTTCTTCCGCGTCGTACTCGACCCCGCCCACGCGCGTCAGATTCGCGTGGATCGCTTCCTGCAGCGAGACGTTCGGCAATATGTTGTAAAGGCCGTGGATGACTTCAAAGGACATCTCCGTATCCGTGCCGTGCGCGGCCCCCTCGGCTGTCTGCACGACGCGGTCGAAAATCTGCGTGACCTGGGCCGGGTCCGGATGGCGCACGTAGTAGTAAACCTCCGCGAAATCGGGCACCACGTTCGGGGCCGAACCGCCCGAGGTGATGACGTAGTGGATGCGGGTTTCCATGGGCACGTGCTCGCGCATCATATTGACCATGTGATTCATCGCCTCCACCCCGTCCAGGGCGGATCGACCGCGCTCGGGCGCCCCCGCGGCATGGGCGGAGACGCCGGAAAATCTGAATTTCGCCGACTTGTTGGCCAGGGAACTCGTGGCGTCGGCGGTATTGGCGTCGCCGGCGTGCCAGTGCAAAACCACGTCGACATCGTCGAACAGCCCTTCCCGGACCATGTAGACCTTGCCGGCGCCACCCTCTTCGGCGGGTGTCCCGTACAGGCGAATTTCCCCTTCCGTCCCGTTCGACAGCATCCATTCCCTGGTGGCGATGGCGGCGGCCACCGAGCCGGTGCCGAAAAGATGATGCCCGCAGGCGTGGGCGGCGGTTTTGTCGTCCACGAGCATGCGCAATGGATTGCGATCCTGGTTTATCCCGGGCAGGGCGTCATACTCCGCCAGGATGCCGATGACGGGCCCGTCGCCATTGCGCCAGGAGGCCACGAATGCGGTGGGAATGCCGGCGACGCCGGCGCTGATCTCGAAACCGGCATCCGCCAACTGGCGCTGCAGCAATGCGGAGCTTTCGTTTTCCAGATAGCCCACCTCGGCGAAATCCCAGATTCGCTGGGCGATCTCGCCATAATGTTCGGCCTTCGTGTCGATCGCTTGCGCGACCCGGTCCTTGTCGTCCTGGGCGTAACCGGACAGGGAAATCAGCATGAGCAGAAAACCCCCGGCAAGCGCATGGGGTCTGGGGGACAGGATGTTCATATACGTCTCCGGTTGCAGCGTGAGTCTCGATCAAACCTCGATAGGGCATTATATCGGCATCGTCGGCCTTTCCATACGAAACCAGCCTTTGGTTCAGCAACTCCCGTTTTTTTTGATGGATGCGGACGCATGTACCCTCACCAAAACCGCTGCACGGTTTTGACTCTCCCGGAGGGAGAGTATCCGGTTCCCCGGCATCTCCGCTGTGTTTAATACTCCCCTTTGGGGGGAGTCGAATCCGCGTAGCGGATTAGGTGGGGCGGTCGTCCCATTCACCCAATTGCCGCGATGAGAATAAGCACTTTTTTTTGGGATGGCTTTTGGCTACGGTTACCGCTTTCTGAGCGGGTCTGGATTTTGGACGAATGCGTAAGGACGATTTCAGCGAGTTTGTTCGATTGCGGCGATTTGCCGGTCCCCGTTATTGGCCCGTTTGGGTTTTTCTCTGGCTGGCCCGGGGAATCGCCCGGCTGCCATTTTCCTGGCAGATCAGGCTCGGCGCCGGTCTTGGGCATCTCGGTTTTTTTCTGGCCCGCCCGCGCCGGCGCATTTGCGAAGTCAATTTGCGGCTCTGCTTTCCCGAGCTGGATGCCGGCGAGATCAAGCGTCTGCTGCGCCGGACCTTTGTCGCGAACGGCATTGGCCTCATGGAAGTCGGAATTTCCTGGTTTCGCGACCCCGAAGAGTATCGGTCCCGCGTCAGCATCGAGGGGCTGGAGTATTTGCGGGATGCCGTTGCCAAGGGCCGCGGCGTATTGCTTGTCGCCGCGCATTTCACCACACTCGAAATCGGCGGGTTCCTGCTCAGCCTGTTTCATCCGATGGCGGTCACTTACCGAGCTCATGAAAATCCGCTGTTCGACGCGATGATGTTCAATTGCCGGGGGCGGCGCTATCCGCGTGTGGTCGAACGGCGCGACGTGCGCGGCATGTTGCGTTGCCTGCGGGAAGGACTTGTCGTCTGGTACGCCCCGGATCAGGATTACGGTCCGCGCAGGGCGGTCTTCGTGCCATTCTTCGGCGTGAAGGCGGCCACGATCACCGCAACGAGCCGCTACGCCGGGTCGAACGGTTCGCCCGTGCTGTTCTTCAGTCATTACCGGAAGGCCGACAATTCGGGCTACCATCTTCGCATCAGCCCCGAACTGGATCACTTTCCCTCCGGCGATGAACGTGAAGACGCCATCAGGATCAACCGGCTGGTCGAGGCCGCGGTGCGCGAACAGCCGGATCAATACCTTTGGCTGCACCGGCGCTTCAAGACCCGGGAAGCCGGCGACCCGAGCCCCTACCGGTAAACCTGCGGCGCCCGGATCATGAATAATGCCATCGACAGAACAGCCGGACGCCTGGAACGGGTGGATCTGCGAATCTGGGCGGTAGCGGCGAGCCTGCTGCTTTCCGTCTATGCCGGTCTTGCCGTCACGGTGCCCAATGACGACGCTTTCGTTTACGTTCGAACCGCTGAGATCTTCCAGCAGGACGGCATTGCCGCCGCCTTCGACCATTTCGCCTGGGCCGGTTATTCGGTATTGATCGGGCTGACCGCCGCCGCCGGATTGGAACTGTTTACCGCGGCCTACCTGTTGAACGGGTTGTTTTTCGCCATCCTGACTTACGCGTTCGTCAGCATCTGCCGGGAGTTTTCGGACGATCGCATCCTGCTCGCGCTCGCCGCGCTGACGATTTTGCTGTTTCCCGAAATCAACGAATACCGCTTCCAGATCCTGCGCGATTCGGGTTTCTGGGCCTTTGTCATGCTCGGCATGTGGTGGCTGATCCGCTATGGCGCCGAAGGCTCCTGGAAGTTCTGCCTATGCTATTGCGGCGCGCTTTTGCTGGCCGCGATTTTCCGCCCGGAGGCGATGCTTTATCTCCTGGTCGCGCCGCTTTGCCTGTTGTTCGACCGCCGTCACGAGCGGGCGAAGCGCTATCTGTTCTGTTTCCGCGTCCAGGGCGTCGCGGTCGCCGCCTTGCTGCTGTGTTTCCTGGCGGGCCTGGCGTTCGACCTCAACCTGTTTCAGCAGGCGGCAGCGCTGGCCTCGGCGTACGCGCCTTTCCTGCAATCCCTGTTCGACCCTGGCGGCCAGGAAATGGCCACCATGGCGGAAGCCATTTTCGGCGAACACGCGGCCACATATTCCGGCCGCTATCTGCCCTTCTTCCTGCTTGCGGGGCTGATGGTCATATTGGCGGCGGAACTGCTATACGCCGTCGGCATGCCTTTTTCGCTCATCCTGATCTGGGGATGCTGGAAGAAATGGTTGCTGCCGGACCGCGACATGGCCTTGCCCGTTATCGCATTCACCGTCGTCAACTTGCTCGTCGTACTGGCGTTCCTGCTCGTGACGCGCTATCTGACCAGCCGCTACGCGATGGTGTTCAGCCTCGGGCTGGTCCTGGCCGTGCCATTCACGGCCCGCGAGATGCTCGCCCGGATTGCGCCGGGAACCCGGCTTGCGGCTGGAAACCGGCTTGCGCCCGGGCTGCTCGTGTTGTTCTTCGTGTTTTCGGCGGTGGATTCCTATTACACCTTCGGGCGCTCGAAGTCCTATATCGGGGACGCGGTGGAGTGGCTGAACGACAATAGCGGCGAGACGGCGCAATTGCTGACCAACAATCGGGCGGTCGCGTATTACAGCGGCATGGTCGCGGAATACGATCGGGTCCAGCCGCGCCTGACCCGGCAGCAAGTCCTCGCCATGGCTCCGGGAGACCTGGTCGTGGTGGAGACTTCCGCCGCCATTGAGCAATTGTTCGCACAGCCGGATATCGCCGAATTGCTGGAGCCGGCAATCACTTTGCCGGACGCGCAAGAACCCCGGATGCGAATCTACCAACGCACTATCCCAGACTAAATGTCATCGCCGTATTCGCGTTTCTCATAGACGGTTTCAATCTTCCGGCCGTTCCATACGTAGCACAGGTGCCGCTCCTGGCGGGCGTTGGAGAGCAATGGGGGCCGGAAGACGGCGACGCATTCGCCACCTGCGCGGCGGACGCTGTCATAGGCGATTCCGTTTGACCCGGCCTCAGGCAATGTTCGCGCCAGATGCTGCCCCGCGGCGTAATTGTCGTTGTGGTAGACAAGTGGCTGGGCGTCCTTCCGGCCGCGCAGATCGTGCAGGTTTCCGTCGAGATCGACTAGATAGACGCGCATGTCCAGTTCAATGTGTTTTTGGGCAGTCGCTCTCAAGAACTGTTCTCGATGATATCTGGTCTCTGCAATGGCCGTGTCCAGGCCATTCGCGGCATAGAAAACACCGTAAGAGCCATCCGAGAACCGGCTGCCGTCGGGGTTCAAATGGGTGAAGGCCGCCATGATGACGGTGGTTCCCGGCCCACTGACGCGATCCTCCGGCGGGACGAGTTCGATATCGCCGGCCTCGTCGCGAAGCCTGGGATTCGTCAGCGCGTCCAGTTCGAAGATTGCTTCGAGGTCGTCCAGGTCGGTGACCCGCTCGAAGAGCTGAATCGGCGGAAACCGGCTCGGGACGATTCGCCAGCAAGGCTTCCATTCGATGCGGGCAACCGGCAGGGTCATCCCCAGCCGCCCCTTTGTGCGTCGAGGTATTGCCGCACGATGTAGAGGTCCGCCACCTGGCCTGAGAGCATCCGGTCGAGAGCCGACTTGCCGGCGAACGGCGGCGCCGCGTTCGGGCGCTTCACCCATTCATCGGCTGCCTGTTCGTTGGGGAGCAGAAGCTGCAGCGCCTTGTAGATGCCCACGATATATGAGATGCGCTCAAGCGTATCTTTCGGTAGTACGGCGTTCGCATCCCTCTTCCACTTGAAGAAGGTGGAACGGGCTGTCTGGCCGAGCAAGGTCATCTGTTCCTCAACCGAGAGGCTCCATAGCTCCGCTATGCGGAAGAAAGTACGCAACGCCGGGCCGGAAAGGCCCCTGCGGTCAAATGCGGTTGCCGGACGTACTTGTGTAGCCATGACGAACTCCACAAACGTTGTGTTTCGAGAATATAGTCCATATATGGACAGTAGGCAAGAGTCGCAACTACCAGGAGTCTTCTTCGGGGCGGCGGGTGACGAGGAGGTTTTCGAGGATCAGGTATTTCAGGCCGGAATTGACGAGCAGTTCGACGGCGTGTTCCGGGGTGCAGACCAGGGCTTCTCCGGGCCGGCTCATGGATGTATTGATGAGCAGGGGGTGGCCGGTGCGTTCGTTGAACATCGTCAGCAGGCGATGGAAGTCGGGGGAATGGTCGGCGTCCACCACCTGCACCCGCGTGCTGCCGTCGGCGTAGGCGATGCCCGGATAGCGCCGGCGCCAGTCCTCGTCGATTCGAACCCCGATGCAGCGGTAGGGGTCGGCCTGCTGGCCGGCGAGCATTTCGCCGCCGGCCTCGGCCAGCACGGAGCAGGCAAAGGGCCTTCGAATCTCGCGGAACTTGAGTTGCCGGTTGATCTGGTCGGCGACGTTTTCCTGTTGCGGATTCGCCAGCACGCTGCGATTGCCGAGCGCGCGCTGGCCGAATTCGAGACGGCCGCGGAACCAGCCCACGAGTTCTCCGGCGGCGAGCAGTTCGACGGCTTTTGCATGGGGGTCTTCGAGTTCTTCCCAGACCGGCTTTTCGCGATGATCGCGGCAGGCGTCGACGCATTGCCGGGAGGTGAATTCGGGCCCCAGCAACATGTTCCCGACCGGCTGCAGCCTGACGCCCGATTGTCTGATTGCGTGGGCGGCGGCGCCGATGGCGGTGCCTGAATCGCCGCAGGCGGGATGCACGATCAGGCGTTCGACCTTGTCCATGGCGGCGAGCCGCTGGTTCAGGCGGATATTCATCGAACCCGTGCCGGCGACGGCCAGGATGCCGGTTTCATCGAGCACGTTGCCCAGATGATGTTCGATCAATTGCACCGCCATGTCTTCGTACAATTTCTGGGTCGCGGCGGCGTAATGCAGGTAGGGATCGTCGACGAGATTGCCCACCCGGCGCGGCCCGAGCATGTCGACGAGTTTCCGGCTGAAATAATGACCCTGGGATCTGGCCTTGTAGCGGCGCAGGCCGACCGTGCCGATCAGCTTGTTGTTGACCTTGAATTTGCCGCCGCGGCAACTCGCCAGCGCCGACAGATCGTATTTTTCCGCATCGCCGAGCGGCGCGATGCCCATGACCTTGAGTTCGCCGTCGAGAATCTCGAATCCGAAATAATCGGTCAGGGCGGCATACATGCCGCAAAGCGAATCCGGGTTGTGGAACTCCTTCAATTTGCTGATGCGGCCGTTTTCGCCGAGGGCGAAAAGCATGTTGGAGTATTCCCCCTTGACGTCATTGCAGAAGATCGCGGTCTTTTGTTCCGGCTCGTTCAGCAGGTAAGCGCTGGCGGCATGGGCCACCTGGTGTTCGACGGGTACGATCTGCGCCTGGTCGGGCGGAATGTGCAACTGCTCCAGCGTCTGCCGCAGATTTCGAAGATAGCGCCGGTAACGGCGATTGCCGTTGAACAGGCTGTCCAAGCTGCGGTCGGGGGCGTACCAGTGGCGCCGGGCATAATGCCAGCGGGCCGAGCTGAACAGGCTGATCGGAGCATAGGAAATCGCGATGCGGTCAATTTCCGATGCGCGAATCCCCGCGATCTGCAGGCATTGCCTCACCGCGTGGTAGGGCATCTCGTTACGGGCGTGCCGGCGCCGGGTCAGCCTCTCCTCTTCCACGGCCGCCACGAGTTCCCCGCCGCGAAACAACGCGGCCGCGGGATCATGCCCGATCGCCCCAGCCAACCCGAGAGTGTATTTCGCCATTTCTGAATTACTGCTGTTCGAGAAAATCAACAGCCGCTTTGGCCATGTTATACAGTTCTTCGCTTTGCCCATAGCGCAGGCCGTTTTCGCTCCAGGGCGCGCTGTCGAGCCGCTCCAGCATGTCCGGCAGCCGGCGGTTCAGTTCCTGTTGATTGAAAGGTTCTTCGCACACCTGGCCCGAGCCTGCCGTGAGAATGTGCGGGGCATAGCCGCAAGTGGCCGTGGTCAGCACGGGAAGGCCCGCTACGGTCGCTTCGAGCAGCACATGGCCGGCGCTTTCCGAATATGCGGGATGCAGGAGCAGGTCCGCCGCCTGGTACAGGCGCGCCACATTGTCCTGCCCCGGCAGCACCCTGACCCGGTCGCGGATACCGAGTTTGCGCGCCAGGGCGAGCACAGGCGCGGATCGGTCCCGGCCGATGAGCAGGAAGCGGCAGTTTCCGACGATCGATTCGGGCAGCGAGGCGACGGCGCGCAGGGAGCGGTCAACGCCCTTGATGCGGAAGCCCGAGCCGATTTGCAATATCAGTTTTTCGTCTTCGGAAAGCGACAGTTCCTCGCGGCAGCGGCGGCGCATTTCCTGGTCGCGGGCGGAGAACTTCCGGTCCGCCGAGAGTCCCGGCGGCAACAGGTGCAGGCGTTCGGCGCAGCCCGGATAATGCTTGAGGTACTCATCGCGCTGCCGCTCCGTCAGCAGCAGTGCCCTGGTGGCGCTGGCATCGCCGAACACGGCTTTCTCGTAGGCGCCGAAATGCCGGAACCGGGGCGTGAAGCGGTACCAGGCGGGGCGTTGCGTTTGCGCCTTCTCGGCGAAACACGAATCCGCGGCGAAATACACGTCGAGCAGCGGCATCCTGTTGAAACCGACCACCAGATCGACAGGTTCCGCGGCAAGGGCCCGCCGCACCCGTTCGGTATAGTTTCGATACCGCGCCAGCCGCCCGAACCCCCGCGCCTCGACCGTTTCGATTCGCAGACCTTCCGGTCTCGGGCCGCGCCAGCGCATGGCGTATGCGATCACTTCATGGCCGCGGTCGATACATTCCCCCGCCAGCCGCAACATGTCGCGTTGCTGACCGCCATGGGGGAACCACGAATAGATGAGGAAGGCCAGCTTCATCGGGTGGCCCGTCCGCCGATCAGTTGCTCGAACCGCCGCCAGACCTCGACGGGCTTGTTGGCGGCGAAGCAGGGAGGCCGCACTTCGAAAGACTCGTCCTGCGACGAATCGAAGACCGGCGGGCCCTGGTAGATGCAGTTCTTCTTCATGCAAGGCGCGCATTCGATATTCGAGGTCAGGTGGAGCTGGCGCGGCCCGAAGGTGCCGGTCAGGTCCGGATTGGTCGGTCCGTACAAGGTCAGCGCCGGCTTGCCGAGCGCGGCCGTCAGATGGCCGAGTCCCGTATCGACGGCGATCACGCCCCTGGCCTTGAGCATATGTTGGGCGAGACCGGACAAGGTCTGCCTTTCCAGCACGCTCGCCCGGCCATTGCCACCGGCAATCAGTTCCGCCCGGCGCTTTTCCTGTTCATCGCCCCAGGGCAGCAGGATCCGGTAACCGGCTTCGGCCGCGATTTGGCCGAGCGCGCGCCAATAGGTGTCCGGCCAATGCTTGGTGGCCCAGGTCGTGCCATGGAGGAACAGCACCGAAGGTTGTCCCCCATCGAGTGGGTGTCCCATGCCCGATGCCGATGGGTGTCCCGCACCGTTGTCAGGTCGGGTGGGTGTCCCATACCGGGTGTCGAGTGGGTGTCCCGTGTCGGTTGTGTCGGTTATGCGGGAGATGTCGATGCCGTAATCGACCAGTTGCCGGTTGTAGCGGTAGTTCAGCGCCCGGGAGAACAATTGCCGCACCCGGTCCACGGCATGACCGTTCCAGGGCACCGAATACGACTGGTTGTAGAACAGCGACGACAGCGGTTCCCGCGCGGTCTGCTTGCTGAGTCCGATGGTCAACCCTTTGGACATGCGGCTGATAATGCCGCTCTTGATCAATCCCTGGGCGTCGATGACCAGATCGTAATGTTCCGCCTGCAGCCGCTGCCGGAAAGCGCGGACTTCGCGATTGAACCAGGTTCGCAGGAAATTGCCGCGCCAGCGGCGAATCGAGACGGGAATCACCTGGTCGACGGCGGGATGCCAGCCGGGCACTTCAACGAAGTTTTCTTCGACGACCCAATCGAACACCACGTCCTTGCGCGCCCCGGCGGCGTCGGTGACGGCCGGCAGGGTGTGAATGATGTCTCCAAGCGAAGAGACCTTGACTATGAGAATCCGCAATTCGCCGCTTCTCCTTGTTGTTCCGAAAAATTCCATCCCTGGAATTTTTCTCTTGATCAAAACAAAAGCGCGGTTTTGTTTTGTTCACGAATTCAATGACTTGCGTCATCGAATTCGGCTGCACATCCTTGTGCCGCAGGGAGGCTCCGACTTCATCGGAGCTTCCTTAACCTGTCGATGGCGCCGGCCACCGCCGCGGGTTGCATCCCGGTCAGACAGCGCAGGTGTCCATACGGGCATTCACGCCGGTAACAGGGCTGGCATTCGATGCCGGTGGCAAGCAATTCTACCTTGCCGGAAAGAGGAGGCGTAAATTCGGGCGAACTTGAGCCATAGATCGCGGCCAGGGGTTTGTTCAACGCGGCCGCGACATGCATCAGGCCTGAATCGTTCGATACCACAACCGTGGCGGCGGACAGCAGGTCGACGGCCTCGGCGAGTTTCGTGCGTCCGGCGAGATCGCGGCACCCCGCGGCCAGGCCGGGCTCAAGCCCCGCGGTAATCTCGGCCGCTATCGCGCGATCGTTGGTCGAACCGAACAGCCACACCTGCCAGTCGCGGCGCAGATACCGATTCGCCAGTTCGATATGGCCGGCGGCGGGCCATTGCTTCGACGGCCCGAATTCGGCGCCCGGGCAAAGCGCCAGGACCGGTCTTTCCCGATTCAACTCAAGCCGTCGGCAAGCATGTTCAAGCTCGTCCGGTCTCGCTTGCAATTCCGGTTTCGGCCACTCATCAACCGGCGGATGGTCGGCGGGGAGCGCGAGTGCGACGAAACGTTGCACCATGAGGGGAAACTTCCGCTTGTCGAGACGGCGGCAATCGGTCAACAGCGGGTCGCGCCATTCTCCGCGCCAGCCGATCCGCTCGGGAATCCCGGCGTGAAAGGGCGTCAGGGCCGACTTGAAGGAATTGGGCAAGATGATGGCATGGGTGAAGCTCCGTCCGCGCAATTCCCGGCCGTATCGCCTGCGCGAAAGCCAGTTCAGTTCGCCGCGTTGAAAGGGCGAGTCGAGACTTTCGGACACCTCGGGCATGCGATCAAGCAGCGGCTTGGTCCAGGACGGCGCCAATACGGTGATTTCATTTCGCGGATCGTCGGCCATGAGCCGCTTGAACAGCGACTGGGCCATCACCATATCGCCGATCCAGGACGGCCCGATAATCAAGTACTTTGCCGGATTACTCCTGCTGTCCCCGCCCTCGATCATTCAACAATTCTCATATCTGCATCGAAACCAAGGGCCATGGATTCCCCACGACGGATCGAAGGCGCCGCTCCAGAATCATCTCAAGGAGATGTCGCATCAAAATGAGGATTGCCGCCGGTCACTCGACCAGCTTTATCCATTCGCCGGGTTCCGGGCTACCGATGGGGTAATAGCCATTGAGCAGGCGCAAGGTTTCTTCCGGATATTTGCTGATCTTGGAATCGCGCGCCGCCACGGCGAAATCGAAATTCTCGTCCGCCACGATGTAGCGGATGCGCAATTCCTGGGCCAGCGCCATTTCGCCGCGTTCGATCGGTCGGAAACTCTTGATCGATTCGAGCAGCAAGGCGTCGACCTCTTCCGCGCCGGTGGCGGGCAACTCTCCCCGGAACAGATAGGCGCGCGGGCCGAAATAAATCGCGGCGACGCGTTCCCTGCCGCCGGTTTGCGGGTTCCGCACGATGCCGGTATGGCCGCGCAGGCGGAATTGTTCCAGCGCTTCGGATTGTTCGAGTTCAGCGCCGTGCATGCGGCCGATCAGGAAATCCTCCGGGAAGATGTTGTTTTGCAGGCGCAAGGCTTCGACCCTGAGTTCGCCTGCTCCCGGCCCGGTGGCGGTTGCCGTCGTCGTGGTTTCGCTCACAAGCCAGTTGTCCGGGAAGA
Organism: Pseudomonadales bacterium; assembly: GCA_963664805.2. Taxonomy (GTDB): domain Bacteria; phylum Pseudomonadota; class Gammaproteobacteria; order Pseudomonadales; family Pseudohongiellaceae; genus UBA9145. Next base: position 2,519,556 of record OY761612.1, on the reverse strand, counting down.
CCATGGTGTAGCCGATCAGGGTCTGATAATAGCGATTGCGCGTTTCGTTCGTTCTCGCCAGCCGGCTTTCTCCGACGATCAGGCCTTCGGTGACTTCGCGAAAGCGGCTGTTGTCGTCGCGGTAACTCGCCTGGGGGTCGAAATTCCGCACCTGGGCGATGATCTGCTGCAAGCGCTGGTCGTTGCGCGGATGCGTGGCGGGCAGGCCATGGTAGCCGCCGCCGCGGTTCGTCGTCAGGCGCGTGAAGTTCTGGTGGTTCTTCAGCACCGACAGCGCGTCGATCATGCCGATCGGATCGTAGCCGGCGTCGCGCAGATACTCGGCGCCGAGTTCGTCGGCCTCGAGTTCGTGTTCGCGGCCGAAACCGCGCAGGCCGGTCTGGGCCCAGATCGAAGCGACCTGGGAGATTTGCGAGCCGACATAGCCGCTGCCTGTGACTACCGCCGTGGCGAGCCCACCGACTTGGGCCGCGGTTCTGGCCAACGTGTTGGACGCGTGCTGCTGCACTGCATGGCGGGCCGTGATATGCGCGACTTCATGCGCCAGCACTGCGGCCAGTTCCGCTTCGGAATTGAGGAAAGTAATCAGTCCGCGATTGACGTAGACATATCCGCCGGGCAGGGCGAAGGCGTTGATTTCCGGGCTGTCGATGATGAAAAACTGATAGTCGAGGTCGGGCCGGTCGCCGGCCTGGGCGACGCGGTTGCCGATATCGGTCACATATTCGTTGAGCGCCTCGTCTTCGTAGAAGACCGAGCTTTGCACGATCTTTTCGTGTTCTTCGAGCCCGATTTCCTTTTCCCGGTCGCCGGACATGAGTACCAGATTGGGCGATCCCGTCGCCGGATTGACCGCGCAGGCGTCGAGCAGCAGCAAGGCCGCGAGACATAGCGCGAACAGCGGCCAGCATCGGGTCGCGATATCGCTGATGTAGTCAAGTAGTCTGTTCATGTTGTCGACCTCCGTCTAACCTGTGTCGACGGGCGAAGCATGCCTCGCCCCCACCCTGCATTCAACGCTCAACTTCCCAGGACGAAGCTTTTCAACTGGTCGCCGAGGCGCTGGCAGGCGTTGGCCTCGACCCGCGCGATCAGCGGAATCGGGATCACGATCGCGGGCACGTAGGATTGTCCGGTGGCGTCGGTGCTGATCGTGCCCACGGCATTGTAGTTGTTCACGTCCCAGATCCTGGCGCTGAAGCTCGCGTCGTCCTCCCAAGAGCCGAAGCCGAAACAGCCGGCGCCGCCAGGCGCCACGGTACAGGAAATCGAGCCGCTGCGATCAATCGTTTCGGTGAAGCCGTCGAGCCAGATGATGTAGCGAATACCGAAACCCCGCATCGTCAAAGCGACCTGATCCTCGGTCATGAGCCGCGCCAGATCCTGGGTGCGCAACGGCGCCGTGCGCGGTTCGAACCAGGGGAACATGGCGTCGAGGAATTCCTGTTCCGGAACGACGCTGAGCCCGTTCGCGCCCTGGGCGATGCGGTCGCCCACGCATTCGACGAAATCGGCGCTCGTTTCGTAACTGCTGACTTGGCGCCGACCGAGAATCACCACGGTTTCGTCGGTCGCTATGCCGGTTTCCCCCTGGCGGAACTCGTCGACCGTGGTGCTCGTGCATCCGGCGCAGAGCATCAGGACCCAAACCGGGACCAGTGAAATCAGTTTGCCTGTCACGCCTTCGGGATATCTCATCGGATTTTCTCCGTCGGCCTCATCGGTTTGCCAGCCAGGCGCTGATTTCGGGCACCCGCGCGAAACTGAGCGCGAAAGTGGAAGCGAGGTCCCGCAGCGCAACGACCGCCGCATCGTTGATGGCGGATTCGGTGGTGAGGAAAGTTTCCGTCGGCGTCTTGCCATAGGACGTCAACTCCCAGTCGGCCAGGTAATCGCCTTCCGCCGTCAGCAGGCGCATGTTGTACTTGATCCAGACTTCGTATACGTCGAGCCGCGTCTTGGCCGGCAGGGCGAGTTGAAATTCCTCGATATTGGGTACGAACACGGCGTCGACGCCGGCGCCCGCCGCGGCTTCCACGTTGTCCACGAAGGTCACGTCGTCGAACATCGCCGGCAGCACGGCGTTGAAAAGCTGGATATGGGATTGACCGCTCTGGATATAGTATTCCTCCTGGCCGGTCTCGCTGTATTCGGTGTAGGTGAATTGCTGCAGATTGTCGTCGTAGACCACGGCCAGGGATAGCGGCAACTTGCCGATATTGGGGGTGGGGAAACTGCCGCTGATGACCACGCTGCTGGCGCCGCAGGCGCTAAGCAACAATGCCGGCAAAATAACTCTGCAAATCGATAGGGCGGGGCTTTTCATTACCGTCTCATTACCGTTTTACCTGAAATCGTTCAGTCCCACAAATGTACCACCGTTCCGCTGGGTCAGTTCCCGCATCAGCGAAGCGTAGCGATAGCCGCTTTGCTGAAAACGGGCCGAACCACTCAATATTACCGGAAATCCGATTCCATGGATGCGCACAAGTCGTTCGCCTTCGGAATCGGCGACGTTGATCCGGTCGATATTGCGCAGAACCTGTTCGATGGAACCGCCCTGCTGGAAATCGTCGCCCAGGACATAGACACTGATTTTCCTGTCCGGCGCATAAAAGTTGTCAATGGCCGCGGTGACGCCTTCGACCGGGCTGCTGTTGCTGTACGGATCCCAGGTGCGCAAGGTGGAGAGAATCTGCACGCGCCGCGAGGGCGTGTCGGGAATCCATTCGCCGCGGAACGAATCGAACATGTAGTCGCCCATGTCGTTCATTACCTGGATGCCTCTCACCTCGGGATAGACGTCCAGTGTTTCCTCTATCACTTCGAGCATTCTGCCCCAGGCGTTTTCGTACATGCTGCCTGAGGTGTCGATCACGAAAATGATGTATTCGCTGTCCACGGGCACGCCGCCGATGTAACTGCTTTCCCGCACCCGGGCGTTGGCGAACAGGCGTTGCATCTCTTCCGTCAGCGACTGCCGCGCGAGCAGCAACTGGCCGATTTCCTCGGTGGTTTCATCGCCCTGTTCCCGGGCCAGCGCGTAGTCGCCTTCGAGCGCCTGCCGTTGGCTGCGCAGACTCGCGATCATTTGCTGCACGCTGGCGTTGCGATCCCGGGCGGAATTCAGTTCCTGCCGCAACTCGTCCGTTTGTGAGCGAATCGCGAAAAGTTGCTGCGTCAATTCCTGGATCACTCCCGCGGGGATGGTTTCGGTCAGTTCCTCGGTGGTGGGGGCGGCCGACTTGGTGATCATCAGCAGGATGATGATGGCGCCGAAACCACAGGACGCCACATCCAGAAAGGATATGCTGAACTGTTCGGTTTCGCGGCTTCTGCGTCTCATGTTCTTGACTTCTTGTTCGTTCCCATTCCGTCCGGTCTCAGGGCCAGTCCTTCGACGGCGTGAGGAAAGAACCTCTGGTCGCCATCGCCAGTTGCCAGTACGCCGCCGCCGCGCTCGGATCGCCTTCGAGCGGCATCAATATGATATTGACCGGAACATTGGGCGGAAGTTCGGCGATCGCGCCCTCGAACAATTCGACGCGGTCCCGGGGCGTCACCAGACCGCTCGCGGGGCCCGGCCGATTGACCGTCGGCAGGCCGTCGGTGATCAGGAAGATGTTGTCCGGCGGCGGCGCCATTCCCGCGGCGAGCCGGAAAACCTGTTCGAGATTGGTCCCATCCGCGGGCACGGTCGCCCGCAGATTGTCGACCGCTTCTTCCAGTTCGTCGCGGTCGGCGACTTCGCGCCAGGTCTGAAGATCGCCCGGCAGCGCCGAGGCGACTTCGGTATTGAAACTCCAGATCTGGTAGCGGCTGGTGACCGGCACCTGGGTTGTGATCCAGTCCACCGCGCGCAGCACCCTGAGCCATTTCGGCGACCGCACCTTGCGCTCGTCGGGCATGTTGCGCGTGCGGATGATGTTGACCAGGGTTTCGTCGAGCATGCTGGCCGATGCATCCATCAGGATCAGTATGCGCTGGCCGCCCAGGAACATGCCGGACAGATATTGCCGGTTGCCGTCGCCGAGGAACTGGCGCACGTTGTTGCCGGAGCGTTCGAATTCCTGGGCCAGCAATTCCTCGATCTGCGTTTCCAGGGATTCGATGTCGGACAGCAGCCGGTCGCGCAATTGATCGCTGTCGGCGCCGCTGCTGTTGAGCAGTTCTATCTCGCGCCGCAGCAATTCCACCTGCTCGCGCAATTCTTCCGCTTCGACCTCGCCGCGCTCGAATTCTTCGCTCAGGTCCGCAAGCAGGTTGCGCAATTCGAGATTCCCCTCCACGCCTTCGGTGATTTCGCGCTCGAGCATGTTCAGCTCGATTTCCTGGTTGGGACTGCTTTCGACTACCGATTCCGTTGACGTGTGGTCGAGGATCAGAAAGATCAGGATCACCGCGCCGAAACCGCAAAACATGACGTCGAGAAACGCCAGACTCAACGGCGTTGCGCCGCGTCGTCCCTTGCCCGCCTTACCGGCCATCGTTCACCTCGATCATCAGCAATTCGTCCGCGAGTTCGGGAAAGCGGATGCGGTCCCCGAGCTTGAGCGGCTGTCTGCCTTTCACCGGCACGTCGTTGAGCCGGAATTCGATTTCGCCGCAGTCGAGCATGACTGCGGACTGATTTCTCAGAATTCTGCCCAGGGTCGTTGAGGGGCCGGGCAGATCGAACGCGAGCGCATTGCCGCAGCTGCCGTTCAGGTTGTTGACGAGCGGCAGATCGGCGACCGGCATCGCCCGATTGCGGAATAGCGCGTGGGTCGGCGCATTGCGACCGGCGCGAGTACCCGCGACTTCACCCGGAGAATCGCGGTCGGGCAAGGCGCGAATCCGATGCATGCCGTCGCCTCCAGCGATCAACTCGCGATGGCGCAGGCAAGCTTCGGTTACGGCTTCCGGTCGCGCCACCTGCAGCGGCCCGGCCTCGCCAAAGGCGGCGACCGCTCCCGGCAGCAGAGCCAGTCGATGATCGAGCAGAATGCCGGCGCCGGGCAGTTCGGTCAGCGGGCGCAGCGAACGCAGCAGTTTGTCGTAGGATTTCCGCAGCCCCGCGAGCAACTGTTCCCGCGGCAATTCGGCCGTGTGGGTGATGGCGCCGGCTTTCAGTTCCATTGTCAGATTGCCTTGCCCGCTGTCGCTGTCGCCGACCCAGGCGGCAAGCATGGAATACAGTTCCTGTTCTGAGGCCGCGTCGTGTTGCGGGTTGAAGCGGCATTGACGAACGAAAGCGTCGTTTGCGGCCCGCATCAGTACGTCGAGCAGTTGCTGGCGGCCCAGTTGCGGAACCGGCACGACATTGTCCACGGCCAACTCGCCGTCTTTTCTGATCAGGCGGGTCAACAACACCAGGTGCAGATGCAGGCCGGCGTGAACGATATGCTCGCCGCCGGTGCGATTGTCCGCAACCGAGGCCGCGGCGAGGGCCGAATCGATCATGCCGCTGACCCGAAACGGACATTGGCCGGCCAGACCTAGCAGCAGCCCCAATTGCTGATTGCCGTAGTGCCCCGGCACCGCCAGCAAGACCTCGTCATCGATGGCCGCCTCCCGGGCCAGTTCGAGCAACTGGCTGTACGCGAGGTCGGCATGGTGGCGGATGCGGCCGCGGACATGCAGCGGCTCCATGTTCAATTCATGCCAGAACTTGTCGTAACTGCTCGTGGGATAAATTCGATGTTGTTGTTCCGCCGCCGCGCCGAGTATCACTTCCTTGCCTCGTAGCAAGGCGAATCCGGGACCGGCGGCGGCGACGCCGCCGGCGTCGCCAACCCGCAGCGAGGCATCGTTCAACTCGATGACTTTCAGGCTCACGCGAGTTGCTCCCGGTCAGGCACCTGCAAGCGCCGGACCAAGCGGTCGTCGCAATAGTTCTGGGTGTCGAGCACGAGCCGGTCCTGCAGCAATTGCAATTGATGCAGAAGCAGCATCAGCAGGATGCTCACCACCAACGCCACGAAGGTGGAGTTGAAGGCCACGCCGAGGCTCACGGTCACGCCGACAATATCTCCGGCCACGGCCTGGTAGGCCTGGCCGAGCGCCGTACCGATGCCGCGCACCGTGCCGAGGAAGCCGATCGAGGGAATCGCCCAGGCGACATAGCGCACGATCGTGAGTTCGGTCTCGAGCCGGTCGGCCTCGGCTTCGCAGGTATCCTTGATCGTGGTGGAAACGTCCTGGATGTTGCGCGTGGTATGGAATCGATGCAGGCCCGCGAGCAAGGCCCTGGGTAACAGGCGGTCCCGTTCCTTTTGCGGCAAGGCCTGCACCGGACGCGAATAATTGCGCGCATCTTCCGGCAGTATGCTCATGCCTTCAGAAAGCGGTATCAGCGTACGGTCGAGCAGGGCGCGCTCGCGCATCGTGGTCACGGTCTTCATGCCGATGATCGAAAGCGCCCAGAGAAAGAGGATGATGCAGGTTTCCTGTTCGACGTTGCGCAGGATGATGTAGACCGAACGCTCGGGCACGTAATCCGGGTCGGCTTGCTGCAACTGGTTCTGCTGCTCCTGGATGAATTCCGCGTTGGGACGGATGATCGCCACGTAGGCGGCGTGCACGATGATTACCGCGGTGATCAGTGCGGCCAACTGATAGAGCGTCTGGTTCAGCGTTCCGTTTCTCATGGTTCCGTATCCTTCAGTCCGATCTTCAAATATCCGCCGGGAATGAAACGCCCAGATCGCGCGAGACCTGTTCGGTGGGAATGAAGCGTTCGAAACCCTCGTTTTCTTCGGTTTCTCCGGTGGACTCTTCCTCCGCTTCGGCCTGTCCCTGTTCCGTCTGTTCCTGCTCTTGCGCCTGGGCGGCGGACTGATTCTCCTGTTGCTGATCTTGCGCCTGGACCATGCCGACACCAAACAAGGCGGCGAACAGAACGAGTTTCAACAGCCGGCCGGTGTTTTCCGCCATCCCGATGAGATTCTGCGACTTCGCTTCGATGCGCGCAGAATGACGACGAAGGGAAAGAACCTGTATCGTTTTGCACGATGTGAGTCGTCGTCGGGTGGCGGGGGGTTCAGCGGGCGTGCGAGGCAGGAAGCCGAGCCCGGAGCCTGCAGGGATGTATTTACGGCGTCCACTGAACCCCCCGCCACCCGACGGCGACGGATCGAAGCCGCAACTTTCGGGTAGATTCCGAGATTCCGTTTCGCTTTGCATGGCTTATTCCTCTTCGAGGTAGCGGGCTACCCGGAAACCCACGTCATAGCGCGGCTCGACGCCGAAATCGCGATACGAAAGCCGCATTTCGGTAATCGACGCCTGGGCCCAGCTTGAACCGCGGATCGTATGGGCGTCGCCGGTCTCGGCCCCCAGCGGATCGGTCGGAACCGTCCCGCCTAAACCAACCGAACCATAATAGTCGTGCATCCATTCCGAGACGTTGCCCGCCAGGTCGTACAGTCCCCGCGGATTCGGCGGGTACGAGCCGACCGGCGCGGTCACCGGTGCGCCGTCGTTGTAGTCCTGCAAGACCAGGGTCAGAAAGGAGCCAGCGCCGAGATCGGCGAAATTGCCGGCGCGCGGCGGCGGCGGCAGGTTTTCGCCCCAGGGATAACGCAGGCTCGCGCCGTTGCCGTCAACGCGCGCGGCCCATGCCCATTCCGCTTCCGTGGACAGCCGATAACCGTGGGATTCGGGGTCGAAGCCGACGATCTGGCCGCCGGCCACCTGATAGAAAGGCGGCAGCGACTCCTGTTCGCTGAGCCAGTTGCAGAACAGCGCGGCCTGTTGCCACGACACCCGCACCACGGGCTGGCTGCCATTGTCGAGGGTCATGCCCGCGGTCGTTCCGGACGAGTGTTGCGGATCGAATTGGCGGAATTGTTCGTTCGTTGTTTCGGTTTCAGCAAGATAGAAAGGCCGCTCGAGTTTCACTTCGCGCAAGGTTTCGTTGGGCCTGCGGCCGGCTTCCCGGCGCGAGGAGCCCATGGTGAAAGCGCGGCCCTCGGGAAAGAACAGTTTCATCGTCTGGCCCGCGGTGCTGGTCACCACGCTGATGTTTTCGAGCCGGACCGCCTCCATCGACTTGAGGCTGGCGCGGATGATCTGGTCGAGGCCGGGACGCGGAATGAACTCGGCGGTATATGGCACGTAGCCATTGCTGCGAATCTCGATGGTCTGGCTTGCCGCGAGCAATTCCACGGTCTGGTTGGCCGAACCGAGCAGTTCGCCGTCGACGTACAACTCGGCGTCGGCGGGCTCCGCTTGCACCTGTACGCTGACGAGCACCGGGTCCAGATCGATTTGCAGGTCGTGCTGCTGATCGGCGCGGACTGCGAGATCGGTTCGTTTCGAGTGATAGCCTTCCCGGAACAGGGTGAACTCGTGGGACCGGCCCGGCGCCAGGGAAACTTCCAGCGGCGTCAGGCCCTTGAATTCGCCGCCGACAGTGACGCTGGCGCCGGACGGTTCGGACTGGATGAAAACCAGCCCGTCGGCGGGTTCAAGCGTTATCGGGGGCAATCGCATGGCCTCGCCGGCAGTGATTTCGAGTTCGTCCTGCCAGGCCTTGTGGCGCGGCAGCCGCAAGGTCAACAGGCGGTCGCCTTCGAGGATTTCGGCGACCAGCGGCGTAAGCCCGGCGAATTCGCCGTCCACCAGCACTTCGGCGCCGGCCGGTTCGCTTGCCAGGCTGACTTCGGCCCAGGCGGGCTGAAGTTCGACTTCGAACTGTTGATCGACCTCGCGGCCTTCAACGCTGATTTCCCGGCTGAAATTTCGGTAACGGTCGAGGCTGACCACCAGTTCGTAGTCTCCCGCTTCCACCGCGGCGTCGACGACCGGCGTATCGCCCATGTCCGCGCCGCCGATGCTGACCCGGGCGCCTTCGAGGTCGCCGGCGCTGACCGAAATCCTGCCGGGCAGGGGATTCATGACGTACCGCCTGGTCTGCGAAGCTTCCTCGCCCACGGCGAGGATGATGTCGCTGTCGTGGTAGCCCGCATTGCTCAGCCGCAGACTGTATTCGCCGCTGCGGAGCAGGTAGCGGGGGCCGATCATGAAATTCGGGCCGCCGCTGATTTCGATCTCCGCGGTGATTGGGTCGACTTCGACAAAAACCGATTTGGCCGTCAGCACGAACCAGGCGGCGAATCCGCTCAAGGCGGCGAAGGCGGCGATAGCGCCATAGAGCCAGCGCCAGCGGAAAACAAATCCCGGCCCGTCTCCCTCCGGCGGCGTGAATTCGACCGGGATGATCGGCTCGATGTAATCGGAATCGCGACGTTGCATGGCTTCAGCGCCTCACGCCCAGCCGGTCCACGCATTGCACAACGACCCGCGCGGGAGTCTGTCCGAAGCCGACCGTGAATTCCTCGCGCACTTCCCGGTATCCGACGCGCCGCCCGAGCGCGACATAGCGCCCCGGTTTCAGCGACAGGCTGGTTTGCTCGAAAATCCCGAGTTCGGCCACGCGCAGAATTGTCACCGAGGTCAGGTTGTCGGATGCGAAACGCACCTCGACGGGAATCTGCGAATTGGCGAGCAACTCTTCCAGTTGGCCGAGTTGTCCGACCAGCTTCGGCCCGGGATTCTCGATTTCGCGGCCGATGTAATACACGCGCAGCGCTTGCTGGTACACCTCGTCTTCGTTGAAGCGATGGGGATTGGCGATGGCCGCTGCCAGCAGGCCGTCGAGTTGGGCGCGTTGGGCGGCATAGTTCCTGCCTTCGAGGGCGAATACCACGTTGGCGTCTATCGCCAGCACTTCGTCATAGGCTTCCACCGCGTGTTGCCATTGCTCGGATTGCTCGGCGTTCCCGACCCTGCCGCGCAGGCGTTCGATCTCGACCGACGCAACCTGGTTGCGGGTCTGCTCGATGGCGGCCTGGGCCTGCTCATTGTTCACGCCAAGCCCTTCGGCGCGCTCGAATTCGGCGATGGCCGCCTCCGGGTCGCCCGCGTCGAGCAAGGCGAAGCCGGCGGACATGACGGCGGAGAACTCGGCTTGCCTGATGCGCCGGGTTACATCGGCAACGCCGGCTTGAGCCTCAGGGTTTGAAGGGTCCAGCCCCGCCGCCTCGCGATAGGCCGCCAGGGATTGTCGCAGGTCGCCCGCCCGCGCCAACTCGCCGGCGCGTTCGAGCGCGGCCGCGAAGGCTTCATAGTTCGCGGTTCGCTCAAGGCCGGCCCGGGCGATCATATTGCCCGGGTCGAGCAGCAGCGCAAGGCTGAAGTTATCCCCGGCCAGCTCTGGCTCGCCGTCCAGCAGGGCTTCCTCGCCGGTGGCCAGCGCATGTTCGAGCCGACCCGGCACCGATTCGAGCAACTCGTTGAGCGTGTCCGCCGCTTCCCGGTAGAAAACGTTAGCTTGTTCGAATTCCCGGTTGCGATAGGCCTCGTCCCCGGCTCGCGCCACTTCCAGCGCGGCCTCGTAGGTCTCGCCGGCCCATTCCTCCACTTGCAATGGCTCGAGTTCGGTCTGGGTGTCGAGAATCAGGGCGAGTACATCCTGGGCCCGCTGGCGTTCCCGGGCAAGCACGGCTTCCTCGAACGGGGACGCTTCCGGGGCTTGACCAATCGCCGGGGAAACCGGCTGCGGCGCGAGTTCCGCCCGGCGTTCAAGAGGCAATTCGTATTCGGAAACTACAACCGGCAGGACGAAAACGACCAGCAGGGCGACTACCAGCAATAGGCCGAGACCCAGCCACAACAGGGGCGAAGGCCGGCGGGATTCCGGCGGCGGCAGCGTGTGCGCGGGAGTGGCGCTGTCATCCGCTTGCTCCGGCGATAGATGTGCGTTCTGCTGTTCGGGCATGCGTCATCATTCTACGGTTTTCTGCGGCTGATCCGTCGGCGGCCCGGATGCTGTCCGATCAAAATGGTGGGACCGCGTTCAATTGTCCGCTGTCGCGGACGGCAGTTCGGCCCTCTCGGCGGCATAAATATCAGCCAGGATCTCGCGCCACTGTTCGTATTGCTCCTCCACCGTGCCGGACAAGGTGATGGTCTGGTCTTCGAGACTGATCACACTCGGCGCGACTTCGCCTTCCAGCGATGCGCCCATCTCTTCCAGCGCCTGCATGTGGATGCGCGCTTCGGCCTGCCTGTCGAACCCGCTCTTGATCAGGTACGCGCCGGCGCCGACGCTGGCCGCGCCGCCGACCTGGGTCACGTAGTCGCCGCCGTTGGCGGCGGCGGCGAGTCCGCCGAGCACAACCGCGGTGCCGAGGATGAAACGCCTTCTGGCATTGTCTTCGAGTTCGCGCAGGGCCAGGGTTGCGTGATAGCTCTGTTCGCGCCAGGAATCATAGGGCTCGCGCATTTCCCGGGTGAAGCCGGAGTAATATTCCTGCACGGTGTCGAGGAACATGTAATCGCGTTCGCGAATCTCGCGGATCCGACGCAACGAGGGGTCGGATTCCGCGGGCAGGGCGGCGAGCGTATAGCGGCCTTCGCCGTCCGCGCCCAGATAATCCTGGAAAGCCTTGGGCGAGAAGCGCTGGGCGAAGCGCATTTCGGACACGGCCCTGATTTCGGCGATGCGCTCATTCGCCATGTTGGCCTTGCGCCAGGCGAGCAAATCGTTGGCGATGGAGTTGTACAACACCTGGAAGGGGTCGTTCTGCGCCCGCTGCCCCGGCTCGTAGCTGAACTGGCTGATGGCTTCGCGATACTCCTTGGTATACCAGTGGCGGCCGGTCGCGTCGCTGACCTCGACCCGCATGGCCATGCTTTCACCGGTCGATTGCAATACGGTGCCCTCGACGAGGATGTCCATCGGGCTCGCGTCGTTGGGCATTACATAGACGATTCCCCAGTTGCCGGAACGGATCAGGGTTTCGGCAAGCAGATACGGCGCGTAGCGGGATTCCGCCAGCCTGATCTGGTGGTTCGTGGTTTCTTCCTCGTCGCTATCGATTTCGTCAAGTCCGGGGTCGAACACCGCCACGCCAACATCCATCAGAAACTCTTCCGGAATGACCGCGGTGTCGGTAACGATCGGTTCATAGGTCGTCGTGCGTACCGAATGGGTGGCGCAGCCGTTTGCGATCAGCGCCACGAGGCTCAATCCCACCAATTGCGAAAATGTCGGTTTCATCGGTCTTTACCTTTACCTGTTGCTGCTACCGGTCGCTGGCAATACCCGTGTAATTTCTGTATTCGTCCCACAGCGCCTCGCGCAATTCGGGATCCGGCTCGGTCATTGCCGCTTCGCGCAATTGCCGCGCCACCACGTCGTCACCCCTGCCGTCGGGACTGACACTGGCAATATCATCCGGTACCGGAAATGTCTGCCTGTCGACCGGCGGTCCGCCTGGCATGCCGCGCGCGCCGGCGATATCCGCTCCGCCAGGGCCGTTGGGCAATCCTCCCGGCCCACCCGAAACGGCGCCGCCGGGTTGTTGCGCGCCGCCCTGGCCGCCGCTGCCGCCAGGGGATTCATTGCCGCCGCCGCTGTTGCCGGCGCGGTTCGCCGCGCCCCTGGCGTCAGCCTGCTCCCGGCGCATAACGTCGTCGTAAACTTCGTAGGTGCGGCGCAATTGTCCATCGAGTATGGCCGCTCTTTCCGCCGCGGTCATCGCGCCGCCCGGTTGACCCGCGCCCGGCTGACCCGCGCCCGGCTGACCCGCGCCCGGACTGCCTTGGAATACGCCACCGCTGGGCAAGGTGTCAAGCGAATAGTCGCCGCCACCCGGCGCGCCCGGCAGTCCAGGAGTTCCAGTTACGCCCGGCAGACCGCGTGCTCCGGCGGATGCGGGATCGCTGCCGTCCTCGCCGCCACCGGCGTCACCCGGCAAATTGCCCCCTGCGGCTGAATCAGCTCCACCGGGTAGATCGCCCGCTTCGCCAGTGGATGTATCCCGGCCGTCAGCGCCGCCTCCGGGCGGCTCGGCGCCGGGCTGGGCGCCGTCCTGACCCGAAGGCGGCATGCCTCCGGCCGCACTGCTTGGATCGCCCGGACTCGAAGAGGAAGGCGTGCCCGGCAGGCCTGGCGGGTTGGACAAGGTCGGCAGGCCCGGATTTCCCGGCGATGAAGACGACGGTGAAGAAGGCATGCCTTGCGAACTGGATTGCGACGGCGTCTGCGGCATGCCGCTTTGGCCCGGCTGCGACGGCGATGACGGCATGCCCGATGGATTCGACGGCGACGGGAACGAAGGCGACCCGCTCGAACTCGACGAGGGCATCGACGGCGAACCGCTTGAAGAGCTCTGACTTGGCGAAGACGAGGGCGGGGACGGAGATTGCGGCCCTTGGGACCCGCTCGGCTGCGAAGGAGTCGGGAAACTGCTCGTACTCGCCGAGGTCGACTGGGAAGTCTGCTGCGATTGCTGCGAACTTTGCTGTTGCGTCTCGCAGGCGGCCAGACCCGCGACCAGACCGCAGGCCAGCACGAGCCGCATCAGGGAAGCGGAACTGATGATGGAACCTTGCATATGCCAATCCTCGCCGGTCAACGCATTGTTGAATGGAGTCGAAATCCTTGATAAGCCATGCCCGCTTAACCAAAGCTTAACACTTTTCCGCGCCTTTTCAGGGATTATTGACAACTTCCGCGGCCGGGAGTTTCCGTTTCGGCAGCCTTCGGGATCGGCTTCGAATCAATACCAGTACCTGAATCTGAACAGGTTTCCGTCGGAACGCACGTTTTCGCCATCGACCAGCATGGGCCGGAACATCGAGTCGCGGACAGTGCGCCTGACCCAGCCATGTTGCGATTCGGCCTCCGGCGCGGGCTCGCCGAGGGACTCGACGTTGCGCACCTCGCCCCATTGCGTGACATCGAACCTGAGGTCGATATGGTCGTAGTCGACGACTTCTTCAACATCTGCGATGAAACCCCTGTTTTCGATCATCCATTCGTTGTCGTCGGAGGCGAATACGGGTATCTCCCGGACCTGTCCGAACAACCGCAGCCGCAATTCATCGGCATTGTCCTCGTCCGCCAGCGCTTCCCATGCCTCCAGGTACATGTCTCTTGCCGGAGCGCGCCGGTTGAACAGCAAGTACCAGTCCGCCACCTGGGCGGTCGCCTCGGCCAGTTGCCCGGCTTCGCCCTCGCGGTCCATGTAGTATTCCCTGATGGCGAGCAGGGCGTCTTCACCCGAGCGGAATCCGGTGGGCACGATCGGGAAGTGCCAGTAAAGCATATCCCGCAACGTTTCCTGGGGCGCCCTGAACTGCGCCCGCGCCAATTCCCGCAGCAGATCCTGGTTGAGCGCCACGAGGTAGGCGGAGCGCGCCACGCCGCGCAGGTATTCGATATAGCGCTCGTCGTCCGGCCCAAAATGGACTTCGACCATGCGCGCCGCCGCCTTGAACAGCATCTGCGCCGAACTCAGCCGCATCGCCAGGGATTCGCCCTGGCGCATCGTGAAGGCGCGCGCGTGCCAGTTGGCCAGATCGCCCAGCGCCGGAATCAGCCGCGGGTCGTTGTTGCCGTAGAATTTCTGCTGGATATAGAAAAGATAATTCTGGTAGACATCGACCTGGGCCCAGTCTCCCATCGCGATGTAACTGTCGATCATCTGCTCCACGAGCGGAGTCTGTTCGATGGTATGCAAACCGGAGTTGATGCGCTGGACGTGAATCGCCCGTTCGTGGGTTTCGATCGCGCCGAGATGGTCGCCTTGCTGCTGTTGCAGCGAACCCAGCGAGTTCAATTGCTCCACCAGGCTGTTGTCCCAGGCGCCGGCCATGATTTCCGAATCGGTGATGGCGTCGTTGAATTGCTGAATGTCTTGCATCCGCTCCTGGAATTCGGGATCGAGTTCCGGGCTTTGGGGAACTTCCGGCGGCGGCCGCTCGAAGTCGATTTCCCCGGAGACCGGCACGGCCGGCTCCAGATACAGCACCGAGTATCGAACCGCGGTTTCCTGCTCCGCGGCTTTGGTCACTTCCTGGCCGGCTTCCTGGGCCGGCGCCGTTGCCGCGCTCAGCAGGAAAAATGCCGGGACAAGAATGAATCCTGCCCCGCGAAACCTGAACTCTTTCCGTTCATTGCGTTTCATAATGTGGAAAAGGTGCTGCATCGAAGTGATTGCAAGGGATGTCCGGGGTTATAACACCCGGCGATTTTGCCCGCAATACGGACGGTCGGGACCGGCAATTCTCATTTTGGCGATCAGCCGGGCGCGGGAATCCCCCACCGAATCCGCTGCGCGGATTCGACTCCCCCAGAGGGAGAGTGTTCAATGCACCCGCGGGCGCCGCGGAACCGAATACTCTCCCTCTGGGAGAGTCAAAACCGCAAAGCGGTTTTGGTGAGGGCGCACGGGCGACCTCATTCGGCCAGGATGAGAATTGCCGACTCTGGACCAGCAAATCCCAACCGGGTATCGTTGGCAACCTGTTGTCGCCCAAATCGGGAGAGATTCAGATGAAAATAACCACCAGCCACCTGTTAGCCACTTTCGCGGGCTTTGCCGCGCTCGCCATTGCTCTTTCGGCCACAGGCCAGTCCGGCACCAGCGTCTACGAGGGCGACTGGCCGCTGTATCACGGCGGCGAGTTTTCCCAGCGTTACTCGCCGCTGGATCAGATCAATGCCGACAATGTCCAGGAGCTTGAGATCGCCTGGCGATTTTCAACGCAAGGCATTGGGCCGGACCTCGTTTACAACAATCCCGCCACGCCGCTGGAAATCGACGGAATCCTCTATACCAATGTCGGCAGCACCCGGAACGTCATGGCGCTCGATGCGACTTCCGGACAGATTCTGTGGATCTACCGGTACCAGGAAGGAGATCGTTTCGACGAGGCGCCGCGCAAGGGTTCCGGCCGCGGGGTCGCCTACTGGACCGACGGCGAAGTTAAGCGGGTAATCGACGTCAGCCCCGGCTATCACATGGTTTCCCTGGACGCCGAAACCGGACTCCCGGACCCTGAATTCGGCGACAACGGCACCGTGGACCTGATGGTCGGCGTGCGCAACGGCGACGATCCCCGTTACCCCTATCCCGATATCGGCCTGTCCGCGCCGCCCTTCATAATGAATGACGTGATCGTCGTCGGAGCGGCGCACCGGACCGGCGGGCGGCCCCGCTCCAAGTTCAATACGAAAGGCGATATCCGCGGCTTCGATGTGCGCACCGGCGAGCGCTTGTGGACTTTCCATACCATCCCCGAAATGGGCGAGGTCGGTTACGAGACCTGGCTGGACGAAGGCGTCGATTTCACCGGCAATTCCGGCGTCTGGGCGCCGATGTCGGGCGACCCGGAACTGGGTCATGTCTACCTGCCGGTGGAAGACCCGACCGGCGACTACTACGGCGGCGACCGCCCGGGCGCCAATCTGTTCTCGAGCGGCATCGTGGCCCTCGATGTGCTGACCGGCGAGCGGCAATGGCACTTTCAGTTCATTCATCACGATATCTGGGACTGGGACGTGCCGGCGGCGCCTGTGCTGATCGATCTGCCCAACGGCCGGGACGTGGTCATGTCGGTGACCAAACAGGCCTGGGTCTACGCTTTCGACCGGCATACCGGCGAGCCGATCTGGCCGATCGTCGAGCGCCCGGTGCCGGCCGGCGACGTTCCCAACGAATGGTACGCGCCGACCCAGCCATTTCCCACGTGGCCGGAGGCCTTCGATGTCCAGGGTTTTGACGAAGACAAGCTGATCGACTTCACGCCGGAACTGAAAGCGCTGGCGCTGGAAGCCATAGCCGACTTCCGTCTCAGCCCGAGCATTTTCACGCCGCCGTCGCTTGCCAACGCGCCCGACGGCACCCGCGGCCTGCTGAGTCTGCCCTCATCGACCGGCGGCGCCAATTGGGAAGGCTCGGCCATCGATCCCGAAACCGGCGTTCTTTATGTGCCTTCCAGAACCCAGTTACAGGTTCTGGCACTGGCCAAGAACCCCGAATCGGATATCGACCTCAGCCAGGGCTTCGGTGTGCGCATACCGCGAATCCAGGGTCTGGAAGTCGTCAAGCCGCCCTATGGCCGGGTAACGGCGATCGACATGAACAGCGGCGACCACCTGTGGTGGATTGCCAACGCCGACACTCCCGAGCGCATCGCCAACCATCCCTTGATGGAAGGCGTGGACCTGCAGCCCACCGGAGTGCCCACCCGAGCCGGCGTCCTGCTGACCAAGACGCTGCTGTTCGTGGCCGAAGGCAATGGCAGCGCCGACGCCGGCCCCACCATGCGCGCCGTCGACAAGGAGACCGGCGACATCATCGCCGAAATCGAGTTGCCCGATAACCAGGTAGGCCTGCCTTTTACCTACGAGCATGAGGGCATCCAGTACCTGGCCATGTTCGTAGGCGGAGGCACGCGCGGAGTGGCCGAACTGGTGGCCTATACGCTGCGCTGAGCCTTAGTCAACACGCTCCAGGAACAGGTTGCCGAAGTCGTCGAAGCGGGCCTGCCAGGATTCGGCGATCCAGGTGGTTGAGGCATACTCGGGCGCCGTAGCCGGGCCGGTGACGGTTTCTCCCGCAAGCAGTCTGCGGCGGATTTCCGAATTCGGTCCGTCGGCTGACGCTTCGTTCTGTGGCGGCAGGTCGAATGCCTGGCCCGGGAACCACGCGCGCAGGCGGACATTGACCGCCTCGGCAGGCGTTTCCAGCGCATAGCCGTAGCGGCGCCGATGCAGTTCGTGGAACCGTTCGAGCGTGTCGCCCCAGCCGGTCCAGGGCACGTTCAGCGTGTATGACTGCCCGGTGTAACGCATGTCGACGCTGAATCGCGTCTGCAAGTTCGCGATATCGAGCCCTTCGTCCGCGAATTCGGCTTCGGCGCGGCGCGACAGTAGATCGAGTTCCCGCTCGGTCCGCGCCGTCGGATCGTCTTCCTCCGTTCGTTGCAAGGTCCGCGAGAACTGCCTTCCCTGGTCGGCGACCGCCATGCCGAGCGCGGACAGGACGCCGGCGAAGACCGGCACGACTGCGCGGCGGATGCCGAGTGCTTCGGCGAGGGCGCAGACATGCAGGCCGCCGGCGCCGCCGAAACTGACGAGCAGGAATTCGGCGGGATCGAAGCCACGGTTGACCGAGATGCGGCGGATGGCTTCGACCATGTGTTCGTTGGCGATGCTGACGATGCCCTGCGCGGTGGCCTCGACGTCGAGGCCGATCGTGTCCGCGAGTTCGGCCACGGCCTTGCGCGCCAGATCGATGTCGAGATTGAGACCTCCGGCCAGCGGCGCGCCCGCGGGCAGCCGGCCGAGCAGCAGGTTGGCGTCGGTTACGGTCGGTCTGGTTCCGCCCTTGCCGTAGCAGACCGGCCCCGGGTCCGCGCCCGCCGATTCCGGCCCGACCTGCAACATGCCGCCGCTGTCCACATAGGCGATCGAGCCGCCCCCGGCGCCGATGGTATGCATGTCCACCATGGGCACCGAGACGGGAAACTCGCCGAGACTCCCTTCGCTCGTTATGCCGATGGGTCCGTCGAGCAAGGCCACGTCGGTGGAAGTGCCGCCCATATCGAAGCTGATCAGTTCGCTTCGTCCGATCTGGCGGCCCAGGTATTCCACCGCCGCCAGCCCTCCCGCGGGCCCGGAAAGCAGCAGGTTCACCGCGGAGTCGGCCGCCTTGCCGGCGCTGATGGTTTCGCCGCTCGATTGCATCACCTGCAGCGAGGAACCCGCGGGCAGATGGTCCAGACCCGCTTGCAGGCGGCGCAGATAGCCGCTGACCACCGGCCCGAGAAAGGCGTTGAGCCAGGTCGCCATGCCGCGCTCGTATTCCTTGTATTCGGGCAGCACGCGCGAGGAACGGGAAATGAACACCCCGGGCATGGCCTCGCGCAGCGCCCGTTCTATCGCTTCCTCGTGGCGCGGGTCGAGAAACGAAAACAACAGATTGATCGCCACTGATTCGGCATTCAGTTCGCGCAGTCTATCGGTCAACGCGGTCAGGTCTTCCGCGGTCAGCGCTTCTATGGTTTCCCCATCGGCGCTCACGCGGCCGCCGGTTTCCAGGCACAGTTCCTCCGCCACCGGCGGCGGCGAGGGTTCGAATTCCAGGGCATACAAGTGGGGGCGGGTCTGCCGCGCGAGGGTGAGCATGTCGCCGAAGCCACGATTGGTGACGAAAGCGGTGCGGGCCCCCTTTCGCTGCAACAGGGCATTGGTCGCGACCGTGCTGCCATGCACGATCTGCAGCACCTCGCCGGTGACCCCCATTGCCGCAAGACCTTCGAGCACGGCGAGTTCCGGCGCGCGGGGCGTCGAGGGAATCTTGTAGACCGACAGTTCAACCTCGCCCGCGGCAGTGGACCTTACGCAAAGAAAATCGGTAAACGTGCCGCCGACGTCGACGCCGATCCGAATATTCAATATTTTCTCAGTCACGCTGGAAAATTGTCCCTATTTCAACCCGGAATTGCGGTTCAAGCTACAGCGCTCAAGCCATTCTTCGCGACGAGTGTCAGCAACTTCAACGAAGCACCCCGTGGCCGCTTCTCTCCGCGTTCCCATTGGCTCACCAGTCCTGTGGTTACGTTGAGATAACGCGCGAAAACCGCTTGACTCGCGTTTTCGCGTAGTCTCAATGTGCGAATCTCCTCCGACGTCATTTCCGCAACGGGCGTGAGGCACATTTCGTCGAACTTCCGCATGGTCTGTTTGGACATCAAGCCCGCTTCCGCCAGTCCGAGCGCCGCTTCATGCGCGGCCGCCAACGCTTCACTTTTGTATTGCTTGTTCATCGCACTTCACCTCGATAATCGCTCCAATAGCCAGCGCCTCCGCGAGACCGGATGGATCGAGCGCCAAGTATTCGTCGGCAAGCATTCGGTACGTCTCCAATTCATCACGCCGGAGATTCGCCCGACTGCTTTTTGCAAAACCATACACAAAAAACGCCAGCTCGCCCCGGCGAAACAGTACGATGGTCCGATACCTACCGGATCGGCCACCACCCTTCCGGGCAATGCGCTGCTTGATGACACCGCCGCCGAGGTCGCCATCGATCTGGCCCTGTCGAGCGCGCCGCATAGCGTCACACAGAGTGGCATCCTCCAGTTCTTCACGGTTTGCGAAGCGGGCGAATGCCTTGGTCTTGAATGTCTGCAATCTGAATCCCTTGAGCGCCCGCCGCAGCCCCTATTCTATAACACCAAGTGTCGCATTTCCCAATCCATCGCGCTTTTTGTCAAGTGCGTGTTCCGGAGTTTGACGCTCTTGGGAAAGACTCAAAGCGGAAACTGTGGTACCAACAACGGTAGTCGCGAGTCACCGAACTGGTGATCTGTACATTCTTGATAAGCCAGTTTATAAGTGTGCCCCCAGCTTGAACATTGCAGTGGGAGGCACAATTGCCCGAACTTCCCGAAGTCGAGACCACGCGCCGCGGTGTGGAGCCGCATGTGCTCGACCGGCGAATCGTTCGGGTGGAAGTGCGCGAGCGCCGTCTGCGCTGGCCGGTTCCGGATGCGCTTGAGGAAAAGCTGCCGGGACGACGCTTCACTTCGGTCGGGCGACGCGCAAAGTATCTGCTGTTCCACAGCGAATGCGGGGTGTTGCTCGTTCACTTGGGTATGTCGGGAAGTTTGCGGCTGACTCCGTCAGACGAGCCGCCCGGCAAGCACGCTCATGTCGATATCGTGTTCGATTCCGGCAGGGCGCTACGATTCACCGATCCGCGCAAATTCGGCAGCATGCACTGGCAGCCGGCGGGCGCGGGGAAGCATGCGTTATTACAGGGCCTTGGGCCGGAACCGCTCGGCGATGAATTCAGCGGCGGCTTGTTGCATCGAAAAAGCCGCGGGCGCAAGACCGCGGTCAAGCACCTGATCATGGATTCCCGGATCGTCGCCGGTGTCGGCAACATCTACGCCTGTGAAGCCTTGTTTCTGGCTGGCATCCATCCGGCCAGGGCCTGCGGCAGGATTTCGGCGCAACGCTACGAAAAACTGGCCGAAACGATTCGGCTGGTGCTGTCTGAAGCCATTCGCTCGGGGGGCACCAGCTTGCGCGATTTCACCGGCGGCGATGGCAGGCCCGGCTATTTCAGGCAGCAATTGAATGTCTACGGGCGGGAGGGGGAGAATTGCGTACGATGTTCTGCCGTACTGCGTGAGATGCGGCTCGGCCAGCGTTCGACGGTATTTTGCCCTTCGTGTCAGACCTGACCGTTTTCAGAGATGGCTTGGGCAACCGCCGGATGCACGAAATTGGAAATGTCTCCGCCGTAGGAGGCGATCTCACGCACCAGAGTGGACGAAATATAGGAAAGATGTTCCGCCGGGGCCAGGAACACCGTTTCGATTTCAGGTGCGAGTACGCGATTCATGCCAACGAGTTGAAACTCGTATTCGAAGTCGGCAACCGTACGCAAACCGCGCAGGATGATATTGGCCCCACATTCCTCGACGAATCTCGTCAGCAGGTTGTCGAAACTGCGCACTTCGACGTTCTCGAGATGTCCCAGCACTTCCCGCGTCAGCGCAAGACGCGTCTCGATGGGCAACGAGTTTGGTGTTTTCAGGTTCGCGTCCACCACGGCCACGATGATCTTGTCGAACAGGCGGGAAGCGCGCTCCACCAGATCGCTGTGGCCATTGGTTATCGGATTGAACGTGCCGGGATAGACGACGGTTTTCATGGCGGCGGATGTTTTGGATGAAGCCGGCATTCTAGCCAATAGGCTTCAGCCTAACAAACCAGGAAATCGGCTACCGCTTGTTCGAGGCGGCTGCCGCCGGCGGCGAAGAATCCGACATGCCCGCCGGAACTTGTCAGTTCCAGACGCACATTTTCCGGCAGCCGGGCCGGGTCCGGCAGCGAGGCGGCGGGCACCAGCGGGTCGTCGGCGCTCTGAATCAGCAAGGTCGGCGTCCTTATCCCGGCCAGGAGCGGCAGGCTGCTGCATTTCGCGTAATAGTCCGCCGCATCGGCGAAGCCATGCAGCGGCGCGGTGACGCGGTCGTCGAACTCCCACAGGCTGGCGATGTCTTGCAGAGGGCCGAGTTCTTCGAGCAAGGCCAGCTCCGCATCAAAGCCGGTCTCCCGGAACCGGCGCTTTTTCGCCGCCAGATCCTGTTGCAGGCGGCCGAGAAAGTAACGGCCGTAGTAGCGGGTCAGTCCGCGGCCCAGGGCAGCCGAGCATTGCGCCAGATCGAAGGGCACGGAAATGCTTACCGCCCGGTCGAGTCCGGCCGGACCGCCGGTCTCGGCCAGCCACTTCAGCAACACGTTGCCGCCGAGGGAATAGCCGACGCAATGAAAGGGATTTCCGGGCAGCCGTTCCCGCAATTTCCGGAACACCTGATCGGCATCGGCGGAGACGCCTGAATGGTAACTGCGCGCCTTGTTATTGGGCTCGCCGCTGCAGCCGCGGAAATTCATCGCCACGCTGGCGATGCCGCGCGCGAGCAAATGATGCTGCAGCGCTTGCACGTACAACGATTCGGAGCAGCCGCAAAGGCCGTGAAGAACGAAAACGACGGGGTCGCCCGGAGCGATCTCGCCGCCGGGCCGGACCCAGGCCAGATCGATGAAGTCGCCGTCTTCGAGCGGCAGGCGCTCGCCTTCCTGGGCGACCGTCACTCCCGGCCCGAACTTGCGCCGCAAGGACTGCAGATGCCCGCCGGGCAGCCACCAGGCCGCGCGGAAACCGTTCAATGCGGAATGCGCGTTCCGGCGGCTCATTCGCGCCGCGCCAGGAAATAGTGCACGTCGCTCGCGGAGCCGGATTTTTCCACGGTCCAGTTGCCCGGCAATTGCTGCGGCCGCACTTCGGTCTCGGCTTCGAGATAGATCAGTGCGGATTGGGCGAGCAGGCCGCTGCGCTCTAGCGTTTCACAGGCCTGGGGCAACAGGCCGCCGGCGAAAGGCGGGTCGAGAAAGACGAGTTCTATGCTCGCCGGCGGTTGCCGGGTTTGACGCAGCCAGTCCCAGGCCGAGCTGTGATGAACTTCCGTGTTTCCCGCCTTGAGAATCTTCGCGTTTTCCTCCAGCGCCCGGCAAGCGGCGGCATTGCGTTCGACAAGTATCACCCGGACGGCTCCCCGGGACAGGGCTTCAAAGCCGAGGGCGCCGCTGCCGGCGAAAAGATCCAGGCAGGTTCTGCCTTCGACCTCGTCCCGCAGCCAGTTGAACAGGGTTTCCCGAATCCGGTTCGGCGTCGGCCGCAATCCGTCGGTTTCCGGAAAACGCAGCAGACGGCGGCGCATTTCACCGCCGATAATCCGCACCGCGGATTTTTTCCCCGTTCGGGCGTGCTTCTTTCTGACCGATCCTTGTGAACTCGTTCCCATAAGTCGATGCATTCCTCTTTGTTAGCCGGGCGGAGGTGGTGATAGCATAGCCCGCCGCCAAATTCGAGAACATTGCATGCTCAAGTTCGGAAAGTCTTCGCGCTCCGAAGATGAACCCGGATCCGGCGCCGGCCACTCAGGGCTGTTCTCCCGCCTGAAACAAGGCCTGAACAAGACCGGTTCGCGCTTGCGCGGTGGCGTTGCGGCGCTCGCGGCCGGACTTTCCGCCGGAAACCGCCGCATCGATGCCGAATTGCTGGAAGATATCGAAACCCGGCTGCTTTCCGCCGATGTGGGACTGGAAGCGACCGATCAGGTGACCGCCGGTCTGCAATCGAAACTCGACCGCCGCCGCCTTTCCGATTCCGGGGAGTTCGTCGCCGCGCTCAAGGATGAATTGACGGAAATCCTGGCGCCTTGCGAGCAGCCGCTGCAGGTGACTGCGGCGGGCCGGCCGTTCGTCATTCTCATGGTCGGCGTCAACGGCGCCGGCAAGACCACGACCATCGGCAAGCTGGCGCGCCGGCTGCGCGACGAAGGTCGTTCGGTGATGCTGGCGGCGGGCGATACTTTTCGCGCCGCCGCGGTCGAGCAACTGCAGGCCTGGGGCGAACGCAACGATGTGCCGGTCGTCGCCCAGGCCGCCGGCGCCGACAGCGCGGCGGTGATCTTCGACGCCTGGCAATCGGCGCGGGCGAAAGAGATCGATGTGCTCATCGCCGACACGGCCGGTCGTCTGCACACCCGGGACAATCTCATGCGCGAACTGGAAAAGATCGTGCGCGTGCTGCGCAAGCAGGACGAAGGCATACCCGACGAGATATTGCTCGTCCTCGATGCGACCACGGGCCAGAACGCGGTGAACCAGGCGGAAAGTTTCCACCAGAGCACTTCCCTGACCGGCATCGTATTGACCAAGCTCGACGGCACGGCCAAAGGCGGCGTGGTCTTCGCCATCGCCAAGCGTTTTGGCATACCGCTGCGTTTCATCGGCATCGGTGAACAGGCAAGCGACCTGCGGCCTTTCGCCGCGCGCGAATTCGTCGAAGCGCTGTTCAGCGACTGAGTGAAGGGGAATTTTCCCTTGTCAGGAACTTGAATTCTCCCAAACTGTCCATATACCGCTACATGGGGCGAGGAGATTCCGCGACCGCGCGCGGAATGGCGGTATTGGACCCCGCGCTGCGTGAGTCGCCGTCTGGCGGGCTGAGTTCTGCGGGCGTGCGAGGCAGGACGCCGAGCCCGAAGCCTACGGGGATGTATTTACGGTGTCCGCTGAACTCAGCCCGCCAGACGGCGACGATTCGAAGCCGGAAATGTCCATAAGGGATGTTAGCTCAAAGCAGTAATGTCCCCTTTGCGCAAAGTTAAAGTGTCCCCTTTTTCATTGAGGAGGGGCGGTCTTGTCGAGCGCGGAGGTGCTGTTGAGCATGCGGGAGTCGGATCGGGCGGGCGTGATCCGTGATGTGGTGGAGAAGCGCCTGACGCAGCGCGAGGGGGCGTTGCGGCTCGGGTTGAGCGTGCGCCAGGTGAAGCGCCTGACGGCGCGCTACCGGGAGCGCGGCGCGGCGGGTCTGGTGTCGGGCCGGCGGGGCAAGCGCTCGAACAACGCGATCGATCCGGCGGTGCGCCGGGCGGCGCTGGACCTGGTTCGTGAGCGCTACCCGGATTTCGGTCCGACCTTCGCGTGCGAGAAGCTGGTGGAGGCGCACGGTTTCAAGCTGTCGGCGGAGACGCTGCGGGGCTGGATGATCGCGGACGGGCTGTGGCGGCCGAAGGCGCGGCGGGATGCGCGCGCGCATCCGAGCCGGCCGCGCCGGGAGTGTCTGGGCGATCTGGTGCAGATCGACGGTTCGCCGCACGACTGGTTCGAGGACCGGGGGCCGCGTTGCGCGCTGATCGTGTACGTGGACGACGCGACCTCGCGGCTGCTGGCGATGGGGTTCTGGCCGGCGGAGACGACCGAGGCCTACATGGAGACGACGCGGGCGCATCTGGCGGCCCACGGGCGTCCGGTGGCGTACTACTCGGACCGCCACAGCATATTCCGGGTGAACCTGCGGGGACGGGAGGACGAGTTGACGCAGTTCGGGCGGGCGCTGGAGACGCTGGACATCGCGCCGGTCCACGCCGGCAGTCCGCAGGCCAAGGGTCGGGTCGAGCGGGCCAACCGGACGCTGCAGGACCGGCTGGTGAAGGAGATGCGGCTGCGGGGCATCTGCGGCATCGAGGCGGGGAACGCCTACCTGCCGGCGTTCATGGCGGACTACAACCGGCGTTTCGGCGTGGCGCCGCGCAATCCGGCGGACGCGCACCGGGCGGTGTTGCACGACGACCGGGAGTTGGACCTGATCCTGTGCGAGCAGCACGAGCGCAAGCTGACGAAGAACCTGTCGATCGGTTTCGAGGGAAACACCTACCAGGTGACCGGCCACGGCCGGGGCTACCGGCTGCGGGGCGCCGCGGTGACGGTGTGCAAGGGCTGGGACGGCGCGGTGACCGTGCTGCGCGACGGACGCGAGCTGCCGGTCAGGCTGCTTGCCGAAGGCGGGACGCCGCTGCCGGTCGAGGACGGGAAGAGCGTGCGGTCGCGGGTGGACAGGGCCAAGGCGCGGCAGCGGTCCCGGCCGGCCTGGAAGCCGCCGCCGGACCACCCCTGGCGGCGTCCGCTCAAGCCCGGCGCGGGGGCGGCCGCCGGATAGCCGCGGCGCGGCCTTGCGCTCCGGTCGCTACGCTCCCTGCGCGCAAGGCCGAAGGGGACATCTCTACTTTGGAGAAAAGGGGACATTTCTACTTTGCTTTGACAAAATGTCCATAAGGGATTGACAAAAAAGCGGAAAAGCTTGAAGATAAGCGGTCGTGCGCGAAGCGGGGAAGGATTGGAAGCGTCAGGAAAAGGTGGAAGAAGTGAACGGCAGCGCCTCTACAGCTATTCAGACAGTTTGGCCAGCCAGTCCCGGACGGGATCTGACCGCCTATATCGCGAGCGTGAACAACATCGCGGTGCTGTCTCCCGAGCAGGAGCGGGAACTCGCGCGCGAATATTTCTACGATGACAATGTGGAAGCCGCGCGCCAACTCGTCCTCTCGCATCTGCGCTTCGTTGTGCATATCGCCAGAACCTATTCCGGCTACGGGCTATCCCAAGCCGACCTGATCCAGGAAGGCAATGTTGGCCTGATGAAGGCCGTGAAGCGTTTCGACCCGAATGTGGGCGTGCGCCTGGTGTCCTTCGCCGTGCACTGGATCCGCGCGGAAATGCACGAATTCATCTTGCGCAACTGGCGCATCGTCAAGATCGCCACCACCAAGGCGCAACGCAAGCTGTTCTTCAATTTGCGCTCCGCCAAGAAGCAGCTTGGCTGGCTCAACAACGAGGAAGCCGAAGCGCTGGCCGAAGATCTCGGCGTCGACGCCAAGGTGGTCAGGCAGATGGAAGGCCGCATGAGCGCCTACGACAGGCCGTTCGACGCCGACCCCGAAAGTTCCGACGACGATGATTTCCGGGCGCCGGCGAACTATCTCGAAGACCGAAGCGCCGACCCCGCCATTCAACTGGAAGAATCGGAGTGGGAAGAAGTTACCGGCGCGTCCCTGCATCGGGCGATGGCGCAACTCGACGAGCGCAGCCGCGACATTCTGCAGAAGCGCTGGTTCTTCGAGGACGCCAAGGCGACCTTGCACGAACTGGCCGATGCATACGGCATCTCGGCCGAGCGGGTGCGGCAGATCGAAAAAGACGCCATGAACAAGATCAAGGCGCGAATCGCGGCCTGACCCAAAATTCTCATTATGGCGACGAGATCCTGCGACAAAATGGCAGGATTGCCATTTTGGACGGCGCGTAGCGCCGCCCGCAGGGCGAAGGGCATGGAAGCCCTGAGTCACTTCGCGCAGGATGACAGTTTCTCCCCGTCATTCTGCGCGTAGCGTAGCGGTGTCGCAGAATCTCATTGGTAAAGTGAGAACCACCGGGCCTGACATGGGCTTGAACTGAACCATGAGCAAGTTCCTGTTACTCGCCGCCATAAACGGATTCCTTGCCGTCGCGCTCGGCGCTTTCGGCGCCCATGGCCTAAGCGCCAGACTCACCGTGGACCTCATGGCCGCGTTCCAGACCGCGGTGCAATACCACTTCTATCATGCTCTCGCCCTGTTCGGAGTCGCCCTGCTGAGTTTGCAATTTCCCGCCGCGGCCCTGCCCAGGGCGAGCGGTTACCTGTTCCTCGCCGGTATCGTGCTGTTCTCCGGCAGCCTGTACCTGCTGGCGCTGACCGGCGCACGCTGGCTCGGGGCCGTCACGCCGATCGGCGGACTCGGATTTCTCGCGGGCTGGCTCTGCCTTTGCATTTTCGCAATCGGCCGGCAATTCCTGTCCGGCTGATCTGAAATGCCTCCCATGGACCTGATCGTCAACGGGGAAACCAGGCGCTTGCCCGAACCGCTTTCCGTGGCCGAACTCGTGAGCGAGCTTGGCGTCGCCGGCCGCAGGATCGCTCTGGAACTGAACGGCGAAATCGTGCCGCGCGGCGAATTCGAAGCAACCATGCTGGCGCCGGGTGATAAACTCGAAATCGTGCAGGCAATAGGAGGGGGCTGAAATCAAGGTCATGACCCAAGCCGCTGAAGACCCTTTTTTGATAGCTGGCAAAAGCTGCCGGTCCCGGCTCATTATCGGCAGCGGCAAATATCGGGATTTCAACGAGAACCGGGCCGCCCTCGAAGCCAGTGGCGCCGAGATCGTCACCGTGGCCATCCGGCGCGTCAATCTCGGCCAGAACGCGGGCGAACCCAGCCTGCTCGACGTCATCTCTCCCGACAAGTACACGATCCTGCCCAACACCGCCGGCTGCTACAACGCCGGGGAAGCCGTGCGCACCTGCAAGATGGCGCGGGAGCTGCTCGACGGCCACAAGCTGGTCAAGCTCGAAGTACTCGGCGACAAAAAAACGCTTTTCCCGAATGTCACCGAAACCCTGAAAGCCGCCGAAATTCTGGTCGGGGACGGCTTCGACGTGATGGTCTACACCAGCGACGATCCGCTCGTGGCGAGGGAACTGGAAGAGATCGGCTGCGTTTCGGTGATGCCGCTCGGCGCCCCCATCGGCTCCGGGCTCGGGATCCGCAATCCCTACAACATCCGCATGATTCTAGAGAACGCGACCACGCCCATCATCGTCGACGCGGGAGTGGGAACCGCGTCCGACGCGAGCATCGCCATGGAACTCGGCTGCGCCGGCGTTCTCATGAACACCGCAATCGCCGAAGCGAAGAATCCGGTGCTGATGGCATCGGCGATGAAAAAGGCCGTCGCCGCGGGCCGCGAAGCCTTTCTCGCCGGCCGCATGCCGCGCAGGCTCTACGCCAGCGCCTCATCGCCCGAAACCGGAACTTTCTTTCCCCCTCTGTGACCGCTAAAGGACAAAGGTCGGCGCGCAGGCCGGTTCGAAGTTACGTAATCCGGTCCGGTCGGCTGACCGGCGGGCAGCGGCGCGCGATCGAACAGTATGCCCCGCGATATGTCATCGAGTTTGCGCCCAGGCTGCTCGATATGCGTCAACTGTTTCCTCTTGCGCAGCCGCTGACGGTCGAAATCGGTTTCGGTTCCGGCGAATCGCTGCTGGAGATGGCGCGCGAACAGCCGCAGGTCAATTTTCTCGGCATCGACGTCTATCAGCCCGGTATCGGCCGCCTGCTGCAAGGCATCGTGGAACATGATCTTGGGAACGTGCGGCTGATCTGCCACGACGCGGTCGAGGTTTTTTCCGACAACCTGGCCGAAGAAAGCGTTGACCGCGTACTCGTGTTGTTTCCCGATCCCTGGCCGCGCAAACGCCATCACAAGCGCCGCTTGGTGCAGCCGGACTTCATGCGGCTCGTGCAGAGCCGGCTCAGAACCGGCGGCGAAGTTCACCTGGCGACGGATTGGCCGCCGTATCTCGAACACATGATCGAAGTCATGGAGCGGATTCCCGGCTTCAGCAACCATTTCGGCGAAAATGCCTGCTGGGAAAGTCCCGAGCGCCCGCTGACCCGCTTCGAACTCCGGGGCAGACGGCTCGGCCACGAAGTCCGCGACCTGCTGTATCGCAAGGACTGATTTCCGAGACTGGTCGAGACTGGTCGCCGGGACACCCATGACTCGCAAGTGACTCGCAAGGGGATGACTCGCAAGGGGACACCCATGAAAAGACCCGAGACCCGCAAGGGGACACCCATGAAGACTCGCAAGGGGACACCCATGAAAGAATCGAGACCCGCAAGGAGACCCGCAAGGGGACACCCATGAAAAAATCGAGCAGAGACAAGTTGTTCGCGGGCGACATGATGCCCGGCGATTTCGTCTTCGACGAGAAAGTGGCCGCGGTGTTCGAGGACATGATTCACCGCTCGGTTCCCGGCTACACGACGATCATCGCGATGACCGCCCGTCTGGCGGAAAAGTACTATCGGCCGGGCAGCCGCATCTGCGATCTCGGCTGCAGCCTTGGCGCGGCCAGCCTCGCCATCGTCCGGCGCATGCGAGACCGGCCCTGCGAGATCCTCGCCGTGGACAATTCCCGTCCGATGCTCGATGGACTTGAGGAAAAGCTTGCGGCGCTCGGCGGCGGCCCGGTGCGATGCCGGCACGAGGACATCCGGGATTTCGCCGTCGAGAACGCATCGGTCGTTATCCTCAATTTCACCTTGCAGTTCGTTCCGCCCGCGGATCGGGCGCCGCTGCTGCGGCGGATTTACGACGGCATGACGCCCGGCGGCATGCTGATCCTGTCGGAAAAGATTGTCTTGGACGATGTGCGCCTGAACGATCTCTATATCGAGATGTATCACCAATTCAAGCGGGAAATGGGCTATAGCGAGATGGAAATCAGCCGCAAGCGCGACGCGCTCGAGAAGGTGCTGCTGCCGGAAAGTCTCGCGGCGCACAAGGCCCGTCTCGCCGAGGCCGGATTCGAATCCGCGGAACAATGGTTCCAATGCTTCAATTTCGCTTCGATGGTTGCTTGCAAGAAGGGGGACAATGAACAGCAGTTCTCGATACGCCAATGAGATTCTGCGACTTCGCTTCGCTGCGCGCGGAATGACGGTGGGAAGCGGTCATCCTGCGCGTAGTCGCAGGATCTCGTCGCCAAAATGAGAATCGCTGACCAATGAATTTCGGCTCTTTGCTTGAACAATTGGAAGGCACGGCGCTGTCTTCGCTGGAAGAGGTCTTATCCGAGGAAAGTCTGGGCCGGATTCGCCACGGGGATATCCGCCGCCGCCTCGGGCAGATCGGGCAATTGCCGCGAATCCGTCCTTCCATAATTGATTTCAGCGAGAGAGTTCTTATCGGCGACCCGGCCGACTGCGACGAGGCTACGCGGCAGCAACTGCGGAACCAGTTGCTCGATTTCATCCCCTGGCGCAAGGGGCCGTTCGAGCTCTTCGGCATCGAACTCGACTGTGAATGGTGCGCCGACATGAAATGGGCCCGGCTCGACGGGCAGATTGTTCCCCTGAGAGGGCGCAAGGTGCTCGACGTCGGCTGCGGCAACGGCTATTACTGCTTTCGCATGCTTGGTCGCGAGGCCGGGCAGGTCATCGGACTCGAACCCCATATCCCTTACGCCATGCAATTCTGGGCGCTGAAATCCTTCGCGCCGGACGCGAACTGCTGGGTACTGCCCATGGCGCTGGAAGATTTCCCCGGGCGCAGCGAATATTTCGATACGGCATTTTCGATGGGTGTCCTATATCATGCGCGCTCGCCGCTCGACCATCTCGTCTCGCTGCACGACTGCCTTCGCCCCGGCGGCGAACTCGTGCTGGAAACGATTTTCGTCGAAGGCGGCGAAGGCTACAGTCTGACGCCGAAAAACCGCTACGCGCAGATGCGCAACGTCTGGTTCATCCCCTCGATCGCGACTTTGGAAGTCTGGCTCGAACGCTGCGGATTCGTCGACTGGAAAATCATCGACCGCAGCATCACCACCCCCGCGGAGCAACGCACCACCGAATGGATGCCGTTCGAGTCGCTCGCGAACTCGTTGGGCAGGAAGGATTCGAAGAGGACGATCGAGGGCTATCCCGCCCCGGTGCGAGTGCTGCTCACCGCCCGGCGCCCGGACTGACAAAGAAAAAACGGTCATCCTGCGCGTAGTCGCAGGATCTCGTCCGTTACTTGATTTTGGCTTCCTTGTAGATCACGTGCTTGCGCGCGACCGGATCGAACTTGCGGATTTCGATCTTGTCGGGAGTGGTGCGCTTGTTTTTGTCGGTGGTGTAGTAGTGGCCGGTGCCCGCGCTGGAAACCAGCTTGATCTTCTCTCTCATACCCGTATGCTCATATTTTGTAACCCCGTCCACGAATGTCGGCCAGCACCTTGTCGATGCCGTTCTTGTCGATGATGCGCATGCCCTTGGTGGAAACCCGCAACTTGACGAAACGCTTTTCCGATTCCACCCAGAAGCGGTGGCTCTGGATGTTCGGCAGAAAACGGCGTTTGGTCTTGTTTTGCGCGTGGGAAACATTGTTGCCCACCGCCGGCCGCTTGCCCGTGACCATGCAAATCCGCGCCATCGCACCAACCCCTGTTGCCGCCAGCCAACCGCCGACTGTCTCGAAGAGGCGCGATTTATACCAGAACACCCCCATTGGGGCAAGCCGCGAACGGCTACATCAGGCCCCGTTCGGCGAGGGAGACGACCTGGGTGCTGCCGACGATGAGGTGGTCGAGTACGCGGACGTCGATGGTTTCGAGCGCGACGCGCAATTTGCGCGTGATGGAGATGTCGGCCTGACTGGGCTCGGCGATTCCCGAGGGATGGTTGTGGGCGAGGATCACCGCGGCGGCGTTGTAGGCCAGGCAGCGCTCGACGACTTCGCGCGGATAGACCGCGGCGCCATCGATGGTGCCTTGAAACAGTTCGTCGAGCCGCAGGATGTGATGCTGGTTGGTGAGGAAGATGCAACTGAAGATCTCGCTCTTGCAATAGCGGAAGCGGGCGCGCAGGTATTCCCTCGTGGCTTGGGAACTGTTGAGCACGTCGCGCTCCCGCACTTCGGCGTACAACTGGCGGTGGCCGAGCTCGCGTATGGCCGCCAGGCTCGCGGCCTTGGCGGGACCGATGCCCTGCACGCGGGCCACCTGCCTGAAATCGGTCGACAGCAGGCCCGCGAGCCCGTCGAACCGCCGCAGCAAGTCGCGCGCCAGATCGAGCGCCGACTTGCCGTTTCCACCGCTGCCGAGCAGCAGCGCCACGAGTTCGGCGTCGCTGAGATTCTTGGCGCCCACTTCGAACATTTTCTCCCGCGGTCGTTCCAGCAATGGCCAATTCTTGATTGACATAGCGTGTCCTCCTTCCGTGAGTAAGCTTAGAAGGGATTTCGCGAATGACATTGATTTGAGCGTAAATTGTCGCGGCCGAATGCTTGCGGCCAAATGTCCAGATTCAGAGACATGTGAGACTGGACCGACGACCCGGTGACGGTTGGTCCGGTCCACGAAGTTTGCTTTTCCCCAACCCGGATTGTAACTTTGAGCTTCTCGAATCAACGGTATAAGGAAATTGGGCGATTGATTCTGGAAGTCTCCCAAATGCCCGCTCATAGCGGAACAAGTGGGAAAATCAGGTCATCCACCAGCGAAATCAATGTTTGAAGGCAATCGGACAACCCATCCGGGCGGCATTCGGCGCACAGAATTCCGCGCGCGGCTTTCAGCCGCTCTGCTGCTCGCCGCCGGCCTGATCCTGTCCGCCGGCGCCGCAGAGGCGCAAGTTCCCACGGTCTGGGGCGGCGCCTCGCCGGAGAACGTCAAGGCCGGCAGCGGCAAAGTCACGCTCAGTTGGGGCAGCAGCGGCGCGGCCTATTGCGAGTTCCAGGGTGCGACGATTCCCACCGGCGGCTCGGTCGAGGCGGGCCCCCACGCCGCGGGAGACCACTCGGTCACCTTCACCTGCTTCGCCAGGGCCGGTTCCACCTCCCGCACGATAAGCTGGACCGCCTGGCCGCCGCCGACTCTCGACAGCTTCTCGCTCGGCGCGGGCACGATCTACGACAACGAAAGCGTCACCGCGAGCTGGAGTTCGACCGGCGCCAACGCCTGCCACCCGGGCACGGGCGGCGGGGCGCTTTCCCCCAATTCGAGCCTGACCTTCCCGGCCGGGAGTTTCAGTCGCGGCATGATCGGCGGCTAGATGCGCTGCACGGGCTGCGGCGGCTCATCCAACACCCGCGGCGTCAGCCTTGCGGTGCTGAAATGGATCGACACCGACGGCGACGGCGACGGCGTCCACAATGACTACGACAGCGACGACGACGGCGACGGCATGCCCGACACCTGGGAGAACGCCAACGGCCTCGATCCGCTGGCGGACGACGCGAACGGCGACCCGGACGGCGACGGCGACAGCAACCTGACCGAGTATAACAACGGCACCGACCCCCGGGACCACGAAACGCCGCGGCTGCTGCGGGCCTCGTTGTCGAAAAGCCGGATTTACGACACTGAAAGCACGACCTTCAGTTGGGATTCCGAATACGCGACATCCTGCCGGGACGTGTGGATAAGCACCGTCCCGGAGGGCGCGTCGGCCAACGCCGTCTGGGGTTCGAGCGGCTCGGTCACTTTCAAGGGTTCCGATTTCACGCCCGGGACGCACACCTACGAGTTCCACTGCAGCGGCGGCGGCAAGGACTCAGCCCGGAAAACCATCAGGCTGACCGTAACGAAGTGGATCGACACCGACGGCGACGGCGTCCACAACGATGAAGACAGTCTTGGGCAGTCTTCAAGGACACCCACCCGAGAGTCTTCAGGGACACCCATCCCAGGTGTTTCTGGGACACCCACGCTTTATCGGATCAAGCGCAACTTGAAGGTCGATTGAAGAAAATTGAAGTGGCTTCGGGACCGATGACCCGGAGATTACTTTTGCGGGCACGGGCAACCCTGCCCATTCGGGCACGAATTCGAGTGGCGACCCGGACTACGCGGCTTTTCCAGTCCCGTTCCTTTCCTTGATCGCCAGCTTGTCCAAGCCGTTGAACATCGTGACCGCTTCCTTTTGAATCTCCAGCGCCAGCGTCCGCCATTGCGCGCCGCTCAGATTCAAGTCCGACAGGGCGGACGGGACGTCGCCGGGAATGAAACCCTTCTTGTCCGCGCGCGCGATCCGGCCCGTCCAGTCCACCAGTTCAATGTAATCGCGCAGACCGATCGGCAGGGAGGATGATCCTTCAACGCGTTCCGCCCCGGTTCGGAACCGCATCAGCCCGGGAGCCGGAGGGTTCGCCGTACCGGGCTTCTCCGCCGACAACCGCCGGACGCGCGCCTGAATCGAAGTGAAATCCGATTCGTCCAGCGTTTCGCAGATTCCGGCCCGCACCGGATTCAGGTCGACATAGGCCATGCACGACAGCAGGGCCGCCTCGTCCAGCAGCGCCTGGGACTTGAACCGTCCCTCCCAGAATCTCCCCGCGCAGTCGTCCTCCCTGTTGGCCCTGCGGGCGATGTATTCGTTCAGGCAGCGCATGAACCAGCTGATGCTGGTCAGGCGCTCGCGCCAGGTTTCGACGACGAAGTCCAGTTGCCGGAATTCCGCCTCGGACTTCAGTTCGCCGCGCAGGTGGCAATGCGCCAGCGGGTCGCCCTTGTACAGGCGCAGCCAGCGGTGGATGACTTCGTCCCGGCCCCAGGAGCGGGCGCGGGCCGAATCGACGTGCAGGACGACATGGTAGTGGTTGCTCATCACCGCGTAGGCGGCGATGTCGATGGCGAAGACTTCGCCGAGCAGCCTCAGGCGGTCGACCAGCCAGGGCTTGCGGTGGTCGAAATTCCGGCCGGTGTAGCTGTCGTCGCCGCACAGGAAGGCGCGCCGCACGCAGCGGGAGACGCAGTGGTAGAACTCGGTGTCGGCCAGCGACACGATTTCCGATCGGGGCCGGGTCATGCTTTGCCTGCAAGTCGTTTGAGAGCTTACGGGTAGGTATAGTCGAGATTTCCCGGAACGCCAAATTTCGGCGGAATCGAGTGATCGGTTGCTCTTGGAAGCTCCCCGGCCCGCATGATGCTTGGCGGTGGGTGTCCCATAGTGCGCACGCATGATGCTTGGCGGTGGGTGTCCCATAGTGCGGCCCGTGGGTGTCCCATAGTGCGGCCCCATAGTGCGGTTGCGTGGCCAACGGAGATGTCAATTCTCCGGTTGACGATACCGGCTGGTTGCCGGCGGCGGACAATGGCATGTTTTCGCCGAACTTCAGCGGCATATTCGGCGGAGATTTCAAGCTCGTGGCGAGTTGCCGCGACCCGAACCGGAGCAATTTGTCCTACGCCGGCGCGAGCGCGGAGTTCGGCGGGGAGATATGGGGTAGACAGCCAACAGCCCGCGACATCGCAGAAGCGGTCGAAACCGCCGCGGTGAACGAGAATGAGAAGGGTGGAAAATACTTTAAGCGCATGATTGTGGGTCGCAATTTGGGTACCGGGATTACCAGCGAACCGGTCGCGGCGGTGCTGAAGAAAATCGCGTGCCATGAATCCCATTCGTCACAGTTTTACGAAAGCGCTGGAGACGGTATCCTTCCGGCCATCGGTGGCCCGAGGACCATTGGAATGCCCGTGTACGGCGGCGGCGGCGATGTGGGCATCATGCAGGTCTGCTACAACAGGACAGCGGCCCATGTATGGAACTGGGTCGAAAACGTGAACTACGGTGCCTTCCTGTTCAGGGACGGGCTTGAAGTATTCGCCTACGAGCACCTCGTGGATGAGGTAAAACCGGACTTGGGTCTTGGCAATAAGACGGACGAGGAATTAACGAATGAAGAGCGTTTGCAAATCCGGGCCGAAATGCGCAAGTACATAAGGGAGGAGACGATACACCGCTACAATACGGGGGGATTGGGTAAGTATTGGGAGTGGAATGCTGCAGTGGAAGAAGTCGCACGTGTGGATTTGGTGCTGAATAAACAGGGGCAATGGGAAAGTTCGGGATACGTGTCTAAAGTAGACGGGGTGGCCTCATCATGCTCTCTTCTCTAATCGGGTTTCGCGGTGCGGGCGTCGCGCTGGCGCTGATTTTACCGTTGGCGGCGACACGGGTGGACGCCGCCTGCGACAATATCGTGGCGGTTTCGCTGGGCTGGGCCGAGTACATGGCTCTGGACCCCGCGACACTTTCCACGCGCCGCGTCGGCGACCTGCGCTGGTTGGGTGTTCATTCTGTGAACTTCGTTGCGGAAGGCTCCGATTTCGAGCGTTCCGTGCTCAATTCCTACGATTATCTGCGCGTGAATTCGGAACAGCCCGTAATCGAGGGTCATCCGAGTTCCCGAACGGCTTCCGCTTTTACGTTGTTGTCTCTGAATGACATGGGCGAAGACTTGCGTACCCAAGACGAAATCCCGATTATGGATTCGGGAGATATAATGATTGAGTCAGAAAACAGGATACAGTGGGCCGACTGGATCGAGATGAATACCCTGATCCGGGAAATCTATGACCGGGATCAGCACTATTACTCAGGTTACGAGCTTCTAGATACCAACTTCAATGTCTTGAGGCGTTGGGAACCTGAAGTGGGTTTCAATTTCCCGTGGCCGACCTGCGCAATGGACGAGAGCATTTTTTTTGCCGGCAGGCGTGGGGTGCATTCGTTCGACGACCAAAATGGTACGATATTTGAACTGGATATCCTGCGAAACAAAGGATTGAGACTGGCCACATCCCACACCAAAAACTGCAAGGCGTTGGCATTCAGGGATACTCCCGACGACAACCCTATGCGGGGAGTGGCTTTGGTTGATGTTGTCGAGGGGACGTTGGGTCCAGAATTCGCAGCACAAAAGTATAGCGAATATCTGCTCTACGATGACGGTAGGCGATTGCTGCAACAAGTGATCGGTGTGGATTACCGCAGAGACAGTATAGGTCGAATAGTAGAATTCCATTCAACTCCAACCGATCAATTCAATCTGATCGACACCACAACCGGTCAAGTGCTGCTGGAGAGGGAGTTGGGGACCGGTTCCGGATTACTGTCCGGGGAGATGCTTTGCGATAAGGAAACACCCCGAGCCTTGGTGCGAGACAATAACACGATATATCTCATTGACCCCAACAATCTGGAGATAACAGCGAGCAGAACCATGCCTGAAGGCTGGGGTGGTGGGTATGTGATTTTCGAATGAATACGCGGAAC
Source organism: Pseudomonadales bacterium (assembly GCA_963664805.2). GTDB lineage: Bacteria > Pseudomonadota > Gammaproteobacteria > Pseudomonadales > Pseudohongiellaceae > UBA9145. Next base: position 2,482,209 of record OY761612.1, on the reverse strand, counting down.
GAATAGCGTGACAAATCGAATTGGATTGGCGGTGGTCGCCGCGTCCACAATGCTGCTTGGGCCGGTGGCTTCGGTCGATGCCGCGTGTCGCGAGTTCGTAGTGGTCGGCGAGGATGCCTCCTACCTGTTGCTCGACGGCGAAACTTGGGAGGTTTACCGCGTCGGCAGCTATTGGTCCGAGGGCGTGCGGGAGGTTTCCGCCGTGCTCGCGAACTCCACCGACCGACGACCGGCGTTCGCCACAAACGAATTCGTCAGCGTGTACGACCGTGAACCGATGATCGCCGCGCCGGTTCCTGATAATGGGGGCCCCAATGCGGTCGTGGTGTTGCGCATGGCGGCTTACGCGCAAAGAATGGGGTCGCCGCCGCCTTACGGTCGTCTTCTCGAGTTTCTCTGGCCACCGTACTACTATGTGCTGGAAGGATTTGAAAATGCGCATTCCAATCAATGGGCGCACTGGCTCCGGGAGGACACGCTGTTTCGGGCCTTCGATGTGGGCGATGCCACTGCGGTCTACCATCTCACGGGAAACTTCGAGTCCGAGGAAGAACTCGATTCCGGCGAATTGGAAGTTCTTAATGTGTGGGACATCGGCAGCATGGATCTGACGATGCCGTTTTGCGCCGTCGGCGACACGCTGTATTTCACCGACGCCGCCAACGCGTTGAGCGTGCCTGCGGCGGGTGGGCCAAGCATCGAACGCCGCCCGCACTTGGCGTTGGCCGAAGGCGACTACGAACTTACACCGCTGCACACCAAGAATTGCAAGGCGCTGGCAAACCGTCCCCCCGAGGACGATACGGCGCAACTGGAATACGCCCTCTACGACATCACCGCCGACACCATCGAATCCAAATTCGGCTCGACGGCCCCCGCCCGGAGCATGCTATTCGCTGGCGGTTCCCTCTGGCTGCAGCAACTCGCGCAAGATTCCGACACCCAGGACCAAGCTGGCGAGGAACCCACCGCGCGAGACTCCATCATCACCGATGACTCTGCCGTTGGGCAAGACTTTGCCGAAGAACCTGTCCCCTCAAGTGTTTTCCGCCTCGTCAACACCGCGACGGGCGAGGTGCTGGGCGAAGCCGAACTCGACATCCCCGGCGGCGCGCTGATCGAGGAGATGCAATGCGACGCGGACACGCCCCGGGCCGTCATCGCCGGCCCGCGGCGCATTTGGCTGCTCGACGCCGAATCCCTCGCCATCGTGGCGACGGCGGAAATCCCCTTCGAGCGCGACTATTTCGTGTTCGAGTAATTGTGAGCTGCCCTGCCGTGCGCGCATTCTGGCGCGCATTCTGGGACACCCACCCTTTATCGCGCATTCTGGGACACCCACGCTTTGCCGCGAACGGCTCGGAGGACTTCAAAGGCGCCGATTTCTCCCCCGGCACGCACACCTGCGAGTTCCACTGCAGCGGCGGCGGCAAGGATTCCGCGCGGAAGGCCACCACGCCGACCGTGGCGGCATGGTTCGACTTGGATGGCGACGGCATCCATAACGACGGGGGCAATGACGACGATGGGGACGACATCCACGACTACGCCGATTCGGGCGGGGACGCCGGATTCACCGCCGACTACGAACTCTATACCGTGACGACTTCCGTCCCCAATCCGGGCGGAGAGGAGACCGTCGATCAGGAAAACCTGGTGGTGAAGAAGGCCAAGGGCGGCTCCAGGGCCGGTCCCGCGGACTTCGCCATGCGGGAATCGCATGATTGCGCGAGCTTCAGCCTGTACTCCCTGGACGCGTCTTGGCTGGCGCATGCGGGGAAGGAGACGCCGTTATCGCGGGACGCCGTCATCGGCGACTACAACCACGACGGTTATGACGACCTCGCCATCGAAGGCCTGGCCGGCACGGCGTTTCCCGGAATGGACCGCGTCGTGTTCGCGCGCCCGAACCGCTCGAATTACTTGCCGAACCGCGTGGCGGCGCTGGACGCCGACGCGCGGGATTTCTTCGGCGGCCTGGCGGATTGGATCGCGAGCCCCGGCGACTTCGGCAACGATTTCGACGTCTCGGTCCGCGTGGAGGAAGGCGCGCAAATCCAGGGCGTCGCGGCGGCGGGTTCCAAGCCGCGCCTGACGATCAGCGTGAAACATTTTCCGGGACAACCAGGCTTTATTGGATCAAACACAACTTGAAGGTCGATTGAAGAAAGTTTAGGTGGCTTCGGGACCGATGACCCGGAGATCTATTTGGGGGGAAGGCCCGTCCGGCCCGCGCGCCAAAAACCGGTAGCCGCTCCGCGTCGTGCCGCGGCGCGAAGGCGTCGGTCCGGGCGAGTCCACCATCGGCCGGATACTCGCCAAAGGCGCGCGCCTCGGCCGCATCCGGCTCCGTGCGTTCTGCCGCGGCCGCGTGAAGGTCAAGCAGCCCCGGCGCTTCAACGGCCACGCCCAGCGCCCGCCGCGGGGACAAGCGCCCCAGCAGCCCGACGAACTCGTCCAGATCGACCACCCCTCCGCCTCCCGCGACAGCAGGCAACTCAAGGAGTTCAAGGCCGTCTCCCTTGTCGGCAAGCAGATGGTCGTCCAGGCCTTCAGCCGCGCCACCGCGCGCAACTGCCGTTTCCCTCGTCTCCAACCGGGTCGACGGCGGCAGCGAGCTCCGCGCCGACTTCGAGCGAGCCTGCGAAGAACTGAAGATCCCGCTCTTCGTGCCGCCGCCCAAGCGGCCCCAACTCAACGGCCGTGTCGAACGCGCCAAGGACACCACCCGCGTCGAGTTCCGGAACCGCTACGACGGCGACTTCACCGCCGCGGCCGCCAACCGGGCCCTCGCCGACTATCAACGCTTCCATCACCAAGTCCGACCGCATCAGGCCCTCGACTTCATGACGCCCGACGAGTATCTTCGAAAAAACAAGGACAGCCCCGCTCAGTCTCACATGTGCTGAACCCGCAAACCAAATTGCTTCCGGCGGGGCTTGCTGCTAGTCTGGCCGTCCCCCCGTTTCACGCCTCTGGAAAGCCGCGCCCGGATATGCCGATGCCGAATTTGGCAAGCTTGACCAACAAGCGCATTCTGCTGGGCATTACCGGTGGAATCGCCGCGTACAAGTGCGCCGAATTGTCCCGTTTGTTCACGCGGGCCGGCGCCGGGGTGCGCGTGGTCATGACGCGCGCGGCGCGGGAATTCGTCACGCCGCTGACCATGCAGGCCTTGACGGGAAACCGCGTGTTGATGGATCTGCTCGATTTCGAAGCCGAGGCGGCGATGGGTCATATCGAACTCGCGCGCTGGGCCGATCTCGTGCTCGTGGCGCCGGCGAGCGCCGATTTCCTCGCCCGCACCGCCCATGGCCGGGCCGACGACCTGCTTTCCACCTTGATCCTGGCGACTTCCGCGCCGGTCGCCATCGCGCCGGCGATGAACCAGGGCATGTGGGCGGATCCGGGCACCCAGCGGAACCTGGACGAAATCCGCTCCCGCGGCTATCGCGTGTTCGGGCCCGCCGAAGGCGATCAGGCCTGCGGCGACGTGGGACCGGGGCGCATGGTCGAACCCGCCGACCTGCTCGCCGCCTGCGCGGAGCTGTTCTCCGGCGGGCCCCTGGCTGGAAGGCATCTGCTCATAACCGGCGGGCCGACCCGGGAAGCACTCGATCCGGTGCGATTCCTGAGCAATCACAGCTCGGGGAAAATGGCCTATGCGCTGGCCGCGGAAGCCGTGGCGGCCGGTGCCCGCGTTACCTTGATCAGCGGCCCCGTGAGCTTGCCGACGCCGGATCGCGTAACCCGGATCGACGTAACCAGCGCCGAAGACATGCTGGCCGCCACCATGGAGCGCATCGCCGAGGCCGACGCGTTCATCGGCGTGGCGGCGGTGGCCGACTATCGCCCGCTGAACCGGGCGACCGGGAAAATCAAGAAAGACAAGGCGAGCATGACCATCGAACTCGCGCGCAATCCGGACATCATCGGTGAAGTCGCGAGCCTGAATCCGCGGCCGCTGGTGGTCGGCTTCGCCGCCGAAACCGAAGACCTGATCGCGAACGGTCGGGAGAAACTCGAACGCAAGCGACTCGACCTGCTGTTCGCCAACGACGCCACGGAAACCTTCAACAGCGATGAAGTGGCCGCTACCGCCATCAGCGCGGAGGGCGACGTCGAAATTCCCCGCGCCCGCAAGGAAGCCGTGGCGAGAAAGATGCTTGAACTGATCGCCGAACGCCTGGTGGGTGAGACCCGACCGGCGCAGCCGACAAGAAGCGCAGTTTCTTGAGGGCCGAACGGCTCGACAGGATGTCGAGACTGGGGGCGATCGAAGTCGAAGAACTCGCGCCATGGATGGGTGAGGTCCGATCGGCGCAGCCGACAAGAAGCAACGCTTCTTGAGGGCCGAACGGCTCGACAGGATGTCGAGACTGGGGGCGATCGAAGTCGAAGAACTCGCGCCATGGATGGCATGAACAACCTTGCAGAATCCACAAAAGATTCCGCAACTCCGCCTCGATCCGCGCGATAGCAAAATGAGAATCTCGGAATGACAATGCAGTCCACCGCAAAGGCGCCAGTTCCAGCGGAAATTTTTCGCGCCTACGATATTCGCGGCATCGTCGGAGATCAGCTCGACGGCGATCTCGTGCGACGCATCGGCCAGGCCGTCGGCAGCGAGGCGCTCGCGCTCGGCATCGATACGCTGCTCGCGGCAAGGGACGGCCGGCTTTCGAGTCCTGAACTGTTCGAGGCCCTCGGCGCCGGCATCCGCGCTTCAGGCTGCAATGTCGTCAGCCTGGGCGTCGCGCCGACGCCGGTGCTGTATTTCGCCACGCACACGAGCCCTCATGACTCCGGCGTGATGATGACCGCGAGCCACAATCCATCAGACTACAACGGTCTGAAGCCGGTCTTCCGGCGCACCAGCATGGATTCCGATCAGATCCAGCAGATTCGCCTGCGTGTCGAACAGGACCGATTCGCTCACGGCGCCGGACAGATCGGCGAATTGTCCGTACTTGAAGACTATCTGTCCTTCATAGCCGCCGACGTGCGCCCGCAACGGCCCCTGAAAGTCGTCATCGATTGCGCGAACGCGGTTCCGGCGGTGGTGGCGCCCGCCTTGTTCGAACGGCTCGGTTGCGAAGTCGTGGCGCTGCATTCCGAACTCGACGGCAACTTTCCCAACCATCACCCCGATCCCACAGTCAGCGAAAACCTCGCGGAGCTTTGCCGCGAAGTCGTGGCGGGCAAGGCCGATTTCGGCGTCGCCTTCGACGGCGACGGCGACCGCCTCGGACTCGTCGATGAGACCGGAACCGTCATCGAAGCCGAATCCATATTGCAGTTGCTGGCGGAAGACATCCTGCCGCGCTACCCGGGCGCCGATATCGTTTACGACGTCAAATGCAGCACCCGCCTGCCGCGCCGCATCCGGGAACTGGGCGGCGAGCCCTGCATGCGCCGCTCGGGACATTCCTTCATGAAACTCGCCATGCGGGAAACCGGCGCTCCACTGGGCGGGGAGCTTTCGGCGCATATCTTCATCAAGGATCGCTGGTTCGGATTCGATGACGGCGTCTATGCGGCCGCCCGGGTCGCCGAACTGCTCGCGGCAAGGCTTGAGCCGGCAAGCGTGGCGCTCAGGGCCAGCCGCGAAGGGTGCAGAACCGAAGAGTTGCGCCTGCCCGTGCCCGAGGCGCGCAAGTTTGTGCTGATGGACAGGATCGTTGAACTGGCGGATTTCGAGCAGGTGGAAATTATCAAAATCGACGGGCTGCGCGTAGAATACGCCGACGGCTGGGGCCTCATCCGGGCCTCGAACACCACGCCGGCCCTGCTTTGCCGCTTCGAAGCGGACTCGCGGGAAAGGCTGGAAGCGATTCAGGCGGACTTCCGGAAACTGATCCTGCGCGCCGACGATTCGCTGCAACCGCCGTTTTGAACAACTGCATCAAGCCGGAAATCGCGCCATGTCGCTGAGCGTAAACAGGGCCCGCACCATCGCCAGGATTCTGACCGAGTCGCTTCCTTACATCCGGAAGTTCGCGGGCAATACGGTAGTGGTCAAATACGGCGGCAACGCCATGGTCGACGAAGCGCTCAAGCGGAGTTTCGCGACCGATGTCGTGCTTATGAAACTGGTCGGCATTCATCCGGTCATCGTCCATGGCGGCGGCCCGCAGATAGGCAAGTTGCTCAAGCAACTGAATATCGAATCGCGTTTCGTCGACGGCCTGCGCGTAACCGACAGCCGCACGATGGACGTGGTCGAGATGGTGCTCGGCGGCCAGGTCAACAAGGAAATCGTCAGTCTGCTCAACCAGAACCACGGCAAGGCCGTCGGCATCAGCGGCAAGGACGGCAACCTGATCCGGGCGCGCAGGCTGAAGGCGCGCAGCCATTTCAGTAAAACCGCGGACGAAAGCGAATTCGTCGACCTCGGCCAGGTCGGGGAAATCGTCTCGATCGACACCCAGGTGCTCGAAATGATGAAGGCGAGCGATTTCATTCCCGTCATCGCGCCGGTCGGCACCGACAAAAACGGCGTCAGTTACAACATCAACGCCGATTCGGTAGCCGGTTCCATCGCCGGTGTGCTCGGCGCGGAGAAACTGATCCTGCTGACGAACGTGGCCGGCGTGCGGGACAACGAGGGCAAAGTCCTCACCGGGCTCAGCGTCAGGCAGGTAGAAGAACTCGCCGCCACCGGGATCCTGAAAGGCGGCATGTTGCCGAAAGTGGAATGCGCGCTCGACGCCCTGCGTTCGGGCGTGCATAGCGCCCATATCATCGACGGCCGCGTCGAACATGCGCTGCTGCTCGAAATCTTCACCGACGAGGGCGTCGGCACGCTCATCTCGCGCTAGGAGCCCGCAGCGCGGGATTGCGCGGCGATTTTGGCGAGGGCGCTTTTGCCGTGCAATCCTATTCGACGCAATACTGTTCGCGATAGGCCCGCACCGCGTCGAGGTGGGCATGCAATTCGCTGCCGGGGTCCGCGCCGAGGTAGTCGATAACGTCTCCCAGATTCACGACGCTGACAACCTCGGTGGAGAATTCCTTCTCGATTTCGCGGATGGCCGACGCGGGCCCCGCGCCGCGTTCCTGCCGGTCCATTGCGATCAGGATTCCGGCGAGTTCGGCGCCCCGGCTATGCACCATGCTCACCGATTCGCGCACCGCGGTGCCGGCGGTGATGACGTCGTCGACGAGCAATACCCGCCCGGCCAGATCGGCGCCGACAAGCAGGCCGCCTTCACCGTGATCCTTCGCTTCCTTGCGATTGAAGCACCAGGCCGTATCGAGTCCGTGATCCCTGTATAACGCCATGGCGGTGGCCGCGACGAGCGGAATACCCTTGTAGGCCGGACCGAACAGCATGTCGAAGGGGAGTCGCGAATGCACGATGGCTTGCGCGTAACTGCCGGCCAGGAAGGAGAGCCGGGCGCCGGTATTGAACAGGCCGGCGTTGAAGAAATACGGGCTGACTCGACCGGACTTCAGCGTGAAGCTGCCGAAGCGCAATATTTCCTGGTCGATGACGAATTCGAGAAACCGGCGCTGAAAGTCCTGCATGTCGCGACCCGCTATTCCGCCAGCGCCCGCCGCTGGCATTCGATCAATCCGGCAATGCCGCTCTCCGCAAGATCCAGCATTGCGGTCAGTTGCGCACGGCTGAATTCGCCTTTCTCGGCTGTGCCCTGGATTTCAATCAGCTTGCCGTGCTCGGTCATCACGACGTTGAGATCGGTTTCCGCCGTGGAATCCTCGCCATAATCCAGGTCGAGCAAGGCAGCGCCTTCGCACAGTCCGACGGAGGTCGCGGCCACCATCTGCCTGAGTGGATTGCGGGCGATGAGTTTCTCCGCGAGCATGTGGTCCAGGGCGTCGGCAAGGGCTACCCAGCCTTCGGTTATCGCCGCCGTGCGAGTGCCGCCGTCGGCCTGGATTACGTCGCAATCGATTTTGATCGTATGTTCGCCAAGACCCGGCAAGTCGACCGCGGCGCGTAGCGCGCGGCCGATCAGCCGCTGGATTTCCAGGGTTCTGCCGCTCTGGCGTCCGCGCGCCGCTTCCCGCTGCATACGCGTGCCGGTCGAGCGTGGCAGCATGCCATACTCGGCCGTGACCCAGCCTTGCCTCGCGCCTTGCAGAAAGGTAGGCACGGAAGCATTCACGCTGGCATTGCAAAGTACCTTCGTGTCGCCGAACTCCGCTAGCACCGAACCTTCCGCGTGCCTTGTGTAATGCCGGCTCAGCCTGATTTCACGCAATTGCCGGGCCGTCCTGCCCCCGTTCCTTATTGCCTGGCTCATGGCAAATCGGCTCCAGTTCCGCGATTGCGCGTATTATCCTGTAGGCGGCAGGCATTTGCGACCGCATATCCCCTGATCTGCATTCACAAATTGATTGCTTCTCGTGCCTCCACCGCAAGGCTGCTGAAAAACTCCTTCTTTACTACTCAGCTTGGTAAGGCGAATCGCGGAGAGGAAGGTGTGGGAACGGAGATATTGCCGACGCTTGCCGCAGAGTGTGTGCTTGATGAGACTGACTGGAAACGGGTTAACGCGACCGGAGTATGACACTCCCTCGAAATCGGGAAAATCAAGACGCGCTGATCGGGCTTTTCCGTTGCCTGTTAAACTCGCGTCACAGGCTTACTGGAAGCTGTATTCCATCAAAAAGCCGCCCGTAGGCGGCTTTTCTCTTCGGTTTCGCGCAGTTGCGCGTGTTAATTTTCAGTCGTTCACAACTCCGAGGCGGCGACCAATCGCTTTGAACTCGCGCTCTGCCGCGGTTAGGATATCTCCCTTTGCCCCCGCCTCGATGAGAAGTTGTTCCAGTTCGGGATTGCCGTACCGAATGGCGTTCGTTAGGGCTCGCGAGCCCGCCTTTCCCGTGGCGTCCGCGCCCAACTCTAGCAGTGTGGCTGCTGCATCCGTTTGCCCGTATTGCGCCGCAGTGGCCAAAGGGCTTGGTAAACTTTCTGAAGTAAAATTCAGATCTGCGCCAGCTGCGGCTAATGCAAGAATAATATCAACATTCCCTTCCCTTGCGGCGATTCGCAAGGGAGTTGATTGGAACTCGTCGGAGCTGGTCATATTCGGGTCGGCCCCCGCTTCGAGCAGCATACGCGCTATTTCCGCATTGCCCCTGCGTGCAGCGTCAAGTAGCGGCGTGTGCCTGCCGTCTACTGTGATAGCGTTTACATCCGCGCCGGAATTTATATAGGCTCGCACGGTTGCCGTGTCGTTGCGGTTGGCGGCATCCAAAATGCCAACCATCCCGTTTTCGAGATATTGCGCGTTCGTCTCTGCGGCTTGTTGCTTGAACTGGGCAGATCGTTTTTCCCGATGGTCCCAGAACTGGGCTATCTGATCCTCGGAAAGTATGGTTTCCAGCGATTCCGCAAGCTGTTCAAGCGAGCGTCGGGCGGATACAAACTCTTCGCCACTGATCTGGCCGGTCATACCCAAGTCCCTAAGTTCATTGTTGAGCGCGTCATGGGCAATCAATATATTCCTGAGCTGGTTGTGCTCCGAAGCGGGCAAGTCGAGGGAATCCACAAAACTTTTCCATCTTGAATCATAGATCGCCACTGCGCGGTCAATCGGGTGCCGGCTGGTCATGTCTTCGACAAACCCTTCAGATCCTGACGATTCGCGATTAAACTGCTTGATGAGTTCCTCGTGGGTGTAGCCCGAAAGACTGTCTCTGACTTCATCAAAATCCAATAGCGATAACTCGACTTCTTGATCGGGCCGTAGCGATGTGTTGAAGCGGGGTTCGTGCGAATCTAGCGCGACACTTCTTGTTGAAGGCGATTCGACAAGGGCGGGATCCACAGGTTCTTGCCGGTCAGGCCAGACGAGCAGGCCCGCGATGACAAACAAAAAAGCTGCTGGAAAGATTAACTTTTTCATGTTTCATGCTCCTCAATTCACGGGATACCCGGTTACTCGACCTTGCGGGTTTCCTCCGACGGTCTGAGTTCCGCCAACGATATTGGCACCGTTTCCAGAATTTTCCATTTCCGTCTCGTCCGTCTCGTTTTCCGGGTCTCCACCGTTCAGGATGTTATTTTCACAATCTTCTGCCGCATCTTCTGAGGCGGAATTAAGGGCGACTACTTTGTCATAGAAATCTTGTTCGTGTCCATCTCTCACGCCATTGTAGGTCAATTTTATGGCCACCGCAGTAGTCAAACTGATTCCGCCAACGACAACAGCGGCGGGGCCGGAACCGGATGCCGCAAGAAGAGTTGCGGTCGCCAGTGATGTGAGAGCTGCCAGCTCGCCTGCGTCTGCTAGATCAATCGCTTTATCGCGTTGTTCTCTGTATATTTCCTTGGTGTTCTCGTATTTTTGTATTCAGATCGTCATAGCATTCGCCCAACTCTGCGGTCGCAGCGTATGATGGAGCTCTCCAACCTGGTTGCGCATTACTCGGTTTTGTCGATCCAGCAATGAAGAAGATAACAATGAGCATGGTCGATAAAGTAGTAATTGATTGTGGCCACTGCGTAGTTGGTTTTTGAAGGTATTTCATTTGGTTTTCTCCTGTTTGGCGTTGTTTCCCGAATGGTGTCGGGCCGTTGCCATACCAAGAGAAAATCGATACCCCGCCTATTTGCCGGGCTTGAGGGAGCTACCCTCGGCCGGGTCGAAAGGGCTGTTTTATTCAGCGGGTAACCCGACTTAGCGGGTTTCTCTTGCTATGGCGTAGCTGAAGCTAATATATGTTTGTGGGGAATGTCAATGGGCTGTGCGGGCATCGGCAACTCCCACTAGGAAACTCGGCATAACGAGTTGTCGGGTTCCGTGCCCGAACCTTCTGTTTGGCACGTGGGGGACATGGACGTCCCACCGACCGATGCCGGATGGGTTGTTGTAGCACAAGGCGGTCACGCTGAAGAACCCCCCGCTCCGCGCTTCGGCAGCTGCTATCGGGTCAGGAGGTGTGGAGGGAACCGGTTCGGTGCGGTAGCCGAACGCGATGACACGGTGTAACGTTGTTTCAGCGGTGGGGGCAAGGATCCGTCTTACCTGCCGCTGTTGGACTGATTCCAGCAGGCGTACAACGCGCGGCCCGCCAGTGCGCTAGAATCGCCCCAGCGCAATGTGCGTGATGTGCGCCACGAGGGACAAGCAATGTTGAGCATGACGGCGTTCTGCCGCAAACAGGCCGAACTTGAACGAGGCACGCTGATCTGGGAAATCCGTTCGGTCAATCATCGCTATCTGGAGACTTCGATTCGTTTGCCGGAGGCTTTCCGCAATCTGGAGACCGCCGTTCGCAAGACCGTCCGCGGCCGCGTGAAACGGGGCAAGGTCGATTGCACGTTGCGGTTTCGGGAATCCGAAGCCTCGTTCGGCGAATTGCATCTCAATTCCCGGCTGCTGGAAAGTCTGGCCGCCGCCGGTGAGAAGATTCACAACCATTTCGGCGACTCGCGCCTGCCTTCGAGCCTTGATATTCTGCGCTGGCCCGGAGTCATCGAGACCGAAGCGGCGGACGACGGCGACCTGGAACAGGAAGCCGTATCGCTGTTCAACGGGGCGCTCGACGAGTTTCTCGCCGGACGCGCCCGGGAAGGCGACGAAATCGAAGCGGTAATCCGCGAGCGGGTCGGCTCGATTCGGGAAATATTGGCGGAAGTGCGCGCCTCCTTGCCGGAGATTCTCGCCGGCCAGCGTCAGGCGTTGCTCGACAATATCGCCGAGTTGCGGGTCGATCTCGAACCGGGGCGGGTGGAGCAGGAAGTCGCCTTGCTCGTGAGCAAGGCCGACATCGCCGAGGAACTCGACCGGCTCGACGCCCACGTGAACGAAATCGGGCGGCTGATCGGCGCCGGCGAACCGGCGGGCAGGCCGCTCGATTTTCTGATGCAGGAACTGATGCGCGAAGCCAATACCATCTGCTCGAAATCCGCGGCGATCAAGACCACCCGCAATGCGCTCGATCTGAAAGTGCTCATCGAACAAATCAGGGAACAGGTACAGAACATTGAATGACCGTAATCGGCCAGCGAAGTAGAGGTAAATCATGCGTATATTGTTGTTTTTATTAACAAACTTTTCGATATTGCTGTTGATCAGCGTCACTTTTCGCGTGTTCGGCATCGAACAGATGCTGCTGTCGAGCGGCACCGGCCTCGATATGAACGCGTTGCTCGTGTTCTCTTGCGCGTTCGGATTCGGCGGCGCCTTCATTTCACTGGCCTTGTCGAAGTGGATGGCCAAGCGGTCCATGCGCGTGCAGGTAATAGAGACGCCATCGAACCAACAGGAACGCTGGCTGTTGCAAACCGTCGAGCGCCAGGCGCAACGCGCCGGCATCGGGATGCCGGAAGTGGGCGTTTTCCCTGCCGATGTCGTCAATGCCTTCGCCACCGGCATGCGGCGCAACAATGCGCTGGTGGCGGTCAGCAGCGGCCTGCTGCGCCAGATGACCCCGGAAGAAGCCGAGGCTGTGCTCGCTCACGAGGTCGCCCACGTCGCCAACGGCGACATGGTAACCATGGGCCTGCTGCAAGGCGTGCTGAACACCTTCGTGATCTTTCTCTCGAGAGTCATCGGCCACACCGTTGATCGGGTCGTATTCAAAAACGAGCGTGGTTTCGGCATCGGCTATTTCGTCGTTTCCATCGTTGCCCAGGTCGTGCTGTCGATTATCGCAACGATCATTGTCATGTGGTTCAGCCGCTGGCGCGAATTCCGCGCCGACGCAGGCGGCGCCAATCTTGCCGGCCGGCAGAAGATGATCGCGGCCCTGCAGCGTCTGCAACAGAATCAGGCCGAAGACCTGCCCGGCGAACTCGCCGCGTTCGGCATCAACGGCGGCCGTCCGACCGGGCTGCGGGCGCTGTTCATGTCGCACCCGCCGCTGGAAGACAGGATAGCCGCCTTGCGGAAACCCGGGGTGCTGTAGATTTGATTACAACATGACAAGCGGCGCGCTTTTCATCGTCACCGCTCCTTCGGGGGCGGGCAAGACCAGCCTGGTCAGGGAACTCGTCAAGGACGACGATTCGCTTTGTATCTCGGTCTCCCACACGACCCGCCCGAGACGCGAGGGAGAACGCGACGGCGTCGACTATTTCTTCGTCGACCGGGATGAATTCCAGCGCAAACTTGGGGAAGGCGCCTTCCTCGAACACGCCGAAGTCTATGGCCACTGCTACGGCACTTCGCGCGAATGGGTTCGCCGTCAACGCGAACAGGGCCTCGATGTAATCCTCGAAATCGACTGGCAAGGCGCGGAACAGGTCCGCAAACTCGACCCCACCGCCTGCTCCATCTTCATCTTGCCCCCATCCGTCGAAACCCTGCGTCAACGACTCGAAACCCGGGCCCTCGACGACGAAAAAACCATCGACCGCCGCATGCGCCAGGCCCAACGCGAAATCGCTCAGGGAGAAAAATCCGATTACCGCGTGGTCAACGACGAATTCGAACGCGCCTTGGCCGACATACGCGCCATCATCCGTTCCCGCCGCCTGCGCCACGTCAATGCCAATGGGGGCTGACCGTCATGACATGGCTTGTAATCTGCTGTGACGCGGCCGATTCCGCTGCCTTGCGGCGGGATCATCTACAGGCGCATCTTGCGTACATCGAAAAGGTGATGGATCGGATCTCGGTTGCGGGCCCCTTGTTCGCGGACGCCGCCGACGCCATGAACGGAAGCTGTTTTATCTACCGGACGGATGATCTGGATGAAGCTCGCGCGTTGCTGCATAACGACCCGTATTATCGGGCGGGGGTCTACGGCCGGACGGAAATTCGCGCCTTCAAGCCCGTCGCCGGCGCCTGGGTTGGCGGAGCCGCGTGGAAGAAGGGTTCGTCCGCGAACGACCGCGGCTGAGGCTGCGGGAGCGCGGGTTCAGTTGTTCACATCCAGCAATTGAAACTCGGTGACCGCCGGCCAGTCGGACGAATCCCGTTGAATCAATTGCCAATAGGCGCCGTCGGGTCCGCGCACGAGAAAACTCGATTCCTCGAATTCATTAGCGGTGATCGGTCCCGGCTCAAGCCCGGCTTCCGTCGCCAATTGATGCACCAGATCGAGCCGAGGCGTCCAGAGTGAATGCAAGGTGATGCCGATTTCGCCTGGGCGCTGACGTTCGGAACGGTCATCGGCTTCATGCAGTCCGTCGAGAGAGAAGAACTTCAACTTGCCGCTGACGTTATTCGGTGAAACAAATCCCCGATACCAGTGGGAGCGTCCCGGTTCCATCATGAAAATGGCCTGCGGCCCCCGTTGCCAAGCCCCGTCGATCACCGGATCGTTTTCCGAAACGAAACCGAATACCGATTCGTAATAGTCGGTGACTTCGCCGAGGTCTCCCGCCACGACGAAGTCATGATGGGTAAATTCGCTAGTGCCGAGCGGAGCGTGATCGCCAATCACTCCGTAACCCGGAATCACATAGCCGTAGCGCTGAAAGAACACGTGGCTGAACCACTGGCCGTAGACCGCCATTTCCCGCACCCCGACGCGGCGGTTGTCGATACTCGGAGCGCCTTCCGTGGCGTTGTAGAGATCGTCGTAAACCGGTCCCGCCAGCAGCCAGGCCTGGCCTGCGCCGTCACGCAGATCGGTGAATACGTCCACCAGCCGAAAAATGTCGCGCGTACGCATGACTGCCATACGAACTCCCACGGTCTCTGGCGGCGCAAGTCCGACGCCCGGTCCGGTCGGTTCGTCCCATTCAAGCAGCCGCAACAGGCCATGGGCGTCGATTTCGCCGTTTTGCAGACGCCATGAAGTGAGGGCCGAATCAACGCCGTAGAGCGTCATCGCCTGCCTGGCCGTAAACTCCGCCCTGGCGACGGGGGTGAAACCGAATTCCGCGAAATAGGTCAATGCCGGTTCGGCATCGGAGACGCCGACCATTACCTCATAGACACCGCTTATGCCGGTATCCGGCCGCTCGGCGGCGACCGCCGGCAAGCAGGTCAGCAGGCAGGATACGAGGAGCCAATGCGCTCTCAGCGCCAAGCCGACCGCCTGTCCAAGAACTTTTGACGACATGATTTTCATTGACAGGAAACGATAACACCCGCATGCCGAATGTTCAATCCGGCGCGGATTGCGCAATGAAGTCCGGAGTCAATGAGATTCGTTGACACCGATATTCTGGTAAAATCTCCCGCCCCGCACAGACCGGGACTTCGTTGTACAATGTTCCGGTGAAATCGCGAGATTGCGAGAGTTACCAAAAGAGATACCAAAGATGGCGCGAATAACCGTTGAAGACTGCCTGGACAAGGTGGACAACCGCTTCGAACTCGTCATGGTCGCGAGCAAACGCGCCCGGCAATTGCAGACTGAAGGCAAGGATCCGCTCGTTGCCGAAGACAACGACAAGCCCACTGTGCTCGCCCTGCGCGAAGTGGCCCAGGGACTCGTCGGCCCCGAAATCCTCACGCAAAAGCCGGAATTGAGAATGGAGGATATCGAGCAGGAGATGGAAATCATGCTCGAACAGCCCGAACTCGCTGAGCCGCCGGCGCCCGAACCCGAAGAAGGGGATTGATCGGGGAAGGAGGCGCGGATTGACAGCCCTGCAGATTGAGAATATCGACACTCTGGCCGAGGGCCTGTCGGGCTATCTTGCGAGACAGCAGATCAACCAGGTGCGGCGCGCCTACTATTACGCCGAACAGGCACACGAAGGCCAGTTCCGCCGCACCGGCGACCCCTATATCACCCACCCGCTCCAGGTGGCCGGCATTCTCAGCAAGATGCACATGGACCATCAGTCGCTGATGGCCGCGATGTTGCACGACGTCATCGAAGACACCGGCATCACCAAGACCGCGATCAAGTCCCAGTTCGGCAACACCGTTGCGGAAATGGTCGATGGCGTGAGCAAGTTGAGCAAGATCAAGTTCCGCTCCCAGGCCGAAGCCCAGGCCGAGAATTTCCAGAAGATGGCCCTGGCGATGTCGCGCGACCTGCGCATCATCATGGTCAAGCTCGCGGATCGGCTGCACAACATGCGCACGATCAAGGTGCTGCCGCCCGACAAGCGCCGCAGAATCGCCAGGGAGACGCTGGAAATCTACGCGCCCATCGCCAACCGGCTCGGCATGAACGACATGCGGATCGAGTTCGAGGAACGCGCCTTCGAAGCGATTTACCCGCTTCGCTACCGCCGCATCGGCGCCGCCGTGCGCAAGGTGCGGGGCAATCGCAAGGAAGTCGTGACCAAGTTGCAAACATCGCTCGAAGCCTGCCTCGAACGCGAGGGATTGCCCGGCAGGACCATTGGCCGGGAAAAGCACCTGTACAGCATCTACGACAAGATGCGCAGCAAGCGGAAATCCTTTTCCGAGATCATGGACGTCTACGCCTTCCGCATCGTCGTCGACCGGGCAGACACCTGTTACCGCGTGCTGGGCGCGATCCACAGCCTGTACAAGCCGGTGCCTGGCCGGTTCAAGGACTATATCGCCATTCCCAAGGCCAACGGTTACCAGTCCCTGCACACGACGCTGTTCGGCATGCACGGCCTGCCCATCGAAATCCAGATCCGCACCGAAGAAATGGAAGCCATGGCCAACAACGGCATTGCCGCCCACTGGTTGTACAAGTCAAGCGAGGACATTCCAAGCAATTCCCATATCCGGGCGCGGGAGTGGGTCAACGGCCTGCTGGAAATGCAGCAGCACGCGGGCAATTCGCTGGAATTCATCGAAAACGTCAAGATCGACCTGTTTCCCGATGAAATCTACGTGTTCACGCCGAAGGGCGAGATCTTCGAACTCCCCGCCGGCTCGACGCCGGTGGATTTCGCCTATGCGATCCATACCGATGTCGGCAGCACCTGCGTCGCCTGCCGCATCTCGCGCCGGCTCGCGCCGCTGAGCGAACCTCTGCAAAGCGGCCAGACCGTGGAAATCATCACCGCGCCGGGCCACAAGCCGAATCCCGCCTGGCTCGGTTTCGTCGTTACCGCCAAGGCGCGCACGGGAATCCGCCATTTTCTGAAAAGCCAGAAATCGTCCGAATCCATCGCCCTTGGCCGCCGCCTGCTAACCAAGGCGCTGGCAAGCTTCGGCGCCAGTCTCGACACAGTTTCCCAAGAAGCCATGGCCACGACGCTCGAACAATTGCGGCTGGAATCGTTGAACGAGTTGTTCGGTGAAGTCGGCCTCGGCAATCGCATGTCGCATACCGTGGCCCAGCGTCTGATAGCCTTGAACGAAAATCCCACCGGGGCGGAATTGGCGGGCAACCTGCTCGTGCGCGGCGGCGAAAGTTCGGTGATGCATTACGCCCGCTGTTGCCGGCCGATTCCGGGAGACCGCATCGCCGGGCATATCAGTTCGGAGCGTGGACTCGTGATTCACACCGATGATTGCAACAACATCGCGGAACTGCGAAACGATCCGGAAAAATGCGTCGAAGTGAGTTGGGATCCTGAAGTCCAGGGCGAATTCACGGTTGAGGTCAAGGTCGAAGTCGAACAGCAGCGCGGCATCATCGCCACCCTGGCTACCACCATTACCGGCGCGGAAGCGAATATCGAAAAGATCAGCACGGACGAGCGCGATGCTCACTTTAGCATCGTCAATCTCCTGATCAACGTGAAAAACCGCGTGCATCTGGCGCGGGTTATGCGCAAGATCCGCATGATCAAGGCGGTGACCCGGGTGACGCGGGTCAAAGCCCGCAAGACCCGCCGGCCAACCGGCCGCGGCGAAAACGCAATTCACTAGGCCGGAGCTAGTCTGCCGCGCACACAACGGGGAAATTCCATGCCCGCATCGCAAGTCATTCAAACCGGGAACGCGCCACAGGCGATCGGCCCCTATTCACAGGCCGTGCGCTCGGGCCCGCTGGTGTTTCTATCGGGTCAGGTTCCACTCGACCCGGCGACCATGCGGCTGGTCGAGGGCGGCATCGTGGAACAGACCGAACAGGTTTTCGACAATCTGGCGGCGGTCGCCGCGGCGGCGGGATTGAGTCTCGACCACGCGGTCCGCATGACGATCTACCTGACGGATCTCGGCAACTTCAAGACTGTCAACGAGATCATGGCGCGGCGTCTCGACGCGCCTTATCCGGCCCGGGTCACCATCGGCGCCGCCGCGTTGCCGGCGAACGCGATGGTCGAGATCGACGCGATATTGAGCGACTGAACCCGCCGCCCGCTTCCGCATGACCGGCCAGCCGCTGGACCAGACCCCCGTAGACCGCCTTGCCGGCGTCGGCCCGAAAATGAAGGCGAAGCTGGCCGATCTCGGCATCGAAAACGTCCAGGATCTGCTTTTCCATTTGCCGTATCGTTACGAGGACCGCACCCGCATAACGCCCATCGGACGCGCGCGGTTCGGCGATCAAGTGCAGGTCGAAGGTGAAATCGTCGGCAGCGAAGTCCAGATAGGGCGCCGCCGAAGTTTGCGCTGTTTGGTGAAGGACGCCAGCGGCATGCTCGGCCTGCGGTTCTTTCATTTCAACAAGTTTCAGCAAGACCGCTTGTCCGCGGGCAAGATGATCCGCTGTTTCGGCGAAGTGCGCTACGGTCGCGGCGGAATCGAGATGTATCATCCCGAATACCGCGTTTTGTCGGGCGCTGCCGAAGCCGACGCGGTGCCCGACTCGCTGACGCCGGTCTACCCGGCCACCGAAGGCATTCACCAGAGCCGCATCCGCAAACTCGTCGAACAGGCGCTGCGAATGTTGGCGAATTCGGAAAAGCTGCCGGAGTTGCTGCCGGCGCATTTTCTGCGCGAATTCGGCGGCATCGATCTCGCCGAATCGGTGCGCCTGCTGCACCAGCCGCCGCCGGATGCGCAGCTCGACTTCTCGGGCCGGACGGAGAACAGCCCGGCGCGGCGGCGGCTGGCCTTCGAGGAACTGCTTGCCCACCGCGTCTGCATGCGGCGGCTGAAACTCGACGCCTCCGCCTTGCGATCGCCCCGGTTCAGCGGGCCCCAGACGCTGCTCAAGCGTTTCGTGGAAAATCTGCCGTTCAGGCTGACCGAGGCGCAACGCAAAGTCTATCGGGAGATCCGCGCGGATCTCTCGGGCCGGACGCCGATGATGCGGCTGATACAGGGCGACGTCGGCTCGGGCAAGACCGTGGTCGCCGCCCTGGCCGCCCTGTACGCCATCGAATCGGGCTTCCAGGTTTGTCTCATGGCGCCGACGGAAATTCTCGCCGAACAGCATCTGCATACTTTCCGGCAATGGTTCGAAAGCCTGGACGCGCGGATCGGCTGGCTTTCGGGCAAGACCCGCGCCAAGGCGCGCAAGCAGGTGCTGGAAGACCTCGCTGCAGGCGATTGCGACTTGCTGATCGGTACCCATGCGGTGTTCCAGGAATCTGTCCACTACCAGCGCCTCGGGCTGATCGTCGTTGACGAGCAGCACCGGTTCGGCGTCCACCAGCGGCTTGCCTTGCGCGAGAAGGCCGGCAGCGGGTCGATGCGCCCGCACCAGTTGGTCATGACCGCGACGCCGATTCCGAGGACGCTGGCGATGAGCGCCTATGCCGACCTCGATTGTTCGGTCATCGATGAATTGCCGCCGGGCCGCACTCCCGTCAATACCGCCATGACTTCGAACGAACGGCGCGCGCGGGTGGTCGAGCGCATCGCCTCGGCCTGCGGCGGCGGCCGGCAGGCCTATTGGGTCTGCACCCTGATCGACGATTCGGAGACCTTGCAGGCCCAGGCCGCCGAGGCCACCGCCGAACAGCTCCGCGACGCCCTGCCCGGCATCCGGGTCGGACTCGTGCATGGCAGGCTGAAGCCAGCGGAGAAGGCCGAAGTCATGGACAGTTTCAAACGAGGCGAAATCCAGTTGCTCGTGGCGACGACGGTGATCGAAGTCGGCGTCGACGTGCCCAACGCCAGTCTCATGGTGATCGAGAATCCGGAACGCCTGGGACTGGCGCAATTGCATCAATTGCGCGGCCGGGTCGGCAGGGGCGCCGAGCAAAGTCATTGCCTGCTGTTGTACCAGCCGCCGCTGTCCGAACTGAGCCGGGAGCGCCTGCGCATCATCCGCGAAAGCAACGACGGTTTTCTCATCGCCGAGGAAGACCTGCGCCTGCGGGGGCCGGGTCAGTTGCTGGGCACCCGGCAGACCGGCCTGATGAGTTTCAGGGTCGCGGACATAAGCCGCGACAGCGATATGCTCGAACAGGTGCGCGATAGCTGCGACGAATTGCTCGCCAGCCATCCCGCGGTAGCCGAACCGCTGATCCGCCGCTGGCTCGGCGAAAGCAGCCACTACGCGGACGTCTGAGCCATGAAGCGTTTCCTCGAACGGACTTGGCGAAAACTCTCGCCCTGGATCAAGGAAAGACTGGAAGAAAGACCTGAACTGCGGCGTAAGGCGATCGCCTACTACTACCTGGTGCGCCTGCATCGTCCGGTGGGGATCTATCTCCTGCTATGGCCGACGATCGGCGCCCTGTGGCTTGCGGCGGGTGGCATACCTTCCTTCGGCCTGCTGTTCATCTTCGTCTCCGGCACGGTCGTCATGCGTTCCGCCGGCTGTTGCATCAACGACTTCGCCGACTATCACATCGACGGCGAAGTGCTGCGCACCCGCGAGCGTCCGCTGGCGACCGGTCAACTCAGCCGCCGGGACGCCCTGCACGGATTCGTGGCGCTCTCCCTGGCGGGCTTCGTGCTTGTGTTGTTCACCAATCTGCCGACGATATTGCTGGCGGTCGCGGCGATTCCCATCATCGCCTTGTATCCCTTCCTCAAGCGCGTCACCCATATGCCCCAGGTTGCGCTCGGCGTCGCCTTTTCCTGGGGAATTCTGATGGCCTTCACCGCGCAGACCGGCGGCTTGGCCACTCAGGCGTGGCTGTTGTTTCTCGCCAATTGCCTGTGGACTATCGTCTACGACACGCAATACGCCATGGTCGACCGGGAGTACGACCGGCGTCTCGGCATGAAATCCACGGCGATCCTGTTCGGCGATTCGGACAACATAATGATCGGCCTGTTGCAGGTCATGTTCATCGCCGCGATGTGGCTGGCGGGACGACAGTTCGACCTGGGACTGCCTTACTTCCTGTCCCTGGTCGGCGCGAGCCTGCTGTTCGCCTGGCAGCAGATTCTCACCAGCGACCGCCAGCCCGAGGCCTGTTTCAGGGCCTTCGTCAACAATCAATGGGTTGGCGCGCTTGTCTTTCTCGGAATTGTGCTTGGCTAGCGCGAAATCGCGTCAATCGATTTTCAGGATCAGTAGGGAACCAACGGTGAGCCAGACGGCGAAATCTGCGTGAGCCTGGCCGTTCCCGCGGCGCTTGTTTTCGAAGATTGATGCGCATGCTGGCCGACTGGGACTCGACCGACCCTTTCACCGAAGAGCGCCACCGCACGGGCGTACTGGATGCGGAATTCTTGGGCGAGAAGATTCACACTTTCTGCTAGTCGATCTCGTCCGGCCCGGTCCCATTCGGTCAACCTTCCTGCCTCTCGCGCTCTGTGTGCCTTGTACTTTTCCGGCCCGGCCTTGGCATGGCCCTCGCTGTTTCCTACTTCGATTACCAGAACAGGCAGGATGCCGACCGTATTCGTGCATGGATGCACGTTCACGCAATAACAGGGATAACCGCTGGATGGTGGTATTGAAGCGCAGCTCCGTCCGCGCTGAATGCGGCAAGGATGCTGCAATGACCGTGCAAAAAAAGGGAGTCCAAAGACTCCCAAATTATTATTTGCGCATTTTCAGTTGTTTACTACTCCAAGACGGCGACCTACTTCCCTGAATTCGCGTGCGGCGGTGGTAAGAATTTCGTCTTGTGCCCCTGCGTCGATCAGCATTTGTTCTATTTCGTGGTTGCCATGTCGAACGGCGTGAGTAAGTGCCCGCGACCCTGCCTCTCCTGTGGCATCTGCGCCTAGTTCCAGTAATACGGCTACTGAGGTGGTTTGCCCGGTAAATGCAGCTGAAGGCAAGGGGCTTAGCCCTGGTGAGTTAGGCGCGAAATCCGGGTCCGCACCTGCGGCAATCAGTGCCCGGATTATTTCAATGTTTCCATTGCTGGCCGCATTTTTCAAAGGTGTTGATTGCAATTCGTTGGCGGTAGGCATATTCGGATCCGCGCCCGCTTGAAGCAGCATCCGCGCTATTTCCACGTTGCCGTGAGTTATCGCATAGTGAAGCGGCGATTTGCCGTCAACGGTTGTTGCGTTAACATCTGCGCCGGAATTGATGTAGGCTAGCACCGTTGCCGGGTCGCTACGGTCGGCGGCATCCAAAATTCCGACTACGCCGTTTTCCAGATATAGTGCGTCCCGTTCGGCTATACGCTGGTTCAATTGATTTGAGTGCCTTTCATTATCATCCCAGAACAAGGCTAGCTGATCTTCGGAAATGATGGTTTCCAAAGATGCCGCAAGCTGATCAAGTGAGCGTCTGTGGGTCATGTGATCTTCCGTGCTGATTTGACCGGTCATGGCCAAGCGTCTAAGTTCCATATTATGCGCTTCATGGGCAATCAGTAGTTCTTTGAGTCGGTTCCGCTCCTGCTCGGACAGGTCGAGGGATTCTACGAAATCTTCCCATCTCCAGCCGTAGTATTCTTCCGCGCGATCAAGCGGATGACCGCTGGTCATGGCTTCAATGAATGTATCGTTGGCTATTGGTTCAGGGTTAAATAGGTCGATGAGTTCGTCGCGGCTATGATTTGATAGTGAGTTGACGACTTCGTCGAAATTATAAAGCGATAAATCGGTTTCTTCATTGGAAAGCGGCAGTGAGCTGGAACGGGGGCCGCGCAAATTTTGCGCGGCCCCGTTTTCTGAGGATGTTTCCATACCGGCAGGAATACCAAGTTCATGCCGTTCGGAAGTTGTAAGATTACCGATGCCAAATACAACAAGAACGGCGACTACTGAGAGTATCAATTTTTTCATGTTTCATGCTCCTCAATTCACCGGATATCCAGTTACATGACCTTGCGGGTTTCCGATGGATTGGCTTCCACCAACGATGCTAACACCGCTTCCGGAATTTTGAAATTGCGCATTGTCTGCTTCGTTTTCCGGATCGCCGCCGTTCAGATGTTCGGCTTCGCAGGCAGTCGCTTCTGCTTCTGCGGCGTTTCTAAGGTCATTCATTCGACCACTGTAAGATTGTCGGGCCGTGCTTCGTACATTGTTGTAGTATTTCGTTACAATCCACGCTGAGACAGCGCCGCCGGCGAGGACTGCAAGGCTCCAAGGACCCGGAACGGTAGCTGCCCCGGCTACTGTTCCAAGCGCTATGACGGTGAGGACTGTGTTCTGGTGGTCGTCTGCCAAGTCTAGATCACGTTGAAGCCAGGATTGGTAGATTTCCTGCGTGTTTTCGTAAAACCTTTGAGTGCGGTCATAGCAGGCGCCGAGTTCAGGCGCCGAGTTCAGGCGTCGCGGCGTGTGATGGAGCACTCCAAGATTGCGCGTGGATTGATTTGTCCGATGCTGTAAAGACGACGAATATCAGAAAAAAGAAGGTGAATGTTGCAATTGCTGTTGCTGGTTGAGCGTGTTTCATTGTGCGTTTTCCTATGGTCATTGCAAGTTCCCGACATGGTGCCGGGCCGTTGCAATACCGTAGGAAAATCGATACCCCGCCTATTTGCCGGGCTTGAGGGAGCTACCCTTGGCCGGGTCGAAAGGGCTGTTTTATTCAGCGGGCAACCCGACTTCTCGGGTTTCCTACAGTATTGCCCGGTCGAAGCTATCGGAATCGATCTGAGGTTGTCAAGCACATGTGCGGGTTCAGCACATGTGAGACTGAGAGGGGCTGTCCTTGTTTTTTCGAAGATACTCGTCGGGTGTCATGAAGTCGAGGGCCTGATGGGGTCTGACCTGGTGGTAGAAGCGTTGATAGTCGGCGAGAGCGCGATTGGCGGCCTCGACGGTGAAGTCGCCGTCGTAGCGGTTCCAGAACTCGACGCGGGTGGTGTCGTTTGCGCGTTCGACGCAGCCGTTGAGTTGGGGCCGCTTGGGCGGCAGCACGAAGAGGGGGATCTTCAGTTCTTCGCAGGCCTGCTCGAAGTCGGCGCGGAACTCGCTGCCGCCGTCGACCTGGGCGGAGACGAGGGGAAACGGGAGTTGCGCGCGGACGGTTTCGAGGAAGCGTTTGGCGTTGTGCGCGGTGGCGCGGCTGAAGACCTGGACGACCATCTGCTTGCCGACGGGGGAGACGGCCTTGAACTCTTTGAGTTGCTTGCTGTCGCGGGAGGCGGAGAGGTGGTCGATCTGGACGAGTTCGCCGGGCTGTCGGGACGTTTGTCCCCGCGGCAGGCGCTGGGCGTGGCCGTTGAAGCGCCGGGGCTGCTTGACCTTCACGCGGCCGCGGCAGAAGGCGCAGGGCTCTATGCGGCCCAGGCGCACGCCTTTGGCGAGGATCCGGCCCACGGTGGACTCGCTCAGATCGACGCCTTCGCGCAGCAGCAGGACGCGGAGCTTGCGTTTGCCCATGAAGGGGAAGTTGCGCCGCGTGGCCCAGACCTTGCGTTCCTCGGCGGCGCTCCAGCGCGGCAGGGGGACACGGTGCGGCCGGCGGCTGTTGGCGCACAGGCCGGCCGGGCCTTCGGATGCGAAGCGCCGGCGCCAGCGGTAGAGCGTGGCGCGCGACCAGCCGACGGCCTTCAGGGCGGTGGCTTCGGAGCAGCCTTCCCCGCGCAGGGTCTGGAAGAGATCGAGTCGGCGCAGGCGGTCGGCCGCCTCCGCCGGGAGCATGTCATTCACCTTGAAGCTGCGGTAGGATTTTACGCGCAGAGACTTGATCTGCATGGTTCGGGTTCCTTTTTTGCGTCAGAACAAACAAGGGTACCCCGAACCGGCGTTCCGGCGCGTTTCGGCGCGCCGGGGCGCGCTGCGGATTCCAGTCGCTTCGCTCCTTCCATCCGCAGCGCGCCAAACCTTTATCCGTGGACTAATCAACCGTCACCGGATCGTCGATCCAGTCTCACATGTATCTGAACCCGGACGGCACAATTCCTTAGTCCAAGCTTGTGAGCATACTGACCGCATGACGGGTCGCTTCTTTTCAATCTCTCGTAATCTCACGCGGCGGCTTGCTGCGGAGCTGCATCGGCGTTGGCCGAATCTGCGCGAGAAAGCGAGAGCTTACTACTACCTGGTGCGCCTGCATCGGCCGGTGGGGATCTATTTGCTGCTATGGCCGACGATCGGCGCACTGTGGCTTGCGGCGGGTGGCATACCTTCCTTCGGCCTGCTGTTCATCTTCGTCTCCGGCACGGTCGTCATGCGTTCCGCCGGCTGTTGCATCAACGACTTCGCCGACTATCACATCGACGGCGAAGTGCTGCGCACCCGCGAGCGTCCCCTGGCGACCGGTCAACTCAGCCGCCGGGACGCCCTCCGCGGATTCGTGGCGCTCTCCCTGGTTGGCTTCGCGCTCGTGCTGTTCACAAATCTGCCGACGATATTGCTGGCGATCGCGGCGATTCCCATCATCGCCTTGTATCCCTTCCTCAAGCGCGTCACCCATATGCCCCAGGTTGCGCTTGGCGTCGCCTTTTCCTGGGGAATTCTGATGGCCTTCACCGCGCAGACCGGCGGCTTGGCCACTCAGGCGTGGCTGTTGTTTCTCGCCAATTGCCTGTGGACCGTTGTCTATGACACGCAATACGCCATGGTCGACCGGGAGTACGACCGGCGTCTCGGCATGAAATCCACGGCGATCCTGTTCGGCGATTCGGACAACATGATGATCGGCCTGTTGCAAGTCATGTTCATTGCCGCGATGTGGCTGGCGGGCCGGCAGTTCGACCTGGGACTGCCTTACTTCCTGTCCCTGGTCGGCGCGAGCCTGCTGTTCGCCTGGCAGCAGATCCTGACCAGCGACCGCCAGCCCGAGGCCTGCTTCAGGGCCTTCGTCAACAATCAATGG
This sequence comes from Pseudomonadales bacterium, assembly GCA_963664805.2. Classification (GTDB taxonomy): domain Bacteria; phylum Pseudomonadota; class Gammaproteobacteria; order Pseudomonadales; family Pseudohongiellaceae; genus UBA9145. The sequence continues at coordinate 2,456,367 of OY761612.1, read as the reverse complement.
GTCGGCGCGCTCGTCTTTCTCGGAATTGTGCTTGGCTAGCGCGAAATCGCGTCAATCGATTTCCAAAATCAGCGCGGTGCGCGAGTCTGACTGGGGACGAGACCGAAACGAAAAAGTTGATCTAAAACAGGTGGATAGGGAATTTGAGAAGAAAAAAGTACTCCCGATAACTGGAATTATCAGGAGCAGTGAGAATAGCTTGTCTGCCGTTGCCGGTCAAACAGAATGTGAAAATTTCCTTGGGACATCATAACATATTGAAAAATATAAACTTTCTCTCGGTGGATGATAGTCGGATTAATGAATTTGTCAGCGAACCCGGCTGAAAAACCGCCATGCAATGGTGTGCAAACAACTCGCGATAACAGTTTGACGTTGGCGCAGAGACCATCCCCGGACGATTTTGGAAAAATCTCCGGCTCCGAGTCTCTTCAATTTCAGGATGGGTCAATTCGCGCTGTAGTGATGGCGCTCCTTCCGTTTTTACTTTCGGTTCCTCTCAGCCGCTTGCGTGGAGTTTAGTATTCAGCCGCGCGAATCGCGCTGCGCCGCCGCGCTGGGCCAGCAAGCGCTCGCCATAGCGGAGCACCATGGACGGGGTTTTCCAGCGCCCCGCCTGCATCACAGCCGCCAGTCCGAAATCCGATGCGATCATGTCCTGCGTCGCGCCAATCCGCACACTATGCGCCGAAAGTTTGTCCACGACTTTCTTGTCGAATCCGGCCTTGCGCGCCATTTCCTTGAAGATGCGCGACACTTGACTGACATCCAGGCTTTGACCTAAAAAGCCGTTGATGCGAATCGAGCGGAAAATCCGCCCGTTGCGGATGCGAGACTGTTCGAGCCACTCCCGCAACAGCTTCAACGTATTCGGAGTGAGATACACTTCCGCGCCTTCGCCGGTCTGGTCGGTCTTGCTTCGCCGCACCAGCAGCGTTGCTCCACCGTCCTCCGCCTCCGACAAATCGGTTACTTCCAGCACAACCAGTTCCGCGCCTCGCAGCATGGCGTCGTACATCACCGCCAGCAAGGCCCGGTCGCGCAAGTCGAGCAGCCGGCCGCCCGTGGCCGCGATCATCCGGTCGCGCATTTTCCAGGTCAGTCCCAGCGCTTGCCGCTGGCGGCAGTCCTTATGCCGTTGCATGTATTGCAGAGCGAGCCTCACGGCCGCCGCATCGCTTGGTTTCGCATAACCGGCTGCTTTGTGCAGGGCGCTGATGTTCGAAACATAGCGCTTCAACGTAGCTGGCGCTCTTTCGCGTGCGACGGATTCGACGAAACGGGCCACAGTCTCCGCCCTGGCGGGCAATACCTGCAATCCGTTCGCGACGCACCAGTTTCCGAAAATCTCCAGGTCCGACCGTAGCGCGCGTTTCGTGTTCTCGCTCCACGCGCCTCGCGCGGCACGCAACGCCTGGATATCGACGATTGCCACGCCGAAACCAGCCAATAGTCGATCCATGTCGCCTGTCCTTCTGACAACGCTCATGTCTTCTTCTCCTTATCTTGGTGGGATGGGGCGACCATTCTACTCCTGATAATTCCAGTTATCGGGAGCAGTAGAAGCCATCTCTACAGGTATTTGGAAATGCGCACTCGACTTCGAAAAATGCAAAGTTTCCGGCTGTTGGGATCTCAATTCGATTACAAGCCGGCCCGGCAAAATCAGGGCCTCTCGCATCAATGGAGTGGTTCCATGAAGAGAATATTGTCTTTCGTCCCCGCCTTGGGGTTCATTTTCGTCCTGTTCGTCGTCACTACAACTACATCCTACCCAGTAGGGCGTCTTGTGATTCCGACCAATGTCACCGGAACGCAAGGCGACTGCCTGCGTTTGACCGAAGAAGGCTACCGTAAAAGCTGGTCACTACTGCATGATAGACAGGTTGCCGGAACTGCCGAGATTAATGAGGATCGTGAGGACACGCTTCTCATAGTGTGGCTAATTGAGAACTCCATTCCGGGTGGGAAAAAGGTGGCAGATTGGATAATGGATATAATTATCGGTGAGGGGTTCGATGCTGCGAATGATGCGGTGAACGCATACTATGACAATGAAATTGGTATCCTTGAGGGCAATCTGGACAACAGTCGGCGTATACTGAACGGAAGAACAAATGCATCGATATCGCATTGCCGAACATTGCCTCTAACTCACCCGCCAAGCAGTTCCAGCGATGGTGAAGAAGGTCTTGAATCCGATCCGACCCAGATGTTTAATCAACAATTCAACTGGGGCGCTTGGAACGGAACCGGGGGCAACACTCCGTGCGGAAATTACTCATCGTCGCATTCAATTCCCAAGTATTGCTAAGGGGGGTGGTCATATGAGAATCCAACTATTTTGGGGCTTGCTGTCCATTGCGATAGCAGGCTTTGCCACCGCATATTGGCTGATATTCATCGATTTGGAACAGACGGTCGTCGAACCCGATGCCGGGCTCTCGGTCCTCATAGAAAGTGATTTGAGCCCGCGCCCGGTTCCGGATTCAGAAATCGACCTTGCTGCCATATTCGCCGAGCAAGCGGCACGGGGTATTGAGGTGCCAGAATTCATTCCCGCCGAAGAAATCGTTTCGTTAGACGACAGCCCGCTAGGTTCAGCCGAAATGGACTACGAGGAAAACTGGCAAGGATTTGTAGAGTCGCTCGACCTATCGCCAGTTGAACAAGGTCAAGTCAGGGATATTCTGATTCAGCACAATGCGCGTGAGTACGAACTTAACGAAATGTGGGCAAGAGGCGAGATTACCGCAGATGAGAGACCAAATTTTGACGTTACAGAAGCCTTGTCATCCGTTCTTTCCGATGAGCAGATTGATTCATATCTGGCCGAAGTTGAGACCCAGCGCAACGCTTTTTTCGAAGAACTGGTCGAATTTGAGATTGAAAATTTGAATGACGGAGAAGTAGGGATACTCGATGCATCTGGAAGTAACGACACGGCGACAGTCCGCGCTTATGTGAACTCCGGCGTCAACGTGGATATGATGTCATTGGATGGCGGTAGTACTCCATTGCTGAACGCGGTGATGTACAACAACATCGAAATGGCACGTACGCTCCTTGAAGCAGGTGCGAATCCCAATATGGCAACTGAAGATGAATTTCAGAAAACACCATTGAGCGACGCTGCCTCTAACGGGTATGTCGAAATGGTGCGACTGCTCATTGAAAACGGTGCTGATCCAGGAAGTTTTTCCAACAATTGGAATCCTCTGGATTCTGCGGCCCAATTTGGGCACACAGACGTGGTTGCATATCTACTCGATTATGGTGTTACCCCAACGGCGGATTCTTTGTATTGGGCGCTCTTCAATGAGAATCAGGCAATGGAACAGATATTGGTAAACGCCGGTGCGCCGGAAGACAGTAAGGTGCGGTCAATTAGAAGACGTCAAAGCAGTATCCAATAACTGAGGGCAGGTCATTCCGACAGTTGCTGAACTGCCTTAAGGGCGCTCAACACCTTGAACGCGGCAGCCCTTATCGGGGAGTACATGCGGCTCTCCGCCCGGACTAATTTTCAAGGCGTGACTTCACCCGTCCGAACGAGCCGGAGAAGTAAAATGAAAAAACTTGTGCTGATTATGCTGCTCGTAGCCGTAAAGGCCGAAGCGGCGGAAACGACGGAACCGCAACTCGCGGACTTGACCTGCGAGCAACTTGAAGCGGAGTACCAGACCCGCTACCAGGCGGCAGTCGAGGCCCGTGAACGGCTGGAAAACGCTTTCGCCACGAACAGCCGCTTCGAGATACGCCACCGACGCCAACGGCAAACAGAAGCCGCGACCAGGGCCGTGAACGAGGTTATTCGCGTCTACAACGCTAAATGCAGGACCGACGACCAATGAGAAGTTCCAAGGGACACCTATCGACCCTTACTTACATCGTGCCTTGAAGAATTCTCAGCCGAACTCGGTCCACATTGCTCGTAAAGGTACATGAGCATCGTGGAAGCGAACGTTACTTGCTGGCTCGATGTGTTCGAGTTTCACCGTCGCGCCTCGCGTAGCGAGCATTGGTGGTTCTGGCTGACTTACGTAGTGTTCCTCAACAACCAATGGGTCGGCGCGCTTGTCTTTCTCGGTATTGTGCTTGGTTAAAGCGAAATCGCGTCAATCGATTTCCAGAATCAGGGCAGTGCGGGGGGCGAGCTCGATGGGTGAGGCCAGGTCGTAAGTTCCGCCGCGAATGATGTCCGCGCCTTGCCGCGCATCGCCGAGTACTTCCTCGAATCGCGCCAAGTCGAGCGTGTAAGGATCCGAATTCTTGTTCAGCGCGACCATGACCCGCTCATCGCCCAGTGTCCTGAAATACACGTACACGCCTTCCCTCGGCAGGAAGTGGGTGAGGTCGCCTTCATGGATTGCGGCGGAGGTCTTGCGCCAATTGAAGAGGGTGCGCACCAGCGCTTGCGCCCGCAATTGTTCTTCGGTCAATCCCGCGCCGGATACCGCGTCCGCGGCGTCGCCCGCCCAGCCGCCGGGAAAATCGCTGCGAATGACGCCGTGGTCGCCGCTGCTGGGGGTGAGAATCTCGGTGCCGTAATAGACCTGGGGCGCGCCGCGCATGGTCGCCAGGTAAGTCATGGCCATTTCGAACAGGCCGTAGTCCTCGCCGAGTTGCGACCAGATTCGCATCATGTCGTGATTGTCGCCGAAGATCACGAGGGCGCCGGGGTCGGGATAGAGCACATCGTTGACCAGCATCGAATACAGTTCGATGAAGCCGTCGGCGAAAGATTCCGGCTCGCGCAGCGCCGGCGCGAGCACCGAGTTGAGCGGGAAGTCCATAACGCTCGGCAGCCATGAGCGATAGCCGTCGTGCTTCGGCGCCGCGGATGCGCCGCCCTGCCAATACGCGACGATCAGGGGATTCTCGGTCCATTCCTCGCCGACCACGTTGAAATCGGGGAATTCTTCCATTACCCGCCGCGTCCATTCGGCCATGAACTCTCCGCCGGAATACGGATAGGTATCCATGCGCACTCCGGCCAGACCCAGGTACTCGATCCACCAGATGGCGTTCTGGATCAGGTACTCGGCCATGAGGGGATTGTCCTGGTTCAGGTCGGGCATGTCGGGCACGAACCAGCCATCGTAAAGTTCGCGCCTGTCGACTTCGGCGGCGTAAGGGTCGACACTGAGCGTCTTGGCGTGATTGGTCTCGACATAGCCGTCCCACCGGTGGACCCAGTCGTCCATCGGCGGGTCGTCCATCCACCAGTGATGCAGCCCGCTATGGTTGACGATCATGTCCATGATCAACCCCACTCCCTTTTCGCGCCCGGCGCGGGCCAGTTCGGCGAGATCCGCATTGCTGCCCATGCGCGAATCGACCCGATAGAAGTCGGTGGTCGCATAGCCGTGATAGGAAAACGAGGGCATCGCGTTTTCGAGCACGGGATTGAGCCATACGGCAGTGAATCCGAGCCCGGCGATGTAATCGAGACGGTCGATGATGCCCTTGATGTCGCCGCCATGCCGCGCGCCGGGCTGATTGCGGTCCACGATATCGCCGAGGCCTTCGATCTCATCGTTGCCGGGGTCGCTGTTGGCGAACCGGTCCGGCGTGATCAGGTAGATCGCATCGCGCGAAGAAAATCCGCGTGTGTGCCCGGGATCCGGGTTGCGCGCGTCCAGCCGGTAAGGATACGCGATGCTGTCGCCGTCGCCGTTGAACTCGATATCGAACTCGCCGGGCTCGGCATCGGCGGCGATGCGCAGGCGCACGAACAGGTAATTGGGGTTTTCCGTCGTGAGCGTATCGAGCACCGTTACGCCCGGATAATCCACGGCGGGCCGCAGTTCGCCGACGCCGTCGCCGTAGACGAGCAGCCGCACGTCGGGTTCGTTGAATCCGGCCCACCAGTTGGGCGGTTCGACGCGCTCGATTTCAGCGGCGAAGACGGTCGAAAGCGGCGCTCCGAGGCAGACGGTCAGCGCGATAATCAAGGACTGGCGCAATTTCGCGACTATTTTCTTCATGACTGCGATTCCACCCTCCCCCACCGAAACTGCTACGCAGTTTTGACTCCCCCGAAGGGGGAGTATTTGGTGCTGCGGGCGTGTGACACTCTCCCTTTGGGAGAGTCGAATCCGCGGAGCGGATTCGGTGAGGGTAACGCTCATTGGGATTCCGCCGCCCAGAATTGCCGATAAAGTTCGCCGCGGAAAGTCTCGTCGCGGAACCAGCCGTCTTCGTTGATCCAGAAAATCTGCGACATGATGATGCCGACGAACTCCCGCTTCGGATCGACCCAGAAGTGGGTTCCCTCGTATCCCCCGCCGACCCACAAGCCCTCTTCTCCCTGTTCGCGCGTCCTGGTCGGCTCTCCGGTCACCCACAGATTGAAGCCGTTGTAGCCTTCGGGATTGTCGAGTTGCGTATGCGGGGAGTAGATATCCTCGACCGTTGAAGTCTCCAGAAATCTGGTGCCGTTGAGCGTGCCGTGGTTAAGCAGCATTCGGAGGAAATCCGCGTAGCCGTCGGCGTTGGCCAGCATACCCTCGCCGCCGAGATGGAGTTGACGCTCCGGATCGTAGCCGGGAACGTCCGGCCCGAAGATATCGAGTTCACCGGGATACGCCGGTCGCAAGGCGCCGCCCTGGCCGCTGATTGTCGGCAACAGGCTGGCTTGCGGCGGCAGATCGTATTGCAGTCCTTCGATTCCCAGCGGTCCGGTCAGGCGCTCTTCCACCAATTGCTCCAGGCTCCTGCCCGTTGCGCGTTCGGCCACCATTCCCAGGATAGTGGTATTGATCCCGTAATAGTAGGTGGTTCCCGGATGCTGGATCAGCGGCAGATCCGCGAGGCGGGCGATGAAGTCATCGGAGTCCGCCGCAGTCGCCACGTTTTGTTCCGCAAGTGCGGAGTCGATGCACGGAATGCCCGTTGTGGAGTAATAGAAGCCGGCTTCGTGGTTGATCAGGTGCCGCACCGTCATCACGGTGTCTGCGGGGACTGACGTGAGCGGGCAGGCCGCATCGAAACGCTCAGGGCCAATTTCCGCGAGGCTCGTCCCATCCGGCGTTACCGCGACCTGCATTTCGGAAAATTCCGGAATGTAGCTTGCGACCGGATCTTCCAGGCTCAGCAGCCCGTCTTCGACCAGGTCGAGAACCACCGAGATGGTGACGATCTTGCTCATGGACCAGACGCGAATCCACGATTGCCCGTCGATCTCCGCATCGGGCAGCAGATCCCGGTTCACGACGCTGTGTTCGTAGGCGACATTGCCGTCGCGGTCTTCGAGCCGGGCGTAGAGGAAGGGATAGTGGCCCTCTTCGACGAAGCGGTCGAGAACCGCGTCAAGGGCGTCCGGGTCGGGAACTTCGACTTGCGCCAGCGCAAGATGCGCCCAGGAACATAAAACAAAGGCGGGCAACATTGTGCCCGCCTTTGCGAAGAGCGCCGAACCGATCATTGGCGCCGTCGCTAGAACCGGTACGACGCGCCGACGAAGTAAGTCGCGCCGTAGGACTGCCAGTCCTTGACCATCCGATGATCGTTGTTGAGGAATCCGACGAATGGTTCGTCGGTCAGGTTGGTGCCTTGCAGATACAGCGTCAGGCCGTCCAACTGGCCGCCCTCGAAGCTGTAGCTGAGCTGGGCGTCAACCAGTTGTTCCTCGCTGATCGAGCGCAAGGTCCGGCCCGCGCCGAATCCCTGCACCTCGCCGAGGAAATCCGAGCGGTGGTTGCCGCTGATCCGCGCCGAGAAACCGCCTCTCTCGTAATAGAGAGTCAGGTTCATGACGGTATCGGACAGACCGGGCAAGGGAGTCGACGGGTCGCCGGTGCCTCGCTCGATTTCGCTGTCGGTCCAGGAACCGTTGAATACCGCGCCGAATCCTTCCAGGGCTGGATTCAGCGCTTCGCCGGTGACTTGCAGCGACAGTTCGTAACCCGAGATCGTGCCGCCGTCGCCGTTGGCCGGCCGGGACACGATACCCGTGGTCAGCGCCGGCGTGACGCCGCCGGTGGGGAATCCGGAGAAATCCACCAGCCTGGGCAATTGGTAAATGTAGGTCGTGAGGTCCTTGTAAAATCCGGCGAGCGCGAAATATCCCGCGGCGTCCGGGAAATACAATTCATAGGACAAGTCGATCGAGTCCGCCATCCAGGGGCGCAGGTCGGGGCTGCCCCCGCCGCCGCCCCAGGGCGCCTGGTTGATATCCGTGGAATCGGCCAGGGAGGCGTTGAAATTCACTTCCCGGCCCGCGCGCATCTCGTCCATCCGCGCCCGGGCGAGGGTGCGCGCGATGCCCAGACGGATGTATTGCGCGTCGGCGATTTCGAAGTTCAGGTTCAGGCTCGGCAGGTATTCGGTGTAGCTGGCGCCGCCGGAAACCGTTTGCAGGGTGGTCGCTTCCGCCGCGCTCGAAGGCGGGGGCCAGCCACCGTTCGAGGCGCTTTTACCCGTGGAACTCTGGTCGGTGCGCACCGCCTGCACGCCGAAGTTGCCCGTCACCGGCACATCGCCGAGCGAGGATTCGATATTGAACTTGACGTAGGCGACGGTGACGTCTTCGTCCACCGTCCAGTCGTTGGAAAGCACGCCGCCGCCGAAGTGATCCGCGCGGTAGTAGATTCCGCTGTCGTACAAGGCGACCGGATCGAAAGTGGCGATGGTCGCCAGGCCGAAGGGGACGGTGACCGCGCCGGTGGGCGTGAAATCCTGCGTGAGCTCGCCGCTCGTCAGCCCGAGGAAGCCCTGGTTGCTGGCGTTTCTCGACTTGCTGCGGCTGTCGAACTGCACGCCGAAATCGACGCTGCTGATGGCGCCGCCGAGATAGCGCTCGGCGCTGAGCTTGATCTGGGTCAATTCGTCTTCGATCGACGGCCGGTTGTCGTAACCCACCTGGCCGCCGGGAATGGCCGGATTGCCCCAACCCATCGGGCTGGTCAGCACCGTCGCGCCCGGCGAGAGGACATCGGCCGAGGAAGTGAAGCGCGGCGCATGATTGCCGATGACGAATCCAATCGTGTCCGTCGCGCCCTGGCCGCTGGGGCCGGTTCCCGTGTTGAGCGAGAGGATGACGTCCTGACGGTCGACGGCGGAATGGCTGATGTCGGCGGTTACGTCCCAGTCGTCGTTGACATCGAACTCGAGGTTCCAGCCGGCGGCCCACAGGTCCGCGTCGCGCGATTCGAGATTGTTGCTGATGACCGCCTTGGCGCTATTGAACGTGCCGCTGGTTATCAGCCCGTTGTTGACCTGTTCGTTTGCCAGATTAACCCCGGTGTTCCAGGAGAACCAGGCGGGATAGAGAGGCAACTCGTATTGCCTGGACAGCGAGGATTCCTCGAAGCTCGACCGGTAGACGTCGATCGTGGAAGTGACGCGCTCGTTGGGCTGAAATTCGAGTACGGCCATGAAGCTGTCGCGGGTCAGCTCGCCGGACTGCGCCTTCGGATTGATGCCGGTGATCCCCTGGGCGCCGTTGTAATCGTTGTAATCCCAGATGTCGATCACTTCGCGCTGGCTGGGAGAGCCGATATGGGAAAAGCCCAGCGCCACGCCGACGGTGCCGTCGGCGTTCTGATCGATATACGAGCCGGTGTAGCGCCAGCCGGCGTCGTCCATTTCGGGATTGATTGCGCTGTACTCGTTCATTTCGTAGCGGGCATTGACCACGACGACACGCTCGTCGTAATCCAGCGGGCTGACGGTGCGCATGTCCACCGTGCCGGCGAGTCCCTGCCCGGTAAGCGAAGCGTCCGGCGTCTTGTAGACGACGACGCCTTGCAGCAGTTCGGAGGGGTACTGATCGAATTCGACGCCGCGATTGTCGCCGGCGCTGACCTGCTGGCGCCCGTTCAGCAAGGCGGTGGAGAAATCCGGCGCCAGGCCGCGGATGCTGATCACCTGCTGGCGGCCGTTGAGGCGCTGGCCGGCCAGACCCGTCAGCCGCGTCAGGGCTTCGGCGATGCTGTTGTCGGGCAGCTTGCCGATATCCTCGGCGGAAATCGCTTCCACGATCAACTCCGAATTCCGCTTCACCGCCATGGAATTCAGCAGGCTCTGGCGGAAACCGGTAACGACGATTTGCTCGATCGTCGCGCTTTCCTGGGCCACGGCCGGCCCGGCGAGCGGAGTCAGCGCCGCGGCGACGGCCAGGGACAGCGGCTTCAGATTCATTGAAAAATCGCCTTTCCGGCGAAAATTTGTTCCTCGCGGCTCATTTGTTGAAACGCTTCGCGTCATGGTAATCCTCTCAGTTTCACCCATCCGGCGATATCTGGAATTCAGCTATCCTGAACTTATAGGCTCCTGCGCCGGTTTTGGCAATAAAATGCATACGTATTCATATCGGAGCCGCTCAAAGCCGCCCGTCCTGGTCGGAGATCATGCGCCGAAAAAACGCCTCTTCGCCGATCATCTCGTACGCCCGGCGCAGAAGCTCGCGCCGCTCGTCGAAGCTCATCTCCTGGCCTTGCTGTTCCGGCGTCCACCGCAACAGGCCATCACCGAAAACCACGCCGAAATAGGGCGCGTATCGAAACTCTTCCGCTCTGCCGAGCATGCGCGGGTCCTGGCGCGATTCGAGATAACCGAACAGACGATCGCCAAGGCTTTCCAGCAAATCCGCGTAAGCGCCGTCCGCGGCAAGATTGCGCATCTGCCAGGCGTCCGCGCGAACATCGTACAGTTCGAACTCGCTTCTCGGCCCGAAACTGAGCGCATGCAAGGACGGATATTCGTCGGCGTTTTCCTCCATGAAGGTCTTCGCCGGGCCGCCGTCCACGTCGAGCGGAATCGCGTCGGGCCTCGCGTTCCAGATCAACAGATGATCGTGGGTCCTGATCGCCCGCGACGGATACGACATTCCGCCCGAGTCCGGATAGAACCCGTGCCGCTCGCGGTACATGTAAACCGCTTCGCGCGCCGGCCGTCCCGGCCTGCCAGGGGTCAGCAGGGGCGCCAGGCTCTGTCCGCTCATATCCGCCAGCGCTTCGGCGCCGGCGAACTCCAAACCGGCGAACTCGAGACCAGCGAATTCGAGAAGAGTAGGCGCGATGTCCGTCAGGCTGACCAGGTTCTCGATCCTGCGGCCGCCGGCGATATTCTCGCCCCACCAGAACAGCAACGGCATTCTCGTGCCGTAGTCGTATAGCGTCGCCTTGGCCCGCGGGAAGGGCATGCCGTTGTCCGAGGTGAAAACGACGATGGTATTGTCTTGCAGTCCGCGCCGTTCCAGCGCTTCCATAACCCGGCCAGCCTGGGCGTCGATGTATTCGATTTCGGCATAGTATTCCGCGATGTCGTCGCGCACTTCGTCGGCGTCGGGCATGAACGGCGGCACCGTTACCGCGGCCGAATCTATGCCGAGTGCAGCCGCCACGCCCTCGGTATAGCCGCGATGCGGTTCGAAAGTTCCCATCCAGAATGAAAACGGCTGCGTCTCATTGTCGGTGTTCGGGGCGGCATCCAGGAAAGCCTCGAAATTCGCCGCGTAATCGATGTCTGACATCTGCAATTCTTCGAACCGGTCTCCGTATGGCCGGTTTCGAATCCCGTTCCAGGGCCGGCCCGCCGGATTCACTTCTCTGTCGATCAGGAATCCGGGCGCCCAGCCCTTTCCCGTGGCGCCGACCCGGTAGCCGTGTTGCGCCAGCAATTCGGTCCAGGTTGCGAACCGTGCCGGCAGATAGCCCCAGAGCGTGGCGCCCTCTTCCAGTTCAAAACCGTTCCTGCCGGTGAGGATGGACGCCCGTGACGGAGTGCATGAAGGAGTGCTGACAAATGCGTTTTCGAAAACGACGCCTTCACGCGCCAGCCGGTCGAGATTGGGCGTGCGGACTTCGTCGCTGCCATAGGCGCCGAGGTGCGCCCAACTCAGGTCATCGGCGATTATGAAAACGATGTTCGGCGGTTCTGCCGCGCCTGCGGTCGATTCCTGCGCCGCCGGAGAAACTCCAGCGAGCGCGAGCGCGAACAGCGCCGGCAGCAGGGCGGGCCAGACCGGCTTCCACTTCCGTGCCGTCGAAATGGCGGCTCTCTCGGGTAAGCCGGGCCGCGCCACAGTCGGGACAGCACCCCTCAAGCTTGTTACGAAGTCCAGCGGCGAATTTCTTGGCAAAGCCTGCTCCGAATTTTTCGGGATGGGTCTGAGCTCGGCAGTGTATTCCAAATGTGTGAAATCCGGTATTGCCATATATAGATGTATGATGTAATGTGCATGGATGCACCGTACTCAGTTACTACTTGAAGATTGGCAATATGAAGCTTTGCGGGGTCGCGCCGAACGCGAGGGGCGCAGCCTCTCCGCGTTGGTGCGCGATATTCTCGGCGCGTCATTGACGGCATCCTCCCCAGCCGTGCGCAAAGGTCTGGACGCCATCGCCGGCATTGGGGAAGACACGGTCGCCCATGGTGAAGACCATGACCAATACTTGTATTCCGGCAAGAACCAATCGCGATGAAGCGCCTGTTCGTGGATACCAGCGCTTGGTTTGCCTTCGCCAACCGCAAGGACTCTCATCACGAACAAGTCAAAAAGGTTCTTCGCACCTATGACGGGCGCTTGCTGACCACGAATTACGTATTCGACGAGACCATTTCCCTGAGTTTGTATCGCCTTGGACATCATGTTGCCCAGTCGGTGGGTGAGGTCTTGCTGAATCCCGATTATGTTGACCTGGTCCGCGTCACCATCGACGACGAGCGCATGGCATGGAATTTGTTCCGAGGGCGGCCCGATCAGGAATACAGCTTCACCGACTGCACTTCCTTCGCGCTGATGAGCAGGCTGGGCCTGGACACCGCCCTGGCTCTCGATGCGGACTTCGCCAAGGAAAAGTTCAAGGTTCTGCCCTGAGCGCTTGGCTTTCAGGACCACCTCACCGGGAACGCGCGGACTTCGTCGCTGCCATAGGCGCCCAGATGCGCCCAGCTCAAGTCATCGGCAATGATGAAAACGATGTGGGGATTGCAGGGAAAGTTGGACTGGGGAGCATTTTTGTGTTAGCTCAAAGCAGTAATGTCCCCTTTGCGCAAAGTTAAAGTGTCCCCTTTTTCATTGAGGAGGGGCGGTCTTGTCGAGCGCGGAGGTGCTGTTGAGCATGCGGGAGTCGGATCGGGCGGGCGTGATCCGTGATGTGGTGGAGAAGCGCCTGACGCAGCGCGAGGGGGCGTTGCGGCTCGGGTTGAGCGTGCGCCAGGTGAAGCGCCTGACGGCGCGCTACCGGGAGCGCGGCGCGGCGGGTCTGGTGTCGGGCCGGCGGGGCAAGCGCTCGAACAACGCGATCGATCCGGCGGTGCGCCGGGCGGCGCTGGACCTGGTTCGTGAGCGCTACCCGGATTTCGGTCCGACCTTCGCGTGCGAGAAGCTGGTGGAGGCGCACGGTTTCAAGCTGTCGGCGGAGACGCTGCGGGGCTGGATGATCGCGGACGGGCTGTGGCGGCCGAAGGCGCGGCGGGATGCGCGCGCGCATCCGAGCCGGCCGCGCCGGGAGTGTCTGGGCGATCTGGTGCAGATCGACGGTTCGCCGCACGACTGGTTCGAGGACCGGGGGCCGCGTTGCGCGCTGATCGTGTACGTGGACGACGCGACCTCGCGGCTGCTGGCGATGGGGTTCTGGCCGGCGGAGACGACCGAGGCCTACATGGAGACGACGCGGGCGCATCTGGCGGCCCACGGGCGTCCGGTGGCGTACTACTCGGACCGCCACAGCATATTCCGGGTGAACCTGCGGGGACGGGAGGACGAGTTGACGCAGTTCGGGCGGGCGCTGGAGACGCTGGACATCGCGCCGGTCCACGCCGGCAGTCCGCAGGCCAAGGGTCGGGTCGAGCGGGCCAACCGGACGCTGCAGGACCGGCTGGTGAAGGAGATGCGGCTGCGGGGCATCTGCGGCATCGAGGCGGGGAACGCCTACCTGCCGGCGTTCATGGCGGACTACAACCGGCGTTTCGGCGTGGCGCCGCGCAATCCGGCGGACGCGCACCGGGCGGTGTTGCACGACGACCGGGAGTTGGACCTGATCCTGTGCGAGCAGCACGAGCGCAAGCTGACGAAGAACCTGTCGATCGGTTTCGAGGGAAACACCTACCAGGTGACCGGCCACGGCCGGGGCTACCGGCTGCGGGGCGCCGCGGTGACGGTGTGCAAGGGCTGGGACGGCGCGGTGACCGTGCTGCGCGACGGACGCGAGCTGCCGGTCAGGCTGCTTGCCGAAGGCGGGACGCCGCTGCCGGTCGAGGACGGGAAGAGCGTGCGGTCGCGGGTGGACAGGGCCAAGGCGCGGCAGCGGTCCCGGCCGGCCTGGAAGCCGCCGCCGGACCACCCCTGGCGGCGTCCGCTCAAGCCCGGCGCGGGGGCGGCCGCCGGATAGCCGCGGCGCGGCCTTGCGCTCCGGTCGCTACGCTCCCTGCGCGCAAGGCCGAAGGGGACATCTCTACTTTGGAGAAAAGGGGACATTTCTACTTTGCTTTGACACTGGGGAGCATTTTTGTTGCAGGATTCCGATTGGCAAGGCATAATCCGCCCGCTCAGCAATCTATTCACACCAAATTCAGGAGGCCATCACATGCAATCAGAGAAATTTATCGATCCCGATGAACTGATTAGGCAAGATGAGCACTTCATTTGGCTAAATCCCCCGAATATCGCTCCGGCGAGCGGGGGCACTGGGGGAGCGTTCCCCATCCCGAAACCCGCGACCCCTTTTTCGCAGTCGAACAGGGCGGGCGATCTTCGTCCTGTTTCGTCCATCGAGGAGGCGTGTATCGAAGGGCAGCGGGCAGCACTTACGCTCAAGGAATTTTTGTAAATGCTGTTCAGTGGTGTTTCCGCTGAAGCAGCCGAAAAAGACCGGATAACAATCTACAGCCTGCTGACTGGATTCTGCGCCCATTTCCCAGATCATGAGTTTCGATTCGACGATAATCGGATAAATGGCGTGGTGTTCTCGATGCGGACAGGATTCCCGCACAAAGACGGATTCGATGATGCCAGTCCGTTCAAGAAGGCGGCGCAGTTCGTCTGCCAGTGGGTTGCGGCGGCGCCAATTTCCACGACCACAACGTCTCCGTGCCAACACATAAATGCAGTCTTCGCACTTCTGGTTGCCGCCCAAAGCTTGCACAATGCCACTCTCTCAAACAGTGGCGATGCCCCGAAAAATACCCAGTTGGGTAAGCCAATAGCATTATCCAAACATTCGTTCTGGGATATTGTGGATGCCCTTTCGACGACAACCCCGGCAGTCGGATTCAAACTTGTTTCTGTTTTGTTGGAACAATTGGCATATAAGACAAATCCAGCATGCCAATACGAAGTCAGACCCATTCGCGGGATGGTGTCACCGACCTAATCCGGATACATGATTGAGGCAGGTAGCTCCCTGTTTGTTGGAGACCGCCATAAGTTCTCAATGTTCGGACGTCAAGGCGAGCCGGGAAGATCGTATCGCTTCGAGCTGACTGGAGCTCTGTCCGCCTCGCGCGAGATTGGCTGTCCCATTGCAAGCAGAAGTATCATTTTCCCGCAAGCGACGGGACATTTCCCCGGATTGAAGGGCTGACTGAACCCAATTCGCGACCTCCGCAACCGACTTATCTGTACGCGTCGAATATCGTAATCAACGAGGGTGAACAACAGCCGGTCAATTACATCACCGGCGAGGCGTTACGACTGACCGACGCCGAAGGAGTCGATTTGCGCGTGCGGATCATCGACACTGTGGGCCATTCGGCACTTGTCGAGTACTCCTATTTCGATCAATCGAGTTGGTGATCTGCCTTTAAGCTGGCGATTCAGAAGGTTTCACGACCAAGCTCTTTGCCCCGAGTAGCGTCAAATCCTCTGACCATCCGGACCAAAGCATGGCTGCACCAATCAAAGATCGAACGGATTGCTTTGGTTCGCTGCAAATTTTCGCCGCCGGGTTGGGCAAACGCGCCGTAAACTCTTTGCAGGCGATCAGCGCATCGGCGGCATGTTCACCCATGTCTGAGTCTACGTGAACGGCCTTCGCACCCCCCGTTACGAACGCTTCCCAAAGGAAAATGCCGCTGTGGGCGCCGTTAAAGTTCTGCCAATCCAAATACGCTGGCGGGAGCGACAACCCTCGTCCCTTGAGTTTCCGGCGGATTTCGCGAAGTATCCAAGCAGTTTCCGTCAACCCTGCGGCCAGCGCACTTGCACCCGCACCCGCCGACCAAGGCTTGTTCCCGTCAACCACGCGCCCTGCGGTCAACTTAAAAGGATCATCTGGAACCGGTACCCACAGGGGGCACTCGAATCCGAGCGCGACTTTGACGCCCGAAGCTAGACTAGTGACAACTTCGTCGACAAGCTCATCGATTTTCTCCCCGCTCCGTTGCTGGCCGCCGCACACAAATCCCCACCCGAAATTGCGGTTCAAGATGCTACCTATATCCGCGCAGGCTACCGCCAGACCCTCTGCATTCATGTATTCGAATTCTCTGGTTCAATTGATATGGCAGCGCATTCTCCAGAATGCTGGTGCTTTGCTTTTCGTTTTTGGAAGCCTCTTCCTTGTGACTCGAATCCAGTCTATTCCGTTTGAGCGTCCACTGCAAGGACTTCTTGGAAAACTCCTCCGAATTGAGACACTAAGCTGAAATCCCTCAGGTTCTGCGGGGAGGCCGCAGCGATACATCTGCAGGCGAACGGTCATGCTCAGCAGCCCCCACCCCAAAATCGGTGTGCGGCTTGGATGCGTGGTAGCATCCTGACAACTGAAATTGGTGGACAATCCCAAGATGACGATGTGTTGGACCGCCTTTAGCAAATCGAATCGATGAGCAACCACTCGCTGGAAGACGAGGCTCAGCGTATCCTGAGACACGCCGACGCCGAAGATATGGCGACGAAGTGCGCCGTGTTCCTGGAGGCCATGGAGCGCCTGCGCCCATTGACCGAGGGGCGCAGGCACACCCCCGCCGAAGTGCTGATACGAAAGGACCGCGACTACGGCCATTTCGAAGACTGTTGATGCGTTTCGTCTGGTTTTGGCGCGACATGAAGTCAAGTGCGGGGTCAGTCTCCAGCCCTGATCGCAATTCGCACCAGCAATTGGAGGAACAGGATGACCGAATTCACAGACGAAATGAATGGCCAGCTCAAGAACTATGTCTACAGGTTGATCGACCCCAGGGACGGATCAACTTTCTACGTTGGTCGGGGCCGAACCAACCGCGTATTCGACCATGTCAGGGAATCTCTTCAGACTGTCGGCCACGATAGGGAGAATCTGCGGCTGGAAACGATCCGCAAGATCAGAGGGATTGGCTTGGAACCGATACATGTAGTTCATCGTCACGGTATGTCGGAGAAAGAGGCCAAGCTGGCTGAAGCGGTGCTGATTGACGCTTATCCGGGATTAACAAATATAGTGGCAGGAGAAGGCTCGAACGACTATGGACCCGCAAACGCCCAAGAATTGGCCATGCGGTATGGCGCCTCGGAAATTCAATTTGAACCTGGGCGGAAATTCATGGTCATCAAAACAACATGGTCGAAAGTAGAGGCTCGTGAGCCACGTGAAGGAAGCGCCGAGCACGATGGTGTCTACGAAGCTGTCCGCACAAAATGGAGGGTGAACGAGCGCAAAGCGCGCCAAGCGGAATGTGTCTTGGCAGTTATCGATGGAATTTGTCGAGGCGTATATATTCCCTACAAATGGAGCGAAGTGTTGATGCCACCTGGAATGCCGAGGCGATGGGAGTTTGATGGCAGACTGGCGGACGAAAGCACGAGAAAACGGTACGAGGGGAAACGCATACCTGACCGCATGCGAAAGAGAGGTGTAGCCAACCCGGTTCTGTATGAAGGCTACTGATAACACAGTCCGCGATGACTCGCACAGACACGCGCTTTTACATCAATTTACATGGCGAAATAAATTCTGCCCGGGAATGTCCCGAGTCACTGCGCTTCGCTTCGCGCAGGATGACAGGAGTGGGACAGTGACAAATACTCACGCATCAGATTCTCTCGTAGCCTTCATAGCGCACCCAGTCGAAGTCGGCGTATTCGTCCGATGCGTTGCCGTTGGCGGAGCTGTAGACGCCCAGGTAGGCGCCGGTGTAGCCGCGGCTCAACAGCCTCGCGGCGTCGGTTTCGGCGAATACGGTGAAGCTTTCGCCTCGGTCGAGCGAATACTCGTACCGGTACTTGCGGTCGCGCGATACGATCCTCAACACTATTTCGCCCGGGTAATCGCCGAGCGCCCGCCGTTCGATCGTGACCGGCGCCCGGTCTCTTTCCGCCAGCGTCAGTTGCAATACGTTTTCCCCGCCGCTTCTCGCCAGCGTGAAGTTGAGGAAGTTATCGTCCTTCTGAAACAGGCTGACCCCGGCCTCTATGTTTTCCTGTTCGGGTTCGAACTCCATCCTGACGCTGTATTGAAAATCGCTTTCCTGCTGGCGCACGCCCATCAGCGCGGCGCGCCCGCGTTCCCGTATCACGTTTTCGTGGGCGTAAAGACGCAGATATCCCTCCCGGCTGTCCAGGGAATAGATGCCGGGCAGTGGCACTCTTCTGAAGTTCCATTGCAAATCCAGGGTTTCGTTGTTGAAATCGTCGATGAACGTGTCGTTGCGGTATTGCGGAGCGTCTTCGAACGGCAAGGGCGTGGATCTTTCGACTCTACCTGTCTCGGGCGCCACGACAGGCCATTCGTACCTCGGGTCCTTCCACTCGAACGGCTCCCGTTCCCATTCGACCGGAACCAGATGCGATTCGCGGCCCATGTTGGAGTCGCCCTGCTCGTCGTTCCGCTTGCCGAGCGCCACCATGTACCAGCGCCCGTCGGCCAACTCGACCATGTCGGCGTGGCCGGTGCTATGCACCCAGTTGCTGTAGGACAGATTGCGCGACGTGAGAATCGGGTTCCTGTCGTTGGATATGTAGGGGCCCGTGATTTCGTCACTGACCGCGATCATCACCGCGTGGTTGTAGCTCGTGCCGCCTTCGGCGATGAGCAGGTAGTACCTGCCGTCGCGCTTGTAGATATGCGGACCCTCCGCCCAGGTGCCGTCGCAGGCGCCGCGCCAGAGGAAATGCCTTTCGCCGATCAGGCGCCAATTTTCGAGATCGAGTTCCTGCAGCCAGATCTCGCCCTGGCCGGGAAATTCCGGATCGGCTGGGCCGTGGTTGCCGACGTACCAGGCTTTGCCGTCGTCGTCGAAAAAGATGTCGGGATCGATGCCGGGTGCGCCTTCGATCACATGGGGCTCGGACCACGGCCCGGCCACGTCTTCGGCGGTTATGATGAAGTTCACCATTTCCGTCGGCTGACCGCCTCCTGGATTGTAGACATTGGTGGTGATGATATAGAACAGGCCGTCGTGCCAGCGGATGGACGGCGCGTGTATGCCGCCGTCGGACTGGACATCCACGAGATTGACCGCGTCGCGATAGAGTTCGGGATCGTGGATGCCGTATCCGGCCAGCGTCCAGTTGACCAGGTCCCGGCTGTGATGGATAGGCAGGCCGGGAAAGTATTCGAACGTGGAATTGACGATATAGAAGTCGTCGCCGACCCGGACGATGGAGGGGTCGGGATAGCCGCCGCGCAAAATGGGATTCCTGAAGGCGTCCGATTGCGCGGATGCTTCCAGCGCGAAAATCGCGATATAGAGGATTCCGGCAAGAAAGCGCAGTTTTCGCGCGCCGGATTTCGCACAAGCTGAAATTCGGATCATTGTTTTCCTCCCGCCCCGGGCTATCTTGCCGGGCTCGCTATCGATCAGGGCGCACCAGAACTCGAAGCCGCGGCGCAATGCTGGCTGATGAATTCCTCGTGCGTCGGGAACTGCCGCACCGCGCCCTGAATAATGGTTTTCAGGTTGTTCAGATAATCCCGCAACTGTTGCGATGATATGCCGTCGACCATCGAATGATAACTCCGCGGCGACATGTTCTGGCCGAGCATCACCTGCAGCCACGCCGACTCGGTGAACAGTTCCCCCAGTTCCCGATACACCGCGCCGCCGGCCTCGAACAACTCCATCCGGTGCCTGAGTCCTTCCAGCGGCGCCGAATTCCGGCAATCGCGCCAGAAGGGCAGATCGTCTTTCCCGTTCAATATGTAATGCAGCACCAGGAAGTCGCGAATGCGGTCGAAATCCCACAAGCTGCGGCGGTTGAACTCGTCGATGTTCGCCTGTTCGAAGCGACGGTCCGGAAACAGGCGCATGAGCCAGCTTACGCCGGTTTGAATGAGATGGATACTGGTCGACTCCAGCGGTTCCATGAAGCCGCCGGCCAGTCCCAGGGCGACGCAATTCCGGTTCCAGAACTGCTTGCGCCTGCCGGTGGTGAATTTTAGCAGCCGGGGCTCGTCCAGTGCTGCGCCGTCGAGATTGTCGAGCAAGGTGGAAACCGCTTCGTCGTCGCTCATGTAGCGGCTGCAATAGACGTGGCCGTTGCCGATACGATGCTGCAGGGGAATCCGCCACTGCCAGCCGGCTTTGCGGGCGGTCGCGCAGGTATAGGAACCGAGGGGATCCACCCGCTCGCTCGGCACGGCAACCGCCCGGTCGCAAGGCAGCCAGTGCGACCAGTCTTCGTAATCCACGCCGAGCGCTTGTCCGATCAGCAGTCCCCGGAAACCGGTGCAATCGATGAAAAACTCGCCGGCCACGCGCTGGCCGTCTTCCAGCGCCAGCGCTTCGATGAAGCCGCTGTCCGCATTCCGCTCCACTTGCGCGATCTTGCCCTCGATGCGGGTCACGCCCAGCTTTTCGCTGAATTCCCTGAGATAGAGCGCGTACAGCGCCGCGTCGAAATGGTAGGCATGGACGATGCCTTGCAGCGGACTCCCGGGCAGCTTGTCGACGAGGCTGAAGCGATTCGCCAGGGCGGCGGTCTCGTTGACCGAATAGTCCCAGAACCTGCCGGCGTGGCCTTCGCGGACGGCGCGCAGCCAATACTGGTGAAAATTGCCCTGGCCCAGACTGCGCCCGACCTCGCCGAAAGCGTGCATGTAGCAATCGCCGGCGCGGCCCCAGTCGCGGAACTGTATGCCCAGCTTGAAGGTGCCCTGTGTCCGGCGCAGAAAATCGTTTTCGTCCAGGCCTAGCACCCCGTTGAAATCGCGAATGGGCGGAATCGTGGCCTCGCCCACTCCCACCGTGCCGATCTGCTCGGATTCCAACAGGCGGATATCGATCGTGGACCCCATGGTTTTCGCGAGCAGCGCCGCCGCCATCCAGCCGGCCGTGCCGCCTCCGGCGATAACGACTTGCTTGACTGGAGCGTGATCCGCCATTTTCAGATAAACCGGCGGCCTATCCCGGAGGCGCCGCGCCGCCCCAGCGCTCCGGGGTATCCGTTGCGTGGTCGTAGACGTTGTGCCCCTCCTTGAGGAAGGGCACGGCCAGATTAAACCGCTCGCCCGTCCGCGAGTGGTGGAGAGGCGCCGGGGCGTATTGCGGCAGGTAGACGCGGCGCATGCGATCCGTGCTGTTGGCGCCGCTGCTGTGAAGGTTGTAGCTTGAAAACGCGACCACGCTGCCCGCGGGCGCCTCGATGGCGATGCCCGGATCGTCTCCGGCGTAGCCGACGAGATCGTTGGTGTCTGGATCCCTGTCGTGGTCGATAATCCTGTTCGCCGTTCCGCCCCGGGAATGCGGCATCAGGTATACGGTGCCGTTGGATTCGTCGACTGCGTCCAGCGTGCACCAGCACGTAACGTATGGCCTGTGCGTGGTGCCGGAGTCCATGAACTTCACGTAGCCCGAATCCTGGTGCCAGGAAAAGTCCATGCCCTGTTCGCTGCCCTTGACGACCCATTGCTCGTTGAACAGGTAGGCTTCGTCTCCCAGCGTTGCGCGGCAGACCTCGGCCATGAGGTCGCCGAAGATGAACTGCCACGTCCGCGAACTGTAGCGATAGAGGTTGTTGACGAAATATCGCTTGCCGCGGAAGGACAGCGCGCCGTCCGTGACGAGACCGGCGTCAAAGCGCGCATCCATGTAGCCGAGGAAGTAGGAACATTCCTCGCGCAGCATCTGCAGCATATCGTCGGCAATGACGCCTTCGAGCACCATGTAGCCCTCTTCGGCATAGAGTTGGCGGTTTGCCGCGGAAACCAGCCCCGAGTATGGATTCGACATGTTGTGCGTCTCCGCTGCCGGTCGAGTAGCTCTCGGTCAAGTACATGCGCCGGTTTACCCGAAGCCCGGGCGTTCGTCAACGCCGCGGCGGTTGCAATCGTATTCAATTGCGGGCAATGCTGATTGTGATATGGAGTAGCGGAGAAACGAGGACAATTCAATGCGCGACGACCCCGCGGCGCTTCCGCGGCCTGACGACCAGGCCGATTTCTATGCGGAGCACGGTTATCTGATCGTCGAGGATCTCCTGAGCGGCGCCGAACTCGCGGAGCTGGAAGCCGATCTCGTCAAGCTCGCCCGGGGAGGGTACGACGCGCCCGGCATAAAACCCGTTTCCGCCGACACCGATGACGCCGAAACGCTCGAACGCATCCTCTGCATTCACATGCCCCATTTCGTTTCGCCGGTCGTTCGGCGCTTTACGGCCCATCCCGGGATCACGGAGGTGCTCGGACGCATCGTCGGCGCCCACCTCCGGCCCGGCCACTGGAACGGCGGCGTCAAGTGCATGCAGTCGATGTTCTTCGCCAAGCCGCCCGGCAAGCCGGGCCAGGCCTGGCACCAGGACGAGTGCTTCATTCCCACCCGCGACCGCAGTCTTTGCGCCGCGTGGATCGCCATCGACGACGCGACCCTCGACAACGGTTGCCTGCGGGTCATTCCCGGCAGCCATCTTGCCGGCACGTTGTACCCGTCAAGGGAGCACGGCAAAACCGAAGAGTTCGATCCCGCCCCGGAAAGCCACGGGTTCGACGGAAGCAACGAGATTGCCGTCGAAATGCGCGCCGGGTCGGTATTGTTCTTCAACGGCTACCTGTTGCATCGCAGCAGGAAGAATTCCAGCGGCCGCTATCGGCGCGCGCTCGTGAACCATTACATGAGCACGCAGAGCCAGTTGCACTGGTGCCTCGACGAGGAACTCGCCGACG
Source organism: Pseudomonadales bacterium (assembly GCA_963664805.2). GTDB lineage: Bacteria > Pseudomonadota > Gammaproteobacteria > Pseudomonadales > Pseudohongiellaceae > UBA9145. The sequence goes on along the minus strand of OY761612.1, from coordinate 2,433,340 downwards.
GCAGCAGGCACGGTTCGGACAATCGCAGCGTCCACGTCGTCTGCGGCGAGGATCCCTATGCCTCGCTCGGCTACAAGATCCCGGCGAACCCGGTCTACCTGCGGGAATACGAGGAGCATGGTGACGCCGCGTCGTCCTGAAGCCGGCCTGACAGCCTGGATGCCGGCGGCGCTGTTGCTGTGCGCCGCTGGAATCGGCGTTCCGGACGCCAAGGCGCAGCAAGTCGCGGTGGACGATGCGGCGCAGGCGTACCGGCAGATACGCATCGAGGTCGACTACGCGCCCGATGAGGCTGTCGCGGGCTTCGAAATCTGGTTTGCGAGCCAGGCATTCGAGAGTACGGGCGACGCCGAATTGCATTCCACGATCCGCGTGGCCGATACCTCAGCACTTGAGCGGGGGCCCGAGGATGTCGTCTTCGACCGCTGCTGGAGCGACGGTCTGCCGATTCACCGGGACGCGGCGGGCAGTCCGGTGGTGAATCCGGACGCCACCAACTGGTCCTGCTCGTTGAGCGGCATGACGCCCGGCGCCGGGCAATGGATCGCCGTCGTGCCCGTCGGCGCCGACGGCGCGCCGCTGGTGGATACGGAAAGCCTGCAACCCGTGACCGGCCGCACCGACGTTCCCGATGAGCGGACGCCCCCGCCGGATACGCGGCCGGTGCTGTACGCGCTCAGCCTCGTCGTGTTGTCGACCGTCGTTCTTTTGCTCTTCCTGCGCCGGCAGGACGCGCTACAAGGCCGCTCGAAGTCCAGGCTGGCCCACATCTACGTTGCACCGGCCCTGATCGCGCTGGCCACGCTGACTTTCTACCCGATCTTCTACGGCATATGGCTGGCGTTCACCAACGCCGACCAGAGCCGGCTCGGCGACGAGGCCTGGATCGGACTTGCGAACTTCGCGACGATCTTCGCCGGTCCGGGAGTCTGGCGCGTGACGCTGTTCACTTTCGTCTGGGCCCTCAGCAACGTGCTCGCCCATGTCATGCTCGGCCTCGCGCTCGCCGTCGCGCTCGATCGCCGCGGACTGCGGGGTCGCATGGCGTATCGCACGATCCTGCTGTTGCCGTGGGCGATTCCGGGCTACATCTCGGTACTCGCCTGGAACGGGATGCTGCAACCGGACGGTCTCGTCAACGGACTGCTCGGCACCGCCATCGATTTCTTCGATGGGGCGGGTTCGGCCCGCACCGTGGTGATCCTCGTGAACATCTGGCTGGGCGTGCCGTTCATGATGATGGTCTTCAGCGGCGCGTTGCAGGCCCTGCCCGCGAGCATGTACGAAGTGGCGGAGATCGACGGCGTCAGCCGCTGGGATCAGTTTCGCCACCTGACCCTCCCGAACCTGAAGTCGACGTTGGTGCCGGTAAGCCTGCTGGGCTTCATCTGGACCTTCAACTCGTTCAATACCATTTACCTGCTGACCCGGGGCAATCCCTACAGCGGTTTCGGCGAACCGGGCGCGACCGACACGCTGATAACCCATGTGTTCGCCGTCGCGTTCGAGTACGGGCAATACGGGGTCGCGGCCGCTTGGTCAGTGCTGATTTTCCTCGTGTTGATCGGATTTTCCTGGGCGTACCTGAAACGCACCCGCGCCATGGAGGCGGTGGCGTGAGGGGCGTGGCGCACGATTCTTCGGGCCGCGCCGCCGGCAAGCCGACGCTGGCTGAGCGGTGGTATGTACCGGCGGAAATCAGTGTCCTGCGCGTATGGTTGCCTTTCGCGGTGGTGGTCAACGTGCTCATCCTCGGCGGGGAAGCGCTGCGCGGCAATGTCTGGGGAATGTCCGGAACCTTGTCCGCGGTTGTGCTGCTGAATTTGTTGTGCATGGGGTTACCGGACGGCGCCGGACGATGGAGGAGAACCACAAGCCAGATTTTCGCCACAGTCGCACTTATGCATGGCGTGCTCTTCCCGTCGTGGCGGGACGTGTCGCTGTATGATCTTTGGGCGGTTTCATGGCTCATCATTCCGGCGGGATTGTCGCTTTACTGGTTGTCGACCGGACTCAGCGGCGCCTGGTGCGCGGGAGCTTCGGACGCGCGCGCGGCCGAGCTAGGGCTGGCGCGCAACCGCCGCCTCGCGCCGAAGCTGGAAGCCTTCGGCCTGCATGTGTTCCTGTTGCACGCGGTGGCGCTGGTCGTGGCGCCGGTGATCTGGATCTTCGATGTTTCCATTTCGCCTGGAAACATCCTGGGCGGCGCCATCTTCGACGCGTTCACGCTCGAACATTTTCGCGCGGTGCTGGGCGGCGAAGCCTTCTGGCTGTGGACCCGCAACTCGCTGGTCGTGGCGTTCGGCACGACCCTGGTCGGCCTGCTGCTCGCGATACCCGCGGGATACGCGTTCAGCCGCTACCAGTTCGCCGGCCGCAAGGGGGCGATGTTCGTTTTCATGCTCATCCAGATGTTTCCGGGCATCATCATCCTGGTGCCGTATTTCATGGTCATGAAGACGCTCGGCCTGCTCAATACGAGCATCGGCCTGATCGTCGCCTATTCGGTTACGGCCCTGCCGCTTTGCGTCTGGATGCTCAAGGGCTTTTTCGACGCCGTGCCGCGAGCGCTGGAAGAGGCCGCGCTGCTCGACGGCTGCAACCGGGTCGAAGTGTTTTTCTTCGTGGTGTTGCCGCTGTCGCTGCCGGCGGTCGCCATCACGGCGCTGTTCTCGTTCCTGACGGCCTGGAACGAGTTCCTGCTGGCGCTGGTGTTCAACACCTCCAATGACGCCTATACGCTGCCGGTGGGATTGGCGTCGATGATTCCGGCCACCAACCAGCTCTGGGGCGACTTCGCGGCGGCAAGCATCGTCGTAAGCATCCCGGTGGTCATCCTGTTCGTACTGTTCCAACGCTCCCTTATCCAGGGGATGAGCAGCGGAGCAGTGAAGGGGTGAGGCCCGGTCGGCTTGCCCCCACCAAAACCGCTCCGCGGTTTTGACTCCCCCTTGAGGGAGAGTGAATGCGTTGCTCGGAGTGGTGGTTGCAACACTCCCCCTTCAGGGGGAGTCAAACTCGCGAAGCGAGTTTGGTGGGGATGGTGCCAACCAAAGTCAAGAAGGAAAGAGTTTACATGTCAGACGTTGAATTTATTGGCACGACCAAGATCTACGACGACGGCACGGTTGCCCTCGACTCGCTGGATCTTACGATCCGCGAAGGCGAGTTCCTGGTGCTGCTCGGTCCGTCCGGCTGCGGCAAGTCGACCGCGTTGCGGCTGCTCGCGGGTCTTGAGGACATTACCCGCGGGGAAATCCGGATCGGCGGGTCGCGAGTCAACGACTTGCCGCCCGGCGCCCGGGGGCTCGGCATGGTGTTCCAGTCCTACGCCCTCTATCCCCACATGACGGTGCGCGCGAACCTCGCTTTCGGCCTGCGTCGGGGCCGCGGCGACGCGCGGGTAGACGCGCGGGAAATTTCCACCAGGGTCGAGGAAGCCGCCGAAATGCTCGACCTGCACAAGTGGCTCGACAAGAAGCCGCGGGAACTCTCCGGCGGGCAGCAGCAACGGGTCGCCATCGGCCGGGCGCTCGTGCGCCGCCCGAAGGTCCTGCTCATGGACGAACCGCTGTCCAACCTCGACGCGAAGTTGCGCAACCGCATGCGCTTCGAACTGCGCCGCCTGCACGAAGCCCACGGCACGACCACCTTGTACGTCACCCACGACCAGGTCGAGGCGATGACCCTGGCCGACCGCGTCGCGATCCTCTCCGAGGGCAAGCTGCAGCAAAGTTCGAAACCGCTCGAAGCCTACCACCGCCCGGCGAATTCCTTCGTGGCCTCCTTTCTCGGCACGCCGGCGATGAACCTCATCGAAGGCGCCGCGAAAGCGGGAGTCTTCACGGCCGGCGAACTCAGCTTCGCGCTGCCCGAACATCTGGCCGGACGGGACGGCCCAGGTATTTTCGGCATTCGTCCTGAGGATGTTCGAATCATAGACAGCGGGGACAGCAGTGTCGTCAATGACGGCGGGGACGGCAGTGTCGTCAATGACGGCGGGGGCGGCGGCGGGAATTCCGGCGACGTGCTTTGCCGCGTCGGCGGTGTGGAACACCTGGGCAGCGACACGGTTTACCATCTCGAAGCCGGCGGCAGCTGGATCCGGGCGCTGCGCCGTCGGTCCGCGGACCGGCCGCAGGGTACGGACGGCGAGCCAGGCGGCGAAATCCGCGTGAACCTGGCCGTTCCCGCTGCGCTCATTTTCGAGGATTGACGCGCATGCCGGCCGACTGGGACTCGACCGACCCCTTCGCCGAAGAGCGCCGCCGCACGGGCGTACTGGACGCGGAATTCCCGGGCGAAAAAATTCCCATGATTCTCCGCTACCGGGACGTGCTCGACGCGGCGCGGGACTACGGCACCTACAGTTCCGACGCCCCGTTCCGCGTTCCCATCCCATCCGAGGAACGCGTGCGCGCGGTCAGGCAATTGCCCATCGAGACCGACCCGCCCGAGCACACCGATTACCGGGCGATCGTGCAGCCGTTCTTCAACATTTCCGCCCGGCCGCGCCTGGTCGAGGATGTGAATGCGCTGATTGACGGAATGCTCGACGCGGCCGCGGACGCCGGCGCCGCGGAGGTCGTGCGGGAATTCGCGCTGCCGCTGCAATCGCGGGCGCTGGCGCTGTTGCTGCGCATGCCCGCCTCGGTCGCCGACGAGTGGATAAGCTGGGGCCTGCACGTTTTTGCCGGGCCCGAAGGGCACAGCGAGGAAAAGGGCAACGTACTGGACCGTTATCTGCATCGTCAATTCGACCGGGTCGAAGCCGAGGGCGCCGACGGCGACGATTTTTTCAGTGCGCTGGGCCGGGCGAAGTTTCGCGGCCGGCCGCTGACCCGCGAGGAGATGATCGGCTTCGCGAATCTGGTCTTTGCCGGCGGCCGGGATACGGTCATCGCCGCGGTATCGATGACGCTCGCGCACTTCGCCACGCATGCCGAAGACCTCCGCAAGTTGCGTGGCGACCCGCTGCTGGCGCGCATGGCCGCCGAGGAAATCGTCCGCGTCGCCTCGCCGCTGACGATGATCGCCCGGGTCTGTCCGCGCGCTACGGATATCCATGGCATCGATGTGGCGGCGGATGGCCGGGCCGCGTTGTGCTGGGCCTCGGCGAATCGCGACGAAACGGTCTTCGACTCGCCCGAGAAATTTATCGTAGACCGTCGGAGCAACCCGCATCTGGCCTATGGCGCCGGGCCGCATCGATGCCTCGGCGCGACCCACGCGCGCTTGCTGCTCAGGACGCTGATCGAACTGATCGCGAGCAAGGGCCTGAAAATGGAAGTGGTCGAAAGCGAGCCCCGCTACGAGGGAGGCGACGTCTACCGGCGTCAGACAGGCTACGAGTCGTTGCGTATGTCGTTCGGCCGTTGATCTGGAGGGTGGGTTTGTGGCTTCGATCCGTCGCCGTTGGCTTGCAGGGGGTTTAGCGGACGCCGTAAATACATCCATGTAGGCTTCGGCCCCGACATCCATGTCGGGGACGCCCGCTGAACCCCCTGCAAGCCAACGGCGACTCACGCAGTGCTAGTCCCGACGACATCAAATACACGTCATTCTGCTCGAAGTCGCAGAGTCTCTGTTCGATGTTAGTATGATTCGTCATGGTGACGTGCAGCGACACAATTTGCCACGCCACGGCCGGTAGGTTGCCGGCATTCAGCGCGACGGCGTTACTTATTGCGGTGCTGTCTGCTTCGCTTCCCGGTCTGGGCGCCGACAGCGAGGCGGGGAGTCTCGAAGTCTGGCACACTTTTGGGGCCAACAGCGTCGATGAGTGGATTTTTCTGGATGCAGTGGCGGCTTTTGAGGCTGCGCACCCGGACATAGCCGTTGAGCCGGTGCGAATTCCTTATCTGCAGAACCTGCAGCAATTTATCAATTCTTCGCAAGGTGGAGAGGCGCCGGATCTGGTGCGGTTGTCGGATACGGAACTCGGCAGGATCGGTCACATCTCGGTCGAGGGATTGCCACTGCTTGAGGATCTCCGGTTTCATCTGACGCCGGTGCAGCGGTCGCGTTTCGAACCGCGCGCGCTGAACGCGATGCGCTACGGAGATTCGCTGTATGCGATTCCGGTGAGTCAGGGAACGCTTGCGCTTATTTACAACAAGGCCCTGTTCGATGCGGCCGGAGTGGACTATCCGCGCGACGACTGGACTACGGACGACCTGATCGCCGCCGCGAAAGCTTTGACCGGCGACGATACGCTCGGCTTCTCGGTGCCGCTAAAGTGGTCCTATTGGTTTATTCCATTCCTTTCGGGTTTCGGCGCGACTCTGTTCGACTCCGCAGACAACCCCACGCTCGATTCGCCGGGTTCCGCGCAGGCGCTGGAATGGTTCCTGGATCTCGAACGCGTACATGGCGTTGCGGCTTCGAGCGTCGGCATTGAGAACATGTCGACGCAATTCCAGCTATCGAGGGCCGCGATGGTGCTTGACGGCTCCTGGAACTGGAACGCCTATCTGGCCGCCGGGCTCGACCTGGGCGTGTCGGTCATGCCGGTCATGTCCGAGACTGGCCTGCGCATGGGGCCGATGTTCAGCGTTTTCGGCTGGAGCGTGTCCAAGCAGAGCGCGAACAAGGTGGAAGCGGTCAAACTTGCCCAGTGGCTGTCCTCCTACGAAGTGCAGAAGGAATTCGCGCTCGAAACCTACCTGATACCGTCGCTTCGCGCACTCGCGGACGACCCGGAAATCGCCGCTGACACCACCTTGAACGTCTATCTGAGACAGGCAGGACTCGGCGCCGAAGTGCCGACGACACGCGTCACCTTCATGGTCTTCGAACAACTCGACACCGCGCTGGAACTGACGTCAACAGGACAAATGGACGCACGATCAGCCTTACAAGCCGCCGACGAAGAAATGGAACGAATCCTGCGACGCTGAGAGTAATCCCAACAAGATTCTGCGACAAAATGGCAGGATTGCCATTTTGGACAGCGCGTAGCGCTGCCCCGAAGGGGCGAAGGGCATGGATGCCCTGAGTCACCGCGCTTCGCTTCGCGCAGAATGACGTGGGTGTGACTTCGTCGGGACTAGCACAGCGTGAGTCGCCGTTGGCTGGCAGGGGGTTTAGCGGGCGTGCGAGGCAGGACGCCGAGCCCGAAGCCTACATGGATGTATTTACGGCGTCCGCTAAACCCCCTGCCAGCCAGCGGCGACGGATCGAAGCCCCAGCTCGTCGCTACTCGTAGATGGGGATTGCTTCCGCCATTCCGACTTCGACTTTCCAGTCTTCGATGAGCGCCTGGAATTCGGCCACGAGTTCGGGATAGTCGTCCGTGAGGTTGTGTTCCGCCATGCGGTCGACCGTGACGTCGTAAAGCACCTTTTCGTCGGTGTCCGCGTACCATATGAACTGCCAGCGGTGCGTGCGCACCGAATAACCTTCGGCGCGTTCCCCCATGGGCGTTGTGGACGAACGCCGGTTGTCCGTGTAGCCGATTAGATGCGTCCGCTCCGGCATCGAGCGTCCTTCGATCAACGGCAGCAGCGAGTTGCCGGGCAGGCCTCCGGGAATCTCGGCCCCGGCGAGATCGAGGATCGTGGGGAAAATGTCCATCGACGAGATCAGGCTTGAGGTGTTGAACGAGTGGCGTATGTGCCCCCGCCAATGGAACACCAGCGGCGAGCGGAAAGACATGTCATAGAGCCCGTTCTTGCCCAGGTGGCCGCCGTTGCCGAGCAGCAGATCGTCGGCGATGGTCGCGTTTTCGTCCACCTTGTATTCGACTTCGGCTTCCTGCTCCCAGCCGTTGTCGCTGATGTAGACGAACAGCGTATCGTCCATCAGGCCGTGGCTCTCGATGTGGTCGAGCAGCCGGCCGACGCCGTCGTCCCACCAGGTCACGTTGGAATAGTAGAGTTTGGCCGACTCCGAGATGTCCATGTCCTGGTAATACTTGCGATAGGTGTAGGGCGCGTCGAAGGGCACGTGCGGCAGCGAGGGCGCGAACCAGATGAAGAACGGCTGTTCCCGGTTGCGGTCGATGAAATCGAATACCGGCTCCATCGTCTCGCGAACCAGATCGTTGCCGTTGGCGCCCATCAGTTCCTCGAAAAAGGTGTCGCCGCCGTAGGCCGACATGTCCCAGCCCTCGCTCATGCCTTCGGTGAAGTGGCCGTTGCGATAGTTGTTCTCCCACCACTTGCCGCCCTGCCAGCTCACGTAGCCGACCTCGCCGAGCAGCTTCGGCAACGTGTCGAACTCGCGCATGGCCGCGGCCTTTTCGACCTGGTCCCAGAGGCCCCTCTCCCTGTCGCCCAATGAGACGTAGTCGGCGTCTTCGTTCCGCCGCTGTTCGACGATCTCGTTTTCGCGCAGAACGTATTGCACCGGATGCAGGCCCGTGATCAGCGTGCGCAGCGACGGGCGGCAATAGGTCGCCGTGACGTGGGCGTGGGAGAACGTCGTTCCGCCGAAGGCGAGGGCGTCCATCGAGGGCGTGACGACAATGTCGTCGCCCATGAAGCCGAAGTAGGGATAGCCGTGATCGTCGCCCACGAGCAACACGATATTCGGCGGCCGCTCTGCGGTCGCGGCCGCGCCGGCGAGCGCGAGCGCAAAGAAAGCGAGCGAGTGTAGTTTGAGCGTTCGATTCATTTGAGTTCTCCCGTTGAGATTCTGCGACTTCGCTTCGCGCGGAATGACAGGTATTTCCTCTCCGTCATTACGCGCGCAGTCGCGGAATCTCCTTAAGGATGACAGTCGGTACAATTCATGGCTGACTAAGTTCCAGCAATGCGTCGTCGAGGATTTTCGGGTCGCCGGGCTCGCCGCCGCTGAAAAACCAGTCCGCGGGCTCGGGGCGGAAGTCGATATAGTCGCCCTCGGCTGTTGACGACCATGTGGTCACGTAGATGCGGCTTCCCGTCCAGTCATCGACTCCGAGCGCGTCCCCTTCGTAGAACAGGGTGATGGCGCGGCTGTCCCGGTCGGCGCCCACCAGGGGCGAGACGCCGAGCTTGTCGCCCTGCCGATTCGCGTCGCTGCCCGATGCGAGATAGGTATAGCTGTCCCAGCCGCGGGCGAAGTGCGCGAGATCCCAATCCATCGATTCCGGCGCGCTGGCGTCGAGCAGGGGCAGCACCGTCGCGCCTTCGCGATCAGGCAGGTCGAAGAAAATGGTGAGCAGAACGTTGTCGAAACCGTAGGGCGGCAACCAGGGCGTAGTGATCTCCGCCATGGTCAAGGAAAGTTCGAGGTTGCGTCCGGCGGTTCGCGCGCTTACCGCTTCGATCTCGCGCTGCCGCGCGCTATCGGGGTGCTGCGGAGTCACATACTGTCCGGTCGGGCCGTAGGCGTCGTCGGGATCGTCGGCGATCGCGGCCGACAGCACCGCATCCGTTACCCGGGTCGTAAAATTGACGCGCTCGGACAAGCTATCCGATTCTGCCGAATACACCTGCAGGAAATGGGACGATTCACCGAGGTCGCGAACGGGTACTTCGACCCGCCATTCGCCCTGATCGTCCGCGGTGAATTCGGTCACGCGGTCGAAGTTGCCGTTCGGGATCAACTGCAATGGCGCGTTGCCGCGGCTGACCCTGCCCGTCAGTTCGAAATCTTCGGTCAACACGGCGCCTTCGATTTCGGCGGAATTGACGACGATCTCCATTTCCGCGGCTGATTCGCCGGACGACACCGTCTCGCCGGTGGTCCGCAGCACTACAGCCGCCCTCGGCGGCAGCCGCAGACTCAGGCGTCCGTCCGCGCCGGTAACCGCGGGTTGCGCCCCAGGTTCAGCAAAAGACTCGGCGAACAGTTCCTCCAGTCGCTGAAACGGCGGCGCGCCCACGTTGAGACGATGGGCGAAGGCGCTGTGATTGGCGGTGTTCAGCACGACGATCACGCTCTCGCCCTCGTATTCGCGCCGGTAGGCCAGCACCCCCGGACCGGCGGACTCGGACGCGAGCACTTCAAGGCCGCCGCGGGTGAACACGGGATGTTCCGCGCGCTGGGCGGTCAGCCGCCGAAGGTACTGAAAGTGTTCGGAGTTCTCGTCGAACGAGCCTTCCGGGTTGCGGTAGCCGCCGGCGAACATGGCCATGCGCGATTCCGGCAGCGCTTGCTCCGTGCCCTGGTAAACGATGGGGATGCCCGGAATCGTGAACAGCAGCGCAAGCGCCTGCCGGAAAGCCGCCGGGTGCCCGGCCGCCAGAAATCTTGCCGTATCGTGATTGTCGATGAAAATCGGCATCGTGAACGGGTCCGGATAGTTCTGCATATGCCGTTCCAGGCGGTAGCCGAGTGCCGCGGAAGGTCCGCCTCGGGCCAGGGCCCGGTTGATGCCGTAATACAAGGGGTAGCTCAGCATCGAGTTCGGGCCGAGTTGGCCGTCGGTTTCGAGGTAAGCGGCCACGCGGCGTTCCCCGGCGTCATCGTACGGGTCGGACACCGCGGTCGCCTCGCCGAAAGTGAGAAAATATTCCTTGCCTCTGCTGCGGGCATGGGCGTAGATGCCGTCGTCGTCGCGCAGGAAGCTGTTCCAGAACGGGAACGGAACCAGGGAGACGGTGTCCATTCTGAATGCATCCACCCCTGCTTCGTCGATCCAGAACTTGTAAATCTCCTTGAACTTCGCGATCACCACGGGATTCTCGGTATTGACGTCGCCGACATGCCCGAGCGAGTAGTAGTGTTCCTGGTGGAGGCTGGCAAAGTCCGTGATTGGCGGTGTCCAGTGGTAGATATCCGCCGCGAAATGTTCGGGATTGAGCCGGTCGATCATGTTGAAAGGGTATTGCACGGGCGCCGGCTGGTGGGAATCCGGCTCCAGCAGGTAGAATCCCGCGGCTGTGTCGTCGGGGTCGTATTCGCCTTCGTAGGCGTAAAAGTTGCCGACGTGATTGGCGATGGTGTCTTGGATCAGATACATCCCGCGGCAATGCAATTCATGGGACAGGCGCTTGTAGTCGTCTAGCGTGCCGTAATGCGGATCGACTTGCTGGAAATGCACCGGCCAATAGCCGTGCCAGCCGGTGGCCTGATACGGCGTGCTCCACCACTGGTTGTACAGCGGCGGCGTAACCCACACCGCGGTAACGCCCAGGGAGCGGAGATAATCGAGACGATCGATCACGCCCTGAAAGTCGCCGCCGCTGAAGTGGCTGGGCTGGCTGGGGTCGTATTCGCCGTAGCCCTGGTCGTTGTTCGTCGGATCGCCGTCGTCGAAGCGATCGATCATCAGCATGTAGATGACCTGTTCGCTCCAGTCGGGAGAGGCGACATGCAACAGTGGACCGGAACCGGCGGCGCAGGCCTCGGGGCCTGCGATCGGCAGCGGATTCGAAGCGGCGGAAATTTCGGCTTCCGGGGCCGTGGTTTCGGCGTCCCGCGCGGTCGCCGGCTGGTCCCCGGAGCAAGCTGCCAAAGTGAGCAAAACCGCGAGCAAAACGATGAGAATTGAAACGTCGCGCATGGCCGAAAGGATTAACATAAGGTGCCACCCAATTCAAAAAGCCCGCGCAATGAATACGATTGCAGCCCGGTCGCAGGCGCCGTCTTTGGAAATATACTCAATGCGGACGTAGAGAGAACCCTTGGAATATGGAACTGAAGCACGCCGAAAACAGCCATTCGCCGCGAACCGTTGCGCCGCCAACCCCCCGGGAACAGAAATGCGGCGCGGTCGGAGACTGGTGGCGCAACGCCGTGATCTATCAGATCTATCCGCGCAGTTTCCAGGACAGCAACGGCAACGGCACGGGCGATCTGCGCGGCATCGCGCGCCGCATGGACTATATCGAGGCGCTCGGCGTCGATGCGATCTGGATTTCGCCCTTCTACAAGTCGCCAATGAAGGACTTCGGCTATGACGTGAGCGATTATCGCGCCGTCGATCCGCTGTTCGGCAATCTCGATGACTTCGACGCCCTGCTCGCGCAAGCCCACGGGCGCGGCATCCGCATCATCATCGACCAGGTGCTGAGTCACACCTCCGATCGCCACTCATGGTTTCTCGAAAGCCGGGAGGACCGCGACAACCCCAAGGCCGACTGGTACGTCTGGGCCGACGCCAAACCCGACGGCAGCCCGCCCAACAACTGGCTCTCGGTTTTCGGGGGCGGCGCCTGGCAATGGGAACCGCGCCGCGGGCAGTACTACCTGCACAATTTCCTGGCGAGTCAGCCGGACCTGAATTGCCACAACCCAGCCGTGCGCCGGGCCGGGCTCGAAAACCTCGAGTTCTGGCTCAAGCGCGGCGTCGACGGCTTTCGGCTGGATGCGGTGAATTTCTGCATGCACGACCCGAAATTGCGCGACAACCCGCCGATTTCGAAATCCCGGAACGAATTTCTCGCGGGGGGGCAGGCCGCTTCACCCTATGCCATGCAGACCCATATCCATGACCATACCCACCCCGACAACCTGCTGTACATTGAGGAGATTCGACAGTTGCTCGACCGCTACGGCGCGGTGGCCCTGGGCGAAATCGGTTCGGAACGTTCGGCGGAAGTGATCGGCGAGTACACCCGGGGAGACCGGCGGCTGCATATGGCCTACAGCTTCGATCTGATGGGACCGGACGGTTCGGCCCGCGCCATCAAGCGGACGCTGGAAGGCTTGCAGAAAAAAGCCGACGGGGGATGGTGCTGCTTCGCGATCGGCAATCACGACGTCGAACGCGTCGCAAGCCGTTGGACCGGCAACGAACCGGACGCGCGGTCGGCGAAGCTGTTTTCGATCCTGCTCGGCAGCCTGCGCGGCGCCGTGTGCATTTATCAGGGCGATGAACTCGGATTGCCGCAAGCTGAGGTGCCTTTCGAGCGCTTGCAGGATCCCTACGGGATCAATTTCTGGCCGGTCTACAAGGGCCGGGACGGCTGCCGCACACCCATGCCCTGGCAGCAGCATGCGCCGTTCGCGGGATTTTCGAGCGCAAGTCCCTGGCTGCCCCTGGACCAGCGCCACCTTGCGCTGGCGGCCGATCGGCAGCAGGGCGACCCCGATTCCGTTTACGAGTGCATTCGGGCGTTCCTGCATTTCCGCAAGCGTCAACCGGCGCTGCTCCATGGCGCCCTCGACTTTCTGCCGGTACAACAGGATGTCCTGACCTTCTCCCGCTCCGCGGACGAACAGACGCTGCTGCTCAGCTTCAATCTGAACGGTGAGGAGCGCGCGGTCGGGCTCGAACAACTCGATGCGTTGCATGGCCGGCAACTGGAGAGGCTCGACGTCGTCAAGGCGCCGCAGGGTTCGATCGCGAACGGCGAACTCGTGTTGCCGCCGCGGTCGATGCTGATTGCCGAAGTGCGCTGAGACTCCCGCAGGTTTGTGGCTTCGATCCGTCGCCGTCAGGTGGCAGGTGGTTCAGCGGACGCCGTGAATACGTCCCTGTAGGCTTCGGGCTCGGCATCCCTGCCTCGCACGCCCGCTGAACCACCTGCCACCCGACGGCGACTTACATTGTGCGGAACCGACGGTTGTTCGAACAGGGGCTTTCGGGAAGTCGTGTAGAATGTTTGGTTCCCGAATTGGCGGTGACTCCCGGATGACCCCGGAACGGACCAAGGCAACGATCTTTGATGTCGCCCGGCGCGCGGGCGTATCCATCAAGACCGTTTCGCGCGTGGTCAACAACGAACCCAACGTGCGGCAGCGGACCCGGGACAAGGTGCTGCGCTCGGTGCAGGAGTTGCGTTACCTGCCCAATGCCGCTGCCCGCGAGCTTGGCGGCAAGCGTTCTCGCGTGGTTGGCCTGATCTACGAAAACGCGCAGGAGTTCAGCTACCTGAACGACCTGTTCAATGGCGCGTTGCGAATTTGCGAGCCGGCGGGTTACACCTTGCTGTTGCGGCCGCTGACCTTGCCCGATCCCGAAATCGTCGAACACATCAGGCAGTTCGCCCTGAACGCGCGCGTGGAGGGATTCGTGCTGCCCGCCCCTTTGGGCGATCTGCCCGAAGTGTCTGGCTTGCTGCGGGAAATGAAGATTCCCTTCGCGGCGATTACGCCGCGGGAACCGGCGCCGGAGGAGATAAACATTCTCTGCAACGACGAGGCGGCGAGTTTTTCGCTTACCGAGTTGCTGATCGGCCAGGGACACAGGGACATCGGCTTCATCAAGGGGCATCCCGACCATGGCGCGAGCGCCAAGCGATTTGCCGGGTACCGGCAGGCGCTGAAGAAACATGGCCTGCCTTATTCGGCGCGCCTGGTGCGGCAGGGCTATTTCGATTTCGATTCGGGCCAGGCCGCGGCGGCCCGACTGCTCGATCTCCCGCGGCCTCCGAGCGCAGTCCTCGCGAGCAACGACGACATGGCCGCCGGCGTGATCTTCGAAGCGCGGGGGCGGGGACTGAACGTGCCCGGCGATCTTTCCATCGCGGGATTCGACGACACCCGGTTTTCCTCGCGCATCTGGCCGCCGTTGACCACGGTTCGGCAACCCATCATAAAGATGGCCGAAACGGCCGCGGGCCTGCTTATCGACAAGCTCGACGGCAGCGCCACGGCAATCCCCGAAGCGCCGTTCGAGTGTGAAGTGGTCATCAGGGAATCAACGGCCTCTCTCAATTGACACAAATTCGCTTGTTTGACCGACTTGCATGTCAAAGCAAAGCAGAAATGTCCCCTTTTCTCCAAAGCAGAGATGTCCCCTTCGGCCTTGCGCGCAGGGAGCGTAGCGACCGGAGCGCAAGGCCGCGCCGCGGCTAGCCGGCGGCCGCCCCCGCGCCGGTCTTGAGCGAACGCCGCCAGGGGTGGTCCGGCGGCGGCTTCCAGTCCGGCCGGGACCGCTGCCGCGCCTTGGCCCTGTCCACCCGCGACCGCACGCTCTTCCCGTCCTCGACCGGCAGCGGCGTCCCGCCCTCGGCAAGCAGTCTGACCGGCAACTCGCGTCCGTCGCGCAGCACGGTCACCGCGCCGTCCCAGCCCTTGCACACCGTCACCGCGGCGCCCCGCAGCCGGTAGCCCCGGCCTTGCCCGGTCACCTGGTAGGTGTTCCCCTCGAAGCTGATCGACAGGTTCTTCGTCAGCTTGCGCCCGTGCTGCTCGCACAGGATCAGGTCCAGTTCCCGGGCATCGTGCAGCACCGCCCGGTGCGCGTCCGCCGGGTTGCGCGCCGCCACGCCGAAACGCCGGTTGTAGTCCGCCATGAACGTCGGCAGGTAGGCGTTCCCCGCCTCGATGCCGCAGATGCCCCGCAGCCGCATCTCCTTCACCAGCCGGTCCTGCAGCGTCTTGTTGGCCCGCTCGACCCGGCCCTTGGCCTGCGGACTGCCGGCATGGACCGGCGCGATGTCCAGCGTCCCCAGCGCCCGCCCGAACTGTGTCAACTCGTCCTCCCGGTCCCGCAAGTTCACCCGGAATATGCTGTGGCGGTCCGAGTAGTACGCCACCGGACGCCCGTGGGCCGCCAGATGCGCCCGCGTCGTCTCCATGTAGGCCTCGGTCGTCTCCGCCGGCCAGAACCCCATCGCCAGCAATCGCGACGTCGCGTCGTCCACGTACACGATCAGTGCGCACCGTGGCCCCCGGTCCTCGAACCAGTCGTGCGGCGAACCGTCGATCTGCACCAGATCGCCCAGGCAATCCCGGCGCGGCCGGCTCGGATGCACTTGCACATCACGCCGCGCCTTCGGCCGCCACAGCCCGTCTTCGATCATCCAGCCCCGCAGCGTCTCCGCCGACAGCTTGAAACCGTGCGCCTCCACCAGCTTCTCGCAAGCGAAGGTCGGACCGAAATCCGGGTAGCGCTCACGAACCAGGTCCAGCGCCGCACGGCGCACCGCCGGGTCGATCGCGTTGTTCGGCCGCTTGCCCCGCCGGCCCGACACCAGACCCGCCGCGCCGCGCTCCCGGTAGCGCGCCGTCAGGCGCTTCACCTGGCGCACGCTCAACCCGAGCCGCAACGCCGCCTCGCGCCGCGTCAGGCGCTTCTCCACCACATCACGGATCACGCCCGCCCGATCCGACTCCCGCATGCTCAACAGCACCTCCGCGCTCGACAAGACAACCCCTCCTCACAGAAAAAGGGGACACTTTAGCTTTGCGCAAAGGGGACATTACTGCTTTGGGCTAACAGTTTGACCGACTTGCATTGACAACGCTGTCAGCTTGCTGGTAATAGAGGGGCCTGAAGATATTTTCGGGATTCCCACATGTCGGCAGAGCAAACCCGGGCCGCGAACGGAGGCGGCGCCTATATCTGGCTGACCAGCCTGAGCGCTGCGTTGGGCGGATTCCTGATGGGCTTCGACGCCTCGGTAATTTCAGGCGTCGTGGGGTTCATCGAAGACGAGTTCCAGTTGAACGAGATTCAACTCGGCTGGGCCGTTGCCTCCCTGACTCTTACCTCAACCCTGGCCATGTTGGTCGCCGGCCCCTTGAGCAATCGCATCGGCCGCGTCGGCGTACTCAAGGCCGCGGCGCTTTTGTTTCTGGTTTCCGCATTTGGTTGCGCCATTGCGCCCGGTTATTTCTGGCTTGTGTTCGCGCGCATGGTCGGGGGCTTCGCCGTCGGGGCGGCCTTGATCGTTGCGCCCATGTATATCGCCGAAGTCGCCCCGGCGGCTATCCGCGGTCGCCTCGTATCTCTCAACCAGCTCAATATCGTGATCGGAATCTCGGCCGCGTTCTTCAGTAATTACCTGTTGTTGCAATGGTCCGGAGAAGGTTACCCGCTGATCCGCCCGGAACACATGTGGCGCTGGATGCTCGGCGTGGAAACCTTGCCGGCCGCGCTTTATTTCATCGCATTGCAATGGGTTCCCGAAAGCCCGCGCTGGCTGCAATTGCGCGGCCGCGAAAGCGAAGCGCTCAAGACTCTGGTTCGAATCAACGGCGTGGCAGGCGGCGAACGCGAGCATGCGGCGATCGAAGCCAGCCTTGCCGCCGAGGAATCCGGCGCGCCGGCCGGCTTCGCCGAGTTGCTGCGCCCGCATCTTCGCCTCGTGTTGCTGATCGCCCTGACCATCGGCATCGTGCAACAGGCAACCGGCATCAATGCGGTGTTCTTCTACGCGCCGATGATTTTTGAGCAAAGCGGCATCGGCAACGACGCCGCCTTCTTGCAGGCCGTCCTCGTGGGACTGGTCAATCTGCTGTTCACGATCGTGGCGATCCTGTGCATCGACCGGCTCGGCAGAAAGCCGCTGTTGTTCGCGGGTCTGGCCGGCATCGCCGTCTTCATGCTGCTGCTCTCCTGGACTTTCAACCAGGCCACTTACGAATTGAGCGAAGAGTCGGTCGCCGCGGTCGCGGATGCGGGGTCCAGAGCCGCGCTCGAGCCGCTCGCGGGCCGGCAGTTCGATGACGAAAACGCCTTGCGGGCCGCGCTTTCCGCGGCGGGCATAGGCGACGCCGGCGGTCTCGAATCGGAACTCGTCGCAGAGGCGATAGAAGTCGATACGGCCCTTGTGCTAACCGGAATCCTGGGCTTCGTCGCCTGTTTCGCATTCTCGGTCGGGCCGATCATGTGGGTGCTGTTCGCGGAACTTTTCCCCAATTATGTCAGGGCGGCGGCGATCTCCTTCGTCGGCCTGGTGAATTCCAGCGTCAGCTTCCTGGTGCAAATGCTGTTTCCGTGGGAACTCGCAACTTTCGGCAGCAGCCTGACCTTTCTCGTCTACGGAATCGTGGCGGTAGCCGGACTCGCCATTCTCGTCAGGATCATGCCAGAGACTCGAGGCAAATCGCTGGAAGAACTTGAGCGGACACTGGCCGCGAGGAGCGGATCATGAACAGATTGCAAGCACGATTGACCGGACTCGTCTGCGCCGCGGGTCTAAGCGCGGGCGTGGCAGCCCAGGACGGACCCATCCCCGTCGAGATTCGCGGCGAACCGGGCAATTTCATGCTTTACCGCGGTGGCGAGCCTTATCACGTAAGAGGCGCGGGCGCCGAGACTCTGGGCGATCTGGAATCGCTCGCCGCGAACGGCGCCAATTCGGTGCGCACCTGGCGGCCCGGCGACGGCAGCGTGCTCGATATCGCGCACGAGCTTGGCCTCACGGTCGCGCTATGCATCGAAATCGTCCGCGAGCGGCACGGCTTCGACTACGACGATGAAGAAGCCGTGGCGCGGCAGCTTGAGGAAGCGCGGGAAATCGTGCTGCGTTATCGCGACCATCCCGCCCTGCTCGCCTGGATCATCGGCAACGAAATGAACCTCGAATACGAGAATCCGCGCGTATACGACGCAATCAACGACATCTCGCGCATGATTCACGAACTCGACCCGCACCATCCCACCACGACGACCACCGCGGGCATGTGGGGGGATCTCGCGCGGGTGATTCAACAGCGGGCGCCGGACCTGGATTTTCTCAGCGTTCAGGTCTATGGCGCGGTGTACGACTTGCCGCTCATGCTGGCGGAAGTCGATCCGGAAATGCCGCTGATGATCACCGAATGGGGCACCATCGGCCATTGGGAAGTGCCGCTGACCGAATGGGGCGCGCCCGTCGAATTGAACAGCTCGGCCAAGGCGGACGTCTACAGCAGCGCTTACGAGGAAATGCTCGCGCCGATGCAAGGCCGGCTGATCGGCAATTACGCGTTTCTTTGGGGGCAGAAGCAGGAACGCACGCCGACCTGGTACGGCGTTTTCACCGCCGACGGGCGCAGCACCCAGGCCGTGGACGTGATGCATCGGATATGGACCGGGCAATGGCCGGACAATCGCGCTCCGCTGCTCGGGGATATGCGGCTCGAAGGCAAGCGGGCGGCCGAGAACATACGGCTGGCGGCGGGACAGGAATATGCCGCGGCGGTCAGCGCGGAAGACCTCGACGGCGACGGCCTGATTTTCGACTGGCGCGTGATGGAAGAAAGCACGGCGACCCAGACCGGAGGCGACCCGGAAGATATCCCGCCGGAACTCGACGGCCTGATAGCGGACCCGGCGCGGCCCGAAATCAATTTGCGGGCGCCGGCAAGCCCCGGCGCCTACCGCCTGTTCGTTTATGTCGGCGACGGTCAGGGGCGGGTCGCCCACGCGAACATTCCTTTTTATGTCGACCAAAATTAAGTAGTCCGGAGAAATTGCAAATGTCGGATGTGGATATGGATCGGGAAGGGATTCTTTCCGCCTGGCTGGAGCGTATGACGCTGCGCCAGAAAATCGGCCAGATGACGATGGCCGAACGGCTTTCGATAACGCCGGATGACGTGAAGAACCATGCTCTCGGCGCGATTCTGTGCGGTGGCGGCTCTCATCCGGGCAACAACGCCCCGGAAGACTGGGTCGCCATGAACGACGCGTACTGGCAGGCGGCGGTGGGAGACGAGGATAGCCCGGGCATCCCGATACTCGTCGGTGTCGACGCGGTGCATGGTCACGGCAATCTCAAGGGCGCCACGATATTTCCCCATAACATCGGTCTCGGCGCCGCGGGCGATCCGGAACTCGTCGCCGAAGTCGCCCGCGCCACGGCCAGGGAAATCCTCGCCAGCGGGCTGGAATGGAATTTCGCTCCCGCGCTTTCCGTCGTGCAGAATTGCAAATGGGGGCGCAGTTACGAGAGTTTCGGCAGCGATCCCGAACTCGTCGCCACGCTCGGCGCGAGTTACGCGAAGGCCTTGCAGGAAGTGGGCGTCATCGGCTGCGTCAAGCATTGGGTTGGCGACGGCGGCACCTGGCAAGGCATGGACCAGGGCGAGACTACGCTGTCCCGGGAAGACCTCGAAGCGACCCATGTCGCGCCGTATCACCCCTCGCTTGCGCAAGGCGTCATGAGCGTCATGGTATCCTTCAACAGTTGGAACGGCGACAAATGCCACGGCCACCGTTTCCTGATTACCGAATTGCTCAAGGAAAAACTCGGCTTCGACGGGATCGTGCTGTCCGACTGGGATGGCATAGACTACCTCGACGAAGACTACGGCGCGGCAATCCGCAAATCGGTGAACGCCGGCCTCGACATGTTCATGATTTCCGAGCGCTGGAAGGAATTCATCGACACCTTCGAGCGGCAGGTGCTCGAAGGTCGCGTGGACATCGCCAGAGTCGACGACGCCGTGCGCCGCATCCTGCGCACCAAGTTGCGTTACGGGCTGTTCGACATGGCGCGTCCCGCGAAACGGCCCGGCATCGGCAACAGCGACTTCGCCTGCGCCGCCCACCGGAAGCTCGCGCGGCGGGCGGCCCGGCAATCCCAGGTGCTGCTCAAGAACGAACGGGAGGCGCTGCCGTTGAAACGCGGACAGCGAATCCTCGTGGCCGGAAAGAACGCCCACAACCTGGGCCATCAATGCGGCGGCTGGACCGTGAGCTGGCAAGGCGAGACGGGCAACGACACGATCAGCGGCGAGACGATCTGGGAGGGAATCCGGGCGCTGGCGCCGAACGCCGAACTCAGCGAAGGCCTCGACGGCGGCGACGCCGACCCGGAGCGGCATGACGTCGCGGTCGTGGTCATCGGCGAAAAGCCTTACGCCGAAGGTCATGGCGACATCCGCCAGGGCGATCATCTTTTCGTCGAAGCCGGCTCCAGGATCAATGGCTTGATGAATCCGCTCGAGGCGTATGCGAGCACTCTCGTGCACTCGGAAGTTCATCCCGAGGATCTCGCCTGCATCCGCAACATCGCCGCCAAGGGCATTCCGGTAGTCACCGTGCTGGTCTCGGGCCGGCCGCTGATCGTCAATGAGGAACTCGAGGCGTCGGCGGCGTTTGTCGCGGGCTGGCTGCCGGGCGCCGAGGGCCGCGGCGTGGCCGAAGTACTGATGGGAGACTGCGAGTTCACCGGACGATTGCCGACTCCCTGGCCGGGCCCGGAGCACGGGGACGGCACACTTTCCGAAACAGGCGCAAAGTATCCAGCCGGTCACGGATTGAAAATGAATCCAAAGCGGGGCCTGCTCCGGAAAGTTGGCTGAATCGCTTGAAGGGTCATTGCATATCGGCGATTCTCTACTGACCGGATGTGACACCATGAGAATTGCTGTTCGCATATTGGCCATGATGATCGTTCCGGCGCTGCCAGCCACAGCCTTGGTGGGCGATGAGCGTGCGGGTCTGATTCACAACTTTCCCCTCGTCATTGACGGTGACGGCTGGCAAACCCGGCTGTTCGCCACGAACGTCTCGGATTCGCCCAGCCGTTGCGGTCTGACGCTGCAAGGAAACGGTCTCGACGGTCGTTTTACCGGCGCTGACGATGCGGCGGCTGTCGGAAGCGCTCTCGACTTCGTGCTCGACGCCGAAGGTGGCTTGGCGTCGCTCGCCAGCGGCGGCACGGGTTTGATCGCTTTCGGCTACGCCAAGCTGGAATGTTCGCAACCGGTGGTGGCCCAGGGTGTCATCTCGCTGACCTCGGAGGGCCGAACCGTCGGAATGAGTTTCGTGACTCCGTCCCAAGCCGGGGGCGGCTTTCAGTTTCCCGTGCTCGGGCAGGACGGCCCGGTCGCGGTCCTGGTAAGCAACGACTCCGACTCGCTGGCCAATTGCCGCTTGGGATTCGCCGACGCGGCAGGCAATACCGTGGATACTTTGGCCTACGAAGTCCCGCCGAAATCGGTGGGGCTGAAGTTTCTCGCCGATGAAATCAGTCTGCCCGCCGATGTCCGCGGTGGCGCGGCGCGAGTTGATTGCGACGAACTCGTCACCGCGGTCAGCCTGCAATTGAGCGGCGCGGCCTTCGCCGCGCTGCCGCCGGTCGTAGTCGATGCCGAATCAGTCGATCTCGGCGCTGAAGCGCCGGTCCAAGACGGGCCGAACGCGAACGTCGACAACCCGACCCTGATCGTCGCCGAAAATGCGCCGGTTGCGCCCGGCGGAGAAATGCGCTTGGTCTGGAGCGATGAATTCAACGGCGCCAGACTCGACCCGGCAAGCTGGTTCTTCGAGACGGGCGACGGCAGCCAATACTCGATTCCCGGCTGGGGCAACGACGAATTGCAATGGTATCTGCCGGACAGCGCGGGTATCGAAAACGGAAACCTGCTCATCACCGCGCGGCGACAACAACAAGGCGGTTTTCAATACACTTCCGCCCGCATCAATACCCGCGACCGCTTCGCCTTCCGCTACGGACGCATAGAAGCGCGCATTCGGTTGCCGGCGGGACAGGGCATTTGGCCGGCGTTCTGGCTGCTGCCACAGGAAAACGCCTATGGCGGCTGGGCCGCATCCGGCGAAATCGACATCATGGAGGCGGTCAATCTCGGCGGGGGCGGCGGCAACCGGGTGCTGGGCACGCTCCATTACGGCGGCGCCTGGCCCAACAACCGACAATCCGGCAACCGGCACGAGGTCGAAGGCAGCGCCACGGCGGAATTCCACGTCTACGCCCTCGAATGGGACGAGCGGGAAATGCGCTGGTACGTCGACGATACGCTCTACGCCACCCAAAGCAACTGGTTCTCGACCGCCGCCGACTTCCCGGCGCCCTTCGACCAGCCTTTTTACATCATTTTCAACGTCGCCGTGGGCGGTACCTTGCCCGGCCCGCCCGACTCGACGACCGAATTTCCGGCAACCATGGAAGTAGACTACGTTCGGGTTTATTCGGGCGGACAATAACCCTCCGTAACCGGCGTGATGCCACCGGAGACTTGGCGATTCGGCTGGGCCTTGTGCTCGGCAGCTCCCCGAATTCTGGCTGACCGAAAAACCTCGTTTAAGAAAACCGTTTGACGATTTTAGGCGTTGGGGTTAGCATCAACTTGTGGTCGGGTGGGAGTGGAAAGCTCCGGCCTGTCTGAAGCGGTGCTGTCACCCGCTATAACGGAAAGGAGAATTCGAAATGCTTGAAATTTTGCGAGAATGCTTGACACCGCCGAAGACGGCGCAACATTATATTGTTAGCCAGCCAGCCAGCCAGCCAGCCAGCCAGCCAGCCAGCCAGCCAGCCAGCCAGCCAGCCAGCCAGCCAGCCAGCCAGCCAGCCAGCCAGCCAGCCAGCCAGCCAGCCAGCCAGCCAGCCTAGCCGTTAAGGCATCCGGTCGAACTTGGCCGCTTCCCCATCCCCAACCGTTTCCAGTTTTCGCTTGTTTCGCTGCCAATCTTGGTTGCGGAATTGAGTGTTCAGACAGCCCGCGCGCAAAATCACACTCCGCCCGTATGGGCGGCGCATCGCGTACCGCGTTGGTGATTCTGTTGGCTGTGGCGGTTGTCGGCATTTCACCAAATCAAGCATTTGGCCAAGACTGGGGCAGCGGCAGTAGATATACGGATTACATGCTCTATAAACGAGGTGGGTATACCTATTTCAAATGCACCATGGCCGCCATGAAGTGGGGTAACGGGCGCGTTGACAGTATTACGGAAGAAAGAACCACCGCTCTACGGAACGCGGGTTTAAATATGACCGCTCTCGACAACTTCCAACCGCCGCCGCCTTCGCCGCCCTTGACTGCGCCCGATGATGCGCCAATACCGGTGAAATTGATTCTCAGGAGAGTCAATGTGTGGATTACCGCTATTGATGTTGGAATCTGGACGGGTGTCTTTGCTGTGGCCGCTTATAACAAATATAAGGATTACAATAGAAACAAAATCCTCGGAGGCATACAGGCCGACTTCCAAAGCGCAATTGCGGATGCTGATCAAATCATGTTGGACCGGACTCGGGGATGTGCGGTGGCACAAAATGCGGAGGATTACGCGCGAGACCAAGGCATTATCGGTACCCAAGCCGACATTACCGTAAACTATGCCATAGTTAGGCCAATATTTTGGCTCCACGCTCCGTCCAGGACAGTAACACCCAAGGTAACCGTGACCTGTGTGGCGAAGTGCTAATCAGATAAGGAGGGAACAGAGCATGAAACTTGACAAACCAAATTCACTGTTGATCCTTGCCGCCATGGCCGCTTTGGTCGCGGCCTTTCTGTCGCGGGAATCTTCCGAACCAATGGAGCTCGCCGGACCGGTCGGCGATTCGCGGCCCGAGGCAAGCGAATCGGTGCGGCCTGAATCTTGGACTTTAGGCAGGGCATTGACGGAACAGGAACAAGTGCTGCTTACCGAACTACAGCAAGACTTTTCCCCGGAAGAATTGAGAGGGGTTTTCAATCCGCCGACTCTCGAAGAATTGCTGCGGCCAGCGGACAGCAGCGCTTGGGATCATTTCGCCACCGCCAACTTCCAATACGATCGGGGGTGGGCGCAGTTCGTGGACGGCTTGAGCCTGAGCCCGGAAGACGCCCGGCTGGTGCGGGATATTTGGATTGAATCGAGGGCCAGACATGATGAACTGGCCACCGCGCTGGGCCGCGCCTTGTCCGCAGACGGATTGCACGAAGACGCAAGCGCCCTTGCCTCCGCGCAGACGGAGGTCGAAAACCGGCTTGTGTCCAGGCTTTCCCAAATCTTGTCGCCGGAACAAATGACGGCGTATTTCGATCACGAGAAACATCTCTTGATGGATAATCTCGCTTTCCTCGAAGCGTACCAGGAAGAACTGATCGACAAGGGGTATTCCGGTCTGATCAGCGCTGCGGACGACAACGACCTGCCAACGGTACGAGCCTATCTGGCATCCGGAGCCGACCCCAACCGGTTGACGGCGGATGGAGAAGGCGCGATACATGAAGCCGCCCGCAACAACAACACGGAGATGTTGCGGGCGTTGATCGACGCGGGTGCCGACGTCAACCTTGCGGAGCCCGGGGGCAGGAGCGCGGTGATGAAGGCGGCGCTTTTCGGCAGCACGGACGCAGTGCGGGTACTTGTTGAGGCCGGGGCCGATGTGGAGTATCTCCAGGATCCCGGCCACCCGTTAAGCAACGCGTTGAGCGACGCCGCAATTAACGGACATACGGAGATAGTTCGCGTGTTGCTGGACGCGGGCGCGGACGCCACCGGCATGGCGGGGGAGTTCGCGCTTGTAAACGCCATTGAATTTGGTGACCGTGAAATGGAGCGAATGCTGCTCGAAGCTGGTGCGCCCGACAGGGGATCAATGGTGGATAGAAGTAGAATCTTCAGAAATCTTGGACGCAGGCTGGGACTGGTGGATTAGCAGCGCTACTGTTTGCGTACCGAATTTAAGGCCATTGCCGTGAATGACAGTCGTTGGTTGCGGGCCGGTTGCCACATCGTCCCGACTTCGTGACCCCCAATGAGTGTCTTCATAATACGCGGTCCGCCCAATTCGGCGACCGAGTTTCCGACAACCATGGAAGTAGACTACGTTCGGGTTTATTCGGGCGGACCGTGACCCGCGCTTCCCGTCCGGAAACTCCCGAATTGGCGTCGCCGCGGCGGTGTGATCGCATTGATCACGAAGAATTGGAAAAAA
Source organism: Pseudomonadales bacterium (assembly GCA_963664805.2). Lineage (GTDB taxonomy): Bacteria > Pseudomonadota > Gammaproteobacteria > Pseudomonadales > Pseudohongiellaceae > UBA9145. The sequence goes on along the minus strand of OY761612.1, from coordinate 2,408,135 downwards.
ATTGTGTTAGCCCAAAGCAGTAATGTCCCCTTTGCGCAAAGCTAAAGTGTCCCCTTTTTCTGTGAGGAGGGGTTGTCTTGTCGAGCGCGGAGGTGCTGTTGAGCATGCGGGAGTCGGATCGGGCGGGCGTGATCCGTGATGTGGTGGAGAAGCGCCTGACGCGGCGCGAGGCGGCGTTGCGGCTCGGGTTGAGCGTGCGCCAGGTGAAGCGCCTGACGGCGCGCTACCGGGAGCGCGGCGCGGCGGGTCTGGTGTCGGGCCGGCGGGGCAAGCGGCCGAACAACGCGATCGACCCGGCGGTGCGCCGTGCGGCGCTGGACCTGGTTCGTGAGCGCTACCCGGATTTCGGTCCGACCTTCGCTTGCGAGAAGCTGGTGGAGGCGCACGGTTTCAAGCTGTCGGCGGAGACGCTGCGGGGCTGGATGATCGAAGACGGGCTGTGGCGGCCGAAGGCGCGGCGTGATGTGCAAGTGCATCCGAGCCGGCCGCGCCGGGATTGCCTGGGCGATCTGGTGCAGATCGACGGTTCGCCGCACGACTGGTTCGAGGACCGGGGGCCACGGTGCGCACTGATCGTGTACGTGGACGACGCGACGTCGCGATTGCTGGCGATGGGGTTCTGGCCGGCGGAGACGACCGAGGCCTACATGGAGACGACGCGGGCGCATCTGGCGGCCCACGGGCGTCCGGTGGCGTACTACTCGGACCGCCACAGCATATTCCGGGTGAACTTGCGGGACCGGGAGGACGAGTTGACACAGTTCGGGCGGGCGCTGGGGACGCTGGACATCGCGCCGGTCCATGCCGGCAGTCCGCAGGCCAAGGGCCGGGTCGAGCGGGCCAACAAGACGCTGCAGGACCGGCTGGTGAAGGAGATGCGGCTGCGGGGCATCTGCGGCATCGAGGCGGGGAACGCCTACCTGCCGACGTTCATGGCGGACTACAACCGGCGTTTCGGCGTGGCGGCGCGCAACCCGGCGGACGCGCACCGGGCGGTGCTGCACGATGCCCGGGAACTGGACCTGATCCTGTGCGAGCAGCACGGGCGCAAGCTGACGAAGAACCTGTCGATCAGCTTCGAGGGGAACACCTACCAGGTGACCGGGCAAGGCCGGGGCTACCGGCTGCGGGGCGCCGCGGTGACGGTGTGCAAGGGCTGGGACGGCGCGGTGACCGTGCTGCGCGACGGACGCGAGTTGCCGGTCAGACTGCTTGCCGAGGGCGGGACGCCGCTGCCGGTCGAGGACGGGAAGAGCGTGCGGTCGCGGGTGGACAGGGCCAAGGCGCGGCAGCGGTCCCGGCCGGACTGGAAGCCGCCGCCGGACCACCCCTGGCGGCGTTCGCTCAAGACCGGCGCGGGGGCGGCCGCCGGCTAGCCGCGGCGCGGCCTTGCGCTCCGGTCGCTACGCTCCCTGCGCGCAAGGCCGAAGGGGACATCTCTGCTTTGGAGAAAAGGGGACATTTCTGCTTTGCTTTGACAATTGGAAAAAAATTGTTGACAACGCTGTATGGCTGGCTTATAAGGCGTTATGACAACGTTATCATTTTTCTCGCCAAAGCGGTGAGATGACGAAAATCACCACCCGCGCCGCCTCGTCAGGTCTGGCTCGGGAAGGTGGAGGAGAGTATCAAGGTGGGTGTCAAATTTTACGCAAAGTCGCCGCTGGCCGCGGCGGTGTCGCTCGCATTGGCCGGCGGAGCGGCGTATGGGCAGCAAGCGGAGCCCGGAGCGCAGGGGATCGAAGAAATCGTCGTGACCGGTATCCGTCAGAGCCTGCGGGCGTCGATGGATTTGAAGCGGAACACGGACGGGGTCGTCGACGCGATCACCGCCGAGGACATCGGCGACTTCCCCGACAGCAACCTCGCCGAATCGCTGCAGCGGATCACGGGCGTCTCCATCGACCGTGAGCGCGGCGAAGGCAAAAGCGTTACGGTGCGCGGGTTCGGGCCGGATTTCAATCTCGTGCTCTTGAACGGCCGGCAGATGCCGACCACAGCGGGACTCGGTCGGTCTTTCGATTTCGGCGATCTCGCCTCCGAAGGCATCGCCGCGGTGGAAGTCTACAAGAGTGGTCAGGCCGATGTGCCCACCGGCGGCATCGGCTCCACCTTGAACATCCGCACTACCCGCCCGCTGGAAGCGCCGGGCATGAATTTCACCGCCGCCGCGAGCGGCCTGCACGACGAGTCCACGGAGTTGGGCGACAGCTTCACGCCGGAGATTTCCGCGCTTTTTTCCAACACTTTCGCCGACGACACCATCGGCATCGCGCTGAGCGCGGTGCGGCAGGAGCGCAACAACGGCGCCGGCACGGCAAACGTCGGCGGCTGGCGCACCTTCCCCGGCGAAACCGACAATTGCTGGTGCGGCATCGGCCCGTCGGAATGGGGCGGCATTCCTCCCCATACCGACCCCAACCAACAGAACCGTCCCGGCGAGGGCGACTTGTACTCGGTCCCCCAAGCCATCGGCTACGAGTTGGCCGAATGGGACCGCGTCCGCACCAACGGTCAACTGACATTGCAGATGCGGGCGGCCGAGAATCTGACGGCGACGCTCGACTACACCTATTCGGAAGTCGAACTTTCCCGTTCTTACAGCAACCTGTCGGCCTGGTTCAACTTCGGCGGCCAGGAAACCCTCTGGACCGACGGCCCCCAAGCCAGCCCGCTGGTTTACACCGAGAATTCAACCAGTTCGGACTATTCCATGGGCGGCGGCGAGGATGCTTGGCGCACCCGGAACGGTTCGACCGGACTCAACTTGCTGTGGGACGTTTCCGACCAGTTGTCGGTCGAATTCGATTATCACGACTCGAACGCGAAGCGCTCGCCCAATAGTCCTTTCGGAGATTCCGCCCTGCTTTCGGTCGCGGCCTACTCCCGCGACAAGACCACGGGCTATTTCAGCAACGAACTGCCGATTCTCGAACTCGGACTGAACGATCCGCTTTCGCCTGACGACATGGTCGTTACCGGCAGCGTTTTCAGCAACAATATTTCACGCATGGATCTCGATCAGGCGAGATTGTCGGCCACCTACGACTTCGACCTTGATTTTGTCGAGAGTATCGACTTCGGCATTCAGCTAACCGAAGTAAACAATCGTTCCGCCGGTTCGGTCGTGCAGCGCGACGCCTGGAGCGCCCAGACCGAACGCGGCGCGATCGCCGACCTGATGACGCCGGCGTCGGCGGCGGACGGATTCTCGAATATCCCCGGCGGCGGCGACCCGCGCCGTCAGACCGAGTTCTACCGCTTCGACATGTCCGATCTGGTGGCGAGAACAGAGTCGCTCATGGCCTCGGGCGAGGCTAACATCTTCATGTTGACCGACATGGGAGATTGCGGCACCGGTCTTTGTTCTTCGAGCAATTTCACTTCCGACCGGCGCACCCAGGAAGAATCCCGCGCGGCGTACTTCCAATTGCATATGGGCGCCGAGCTCGGCGATGTGCCGGTGGATATCCGTTTCGGCATGCGTTACGAGGAGACCGACATCGCCTCCCAGGCGCTGTCGCCGGCGTACACCGGGATCAACTGGGTTGCCGGCAACGAGTTGTCGGCGGTCCAGGGCAACCCGGATTTCACGTCGCTGGATGGAAGCTATGGATTCGTGTTGCCGAATCTCGACTTCAAGTTCGATCTAACGCCCGACATCGTTGCCCGCGCCTCGATCAGCAGAACATTGACGCGGCCCAACTATGGCGACATCCAGGGCGGCCAGACGATCAACTCCTTGCTCCGAATCGACGGCGGCACGGGCAACCGGGGCAACCCGAACCTGTTGCCTTTTGACTCGCTGAACCGCGACTTGTCGCTGGAGTGGTACTACGCCGAAGACAGTTACGCGGCGGTCGGCTATTTCCTCAAGGACGTTGAGAATTTCATCGGCACGTCGTCGGTGATCGAAGAGACCTTCGGCCTGCCGCATCCCACGCTTGGGCCATTGGGTCAGGAAGCGCGGGCGGCGACGGGCAGTTCCGACGGCGGCACACTGTATTCGTGGATTCTGGCGAATCGGGCCGACGCCGCGGGCGTTGACGCCGCGGCCGGCATCATTTCCGGCGTTGCCGGTCGCGACCCGTCGGCGCCTTTCAATCTCACCGTTCCGGTGAATATTGAGCAGGCGCAGATGGAAGGCTGGGAGTTCGTCGTTCAGCACGCTTTCGGTGAAACCGGATTCGGCGTGATCGCCAACGCCACCATCGTCGACGCGGACGTGGGCTACGACAATTTCAGCCTCGCCCAGCAATTCGTCTTGACCGGCCTGAGCGATTCGGCGAACTTCATCGCCTATTACGACCAGAACGACATCAGCGTGCGGGTTGCCTACAACTGGCGCGACGATTTTCTGGCGGGCACCGGACAAACCAACGTGGGCGCCGGGCCACCCACTTATGTCGCGGCATATCAGCAAGTGGACGTGAGCGCGAGCTACTGGTTCAACGAGAACATGCAGGTGTTTGTCGACATCCTGAACCTCACCGACGAAACAACCCATGTTTACGGTCGGGACAAGGCTCAGACGCTGTTCGCCGCCCAGTCGGGACCGCGTTACAACATCGGTTTCCGCTACAAGTTGTAAATGCCGTTCGTTCGACAGAAAAGGCTGCCTTTCGGGGCAGCCTTTTTTGTATCATCCGCTTCCCGGATAGATTGGACCGTTTTTTTGCCATTTCAGGAGGGACTGGTGGGATGATGATTCGGCCAACGCGGAGAATCGTCATCGTGGGTGGCGGTGCGGCGGGCTGGACCACCGCTTGCGTGGTCGCGGTCGAGTCCCTGAAACACGGGGATGGCGCGGTTGAGGTCGTACTGGTCGAGTCCCCCGACATCCCCATCATCGGCGTCGGCGAAGGCACTTGGCCTTCGATGCGCATGACGCTTCAGCGCATCGGTCTGGCCGAAGACGATCTCATTCGCGAATGCGGCGCGAGCTTCAAGCAGGGCACCCGCTTCCGGGCCTGGTCGGGCCTTGCGGAAGCGCCGGAATACCTCCATCCATTCAGCCTGCCGCTCGAATACGCCGAGTTGAATCCGGCAAAATACTGGCTCGCGCTTGGAGAGGGAAACCGCGGCGGCACGTCCTTCGCCGAACTCGTCACCCCCCAGGCGCGCGTGATCGAACTCGGGCTCGCGCCGAAACAGGCGGGCGCCCCGCAATACGCGTTCACCGTCAACTACGGCTATCACTTCGACGCCGGCGCCTTCGCCGGATTGCTGCATCGGCATGCCGTCGGGAAACTCGGCGTGCGATACATCGCGGGCAATGTCGAAGGTATCGAGTCGGACGCGGATGGAGACATCGCCGCGGTCGCGCTCGACACCGGCGAACGCGTGCCGGGCGATCTGTTCGTCGATTGCACCGGCCAGAAAGCGTTGCTGATCGGCGCGCATTACGGGAGCCCGCTTGCCTCGGTCAAGGACGTGCTGTTCAACGACAGGGCCATCGCGGTGCAGGTTCCCTATGCCGAACCCGGCGATGCGATCACTCCCGTGACCGTCTCGACCGCCCAGCCCCATGGCTGGATCTGGGATATCGGGCTCAGCAGCCGCCGCGGCGTCGGCTACGTTCATTCGAGCGCGCATGCCGATGAGGAAACAGTCCTTGCGGCGCTGAAGACTTACGTCGCGGAGACTTCTTCCGGCGTTGATCTTGCCGGTCTCAGCTATCGGACGATTCGCTTCGAGCCGGGTTATCGCGAAAAACTCTGGGTGCGAAATTGCGTCGCCGTGGGATTGTCGGCGGGATTCGTCGAGCCGCTCGAAGCTTCCGCCCTCGTGCTGATCGAACAATCGGCGGCGATCATCGGCGAACAATTGCCGCGCGACCGCGAAATCATGGACGTCGTCGCTGGACGATTCAACGCCAGGATGCGCTACCATTGGCGGCGGATCGTCGAGTTTCTCAAATTGCACTACGCCCTCAGCGCGCGGGAGGACAGCGACTACTGGAAGGAAAACCGGGCGCGGGAAACCTGGCCCGAAAGCCTGCGCGAAAAATTGACCTTGTGGCGGCAACAGCCGCCCTGGCACGACGATGCGCCCCGGCTCGACGAACTGTTTCCTTCCGCGAGTTATCAGTACGTACTCTATGGAATGGGTTTCAGACCACGTTATGGCGCGACCGGCGAAGTGCGGGACGAGCGGATGCGCAAGCGGGCCGACGAGGTTTTTCACGGCGCGCGGATGAAGGCCCAACAAATGGCGCGCCTGCTGCCGGAGACGCGGGAATTGGTGAGCGCAATTGAGGGCCGGACGGCCGGCCCCCACCAAATCCGCTCTGCGGATTTGACTCCCGCAAAGGGGGAGTAGCCGCGGCGGCCCGCACCGTGCTCCACTCCCCCTTCAGGGGGAGTCAAATTCGCACAGCGAATTTGGTGGGGGTGCCGTTCGTTCGTCGAAGCCAACTGAGTCGCGCCATGCATAGCACGAAAATCTGAGGTCGAATTCAACATGCCGAGTTACGCCTTGCTCAACAACGTCAACCACGCCGAGGTGAAAATCATCACCGACCGCGCGGCCCGTTACGGCGACAGCATCATGCAGGCGCCGGTGTTCCCCTTCGAGTTCCGCAACGCGCAGGCCTGTTATCCGATCCTGTTTCAGGAGGATAACGAGGGCAACTTCTCCCCATTGGCGCTGTTCGGATTTCAGCGCGGAGAAAACCTGTTCCTCGACGAGTCCGGCTGGCATGCGCCCTATATCCCCGCCATGGTGCGCCGCGAGCCTTTTCTGATTGGGTACCAGGAATCCAAAAGCGAAGGCGAACCCGCGCGCACCCGGGTGCTTTCCATCGATATGGACCATCCAAGGGTCAACACCGAACACGGCGAGCCGCTGTTTCAGCCGCTTGGCGGCCGCACGACTTTTCTGGAAAACGCCGCCGATCTGCTGGAATCGATTTATCTGGGCCTCGAACATGGCAAGACCTTCGTCGGCGCCATGCAAAGACACGGTCTGATCGAGTCGATGACGCTCGAAATCGAATTGAAGGACGGCTCGCGCAACCAGTTGATCGGCTTCCATAGTCTGAACGAGGAGAAGATCCAGGGGCTGTCCCCGGAGGCGCTCGGAGAACTGAACGCCAACGGATTCCTGATGCCGATGTTCATGGTGGTCGCTTCCATGGGCAATCTGCAGGCGCTCGCGGAACGGAAGAACGCGAAACTCGACCAAGGTGGAGGGATCGAATCCCATGTCTGAGCATATTCACGCCAAATCCGCTTCAGAGTCGGTCGCCACCGAATCCGCGCGGGACAAGTCCGGACCAATAGCCGCCGCCGAGCCGGCGCCGGTAAAGGTTGTGGATTGCATCGACGGCGTGATTCCGCCGCGAGTTTTCGACGCGACCGAACCCGCGCATTTGCGGGGATTGGTGGGCAAGTGGCCCGCGGTCGCGGGCTGCGGTGGATCGATCCCGGACGCCGCCCGCTATCTTGCGCAATTCTGGCGCGAGGAGCCCGTTACCGTGTATGCGGGAGATTCCTCGATTGACGGCAAATTTTTCTACAACGAGGATTTCACGGGCTTCAACTTCGTCGCCGGCAAGGCCAGCCTGCCGCAGGTCTTCGCCAAGCTTGCCGAACCCGAGCGCGAAGAGCGCTTGTCGACGCTGTACATTGGCTCGACTCCCATCGACAAGTGGATGCCCGGTTTTCGGGCCCGGAACGATGTGCAATTGCCCACCGGGGACGCACTGGCGAGTTTCTGGCTCGGCAATAGGACGCGGGTGTCGGCGCATTACGATTTTCCCGACAACGTCGCCTGCGTCGTGGCCGGCGAGCGGCGCTTCACGCTGTTCCCGCCGGAGCAGATCGGCAATCTCTATGTCGGCCCCATCGACAAGACGCCTTCCGGCCAGGCGATCAGCCTCGTCGATATAAACAATCCTGATCTGGAGCGTTTCCCGAAATTCGCCGAGGCCCTCAAGCACGCGCGAACCGCCCTGCTCGAGCCGGGGGATGCGATCTTCATTCCGAGCATGTGGTGGCACAACGTCGAGTCGCGGGAAGAATTCAACATGCTGGTCAATTACTGGTGGTGCAACTCGCCGGACTTCATGGGCTCGCCCACCAACGCGCTGTTGCACGCGATCCTCGCCTTGCGAGACTTGCCGCCGCGGCAGCGCGAACTCTGGCGGGGCGTGTTCGATCACTATGTCTTCGGCGCCGACGAGTCGGTTTACGCGCACATTCCCGAGCCGGGCCGGGGCTGTCTGGCGCCGCTCGACGAAACCACGGCCAGGCAACTAAAGGCCAACCTTCTCAACCGTCTGAACAATTGATTTGCACAAACGTAAACAGCAGGCATAGTTAGTTACTCTCCCTTCAGGGAGAGTCAAATCCGCTAAGCGGATTTGGTGAGGGTGCGGCACCGAACGAATTGAAGAGCTTACATGGAAGATCTTCTGGGAGACACGAATGCAAAATCGCAAGATTCACAAGGTCGTCATCGCCGGCGGCGGCACCGCGGGTTGGATGGCGGCCGCAGCCCTGTCGCGGCTAATCGGCAAGACCTTGGACATCACCCTCGTCGAATCCGAAGAAATCGGCACCGTCGGCGTCGGCGAAGCGACCATCCCGACGCTGATCACCTTCCATCAACTGATAAAGGTCAATGAACAGGATTTTCTCAAGGCGACCCAAGGCACGTTCAAGCTCGGCATCAAGTTCGAAAGCTGGCGCGACGTGAACGAGGATTACATCCATTCCTTCGGCTGGACCGGAAAAGACAGTTGGGCCGCGGGATTCCAGCATTTCTGGCTCAAGGGCCTGAAAATGGGCATCGCCCGCGAGTACGGCGAATATTGCAACGAATGGGCCGCCGCCGTGCAGAACAAATTCGCGGTGATGCCGAGTCAGGGACTGAATTACGCCTACCACATCGATGCTTCGCTCTACGCGAAATTCCTGCGCGGGCTCGCCGAGGAACACGGCGCCGTGCGGCGCGAAGGCAAGATCGAATTCGTCGAGCAGGATCCCGACAGCGGCTACATCACCGCGATCCGCCTGCAATCCGGAGAGGTCATCGAAGGCGACCTGTTCATCGATTGCACGGGATTCCGCGGGCTGCTGATCGAGCAGACGCTCAACGCCGGCTACAACGACTGGAAGCACTGGCTGCCCTGCGACAGCGCCGTCGCCTTGCAGACCGAATCGGTCGAAGAGCCGATCCCCTACACCCGCTCGATCGCCCGCGAAGCCGGCTGGCAATGGCGCATCCCCTTGCAGCATCGCGTCGGCAACGGCGTGGTTTTCAGCAGCCGGCACTGGAGCCCCGACGAGGCCATACAGAAACTGCTCGACAATCTCGAAGGCAAGGTGCTCACCGAACCGCGCGTGATCCGTTTCAACGCCGGCCAGCGGCGCAGGCACTGGTACAAGAATTGCGTCGCCATGGGTCTGTCTTCAGGCTTCATCGAACCGCTGGAGTCGACGAGCATCCACCTGATCCAACGCTCGATCATCCGCCTGATGCAGATGTTCCCTTACGATGGCATCCGGGCGCCCGATGTCGAGGAATTCAACAACCAGATGAGATTCGAAATCGACAACGTGCGCGATTTCATCATCCTGCATTACTACGTCACCAATCGCGGCGACACGCGCTTCTGGCGGCAGTGCCGCACCATGGACATCCCCGACTCGCTGACGCATCGCATCGAGTTGTTCAAACAGGCGGGGCGCGTGTTCAAGGTGCCGACCGAATTGTTCGGCGAGAATTCATGGATACAGGTGATGATCGGCCAGGGCCTGTTGCCCGAGCAATATCACCCGATCGTCAACATGATGAGCGAGGAGGAACTCGACCGCTTCCTGACCGGCATCCACGGCTCGGTCGATAAGCTGGTCGGCCAGCTTCCTTCGCATCAGCAATTCATCAACCACTATTGCAAGGCGCAACCCGTTTGAATAAGCAGGATGGAACACGTACCCGCCAGTCCCGACGGGATTCCGCGACTGCGCGCGGAATGACGCGCTCCACCGAATCGTCATTCTGCGCGGAGCCAAGCGCCTCCCACCGTCATTCTGCGCGGAGCGAAGCGGAGTCGCAGAATCTCAATCCGACATCTCAACCGATAGAAATCACCGGTGTCAGCAGCGCTTGCCAGTCGGTGGCCGGATCAGCCACCGCTATGAAGTGCGGATTGAGCAAGTCCTGTCTCCCGTTGTAGCGCAGCGGCCGGAAACCGGTGTCGAAGATTTCGCCGCCGGCGGCCGCGAGCACCGCATGGGCCGCTGCGGTGTCCCACTCGGAAGTCGGCGCGAACCGGGGATAGATGTCGGCCTTTCCTTCGGCGAGCAGGCAGATCTTCAATGAACTGCCCATGTTGACCATCTCGACGGCGCCGTACCCGGCTTCGAGCCGCCGCAGCACTCGTCCAAGATGCCGATCTTGATGGCTGCGGCTCGCCACTACTTTCAGCGGCGCATGATCGGATTTCGCGCCGGCGCTTATCGGGTCCGGCTCGCCACCGGTATCCCGCCGAAAAGCGCCATGCCCGATGGCGCCCAGATAGCTGGTTCCACTGACCGGCACATGCACCACGCCAAACTCGGCGACGCCATCGCCGACCAGCGCGATATTGACCGTGAATTCGCCGTTGCGCTTGACGAACTCCCGCGTGCCGTCCAGCGGGTCCACGAGCCAGTAGCGCCGCCATTGCCGCCGGGTCTCGTACGCCGGCTGCGCCGATTCCTCCGACAAGACCGGCAGCCGCGGTTCGAGTTCCGCCAGGCCGGCTTCAATGATCGCGTTCGCCCGCCGGTCCGCTTCGGTCAGCGGCGAATCGTCGTCCTTGTATTGCACCGCCATGCCGCCCGCCGATTCGTAAACCTCCATGATCGCCAGGCCGGCCCGGCGCGCGATGGACTCGGTTTCCCGCAGCAACATCTCCATATTGATTCGTTAATCCCGGTCGCTTCGGTTATGCTGTGGGCGGCATTGGACGCGGGCCGCCTTCGGGCGGCGGAATTGATCGGAAAGTTCTCGCATGTCGGTTCTCATACCTCCGTGGTCGCGTGTCGACACCATCATGTTCGACATGGACGGCACTTTGCTCGACCTGCATTTTGACAATTATTTCTGGCGCGTGCTCGTGCCCGAGACCTATAGCGCCCGGCATGGCGTCAGCCCGCAAGCCGCGCGGAACCTCGTGCAAGAGAAAACCGACGCAGTCCACGGCACGCTGAACTGGTATTGCCTCGACTACTGGGCGCGGGAACTCGATCTCGAAATAGCCGAGCTGAAGCGCACGATTACCCGCAAGATCAGCTTGCGCCCCAACGTCGAGCCTTTCCTGCGGGCGCTATGGTACACCGGCAAGCGCATGCTGCTGATCACCAACGCCCATCCGGCGAGTCTCGAAATCAAGATGAACAACGCCGAGATCGCCGCCTATTTCCATCGCTGCATCAGCGCCCACCAGTTGCATCTGTCCAAGGAAAGCCGCGGCTTCTGGGAAAAACTGCGGGAACTGGAACCTTTCGACCCCGGCAGAACCATTCTGTTCGACGACTCACTGCCCGTACTGCGCCGCGCAAGGCGGGAAGGCATTCGCCACGTTTACGGCATCCACAAACCCGACAGCCGCCGCCCCGCGCTCGACCATGACGAGTTTCCCCTAGTGCGGGACTTTGGCGAACTGCTTCCATGAGTCTGGCGGAAGGGCTTGGCTGGCGGTCCGGCATGGCGCAAGTCTTGGCCGGCAAAGCAAGGTAAGCTATGCCGCATGAATGGGTCATCCAAATCAGCGGAAGAGAATGTGCGGCTCGACAAGTGGCTCTGGGCCGCGCGCTTCTACAAGACCCGGGCGATCGCCCGCCAGGCCATCGAGGGCGGCAAGGTCCGCTGCGAGGGCATCCGCACCAAGCCCGGCAAGACTGTCGAGGTCGGCATGACGATCCGCCTGCAACAGGGCGATCGGGAGCGAACCGTCATCGTCGAAGGCGTCCGCAACGACCGCCGCCCCGCCCCCGAGGCGCAACTGCTCTACCGCGAAACCGAGGAGAGCATCCGTCGGCGCGAGGAACGCGCAGCCGAGCGCAAATCCCGCCCCGCCCACTGGCCCCCCGCGAGCCGTCCCACCAAGAAGCAGAGGCGGGAGATCAGGAAATTCAAGGAAAAATAGCAATGCCCCTTCAATTTCTGGAAATATTCAGAATTTCCGTTTACTCTCTCGTTGCGCTTCGATGGGGGCCGGAAGCTCGCCAAATCCGCGACTTTCGGCGCTCCGAAAAAATTTCACGCGAAATTACGCAAGTTCGCGACATCGTTACTAACCTTTAACCGCAAGACCCAATTCAACCCAGTTAAAGGAGAAGATCGATGAGAGAACTTACGTACGAAGAGATGGAACAGGTGGACGGCGGCTTGGCGCCGATGGCCGTCGGAGTGGTCCTTTCGGCCGGATATGGTGCCTATTCCGGCTATAACAGCGGCGGCATAGGGGGTGCGATAGGGGGTGCGGCTCTGGGCGCGGTCACGGGATTTTACGGAGGAATAGCGGCGGCGACCACTGGAGTCGTAAGAGTGGCGTTCGGCTTGAAATCCTTCGGCGCACATATGCTCAACGACAAGGCGAACGACTACTACAAGAGGGGCGGCGTTTCTTGAGGATTCCTGACTTGGGCATATACATGTCTTGACTCCGAGTTTTCGGGTTTTCCAGCCGGAGGCGGGGTTCTCCGCCTCCGGCTGGTTTTCTGGTTGGCCGGCGCGTGAGCTGGCGACCTTGATACAGAATTCAAGAATGAAATGAGGTGGAGCAAATGGAGCCAGAGGTATTTCAACAAGTAGCGGCGGGTTCGACGATGATCGCATTCATAGTCGTATTCCTATTGCCGATTTCCATTTGGGATTCGAAAACCGGGCAGTATTACGGTTATTTCCAATGGAAAGCGGCGGCCGTGCTGCTTTTCACGGCCATGTATTTCGGTTTTTTAAGCTACCGTGCCGGAGAGGAGACTTGGGAAACCGTCGGCAATGTATTTTTGCATCTCGGCATGGCGGTAACCGGCTCGCGGATATATGTCGAGTACGCACATCAACACATGCATAAAGTATGGCTGCATCGCCGGTATCACAGATTGACCGGTCACGCGGAAGCTTCATGGAAATCCGCCGCGGCTGGGGGTGGCGCGCCACATTCCCGGGATGCGGGAATCGACGGGCGCGCCGAAAAGAGCGAATAGGCTTACCGAACCGATCAAGGAGGAAATTTGATGGAAAATTTATTGGCGGGGCAGGAAATCCTGGTTCCGTTTGGACTGCTTGCCATTGGCGTCATCGTATTGCCGGCGGTGGTGTGGGACGCCAAAACCGGTCGTTACCGCGGCTACATCAATCGACAGGCGATCGCCATACTGATTGCTGTTTGGGTTGGCGGTGGAGTCTTGTCGTATCTTCATGGGATGCCGGGGCGGGATGTGAGTCAGAACATGGGCGTGTACCTGACCATAGTCCTGTTCGTCTCCCGACTATGCGTGGAATGGCGCCACTACCGCGCGCACAAGGTCTGGCTGCATCGCCGATACCACAAACTGACGGATCACGAAGATCCCCGTGAAGTATCTCCTTGAGAGGCACTTCCTTTACTAACCAATGTCTACGGAACTTGACAGTAGATGACTGGTCATGAATACTGGTCACATGATTACGATAAATGCAACAGACTTCAAGGCGAAGTGCTTGGCCATTCTTGATCAGGTCCATGAAACAGGTGAACGTATCGTGATCCTGAAGCGGGGCAAGCCCGTGGCCGAACTGTCGCGCGTGACAAAGGCCGAAGGCGGGTATCCCCAAGACAACCTGAAAGGAACAGTGATAATCAAGGGCGACATTTTAGCGCCCGTTCTACCGGAAGAGGACTGGGAAGTCCTGAAGTAATGAATGCTCTGCTCGACACACACGTCCTGCTCTGGTGGCATGAAGACCAAAAGCGCCTGTCGCGTAGACAACTTGAAGTTGTTTCCGCCGCCAGCGCGGACTCTCCATTGCAAGTCGCCGATATTTCACTTTGGGAGATTTCCACGTTGTATGGCCTGGGGCGCATCGAACTGACGATTCCCTTGCGCGATTGGCTGGAAGATGCCGTTGCTCCGCCGCTTGTGCGCAGGCGTGGTATCTCTCCGGCAATAGCGGCGGAATTGAACGCCTTGCCTGATTCCTTTCATCGTGACCCTGCCGACCGCATTCTGGTTGCTACAGCCCGCGTCCATGGGGCTACGCTGCTAACCAATGACCGCCGAATCACAAATGCGCAACTGGTCAAGACTCTAAGCTGACTCAGGCACGCGATCCCGCTTCTGCTATGCTTGACGATTCCGGCCCACGCGGTACGGAATCCGGACAGAACAATAATTTGGGGGCTTATATACATAACTAGACAAGTCGGAGATTGAAATGTGCAGAATTGATATAGACATAGGCCGCGCCGAATTTGAGGATGTGAAATTTCCTACTGCTCGAAAACAACATGTATGCGGAGAGTGCGGGAGACAGATTGAATCAAGCGAGGAATACGAAAGATTTACCTGCAAATGGGACGGCCATGTATCAACGGCTAAAACCTGTTTGCAATGCTATGAGGCGCGGAAATGGCTGCTGCAAGAGTGCAGCGGCTGGATATTCGGCGAAGTGAGAGAGGATTTAGAGGAACATTTCCGAGAGGGCGAATACCGACTCGGGCGATTGGTTGTGTTAATGCGGCGGAATTGGAAGCGCATCCGCCAACCGGAAAAACGAATTGATAGGCTAGAAGTGCGGCGCTTGGTGATGGCCGCTGTCTAGTTATGTATATAAGCCCCATAATTTGCTTCGCGAAGCATCGCCTTGAGCAGCACTCCCTGATATGACCTGAACCGGGATGCGGCGTCAATGTAGAGCGCCCAGCATCAGATCACTACAAGATTTTTTCGCCTGGAGGCTTTGACCGCGGCAGCGGGGACAGCTTGATCGAAAGTGACGAAGCGACAAGCATTTTCTGTCGCCAGCGCTAATAGGTATACATCTGTTAACTGGCTTGGACTGAGCAACATCGTGTGTTCGATCAAACTGCTATCGAGCAGGCTAAGGTTATCGGGTATGAAATTGTGGTAGGTCGTAGATGTGGCGCTACGCAGCCGTTCAACGATGGCGTGCAACGGAAGCGGATTCGGGTAGCGAGGCTGGGACATGATGCGGAGACAGCCGTTTTGCGTGATAGGGCAGGAAGCCCAGCCGTGATCGATATGTTTGTCCCGCCACTCCGTCGCGGCCATGTGGTGGATGTGGTCGCGATCAAGCAGCGCGATCAGCACGTTGACATCGAAAAGGGATCTCATTGTTCAGTCGCCGAAGTCTTCCCGAAACTCGTCTATCAAAGTATTCGTCACAACACCGCCCCTGGAAGGAAAGGGTCTGAAGCCGTAACTGCCGGGCTCTTCGGAAACGCCGTTGCTCTGGTTCAGAGCCTGACGGAGCAACTGGGAAATGATCTGACCAGCAGTTTTCCGCTGTCTTCGCGCCAGTTCCTTGGCGGCCATCAGTACATCCGGGTCGAGGTCGAGCGTGGTACGCATAATCGTTCTCCTGAAACAAACAGAAAACATATCGCATCAAACATCAAACATCAATTATTGCGGGAGGCTCGCCCGGTCGCGAGATGCAAAGACACGCATTGACGGATTACACGCTTTCAACATAGATTGGCCAGCCTATTCGGCCTGCCAATCGCGATGAGCAGTACGTCATACTACAACCAGAACCGGGACGCGCTGTTCGAGCAATATCACGCCTACGACCCGGAAATCGTTCATCGCGCTTGGGCGCCGGAGCATCTCAAGGGGCGAAAGCCCGGATTCGCTTGCGACATCGGCGCGGGCACCGGCCGGGACGCCAACTGGCTCGCCGAACAGGGATGGGAAGTGCTCGCCGTCGAGCCGAGCGACTTGCGCGAACCGGGAGAGGAAAAGTCCAATCCGCGCGTCACTTGGCTCGACGACACGCTGCCGGACCTCCAGAAACTGCGCGCCCTTGGCCGCCGATTCGACCTGATCCTGCTGCGCTCGGTCTGGATGCATGTTCCCAGGTCCAAACAGGAACGGGCTTTCCGCATCCTCACCGAACTGCTGAATCCTTCGGGCCTGCTCGTCATCAGCCTGCGGCACGGCAGCGACGAGGAGGAAAATCGCGCCCGCGGTTTCCACCCCATCAGCGCCGACGAACTGATCCGGTACGCCAGGGACCGCGCCATCAGCCTGCGAGGCCAATACCAGCATCCCGACCGGTCGCGTGACCACGTCGATTGGGAGTGGCTTGTATTAGAGAATCAAGTAGTACAAGCTGACGAACAACATGGCGAAGCTTAAGGCTGACGAAATCTTGGATCAATTTCGGTCCCTAACCATTTGGACCAGCGGAACTGAACGTGCGCCCCACAAGCCGCTTCTCGTGCTGTGGGCAATTGGCCGTTGCCTTGAGGGACGGGATAGGCTTGCGTCTTATGAAACCATCGCGCCGAAATTGAAAACTCTATTGCGCGATTTTGGTCCTCATCGAAAGGTGTATCACCCGGAGGACCCATTTTGGAGACTGCAGAAGGACCATGTGTGGGAGATTGATCACCCGAACCTCGTCTCTCTCACCGACAGCGGCGGTGCGCATACATCGAGTTTGAAGCGCCACAACATACATGGAGGCTTTACCGAACCAGTGTTCGACGCATTGCGAAGTAACCAGACACTCGCGCACACCGTTGCCCAAATGTTGCTGCAATCCCATTTTCCCACCACTTTGCACGACGAGATCATGCGAGCCACTGGAATTGGCGCGCTTGCGCTAGACCCGGAACCGCATGGAGTTGAGGAAATTGAGCTTGAATATGTTTCATCGCGTCGTCTCAAGCGCAAAGATGGATTCAGATCGTCAGTATTGGAAGCCTATGAAAATCAATGCGCTGTCTGCGAGTTCGCTGTTCGATTTGACAAGAATCCCATTGCGATCGAGGCAGCTCATATTCAATGGCATCGAGCGGCAGGTCCGGCGAAGATAATAAACGGGCTGTCTCTTTGCGCTCTGCACCACAAACTTTTCGACAAAGGAGTTTTCACGCTGCTGCCGTCAGAACTCAAGGTCATTGTCAGTGAGGAGGCATCTGGCCAAGGTATTGAAGAATCCTTGGGCCGATATCACGAAAGGAAGCTCGCCGTATTACCAGATGACTACGATCTATGGCCCGCTCCGCAATACATCAAGTGGCATGCAAAGCAAGTATTCAAGTCACCAAATCAGATCTTTCCATCGTGAGAAGTCGCGGAATCGACGGCTAACGGGATGTCGACTCGGGCAGTGCGAAAGCGGAATGCCGCTATTTTCCGTAAAAACTTGACATACCTCAAACCGTAATCCCATGCTTGTTACCGCGACCGCATCGGAGCCGGAAAGCTTTTGAATTAGGGTTTCGAATTCGGTTCGACGCCAAGCAAAAAGTATCGATTTTCAATAGATTAGGGAATTGAATCATGATTTTTTATCCAGCCATGCGGACAACTCAGGGACCATGGGACTATTTCGTTGTAAAGATGCGTATAAAGGAACTTGAGAAAGGAGTCGCGCTCGCGCATGAAATCCATGAAAAGAAGGTAATGGATGAGATGTTTCATCGCGAACTGCGTAAAAGAAAAATCTTGCAAGAGACTATTGATTACTTTGCTCAGTTGGAAGATCGCATTCTTAACTCCCTCGTTGTCCTTTCAATCGGTGGAGAACCGAAGTTCAATTCGGTTGTAATTGAAGATAGTCCTGAATTCAATTTAATTGGACGGGAAGAGTTCGATGATACGTTCGGAATAATTAGCTTCAATGGAAAGCAAAAATTCTACGCAATAGAAGGACAGGAGAAACTTGTGGCAATCAGGAATCTCTTGGATCGGAAAAATAGGCATTCATCCAGTTTTTCGGGCGAAATTGAAAACGAAGAGATTGCAGTAATCATGTTTGTATTTAAAGAAAGAAATGAGAAATTCATGGAAAGATATGAAAAATATCGCTCCAATTTGAATAAGCTCTCGGCCCTCGCACAAGTAGTCGACGAAATCTCAAAGTCCCCGGATCAGCCGTCTTCTGGAACAAGACGAAGACGACCCTGAAGACCAGGCCTGCCTGATTTGCTCTTTGTGAAATACAAGAAAGCAATCAAAGTTTTAGCAGCTTGGTCAGGTCTCTGGCGCCGTGGAGGATTCTGACAACCAGCATCTCCTCATCTGTTGACTTGAAAAATATCAGGTACTTCCCATGCACGCCGATCCTTAGTCCGGGCTCGAGTTCGGCGCGGAGTGGAAAGGCGGTGGGATGGCGGGACATTTCCTGGCACCGTTCTTGAAGCTCTTCCACGAAACTATTCGCTCTCGCCGGATTATCCTCGGCGATGAAGTCGCCGATACTCTCAAGGTCTTCCGCAGCTTGCAGGGAAAACCGCAGATTCACTTGGACCCTTCTTCCCTGAGATTCCCGTACTTTCTCTTGAGGCGGTCGAACACTTCTTCCGCTTCGATGGTCTTGCCGGGCGTCAGCCCCTTGTTCAATTCCATCCGAAGCGCATCCAGGGCGATTTCGCGTTCCTCCAGCCGGTCCTTCAACAAGCGAAGCGCATCGCGAACGACTTCGCTGGCGGTGGCATATTGCCCAGTCTCGACTTGCTGGCGAATGAAGGACTCGAACTGCTTTCCAACTGCATAACTCGAAGGCATGTCTGTATCCTCGATTGAAAGCCCGAATTTTATCAAATATTGATAAGCCTTGCCCAGAAGCGAGCGCATCGGCGTTCGCGCCATGTCGAAAGGAGCTGGGCGTCATCGCCAGCACCGCGGACAAGAACAATCGCTGGCAAGACCTGCTGCTGGAACAAGACGAAGACGACCCCGAAGACCATGCCTGCCTCCTTTCCGCACTAGGCTTGAATCGAAGGCGAGACAAGGTCGCCGGTCAGTTCGTGCGGAATTCACGGGAGGCATAGCCGTGACTGAATGGTTTTATGGGATTGTATGGATAGTTTCGGTCCGGGTTGCACTGGCTACCACATTCGCCGCCCAGAAAAATCCCCAAAATTGGGTAAATCGCAACTACGGAATGTGCTTCATTTTTTTTTGATAAAAAGGTATCCTTTTTTCCTTACTTGGACTATGGAGTGAGAGAGACCGTTATGCTTGCCAAACTGACATCCAAGAACCAGTTGACTCTACCCAAAGCGATAACCTCAGCCGTTGAGCTTACCGACTACTTTGACGTGACTGCGGAAAACGGACGAATCGTGCTGACGCCCGTCCGGGTCAATCGCGCGGACGGCGTACGCGCGAAGCTGGCTGAACTCGGATTGACCGAAGCCGACATTTCGGACGCCGTTGCTTGGGCTCGTTCAAACAAATGAATCCAGTGCGTGCGATTTTGGACACAAATGTGTTGATTTCGGCGCTGTTGTTTCAGGCTGGCGCAGTTTCGTGGATGCGCGGCGCCTGGCGCTCAGGCGACCTAATTCCACTTGCGAGCCGGGAGACCACGGCGGAGTTGATGCGTGTTCTCGCTTATCCCAAGTTTGCGCTCGATGCCGACGACCGGCGGCACTTGCTGGATGACTACCTGCCGTATTGTGAGACTGTTTCCGTCGCCGGTTCCTTGGACATACCCGATTGTCGCGACCCATCCGACCGTCCGTTTCTGAGACTTGCGGTCGCCGGAAGCGCCGATGCGCTGGTTACAGGTGACTCCGACATGCTGATTCTGGCGGACGATTTCCCAGTCCCTATCCTGACTCCCGCAGCATTCCGGCAGTCTCATTTGCTTTTGGAGGACGGATGACGAGATCCTGCGACTTCGCGCAGGATGACCGCTTCTTCACCGTCATTCTACGCGCAGCGAAGCGTAGTCGCAGAATCTCATTGGCATAGTGAGAACTGCTGGCAGCGTGCTCGCCCATGTCGCGCCTTTCGCCGATTTTTGCCATAATGCCGCGACTTTCGCGTTGCACCGTTTTTTCCCCTTTCCGGAGTCGATGTGGCCGACCGTTTCGACGCTGCCCTGAAGCGCTACGGGCTACCCCTTTTTCAACCTGAATGGACCGCGATCTGCCGCGGGGTCGAGAAGGAATGCCTGCGGGTGACGCCCGAGGGCCGCATTTCGCGGCGGCCGCATCCGGCGGGGCTCGGCTCGGCGCTGAAGAATCCGTATATCACCACCGATTTCTCCGAAGCCCTGCTCGAATTCATCACGCCCAAGGATCAGAGTATCGAAGGCTGCCTGGGGATGCTGGAAGACATCCATCGTTTCACACTGGCGAACATGGAAGGGGGCGAGATTCTCTGGGCTTCGAGCATGCCCTGTCCGGCGGGCCTGGAAGGCGAGGTGCCGATCGCGAGTTACGGCGGTTCCAACATCGGCCGCCTCAAGCGCCTGTACCGCACCGGACTTTCGCATCGCTACGACAGTCTCATGCAGGCCATCGCCGGACTGCACTACAATTTTTCCATGCCCGCGGAATTCTGGCAGCCGTACCAGCGCATCACCGGTTTCAGCGGTTCGCTCAAGGAGTTTCGCACCGAAAGCTACCTGCATCTGATCCGCAATTTCCATCGGCATTCCTGGCTGCTGCTCTATCTGTTCGGCGCTTCGCCCGCGGCGGCGACCAGTTTCGTCGAAGGCCGCGAACATCGCTTGCGGCGCATGGAAACCGGCACCATGTATCTGCCGAACGCCACCTGTCTGCGCATGGGGCGGCTCGGCTATCAAAGCGATGCGCAGAAATCCCTGTTCGTCTGTTACAACGATCTGCCGCTCTATGTCGAATGCCTGCAAGACGCCATGAAAACGCCCTATCCGCCTTATGAGGAAATCGGACACAAGGTCAACGGCGACTACCGGCAGATCAATGTCAACCTGCTGCAATTGGAGAACGAGTTCTACAGCACAATCCGCCCCAAGCGGATTGCGCGCGGCGGCGAACGGCCCCTTGACGCGCTCGTGCTGCATGGCATCGAGTATGTCGAGTTGCGCGCCTTCGATCTCAATCCCTTTCTGCCGCTCGGCATCGACGTCGAGCAGGTGCGTTTCATCGATACTTTCCTGCTGCATTGCCTGCTCGGCGAGAGCCCGCAATGCAATCGCGCGGAATTCTTCGAAGTGGCGGACAATGTTCTTCGCGTGGTGGAAGAGGGCCGCGATACCTCGATCGAACTCAATCGCGGCGGCAAGCCCGTTACCCTGGCGGACTGGGCCGGAGGATTCCTGGCCGACATGAAACACGCGGCCGCCCTGATGGATCACTTCCATGGCGGCGGCTACCTGGAAAGCGTCGAGCGGCAGGAAGAGAAATTGCGCGACCCGGCGCTCACGCCCTCCGCCATGATGCTGGAAGAGATGGAGCGCGAAGGACTGAGCTTCTGCGAATTCTCCATGCGGATTTCGCGCAAGCATGCGCAAACCCTGCTTGCGGCGCCCTTGGAGGAGGATGTGCGGGAACTGATGGAACGGACCGCGGCGGAATCGCTGGTTCGGCAGCGTGAGGTCGAAGCCGCGGACAAGCTGAGTTTCGAGGAATTCCTGCGCGAGTGGAACGCCTGGGAACCGCTTGCCCACACTATCCAGGAAAGCGGGGCATGAGTTACCATCCGCCTTAACGCGGAGAAGGATCTATGAAACTGGCAATTCCCGACAATCGCATCCTGAATTACGCGATCTTCGCTTTCACGATGACCACCATCGCCATCGTGCTCTACATGCAATACGTCATGTTTCTGCCGCCGTGCGGACTTTGCATCACCCAGCGCATATTCATCATTCTTTGCGGCGTCACCTGCCTCGCGGGGGCGATTCGCAACCCGCCCCCCAAGGGCCAGCGCATCTATGCCGGCGTGGCGGGGGCGATGGCGATTTTCGGCGGCTATTTCGCCGGCCGGCAGATCTGGCTGCAACATTTGCCCGAAGATCAGATTCCCGCCTGCGGCCCGGGCCTGAACTATCTGCTGCAGAACTTCCCGCTGGTGGACGCGCTGAACTTTCTCCTGCGGGGCGACGGCAATTGCGCCGAAGTGCAATTCCGCTTTCTCGGCCTGCTGACGATTCCCGAAATGGCCATGGTCGCTTTCGTCATGCTGTTTGCCGCCTGCATGTTCATGCTGTTCCGCGATCAATGGGCGCAAACCGTGCGGGATTGAATTGTGCTTGCCGTCCCCGGCGCTGGTTCAGTGGCTTCGACTGGCCCCAGCCTTGCCGGTCCAGTCGCCGAGCATAGCTCGGCGCCGCTCGGGTCTGCGCGCGAAGCTCGCGCTTCGCAGACGCCTGCCCTCGCCCCCGGCGAGTCGTTCGGCCCTCAAGAAGCTGCGCTTCTTATCGGCTTCGCCGACCGGGCCTCGCCCCGCGCTGCCAGCGGAAATAGCGTTCCAGCCAGGGGAAGACCTGCTCCGGCATGTGCTTCTTGCGCCAGGCGTTGGCGGCAACCTTGTTCGCTTCGAGCATGGTCGGATAGATGTGGGGGGCGGCGGCGATCTTGCCCAGGCCCATGCCATGGGTCATGGCGAGCGTGAACTCGCCGATCGTCTCCGCCGCATGGTGGCCGACGATGGTCGCGCCGAGTATGCGGTCCTTGCCGGGAGGCGTCAGCACCTTGACGAAGCCGCGGTTTTCGCCGTCGGTGAGCGCGCGGTCGTGCAGGTCGAGATCGTAGCGAGTCACCTCAAAGTCGATGCCGCGATCGCTGGCTTCGCCTTCCGAGAGTCCCACCCTGGCGATTTCCGGGTCGGTGAAGGTCGCCAAGGGAACCGCCTTGTAGTTCACCCGGCGAAAAGGTCCGGCGAGGGCGTTCATCGCCGCGAACCAGGCTTGGTGCGAAGCCATGTGCGTGAATTGATAGGGGCCGGCGACATCGCCGCAGGCATATATGTTCGGATAGGCGGTGCGCAAGTATTGATCGACTTCTACCGCCCCGCCCGCGGTCAGCGGAACTTCGAGTTCTTCGAGACCGAAACCCTCGACATTCGGTTTGCGTCCGAGGGCGAGCAACACCCGGTCGAAATATACGCGCGCGGATTTCCCTTCGAATTCGGCTTCGACGTAATCGCCATTTTCGTCGCGCGCGAATTCGACGACCTTGTGGCCTGCAAGCACCTTGATGCCTTGATTCCGGAACCGTTCCGTCAGCAGACCCGAGATTTCCGGATCCTCCCGCATGAGTATGCGCGGCGCCATTTCCATCTGCGTCACCCGGGCGCCCAGATTGCCGAAGGCTTGGGACAACTCGCAACCGGTGGGGCCGCCGCCGATCACGAGCAGTCGTTGCGGCATTTCTTCCAGGTTCCAAATGCTGTCCGAAGTCAGATAGTCGATGCGGTCGAGTCCGGGAATCGGTGGAACCAGCGGCCGGGTGCCGGTGGCGAGGATGATCGAACGGGTGGTGATTTCGCGGTCGCCAACCCGCACCAAGTATGGCGATTCAATACGCGCCTTGCCCGAAACGCATTCGACGCCCAGCGAGGTGAATCGTTCGGGCGAGTCGTGGGGTTCGATGCGGGCGATGATCTTGCGGATGCGCTCCATCATCGCGGGGAAGTCGACTTCGGCGCTCGCGTTCTTCAACCCGTAGTCCGCGGCGCGATCGAAAAGATGCTTGATTCGCCCGCTGCGGATCAGCGACTTGCTCGGAACGCAACCGGTATGGAGGCAGTCGCCGCCCATGCGGTGCTGTTCGACGAGCGCGACCCTGGCGCGCGCGCCGGCAATAATCAGCGAAGCGACGAGTCCGGCGGAGCCCGCGCCGATCACCACGGTATTGACTTCGAACTCGCGCGGCCGGCCGAAGCGGCGCGCGATTTTTCGCCTTTGCATGGCGGCGACGATGAAGCGCGTCACCAGCGGCATCAGGCCGACGAGCATGATGGAAACAATCACCGGCGCGCTGATCAAGCCCGAAAGCGAGTCGATGTCCGCCAGCTCCGCTCCCGCGTTGACCAGAACCGCGGTGATGAGCAACATGCCCGTCTGGCTTGCGACGTAATACGCGCCCACGCCGATCGGCGTCAGCGCCATCAGCAGATTGACCAGGAAAAACGGGAAAATCGGCACCATGCGAATGCTGAAAAGGTAAAAGGCGCCATCCTTGCGGATGCCGCGGTTGATCGGCTCAAGCTTGTCGCCGTATCGATTCTGCACCCAGTCGTGCAACAGGAAGCGCGCGATGAGGAACGCCAGCGTCGCGCCGATGCTGGTGGCGAAGGAAACGATGACGGTGCCCCAGACGAGCCCGAACAACGCGCCGCCCAGCAATGACAGAATCAGGCTGCTCGGAATCGAAAACGCGGCGCAGGCGACATAGACCAGGAAGTAGAACAGCGCCGCCCGGAAGAAATTTTCTTCGGTGTAGGCCTGCAATGCGGCGAGTTGCGATTGCGCGTACTCGAGGCTGGTGAAGCTGCCGAGGTCGAAAACGAACCAAGCCGCCAAGGCGAGCGCGAGCAGCATCCACAAGAGTAGTCTTCGTTTCGTCATTCGATTTCCCTTGCGGCGATTGCCGCTTCCAAACCCCACGCAACGACTCGCCGGATTTTCGCCGACGCAAAGTCGGGTATGCTATGGCCTGAGCCGCGCCGCGGCAAATGCGAAAAGTCTGAAGCCGCAGGAGCACGATATTGACGAGTTTCCCGATTGACCGCGGATATCCGCGCACCCGCATGCGGCGCATGCGCCGCGACGAGTTCAGCCGCCGCCTGATGCGGGAGAACGTTCTCACGCCGGATGACCTGATCTGGCCGGTGTTCGTCGTCGAAGGCGCCGGGGAGCGGCAGCCGGTGGAATCCATGCCCGGCGTTTTCCGGCTGGGCATCGGCGAATTGCTGAAGGAGGCGAAAGAAGCCGCGGCGCTCGGCATTCCGGCGCTCGCGCTGTTTCCCTCGCCGGCGGAAGAAGCCAAGACGCCCGACGGCAGCGAAGCTTGGAATCCCGGTGGGCTTGTGCAACGCGCGGTCGCCGAGCTGAAATCGGCTCTGCCCAAACTCGGCGTGATCTGCGATGTGGCGCTCGATCCCTATACGACCCATGGTCAGGACGGAATCATCGACGACGGCGGTTATGTGCTCAACGATGAAACCGTCGATGCGCTGGTGCGCCAGGCGCTGTCCCAGGCCCGGGCCGGGGCCGATGTCGTCGCTCCCTCGGACATGATGGACGGGCGCATCGGCGCCATCCGCGTTGCGCTAGAGGAGGAAGGCAACATTCATACGCGCATTCTCGCTTATTCCGCCAAGTACGCTTCCTCCTATTACGGCCCTTTCCGCGACGCGGTCGGCTCGAGCGGTTCGTTTGGCGGCGGCAACAAGTACAGCTACCAGATGGATCCGGCGAACAGCGACGAGGCCTTGCGGGAAGTTGCGCTCGACCTCGCCGAAGGCGCCGACATGGTCATGGTCAAGCCGGGAATGCCCTATCTCGATGTGGTGCGCCGGGTGAAGGACGAATTCGGCGCGCCGACGTTTGTCTACCAGGTCAGCGGCGAATACGCGATGCACATGGCGGCGGGACGCAATGGCTGGCTCCACAGTGACGCGGTGATGCTTGAATCCCTGCTCGCGATCAAGCGCGCCGGCGCCGACGGCATTCTGACCTATTTCGCCCCCGCCGCGGCGCGCCTGCTCGATAATTGACAGCCCCAAGCTCCGGTTACCGCAATGTCCACGAATAATTTCCGCTTTTTCACCGTCACCGCGGTCGTCATCGCCAACATGATCGGCACCGGGGTATTCACCAGTCTCGGCTTTCAATTGGTCGACATCCGCTCCGGTTTCGCCTTGCTGATGCTGTGGGCGATCGGCGGCCTCGTGGCCTTGGGAGGCGCCCTGACCTATGCCGAGCTCGGCGCGGCCCTGCCGCGCTCCGGCGGCGAATACAACTTGCTGCGGCGGATCTATCATCCGGCGGCCGGATTCGTGTCAGGCTGGATTTCCTCGACCATCGGTTTCGCCGGCCCTACGGCGCTGGCCGCGATGACTTTCGCCGCCTACCTGTCATCGATTTTCCCCGGCGAAGTGGGTGATCTCTACCGCAAGCTGATCGCCGCGGCCCTGGTGATTTTCATGGCATTGGCGCACGCCACCAACTACCGCACGAGCGGCGGCACGCAGGTGATTTTCACCAATCTGAAAATTTTTGTGATCGTCGCTTTCTGCGTGCTGGCGTTAATCGTCACCGGCGAACCGCAGCCGGTAAACTTCGCGCCCGCGCCGGGCGACGGCGCCTTGATCGTCAGTTCCACCTACGCGGTCGCGCTGATCTACGTCAGTTTCGCCTATACGGGCTGGAACGCCGCCACCTATCTGAGCAGCGAGATCGACAACCCCCAGCGCTTCCTGCCCTGGATATTGATTACCGGCACCGTGGTCGTGACCATCCTGTACCTGGCGCTGAATTTCGTTTTCCTCTATGTCGCGCCGATGGATGCGATGGTAGGCCAGGTGGAAGTGGGCGCGATAGCCGCCGAGACGGCCTTCGGCGACGCCGGCGGCCGTTTCACGGGACTCGTGCTCGCCCTGTTGCTGATTTCTACCGTTAGCGCCATGACCATGGCCGGACCGCGGGTGATTCAGGTCATCGGCGAGGATTTTCCCGCGCTGGGATTCTTCGGCCGCAAGAATCGCCATGGCATTCCGTCATTGGCTATCTATACCCAGTCGGCCATCGCATTGCTGTTCATTTTCGTCACGACTTTCGAGTCGGTGCTGGTTTTTTCGGGTTTCACCATGGCCCTGAACAGTTTCGTGGCCGTATTCGGCGTATTCGTGCTGCGCCGCCGGCAGCCGGATCTGCCCCGGCCCTACCGCATTTCGCTGTATCCCCTGCCGCCCCTGATCTACCTGACGGTGACAGGCTGGATCCTGACTTTCACCTTGCTGAATCGTCCCGTCGAGGCCTTGTTCTCCCTGTCGATTATCGGCAGTGGGCTGTTGTTTTACTATGTGTCGCAGCGGTACTCCGGCTGAACTCCGATTGCGATCGTGATTCATGCGCCATCCGGACGGTGCTATATTGATCGCCATACGCTTTCCGTGAAACCGGGAACCCGGTCGGGAGAATCCCAATCATGAACAAGCCGCGTTTTCCCAATTCGGTATCGATCGCGACCCTCGGCGCCTTGGCGCTCGGCCTGATCGCGGGCACTGCAACGGCGCAGGAGTTTCAGGCCCACCCTTCAACCCGGGATCCGGCGCGGCTGGTGACGCTGGAGATGCTGGCGGAATGGGAACAGGAACTTTCCAACTGGGGCCGCTGGGGCCCGAACGATCAGCGCGGCACCCTGAACCTGATCACTCCGGAGAAGACCGTGCAGGCGGCTTCGCTGGTCGAAATCGGCGAAACGGTTACCCTGCAGCATTTCGTGCTCAAGGAGCGGGCCATGGACAGCCAGTCGTTCGGCCCATACGAGCACTGGATGAGCCGGGTCGATCCGGAGACGGGCGAACCCACTTTCGCGCTCGATGAAATACAGTTCTCGCTCCATGACGGGATGCTTTCCCACATCGACGCGCTCTGCCACTACCGCACCGAAATCGACGGCCGCTATGTCATCTTCAACGGCTACGACCAGAATCTCACTGTCAACGGCTGCGAGGACCTGGCGGTGGACCGCATGGGCACTTCCTACGTGACCCGCGGCGTGCTCGTGGACATTCCGCTAATGCGCGGCGTCGATTATCTCGATCCCAGCGCGCCGATCTACGTCGAAGACCTGGAAGCCTGGGAGGAGTTCGCCGGCGTGACGATCGGCAGCGGCGACGCCTTGCTCGTGCGCACCGGACGCTGGGCGCGCCGCGACGATGTCGGCCCCTGGGCTTACGGACAAGGCGGCGCGGGGCTGCATGCTTCGGTGTTGCCCTGGCTGCGCGAGCGCGATGTGGCGATCCTGGTGGGCGACGCGGTAAACGACGTGCAGCCTTCGGGCGTGGAAGGCATCAATCGTCCCATTCACCAGCTTACGCAGGTGAACCTGGGACTCCCGCTCGTGGACAACGGCTACCTGCAGGCGGTGGCGGAAGCGGCCGAGCGGCACCAGCGCTGGGAGTTCATGGTGTCGATCCAGATCAACCAGATCGAGGGCGGCACGGCTAGTCCGTTCAACGCCAATGCCACATTCTGATTTGAGGAGGCCATGAACATGGATCAAATGAAGTTCTACCAGAACAAGCTCGCGCACGAGATGGACTCGTGGGACGTGTTCGAAGCCTTGGGCAATTGTGCGGATATCGTCGTAGTCGACGGCCGCACCGCCAAAGCCTACGCGGACGAGCGTATTCCGGGCGCGATCAATCTGCCGCACCGCGAGTTGTCACCCGCCAGAACGGCTACGCTGGACAAGTCCATGACTTATGTTTGTTATTGCGACGGCATCGGCTGCAACGCCTCGACCAAGACCGCATTGAAGCTATTGAAGCTCGGTTTCAAGGTACGCGAGTTGATCGGCGGATTGGACTGGTGGAAACGCGACGGCTACGCCACCGAAGGCGAGAAAGCCCAGGCCGGGAAGGAACTGATTTGCGGTTGCTGAGGCCAACTACTTCAATTCCTATTGGTACTCCTGAAATGCTTCGAATACTTCAAAGTCGAAAATTCGTGCAGATATAATCTCCGCCATTGGAACAACTATTTCGAAATCTTCCAGCGATAAATCTGGCAAGCTCGGATCCCTCGAAAGAGAATCCTCTATCATGGCGGCATAATACGTGGTTATTTTTAGTTCTTGAGAATCTTTGTCTCGATATCCGCTGGCCATTGGAATAAGTGCGACATCAGTTTCTCCGTGACTAGATATGCAACTTTCTCGAGCAAATCCAATATAGGATTTTCCACTTCTCAATGTAATTGCAATAAGTTTTTGTTCTTGAATAGATTTTGCAATGAGAAACTCAATAAGGTCTCCACTTCTTAATGCGTTGCGCTTAGCTGCTTTCTCTTTACTGTAGAAGAAGTTAGCAATAGGTGGCAGTCCAATCCCCAAGATTACGCTCATCAACGCCGTTCCTGAGTAGGGAAATGGCGCAAGTGCTTCCCATATCTCAATATAATTGGCAAAATAGTCATTCAGAAAAAAGGTTAGTATTCGCGCAAAAATCACTAAGATTCCACCCGCAAAAGCAGAACGAAAGAATACATGGTAGCCCGAATCTCGGAGTATTCGGTATCGCGTCAGGTTCAAATGTGTTAGGAACCAATAACCCGAAAGTGTTGGAATCAGAAACCACTCAATACCCATATGAAAGCGTCCTGCATACTAATAATAAAGCGATTACTTGAGATCCATCGACTCACTAGTTTGATGCATTTTTCGCTTTCTTGGTTTTAGACGAATGTTCAGCCATTCTATGGATTATCGCTCGTGCTTTGCGACTCCGAAGCAAGTCCTCCGCCTTGACATACAATCCGCCCCTGGCATTCACGTGAATTTTGGGTCGGTCGTGATTCACTTCGTTCGACATAAGTTCATCTCACTAATGGAATGGCTCCGTGTTCTGACAAAACAATTATCCCTTACTTGGTGAGAAAAAGCCACCTACCGCAGCGCGCGCAGGCGGTCGGGGCCTTCGGTATCGAGCACGAATGAGATCGGCACCGACTGTGGCAGATAGCAGATCGCGTCGTCGCAGGCCTGGTAGTTGAGGAAACCGGACAGGGTAATGGTCTCCATGTCTGCCAGTGCCGCCTCGGTTTCCGGCGTAGCCGCCATCACGACTTCCTGCAAGATCGTGAACGGCTCCTGGAACACGGGCACGTATTCGTCGAGCGGCGCGAAATAGTAGATTTTCGAATCCGGGTATTCCACCGGCTCGAGCCGGTACATCTCCGAAGGCGCAAGTTCCAGGCCGATTACCCGGTAACCGTTGCCTTCCGCGCCCGGGGCGTAGACATGCATGCCCTCGCCGGGGCGCACTTCAATGACGATGGAAAACCTCGTGCCCATGCCAACCAGCGTATTGCTCGGCCAGGCGGTGAAATCGAGTTGCGGCGACGAACCTTCGATCGCCTCGATGGGCGAGACGCCGATGCCTTCCTTGAGCAGCACGTTCGTGGTCGTATTTCGTTCGCGATAGAACTCCTCGAAATAGCGCGAAATCACCCGGCCGTCTCCGTCGACAACGAATGTGCCGGGATACGGCGTGCCCACAAACAATTGCCCCGCACCGAATACCGAAACGTAACGGGCCACGTCCGCGACCAGATCGGGATTTTCTTCGCCGGCTCCAAGCGCCTCCTCGGCGACGGTATTGAGGATGCCGTAGCGGGTGATTACCTCGGACTCTTCATCCGACAACAAGGGAAAACCGATGCCGCGGCGCTCGGCGAAATCCTGCAATACCGCGGGAGAATCGTAACTGATGGCGGCCGCGCCGATACCGGCGCTTTCCAGCTCATCCAATCGCTCTTGCAACTCCACGAGTTGCGCTTTGCAATAGGGTCACCAGTCCGCCGAGCGGTGGAACAGCAACATCGCGCCGTTCGGACCCATGACCGATTCAAGATCGCGCATGTTGCCGAACTGATCCACCATCTCGAAATCCGGAACCCGCTCGCCGACCTGCGGCCCAAGTTCGGCCACCACGATCGGCTGCCTTTCCGCAACCCCGTCCGCATCCTGGCCCACGGCGGCGCCGGCGAAAGCCAGCAGCGCCGAAAAAGTCACCGCCAGGGGCAATGCGTGTTTTTTCATTGACATCATTCTCGCCCATACGTGTTTGCCGCTCATTCTAGCAGTCGAATCGGCAAACACGGAAATATCCGGATGATTTCCATCCCGAGCGCATCCGCGTACGGCCGGAATCTCCTGCGTTTATCCGTATATCATGCAGGAGATTGCCAAGTGAGCTTCAGGTCGCGGCGCGACTGGGCGCAGTCGCGCAAATAGAGGTTTATAAGACTCTGGTAGGGTATGCCTTTGGCTTCGGCCATTGATTTGAACCAAGCTACGGTATCTTCATCGAGCCGGATCGTCACCTGCTTCTTGAGCCGCTTCGCATAGGGGTTCCCCGAGGAACTTGAAAAATCATAATTTTCTCGCATTGCAATACCCCTCATAGGCATCTCTTTCCGGCCGGTTCGCTTGTCTGGCCGAGATTATTCGCATGCTGTCTTCATCGCGGACCCAATGGCAGACGACCAGCAACCTCGCGCGCCCACTCATCCCCAGCAAAACGAACCTGTCCTCGTCTTCCGAGTGGTCAGGGTCGGCAATCAGGCGCGCGAACTCATCGCTAAAGACGGTCCTGGCTTCCGCGAAAGACACGTCGTGCTTTCGCTGGTTTGCGGCATCCCTGTCGTCGTCCCATTCGAAGCACAACTGTTCCATCCGTGCATTATAACTACATTGTAATTACTTGCAATCGCTGCACGAGATGAGTTGAAGTGAATCTTGCGCAATAAACATAGGCGCAATGGGGCGAGCGTCGGTAATTTCGGTGAAAATTACCTTAGTGCTCAGCAACGGGCGACGGGTCGCCTCTTTCAGGCAACCGCGTCCAGCCCGTTCTTTTCGACCAAGGTCAGAAGTTTCAGCGATGCGCCGCGTGGACGCTTTTCACCTCGCTCCCATTGGCTGACCAATCCCGCGGTCACGTTCAGATACCTTGCGAACACCGCCTGACTCGCGTTTTCCCGCGCTCGAATCGCACGAATCCGTTCCGGAGACAACTCTTCCACCAGAGTGAGACAAAGTTCATCGAAAACCTTCATCGTCCGCTTCGGCATGACCCCTGCTTCCGCCAGGCCGAGCGCCGTTTCGTGAACCGCCTCGAGGGCGTCGCTTTTGTAGCGTTTCATCATTGCAAGTCACCTCGAAGATCGTGCCGTTTGAAATCGCGGCATCTATACCTTCTTCGTCCATTGTCAGCATGGTCTCGGCGAGCAGACGAAAGGCCGTGAGTTCAGCCTTGTTGATGTTGTCTTGCCCACTCTTCGCGAATCCATACACAAATATTGATTTATCCTCGGCTCGAAAAAGGAGGATTGCTCGATAGCCCCCGGACTTGCCTTCTCCCTGACGTGCTATGCGCTGCTTGATTACGCCGCCGCCCAGGTCAGCATCGATCAGCCCTCGACCGCTACGTGACACGACATCACAAAGGGTAGAGTCCGAGATTCCTTCGCGCCGCGCAAAACGCATGAAGCGTTTGGTCCCAAATGTGCGCAATCCGTTTGCCCTCCGCTCCTGCTAGCGCACCGCATACTATAGCACTTAGTGTGTGTCTGGGAAACTTTTTCTTGTATGGATTCGGTGACGTAGGATAGAGTCGTTGCGCCTTCGTACGGTAAGGGATTCGAAATGAGGTGGTCGCATGGCAGATAGATCTGAGATTGAATGGACAGATGCTACATGGAATCCAGTGACGGGATGCACCAAGGTCACGCGCGGATGCGATAATTGCTACGCAGAGCGTTTCGCCGAAAGGTGGCGCGGCATAAGTGGCCATCCTTATGAACAGGGATTCGATCTGCGTTGGTGGCCATCGCGCCTAGACCAACCAGCGCGATGGCGTAAGCCCCGCATGATTTTTGTTAACTCGATGAGTGACCTTTTTCACAAGGGCATTCCGCGCAATTTTATAGACGATGTATTTGAACAAATGGAACGAGTCGATCACCACATCTATCAAGTGTTGACGAAGCGAAGTTCACTTATGCGCGAATATCTGCGAAGAAGATATCCTACTGGAGCAGCACCGCAGCATATCTGGTGCGGAGTGTCAGTGGAGGATGAAAACGCAAAGGTCAGGATTCAACATTTGAGGTCAACACCAGCATCAGTTCGCTTTCTTTCGATTGAACCGCTACTAGGGCCTCTGGGCGAAATGGAGCTTGAAGGCATTTCCTGGGTCATTGTAGGGGGAGAAAGCGGCCCAAAAGCCCGGCCAATGCAAATTGAATGGGTTTGTGATATTCGAGACCAGTGCGAACGAGCGAGTGTGCCGTTTTTCTTTAAGCAATGGGGAGGACGCACACCCAAAGAGTATGGTCGTGAACTTGAGGGAGTGGAGCATAACGAAATGCCCTATCGTCCAAGGAGGGAATATGTCCGACTCATTCAAGTGGCATCCTGACGAACGACCACCGCAGATCGAGTCACATAGCGATGCAAAGCTGAAAGTTTTGCGCAGTTATCTGCGGGCATACTTCGACAAGTTAAACATCATTCCAAACCGAGAGGAATTCAAGTTAGACCTTATTGATGGATTTGCCGGAGGTGGACTATTTTCCAAAGGAAGCGGCGTTATTCCTGGTACGCCTTTGATAATGCTGGAAGAGGCTAGTGAAGCAACAGTTCGGTTAAATCAAAATAGACGCAAGCCACTACGTGTCGATTGCAAGTTCTATTTCGTTGATAAGGAAACAGCTCATACGGATCATCTTCGCAAAGTACTTTCTGATCGTGACTATAATCTCGATGAGGAGCAGATTGTCATCCGAACTGGCCTTTTTGAAAATGAAATTGATGAAATTATTAGGGAAATAAAGATTAGGCAACCTACCGCTGGTCGTGCAATCTTTCTTCTTGATCAGACTGGGTACTCTCAGGTAGAGTTGGCGCTTGTTTCACGTATTTTTAGTGAATTACGAGCTGCTGAAGTTATTCTTACGTTCGCTGCGGATGCGCTTGTTAATTTTTTAAGAAATCCTAGTGATGTATCCGAAGCATTAATGCGATTACAGCTAGGAGATGTTAAAAAGCGTGAGTTGATCCTTAGTCAAGAAAGTGATGAAAGCAAAGCCTTGGCCCAAAGAATTCTGCGAGGTCACGTACGTCAAACTACCGGAGCGAAATTCGATACCCCATTTTTTATTAAGCCTAGCAAGTCTCGGCGGGCTTTATGGTTTCTACATCTTTCTAACCATCCAACAGCTCGTGACGTTATGATCCAACAACATTGGAATAATTATAATACTTGTTTGCACTTTGGCATTGGCGGATTCGGCATGTTGGGTTTTGATGGAATATTGGATGATACGACAATGCCATTATTTAGGTTCAATGAAAACGACGCATTGGAACTCCATAATCAACTATTGGGGGCTTTGCCAACAGAATTGTTTAGACTTGTGTCGGAACAACCGATTTCAATCGATGCTTTACGTCATCAAATTGCCAACGAAACAGCCGCAAGATTCTTTGATCTTGACAAGGTTATCTTGGAACTGTTTAGAGAAAGGGAGTTCGAGATACTCAATTCAGAAAACAAACCAAGATCTCGTGCTTTGAAGAGATTGAGCCGCACAGATCAAATTGCGTTGCCCTCCACATTGTTACTTCCGCTGTTTTCACGTAGGTCACGAAAGCAATAACATTTATATCCCTTAATTGAGTAAAAAGTACTCAATGAAATCGCGCATGAGCGCTCCGGGGTGAATTTTGATTATGAAAGCAGTGATTATGCTTCGAAATTTTCCAAGTATTGTTTAAATGAGTCAAAATCTTCACGATTCCACGGCACTTGTGGAAACCTATCCATAATGGCAATGCTGAGTTCTATCTCGGCCAAACGTCCAGGGCGATTGTTTTGAGTTGTCAGGATGACCTGAACTGAATTAATGAGGTGTGGGAAGTTACACCAATCTTCCATTTCTTTGCGCAACCAGCCAAGCCACAAATTTTTTACGTCATCCAGGCTCCTGTTGTCATCTGAAATCAGGCCGCTCTGCCTGAAATCGTTCTGACTTCGCCAGACCGCTGCAAGACGATCATGAGCATCCTGAAGAGTTCTATGGTCGCAAGTCTCCACACTTCCCCATTCGGGTCGCACGGAAGTCTGTAGAATAGCTCGTGCGGTATTGACGTGTTTGTTGCACGTCGAGATTATGATTCCAAGCGCCTCGTAATAGACATCATGCTGTTTCCATGCCACTTTTATGTCATCGCCTTCAAAGTAGCGACCCACGATCATCTTGGTTCTCCAACATGCAATGGAAAGCGTATAGAGCCTAATTTTAACGTAATCGGGTTGGGCATCACTTCTAGTTTCACTGCCAGCTATTTTCGTTGCCGTCGCCGCTTTCGTTGCCCTGTTTTTTTCATCTCTGCTGTCAGTGGCTCATACGCCCTTTCATACAGCAAAAACAAATGCTCGACTCGTTCGCGTTCGGAGGCGAAGCCTTTGGGTCGGTAGAGGCGGTCCACAACGCGGTCAAGGGCTTCGTGCGCCTTGCGAAGATTGGGCGGCATGAGGTCTGGATCGTAGAGGTCGGCGAGGATTGCGCCGGAGTGGGCGGCGCGGGCGTCGAGCACCGTCTGGGCCAAGGGTTCCAGCTTGGACAGTTTTGCGTCCTTGGGCGGTGCGGGGAAGGTGTTGTAGACCAGCCCGATAGAGTATCGGTAATCGCTCTTCAGCCGTCCGCCGATGTGCCGCAGCCATGCCATGTGCATCACCGAAGTCAGCAGCGCGAAATCAACCAGAGTCGCATTTTCCAAAATCCTCACCAAGTTGCTTGGAATCACGGGAGGTTTCAGCCAGCCAATAGGCGCGTACTCCCGCCGTTCCGAACTGACTTCGGGAATTACAAGGAATGGCTTATCAGGAAGAACATTGACATGATACAGCGTAGGAGTCTTAGCGAGTTGTCGTGTCGGTGCGCTTTTACTGGCCTGCCGATAGGCGCGAACTGCAGCGACCCGCTCCCGAACTTTTGGCATATTCGCGAGCGCGTCTGGCGAAGCATTCTGAAGAGCGAGAATCCATCGCTTCCCACCTTGCAGATATTCCCGTGCGCCGATGAATGGACGAATATAGGGCGGCGCATCCGGTTCCGCGATGAAGAACTCGGCGCGTTCCTCTGCGTTGAAAATGTAGTTACCACCATCAATGGGTTTGGAGCCAATAATCAGTCTTCCCATCCCGTTGATTGGTGTGCTTTCCTCCCGCACCACTAGATGCGGGTCTGACAGCCCGCCAGCATCGAACAAATAAGGCGACAGCGCGGCGTGTCTGCTTTCTTCGGGGTCTCCGTTGATGTCGGAATAGCTGTACAGCCGTTTCTCGGGCCGCGCGGCTTCTCGCTGGTCTAGACCGAGTATGACAACGTGCACGTGTGCCTTGCCGCGGGCGTCGGAGCCCCAAGCGAAGGTGCGGTGAGCAAAGGCGATCTCAAGCCTGCAACGTTCGAACAGGATAGGCCAGAGTTGCGCGACCTGTTCGCCCTGGGTGATCGAGTTGGTTGCTACAAAGCCGATCCGAGCATTGTCGCCCCGGACGTATTCACCCGCCTTGATGAACCAGGCCGCTACGTAATCGAGCGTGCCGCCACTCTTGCCGAGGTTTGCGATACGGCGAACCTGACCGCGCTGCTCATCGGTCTGGTACTTCGCACCGAGGAAAGGCGGATTGCCAAACACGAACGAACATTCATTCGGCGGCAGAAGATCAGACCAGTCCGTTTCCAGCGCATCGCAATGAGCAATATGCGGAGACTTCTTGAGTGGAATGCGGGTGAAGGTCTTGCCGAATTCCAGACTCAACCGGTTGTTCATGACATGGTCCATCATCCACATCGCGGTCTCGGCGATCCTCGCGGGGAACTCGCCGATCTCGATTCCGTAGAACTGGTCCACATCGACATTGGAAAGGGTGGTCGCGTCGAGTTCGTCCTGAGTTCCCAGCGCCCGCAGGACTTCAATTTCCAGCAGCCGCAGTTCGCGGTAGGCAATGACAAGGAAATTGCCGCAGCCACAGGCCGGGTCGAACAACTTGAATTCTCCCAGTTTGTTCTTGAACTTAATCAGATCGTTGCGGCGTCGGCTGTCCTTGCGG
Source organism: Pseudomonadales bacterium (assembly GCA_963664805.2). GTDB lineage: Bacteria > Pseudomonadota > Gammaproteobacteria > Pseudomonadales > Pseudohongiellaceae > UBA9145. The sequence goes on along the minus strand of OY761612.1, from coordinate 2,371,332 downwards.
GATTGCAGTCTCTCGAACTCGGCGCGGAGATCGTCCATGAACAACGGCTCGATCACTTTCAGGATATTTTTCTCGGTCGTATAGTGCGCGCCTTGGGCGCGGCGTTCTTGCGGGTCCATCACAGACTGGAACAGTGCGCCGAAGATAGCGGGAGAAATTCTCGACCAATCGAAGCGGCAGGCGTCCAGCAGCATCTCGCGCATCGCCGAATCGAAGGCTGGGATTCGCAAAGGACCGTCGAAAAGCTGGCCGTTGACGTAGGGGAAGCTTGCGAGGTCCTCATCGAGCGTGGATTGACGATGCTCGACCGGCGTATTGAGGACTTGAAACAGTTGGGAAAGCCACAGTCCAAGATCGGCGCCGTCCTCGCTGGTGCGCGATTCGAGAAAATCGAAGAAGATGTCTCGGGGCTCGAAAATGCCGGTGTCGTCGGCGAACAGGCAGAACGCGACCCGAACGAGAAAACACTCCAGGTCGCGGCCCCGGTAGCCCACGGCTTCGAGCGCGTCGTGGAGTTTGCCGACAAGTTCCGCAGCCTTGACGTTGGCGGGATCCTGATCTCGGAAGGTCCGGCGCTGAACTCCCACGATAAAGCCGAACTTCTCTACATGGCGCGGCAAATCGGCGAGCGCGAACGAAACTGTCTCCCGTTCGTCGCGGTCATGGAGTTCGAAGTTCTGAAAATCGCTGACGAGGATAAAGCGCGGACGATCCCGCTCCGGCAGCGCGTCGAAGTACTCGCCGACCTGACCGTAGGCCCGCCCGAGATCGCGTCCGGCGCTCTTTTGTTCGACTAGCAGCATCCCCGGCCAGAACAGGTCGATATAGCCGGAACGGTTGTCGAGTTTCGCGACGTGCTCCTCGTAGCGCGCCACGCTGCGCCGCTTGACGCCGAAAACTCGAAAGAAATCGTTGTAGAAACTCTGCGTTTCGCCCTTTTCGTATGCGGCGTCGCACCATTCGTCCGCAAAGGCGGCGGCTCTTGCTCTTATTTCATTCCATGACAGGCGCATAAGGCCGTGTTCCAAATGCGAAGTGCGACGCTTGCGTCGCCCCTACAGTTTTCCCATGCAAGTCTCTTGGTTCGGAGCTGGGATTATTCCGTATCCGCTACCTGCGGCTGGCTGCCGTCGCCGGGGAGGCCCATGGACTCGAGTCGGCGCCAGCCGGCGAGAATGCCGCGCAGGCCGTGATTACCCTCGTGGCAGGCGTATTCGTAGATCGGATCCTCTATGCGCCGCAGTGGGAACTTCGCCGACCAGGGCACGTCCCAGGTCATCGGGTCTTCGATGGTGAAATCGTAATCGAGCGTATCCGCGTTGATGCGGCGGATGCGTTCTTCGATCATCATTTCACGCGAAGCGCCGGAGCGGCTGTTCTGGTCGTAGTAGAAATGGCGCGTGTTGATCACGAGAGTGTCGCCTTCCCAGCGGGCGATGGAATCGCCGTCCCATTTGACGTGGCGGGTCTGGTGCTCGTCGTCGAACCGGATGACCCGCGCGCGATGGATCATCTCGCTGAGAATCATCACGTGATCGGCGGTCTGCACGATCTGGATGTTGTTGTTATAGGAGCCTGGAATCAGGGGTGGCCCTGCGCCGCCGCTCATCAGGCAGCGGTCCGCCAAGGTGCGCGCTTCGGGGCCGATGCTGTTGGCGCGCACGTCGGCGCGAATGCGGGCGCGTTCCTGGCCGGACTCGTTCAGCGCCGGCATGCGTCCGTCCGGCGGATCGTAAATCAGTGAAGTGCGGCGGTCGCGGATGGTCTCGACGCCGCGTTCGTACCAGAACTCGTTGTAGGAGATCACGCCGGGCGGATAACCTGCCCCGCCGACCGAGTCGATGATCAGATCGCGATTCTGGCGCCGATTCTCGTAGGCCTCCCACTCGGTGGCCTCCGCTTCGCTCAACACCTCGCGGTCGGCAAGTTCCGCCGGGCGATTGAGCGGGGTCAGCGTCCGATAGGTATAGATGCCTTGCAGATCGGGATGTCTATGCTCATTGCGCAACATTTCGTCCGACTGAGTGAAACCGATCTGGCCGAGCAGCAAAATGGCCGGGCTAAGCAGAAGGCCAATAAGCTGTGGTGACAAAGTTTGACTATTCACGATCCCCTCCTCTGGCAAGCATACACTCTAAAGTTTGAGGGAAGCTCCGATACATCGGAGCTTCCGTTCAGACTTAAAGTACGCCATCGGCAGAAATATGCAAGCAATTCGGTTCCAGCAATGCAAAGACCTTTGACATTCACTCTATAACACAGTTCAGTCAAAGCGCTCCATTAGACATTTGAACAGTGCCTCCGATTTGTCCAATATCTCGGACGGCATATCTGCGGGATCAGTTGTAGACCACGCAACCACGATTCTCCGCGCAACTTCCGGTTTCCAACCATCGGGCAGGAGTACTCCGTAACGTCCTGCTGCACTTTTAAGCTGCGTCACGAGACTGCCCTTGTCGCGATCTTCCTGATTCAGTTTAAAGTTCTTTACAGCGATTTCCTTCAAGACCAGTAAAATCGCTTCTTCGCCGACGATATCCTCCATTTCGCATTCTTCCTGCCCAAGTACGTCGCTCAGCATCAAAACAGTCTTTTCGTGGTCAGCATACAACTCCCTCATCAGGGCGTCGCGCCTTATGCGTCCGGCGTCATCGCCATCTAACAGGACTATAGGTCTCACTTTCTGACCAAGGAACAGCGATGCAATGTGGCCGACATGCTTTGTGCCGCCGCAGGGCGTAATATAGACATCCTCCGGCAGGCTCTGCCGTCCGAGTGATTTACAATGCAGGTTTAGGGCGTGAAGGTACAGGTAGTCCGAAAACCCTTCCACCAAAACGTTTTTCTTATGTTGGAAGAGTCCCCGCACCATTGCGTAGCCCGCTGCCGCCTGTAGCGGGAAAATTGTCTCCCGATCTTCTGGCCAGCTATCTACACTTATTCGCGATTGTCCCATCTTGTCCTCTGTCACCGGACGAACTCGGTGAATGCGCTCTCCGTCGATCAAGAAAGGCGAGTGCGTTGTATAAACTAACGGGTTTCCTTTGGACAACGACTCGAAGAAGAATATCAGTTCCTGTTGCGCCGTTGGATGCAAATGTAGTCCCGGTTCATCGAGTAACAAGATTGTGTCCTTATGCCCCTCGTCCGACTCCACGAGAAACACCAAATAAAAGGAAAAGAACCACTGAAACCCTTTGCTACGGCTTTCCAACTCAATATCCACATCCGGACGCCTGTCGTCAGACACCCAGATTATGAAGTACGGGCCATCGGCCTGATACCTGATTTTGTGCCGTCTCTGGCCGAACCATTCGTTAAACTTCGTAGAGATGTCAATAGACGCTGAGTTGAGTTTTACACTTCGCAGTTCCTTGCGTTCTTGGTCGCGACTTATCAATTCTTCTGATACCGTCTGCCCCGCAGCTCTTGCTTCCCCTGTTTCCTCACGACCCAATTCCAAAATTTCCTGTGCCTCAAGTTTCACGTGCTTGAACATTGCATTAATGGTTCGAACACGCGGGTCGTCCGGTTCCGCCTCAAGGTATTCGAGGAACCGTGGCAAAAACACAGCGCTATCGAGAATTCCGTAGTTCTCAAAATAGATGAAAGCGGGCAATTCATCCGCTATTGCTTCATCAAGTTGTTGGGAAATCGGTACTGCCTCTGCCCTTTCCTGAAGATCGTCAACTGCATGTTGCAATTTTTCAATCAAATCAGCCGACAACGGTTGCGCATATGTGTTCGATTCCTGCTGGACCTGTCCTAATAACTCGACACCTTCATCTGTCCGCAGATCCTGTATGTGTCTAGCGACTTCCTTCTTTTCATCAGCCCAGTTGGCCAAATTTGTCCTGATCGCCTGCAGCGCTTCTTCTTGATCTTCCGCAGAAGCCTTAAGTCGACGTGCGCCCTTCGCGAATTTTTCAAGCTCTTTCAAAAGATCATAGGGCTGAACCGTGTAATCTGGCACCTCCGTGTCGTATTCATATCCCAAGGTGCCATCATAGTAGCGCGTCAATACTGCCTTCCGAGGAATCTCTGCACAATTTAGAGATTCCTCGATTTCCCTTCGAAACAGGCTCGTGAGCTTGAATTCAACTCGACTCGACATACCGGCCAGTCGCCACCATCTCTAAATTCGGATGTATATCGGCTCCGTGGAAACTCCTTTTGCGCATTGTAGGGTTCCACAATCGCAGGGTTAAACTTATGCAGCGCTTTAAGCAACGCGGTTTTCCCAGCCTCGTTGCGACCAACAAATGCCGTTACTCGTTCAAGCGGAATCCAACCGCTGTCTTCTATATTGCGGTAATTCAAAACTTGAAACTGCTTTGCCTTTAATTTCATTGTATCCCCTTGATCAAACCTTTCCTCAACCCCATCTCGCCGAAACATCGAATTCGAATAGCTCCTTTTTGGAGTTTCGTTTTCGGATTATTTGGTAATTTACATCTTCAAAGCCCAAGGCGTGAAGCATTGCAGCATAAAGTTGCTCGACTGACAAAAGCACACCGTAAAACGTTGAATTACCAACAATGTAGTGTAGATTGCTTCCCTTGTTCAGCGAGGGCAGAAGTGAATTAAAGTGCTTCCACATATCATCAAAGTATTTCGCAACGTAGTTCGCTAATATCTTTCCACACTGATTGTCCTGATGCGCTATCTCTTCCAGTGCTTTGTCAAGCAATGGATGCCTGAACGGTTCCCCGGAATATTCCCAATCAATCAACCTGCTGGTTGCCACGCCCCATGTGCCGCCAATTGCCGACCAATCCAGTTCACCGGCATCGCGCCCGTTGTCCAGAAATCCGAGCCAATACATGTATGGTCGAAGCTCTCGAATATACGACATCCGGTTCGCGTATGGCGGAGATGTAATAACTAGATTGAAACGATCATTGATCGCTTCGAGCAAATTCCTTGCATCCGCTAAAACTACTTGCCCTGTTCTTTCCGGATTATCTCTCGCGCCCTCCAAAACGAACCGTAAATCTTCTTTAAACACCTGTTCCATATCGACATCCAGCGGTAGAATCAATTGTCTGTCGTCCTTAAAGGACATCGATTGGTGGTTAAATGCTGCGTTTGACAATGCAATTAGAGTTCTACAGAAAGCTACCAGCAAGAGATTTCTTTCGGGCGAACTTTCCTCCGTTTCTGCGTCAATACCAGCTTTGAGTGTACACAAAAACTCCAATACCTCTACATTCCACCATCGATCAATATTGTGAATTGAAGGCGCTTTCACCGGCTCAAGGGAACCTCGTTTAACTTCTTCAAGTATATTAACGCTTAAGCTGGCTACTGATGCTATCTCGCCGGCAGAGTACCGGGATGTCTTCACCTGACCGAGCCACACCAAGAAAGGATTGATATCTGTAGTCACGCATTCGTGTCCGCAATACGCAGCGCTAAGCGCCGTCGTTGCCGTTCCACAGAACGGATCCAGCACTTTTCGAGGTCGATCATATTTTTGGATTAGTTCTTCAACAATTTTCACCGAGTAAGCTGGCGTAAGCCGTAACCAGCCGTGTCGCCCCGTATTTGCATTGAACTTATGCGTATATTCCGGCCTCTGTCGTAACGTTTCTCTGGCTACAACGTTCATTTCGTCTCCGGAGTTAACAGAGCTTTCAATATGGAGTCGATCTCCATGCGAAGCCTTGAGCTATTTCGTTCAAAGAATTCCGCCAAGTCATACCCGATAACATCTCGCATAAAGTCATAGGTGGAAGTCAGCGTATTCGATGTTTCGATATTGCCTGTCACAACCGACCACTTTTCGGCGCGATATCGCATGAGAATGTCGCCGTCGATCTGTCCCGAAAGAATAACAGCGCACGGGAAATACCCTTTCGTATACGCTGTTACAGCATTGGCGATATCGGCATTCTGGCGCTTTGAATCCTTACTCTTGTAACCCTGCCGGATCTCAAAGACAGTACCAGTCAAGTTTTCTAATACTGTCTCGTCTACATCTAGCATTTTGGCAGAATCGCGCATCCATTCATGAAAACGATTCCGTTTTCCCCGATCTTTGATTTTGTCGAGTGGAACACGACCATCCAAATACAGCGTACGCTTACGTCCACTCGGCAAAGTTGCCTGATAAGACCAAACTACGTCTTCTTCTGACAGCTCCAGCGAGTCCTTCATAATCCTCCTAAACAGCTTTTCGCAACCAATTCCAATCTGGCGATAAACGCTGGTCATGCCGCCCGCCGCCTTGTGGGCGGCATACATCATGGGGTTGTCTAGTCCGAACCAACTATAGAATACATCTCCCTGATACAGCTCACGGAACTGCTCAAGCGCCAGCCCTTCACTCTTTGCCCCCTGTCCGAACTTCGGTTTGTAAAGTGCACAGACCTTGATTGCATCCAACACAATTTTCAGGTACTCCTTATCCCTCGCGTTCATGCCTTTCCCTCTTCTCGGTTTCAAGCAAGGGCCATTGATCGGCCACGTACTGCTCAGCCGCTTCGCGTACGACCCAGGCCACGGACACTCGTTTTTCCCGTGCGATTGCTTCCAGGGTCTCGTACAGCTTCGGTGGGAAACTTACTGATGCGCGATGAGAAGTCAGGGTTTTTGACACATTTTCCATCATCGTTCCAACCTTCGGCAGGCTCGCTATCAACTCTTGCACCACTTTACACCAGAGTGATGCACCTTGCCAGCATTTGCCTATTTTTCCCTGTCAGCGGCAGCCAGACCATGTGGCAGCGAGGTCGAGCCACTATTGGTGAGATGTACGAAGACCTTGTAATGGATTACATTTTACTGACAGTAGCGATGGCGTGCGAATCACGCATCTGGAGACCGTTGTCATGCTGGAGGTCTGGCTATCTGAAGCACAGTGTGGAATAGGTTTGGGTCAGAGTCGTGCCTTTGGCGGACACCTGCTTGATGCTTTCCGCACCGAGTGCGCGTAGGGTCCATCTGCCAATTGATTGATTGACAACCTGCTTGTTGAGTGCATTGCAGAGGATGCGATACTGGCTAAGCCACGCGGAATTACCCTCGATCTCTTGAAACACAGTCAGTATCACATGCTCATTTTTTAGATGCGGCAAGCTGGCGATGACCTCATCGACCAATGCCTTTACATCTGCGGTTTTCATTTTCGCCATTTTTGAGCTCTCGACAGGTGGAGGAGAAACTGGTGTGTTCGCTCACAAGAATGTGGGCTAATTGTAGCATCGGCGGAGTAATGTCGCCTATCCTCGGGTAGGCAAGACGTCAAATCGTAACTAGGGATTGCCGAAACCTGAAAATGCAAAAGGGAGATGCCGATGAGCGAGCAAGCTAATGGCGAGTTGCGGCGCGTGCTGAAAGGCTTCGACGTGCTGGCGCTGGGCTTCGGCGCGATGATCGGCTGGGGCTGGATCGTCCTGGCCGGCGGCTGGGTGCTGGACGCGGGTTCGCTGGGCGCCGTGTCGGCATTCTTCTTTGGCGGCATCGCCATGCTGCTGATCGGGCTGATCTATGCCGAACTGGCCTCCGCCATGCCCCAGGTGGGAGGAGAGCATGTCTACAGCCACAAGGCGCTTGGGGATGTCGGATCGTTCGTTTGCACCTGGGCCATCGTTTTCGGCTATGCGTCGGTGGTGGCGTTCGAAGCCGTGGCCCTGCCGACGGTGGTCGAATATCTGGCGCCGAACTACAAGGTCGGATTCCTGTGGACGATCGCCGGCGGCGAGGTCTATGCGAGTTGGGTCGCGGTCGGTGTCGCCGGCGCGCTATCGATGACGCTGGTGAATTGTATCGGCGTGCGCACCGCCGCCTTGCTGCAGAAGCTGGTCATCCTGCTGATTTTCGCTGTGGGCTTCATGTTCTTCACCGGCTCGCTGTTCACCGGTTCGGGCGCGACAATGGAGCCCTTGTTCACGGACAGAGTCAGCGGCGTATTTCTCGTGCTGATCATGGTCCCTTTCATGTTCGTCGGCTTCGACGTCATTCCCCAGGCCGCTGAAGAGATCAATCTTCCCTTCAGGCGGATCGGGTGGCTGATCATTTTCTCCGTATCCATGGCCGTGCTCTGGTACATGCTGATCGTGCTTGGCCTGTCGCGAGTGCTCACATCCGCAGAGATAGCAAGCGCCGAACTCGGCGTGCCCGAGGCCATGAACGCAATTTTCGGCGGGGCCTGGGCGGGGAACCTGATGATCCTTGCCGGCGTGGCAGGCATCCTGACGAGCTGGAACGCATTTCTGGTCGGTGGAAGCAGGGCCGTTTACGCCCTCGCCCGATCGGGAATGCTGCCGAAATTTCTCGCCAGGCTGCATCCGCGATACAACACGCCCGTCAACGCGATCCTGCTGATCGGCGGCGCTTCGGCGCTGGCGCCGCTGCTGGGGAGAGAAAGCCTGGTGTGGTTCGTCAATGCCGGGGGGCTGGGCATCGTGATCGCCTATTCCATGGTGGCCTTGTCGTTTCTCGTGTTGCGCAGAAGATTCCCGGAAATGCGTCGGCCCTGGAAGTTGCCGATGGGAGAGTCGTTCGGCGGCGCGGCGCTGATCCTCTCGCTCGGCATCATGGTGCTGTATTTTCCGGGCAGCCCCGCCGCGCTGCTCTGGCCGCAGGAATGGCTGCTGTTCGCCGTCTGGATGGTGAGCGGATTTGCGCTTTTCGGCTTTACGCGCCTACGTATTCTCCGAAAAATTCCTTCCATGGAATTTTTCTCTTGAACAAAACAAAAGCGTGGTTTTGTTTTGTTCACGAATTCAATGGCTTGCGCCATCGAATTCGGCGGCACATCCCTGTGCCGCAGGCTAAAGCTTTCCAGAAATCGACGCCGGTGGGGATGATTTCGTCGTTGAAGTCGTAAGCGGGATTGTGCAGGGACATGCCATGGGCGCCTTCGGTTCCGTTGCCGAGCAGGATGAAGGCGCCGGGACAATGTTGCAGGAATTCCGCGAAATCCTCCGAGAACGTGACGGGACCGTAGTCGCGGTCGACTTCGCTTACGTTTGCCGCGGCATCGGCAATGATTTCCGTGCATTCGGCATCGTTCACCAGCGGCCGGAATGACGTGCTGTAGCTCACTTCCCCCTGCGCGCCATGGGCCGCGCAGGCGCCCTGGACGATTTCGTTCATGCGCTCGCTGATCTTCCTCGACACGTGGCGCTCGAATCCGCGGCAGTCGCCGGTAATCACGACGGTGTCCGGAATGATGTTGCGCGCACCGTCGGTCTGGATTCCAGTCACCGAAACCACCGCGCGGTCGGCAGCGGAGACGTTGCGCGAAACGATTGACTGGAGTTGCATGATGACCGAACCGGCGACGACGATGGGATCGACGCCTTTTTCGGGCATCGACGAGTGCCCGCCGCGGCCGGTAATCGTGATCTCGAAATTGTCTTCGAAGGCGCAGAACGGGCCGGCCTTGATCGCGAAGCTGCCGGCGACCATACCGGGGAGATTGTGCAATCCATAGATCTCGCGCATCGGGAATCGCTCGAAAAGCCCATCCGCGATCATCGCGGCGGCGCCCGTGCCGTTTTCCTCGTCGGGCTGGAAAATGAAATGAACCGTTCGCGCAAGGCTGTCGTCCCGCGCAAGTTCCAGCGCCGCGCCGACGAGCATCGTGCTATGGCCGTCATGGCCGCAGCCGTGAAACTTGCCGGCATGCACCGAACAATGCGGAAAGCCGTTTTTCTCGGCGATCGGCAGCGCGTCCATGTCCGCCCGCAAGCCGATGGCGGACTCATCGGGTCCGCGGCGCAAGCTCGCCACGATTCCGGCGCCGCCGATTCCCCGCCGCACCTCTAGACCGGCTTGCTCCAATTCGTCGGCGATAACGCCCGCGGTGCGCGCGAGCTCGAATCCCGTCTCCGGGTGCTTGTGCAAGTCCCGCCGAAAAGCGGTCAGATCAGGATTCGCCATTGCCTGGGTCTCCTTCGGAAATGATGACCAGCGGAGTTTCGGGGCCGGCTTCCCGCAGGCACGCGGCGAGTCCGGCCGTTCCCGAAGGCGTGCTCGCTATGCCGCCTCTCATATCCAGCGTGGCAAGCCGCCGCGCCGTCTGGACCGCTTGGGCCGCCTCCTCGTCGGAAACCGTCACGAACCGGTCGGCGGCGGATTTGAGTATATCGAAAGCGAGCGAGGATGGAGTCTTGCAATCGAGCCGGCCCATGTTGGAGACCGGCCCGGCAACGGTCGCGAGCTTCCCCGCGGCCACGCTGGCCTGCAGACAGGCCGCGCGGTCGGGCTCGACCACCGTGATTTCGGGCTGTACATCCCAGCTTTGCCTTATCGACCAGGCAATCGCCGCGGCAAGACCGCCGACGCCCGCTTGCAGGTAAACCCGCGACGGCCATTCTCCCGAATCCGTGAAAGCCGCTTCCAGTTCCCCGGCGAGAATCGTGTAGCCCTCCATGATCAGGCGCGCCGATTCAACTGAGCCCGGCCAGGACGTGTCGGTCAGATGGATGGCGCCGATTCGTCTCGCGTCGTCCGCCGCGGCGGCGAGACTGTCCTCGTAGATTTCTCCCGAACGCAGCACCTCGGCGCCTTGTGCGCGCAGCCGCAAGGCGAATGCTTCGGCCACGGTTTCCGCGATGTGTATTCGGGACGATGCGCCGAATATTCTCGCGCCCGCCGCCACGGAAAGACCATGATTGCCGGCGCTCGCGGTCACGAAGCAAAGCCGGGAGGCGACGCGGCGCGCGGCTTCGGAAGCCAGCGCCGCCGGCCCGATGTCGCCGCCGGCTTCGCTGGCAATGATCCTGGCAATGGCGTAGACGCCGCCGAGGGCCTTGAACGAGCCCAGGTTCATGCGCCGGGATTCGTCTTTCAGCCAGATCCGGTGGCCTTCGAACTCCGCAAGCGGCACTAACGACAAGGGCGACGGTGCGTATTCGGGACATGCGGAAACCCATTCGCGAGCGCCGGCGCAATCGAAGATATCGTCCGGGATTTCCATTGCCGGGCGGGCGCTCAGGCGGCCAGCGAGGCCAGCACCCGGCGCTGGCCGGAATAGGGGCGGCGGCCATGCAGAACCTGCATGTTGTCCACGAGCGCCATGTCGCCGGCCCGCCATTCCAGGTCGACGGTCAACTCGTCGGCGACTTCCGCCGCCGCCCGCATGCCGTCGTCGGGAATTTCCGAATGATCACCGAAGCAGATCGAACGCTCGGCCTCGTTGCGGCTGTCGCTCCAGCCGCGCCAGGCGGCGATGAGCTGATTGAAGAAAACGCTCTTGCCGTCGGGCAAGGTCCGCACCGCCGGTAATGCCGGACTGCAGGCCCGCAGCACGGCGCCATCGAACCAGGACCAACCGTAGCCCAGGGATTTCAGGCGCGCTTCGGCTTCGACCCTGTTCTCCGCGCCGAGCGTCGCGCGCCAGCCGCGGCCCTGGCCCGATTCCATGTCTTCGTCGGCGGGCATGAAGTTGATGTAGCGCACACCGAGCCGTTCGCATCGCTCAACGAATTCGGGCGCGCGTTCGCGCAGGCGCGCGAGCAGCCAATCCGAACGGCAGACTGGAGTGGCGCCGCCCGACTCGGGAGCGGCTTCGCAAAAGAAGAACAGCCGCGTCGGATAGACCGGCGTTTGGGCCAGTTCGTGATGCAGGTAGATCTCAATATCCGGCGGCGCCTCGTTGGCGGTGAACACGCGCTCGGTGCGATGCCGCCGAACCGCGTTCGACAGGGAGCCCTCGTAAGGGAAGTTCTCCAGTTCGAAAGCGCGCAGGGCGGCGTCGAATTTTTCATCGCCGTCGATGGGGAAGCCGCGGAAAAGGATGACACCATGCAGCTCGAGCTGTTCAAGCAGGCGCAGCCGGTTCGCCGACAGCCACTTGAGCGCGGCATCGAGCCCCTGGACGGTGGCGCCCGGAGCTTGGGAAGGCGTAAAGATCAACGGGAACGGAGTCTCTCCGTCCTGCCGGCCCGATTCAGTGATTGCGGGAAAAGGGGATTCCATGGGTCTCAATCATAAATCGGATGGAAGGTATTGAAAGCCGCTTCGCAGAAGATACCAGGGTCATTGAAGCGGCGATTTCGGTTCAGCGCGCTGATGCCATTCATTTCCGACTCGTTCAGGCTGAAATCGAACAGCGCCAGATTTTCGCCCAGCCGTTCCCTGCGCGAGGTCTTGGGAATCACGGCGGTTCCCCGCTGCAAGGCCCAGCGCAAAACGACCTGAGCCGGGCTGCGATGGAGCCTCGCCGCCGCCTCGGTCACAACCGGTTCGATCAACACCGAATCCGAGTCCCCGGCCATGTCGAGTTCGACATACGAGGCGGCGCCGAGCGGAGAGAAAGCCGTGACCGCCAGGCCGTATTGCCGCGCCAGCCGCAGCAAGGCTTCCTGCGTCAGCCGGGGATGGGATTCGATCTGCAGGACCACGGGCCCGATGCGCGCATAGGCGAACAGATCGTGCAACAGTCCACTGGTGTAATTGCATACGCCGAGCCGCTTGACCAGGCCTTGTTCAACGAGCTCTTCCATCGCGCCCCAGGTGTCCGACAGGGGCACGGGGGCGATTTCCATGACTGGCCGCCTTGCATCGGGATCGAAAAACCATTCCGGCGGATAACGTTCGGCGAAATCGACATAACGCAGCGAAATCGGAAAATGCACCAGGTAGAGATCGAGGTAATCCAGGCCGAGGTCGGAGAGGGTTCTTTCACAGGCGGGGCGCACATGGTCGGGGTGATGGTAAGTGTTCCACAACTTGGAAGTGACCCACAGATCCTCGCGCCGGCAATGCCCCGCCACCAGCGCCTGACGGATTCCCTCGCCGGCTTCGGCTTCGTTGCCATAGTCGGCGGCGCTGTCGAGATGCCGGTAACCGGCCTCGATCGCATCGAGCACGAGCCCGGCCGTCCTGTCCCTGGCGATCTTCCACAATCCCAGGCCCACCCTGGGCATGGAAGCGCCGTCCGCCAGTGTGATCGATGATTCCATCTTCTTCCTCTCAGTTCCGCCAATCGGGCAGCAAAGCCGCTGCGGAAATCCCCGGCCGCCACAGCCAGACGATCAGGTTGCCCAGCGCCAGCAATCCGAGCAGGGGCCAGAATGCCGCGCTGAGGCCGTCCACCAGTCCAATCGGTGAAAATAGCAGGTAAAGCGCGACTACGCAGGATAGCAATGTTGCCGCGCAGGGAATCGCGTAGCGCCAGGGCGTCAGGTCGACGAGTTCGCGGCGGTGGAAGGTCCATTCCTGTTCCCGGGGCCGGATCCAGCCGACCGCCAGCATGATCAGAATCTCGATCGCGAACAGGATCGCGTACAGGTGCAGGAAATGCAGGCCGGTGCGCTCGCCGAAGACGAACTGGAACAACCCGTAGGCGATGATGTGAAAAACGATGACGATCTTCGGCCCGAGCGCCGGCGTGCGGCGGGTGAACAGCCCCACCATGACGATGGCGATCACCGGGATATTGTAGAACCCGGTGAAGATGCGAACGATCTGCCAGAGTCCTTCCGGCGCGAATTGCAGCATCGGCGCGATCATGAAGGAAACCAGCGCGATGCAGATACCGGCGCGCTTGGCGACGCGCAACATCTCTTCGTCGCCGAGTTCGCGCTTCCGCATGGGCCCCCAGACGTCGAGGCAAAACAGGGTGGCGGCGCTGTTGAGCAGCGAATTGAAGGAACTGAACACCGCGCCGAGCAGCACGGCGAGAAAGAACCCGGCGGCGTAAACCGGCAACACGTCGCGGATCAGGCGCGGATACGCGAGGTCGATGGAGTCGAGCCCTTCGCCGTACAGATGGAAGGCGATCACCCCCGGAATCATCATCAGAAAAGGCACGAGCACCTTGAAGAATCCGGAAAACAGGACGCCTTTCTGTCCCTCGGCCAGATTGCGCGCGCCGAGGGTGCGCTGGATGACGTATTGATTGGTGCACCAATAGAACAGGTTGGCGAAGACCATGCCGGTGAACAAGGTGGCGAACGGCGTCGGGTCCGCCGCAGAGCCGATGGCGTTCAGTTTCCGCGTCTCGCTGGTGGCGAGAATCGCCAGCCCTTCGCCGATGCTGCCGGAACCCAGTTGCGCCAGCCCCAGCAAGGGAACCGCCAGTCCGACGATCAACAGGCCGACACCGTTGATCGTGTCCGAAACCGCGACGGCCTTGAGCCCGCCGAATACGGCGTACATCGAGCCGACCGCTCCGATCAGCACGATGGTGAAAACCAGTGCGGGAAACTGCCCCACGCCGAGCAACCGCGGCACATCGAACAATTGCAGGACGGCTATCGAACCCGAATAGAGCACGCCGGGAATCGTGATCAATCCATAACCGACCATGAACAGGATCACGGTCATTCGGCGCACGCTGTCGTCGAAGCGGTCGGCGAGAAACTGCGGCAAGGTGGAAAAGGCGCCCGACAGGTACCGCGGCAAAAAGAAAAACGCCATGCACACCGTCGCCACCGCGGCGGTCACTTCCCAGGCCATGCTGCTCAGATTGAAACCGTAGGCGGAGCCGTTCAGGCCGATCAACTGTTCGGCCGACAGGTTGGTGAGCAGCAGCGAGCCGGCGATGAAGGTGGCGCCGAGACCGCGGCCGGCGAGGAAATAGCCGTCCCGGGTGCGGGTCTGGCCCCGGGTCTGGCGATACGAAATCCAGGCCACCAGCGCCATGAACAGGGCGCAGCTTGCCGCCGTGGCGAGCAGGTTGTCGGAATTCAAGCGGCATGTCTCCCGCGGGCGCCTTGAACCGGCCCCGATGATAGGGCAAATCGGTTACCGACAGGAAGCAGACGCAAACCGCGATTTTGATCTCGCCAACGAGATCCTGCGACTACGCGCAGGACGACATGTTCACTCCATCATTCCGCGCAAGCGAAGCGCAGTGACTCAGGGCATCCTTGCCCTTCGCCCCTGCGGGGCAGCGCTACGCGCTGTCCAAAATGGCAATCCTGCCATTTAGTCGCAGAATCTCCCTCCGGCTGGCACAATGATCGCCTTCAGGGAAACGAGGCGAGAAGCAAATGAAACCCGCGCGAATATTGCTCTTTTCTTTACTGTTGACGTCTTGTTCGACTGTCGTATTCATCGAATCCACCAATCAGAACAGTCGCGTCGACTATGTGGTGATTCACGCCACTTCCGAAAATTTCGCCGAATCCGTGAGATTGCTCACGCGGCGCAACGACACCCCACCGGTGAGTTCGCATTACCTGATCCCCGCCGAAAACGATCCGAGTTACAACCGCAGGCGGCTGCTGTTGCACCAGTTCGTCGAAGAAGAACAGCGGGCCTGGCACGCGGGCGCCAGTTACTGGGCGGGAGAAACGGCGCTCAACGACCGGTCCATAGGAATCGAGATCGTCAACGAGTTCGACTGCATGTCGGAGCCGGGCGCGACCGCTGAAAGCGGTCTGGAATCGCTGATTTGCGAATTTCTGCCTTTCGAAGAAGCGCAAATTGTCATGTTGATCGACTTGCTCAAGGGAATTCAGCAACGCTACCCCGACATCGACCCGCTGGACTATGTCGCCCATTCCGACATCGCGACCATGCGCCGCTCGGACCCTGGCAAGCTGTTTCCCTGGAAGCGGCTGTACGACGAAGGCATCGGCGCCTGGTACGACGAGGAAACCAGGTCGCGCTACGAATCGCGATTCGAGAGCGAGCCGCCGACCATCGAAAGGCTGCAGGCCGCATTGCCGCAACTCGGCTATCTTGTCGAACCGACGGGTGAACTCGACAACCAGACGCGCTTCGCCGTGCGCGCGATGCAATTGCGCTTCCGCCCCGCCGACATTTCCGGCGAACCGGATGTGGAATCCATGGCAATCCTCTGGAGCCTGATCGAGAAGTACCGCGGCGACCCGCCCTGATTGCATTTGCCGGCGCAAAGTAGTATCAAGCATCAAGGGTATGCAACGAATCGTTGGCGTAAAGGGCGCACACATCTTCAAGGGGGAGCAATCATGCGGCTCATCACTTTCGTGGCCAGTCTGGTTTTCATTTCCGGGGCCTTCGCCCAAGTGCCGCCGGAGGAAATCGTCATGGAAACCATGCCCGATCACGGGACGAACTGGTTCATCATCAAGTCCGGCAATGGCGCCCGTATTTTCAGCGCCGAAACCGGCGAAATGTTCGGCACGATTTCGCTTTCCAACCGCACGCCGGCGGTCGCCCCCTATCTGCCGCGGGGCGAGTTCTACGCCGCGGAATCCTACTATTCGCGCGGCGTGCACGGCGACCGCACCGACATCGTCGCGATCTACGACTACGCCAATCTGAGCCCGGTCGCCGAGATCGAGATACCCAACCATATGGCGCGTCTCGGCGTGCGCAACCACCTCGGCCTGCTCGGCAACGGCCGCCATCTGGCGGTGCTCAATATGAATCCCGGCTATTCGGTCACCATCGTCGATGTGATCGACCGCGAATTCGTCTATGAGATGTCCACCCCCGGCTGCGCCATCATCCTGCCCGTGGCCGAGAACGATTTTCTGCTCGTTTGCGGCGACGGCACCTTGCAGCTCAGTCAACTCGACATCAGCGGCTTCGAGGAAAACCGCGTCCGCTCCGAAGTGTTCTTCAACGTCCAGGAAGACGCGGTCTTCGACCGCACCGCCAGAACCGCCGACGGCTGGCTGCTGATCACCCACGCCGGCGTCATCTTCGAAGTCAGCACCGACGGCGATGAAATCAATATCGGCGAAGGCTGGAGCATTGTCGGCGAAGACGAGTCCGGCTGGCGGCCCGGCGGCTTCGAGTTTCTCGACGTGCATCGCGCCAGCGGCCTGCTCTATGTGGCCATGCACGAAGGTCCGGTGGATACGCATCACGATCCTGGCGACGAAATCTGGGTGATCGATCTGGCCAGCCAGCGGCGGGTGCACAGGCTGGAACTCGAAGATCCCGCGGATCATTTGACGCTGACGCAGGAGGTTTCGCCGAAATTGATTGTCGGCACGTCCTCCGGCGACACCGAAATCTTCGATGCCCTGACATTCAGGCACGAGCGCACGATCGATGCGCCAGGCGCTTCGATGTACGAGGACTTCTGATTCATGCTCGATCCGCTCGTCATCAAGTTGCTGTCGCTGGCCTTCGCCGTGTTGCTGGCGGCGGCCGCATGGCACAAGTTGACCGACCCTGTCCGCTTTCGCGGCATTCTGGCGGCTTACCGCTTGCTGCCGGAAGCGCTTGTGGCGCCGGCGGCCTGGCTGTTCGCCGTGCTTGAAATCGGCTTGGCCATCGCCTGGGCGCTGGGCTGGAATCCCGCGGCAACGGCGGCCGCAACCGCCGCGCTGCTCGGCGTCTACACGTTGGCGATCAGTGTGAATCTTTTGCGGGGGCGAATTTATATCGACTGCGGCTGCGGCTTCGGCAATTCCGGCGGCAGCGGCCAGCAATTGAGCAGCCGCCTGCTGCTGCGCAACGCCTCGTTGACCGCGGCAGCGCTCGCGGCGGCGCTGCCGCCCGCCCCGCGGCAACTCTTGCTGACGGATTACGTCGGCCTGGCCGGCGCCTGCGTTGTGCTGGCCCTGCTATACCTCGGCGCGAACCAGTTGCTGCTGAACGCCCAGGCGATCAATTCCTGGCGCAAGCCGCCGGCCGGGAGCAACCGGACATGACCCAGGCGCTGCTCGTTTCCAACGTCGTCTTGTGGGTGCTGGTCATCGGCCTTTCCCTGCTCGTGCTCGCACTCGCGCGGCAGGTGGGCGTGCTGCACGAACGCGTCGCGCCGGCCGGCGCCTTGTTGCCCACCAATGGACCCAAGGTCGGCGAACTGACCACGGCGATGGACATTGCCGCGCTCGACGGCAAGAGCGTCACGATCGGCGGCGAAAAGCCGGACCCCGGCGCCATGCTCGTGCTGTTCATATCGCCGACCTGCCCGGTCTGCAAATCGCTCGTGCCGACGGCGAAGTCGCTGGTGAAATCCGAACAGGGCCGCCTTGCCCTCGTCTTCGCCAGCGACGGCGCCGAAAACGAACAGCAATTGCGGCGGCATAGAGCCTATGTGAAGGATCTGCGCATCACCGATTACCCCTACGTCATTTCCATGCAACTCGGAATGACCTACCACGTCAGCAAGCTGCCTTTCGCGCTGCTGATCGGCAACGACGGAATTCTCAGGAGCAAGGGTCTGGTGAATTCCCGGGAACATCTTGAAAGCCTGCTGGAATCCATGGAATCGGGAGTCGCCAGCATTCAGGAGTTCGTGGCGCGCAATGCGCCCCATGAGCTGAAAGATCAAGACGAATACAAGTCCTCGGCCTTGGAACAGACATCATGAACGCAAATCGGATTATGGATCGCGGCTGGTACTGGGTAGACGAACAGGCCCGCCGCACCACCCTGGCGCTGGCGCGGCGCCTGTCGCGCCGCAACTTCCTTTCCCGGCTGGGCCTTCTGCTCACGGGCGCGGCGGCATTGCCGCTGTTGCCGGTGGCGCGGGCCTTTGCCCAGGAAACGAGCCTGCGCGAAGTGGGCGATCCGCAGACCTGCGAGTACTGGCGCTATTGCGCCTTGAGCGGCCAGTTGTGCAGTTGTTGCGGCGGCAGCCATCGCACCTGTCCGCCGGGGGCCGAACCCTCGCCGATCACCTGGGTCGGCACCTGCCGCAATCCGCTCGACGACCGGGAATACCTGATTTCCTACAACGATTGCTGCGGCAAGGCGGCCTGCGGCCGTTGCGGCTGCCACAACACCGAAGGCGACAAGCCGGTGTATTTCAACAGCAACAGCAGCACGGTGCTCTGGTGCTTCGGCGTCGAACACACCAGCTACCATTGCACCGTGGCGCTGGTGCTCGGCGAGTCAAGCCAATGAGATCCTGCGACAAAATGGCAGGATTGCCATTTTGGACGGCGCGCGGCGAATCCGCCCCCCACTGTCATTCTGCGCGCAGCGAAGCGCAGTCGCAGAATCTCATTGGCAAAATGAAAACTATCGGATCGGTTTTCGCGTTGTTCTTGCTGTTGGCATCGCTCACGGGCAACGCCGCATACGCCGCGAGCCCGCGCACAAATTACCTGCTTTATTGCAGCGGCTGCCACCTGCCTTCGGGCGTCGGCAATCCGCCCAATGTGCCCACGCTGCACGACGAACTGGGACGCATGCTGGTTGTCGAGGAAATGCGACCCTACCTGGTCCAGGTGCCGGGCTCGTCGCAGACCCCTCTGACCGACGCCGACCTCGCCGCCGTCGTAAACTGGATGCTTTACGAATTCAATGCCGACACGCTGCCCGAGGATTTCGCGCCGCTCACGGTTGAAGAAGTAACCGAAGCCCGCAAGACCATCCTCGCCGACCCGCTCCAATACCGCATCCAATACTGGAAGGACTACGACTTCTAGCTGTGGGCGGGGCATGCCTCGCCCGTTAACGGCCTCTAATTCTCGAGTCCCAACACTTTCCGCAACTCTTCGATGGAACGTTGCATGCCGCCGTGTACGGCGATGGCGAATAGGTCCGGCTCGATTTCGACGGTCCATTGCAAGCGGCATGAATCGCCATCGGAAACCACGCGAATGATGGCCAGGTGGTGTTCCATTTTCACCGGCGTGCTGATGGCGCTGTAGCGCAGGCAAAGCGCTTCATGGTCGACTTCGAGAATCCGCTCGCGCACCGTCCCGATGCCTTTCATCTCGAACGAGCGCACATCGTCTTCCAAGGTGATCGAATCGACCATCGGCACCCAGTCGGAGCGGCTGACATCGGAAATCACTTCCCAGACCGCGCTTGCCGGGCACCCAAATTCCTGTTCCAGTTGAATAGTCTTCATGTCCGCCTCCTCAAGCGCTTTCCGCGGCCGATGGCCGGCTCGCGGCCCACAGGTACGCCGGCAGGGCGCAACTCAGGCCGACCAGCAAGTTGATCAGGATGAACGGCCACGGCGCCGGACCGTCGGGGCGGCGCGAAAACATGTAGACCCAGAACACCAGCGAGGAAATCAGCAGATCGGCGACCAAGCCGCGGCCAACATCGTTTACCGTGGCGGCCGCGAGGAAACCGGCCAAGTCGAATGGATTCGCGGCCAGAAAGCCCGCGACGTAGTACCAGGGAATAACCGCGCCGGCGATGGCCAGTAGCAGCCAGATATTTCTGAGATTCATCTTTGCTTCCTCGTCTCCGGAGAATTGAGGACATTATATGACCACCCTGAATTCAGCGGCGTCTTTTGTGATATAAGAATTCGTTGAATCCTGGGAGGAATCGCAATGTTTTCCGTTTGCAGGCGAATCGGGATAACTTTCGGCGCTTCACTTGCGCTGGCTTCCTGTGGCGCGTCCGAGGAATACCTGGCTCGGCTGGCTGAGGTTGAACGCACGATTCCCTACTGTACTTCCGAGGCGGAATGCGAGGCCAAGTGGAACGCGGCCCGGGACTGGGTGATAGCGAATGCCGACTTCACCTTGCGCACTGATAATGAAACGCGGATCGACACCTTGAACGCCGACAGCACCCGCAGCGGAACGGCGGTCCAGGTCGACCGCGTGGAAGGCCAGAACGGCGAGTTTCAGATTGTCGTGGACGTCGAATGTTTCGCGGCCTACGGCTGCCCCAGCGAACTCGACATGCGGCTCGACTTCAATCGCACGGTTAACGCGGTGCCATAGGCAGGCGCCGGCTATTTTCTGTCATTCCGCGCGAAGCGAAGCGAAGCGCAGTCGCGGAATCTCCGGGCGGAAACAAGCACGATGTATCTTCTAATCCGAAAATTGCAATTGCCTACCCTGCTACTGATCGCTTCCTGCGCTCCAACCCAGGAAGAGCAATGGATCAGTCTCTTCAACGGACGCGACCTCGACGGCTGGACGCCGAAGTTCACCGGCTACCCCGCCGGCGAAAATTATCTCGACACCTTTCGCGTCGAAGACGGAATGCTGACGGTTTCCTACGACAACTGGACCGATTTCAATGGAGAATTCGGCCATTTGTTCCATGAACGACCGTTCTCGCACTACCTGCTGCGGGTGGAATACCGTTTTGTCGGCGAGCAGGTGATCGATGCGCCGCAATTGAACTGGGCCTTTCGCAACAACGGCATGATGTTGCACAGCCAGACTCCGGAATCGATGACGCTCGATCAGGAATTCCCGGTTTCGATCGAAGTGCAGTTGTTGGGCGGCAACGGCGCGGACGAGCGGTCTACGGCCAATATCTGTACGCCGGGAACGCACTTTCGCCTGGAAGGCCTGCTGGTTACGCGGCATTGCACGAATTCAAGTTCGGACACTTTCCATGGCGACCAATGGGTGACGCTTGAAGTCGAGATTCGCGGCAACGAGTTGGTGCGTCACACGGTAAACGGCGAGATCGTGTTCGAATACGGAGGCCTTCAGCTCGATGCAACCGACCTGGACGCCCAGAGACTGATCAACAACGGCGCGCCCGTGGCGCTGTCGCAAGGACTCATCGCAATCCAGGCCGAAAGCCACCCCACCCAATTCCGTCGCATTGATGTGTTGCCCTTGTAGATTTTCGATTGCAAGGCTCTTGGTAATCAAGCCTTGCTAGTCGTCAGTCTCAGGATTTCGGCGATTCTGCGGGCAGTGTTGGTGAAATGTTGCACTTCATCGAGTTTGAGTGGGCGACCGAGGACGTCTTGCTCCCGGTAGGACAGCCATTTCTTTAGCACCTGGTAGCCGCCGAGGCGGTAATTCCAAACTGCGGCGGGGACGTTGCGCCAAAATGCGTTTGCGTTGAGGTGGATGTCGTAGGTGGTTTTACCGAGCGCTTGGGATGGGTCGGATATTTTGTCGCGTTCCCCGGTTGTGAATGTGCGTTTCATGGCGCGGCCTTGGCCGGGCATTACCGCGTCACCTTGCCCGTAATGTCCCCATCCAGCAGTGAGGGCGAAGTCTTCTTCGGTCATATTGCGTTCATTAGCGGTTGTGGGTATGGCGATAGTCACAACTTCCGGGCGCAGGGGAGCCTGCGTTATGCCGGCAACAGAAGTTTCAGGGTCTAGCAGTGCGGCAAGTTTGCGCCCGCGTTCGGCTGATTGCCTTAGTTTTTCAAAAGCGTTTGCGTCACCACCGTTGGGATATCCCGGCAGGGGAATGCGCGGCCATTCCATTCGAAGCGCTCCAGAATTGGCCTCGCGGTAGACAGGATCGTGCTCGGAATGACCAGCCCCCTGGTCGGCCAACTCCTGAATGCAGAATACTTTCGGCTTCAGCGTCGCGCCCACCGCGTTCAGCAAATTCGCCAGCGGCCCATAGCTCGACCGCTCGCCAGTCGCGCCACCGGAAGCTCGCACCCGTCCGAGGTCAGCGAAATACGCCTCTACGGCTGCCATCAATTTCTTTTTCGTCGCCGCTATCGCCGACCTTTCTGGCGAGTCATTCTCTGATATGTTGATCCAGAGTTTCCAAGATTTCGACCCAAGCATTGAATCTCGGGCATTCGGCCCGAATCTTGTCCAGTCCGGTTTCTTCGGCGATCACTGGTCCGTGAAGACGTTTTCGGTACCTTGGCGCCAGATCAAGGATACGTCGGCTTGGGGCAGTGGAACGGTTGTCGTTTATGTCTTCTGGATTCTGAAAGGACTCTCGAATGGCGTTGAATTTCCTGGCCACCTGCGGCGACACATCAACGATTTCCAGCAGAGTGCTTACATTGGAAAAGAGCAATCCTTCGAATTCGTGCCTCTGAACATAGGGAATGATACCGCTTTTGTCCGCGCCGATTTTTCCCTGAATTTCTTTATGCAACTGCTCTTCCAATTGTTCGACAGAGGCATCTCCCCTGTTCTTGAATCCGTAGAAGTCGACAAGCGACGTTACTGCATCATACGAACGATAAAGATGCGCCATTTCGGAAACGAGCCGTTCCTGGCTGACATTGCCGCCGCCAACTCCGCCAACTCGTGCCCTGCCGAGCAGGATTGGTTCCGCATAGACTTTTTGCGCCAGCAAGTGTGGGGACAGTACGCTCTTTACAAACTCCTCTTCCGTCTGGCCTTCAACGGAAACCGCAAGCCGGATCAAGGGTGGCCCCCAAGAAGGTTTTTCTGCCACAGCTCCCCCGGCGAGAAATTCTCGTCGAGCCAGTTGCGGTAATCATCCGCTGTCAATTTGCGAAAATTCGTGCGGCCGTCCTGAAGCTCCGAGACAATAATTTCGTCAAGGTCGAAGACATCAACGAGGAGCGGTGACTGGGTTGCGGCAATGATCTGAACATCGCCGGGAAGCGACTTTACCATGTCGCCGATTAGCGTAACCGCCGCCGGGTGCAGTCCAAGTTCGGGTTCATCGAGCAGCAATATGCATGGCAATGGGACGTTTGGCAGCATCTCCCAGGGGAGATTCAACAGCGTAACCAGTGCGAAGAAGCGCAGTGACCCATCTGAGGTGAGGTGCGCTCCGAAAGTTTTGTCTGTCCCCTTTGCTTTCCACCGCAACAGCGCCTTGCCGTAGCTGTCTTCAATCTGAAAGCGGTCGAAAACCGGCAGAACGCGAGCGATGTGCCGGCAAATCAATTCGAACCGGCGGTAGTCCTCGCGCTCCATCCTGTGAAGAATCGCCGCGAGGTTCCCGCCGTGGGAATGAAGGACATTGTTGTCTTCCAGATCCCAGCGTTTCTTGAAATTGGAGGTGTCGTGAAACTGATAAACGGCACAATTACGCAACAGGCGGGTAATCGTGTTGGCCGTTGATCTATTGACCCGCGGTCGTGGAGGGGACTGAGCGACTTCAACAATTTTCGCTTCCCGATGTCCGTCGCCGCCGAGTTGGGTCCAAGAATCCTCGAATTCCCCATCCTTTCCGCTGAAACGAAAGGCCTCCTCAGTAAATATGAATCTGTCGGGGTGAGCGTGCGTCAATGTAAAGCGGTATTCGTTTCTAACGCTTGCGGTGACCAAGCCGACCTCGACCGTCAGGGCCGGAGTGACTTGAGCACCGCCATACAATTGGTCGTCGGCGCCTCCCTGCCGCTCGACAAATTCCCCCAGGCGTCTGGACTTGAGCATCCAGCTCAACATCTCGAAGAAACGAAGGAGATTGGACTTTCCCGAGCCGTTTGGCCCAATCAAGACGCTGGCTCTGCCCAGGTCCGACAATTCAACCTCGGCGAGAGATCGGAATCCTGAAATTCGAATCGAGTTCAGTCGTGCCTTTTCAAACCAGATTCGCACTTCCGGACTCACACAATTCCTTCCGCCAGCAGGTCGGCGGCGTGGTTTGCGGCTCGGGCGCTGAAGGCCATGTAGGTCAGGGACGGATTCTGGCATGCCGACGAGGTCATGAAGGCGCCGTCGGTGATGAACAGGTTCGGCACGTCGTGGGCCTGGCACCAGCCGTTCAGTACGGAATCAGCCGGGTCGCGGCCCATGCGCGCACTGCCCATTTCGTGAATGCGATTGCCGGGATTGGTGAGGTTCACGGGCGACGAGGTGATCTGCTCGCAGCCCGCGGCTTCCAGCATGGCGATGGCGTCGGTGCGCGCCTCTTCGAGCATGATTTCCTCATTCCGGCTGTAACGCACTTCGAATACAGCGAGCGGATTTCCCCAGCGGTCGCGCTTGGTCGGATGCAATGTCACCCGGTTGTCCGGGTTCGGCAATTGTTCGCCGAAGGCGCCGATGGAAACGCGCCATGGGCCGGGGCGGCGATGGGATTCCTTGAACTCGCGGCCGATGCCCGGAATCTGCCCGTTGGCGTGCCCGAGCGGGCTGGCGCCGCCCTGGTAGCCGAAGCCGCGCGTGTAGGGTTTGTCGTTCTCGGTGACGTTGGCGTAGCGCGGGATATAGATTCCGCCCGGACGGCGGCCGAAAACCTTGCGGTCGTCGAAGCCGCGCATGATGCCGGCCGCGCCGGCGCCGCTGACATGGTCCATCAGATTGCGGCCGACCTGGTCGGAACGGTTGGCCAGTCCGTTGGGAAAACTTTCCGATGTCGATTGCAGCAAAATCATCGCCGAGGCGATGGCGGAAGCATTCAGGAACACGATTCTGCTGGTGTAGGTTCGGGTCTCGCCGGTTTGAGCGTCGACGACGCGCACTCCGCTGACCCGATTGCCCTCGGGGTCGTATTCGAGCGACCGCACGATGGCGTTGTGCACCATGGTCAGATTGCCGGTGCGTTCCGCCGCCGGCAGCGTCGCGTTCAGCGAGGAGAAATAGGCCCGGAATACGCAGCCGTGATGGCAGCGGTTGCGAAGCTGGCAATTCGAGCGCCCCAGCGAGCGTTGCTCTTCCGTGGCGTCGGTGAGGTGGGCAACGCGCGCGGGAATCACATTGCGGCCGGGAAAGGCGGTTTCCACTCCGCGCTTGAAGGCTTTCTCCGCTTCGGTCAGCTCGAAGGCCGGCTGAAACACGCTGTCCGGCAACTGACTCAATCCCTCTTCGCTGCCGGCGATGCCGACGAAAGTCTCAACCTTCTCGTACCAGGGAGCTATGTCTTCATAGCGGACCGGCCAGTCGACCGCTACGCCTTCGCGCAGGTTTTCCTCGAAATCCTGCGGCCCCAGACGATAGGTCTGGCGGCTCCACATGATCGAACGGCCCGCTGTGTGGTAACCGCGCAGCCATTCGTACCTCGTGCCCTCCGCTTCCTCATAGGGATGTTCGTCGTCCTTGACCCAGAAATCCTTGTTTGACTCCTTGAGCGCGTAGGGGACGCCGGGATATTGCCGGAAATAGTGCCGCTTGATCTCGTCTTGGGAAACACTGTCGAAATTCCTGGTTTCCCACGGCGCCAACTGGTCGGAGTAGTCGCGCTCGGGAACGATTTCCGGGCCGCGCTCGAGCACGAGCACTCTCAGACCCCGCTCGCACAATTCCTTGGCGGACATGCCACCGCTCATGCCCGAGCCGACTACTATCGCATCGAATTCAGTCGCTTCAGCCATGGTCAGACTCCTTGCCGGTCGGTTGCGAGCACGTCCGGATCCCAGCGGCCGGGAACAGCCACCCATTGCTGTTCCTCGCGCGCTCCGCCTTCGGTGGCGAAATAGGAACGAGTGACATAGCCCTTGAAAGTTCGATAGCCGCCGAGTTCGTCCGCGGCTTCCCCGAAAGCGGACCGGTCGAGTTCGGCGAGAACCTGTTCTGCCTCGACCTCATCGAGCGCCAGGAAACCGCCATTGGCCGAAAGACGGCGTTCGATCTCCGCCAGCGCCTGACGATGCGCGATGCGCGTTTCTTCGCTGGCCCAGTCCGCCATCAGGCCGTCGATATAGCCGGGCACGTTGACGTCGAGCGCGCCCGGGGTCTCGGTGCGGGGAATGATGAGTTCGGACAGGCGCGATACCAGCGCCATCTCTTCCGCGGTGTAGAAGCGTCCGGGTTCGCCGGCCACGGTGGCGACGACGACCGGCGCATCGCCGCAAGCGGTCAAAGTTGACAGGGCGGACACGCCGCCAACCGAGACGATCAGTTCGCGCAAAAAATCGCGCCGGGTTTTCATGGGCATTTCTCCAGAGTCAGAATTGCAACTCGCGCAGGTGCCTGATGCTGTTGGCCACGGAAACAAAGCCGTCGCCGGGGTTGTCGTGTTCGACGAAATAGTGCCGGATGCCGGCGGTTTCGGCATGCGCGAATATGCCGGCGAAGTCGATCGCGCCGCTGCCGACGTCGACCATGGCGCCATCGGCGGCGCGGTCTTTCACGTGCAACATGCTGAATCGGCCGGGATGGGCGGCGAAATATTCAAGCGGATCCCCGCCGGCGTGGACAATCCAGAACAGATCCAGTTCCATGTCCACGAGTTCGGAGTCGGTATCGGTCAGCAGAATTTCGTACGGTATCTGTCCGTCGGTGGGTTCGAACTCGAAGCCGTGATTGTGGTAGCCCATCTTCAGTCCGGCGCGCAAGCATTCCTCGCCGGCGTTGTTCAGGGTTTCGGCATGGCGGCGGTAGTCGTCGAGGCTGCGTTCATTGGCGGGAAGGCTTGGCACCACGAGGAAACGCTGTCCGACTTCCGCAGCGAATTCGATTTCCCGCGCCAAGTTCTCGCGAATGACGCTCAATTGGATGTGCGAGGCGGGAGAGACGAGTCCGTTATCGGCCAGCGCTTGGCGCACCTCGCCCGCGCCGCGGCCGTAATAGCCGGCGAATTCCATTTCGCGATAGCCCAGTTCGGCGACCCTGGCCAGCGTGCCGTCAAAGTCCTCGGCCATCTCGTTGCGCAAGGTGTAGAGTTGCAAGCCGACGCTGTCTACTCTTCGGCCCTGGGCAAAGGCATTGGAACCGCCGAGAGCGGAGGCTGCGAAAGCTGCGCCCAACATCTGAAAAACCTGTCTACGCTGCATGACTGTTCGACTTCTTTGCTTTGACCTGTCGAACGAACTAGCCTAAACCGAATCCCCGGCCCGCGCAACGCGGGAGGACTTCCGTATCCCGGGCTAGTTTGCCGTGCCGGGGAGGATTTCGAAACCGGGAGCGAAATTCACCAGCACCGAGGCCAATTGCGCCAGTACTCCGGCGTCGCCTGAAACCGTGCCCGCGCCGGATTGCAACAACTCGCCCAGGGTGGCGTTGCCCATGATTACCTGGTTCAGGTCTTCGCGGTCGATACTGACGCTGACGTCCGCGTCTTCGGCCTGAAAGCCCTCGATATTGGTCAAGGTGCCGCCGCTCATTTCCACGACGAACCGCTCGCCGTTATCGGGCGTGAGGAAATTCATGGTGAAGCTCATGCCGTCGGCAAGCCGGCTGTCGACGCGGATGGCGACCGAGTCCCACCATTGCGAGGTGCTCATGGCTCTCGCCATGCCGGGGCTCGTTCCCCTCGGCGCGGGTATGCGCGGCATGCCGTTGCGCAATTCCTGGGCGGCGGCGAGGAAAACGTTGCGCATGCTCGCGCTTTCGTACTGGTAGCCGAGTTGCTCGAAGACCGCGGCGAGCAGATTTTTCGCCTCCCGGTTGCCGGGTTCGGCATAAACGAGCTTGTTGAGAATCTCCATTGCCAGCCGGTATTGCCCATCCTCGTGCAAGGCCCGCGCCCTTTCGAGAATCGGCCCGGCGCCGCCCATCATTTCGACGTACAGCGGCGCCGATTCTTCCGGCGACAAAGGCGCCAGCGTGGCCGGGTTGCCGTCCCAGTAGCCGAGATAACGATTCAGCACGGCGCGGGAATTGTGGAATTCCGAGCCGTGATACTGGCGCACGCTCCATTGCCGCTGCAGCGATTCGGGCACCTGGTAGTGGTTGTGAATCTCGTTGACGGTTATGCCCTGATTGGCCAGATGCAGCACCTGGTTGTTGAGATTGGCATAGGCGTCGCGCTGGGCGCGCATGACTTGCTGGATGCGTTCGTTGCCCCAGCGCGGCCAGTTGTGCGAGGTAATCATCACCTCGGCTTCACGCCCGAAACGGTACAGCGCCTCGTTGATCTGTTTGCCCCATTGCAGCGCGTCCCGGACCAGGGCGCCGCGCAATGTGTAGACGTTGTGAATTGTCGCGGAGATGTTCTCCGCCGCCCAGAAAACACGCTGCTCCGGGAACCAGGCGTTCATTTCGGCGGGGGCTTCGGTGCCCGGCGTGTTCTGGAACACGATGCGCACGCCGTCTATCACATGTTCTTCGAAGTCGTCTTCAATAACTGTGGTGGGCGCGATCAGACCGGTTGTGCCCGCCGCGAGGCCCTTGCCGATGGCCGAATCGACCCGGCCGAAGGGGCTCGGCGGAATCGTGCGGCCGTATTGCATCACCGCCCGCCGCGACATCGCCGGTCCGGCGTAGATATTCTCGGCAACGGCTTCCTCCATGAATCCCGTCGGCGCGAAAATCTCCACGGCTCCCGACCGGACCTGTTCCTCGCTTGTCACGCCGAGCACGCCGCCGAAATGATCGACGTGGGAATGGGAGTAAATCACCGCGCGCACCGGCAATTCGCCCAGCGTCTCATTCGCCAGCGCGAGCGCGGCGGCGGCTGTTTCTCCCGTCAGCAAGACGTCGAACAGAATCCAGCCGCTGTCTCCCCTTACCAGGGTCATGTTGGCGAGATCGAAGCCGCGTACTTGATAGATGAAATCGGGCACGACTTCGTACAGCCCGTAATTCATGTTGAGCAGGGCCTGGCGCTGCAGGGAGGGATGGATCGAATCGAAGTCCTCGCCGGCCAGCAGAAAATCGTAGCCGCCCAGGTCCCAGACGACATTGCCGGCGGAACCGGTGATCCGCCGCGAGTCGGGTTCGGCCAGGAAACCCCGGCGCGATTCCTCGAAGTCACGTTCGTCCGCGAATGGCAGCGACTCGCGCAATGCGGCCTGCAAGGCGCGGGTATGCTGGCTGGGCGGCGAGCCGGCGGGATTGAAGTGATCCTGGGAATACGTCAGGCAGGACCAGAGCAGCAAAAGTACGCCGCCCAAAGGGACTCCATGTAGTTTGCTCATCGAGAATTGGCTCCCATACGCGCCCCCACCAAATCCGCGATGCGGATTTGACTCCCCCCTGAAGGGGGGAGTGTTCCAGTGCATCCGCACCCACCGGATGCTCCCCCGATGGGGGAGCGGTCCACATCAACCTGGCCTGCGGGCCACTCCCCCTGCGGGGGAGTCAAATCTGCGCAGCAGATTTGGTGGGGGTGTGTAGCAAAGCGAAGTGACTCGGGGCATCCATGCCCTTCGCCCCTGTGGGGCGGCGCCACACGCTGTCCAAAATTGCGATTCCGCGTTCTGTCGCGGAATCTCTCTACAATCGTGAGCGTTCGAGTTCGATGTCGGCGTTGCGCCAGAGCGATTCGAACTGCCGCTTGACGATAACGGCTTCCTGGGACTTGCCTTGGGCTTCCAAAGCCTGGGCAAGGCCGAAAGTCGACCAGCCGTTCTGCTGGTTCCATTCCAGATCCTTGCGATAGACCGCTTCGGCGTCTTCCGCGCGGCCCGCGGCCAGCATCGCAGCGCCCAGGTACAGGCGCATGGACTGGGACCAGTCGGGGGGCTCGGTGTAGTTGTTGGCGTCCTGCATTTCCACCGCGGCCCGATAGTGGGCGATCGCGGAATCGTAGTCGCCTTCGGCTTCGGCGATTTCGCCTTGCAATGCGTGCGCCGCGATTCCCAATACGTGGGAGGCCGGCGTGGGTCCGACGCCGGTATCGTCCACGCCGTCGGCCTCGGCCTGGGCCTGGATATTGGCAAGTTGCGCGCTGGCGGCGTCGAGTTGGCCGTCGGCTACGTAGGCGCTGCCGAGGACATAACTCCACATGCCGTCGAGGTATGGCGTGCCGCTATGGCTTTGCTCGCTTTCGAGGATGCGGTCCCACTTGCCGAAGACCTTGTCCACGACCCAGGAATGCACGACCCGCTTCTCCCCGCGATTCACGGCTTCGGCGGCTGTGCCGACGCTTGCCGCGCCGCGCTGGGCTGCGTCGAATGAATCGGCATAGTTGCCCTGCAACATGTTGGCGTAACGCACGAAATCGAGCGCGTGGGGGATATGAGCTTTGTGCGAAAGGGAATAGGTGCCGATCATGGGAAAGTTTGTGTCGCCCCAGATTTCGGCGAACTGTTGATCGACGATCTGGGAGCGTTCGTTGCTCGAAACCGCCTTCTCGTATTCGCCGACGCGCAAATAGATATGGCCGGGCATATGCACCATGTGGCCCACAATCGGCGCGCTTGATTCGAGTTTCTGCGCCGAAGGCATGGCCAGCTCGGGTTCGCTGGAAGCTTCCATCAAATGGATGTACAAATGATTTGCGCCCGGATGGTCGTGTTCGATGGCCATGGCGGCTTCGAGCGCGGCGCGCGCCTCGGCGACGCCGGGGCGGGGCGATCCGTCGGGCTCCCAGTAATCCCAGCGCGTAGTATTCATGAAAGCTTCGGCGAAGATCGAAGCGATATCGGCGTCATCGGGATACTTGTGGTGCAATTCGCGCATGGCATCGACATAGGCCTGATCGCGCTCGCGGTCGTCGGCGATGGCATCCTTGTTGTAAAGCACGAAAAGCGCGTTGACCATATCGCGTTCGCGCTCGGTGCCGTTGTTGACGCGTTCGAGCGCATTGCGGATGGCTTCTAGCCCGGCGCCCTGGGGATCGTCGGGGAGGCCCCCAT
The DNA here is from genome assembly GCA_963664805.2 of Pseudomonadales bacterium. Lineage (GTDB taxonomy): Bacteria > Pseudomonadota > Gammaproteobacteria > Pseudomonadales > Pseudohongiellaceae > UBA9145. Next base: position 2,340,399 of record OY761612.1, on the reverse strand, counting down.
AGCGGCTGTTCGGGTTGGGCCCGGCCGCATGGGCCAAGCCGAAATAGGGCATCGGGTGATCCGGGTCGTGGCGCGAGGCTTCCTGGTAGGAAGCGATGGACTCCACAAAATAGAAACTCCAGGCCATGCGCAGGCCCTGGTCGAAAAAGGCCTGGGCTTCGGGCGAATCGGTCGAAATCGGCCTGCTGTAAGTGCCGCCGCCGGGGATGAGAATGGCGAGGGCCTCGTCATCCTGCGCCAGCGCCATATTCCAGGACATCGCGGCCGTCAGCCAGCCCGCGATGAGAAGCATGAATCTTTTCACTGTTCGTACCTCGTCGGTGGTTCGAATTCCATAATCTTTCGAGCGGTCGAAGTATACCGCCAAGACGATGACTTGTCCGTTTTTGACGGATTCTATCCGTCGCCGTCCGGCGTGCCGTGTCCAGCGGACGTCGTAAACACAGTCCAGTCGCCAAGCACAGCTTGGCGCCGTTCCGGCTGCGCATGAAGCTGCGTTTCATAGACGCTTGCCTACACCCCCGCAGGCTTCGGGCTCGGCTTCCCGCCTCGCGCGCCCGCTGGACACGGCACGCCGGACGGCGACCCACTCCGTGCAGACTCAAAAAAATATGTCATTCTGCGCGGAGCGAAGCGTAGTCGCAGAATCTCCCGGAGATTGGCGATAGGCCAACGAGATTCCGCGGCTTCGCGCGGAATGGCAGTTTTGGAGCCCGCGAAGCGCGTCAGACCAACTGGCTTTGCCGGCCCTTCCACCAGGGTTTGCGCAATTCGGTCTTGAGCACCTTGTTCACCGAGGACAGCGGCATGGGCTCGCTGCGGAAGCTGACGCTCACGGGGCATTTGTAGCCGGCCAGGTTCTGTTTGCAATAGCCGATGAGTTCGTCTTCGCGCGCGCTCGCGCCGGATTCCAGGATGACGACGGCATGCACCGCCTCGCCCCATTTCTCGTGCGGAATGCCGATGACCGCGCATTCCTTGACCGCGGGATGTTCGGCCAGCACGTTCTCGACCTCGATGGGATAGATGTTTTCGCCGCCGCTGACGATCATGTCCTTGACCCGCCCTTCCAGGAACAGGAATCCTTCCTCGTCGAGATAGCCCGCGTCGCCGGTGTGATACCAGCCGCCGCGCATGGCCTCGGCGGTCAACTCGGGCTGCCGCCAGTAGCCCACCATGATATTGGGACCCCTGGCCAGTACTTCCCCCACGGCAAGGGGCGGCAGATCCTTGTCGTTCGCATCGACGACGCGGATTTCAACGTGGCTCGGCGGCTTTCCGACCGAGCCCAGTTTCGCCGAGAGCGGTCCGTCGGTCACGTGGTAGACGGAATCGAGAATGGTGAGAATGGGCGAGGCTTCGGTCATGCCATAGGTCTGGTACTGGCGCACATCGGGCAAGGCCCGCAGCAGCCGCCTTTGCAGCGCGAGCGATAACGGCGCGGCGCCGCAGGTCACTATCTTCAGGGAAGAAAGATCGTAATCTGCGTATTCGGGGTGATCGAGCAGCATCTGGACCATGGTCGGCACGAAAGTCGCCGAATCGACCCGGTATTTTTCGATCGATCCAAGCACGATGCCGGCGTCGAATCGAGAGAGCACTACAGCATGCGCGTGAAGGGCGGCGCAATTGAAGATGCGCGCGCCGGAAGCGAGATGGAACAGCGGCCCGAGTATGATGAAATTCCAGCCCCGTTCCATGCGATATTCTTCGACCGCGCAAGCGGTATTGGACAACATGTTGCGATTGCTCAACATCACGCCCTTGGATTTGCCCGTGGTGCCGCCGGTATAGAACAGCAGGATGGCGTCGTCGCTGCCGCCCGGACTCGTTTCGATGTATGAGTCCGTGGCGATAATTTCCGTCAGGCACGATTCGTAGTCGAGAACACCGGGCTCCGGGTCCGCGCCGCCGAAGGCGATCACATGCCGGATATGGGGGCATTGTTCCCGCATCGCCTTCGCAGTGGTGGCAAATTCCGCCTCTGCAAGAAGCACGACAGGCTCGCAATCGTCGAGGCATTCCTTCAATTCCCTGGCGGCCAGCCGGTGGTTGAGCGGCACGAACATGGCGCCGATGAGCGCCGGCGAGAAGTAGCTTTCGAAACAGACATCGGAATTGAGGCCGAGCAAGGCCACCCGGTCGCCCCTGCCGACGCCGAGCCGCGCCAGCAACGCAGCGGCTGCGCGGCTGCGCGATTCGACTTCCGCCCAGGTGCGGGTCGCGCCGTTGAAAGTCAGCGCGGGCGCGTCCGGCGCTCCCCGCGCCGCCTCGCGCAGCAATTCGGCCACATTCGAGAAGGTATTGCCGACGATGACGGTTTCGCTCATGCCGTAGCTCCCGCGACCAGCCCGCGGTCGTGCAATTCGCCGATTTCATGCGCGCCCAGGCCGAGTTCTTCGGCGAGAATTTCATCGGTATGCTGGCCGAGCAAGGGCGCGGGCGCGGGCGGCGCCGATTCCAGGGCGCCGAACCGCAAAGCCTGGGAAGGCGTCAGCAGGTTGCCGATGCCCGGTTGTTCGATGCGGCTGAACAGCGGATTCGCAGCGGAGCATTCCGCGTCCCGCTCGACGAGTTCCGCAACCGTCTGATAAGGCCCCCAGCACACTTCCAGCCGGTCCAGTTCAGCGCTCGCATCGGTGAAGTCGCGTTGCGCGAACCAGGGCGCGAACAATGCCGCCAGCCTCTCCCTGGCGCGGAACCTGTCCCCCTCGCGATCGAAGTCCATCCGCAGTTCCTTTTCCAAAGCGCTCACTTCATCTTCCGTTCCCGTCGCCACGACAATGGCCCGCCATTGCCGCGGGCTGACGCCAACGATCATGATCCGCCGCCCGCAGCGGCAGGCGAAATCGCAACCGAAACTGCCGAATACATGGTTGTCCACGGGTTGGCGCCCCGTACCGTTCAATTCCACTTCGGCGATGTATCCCAAGTGGCCCATCACCGCCAGCGCGACATCGGCGAGCGCGATGCGCACGAATTGCCCGGCTCCGGTCAGCCGCCGATGCCGTTCGGCGGCAAGCAGGCCGAGGGCGATCTGCTGGCCGGCGAGCAGGTCCCAGGCCGGCAGCGGATTGTTCACGGGACGTTCGCCGACGGCGCTGAGCCAGGGCAGTCCGAGCCGGCAATTGACAGTATAGTCGAGCGCCGAACCGCCATGCCGGTCGCCGCTCAGGCTCAGATAGATCAGGTCTTCGCGCCGCGCGCGCAGGTTTTCGTCGGCGAGCCAGCCGCGAGCGGGAAAATTGCTGAGGAAAATGCCCGCGTCGCCGCCGGGACGGGCGATCAGTTCGACAAGCAGTTCCCGGCCTTCGGGCCGGCGAAAATCGATGGCGATCGATCGCTTGCCCTTGTTCAGTCCGTGCCAATACAGGCTGTTGCCCTTGCCGTCGACGGGCCAGCGGCGATAGTCGAGGCCGCCGCCGATCTGGTCGAAACGGATGACGTCGGCGCCGAGCTGGGCCAGGGTCATGCCGCCCGAAGGCGCGGCGATGAAGGCGCTGCCTTCGACCACCCGCATGCCTTTCAGAATCGCCTGCAAGAAAATTCTCCCGGAATCGGCCGGCTTCAGCCGGTCAACAGGTAGCCGTTGTTGATGACGATCTTGTCCTGCTCGAGCGACTTGCAGCGGAAAGCGACCTGGGCGCCATCGCGCCAGATCTCGGTGCGGATCGTATCGCCTGGATAGACCGGCGCCGAGAAGCGCAGCCGCATCCGCTTGAAGCGGTCGGGGTCGTAGCCGCAACAGGTTTTCATCAAGGCATGCGTGGCGACGCCGAGCGTACACAGTCCGTGCAGGATGGGTTCGCGGAAACCGGCGTTGCGGGCGATTTCAGGAACGGCGTGCAAGGGGTTGTAATCCCCGGACAATCGGTAGAGCAGCGCTTGCTGCCGCAAGGTCGGCAGGTCGCAGATTTCGTCGGGCTCCTTCACGGGCACCGCGTCGGGCCTGGCGGTTTGTTTGCGCTCGCCGCCGAAGCCGCCATCGCCGCGGGCGAGAATCGTCGTGATCAGGGTGGAAAGCTCTTCGCCGGTCTCGACGTCGCGCACCACCCGGTCGGAAATGATCAGCGCGCCGATGCGGTCGCCCTTGTCGATCACTTCGGTGACGCGGGTCGTCGCCTCGACGGTGCCCGAGGCCGGAAAAGGCTTGTGCAGGAAGATTTCCTGGCCGGCGTGCAGCACCTTGACCCAGTCGAGCCCGGTCGCGTCTTCTTTCGCCCAGAATCCGGGATGGGCCATGATAACGGCCTGGCTCGGCAGCACCTTCAGCCCGTCCTCGTAAAGAAAGGGCAGACAGTCCTCATCGAGCGGGTCCATTCCCATGCCGACGCCGAGAGCGTAGAGGATGCAATCCTTCGCGGTATAGGTGTGCCTGATCGTGCGGAACTCCTTTTCCAGCAGACTGCGGGGGTCAAATGACATGGGTTCGGCTTCCGGTCGGAGAATGATGAATGGACTGCCGGCTCACATCGGATCCCAGCGGAAAACGTCGCCGGAGCGCTCCAGCGGCGTGAAATCGGCGGCGAAGGCGGGCAGCGCGCGTTCGAGCACTTGCCCGGCGGTCCAGCCTTCGCCCTGATGGGCGTAGCGGACAGGACGATTCTGGCTGAACAGAAAGATCTCGTTGTTGCGCACGCCGAAAATCTGGCCGGTTACGTCGGCCGCGGCGTCGCTGCACAAGGCGATCGCCAATGGCGCGATCTTGTCGGGCGTCATCTGCTGGATTTTCGCCACCCGCGCCTGTTCTTCCTCGGTGCGGGTGGGAATGGTGCCGATCAGGCGGCTCCACGCGAACGGCGCTATGCAATTCGAGCGCACGCGGAAGCGGCCCATGTCGAGCGCCATGGATTTCGACAGCCCGACGATGCCGAGTTTCGCGCTGGCGTAATTCGCCTGGCCGAAGTTGCCGATCAGCCCGGAAGTGGAAGTCATATTGACGAAACAGCCGCTGGTCTGGCCGCGGAAATGCGGCGCGGCGGCGCGGCTGACGTTGAACGTGCCTTTCAGGTGGACATTGACGACGGCGTCGAAGTCCTCCTCGGTCATCTTGTGGAAAATCGCGTCGCGCAGATTGCCGGCGTTGTTGATCACGCAATCGATGCGACCGAAGTTGTCGACCGCGGCGGCGACGATGCCATGGGCCGCGTCCCAGTCCGCGACGCTGGCGCCGTTGGCGATCGCTTCGCCCCCGGCGGCCTTGATCTCGTCGGCCACGGAGGCCGCGGGTCCGGCGTCCCGGCCGCTGCCGTCCTCGGCGCCGCCAAGGTCGTTGACGACGACTTTCGCGCCATGGGCCGCCGCCAGCATGGCTATACCCCGCCCGATGCCGCGGCCGGCGCCGGTTACGATCACGACTTTGTCTTGCAACAGTCTTTGCATTCCCCAGTGCCTCCTCAAGCGAACTGCATGCCATCCATGGCGCGACTTCTTTGGATTCTCCAACCCCCGGGCTCGACATCCTCGTCGAGCCGTTCGTCCCTGAAAAAGCTGTGCTTTTTGTCGGCTGCGCCGACCGGGACTCAGCCCCAAACGTCATTCTCTTTGCAGAGAGATTCTGCGACTTCGCTTCGCTACGCGCAGAATGACGAAGTGGCGCAGCCTGCTTCTTTTTCTGTCATCCTGCGCGAAGTCGCAGGATCTCAGGCTTCGGCGACGAGTTGCCTGGCGATGACTTTCAGCGCCAATGTCTCCTCGGCGCCTTCGAAAATCGACAGTACCCGCGCATCGACGAACAGGCGGCTGACCATGGATTCTTCGGCGTAACCGAATCCGCCATGCAATTGCATCGCCTCCCGGGTCAGCCATTCCGCCGCCCGGCAACTGAACAGCTTCACCAGGTTCGCTTCCATCTGTCCGCCGCCGGCGTCAAGTTGCCGCGCGGCCTCAAAGCTGAATTGTCGCGAAGCGGTCAGTGAGGCGAGCATCCGCGCGAGTTTAACCCGGCTGAGCTGGAAGTCGGCGAGCGCTTGTCCGAAAACGCGCCTTTCGCCGGTGTAGCGCAGCGCCTGCTCGAAGGCCGCCTGCATCACCCCCGTCGCCCGGGCCGCGGTCTGGATGCGCCCGCCGGTGAATCCAGCCATGGTGTAATAAAACCCCTTGCCTTCGCCGGCCTTTCTGCCGACGAGGTTTTCCTCGGGCACGAAGTAGTCTTCGAAGAACAGGTCGAAGGAATGCATGCCGCGATAACCCAAGGTGGCGATCGCCTTGCCGCTCAGGCTGCCTCCGCCTTCCTGCCAGTGACGAAATTCGTGCCCCGCGTAAACGGGCTTCTCGACCAGAAACAGGCTCAGGCCGCGATGACCAAGCGACGCGTCCGGACTCGTGCGCGCCAGCACCACGAGCAATTCCGAGCGGCCGGCGAAAGTACACCAGGTCTTGCCGCCGTTGAGCAGCCAGCCGCCTTCGACCTTGCGCGCGGCCAGCGAAACCGCGGCGACATCCGACCCGGTATCCGGTTCGGTAATCGAAATGGCGCAAAGTTTTTCGCCCGAGGCGAGCAATGGCAGCCAATGCTTCCGCTGTTTTTTCGTTCCGCCCGCGAGCAATGCCCTGGCGGCGATTTCCGGCCGGGTAATCAGGCTGCCGGCGGCGCCGAGCGAGCCGCGGGACAGTTCCTCGGTCACCACGATCATCGCCAGGCTGTCAGGGCGGTCGTCGGGCTGCAGGCCGCCGAAGCCTTCCGGAATGCTTGTGCCGAAACAGCCGAGTTCGGCGGCGGCCCCGATCAGGCTTTCCGGTATGTCGAGATCCTCCCGGTGAATTCGTTCCGCCTGGGGCTCCACCACTTCGTCGGAAAAGCGCTGGAAACTGTCGCGTACGATTTCGATTTCTTCCGGCAGCGAGGACGGCAGACGGATTCGCTGTTGCTCGCAGATCGTTCGGCCGAGCGCTTCCCAGCGCTCGGCGGACAAGTTGGTGTCCAGATAATCGCGCACGTCCGCGCGCTGCTCGAGAGCCGTCAGGCTGCCGGCGCCAAGCCCCATTTCCGAGGCGCGAACGCCGAGCCGCTCGATCAGTCCGTGGTAGGTTTCCGCGGCGAAACTCAGCGCGATCCCTTGCACGAGTTCATCGTCCGGCCATTGACCCGCGTAATCGAGCATGGCGTCGGCGGCGCTCAGTTCGGCCGACGTCAACGCCAGTTCGTAGCAGATCTGCTGATGCCGGTCGAGCAGGGATGGATCGAATTTTCCGCGTTTCTGACAGAACCGCCGGATCTGCCGAAGTCCGAGTCCGATCTGCCGGCGCAACTCGCCATGCAGCCGCGAAGCGACCGCGTGTACCGATTCCGTATGCGCGACAGATTCTGGCTTCACCGCGATTCGATCTACAAGTGTCCGATCATGGAAATGCTGCAGATATTCTGGTGCGGAAAGCCACCGAGATTGTGGTTCAGTCCCAGTTTCGGATCCGCCAGTTGCCGCGGCCCCGCCCGTCCCTGCAATTGCAGGTAGTTCTCGTAGATCATGCGCAGACCGGAGGCGCCGATCGGGTGGCCGAAGCATTTCAGGCCGCCGTCGATCTGGCAAGGCAGCTTGCCTTCGGCGTCGAAGTCGCCATCGAGCACGGCGGTTACGCCCTTGCCTTCCTCGGCCAGTTGCAGATCTTCCATGGTCACCAGCTCGGTGATGGAAAAACAGTCATGCACTTCGGTCATGCTGATTTCCTGCGCCGGCTTGCGCACGCCCGCCTCGTCGTAGGCGCGCTGGGCGGCGATGCGGGTGGTCTTGAGATAGGAGCCGTCCCAGCTTTCGTGGCCGGATTCGGTACCGTTGGATACCGCCAGTTGCAGCGCCTTGACCGAAACCAGGTTTTCCTTGCCAAGGCCGCGGGCGATTTCCGGGGTGGTGACGATGGCGCAGGCGGAGCCGTCACTGACGCCGCAGCAGTCGAACAGCCCGATGGGCTCGGCGATGTACGGCGCGTCGATGGCCTGCTGTTCGGTGATCTCGCGGCGCAGGTGGGCTTTCGGATTCTTGACGCCGTTGGCGTGGCTCTTGACCGAGACATGGGCCATGGCGCGTTTCAGGTCCTGCTTGTTGAGCCGGTGCTGCGCGCGATAACCGGTGGCCAGTTGCGCGAATGCCCCGGGGGCCGACAAGTTGGGCCAGTACATGTCGTTCTCGACGCCCCTCGAACGTTGGGGCAGGCCGCCATAGCCGGTGTCCTTGAGTTTCTCCACGCCAAGCGCGAGAGCGATGTCGCAGGCGCCGGAGGCGACGGCGTACACCGCGCCGCGAAAGGCCTCGGTGCCGGTGGCGCACATGTTCTCGACCTTGGTCACCGGGATGTAGTTCAGGCGCAAGGCGATGGCCATGGGCAAGGCGCTCGCGCCGACGTGGAAGGCGTCGATGCCGGCGCCGAACCAGGCGGCCTCGATTTCCTTGCGCTCGACTCCCGCATCGGCGAGACATTCCTCGAACGCCTCGACCATCAGATCGGACGGGCTGGCGTCCCAGCGTTCGCCGAACTTGCTGCAGCCCATGCCCAGGATTACGACCTTGTCTTTGATGCCTTGCGCCATTGCTGTTTCCTCTCAAGTTGTGGCTTCGATCCGTCGCCGCCGGGCTGGGGAGAAATCAGCGGACGCCGTAAATACGTCCCTGTAGGCTTCGGGCTCGGCGTCCTGCCTCGCACGCCCGCTGATTTCTCCCCAGCCCGACAGCGACTCACACCGAAGTATCCCCCACCGTCATTCTGCGCGTAGCGAAGCAGAGTCGCAGAATCTCGTTGTGGAGTCTATGTGGTTTCAAGAATTCTCGCTTTCCAGAAGTATTTTCTGAAACCTCGTTGCTGGTCAAACTGTCGGACTCTGAAATGTACCGAAATTCTTGACCCGGAATCGATAGTGCCTTCCCGGACCTCGGTGAAGTCCATCATCAGTTTGCCGCCGCCGTCGAATTGCACCATGCCGAAATATGCGGGCGGGCTCCAGTCGAAGGTAAGGCGGTCGGCGGTCCAGGTGAGTACTTCGCCCTGTTTGTCGGCAAAACTGTACGGGTCCTGGCTGTCGAGCGCGTTGCATTCCGGATTGACGCAATACTTTTCCCGGGGAATCTGCACGGTGCCGCATATTCTGCACTTGCCGCCGACGAAAGAAGTCACCAGGTCTCGCCGGCGATTATAGCCGGACAGGTAAGTCTGCTTGTCGGTTTCGCCGCGTTTGCCGATGTCGCGCTCGACCAGGTCGTTGAATGCGAGGAACCTGGCGTAGCTCGTTTCCTCGCGGCCCGCGGCGAGCGCTCCGGAAACGCCCGCGGCGGGCTTGAAGCCGCCGATCGCTTCGGTCGCGCGGAACAGCAAGGCGTCGCAGCCTTGTCCGAATGCGGTGAGCAATATGAGATCGCCTGGATTGGCCGATTCGAGCGTTTTCGCGAGTAGCAGCAGCGGTTGCGCCGCTCCCGCGACGCCTACCGTCGCGGCCTGGTTGTCGACGATGGCGCCGGGATCGATGCCCAGCCGCTTCGCCACCGCCGGCGGCGTGCGCGCCTGGTCGGTCGGCAAGATGAAATGCGCGATGTCCCCTGCGCCGGCGCCGCATTTTTCGAGCAGGCGATTGACCGCCTCGGGCACAATCTTCAGATAGCCTTCGTCGCGGATCCAGCGTTCTTCCCAGTCGTAGTCGAATTCGCCGCCGCGATAGTGATCGACGAAGTCAGTCGCGAGGCTTTCGCCGCCGACGAATTCGGCCAACACCGGTCCGCCGCCCGTGGCAACGGCCGCCGCCGCGTCGCCCCAGAGCATCTCGGCCCGGGAGCCGGCCTTGGCGCGGCGATGTTCCGAAGCCACGACCATGCCGGCGCGTTCGCCTTGCAGCAAGGCGAGCAACGCGGAGGTCGCGGCGCGCTGGGAAGCGCTCACATCCATGGCCAGTATTTGCCGCGGAAGGTCGAGGGCTTCGGCAAGTACGACAGAATTCTGCCGGTCGAGGAAGGGGAAGGTTGTCGAAGCGAAATAGAGGCTTTCGGGTGCGAAGCCGTCGAGCCCGGAGAGGCAATCTGACGCGGCTTCGACGCCCATGGTGATGGCGTCTTCGTCCCAATTGCACATGCTGCGCTCACCGCGCCCGAGGGACTTGAGACTGGCGTCGAACCAGGCGTGCGCCTCGGCGATGACGGCCCGTTGCAGCCGCGCCTGCGGGATGTAGGCGCCGAATCCGGCGATTCCTCTGCTCAATCTGTTTCCCTCGGCCACAGGTTCGCGCTTGAGCGCACAAGACCGCGGATTCTATTGGAAACGCGAGGCGATTTCAGTGTGTTCCCCGTCACCGTTTCTGTCCGTCATTCTGCGCGTAGCGAAGCGGAGTCGCAGAATCTCCTTGGATTTGCGACTTCGATTTGATTTGTACATGCCGTCCCTGGCGAGACTTCGTTGGCTTCGACTGACCCCAGTCTCGACATCCTGTCGAGCCGTTCGGCCCTCAAGAAGCGTTGCTTCTTGTCGGCTGCGCCGACCGGGTCTCACCCTCGCACGCCCGCGTCACGCCCCACATCGTGACAGCGGCTCACGCACTGCGGCCGGAATTGCCGCGCCTTGTAATCGCTTGCCTTGCCAGCAAGTTTACATCGGGGTCTTCGAATTGCGGCGGGACATCACAAGTTCCTTTACTTTTTCAACCGTTAGGCAAGGCTTTTCCGAATGGACGACTCTATGGCAACTGGCGCAGAGCATGGCCATGTCGTTCAACAAAGTAATGCTATCTGGCTGGAGTTGTTCGATTGGAACTTTATGGTGCGCCTCCATGCAGCTTTCTCCCGATGGGCCGTAGACTTCAGCGGGTACGCAGCCGCAAGCATGACATTCGAGGCGACCGTCTTTGCTGATGTTTCTGTAGTGCTCGCGAACCTTTCGCGCAAACTTGCGGTCTCGCTCTCGATAGATGTGCAGTCGGACTAGCAAGCGGCCTTCCCTTCCCGATATTTCTTCGGCTTCGACAGCGGGCTCTTTCTCGGCATCCAAGAGGGCGGTGGCCGAACCGGCATTGGTAAGCCCGAAGAGTTCGGACTTCGCCGCGATCATTCGATCCGCTGATTCTCGGATGGCGATTGAATTGGTTCTATTGCCGAGTTCACGGCGATGGGCTTCGATAGCCTCGGTCAGTGCCGGGTCAAAGTCTCGAACTCTGTCAATTTCAGACCAGTCTCGGGCTACGGCGCCAAGGCGATCAACCAACGATATTTGAAGGCTGCTATGCAGCACCGATATTTGCAAGGGAGCCAATACGATTGCTGTCCCGTCGTCATCGACGATGTCGAAATCCATCACATCCATTACGAACCGCTTGTTTTCCAATGGAAACTGTACTGGCTCGCCCTTGTCCTGCCTGGCAGGCTCCGGTAATCCGGCAACCGCCATGACAAGCTGGGGCAGGTGGAGTTTTCGTCGATTACTGCTTTCGTATTTGCGAAGCCTGGGCTTCCCTTGGGCGTGAACGCCCTTTACCTCGGCGGGTATTCGGAGATTCAGGGAATGGAAGGCAATAATGATTTCGCGATCAAGAAGTGAATCCGCCGGAACAAATTCGAATTCGCCCCGACCGCCGGATGGTCTCCATCTGACTGAACATATCGCCATGTGATCGAATCCGCGTGGGCCGACCCCCAATTGTGTTCAAGAATACGGGAACGCATCAAACTCAATATATTGTGGTTGACGTGCTCCACAGTCACTAGATACACTAGCATGCGTCCGTTCACCATACCAAGGAGGAGTCGCGCTGTCATACACAGTGGCATCATTTTTCTCGGGAGTCGGAGGTCTGGACCTTGGCTTGGAACGCTCGGGGCTTGAGATTTGCTTTCATTGCGAGATTAAGCCTTTCTGCCGCGACATCCTGAAGCAGCATTGGCCGGATGTTCCCATTCACCACGATATAAGGAAGCTTGATGAATCAGATATCCCGGAAGCAGACGTTTGGGCGGCGGGCTTCCCGTGCCAGGATCTCTCACTTGCGAGAATGGGGCCGCGGTCTGGGCTTCGAGGGAGGCAGTCTGGGTTGTTTCACGAATTTGTGCGCCTCGTTCGAGGACGCGGTCCTAGAGCCATTGTCCTCGAAAACGTGCACGGCCTTCTCTCTAGCCACGGAGGACGAGACTTCGCAGTCATACTCAAGGCGCTGGACGAACTCGGGTATGGTGTCGCATGGCGTGTGCTTAACAGCAAAGACTTCGGAGTCCCCCAGCAGCGCCGACGCGTCTACGTTGTTGCCATGCATAGAAGCTGGGGAAGTCCCGGAGAAGTACTTTTTGAGCCCGAATGCGGCGATTGGAATACTAAGAAGGGTCGACCAAATGGGAAGAAATCTCCCTCCCTCTTTCAGACAATCATTGGAAATCCTCGCCAAGGCCCACTCGTAAAGAGCATCGCCCACTGCATTTACGCGGAATCCGCCCGACACACGGGCACCGATTGGTCGCGGAACTACGTTTGGTATCCAGACGGCAGGGTGCGACGCTTCACTCCGGTCGAAGTGGAGCGAGTTCAGGGATTCCCGGACAACTGGACACTCCCCTTGGAACTCGAAGAATCGCACGTTAAGCGTATTGACAGTCTTCGCTATCACGCCGTTGGAAACGCAGTTACGCCGCAGGTAGCCGAATGGGTCGGCCGGCGATTGGCAAACGTCATGGCCGAGCAAGACAAAGAGTACGCAGCGTTAAGTGGACCCCAAACCGAACTTCGACTAACTGCCTAGAAAACCGATATCGGATATCTTGGCGCTTGGTCGGCGCACGTCGAATCGCAGCCACCTTTCAATCGATAATGGCTATTTTCGGTATTTATCGTGGAGGCCGATGCCGGCAAGGATTTGGGGGCGGGCTTTTTCGAGGCGTGAAAGGCGGGTTTTTTCCTGTTTGGCGCTGCCGATGTGTTCGGCGTATTCCTTTTGTTTGCCGGGGGTGAGTGAGTCGAATGCTTTGCGTAGGGCCGCATCTTCCTGCATGGCTATTTCCAGTTCAGCAGATACCTTCAGTTCCCGGGATATCGGTTTGACCTTTTTGCCGGCCTTGTGATTCTCGATGGTTTCGAACGCGTAGGCGTGCAGCAGATCGCGGGGGACTTCCTCGCCGGGGGCGAACTTCCATTGCCGCATGGCCTGGGTCTTGCCTTCCTGGGCGTTGCTCAACTTGCCGGCTTCGTCCTTCAGGAAAACGCCCTGGTGGAACCAGAGCGCGCAATGCTGCTTGAAGCCGGCGTAGCCGATCAGATTCTTGCCGTTGTAAAGGTATGCGGGAATTCCCCACTTGATGTCTTCATTCAACCCAACGGTGAGCAGGACTTCCCGGAACGCGAGAAACTGCTCGCGCCATTGGGGGTGTTTGTCTAGGTACGCGTCGACTCGACTGTCTATCTTTCCGGTGGCCATTCAGTTTCTGCGCTCAGTGATAACTTCGATAATCATTCCAACACTTGCCCCCATCTACAATTTAGGCCTTTCGCCAAGGGGTTTGTGTTAAGAATTTACTTAGATTCCTGCTCGTCTGAGAATTCTTAAATGCAATCTTTGGAATCCCATTTCTCCCAATAACGATGGACATGGGGCGACCAGGAAGATTGAACTGCCCGGCAATTGTGATTGCAGCCTTCAAACGCGCTGACTTGCTGCTAGACACACTGTCGTCCTTGCATTGTTGTCTATCGACAAATTTTTCGGCCTCTGAGAAGCGGGCTGGCCAGACACTATTAACCATGGGCGCCAAATGATCCTCAAGTGTGCCTGTAGGATCCTGCGTACTCTTGTGGAACACGAAACACCCTACTGGAACAGTTTCGCTAGTAACCCAACAACCGTGACCAACATCCGATAAGTCACCGAAGGGATCGCGAAAACGGTTGCGAAATTCCTCCAGAGTATCTTCCACACCTTTCGAGTTTGCATCGAACAGGAATGCTGCTGCGTATTCGGATGTGTCGAATATGCCGGGAGGTTGGTTGATCACGTCGTCCAAGGAACGGAGCAAGTTCACGACAGGACCGGACTGATCCTTTCCCTGTGTGCGGATCATAAAAAACATCGTGTTTGTTTTAGTGTTTTCGACTATGGATTCAAAACTCGGTAGTGGTTGATGCGCCGCATCTTTGACAGGAAGCTCCTCGTGCGCTTGTCGCTCCAATAGCCGCGAGATAAAGCCTTTCTTCGCCACAGCGTTGCTTCCAAACGGTGAGGGCAATTCACCGATGGGCGTGTCTACCCAAACGCAGTTAGCATGGGTGCCGAGACTTCGTTGCGCGAACACAACATCATGACGGCCCTCGCAGAACACAAGGACCGCTTTCATCGCATACCCCGCAAATCAAAATCCACAGCGTCATGAAGAGACTTTAATCGATTCCCGTCGAAGCGCTTGGCGGCGACTCCCACATTCGTGCGATTGATTGCGTATGCCACAACATCGGCAGTTTCATACTCATTGAGGACAAATGCGTCAATTGCCTCCTTGCTGTGGGTCGTAAGAAAAACTTGTACGTTTAGCTCACGCGCAAGTTCCTGTAGGAGGCGGGTGAATTCCGTGAGAATGCCAGTGTGAATCGCATTCTCAAATTCATCTACTAGTAGTACGCCTCCTCGGACTCCCGCGCAAAGTAATCCAATTTCAAATATTCGTCGCAACCCGTCCCCAAACTCCGATAGGTCGGGCGATCTTTCGAAATTATCATGAGTGACAACAAATCGATTTTCTCGGTCGGCCAGTTCAATATTTTGGACTCCAGAATCGACACGTTTTCGAATGAAATCGATGACTTTCTGCTTTGTTCCAGCTTCCAAACTATCACTGTAACAACGTTCCAGCGTATCCGGTCGATTCGCCGAAAACGGACTTGTAAATGCTGATCGGCACAACCAGTTTTGACCATCAAACTGCGTTCTTCGCGAACGGTCTCCGAAAATCACTACTTCAGTGTTTTGGATATATTGCTCATAAGCTGATCCGATATTGAGCTTTGATATAAAGGAAGTTTGATCATCCACGTCCGAATCAGGTTCGGAGTCTCGAGTAAACTCGACAATCGCTGTGTTGTCGTCAACCCGATCAAAAGAACCCGAGATTTTGGCAGTTCTTGGAAGCTGCTTATCAAGCCAAATCGGAGGTGGATCATTATCCAAACGGGCTCGCCAACGAATTGTATCCAATAGTGCCCTTTCGTCGTTTTGATGGGCGAGTAGGTAAATAGCTTCGAGCAGCGAAGTCTTGCCGGCATTGTTCACACCCGCAATGAGGTTTACTCGACCTGGTTCGTCAAGGACTAGTCCGCTAATACCACGATAATCTTGGATATGTATGTGAGTATATTGTGTTTGTGTAATCTCGTTAAAGGGCTGCCAAGGCAACCTTTCGCCAGATGTTGGCGGTAGTCGCTTATGCGCCAACATCATGCCTTGAAGCCTTCCGATAAGAAACTCGACTCGATCAAGCTCACCAGATTCTAGTGCTCCGATGCGTCTGTCGAGCTTTAAAATCCCTCGCTCACATGACTTGAACGCATCGTTAATCTCATTTTTGACTAGAAGATCACTGGAAAGCGTTGCCTCCTGAAGGCTGCGAGTTTCATCGAGTCGTTGAACAGCCTCGGGGTCTCTGATAATTTTGCCGAGTTCACGCACTTGGCCTACGGTGGTTATAATCGGGTCGTATAGAGGCCCAACATCGGCATCTTGATTGTCTTCTACATCTTCATTGAACTCCGGCTCCCGTGACAACCAGGAAAACAGACGATTGAGGTTTGATTGATTTGTGGCCTCTAGCACTGCGTGGTTCCAACCGAGCCAAGAACGCAACGGTTCGTTATTTAGAACCTCCCGAAACAAGTTGAATTGCTCGGACTTCAATTGGTCGCCGTAATCGCTTTCCTCGTAAGCATCTATGAGAGCCAACGTTCGCACGGACAGGTTGAATTCGCGCTTGCTTACCCCGAGAGCATCACAGACATCGTCCGAATTGCCGTCAAAATGGTCCAGCAGACTCTTCATCGCTCTTGCACGGTTAATTGCAGGCCAGCGTCTCTTTCCCGAAATGTGGTGGAGCCCCATCATTACCAAGTGATCTCGTTCGCTCGCGTCCTGGTAAAGAACTACTGGCAATTTCGAGAATATATTGATGTCAAGCTTACCTAGATCAATCGCGTCTTCTTCGTAACGACGTAGCAAGTATTTCAGAGTCGCGACGCGCCGGTTTCCTTCAACGACGAGAAGGCGTCGCTTATCTACTTCCTTGACAAGTATAGGATCAATGTCGAGCCAGCCGTTTGCTCTTATGCTCGCAATCAAGTCTCGAACGTTTTCTTGATTACGCCCCAGTACGATTCCGGTCGTACGTCGCTGCACATCCGCATCCAAGATATGTTCCGAAAGGACAGGTTTGTAGTCTGGGTGATCGACGAACCGAAAATTGTTTGGGTCCAAGTATAACCGTCCGACCTGTACCGTCCGCCGTCCGCTACGCGATAGTTCCTCAGACTCATCGCTCATCTCTTCCTCCAATAGCAAAAATACTCGGCATTTCTCCACCAATATAGGTTAACCGATGGTGATCGTATCCCCGAAAATCCACAAGCAACGCAAATAGAACATCATTCAGCTTCTGCGCTCGACGAGGGCTTCGTCTACCAGGCGGCGGAAGTTTTCGCGGAAGCCGCCGCCGCGGGACGGCGAGACCTGGCCCATGATTACCATGATCATGTTTTCGTTGGGGTCGATGAAATAGCGCGTGGCCGCCGAGCCGTCCCACCAGATCATGCCGTTGCTGACCGGGAAGTTGTAAGCGCCGGCGTCCATGACCAGGTTGAAGCCGCCGAGGGTCCAGCCGGAGCCGAGCCAGTATCCGCCGGTGCCGATGGGCATGGCGGCATCGGGGACCGCGTTCTCGTACATCAGTTCGGCGGTCTCGGTTTGCAGCACGCGCTCGCCGTCGAGTTCGCCCTTGTTCAGCACCATCTGGCTGAAGCGCATGAAGTCGGACACCGTGGACAGCAGGCCGACGCCGCCTTCGATCAGCGGCGGCCGTGATGTCCACGGCACTTGTTCGATGCGGTAGGGATTCAGCCGTCCGTCGGAGGGGCGGTAGACCACCGCGAGTCGCTCGGCGTCTTCGCCTTCGGCCCAGAACATTGTGCTGTCCATGCCGAGTGGCTCGAACAGGTTTTCCTGCAGATATTCGTCAAACGGCTGGTCCGACCAGACTTCGACGAGCTTGCCGAGGATGGTGGCGTGGATACCATAGCGAAATGCCGTGCCGGGGTCGTGAAACAGCGGAATGCGGGCGGCATTGCTCGTCATCTCGTCGAGACTGATCGATTTGTCGCGCACGTTGTTTTCGCGATAAAGCGCCGAACTGCGGGGGCCGAGCCCGGAGGTATGCGTGAGCAGGTGCGCTACGGTGATATCGCCGACCCGTTCGCGGGTTTGAGTAATGTCGGTGCTGCCGGGGTCGAGCAATACGCGCTGATCGGCGAATTCCGGCAGGTACATCGAGATGGGATCGTCGAATTGGAATTTGCCCTGCTCGTATAGCTGCAATACCGCAACGCTCGTGACCTGCCGCGTCATCGAATAGATCCGGAACAGCGTGTCCGGCCGCGCTTCCCTGTCATTCTCCAGATCATAGCGGCCGAGCGATTCGAAATAGACGAGTTTGCCGTCGCGGGCGACGGCCGCCACCACGCCCGGAATGTCGCCGTCGTCGATGTGCTGCTGCAGCCGTGAGGTTACTTGCTCCAGTTTCGCCGCATCCATGCCGACCGAAGCCGGGTCCGCCGGCTGCAATGCCTGCCCGATGGCATGACCCGATAGCAACAAGGGGAAAAAACAAAGAGCGACGCGAACAAGCGCTTTCATGTACGGCCTCCCGAATGATTCTGTCCGCCGGCGGGATATGCCGACGGCAACTCAAGTTATACCGATTGCCGGGCTTTGTCTAACCCTTGCCACAGCAGCGAATCAGCTCCCGGTGAACGCCTGGATTCCGGTCTGGGCGCGGCCGAGAATCAGGGCGTGGATGTCCTGGGTGCCTTCGTAGGTGTTGACGACTTCCAGGTTCTGCGCGTGACGCATGACCGGATATTCGTCGGAAATGCCGTTGGCTCCAAGCATGTCGCGGGCCTCTCTTGCGGTGTCGAGTGCCTTGAGGCAGGAGTTACGCTTGAGCATCGAAATCAATTGCACTGCAAGCTTGCCTTCGTCGCGCAGGCGGCAGGCGCGCAGGCAGCCCTGAAAGCCGATGCTGATGTCGGTCTGCATTTGCGCGAGTTTCTTCTGGATCAACTGGTTCGCCGCCAGCGGACGGCCGAATTGCTTGCGGTCGAGCGTGTATTGCAGGGCGGTGTGCCAACAGGTGCGGGCCGCGCCGAGAGCGCCCCAGGCGATGCCGAGCCGGGCGGAATTGAGGCAACTGAAAGGTCCGCTGAGTCCGCGCGCGTCCGGCAACAGGTTCTCTTCGGGAACGAACACTTCGTCCATCACGATCTCGCCGGTGATCGATGCGCGCAAGGCGAGCTTGCCTTCGATCTTGGGCGCGCTCAGTCCGGGCATGCCCTTGTCCAAGATGAAACCGCGGATAGCGCCTTCGTCGTCCTTGGCCCAGACGATGAACACGTCGGCGATGGGTGAATTGCTGATCCAGTTCTTCGTCCCGGTCAACCGGTATCCGCCATCGGCGCTGCGCGCACGGGTGACCATGCCGCCGGGGTCGGAGCCGTAATCGGGTTCGGTCAGGCCGAAGCAGCCGATGAGTTCGCCCGTGGCGAGGCCCGGCAGGTACTTTTCCTTTTGCGCTTCGCTGCCGAAGGTGTTGATGGGATGCATGACAAGGCTCGATTGCACCGACATCATCGAGCGGTAGCCGGAATCGACGGCTTCGATTTCCTGCGCCACGAGCCCGTAACAGACGTAGTTCATGCCGGCGCAGCCGTGGCCTTCGATCATGCAGCCGAGCAGGCCCAACTCGCCCATTTCGCGGAAGATCTCAGGGTCGGTTTCTTCCTTGCGATAGGCTTCGCGCACCCTCGGCAGCAATTTCCCCTGGGCGTATTGCCGCGCGGTCTCGCGCACCATGCGTTCCTCTTCGGTCAGTTGTTCGTCGAGGAGAAAGGGGTCGTCCCACTGGAAGGGAAAGGCGTCGGGATTCTTGGACATGCCGGCCTCCGGGCCATAGTCGGGATGCGGCGCGAAAGTCTACCAGATTAAGCGGCGCGGGCAGAGCGCTGCTAGAATTGCGGCATGGACTCCTCACCCATCCTCGACCCCCTCAACGAGCAGCAACGCGAAGCCGTAACGAGCCAGGCCCAGAACCTGCTGGTGCTCGCCGGCGCGGGCAGCGGGAAGACCCGGGTGCTCGTGCATCGCATCGGCTGGCTGCTGGCTACGGGGCAGTCCTCGCCGTTTGAATTGCTGGCGGTGACCTTTACGAACAAGGCGGCGCGGGAGATGCGGGAGCGCGTGCAAGCGCTTCTGGCGGCGGGCCTCGGCAAAAACGGAAATGAGGTCGCGGCCGGACTTTTGCGGGGAATGTGGATCGGGACTTTTCACGCGCTTGCGCGCCGGTTGTTGATGACGCATCGGCAAGAAGCCGGATTTCCCGACGGGTTCACCGTCATCGACAGTGACGACCAGTTGCGGATGATCAAGCGGCTGGCCCGGGACATGCATATCGACGAATCGCGCTGGCCGGCGCGGCGATGCCAGTGGGCCATCAACTCCTGGAAAGAAGAAGGACTGCGTCCCGACAATATCGAGCCGGGGCAGGACGCCCGTTCGCGCAATGTGCTGGAACTGTACGGCGCTTACCATGACGCCTGCGAGCGGGGCGGCATGGTGGATTTCGCCGAGTTGCTGCTGCGCGCCCATGAACTCTGGCTCAACAATCCGCAACTGCTGGAGCACTACCGCAATCGCTTCCGCAATATACTCGTCGACGAATTCCAGGACTGCAATTCGATTCAATATGCCTGGGTTCGCGTGTTGGCCGGGGAGCAGGGCCGGGTTACCGTCGTCGGCGACGACGATCAGTCGATCTACGGCTGGCGCGGCGCCAAGGTCGAATACATCCAGAAGTTTCAGGGTGACTTTCCCGATGCGCATTTGCTGCGGCTGGAGCGAAACTACCGTTCGACTTCCAATATCCTGAACGCCGCCAATCACCTCATCGCCCACAATCGCGGAAGACTCGGCAAAACCTTGTGGACCGACGCCGGCGATGGCGAGTTGGTCAGTCTTTACGACGCATTCAACGAACAGGACGAGGCGCGGTTCATCGCCGAGCGCGTCGAATCCTGGTTCGGCCAAGGCGAGCGCTATTCCGACGTGGCGGTGCTTTATCGTTCGAACGCCCAGTCGCGGGAACTCGAAGACGCGCTGCTGCGGGTCAACATTCCTTACCGCATCTATGGCGGCCTGCGATTCTACGAGCGAATGGAAATCAAGAACGCGCTCGCGTATTTGCGCCTGCTGGTCAACCGCCACGACGACGCTGCACTTGAGCGCGTGATCAATGTGCCGACGCGCGGCATAGGCGACCGAACCCTGGATACGATCAGGCAAGCAGCTCGCCGGGACCAGAGTTCGCTCTGGGCCGCTGCCGTGCGATGCGTGAACGGCGACGTTCTCGGCGCGCGGGCTGCGGCGGCCGTATTGCGGTTCCTGCAATTGCTCGATGCCCTGCAAGGCGAATCCGGAAAACAGGAGTTGGCCGAACAGGTTCAGTTCGTGGTCGAAAACAGCGGCCTGCGCGAACATCACGAGAAGGAAGGCGGCGAAATCGCCCAGAACCGCCTTGAAAACCTGGAAGAACTGGTCAATGCCGCGGCCGGTTTCGCAAGCCTGGTGGAATTGGATGAAACCGAAGAGAGCAACCTGTTGTCGGCTTTCCTCGATCAGGCCGCGCTCGATGCCGGCGACGCCCAGGCGGGAGAAGACAGCGACGCCGTGCAACTGATGACCTTGCATTCCGCCAAGGGCCTGGAGTTTCCGCTGGTTTTCCTTGCCGGTATGGAAGAAGGCCTGTTTCCGCATCGCATGTCGCTGGAAGATCCAAACGGCCTCGAAGAAGAGCGGCGGCTTTGCTATGTCGGCATCACCCGGGCGAAGAAGAAATTGTTCGTAACCTATGCGGAATCGCGCCGTCTCTACGGCAACGTGAGCCTGAGCATGGCCTCGCGCTTCATCAGCGAAATCCCGCGGGAACTCGTTGAAAACCTGCGCCTGCGCGCCCAGGTTCGGCAGCCGCGATGGGCGGCCAATGCGCCTCGCAGGCCCCAGCCGGCGCCGAGACCGGAACCCGGGGGCCTGCCCCTCGGTCAACGCGTTTCGCATAACAAATTCGGCGAAGGCGTCGTATTGCAAAGCGAAGGGAATGGCGAAAACGCGCGCGTACAGGTAAATTTCGACACTGCCGGAAGCAAATGGCTGGCCTTGTCCCACGCCAAACTGACACTCATCGGGTCCTGAGCCCGCGGAGCGCATCATGAAAATCTCTTCCTTCCTGAGCCTGGCCACCCCCATGCTGCTGCTCGCCGCCTGCGGCGAACAGTCCGCTCCGACGGGTTCCACGGCCGTGGCCGCGCCGGCCGCGGAGCAAGCCGTTCATGAATGGAAGATGATCACTTCGTGGCCGAAGAACCTGCCCGCC
Source organism: Pseudomonadales bacterium (assembly GCA_963664805.2). GTDB lineage: Bacteria > Pseudomonadota > Gammaproteobacteria > Pseudomonadales > Pseudohongiellaceae > UBA9145. The sequence goes on along the minus strand of OY761612.1, from coordinate 2,318,779 downwards.
GTCGGCACATCGCCGGAAGAATTCTCCGAGCGCGTCGCTCGCATGACCAACGGTCGCCTGCAAATACGCGTCTACGGTGCTAACGAACTCGTCGGCGGACTCGAAGTTTTCGACGCGGTTTCCCAGGGCGTCGCCGAAATGGGACATAGCGGCGCCTACTACTGGCAAGGCAAGATCGCCGCCACGCCGTTCTTCTCCAGCATCCCCTTCGGCCTGACCGGCTCGGAGCAGGACGCCTGGCTGTCCTATGGCGGCGGCAACGAATTGTGGCGCGAACTGTACGAGCCTTTCGGCCTGATTCCCGTGCGCGGCGGCAATTCGGGCACCCAGATGTTCGGCTGGTTCAACCGCGAGATCAATTCACTCGAAGACATGCAGGGCCTGAAGATGCGCATCCCCAGCCTTGGCGGCGAAGTTTTCCGCCGCGCCGGCGGCACGCCGGTGACGATGCAGGTCAGCGACGTCTTCAACGCCTTGCAGACCGGCGTTCTCGACGCCACCGAATTCATCAGCCCCTACAACGATCTCGCCGCCGGCTATCACACCGTGGCCGACTACTACTATTACCCCGGCTGGCACGAGCCCGGCTCCACCCTCGAAACCGTCATCAACAAGGCAGCCTTCGACGCCCTGCCCCCGGACCTGCAGGAAATCCTGCTCACCGCCACCGAGGCGATGAACCAGTTGCTGCACGACGAACTCACCGCCAAGAACAACGAGGCGCTGCGCATCCTCGTCGAAGAACACGGCGTGCAACTGCGCAAACTGCCCGACGACGTGCTGATCGAACTGCGGCGCATTTCCGAAGAAGTCGTGCAGGAACTCGCCGCCACCGACCCCGCAACCGCGCGCATCTACGAATCCTGGCGCGATTTCCGCGAAGGCGTGATGAACTATCGCAACATCGCCGAAGAAGCCTTCATCGAAGCTCGCCGCCTGCCGGCGGATTAGGTCTTTATGGGACGGATTTTCATTTTCCTCCGAACCAACAATCAATGCACGACTGCCTCTCTTTTTATGAAATTTGGAAACAGTCATCCACCTTCAAATCGGCGTTCACAGTACTCAATGACACTATTTCCTCGACCAGTTTCTAACCATTCTCGAATCATGGATGTACACGGCGACGACGCATACAAAATTTCTACACAATTTTCTTCAGTACTCACACAGTCCGTAGTGTACCAGCCCTCGTCCAACATACAGGCCTGATAGCTTGCCCGAGCTATGGCCATTCGTTCCAATTCAATTGATTGCATTCTTTTACTTTCGACATAAGCCAGTAGATTGCATTTTAGTTGTTGTCTATTTATTGCAATTTCTTGCTCAAGAGCCTGAATGCAAGAAGCTGGATCATCATTCAGTTCTAATTCTAAATTACTACATAATTCACTCGTCGGCTGTCGCACAGTTGAGGCGTACATTGAGTCCAGAAAGTCATCAACCATTCCTAACTCACTTATTCTGAACTCTCGTATTTGACCTTTTAAACCATTGTTAACTACTACCAGAAGCACTAGAAATCCAACAAGAATACACAACCAGACTGTGCTAGCAATTACCTCACCCATCATCCACTTTCGAATTAATTTCTTGTATCTCTTGTTGTCAGAATTTTGAGCCAGAAACTTTCTTCTGCGCTCAACTTTTCTTCTGTTGTGCCGCGATCTTTCAAAATATAATTCTCGTACATTTGAAAGAATAGGGCCAACTATAGTTACTATTAGCCCTCCAATTACTGCTGAAAAGAAGGGACCAAAAACTTCCAATACATCTAGAATTTCAAACACTAAATCTTCCATCTATTCCCCAATAAAATGTCGGTTTAACGTAACCGAACTACAACTAATTCTCACTATGGCGCAGTAATGTGAAGCAAGATTTGCTGCGACCTCAGATTATACGTTACTTTTCGTTGGATTTTTGCGGTACCGACTTAGTCGCGGTCGATTCAGCCACCGGTGATCTGTGCTTGGTGCTCTTCCCTTTGGGGCCATTCCACAAGGTCAGGGCCGCGGTGAAGATGTATGCCCTGCTTCAGCGAAGCCTACGCATCGACCGCAGAAAAGAGATACTGTGACGCAATGGGTCGGTGAGGTCGATTTTCGTAGAAGCAACGGGATCGAAACCCAAATGGAGCACCATTTGGGCGTACTTTCGCGCTAGCAGTTCCGACACATGATCAGCGCGTCTGGACGTCCACCGGTTTCTCCTTGTTGCCCACAGGGACGGGGGCTGTTCTTGCATTCATAGCGATACCGGTGGCAGACCAAATAACCAGAGCACGAAATTGACAGCAATGGTAGCGAGGATCATCACCAACGTTCCTAGTCCAGCAAGCAGTGGTAACCCGACAATCAAAAATGCGAACACACCCAGAGTTTCACGAAAGTCTTTCCGCCTTTTTTGGGATTCATAGCTGCCATCTTCTTCATCAGCTGAAATAACCGATGCCAAAACTGGACCCAACTTCACGTAAATAAAGACGCAGAACAGGGTGGCCGCTATCCAACCAATGGGGCTAGGTATTATAGTCATCCATTCCACCCATGTAAGAACATCTGAGGGTATGCCAGCAATTCCGACAATCTGACCAACCCAAAACAATAGTGACAGGAATCCGGTTACCGAACCGAATGCATTGCTCCCAACTTGTTTTTTCCAATTCATCGGCGCATTCTATCCGCGAGATAGACAAAATGCAAAGTCGAGATAAATTGCCCTTTTCGCAACAAATTAGATGACACCAATCACTCTATATTTCGTCATTTTCTTTCGACTTTTTAGAAATTTTAAACACAGTTGATGTTGAAATCCTTTTTTCTATCGCTGCCACAATTTTTGCAAATCCTACGTTTGGTTCGGCCTTAAGGCCCAAAGAACTTGCAACTCCCTCCGTGTCTGTACTATGACGTTCAGCCAGCATAATACGATGACCGCCCACTTGCTTGGATAAGCTATAGGAATGGAAGTGCATTGGGTCCGAATTTCGGGCGTTGCCTATATGCTCAAAATTGAATTCCCTCTTCATGTAGTCCAACAGCCTATCTTGCAGTACAAGGACAAGACGCTTGTTCAAATTTTCGAATGTTTGTGCTTTATGGTGAAGTTGGACGAGAATGGTCTTAGCCGTCATTTTCCAGTTCATTCCGAAAGGTTTGTTTGAAATGGCATCCTCTTCCAATACATCAATCCCCAACTTCATAAGTAATCGTTGGCGTTCCGGCCACACAGTACCGGTAGTGTCAAGTGTCTGAAGCTCTATCCCGACAAAGTCCTTTACTTTCCCTTCGAGAGCAGATACCAGAAAGTAGTCTACGCTGCCGCCCGGTACGCGCACCTCAGAAATTATATGCAATTCGTTGCCTGGAATATGACCTTGTAATAAGTGAAGGCAATCAACAAATATTTGTTGTCTCTCCAGTAAGCGGCTTGGGCATATCATAATCGGAAACAACTCTTTTCCATACAATGTCGTACATGTTCCGATTGAGATTCCCGGTTGCGATTTCCGAACCTTAAAGCATTTCTTATCAACGTATGGGCAATGTTGATCCGTAACGATACGTTTCCAATCCACATAGGAACTTGCCGCAACATCAAGCCCGAAGAGATCAACGATTTTATTCATGACAGCAAAGCAATCCGGTCTTTGGTCATTGCCACGTAATCGGGGGAAATATCGATACCGATGGCGGCCCTGCCGAGGCTATCGGCTACAGCGAGAGTTGTGCCTGTGCCGCAAAATGGATCAAGCACAACGCCCCCGGGAGGACATGTGGAAATAATGGGAATTCGGCAAAGATCCTCAGGGTACGGCGCAAAATGACCGGCTCGCTGTTGAGTGTCCTCCGGGATAATATCCCATACGTCAGATGGCTTCGTCCCCTTTGGATGGTACTTGAGAAAATAGAAACCTTTGTCTCGTAACTCCTTTGCTCGCCCTGACAACTTTTCGCTATCAGAATGTGTAGTCCGTTGCTGGCCGCGAATGATCATACGGAAATCAGACAATCGACCTGCCGCTACATCTGACAGAATCATGTTGAGCGATGAAAGTGCGTCTCTCTTTTCCAAGTCCGTCAGTACCGTTGATAATTCAATTTGCCTCTTGTAACGGATTCCCGATACGCCAGTAGCGGAAATAACCGCGCCATTTCGAATTCGTGCGCTGCGAGGTTTCGAACGAATCGCATCCACGTCGTAGTAATACTTCTTACGAAGGACGAAATGGAACACGTCCTCATAAACATGTCGAAGCTTGTCTACCGAATTGTCTGGCGCTCCTTTAACTTTATGCCAAATCACATCATTCCGAAGAATCCACTTCTGTTCGTCGATTAAAGTTATCGCTACTCGCCACGGTATCCCAACAAGAGATTTTTCTCGATAGGTATCGCCTATATTGAGCCAAAATGAGCCAGTCGGGGTAAGTACACGCCTAATTTCATATACAATTTTACAAAGATTATTAATGTATTCCTGAGGTGTAGCTTCCATCCCGATGCCGCCATTGCTGTATTCTCTCTGGCCCCAATATGGTGGGGATGTTATACAGCAATCGACTGAAGACGGCGGTAACTCCCGAAGAATATCCAGAGCATCACCGCAAAGTACCTTGGTACTCGACCGCATATGCTCAGACTGGCTTGCAAAAAGATCAAGAGTCGTCACAGGCATCCTCTATACATGATCTGGAGAATTGCTTGATTTGCCTCCACGAATCCTACAGGAATTTCCGCAAAGGCGTAACGAATTCAAAAAATTCGCAGTCCCGCCCCTTGACGACTCCGGCATTGCCGTATAGTTTTTCATGTTGCTTGCGGAGGCCCTTGATGATGAAACCTCTTGATATCGGAAATGAAATCCTTGAAGGCATTGAAGAAATCAAACAATTCAAGGAGGGAAAGATCTCGCTGAAGACAACTAGACTGGCTCCGCCATCGGAGCCTAGCGTCATTCGCTCAAGATTGAAGCTGTCGCAATCGGCATTTGCCGGACTGCTCGGCGTCAGCTTGCGGACGATACAGGACTGGGAGCAGGGTCGCCGACAACCCCAAGGACCTGCGATTGCCCTTTTGAGAATCGCGGAACAGCATCCGGACGTATTCGTAAACTTGAAGTGAGAAAGATCATGGCCAAGCAACCATCCATCCCGCCTTCTCGAAGGCCCGGATACCGACGAGGCTCGACTGAAGAAGGGACGAGACGGGGACCGGTTCCCGTCGCACCAAAGCCACCGCCACCACCTCCGCCGCCGCCACGGAAGTGAAAGCTTCAGTTTCGCAGCAGTTCCGGCAGCGCTGTGGCGAGACCAGGCTGTAGCGCGAGCAGCAGCAAGACTCCCAGTTGCAAGAGTAGGAAAGGTATTGCGCCGCGGTAGATTGCGCCCGTTGGCAGGTCGTCGGGGGCGACACTGCGCAGGTAGAACAGGGAGAAGCCGAAAGGCGGGGTTAGGAAGGAGGTTTGCAGGTTGACGCAGATCATTACGCCGAGCCAGATCGGGTCGACTCCCATGCCGAGCAATGCCGGCCCGACCATGGGTACGACGAGGAAAGTGATCTCGATGAAATCGAGAATGAAGCCGAGCAGGAAGATGACGAGCATGACGATCAGGGTGGCCGAGAATACGCCGCCGGGCAGTCCGGCGAAGATTTCCTCGATCAGTTGCTCGCCGCCGAAACCGCGGAACACCGAAGAAAAGATCGTCGCGCCAAGCAGGATCAGATAGGCCATCGATGTAAGCCGTACCGTTTCCAGGGATACTTCGCGCAGAACATTCAGATTCAATTTGCGCCTGCTCGCCGCGAGCAGCGCAGCACCGACCGCGCCCACTCCGGCGGCTTCGGTCGGCGTGGCCAGGCCGAACAATATCGACCCGAGCACCGCTACCATCAGCACTATCGGCGGCAGCAGGCCGCTGAACAGCTTCCGCGCCGACACCTCTCGCGAACCTCTTTTAAAGGGCGGCGCGGCGTCCGGGTCGAAGCGGGCGACGATTCCCACATAGGTCGCATAGGCCAGCACAAGCAACAGGCCCGGCACCACCGCGCCGGCGAAGAGGTCGCCGATGGTGACGAAATCCGGCGCGAAGGCGCCGGCGTTGAGTTGCGATTGCTGGTAGGCGTTGCTGATGACTTCGCCGAGCAGGATCAGGCAGATCGATGGCGGAATGATCTGGCCGAGTGTGCCGGTGGCGCAGACCGTGCCGCTCGCGAGCGAAGGGCGGTAACCTGCCTTGAGCATCGAAGGCAGCGAGAGAATTCCCATGGTGACGACCGTGGCGCCGACGATTCCCGTGCTGGCCGCGAGCAGCATGCCGACGAGCACGACGGAAATGCCGAGGCCGCCGGGCAGGCGGGCGAACGCCGATTCCATGCTTTCGAGCAAATCTTCGGCGATGCGTGATTTTTCCAGCATCGTGCCCATGAAAACGAACATGGGCACGGCGTACAGGTTCTGATTGACGAAAATGCCGTAGATGCGGTTCGGGATCAGGCCGAGAAAGGCGTCGTCGAATACGCCCGCGGCGAGACCCAGGCCCGCGAACAGCAGGGAAACCCCGGACAATGTCAGCGCCACCGGGTAGCCCGCCAGCAGGAACAGGCAGATGACTAAGAACAACAACAGTGGCAACAATTCGATCAACGGCAGCAACTCCGATTCCCGCTTCGACGATCTTGTGGAACCACATGCCGACCGCTTGGCGCTGTCCTTTCGGCGTCGCAACCCGGACTCGCGTTTCGGTGGCCCCGTCCATCTCCATCAAGCTTCACGCGCGGAATTTCTCCAGCGAACGGAGGAATTCGGCGACGCCTTGCACCAGCAAAAGCCCCGCAAGCACCGGAATCAGCGTCTTCAGCAGGAAGACGAAAGGCAGTCCGCTCGATTCGGGCGAGCCTTCGAGGCTGCTCCAGGACAAGGCGACATAGTCCCAGCTCGTCCAGATGATGAACACGCCGGTAACGCCGAGAAAGAGCACGGCGCCTAGCATGTCGACCAGCGCCTGCGCCTTGGCGGAAAACCGGTTGTAGAAGAAATCCACCCGCACATGGCCCCGGGCCTTCAAGGTGTACGTGGCGCCGAAGGCGAACAGGGCCGAATTGATGTACATGACCGATTCCTGCAGCCCGATGTGCCCGATGCTGAACAGGTAGCGCAGCAGCACGATCACGACGACGACGAGCACTTCGACCACCGCCAGCCAGCAGATGATCCGTCCCATTCGCTCGCTGAAGGCGTCGATCATGGAGATTACGGCGGCGCTTCGACCGGTCATGACATCGTCCATACGCGCAGCAACTGCCAACTCAGCAGCAACACCGCGCCGGTGAGCCCGATCATCGCCAGGCCGAGCAGCCAGAGCAGACCCCGCTGCATCTTGCGGACCAACCGGCGATGCCAGGGTATCTGGCGCGTCGCCTCGGGCGGGACCGATTCGAACATCCTGCCGAAGCTGAGCAGCGTGAGCGACCAGCACAAGGCCACTACGCCGGGCATGAGCCAGCGGTCGTCGGCCAGCCAGGGATTGTCGATAACACTGGCGAACGCCAGGGCGGCGGACGCCAGGGCGAGCGGGATCAGGATCCAGCGCAATTTCTGAATAATCCTTGCAATACGTTGCAGCCGCTCAATCATTTATCCACCCCAAAATCCCGGCCAAGCTTAACCCAGCCCGCCCCAACGCGCACCAAGAACGGCACCCACTTGAACAATCCTCGCCGCTCCGACAGGGAGATTCCGCGACTCCGCTTCTCTCCGCGCGGAATGACAAGACGTGCACTTCGCCGTGCGCTCAATTACCGGGCGGGGCAACGATGGGACACCCACAGGGCAACGATGGAGGGCAACGATGGGCAACGATGGGACACCCACTGTTACTCATGTATCATGTCGGCCAAGCCCGAATGCAATGAGAGCCGCTGGAAATGCTGACCGTCGTTTCTCCCGCCAAATCCCTCGACTTCAAAAGCCGGGTGCGGACCCGCAAGTTTTCCCAGCCCCGTTTTCTGGAAGACGCCGCTCGCCTCGTCGAGCACATGAAGACGCTCGACCCCGACGACCTTTCCGAGTTGATGGACATCAACCCCGAACTGGCGGAACTCAACTGGCAGCGCTATGCGTCCTGGGAGACGCCTTTCAGCCTGCGCAACGCGCGCCAGGCGGTCTTCGCCTTTCGCGGCGATGTCTATCTCGGTCTGCGGGCCGAGCAATTCGGCACCGCCGAGTTGAACTTCGCGCAGAAGCACCTGCGCATCCTGTCCGGGCTTTACGGATTGTTGCGCCCGCTCGACCTGATTCAGCCGTATCGCCTGGAAATGGGCCGGCGGGTTGCCGTCGACGGCCATTCCGGGCTGTACGATTTCTGGGGGCCGCGGCTTGCCCGTTCTCTGGACGAGGATCTGGCCGCGCAGCCGCAGAAGCGCAAGTTGCTGGTAAATCTGGCGTCCAACGAATATTTCGAGTCGGTCGACAAGGAAGCGCTTGAGGCTGACGTCATCACGCCCGTGTTCAAGGATCAGACGACCCGCGGCGACTATCGCGTACTCAGTTTCCTGGCGAAACGGGCCAGGGGCGAAATGGCCGCCTGGATCATCAGGAACCGCGTCAACGCGGGCCACGCGCTGAAGAAATTCGACGAAAACGGATATCGATACAGCGCCGAGGAATCCACGGCCGACCGCCTGGTCTTCCTGCGCGACCGCGCGCCCTGACCGCCGCCGGACATGGACGCCCTGCCTTACAGTCAGGCTTGCGAGAACAACAAACGTCCGATCCTTTCCGTTCTGCGGCGGCATCTCGGTCGCGTCCGCTCCTTGCTCGAGATCGGCGCGGGAACCGGCCAGCATGCCGAATTCCTCGCCGGGCACTTCCCTGGCTTGCTTTGGCAGGCTTCGGATACCGCGGCCAGCCTGCCGCTGTTGCGGCCGCGAATCGAGCGGGCCGGGCTGCCCGAACCCGTCGCGCTCGATATCGACGCAGCGGACTGGGGTTGCGGCAGCTTCGATGCGATCTTCAGCGCCAACGTCTTGCACATCGTCGGCCCGCCTTCGGTCGAGAACTTATTCCGTGGACTCGGGCCGCACCTCAATCCGGACGGGTTGCTGCTGGTCTACGGCCCGTTCCGCTATCGCAACGCCTACACGTCCGAGAGCAACGCCCAATTCGACCGCTGGCTGAAACAGCGCGACCCGGTCAGCGGCATACGCGATTTCGAATGGGTCGACGCACTCGCGCAACAAGCGGGGCTGTCACTGGTGGAAGACAGCGCCATGCCCGCCAACAATCAACTGCTCGTCTGGGTGAATGCCGGTCGGCGCAGCCGACCAAAAGCAACGCTTTTGGAGGTCCGAACGGCTCGACAAGGGTGAAGGCAAGCGGTTACGAAGCGCAGCTTCGTGCGCAGCCTGAACGCCGCCAAGCTGTGCCTGGCGGCTGGACTGTCGAGACCGGGGGCAGTCGAAGTCTCGGATCTGCGCCATGGATGGCGTGAACGAAACAAATCGAAGGCGCGTTGGTCGGTCAGCCAGTGGACCGATAAGGCAGCAAGGAGCGCGCCGCTTCCTGATAGGCCTCGATATGGGCTCTTTCCTGCTTGACGAAGCGGCCGATGGCGCGGTCGAAATCCGGATGCGCGAGCCAATGCGCCGACCAGGTCGTGACAGGTTCGAATCCCCGCTGGATCTTGTGCTCGCCCTGGGCGCCGGAATCGAAACTTTGCAGGCCGTTGCCGATCGCGTAATCGAGCCCCTGGTAATAACAGGTCTCGAAATGCAGGAATTCCCGTTCCTCGCGGCAGCCCCAATAGCGCCCGAACAGGGTCTCCTCGTTGCGGAAGAACAACGCCGCGGCGATATCGCGGCCCGAATATTCGGCATTGATCATCAATAGCTGCTCGGGCATGGTCCCGGCGACCTCGTGAAAGAACTCCAGGCTGAGATAGCCTTGCATCCCGCGTTGCAGATAAGTGGTCTGGTAGTACAGAAAGAAGTCCGCCCATTGGGCTTCGCTGATGTCGGCACCTTCGGTCACGTTGAAGCGGATGTCCTGATCGCGTACGCGACGCCGTTCCTTGCGCAGGTTCTTGCGCTGCGCGAGGCGAGGGAATCGAGAAAGTCGTCGAAGCTGCGGTAGTCCCGGTTGCGCCAGCGGAACTGGGTGCCATGGCGGATATGCATGTCTTGGCGGCGCAACAGCCGGCACTCTTCCTCGGTGGGAAACAGCACATGCCAGGACGAGACGCCCTCACGCAGGGCGCGGCGGCGGATCTGTTCGCAAATCAACTGCATATTGCCGGCGGCATCGCCGAACAGCCGCTGTCCGACGGAAGGCGTGAAAGGCGAGGCGGTGACGTATTTGGGATAGTACGCCAGGCCGTGTTGCTGATAGGCGTTCGCCCAGGACCAGTCGAAGACGTATTCGCCCCAGCTATTGGTCTTGTGGTACAGCGGCACGATCGCGCGGCAGCTTTCTTCCTTGCCGTCATACAGGGCCAGATGCCGCGGCAGCCAGCCGCTTGCCGCCCCGGTGCAGCCGGTTCGCTCCAGCGCGTGCAGAAATTCGTAGCGCATGAAAGGATTGCGGGTTCCCGTCAGCGCGTTCCACGCGTCCCGACCGATCTCTGCGATGGAATCGACGAAGCGAACGGTTACCGGGTCCGCTTCCCGGTGATCCGTTGCGAAGCCTTCTGACATAACCCGCTCCAGCCCAAGTCGGGGAAAAGGCCGGCGAAAAGTGCGATGCCGCCGCGCTTGCAGTAGCATTGTACCGGTTCTCGCCCGACGGCCCAGCACATGGAATCACTCAATCTGATCCGGCGCATCGCCGATTCCCGGCGTCAGTTGCGCAAATCCGAAGCCAAGGTGGCGAATTTCGTGCTCGAAAACGTCAACAACGTGCTCGCCATGCGCGTCGTCGACCTTGCCGAGCATGCCGGCGTGAGCGACCCCACGGTCATCCGCTTCTGCCGCGCCGTGGGCTGCAACGGCTTCCAGGCTTTCAAGCTGCAACTCGCCCAGCAGGCCGGACTCGGCGGCGTCTACACGCAGTTCGCGGTGGACGACAAGGATACGGTTGAAGACTTGCGCAACAAGGTCTTCGACAGCACCGTAGGCTCTCTGCTCGGTGTGCGCGACGACCTCGACCCGGGAACCCTCGAACGCGCCATCGACACCATCAACCGCGCCCGCCGGGTCGAATTTTACGGTTTCGGTGCCTCCGGCTCGGTCGCCGCCGACGCCCAGCACAAGTTCTTCCGCCTGCAACTCGTCACCGCGGCCTACACCGACCCGCACATCCAGCACATGTCGGCGATCTCGCTCGGCGAACGCGATGTGGTGATAGCGATTTCCCAGTCGGGCCAGACCCGGGCGCTGCTCGACAGCGTCAGGCTCGCCATGGAGGCCGGCGCCACGGTAATCGGTCTGGCGCCGAAAGATACGCCTCTGAGCGACCTGTGCAGTCTCTCCATCCACGTCAACGTGCGCGAGGAAAACCAGGCTTCCGCTCCGGTTTCCTCGCGCATCGCCCACCTGGCGGTAATCGACGTCCTCGGCACCGGCGTGGCGGTGCATCGCAAACCCTTGCTCAACGAACACATGAAGCGCCTTGAGCGCAGCCAGCGAGCCTTGCGTACGGGTGGATAGGGCGGGAACGCTCATTGCGTCGGAATGACTACTTGCAAGTCACAAGTTTGGACGAGACGGAGGGTGGCTCACAGGGAAAAATCCTGGATTTCATGGGCGGTCAGTCAGTTTCGGCATCCTTCTGCCAAGGCGAGCTAGCCGTAGCCGGCGCCTTGCGCGCCCACGTAGACCGAATACAGCGACTGGCTTGCGGTCATGAACAGGCGGTTGCGGCGGGTGCCGCCGAAGCAGACGTTGGCGCAGACTTCGGGCAGGCGGATGATGCCGATGGCGGCGCCGTCGGGAGCGATAATCTGCACGCCGGGCCGGGCGCCGGCCCAGACATTGCCGTCGACGTCGCAACGCATGCCGTCGGCTGAAGTGCGATTGCCCGTGGTCGGATCGACGAGCTCGGCGAACACGCGGCCGTTGCGCAGGGTTTCGCCGTCCACGTCCCATACGCGAATGTCCCTGCCGGCGCCGGTGTTGGCGACATAGAGCAGGCTGTAGTCGGGCGAGAAGCACAGGCCGTTGGGGGCGTCGATGTCGTCGGCCACGCGGGCGACGCGGCCGGATGAGGCGTCGACGCGATAGACCGAAAGCGGCTGCTCCTGTTCCGCGCGGAAGCCTTCGTAGCTGCCGCGGATGCCGTAAGGCGGGTCGGTGAACCAGATGCTGCCGTCGGGATGCACGGCCGCGTCGTTGGGGGAATTCAGCGGGCGGCCCTCGAAGCTATCGGCGATGACGGTGACCGAGCCGTCGTGTTCGTAGCGCACGACGCGGCGACCGCCATGCTCGCAGGAAATCTGCCGGCCTTGGGCGTCGAAGGTATTGCCGTTGCTGTGCCCGGAGGGCTCGCGAAATACCGTCACATGGCCGTCGTCTTCGAGCCAGCGCAATTGCCGGTTATTGGGTATGTCGCTCCAGACCAGGTAGCGGCCGACGCCGCTCCAGGCCGGGCCCTCCGCCCACAGTGTGCCGGTATGCAGCCGCTGGATCGGCGTGTTGAACAGAATGTACGGACGAAATCGGTCGTCGAGCGCCACCAGATCCGGATCGGGATAGCGCAGGGGCGTCTGGCCCGACCAGTCTCTTGGGGCCGCGGGCGCCAGATCCTGCGCCCGCACCAAGCGGGGCGCGATGACGCCGGCCGCGGCCAGCGGCAGCGCGCCAAGTCCTGAAAGAAAGACTCTGCGTTTCATTGCGTCGATTAAAGCGCAAGCCGGTGAGTTTGCCAACAGCGATCTTCATTGTGGCAATCAGACTGGCGCGTGAAGCCCCCACCGAATCCGCTTCTCGGATTCGACTCCCCCGGAGGGAGAGTGGAAACCGTGCCGGTCGTCGGTCGCGAGTGCAACTCCGTCGGCGGTCAAAGCGACTCCTCCCGAGGGGGAGCGGAAACCGTGCCGGTCATTGGTCGCGAGTGCAACTCCGCCAGCGGTCAATGCGACTTCGCCGGAGGGGAGTGAAACCGGTGGCAATCATAGCGGTATCGATTTCAGCGAGGGTTTGGTGACCTTGCCCATGGCGTTGCGCGGCAGCGCGTCCAGCCGCTTGACGTGCTTGGGAATCTTGTAGGACGACATGCGCTCGTTGCACCAGCTTTTCAGTTCCGCGTAATCGAGTTCGCCGCCGCTTTTCGTCACGACGAAGGCCGTGACCGCCTCGCCCCAGACTTCGTCTTCGGCGCCGATGACGGCGACTTCGGCGATTTCCTCATGGGTCAGCAGCACGCCTTCGATCTCCAGCGCGGAAAGCTTGTAGCCGCCGGACTTGATGATGTCCACCGAGGTGCGGCCCATGATGCGGTAATAGCCGTCCTCGATCACCGCCATGTCGCCGGTGCAGAACCAGCCGTCGACGAAGCTTTTCCGGGTCGCTTCCTCGTTGCCCCAGTATTCCAGGAAGACGTTGTCGCCCTTGATGCGGATTTCGCCGGGATTGCCTTCGCCTTCGACGGGCCGGTGCGATTCGTCGAACAGTTGCACTTCGACTCCGGGCAGCGGCTGCCCGACATAGCCCGCGCGCCGCTCGCCATGGTAGGGATTGGAAATGCCCATGCCGATTTCGGTCATGCCGTAGCGCTCGAGCAGCACTTGGCCGGTCAGTTCGCGCCATTGCTCGAACAGTTTGACCGGGCAGGCCGCCGAGCCGGAAATGTTCAGCCGCATGGCCTTGAAGCCGGCGCAGACGGCCGCGACTTCCTTCTCATCCCGCGTTTCCAGGTATTGAATCAGCTTGACGTAGACGGTGGGCACCGCCATGAAGACGTTGTATACGCCCGCGGCGACCTGTGAAGTGACTTTCGGAATATCGAGCCCGGCGAACAGATGCACCCTGGCCCCGGCCCACAGCCCGCAACTGAGGATGTTGATGATGCCGTGGATATGGTGCAACGGCAGGAACAGGGGGATCACGTCGTTTTCGGTCCAGCACCAGGCGTCGATCAGGGTGGTGATCTGGGCGCGGATCGTCTTATGGGTGCTCACCGTTCCCTTCGGCTTGCTCGTGGTGCCGCTGGTGAACAGCATCATGGCGCGGCGGTCCGGATCGATCTCGGGCAATTCGCCCGGCGCTTCCGCCAGCATTTCTTCCACGGTCAGCAACTCGATGCCGAGCGATGCGCAAAGTTCGCGCAGTTCCTCCGGCGCCCCGGCCTGCGCGAACATGCGCGTGACGTTTGCGCTGCTCAGATAGTGATCGAGTTCGGCGACCGCCGAGGCCACATTCAGCGGAACTGCGATGCCGCCGGCGCGCCACACGCCATGCATGCAGGTGACGTAGTCGAGGCTCGCCGGCAGGAAAAAGGCGATGCGCTCCTCTTCGAGGTCGCCCCGGCCGCCGAGCAGTCCGGTGGCGAATCGATCGATGCGCGAGTTTACCTCGCCGTAGCTATGACTCTCCGTATCGTCGACAAGCGCGATGCGCGCGTTGTCGTCGCTCAGATGATGAAAATCATTTTGTGACATTATCAATCCGCCTATGTGTTTTAGCTGCCTTCCCGCGTGTAGTCGCGGGATCTCAGAACATCCAGTCGACGATGAAGAACAGAATTGACGGCCCGAGCAGGCAGCCGACGCCGGTATAGAAAGTCGCCGTCATCGCGCCGTAAGGCACGAGCTTCGGGTCCGTCGCCGCCAGTCCCGCCGCGACGCCGCTCGTGGTCCCCATGAGGCCGCCGAACACCATCGCCGACTGCGGATTGTTCAATCCGATGAATCGCGCCACGAGCGGCGTGCCGATCATGACCAGGATCGATTTCACCAGGCCCGCTGCCACGCTCAAGGTGATCATCGCGTCGGAAGCGCCGATGGCCTCCCCCGTGACCGGGCCGACGATGTAAGTGACCGCGCCTGCGCCGATGGTGGTGATTTCGGTCGGGTCGGTGTAACCGAACGCAACCGCGACCGCCGCGCCGACCACGAAGGAAACGATGACCCCGGCGAAGATCGAGATCACCCCGGCCAGCCCGGCTTTCTTCAGCTCGCTCAATTGCGCGCCGAAGGCCGTCGCGACGATGGCGAAATCGCGCATCATGCCGCCGCCCATCAGGCCGATGCCGCTCAATAGCGCGAAATCCGCCACGCCGCGGCTGCCGCCGGTCGCGACTCCGCCGTACCACGCCGCCAGCAGGCCGACGGCGATGGCGATGGCCGAACCGTGAATGCGGCCGGCGGTGAGCTTGTTGGCGAGCAGATAGGAGAGCCAGATGGTTACGCCGACGACGGCGAAGGCGACGACGAGGTTGTTGCGAATGAATACGGTTTCCAGCATGTCCATCATGGCGCGCTTTCCTCCCTGTCTTCGGCTGGTTCCGCGCCGGTCCCGATCTTGCTCAGCGCGGGCACGAGCGCGAAACTGACCGCTACCGCGGCGACGCCGGCGGTGATCGCGAGCACGCCGCCGTCAACCGCCGCGGCCACGTTCTGTTGCGCGGCCATGGCGACGACGATGGGAATATACATCGCGCTCCAGAACTTGACGCCCGAACCCGCCGCGCCCTCGGTCAAGGCCGTGAAGCGCTCGGAATTGCATGCCAGCACGAGAAAGAGCATGGCGATGCCCACGCCGCCGACGTTCGCTTCCACGCCCAAAACGATGCCCAGACCTTCGCCGATGAGCATGCCCGCCACGAGGCAGGCGGAAAGCAGGGCGACACCATAAATGATCATTGTTCGGTCCTTCAGAAGTAGACGGTCCGGCCGCCGCTGCGCCGATAATATGACGCGCCCGCGGGCGGCGCAACGCGGGCAGGGAAATGCGCCGGTCGCCTTGACCGTTGCCGCAGGCGTGTTACTTTTCGTCGCGCACATGATCCGTGGGTGAGATTTGCGCGTTTACCATTCGAACCGGCTCGAAGTGCTGGCCAGTGAACTGGCCAGTCTGATCGCGGCCGATCCAGCGGAACCGTTCGTTGCGGAGCGCGTCGTTGTACCGCATCAGACCCTGGGCCGCTGGCTGCGACTCGAAATCGCGCGCGAACTCGGCATCGCCGCGAACATCGACTTCGAGCTGCCGGCCGAATTCGCCTGGTCGATCCTGCGCGGCGCCGTACCTACCCTGTCGAAGGCGCGAGGCTTCGCGCCGAACAACTTGCGCTGGCATCTATTCGAACTGCTGCCGGAATTCGCCCGAAGCGCCGATGCGGCCGAACTGCGCCGCTATCTCGCCGACGGCGACGAGCGCAAGCGGTTCGAGCTGTCCGGCAAGTTGGCCGATGTCTTCGACCGCTGCGTAAACTTCCGGCCGGACTGGATTCGGGAATGGGAGCGGGGCGGGACACCGCATTGGCAGGCGCGGCTGTGGCGGTTGCTGGCGGAGAAGGTTCCCGAACGCCATTGGGTGCATGCGCTCGATGCGTTCGAGCGGGAACTGGCGGGTGGACTCGAACCGGAAAACTGGCCGCGTCGCGCGTTCGTCTTCGGCGTTTCGGCGTTTTCGCCTTCTTATCTGCAGTTGCTCAAGCAACTCGCCGCGCATATCGAATTGCATGTCTTCCTCTTCAATCCAAGCTCGGAGTATTGGAGCGATCTGCGCGCGGAAAAGGAAATCCGCCGTCTGGCCGAAAACGGAGACGCGGTGGAACAGCATTTCGAGGAAGGCAACAGATTGCTCGCCGCATGGGGACGCGCCGGCCGATTCACCTTTGAAAATCTGATCGCTACAGAGGACGAAGCCCGGTCGCTCTTCCTGCCGCCGGACGGCGGAACCAGACTCGCCTCGTTGCAGGCCGATATCCTGGAAGTGCGGGATCCCACCGAAGCCGGGAGCTTCGAGGCCGTCGCGCCCGACAGTTCATTGCAGATTCATTGCTGCCATTCGCCCATGCGCGAGGCCGAAGCGCTGCACGACCGCCTGCTCGACCTGCTCGAACACAATGCCGATATCGAGCCGGCGGACATCATGATCCTGACGCCGAACCTGGCCCGCTACGGCCCGGCGGTCGCGGCGGTGTTCGAAGCCGAAGGACACATCCCCATCGGGTTGTCGCGGTTCCGGGCGGCTGACTCGCCGACCGCGCGCGCGTTCTTCGATCTCATGTCCCTGCCCGGTACGCGCTACGGCGTTGAAGCCGTACTCGCGCCGCTCGACGCGCCCTCCCTGCGCGCGCGATTCGGCATTCACGAAAACAGCCTCCCCGCGATTCGCCGCTGGGTAGGACAGGCGGGCATCCGCCGCGGTGTGACGCCCGATGGCGGCGAGCAGGCGCCGGCGATGCCGGGAAACACCTGGATCGAAGGATTGCGAAGATTGCTGATGGGCTATGCCGCGGGTGACACCGAGGCGCTGGCGCTCGGCGTCGCGCCGTGCTCCATCCAGGGCGAAGGCGGATTCGATGCCGGTGAAGAAAGCTATGCGACGCTGGGCAGGTTCATCTCTTTCTGCGACGCCGCGTTCGCATTGCGAAACGATGTGGCGCGGCCGCGCGCCGCGAAACAATGGACGGCATTGCTGCACCGCACTTTGGAGAAGTTTTTCGATAAGGGCTCGGTTCGCGGGGCTTATCGCGATTTCGAAGCGATGCGCGAAGCCGCCGACGAATTCGCGGAAGTCGGCGGTCTTATCGGCAACTTCGCGGATCAGGCGGGCCGGGTTGACTGTCCCATACCTTTTGAAGTCGTGCGGCAGACACTCATGGAGGCCGCGGTCGGCCCCGCGCTCGGACCCGCGCGGCTCGCCGACGGCGCGACTATCGGCCGACTCGCGCCGGGGCAGACCCCGCCGGCGAAAATCGTTTGCGCCATGGGCATGAACGGCGACGGTTTCCCCCGCAATCCACCGCGCCACACCTTCGATCCCGTGGAGCGGGACAAGCGCCGCCACGGCGATCGCGATGTCCGCCATGAAGACCGTTTCGCCTTCCTCGAAGCCTTGCTCGCGGCGCGCAAGGCCTTCATCGTTACATACACCGGGCGCGACCAACGCGACGACTCCGAGATTCCGCCTTCGGTGCTGGTGGATGAACTCTCCGACTATCTCGCGCTCCGATTTCCCGAGCCGGGCATCGCCGGCGAATCCGGCAAACCCGGCGAAAAACGGGGAATCGCGAGCGGCCGCTGGCGCATCGATCATCCCTTGCAAGCATTCAGCCCGCGTTACTTCTCCGGCGGCGACAGGCTGTTCAGCTATTCCCGGACCATGCTCGAAGCGGCGAAGATTCTGCGCGGTCCCGGCGGAAAATCCCGACACCGGTTCGCGGTCGAGTTGCCCGAACCCGGCGCGTCCCGCCGGAAGGTCGACTTGGCCGAACTCGCGGCGTTTTTTGCCGATCCCGCGCGGGTCTTCCTCAAGGAGCGCTTCGGCATCAGCTTGAGCGAAGCGGAACAGGCCATCGACGAAGTGGAACCCTTGTCGCTCGACGGTCTCCAGCATTGGGGATTGCGCGAGGAAATCAACGGTCGAACCGGCGAGAAAGGCGTGAAGCCGGAAGCCGCGCGTTCATTGTTGCTGGCGCGCGGCAACATGCCCTACGGCGGATTCGGCGAATCGATCTATGACGACGCCTTCTCGGTTGTCGACCGCCTGCAACGAGCGCTCGCCCCTTATCTGGAAACACTTGCCGCCGAGCCGGCGCATATCGACCGGCGGATCGGCGAATTCCATTTGACCGGCGTCATCTCGAACATCGGTGCGGACCATTTATTCTATTGGCGCAACGGAAGCTTCCGCGCCAAGGACAGGATCGAAGTCCGCCTCTCCCAACTCGCCTGGATGGCGGCCGGCAATGAGCCGCTGCCGGCGACGGTTCTCCATCTGGAAAGAGGCGCGGCTAGCGTCGCCACACTCGACGCGCCGGATCCGAACGCCGAATCCATCGGCAACTGGATGGAGGCCTGGTGGCGGGGATTGTCGACGCCCTTGCGGTTTTTTCCGGAATCTTCCCTTGCTTGCGCGGAACAATTGGCGAAAGGGGCCGAAGGCAAGGCAATTTCCGCCGCCAGATTGAAATGGCGGGGACACTATAGACAAACGGCGCCTTCCGAGAGCGAAAATCCGCACAACCGTCTCGTCTGGAATCTCGACGAAGAAGACGACCCGTTCTCTGAGGAATTCGCCGGATTGGCGAAAGCCTTGCTGGCGCCCATGTGCGGGGGGGCGCCGCAATGAGCTTGGACTACGCGCAAACTCCCCTCGACGCCGATCTGAAAGGCGGGCGCGCGCTGATCGAGGCCAGCGCCGGTTCGGGCAAGACCCACGCCATCACCACGCTGGTCGCGCGCCTCGTGGTTGAAAAAAACCAGCCGATCGACAGCATTCTCGTGGTGACCTTCACCAAGGCGGCCACGGCGGAATTGCGCAAACGGATACGCGGGACACTCAAGGCGATCCAGGACGCGAATGGAACCTTGGCGAAAGGCGGCAATGATCAGGCCGGAGACTTGCTGGCGAAGTGGGGCCGGAGTGAAGAACTCGATTCGGAAAAAATCAAGTTCCGGATCGACACCGCGCTGCTGGAAATCGACCGCGCGAATATTCTCACCATACACGGATTCTGCCAGCGCGCGCTCGCCGAATTCGCGTTCGAAACCGAATTCCCCTTCGGTTTCGAAGTCGGCGGCAAGGACGCCGGTATCGTCGAAAACGTCGTTCGCGACATTTGGCAGCGCCGCTTTCGGGACAGTTCCCCATTGTTCGCCCGATACCTCTCCGGCAAACAATTCCTGCCCGCGCACTTGGCCAATTGGTTCGCTTCGGTTCGCGCCAAGCTGTTCGGCGACATCAAGGGAGACGCCGCGCCCGACTCCACTCCGGAGGCAGCGGAAGAAGCTTGTCGGGCGGTGCTGGAGTCCGTGCTGGCAATCTGGCGGGGGCATTGCGGGGAGTATCGCCGCATCGTCGAAGAAAGCGGGGCATTCGACGGGCGAAGATATCGACAAGCGACAATCGCCAACAATCTGGCTGTCTTCGAGCGAGTCGCGGCCGCGGGAGATTTGCCGGGCGAAATTGGGGGCTTGGCGAGCTCGGTGCGCTTCCTGGGCGCCGAAAATGCGGCCGACAAGAGCAGGCCGGGGTGCGACTTGCCCGACAATCCGATGTTCGCGGCCTTTGATGAACTGGCCGAAGCCTGCGAGACCTTGCTGGCGAACTTCGAAGCCTGGTTCAGGCATTTCCGGCATCAGCTCATCCTGGAAGCCGGCGCTGAAATCCGCGGCGTGATTCGCAAGGAAAGACGCCTCGGCTACGATGATCTACTCATCGAAATGCGCGACGCGCTGGGCCGCGAAAATACCGGACCGCGGCTCGCGGAAAGCGTTCGCCGCCGTTTTCCGATTGCCTTGATCGACGAGTTTCAGGATACGGACGCGACACAGGAGCGGATATTCAGCGCGGTCTATCGGAATTTCGGCGGTCACTCGACCGAGAAGGAGTCGGAGCAGCCGGACCGGGAAGGCGCGCTTTACATCGTTGGCGATCCGAAACAATCGATTTACGAGTTCCGCGGCGCCGACATTTTCGCCTACCTTTCCGCCCAGCGGGAGTCGCATTCCAGGCTGCTGCTGGACCGGAACTGGCGCTCCGCGCCCCAGCTTGTGGCGGCTGTCAACGCCATATTTGACGTGCCGCTCGCTTTCACCATCCCGGAAATCGCGTTCACGCCGGCGCGACCCGCCCGCGACAGCGCAGATCGCCTCGAAATTGAAGGCGAAGCCGGGCCGCCTTTCAGTTTCTGGTTGCCGGAAGACCAGAAAAACAATGACGCCGCCAACACGCTGGCGGCGGGTGAAACCGCCCGAGACATCGTCCGCCTGCTGAATCTGGCGCGCGCAGGCAAGGCCCGGATCGGAAATCGCCCGCTCAAGGCGTCCGATATCGCGGTGCTCGTGTCCACGCGCGACCAGGGCCGCCAGATCGCCGCCGCCTTGCGCGCGCGCGGGGGCAAATGCGTCGAAGTCGACGATTCCAGCGTGTTCGGAACGCGGGAAGCCGGGCAATTGCGGCGTCTGCTGTTCGCACTGGCGAATCCCGGTCGCCCGGATTTGCCTCGCGCCGCCTTGGCCGACGATTTGTTTGGCCTGGACAATGCGGAATTGCTCGCCGCAACCGGAAACGACGAAAGTTGGAACGAATGGAGCGGCCGTTTCGGCGTCTGGCGGGAACTCTGGTTGACGCGGGGTGTTGGCGCGATGTTGCGGAAGATCATCGATGTTGGCGCCGGCAATTTGCTGCGGCGCGCCGATGGTCCGCGCAGGCTGACCAACCTGTATCACCTAACTGAATTGCTGCAGGAAGCTGAAACCGGGAATCGATTTTCACCGGCGGGCCTGCTTGCCTGGCTCGACCGCGGTCTCGAGGGGCGCGCCGAAGGAGGAGAAGGACGGGAGGACGCCTTCACCTTGCGCCTCGACAGCGACGAGGATCTGGTGCGGATATTGACAATTCACAAGAGCAAGGGCCTGGAGTTTCCGCTTGTCTATGTGCCTTTCGCCTGGTACGGAAGGGAAAAGCGGGGCAATTCCGGAAGTTCCATCAGTTACCACTCGCGCGACGGCGGCCGGTTCCCCGCAGTACTTGACCTCGCGCCCGGCGGCGAGGCCGGGGAAAGGCGCATGCTGGAAGAGTTCGGCGAGTCCGTGCGGCGTCTGTACGTCGCGCTGACCCGCGCCCGAGAACGCTGTGTCGTCATCTGGACCCGCGCCGGCAGAGCGAACAAGGAGTTGCCTCCTTTGGCCTGGCTCGTGCATAGAAGCACACTGCATCATGAAAAGCTGAGGGCCGCGGTCCGCGGCGATGCGCCGGACGCGATTGCCGCGGTGCCCGACGTCGTGGCGGAAGCGCATGACGACTTGCGGACCAGTTTTCGCGACAAGAGCCGGGCGGATTTTCGCGCCGATGTCGAGGTCTTGGCGGCCAAGTGTCCGCGGGGAATCGAAATTCGCGAACTCGGTGCGGTCGAATCCGTCACCACCGGCGCGGTCGAAGAAGAAACGGAGCTCGAATGCCGCGAGTTCGGCCGCCCCACGCGCCGGATTCGCCAAATGACCAGTTTCACCGCATTGACGGCGGATCACGCCGCGGCGGCTGCCGCGCATCGTTTGGTCGAAACGGGAGCGCCCGACCACGACGAAATCGAAGGCGATGCGGAAGTGGATGCGAAATCCGATGAAACCGAAACGCGGTCGGAACCGATGGAGCACAACGCCTTCAACTTCCCCCGCGGCATCCATGTCGGCAGTTGCCTGCACAAGATATTCGAAATTCTCGACGCGCATCCGGACACTACCGTCGATCAGGTATGCGCGGAGCAACTCGCGCGCGCCGGCATCGAAGCGAAATGGCGCGACGCCGCCCAGGTCATGGTCGAAAACACGCTCGCCGCCAGATTGCGCGAACCCGGACAAAACGGCTTCCGGCTTGCCGACATCGACGGGCGCCGCCGCCTCACCGAACTCGAATTCTGCTTTCCGGTCGAGGGCCTGCGCACCGCCGCGATGACCCAACTGCTCGCCAATCACGGCTATCCCATCCTCCTCGCCGAACCCCACAAAAAAACATCAAAAACATGGGACACCCATGCCGCAGAATCATGGGACACCCACTTCAAATCCAGGGACACCCATTCCATCGACGGCTATCTGCGCGGCTTCATCGATCTCGCTTTCGAGCACGAAGGCCGCTGGTATGTGCTCGACTACAAGTCGAACTGGCTCGGCAATCGGGCCGACGACTACTTGCCGGAGCGGCTTGGTCATGCCATGCGCGAGCATCGCTATCAGCTTCAATATCTGATTTATCTGCTGGCGCTGCATCGCTACCTGCGAACGCGGCTGCCGGGCTACGATTACGAACGGCATATCGGCGGCGCCTTCTACCTTTTCCTGCGCGGCATGGATCCCGCCGCAGGCATGGCGCGCGGCGTCTGGTTTGACCGGCCCGGGAAGAAATGTATCGAGGCGCTCGACGAATTCATGGCGGGCGGCGGATCATGACGCCTCCCTCCACCGTGGAAACGCTGTTCCGGCAAGGCCACATCGGCGACATCGACCGGCATCTGGCGGTGTTGATCGCCGAAACTACGGGAGAAGACGATGAAGAAACGCCATTGGCCGCGGCGCTGGCGAGCCGGCACGCCCGGCAAGGACATACCTGCATCGATCTGAAACAAGTAGCCGGCCGTCGCTGGCCGGCCGCTATCGTGCCCGGCTCTTCAAACCTGTTGCTGCCCGAACTCGAAATCTGGCTCGCGCGGCTCGCGGCAAGTTCCGCCGTTGCGGGACCGGAGGCCGAGGCAAGCAAACCGCTCGTACTCGACGATGCTGGCCGGCTCTATCTCAACCGCATGTGGCGGCGGGAACGGTCTGTGGCGGTCCGGCTGCGGGAACTCGCGAGCCGCGAAACCACCGAACCCGCCAAGTTGCACAACGCGCTCGACGAACTGTTCGGGGACAGCCAGCCGAACGCGCTGCCGCGCAAGGCGGCGGAGGTCGCCGCAAGCCGGCATTTGTGCTGCATTTCCGGCGGTCCGGGCACCGGCAAAACCACCACGGTCGCCAGGGTTGTGATGGCGCTGGTGAAAGCGGGCCGCGCAACCGCGAGAGATATCGTCTTCGCCGCGCCCACCGGCAAGGCTGCCGCCCGCCTGCAGGAAGCAACCCGCGAATCCCTGCGCGAGTTGCGCGGAGGCGACAGTCTGTCCGAAGAACCCATTGTGGAAGTGAGCACGGTGCATCGCTGGCTGATGAAGAGCGAGGCTGAAAGAGGGCTCGCCAGGGTGCTCATCATCGACGAGGCCTCGATGGTCGATATCCATCTGATGAGCCGGGTGCTGGAGGCCTTGCCCGCCCGGGCGCGGCTGATCCTGCTCGGCGACACTTCGCAACTGTCCTCGGTCGAACCCGGTTCGGTCTTTGCCGATGTTTGCGCCGCCGCCGCGGGCGAGCGCTCGCCGCTCAGGCATTGCGCCGTCAATCTCGAACACAACTGGCGCTTCGACCCGAACAGCGGAATCGGGCGGCTGGCCGCGGCGATCAAAATCGGCGATTCGGGCGCGGTGGAACAGGCGCTGCAACAGCCGCAAGAGCAGTCCGTTGGCTTCGAAGCCCTTGACGACAGCGCCGCCTTCGGAGAACTCGCGGAACGATTCGCCCGCGAGCACTACGCTCCCATGGTCGAGCGATTCCGGACCATGGATGACGCCGCGCAACTTGAATCGAGCGAAAATCCTTTCCGGTATTTCATGGCGTTGTGCGCCCATCGCCGGGGCGCTTTCGGTTCCGAGCGCTTCAATCGGCAGGTGGAACAAAGGCTGCGCGCGCTCGGGCTGGCCCCGGCCGGTGAGGAGTTTTACGCGGGCAGACCCATTATCGTGACGCGCAACGACCCTGGCGGCGGGCTCGCCAACGGCGACACCGGAATCGTGGTCCGCAGCGGCCCAGACGCAAACAAGGCCGCGAACAAGGTCTGGTTTCCCGACCTGCGCGAGCCGAACGGCGACATCAGGCTCGTCGCACCCCAGCGGCTTCCTCCCCACGAAAGCTTCTACGCGCTTACCGTGCATCGCTCCCAGGGATCGGAATACAATGAGGTCGCGGTGATTCCCGGCCCCGCCGAATCGCCGGTGAACACCCGCGAATTGCTTTACACCGCCGTAACCCGCGCCCGCAACAAGGTCGTCATTCACGGTTCCCGCGATGGAATCAATGCCGCGGCGGAGCGCGAAACCGCCCGCGGCTCAGGAATGAAAGACGCGCTTCTGTGAGAGGGCGAATCTGTCTATCATGGCGCCATGTTCGACTTGAACCTGTTCCCGCACCCGCTCACCGGCACACCGTTCGGCGCCGCGCTCGATCTGGCCATCGTGCTCGGCGCGCTGGCGCTGGGGTTGTCGCTGCTGACCCGCGAGTACAGTTGGGTGGACCGCCTCTGGTCCCTGAGTCCGCCGGTTTTCTGCCTGCTCGTGGCGGCCGACGCCGGATACGAATCGGCGCGGCTCAACCTCATGACCGCCCTGATCACACTCTGGAGCGCACGGCTCACCCACAACTATTGGCGCAAGGGCGGCTTCAAACCGGGCGGCGAGGACTATCGCTGGACGTATACGCGGGCAAAGATGGGGGAATTGCGCTTCCAGCTCGTGAATTGCACGTTCATATCCTTCGGGCAGATGCTGATCGTCTGGCTGTTCACGGCGCCGGTCCATCACGCCTGGCTCAACCGGGACGCACCCCTGAACTGGGTCGACGCGCTCGCCACTGGGCTGTTTCTCATGTATTGGGTGGGCGAGGCCGTGGCCGATCAGCAGCAATGGAATTTCCAGCAGGAAAAGAAGCGCAAAATCGAAGCCGGCGAAGAAATCACCGAGCCGTTTCTCACCACCGGCTTGTTCGCCCACTGCCGCCACCCGAACTTCTTCTGCGAGATAAGCATGTGGTGGGTGTTCTACCTGTTCGCCTTCGCTTCCAGCGGCTCATTGCTGCAATGGCCGATAGCCGGCGCCATCGTCCTCAATCTGCTTTTTCTCGGCTCGACCCAACTCACCGAGACTATCTCGCTGGAAAAATATCCGTCTTACCGTGACTACCAGCAACGCGTTCCGGCCCTGATTCCGATTCGATTCCAAAACCGCGACTAGTACAAGAGAAAGGCAATCACCAGGAAGACCGTCAGTCCCGCGAGGATCAGGGAGCCATAGATCGTGCTTGCGACGACATACGCCAGACCGCTGTAGATGTAGCCTGAGCCGTAGAAGAATTTCAGGCTCAGATACAGGTATATCCAGGCCCACACGACGATGACGAAATCCACCCATTCGATGAATCCCGCGATTACCGGAAACTGTGCCGTAAAAACTCCCGTAAGCGTCAGCAGATAGGTCGAGACGATCAGGAACGAGTGGTTGTGCAAGGTGAGAATGAAATGTTCGACGTAGTAGCGGCCCTTGAAGATGAACAGAACCCATTGCACCAGTGCGAGCATGGGCATCATCAGCAAGATGAAAATCGTTACGTATTCGAGTGACTCGCCAATGAAATCCCTGAAGAAGCCGAGCGGATCCTCCCGCATTTCGACATAGTTTTCGGTTGTCTGGTCCAACACGAATTCCTTGAGCCGTTCACCGGTCGCCGTCGGCAGGAACGAAAATTCAAGCTGCTCCAGGAAGTCGCGCACTTCCTGCGGGCTGAAATCCAATTCGGCCAGATCTTCATCGTCCGTTTCGCCGGCGATCAGGTCCCTGATCGGCTGGTTGGACTGTTGCAGCGCTTCCGCGTCCGTTTCTCCGGCCGCCAACGCCGCATTTAAGTCCGCCTCGTCCAGGAAGATGCTGCCGAAAGTCCCGGCGATCGAAACGATGAGGAAAAAGCTGATGCTCAGTACGAGAAACATGCGCAGCGGCGGGGTGTATCGCGCGCGGCGGCCATTCAGGTATTCGGTGCTCAGGAAGCCGGGCCGCGTGTAGAGAAAGTACAGCGAACGATAGACCCGGCCGTCGAGTTCGAAAACCGCGTGAAATAACTGCCTGAGTATGCGCCAGAATGGCCGGCGTACTGTCCTGTCTTCCTGGCCGCAATCGGAACAGTACGTGCCGAGCAGCGCCACTCCGCAATTGCCGCAGCGGGCGACTTCGACATTGACTTCGGCCTCGGCCGGGGTATCGGTTACGTTTTCAGTCAGTTCCCCCATGGCTGCTCATTGTGCCAGCAATCGGGAACGTGTTTAAGCGAAACCGCTGCCGTCCGGGATATTGTTGTCATGTAAGCGCACGGCTGTTGCTATCCCCATACTCCTTTCACATAATCGGGCGAACTCTTCCGCCCATGTACGCGTCAGACTGCGAGGCGCACAAATGAATACGACACGCATCTTCGGCCCACTGGCGCTGCTGGCCGCGCTTGCCGCCTGCGACCGGCCGGCGACAGTGGAGGAAGCCCCGATCGTTTTCGCCGACCAGGCCGCGGCCGGCGAAGCCGAATACGCCACCTGGTGCGCCGCCTGCCATGGCGCGGAATTGCAAGGCAGCGCCCTGGGGCCGGTACTATCCGGCGCGGGCTTCATGGGTCGCTACGGGCAGCAGACGCCGTTCGATTTCTTCAATTACCTCAAGGGCAGCATGCCGCCGGGCGGCAACGCCGGCATCGGCGACGAGACCTATTTCAATATCGTCGCCCACATGATGCGCTCCATGGGAGTAAGCGACGCCAATCCCGCGCTCGACGCGCAAGCCGACTACGCCATGCTCACATACAGCGAAACCGGCAATCTGCTGTTCGGGCGGCAGGAGCCTGAGCGACCGACCGGAGTGGCGCGCGCGGGAACCGTCGGGAATTTCACGCCGATCAGCGACGCCATGCTGATCGATCCCGCGCCGGGCGACTGGCCCATGTTGCGGCGCAATTTCCAGGCCTGGAGCTATAGCCCGCTCGACCAGATCAACGCCGAAAACGTCTCCAACCTGCGGCTGAAATGGGTCTGGAGCATGCATGAAGGCGATTCCGAGCCGGCGCCGCTGGTCTACGACGGCGTCATTTACCTGATCAACAGCAGCAACATCATCCAGGCCCTCGACGGCGTCACCGGCGAGTTGATCTGGGAACACCACGCCGGCCCCTTCGACAGCAACGACATGCGCAATATCGCGATGTACGAGGACAAGATCATCCACGCGACCACCGACGCCCGCCTGCTCGCGCTCGACGCCCGCAGCGGCGAGCCCGTATGGGAAACCGAAGTGGCCGACAACAGCAGGGGATTCCACAATTCCAGCGGCCCCATCGTCGCCGATGGCAAAGTGATCCAAGGACTCGCGGGCTGCTCGCGCTACATCGAGGAAGACTGTTACATCAGCGCCTACGACGCGGATACCGGCGAAGTTCTCTGGCGCTTCAACACCGTCGCCGAAGCCGGCGAGCCCGGCGGCGACACTTGGGGCGATATCGCCGACCTGTTCCGCGCCGGCGGCGAAACCTGGATCACCGGTAGCTACGATCCCGTGTCGAAACTAACCTTCTGGGGCACGGCCCAGCAAAAGCCCTGGATGCCGGCCTCGCGCAGCCTGTCGATAAACGACGCGGGGCTGTTCACCAACGCCACCGTCGCCATCGATGTCGACAGCGGCGAACTCGACTGGTTCTTCCAGCACGTGCCGGCGGAAGCGCTCGACCTCGACGAGGTGTTCGAACGCGTCCTCATCGACCGCGGCGACGACAAGCTGGTCTTTTCCGTCGGCAAGCACGGCATCCTCTGGAAACACGACCGCGAAAGCGGCGCATTCATCGGCTACAAGGAAACCGTGTTCCAGAACGCATTCACAGACATCGATCCGGCGACCGGCGCCGTCACCTACCGCGACGACATTCGGAACGCGCAACTCGACCAATGGATTTCAGTCTGTCCGAGCACGGCGGGCGGCAAGGACTGGCATTCGATGAGTTATCACGAGCCGAGCGCGGCGCTGGTGATCCCGCTCAGCCAGTCCTGTCTCGAAATCGCCGCGCGCGAGGTTCCGCTCGTACACGGCGCCGGCGGCACGGCGGCGAACCGGCGCTGGTTCGAGATGCCCGGCTCCGACGGCAACATGGGCAAGCTGGCGGCCTACGACGTCGACAGCATGGAAGAAATCTGGAGCTATGAGCAACGCGCGGCCTTGCTGACCGGAGTGATCACCACGGCCGGCGATCTGGCTTTCGTCGGCGACCTCGACCGGCGCTTCCGCGCCTTCGACGTGCGCAACGGCGAAATCCTTTGGGAAACCCGGCTCGGGACGTCCGTGCAAGGCCACCCGGTCAGCTATGCCGTTGACGGCAAGCAATATATCGCTGTGACAACCGGCCTCGGCGCCCGGGGTGTCAGTCCGCGCACGGTGCCGCGGGTGGTATCGCCGGAGGTGCGCCATCCGGCCAACGGCAACGCGCTTTATGTCTTCAGCCTGGACGAAGACTGATTGAAGGTTCGAGCTTCAGCTTTCCAGGCGGAGATATTCCGCCGATTCGCCTCTCCGCAGCCACATGATGAGAATCGTTGAAATGAACACGCCCACCGCCAGGCCGAACAATTGCCCGCCGTCCCGATTGCCCGCCTCATCGATCACTACGCTGACGCCAAGCGGCGTAAACAGGTGGAAGAAGACCGCGCCGCTGATGACGAAGAAACCGATCAGCGCCCCCAGCGACTGTGTCCGGCGGATGAGCAGCAGGACCGAAGCGATCAGTTCAACGCTGCCGACCGTGTAACCGCCCCAGGCGGCGAAGCCCGAGGCGATGAAGGCCGGTAGGCCGATCGATTCCATCCAGTCGCCGATGGTCGTGAAAATGTGCTGGGTCTCGAACGAGTTGGTGAACTTGAAGAAGAGCGACTGCACGAAGACGATGGCGACGAAAATCGCCAGCGCCCAGGGCAGGTAGCGCATGATTATTGCTCTGTTCATTGAATTGTTCCCCCAGTCGAATTTATGGATCGTCACTCATTCAATAACGGGTCGCTATCCGGCAACTTCCAAGCGGTACTGGCAATCCCGCCGTTCGCCTACAATGCCGCGGCTTTGGGCGGCGCGCGCAACAACACCTCGCCTGTCATTTCAGGCGGTATCGGCAGGTTGAGGAGGCTCAGCATGGTGGGGGCTATGTCGCAGAGGCGACCTTCGGTGGTGAATTCGAGTTCGGTGGGGCCGACGTAAACGAGAGGCGCCGGGCCGGTGGTGTGGGATGTCAGCGGCTGACCGGTTTCCGGGTCGCGCATTTGCTCGACATTGCCGTGGTCGGCGGTGATCAGCAGGTCCGCTCCGGTTGCGCGCGCCGCCTCGACGATCTTGCCGAGACATTGATCGACGGCTTCGACCGCCTTGATCGAAGCCTCGAAACTGCCGGTGTGGCCTACCATGTCGCCATTGGCGTAGTTGCAGATGATCGCGTCGAAATCGCCCGAGCGGACCGCGCCTACCAGCCCATCGGTCAACTCGAAGGCCGACATTTCCGGTTTGAGGTCGTAGGTCTTGACCTTGGGCGAAGGGATCAGTTCGCGTTTCTCATTGGCGAAGGGCTCTTCCCGGCCGCCGTTGAAAAAGAAGGTGACGTGGGCGTACTTCTCGGTTTCGGCGATGCGCAGTTGCGAGCCGCCATGGTCCGCGAGCCAGGCGCCGAAGACGTTTTTCAGCTCTTCCGGCGGATAGGCGCAACTCGCGGGGATGTCGGCCGCGTATTCGGTCAACATGACGAAGTCGGCGAGCTTCGGCCGGCGCTTGCGCGTGAAGCCGCCGAAGTCGTCTTCAACAAAGGCGCGGGTGAGCTGGCGCGCGCGGTCGGCGCGGAAATTCATGAACACGACGGCGTCGCCGTCGGCGACGAGCGCATCCGCTTCGCCGATCAGCGTGGCCTGGACGAATTCGTCGTTTTCGCCGCGTTCGTAGGCCGCGAGCAGGGCCGATTCCGCATCGTCGAAACGGTACGGCGCCACGCCTTCGGTCAACATCGCGTAAGCCGGCTCGACGCGCTCCCAGCGCTGGTCGCGGTCCATGGCGTAATAGCGGCCGCAGATCGAAGCCAGCTTGCCCTTGCCCCCACTTTCGTTCAGGCCCGCGAGTTTCGCCTCGAACTTCTTCAACGAGGTCAGGGCGCTGCGCGGCGGCGTATCACGGCCGTCGAGCAAGGCGTGCAAATTCAGCCGCGCGACGCCCCGCTCCAGCGCCAGATCGAGCATGGCCATGATTTGATCTTCGTGACTGTGAATGCCGCCGGGAGAAAGCAGGCCGATCACGTGCAAGGCCGAGCCATCGGCGGCGACCTTGGTCGCCGCCGCGGTCAAGGCGGGATTGCCGAAGAACCCGCCCTCGGCGATGTCGCGGTCGATGCGCGTAAGCGTCTGATACACCACGCGTCCGGCGCCGAGATTCATGTGCCCGACTTCGGAATTGCCCATCTGTCCCGCCGGCAGCCCGACGGCTTCGCCGGATGTGCGCAGCAAGGTATGCGGCCGGCCGCTCCAGAGTTCGTCCCACACGGGACTGTCGGCGGCATGGATGGCGTTGTAGTCGCTTTCCTCGCGATGGCCCCAGCCATCGAGAATCAGTAAAACGGCGGTCTTGCGTCGGCTCATGGCGGGCAAAGGCATCCGGTTGGGAGTTGCTGAAGACGGAGTGCGAATTATCGCCTATAACGGGAACGACTTACAGGGCGGCGGAAAAGCGACTTGCGCCCGGCCAAGGCAATAGACAGAATCACGCCAGCCAAACCGAAGAGAACATCGTGACAGCACTCGTTTCCAGATTGGTTCAATATCGCACGCTCAGGCTGGTCGTGGCGATGTGGATCGTAACCTTGGTATTGAATGTCCTCCTTGTCGTACCACTGATCGTCTTGTTTGAACTTGGAATGCTCGACGAGAGTCAGATGGGCGGCGAGTTTCTTGATTCCTTGTCACCCCTGAGGCTCTTCTTGGTGGCTCTTTTGTTCGCTCCGGTAGTGGAAACGTGGATCTTTCAGTTAGCGCTATTGCTGTTGGCGAAGAAACTGACCGAATGGTTCGCGAAATCGCAGAGCTGGCTTCCGGCATTCCTGATTACCAGTGTGGCATTCGCGGGTTTGCATGCCGGCAATGCGGAAAACGCCTGGTCGATTTACGGGCTGTTGCACGCCGTAGCGAGAATTCCCGCGGGATTCGCGCTCACCTTGCTGGCGATAGTCGAACGCGTGCGCGAAGATGGTTTCCCGGTTCTGTCCGTGATTCTTCTTCATAGTATGTACAATACGGTCCCTGTCTTCCTGTTTGCCGTATCCGAGTGAGTTTTTCCAATGGCGCAATTCATTGAATTCATAGGCAATCACCCGATTCTTTCGGGTATGTGGGTGGTTACCCTGCTGGCCATTATCGTTTATCATTCGCGCGCCGCTTCCCGTGCGGTCGGCCCGCAGCAGGCGGTCATGCTGATCAACCGCGAGGGCGCCGTCGTCGTCGACGTCAGGGAAAGGAAGGAATTCGATCAGGGCCATATCGCCGGCGCGATGAACATTCCGCTGGCGAAACTCAAACAGCGTATGGCCGAGTTGAACAAGCACAAGGACAAGCCCAAGCTGGTCGTCTGCAAGATGGGCCAACAGTCCGGGGCGGCGGTCAAAAGCATCGAGGAGGCCGGGCACGGCAACGTCGTGAAACTCGCCGGCGGCATTTCGGAGTGGACCGCGCGGTCCTTTCCGCTTATTCAGAAATAACGGTCGCCGGGGCGCAAGCCCGCCGCCGTTCAACATGGAGCTATCATGGCTGAGAACGAACAGAACGAGCAAAGCGAACAGAACGGGCGGGGCGAACAGAATGGACCGGCGGCGCCGCAACAGGCGTCGGAGCAACAGCAACCACAGGCGGACCCGAACGCGCCGCAGTTCGCCTTGCAGCGCATTTACCTGAAGGATTTTTCATTCGAATCGCCGCGCAGCCCCGGCGTCTTCACCGGACAATGGAGTCCGAACATCAATTTCGAAGTGAAAAGCCGCTCCCAGAATTTCCAGGAAAACACCTACGAGGTGATACTCACTTTGACCGTCGAAGCCAAGGTTGAGGAAGACACGGCGTTCCTCGTCGAAGTGCAACAGGCGGGCATCTTCGCCTGCGCCAACATGGAGTCTCAGCAACTGGAGCAGATACTGGCCTCGCTTTGCCCGAACATCCTTTTCCCCTATGCCCGGGAAGCCATCGATTCCATCGTCACCAAGGGCAGTTTCCCTCCGCTCATGCTGGCGCCAATCAACTTCGACGCGGTCTACGCCGAACAAAAACGGCGCCAAGCGGAACAACAAGCCCAACAACCCGCAGCCGCGCCCCAACCGGAAATCCAGTTGGGCGGCAACGGCTCAGGCTAATTCACTGCGCATTATGTGAGTCACCGCGCTTCGCTGGGCGCGGAATGACAGAGGCTGGTTCGCAGCCTTCGAGCTGAATCTTGGTGGAGCCCGCATGGTGTGAGTCGCCACCCGGCGGCGACGGATCGAAGCCGCTGATCGTCCAATATCAGGATCCGAGCTCGTGAATCTTGCGGGTGAGGGTGTTGCGGCCCCAGCCCAGCAGCAGGGCGGCGTCCTGTTTGCGCCCGGCCGTGTGTTTCAGGGCGATGTCGATCATCGCGCGCTCAAATTCCGGTGTCGCTTCGTCCAGGATGCCCTTATCGCCCTGCTTGATCTTCTCGTCGGCCCAGGATTTGAGCGCCTGAGTCCAACTGCGCGCCGCCCCCGGCTGTTCGCGCTGTTCCGCGAATTCAGGCGGCAAATCGGTGATGTGCACTTCGCGTCCCGAGGCCATGACCGTGATCCAGCGGCAGAAGTTTTCCAGTTGCCGCACATTGCCCGGCCAACTCAAGCCCTGCAGATATTGCTCGGTCTCGGGCCGCAACACCTTGGCCGGCGCATCGAGCTCGGTCGCCGCCCGGCTGAGGAAATGCCGCGCCAGCCGCGGAATGTCTTCGCGCCTTTCGCTCAGTTTCGGCACATGAATGCGGATCACGTTGAGGCGATGGAACAGGTCTTCCCGGAAGCGGTGCTTGAGCACCAGATCTTCCAGGTTCTGGTGCGTGGCGGCGATGATGCGCACGTCTACTTTCACCGAAGTATGGCCTCCGACGCGATAAAACTCGCCTTCCGACAGCACGCGCAGCAGCCGGGTCTGGGTGTCCGGCGGCATGTCGCCGATTTCGTCGAGAAACAGGGCGCCGCCGTTGGCCTGCTCGAATCGTCCCGCGCGCTGGCGGGTGGCCCCGGTGAAAGCGCCTTTTTCGTGTCCGAACAGCTCCGATTCGATCAGGTCGGCCGGAATGGCGGCCACGTTCAGGGGCACGAACGGCTCGTCGCCGCGGGGGCTATGCTGATGCAAGGCGCGCGCCACGAGCTCCTTGCCCGTGCCGGACTCGCCGTTGATCAGAACCGAAATATTGGAATGCGACAGCCGGCCGATGGCGCGGAACACCTCCTGCATGGCGGGCGCTTCACCGATGATTTCCCGCACCGGTTCGGCCTGTCCACCCCGGGCCGCGGCTTCTTTTTCCCTGGCGTGTCCGAGCGCCCGCCGGGTGACCGCGACGGCGTCTTCGATATCGAAGGGCTTGGGCAGGTATTCGAATGCGCCGCGGCTGTAGGACGTCACCGCGCTGTCGAGGTCCGAATGCGCGGTCATGACGATCACGGGCAGTTGGGGATGGGTCGATTTGACCGCGGACAGCAATTCCAGCCCGCTGATTCCGGGCATGCGGATATCGCTGATGATGACGTTGGGCATGCTGTGGCGCAAGCGGCGCAGCAGTTCCTCGCCATTGTCGAAACTTACGGTGGCCAGACCCGCGGTGTTCAGGGATTTTTCCAGCACCCAGCGGATCGAGCGGTCGTCATCGAGAATCCAGACTGATTGGGCCGGGTTCATGCGCTTGTTTCTCCCCGGCTTTCGGCTGGCGCTTCCCGCCAACTCTTTGTTGAACCACGGGGCAATAGCAAGCGGAAACAGGTGCGCCCCTTTTCGCTTTCGCATTCGAGCAGACCGTGATGCCGGCTGACGATGCTGTGCGCTATGGCGAGACCCAGCCCAGTGCCTTCCGGTCGGCTCGTCACCATGGGAAAGAAGATGGCCTCGCGCAGATGCTCCGGAATGCCCGGGCCGTTGTCGATGACTTCGACCGAAATCGCGGGCTGGCGCGAGCGCGGACCGAAGGTCACTTTGCGTATCGCGCGCGTGCGCAGGGTAATCGTGCCGAGGTCGTGTTTCACGTCCGGACTCGACAGCGATTGCATGGCGTTGCGCACGATATTGAGCATGGCCTGGATGAGTTGTTCGGGATCCGCCGTCAGCGGCGGGATGCTGGGATCGTAGTCCCTGATCAGATGGATGCCGCGACCGTCGATTTCGGCTTCGACGAGATTGCGCACGCGTTCGACCACTTCGTGAATGTTTATGCTGCGCCGCTCAAGCGGTTTGCGATAGCCGGTCAGGCGGTCCACCAGATTGCGCAGGCGGTCGGCTTCGTCGATGATGACATTGGTATAGTCAATCAGTTCCGCGTTCGGCAGTTCCCGCGCCAGCAACTGGGCCGCGCCGCGCAGCCCGCCGAGCGGATTCTTGATCTCGTGGGCGAGGCCGCGCACGAGTTCCCGGGTAGTCTCCTGCGTGGAACTGAACAAATGGTCCCGATTGATGCGCTGGGAGTATTCCAGGGAGTTCATTTCGAGCAAGGCGAGCGGTTCGCCGTCAAGGTCGACAGGCGTGATCGAGTAGTCGAGTTCCACCGTTTTGCCATGGGACAGATCCAATTGCGCCAGCCGCTTGGTAAAACCGTTACGTCCTCGCATGGCTTCGCGCATTGCTTCAATATCTTCCACGCCGTTCACGAATACCTCGCCGAGGAAGAGCCCGGCGGCCTTGCGGGAGCTCATCGCCATCAGAGCTTCCGCGGCCGGATTGACCATGCGGATATGCAGATCCTCGTCGAGCAGCAGCACCGCCGTGTTCAGGCTGTCCAGCAGCCGCCTATAGTCGATTCGCCCTTCCACAGGAATATCCCGCGCAAGGCGCGGACGGGCGGGCCCGGTTGGCGCCGGGCCCGCCAAACGCCTTAAGCGGCCAGCGCTTCCTTGGTCGTCCTGATGATTGCCGCGGCGACCTTGTACGGGTCGGCGTTGGACGCCGTGCGGCGGTCTTCGAGCCTTCCCTTCCAGCCCGCCTGAATCGTCGCCACCGGAATCCGGATCGAGGCGCCCCGGTCGGAGATGCCGTAGGAGAAAACGTCGATCGCCTGGGTTTCGTGCAGGCCCGTCAGGCGCTGATCGTTGCCGGCGCCGTACACGGAAATGTGGCGGTCGATATTCTTGCCGAAGTTCTCGCAGATCTTGGTGAATATTTCTTCGTCTCCGACTTCGCGCATGGCTTCATTGGAGAAATTGGCGTGCATGCCGGAACCGTTCCAGTCGAGGTCTCTGCCGAGAGGCTTGGGTTCCCAGTTGATCGCGAGCCCGTGCCGTTCGGCGGTGCGTTCGAGCAGATAGCGGCAAAGCCAGGTTTCGTCGCCGGCGCGTTTGGCGCCCTTGGCGAATACCTGGAATTCCCATTGTCCCGCGGCAACTTCGGCGTTGATGCCTTCCACGTTGATGCCGGCTTCGAGCGAGAGGTCGAGATGTTCGTCCACGACTTCGCGGCCATGGCAGTTGAGCGCGCCGACGGAGCAGTAATAGAGGCCTTGGGGTCCCGGGTAACCGCCGGCGGGGAATCCCGGGGGCGCGTTGGTCGCCGGATCCCACAGGAAATACTCCTGTTCGAAGCCGAACCAGAAGTCGTCGTCATCGTCGTCGATGGTCGCGCGGCCGTTTGAGCGGTGCGGGCTGCCATCGGCGTTCAATACTCCGCACATGACCAGGTAACCATTGGCCCGGTCGGGGTCGGGGATGATCGCTACCGGCTCCAGAAGGCAATCCGAATCGTCTCCACTGGCTTGCAAGGTGGAACTGCCGTCGAACGACCACTGGGGACAACTTTCCAGTTTGCCGTCGAAGTCCTCCCGCACCATGGTCTTGCTGCGCAGATTCTGCGTGGGTATGTAGCCGTCAAGCCAGATGTATTCCAGTTTCGATTTCATTTTCCAACTATCTCCTCGTTTATGGATTGCTGAGCCACCAGACCGCCGGCCCCTTCGGTTATCATGGGTTTGCCGTGGTTCCGGGTTGTGTCTTACTTTGACTCATTCAAGCGGTAAGAAAAGCAGCAAGATATGTGCCACCTTTCGGCGGTTGTCGAATGCCCGTTCCTGGGTCAATTTTTCGGAATCAGGCGCCTGTATCGCACCATATTTGTGCGTTGCGGTGAATATTAGCACCACTTCGGTGCATTTCCTAAGATTTTTCGATTCATGCGCTCTGTTTCGGGGCAAGGCTTCCGAACGGCGAATGAGGGCGTTCCGCTAGTCGCCATGTTGTTCCTGGTCAAACTGTTTCCCGAGATCACCATCAAGAGCCGCGCCGTTCGCCGCCGGCTTGTCCGGCTGTTGCGCAAGAACATCAGGTCGGTCCTGCGGGCGTTCGAGGATCAATTGCGCGTCAGCGGCGAATGGGACGTCATCGAAGTCGAAATCGATTCCGCTGTTGACGGCCCGGAAATACTCGACAAGTTGCGCCACATCCCCGGAATAGCCTCCATTCTCGAAGTCAGGAAGTATCCGCTGCCCGATTTAGAAGGCATGCTGGAGTTGGTCATGGAGCATTACGGCGGGCGGTTGCGCGGCAGGACTTTCGCCGTGCGTTGCAAGCGCACGGGCCGGCATGCGTTTCGTTCGGTCGATGTCGAGGCCTTCGTCGGCGCCGGACTCAAACGGCTTACCGAGTCCGCCGGAGTCGACTTGGGCGCGCCGGACGTGCTCGTTCCGCTCGAAATCAGGCATGAGGAGTTTCATGTCGTGCTGCATCGGCGCCCGGGGCTCGGCGGATTTCCTCTGGGCGGACAGGGTTCGGCGCTGTCGCTGATTTCCGGCGGATTCGATTCGGCGGTTTCGAGCTTCCTGACCATGCGCCGCGGCCTGCAGACGCATTTCTGCTTCTTCAACCTGGGAGAGGACACCCATCAACCTGGGAGGGGACACCCATTGGGAGTGGGATGGGACACCCATCGGGACCAACCCAGGATGGGACACCCATTGAACCAAAACCAGAGAGGGGACACCCATCGTCGTCCAGGGCGTCGTCCAGGGGACACCCATCGTTTGGCGGTGAGCGAACTCGCGCTATTCCTGTGGATGAAGTATCACGCTTCGCACCGGGTGAAATTCGTCACCGTGCCTTTTGAAGGCGTTGTCCGGGAAATCCTCGAAAAAGTCGAGAACTCGCAGATGGGAGTTGTGCTCAAGCGCATGATGTTGCGCGCCGCCGACCGCATCGCCGCCGAGGTCGGCGCCGAAGCGCTGGTAACCGGCGAAAGCGTGGCCCAGGTTTCCAGCCAAACTCTGACCAACCTCGCGGTCATCGACAGTGTCGCCGACAATCTCGTGTTGCGCCCGCTGGCGACAACGGACAAACAGCAGATCATCGACCTGGCCCGCGCCATCGGCACCGAGGAATTCTCCCGGCACATTCCCGAATATTGCGCGGTGATCTCGGACAAACCGACGACGAAAGCGCGGCCGGGGCGCATCGAGCGCGAGGAATCCCGTTTCGATTTCGCCGTGCTCGACGCGGCTCTCGCCAATGCCTCTATCCAACTCATCACCGATATCGCTTTCGATGAAGGCGGCAGGACGGACGAGATCACCGTGACTTCGGAACCCGGACCGGAGGACATCGTCATCGATATCCGTCACGAATCCGAGCAGGGGGCGCGGCCGCCGGCGCTGCGGGAAGCGGCGGGTGAGCAATTGCTGCACATCCCCTTTTACCGCTTGCGCGGAGACTTCGAAAAACTCGACCGGAGCCCACGCTACCTGCTCTATTGCGAACGAGGCATGATCAGCCGCCTCCACGCCGCCCACCTCAAGGACGCCGGCTTCAAAAACGTCGCAGTCCTCGAACTATAGGTTCGCGGCAATCGCCGCAACCAGATCCCACTCCCCCTCCGGGGGAGTCAAAACCGCGCAGCGGTTTTGGTGGGGGCGGCAATGAAAGCAACGAGACAACGAGAGGACAACCACAATTTTCGCCCAATTCTGGCGATTGCGGCCCGAATTGCCCTAACATGGCGGAAGCGACGAAAACGGACCGGCAAGTGCTCACGCTATTTCCCGAACTGAAGCCCTACCGCAGGCACAGCCTCAAGGTTTCCAACCTGCACGAACTCTATCTGGACGAGGCGGGCAATCCCGACGGCATTCCCATCCTGTTCGTTCACGGTGGCCCCGGCGGCGCCTGCGACGGCAATTCGCGCCGTTTCTACGACCCCGAACTCTACCGCATCGTCACCTTCGACCAGCGCGGTTGCGGCCGCTCGACCCCCCACGGGGAATTGCGCGAAAACGATACGGGCGAACTGATCGCCGACATGGAGAAAATCCGCACGCATCTGGGAATCGAGCAATGGGTGCTGTTCGGCGGCTCCTGGGGCTCGACCCTGAGCCTGCTTTACGCCCAGGCGCATCCCCAGCGCGTGATCACGCTGGTGCTGCGCGGCATCTTCCTGTGCCGCCAGCGCGACCTCGACTGGCTGTACCGGGACGGGGCCAACCGCGTTTTCGCCGATGGCTGGGAGGATTTTCTGAAACCCATCCCGGAAGAAGAGCGCCATCGCCTGCTCGAAGCCTATTACGAGCGCCTGACCGGCGACGACGAACTGGCGCGCATGGGCGCGGCCAAGGCCTGGGCGACCTGGGAAGCAAGTTGCGCGACCTTGCGGCTCGACCCCGCCGGCGTGGCCCGTTTTACTTCCCCCCATCGAGCCCTGGCGCTGGCGCGCATTGAAGCGCATTACTTCGTGAACAAGGGTTTCATCGCCGAGAACCAGATTCTCGACAACATGGAACGGCTTGCCGACATCCCCGGCCACATCATTCACGGCCGCTACGACATCGTCTGTCCGCTCGACAACGCCACTACCCTGCATCGGCACTGGCCGGGCTCGGAATTGCTCATCGTCCGCGAAGCCGGCCATTCCGCCGGCGAACCGGCGATCACCGACTGCCTCATAAAGGCGACGGACGAAATCGGCCGCGACCTGTCGCCGGTCAGTTAGCCCCCGCGGCCGACACGAGCGATGATCGTCCTCATCCAGCGCGTTAACTGGGCTCGCATACGCATCGAAGGCGAAACCCATGCCGAAATCGGCAAGGGTCTGCTGGCCCTGGTCGGGTTCGAACGAGAGGACGACGAGGCCGTCATCGGCCGCATGGTCGACCGCCTGCTTTCCTACCGCGTGTTCGCCGACGCCGAAGGCAGGATGAACCTGGACCTCAAGACGATTTCAGGCGAACTCCTGCTCGTTTCCCAGTTCACGCTCGCCGCCAGCACCAGCAAGGGCCTGCGCCCCGGTTTCTCCGGCGCCAAGGCGCCTGCCGAAGCCGAGCGGTTGTTCGCTCAAATGGTAAAGGTCGCAATCGAACGCCACCCCGCAACCCAAAGCGGCGTCTTCGCCGCCAACATGCAAGTCTCCCTCGAAAACGACGGGCCGGTAAGCTTCATTCTCCGCTGAAAACCCCCAATTTTGGGGGCGCTTCACACAAAGTTACAGTCTTATCCTGCCCGAAATTTCGTGGTACTAAAACAACAGAACTTAGCCTGACCCCCGTTGAGCCGCGCACATAGCGCCAACTATTGCGCCACTAAATTCGGGATCGCATCCAGATAAGTCTTTGGAAAAGGACGGTGAGGATCGCCGGCAGCAATAACAATGGAATCAAGGACCGCTCACCCGAAACGGTGCGGTCATGAGTCGAAGCGACAGGGACCGGCAGGAACCCGCCGGCGCTCACGCCTTGGCCGAGACGCTGCGGGGATTTTTTGAAACATCCGGCCTCGGCGTCTTGCAACTCGATGCGCACCGTCGAAGTTTTGACATGAACGAACCTGCGCGGCGCATGTTGGAGGAAGGCCGTATTTCGCTTGATGTTTCCAAGCGCCTGTTTGTCCGCAATCGGCAGAACAATACCGACCTCCAGCGAATCCTGAGTCGCGCAATACCTCCGCCTGGAATACACGGCGTCAAAGGCGCGGCTACCGTGGGACGCCCCGAAGGCTTGCCATCACTGGTAGTACGCGTGATACCTGTAGGCGGCAG
This sequence comes from Pseudomonadales bacterium, assembly GCA_963664805.2. GTDB lineage: Bacteria > Pseudomonadota > Gammaproteobacteria > Pseudomonadales > Pseudohongiellaceae > UBA9145. Next base: position 2,278,016 of record OY761612.1, on the reverse strand, counting down.
TATTAGAGATACGCAGTCTTAGTCCGCTGCCGCGGTGGTCGTGATTGTCGACCCCCTGAGAGACGCCGGCATTGATCCCGTTCTGGTCCAGAAAGCCCTTGGCCTCACGCGAGCGGAGACTACAGTCACGACGCTACTGGCCAATGGCAAGAGTGTGAGCGTAATCGCCACATCCATAAACTGCAAGGAGAGCACGGTTCGCTGGGATATCAAACGTATCCTGGGCAAGCTGGGATTGACTCGCCAGGCAGAGTTGGTTCATTGGGTCAGATCCTTGGGTGTTTTCCGGTAGGCCCCGTGCGACAGACACCAATAGAGCGGGGGCTGCCAGTCAAGTACGGCCAAGTTTTTCTGACTCAATAAAAATTTATCAGATTCCCCCAATTCTGGGGGCGCGCCACCTCGCCCTCTCAAATATTTTTTCTCGAACCTGCTTACGGGTTTTGAAGTGCGCCCTTCGACGGGGCGGAATTCTTCCACGTTTTTTTGGAAACACTTGTCTTTGAGGAAAAAGTCATGAGATTGAATGTATGCGTTTCAGCATTCGCGCCAGCTATCTTTCCGCTCACTGCGGTTTTGATGGTGATTGTGTTACTTTCCCCTTCCAAGGGGCATGCGAACTTTACCGCTCCGTCTGGTAGCAACAACGAACACCAGGGTTGCTTGAACGATAACGCCGATGCTTATAATGATCTGTTGGAAGATGTCGACGAAGACTATCAGGATGCTCTGGATGCGGCAGATATAGTCTTCCAAAGTGCCAGCAGTGATGCTCAGCGCGAGTATCTTGAGGAAGTGACCGAAGCTCGTATCTGGGCGTTGACGAATCCAGTCCGCTACGTCCTTGAACTTTTGGAACTTAAGGAAGAATTGGAAGACGCATTGGAAGATGCCAGAGAGGTGCGGCGCACCGCTTACCAATCCGCAGCTCAGATTCACAACCGTGGACAGCGGAATCTGTATGACGGTTGGAGAAGCGGAAACAGGGCGTGCGATGCCGAGAACCGTGCACGGGAGCGCCAAGGCGGAGGTTCCGGCAGCAGGGGTCAAAACGATCCGGGGCGACCCAATGTGCCGACTACCCCTCCGGGATCAGGTGGCAACGGTCGTCAGGGCAGCGTTTCCGGACAGCATGTCGGTGGCGGAGGTTGTGAAGTCACAGAGAACGAGGACGGGTCTAGGTCGATTGAGTGTTCTAATTAATCAAGTCGGAGAATCACTATAATGAAATCCTTTATCTTGAAAAATGCCACTTGGGTGGGCGGTATGGCGTTCATCCTGACCGGATGGGCCATAGCAGGCGTTGTATTGAACTGGTTCGATCATCGCGGACTGCTGCCGGAAATCGGTGATGACGATGAAGTTGTCTCTAGTGAAGTCATCACGCCAGAGGACTCGCGCTTTGACGATCTCGTTCAGTATGTTTTCTCCACTGTCCCAGACATTCCCCGTGATCTTGCGGAGGAAACAGTCAGTTTCGCGCTGTCTGTCGAGGGGCTTGATCCAGATCTGGTTGAGCAACGGGCGGTCGCCTTCGCAGAACAGATGATTGACGGGCTTCACGATGGCAGGCCACCGGAATTGCTGCCCAACGCACTTCCGGCGTCGCTCTATGATACTCCGATAGAATATGCAACATGGTTGTATGACGAGAAGTGGCGGGAGTTTGTTTCAGGCATGGATCTTGCCGACGAACAGAATGTTCGCAATGTCATTACCACTTGGGAAATGTTCAACGACGAATTGCACGAGCAGTGGAGCGTGGGACAGATTAGCTACGAGGAATACTCAAATTCCCTACTGACCATTGAGGAACTCCAGTCGAGTCTCGCATCATTCATGTCTCCGGATCAATTGACGGATATCGCTGCGAACGAGGAAGCGTACCGGGAATTTCATTCCGAGCGAAACGAGGCGACGATGGCCGCGTTTGCTGTTGCTGGCTACGACGACGAAGTCCTTGTTGCGGTGCGCAACAATGACCATGTCGCTGTGCGCGCGCTGATCGAATCGGGTGCGGATGTGAACTTCACCACGATCGACGGTAGACGGTCGCCGTTGAAAGAAGCGGTGCGCGACAGCAACATGGAAATGGTTGAACTTCTGCTTAACCAGGGTGCTGATATTGACAAGGTTGATTCCCACAACAATACATCGTTGATGCGCGCTGCGCGGGAAGGCGATGTGGATATGGTGCGGCTGCTTGCTTCCCGGGGTGCGAATCTGGAACACGCAGAACATGATCTTACGGCGCTTGCTTCCGCTGCGAAGTACAATCGCACGGAGGTTGTCCGGGAATTGCTGGACTGGGGGGCGGATGCAACTGGTTTGGCGGGTCAACTCGCATTGAGTTCGGCGAGGGATTACGGTAACCAGGAAATGGAGCGAATGCTGCGGGATGCTGGAGCACCGGGTCTTATTGGCTTTGTGCAATAACATCTCGATTGCATCGGGCCGTCCGTGATGGACACGGACGGTTCGGTGCATTGTCTAGGAGTGTTTGCAGGATCAGAATGGATTCCGTAATCTCAAAAATCCGTGGATTGTTGCTTCTTAGCGTGGTCCCATCCTTGGGAGTGCTTTTCTTTTTGCGATCAGACTGGACCCTTCCGACTAACGAAGAGACTGCTGCTAGCAATTCTGGTGAAGAGTTGGTTGAAGCCACACGAGACCCTTTTCCGGGCTTCTGTCGCGAAACATTGGAAGTTCGTGTCGACGACGTAGAATTTAAAGTTTGCCCTGGTAGAGCAGGGAGGGAAGAGCCGGAGCCAGCTCCACATCACTGCATTGTGGATGCCGCGGAGGCACCTAGAGCGGAACTGACGCTTTATTCGGTTCCCACTCTGACCACCCCGGCGAGCGTTGCAGAGACGGCCTATGTAATGTTCTGGGAAGAGTTCATTGGAAACATGGGTCTCTCGGATTTACAAGCGGTTCGGGAAATAATCACGGAATGGTATCAGTCCAACCTGGAACTGATTTTCGCCCAGCAGGAAGGAGGCATTACAATCCATGAGTTAGCGCAATGCATACGGTCAGTAGAAGATCTGCAAGCTCGCTTGGCGCCGTACCTGACAGCCAGTCAGTTGATTGATATCGTGGCGAATTTCGACGCGTTTTCGGAATACGTTGACATGGAAAACGCTCAGCGTAATGCAGGCGCATTAAGTCGTTCGTAATTGCCACGGACGATTCATCGCAAAGATATGAGATGAGAACATAACCCCCAGATGAATATAGTTGAATCCTTCAAAACGTGCCTGATAACCAAGTACGCCGATTTCTACGAAAGAGCGCCCCGAAGCGAGTTCTGGTGGTTCCAGCTCTCGGTAATTGTGATGCTCCAGCTTTACCTTTGGTTCATCGAGATTTGGTTGACGCCTATATCACTTTACTACAGCGTTTTAGTAGCGCCGGTCTCAGTGGGGCTCAGTGTCCCGGTGATCGCCGTCACAGCCAGACGGCTTCATGACATCGGCAAGAGTGGCTGGAACATGTTGTGGGCGCTTGTTCCCTTTATCGGGACTTTAATATTGCTGTGGTGGATGATTCAGCCGGGCAACCAGGGCGAAAACAAATACGGGCAGAATCCACTCGGCTGATGCGAGGGCGGACAAGACAGACAGCAGGGGGCAGGCGGACCAGTGCCCGACAACTGACCGTACCCCCTGATTAGAACCGTCTGCGATGTGGAATTTCCACCTTTCAGGCTGCCTGCCGGGCAAACACCTTTGGCGGCGCATTGCCCAATGACCGATGCGGCCTGACCTCGTTGTAGTGCTCTCTCCAATCGTCAATGATCGCCCTGGCGTCCCCCAGACCCGCGAACCAGTGCATATTCAGACAATACTCCCGGAACTTGCCGTTGAAGCTTTCGACGAACGCGTTCTGCGTCGGCTTGCCCGGCTGGATGAAGTGCAGCTTCGCCCCAGTGTCCTTCGCCCAGAAGAACAAGGCCTTGCCGGTAAACTCCGGTCCGTTGTCGCACACCAGCGTCTGCGGCAGCGACCGATCCAGCCGGTGCAGTTCCCGCGCCACCCTGGCACCCGTTATCGAGCGATCCACCACCTGCAACACGCCTTCCCGGGAGTAGTCGTCCACTACGTTCAACACCCGAAACCGACGACCGTCGGCCAACTGGTCGGACATGAAGTCCATCGACCAGCGTTGATTCAACCGCGCCGGAACCGGCATCGGCAGACGAGGCCGAACCAGCTTCCTGTGCCGCCTGCAGCGCGTAAGCTTTCCCATTAGTGACACAAGCTGAAATCAGAGTTTACAGTTGGTGCAAAGATAGAACGGACTTTATTTGCTGCCGGATTCAGTCAAGATGCCGCGGCCGGCACTTCTTGCTGGATCAGGGCGCCTATTGCGTGCTCTATCACCGAGATGTCATACCTGGATTGCATATTCATCCAGAATTCCGCGCCGGTTCCGAGATAGCGGCCAAGACGCACGGCGGTTTCAGCGGTAATCGACCGCTCGCCCCGCAAAATGGCTGTTATCCGATTCGACGGCACACGGATCGCCAGCGCGAGCCGATTGGCGTTCAGGCCTCTCGCCGCCAACTCTTCGCGCAAGACGCGGCCGGGGTGAGTCTTTATTCGCGCCATTTGCTTTCTCCGGATTTGTCCCTTGTGATAGTCCTATACGGCGACAGCCGGTTGGTGCTATCTGCCGAGCGGATTCACCCAGCGCAACCCTGGAAACCGGGCCATATCGGCGTCGGCCGAGTGAAGTTCGGCCTGGTGCTCGATAGCCAAAGCCGCCAGGTGCGCGTCAGTCGTCAGATTGCCGGCGGAACCGGCTTGCTCAAGCAATTGAAAAAGTATTTCCGCATGGCGGTCACCGGGATGAATCACGATCGACTGCGGCCGGCCGAGCCAGGAACGAACGTGTTCGCAAGCGATTGCCGGCTCCATCGGATTGTCGAGTATTTTCGAGTTCGTGGTGATACGGATGAAGCCAAGCATGGCGGTCCAGGCCAACCCGACGCTGCCGCTCCCGTTCATCAGTTCTTCCCACCAATCGCGGACTTCGCCATGTCTCGGAAACTCCGAGTCGTGAGCGTAGACGAGCAGGTTGATGTCGGGAACGATCAACGGGCGCGGCGCCGGACGAACTCTTCGGCTTCCAGTTCATCGGCTAGCTGGTTCAGTCTGTAAGGGTCGACGCCGGGTTTGAAACCGAAGTCATGGGGCTTCACCTTGTAGCGGGCCGCGCTCGCCGCCTTGCCGCGCACGCCGAATCCGGCCCGCAACGCATCGTTGACGACCGCCTTCATGCTGCTGTTGGTGCGCCGCATTTCCCGCAGCAGGAGCTGCTCGACATCCGGATCTATAGTTAATGTGGTGCGCATACGAAGCATCATGATGTTTCAACAAGTTGATGTCAAGATGTGCAACTTGCAGATGTGCAACTTGCACAATCGGCCCGAAAGCCGAACCGGGTTCATGATATGGTGTTAACATGGTGGGTGTCCCCGCAGCGTCGGAGCGTCAGCTTCCCAAGCGCTTCAGGGCAGTTCAAGCTCGCGGACCAAAGTGGTGAACGGCAGCACCCGTATGTCCCTCGCGGCCTGGTAGTCCTCCTTGCCCAAGTGGACTTGGTAGAAGGCGGGGATGTCCGTACGGTCTCGAAAGTAACGCAGGTGCGGCGATACTTGCTTGCCCTTGGCTTTGCACTCCACCGCGAATAGCGCACGTCCGTCCTGAAGCACCACAAAGTCCACCTCCCTGCGGTCCGTGTCGCGCAGATAGCGCAACTCCATGCCGAACCCTTGGGTGTCCTCCCGATAATGGCAATATTTCAAGAGTTGCGCCGCAACAAGGTTTTCGAAGCGCGGTCCCACGTCCTCAAGCACTGACCAATCCCACAGGTAGAGCTTCTGCTCCTTTTTCACGGCGCGCACTTTGGGTGCGCCGAATGGCGACAGGCGGAACGTCAAGTACAGGTTTTCGAAGATCGTCAGCCAGCGGCGAACAGAGTCGTGGGACACTTGCAATTCTTCGCGCAACGCCTGCAGGGACAGCGGCGAAGCCACCCGTGTCAGCAGGGCCGTGAAAAGCAACTCCAGCAGGCTCACTTCGCTGACCCGTTCCAGGCTGGTCAGATCTTCCGCGAACACCCGCGCCTGCCGCTCACGTCGCCAACGCCGCCAGTGCCTTTCGTTCTGCCGGGCCAGCGGCTCGGGAAAACCGCCAAACCGCAGCAACGCCTGCAAGTCGCTTTCAGTGGGCGCATCGTTCATTTCCATCAGCGAGTAGGGGTGCAGCCGGTAGTAATGGTAGCGTCCCTGCAGCGAATCGCCGCCCTTGCGGTAGTGGTCCAGCCGGGCCGACCCGGTGACCAGGGCGCTGCGCTGCGGGAAGTGCTCGTCAAAGAAGCCTTTGAGCAAACCGCGCCAACGGGCGTACTTGTGCAGCTCATCCAGGACGGTCAGCCGCTCCGCGGGCAGTTCGCCGGCGAGAATCCGCTGCCGGTGCGCGGCAATGTCCCAATTCATGTAGGCCGGGTGGCCCGCGCCCCGCTCGGAGCCGAGCAGGTGGAGGGCCAGCGTGGTTTTGCCCACTTGGCGGGGCCCGCCGATGAATACCAGCTTCTGCTCCAGGTCTCGGCGGCAATCGTTGGCGATGTAGCGATGTCGGCTCAGGTCAGCCATGTTTCATCATGAGTATTTTTGGCAGAAGAAAAAATAACTCATGAGTATTTTTCGGTCAATCAAATGCGCCGGTTCCGGGATATTGGGGATTCTATCAGGTTGTGCAAGCCATCCCTGGCGCGAGAATTTCGGCTTCGACCGCCCCCAGTCTCGACATCCTGTCGAGCCGTTCGGCCCTCGAAAAGCGTTGCTTTTTGTCGGCTACGCCGACCGGGCCTCACCCTGCTGGCGTTTGCGCGCCATCTTGCCGGCTATGATGCCCACCTCGAACAGCGCCCACATGGGTATGGCGAGCATGGATTGGGTGAAAGGGTCGGGGGGAGTCAGCAGCATGGCGACGACGAAGCAGCCGACCACGACATAGGGCCGTTTTTTCGACAGGGTTTCCGGCTCTGCCAATCCTGCCCAGATGCTGAGGTATACGGCGATGGGGATTTCGAAAGCCAGGCCGAAAGCGAGGAATATGGTCAGGGCGAAACTGAGAAAGCTGCTGATGTCGGGCGCCACCTGGATGCCTTCGGGCGCCACGGATATGAAGAAGCGGAACACGATGCCGAGCAGCACGTAACGCGCGAAAGCGATGCCCGAATAGAACAGCACGACGCTGGAGATGAACAGGGGTATGGCCAGCTTCTTCTCGTTCTTGTACAAGCCTGGCGCGATGAAGGACCACATCTGGTAGAGCACGTAGGGCATCGCGATCATCAACGCGACGTAGAAGGTCAATTTGAACGGCGCGAAAAAGGGTGAAGTCGGATCGACCGCGATCATGGTCGAGCCTTCCGGCAGCGCGGAGATCATCGGGGCGGCGACATAGGTGTAGATATCGTTGGCGAAATAGAACAGGGCCAGGAACAGCACCACCACGGCGATCAGGGATTTCATGATCCGATCGCGCAATTCGTCCAGGTGGTCTATCAGGGTCAGCTCTTTTTCGTCTTCAGCCGAGGTCATCTGCCGGACTCGCCTGCCGGCGACGTTTGCGCCGCTTCCGCGGGAGGCGGCTCGGGATCGGGGGCGCTCGCGATTTCCTCTTTTTCCGCAGTTGCGGACTCCGACTGTCCGGAATCGGAGCAATGGACTCTCATGCTTAGGGGATCAAACGCTAAGGTGCAGCACTTTAGTCTACCTCCCAAACCAAGCATAATTCGCACATGTCTTGGTTAGATGAAGTGCAATGGAACGACCGGGGACTGGTACCGGTGGTAACCGTGGAAGCGGAAACCGGAGAACTGCTCATGCAGGCCTGGGCGAACCGGGAAGCCTTGCAGGCCACGGTCACCGAAGCGCGCGCAGTCTACTGGTCGCGTTCGCGCGGGCGGATCTGGCGCAAGGGCGAGGAATCCGGCCATGTCCAGAAACTGGTCGACGTATATCTCGACTGCGACGGCGACACCGTCTGCTACCGGGTGGAACAGACAGGCGCCGCCTGCCATACCGGCCGCCGGAGCTGTTTTTTCCGCAAGCTCGACAACGAATCCTGGCGCCTGATCGAGCCGGACGGCGACGAAAACTGAATTGGGGAAGACGCATGAGCGCAACTGACACCTTGTCGCAACTCGAAGCGACGCTCGAAGCGCGCAAATCCGCCACGCCGGAAAAATCCTACGTGGCCAGCCTGTACGGAAAGGGATTGAACAGGATCCTGGAAAAAGTCGGCGAGGAAGCGGTCGAGGTGGTGCTGGCCGCCAAGGAGGCGGAAAGCACCGGCGGAATCTCGCACAAGGCCGTGGTTTCCGAGACCGCGGACCTCTGGTTTCACAGCATGGTCATGCTTTGCCACCTCGGCCTGAGCCACCGGGAAGTGTTGGCCGAACTGGAAAAACGATTTAACATGTCGGGTCACGAAGAGAAATCTTCTCGAAAGCAATGATTTTCGGTCGGGCAGCCTTATCGTCCGTCCGGAATGGAGGTGAAGTATGAGCCCCGGTCCCTGGCAATTATTGATTGTTCTGCTAATCGTGCTGTTGTTGTTTGGCACGAAAAGGCTTCGCAGCCTTGGTTCCGATCTTGGCGGCGCATTGCGGGGGTTTCGCAGCGCGATGAAGGATGAGGATGAAGAACAGAAGAAGGAGGAGATCGAAGACCAGACCGCACCCGCCGGCGCCGAGACTGTCAGTGCCGCGTCCGAAACCGCAGAAAACAAGTAGCGCCCTGTTTCCCGCCGCTCAGGGACGGGGCTTGTAGATGCCCAGTATTCATTCGACTGAGTTGCTGCTGATCTTGGTGATCGCATTGCTGGTCATTGGACCGGAGCGGCTGCCTGCGACGATTCGCACCGTGAGCTTGTGGCTGGGCCGCTTCCGGCGCAGCTTCTACAAGGTCAAGGCCGAGATCGAGCGCGAGATCAACGCCGACGAAGTGCGCCGGCAATTGCATAACGAATCGGTGCTGGCGGATATCCGCGACACGAAATCCGAAGTGAAAAAGGCTGCCGGCGAGGCGCGCGATTCGGTCAACAAGATCGTCAACTCGAAGGATTTCGATCCCGGCGCCTCGGCCGCGACCGAAGAACAGTTGCGGAACGCCGCGGCGGAACGCGAAGCTGCCGTAACAGGTGCGGGGGAGAAAAAAACGGAAACCTCTGATTCAGAAGGGGGAACGCATGCGTCGCCCGTCCAGGATGAAGGCTCCGATGCTTCCAGCCGGGATTCCGCTACATGACTTCCGCCGAAGACGAAAAAGAACTGACGCTGATAGACCACCTGGTCGAACTGCGTGATCGGATTCTGAAATCTCTTATCGCGGTGGTGGTGTTGTTTCTGGCCCTGCTCTATTTTGCCAACGATATCTACACCTATGTTGCCGGACCGCTGATTTCGGCCTTGCCGGAAGGGTCGAGCATGATCGCGGTCGATCCGACCTCGCCGTTCTTCGCGCCGCTGAAGTTAACGTTCTATGTTGCCATGATCATAGCGGCGCCCTACATCCTCTACCAGATGTGGTCTTTCATCGCGCCGGGTCTCTACAAGAACGAGAAGAAATTTGCCATTCCCCTGTTTGTTTCAAGCGTGGTGCTGTTCTACTCGGGAATCGCGTTCGCGCGCTACGTGCTTTTCGGCGTCGTCTTTCGCTTTTTCATCTCGGTGGCGCCCGAGGGCATACAGGTGGCGCCCGACATTAGCAGTTTCCTGAGTTTCGCCCTGACTATATTCCTTGCTTTTGGCTTAGCCTTCGAAATCCCGATCGCTGTCTATCTTTGCATCTGGGCTGGGCTGACCGACCCGGAGTCTCTTTCCCAGAAGCGATCCTACGTTATAGTCGGCTGCTTCGTGGTCGCTATGTTGCTGACTCCCCCCGACCCATTCACGCAGTCGATGCTCGCAATCCCCATGTGGGCGCTGTTCGAAGTGGGCATCGTCGCCGGCAAGATGGCGCGCAAACGCCAGCAGGAACAGGAAACGGAAGAAGAACACGCTACTTGACTACGCCTACATTACAACCTCTCAGTTCCTGGGTTCCTGGTTATCCGATACGTTGCTAGGTCGCGCCGCTTGTTTTTCAGCTCGCTTCATGACGACGTGTAGTGCTTCGTCATTAGCACCGAAGTTCAGCAATAGATTTTCCATTTCCGTATTGCCGTGATCTATGGCACTGTACAGCGCCCATTCTCCCGCCTCGCCGGTTGCATCTGCTCCCGCCTCCAAGAGTGCTCTAACGGTTTCAGCATTCCCACTATTGGCAGCTTGCCGTAAAGCTGTGTTCTGGGGCGAGATTGCAAAATGCTCCAAATCCGCACCGGCTGCGATAAGGATATCGACCGTTTCCGTATGGCCCCCGAAAGCTGCGAGTTCCAGTGCGCTCGTATTGGAAGTTTGAGAGGTCCAATTTACTTCCGCATTTGCTTCCACAAGTGCTTGAGCCATTTCAGCATTGCCGAAAATCGCGGCCATATGCAGTGCGCTGAACTTGCGGTCTGTCGTTCTTGCATTTGGATCTGACCCGGTATTCAGGTAGGCAACTACCGAATTCAGGTCATTCATATTTACTGCTGCAAGTATATCCGTGTAACCCAACTCCACAAGTGCGGCCCCATACCGTTCCATGTCTAGCTGGAACTGTTCGAAACTACGAGATTTTTCTTTCGCAATTGACGATATTTGATTCTCTGACAAGACTAAAGAAAGATTTCGCAGAAGATCCTCGATTGGTCGAAGTGAACCGAATAAATCTGAAGAATTGATTTCTCCGGTTCGCGCCTGCTCGGTCAGTTCAAGATTGTGCGCTTCATGTCGAATAATCATATCCCGTATTCTTCGAATATCAGTATCAGATAGATCAAATGAATCGATTAGCTCGGACCAGTCGCGTTCATAAATCCATTCTGCCGTGTCAAATGAGTTGGTTTGTAACTGCGCTCTCTCCATCAGACGACTTTGAAGCAGCTGAGGATCGAATCCAGAAGTCAAACCATCATCTCGTTCAGCAGTTGGTCTGGCCAGTCTGACAAGATTGCTTGAATCTTCGACTATCATTGACTCAGTACTTTCTTCAGTCACCACTTTTGCTTCAAATTCTGGTAATGACAGATCAATAGAAGCCAAATCAGTCGATGATACTGGTGGGGAAAGAAGAGCCTCTTCCTGAGGCCCTTCTGATAAGGCAAGCATCAACGCAAGTGATACGAACAAGCCCGAGAAAATGGATAGAAAAATTGCTCTTCGATTCATATGCCAGAGTCCATGCATTAATTTGAGAAAAATACTTCCTGCTAATTGAAATTAGAAATCAATTTGAATAGCAGGATTTATCCTCCACAATCAATTTCGGTTGAACCATCTTCATTCTCGGTTGAGTCGCATTGGGTCCCAGAACTACCGGACCCACCCCCATTGCTAACTTGAGTAACCGTAACCGAAGTTTTAGGAGTGTTTATTTCATGAATCAGGTCGGCCACTTCATTTGGGTCCGGTTCTGTCTCTGGCAGGTCGCCGCCACCACCACCGCTACCCGATCCTTCATTGTTGTTATTCGAGCTTTCTTCTTCTTGCTGGCGACTCTGCTGGTCCAACGCGCATGATGTCAGATTGGCACTGAGTGTCCTGTTCGCAGCAGACAGCCTCGCAGAGTAATCACGAAATGATTGAGCGTCTTGTTGGTCATAGTATTGGTTTGTGTAATCAACATCTTCTTGATATGCAAACCTGAGGCCTGCGATAGCAGCAGCTCTATGTCCGGGGCTTGGAATTAGTCCTGCAGCCCTAATGGCAGCCACATTCGTAAGTCTATACCCTCTCAGGATTGTAGTGCGCCAAAACATTGAGTCACTTAGCGCCTGTTGATATGCTGCATAATGACCGGAAATTGATTCTCTGGATAGTTGTTCCGCGGTTGCTACGCAGTTCGCATATGCGGCGCTTTGCGCATGGACTCTAAAGCGACTACTGTCCCAATCAGCAGGAGAGGGGAAAACTATGAAGACTATTAAAGCAAATGCCGAATAAATAAAGCTGGAAATTGATCTTTGTGCGCTCTTTTGCATCGTCTCGCTCCTTTGGAATTCTTGATGGAATTAAAGAACGCGAGAAATCGTAGGAAAAAAAAAATGCTGCTTGTCAATACCTAATCCGGGTTAGGCGCAGGTTGTTTGTAACTTGCGAATTTTAACGGGCGAAAAATAGCAGCGACAGGCCGACCAGCGCCAGTACGAAGCTGGCGATCGGCAGACTTTGCAAGGCCGAGCCGACCGCGGGAACCAGCGCGAGCAAGGCCAGCGCCAGGCAGATGAAGCCGCCGCGCCGCGCCAGCCGCCGGTTGCGGACGTGATGCCTCGCGGCGATTTCCTGGCGCCGGATCAGGGTCTCGCCGACTTCGACGAGCTGGTTGACCCGGGTGGCGGCGTCGAAGGCCATTTGCGGCAGCAAGGGCGCTTCGCTCACCCAGTCCGGCAGCTTTTCCCGGACCTGTTCCAGCCAGGTGAATGGGCTGAGGCGCTTTTTCTCCCAGGCTTCCAGATAAGGCAGGGCGGTTTCCCACAGGTTCAGCTCCGGGTAGAGCTGACGGCCGAGACCCTCGATGTGGAGCAAGGTCTTCTGCAGGAGCACCAGCGATGGCTGCACCTGCATGTCGAACTGCCGCGCTGTGATGAACAGTTGCAACAGCAATCCGGCAAAGGAAATTTCACCCAGCGGACGCTCGAAGATGGGTTCGCACAAGCTGCGAATGGCGGACTCGAAATCGTGAACCCGGGTCTTGCGCGAAACCCAGCCCGAGGCCACATGCAACTCGGCGACCTGGCGATAGTCGCGTTTGAACATCGCCAGCAGGTTGCGCGCCACGTAGTCCTGGTCGGCGCGGGTCAGCGAACCGATGATGGCGCAGTCGAGGGCGATGTAGCGTGGATTTTCCGGGTCTTCCGGGCTCACCAGGATATTGCCCGGATGCATGTCGGCATGGAAGAAATTGTGTTCGAGCACCTGGGTGAAGAAGACCGCGACGCCGTTTTCCGCGAGTTTGCGCAAGTTGACTCCGGCCGCATTCAGCGCCGGCACGTCGGTGACCGGAATGCCGTGGACGCGCTCCATCACCATCAGTTCGCGGCGGCTGTATTCGCTGAAGACCTTCGGCACGTACAACAGGTCCGAATTCTCGAAGTTCTCCCGCAGACGCGTGGTGCTTGCCGCTTCGAGCAGGAGGTTGAGTTCGTCGTTGATGGTCTTTTCGTAGTCGCGCACGACTTCAACGATGCGCAGGCGTCGGCCCGCCGCGAAATTGCCTTCGATCACCGCGGCGGTCCGCTCCAAAAGATGGGTGTCCTCTCGGATGGTTGCGGCGACGCCGGGGCGAATCGCCTTGACGACGACTTCCTCGCCGCTTTTCAGCATTGCCGCGTGCACTTGGGCGACCGAGGCCGAAGCCAGCGCTTCTGGTTCGAGTTCGGCGAAAACCTCACTCACGGGCATGCCCAGCAAGTTGCCGACCAGATCCGCTATTGGAGGCTGTTCGAAGGGCGGCACCCGGTCCTGCAGCAATTGCAGTTCGTCGGCCAGTTCCGGGCTCAGCAGATCCCGCCGCGTCGAAAGCAACTGACCGAACTTGATATAGACCGGCCCGAGTTCCTCCATCGCCCGCCGCAGCCGGGCGTTGCGGTCGCCGGCCGGCGCGCGGCCGAGGCCGAAGGGCAAGCGATACAGCAGTAGCAGCGAGCGCAATAGGCGCAACTTGCGTCGGCCCCGCAGGAATTCATCCAGCCGGAATTTCGCGACGACATTGAGTATCTTGATCAGGCGCGGCAGGTAGGTCACGATCAGCGCGCAATTCGCTGTCTTGAGCGGGGCGGAAAAGATACCACCTGCCCCATGGGCTCACAAGTTGGCGCGCGGCCCGGCCGCCTGCGGAGGCAAGTGCGCCGCTACCCTGCGGGTCAGAAGTCGATAGTCGCGATCAAGGCCGCCGTGCGCGGTGCGCCGAGCCACGCGCCCCAGGCGCCCGCGCCCGCTATGCCGCCGGAGATGCCGCCCAGATAGAATTCGTCGAAGATGTTGTTGACGACGACGCTCAACTCGATCCCTTGCGGAAGGTACGGCGCGCTTTCTCCGCTCAGCTTCAAATACAAGTCGGAGACCCGATATTGGCCGGCCGCCCAGCTATTGCCGCGGTTCACGAAACGGCTGCCGACGTTCTTGGTGGAAAGGCCGGCGGAATAGGGCCCGCGATTCCAGTCCAATGTCAGCACCCACATGGAATCAGGCGTGCCGACAACGCGATTGCCGGGATGGATGTCCAGCGCGGCATCCGCTTCGGGACCGAGGCCGGAACCGATATATTCCGCTTCGGTGCCGGTGTAGGAAGCATATGCCGACCAGTTCGCGCCGAGTTCGACATTGGCCGCCAATTCGAATCCGCTGGAGCCGATGCCACCGACATTGTCGTAGCGGCCCGATTGGCCGATCTCGTAATTGGGTATGCCGCTGGCCGCCGCGCGCGGATCGAAGAACTCAAGCCGGTTGTTGAATTCGTTGTCGAAGATCACCGCGCTGGCGATCACGCGCGAGCCGATGTAGCGCAGCCCGAATTCCAGGTTTACCGCGGTTTCCGGCGCGATCTCGCCGCGGATTTCGCGTTCCAGCACCAGGTCCAGCGTCGGCTTGATGTTTTCCGAATACCCGAAGAACATTTCCAGGCCGGCGACCGGCGTGGCGTAGTTTACGCCGCCGCTGAACAGAACGTCGGAACGGGAATCCAGGCCGATGTCGGCGTGGGCGTCGAACAAATCCTCGCGGCGGTTTCTCACGTCGAATTGGCGCGCGCCCAGACTGATGGTGAATTCCCCCATCTCGATCTGGTTCTGCAAGTACCACATACGGGTGGCGCGGGGAAAGTTTCGATTGTATTGCAGCCAGTAGGCGCGCTCGTCGAAGTCGAAGCCGGCGCGTGCGTCGGCGATGCGGTGCCAGTCGCGCCATTCATGGCGCTCGGAGTCTTCGAACCAGTATCCGCCGCTGACGGTATTCGGCGCTCCGCCCAATTCGGACTCCCAAACGAAATCGGCGGTGACGCCGCCGCGCTTGCGCGCGTAGTGCGTGTGCCGGTAGGACTGCACCGGAATCGCATCGGCCGGATAACAGGCCGGATCGAATTCGGCGCCGGCGCCGCCGTAGGGAAAGGTGATCGAAGAGACGCAGCCGGGTCGCGGCGAGAGGCGCGTCATGCCGGCGTCGACGAAGTGGATGCGGCCGATGTTCGACGGCGTCAGCACCGGCTGATTGCCGAGCAGTTCGTATTCCGGCCCGCCGGCGTCCTCGGTCACATCGGCGATGTAGGGGGGCATCCAGTCGCCGCGTCCGTCCATTTCGTGCAGGTAGATTCCGGCGGCGACGCGGAGCTGCCCGCTCAATCCGGTCTCCAGTTGCAGGTAGCCGAAGTTGTTTTCGCGCAATTGCGACCAACCCCGGCGGTAAACCTGATTCACATACGGCATGCCTGGCCACTTGCCGATCAGCCGGTCCCAGCGCGGATCTGCCGCGAATTCTTCGGGGGAGAACAGCCGCTGGTAATTGTCTTCATGGATGTCGTCCCTGGCGTAATAACCGGTCAAGCTGTAGTCGTCGACTTCAGCGATGAATTTGCCGGCGAAATGCTCGCGTTCGTTTTGAGCGGATCCTTCCATCCAGTCGCTGGCTTCGTTGCGATTCAACGAAATCCATGCCCGCGTCGTGCCGTCGAAGATGCGCCCGGTGTCGTAACGGCCGTAAGAGCGCATCGAATCGAAATCGCCGAGCGAGACCTGGATTCGCGCGCGCCGTTCTTCGACTGGATCGTCGGTTGTGAAGTTCAATGTGCCGCCGAGAGATTCGGTGGTGCGCGTGCCGATCGAAGCGATGCCCTGATTGACTTCGACTTCGCCCAGATTCATGGAATCGATGTAGCGGTTGGCCTTCGCGCCGCCGCCGTAGTTGGAGTCGCCGTTCGGAAACCCGTCGATGGTGGTGCCCACCTGCTGGTGGCTGAGGCTGGTTTGATAGCCCCGCAAATTGACCGTGGTCGACCAGTCGTCGAAACCGAAGGTATCGCCTTCGGTCACGTTGACTCCGGGTAGATTGTCGATCACGGCGAGCGCGGAGGTGGCCGGATTCTGCTGATCCCGCATCGACCGGGTCGTGCGCAACGCCGAATACGTGCGCGCCGCGCCGGTAACGACGATTTCCTCGATCTCTTCGCGTTCGCTTTGCTGCCCGGCGGCGGTCGTTGAGAACATCGCGATCAGGGAGACCGCGAACAGCCGCGAAGGTTTCAATCGGGGCTTGTATCGAATGGTTGGCATGAAGGCGATTGAACCGTTCAGGAGCTGGGTAGTGTTGGGGCGCCGTGTTGGGGGGATGCCATGTTGAGGGGACACCCATGCGGGGTGTTGAGGGGACACCCATGCCGGGTGCGTTCGGAAAACAGTATAACGCAAGCGGCGTCGGCATTGCGGCGGCCCCGCGATTGTGGCCGAATCATCGTTCGGCGCCACCAGAGCGCGAATTCGAATATCGCGAGATGCTGTCGTTTTTCATCTCCGCCGATTGGAGCAAGTCTCCCGGAAAACGGTGCGTCTACCTGGCTGATTTGCGTCGGTGCCGTTTGGTAAAGCCGCCGGAACCGCCGGACGGATGGAGTCTCGCGTCGATGCTGGCGCTGGCGCGAAAACTTTCCGGCCGGGTGCTTGTCGGCGTGGATGTGGGGATGGGTGTCCCATACGGGTTCTGGCGGCTCGCGCTTGCGGAGTGCGGCGGGTCGAGTCCCGGGAACTTTGCGCAATGGTTGGCGAATGTCGATTCGGACAGTGGTTTTTTCGAGACCGCAGCGCGCCCCGATCAGTGGAGCCCCCGCCAGCCATGGTTCGCGGTTGGGAAAGGGCCCGGCGGTCTGACCGCGTTTACCGGCAAGACCAGCGACAATCTGCATCGCCGTCTCGCCGCCGCAACCAACGCGAAGCCGATCTTCGCGGTCAGCGGCATACCGGGCTCGGTGGGCTCGGGCACCCGCGAGATCTGGCGCGAACTCGTCCCGATGCTGAAGGAACCTCGCGACTTCGCCGTCTGGCCGTTCGAAGGCGATGCGGAATTCTGCCACCCCGAGCACGAAATCCTGCTGGCCGAAACCTATCCGGGGCTCGCCTACGGCGCGGTACTCGCCGATGAGCTGCCCGCGGCGCGGCTGGTAATCGCCAAGAGAAACCACACCCAGCGCGTCGAGGCCTGCAAACGTCTTGCCGCCGCGAACTGGGTGCGCGAGAGTCGCGTGGAATTGCCGGAGCTGGAGCCCGCGCTGACCGGCGAAGACGACTTCGACGCCTTGTTCACCGCGGCGGCCGTATTGCGGTGTGCGGTGGAAAGCTTGCCGATCGTCTTTCCGCGATGGATCGATGCCGAGGTCGAAGGCTCGATGTTGCTTGCCGGACCGGTTGACCCCGCGCGCAAGGCGGTTAGACTTCAGACCTGACCTCACCACACAAGGTGCGGGAGAGCCTTATGTATCCCATCATCGTGTTCATTTGCTCCATCGGCCTGGTTATTTTGGCGTTCGCCCTTTTCATGCGAGACGCAACGATCGCCATTCTTCGCAAGTACGCTGATTCGCTATGGTTCCAGTTGTTTTTCATTGGTTTGACCGCTTTGTTCGGAACGGCGCTGCTGTTCTACGCGGAAAACTCCAGATTTCCCGTTTTCCTGACAGTTGTCGGAGCCATATTGCTCGCGGAAGCGGTGCTCATTGCGGTGCTCGGACGCCCCAGATTTCAAGCGTTGATCAATTGGGCGATCAATCTATTCGAGAAGCCGGCCTGGTGGTACGGGCGATGTGTCGTCGGCGCTGCTTTCCTGTCCTTCTTGCTCTACGCGGTTGTCTGACAGTCGAATCGGGATCCCGGGCGGGATGGCTGGTCCGGTTCGGCTAGTCGCGGTCCCCTTCTTCCGCCTCTTCCTCCGCCCGGGTCGCGTCCAGGAACTCCTGCCGGTCGCCGTAGTAGTCGTCGACGGCGTGTTCGGACGACAGCGGGCTGAGATAATGCTCCGCGGTCATCCCTTCCCGGTTCATCGCGATTCCGGTCAGGCAGGCCTTGATGATATGCACGCTGTTGAGCACGGTCGCGTAGGTCGGGTCCAGCGCGGGATGGAATTCGACCAGGTCGAAACCCACCACGTTTGACTCCGCGCACAGGCGTCGCACGATGGTAATCGATTCCCGCATGGTGAGGCCCCCGGGAACCGGAGTGCCGGTAGCCACCGTGAAAGCCGGGTCGAGCACGTCGATGTCGAAAGAGATGTGCAGTTTGCGCCCCTCCTCGCTGGCCTCGGCGACGATCCGGTCAAGCACCTCGTCCCAGCCGCGCAACTCGACTTCGGCCATCGTGTGATAGCGCATGCCCTGTTCCCGCATCCACTCGAAACCCGACTTGTCGGGCCCGGTTGAACGCAGCCCGACCTGGATATAGTCCGCGGCCCGCACATGGCCCTCGTTGATCAGCCGGTACACGGGGTATCCATGGCTGATCAGGTGGGCGTCGCCCCACCACGCGTCGTAGTGCGAGTCGAAATGGATGACGGATACGTTTTCCTTGCCGTAGACGTCCGCCAGGGCCGCGACGTTGGGGTACTCCAGCGAATGGTCGCCGCCGACGATCATGGGCACGGCCCCTGTCTCCGCGATCTCGCGAACGATTTCGCGCACGTGCCGCATGGAACGTTCGGTGTTGTCGTTGTCCACCGCAACGTCGCCATAGTCCACTACATTCAACACCCGGGACGGATGGATTTGAACGTACTGGTCGTGGGAGCCCATGAGCCTGCCGTGCAGGCGAAGTTCGACCGTGGCGCGCTCGCCCGAATCGCGCCATCCCGTACCCATGTTCAGCGGCGCGCCCAGGATGGCTACATCGACCTCGCCCGCGATCAGGTCTTCCTGCGACAGCGCCAGGGGAAAGCCGCCGAAGGTCGGCGGGCCGCCCCTGCCGCCGTAGCGGCCGAGCGCGACCGGCCCGGACTCCCGCCGCGGGTCCATGGAACGGGGGCGCAATAATCGCCAGGCGTTGAATTCGGGCGATGCGGTGTTGAAGGGAATGTTGGGCAAGTCTCTCCCTTCGACGAAGCGGCTTTGATCCACTACCTGCCGCATGGCCTCGACCCACTCCCTTACTTCCTCCGGAGTGCGTTCCTCAAGCGCTTCGACGGTCTCGTCGACCGAACCGGCGAAGGGGCGGGCGTCGCCGCTCGACAGAAACTCGATCTGTTCCGGCGTCAGCAATTCGAGTCTTGGCGCCACGCTGTCGGGAAGTTCGAAGGGCGGCGGATCCTCCTCCCTTGGGTCTACGGTGTCGAATGGGTACGGTTGCGCGCCGACCACGTGTTCCGGCGTGGCGGGACTGTCGTGCCCAGATGTGTCGGCAGTGTCGTCCTGGGCCGGGGCGAACGGCGCGGCCAAAGCCGCGAGCAGGAGAAGCGCCGGGCGAATTGAAAGCGAACAGTTTGTCATGCGGCAATTCTCATTATCGCTATCAGCCGTATCCGGGAAGCCCCCACCGAATCCGCGTTGCGGATTCGACTCCCCCAAAAGGGGGGAGTATCAGGTTCCACCAGGGCGTTGAATACTTCCCCATTGGGGGAGTCAAAACCGCGCAGTGGTTTTGGTGGGGGTAAACCCGCGGTTTGAAGCGAACTATTGCTGGCCATGATCGAGCGCCAGGGGATGAACATAGTCCGGGTCGAGCCCGGCCTTGCGCAACGCGATGCCGACCAGGCAGGCGTTCAGCACCGCATTCGCGTGCATTACCGACAATCGGGACCAATCGAGCATCGGGGCCAAATCGGTGATCTCGAAACCGACGATCTCCTTGGCCGCGCAAACATGGCGCAAGGTCCTGGTCACTTGCTCAATCCCAAGCCCTTCATAAGCCGCGCGTCCGGCTGCAATCATCTCGACAGGGGCGATGACGCTGACGTCGATCGAGACGAAATACGAATCGGGGCCGCTTTCGACTTCCCGCAGTACCCGTTGCAACACCGCCTCGGATCCGCGTTGCCGGAATTCCGCCATCGTGTGGTAGCGCACGTTGTTGTCGCGCAGCCATTGCAAGGTTTCGGCATCCACCGAGGGCCCGCGCAGGCCCACCTGGACGGTTTCTCCGCCTTCGACAATGCCCTCGTTCAACAGCAGGAAAACCGCCTGACGGTCGGAAATCGTATGGTCGTCGTTGCGCTCGGCGTCCGTATGGGCGCTGAAGTGCAGCAATCCGAAGCTTCCGTTTCCGTGCACTCGCGCGACGCCGCCGACGCCGGGGTAGAGCATGGACGTATCGCCGCCGACCAGCATCGGGATGGCGCCGGTCTCCACGGTTTCCGCAACCATGGCGGCAACGTGGCCGATGGATCTGTGGACGCTGAACATGTCCATGGAAAAATCGCCGTAGTCGACCACGGCAAGCGTTTCGAACGGTTTCACCAGGGATTGCACGTCGGTAACGGCAATCGTGTTCAGACCGCGCATCTCGTTCGGACCGTTTTCGGAGTCGCGGCGGCCGCTGCCCGCATTACTCGGCACGCCGATGATCGCAACGTCCACGTTCCCCGCGACGAGGTCTTCCGGCCAGATGGCGACGTTG
Source organism: Pseudomonadales bacterium (assembly GCA_963664805.2). Classification (GTDB taxonomy): domain Bacteria; phylum Pseudomonadota; class Gammaproteobacteria; order Pseudomonadales; family Pseudohongiellaceae; genus UBA9145. The sequence continues at coordinate 2,257,275 of OY761612.1, read as the reverse complement.
GCGCCGCCGAACGTGGGCACTCCGGATTCCGGGAACATGTACCGGTGCACGCTGAACGGACCCGGCTCACGCTCGAAATCACGCAACAACGGCGGTGTGGGCATGGGACCGCCGAATTCTTCGGAAGTGAGATTGAGCGGCGCCGCGCCCATGTCCCGCTCCGGGTCGTAGCCCATCCGGTCCGCAAGCGCAAGCAGGTCGTCCATCAGCGCCCGCAAACTTTCCGCGTCCCGCGTCGCCAACTCATGCTCAAGCTGCCGCTCCGGAATAAACTCCAGCACAGCCCCCGAAGCAACAAAGGCCAACTGCACCTCATCCAAAGCCTCCGCCCGCGCCTGCAACTCCTCCGGAACAGCCCATTGCCCCAGCGCACTCCCAGCGCACAGCAGCAAAGCGCCAGCACATAGCGCCAGCACCCTTCGCCTCGCCACCAGGCAAATACGCTTCATCCCATCACCCGCAACCATAAAGGCCAGAATAATAACAACCGCCTCTCCTGTCCACGCAAAGCGAACACCGAAAGTGGGTGTCCCACAATTCTCCACAATTCTCAGTTCACGCAAAGCGAATGCAGAAAGTGGGTGTCCCAGAGTTTGAAAGTGGGTGTCCCACAATTCTCAGAAGTGGGTGTCCCAGAGTTTTGCCGGAGTTTTGCACGGCGTGAGTCGCCGTCTGGCGGGCCATGTGTAGCGGGCGTGCGAGACATGGATGTCGAGCCCGAAGCCTACAGGGATGTATTCACGGCGTCCGCTACACATGGCCCGCCAGATGGCGACGGCTCGAAGCCACCAAAGCCCATCTTGACAAGAGTTCTGAATTCTTTATACCGTTCGCCTTTCCCGAACCCCGAAAAAGAGAACGTGCCATGAGCAAAAGCATGATCGCCGGAACCGCCACCTTAGTGGTGCTCACCGCAGGAATACTGGCCTGGATTTTCACGGCGCCGTATCTCTCCAATCAGGGACTTGGCCGCACCCCCGGCATAATCATCGGCGGAGCGATTACCCCGGCCCCAATGGATTTCACGCCACACAACGACATCCCCGGGCCATTGATGATGAAGCAGGCCGGCTTCCCGCCGCTGGTGATCTATCTCTCGTTCGTCGGTACTCCGGACGGAGTGATTACGGCCACCCGCCCGGACGGAGGCTACTGGGCCCAGCGCGTAAGAGACCGCGGCGGAGACGGATGGCTGCGAATCGGCGACGAGACCTATGCGATGACCGCCACCGAGATTCTCGGTGACGAGCGCATATCCATGCTGGAGCAATGGGGCGCCAAGGCGGGCAGGTCGGTGGACGAGCCGGTTTACGCGGGAGCGGAATTGCTGCGCGACTGGGAAGTGTTCTTCTGGACGCCGCAACCCGTAGCCGAGTGAAGCACCCGCCCGCGGATTGACCAGATTCGATCGCGGTCGTAGCCACGGCAAAGTAGTTCTTCAACGTCAGCGACGTTTCGAGCTCAGTTGGTTCGTGCGTTCGCGGTATATGGCTCGAACTCGTCCCGATAAAAGGTGATTCTCGGTCTGTCCGTTCGGCGGCGCTGATTTGATTGCCGGCCCGGCTCGCATGGCACTCTGCAGATGGATTAGCGTCACGGGGAATGCCCGTTCTCGGGCGCTTTGGACTCGCTGATGAGAATTTCATGCGAATTCCTACCCGCATATGTCCATCTGGTCTAATATCATTCGCAGGCAAGGGGACGAGAGCCCCTTCAATCCAACAGCGATAGGAGGCTGGCCGGGCCAACGGTGAAAAAGAGCGATCTACCATTTGGGAGCGAGTTCTCTCCCTCCCAGATCGAACTCCCAAGAGCGCTGGAGCTTGCGCATGCTCACGGCGGGGATTGGCGCGCATTCGAAAAGGCCGTCAGGGCCACTTGGTTCGAGGGACACAACACAACTGACTACAATCGCGGCAAACTCGCGAATAACACCAAGCTCGGGATGATCGCATACGGAATCATTGACCGTGCGGCAAACCTGACGGGATTTGGCTACGAGCTATTCGGCGTCCGGGCGGACGAAGATGTTCTATACGAACTTCTTGCAAGACACATCCTTGTGAATCTCCATGGCATGACGATGGTGCATTGCATTCAAGACATGGTGGCGGCGGGAGAGATCGTCAATCTCACTTCGCTCCGTGATGGATTGGCAGCTCGCGGCATCCATTACCCGTCTGGAGGCAAGCATCCAAGCATAATGCGGCTTTGGCTCGCCAAGGCCGGGGTTTTCGTAGGGCAGCGGTGGCTTGTGGACGCTCATAGGATAGAAGAAATTTTGGGGCTGGGAACTGACGATTTTGCCGCTTTGGCCGACTTATCTCATGAACAGAGGGCGTTTCTTCGCGCGCTTGCCAACACAGGCAGCCAGGAGCCACAAGGAGCAAATGATATAGCCAGACTTGCTTCAGCCACATATGGGGTTAAATTCCCCGAAAAGAGCCTGCCCAAATTGGTGTTGAACGAGTTGGAGGAGGCTGGCTACATACGGACAACGAAAACGACCTCGGGGCGAGGGGCGAAACCGCATAAGGTCACTCCGACCGAAAAGCTGATCACTGATGTGGTCGATCCGTTACTTGAGCAAATTCACGGACAGACTGACCCGAAGTTGCTTGCACTGTTACGTACCCCTTTGCCATCCATCCTTTCCGAATTGGATAGCACCGATAGATATAGGGCGGGATTGGCGCTAGAGGCGCTTGCCTTTAAAATAATGCGGATTATTGACATGACATATGTGGCCACAAGGCTGCGAGCAAACCAGACTGGAGGTGCAGAAGTAGATTTGATATTTGAAAGTACACGGTTGGTTTTTTCTCGATGGCAAGTTCAATGCAAGAACACTGCAAAGGTCTCATTGGACGACGTGGCCAAAGAGGTAGGGCTCACCCATTTCCTAAACAGCAATGTAATCATAATGCTGACTACCGGTGAGGTTGGCAGCGAAGCAAGGCGTTATGCGAATAAAATAATGGCTCACTCGAACATTGCTATAGTTATGCTTGATGGCAGCGACTTGAATACAATTGGAAAGGAACCAACTGCGATTGTACGATCATTTGAGCGAGAAGCTCGCCACGCAATGAAATTAAAGAAACTCGATCTACAGGGAGGTTGAAACGTGATTGACAAAAACACTCAGACTTACCACCAAACTAAGCTTGGGCACATCTTTCACGCTGATAGCTTAGAGGTTATGAAAAACTATGAAAGCGCATCGGTTGATTTGATAATGACGAGCCCTCCGTTTGCGTTGACGAGGAAAAAGGACTACGGAAACAAACAAGAGGATGAATATCTTGAATGGTTCCAAGATTTTGCTGAACAATTCCGCAGGATATTAAAAGACGACGGTAGCTTGGTGATCGATCTTGGTGGAGCGTGGAAACCTGGTCTTCCAGTAAGAAGCCTCTACCATTTCAAACTACTCATAATGCTGTGCGAAGAATTTGACTTCAATCTTGCTCAAGAATTTTATTGGTGGAATCCATCGAAATTACCTACGCCAGCGGAATGGGTAAACGTGCGGAGAGTAAGAGTGAAGGATGGTGTAAATACGGTATGGTGGTTGTGCAAAACTCCTTGGCCCAAGGCAAGTAATCGCAGGGTTTTACAGCCATATAGCGACAGTATGAAAACACTGCTGAACAACGGGTACACTCCCAAACTTCGACCTTCTGGACATGATATAAGCGGAAAATTTTCTGTGAATAACGGAGCAGCCATCCCTCCGAACCTTATTGCAATTCCAAACACAGAAAGCAACAGTGCGTATATGCGATACTGCAAGGAAAATGAAATCAAGTCTCATCCGGCGAGGTTCCCAGCCGCATTGCCGGAGTACTTCATCCGAATGTTAACTGACACAGGAGATCTGGTGCTAGACCCTTTTGGAGGAAGCTGTGTAACCGGAGAAGTGGCCGAGAGACTTAACCGAAATTGGGTGTGCATTGAAATTCTGGAGTCATATCTGAAAGGCGCCTTGGGTAGATTTAGGCCTGGTGTAGAGGAAGAAAGTACAAGATCCAGATCATTGAAAAAAAATGGCTATTATAGAATTCCTCACCCCGGTTTGCTTTGGAAGGAGATTGAGCATGATTTAACTCCTTTGGTCAAAGATGGAGGTAAAGAGAGACCTCTTTTGAGGAATGAAAAAGATAACTAACTATTGGAAACTACAAAGATTAACTTCTTTATCTCTATTTGTCCTATTTGTTCATAAAGGCTGAGTCATGCCTTGATCTGACCCTTCTCACGACGAGACAGAATAAGAGTTAGACTCCTTATCTCATTGAAGTTGGAACCCATAGTTGCCGTCATTTCAGAAAAACTAAATTCGGTATTTCCTTTCAACCTCCTAGCGTCTTCAGACTCTATTGCAAAACCACGATAACCACTAGATCTATATTCCTCCCACAAATCTCTCAGATAATCCTTCGGTTGAGTGGATAATACGGGTTCCGAGTTTATCGTACAACGTATTTCTTCCACGAATTCCACCTCCTTACCAGGAATCAAAGGACTACATGCATCGGGAATATAACCTCTAAGATCTGCTCCATACTGGGCAACAAATTTTCCGTCTAAGAACACTTTTTTTGCTTCAAATTTTAACGTCTTCATGATATTTCTCCAACTGATCCAAAAAAGTTCGATCATGCCTTGAAATTTGGCTAATTATACATGTAAAGCCCTTTTTCAAGGCACCCTTTCCATCAGGATGCGCCTTTACGCTGCTGACGCTCAATTATTTCAATCTGCGTCAAACGCTCCCACATTTGGTGTTTCGCAGTTTCGCGAAATGATCTCAGTGCGCGCCTGCAGCCGGTCGAGGCGCAGGCGCAATTCGTCTACCCGCGCGGCGAACAGCCCCATTTCCTCGGGCGTGGGCATGACGCCCGCCTCGTATTGCACGAAATTCTCCAGGTTGCGCTTGATGTTGCCGCCGGCATCGCGGGCCAGGTCGCGGGCGTCGGTGACGGCGCTGCTGAGGCCTCCGGTAAGTATGTCGCCCAATATCGGCCCGAGGTAATCCTGCCAGCGGACGTCGATCTCATCGAGCGCGCGTTGCAGGTCCAGCAGGAGCTCGGCGTCGCCTTCGACGCGAATTTCCCGGTCGGCCAATGGCCGCCCGCTGTCGGTAAGCAATCTGAACAATTGCGGCGCCGTGCCGCGAACGGTTACGTCCGCCGGTTCGCCCAGCGCTTCCGCATCGAGCGTGCTCAAGCGAATGCCGCCCGCGTCGAACAGCAAGTTGAGCCCGGTATGCGGCGTTCGCACCTCGACCCGCTTGCCGCGGAAGCGGGAGAGATTGCCGGCGACATGGGAATCCCCGGCGATCAGCCCGTTGACCAGTTTTTCGACGGGGAACAGCAGCGCCGAACCGGCCAGGGAAAGAGACATGGGGCGAATCAGGCCGCCGCGTCCGCCGGCTTCAGGCCGACATGCACGGCGCAGACGCCGTCCATCACATTGTGATAACGGCATTGCTCGAATCCCGCTGTCTCGAGCATGCCGAGCAGCGTTTCCTGGTCGGGATGCACGCGAATCGACTCGACCAGGTAGCGATAACTGTCGGCGTCGCCGGTAACGAGCCTGCCGGCCGCGGGCCAGAGCGCCGACCAGGCGTCGTAGGCGCGGCTGAGCAGCGGATTGCCGACCCTTGAAAATTCCAGGATGAGCGCCCTCCCGCCGGGCTTGAGCACCCGCTGCATGGAAGCCAGCGCCCGGGGCTGGTCGGTGATGTTGCGCAAGCCGTAGGCGATGCAGACGCAATCGAAACTGTCGTCGGCGAAAGGCAGTTCCTCGCCGTTGAGCCGGACGATATCGATGTTGCCGGCCAGGCCGCGGTCGATGATGCGGTCTCTGGCGATGCGCAACATATCCTCGTTGATATCGGCGAGTACGACCCGGCCGTCGGCGCCGATAAGGGGCGAGAATCGCATGGCCATGTCGCCGGTGCCGCCGGCGAGATCGAGCACCGCGTGACCGGTGCGGACTGCGCTCAATTCCAGCGTGAAACGCTTGATCAGGCGATGGCCGCCCAGCGACATGAGGTCGTTCATCAGGTCGTAACGGCGGGCGACCGAGTGGAAGACTTCGTTCACCCGTTTTTGCCGTTCGGCGAACGGCACTTTCCGATAGCCGAAGTTTGCGGTCTTGCCGTGTTCGCTCATTCGGGCGGCCTGAATTTCAGCACCTGCACGCCGGACTGCCCTTTGTTGAGTTCCTTGGGGTCGCGGCTGGCGCGGGCCTCGCGCAGTCGGTCGAGATATTCGCGCCAGAGTTCGTCCTTGCGCGAGCATAACTCATGCAGATACTCCCAGCTATAAATGCCGCTGTCGTGGCCGTCGTCGAAAGTCAGCTTGACGGCATAGTTGCCGACGGGTTCGACTGCGGTCAGGCGCACCTTGCGCTTGCCGGTCTGCAGCACTTCCTGGCCGCGGCCATGGCCCCGCACTTCGGCGGAAGGCGAATGCACGCGCAGGAATTCCGCTTCGAGCCGGCAAGCCCCGCCGCCGGCATAGTCGAGTTCCAGCACGGACGAACCGGAATGCAACTTGATTCCCGTGGGAACCGGCCCGGACATCACAGAGCGTCCATCACAGGATGTAGCGGGCGAGATCTTCGTCCTGGGCCAGATCCGCCAGTTGCTTCTCAACATAGGCGCTGTCGATGACGAGTTCGCCATCGGCGCCGATCGCAATGTCCGGGGCGCCGAAGGAAACTTCCTCCAGCAGCCGCTCCATGACGGTGTGCAACCGCCGCGCGCCGATGTTCTCGGTACGCTCGTTTACCCGCCAGGCGATCTCGGCGATCATGCGGATGCCGTCTTCGGCGAATTTGAGAAGCAGGCCATCCGTGCCGAGCAGCGCCTGGTATTGCTCGGTCAGCGATGCGTCGGGCTCGACCAGGATGCGCTCGAAATCTTCCACCGAAAGCGCGCCGAGCTCCACCCGGATCGGCAGCCGGCCCTGCAACTCGGGGATCAGGTCGGAAGGCTTGGAAAAATGGAACGCGCCCGAGGCGATGAACAGAATGTGGTCGGTTCGCACCATGCCGCACCTGGTCTTCACCGTGGAGCCTTCGATCAGCGGCAGCAGGTCGCGCTGCACGCCTTCGCGGGAAACGCTGGCGCCGGTAAGTTCGTGCTGGCTCGTCACCTTGTCGATCTCATCGAGAAAAACAATGCCGGTCTGTTCGGTGACTTCCACCGCCCGGCCGCGGATGTCCTCTTCATCGATCATTTTCGCCTGTTCTTCCTCGGTTACCGCGCGCAAGGCGGCGCTGACCGGCATCCGCCGCAATTTCTTGCGGCCGCTGTTCATGCTGGAAAACATGGTCTTCAACTGGCTCGTCATGTCTTCGAGCCCCGGCGGCGCCATGATTTCGATGCCGGCGGGCTGTTCGGCGAGTTGCAACTCGATTTCCCGCTCGTCGAGTTCGCCTTCGCGCAATTTCTTGCGGAACAGTTGACGCGCGCTGGAATCGCGCGTTTCGCCTTCCTGCTCCCTGGCGCGCGGCAGCAGCACGTCGAGAATGCGTTCTTCGGCCCGGTCCATCGCCAGGTTCTGGACTTTTTGAATCTCGGCCTCCCGCAACATCTTGATCGCCTCGTCGACCAGATCGCGGATGATCGATTCGACATCGCGGCCGACATAGCCGACTTCGGTGAACTTGGTCGCTTCGACCTTGATGAAAGGCGCTTTGGCGAGCTTGGCGAGCCGCCGGGCGATTTCGGTCTTGCCGACGCCGGTGGGGCCGATCATCAATATGTTCTTCGGCGTGATTTCCTCGCGCATTTCCTCGTCGAGGCGCAGCCGGCGCCAACGGTTGCGCAAGGCGATGGCGACCGCGCGTTTGGCGTCGTTCTGGCCGACGATGTGCTTGTCGAGTTCGGACGTGATCTCTCTGGGGGTCATCATGGACATGAAAATGCGGCTCCTGCCTGAATTAGTCGGACAGTTGCAGTTCTTCGACGCACAAGCTGTCGTTGGTGTAGACGCAAATGTCGGCGGCGATGCCGAGACTTCGTTCGACGACTTCGCGGGCGGAAAGATCGGTATTGCGATACAGCGCCCTTGCCGCCGCCAGCGCGAAATTGCCGCCGGAGCCGATCGCGAGGATCGAATCTTCCGGTTCGATCACATCGCCGTTGCCCGTTATCAGCAGCGAGGATTCGCGGTCCGCAACGAGCAACAGGGCTTCGAGCCGGCGCAACGCCCGTTCGGTGCGCCACATTTTCGCCAGTTCCACCGAAGCGCGCAGCAACTTGCCTTGATGTTGCTCGAGTTGGGCTTCAAAACGCTCGAACAGGGTGAAAGCGTCGGCGGTGCCGCCGGCGAATCCCGCCAGCACCGAATTCTTGTACAAGGTGCGCACCTTGCGCGCGTTGCCCTTGAGTACGGTATTGGCCAGGCTCACCTGCCCGTCGCCGCCGATCACGACGCTGTCGTCACGGCGCACCGAAACCACCGTTGTGCCCTCATATTGATTCAAGATTTTCTCCAGCTACCGATCGGTCGCCAATGCCGGTCCAGCTAACCAAGGTTGGGGTGGCGGCGGTAAATTCAATGTTCCCGCGGCGCGTCAAGGCGTCGAAAGCCGGGCGGTGTCGATATTGTTGAGGCGGAATACCAGTTCGGCTTCTTCGAGCCTGTCCCGCGAGTCGTAAGGCCCCGACCGCAACAGGAACACCGGGCCGTTTTGCCCGGCCCGTTGTGTCATATCGACTTCGAGACCGAGATTGCGTTGACGCTCAAGCTCGGAAAGCGCGTTTTCCCGCCGACTGAACGCGCCCGATTGCAGCAAAGTGCCCGTTTGGCGCCCGGCCTCGTCCGGCGCCGTGGTCGGGGCCGGCGCCGGTGTTGGCGCCGCCAGAACGGTTTCGGCCCGCGGTTGCGGCGCAACCGGGACCGGCGGTACGGGCTCGGGCGCCGCCACCCGATCGGGCACAGGCGTTTCCAGCCCGGTGACGATAGTTTCCGCGATCTGTTCCAAGGCTTCGGTGGCGTTTTCGAGTTGAACCTGGGACTCGGTGGTCAACATCTCCGCCAATTGCTCGATCTCGACTGGCCCGGGCCCGGCCGGTTCATTGGCCGGGGAGGAATTGACCTGGACTTCGTTTTGCGGCAACCGGTCGTAAAACTCGAATTCGAGCGTGTCGCCGGCGTTGTCGGCACTGCCGGACAAGTCCGCCGCCGTATCCGTTTCCACCGGCGAGAGCACGAGATAGCCCAGCAAGGCGGCGGACGCCGCCAGCGCCAGCAACAGCACGAGAGTCCCGGTTGGAAATGCTTGTGATTTCTTTCGCGCCATCTATCCGTCCGCCTTGCCCGTGGAATACGGCGGTGTTTTCAGTGATCCGCATTTTATAGTGTCGGCAAATTGCGCGAAACTCCAAGCATGGGCCCGGTGATTTGTCCGACCGCATCTTCATAGCAAGTCGATGGGATCCACATCGATATGCCAGCGTAAATCGCTCGGAGCGGACAACGCCTCGAGTTGCGGCACGAGACTGTCGAGCACGGCGCGCAGGCCATGCCTGTTCCCGCAACGCAGCAACAGGTGCATGCGATAACGGGATTGGCGTTTCTCCATTGGCGCCGGCAAGGGTCCGGTGAAGTGGACTTGTCGTTCTCGGCCAAAAGCCGCGACGCCTCGCCGGGCCCGGCGCAGAAAGGCAAGCGCCGCCTCCCGGTCGGCGGCTTCGGCGCGAATCAGGCACAGGTGGGAAAAGGGCGGCATGCCGGCGGCGCGCCGTTCGTCGAGGATGTGCCGGGCGAATTCGGACCAGGTCGAATGGACGATTTTCCCCAGCGTCCGGTGATCGCCGTGCCGAGTCTGAACCAGCACTTCACCCGGTCGGCCACTGCCGCGTCCGGCGCGTCCGGCCACCTGGACGATCACCTGCGCCATCTGTTCCTGGCCGCGGAAATCGGGCGAAAACAATCCGCCGTCGGCGTTCACGATTACCGCCAGCGTGATGCCGGGGAAATGATGGCCCTTTGCCAGCATCTGGGTGCCGACAAGAATCGCCGGCTTGCCCCGGTCGACTTCCGCGAGCAATTTTCGGAATTTGCCCTTGCCGCGGGTGGAATCGCGGTCGATGCGCAAAACCGGCGTCGCCGGAAATTCCCTTCGCAGGAAGGCTTCGAGTTGCTGGGTGCCGAATCCGGCGGTGGACAACTCGTTTTGTCGGCAGACCGGGCAAAGGTTCGGGACCGGCCGGGTCGAGTCGCAATGATGGCAGCGCTGACAGCGGGGCTGGGCGTGGACCGTCATATAGGCGCTGCAACTTTCGCATTGCGCCATCCAGCCGCATAGCGGGCAATGCAGAATCGGGGCGAAACCGCGCCGGTTGATGAATACCAGCGTCTGGTTGCCGGCTTCGAGATGCCGCGCGATTTTGGTCAGGGCAAGTTCCGACAGTCCGCTGGAAACATGCTCGTTCGCGATGTCGAGGGTCCACAGGCGCGCCGGCGCCGATCCCCCCGCGCGATGCGGCAATTCGAGCCGCAGGAAGCGTCCCGCCTCGGCGTTGCGGAAACTTTCGAGGCTGGGCGTGGCGGAACCGAGCACCACGCCGATGTTTTCCTTTTGCGCGCGCATGACGGCCAGATCCCTTGCCGAGTAACGGAATCCTTCCTGTTGCTTGAACGAAGCGTCGTGCTCTTCGTCGATCACGATCAGGCCCGGGCGCGCCATGGGTGTGAATATCGCCGAGCGCGTGCCGATCAGGACCGCGGCGCTGCCTTCAAGCGCCTGGCGCCAGGCTTGCAGGCGCTCGTTGTCGGTCAGGCCGGAATGGAAGACCGCCAGCGGCAGGGCGAAGCGCCGCCGGAAGCGGTCAATGGTCTGCGGCGTCAGGCCGATTTCGGGCACGAGCACCAGGCATTGACGGCCCGCGGCGAGTTCGTCTTCCATCAGCCGCATGTAGACTTCGGTTTTCCCCGAGCCGGTTACGCCATTGACGAGCGCGCTGCGGAACCCGTCTCCGGCGGCGCGGAACTTCGCGATGGCGGCGGATTGTTCCTCGTTCAATTCGGGCCCTTCGCGATTTCCGGGCTGCAACGGAGCAAACGGGGGTGCGGCCGGCGCGGACCGCGTTCGCCCGCGCACCAGATTCTTGTCAAGCAGTTGCCGAAGCAACGGGGGATTGAAACCGGCGGCGATCAGTTCGGCCCGGGTTGCGCCCTTGCGTTCGACGATGAATTCAAGCAATTGGCGCTGGCGAAGGGCCCGGTCGGACAAGGATTCCGGCCCGGCTGCCGCCGACCAGAACGTGACTTCCTCGTAGAGCGGCTTGCCTTGGCGCAGGAGCGCCGGCACCGCGGCGGCCAGCACTTCGCCGATCGGATGATGATAATAGTCCGCGCTCCAGCGCAGCAGTTCGAACAATTCGGGGCTGAACAAGGGTCGGGAATCGATCAGGGCGGTCGCCGGTTTGAGTTGATCGCGGTCGATCCGGCTTCGGCTCGCTGTCTCAAGCACGAAGCCGACCAGTTTGCGGCGGCCGAATGGTACGCTTATTCGACACCCGGGGATGCGACAGCCGGGGCGCAATCCAGTAAGATTCGCATTCGCGGGCGGCAGGTAGTCGAAGGACCGCCGCAAGGGAAGCGGCACGGCGACGCGGAGAACGGCTGCGCCGGGGTTCGATTCCTTTTGATCTGGCATGCGCAAGTCCAAATATCAGCGTCGCGGGATGTTAAGTTCTATGGCCCGCGCGGACAACAATATGAACGGGAAAGATCCCATACCAGATAAATTGGCCGAAATTCGGCGCCGGATCGATGAAATCGATCAAGGCATCATCGAGCTTCTGCGCGAGCGCTTCAAGGTCACCCACGAAGTCGGCCTGCTCAAGGCCGAACGCGAGATGAGCGCGCAAGACGTCGAGCGCGAGGAGCAAAAGCTCGAAGTCCTGGGCGCCCTGAGCGAATCCCACAAGCTTGAACCGACGCTGGTGCGGGAACTGTTCCGGCGCATCATGGAAGAGGTCGTGCGCAATCACGAACGGATCAAGGCGGAATCCTGACATTCGACTCCGGCAGGAACTGGCGATACCAGCGCCGCATGCGGTATACCGGCCCATCGTTCGCGGCCAGCGCAGGTTCCTCGCGATAGATTTTGTTTTCCCAGATGCCGATGTCGCGCCGCCATTGGGAAATCCAGTTCCCGATGACATAGGAAACGAGCAGGCGCGGGATCTTCCGGGCGGCGAACCAGCGAAAATCGACCTGCTGCTCAAGCGGCCGCACCGGGAGATGGGACTGGATCATTTCGATCTCACCGATAAGGGGAATCCGGAAACGGAAGTAATTCATGCCGGCGGGGCCGTAGAACATGACTTGCGCGCTTCCGGCGGCGCCTTTGATCGGTTTGCCGAATATCTCCAATTGCGTGGCGTTCAGGAAATACGATACCCATTCTCGTTCCGGGTCGAGTTTCCAGCTTGCGCTGTGATTGATTCCTACGCCCGGAATCGGAATCTGCGTCCAAGGTATCCGCATCCGGCCGTGGATCGGCTGGAAATGCGCGTAGTCGGCGCCGTTCTCGGCGAATTCGACGATGTGCATGTGAACGCGGCCGGCATCGTAATCCCCGCGATGGACGAATTCTCCGGATTCGACTTCGGCGATTCGCGCGGCGGGGTGGGGCGGTTCGGCGCCGGCATCCTGGTTTCCCGCCGCGTCGCGGAAATACATCAGGATCTGGCCGTGAACTTCGTCGGCCGGATGGGATCCCGCCGCCGAGTGGATTTCAATTTCCGCCGACCTTTGCCCCCGCCGCAGGATGAAGTCCCTGCCGAAACATTCCAGTTCCCTGACTTCGCCCGGGCTGATTGCGGCTGAATCGGCCAGACGGTACCAGCCGCTGGGATACGGATGCGGATAGGTCTTCAGGCGTCTCTCCTCCGCCGCGCCGGAACATCGCCCGCGACCGCGCCGCGGTGGGTGTCCCCTCGATGCCCCCCTCGATGCCCGCAGTGGGTGTCCCCTCGATGGGTGTCCCAGCGCCACCAGCGCCATGCCGGCGGCCTCAGGCGCTGTCCGGCTTGCGGGCCTGGACCAGGAAGCAGGGCGTGAAGATGCCGAGTTGTCCCGCTTCCACCAGCGCGTCCGCGGCCATATTCAGCAAATTCGCGGTTTCACTCGTGCCCCGCGGCGCGATTCGGAGCAATTCGAGGAGTTTGGTGAAACTGGCGGTGAAAAACCTTCCGGCGGGAATCCGCGCCAGAGCGGAAAACGAGAAATCCCCGCCCTGCAGCGAAATGTACCAGGGGGTTTCGGGATCCGAAGTGAGCGCGTGATCCGCGGCGCAAAGAATCTCGAATCCCGCGCTCCGGATGCACTCGATCTGTTCCCGTGCCGTAAACAGGTTCGGCGTCGCATTCCCGTACTCGAATCGCTTGCGGACGTCCTGGTGCCTGGCATCGGCGTCTTCATACAGATCGGTCAGCACCCAGTCGAAAATCACGAACTTGCCGCCCGGTTTCAACGTGCGGAAAACTTCCCGGAACGCCTGGAGCCTGTCCGGGGAGTGGCAGATGGCCTCGATCGAATACACCGCGTCGAAATGATCGTCGGCGCAAGGCAGATCGAGGAAATTCGCAAGCAGGAATTCGCAGCGGTCTTCAAGACCCGCCTTCTTGACCAGAGTGTTTCCGCGGCGAATCTGATGATCGCTGATATTGATTCCGACAATCGAGGCGCCGCTCATCCGGGCGATGCTCATCATCGGACCGCCGATGCCGCAGCCGACGTCGCCCGCGACCATGCCGGCTTCAAGGTTCAGCAATCCGACGATCTCTTCCTGTTGCCGGCGCTGGGCCGCGGCCAGATTTTCGCCGCGGGTGCGTGGGGCGAAATGGAAAGAGGTCCCCCAACCGAATTCGTAAAAGCGCGTGACGGCTTCGTAGAAACGGCGCACTATCCTGGGTTGCGTATTCACCTTTTCCCGTTGGCTTTGCTCCGAATACCCCGATTGCATTTCGCGGAATTCCTCGAGCGCCACACCGATATTTTTTTCTTCCGCCTCTACTTCGACTTGTTCTTGATTCATTTCCGCTTTTCCAATTCGAGACAATTGACCTTGTTGCAATTCAACTTTGCGCGAATTTTGCGGCAAAGACAACGTTGGCCGCTTTTCCTCCTTGCTTGCGGGCGCCGGTCTGTTAGAATGCTCGCCCCCGCGGGTGGCCGTCAGCCGCTGGCGCGGAATGTTTCCCTTGGAGACCTGGTTTCATGAAGCCCGACATTCATCCGGAATACGCGCGGACCAAGGCGACCTGCAGTTGTGGCAATGTGATCGAGACCCGATCCACGCTATGCAGGGACATCCTCATCGAAGTCTGTTCGAAGTGCCACCCGTTCTATACCGGCAAACAGAAGATTCTCGATTCCCGCGGCAGGGTGGACCGGTTCAAGCGGCGATTCGGCGACCGCCGGGTCTGAGGTTTCAGAAAATCGTTTCGGTGCTGAGCGGCTGCCGTTCGTCTGCGGACGATTCCGGTCCGATCGCCTGATCGGCGCCGGTTTCCGGCGCGTTTTCCGCCAGGAAATACTCGAATACCGCATTCGGATCGCCGGGCATGGCCGGGGCGCCGCTGTCGCGGTCGACCAATCGGTCGACGATTCCGTCCGGACGGCCCAACGCAACCTCCTCTTCGCCTTCCAGCGCACGCTTCATGTAGTCGATCCAGATCGGCACCGCGACGGTCGCCCCTTGTTCCCTCTCGCCGAGAGGTTCCGGCTGGTCGAAGCCGACGAATACCGTGGTCGCCATGTTGCGGTTGAAACCCGAGAACCACAATTCCCGCGGGCCGTTGGTCGTGCCGGTCTTGCCCATGAGATCCGACCGTGCGATCTCGCGTTGCACGCGGGCGCCGCTGCCGTCTTCGATCACCGACCGCAACATCGAGCCGAGAATGAAGGCGACGCGTTCGTCGATGACACGCGTGGGCGCGGCCGCCGGGAACGGGGAGCCGATTTCGGTCGCGCAGTCCCCACAGGCCGGCGATGACGCGGCGCGGTAAACGATTCCGTCGCCAATATTCGAAATCTGCCGCACCAGCCAGGGATTCACTTCGAAACCGCCGTTGGCGATGGCGGCGTAGCCGGCGACGATTTCGAGCGGCGCGGTGTCCTGGCTGCCGAGCGCCACGGTGAGATCGTTGGCGGGAAAGTTCGGCGTCTGAAATCCGAATCTGCCGATGTAGGGCAGGACGGTGGCTGAGCCGAGCTGATCGTACAGGCGCACCGCGGGAACGTTGCGGGATTCCCGCAAGGCATGACGCAAGGTGATCGGACCGAGAAAGTTGTTTTCGTAGTTGCTGGGCCGGTAGTCGCCGCGCGTGATGGGCGCGTCGTTGATCGTGCTCGAAGGCGAATAGCCGTTGGCCAGCGCCGCGGCGTACAGGAAGGGTTTGAAATTCGAACCGGGCGGCCGCGGAGTCGTTACGCGGTTCACCTGGCTGAGGCGAAAATCGTAACCGCCGACGAGCGCCAGTACGGACCCGTCGTCGGGCGAAACCGACACCAGCGCACCCTGAATGTCCGGCACCTGCCCCAATTGCCATTCCCCATCCGACTCCCGTACCCGGATGAGGTCACCGACCGCCACCACGTCGCCGGCGGCCTGGGGCGGCGGCCAGGCTTCGTTGCGGTTGCGGAAACGGTAGGCCCAGCGGATGCCGTCCCAGGGCACGGTGATGATCTCTCCCGAGCGCATCAAGGCGGTGAAAGAACGGGATTGCACCGCGGTAACTATGGCGGGGCGCTGATTGCCGTAAGTCGGAACGCCTTCGAGTTCCCGCAGCCATTGCCGCTCGGGCTCAAGCGGGTCGGGCGGATAATTGGCGGACGGTCCCCGATACCCGTGACGCCTGTCGTAATAGTTTTCCAGCCCGTTGATGAGAGCCGTATTGGCCATTGTCTGCCGGTCGCCGTCGATGCTGGTGATGACCTCGAACCCCTGGGTGTAGGTGTCTTCGCCGTAACTTTCGAACAACTCCCGGCGCACCATTTCCGCGACATAGGGCGCCGGCGTCTCGATTTCGCGGCCGCGCCGGTTGGCGGTGACCGGCATGGCGTTGGCGGCGGTGAATTCCGCCTCGCTGATCATGTTTTCCCTGAGCATGTTGGCGAGCCGTGTCTCGCGCCGGCTCAAGGCGCGCTCCGGATCCGCCAGCGGGTTGCACGCCGAGGGACAGGGCAACAGGGAAATCATCATGGCCGATTCGGCCAGGGTCAATTCGCCGACTTCCTTGCCGTAGTAAACCGAAGCCGCGGCGCCGATGCCGTCGGCGCCCGAGCCGAAATAGATCGTGTTCAGATACAGCGTGAGGATCTCCTCCCTGGTCAATTCCCGCTGGATCTGCAACGCGAACGGGATTTCCTTGAACTTGCGGATGTAGACGTTGTCGCTGTCGAAAGAAAGATTGTTCGCCAGTTGCATCGTGATGGTGCTGCCGCCGCCGAGCCGGTTGCCGGTGACGAAGCCGTAGAAGCCGCGCAACAGGCTCTGGATATCGACGCCGGGATGGGAATAGAAGCGCACGTCTTCGGTGGCGATCAGCGCGTCGATGAGCACCACGGGCAGATCCTCGTAATCCACCGGGTCGCGGCGGTTGCCGATTTCGTCAATCAGGCGCAGGTCGGAAGTATAGATACGCAACGGAGTTTCAAGTTGCACATCGCGATAGGTTTCCGCGGAAGGGAGCAAGGGCGCCAGGTACAGGTAGGCCGCCGCCGCGACCATGCAGGCGCCCGCCAGACAGGCGAGCGAAAACAGGCCACCCCACTTCACATACGGTTCGAGTCTGGCGTTCACGCGATGTCCCGTGCCGCTCCGGCGAATCGGTCAAGCGGCGCAACCAACTACCGGGAATTATACATCTAAAGTCGCATCGATCCGTCGCCGCCGGGCCAGTGGGGTTCAGCGGACCCCGGCAAATACGGACCGGAACCGGGAGGACACCCATTCCGGAACCGGGAGGACACCCATTTCGAGGGAACGCGATCATCGGGTATCGGGAGCGGGTATCGGGGGTATCGGGAGGACACCTATTCCGGGGAGGGAAACAGCTATCGGGAAGCTATCGGGAGGACACCCATTCCGGGGCGGGAAACTTTTTTTTTCCGGAAATTGGGCCAAATCGCCGATTGGGTGCTAGACCTTTGGGCAGGAAACTGATTGAGGATGGGTCGATGTTTGCGCGACTGCGTGAAATGCTGGCAAGAACGCCGTTTCCAGGCGGCGCGGGACCGCTCGGGGTCGATATCGGGTCTCGGGCGGTGAAATTGCTGCGCTTGCCCCGGAACCCCGGGGCGCCGCCCGATTACGCCGTCAGGCCACTGCCCGCGGGCGCGGTCGAGAAACGGAACGTCCGCGACGCGGAAGCGGTGGGCCGCTGCATCGCCGAAGCGGCTGCGACGATGCGGTCGCCGGGCGGATTCGCCGTGACGGCCGTGCCGTCGTCGCTGGTGATGCAAAAAACCCTGGCGATGGCGCCGGAAATGACCGATGCCGAACTCGAAGCGCAGATTACGGTGGAGGCGGACCGCCACATTCCCTGGCCCATCGACGAGGTGCGGATCGATTTCCGCGGTCTGGACGGCCCGGAACATGCCGCTGGATCGATCGTGTTGTCGGTTTGCCGCAAGGAACATGTCGACTCGCGGGAACGGGCCATCGAGAGCGCGGGGCTGCGGGCCGCCGCCGTGGACGCGGAACATCACGCTGTCGAACGCGCATGGCGCCTGCTGGCGCCGACTTGGGGCGGGGCGGGACCAACCGCGGTCGCGGACATTGGCGCCGGCGCCATCCGCCTGTACGTGCTGGCGGAAGGCCGGTCCATCTACAATGCGGAAAGACCGTTCGGCGACGGCGCGCGTTACGGACGCGGGCCGGAATCCTTCGCGGCCGATGCGGCGGGCCAGCTCGGACAGGCGCTGCAATTGTTCCATTCCTCATCCAGTCACGGTCGGGTGGCGGGCCTTCACCTGTGCGGCGCCGCGGCCGCCGCGGAGGGACTTGCCGAGCAGGCGCAACGCATCCTGGCGATTCCGGTGGCGTCGGCAAATCCCTTTTCCGGCGGCGCGACCGGGCGGTACGCGCAAGACGCGCCATCGCTGCTGCTCGCGGCGGGATTGGCGGTCGCGGGAGATCGTCATGATTAACCTGCTGCCCTGGCGGGAACGCGCGCGGCGCCGCGGCCGGCTGCGGTTCCTCGGCGCGCTGGCGGCCTCGATGTTGCTCGGCCTCGCGCTGCTGGTCGCGTTGGAGCGCGGTTTCGTCGGCGGCATCGCGGCGCGCTCGGCGGAGAATCAGCGCCTGCGCGCCGAACTTGGCCTGCTCGCCGCGCGCGGCGCGGAAGCCGATCGTCTGCGCCGGGAGCAGACCGAAGCGGCATTGCACATGCGGGTGTTGAACAGCCTTCAGCGCAGCCGGCTCCTGCCGGCGCAAGTGCTGTCCGAACTCGCCGCGCATCTGCCCGACTCCGTCCACTATCGGCGCCTGTCGCGCATTGGCGGTGAAGTGCGGATCGATGGCCTGGCGGAATCCCATGCCGCGGTCGCCGAATTGATGCGCAATCTCGCCGCATCGCCGAGATTCGCCGAAGCGCAACTCGCGGGCGTGGCCGGCGCGGCGCTGGAAGAAGGCGCTGCCGGACTGTTCGAATTCAGCCTGCTGTTGCGGCTCGACGAAGAAGGAGACGAATGACGATGCGCTTGCTTACGCGAATACTTCGCGATCTGAACGAGTTCGACTGGCGCGAACTCGCCGCGCCGCGGGACTGCGGCGCCTGGCCGGCGGCGGTCAAGACAAGCGTCGTCTTGCTGCTGATTGCCGCGCTGCTCGCCGGGGGATATTTCTGGCGCTTGCGCGACTTGCGGGAACGCGACGCGCGGCTGGCGCTGGAAACGGCGGAACTGGCGGCGGAACTCGAAATCCTGCGCGCCGGCGTCGCGAGCCTGGATGCCTACCGGCAACGGGCGCGGGAAATCGAGGCGCCCTACATGCGCATGTTGCGGCAGTTGCCCTACGAAAGCGAAATTCCGGCCCTGATCGACGAAATCACCGCGCTCGGCCCCGATTTCGGCTTGAGCTTCGATTCGATCGAACTCGCCGCGGAACTCGACCGCCCGCATTATGTCGAGCAACCCATCGATATCCGCGTCAGGGGCGGGTATCACGAGATTGGCGCTTTTTTCGGCGGGATCTCGGGACTCGGGCGCATCGTCACCATGCACGATTTCTCCCTGCTCGAATTGTCCGCGGGGGAACTCGGACTCGAATTGCAGTTGCGGACGTATCGCTACCGCCCCTTGCCCGCGGCGTCCGCCGCTCCGCCGCCGGTCGGCCCGGAATCGCCCTTCCCCGTCGAATGGCGACCGGCCGAACCGTTCGACTACGCCGCCGGCGCGCGCCGCAATCCTTTCGCCGCGCCCTCCGCGGCCGCAGCGGATGGGCGGCAAGCCGCGCGGGCCGGCCCGAACCCGCTCGAACGATTCGCCTTGCGCGAATTGCGCCTGGTGGGGCTGTTCAAGTACGAACAGGGTAATGTTGGTCTGCTGCGGGACCCTTCCGGCGCGGTGCATCGCGTCGCGCGCGGCGACTATGTCGGACCCGACCGCGGACGGGTGGAAAGAATCACCGAACTTGGCGTGGAGTTGATCGAATGGAAAACGAACGAAACCGGCGCGGACGCGCGCGTGGAAACCTTGTTGCCTTGGGAGCGGAATCAATGAGAACGGCAAAGTGGATTAACGGTCGGCGACCGGCGCGCTGGCGCATCGCCTTGTTGCCGGCCTTGTTCGCCGCGGCCTGCGCGCTGGCGCAGCAAGATGACCCGACGGCCGCGCAAGTCGCCGGCCTCTCGTTCCAGGATGTTCCGATCCGCGTCGCCTTGCAGATTCTTGCCGACGAGCGGGACTTCAATCTCGTGGCCGGAGAGGCCGTCGCCGGCAACATCAGTTTGCAACTCGACGGCGTGCCTTGGGAACAGGCGCTCGAACTCGTGTTGCGGGCGGGCAATCTCGCCTACCGCCTGGAAGGCAATGTAATGTTTGTCGCCACCGCCGAGGAGATGGCCTTGCAGCGCGAACGCGAACTGGAGGCCGAGCGGCAGGCGCTGGAATTGACGCCGCTGGTCACGGAATTGCTGCAGATCAATTACGCCGAGGCGGCGGTTTTGCTCGAACTCATACTCGGCACCGGCGCTCCCGCCGCCGAATCCGACGCCTCCGCGCCAGCCCCGGACGTCGGCGCGGACGTCGCCGTCCCCGGCGTGGAAAGTCCCCGGGCCGGCGGTCGGGGGCTGCTTTCTCCCCGCGGCTCGGCTTCGGTCGATGTTCGAACCAACACCATCATCGTTCAGGATATGGAGCGGAATCTGGCCGCGATCAGGGATTTGCTCGCAAGTCTCGATGTCCCGGTGCGGCAGGTGCTGATCGAAGCGCGGATCGTCAATGTTTCCACCGACTATTCCCGCGAATTCGGCGTTCGCTGGGGCGCCGCGGGCTCGCCGCAACCGGGAAGCCGATTCCGCTACGGTATCGCCCGGGGGCTCGCGCCGACGCAAGCCCGCAACGAACTCGCGGTCGATCTGGGTATCGTGTCGAGGACGACCTTCAATATCGGCTATACCGGCAACAGCGAACTGATCGAACTCGAACTCGCCGCCATCGAAAGCAGCGGCAACGGCGAAATCATCGCCAGGCCGAAAGTGACCACCCAGGACAAGGTCACCGCCGAAATCCGTTCCGGCGTGAGAGTCCCTTACCAGTCCCAGGCCGGGGGCGCGGCGGGGGGTTCGGTCACACAGTTCGAGGACGCCGTCCTGCTGTTGCGGGTAACGCCCAGAATCACGCCGAATGGACAAATCAACATGCAACTCGAAATCCGCCAGGACTCGATTTCGCCCACGGCCTCCGGCGTGCCTTCGATCAACACCAACGAAGTCATAACCAGCGCGCTGGTCGACGACGGCGAAACCATCGTTCTCGGCGGCGTCTTTCGCGAGGAGGCGACCGCCACCGAATCGAAGACGCCCATACTGGGCGATATTCCCGGGCTGGAATGGTTGTTCAAGCGAACCGTCGCCGATACCAGACGCACCGAATTGCTGATCTTCATCACGCCGGGAATCGTCCCCGCAGGTCTCTGAACGGGTCTTGGACCGAACGGTTGGGGGCTTGTGCCGAATGGCCGGCGCCGCGCGTTCAAGCGCGCGGGGCATGCCTCGCCCGGCGGCGCGCAATGCGCCCGCCGGGGAAATTGTTTACCATTGCGCGCTGATGAAAGAGACCGAGAACGTATTTCTCATCGGCCCGATGGGCGCCGGCAAAACCACCGTGGGACGTTTGCTGGCGCGGGAGTTGGAACTGGAGTTTCTCGATTCCGATCACGAGATCGAGAATGCCGCGAACGCCAGCATTTCCTGGATTTTCGACATGGAAGGAGAAGCCGGCTTCCGGCGCAGGGAATCGCGCATGATCGCCAGGCTGACCGAACGGCAAGGAATTTTGCTGGCCACGGGAGGGGGCGCCGTGCTGGATCCCGGGAACCGGAACCTGCTGAAAGACCGGGGCATCGTGGTCTACCTCCACGTTTCGCTCGAAGCGCAATTGAGCCGAAAGCTGAAAGACGACAACAGGCCCTTGCTGCGCACCGGGGACCGCGAGCAGCGCATCCGCGAGTTGTACGAGATTCGCCATCCGATCTATAGCGAATTGGCGGACATCCGGGTCGAAGCCAAACGCAAGCACCCGCATCTGGTCAGCAGGGCCGTCAAGCGGGAACTGAACCGGTATCGGACGGCAAGCGCCCGCGTGGATTGAGGCATCCGCATGCAGACTCTGAACGTGGACCTGGGCGAGAGAAGTTATCCGATACATATCGGAGAAGGTCTGCTGGCCGACGGCGAGCTCCTGCGGCAGATCCTGGGCGGGGGGGCCGCCGCTCTGATCACCAACGATGTCGTCGCGCCGCTTTACCTGGACCGGGTGCTCGAAGCCCTGCGGGGCGCGCCGGTAACCACCATCGTTCTCCCGGACGGAGAGCGGCACAAGAACCTGGCTACGCTCGGCGAAATCTACGACAGGCTCATGGCGGCGAGACTCGACCGCAAATCCACCCTGATCGCGCTGGGCGGCGGCGTGATCGGCGATATCACGGGCTTCGCCGCCGCCACCTGGCTGCGGGGTGTGCGCTACCTGCAGGCGCCGACGACCCTGCTTGCCCAGGTCGACTCCTCCGTGGGCGGCAAGACCGGCGTCAACCACCCGCTGGGCAAGAACATGATCGGCGCTTTCCATCAGCCCGCCTGCGTGCTGGCCGACATGACGGTGCTGAAGACGCTGCCCGAACGCGAGATAAAGGCGGGCCTGGCGGAAGTGGTCAAGTACGGACTCATCAACGACAGCGAATTCTTCGATTGGCTGGCGCGGCGCGCCGCCGGCTTGCTGGCGCTGGAGCCGGACCTGCTCGCCGAGGCCGTGGCGCGCTGTTGCCGGGCGAAGGCCGACATCGTCGCGGCGGACGAGCGCGAGTCGGGCATGCGCGCCCTGCTCAATCTCGGCCACACGTTCGGCCACGCCATCGAAGCCGCCACCGGCTACGGCGCCTGGCTGCACGGCGAGGCCGTCGCCGCGGGCATGGTGATGGCGGCCGACCTCTCAAGCCGCCTCGGCTGGCTGGACCCCGCGGCGGCACGGCGGATCCGGGCGGTTCTCGAGGACGATTTCGGTATGCCGGTGATTCCGCCTGCCGATATAAGCGTAAGCAAATACATTGAATTGATGTCTTCCGACAAGAAGGCCGAGCAAGGCAGAATCCGCTTCGTGCTGCTTAAGGGCATAGGGAGGGCGGCAATCGCCGACGAGGTGGAAGAGTCGCTGCTCGCGCGGACTTTGACGGCGCAAGCCGGACTCTGCCGCCGGATTTAATGGCGTAAGCCATTGAATCCTGGATAATTGGCTCATGAAACCATACATCGAAAAGTTGCGGCTGAAGTACGACCCGTTCGACGGCGGGATTCAGCGGAATGACTTTTTCGGCGGCGCCGGCCGCGAAAATCTGCTGCTCGCCGTGTTGGCCGGCGAAGACAGGCAGGTCTCGCTCGATGCCGTTGTCGGACCGGAAGGAAGCGGCAAGACCCGGCTCGCCTTTCGCTTTTGCGAACGATCCGGGAGCGATTTCCGGCCCGTGCTGATTTCGGTCGATCTCTTCACGACGGCGCAATATCTGTTGCGCGATCTGTTGCTGAAGCTGGAACTCGACCCGCCCCGCGACCTCAATAAAGGCCTCGATGCGCTCAGCGAACGCGCCATCGAACTCGCGCGTTCGGGCAAGTCGATTCTGCTGGTCATCGACAATGCCCACGAGCTGGGATCGGATTGCATGAAACTCGTCGAAAGACTGCTTGGCAACCGCTGGTCGGCGGTCCGCCTGGTACTGCTCGGCGAAGAACAATTGAAGGAAATGTTGCAGACCCGGTTGCGCGAGCGCTACCGCGCCAAGTTGGCGATACACGAACTGCCGGCGCTCAATCGGGTCGAGACCGCGGAATACATCCGTCTCAAACTCGCCCGGGCGGGCTACGGTCAGGCCCTGCCACTGTCTTCCCAGGCCGGACTCGATCTGCTGCAACAATCCGCGGGCCTGCCGGGAAAAATCAACGCCCAGACGGCCGCGATGCTGAATTCTGACGAAGTGCCCGCGGTCGCGCGCTTTTTCGGCTTGCGCCTCGACCGCGAATCGCGCGAAGAAGACGGCGAAAGACCCGACCGCCCCGAATTCCGCTATTTGTTGCATGCCTTCGCCTTGAGTCTCGCGCTGGCGGTTGTTGTTTTTTGGCCGGCAATGGAACCGGAATCGTCGGCGTCCCCGGAAGCCCAAGTCGTCGAGCCCCGGCGGATTTCATTGCGCGTGCCTGTCAGGCCCGAATCGGACGTGACCGCGCGCGAAGACCTCGGCGCCCCCGCGCGGGACGCCGCCGGTTCGGCCGCGGGCGCCGAAGCGACGGTTTCGCCGCCGGAGACGCCGCCCGCGGACGAATCGCCGGGACCGAGCGAATTCGAGCGCATGCTGCTTGACTCGCCCGCCGACAGCTTCACCTTGCAGATCATCGCTTCGACTTCGGAGGAAGGCGTGCGCGACTTCATCGCCGCCTCGCAACTCGGCGAAATTCACGGTTATTACGAGACGCGGCGCCAGCGCGGGCCGTGGTTCGTCGTCATTGACGGAATCTATTCCGATTGGGAGACCGCCATGGAAGCGCGGGCGCGGCGGGCCGGCGAATTCGGCGATCCGGAGCCGTGGGTTCGGCGTATCAGCAACGTGCATTCGGAAATAAATCTTGCGGGAAAGCAGGGAGAGCCCTAATCCTTGACTGCCGGAAACGATCGCTTCTTGCGGGCGCTGGAAAGAAAGCCCGTCGATGTCACGCCGGTATGGATGATGCGCCAGGCGGGCCGTTATCTGCCTGAATATCGCGCCGCCCGCAAACGCGCCGGCGACTTCATGAGCCTGTGCCAAAACCCGCAACTCGCCGCTGAAGTCGCCTTGCAGCCGCTGGAGCGCTACGCCTTCGACGCGGCGATACTTTTTTCCGACATCCTGACGATTCCCGACGCCATGGGGCTCGGGCTCCATTTCACCGAAGGCGAGGGACCGCGGTTCCACAAGCCGATCCGCGGCGTGGCGGACGTGGAAGCGCTGCCGGCTATCGATGCGCGCGACGACCTCGGCTACGTCATGGACGCCGTATCCCTGATCCGGCGCGAACTGAACGGCAGGGTGCCGCTGATCGGATTTTCCGGCAGTCCGTGGACGCTTGCGACCTACATGATCGAAGGCGGCGGCAGCAAGGACTTCCGGCGCGCCAAGCAATTCATGTACGACCATCCCGAAGCCGGCCACCTGCTGCTCGGCAAACTCGCGGATGCCGTAACCGACTACCTCAACGCGCAGATCCGCGCCGGCGTCCAGGCGGTGCAGATCTTCGATACCTGGGGCGGCATACTTTCGACACCGGCCTATCTCGAACTCTCCCTGGCCTACATGCGGCGCGTCGTCGACGGCCTGATCGGCGAACGGGAAGGGCGGATCGTGCCCCGCATCCTGTTCACCAAGCAGGGCGGACTCTGGCTGGAAGAAATCGCCGCCAGCGGCTGCCATTGCGTCGGTTTGGACTGGACGGTGGATATTGGCCGCGCCCGCTCGCGCATCGGCCGCGGGACAGCCTTGCAGGGAAACATGGATCCTTCGGTGCTTTATGCCTCGCCTGAAGTCATTCGCAAGGAAGTCGCGGCCATTTTGCGCTCCTACGGTTCCGGCCCCGGCCATGTCTTCAATCTCGGTCACGGAATCACGCCCGGGGTCGATCCGGAACACGTGGCGGTTTTCGTCGACGCCGTGCATGAATACTCAGCCGCCGGCCATCGATAGCGGGGTATTCGCCGAGGCCGCGATCGTCGCGGTGGGTTCGAATCTGCCCGGTCGTTTCGGCCCGCCGCGACAGATGGCGCGGCAGGCGCTGGCGGAGTTGCGCCGGCTCAGCACACGGCAGCCCCTGTGTTCCTCCCTCTATCGCACAAGCCCGAAGGACTGCCCGCCGGGCGCGCCGGATTTCGTCAATGCGGTGGCGGCGCTATGGCCGCCCCCGGAATTGACTGCGGGAACCTTGCTCGAGGAATTGCAAAAAATCGAAGCCGAATTCGGACGCCGGCGCGGAACAGCGCGCAACGCGCCGCGAACGCTCGACCTCGACCTCATCGCCTGGGGCGGGAGGATCGCGCGCGGCGCCGACTTGCAATTGCCGCATCCGCATCTGGCCGAGCGCGAATTCGTGCTCGCCCCCCTCGCCGAACTGGCGCCGGACTGGATTGCGCCGGGCCGGTCACGCACCGTAGCTGAGCTGCTCAAGGCGCTGCCCGCATCCAATACCGCGGAGATCATCGGCGACCTTGCTTAACTCCGCGTGAAACGGCGGCTTTTGGGGGATCCGCACAACACCGGATTCGGCGCGTCCGCTGAACCCTCCGCCACCCGGCGGCGACGGTTCGGAGCTGATAATTCGCCGCGAATTCTCGCCGCGAATTTCTCTTGCAAAAGTTTCCCGTATATGGCCCTATATGCGGGTCGGCACTCGGAGGTGTCGGCCTTGTCATGGGTGGGATTTGAATAAAGCGATGTTTGCTGGGTCCGACAGGCTACGGTTACGCTGGCTCCGGGTGGTCGCGCTCGGTCTGCTTGCGCCCGCGCTCTCCGTTCACGGACAGGAAGTTGCCGCGGATGCGGAGCGCGCGCTGATCAGTTTCAGCATCGCCCCCGCCAGCATGCCCGACGAAGCCGGCGGCTTGATCAAGGTGGTCAGAACGGCCGCAACGCGGGACTTGCGCAACGGCCTCGTGGAAGACGCCCTCAATTACAGTCTCGGACTGCAAACCTCGCCGGTGGAAGGCCTCAAGCTCGACGCCAATTTGTGGCGCGGCCAGTTCGACGCGGCGCCCTTGCAGAACTCCACCGTGCCGCAACCCAATCTGCGCAGCAGCGGATTCGACGTCGGCGCGGCCTATGCCTGGAATACGAACCGGTTCGGCCAGTTCACCCTGAGCACCAGGGCGAGCTACGTGCGGGATTTCTACAACACCGAAGGCCTGCTCGAAGCGGTGAACGGCAATCTGCCACCGGCGAAACTGACCACGCCGGACCTGCGCAGCAATCTGAAGCTGAGCTGGGAGTTCGGCAATCACACCGCGACCGCGATCACGCGCTATTTCGATTCTTCCCGGGACTTGTCCGAACTGGGCATGGAGGAGATCAACGATCTGGTCGACAACATCACCACCGTGGACCTCGAATACGGCTATCGCATGGCGGCCGGGTCGAACGACCGCGCCGTAATTTCCTTCGGCATCCAGAACGTTTTCGATCGCAAGACCATGCAGATCCTCAATTCCGCGACCCGCGTCCTCGATCAGAACGGACGCGTTGCCTACGGTCGGCTGAAGTATCAATTTTAGTTCCGAAAAATTTCTTCCTGAAATTTTTCTCTACCGCTTTCAATGGCTTGCTCCGGCCACGGAGCATAGCTCCGTGTCGTTGCGGCTGCGCTCGAAGCTGCGCTTCGAAAACGCTTGTCTTCACCCATCGAAACCGGCGGCGCATCCATGTGCCGCGAGCTAGATTCCGGTCAAAGCGCGGCGCGGGCCAGACAGCAAACCTCGATTTCCTCCACTCCCGCCTGCTTGAGCATGCGGGCGATTTCCGACGCCGTACTCATGGTGGTCACCACGTCGTCGACCAGCGCGACGCGGCGCGCATTGCGAATCGCCGGATCGCGCGCAAGCCCGAAGGAAGCCCGGATATTCGCGCCGCGTTCGCGGGCGCCTCCCATCTCGGTTTGCGGCGGCGAGGGCCGCAACTTGCGCAGGCCGCGGGGGCGGAGCGGCGTTCCGCTCTCGGCCGCCAGCACCCTGGCGATTTCCAGCGCCTGATTGAAGCCCCGCCGGCGCAGCCGCGATGTGTGCAGGGGCACCGGCAGCAGCAAGTCCGGAACCTTGCCCCCGCGCCAGCGCCGGATCATGAATCTGGCCAGGATTCGGCTCAAGGCGTAGCCGCTGGCGAAGTCCGCGTTGAACTTGTAGTCGACGATCAATTTGTCCACCGGGGGGCGGTACGCGAACGGCGCGTGGCAGGAGTCGAACTCGGGCGGGTGCAGCAGGCAGCGGGAACAGAAGTTGGCGCCGGATTCATTCAATTCTTCGCCGCAGCGGCCGCAGACCTTTCCCAGCCACGGCAGCTCGGCTTCGCAGTTCCGGCAGAGGCTGTAGGCCCCCAGCAGCGCGCGGCGGCAAACCAGACACAGGGTCGGCAGCGGTTTCCGGGCTCCGCGTTCAGGTTTCAAGCTCGAGCTTCCGGGAGAGTTGGGCTCTGGCCCTGAACAGCCGCGTCATGACGGTATTGTCGTTCAGATTGAGCCGCGCGGCGATTTCCTTGCCCGTGTAGCCGCCGAAGACCTGCATCATCAAGGGTTCGCGGTAATGCTCGCCAAGTTCGGCGATGGCCCTGTGCAACAGGTGGGATTCGGCGCCCCGGTCGGGTTCGGAGTCGCGGGCGGCCCGCGCGGCGATGTCGTCGATATCCTGCAAGTCGGTTCGATACCGCCCGAAACGGCGGCTGTTCTCGTTCCTGAGAATGGCGAACAGCCATGACTTGGCGGAACCCGCGTCGCGCAAGGTGTGATGGTAACGCCAGGCGCGGAGCAGGGTCTCCTGTGCCAGATCTTCCGCCTGCGCCCTTGACCGGCATAACTTGAGCGCGAGGTAGAAGACATCGTCGTACAGATGGGCGAGCAAGTCGTCCCAGTCCAGGTTTCCGCTGTTTTCTATCGGCATTCCAGAGGCATTCCGTTCCTTGGACAATTGAATTCAACCTCGAAAAATCGATTAACCGGAAAGCCGACGGCGACCAACGCCACGAAGTCAGTCAGACTCGGAACGAACCGAGTGTGCCCGTTTTTCCCATCAAATTCAACGTATGAAGTTGAATTATTCGCGGCGCGCTTCAACCTGTCGATTTGTATTGAAGCGCCGCCGCAAGGGGCGTTAGCATAGCGGCCCAATTCTTCCCGGAAATCGCTGGATCATGTTGAAGATCGCCATCGCGGGCGCAGCCGGACGCATGGGCAAGAACCTGGTCCGAGCAGTCATGGAAGGCGGCCCGGACATTTGCCTGCGCGCCGCCACCGTCGAAGCCGGAGACCCGGCGCTCGGAATGGATGTGGGCCTGCTGGCCGCGGGCAGGGAAGCGGGCGTGGCCGCCGCGGACTCGCTCGCGCGATGCGAAGCGGATTTCGACGTGCTGATCGATTTCACCTGCCCCCCGGCGCTCGCCGCCCACGCGGCCCATTGCCGCGAACACGGCCGCCCGCTCGTGACAGGCACCACCGGACTCGGCCCGGAGCATCACAAGCTGCTAGCCGCCGCGGCGGAAAGCGTTGCCGTCCTGCATTCACCGAACATGAGCATCGGCGTCAACCTGAGTCTCGATCTGTTGCGAACCGCCGCGGCAACGCTCGGCGGGGACTTCGACGTCGAAATCATCGAAGCCCACCACCGCCACAAGAAAGACGCGCCTTCCGGCACGGCGCTGGCAATGGGCCGGGCCGTCGCCAAAGCACTCGGCCGCGACCTCGACGCCTGCGCCGTGTTCGGCCGTGAAGGCATCGGCGACGAGCGCCCGCGCGAAACCATCGGCTTCGCCACCATACGCGGCGGCGACATCGTCGGCGAGCACACCGTCATCTTCGCCGGCCCCGGCGAACGTCTGGAAATCAGCCACAAAGCCTCCAGCCGCATGACCTTCGCCAACGGCGCCCTCCGCGCCGCCCGCTGGCTAGCCGACAAACCCCCCGGCCTCTACACTATGCGCGACATTTTCAAGTAATCGACCCAACTAGAATCCAAGAATCGTCGGTCATGCGCAATGTGAGTCGCCGCCGGGCCGGGGCGAGTACAGCGTGCGTGCGAGGCAGGACGCCGAGCCCGGAGCCATCAGGGACGTATTTGCGGCGTCCGCTGTACTCGCCCCGGCCCGGCGGCGACGGATCGAAGCCACTTGGTAGACAGGCGCGGCGATTCTTCCTAGAATGCCCTCTCAGTATGTGGAATGCTGAAACCTGTGGGGACAGCCTCAATGACATGAAGCGGGCGGGCTGTTTCTGAATGCGGAACGGAGCAATCTCCATTCC
This sequence comes from Pseudomonadales bacterium, assembly GCA_963664805.2. Taxonomy (GTDB): domain Bacteria; phylum Pseudomonadota; class Gammaproteobacteria; order Pseudomonadales; family Pseudohongiellaceae; genus UBA9145. The sequence continues at coordinate 2,227,505 of OY761612.1, read as the reverse complement.
GCTTTTTTGTGCCCGCGTTCCGCGTTTCTGACTGGAGCAAACGTTGGAAAAATCCGCGATTCTGGCCCTTGAAGACGGAAATCTGTTCGAGGGCGTCGCCATCGGCGCACAGGGATGCAGCAGTGGCGAAGTCGTTTTCAATACCGCGATGACGGGTTACCAGGAAATTTTGACCGACCCATCCTACGCGCGCCAGATCGTTACCCTTACCTATCCCCACATCGGCAATACCGGCGCCAATTCCGAGGACGACGAGTCGGCCAGGGTCTGGGCCGCCGGGCTTGTCATCCGCGATCTGCCGCTGCTCGCGAGCAATTTCCGTTGCCAGCAGACGCTGGAGGATTTCCTCCGCGCCCGGGACGTGGTCGCGGTCGCCGATATCGATACGCGCCGGCTGACGCGCATTTTGCGCGAAAAAGGCTCGTTGAACGGTTGCCTGCTGTCGGGCCCCGAACTTGACCGGGGAGGCGCGGAGCGGGCGCTCGCCGAAGCCCGCGCCTTTCCCGGTCTGAAGGGCATGGACCTGGCCAGGGAGGTCAGCGTTGCGGAAAGTTTCGAATGGGACCAGGGGCACTGGGCGCTCGGCGCCGGTTACCGGCCCGCCGGGGAAAGCCGCTTCCGCGTCGTCGCCTACGACTTCGGCGTCAAGCGGAACATTCTGCGTCTACTGGCTTCGCGCGGCTGCGCGGTGACCGTCGTGCCGGCGATGACGCCGGCCGCGGAAGTGCTGGCCATGCGGCCCGACGGCGTCTTTCTTTCCAACGGGCCCGGCGACCCCGAGCCCTGCGATTACGCCATCGCCGCCGTCGGGGAGTTGCTCGAGGCCGGCATTCCGCTGTTCGGCATCTGCCTCGGACATCAGTTGCTCGGACTCGCCGGCGGCGCGCGCACGGTGAAAATGCCCCACGGACATCACGGCGCCAATCATCCCGTGCGCAACCTGGATGACGGCACGGTACTGATCACGAGCCAGAATCACGGCTTCGCGGTCGATGAGGAAAGCCTGCCGGAGCATCTGCGCTGCACGCACCGCTCGCTGTTCGACGGCAGCCTGCAAGGACTGGCCCATCGGGAAAAACCCGCGTTCGGGTTCCAGGGGCACCCCGAGGCGAGTCCCGGTCCCCACGACGCCTCGCCCCTGTTCGACCATTTCATCGAGCTGATGAGCGGCCATGCCCAAGCGCACTGACATCGAGAGCATTCTGATCATCGGCGCCGGGCCCATAATCATCGGGCAGGCCTGCGAGTTCGATTATTCCGGCGTACAGGCCTGCCGCGCGCTCAAGGAAGAGGGTTTTCGCGTCATTCTCGTGAATTCGAATCCCGCCACGATCATGACCGATCCGGCCATGGCGGACGCCACCTACATCGAACCGATCACCTGGTCCATCGTAGAAAAGATCATCGAGCGCGAACGCCCGGACGCGCTGTTGCCGACCATGGGCGGACAGACCTCGCTCAATTGCGCGCTCGATCTCAACCGCATGGGCGTGTTGAAGAAATACGGCGTGGAGTTGATCGGCGCCAGCCGGGAAGCCATCGACAAGGCGGAAGACCGGGAACTGTTCGACAAGGCGATGAAGGCCATCGGCCTCGAGACCCCGCGCCACGGCATGGCCCACGACATGAAACAGGCGTTCGAGGCGCTTGGGCAGATCGGCTTTCCGTGCATTATCCGGCCCTCCTTCACGCTCGGCGGAACCGGCGGCGGCATTGCCTACAACCGCGAGGAATTCGAGGAAATCTGCTCGCGCGGCCTGGAATTGTCCCCCACCAATGAATTGCTGATCGACGAGTCGCTGATCGGCTGGAAGGAGTTCGAACTCGAAGTCGTGCGGGACCGCAACGACAATTGCATCATCGTCTGTCCCATCGAGAATCTCGACGCCATGGGCGTCCACACCGGAGATTCGATCACCGTCGCGCCCGCCCAGACCCTGACCGACAAGGAATACCAGATCATGCGCAACGCGGCGATCGCCGTGCTGCGCGAGATCGGCGTGGAAACCGGCGGCTCGAACGTGCAATTCGCGGTGAATCCCGATGACGGCCGGCTGGTCGTCATCGAAATGAATCCGCGCGTGTCGCGCTCCTCGGCGCTCGCCTCCAAGGCGACCGGATTTCCCATCGCCCGGGTGGCGGCGAAACTTGCCGTCGGCTACACCCTCGACGAATTGCGCAACGAGATTACCGGCGGCGTCACGCCGGCTTCCTTCGAGCCGAGCATCGACTACGTGGTGACCAAGATCCCGCGTTTCACTTTCGAGAAATTCCCCGAAGCCAACGACCGCATCACGACCCAGATGAAGTCGGTGGGCGAAGTCATGGCGATCGGCCGCACTTTCAAGGAATCCCTGCAAAAAGCGTTGCGCGGACTGGAAGTGGGCGTTTGCGGCCTTGAGCCGATACTCGACCGCGGCGCCGACAACATCAAGGTCAAGTTGACCCGGGAGTTGACCGAGGCCGGCGCGCAAAGGCTCTGGTATGTCGCCGAAGCCTTCCGCTACGGCTGGTCGCTCAAGAAAGTCGCCGGGCTTTCCGGCATCGATCCGTGGTTCCTCGTCCAGATCGAGGATCTGGTCAAACAGGAACAGGCGCTGGACGGCAGGAAACTCGAAGAACTTTCCGCGCGGGAGTTGTTCCGGCTCAAGCGCGACGGATTCTCCGACCGCCGTCTGGCGCAATTGCTCGATTCCCGTGAAGGCGGGGGCGAGGAGGAAGTCCAGGCGCGGCGCCATGAACTGGGTGTGCGCCCGGTTTTCAAGCGCGTCGACACCTGCGCGGCCGAGTTCGATTCCACCACGGCGTACATGTATTCCACTTACGAGGAGGAATGCGAGGCCAATCCCTCGACGCGCCGGAAGATCATGGTGCTCGGCGGCGGGCCGAACCGCATCGGCCAGGGCATCGAGTTCGATTATTGCTGCGTGCATGCCGCGCTGGCGATGCGCGAAGACGGTTACGAGACCATCATGGTCAATTGCAATCCCGAAACCGTCTCCACGGACTACAACATTTCCGACCGGCTCTTCTTCGAGCCGCTCACCTTCGAGGATGTGGCCGAAATCATCGAACTCGAAAAGCCCGAAGGCGTCATCGTGCAATTCGGCGGCCAGACACCGCTCAACCTCGTCAAGCAACTCGAAGGCATCGGCGCGCCGATCATCGGCACGCCGCCCGACGCCATCGACCGCGCCGAGGACCGCGAACGCTTCCAGCAACTGATCCGCAAGCTGAAGCTGACGCAGCCGCCCAACCGCACGGTGCGCAGCGTCGAGGAGGCGCTGACGGCGGCGCGCGACATTTCCTATCCGCTGGTGGTGCGGCCTTCCTGGGTGCTCGGCGGCAGGGCGATGGAAATCGTCTACAACGAAACCGAACTGAAGCGCTACATGCGCGACGCGGTCAAGGTCTCCAACGAAAGCCCGGTGCTGCTCGACTATTTCCTCAGCGCGGCGATCGAGATCGACGTGGACATCGTGAGCGACGGCGAGAAAGTCATCGTCGGCGCCATCATGCAGCATATCGAGCAGGCGGGCATCCACTCGGGCGATTCCGCCTGCTCGCTGCCGCCGTACAATCTGCCCGGGGACGTGCAGCAGAAAATCCGCGAGCAGGTTTCCGCCCTGGCGCTGGAACTCGGCGTCGTGGGGCTGATGAACACCCAGCTCGCCTACCAGGACGGCGAGGTCTACCTGATCGAGGTCAACCCGCGGGCGTCGCGCACGGTGCCTTTCGTTTCCAAGTGCATCGGCGCGTCCCTGGCCAAGGTCGCGGCCCGCTGCATGATCGGCAAGAGCCTCGCCGAACAGGGTTTCACCAAGGAAATCATTCCCTCGACCTTCGCCGTGAAGGAAGCGATTTTTCCGTTCAACAAGTTTCCCGGCGTGGACCCGATCCTCGGCCCCGAAATGAAGTCCACGGGAGAAGTCATGGGCGTCGGCGCAACATTCGCCGAAGCTTACGGCAAGGCGCAACTCGCGGCCGGCGCCGTAATCGAGAAATCGGGCACGGCCTTCATCAGCGTGCGGGATCCGGACAAGGTTTACGTCGAGGAAGTCGCCAACCGGCTGCTTGATCTCGGCTACAAACTGGCCGCGACCCGGGGCACCGCCAGGGTGCTGGAAACCGCCGGCATCCCGGTGAAGCGGGTCAACAAGGTCGCCGAAGGTAGACCCCATATCGTCGATATGCTAAAAAACGACGAAATCGAACTGGTTTTCAACACCACCGAGGGCAGGCAGGCAATAGCGGATTCGTCCACGATCCGGAGTACGGCGCTCCGCCACGACGTCTTCTGCACGACGACGATCGCCGGCGCTTTCGCGGTCTGCGACGCCTTGCAGTTCGGTGACGACATGTCCGTCTACACGATTCAGCACTTGCACGCCGAACTCGGCTGAAAATTCACTTGGCAGCACACACGGGGTCCACTCATGCGCACGCCAATGACAGTCACGGGCGAAAAGAAGTTGCGGGAAGAATTGCAACGTCTCAAGACCGTCGTCCGTCCGTCGATCTCCGCCGCCATCGCGGAGGCGCGGGAGCATGGCGACCTGCGGGAAAACGCCGAATATCACGCCGCCCGCGAGCAGCAGAGTTTCTGCGAGGGGCGCATCACCGAGATCGAACGCAAGCTGGCCGAAGCCGAGGTGATCGACATTACCCGGATCGAACATTCGGGCAAGGTCATCTTCGGGTCCACCATTACGCTGTTCAACCTGGGCACCGAGGAAAACGTGACCTACCAGATTGTCGGCGAGGACGAAGCCGACGTGGCTTCCGGCAAAATCTCCGTGGTTTCGCCCATCGCCCGGGCGCTGATGGGCAGGTTGGAAGGCGATGAAGTCGTGGTGGAGGCCCCGGCGGGCAGTATCGAATTCGAAATCGATTCCGTAAAACATCTGTAAGTGCGCCGGTCGCGTATTTATCGGCAATCGTCATGAGCCGGTCCCAATCCGGAAAAAAGTCCAGCAAACGATGGCTGCGGGAGCATCTTTCCGACCCGCATGTGAAGCGCAGCAGGGAACAGGGCTATCGCTCCCGGGCGAGCGCCAAGTTGCTTGAGATACAGCGCAGGGACCGCCTGTTAAGGCCGGGAATGACCGTTGTCGATCTCGGCGCCGCGCCCGGCGGCTGGTCCCAGGTCGCGCGCGGGGCGGTCGGCGCCGGCGGCAAGGTGATCGCCGTCGATCTGCTGCCCGTGGCGCCGATCGCCGGCGTCGAATTCGTGCGGGGAGATTTCAGCGAGGCGGAAGTGTTGGACCGGGTGCTGGAACGGCTCGGGGGCGCGGCGGCCGATCTTGTAATTTCGGACATGGCCCCCAATATGAGTGGTATGAAGGAAGTCGACCAGCCCCGCGCCATGGAACTCGCGGAACTTGCGCTCGACCTCGCGCAACATGTGCTCGCGCCGCGCGGAAGCCTGCTGGTCAAGGTCTTCCAAGGCGCCGGCTGCGAACGGTTCCGGGCGGCCCTCAAGTCCGGATTCGCGGCCGTGAAAACCCGCAAACCGGATGCGTCCCGGGCGCGTTCGAGCGAAATGTACTTGCTCGCAAGTGGATTTCATGGGCAGAATTGAGATTCTGCGGTAGTGGCGGCGATGTGAGCCGGGCTTCGCCCGAGGAGGCACAGCCTTGAACGATGTGGTAAAGAACCTGATCTTGTGGATGATCATCGCAGCCGTATTGCTGACGGTGTTCAACAACATCAATCAGGGAACGAGCGAGGACGCCATCGTCTATTCGGACTTCATCCGCGATGTGAACTCCGGACGCGTGCGGTCGGTGGAGTTCTCCGGCATCAATCTGACCGGCGTTCGCCACGACAGCTCCCGATTCCGCACGACCCTGCCATCGATCGGCGATGCCCAACTGCTCGAAGACCTGTTCGAGAACAACGTTGAAGTAATCGGCCGCGAACCCGAACGGCAAAGCATCTGGGCGCAATTGCTGGTGGCCGGGTTCCCGGTGCTGATCCTGCTGGCGCTGTTCTTCTTTTTCATGCGGCAGATGCAGGGCGGCGGCGTCGGCGGCAAGGGCGGGCCGATGTCCTTCGGCAAAAGCAAGGCGAAATTGCTCGGCGAGGACCAGATCAAGGTGACCTTCGCCGATGTCGCCGGCGTCGACGAAGCCAAGGAAGACGTGAAGGAACTCGTCGACTTCCTGCGCGAGCCCGACAAATTCCAGCGCCTCGGCGGGCGCATTCCCCGCGGCGTGCTCATGGTGGGCCAGCCCGGCACCGGCAAGACCCTGCTGGCCAAGGCGATCGCCGGCGAAGCCAAGGTGCCGTTTTTCTCGATTTCCGGCTCGGACTTCGTCGAAATGTTCGTCGGCGTCGGCGCCTCGCGGGTGCGCGACATGTTCGACCAGGCGAAGAAACAATCGCCCTGCATCATCTTCATCGACGAGATCGACGCGGTGGGCCGCCACCGCGGCGCCGGACTCGGCGGCGGTCACGACGAACGCGAGCAGACGCTGAACCAGTTGCTCGTCGAAATGGACGGTTTCGAAGGCAATGACGGCATCATCGTAATGGCCGCGACCAACCGGCCCGACGTGCTCGACCCGGCGCTGCTGCGCCCCGGTCGCTTCGACCGCCAGGTCGTCGTCGGCCTGCCCGACATCCGCGGCCGGGAACAGATCCTCAAGGTGCACATGCGCAACGTGCCCATCGACGAGCGCGTCGAGGCCTCGGTCATCGCCCGCGGCACGCCGGGCTTCTCCGGCGCCGACCTCGCCAATCTCGTGAACGAGGCGGCGCTGTTCGCCGCCCGCGCCAACCGCCGTCTCGTGACCATGGAAGAATTCGAGAAAGCCAAGGACAAGATCATGATGGGCGCCGAGCGCAAGTCCATGGTCATGTCGGAAAAGGAACGCGTCAACACCGCGTATCACGAAGCGGGCCACGCCATCGTCGGCAGGCTCATGCCCGAACACGATCCGGTTTACAAGGTCAGCATCATTCCCCGCGGCCGCGCCCTTGGCGTGACCATGTTCCTGCCCGAGGAAGACCGCTACAGCATCAGCAAGCGCGCGATTCTCAGCCAGATCTGCAGTCTGTACGGCGGCCGCATCGCCGAGGAGATGACCCTCGGCAAGGAAGGCGTCACCACCGGCGCCTCCAACGACATCCAGCGCGCCACCGAGATGGCCCGCAACATGGTGACCAAGTGGGGACTGACCGAAGAACTCGGCCCGCTGCTTTACTCCGAGGACGAAGGCGAAGTCTTTCTCGGCCGTTCGGCGGCGCATCAGGCGAAGACGGTTTCGGTCGATACCGCCATCGCCATCGACCGCGAAGTGCGCAGGATTGTCGACGAATGCTATGCGAGGGCGAAGGAGATCCTGGAAGAGAACCGCGACATTCTCGAATTGATGAAAGACGCGCTGATGGAATACGAGACCATCGACACCGACCAGATCGACGACATCATGGCGCGCAAGAAACCGCGGCCGCCCGCGGACTGGTCCGATGACGGCGACGCGGACGAAAGCGCCGAACCCGCGCCGAAGAAAACCCGGGGCAACTCCGGACAATCGGGCAAGATAGGCGATCCCGCAGCGGAGCATTGATCGTTTCCGACCGCATTCCCGACCGCATTCCCGACCACTTTTCTTGACCACTTCTCTTAACCCCGTGGCCACAACGCTGAGCACCGCGCAAGGCAGCCTCGACCTGTCGCGCCCGGTTTGCATGGGCGTCCTCAATCTGACTCCCGATTCCTTTTATGACGGCGCGAGCCTCGGCGCGGCCCGCGACGGAAAGTTCAGGATAGATATCGACAAGGCCCTGCGGCGGGCGGACGGCATGCTTGCCGAAGGCGCCCGGCTGATCGACATCGGCGGCGAATCGACCCGCCCCGGCGCGCGCGAAGTGCCGCTCCAGGAAGAGTTGGACCGGGTGCTGCCCGTTTTGGAAGCGTTGCTCGCGCGCCTGGATGCGATCGTTTCCGTCGATACGAGTTCGCCCGAAGTGATGCGGGCCGCCGCCGCGGCCGGCGCCGGCATGATCAACGACGTGAGGGCCTTGCGCCGGCCTGGCGCCGTCGAGGCCGCGGCGGGGACGGACACGGCCGTTTGCCTCATGCATATGCGCGGCGCACCGGACACCATGCAGGAAGAGCCGGAATACGGGGACGTCGTTGCCGAAGTCGCCGACTTCCTGCGCCTGCGGGCGGACGCCGCCATCGAGGCGGGAATCGACCCGGGGCGCATCGTCATCGACCCCGGATTCGGCTTCGGCAAGAACACGCGGCACAATTTCACATTGCTGCGCGAGCTGCGGCGATTCACCGAGTTCGGCCATCCGGTACTCGCCGGGCTCTCGCGCAAATCGATGATCGGCGCCGCCACCGGCCGCGCGCCCGAACAGCGGCTGCCCGGCTCCATCGCCGCCGTCATGCTCGCCTTGCACGGCGGCGCGCGCATCATCCGCAGCCACGATGTGGCTGCCACGGTGGATGCGATTGGAGTACACTCAACGCTTTTGGAAGAATCCTGATTTGGCGGATACGGGCATGGGCGGCAACGGCAAACGCTATTTCGGCACCGACGGCATTCGCGGCAGAGTGGGCACTGCGCCGATCACTCCGGATTTCATGCTGAAACTCGGCTGGGCCGCGGGCAAGGTCTTCGGCGGCATCGGCAACGGCCGCAACAGGATTCTGATCGGCAAGGACACCCGCATATCGGGCTACATGTTCGAAGCGGCGCTGGAAGCGGGCGTAACCGCCGCCGGCGTCGACATCAGCCTGCTCGGACCCATGCCGACCCCGGCCATCGCCTATCTGACCCGCACCTTGCGCGCCCAGGCCGGCATCGTCATCAGCGCCTCGCACAACTCCTTCCACGACAACGGCATCAAGTTTTTCTCCGGGCGGGGCGCGAAATTGCCCGATTCGATCGAACTCGCCATCGAAGCCGAACTCCGAAAGGAGATGACCACGGTCCCCTCGGAAACCATCGGCAAGGCTTCCCGGGTCAGCGACGCCGCCGGGCGCTATATCGAATTTTGCAAGAGCACGATCGGTCCGAGCCTGAAATTGTCCGGCCTGAAGATCGTCGTCGATTGCGCCCACGGATCGACTTACCATATCGCGCCGAACGTGTTCGAGGAACTCGGCGCAGAAGTCGGCGCCATCGGCGTATCTCCCAACGGACTGAACATCAACAAGGAAGGCGGTTCGACCATGCCGGAGAATCTTGTGCGCCAGGTGCTGGAGTCCGGCGCGGACCTCGGCATCGCCTTCGACGGCGACGGCGACCGCGTCATCATGGTCGACCATGGCGGCCGCATCGTCGACGGCGACGAGATTCTCTACGCGATCGCGCGCAACCGGCAACGCGAAGGTCTGGCGTTCGGCGGCGTCGTCGGCACGCAGATGAGCAACCTCGGGCTCGAACTCGCGCTCGGCGATCTGAAAATCCCGTTCGCCCGCAGCCCCGTGGGCGACCGCTACGTCATGCAGGAACTGGCCGGGCGCGGCTGGGGCCTGGGCGGCGAATCTTCGGGCCACATCATCATCACCGATCTCAATACGACCGGCGACGGCATCGTATCGGCCTTGCAGACGCTTGCCGCGATCGTCGGCTTCGAACAGTCGCTGGCCGAACTGTGCCGCGGCATGCGGAAATTTCCGCAGTCGATGGTCAATGTCAAGGTCGCCAACGGCGCCGACCCGACCGCGAGCCCGGCGGTGCGGGACGCGGTATCGAAAGTCGAGCGCAAACTCGGCGGCAATGGCCGGGTGCTGCTGCGTCCATCGGGCACCGAACCCGTCGTTCGCGTCATGGTCGAAGGCGAGGACGCCGAGCGCGTCGAAGCGCTCGCCAACGAGTTGTCCGAACTCGTCGCCCAACAGGCCCATTAACACACGGCAATTCTCATTTTGACTTGCGGTGAGCGTGCTCACGTCTGCCGCGCGGCTTCGAACCGTCGCCATCTGGCGGGCTGAGTTCAGCGGACGCCGTGAATACATCCCTGTAGGCTTCGGGCTCGGCTTCCTGCCTCGCACGCCCGCTGAACTCAGCCCGCCAGACAGCGACTCAAGCGGTGCAGGCCTAAAAAGTCATTCTGCGCGAAGCGAAGCGTAGTGACTCAGGGCATCCTGCCCTTCGCCCCTTCGGGGCAGCGCCGCGCGCTGTCCAAAACGGCAATCCTGCCGTTTTGTCGCAGAATCTCCCTGGGATTGCGCCCAACCAAGCTCTCGGCTAACATTAGCGCCCTTTTTTCACGGCCCAGGTCCAGTACCCGGAAAGCGGGAAACATGCGCCGAAAACTCGTAGTCGCCAACTGGAAGATGCATGGCTCCCTGGCGCGAAACAGGCAATTGCTCGATGACGTCAAGCCCGCCCTGCAAAGTCTCGCGAGCCGGGTCGACATCGCCGTTTGCCCGGCGCATCTCCATCTGGGCGAGACGGTCGCGGCACTGGCCGGCAGCAACATCCGGCCCGGAGCGCAGAATCTGTACGGGCTCGCGGAAGGCGCGATGACCGGGGAGACATCCGCTTCGATGCTGGTGGATTGCGGCGCCGAGTTCGTCATTCTCGGGCACTCGGAGCGTCGGGGCAAGCTGGGAGAAACGGATGCCGAGGTTGCGGACAAGTTCGCCGCGGCGAGGGAAAGCGGCCTGATCCCCATACTTTGCGTCGGGGAAACACGGGCCGAACGCGATGCCGGCGCAACCGGCGAAGTCGTTTCGCGCCAACTCGACGCCGTGACGGACAAGACGGGAATGGAAGCCATGCGCGGCGCCGTGATCGCCTACGAGCCGGTCTGGGCCATCGGCAGCGGCACGCCGGCGACGCCGGAACAGGCTCAGGCGGTGCACGCGATGCTGCGCGAGCGGCTGGCGACCCAAGACGAGGAGATTGCGGGCGGAGTCCGCATCCTTTACGGTGGCAGTATCAACGCCGCCAACGCGCACGAGCTGTTCGCCCGGCCGGACATCGATGGTGGTCTGGTCGGAGGCGCTTCGCTGAAAGCGGGAGAATTCATCACCATCTGTACCAGCGCGGGTAGCTGAACATGCAAACATTGGTAGTCGTCTTTCACGTCGTCGTGGCTGTGGCCATCGTCGGTCTCGTGATGCTGCAGCAAGGCAAGGGCGCGGACGCGGGCGCCTCGTTCGGGGCCGGCGCGTCGCAAACCGTTTTCGGCTCCTCCGGCAGCGGCAGCTTCCTCGTGCGGGCGACCACGGTGGCGGCGGTGGCGTTCTACGGCACCAGCCTGATGCTCGCGATCTACGCCCGCGGCCAGTCGCAACTTGCCGACCCTTCGGGCCTGCCGATCGCCAACCCGGAATTGCTTGAGCAGTCCGTGCTCGAGCAATCCCTCACCGCCGACGAGTTGCCGCAACTCGACGCGAACCTCGCCGACGACACATTGCCGGCGCCGGACCTCGCTCCGGACGGCGCGCCGCCGCAGACCGACGAACCATCCCCGGACGACGTGCCGCAACTCCCGGGGAGCGACAACTGAGTGACCAGTGCCGAAGTGGTGGAATTGGTAGACACGCTATCTTGAGGGGGTAGTGGCCCACGGCCGTGCCGGTTCAAGTCCGGCCTTCGGCACCAAATTTACGCGCCAATCGCCAGCGACTTGGTATATTGCTGGCTCTAGCTTAATTTCAAGCCAGATGCGCCGAGCGAGGCGGATACCCATGTACATTGTGAATGTCTATCAGGCCAAAGCCCAGCTTTCCCGATTGATGGTCCGCGCGGAAGCGGGCGAGGATGTGGTAATCGCACGTCGCGGCAAACCTGTTGCGCGCCTTGTTGCCTGCAAAGCCAAGGGTATGCGTCAGCCCGATGTCCTGAAAGGCAAGATCGCCTTCCCGAACAGCTTTTTCGACCCGCTTCCCGAGGATGAACTGGCTTCATGGGAAGGCCAATAAATCGCAGTTTCTACTGGGTGCCCATGCGTTCCTCTGGTGGCTTTCGGGCGGATAATTTCTACCCCAGGCCAATCAATTCGATGCGGTCGCCGTAGCGGCGAAAATCGGCGGCGCTTAATGTAAGCAAGCGGCGTTCTCCATGCGCCAGCATCGTCGCGGCGATGTTCGCATCGTGTATCTGCTTTCCGCCGGCTGGAAACTCGCGGCATAAGGCCGTTAGCATTTTGGTTACTTGCGGGCCGTCTTCCAGGATATCGAAAGTGCCCTCAAGTCTGGCAATGTCAGAAAGGGCCAATTCCATCGGAATCGGAGGCGACCAGGGTTGGGGGCGGGTCACTGTGGCCAGGTATTCCCGCATTACCTGACGGCTGATTCGCAGCGCTTCTCCGCTCGTCCCGACCTGTTGCATCCGCTCACGGGCGAGATCATGGCCGGAAGCCGCACTGAACCGCGCATGGACCAAAATGTTCGTATCCAGAAACACGCGAAGGTTCAACCGCCATTTGCCTGTTCGTCTTGCGGGCCACCGGTCAATCGACCGGATTCGTCGTAAATCTGCTCGCGGCTGACGCTGAAGCCCGGTGGCCAGGAACCGCCGGGTATGGCGGGCCACAGTTTGTCCAGGTTGAATTTTCCGCCTCTCGTGGAATGATCGAGGCTGGCGGAAGACCCTTGCATGCGTTCAAAGACAAGCGTTTCCGCTTCAAGGTCCACGGCCCGGGTTTTCCATCCAGCCGCGCTCCAGGCAAGCGCGTGACTATGCCCGGCGCCGCGGTTCTGATTGGACCACCAGGGACGATACAGGCGCGCCGAATTCGGCAACTGGAATCCCAGAATTGCCTCGAGTTCGGAAAAAGAAGTACGCCAATCTATCGCAGTCAGCGCCAACAAGTAACGGTAGAGCGGGGCGTACTTTCCGCGCGAGGCGGCTTCCCGCGCCAGTCTTTCCCGTACAGCCGACATAATCGGTCTCCAACGAAAATCAATTTAGTTCTGACTGACTTGATTATGTGCCGATTAATGCAATCGGTCAATTGGCTTGCGGGAACTGCTTGAACGGAATTCTACACTGTTGCTGAGGCAGGATCGGAGCTATGTGGGCGTCCGCGCGCATTCACCAAAAGTAGGCAATTTTTAGTGAATAAATCCTTGGAGAATCGGTGATCGGCATCGCCGGGTCAGAACGAACATCAGGGCAGGCCAGCGTGTTGACGACTGTTTCCCAACACAATCATAATCGCAACCCACGAAAGTCTATATGCAGGGGGCGCAAACCATGTCAAGCGAACGCATCGCGGAGCTTCAGAAGCAGATTTTCGATCTCATCGGGGAACTCGAAAGTCTGCAGCGAAGCAACTCCGGGGACGAGGTTCCCAATTACAGCTTTGCCGCCGAACATGGCGAAGTCTCCTTGCTCGAACTGTTCGGGGGGCGGGACAAGTTGCTGCTGATCCACAACATGGGGCAGGGCTGCCGCTATTGCACGATGTGGGCGGACGGCCTGAACGGCATCCTCCCGCATCTCGAATCGGCCATGGCGGTCGCGCTGGTATCGAAAGACGCGCCGGAATTGCAGCGGCGCATGGCGAACAGCCGCGGCTGGCGCTTCCGGCTTGCTTCCCACGGCGGCGGGGACTACATCAAGGAACAAACCGTGAGCGAAGGCAGCGACAACTACCCGGGCGTGGTCACCTACAAGCGCGACGGCGACCGGATAACCCGCCTCAACTCCAGCATCTTCGGTCCCGGCGACCTCTACTGTTCGACCTGGAACCTGCTCGCCATGGCGGGCCTCGGCTTCGACGACTGGACGCCCCAGTACGCATATTGGACCCGGCCGGAAAAAATGGACGACGGCGGCAAGGACGTTCTCGGGTAGGCCCGGTCCGCCGGGTGTCGAAATCCGGGGGGTCGAATTCTTGACGTTCCGCGGGCCAGTCACTATACTTTCACACCTTGGCCAGCCCATAATTTGTTGCGGGGTGGAGCAGTCTGGCAGCTCGTCGGGCTCATAACCCGAAGGTCGTAGGTTCAAATCCTGCCCCCGCTACCAACTCTTTCCTGTTCGGCATGGACCGACGGACACTGCTGAAATCGCTCGTGGCCGCCGCGCTCGGCGGCTGCGGGCAAAGCCCAACCGAAACGAATCAACCGCGCGTCGTGGTCGCGGGAGCGGGAATCGTCGGCGCGTCGATCGCATATCACCTCGCCAGGGCGGGGGCTTCCGTCACCGTCATCGACAAGCAGGGTCCGGCGACCCACGCCAGCCGGGGAACCTTCGCCTGGATAAACGCCACCTGGGCCAAGCAGCCGCGCCACTACCATGCGCTCTCGCAGGACGGCGTCGCGAATTGGAGGGACTTGCGGGAATCGCTGCGGTTGCCGGTCCGGTGGGGGGGATCGCTGGAGTGGTTCGACAATGACGAGCGGCAGGAACTGCTCGCCGCGCAAATCGCCGAACAGGTCGAGTGGGGCGAGCCCGCGCGTATGGTCGATGCGCCCGAAATCGCGGCACTCGAGCCGCGCCTGAATATCGATCCCGGCGCGAGCGCCGCGTATTCGCCAAACGATGGCGCCGTCGACCCGGTCATCGCCACGCAAAGCCTGCTCGGCGCGGCCGAACGATTCGGCGCAACGGTCAGTTATCCCTGCGAACTCCTCGACGCTTCGATGTCCGGCGGCCGACTGACCGCGGTGGAGACCAGTACCGGATCCATCAGGGCCGACCGGCTCGTGCTCGCGACCGGCGCGGCGCCCGGTCCGCCCGGAGAGTTTGCCGGAATCGACATCCGCCAAAGATCGACACCGGGCATAATTGCGCTCACCAGGCCGATGCCGCGGCTCGTGAATCGCGTCGTCGTCGCGCCCGGAATTCATCTGCACCAGCGGGACGACGGAAGGGTCGTTCTCGGAGAGCAGGACGGCGCGCCGGAAAACGAAGCCCATGCGCTTCGCCTGGAAGGGCGGCCCAACGATTTTCCCGATGAAATCACCGCCCGGCGGCATGGCGACCGGATGCGGGACACCGCGGCGCGATTCGTGCCGGACATCGCGGACGCGGAAATCGAGGCCGCCTATATCGGTTGGCGCCCGCTCCCGCTCGATGGCCATCCCGTATTGGGCGCAACCCCCGCCAGACCCGACGTGTACTTCGCCATCATGCACAGCGGCGTCTCCTTGGCTCCCATCGTCGGTCAACTGGTCGCGCGCGAACTGATCGAAGACACGGCCATCGAAAGGCTGGAGCCCTATCGGCCGACACGAAGCTTCGAGCGCATCGAGCGCTACTAGCGCCTGAACGGCAGCGAATCCCGCGGATATACCCTTGAGTTTCAACCTTGATCGGTAATACGATGCCGGGCGATCAAAACGGAAGCCCGGGAAGAAGGAACCGACATGCTGTCCCCGCATCCACCCGCCAATCACGAACTGCTCTACGAGGCCGCCGACCGGCCTTCGTTGCCGCTCACCCTCGGGTTGGGGATGCAGAACACGGCGCTGAATCTCGCCACGGTGGTGCTTGCGCCCACCATTCTCATCACGACCGCCGGGGAAAGCGACGCCTATCTGAACTGGGCCGTGTTCGCGGCGCTGATCGTAAGCGGCATCGCCACGATCGTGCAGACCGTGCGTTTCGGCCGGCTGGGCGCGGGGTACATTCTGGTCATGGGCAGCACATCGGCATTTCTCGCCGTCAGCGTAAGCGCCATCGAACAGGGCGGACCCGCCTTGCTGGCGACGCTGATCATCGTGGCTTCATTCGTGCAATTCATCCTCGGTTCCAGAATGGCGGCCTTGCGGCGGATATTCACGCCCACAGTGGCCGGCACGGTGCTTATGCTGATACCGGTGAGCATCGCGCCCATCGTATTCGCGAAATTGACGGACGTGCCGGCCGCGGCCGCGCCCGCCGCCGCGCCGGTCACGGCGTTCGTGACGCTTGCCGCATCCGTACTCGTGGCGTTGCGGCTCACAGGTGTCTGGCGGCTCTGGGCGCCGGCCATCGGTCTCGTCTCCGGCGGCCTGGCGGGCGCCGCGTTCGGCATCTACGATATCGACCGGGTGGCGGCGGCGCCCTGGATAGGCTTGCCGGATTTCAGCGCCTATCCCGGAATCGACCTGAGTTTCAATACCGCGTTCTGGGCGCTGTTGCCGGGCTTCGTCATCGTGACCCTTGTCGGCGCCATGGACACATTGGGGGACACCATCGCCATCCAGCGGGCCTCGTGGCGCAAGCCGCGCGCGATCGATTTCCGTTCGATCCAGGGCGCGATCAACGCGGACGGACTCGGCAACCTTTTGTCGGGAATCGGTGGAACCGTTCCCAACACGACTTACGGCAACAGCATCGCCGTCGTTGAAATAACCGGCGTGGCCGCGCGGAGAGTCGGCATATGCGTTGGCCTGCTATTCGTTCTGCTGGCCTTCCTGCCGAAAATACTGGCCGTCGTGATCGCTATGCCGGGGCCGGTGGCGGGCGCCTATCTGGCCTTGATCATTTCCCTGCTTTTCGTATTCGGGATAAAGATCCTGATCAATGACGGTCTCGACTACCGCAAGAGCCTGATCGTCGGCTTCGCCTTCTGGGTCGGGCTGTCGTTCCAGTTCGACATGATCTATCCCGAGTTGCTTCAGGGAACGTTGGGGGAGACGCTTGGCCATGGCATGACGGCCGGCGGCATCACGGTGATTCTGCTGTCGGGTTTCGTCGATCTGACGCGTTCCCAGCCCCGGCGCCTGCGCGCAACGCTTTCCAGCGCGGCGTTGCCGGAAATCGACGCGTTCCTCTGCGACTTCGCCAAGCGCATGAATTTCGATGAAGGCGCCACCACCCGGCTGCGCGCGGTCGGCGAAGAAACCCTGCACATCCTGCTCGGCAACGGTCAGGGCGAATCGAGCCGCGACTTGCTGCTCGTGGCCAGGGCCGACGGCAAGGCGGCGGATCTCGAATTCATCGCCGGCGGCTCGGACATGAACCTGGAAGACCAACTGGCGATGCTGAGCGAGGGCGTCGCCGATATTCCCAATGAGTCCGAGGCGCCCCTGCGCCTGCTGCGGCATTACGCCACCTCGGTGCGCCACCAGCAATACCATGGCACCGACATCGCCACGATCCGCCTCGAACCCCAGCAGGCCTAATGGAACGCGGATTTCGCCGGCAAATCCCATTTTGGCCGAATGCGGCCGCAAGTGCGCCCTCACCAGAACCGCTTCGCGGATTCGACTCTCCCAAGGGAGAGTGTTCGGTTCCGCGAAGCCCGCAGGTGCGTTGAATACTCCCCCTCCGGGGGAGTCGAATCCGCGGCGCGGATTCGGTGGGGGCTCCGACGCTTGGCCGATCGCCAAAATGAGAATTGCCGGGATTTCGCCGCGCTATTGTCAAGTCCGCAAGAATTTCGCTACAATTCGCCGCTTTACGGACGCGGGCTCCCTCCGAACCGGATAGTAACGCGCTCATTTTGGAGAGATATGTGTACGTGGCTCCTGTAGCAGGTTGACGAAACCTTGCGCCGTTCGCGGAAGGCGCGAACGGCAACGGGGATTTTCAAAAGTGGGCCGCGGGCCCATTTTTTGTGCCCGGTTTTTGTGCCGGAGATTCAGGGCTGTGAAACCGAGCGAGATACGGATAGGCAAGGCGATAGCCCCGGCAGTCGAAGCGCTGGGCCTTGAGTTGTGGGGCATTGAACAGCTTCGGCACGGGCGGCGCGTCACCTTGCGCGTTTTCATCGATTGCCTGTCCGGCGTGACGATCGACGATTGCGAGCGGGTCAGCCGCCAGGTAAGCGCGATTCTGGATGTGGAAGATCCGATCCCGGGGGAATACACGCTGGAAGTATCTTCGCCCGGGATCGATCGGCCGCTGTTCACCTTGCCGCAGTTCGAACGTTATCTCGGCGCCGAGGCGAACGTTCGCCTGCGGGTTCCGGTCGACGGGCGGCGCAGGTTCAGGGGCGTGATCGAGCAAGTGAAGGCGGACAAGGTGGCGTTGCTGGTGGAAGGCAGGACAGTCGAGATGCCGCATGCCGATATCGAGCGGGCCGGACTGGCGCCGCCGGCGAATGACGACGCCAGCGCCGCGAAGTCCCGCCCGGGCAAGCGGCGGGATACGAAGAGAGTGAAAACGAGATGATGAACAGCAAGGAAATTCTGATGGTTGCCGACGCCGTCTCCAACGAGAAGGGCTTGGACAAGGGCGTAGTTTTCGAGGCCATCGAATCCGCTTTGGCAACCGCCACCCGCAAGTTTCACGACCGGGACAACATCGATTGCCGGGTGGCGGTGGATCAGAAAACCGGCGAATACGAAACTTTCCGCGTCTGGACCGTGCTGGAGGAAGACGACGAAGAGTTCGAACAGGGCAGTCATATGACTCCGGCCCAGGCGAAGGAGAAAGACCCGGGTTTGGAACTCGGCGGCGCCTGGGAAGAAAAGATCGACAACGTGGCGTTCAGCCGCATCGCCGCCCAGACCGCGAAGCAGGTCATCGTGCAGAAGGTGCGCGAGGCGGAACGCGAGATCGTCATCGCCGAGTACAAGCACCGGGTCGGCGAACTTGTCAACGGCACCGTCAAAAAAGTCACCCGGGATGTCGTCATCGTTGATCTCGGCGGCAATGCCGAAGCCTGCCTGCCCCGCGACCAGATGATTCCCCGCGAGAGTTTCCGCATGGGCGACCGCCTGCGCGCCCTGCTCATGGATGTGCGCTCGGAACAGCGCGGACCGCAACTTTTTCTGAGCCGCACCTCGTCCGAAATGCTCATCGCCCTGTTCAAGATCGAAGTGCCGGAAATCTCCGAACAGGTCATCGAGATCCGCGCCGCGGCGCGGGATCCGGGTTCGCGGGCGAAAATCGTCGTCAGTACCAATGACGGACGCATCGACCCGGTGGGCGCCTGTGTCGGCATGCGCGGCTCGCGCGTGCAGGTGGTGTCCAACGAACTCGCCAGCGAGCGCATCGACATCATTCCCTGGGACGACAATCCGGCCCAGCTCGTGATCAATTCCATGGCGCCGGCGGAAGTCGCCTCGGTCATCGTCGACGAGGAAAAGCACACCATGGACATCGCGGTGGAAGAGGAAAACCTGGCCCAGGCCATAGGCCGCAACGGGCAGAACGTGCGCCTTTCGAGCGAGTTGACCGGCTGGACGATCAATGTGATGAGCGTCGAGGACGCGGCGATCAAGCAACAGCAGGAATCGAACACGCTGATCGATTTGTTCACCGGATCGATGGATGTCGACGGCGAACTGGCCGAAGTGCTGGTGCAGGAAGGATTCACTTCGCTGGAAGAGATCGCCTACGTGCCGCTCGACGAAATTCTGGCCATCGACGGTTTCGACGAGGAAATCGCCGATGAATTGCGCAACCGCGCCAAGGACGCGCTGGTAACCAAGGCGATCGCTTCCCAGGAAGACCTGTCGGCGGCAAACGTCAATGAAGACTTGCTGACCATGGAGGGAATGGACGATGAACTGGCGTTGCAACTGGCGCGCAAGGGCATCCTGAGCATGGAGGAACTGGCGGAACAGTCCATAGACGAACTGATCGATATCGAAGGCCTGGACGAACAACGGGCCGGAGAGTTGATCATGACGGCGCGCGCGCCCTGGTTCGCCGAGGCCGCGGCCGAGGGCGAAGGCGAGGCCGCGGCCGGCGGGAGCAATTGAATGGCGGACGTGAGCATTCGTGAATTTGCCGGCGCCTTGAACGTGCCGGTGGAGAAACTGCTTTCCCAGATCAAGGAAGCGGGTCTGCCGCATACGGACGCGGACCATCTGATTTCCACCGACGACAAGACCAAGTTGCTGGCGCTGCTGAAAAAGGGACGCGGCGGCGAAGTGGAGGCCGCTCCCCGCAAGATCACCCTGAAACGGAAGAGCCTGGGCACCTTGCGCACCGCGGGCTCCCACGGCCGCGGCAAGACCGTTGCGGTGGAAGTGCGCCGCAAGCGCACCTACATAAAGCGCAGCGCCATCGAGCAGGAAGCCGCGGCGGCGGAAGCGGCGGCAAAGGAAAAGGCGGCGGAAGCGGAAGAGCGGCAACAGGCGCGGGAAGCCGCGCCGGAACCGGCGCCGGCGGAAACCGCGCAAGCCATACAAGAGGTGCAGGAGCCCGCCGCGGAAACGTCGCCACCGGCCGAAGCGGTACGGGATACCGCGCCGGAACCGGCCCAGCCTCCGCAACAGGAAGTCGATTCGGCCCGCGCGGCCAAGACTTCGGCCAAGCCGCCGGCGAAGCGCCGCGGCCGCGGCAAGGCCGGAGGCGACGATGCGGTCGAAAAACGCAAATCCCATCTGCGCCCGAAAGCGCCGCCCCAGAAGCGCAGGAGATCGATTCACGTCAACGACGATTTCGTACTTGAAGGCGGCGACATCGACGATCTCGGCAGAGGCCGCAGAATGGGCCGCAAGGCCAAGCCGCGGCTCGCCTCCCAGCATGCCTTCGAGAAGCCGACGGAATTCATTTCGCGGGAAATCACCATCGGCGAGGCCAATACCGTCGCCCAACTCGCCCAGAAAATGTCGATCAAGTCGGCGGAAATCATCAAGATCCTGTTCAACATGGGCGTCATGGCGACGATCAATCACACGCTCGACCAGGACACTTCCACCCTCGTGATCGAAGAACTCGGCCATCGCGCCAAGTTCGTCTCGGAGGACGCCATCGAGGAGCAACTCGCCGAATCGATCGCCATGGATGTCGAGGAAGGCCAGACCGAAGCGCCCCGCGCCCCGGTCGTGACCGTCATGGGGCACGTCGACCACGGCAAGACCTCGCTGCTCGACCATATCCGCAACGCGTCCGTGGCCAGTCACGAGGCGGGCGGCATCACCCAGCATATCGGCGCCTATCACGTCGAAACCGATGCCGGCATAATCTGTTTTCTCGACACGCCTGGCCACGCGGCGTTCACCGCCATGCGCTCCCGCGGCGCCAGGGCCACCGATGTGATCGTGCTGGTGGTGGCCGCGGACGACGGCGTCAAGCCCCAGACCCTGGAGGCCGTGCAGCACGCGAAGGCCGCGGAAGTGCCGCTGGTCGTGGCGATCAACAAGATCGACAAGGAAGGCATCGACATCGAGCGGGTCAAGAACGAACTCGCGGCGCAGGAAGTCATCCCGGAAGACTGGGGCGGCGACACCCAGTTCATTCCCGTTTCCGCCCATACCGGAGAAGGCATCGCCGAATTGCTCGAAGCCATCCTGTTGCAGGCGGAATTGCTCGACCTCAGGGCCTATACCGATGTGGTGGGCCAGGGCGTGGTCATCGAATCCCGGCTCGACAAAGGCCGCGGGCCCGTCGCCACGGTGCTGGTGCAAAACGGCACGCTCAAGGCCGGCGATGTCGTGCTGGCCGGCCATGAATACGGCAAGGTGCGCGCGCTCGTGGACGAGATGGGCCGCAACGTGAAGTCCGCGGGTCCTTCGATTCCGGCCGAAATCCTCGGCTTGAACGGCGTGCCCGAGGCGGGCGACGAGTTCGTCGTCGTCGGCGACGAGCGCAAGGCGCGCGAAGTCGCCGAGTTTCGCCGCGACCGCCTCAAGGAAAGTCAGCAGGTGCGGCAGCAGGCGAGCGTCGAAAGCATGCTGGTCGATATGGGCAAGGACAGCGTCAAGTTGTTCAAGATCGTCCTCAAGACCGACGTGCGCGGCTCGCTCGAGGCCATCGCCGGCGCGCTGGCGGGACTGAATACGGAAGAGGTGAGAGTGGATCTGGTCGCTTCCGGCGTCGGCGGCATCACCGAAACCGACGCCCATCTGGCGGCCACTTCGAACGCCATGATCGTCGGCTTCAACGTCCGCGCCAACAAGGCGGCGCGGGACATCATCGATAACGAACATTTGCAATTGCGTTATTACAACGTGATCTACGAAGTGATCGACGACGCCAAGGCTGTCATGAGCGGCATGCTGGCGCCGGAACTCCGCGAGGAGATCGTCGGCGTGGCCGAAGTGCGCGATGTGTTCAACTCGCCCAAGTTCGGCCAAATCGCGGGCAGCATGGTGCTCGAGGGCACGGTTTACCGCAGCAAGCCGATTCGCGTGCTGCGCGACAATGTGGTGATTTACGAAGGGGAACTGGAATCCCTGCGCCGGTTCAAGGACGACATCAACGAAGTTCGTCATGGCATGGAATGCGGAATCGGCGTGCGCAACTACAAGGACGTGCAGATTGGCGACAAGATCGAGGTATACGAGACCACCGAAGTGTCACGCAGTTTGTAGCGCATTGCGATGGTGAGTCGGGGCCCGCCGGGCCGGAGCGCATGCCATGATGGAGAACAATTCCCGCGCCCAGAGGGTGGCGGACCAGATTCAGCGCGATCTCGCCGCGCTGATTCAGTTCGAAATCGACGATCCGCGCATCGGCATGGTCTCGGTTACCGGAGTGGAAGTCACCCAGGATCTGGCCCATGCCAAAGTTTTCGTGACTTCGCTCGGCGGCGGAGACATGGCGCGGCGGCCATCGGATGCGGTCGGGCGCGAGAGCACGGCGGCGCTGAACGGCGCCGCGGGTTATTTGCGCGGCCTGCTGGCCCGGCGCCTGCAACTGCGCACGGTGCCGAAGTTGCGTTTTCATTACGACGCCAGCGTGGAGCGGGGCCGCCAACTGGACGAGTTGATCGACAGCGCGCTGGCCTCGGACCGGAAGCGGCATTCGTGACCGTGTCCGGATTGTGGAGGGATTTTTGAATGCGCGGCAGGCGCAACAGGGGCAGGGACGTCAGTGGACTGATCGCGCTGGACAAGGCGCCGGGGCTTTCGTCCAATTCCGCCCTGCAACAGGTGAAACGGATTTTCCAGGCGAGCAAGGCGGGCCATGGCGGCAGTCTCGACCCGCTGGCGACCGGCGTCTTGCCGCTTTGCCTCGGCGAGGCGACCAAGGTGTCCCGATTCCTGCTGGATTCGGACAAGCAATACCGCACGCGCATGAAGCTCGGCGCGCGTACGGACAGCGGCGACAGCGAAGGCAGGGAAATCGCGGTCTGCGAGGAATTTTCGGTGACCAGGGAGCAGGTGGAACTGGCGCTGGAAAGTTTTCGCGGCGAAATCGAACAGGTGCCGCCGATGCATTCGGCGGTGAAGGTGCGAGGCACGCCGCTATACAAGCTGGCCCGCAGCGGCCGGGTCGTCGAGCGGGAGCCGCGCAAGGTGAAGATTTACGCGCTCGCGCTGACGGAATTCGCGCCGCCGGAGATCGAGATTGAACTGGCCTGCAGCAAGGGCACGTACGTTCGCGTGATCGCCGACGAATTGGGACAGATGCTGGGCTGCGGCGCCCATATAGTTGCCCTGCGGCGTTTGCGGGCCGGAGGATTCGGCGAAGACGACTGTGTTACCGCCGGATTCCTCGAACAGGAAAAGGAAAGCAAGGGCTTGGAGGGAATCGACCGCCACCTGGCGCCGATCGACAGGCCGCTGACGGATTTGCCGGCGGTAATGCTGCCGGATATCGCGGCGAACCAGGTGCGAAGCGGACAAGCGGTGCTCGTCCGGCACCTGCCCGCCGAGGGAATGGTCAGGATGTATCGCAAGACATGCGACCGGGAACGCTTTATCGGCATCGGCGCCATCGACGACGATGGCAGGGTCGCGCCGAAGCGCCTGATCGCGGAACACGCCGGCTGACCGCTGGGGCGGCCTGAAACGAGAATCAACTCGCGGCACGGGGAACACTAGGAGACAGAAATGGCTTTATCGACAGAAGAGAAACAGACGATCATCAAGGAATACGCCACGGGCGAAGGAGACACGGGTTCCCCGGAAGTGCAGGTAGCCTTGCTGACCGCCAACATCAACGATCTGCAGGCTCACTTCAAGCAGCATATTCACGATCACCATTCACGCCGCGGCCTGATCCGGATGGTCAACAGCAGGAAGAAACTGCTCGACTATCTGAAGCGCAAGGACGTGGATCGCTATTCCGCATTGATCAAGCGGCTCGGACTGCGCCGCTAGGCGCTGTGCAAATACATCAAGGCCGTCTCGTTTGATGCGGCCAACAGGAATTACTTATGTTCAACATCACAACGAAAACGTTTCAATACGGCGACCAGACGGTCACTATTGAAACCGGCAAGATGGCGCGCCAGGCAACCGGCGCGGTTACCGTCACCATGGGCAACTCCAAGGTGCTGGCGACCGTGGTAGGACGGAGAGAGGCGTCGCCAACCGCCGACTTTTTCCCGCTGACCGTCAACTATCAGGAAAAAACCTATGCCGCGGGGAGAATACCCGGCGGATTCTTCAAGCGCGAAGGGCGTCCCACCGAAAAGGAGACCCTGACTTCGCGACTCATCGACCGGCCGATCAGGCCGTTGTTTCCGAAAGGATTTCTCAATGAAGTGCAGGTCATCTGCACGGTGATTTCCGCGGACAAGGACCACGACCCCGACATTGCCGCGATGCTCGGCGCCTCCGCCGCCCTGGCGATTTCCGGCATACCTTTCGCCGGACCGATCGCCGCCGCGCGCGTCGGCCTCGACCTGGACACCGGCTATATCCTCAATCCCTCTTTCGAACAATTGGGGCAATCGGCGCTCGACATGGTCGTCGCGGGCACCCGTTCCGCGGTGCTCATGGTGGAATCCGAGGCGAAGGAACTCAGCGAGGACCAGATGCTCGGCGCGGTGCTGTTCGCCCAGCAGGAAATGCAGGTTGTCATTGACGTGATCGGCGAACTCAGGAAAGAAGTAGGCAAACCCGACTGGGAATGGGAACCGGCCGCGAAGAACGAGAATCTGACCACTGCGTTGTCGGAAAAGTTCGGCGCGGGCGTTGCCGAGGCCTACCAGATTTCCGGCAAGGTGGAACGATACGCCGCTCTCGGCGCGTTGCAGAACGAAGCCGTCGAGGCGCTTGCGGGCGCCGACCGCGACGCCGACGAGGCGGATATCCGCAAGGCTTTCTCGGCGCTGGAAAAAAGCACCGTCAGGAACCGCGTTCTCGATGGCGAGCCGCGGATCGACGGCCGCGACACCCGCTCCGTACGGCCGATCGAAGTCGAAGTCGGCATATTGCCCAAGGCCCACGGCTCGGCGCTGTTCACCCGCGGCGAAACCCAGGCCCTGGTCGTCACCACCCTCGGCCCCGTGCGCGATTCGCAGTTGATCGAAGGACTGGCGGGCTCGTACAAGGAAGGTTTCATGCTGCATTACAACTTTCCGCCGTACTCGGTCGGAGAGACGGGTTTCATGAGCGGGCCCAAACGCCGGGAAATCGGCCACGGCCGCCTCGCCAAGCGCGGCGTGGCCGCCTTGATGCCCAATGAGGAGGATTTCCCCTACGCGATCCGCGTGGTTTCGGAAATCACCGAATCCAACGGTTCGAGTTCCATGGCCTCGGTCTGCGGCGCCAGCCTGTCGATGATGGACGCCGGCGTGCCCCTGCGCGCGCCGATCGCCGGCATCGCCATGGGCCTGATCAAGGAAGACGAGCGATTCGCCGTACTCACCGACATCCTCGGCGACGAGGACCATCTCGGCGACATGGACTTCAAGGTCGCGGGCACCGCCAAGGGCGTGACCGCCTTGCAGATGGACATCAAGATCCAGGGCATCACCGAGGAAATCATGGAAACGGCTCTCGCCCAGGCGCACGAAGCCCGGCAGCATATTCTCGGCGAAATGGCCAAGGCCATATCCGAAGCCCGCCCGACCGTGAACGAGAACGCGCCGAGCATGGCCACGCTCCGCATCGACCAGGACAAGATCCGCGACGTCATCGGCAAGGGCGGCGCGGTGATCCGTTCGATCACCGAGGAGACCGGCGCGGCGGTCGACATCGACGACGACGGCGTCGTGCGCATCTACGGCGAGGACGTCACGTCCCGCGACGCGGCCCTCGACCGCATCAACGAGATCACCGCCGAGGCGGAAGTCGGCAAGCTCTACAACGGCACCGTCGCCCGCATCGTCGATTTCGGCGCTTTCATCAACATCCTTCCCGGCAAGGACGGTCTGGTGCATATCTCCCAGATTTCCAGAAACCGGGTCGAAAACGTCGGCGACTACCTCGAGGAAGGACAGGAAGTCTTGGTCAAGGTCCTCGACCTCGACGCCCGCGGCCGCATCAAACTGAGCATGAAGGAAGTAACCGAAGAGGAAAAAGAAACCTTTACGGCGTAGGTGTTGGGGGGTTGTGGCTTCGATCCGTCGCCGCGACGGCGACTCACGATAGCTCGCAATTCGAAATTCGCGGCATCAATGATGGAATGGTGTCTACACAGAATTTCCCAGTAGAGTTGCTCTTCAAGCAGGATAACGGTAGGAATCAGCACAATGCGAGTCGCCGGCGGGTGGCGCGGGGTTTAGCGGGCGTCCCCGACATGGATGTCGGGGCCGAAGCGTACAGGGGTGAAGGCAAGCGTTTATGAAGCGCAGCTTCATGCGCAGCCGGAACGACGCCAAGCTGTGCTTGGCGGCTGGGCCGTATTCACAGCGTCCGCTAAACCCCGCGCCAGCCGGCGGCGACGGATCGAAGCCACAAAGCCTAATCAACTCCTGTGGAATTGCTCCGCAATTTGAGTAAAATCGGGGGTCAGCATGATTTTCCGTTGCGCTCGAACAAGCAAGAGGATCTGAAAATGTCGCATCGATTCCGGCTCAATCCGGCGCTTTCGCCGCTCGCGCTGCTTGCCTTGCTGGCGCCAACCGCGGGTTTCGGCCAGCAGGATGGGGTTACTTTTCATCGGGACATCGAACCGATCTTGCAAAGGAGTTGCCAGAATTGCCATCGCGTCGGTGGCGTCGGACCCATGCCGCTGGTCACCTACGAGCAGGCCGCTCCCTTCGCCGGCCTGATCGAATACAAGACCGGCATCCGCAACCGCGCCGGCGCCATGCCGCCGTGGTACATGGAAAAGAACATCGGCATCCAGGATTACAAGAACGATCCTTCGCTGAACGATGCGGAAATCGAGGCGATTTCCGTCTGGGCCCGGTCGGGAGCGCCCCAGGGCGACCCCGCCGACGCCCCCGAGCCCCTGGTGTTCGACGACAGCATCAAGTGGACCGCCGGCGAACCCGACCTGATCGTCAGGACCAATCCGGTCACCAAGCTTGCCGGCACGCCCGACTGGTGGGGCGAGATCGACCGCATTCCCATACCGCTGGACGAGGAACGCTACGTCAGGTCGGTTGAAATCGTCGAAGTCAACGACGTCAACTTCCAGACCGGCACCGGCCGCGAGACCGTCGGCGGGCGCTACATTTTCCATCACATGATCTGGAGCACAGCCGAGATCGACGAAAACGGCCAGCGCATCGACGATACCGTCACATCCTGGCCCGTGCACGAAGTCGGCCGCAATCCGGACATCTTCGACGAGGACGCCGGCAGGCTGCTGCGCCCGGGCACCTATGTCGTTTCCGATTCGGTGCACCTGCATTCCAACGGCCAGGACACCACCGGCCACCTGGAAATCGGTTTCCGCTTCCATCCGGCGGGCTACGAGCCCAAGTACGAGCGCGTCCGGCTCGGACTCGGCAACGGCGTCGACATCAGTATCGCCGGCAATCGGAACAATCAGGAACTGCACGCCTACACGGTGCTTGAGGACCACATCAAGATCGTGACCTTCGAACCGCACCTGCACGCCCCGGGCGAGCGCATGTGCCTGGAAGCGATCTGGGGCTATACCGCGGAGACGCTTTCCTGCGTCGGTTACGACCACAACTGGGTGCGCGGCTATGCCTATGCCGATCACGCCCAGCCGCTGCTGCCGAAGGGCACGATATTGCATATCGTCGGTTACATGAACAATACCGAGACCAATCCGAACGTGCCCGACCCGCGCAACTGGCAGGGTTCCGGCAACCGTTCGGTGACCAATATGTTCATCGACCTGGGCATGCGGGTGAAGCTTACCGACGAGCAGTTCGCGGAAGCGATGGAAGAGCGCCGGCGGGTGCTCAAGCTCGGGCCGAACGACCATGTCATCGGCTGCCCCCTGTGTGGCGCGCCACTGGTCTCACATACGCTCTCACAAACGCCGGCGCCGGAAGCTCCGGCGCCGGAGTCTTCGGACTGAATCACACTGACGTAAGAGGAATCGAGTGAAAATGCTTGTTACAGGCGGTTCGGGCGCGTCCCGAAAATTGATTGCCATATTGCTGCTGGCGGCTTTCGGCGCCGGCGGCGCCAGCGCGCAAACCTATCTCAGCGGCCAGCACGTGGAGCCGGCTTTCGAAGGCTGGAGGCCCAACGACGAAGGCGGCTTCAACATGATGTTCGGCTACATGAACGAGAACTGGGAGGAGACTCCCGACGTTCCCGTCGGCGAACACAATTACTTCGAGCCGGGCGAACCGGACCGCGGCCAGCCGGCGCATTTTCTGCCGCGCCGCAACCGCTTCACTTTCGAGGTCGCCGTGCCCGCCGACTGGGGCGACAGGGAGCTCGTCTGGACGCTGCAAGTGAACGGCGTCGAGAAGAAAGCCTACGCCACCTTGCGTGAAGACTATCTCGTCGACAACATGGTCATCGCTTCCGAGACCGGTTCCCTCGGCGCCGGCACGAGCAGTCCGGAATCCCGCGCCAACATTCCGCCCGTAGTCGAAATTCAGGGCGATGACATTCGCACGGTCGCGGTCGGCGAACCGCTGGTGCTCGATACCCTGGTGACCGACGACGGCCTGCCCGAGCCCACCGATCCGGTGGAAGAGGCGCGCCGTTTCGCCGAGTTCGCCGGTGGGCCGCTGGCGGCGGCTTTCATTACGCCCGAACTGATCATGGAGCGGCGCATGACTTCTCCGCCCACCAGGGTGACCGTGGACAAGGTCAACGGCCTGTACTACTCGTGGAACAAGTATCGGGGCCCCGGCGATGTCAGCTTCGATCCGCCCCAGGTGAAAGTCTGGGAAGACTCCCGCACCAGCGCGAATTCGCCCTGGGGCGCATTGTTCCTGCCGCCGCCGATTCCGGAAGACGGCATCTACACGGTAACCGCCACATTCGCCGAACCCGGCACCTATGTGCTGTGGGGCAGGGCCGACGACGGCGGCTTGTACCACGACGGCTACATCACGGTGAACGTCACCGAATAGACTCCCTGGAGGCGCCGATGCACACGTTCCGCAGGCCTGTGCTTTATTCGATTCAAGCAGTAATTCTCGTCCTGGCGGCCCAGATCGGCTTCGCCCAGGACTTCTACTATCCGCCGCCCGGGGAATGGGAGCGGCGCGCGCCCGACCGAGTGGGCATGGACAGCGCGAAACTGGCGGCGGCGGTGCAATTGGCCAGGGACAATACCGTGGTCGAGCCCCATGACATGGCCCAGTTCATCGAACGCAGCTTCGGCCGCGAGCCGCATTTCAGCATTCTCGGCCCGGTCAAGCGCCGGGAGGAAGGCTCCGGACTGGTGGTGCGCAATGGTTACATCGTCGCCGAATGGGGCGACATCGAACGCGAAGACATGACCTTCAGCGTCGCCAAGAGCTATCTCTCGACCATGGCCGGCCTGGCGCTCGACGAGGGTCTGATCGAAGACGTGACCGATCCGGTGAAGGAGTACTTCCCCCACGAAAGTTTCGACGACCCGCATAACGCGGCCATCACCTGGGAGCATTTCCTGAACCAGTCGTCGGATTGGGCCGGGACGCTCTGGGGCAAGCCCGACTGGGCCGACCGTCCCCACGACTACAATCCGGCGGCGGCGGTCAATCGCGAAATGCATGAGCCGGGCACTTTCTACAAGTACAACGACGTGCGCGTGAACATGCTCGCCTACTCGCTGCTCAACGTCTGGCGCGAGCCTCTCGACGGGGTGCTCAGGGAGCGAGTCATGGATCCGATCGGCGCCAGCGGGGACTGGGAATGGCACGGCTATGAAAATTCCTGGGTGGAGATCGACGGCCGGCGGATGCAGTCGCCTTCCGGCGGCGCCCATTGGGGCGGCGGCTTCTTCATCAGCACGCTCGACCATGCCCGGTTCGGCTACCTGTTCCTGCGCGACGGCAACTGGGACGGCAAGCAGCTCGTTTCCAGGGAATGGGTGGACGCGGTGCAGCAGCCTTCGCTCCCCTACAAGCGCTACGGCTACATGTGGTGGCTGAATACCGACCGGGAAGCCGTCGAAAACGCGCCGGAAAGCGCTTTCTACGCCAGCGGCGCGGGCGGCAACTACATCTGGGTCGACCAGGAAAACGATTTGCTCGTGGTGATGCGCTGGGTGCCCCGCATGGGCGAGGTGATGGCGGCTTTCACCGACGCCATCGTGCGGTTGTAGGCTGGAGGTAGTGGCTTCGACCCGTCGCCGACGGGTGGTGGGGGGTTCAGCGGACGCCGTAAATACATCCCTGTAGGCTTCGGCCCCGACATCCATGTCGGGGACGCCCGCTGAACCCCCCACCACCCGCCGGCGACTCACATTGTGCAGAATCACGGGGTAGTTTCCTCCTTCGATTCTGCGCGTAGCGAAGCGGAGTCGCAGAATCTCTCCGGGCGCTGCGCCACCACCAACGAGATTCCGCGACAAAATGGCGGGATTGCCATTTTGGACGGCGCCAAGCGCCGCCCCGAAGGGGCGAGGGGCATGGATGTCCCAAGTCACTACGCGCGGAATGACAGAAAAAGGTACGAAAAATGGGTCGGAAAGTTTTCGTCGGGGACCAAGAGTACTTTCCCGGCATCGGGCGGATCCGATACGAAGGCCCCGAGTCCGACAATGCGCTCGCCTTCAAGGCCTACGACCCCGCGCGCGTGGTGGCGGGCAAGACGATGGAAGAGCATCTCCGCTTTGCCGTCTGCTATTGGCACACGTTTTGCGCGGAAGGCGCGGACCCGTTCGGGCCTGGAACCCGCAGCCACGCCTGGGCGGTGAAAACGGACGCGATGGACCGCTCGCGCGACCGGCTCGACGCCGCTTTCGAGTTTTTCAGCAAGTTGAATGTGCCTTTCTGGTGCTTCCACGACTTCGATCTCGCCGGCGAAGGCGCCTCGGTTGCGGAGTCTGAGGCAAATCTGCGGGCGATGGTCGAACTCGCCGGGGAGCGGCAGCTTGAGACGGGTTTGCGGCTGCTCTGGGGCACGGCGAACCTGTTTTCCCATCCGCGCTACATGAACGGCGCCGCGACGAATCCCGATTTCGCCGTCGTCGCGCGGGCCGCGGCCCAGGTCAAGGCGGCGCTCGACGCGACAGTTGAACTCGGCGGCGGCAACTATGTTTTCTGGGGCGGGCGCGAAGGCTATGCCTGCCTGCAGAATACCGATACGCGCCGGGAACTCGAACACATGGCGATTTTCCTGGAAAAAGCCCGCGACTACGGTCGTTCGATCGGATTCGACGGCAACTTCCTGATCGAACCCAAACCGATGGAGCCGATGAAGCATCAATACGATTTCGATGCCCAGACGGTGATCGGATTCCTGCGCCACCATGGACTGGCCGGCGATTTCAAGTTGAACATCGAAGCGAACCACGCCACCCTGGCGGGACACCCATTCGCCCACGATCTGCGCATGGCGGCGGACGCGGATTTGTTGGGGTCGATCGACGCCAATCGCGGCGACCCGCAAAACGGCTGGGACACCGACCAGTTCCCCCTCGACCTGTACGATTGCGTCCACGGCATGATGGTCGTGCTCGAAGCGGGCGGACTCGGCCGCGGCGGGCTCAATTTCGACGCGAAAATCAGACGGGAATCGACCGATATCGAGGACATGTTCATCGCCCACATCGGCGGAATGGACGCGTTCGCGCGGGGTCTGCTGATCGCCGACAGCGTCCTCGGCGACCCGAGAATGCGCCCGCTCAGGCAGGGACGCTACGCCAGCTTCGATTCCGGCGACGGCGAACGCTTCGAGAACCGGGAACTCGAACTCGCCGCCCTGCGCGACATCGCCGCCGCCGCGGGCGAGCCCGCGCGGATCAGCGGCAAACAGGAACTCATCGAAAACCTCATCAACGACCACATCGCAGAGGCTGCCCGGTAGAGAATTTCGAATAGCGGCGTGCTTGCCGGATGGAGATTCCGCGGTCGCGCGCGGCATCTCTTTGTCATGGCGGGGACTGAAGCAGGTTATAATTTGAGCCGATTTCGATTAGGGCAGCGTTTACGCCGGAACAATAATGCGCAATCGATTGCTGGCCACATTATCGGCGATATTGTTTACCGCCGCGCTATCCGGCTGCGGCGGCGTTGCGCTGGACGGTTTCTCCGGTTCTCCCGCCACCGTCAATGCGCCGCCGAATTCCACCCGCGGCTTGATCGTGCTCAACTCGCCCCAGCCCGTTTACCCCTTGCAGGCACGGACCCTCGGCGTGGAAGGCTGGGTCATGGTGGCGTTCACCGTCGATGAAAGCGGCACGGTGATTCCCGATACGATCGATGTCATCAACCAGCAGCCGCCGGGGTACTTCGAACGCGCCGCGGTTATCGCCGCCAGACGCATGAACTTCGACAACCTACTCAACCGCATGGTGCGGGACGTCCGCTACGTTTTCCGTTTCGAACTGGAGAATCGGGAGGAACTGCTCGTGGATTCGCCCCGGGTGGAGCCGGGTTTCAGGGAATACCTGTCAGCGAGTTTTGTAACGCCCGAGTACCCCGAATTCGCCCGCGAGCGGAAAATCGAAGGCCATGCCGTGGTCCGATTCACCATTGCCGAGTCAGGCGCTGTGCGCGATGCGGTCGTGGTGGAAGCGAATCCGCCGCGGGTATTCGATGTTGTCGCGATACGCGCCGCCGAACGGCTGCGCTTTCAACCCCGTCTGGTCGATGGCGAACCCGTGGCCGTCGAAGGCGTGACCCACCGCTTCGACTGGAATCTGCCACGCTGAAGCCTGCCCAAATGGAAGATTTCGATATTACGCAGGCCCGCCAATGGCCGCGGCTCAATTCATTGGCCGCCGGCATTGCCGACACGAATTTCAGGGAATTGCTGGGACCCGAACGCGCCGCGCGTTACCGGCTCGAAGCCGCCGGTCTCTATCTGGACTATTCGCGCAACCTGGTTACCGACGAGGTAATGGGACTGCTCGCCGCGCTCGCGGAAGGCTCGCCCCTGGCCGCGCGCAGGGAGGCGATGTTCCGCGGCGGGGCGATCAATACCACCGAAAACCGCCCCGTGCTGCACACGGCCTTGCGCGCCGCGCCCGGGGACTTGCAAGCGGACGGTTTGGGCGAACTCGCCGGGGAAATCGAAGCGCAAAGCAACCGCATCCGGGAAGTCAGCGAACGCATTCGCGCCGGCGAGTGGCTCGGCCTTGGCGGCAAGCCGGTGCGCGATGTCGTCAATCTCGGCATCGGCGGCTCGGACCTGGGGCCGAAACTCGCCTGCGAGGCGCTGAAGGAATTCGCCCACGAGCGGATTCGCTGCCATTTCGTCAGCAACGTGGATGGCGAGGCCATTCGCTCGACCTTGCGCGGCCTCGACCCGGCAACCACGCTGGTAATCGTAGCCAGCAAAACCTTTACCACCCAGGAGACCCTGCTCAACGCAAGAACGGCGGCGACCTGGTTTCAAGAGAGCTTTCAGGAGAGCTTTCAAGACCGGCCGGGCATGGAGAATCCTTATGCATCCCCGCATTTCATCGCCGTCACCGCCGCGCCGGCGAAGGCGATGCGGGCGGGGATTCCGCAAGACCGGATCCTGCTGTTCGATGAGTGGGTCGGCGGACGCTATTCGCTCTGGTCCTCGATCGGCCTTTCCATCGCCATCAGCGTGGGGTACGACAATTTCATCCGCATGCTCGAAGGCGCGCGGCAAATGGACCGGCATTTCCGCGCGGCGCCGGCGGCGGAGAACATGCCGGTGGTGCTGGCCCTGCTTGGGCTCTGGTACGCCAATTTCCTCGCCGCGGAAAGCCATGCGGTAATTCCCTATTGCGAGCGGCTGGCGCAACTGCCGTCATATCTTCAGCAACTGGATATGGAGAGCAACGGCAAGTCGGTAACTTCCAGCGGCGAGAACGTGGGCCACGCCACCGGGCCGATCGTCTGGGGACTCACCGGCACCAACGGACAGCACAGTTTCTTCCAGTTGCTGCACCAAGGCACGCATCTCGTACCGATCGATTTCATCGGTATAGCCGAGGACGAACTCAGTTCTCCGGAGCATCATCGGGTTCTGCTCGCCAACATGATCGCCCAGTCCGCCGCGCTGATGGCCGGCAGGCGGAGCGAAGATCTGCCCCCCTGGCGCAACTATCCCGGCAATCGCCCTTCGAATGTGCTGCTGCTCGACCGGCTCGCGCCGGAAACCTTCGGCGCCCTGATCGCGCTTTACGAACACAAGGTATTCGTGCAAGGCAGCTTGTGGAACATCAACTCCTTCGACCAATGGGGCGTCGAGTTGGGCAAGGAACTGGCACGGCGTTTGCTTGATGAGAGCGACGACCGTAATGTACTTGACGCGGGCGCCCAGGCCCTGCTTGACAGAATCCGATCGAAGAGTTCCGGTTGAATCGAAGGGGATTGCTCAGAATGGTTGACGCCTCGGATCTTGGCGGGCGATGCATGCCTCGCCCCTGCAACGAGACCACAAGAATCCGTAGGGGCCGGGCGTGCCCGGCCCGTGATCGAATCACTTCGCGCATATTGGCGACTGCTGCGGATTACTAGGCTGTTTTCATGCCAAGTGAGAAAGACATCCACCTTTTCAATGACGGGACGGCCGAGCGGGCCTGGTGCTGGCTCGGGGCGCACGCCTGCCGGCTTGACGGCGAGGATGGCGTGCGCTTCGCGGTCTGGGCGCCCAACGCGAAGCGGGTTTCCGTGGTCGGCGATTTCAACGGCTGGGACGGCGACCGCGATGCAATGCAACCTGTCGCCGGTTCAGGCGTGTGGGAAGCCTTTGTCCCCGAAGCGCGCGATCATGATCTGTACAAGTTCGAAATCATCGACGCCGCCGGGAATCTCCTGCCGCTGAAGGCAGATCCTTATGCCCGGTCGATGCAGCATCCGCCGGACACCGCCTCCCGAATCATGCTCGAAGAAGAGTTCCGCTGGAGCGACCGGCAATGGATCGAGACCCGCGACCGCGGCGACTTGTTGCGGCGGCCGGTTTCCATCTACGAGGTGCACGCCGGTTCCTGGCGGCGCAAGCCCGAGCGGGACAACCGCTATCTCAGTTATCTTGAACTTGCGGAAGAACTGATTCCCTATGTGCTCGACATGGGGTTTACCCATATCGAACTCATGCCGATCAGCGAATTCCCGTTCGACGGTTCCTGGGGCTACCAGCCAGTCGGCATGTTCGCGCCGAGCATCCGTTTCGGAACGCCCAATGAACTGAAGCATTTCATCAACGAATGCCATCGGCGCAACATCGGCGTATTGCTCGACTGGGTGCCGGGACATTTCCCCGCCGACCCTCATGGTCTTGGCCGCTTCGACGGCAGTTTCCTCTATGAACACGAGGACATCCGCAGAGGTTTCCATTTCGACTGGAAAACCCTGATCTTCAACTACGGCCGCAATGAAGTCGCCAGCTATCTGCTCAGCAACGCGAACTATTGGATCGGGGAGTATCACATCGACGGGCTGCGCGTGGACGCCGTGGCTTCGATGCTGTATCTCGACTACAGCCGGAAAGAAGGCGAATGGCTGCCCAACGAGCACGGCGGCCGCGAGAATCTCGAAGCCATCGAACTGCTGCGCAAGGTGAACAGCAGCGTTTACCGCAATCATCCGGGAATCATGATGATCGCCGAGGAATCCACCGCCTGGCCGGGCGTCAGCCATCCGGTGGACCAGGGCGGACTCGGATTCGGCTACAAGTGGAACATGGGCTGGATGAACGACAGCTTGCGGTACATGCGGCGGGATCCGATTCACCGCAAGTTCCATCACCATGAAATGACTTTCGGCATTGTCTACGCCTGGACCGAGAAATTCGTGCTTGCCCTGAGCCATGACGAAGTCGTCCATGGCAAGGCGTCGTTGCTGGAGAAAATGCCCGGCGACGACTGGCAAAAGTTCGCCAATCTGCGCGCCTATTACGGCTTCATGTGGGCGCAGCCCGGCAAGAAGTTGCTGTTCATGGGCGGGGAATTCGGCCAGCGCGGGGAATGGAACCACGATGCCAGCCTGGACTGGCATCTGCTCGAACACGCGCGCCATCGCGGTTTGCTGCAACTGGTGAGGGACCTGAACTTCCTCTATCGACACACGCCGGCATTGTACGAGCGCGATGCTTCACCGGAAGGATTTCAATGGGTGCAGGCCGACAACAGCCAGCTTTCAGTCTACGCCTGGCTGCGGCGCGGCGACGATGAAGTCTTGCTCGCCGTCTCCAACATGACGCCCGAATGCCATCGTTATTATCGTATCGGCGTGCCCGAGCCGGGCCGTTACCGGGAGTGCCTCAACACCGACGCCGAAGTTTACGGCGGCGGCGGACAGGGCAACGGCGGCGGTGTCTGGAGCCAGGACATTCCATGGGACGGCCAGCCGCATTCGGTGGTGGCGACGCTGCCGCCGCTGGCCACGGTACTGTTTCTCCATGCCGGAAATCGATGACGGACTCGGATAGACGCATCGAAGCGGGCGACCCCGGCGTTCTGGGCGCGCGCTTCGACGGCGAAGGAACGCGGTTCGCGTTGTACTCGGCACATGCCGAGGCGGTCGAACTTTGCCTCTACGACGAAAGCGGGACCAAGCCGGCCGGCCGGATGTTTCTGCCGGAGCAGACCCATGGCGTCTGGCATGGCTACATCCCCGGTTTGCGGGCGGGGACATGCTATGGCTATCGGGTTCACGGTCCTTACGCGCCCCATGCCGGCCACCGTTTCAACCCCGCGAAACTCCTGCTCGATCCCCATGCCCGGGCGCTGGCGGGTGAGTTTCGCCCGGATCCGTCCCATTTCGGCTATGAACTCGGACATCCCGATCTCGATCTCGCCCCCGACCGCCGCGACAATGCGGAGCATATGCCCAAGGCGGTGGTGACCGCCGAAGGCGGAGCGCCGCCGGCGCGCCGCCGGCCGCTGACGCCCTGGCCGCAAACCGTGATCTATGAATGCCACGTCAAGGGATTCACCCAATTGCATCCGGACGTGCCGAAACCGCTGCGTGGAACCTTCGCCGGCCTGGCCCGGCCCGAGATCGTCGACTATCTGAAAGCGCTGGGCGTCACCACCGTGGAACTGATGCCGGTACACGCCTTCGTGAGCGAGTTCGACGTGCTGAACAAGGGGCTGGTCAACTATTGGGGCTACAACAGCCTGAATTTCTTCTGCCCGCACCCGGCCTATCTCGGCGTCGGCGGCGCGGATGAATTCCGCGACATGGTCAACCGCTTCCACGACGCCGGCCTCGAAGTCATCCTCGATGTCGTCTACAACCACACCTGCGAAGGCGACCACCTCGGACCCACCCTCAGCTACAAGGGCATAGACAATCTCAGCTACTACCAGTTGCTGCCGGGCGACCGGCGTTTTTACATCAACGACAGCGGTTGCGGGAACACCGTCAACATTGCCCATCCCCAGGTGCTGCGGCTGATCATGGACAGCTTGCGCCATTGGGCCTGCGAGATGGGAGTCGACGGTTTCCGCTTCGATCTCGCTTCCATTCTCGGCCGCCGGGAGCGCGGCTTCGACCCGCGCGCGCCATTTTTCCAGACCCTGGCCCAGGATCCCGCGCTCGCCGGCGTCAAGCTGATCGCCGAACCCTGGGATATCGGCCCCGGCGGTTATCAACTCGGCGGATTCCCCGCCGGCTGGGCCGAGTGGAACGACCGCTACCGTGATAACATTCGCCGCTTTTGGCGCGGGGACCCGGACCGGTTGCCGGAACTGGCGCGCCGCCTGCATGGCTCGGGCGACCTGTTCGAACATGCCGGGCGCAGGCCCTGGGCAAGCATAAACTACGTAGCCTGCCACGACGGATTTACCTTGCGCGACCTGGTCAGCTACGCGCGGCGTCACAACGAAGCGAACCAGGAACAGAACAGGGACGGGCATGGCGGCAACCACAGCGACAATCACGGCGTGGAAGGCCCCGCCGACGATCCGGCGATCGATGCGCGGCGCTGGCGCCGGCAACGCAATCTGCTCGCCACGCTGGCCGTGTCGCATGGCGTGCCGATGATTGCCGCGGGAGACGAGTTCGGCCGCAGCCAGTCCGGCAACAACAACGCCTGGTGCCAGGACAACCGGCTCAACTGGATCGACTGGGAAGAAATTTCGGCACAGGGCCGGGAATTGCGGGATTTCACCCGCGAATTGCTGCGCCTGCGGCGGCGCTTTCCCGCCTTGCGGGCGGGCAAATACCGGCATCGCCCGGATGGAAAGGGCGGTGAGGGCATTCAATGGCTGAACGCCGAAGGCGCGCCGATGCGCGACGAACACTGGCACGAACCCGACCGCCGCCAATTCGGCTACTTGATCAGCGACGGCGTGGGCCGGCATCTGTTGGCGCTGTTCAACGCTGCGGAAAATAACGCGGACTTCCGCCTGCCACAACTGCCCAAGGGAGACTGGAAGCTGAAAATAGACTCCGCCTCGGAGTCAACCGGGGAAAGAACAGTATTCGCTGCGGGCGCCAGCATCGACTTGCCCCACCAGTGCATCAAAATATTGGAGCTTGGCCCGTGAAGTCTTGCAGGAACTCGGATTTCTTGTATCGAAGCCAGATGCCATGGATGCTGCACGATGCAAGCCGCTGCCGCGATGCGGGGGTGCGGCGGGCGTGCGAGGCAGGATGCCGAGCCCGGAGCCTACAGGGGTGGAGGCAAGCGTTTATGAAGCGCAGCTTCATGCGCAGCCGTAACGACGCCAAGCTATGCTTGGCGGCTGGACGTATTTACGGCGTCCGCCGCATCCCCGCATCGCGGCAGCGGCGGTTCGAGGCCGCAAACTCAAGGAGATTCTGCGACAACGCGCAGAATGACAGTAGATTCTCATGAGTAATTTGTCAGATGTTCCGCAGGACTCGGTCGAAGCGATCAGCCGGGATCTGAAACGCCATTTCGAGATCACTCTCGGCCGGGACGAAATCGGCGAATCCCGTCACTATTTGTATACCGCGCTCGCGATCACCGTGCGCGACCGCATGATCGGCCGCTGGCGCGCCACCCGCGAGCGTTACCGGCGGGACAAGGTCAAGCGCGTGAATTACCTGTCCATGGAATTCCTCATGGGCCGCACCTTGACCAACGCCCTGCTGAATCTGCGCATCGCGGACGAGGTGCGCGAATCGGTCAAGGCCTGGTCCTGCCGGCTCGAACAACTGGAAAGCGAGGAGGCCGACGCCGGCCTCGGCAACGGCGGACTCGGGCGCCTCGCCGCCTGCTTCCTCGACAGTTGCGCCACCCTGGAAATACCCGTGACCGGCTATGGTATCCGCTATGAATACGGCATGTTCCGGCAGACGATCGAGGACGGCAACCAGGTCGAGCAGCCCGACCCCTGGCTGCGTTACGGCAATCCCTGGGAGATCGAAAGCCCGGACGCCAGCAGGCGGGTGAAGTTCTTCGGCAGGCTCGAAAAACACCGCGACGAGGCGGGCGAATTGCAGGTGCGCTGGGTCGATACCCTGGACGTGCTCGCCGTCCCCTACGACCTGCCGATTCCCGGCTACCGCAACGATACCGTCAACACCTTGCGCCTGTGGAAGTCGGAAGCCACCGATGTATTCAATCTCGAGGAATTCAACGCCGGCAGTTACACCGACGCGGTCGCCGCGAAAAACCTCGCCGAACAGATCACCATGGTGCTCTATCCCAACGACGCCAGCGAAGCCGGCAAGGAATTGCGGCTGCGGCAGCAGTACTTTCTGGCGTCGGCCAGCCTGCAGGACGTGATCTGGCGCTGGTCCAGGGACCATGGCGCGGATTTCGGCGCCTTCGCGGACAAATGCGTGTTCCAGTTGAACGACACCCATCCCACCGCGGCCATCGCCGAACTGATGCGCCTGCTCATGGACGAACACGGGCTGGGTTGGAACGAAGCCTGGGAAGTCACGACAAACTGCATGGCGTATACCAATCACACCTTGCTGCCGGAGGCGCTGGAAGTCTGGCGGGTCGGCCTGTTCGAACAATTGCTGCCGCGCCTGCTCGACATCATCCATGAAATCAACGCCCGTTTTCTGGCCGAAGTCGAACAGCGATGGCCCGGAGACAGCGACCGCCGCGAGCGCATGTCGATCATCGGCGGCGGCGACCGGCCCGTCGTCCGCATGGCCTATCTCGGCATCGTCGGCAGTTTCTCGGTCAACGGCGTCTCCGCATTGCACAGCGATCTGCTGACCAGGACGCTGTTCCGCGATTTCTTCGAATTGTGGCCCGAAAAATTCAACAGCAAGACCAATGGCGTCACGCCGCGGCGCTGGCTGGCCCATTGCAATCGCGGCTTGAGCGAGCTGATCCTTGAGACGATCGGCGACGGCTGGATTCGCGAACTGGACGAGCTGGAAGGTCTCAAGGAATACGCCGGCGACAGCGAATTCGCCCGCCGTTTCATGGCCGCGCGCCGCGGCAACAAGGAACGGCTGGCCGAACTGGTGCGGCGCGAATGCGAAGTCGAATTCGATCCCGATTGGCTGTTCGACGTGCAGGTGAAGCGGATTCACGAATACAAGCGGCAACTGCTGAATATGCTGCATATCATTCATTTGTACGACCGCATCCTGCGCGGCGATACCGCGGGCCTGCAGCCGCGCTGCTTCCTGATCGGCGGCAAGGCGGCGCCGGGCTATGTCATGGCCAAGCGCATCATCAAGTTGATCAACAACGTCGCCGCCGTGGTGAATCGGGAAGCGGCTTGCGCGGATTGGCTGCGCGTGGCCTTTCTGCCGGATTACCGCGTCACTTCCATGGAAGTGATCTGTCCGGGCACCGATCTGTCGGAACAGATTTCAACCGCCGGCAACGAAGCCTCGGGCACGGGCAACATGAAATTCATGATGAACGGCGCGATCACCATCGGCACCCTCGACGGCGCCAACATCGAAATACTCGAAGCCGTCGGCGAGGAGAATTTTTTCCTGTTCGGCCTGACCGCCGACGAGGTGCGCGAGGCGCGCCTGTCGTACTCGCCCGATGAAATCATCGCCGGCGACGGCGATCTCGCGCGGGTAATGGACCTGCTCAAGAGCGGAAGTTTCGATCTGGGCGAGCCGGGCCGGTTTCACGATATTATCGCCGCGATACACAGCCCCCATGAACCCTGGATGACCGCCGCGGATTTCCGCGGCTACGTCGACGCCCAGCAGCGGGCGGGGGCGGCATACGCGGACAAACCGCGCTGGTCGCGGATGAGCATTCTCAACGTGGCGTCGAGCGGCCGCTTTTCCAGTGACCGCACGATCAGGGATTATCGGGACGGCATCTGGTACGCCGGCAACAAGGCCTGAGTCACTGGAGGCAAAACCTTGAAAAATCCGATAAAAGGCAGATCGCCCCGCAGCCGGCTTACGCGGGCCACCCTGGCCCTGATTCTCGCGGGGGGACGCGGTTCGCGTTTGTACGAATTGACGAACTGGCGGGCCAAGCCGGCGCTGTATTTCGGCGGAAAATACCGGATCATCGATTTCCCGTTGTCGAATTGCGTCAATTCGGGCATCCGCCGCATCGGCGTATTGACGCAATACAAGGCGCATTCGCTGGTGCGCCACCTCGTTCGCGGCTGGAGCCATTTCAAGAAGGAACTCGGCGAGTTCGTCGAAGTGCTGCCGGCGTCCCAGCGCTATTCCGACGACTGGTACCAGGGCACCGCGGACGCGATTTACCAGAATCTCGACATCATTCGCGCCGAACAGCCGGAATTCGTGCTGATCCTGTCCGGCGACCACGTTTACAAGATGGACTACTCGGCGATGTTGATGGATTTCGCGAAAAGCGGCGCCGACATGACGGTCTGCTGCCTGGAAGTGCCCCTGGAAGAGGCGGCGAACGCTTTTGGCGTCATGCGGGTCGACGAGAACAACCGCGTGATCGGTTTCGAGGAAAAACCGGCGAACCCGACACCGATTCCCGGCAACGAAAGTCATACCCTGGCATCCATGGGCAACTACATTTTCCGCACCGAGTTCCTGTTCGAACAACTCATCAAGGATTCGCGCGATCCCGCGTCGGGCCACGACTTCGGCAACGACATCATCCCGTCGCTGATCGACGATCATCATGTCAGGGCCTACGCTTTCCGCGACGAGGAAACCGGCGAGCGCGCCTATTGGCGCGATGTGGGCACGCTCGACGCGTTCTGGCAGGCGAACATGGAACTCATCAGCGCGGAGCCCCGCTTCAACATCTACGACCCGCATTGGCCGTTCTGGACCTACCAGGAACAACTGCCGCCGGCGAAGTTCGTATTCGACTACGACGACCGGCGCGGCATGGCGGTGGACTCCATGGTTTCCGGCGGCTGCATCATTTCCGGCGCCGCCGTGCGGCGTTCCCTGCTGTTCAGCAACGTTCACGTGCGGTCGTATGGCGCGGTGGAGGATTCGGTCATCCTGCCCGGAGTCGAAATCGGCAGGGGATGCCGGCTGAAAAACGTGATTGTCGACCGGAACTGTCGGATTCCCGACGGCATGGTCATCGGCCACGACCGGGAGCGGGACCTTGCCGCCGGATTCCGGGTAACGCGGGAAGGGACGGTGCTGGTGACCCGGGGCATGCTGGGACAACCGGAGGGTTACGCCTGATCGGTGGCTTCGATCCGTCGCCGCCGGGTGGCGGGGGGTTTAGCGGACGCTGTGAATACGTCCCTGTACGCTTCGGCCCCGACATCCCTGTCGGGGACGCCCGCTAAACCCCCCGCCACCCGGCGGCGACTCGCATGGTGCGGGATTGACGATATGACAACAATCAAGAGCATTCACACGAGACCGTTCGCCGGCCAGAAGCCCGGTACTTCGGGCCTGCGCAAGAAAGTTTCCGAATTCACGCAAGCCCATTATCTCGAGAACTTCGTGCAGGCGATTTTCAACATGCTCGGCGATTGCAAGGGCAAGCGTCTGGCGGTCGGCGGAGACGGACGCTACCACAATCGCCAGGCGATCCAGATCATCGCCAGAATGGCCGCGGCCAACGGCTTCGGCAAATTGCTGATCGGCCGGGACGGACTGTTTTCGACGCCGGCGATGTCCTGCGTCATCCGCAAGCACGGAGCCGACGGCGGCATCATCCTTTCGGCAAGCCACAATCCCGGCGGGCCCGACGCGGATTTCGGCGTCAAGTTCAACGGCGCCAATGGCGGCCCCGCTCCGGAAGCGATTACCGCAGCGGTCCACCGGCAGACCCTGTCCATCGACCGGTATCTGACTTTGGAAGCAAGCGACATCGATCTTGGGCGAATCGGCAAGACCGAACTCGGCGGCATGGAAATAGAAATCATCGATCCGGTTGCCGACTACGCCGACCTGATGGCTTCGATTTTCGATTTCGACAAGATCTCGCAGTTGCTCGCCAACCGCCGCTTCCACATGTGCTTCGACGCCATGCACGCGGTGACCGGGCCGTATGCGACTGCGATCCTGGAAGACTGGCTCGGCGCTGAGCCGGGAACCGTGATCAACGGCATCCCCGACGAGAGTTTCGGCGGCGGCCATCCGGACCCGAACCTGGTCCATGCGCGGGAACTCGTGGACCGCATGAACGGGGACGCGCCGCTGGCCTTCGGCGCGGCATCCGATGGCGACGGCGACCGCAACATGGTGCTCGGCAGCGGGTTCTACATCAACCCCTGCGATTCCCTCGCGGTGCTTGCCGCCAATGCCGGACTCGTTCCCGGCTACAACGAAGGCCTGGCCGGCGTTGCGCGCTCCATGCCGACGAGCCGGGCGCTCGACCGGGTGGCGCAGCGCCTGGAGATTCCCTGTTACGAGACTCCCACCGGCTGGAAATTTTTCGGCAATCTGATGGACGCCGGCAAGATCACGATCTGCGGCGAGGAGAGTTTCGGCACCGGCTCGAGCCACATCAGGGAAAAAGACGGCCTGTGGGCGGTGTTGTTCTGGCTCAATATCATCGTCGAGTCGCGCAAACCGGCGCGCTCGATCGTGCGCGAGCATTGGCAGCGCTTCGGCCGCGATTTTTTCACCAGACACGATTTCGAAGGACTTGACGCGGCGCGGGCCGCCGAAATGATCGAATCCCTGCGCGAACGCGCGCCGGCGCTGGCGGGGGAGCGGGCGGGAGAATTGCGTATTCGGGCCGCGGACGATTTCGCCTACATCGATCCGGTCGACGGCTACGTGAGCGCGGGACAGGGTCTGCGCCTGTTCTTCGACGATGGCAGCCGCGTGGTTTTCCGTCTGTCGGGCACCGGCACGGCGAACGCGACCTTGCGTTTGTATTGCGACAAGTATGAAACCGACCCTTCGCTCATGGGACTGGACACGCAGCGAAAGCTCGCGAATTCCCTGACAGCGGCCGGCGAGATCGCCGGCATCGCCGAATTCACCGGACGAACGGCGCCCGACGTGATTACCTGACCGCAGGTGGCAGCAACATGAAAATCTGCATGATCGCCGCTGAAAACGGCGCGGTTCCCGGCGCGAAAATCGGCGGCCTCGGCGACGTCGTGCGAGACATCCCGCGGGCTTTGGCGGCACTCGGCCATGAAATCGACGTCGTCATGCCCGGTTATCAGCGCTTTGCCGGGGTGACCGGCGCCGAACCGCAGCCGCCGCTCAAGTCGCGATTTCGCCGGGAGTCGCTTGAGGTGGAAGTAAGCCGCCTGGAATTGGCCGGCGGCGTTCGCTGCTGGCTGCTCGATCATCCGCATATCGCCGCCGGAGGACAGGGCCGGATTTATTGCGACGATCCTCCGGGGCGTCCGTTCGCCTCCGATGCCTCCAAGTTCGCCCTGTTCGGCGCCGCCGCCTGCCGGCTGCTAGTCGAAGGCCGGCTCGGGAACCTTGACGTCATTCATTTGCACGACTGGCATGCGGCCTTCGTCGCCTTGCTGGCGCGATTCGACCCGCGTTGCGGGTCGCTGGGCAATGTCCGGCTGGTAACGAGCATCCACAATCTCGCCATGCAGGGGATTCGCCCTTTCGCAGACGACGAATCTTCGCTGGAGGCATGG
Source organism: Pseudomonadales bacterium (assembly GCA_963664805.2). Taxonomy (GTDB): domain Bacteria; phylum Pseudomonadota; class Gammaproteobacteria; order Pseudomonadales; family Pseudohongiellaceae; genus UBA9145. The sequence continues at coordinate 2,182,626 of OY761612.1, read as the reverse complement.
TTTCCGGAGCTGAACTACGACAGCAAGGCCATCGCCGACCCGCGCTATCCGGACTGTTTCAACCCGATGCGCGCGGCAATCAATCTTTGCGACAGGGTTCATACCGTATCGCCGACCTACGCCCGCGAGATTCGCAAGCGCAATCGGCCCGAAATCGGATTTCACGGCGGCGAGGGGCTCGAGCGCGATCTGCAAAGAGCGCACCGGGCGCGCAAGTTGCGTGGGATCCTCAACGGTTGCGAATATGGCGGGCGCGAACCGGCCCAGCCGTCCGCGGAAGAATTCATCGCCGCCGCCCACAAACAGGTTTTTCACTGGATCGGCGACGGTCCCCGGTTGGACAGCAGTCATTTCATCGCCCTCGAACGGCTCGCGCGCTGGCGCGAACGGCCTCCGGGGCATTGGGTTGCGTCGATTTCGCGGCTGACCCCGCAGAAAACGGCGCTGTTCCAGGTGACGATGGAAGACGGCAAAAGTTGCCTGGAGAACATTCTCGCAGCGCTGCCGCAGGATTATGCTCTCGTCATGCTGGGCAGCGGCGATGCGGAAATCGAGGACTTCCTCACCCGCGCCGCCGCCCGCGCGGAAAATTTCCTGTTTCTCAAGGGCTATTCCGAGCCTCTGTCGCAAATGACCTACGCGCTTGGCTGCCTTTTCCTCATGCCGAGTTCCTTTGAGCCTTGCGGCATCGGCCAGATGCTGGCGATGCGCGCGGGCCAGCCCTGTCTCGCCCATCGCGTCGGCGGCCTGAAAGACACGATCGAGAACAACGTCGACGGTTTCACCTTCACCGGCCGCGACCCGGCCCGGCAGTCGGAAGCCTTTGTCCGCAATCTCCGGCAGGCATTGTCGCTGAAACGGCGCTCACCGCGGCGCTGGGCCGAAATCCGCCGCTGCGCCGCGGCGCGCAGATTCAGTTGGACAGACTCGGCTCAGCAATATTGCGAGCAGCTATATGGCGAACATACATTAAAATCAGCGAATCCAGCAGATTCAGGTTGAACAAAGGCCGCTTGACCAATGCTGCTGTTCTTCTGTTTGGTAAAGAGCCTCAAAGATTTCTCATTTCTTCGGAAGTCAAGTGTGCCCATTTCCACGGGACCAAAGCAACCAAGCCGATCCCCTCCTTTCAAGTGTATAGGGGAACAGTCTTCCAAATGGTAGATCAGGCAGTTGATTTCGTGCTTAGCAAAATCGCTTTTACCGTGGGCACTCGTGCAGAACACACCCAAGTTTCCAGAACTTATGAAATTCCGAAAGAGGTGGTTACCGAAGCGATTGTTAATGCTGTTGCGCATAGGGACTATACAGAAAGTAGCAGTGTCCAGGTGATGCTATTCTCAGATCGCCTTGAAGTTATGAATTCCGGTTGCCTACCATCGTCGCTTACAGTGGATAATCTCAGTAAGCCGCACCAATCTGTGCCGGGAAATCCCTTGCTCGCAGAGTCTATGTATTTGAGTGGTTATATTGAAAGAATGGGAACGGGTACGGTTGACATGATAGAGCGGTGTATCTCCGCTGGGCTTCAGCGGCCGGAATTTGTGTCGACCAGTCACTTCGTTGTTAGAACCATGCGGCCTGTTGCAGTCACCCCCGAAGTCACCCCCGAAGTGATAAGACTCTTGGAGGCAATTGTCGGCGAGATGAAACGGACGGAGATTCAGCAAGATCTCAAGTTGAGCGACGAAAAGCACTTTCGGGCGCGTTACCTCAAGCCCGCAATCAATCAGCAATTGATAGAAATGACTATTCCTGATGCCCCCAGAAGCAGACTACAAAAATACCGGTTGACGAATAAGGGTCGCGCGACCATCAAAAAATACAATCGAAACTGAAATAAAGCCGGACTGTCCAGTGATATAGCAGATTCAGTTGGAAGGATTCGGCTCAGCAATATTGCGAGCAGCTATATGGCGGCCGCTCCGCCGGCTGAGCGCATCGAGCAGTTCCCAGTCGATCGCTTCGAATTCCGCTTCGCTCATTTGCCAACTCCAGTTGCCGGTGGTCGTCCCGGGCACATTGATCCGCGCGCGGGAAGGCAGCGCAAGCAGATCCTGGGCGCAGACGATCGCGGTTCGCGCCCGCGACGACATGACCAGTTCGAGCAAGCGGGGGACCATTTCGGCTTTGTCTTCCGTGAACTCGACATGGCGGCTCAGGCGCTCCCTGACCGCGTCGCCGCATTCCTCTTCGAGCCAGCCGCGGGCGGTGTTGTTGTCGTGGGTGCCGAAATAGATCACCGAATTCTCGCGATGGTTCCGCGGCAGGTGGGGATTGTCGGCGTGGTCGTCGACGAAGGCGAATTGCATCACCAGCATTCCCGGCAGTTGGTACCGGTCCCGCGCCTGCGCCACATCGCGCGTGATCGTGCCGAGGTCTTCGGCGACGACGGGAAAGCGCGGAAAAGCGGATTTGAGCGCGGCGAACAGCGCCTGCGTCGGAGCCCGCCGCCAGCTTCCATGCATCGCGCTGTCGCAAGGAACCGGAACTTCCCAGTATTGCACCAGGCCCCGGAAATGATCGATGCGAACGATATCGAAAAGCTCGAACAAGGCGCCCATGCGCTCGACCCACCAGCGGAATCCCCGGCGCTCGAGTTCATGCCAGTCGTACAGGGGATTGCCCCAGAGTTGACCTTCGGGGCTGAAATAATCGGGGGGAACGCCTGAAACCGCCGTCGGCCGCCTGTCTTGATCAAGCCGGTAGATTTCGCTGTTGGCCCAGACATCGGCGCTTTCCAGATTCGAGTAGATGGGCATGTCGCCGAAGATCGACAGTCCTTTCCCGTTGCAATAACTTTTCAGTCGCCGCCATTGCCGGAAGAAGAAAAATTGCAGGATCCGCCAGTGCTCGATTGCCGCGGCCAAGCGACGGCGGGCGTCCGCGAGCGCGGCCGGTTCGCGGTCGCGCAGTCCGGCGGGCCATTCCGTCCAGGATTGCTCCGGGTACTCCGCCGTCAACGCCATGAACAACGCGTAGTCATCCAGCCAGTACTTCTGTTGCCGGTAAAATTCCTCGAATTCGGCCTGGTCGCCCTGCCTGGCGAAGCGAGCGCCGGCTGTTGCCAGCAGGTCCATCTTGAATCGGGCCACCAGCCCGTAGTCGATCTGAACCGGAGATGGACCCGGGGCAGTTTCAAGTTCTTCTTTCGTCAGCAGTCCTTCGTCGGCGAGCGCCGCAAGGTCGATCAGCAGGGGGTTCCCCGCATAATTCGAGTTGCAGTCATAAGGCGAGCCATAGGCCCGGGCATTCGGCGGATTGAGCGGCAGCACCTGCCAGTAAGTCTGGCCCGCGGCAAGCAGGCTGTCCGCTAACCGGTACGCATGTGCGCCGAGATCACCGATACCGAAGCGCGAAGGCAGCGAGAAAATCGGCAGCAACACGCCACTCGCCCTTGACGTCAGTGGCGTTAACGTTGCCTGATCGTACAATTCGCACGTCCCTGGATGGATTTCATGAGGAAGCCGCGGCGGTAATCATGTCTTCGATGCACTTGAGCACTACTTTGGCGCGTTGTTCGAGTTCCGCGTCGGATGCGCTGCTGACCGGATGATCGATCACGGCGAACGGGTAGTCCGGCGGCGCGAATCTCGCTCGTCGGATCAAGTACGCGGATCGTCATCTCGACCTAGGGGACGCAAACTCATCTTCGGAATTTGTAGTGAATGTCAAGCTTATCCGAACCGCCCTCGATACGGGACTTTAATGCAGTTCCGTAACTTGCGCCAACCAGATCGGAATATTGTATCGAAGCATTCGATTTTAGAAACATATTCGTTGCTCAATTCGGGAAAAGAAATTAATATATTGCAATTCAGGGAAAAGCAACATACAGGCTTCGTTAATGAATACTCTATTGAGTCAACTCAAGAGCCGCAGAATCGAACTCGGACTCAAGCAGCACGATATGTTGCTGCGCATCGGTATTTCGCGCCAGCAATATCAGCAACTGGAGTCCAGGGGCAATCCTCGACTCGATACACTGGAACTTGTCGCCAAAGGGCTTAAAAGCAGGGTGATGCTGATTCCCGAGGAAAAGCTGGACGCGGTACATGCCGTTCTTGAAGGCTTGCGTTTGGATGACACGGGCGCCGACCGAGTCCGGCGGTCTCCTTCGGCAAGTAAATCAAGCGATCAGCACGTCCTGTCCGACGATCCATGGCGAAACGTGTTAGGTGAAGACCAATGAAGGGCAATGACGGGAAAACGGTCAGCGTCCTCAGGCTCGGACTTCACGATTGGTTGGCAGGGTACTTGGCGAGACTCGAAAATGGCCGAAACCTGTTGCATTTCGCCGATGAATTCAGGGGAGATCCGAGCCGTCCGACTTTCAGCCTTATCACATACGCGGGATTTGCGCGTTCCGACGAAGTTATGGCCGAACCTTGGGCGCGGAATCAAAAACTCCATCCCACGCTATCCAATCTGCTACCGGAAGGTCCCCTGAGAGAACTGATCGCACAGCGGCTGAAAGTCCACATCGATGATGAGTTCCGCCTGCTGGCACACCTCGGCAAGGATTTGCCGGGCGCCCTGGTTGTTGAACCGATGCACCCCGGCGACGTTCCTCCGGGTATCTTGAAAAGGCTCGGCAACGCGAAAGTGGAATGGTTTGAAACGGGCGGAATGGGATTCGAGCATTCATTGGCTGGCGTTCAGATGAAATTTTCCATGAGCGAGGAAAAAGACGGCCGCTTCGACTTGTATGGGGGCGACGATTTGGGAGGTTGGATTATTAAAACGCCTTCCGCGAAGCACAGGAACGTGCCTCTCAACGAGTTCACGGCCATGAGCTTGGCGGCCATGGCAGGGATAGACATTCCTGAATTCAAACTGGTCGACGTGAGCAAGCTCGGGCACTTGCCACAGATAAACCTTCCGAATGAGAAATTTGCTTTCGCTATCGAGCGATTTGATCGACGAGGCAACGAACGCATTCACATGGAAGACTTCGCTCAAGTCCTGGTGAAGTACCCCCATGAAAAGTACCATTCCGCCAACTACGAGCAGGTCGGCAAGATAATTTATGAGTATTCCGGTGATGGTTTGGCCGACGCGCAGCAATTTGCCCGGCGATTGCTGGTAAACATCCTGCTCGCAAACGGGGATGCCCATCTCAAGAACTGGAGCCTGTATTACCCGGATCAGATCACGCCGAGACTATCACCCTCGTACGACATCATGACAACCAAGGTTTATTTCGAAGATGAAAAGACTTTTGCCCTGAATCTTGGCAAAACGAAGAAGTGGTATGAGACCGGACTAGCCACTTTCGAGCGCTGGGCAGGCAAGTCCGGCATTCCTTGGCGCGCGATCAAACCACACCTGGACGACACCATGGAAAAGGCGCGGACATTGTGGCCTGACGCGCTGGATAACCTGCCAATGGACATGGACCATAAAACCTTGTTAAGAGACCATTGGTCCAGGCTTGAAAGCGAGTTCCGCATTCAGACGGAACGCCGGGCCGGAGGGCATTCATGAAATTCACGGAATTTGCAATAGCGCTGGGCGTAGCCGTATCGGTTCAAGCGCATTGGGTATTTGTCAATGCGAATTTGGCCCGCTCTTGATCAAGCAATGGGAACGCTCGAAATCTATTGCCAGATTCTTGCATTCCTCGTTGGTAACCGCGGGGTAGATCACGCGAACACGTTCAATCTGCTCCCGAATCATCGTTGAAGTTGGTCGCCGTTGCGCCAGCAAAGCGCCAACCATAATGTGGAGATCCTCCAACTCACTTTTCATACCTGACTTCCTCCATCAATTTCCCGGATTAACTCGTCCGATGGTTCCCAGTGTAAAAAATTAGGCTATTTCGCACCCTTTTCGGAAGCCGCGGCAGGAATCATGTCTTCGATGCGCTTGAGCACTACTTTGGCGCGTTGTTCGAGTTCCGCGTCGGATGCGCTGCTGACCGGATGATCGATTACGGCGAACGGGTAGTCCGGCAGTCCCAGCACTCTCGCCATCAATTCCGCCGCCGAAACGAATCGCGTCGTCATCACCGCGACTGCCGGAGTTTGCGCCAATTCGGCGCTGACCGCGTCATGCAGACTGCACGACGAACAACTGCCTCAGTCGCCGAGACCGGTTATCGCGAGATTCCAGTTCCGCGCCTCGTCCACGATGTCCCGCTCCGCCGGCGCGCTGTAGTTCGCCTTGGTGCGATGCACGACTTCCGCCACGTCGAAGCGCTCCCGCAGGAGCCGGTCGAGATGGTTGAAGAAGCCGACCGTACCCTCCTTGCCATTGGAGATGAAACCGACAGTCGCGCCCGCCAGGGCGGCAGGCCGCGGCGCCGGCCGTTTATCGGCGGCGCGAATCTCGCTCGTCGGATCAAGTACGCGAATCGTCATCTCGACCTCGGTTGAAGTGCTCATCGCCAGGAAGTGAACATACCACGGAAATGCCGCGGTACGCCGTTACCAGCCTCGGCCTGCTAATCGGCGAATATGAGCGAATAGACTTCGCCGTAGGCGGCGATCAGGATCTGCTGGACTTCGCGGGTAAACTGCTGGGCATGTATCCGCAAGATCGCCGCCCACTGGGTTTCGATATCGGACACGACCTGCGCCAGTTCGGCGCTGTCGGCGGCAGTGAACGCCACGCTGTAGGCGGGCAGCAGCGAGGCGAGTCTTTCCCGGTGAATCTCGACGGTGTCCCGTTGTTCCCGCGGCAGCAGTTCGTAATAGGAGCGGATGATCCGGGCCGGGTCGCCCGAGTCCGCCAGAGTCTCGACCCGGCCGATCAAATGCCCTTCGATGGTAAGCAATATCGGCTCCGGCTCGGCCGCCGTCGAATGATGTGAAATCATTCCCATGGCCAAAACGGCAAGGGCCGGAAGCAAGCGGCGCATCAATCCGGACCGGGCCCGCAATCGACGCAGGCGCCGACGGGAATGGTCACGGCCCGGCTTTTCAGGCCGAGCCAGGGAGGAATGACGGCGCCGAATCCTCCGGCGGGCCCGCCCGCGGCGAGCACCAGCAGATGGTCGGGAGACGGCAGCGCGCAATACCCGGTGTCGCGCTTGTCGCGAACGACGGCGCCCTTGCCGACCTTGGCCCATTCGCCGCGTTTGATGCGCGCCCGCCGGTGAATGAATTCGGCGATGTCCGATTTGCTCCAACCTGCCGCCCGCAAGTGATCGCGATGCTGTTTCGGCACGACGATCACGTAATTGCCGGACCAGATCGAGTAATTGCGCATATTGGCGCGCATTTCCGCGGCATAGGTCTCGAGGATCTCCTCGGGCGCGGTGGTCCATTCGTTCATGATCTGCCGCGGCGCGCCGGCGGCGAACACGGTAACGGCCGAAGCATCGGCGGGTATGCCGCGCGTTTCGGCGACGGACGGCCAACCGGAACTTTCTTCGTCTTCCGCCACGCAATAGCTGATCTTGCCCGGATGGCCAAGCGTCGAGCGGTCTATCGCGCCCGGGCTTACCTCGAGAATATTGATCAGGCCAAGCCGCATCGCCCGGCCGACCGCCGCGGTCGCCCGGTCGCCGCCGCCGAGGACGTTGAAACCGCTGTCCGCGCCGATTTCCTGTCGAATCGGCCCGTTGACAATGACCAGGACGGCACAGCCGCCTGTGCTCGCGGTCGCGCCATGCAACAGGAATTCCTCCTGCAACATGGCCGTCCAGGCCGTCACCACGACGGGAAAATGGCTCGGCAGGCAACCGGCCATGACGGCATTGATCGCCAGTTTCTCCGCGGTGACCGCGCGTTCCCGGACCGGCTCGACCCCGATCAACTCGCCGGGCGGCAGATTCGCCCATTCGAGGCAGGCCCGAACCGCTTCGGGCGTCGGCGGCACGACGGGAAACCCGTCCGTCCAGCCGCGGCTGTGGAAGAACTCCTGCGCGTCTTCGAAATCTTCAAGTTCATATGTAGCCGAGGCCAGATTCAACACATCGAAATTCTCCTCTGTATCCGTATACATCCAACCCGTCATTCTGCGCGTAGCGAAGCGAAGTCGCGGAATCTCGTCCGAGATCCTGCGACTTCGCGCAGGATGACGCAATCAGGCGCCGCATCTCATTCGCCAATGCGAGGCGCCGGCTAGTATAATCGGTGGTTGCCGTACTTGCTTCCGTCTGGCTTATTCCAACGAAGAGACTGTAAACATGGATATCGCGATCACCTACTGCGTACAGTGAAACTATAAACCCAAGGCTGTCAGTCTGGCAGCCAGGTTGAAGGATCGGTTCGGCGTTTCCGCGCGCTACATCGAAAGCGGCGGCGGCAGATTCGACGTGCACGTCGATGGCTCGCTGGCGTATTCAAAGCACGAGACGGGAGAATTCCCCGACGAAGCCCGCCTGGTCTCCGAAATCGCCGCAAACCATACCTGAGCAGGCTGGTTGTATCCAAGTGACATGGCCAAGGCGCTCGATGGAGTTCCTTGAAGAATCGCTGACTGTCTAATTCCGGCTTATTCGGAATTTGATGCTGGATCAGGAAACAAGGATGCTCCGGCGCGACGGGCGGCCGCCCGCAACCGCTTGTCGTTGGTGGCCAACGACACTCCCAGACGCAGAACAAGTTCCAGATAGGCCGCGTCGTATGCGGAAAGACCGAACTGGATGCTCAAGCCGAAGGTCACCTTCGCCGCGTTGGCGTGGCTTGCGACATCCGTCACGATCGGCAACAGGGCAAGCTGCTCGAAATAGCTCACCGCGCTTGCCTGAGAAACCTGGCCGGTTCGAACCAGACCGGCTGCGACGTGAGCGGCCTCGTAGTGCCAGATCGTCGGCACATGGAATACGGCGCCGCCGGACGCCTGACCCAGGACATCGAGCGCGTATCGATTGCTGTCGGGGTTCTCGGAATCAGGCCAAAGCAGGCGGGTGTTGATACTGTTGTCCAAAACGATGATTTTCACCGCCATCGGTCGCGCCCTTCCTCCTGCAAACTCCGCAATTCCTCATGGCTGCCGGTTGCCCCGGTCGCGAGTTGACTCGCCTGCAAGGTGCGGAGCGCTTCAAGCGCGCCGGCGACGCTGTCCTCGTCCGCGGGGGCCTTGCGGATTTCCACCTGGGGAACGCCGTTGTTGGTGACGATGATCGTCTCCCCGGCAGCGGCCCGTCGAAACACCTCCGCTTGCCTCGTTTTGCACTCGTACGCCGTCACCTGGATCTTTCCGCTTGCCATTGCCTTGCTCCCGACCAGAATATAAGACTAGTTCGAAATATAAACCAGATCGGGTTGCAAGTCACTGCCATGCCGGGCGGCGAAGCGAAACACGGGTGCGTATCCGGTCGCCGTTGCGCTGGTTTGCAATCACAGGAGAACTGCCTTAACTTTGCCCTCGAACTGTCCAACCAGACCCGACCACCTCAGCCATCGCGACTACGCGCTGGGCGGCGGGTCTATTGGATTGGCCGTCTACGATGATCGCCTGGAAGTGACTTCCGTTGGCCCGGCTTATTCTGTCTAATCCCTGCCTTATTCGGAGTTTCACGCTGGATTTGTGCCGGTCAGCCGGGGCATTAGCCGAAATCGGCTACGCGGCCGACTGACCGGTCTCGTTCAATTTTCACCGTCATGCAGGCCAAGAGAGAACGGCGGAGAAAATCTACCAGTTCCTTGCCTGTGCGCGCCTTGGAAGTTGCCAGCATCGTTTTTCGTGATTTTCGTTTATCGGGAAGCGCGAATTGAAACTACCACTCAAATCTGAGCGACAGGGACAGGGAGTGGGTTCGGAAGTCGGTGGCGGTTTCGTTGATCGTGACTGGGATTTCCCTGCGCGAGCCGCTGCTGCGGTAGCGCGCGATTACGATTTCGCCGACGTCGGTGTGAATTTCGCCCATGTCGGCGTAGCGGTAACTCAGTTCGAGTTCCGTGCTTTCTCCGACCGGAAACGCGACGCCCGCGGCCAGCATGGCGGTGAAGTTCGTGTCGCTGCCCGGCGGAATCGCGGTGTACGGAATTTCGCCTGCGGGACCGCGGCGCAGCGAACCGTTCGGATTCAGCGGGCTGGGAAACTGTTGCCTGTAGTCGCCGAGCCGGAACTTGGTGATTCCCGCGCCTATTCCCAGGAAAGGCCGAAGCTCTCGGCCCGAAGCGTATTCCCATGGCGCGAAATCGCGAAACGCCGCGAGCAGAATTTGCCGGGTATCGAGCGTCGCCACGGACGGCTGTTGTTCGCCCGATCTGCGATAGTTCGTGTTGCCGGAGTAACCGAAGTCGCGGACGAGGGCGTACTCCAATTGCAGGCGGTACGCGGCGCCGAAGCGGACACCCGCCGCGAGGCGCGCTTGCTCACCGTTGTCGAACGAGCCGTCGTCGAAAGTGTTTTCGCCGCCGTACAGTGCGGCCTTGCCCGCGTCGGCGCCGTCCATGAAGCGGACATTCTCCGGCTCGGTCACGCCCGCGCCAATACTCAGATAGGGCGTCATCCGAACGGAAGCGCCGCCGCCGTCCGCCTCGGCCGCAACGGCGTACCGGCCGGGCAAGGTGAAGAGCCATGCCGCCGGCAAAAACAGCAGCGCAGCGACTATTCGCTGAGAAATGCCCATTCCTGTTCTTTCCGTATTCAGGGCAAGGCGAAAACGACCAGGGCGGGGCCTTCGCGGGTGAGCCCGGCGAAACGGGACATGTCGCCGCCGGAATTCTGCATGGCGTGGCCGATCAGGGCGCTGGCATGCAGGCCAGCCTGGCCGACCACGAGGGCGATGTGCTGTTTTCCGCCCACGCTGTAGCCGATCGGGAACGAAGCGCCGATGTCGCCGAGGTCGGTGCTCCAGAGCACTTCGCCGTTGGTCTGGTCGAAGGCCTTGAACGACTGGTCTACGGCGCCGCCGAAGACGAGGCCGCCGCCGGTCGCGAGAACAGCCGAAGCGGGCGGCATGAATTCGCGGAAACTCCAGGCCAATTCTTGCGTTTCGAGATTTATCGCCTGCAATCGGCCGATATTGCCGTCGCTGTCGGGGAGCGCCACTCCCGCAATGGCGGCGCCGGTGCTGAGCAGTTGGGAATCCCCTCCGGTCGGCCCTCCCATCATGCAGGTCTCGGCCAGCGGCAGGAAGAGCATGTTGCTCTCGGGATTCACCGACGCCGCGAGCCAGTTGCGCCCGCCGATGGGTTGCGGGCAGATCAGCACGGCGCTCTCGGCGTTCGGTCGCGCGTTCGCATTCATGGTTTTTGCGCCGGTTTGCGGGTCGATCGAGGCAACCAGGTTCTGCAGTCCCAGGTCGATCGAAAACAGGTACTCGCCCGTGGCCGCGTCGAGCGCGTCGTACAGCGCCATTTTGCCCGCGGTGATTACGGCCTTGCGGGGCGAGCCGTTTACGTCGACTTCAATGATCTGCCGCTCGTAAGACCAGTCCAGATCCCACTGGTCGTTCGCCACGTGCTGGAAATGCCACGCCAACTCGCCGGTTCGCGGCCGCAGGGCGATCGTCGAATTGGTGTAGAGCGCGTCGTTGCTGACGCCGGGAATATCCGCCGGCTCGAGCAGGGGCGCGGTATGGTAGGTGGGCGCCGGCCCGAAAAAGACCAGATCGAGTTCCGGATCGTAGCTGCCGGAAACCCACACCGACCCCCCCTCGCGCTCGCTGTGGGCGATGTCGTTCCAAGTGTTTCCGCCGGGGTCGCCGGGCCCGGCGACCGTTTGAAAGCGCCAGAGTTCTTCGCCGCTGCCGGCGTCCAGGCCGACGATGAAGCCGCCTTCGGGCACCATCGTCGCGGTGACTCCCTGAACGACCACGCCATCGGCGAGCAGTGGCGCGGCGCGCAGTGAATAGCGGTTGGGACTGTCCGCGGTAACCGCGATGACGTGCTCCCAGACCGGTTCGCCGGTGCGGAAGTCCAGCGCGAGCAGGCGCAGGTCGAGCGTGGGCACGATGATGGTTTCCCCGTAAATCGCGATGCCGAACTTGCCGTTCAGTCCGGCGGTCGCGTCGGGGCCGGTCGCGTGCTCGTACCGCCACAGTTCTTCGCCGCTGCCCGCGTCGAGCGCCAGCACCGCATCGTTGGTATCGGCCAGGAACATCACGCCGTCATGCACCAGCGGCGTCGCCATGCTCGAACCTTGCCCCAGGGGTATGCGCCAGAGCTCGGCCAGTTGGCCGACGTTTTCAGCATTGATCTCATCGAGCGGGCTGTAGCCCAGGCTGTCGTATGTCTTGCGCCACATGAGCCAGTCGCCGGCGCCGGGGTTCGCCAGCATCCCGGCGGTAACGGGCCGCAAGCCGGCCAGCAATTCCGGGTTCCCTCCATCCGATTGCGCCAGCGCCGGCGCCGCGGCAATCCAGGAAAACAGCATTGCCGCGCGGGTCCAATGTCTTTGAAACATTACTTTTCCTCTTGCATCGAAGGTTCCGGGCCGGCATTTGCGCATCGCGGCCGCCCGGATTCAGCGTTGTTGGCTCATCCTTTCCCAGAATTCATCGAGTCTTCCTTCAATCTGCAGCCCGCGGTAAAAAGGCAGGGAATCGCAGTCGTATTCGAAAATCGTCGTGTCCGGGGTCTTGCGCCATTGCCGGTAGCGAACGATGGGACGGCGATAGTTTTCCGGATCGTGCAAGGTCAGCAGGCTGCGCAGGTTCCGGCCGTCCTCGCTCATGGAAATGCGCTCGACCACCCTGGCGTTTTCCGAGACCGGCTGGCCCGCCTGATCGACAAAGGCCGGTTTCAGCAGGGACGACTCGACAACCAGCGTGCCGCCTTCCCAATGCCCGATGGAATAGCCCATGGCGCTGAGCGGAAAGTTTTCGGGAAAATCGCGGTCGTCGAGAAAGATGCGCCGCACTTCGCGGAAACTCTCGTAAAGAATTGTCACTTGTCGTTCGTCCTGCAAGATCTCCATCGGATACGGCCAGCCGGAAATCCGCACGAGCGCGGGAGAAACGCAACGCAGCCCGGGATCGTCCAGATAGGAGTAATCGTCCACCATGGCTTGCGCCGACTCGGTATAGTCGAGATGCACTTTCTCCATGCCGGCTGAGATTCGCGACCAGATGCCGCTGAAATCCACCGGCGCCGGGGGCGGCGCTTCGTCGGGAACCCTGGGCACGGCCCGCCAGGCGCCGGTGGAGCCGTCGTGGGGGGCTACCAGTGTTCCGGTCATGACGTCGCCTTCGATGGCGCCGCTCAGCGTTCTGCTAAGCAGCCTGCCGCCGGCGTTGCGGTAATCCACCGTCATCTCCAGCCGATTTCCGTCCAGAGCGAATTCGACCGGACCACCGTCCACATAAGCCTTCAGTTCGCCCTGTTCACGCTCGAAGCTGATGATCCCAAGCCTTTCGGCATCGTGGTCGAGCGTCAGCACCCAGTCGCCTTCGACCTGGGCCGACGCCATGCCCGCGGCCGCGAGCAGACAGAGTCCGGCGAGGCGGCGTTCGAGTACGGTTTTCATCCTGTCTCAGTTCCCCGCGCTCAAGGTCATGACCCGCCCGTCCTCCAGCGTCATCTTGCTGATCCACAATTTGCGGGAGTTTTCCAGCCCGAGGAAGCCCTCGAGCGCGACCTTGTCCCCGACCCGGACGGTATCCCGCAGCCAGCCGGACCGAAGCAGGACGCTGACGGCATGGGACTGGGCGTCCCAGATTTCCTCTTCTCCATCTTCGTTCGCCACCGCTACAAATATGCGCGTATGCGGGTTGACGTAATGCACTTCGACGACTTCGCCCGCCATGGTTCCGAACAATTCGTAGGAAAACTCCGCGGCGAAACTGTGATGCGCCGCGGCGCGGCCCGCGGTCAGCGACAGGCCGAGAACGGCGGCGCCGAGAAGCAATTCGCGCGGCGCGGGCGGCAAGCGGAGTCCCGCCGCGGTCCAGCCTGAATCGGGTATGAATTTGCGCATGGTCTTGCCGCTTGTCAAAGCGATTCGATGGCAAAGTGTAGCAGCCGCAATGACGGGTGTCTGCATTCGATTCCGCGGTCCCGGCGGTTTTGTTCCCATCCGCCGATGGCGTCTCGGTCGAATGGAGCGGAAAAGTTCAAACCAAAGCCGAAGTGGTGTATTTTTGGGCTTGTATGCAAATTTGGGCGGACATTCGTTTCGAATCCTTGCGCCGGCCAGGCCGGGCGGGGGTCGGTTCAGGTTTGGGGGGATTGGGTATGTACGGGAAATTGCCGCTCGCGGCCGGTGCGTTCGCCTTGGCGCTGCTTGCGCCCGCGGTCTTCGCGCAAACCGAACAGTCGGACGATACGGTCTCCGCGACTTCGGGGACCTTGATGTTGAAAGCGGACAACCCCACGTCGAACACCGTGGAGCTCTTGCTCGCCGGCTATGACGGCCGGGATTGGTACCGCCGCTTGCGGCCCAGCGGCGGCGCCAGCGAGCAATGCCAGATCGTGCGTCGGCAATTCGACTACGAATCCGGGCTCGAACCGAGCTCGAGTTACGTCGTCGAGGCCTACTGGTCCGCGACTTGCGCCGCCGCCGACCGCTTCTCGACCGCGACGTTCGAGACGAAAGCGGCCGGCTACACGCCCCCGAATCTGGCCGTGAGCAATGTCGGGCAAACCAGCGCGGTGCTGACCTTGAGCAACTACGACACGACCAAGCCCTGGTTCTACGCGGAGAACTCGGACGCCTCGACTTGCACGCAGGTGGCGGCCGGCACCAGCAGCGTGACCGTTAGCGGGCTGAAGCGCAGCAGGACGTATTACTTCGCCGCCTACAGCAACAGCGACTGCGGCGCCTACTCTTCGGTCATCTGGAGCGCGAAGTCGGCCTATGTCACGACCACCGGGCTGGTGACCATCGCCGTAAGCGACAAGACCTCCACGGGCTTCACGGTGACGGTGTCCGGTTACACCGAGGCCAACGGCTACGGAGACTACTGGGCGATTCGGGCGCAGCGCAAGAAAAGTGGCGGCGGCTGGGAGTTTTCCGCCTGCCAGATTCTGCCGCGCGCGACGACCAGCGCCGCCATCGCGGGTTTGAAGCCTGGCCTTACCTACTCGATCAATGTGTACGCGGGCTACAGCTGCAGCACGTACAGTGACACGATCAGCAAATCGGTCACCACGACGAGCCTGACGGCCAACGCGGTTTCGGCCTCGGCCTCGGCTTCGCTGCGGCTGCACCACCATGAGGGCGACTGGTCGTACCAGGGCGGCGCGGTTTCGGGCCAGACTTCGGCGTCGACGTCCGCTTCGGCTTCGGCGCAAGTCTCCGGGGTCGCGACGGCGGCGGTGGTTTCCGGTCCGGGCGCGAGGACTGCCGGGGGCGCTCCGGGACGGGTCTCCGGGGTCATGACAGCCGCGGCGCATTCCGCGGAGCAATGCCACGCGATGCCCGCCGGGACCTACACCGCGACTCTCGACGGCCTGAGCGCGGAGACGCGCTACGCCTACACGGCCTGGGCCGGTTCGGCCTGCGCCGGCGCCGAACTCGGGCGGACGGCGTTCACCACGCGGGCGCCGGGGGAGGAGCCGGATGACGAACCCGCGGCGGTTTCGCTGGCGGCGTCGGCGCTAAGCGCGACTTCGGCGCGGCTGCGCCTCGCCAACCACGCGGGCGCCTGGTGGTACCGGCTCGACGGCGCCGACGGCGCGGCTTCCTCGGATGCGTCCTGCGCCGCGGCCGGCGGGGCCGAGGCCCGCGTGAGCGGCCTGGCGCCGGGGGCGTCTTACGGCTTCACCGCCTATTCGGCCGCGGACTGCGGCGCCGATTCCCTGCTGGCTTCGGCTGCGGCGCGCACTCCCGCGCTGGCGCGGAACACGCTCGCGGGCCTGCCCGCCGATTCCGCTTCGCCGCGGCCCGATCTGCTGTCCGACCTCGACGGCGACGGCGTGACCGACTTCGTGGAGACGCTGCGGGGCACCGACCCGCTCGCGGCGGCCTCGGTGGACCTGTCGGAATCGGTGCTCGACGTGCTCGTGCTGCACACCGCGCAAGCGGCCGCGGCGCATGCCGGCGACGGCGAACTCAAGCGTCTGGTCGAAGAGCGCGTCGACTACGCCAACGCCGCCTTTGCGGCGAGCGGAGTGCGGCTGCGGCTGCGCGCCAGCTTTGCCGGGTTGCCCGAAACAAACAATCTCCCGGCGGCGACGCCCGGAACGGGCGATTCCCCGGCCGAACCGTCCAATACGGGCGATTCCCCGGCGGTGGAGCCGGACAACGCCCCCCTGGCGCTGCTCGCCGCCGTCGCCGAAGGCGACGCGCCGGCCCACGTCGAACTGCGCGCCCTGCGCGCGCGGCTCGGCGCCGACCTCGTGGTCTTCGCCGGCCTCGCCGCCGAGGCGGGCGGATCCTGCGGCATGGCGTACCAGAACGGCGCGGACGGCGTTTTCGGCGCCGCGGCCCGGGCCGGCGGCTGGTCCTGGGTCGGCCTCGACTGCCCCGCGCACCAGCTCGCCCGCGGCGTCGGCCACAATCTTGGCCTAGCCCACGCGCGCGGGCACGGCGGCGTGTTCGACTTCAGCGCCGGCCACGGCGCGGAGGGCCAATTCGCGACGATCATGGCCGACCCGGTCTGGTGGGGCGTAACCGAACATCAGCGCCTGCCGCTCTTCTCCAACCCGGACCTCGACTGCGGCGGGCAAGCCTGCGGCGTGGGCGCGGAAACCGGCGCCGGCGCGGACGCGGCGCGTTCGCTCAACATCACCGGCCCGCTGGCGGCGCAATGGTTCCTGCCGCGGTGGCCCTGGCCCAACGCTTTGCCGGCTTCGGCGGGCGCGGGCCTGACGGGCGAAGTACAGGCGCGGATCGCGCTCGGCGCGCTCTCCGGCGGCCTGTACCGCGATGAACTGCGGGCCGGCGACACGCTCGACCTCGTGGCCGAGATCGAACTCGACCCGCGCCATGTGGGCTTCGCCGCCGACATCCATCTGCTGGTCCGCGACGGGTCGGGCCGCATCGCGCAATTCGGCGCGGACGGACGGATCGCGGCATGGGACGAAACCCTCGACGGCCTGGTTCCCCTGCGGTCGGTCGAGTCGCTCGCCGCGGTCGAGCGCTTTTACGTCGTCCGCGGCCTGACCATCGACGCCGCTCTGGCCGGTCTCGAATGGGAGATGTTCCTCGCCTACGGCGCGGCCGGCGAACTCGTCCAAGCGACCGAACCTCTGCGTCTGCGCGTCGTCGACTGAACCCCGTTGCGGGCGATGCGTTTCAATTCAGTACCTGCTTTCGGCGCGTCCTTACCGTTGGCCCTGCTGCTATCGCTGTCCGGCGCGTCGGGCGCAACGTCCCGGGCCGAGGCCGCCGACGCCTCGACGCCGGCGGCGCGGTCGCGTTCGCGGGCCACCACGAAGCCGGGGGAATTGCAGCATACGGCGGCGCGGTTGCCGCGCTCGCCAATGGCAACCGGCTCATCGCCTGGGGCGCCGGACCGGGCAAGGCCAGCTTGAGCGAAGTGGACGCCGCCGGCGGCGAATTGTTCGCGCTGAGGCTGTTCCGCGGGCCGGACCCGGCCTTGATGACCTGCCGCGCCTATCGCCACACAGGCCCGCAACCACCGCCGGGCCTCGCCGCCGACTGAACGCGATCAGATCCGATTAAGCGAAAAAAGCTTTACATAACCTTTGTAAAGTGGTAACCATTAGCGCATTGCATGAAAAATAGTTTGCACTCGGCACGACCCGTCGAGTGTTAGATTCGTCGGGAGCCGTGTCCGCGTGGTAGCGAAGTTCCGCGGGAGGTGTTCCGATGATTCAGAAATTGCAACGCGTTTTCCCACTCGGCCTGCTGCTGGCCCTGGCGGTTGTTCCGCATGCGGCGCTGGCGCAGAAATCGATTTCCTGGAACGGCACCGTGTCGGATCAGACTTTCACGGTGGGCGCCGCCGCAAGCTTAACCTTGCCGGGAGTCACGGGGTCCGGGCCGAACTGCGGCAACTACGTTAACTACACACTGACGCCCACCCTTCCGGCGGGTCTGTCATTCGCCGGCGGCTCCAACTCGACGCGGGTGCTGTCCGGCACGCCGACCACCGAGACGGCGCAAGCGCAGTACACCTATCAAGCCTACGATCAATCCTGTTACCTGACCATTACGCAGACGTTCAACATCACCGTCGCGGCCGCTCCCGACATCCAGCTTTCCAAGTCCCGGGCGGAATTGACGGAAGGCGGCGACACGACCTACACGGTGCGGCTCAAGAATGAGCCGACCGGCGATGTGACGGTGACCGTCGCGAGCGGCGACACCGGGGCGGTGACCGCGAGCCCCCCTTCGCTGACTTTCACCATGGGGAACTACGATATCGTCCAGACGGTCACCCTGACGGGCCAACAGGACGCCGACGGCGTCGACGAGTCGGTAACCGTTACCAACACGGCCTCGGGCGGAGGCCTGAACGGCAAGGTTTCAAGCCTGGTCGCCGTCGTCACGGATGACGACAAGGGCATCACCTTGTCAACGACGTCGCTGACCTTGACCAAGGGACAGGCCGGCAAGAGCTACATGGTGATGCTCGCGGCCGCGCCGAACGGCGACGTGAGCGTGAGTATCGACAAGCAAGGTGAGGCGAACGTGACCCTGAACCCGACGAGCCTCACCTTCACAAGCACGAGCTGGAACACGCCGCAGACCGTGACGGCGTCGCCCAGTTCCACACTCGACGGCTTCAACCGATCGGCCACGCTCAGACACAGCGCGAGCGGCGGAGGTTATGGCACCAACACCCCCGTGGTCTCTCTCGCCGTCCTCGCCGAGGATCCCAACAATCCCGGGCTGAACGTCTCACCGAACTCGCTGTCGCTGACCGAAGGCGGCGGCACCGGAACCTTCACGGTGAAACTCGGCCACGCATCTTCGGCAACCGTCGACTTGACCGTGACCAGCGGCGATTTGGGCGCGGCGACGGCCCATCCCGCGGCGTTCACCATCCTTTCCCAGAACTGGAACGTCGGGCAGACGATAACCGTAACGCCGGTGGACGACACCGACTCCAACAACGAGTCGGTGACGCTTACCGTCGCCGCCGACCGGGGCGGTTACGACGGCGAGACCGCAACCGTGACCGTCACCATCGCCGACAACGCCGTCACCTTGACCGCCGGCGCCGTCACCCCGCACTCGGCGACCTTGACCATCGCCGGCCGCACCGCGGCCTGGTGGTACAAGGGCAACCAGAGCGGCGCGCAATGCACCTCGGTGGCGCAGAACACCGCGAGCGCGAATCTGAGCGGACTCACGCCCAAAGTGTCCTACGTCTACAAGGCGTACAGCGACAGCAGTTGCTCCATGGAATTGACTTCCGCCGCCACCGACGCGGAGTTCAGCACCAAGTCGGGCAAGGTGAAGGATCTGCGCGTGACCGCCGGCAACGCCTCGCTCGACGTGAACTGGGCGGCGCAGAGCGGTGCGACGGGCTACGCGATTCAATGGAAGTCGGGTTCGCAGGATTGGGACGCGGCGAACCGGCAGGTGACCACGACCAACTCCAGCTCCGTTACGCTCAGCAGCGAACTCGTCAACGGCACGGATTATGTCGTCCGCGTCGCGGCGCAATTCACTTCCCCGTACGGGGTCTGGTCCGACGCGGCGACCGGCAAGCCGACGGCTTCGCCTTCCCCGCTGACGGCGTCCGCCATTACTTCGACGGGGGCGACGCTGACGCTGGGCGGCCACACCGGCGACTGGTGGGTCAAGGGCTCCGGCGGCGGCGGTTACAACCTCGCCTGCGCGCGGGTCTCGACCCCCACCCACAGCCTCGCGGACCTGAGCGCCAACAGGAGCTACGAGTTCGCGGCGTACAGCGGCAGCGCCTGCGCCGACGCGAACAAGCTCGGCGCGGTCGGTTTCACCACGCCGGGAAGCCTCTCGCTGGCGGTGCACGACGTGCGCGCGAATTCGGCCTACGTCGAACTACACGGCTTTTCGGGCAGGGCGCCGAACTGGTCGCACCGGATCGACACGCTCGGCGACGCGCGGGCGGGACCCTGCCGCAACCACACGCGCGGCGCCAGCGTGCATTTGTCCCTGCGGCCCGGCACGAACTACACCGCGCACGGCTTCAACGGGCTCGGCTGCGCCGATTTGGAGCGGTTCGGCAGCGTCACCTTCGCCACCCCGTCGAACGACTCCGAAAAGCCGCAATTGAGCGTCTCGAACATCGGCGACAACGGCGCGACCCTGACGCTGTCCAACCACACGGGCGACTGGTGGTACGACCGGGGCCGCAACGCGGGAACCTGCACGGCGGTGCCGGCGGGCACGACGACGGCGACGCTCTCCGGCCTCAGCCCGAACACGACCTACTTCTTCACGGCCTACAGCGATCCCCGCTGCGCCGCCACCGACGAATCGATCGCTTGGGAGAGCATGAGGAGTTTCACCACCACGGGCTCGGTGGCGATCGCCGTGAGCGCCAAGACCGCGACGGGCTTCACGGTCACGCTGTCGGGCTACACCCAGGAAGCGGGCTATCCCCGGCTCTGGGCGGTGAACGCCGCGCGCAAGCTGGGCGACGGCGGCTGGGACGTCTCCCGCTGCCAGGTCAAGGCGCATTCGGAGACCAGCGCGGTCATCACGGGCCTGCAGGCGGGCCAGACCTACAGCATCAACATATACAAGCGGAACACGTGCAACTTCCACACCGACGTGATCAGCGCGTCGGCGACGACGACGAGCCTTTCGGGGGGCGGCGGCAACGCGAATTCGGCTTCGCTGACGCTGAACCATCACGACGGCGCCTGGTCGTACCGGGGCGGGGCGGTTGCAAGCCAGACCTCGGCGTCGACGTCCGCTTCGGCTTCGGCGCAAGTCTCCGGCGTCGCGGCGGCGGCGCTGGTTTCCGGTCCGGGCGCGGAGACCGCCCGGGGCGCCCCGGGACCGGTCTCCGGGGTCGCGGCCGCCGCCTGGAGCGCTCCGGGACGGGTCTCCGGGGTCACAACGGCCGCGGCGCATTCCGCGGAGCAATGCCACGCGATGCCGGCCGGGACCTACACCGCGAATCTGGACGGCCTGAGCGCGGAGACGCGCTACGCCTTCACGGCCTGGGCCGGCACGTCCTGCGCCGGCGCCGAACTCGGGCGGACTTCGTTCACCACGCCTGCGCCGGGCGAGGAGCCGGATGACGAACCCGCGGCGGTTTCGCTGGCGGCGTCGGCGCTGAGCGCGACTTCGGCGCGGCTGCGCATCGCCAACCATGCCGGCGCCTGGTGGTACCGGCTCGACGGCGCCGGCGGCGCGGACGCGGCGGATTCTTCGGCCTGCGCCGCGGCCGGCGGGGCCGAGGCCCGCGTGAGCGGCCTGGCGCCGGGGGCGTCCCACGGCTTCACCGCCTATTCGGCCGCGGACTGCGGCGCCGATTCCCTGCTGGCTTCGGCTTCGGCCCTCACTCCCGCGCTGGCGGAAAACACGCTCGCGGGCCTTCCCGCCGGTTCCGCTTCGCTCCGGCCCGACCTGCTGTCGGACCTCGACGGCGACGGCGTGACCGATTTCGTTGAAGCGCTGCGGGGCACCGACCCGCTCGCGGCGGCTTCGGTGGACCTGTCGGAGTCGGTGCTCGACGTGCTCGTGCTGACCACCTCCCAAGCGGCGGCGCATGCCGGGGACGGCGAACTCAAGCGCCTGGTCGAAGACCGCGTCGACTACGCCAACGCCGCCTTCGCGGCGAGCGGAGTGCGGCTGCGGCTGCGCGCGGCCCTGGCCGAACTGCCCGCGACGGATTATTCCCCGGCCAATACGGGCAATTCCCAAGCCGGAACGGACAATTCCCCGGTCGAACCGGACAATGCGGGCAATTCTCCAGCCGGAACGGGCAATTCTCCGCCCAATTCCCCGGCGGCGGAGACGGACAACGCCCCCCTGGCCCTGCTCGCGGCGGTCGCCGCGGGCGACGCGCCGGCCCACGTCGAACTGCGCGCCCTGCGCGCGCGGCTCGGCGCCGACCTCGTGGTCTTCGCCGGCCTCGCCGCCGAGGCGGGCGGATCCTGCGGCATGGCGTACCAGAACGGCGCGGACGGCGTTTTCGGCGCCGCGGCCCGGGCCGGCGGCTGGTCCTGGCTCGGCCTCGACTGCGCCGCGCATTGGCTCGCCCGCGGCGTCGGCCACAACCTCGGCCTGGCCCACGCGCGCGGCCACGGCGGCGTGTTCGACTTCAGCGCCGGCCACGGCGCGGAGGGTCAATTCGCGACGATTATGGCCGACCCGGCGTGGTGGGGCGTGGCGGAGGACCAGCGCCTGCCGCTCTTCTCCAACCCGGACCTCGACTGCGGCGGGCAAGCCTGCGGCGTCGGCGCGGAAACCGGCGCCGGGGCCGACGCGGCGCGTTCGCTCAACATCACCGGCCCGCTGGCGGCGGAATGGTTCCTGCCGCAATGGCCCTGGCCGAACGCCCTGCCGGCTTCGCCGGCGGCGGGCCTGACCGGCGCGGTGGAAGCGAGGATCGCCCTCGGCGCGCTATCGGGCGGCCTGTACCGCAACGAACTGCGGGTCGGCGATGTGATGGACCTCGTGGCCGAGATCGAACCCGACCCGCGCCACCTGGGTCTGGCCGCCGATTTCCACCTGCTCGTCCGCGACCAGTCCGGCCAAATCGCGCAATTCGGCGCCGACGGCCGGGTCGCGGCATGGGACGAAACCCTCGACGGCCTGGTTCCGCTGCGGTCGCTGGAATCGCTGGCGGCGGTCGAACGCTTTTACGTCGTCCGCGGCCTGACCATCGACGCCGCCCTGGCCGGCCTCGAATGGGAGATGTTCCTGGCCTACGGCGCGGCCGGCGAACTCGTTCACGCCGCCGAGCCCTTGCGCCTCCGGGTCGCCGACTGACGCGCCCGGGGGCGCGAGCCGCCGCGCCCCCGGGCCCCCGGGCCTCCGCCCAAAACCCGGGCTTTCTTCGCGACGCGGGTGCGCGTCCAGTGCCGCGACTCTCTCTGATAAACCTTTACCCCCGCCGTTTCCGCTGCCGCCGTTACTCTGGACCGGTTTTGCCGACGGATGCAATCGAGACTCCGATCCCTGGTTGTTGTCTTTCATTCTCGGCCTTCCTCCACCGTCAAGCATTATCCGTAATTCGGCGGCTTGCCGGATCGGGGCGCGAAAAGCCGGGCTGATACACCGCCGGTTTTTCCCGCCGCTTCGCTCCGCGCCCGAATTCCGCTATTCTGGGGGAGGATGGTTCACCGGGCCAACGATTCGATGATCGGTAAATTTCTTCGGCATTCGCCGCGCGATTTCACGCCGGCTCGGCTTTTCGCGCTGTTCGCGCTGTGTCTGGCTCCGTTCTTCGTCCAGGTTTCGGCAAGCGCCGCCGAAGAATTCGAGCCGGTAACGGACGAAATGTTGCAAAACCCCGCCGATGGCGACTGGCTGATGTTCCGCCGGACGCTGGATTCCTGGGGTTTCAGTCCGCTCGATGAAATCGATCGCGGCAATGTCGGCGCGTTGCGCATGGTCTGGACGCGGAATCTCGATGTCGGCACGGGCGAGATCACGCCGCTGGCTTACGGCGGCGTGCTTTACGTTCCGCAAACGCGGGACGTGATTCAGGCGATGGACGCGGTCAGCGGCGATTTGTTGTGGGAATACCGACGTCCGATTCCGGAAGGGCTTTACCAGCAGGTGGGGGGCAATGCCGCGAACAATCGCAATCTCGCGATCTACGACCGCTACATCATCAACACCAGCGACGACAATTTCATCTTCGCCCTCGACGCCGTCACCGGGGAGGTTGCCTGGGAAACGCGGATTCTCGATTATCTGGAAAATTCGGCGACGCATTCGGCCGGACCGATCATCGCCGATGGCAGGGCGGTCTCGGGGCGCAGTTGCCGGCCCTGGGGCGGGCCGGAGGCCTGCATCGTCACCGCTCACGATGCGCTCGACGGAACAGAGTTGTGGCGCATGCGCCTGATTCCCCGGCCCGGCGAACCGGGCGACGAGACTTGGGGCGACGTGCCTTACGAACAGCGCCAGCATGTCGGTTCCTGGATGGTCCCGAGTTACGATCCCGAACTCGGCCTCATCTTTCTCGGCACCTCGGTAACGTCTCCGGCGCCCAAGTTCTTCCTGGGCGGGACGGATCTGCGCCACCTCTACCACAATTCGACCCTGGCGCTGGCGGCCGACAGCGGCGAAATCCGCTGGTATTACCAGCATCTGAACGATCATTGGGATCTCGACCATCCCTTCGAGCGCCTGCTGGTGGAGACCTCCGTGGCGCCGGACCCGGAAGCCGTGCAATGGATCAATCCGAATTTGCGGCCGGGCGAAGTCCGCAAGGTCATGACCGGCATTCCGGGGAAGACCGGGGTGGTCTACACCCTCGACCGCGAAACGGGCGAATTTCTCTGGGCCACATCGACGGTCGAGCAGAACGTGATTGCCGATATCGACGGCGCCACCGGCGCGGTGACCGAGAATCCGGAAGTGATTTTCAGGGAATCGGAGCAGATCGTTTTCGTCTGTCCGAGCATCATGGGCGGCAAGGACTGGGAGGCGGGCGCGTACAGTCCGCTGACGAACGCCATGTACTATCCGCTGACCAATTCCTGCGCCGACATGATGGCCACCACCGACGTCTTCAGCGAATCGGCCAATGAAGTCGTCTCCGGCGACGGCGTGCCGCAGCAACTGGAAATCTATTCGATCGCCTACCGGCACCGGATCGCGCCCGGAACCGAAAATGTCGGCACGGTGCGGGCGATTTCGGCGGAAACCGGCGCCACAAACTGGCTGTATGAACAGCGCGCCGGCGTCATGTCCCTTGTCGCCACCGGCGGCGGCCTGATTTTCGGCGGCGACACCGACGGCCGCTTCCGCGCTTTCGATCACGAGACCGGCGCAGTGCTATGGGAGATCAACCTTGGCTCGCCGGTGGCGGGTTATCCGATTTCCTTCGCCGCGGACGGCAAACAGTACATCGCCGTGAACACCGGATCCGGACAGACAAACCTGGCCCCGGAACTGCGTCCGAGCCGAGGATCCAACCTGTTCGTGTTCGCCTTGCCGGACTAGCCCGCAACGCCCGCGGACGCCTTGCACACTCCCCCTCCGGGGGAGTCGAATCCGCGGAGCGGATTCGGTAGGGGATTCCCCCGCTTGGCGAATCGCCAAAATGAGAATTGCTGCATATAATCAAACCCCGACATCAGATTAGGGAGGCCAGCCATGAAGCCGACATTCCCCGGCAGGGAAGCGCTCTTCACCGCGTTCGCAACCGCGTGCCTGGCGGGCGCGGGCCTGTTTCTCGCCCCGGTGCTGGCCCACCATGCCAGCGGACCTTTTTACGATCCCGAAAACCGGGTCGAAATCCAGGGAACCGTTTCCCGCTTCGTGTTCCGCAACCCCCATGCCTATCTTTATGTAGAAGTTCCCGATGCCGACGGCGGGATCATCGAATGGCAGGTTGAACTCGGCGCGCCGATCAGTCTGCGCCGCACCGGCTGGACGCCCGACACATTGACGCCCGGCACCGTCGTCAAGATGACCGGCAGCAAATCGCGGGCGGAAGGGAGCTACGGACTTTGCTGCGTGCGCATGACGCGGGAAGACGGCAGTCCGATCCTTTCCGGCGGCAGAGTCGAAGAAGAGGACGCGCGATAATGAAGCCGATTTCCAAAAGCAAGGCCCTGGCGGGGAAACTGGCGCTGGCCTCGCTGGCGCTTGCGACGATCTCCGTCTGGGGCGTCAGCCGAACCGACGCCCAGGAAAGCGGCGGCGAAATTCCCGATCTGACCGGCGTCTGGGACGGCTCGCCGCGGGCGCGTCCGATCAACGGCCCGAACATGCCCTGGACCGACGAGAACTTCCCCAGGCTCAACGCCAGGGCGCTGGCCTACCAGGAGGTCTGGGAAGAAATCATCGCGCCCAAGTACGATTGCCAGCCCGCGTCTTCGCCGGCCATTCAATACGACCCGTACAACATGGAAGTCACCCAGTGGCCCGACCGGGTGCTGTTCCGTTACGAGAAGGACGATCAACTGCGCACGGTCTGGCTCGACGGCCGCCGGCCGAAGCCGCACGAATTCAGCGTCCAGGGATTCTCCGCGGGCTATTATGAAGACGGCGCGCTGATCGTGACGACGACCAACTTCGTGTTCGACATCGTCGGTTTCGACGACTACAACGGCATACCGTCGTCCTCCCAAAAAATCGTGCGGGAACGTTACTGGCGCGACGGCGACGACCTCTGGATCACGCTGGAAGTCGAAGACCCGATGTTCCTCGAAGAGCCGACTTCCTATACGGCGCGCTGGATTCCCGCGACCGAAGGCTACAAATTGCTGCCTTACGATTGCGACCCCGAAGCCTCGCGCGGCGCGGTGCGCTTTTTTCCTTCGAGGTACGACTGAGCCGACCGGGCTGCGCCCCGGGCTGCGTGGCCTCGTCTTGGTTTGTGCATGCCGTCCCTGGCGCGGACCCGGCGACTTCGACTGCCCCCGGCCTTGCCAGTCCGTGGCAAGTCGTTCGGCCCTTGAAAAGCTTCGCTTTTCATCGGCTGCGCCGACCGGGCTGCGTGGCCTCGTCTTGGCTTGTGCATGCCGTCCCTGGCGCGGATCCGGCGACTTCGACTGCCTCCAGCCTTGCCAGTCCGTGGCAAGTCGTTCGGCCCTTGAAAAGCTTCGCTTTTCATCGGCTGCGCCGACCGGGCTGCGTGGCCTCGTCTTGGCTTGTGCATGCCGTCCCTGGCGCGGATCCGGCGACTTCGACTGCCCCCGGCCTTGCCAGTCCGTGGCAAGTCGTTCGGCCCTTGAAAAGCTTCGCTTTTCATCGGCTGCGCCGACCGGGCCTCACCCTGTGCCGACGTAGGGAATCAACCGCCCGAGCAGCAAAACCCCTCCCCACGTCGCCAGCGAGACGATGGCGACAAATCTGGCGATGGGGGGCATCGAATCCGTGTTCCAGCCGGCTAGCCGCGGCCGCAACTGCAACTGGTAGACCGCGACGTTGATCCCCGCAATCAGAATCAGCAGCATCTTCAACTGGAAGCCGATGTTGATCGAGTAGCGCATCGGGTCGCCAATGAAGAACATCGTCCCGCTGGCCAGATTGATGCAGAACCCGAACCAGACCAGCGGCGTCAACCGCTTGATGGCTGCCGTGCCCCAGGTCCCGAGCATTCCCAACAGGCGCGCGTCGATGATCAGCAATGCGCCGAGCATGACGCTCAGGCCGATGAAATGGATGATCTCCAGCACCGGCCACAACCAGTACGTCTCCGCGATCCATCGGTTCAGGCTACTGTCGGCGATGCTGGCGGCGAAGGACTGGAACATGAGCTTCAGAAGTACGCGATCAGCCGGCCGGCGCCGATGGCCCCGATCCAGATCGCCAGCGAAAGCAGGGCCAGCGGCCGCAAGGATCTTTCATCGGACAGCACCGCCATGTATTGCCATGAGGAGACCGATTGCCGCCGCAGCCGCCTGTGGATGACGCTGGCCAGCGCCATGCCCGCAACGATGCAACTGATCTTGATCAGAAACGGCGGGTTTGTCGCGAAGACCGTTGCCTGGGAAGTGAACAGCAGCAGGCCGGAGATGAGATTGACGGCAAAACCGAACCATGCCAGCGGCGCGAGAGTGGCGAACATGCGCGGGTCGACGCCCCGGACAATGCCCGCCAGGCGCAGGTCGCGCGTGATGAAGATGCCGATCACGATCGCCAAGCCGACGACATGCAGGCTCAGCAGGGCCGGGTAAGCCCAGAGCGAAAGCGCCACCCAATTCGCGACCGCGGTGGTTTCAAGCCAGCCAAACATGCGCCTAGCCTATCATTGTGGCGTTGATCCGTCGCCGTCAGGTGTGCGGCGTACCGCAATTCTCATTTTTGCCGAATGCGGCCGCGGGTTTGCCCTCACCAAAACCGCTTCGCGGTTTTGACTCTCCCAGAGGGAGAGTGTTCGGCTTCGCGCCGGCCGCGGGGTTCGGTGGGGGTTCCCGGGCGCCATTCTGTTAATATCGGCTCTTTGACGGGGAGGATTTCAACATGATTCGATTGAAAGTTTGCTTGCTGAATCTGTTCAGCGGTTTTGCGCTTGCGGCGCTGACATTCGCGAGCGGCGCCGCTCTCGGCGCCGAGGCCGACATGGCAGCGGCGCTGGCTCATCCCGACCGGCCCGCCGGGGAGGCCGCTGACGACGAACGCCGCAAGCCGGCGGAAGTGCTCGCATTCGCCGGACTTGAGACGGGCATGGCCGTGCTCGAACTGGAAGCCGGCGGCGGCTACTACACGGAGATTCTGAGTCGCGCGGTGGGCCCCGACGGCAGTGTGGTCATGCAGCACCCGCCGGGTCTCATGGGCTTCGTCGGAGACGGCATCGATAGACGCACCGCGGACGATCGACTCGCCAACGTGCGGGTCAGCATCACCAATTTCGACGAATTGGACGCCGCGGATGAGTCCATCGACATGGTCACCTGGATTCTGGGTCCGCACGAACTGGGATTCGCGCCCGACGGCAACAGTCTGGGCGACATCGCCGGCAGTTTCAGCGAGATCGCGCGCGTATTGAAACCCGGCGGCGTGTTTCTCGCGAATGACCACATAGCGCCGGACGGTTCCGGATGGGAAGCGGGCGACACCTTGCATCGCATCGAGGAAAGCCTGATTACGCAA
This sequence comes from Pseudomonadales bacterium, assembly GCA_963664805.2. GTDB lineage: Bacteria > Pseudomonadota > Gammaproteobacteria > Pseudomonadales > Pseudohongiellaceae > UBA9145. Next base: position 2,154,153 of record OY761612.1, on the reverse strand, counting down.
ATGGCCGAAGAAGCGGGGCTTTCCGTTGCCGACAGCTCGGACGTGCTCAAGAACCCGGACGACCCGCTGACCGAGGGCGTATTCTCCCCATCAATCCGAGGCCAAACCAGCCAGTTCACCGTGCTGTACAGAAAGTAGCCTGACGAAGACCGTAATCGGTCAATCCGGAAAGCGCGGCAGTCTTGCCGCGCCTTCCGGGACAGGGAATCGAGCCATGTTCATCTGCATGGCCAGGAACGTGTAGTAGCCGTTGATGCCGGTCAGGTCGATCACGCCCTTGCTCCCGAACCGCTCCAGCGCGCGCTGGAAGGTCACGTCGCTGACACGGCGATTGCGGTGAAGTTCGATGGAAAAGTCGTAAACGATCTCTTCGTCTTCGCTCATTCCGGCCGGACGACGGCCTTCTGAGATGGCATCGGCGATTTCCCGGTCGATGCCGACTTCAAGCGCAATGGGGTAATGCGCGTACCACTCGTAATCCTGCGTCCATTCACGCGCCGTAATCAGAATCGCCAGTTCGCTCAGCGTATTGCCGATCGCGGAGTTGTAACGCAGGTAATCCCCGAATGCCCGCGCCCGGCTCATGACAGCGGGACTATGCATCATGAGTGCGAACGGCCCACTGACGGGGCGGTTCCTCGCGGCTTCAAAGTCCGCCGCGGCCTGCATCTGCTCTTCGGTATAGTCGTCCGGATCAATAGCCGGCAAACGCTGGGCGGCCAGATGCGGCACAAATGCCGCGACTGCGAAAAAGACAATACTGTGTACGAGTTTCATCGAGTGCTCCTGGGAAACATTGATGGGTGTCACTTTGTTGCCTACTACAATAGGGCCAAGGCCTGTTCCATGGCTTCATGCTGAAACGCGCTGGCGAATGCTTCAGTCTCGCCGGCGGACGCCCCTTCGGTTCGCAACGCTTTGCGCCACTCCCCGTCAATAAGCACAGCCATTTGGGACGCTGCCCTTTTCGCGTCCTCTTGCTCGAAGTCGAACAGTCTGGCCGCTTCAAGCGCAAGCGTCAGCGACGCCTGAAAAGGCCCGCCTTCCAGGATGCCGGTCTGCAATACGCGCTGGCGCATTGGCGCGGGATTGATGTCGAAAGCCGGGGAAAGACGCCAGCGCCCGCGGCCGACATATTCGAATTGAGAATGCTGCCGGCGTCCATCGCTTTCGAAACGCGGCCGACCGGCAACGCGTTTCGCCTGACCCAGCGCGACCATGGCTTCCGGCATCAGAAGCCGACTCCTTCGTCGTCGGATGGATCAAGTTTCGAAATATCCTGGCCGGCGCCCCCGAATGGAGCCGGGGATTTCCCACGCCTGCCTACGATACGCTTTGGCAGCGCTTCGCGGTCCAGCAGCAGGGCCGTATCGTCCGAAGCCGGGTCGAGAAGATCGTCGAGGCGATCGATTTCGCCAAGGACGAGCAGTGCCATGGCCAATGTCCCGGCGCTGACGCCCTCATCGCCTTTTTCCAGGCGCATAACCGTACGATCCGAAACGCCGGCCCGGGCCGCGAAATCCCTGATGGAAATTCTGCGCTTCAACCGTGCCGTCTTCAGGTTTTCGCCCAACCGGCGCAAGGTTTTTTGGGCGCGTAAGGATTTTGTTTTAATGGCCATATTTGTCACCTAAAGAGATATTAGGCGACATAAATGGCAGTTTGCAAGAAAAATGTAGAATTTCGCGTTGAAAGAGCGGTGCGCGGCCGCCGCTCTTGCCAGTCGGCTCAGCTCGAGCTGCCGGGAGTGATCTGGAGAACCTGGTTGACCTCCAGCACGTCGCTGCTGAGGTCGTTTTGCCTCATGATCCGGGCTACGCTGGTGTTGTATCGTCTGGCGATCCGCCAAAGCGAATCGCCCCGGCGAACCGTGTATGCGATTTTGTCGACGGTCGCGGCGGCGCCGACGGTCGTGTTCGCGGCGATTGCCGGGATTTGCAGCCGCTGGCCGATATTGATGAGGTCGCCCGAGATTCCATTCGCCGCCCGCAATTGCGCGACCGAAATACCCATCGTTTGGGCGATTTCCCAGAGCGAGTCGCCGCGGCGCACGCGATATTCCTGGTTTGAATTCGTCAGGGCGGCCACATAATTCTGGTACGGAGTCGTGAAAACCGCGACGTGATAATGCGGCGGCCAGCGTTCCCGGGTTACGTCAAGCACGCCCGAACCTTCCAGCGACAACAGGGTCTGTTCCAGCCAGGAGCGGCATCGGCCGCGGTCGGGAATGCGGAGATCCACCGCCATGCCCGCGGGATGCACCGAATTCGAGGCCGCGTTGGCCGGCTGTCGATTCCGCGGCCGCAACAGGGAAGTGACCGTCAACTTCTCGCCGCAGGCTCTGCGATATTGCGCGCTGAGCCGGTCGAGCAGCAACTTGACCGCGGGTCTTGCATAGGGATTGGAAACATCGTGCAGGATCATGTTGCGGTTTTCCGCGACCCGCAGCAATCGGCCGCTCTCGACCAGGCCCGGTATTTCGCCGGCGCCGGCGACAAAAGCGAAGCCGTCCCGCACGGCGATATCGTATTGACGCTGCACGGAATCCGGCGAGCCGCGCAGGGTCTGCGCCTGCGCCACGCCGACGGATGCCGCGAAAACAACGGCCAGAATCGCAAATTTCCGCAAGATCAAGTTCTTGTTCCTTATGTTTGGCGCTCTTTATACCGAATTTTGTCTTTCGGTTCCCTGCTATCGATGTATGTCGGCAAGGTTTCCGGAATCCGCATTGCGATTTACGCGTCCGGGAAACTTCCGCAAAGCTTCGGCACGCGGCGAAGCGCCGACTCAATCGGCGCTTCCCTTGCGGTGGATGCGTCGGATGCGTACCGGTTGATCGAGGATCTGGCCGCGCACCGTTTCCATGGGAGTAGGCGCGTCGCTCGGCATTTGCTGGATCTCGTCGAGTACTTCCATTCCCTCCACCACCCGGCCGAAGGTTGCGTAGCCATAGCCGTCGCGGCCGCCTTCGGTGAAACCCGTATCGAGTTCCGGATTGTCGCGCACGTTGAAAAAGATCTCGGTGTCGGCGGTGCCGGGGTCGAGGCGGGCGAAGGCGAGCGTGCCGCGCTCGTTGGGAATGCCGGTCCGGTCCGTGGTCTCGTGCGCCACGGCCGTTGTCGACGGATAGCCTTCGGCGTAGGCCTCGCCGCCGTCCCGCACCGCCTGGGCGAGCAGCCCGCCCTGCACGACGTCGATCGAGGAACCGTCGGACTCGCGGGTCACGCGATAGAAGCTTGCTCCGTCGTAGTCGCCGGCATCCACATGGGCGAGGAATTGGGCCGCGGAAAGGGGCGCGCGATGCGGAAAGAGCGCAACCTCGATGTCTCCGGCGGCGGTTTCGAATACCACGAGCACCGTTTCATCCGGTTCCCCCGCCGCAGGGGGATCCGCGTCGGCGCCCGGCTCGGGGCTGCATGCGCCGGCCGCGGCCAGCAACATCATCACGACCGGCAGGCTGATCGTTCGAATCCACATGTTCCTGTTCTCCATTGTTCGGTAGAAGGAATGCTTAAACCCCCACGCGCACCGCCGCGAGCGCTTCGTCGAATATAGCGAAAGCCTGCGCAAGATCCTCCCCGGAATGGGCGGCGGATACAAACAGATTGTGATGGGAAGCGATGAAAAGGCCGCGCCGGGCGCATTCGCCGCACAACTGCTGGTGGAATTCGATGCCGGCTTGATGCTCCATGCGCAAATACGGCATCGAAGGCATGCCGGTCACTTTCAGCGCCAGGCCCCGGCTGGCGGCTATGCCCGTCAATCCGTCGGTGAATTCGCGGCCGATTTGCAGTATCCGCGCCGGCGCGTCGACCCGCGCGAGTTCCTTCAGGCAGGCGAGCGCCGCCGCCATGGGTCCGGCCGAAAACCAGAAGCTGCCCGTCTGGAAAACCTTGCCGGCGGCGTCCTTCAGCGCATCCCCTCCCACGACCGCGGAGATCGGATAGCCGTTGGCTATCGCCTTGCAGAAGCAGATCAGGTCGGGACGATAGCCGAAATACTCGTTCGAGCCGCGCATGTCGATGCGGAAGCCGGCGCGCACATCGTCGCAGATCGACACCACGCCGTGTTTCCGCAATAGCCCGTGCGCTTCCCGCCAGTATCCATCCGCGGGCAACTCGTTGTCGCGAAAAACCGGATGGTGATAGGGCGAAGCGATGAAGGCGGCGACTTCGCCTTCGTGTTCGTCCAGCACCCGGCGCAAGGCCGCGATGTCGTTCCAGGGGATGCGGACGACATGCTCGTGGTCGGCGGGAACAACGCCGGCGCGGTCGCCCGATTGCATCCAGGGGGAAGAACCGTGATAACCGCCTTCGATCGCGATCAGCCGTTCGCGGCCGGTCGCGGCCCGGGCGATCAACACCGCCATATTGGTCGCGTCGGCGCCGTTCTTGGCGAAAGTGGCCCAATCGGCAGCCGGGATCAGTTCGACGAGATACTCAGCGAGTTCGACCATGACCGGCGAGGCGAGCGAGCAGGTGTCGGCCAGTTTCATTTGCGCCTCGAAGGCCGCATCGACCACCGGATTGCCGTAGCCGAGGATCATCGGGCCGTAGGCGCACATGAAGTCGATGTATTCATTGCCGTCGACGTCCCGGAAGCGCGCGCCTTCGCCGCTCCGGACAAAATACGGATACGTCCCCGGCGGCTTTTGCGCCGCCGGGTTGAAGTGCCCGAAAACGCCGTTGGGAATCACCCGCTTGGCGCGTTCGAACAGGGCGCGGCCGCCGGCGTAGTCGTGCGGGTTCCTGTTCATTTTCCGCTTTCGTCCTGCACGATGTTCTCGTGCCTGTAATACATCATGTAGACCGCGAAGATCAGCGCCACGCCCGCCATGAAGCCGGCGAAAAACAGATGATACATCGCGCCTTCGAGTTTGCTTGCGCCGTCGGGATTCCGGATGAAGTAATTCACGCCGGCGGTGAACAGGTTGCCCATCGAGATGGACAGGTAGAAAAAGGACATGATGAGCGACTTCATGCTTTGCGGCGCCTGGGTGTAGGAGAATTCCATGAAGGTGATGACGAGCAACACCTCGGCCGAAGTCAGCAGCAGATAGGCGAGCAATTGCCAGGCGATGCTCGGCGCCGCGCCGTTGCCGATCTGCGTTTCGACCCAGGCCGTTACCAGAAAAGGCGTCACCGCGAGAAACATGCCCATGGTCATTTTCCGGCTTGCGGTCACCGTGAAGAAACGGCCCAGGACCGGATAGACCAGGTAGGTGAAAACCGGCACCAGCAAGATGACCAGGAAAGGATTCGCCGACAGCAACTGGCCGGAAAGCACCTCGTAACCGAACAGCATGCGGTCCATGTTTTCCGCCTGCAGGACCCAGGAACTGCCCATCTGGTCGAACAGCGACCAGAAAGCCGCCACGAGCACATAAATGATCGCCAGCCGCTTGACCACGCGCGCGCCTTCGGGGCCGGCGATGTCCTTGAGCCAGGTTTTGCCCGCCGGTGGAATATGCGCGAACCGGTGGCGCCCCATCCAGAACACCAGGGTCGCCAGGGCCATGAAGAAGCCCGGCACGCCGAAAGCGACCGGCGCGCCGTAATTGGCGAGCAGCCAGGGCGTCGCCAGCGAAGAAGTCGCCGAACCGACGTTTATGCCCATGTAGTACCAGGAGTAGGCGCGCGACATCAGGTGCTGGTTGGTCCGGCCGAACTGGTCGCCCACGTTGGCGACCACGCAGGGCTTGATGCCGCCCGAACCGAAGGCGATCAGGGTCAGGCCGAGGAACAGGCCGGCCCGGGTGTCGTCGAGCGACAGGGCCAGATGCCCAGCGCAATAGACGAGCGAGAGAAAGATGATCGTGCGGTACTTGCCGAGATAGACGTCGGAGAGAATCGCGCCGAGGAAGGGCAGGAAATACGCCGTGGCGGTGAACAGATGGAACCAGGTGGTGGCCTCCTCGTCGGACATCGTCGCGAGTTGTCCGTCGCCGGACATCAGGTACTGCGTCATGAAGACGACGAGAATCGCGCGGACGCCGTAGAAACTGAATCGCTCGGTTACGTCGTTGACGATGATGTACGGAATCCCCGGCGGCATGTCGGCGGACGCGGCCGGGGCCGTGCGGAAGGCTGTGGCGGTCATTTCGGGCTTCCCGGATTTGCCGGCTTTCTGCGCCGCAGCCGTGAGCATACCGCAATTCCGTTCGGGCGGAAGATGGATCCGGCGATTCAGGCTTGATGCGCTTGGGGAAACAGCGCATCATTAATAGTTTTGCCGGGGGCGTTCGCGACAGGGAAAAGCGATGGATCAGTCAGCAATGAAATACAGTCTCGAAACGTTTCGCGGCGACTTCTTCGGTGGCCTCACCTCGATGGTGGTGATGCTGCCCATCGCGCTCGGCTTCGGCATCGCTTCGGGAATGGGGGCCGCGGCCGGCCTGTACGGGGCCATCGCCACGGGCTTCTTCGCCGCGGTTTTCGGCGGCACGCGCACGCAGATTTCCGGCCCGACGGCGCCGATGACGGTCATCATGGCGGTCGTCATTACGAGCCATGCCTCGAATCTCGCCGAAGCGCTCGCGATTGTCGTGCTCGCGGGTTTTCTGCAAATTTTGCTGGGCCTGTCGCGGATCGGCCGTTTCGTCGCTTACACGCCGCATATCGTCATATCCGGCTTCATGTCCGGCATCGGACTGATCATCGTCTTGATGCAACTGGTGCCGATTTTCGGCGCGCCGGCCGCGGAGGGCGGGGCGGTAGGCGCATTGCTGGCGCTGCCGGAAGTGCTTGGCGATATCGACACCGCCGCTCTTGTCATCGGCGCGGTGACCGTCTTCGCCGGCTTCGCCTGGCCGCGCAAACTATGGCGCTTCGCGCCCGGTCCCCTGGTCGCGCTGGTCGCGGGAACCTTGGCGGGCCTGTTGTGGTTCACCGAAGCGCCGACCATCGGCGCGATTCCCACGGGCCTGCCGAGCGTGCAATTCGAATTGCCGCCGGTCGAATTTCTGGCCGAGGTTTTCGAACCCGCGATCATCCTCGCGCTACTCGGCTCGGTGGAAAGCCTGCTCGCCTCGCTGGTGGCCGATTCGCTGACCGGCAACCGCCACAACCCCGACCGCGAACTGATCGGCCAAGGCGTCGGCAACATGGCCGCTGGAATGATCGGCGCCTTGCCCGGCACCGGCTCGGTCGTCGCCACGGTCGCCAACACCCGCTCGGGGGCGAAAACCCCCGTGGCCGGGGTGGTCTGCGCCGCGCTGCTGCTGATTCTCGTGTTGGGCCTCGGAGGACTTGCCGAACCGATTCCTCTCGCCGCCCTCGCGGGTGTGCTGATCAAGGTCGGCTGGGATACGATCGACTGGCGGCTGATCGTTCGCATTCATCGGCTGCGCCGCGAGTATCTCGTCGTTTTCCTGACCACGCTGCTGTTGACGGTCACCATCGACCTGATCAGCGCCGTCGCCATCGGTTTGATCGCCGCCGGCTGGGTACACGCCAGACGGCTCGAAAAGCTGGAACTCGACAGCGTGCTTTCGGTGCCGGTGCTGGATTCCAAGTTTTTCGAAGGCGACGAGGATTTCGCGGCCGATCCGCTTTCCGCCAGGGTCGGCCTCGTCGCCATGCGGGGAACCTTGAGCGTAGCCTCGTCCTACAAGTTGTCGAACATCATCGGGCAGGACATCAAGGATCACGAGGTCGTCATTTTCGACTTCACGGGAACGAACTATATCGACGACAGCGCCTCCACGGTAATCAAGCAACTGTTCGGAATCGCCACGGGCTCGGGAACCGGCTGCATCGTCCTGGGCTTGCAAGAGGATGTGGCCTCGATTCTGCACAGTTTCGACATTCTCGAAGACGTGCCGCCGAAGCGCATCGTCGCGACGATGGACGAGGCCCGCGAGTTGGCCAGGAAAATCCTGCGCCCGCGGCCTGCCCCCCAAGCGCAAGCGGATACTTGAACCTGGAACACTAGGCCCTGACATGCGCTGGCGACCCTGCCGCGGCCGGCCCCAAGCGCGGGCGGACACTTGATCGGGCCGCCGAGAGAGGGATCGAGCGCTCCCCTCGTTTCAGTTGGCCGTGCGCCGCCGGAAGATGTCGCCGACCATTTTCAGCGACCGCTTTCTCGACAGGATGCGCGGCAGCAACATCGTCATCCTGTTGGATCTGCCCGTGATGGCGCAAACCTTGTCGCGCAGAAAAGCGTCGAGCCCTTCAATGGCGACTTCCTCGCAGGTTTGTCCCATGCTGTTGGACTGTTCCATCTTCGCGTTCAGGTTTTTCAGTTCCTCCGAGGATTTCTCCGAGGCGACATGGGCGAAATTCGACGCCGTGGCCCCCGGACAAAGCGTCATCGCCCGCACGCCCTTGCCGGCGTACTCGTAACGGATGGCCTCGGTGAGCATGATCACATAGCCCTTGGTGGCGCCATAAACCGCCGAGAACGGCACCGGAACGAACGATGCCGTCGAGCCGACGTTGATTACGCCGCCTCCGCCCCGGGCGACCATGTCGGGAATCGCGAGATGGCACAACTCCGTCAGCGAATTGATGTTGAGGTGGATCATGCGCTGGTAGTCGCCGCTGTCGAACGACAGGAAATCCCCCCATCTGCCATAGCCGGCGTTGTTGACCAGCAGGTCGACTCGCAGGCCGGCGGCATTGATCTCGTCATACAGTTTCTTCGCCGAACCGGGTTCGCTCAGATCGGTCGTGAACACGGCGGCCTCCCGGCCGCCCGCGCCAATCTCCCGCGCCAGGGCGTCCAGCTTGTCCCCGGACCTGGCGGACAGGATGAGATGCGCGCCCCGTTTGGCGAGTTCCCGCGCCAGCGCCAGGCCTATTCCCGATGAAGCGCCGGTCACCAGCGCGGTTCTGTCCTGAAATGAATCCATGTGCGTATTCCTGATTTGTAGCCTGATTTGTCGATAATGGCTTGATTCGAGCCGAGAGCATAAACGATTATGGCGGCTCACGTTCAATGCAGGCGGGACGGGCGCATGGAATTGGATCAAACGCTGATTGTGTTTCTGTTTTCGCGGCCCGCAGAGCAGCGGAACTGCGCAGCCTCCATGATAAGATGGACTGCTCCATGCTCGACGCCTAGATGATGTGCTCGCCAGCCCGCTTTTCCTGAACGCCGAGCGCGGTGCCCGATCCATCCACTCACCAGCGAGCCCAGCCAATGGAAAGTAAGCTCAAACACCTCGAACTCATTCAAGGCGTAATCAACCGCCTCGCCTCCGATTCTTTCCGCATGAAAGGCTGGACGGTGGTTTTGGTCGCTGCCGTATTCGTCCTAATGGCTCGTCAATACGCTTTCGACGCCAGCTACATCGTTCTCATCCCTATTGTTGCCTTCTGGGGCCTCGACGGTTTTTTCCTGGGGCAGGAACGTCTTTTTCGAGCTCACTATAATCACGTCCGCGCCATGCCCGCCGGGGACATAGATTTCTCGATGGATGTCCGCAGCTATAGAGGTCCATTGCGCCATAGCTGGCTTGGGGCAACATTCTCTCGCACCCTTCTAATCTTTTACGGGGCATTGGCCGCGCTCGTCCTTTTCGCTGCGTTGACCGTTGGTGGCTAAACGGATCCCGCCACCGTTCTTCCCGTGCCTGATGCAACAAATCCCAGGAACGGATAGAGTACCCCGATGGAGTACCCCGATGGCTAGAGTCGTGTTTTTCAGTTTCGACTATGACGATGTGTGGCGCGTCAATCAAGTGCGTAACTCAGGCGCATTCGTGGGCGAGAAGCGCTCCGGTTTCCGGGACAAGGCCGAGTACGAGCGAGTAAAGCGGCGAGGTGACGCCGCCATCAAGAAATGGATTCGAAATCAGATGTATGGCTGCTCGGTCACCTGCGTCCTGATTGGCGCCAACAGCCACCTGAGCAGATGGGTCAACTTCGAGATCGAAGAATCCATCGTCAATGGCATGGGTCTTCTCGGAGTTTACATTCACAAGCTAAAGGACGAGAGGGGCGTCATTCCCAACCTGTTCCTCTCGTCATTTAATCCGCTAGACAATCACCGAATGCCGCGCAAGGACTGGCTCGATGGGATTATGCCGGACAGGGCCAGCGACCGCTTCAAGACTTACAATTGGGAACCAGATTCTTGGACTTCATGGGCGAACAACCTTGGTGCTTGGGTTAAAGATGCTGCCCAGCGGGCGGGTCGCTGATATCTTGTGTCAATTCCGAAGCAAACATCACCGGTAGCGCCGGAATTAAGATCCGGAGTTCTTGGCAGCAAGAAGTGACCGCTGGTTCACATGGATTTCCTCGTTGAAGGCGGAATCTTCAATTCAAAGTTGGCTGATCGCGTCAGAAAATCTGGACAAGATGTCCGTGTTGATGTGCAGCGGATTTTTATCGTGAATCGTTTGAGCTATAGCAATCGCCCGTTGCGTGGGCAGTGCTCCGACTTGCGCCAGGTCGATCATCAGGCGCAGGCCGTAGCGGCTGTCAACGCCGTTACTTTGACAAAGCTTCCGCAGCGCCCGGTCATTCGTGACACAAGTCCAGTCTTCTTTGCGGCAAACCGGAAAGCATAGTTGATCGTTGAATGAAACGCGGCGACTGCCGCTCGCCGCCTCAAGCAGCATTTCCGTCTCGGGCTCGATCAAATTGATTCCCAACTGCTCGCACGTTTCCGCGGAAAGGCCGCGAACCTCTTCCAATACTTGTGAAACAATGACCAATGGTGCCAGATGCTGCGCAACCAAAGCCAGTATTTCCAGTTCGGCGTCCCTGTAGTCAATGAGCACATTGGCGTCCGCCAACAAGACCTTTGACGTATCTTCGTCTACCGGCTCCATGCCTTGGCCCGCAATCGCATCTGTTCAATATTCAGGCCGACAATTTCGGCGGCCCGACCAAGCGAGACTACGCCTTCCTCCAATGCCCGCCGCACCAGCCACCATAGGCGATCTTCGACGAAATCATGCCGCGAAAGCCCGTCAGGTTCCTCGGCTCGCCGCCAGTTCCAAGCGAATTCGCCGCGTTCAAGCGCTTGTGGTTCGTCAGCGGACTTCAGGGTTTTGCCGAAGAGTGCGCGATGCTGAGACTGAAACGCGGCCCAGACACTCTTGGTCTCACGCCCGCTGGATACTAGGCGGTACAGGACGGTCTTGTAGCTGACTCGGAACAAGCGCTTAACCTTGAGTACCCGAGTGACAAGCGGGTGTCCCCAGGTGTCGGCCCATTCGCGGTCAAACGCCACCTCCGGCATTAAAAATTCGCTGGCGAAGGCATCAGCCTCCCGTTCTGTCGCTTTGGGTTCATTCGATTCTTCCCGGCGAAATTCTTCCGGGTGCAACAGCAAATGGCCCAACTCGTGGGCCGTGGTGAAAATCCAGCGCTCCACGGAAATCCGTTCCCAAGTGTTCACGAGGACCGCCGGCCCGCCACCTTGGGCGCTCACGCTGAGGCCGAAGAACGATTCGCGCTGAGTGGGGTATAGAAGAACCTTTACTCCGCATTTCTCAAGGAGTCCGCAGACATCCCTAACCGGTTCCGATGGGTTGAGTCCCGCAGCTTCCCTCGCCAGACGGGCGGCTTCCAGAGGACCGTCTTTCTTCGGGATACGCGACAGTCCAAATGGGCGCGATTCATCCAGCGTGCCTTCCAGCCAGTTGTAGCCATCCAGCCACTTCGCCACTTCCGCGAGGATCTGCTCACGGGTATGCACGCGCTTGCCGGACCGGAAGCGCACGCCCTCAAGCAGCGTGACCGGCTCCACAAGATCCTTGACAGGCACCTCCAGCGATTTGGCCAAGCTGGTCAGTGTTGCCGCTCTAGGCAACACAGCGCCGCGCTCGATTTTTCCGAGAGCGACGCGAGTAATTCCCGCCCGGCTGGCGAGTTGCTCTTGGGTCAGCTTTCGTTCCGCGCGAAGCCGACTGATATTTGCGCCTATACTGGCGTTTTCACTGTTCATGTTGAGCCCCCTTGATACGTGCCACATAAAAAGTATCATATATTCAAATAACGCTGCAATGATAACTATCTTTGGCGCTAAATCAGGAGTGTGAAATGGCTACTTTGCATGACAAGACGGCCTGCCGCCTGACTTCCCGGGAGCGCGTTAGGTACAACCGAAGCAAGGGCCCGGATGTGGTTGGTTCAAGACGGGCAATCAAAGTGGAAACAGCGAAAACCGTTGGTAACGGTTTGCGGCAGTTGCAGGGTTAAAGAAAGTCGCTTGATTCGAGCCGAGAGCATAAACGATTATGGCGGCTCGCGTTCAATGCAGGCGGGACAGGCGCATGAAGAGCTCGACAAGAATCTTTTGTGGATTGATGGCAGGCTTGCTGGCGATAACAGTTGGAGCGGTCATGGCGCAGGAAAATGCAATGTTGGCGCAACAGGAACTCGAAGACTTTCTTGAAGACTGGAATCGCGGCGACAGCGACGCCATGCGCGAGCATCTGAGTTTCCCCCACATCACCCATGGGCCGAACAGGTTCGTCATCGCCGAATCCCGGGAAGAGTTCTTCCAGGATTTCGACCTGCTGCGCAGCCAGGGCTGGCGCCGCAGCACTTTCGACCGTTTCGAGGTGCTGCAGCAATCCGGAGACAAGATCAACATGCTGGTCGATTTCCGCCGTTACGGCGCCGACGGCGAAGTCATTTCCGACATGCAGGTCTTCTACGTGATGAGCCTGCAGGACGGCAGATGGGGCATGCAATACCGCTCCGGCGGACCGAAGCCCGGGCAATTTCCGGCGAGCCGGCGCGAACAGGCCGTGGCTGCGGCGGAGGCGGCGCTCCACGAGTTCTTCGACGCCTTCAACGCCGCCGACAACGAGGCGCTGTTCGCCGTCAATCACGTTCCCCAGGCAATTCTGTTCGAACAGAATTTCATCTACGGCGAAAATCGCGCAATGCCGCCCGTCCAGGTGAACTTCGACCGCTTGCGTGACGTTGAGGATTGGAGTCGCAGCGAAGCCGAGAACATCACCCCGGTGCAAGTAACGCCCGACAAGGTGATCTTCGAATTCGAGTTCCACCGCTACGACAGCAACGGCGAGCGTTACCGAACCGTTCCCGCGGCCTGGGTCATCACCCGAAAAGGCGAAAAATGGGGCGTCGAATTCCGCTCCCTGATGGCGCCGAGCTTCAATCTCATGAATCCATGAAAGCCGTATCGACAGTCATGGCCGCTTTGCTGGCGGCGATTTTGCTGCTGGCCTCGCCGGGCGCCCGGCCCATTGAACCGGAGACCGGCGAATCGGAGACTTGCGTGATTCTGCTGCACGGACTCGGCCGCACGCCGTTGTCCATGGTCCCGCTGCAAATCGCGCTGGAGCTTGCGGGCTACCGCACGGTGAACCAGGGCTATCCGTCGCGGGGGGAATCGATTGAGACGCTCGCCGCGGCGCATGTCGCCGAGGCGCTGACGAAGTGCGACTCGCCGCCGGATGCGCCGGTTCATTTCGTCGCCCATTCGATGGGGGGCATATTGGTCCGCCAGTATCTGCAAGACCGGGAACTTCCGGCGGGCAGCCGCATGGTGATGCTCGGCCCGCCCAACCGGGGCAGCGAATTGGTCGACCGCTTCGGCGCCGACGCCTGGTTCGGAGTGCTGGGGCCCGCGGCGCTTCAATTGGGAACCGAAACCGGCAGCCTGCCGTCGCGGCTCGACCCCGTGGATCTGGAAATCGGCGTAATCGCGGGCACCCGCGCCGGCCTCGACTCGATCTTGCTGCAAGCGGCGCGCATGCCCGAGCCAAATGACGGCCGCGTCAGCCTGACAAGCGCGCGGCTGGAGGAAATGCGCGACTTTCTCGCGGTGGACCAATCCCACTCGCTATTGCTCATCGAAAAACAGGTCGTGCGGCAGGTGCTCGCCTTCCTTGCGACCGGGCGCTTCCAGCCCGCGGACGACGGGAACCGGCAACGCTAACCGACCGCCGAGGTTCAGCGTGCTGCTGTACGTTGCCTTCGTAGTGCGTCCAGTACGATGATTGTATTGTTGTCCAGCCCGACGGTGAGATTCAGCACTTGCATCATCGTCATGCGATGTCCGGGCTTGCTGGTCAGCGTTCTGTAACCGTTGGCCTGCAAAGCTGGGTTGGCCAGGTGACTTGGGTTAAAATTCGCCAATGCGAGTTATTGGCGCTAATTGCGCGACTGGCTGGACATCTCCAATTCGCTTACTAAGCCAACACAAATCAGGAAGTGGAATCAATTAATGTCAGCACAATGGCAACCAATCAACGACTATGAATCCCGCCCGGAGAACTTGGCTGACAAGGAACTTGCCGCCCTGTCGGCTGTTTGGGCGGAGCAGCGCGAGAAGCTTACGGGGCTTGATGAGTTTACAGAGCGTCTGATACGCGAATGGGCTGTGGAGACGGGACTAATTGAGCGCCTCTATATCCTTGACCGAGGAGTGACCGAGCTGCTGATCGAAAGAGGTCTGAACGCCGCGCTAATTCCCCACCGGGCTTCCGTGGATGCGGAACATACTGTATCGATGATCGGTGATCAGAAGGACGCCATCGAAAGTGTATTCTCATTCGTTAAACAGGAGCGTGAGTTATCTACCAGTTACATCAAGGAACTCCATAGTTTGTTTACACGACATCAACCATTTACAGAAGCCAGAGATCAGTTCGGAAGCAAGGTGCGAGTGGCGATAGAGGCCGGGGAATACAAGAAGCTGCCCAACAATCCCACTCGGCCGGATGGGCGCTTACACTACTATTGCCCCCCCGAGCATGTCTCCGCGGAAATGGATCGATTGGTTAGCCTTCACAAAGAACACCAGGCTCAAAATATCCCCCCTGAAGTCGAAGCAGCCTGGATTCATCATCGATTTGTGCAAATACATCCGTTCACTGATGGAAATGGCCGGGTGGCGAGGGCGCTGGCGACATTAGTATTCATAAAGTCAGGATGGCTGCCATTAGTAGTACGGGATACTCGACGCGATGAATATATAAATGCTCTTGAACAAGCTGATGAAGGAGATTTGAAATCTCTGGTCAGTCTTTTCTCGTCACTACTGAGGCAAGAGTTTGTAACTGCTCTGGGCATAGCCCGAGAAGTCGAACAGTTTAGAAGAGTTGATTTACGGATCAAGTCGATTGGCGAGAGGTTAGCAAAGAGTCGCGATGCTTTAGAGCAGGAATGGGATGCAGTGCTTCGCAGTGCCGATGAACTACAAGGGATTGCCAAGCGACGGCTAGAGAGAATTCAGAATTTACTTCAGAATCAACTCACTGAGAGTGAATTCACAATATTCGTAAATGATGCAACAGATAACTCGGCTAACAGCCACTATTATCGGAGTCAAATAGTAGCGACGGCTAAGGAGTTAAAATATTTTGCAAATACAAAAGCGTACCGATCTTGGGTACGTTTAGTCATAAGAGATGGAAATCAAGGGATATTACTCATTGCGTTTCATGGCATCGGACATGAATTCAGAGGTGTGCTTGCATGTTCTGCGACCTGGTTTCGCCGAGTTCCTGTTGGAGACGGAGAAACGGAAACCGAAGGCGAGACTCCGGTTTGCAAAGAGGTTTTCCAGATCAACTACAAGGAAAGTCTGCAAGATGCAAAGGTCCGCTTCAAGGATTGGCTTGAAGCAGCGATTGAAAAGGGTTTGGCGCTATGGGAGGCCACGCTCTGAGCCTTTTGGTTTGGCTCTGATTTACGTAAATGCTATGTGATCGATTGATAGAAGATTCAAGATTCAAATTCATGCACAGGAGACCGGTAGCAGATTCCAGACTAATTCTGATCAGATTTTCCAAGCTCATTCGAACTCCCTATAACATCCAGCCGCGGCTTTCGTGATACTTCTCGTATGAAGGTGTCGTTTTCCCGGAGAAGGTGCTGCCACTCTTCAACACTGAACACTTTGGGATTCACTTCGCGCGACAGGGCTTCCTGGGCCGGGTGCAGTGCGGTGACGGCCTCGGCAAAGCTCAAGTCGCCGACCAGCATCAGATCGATGTCGCTGCCGGCCGAATCCTTGCCGCTTGCGATCGAACCGAACACGAATCCCCAGACGACGCTGTCGGCTACCGGAGCTAGCGCCCCGTTCAGGACGTCAACGATTCCGATGGTCTTGCGAACTATTCCGCGCAGTTCATTATAGATGGGGCAATCGGGATTAGCCTGATAATGGCGTTGATTGCCTTGGCGCCGCGAGATGAGAAGCCCAGCGGCGGTCATGCGGTCGAGTTCCCGCTTGATCGTGGCTACGCCCATTCCGGTCGCCCGCAAAATCTCGTTGGTGTAGAAACTGCGGTCGGGCCGGTTATACAACAGGCCGAGAACCTGCTGCTGTGTGGTCGTGAAGAGCGCTTCGCTCAATTGGCTCATGGCATCGAACTATCGTTCATAAAAAGTGTACGATAATTCATATTTTGTGAATTTTCAATTTCAATAACCGATGCACAGGTCGCAACGGTGGATTGAGATTCCAGATTGCGCTACAAGGGCGGTCCAGGCGACCGGAAGTGCGTGGGAACGAACAGCGCCGTTGTCATCGGTAATTGGACACCAGGAAAGAGAGATTGAGCGATCCACTTTGGCGGCCTTCGAGCGCGCGCGTCAATGCAAGCGGGATGCAGGGATTTGCCCGGCAAGTCGAAAATCAGCTCGGGCTGCGATTCAGCGGGATTGTTTCGTCCGAGCCTTGGGAGCGAGTGCTGACTGACGGCGACCGGTTTCCCGGCGCGAAATGGTTCGGCGGCGCCCGGCTGAATTACGCGGAGAACCTGTTACGGCGGCGGGACGACGGGACCGCCGTGATCGCCCGGCTCGAAAACGGCGAACGCCGCAGTCTGAGTCATGCGCAACTGTATGAGCAGGTCGGCCGACTCGCGGCGGCCTTGCGCGCCAGCGGGATAGCGCCCGGCGACCGCGTCGCGGCCTTCATGCCGAATGTGCCCGAAACCCTGATCGGCATGTTGGCCTGCGCGAGCGTCGGCGCGGTCTGGTCGTCGTGTTCACCGGATTTCGGATTCGCCGGAGTCATGGACCGATTCGGCCAGATATCCCCGAGGGTGCTGATCGCGTGCGACGGCTATTTCTACAATGGCAAGCGAATCGATTGTTTGCCGCGGGTGGCGGAGATCGCCGGCAACATCGACAGCCTGGAGCAAATCGTCGTCGTGCCTGTCGCGGGCATCGATGCGGACGTTTCCCGTATCCGCAACGTCGTATCGCTCGATGACTACCTGCCTGCGGAAGACACTCCCGAACTCGAGTTCGAACAACTTCCTTTCGATCATCCGCTCTACATCGTGTATTCGTCGGGCACCACGGGCGTGCCCAAATGCATCGTCCACGGCGCCGGCGGGACGCTGATCCAGCATCTGAAGGAACACCGGCTGCACGTGGGGCTCGGCCCCGAAGACGTGTTCTTCTATTTCACCACTTGCGGCTGGATGATGTGGAACTGGCTCGTGAGCGGACTCGCAAGCGGCGCGACCCTGGCGCTTTACGACGGTTCGCCTTTTCGGCCGGCGCCGTCCGCCTTGCTCGACATGGCGCAAGAGGAGGGGATCACGGTCTTCGGCACGAGCGCGAAATACATCGCGGCCCTGGAAAAGGAACATCTCAGGCCCCGCGAGACCCACGAGCTTTCCGCGCTGCGAACCATCCTGTCGACGGGCTCGCCGCTTTCCCACGAGTGTTTCCGCTACGTCTACCGCGACGTGAAACAGGATGTCTGCCTGTCATCCATATCCGGCGGAACCGATATCGTTTCCTGTTTCGTCCTCGGCAACGAGTGCCTGCCGGTCCGGGAAGGCGAGATTCAATGCCTCGGGCTTGGTATGGCCGTGGAATTCCGTAATGAAAACGGCGAACCCGTGATCGGCGAGAAAGGCGAGATGGTTTGCGCGCGGCCCTTTCCGAGCGCGCCGATCGGTTTCTGGAACGATCCCGGCGACCGGAAATATCTCGCCGCCTATTTCGATGCTTTTCCCAGTGTATGGACCCATGGCGATTACGGCGAATTGACCGAACATGGCGGGGTCGTCATTCACGGCCGTTCCGACGCCGTGCTCAATCCGGGCGGAGTCCGCATCGGCACCGCCGAGATCTACCGGCAGGTGGAAAAGCTCGATGAGATCGTCGACAGCATCTGTATCGGCCAGGAATGGGAAGGCGATGTGCGCGTCGTGCTTTTCGTCGTGCCGAGGAAGGGAGTTACGCTCGATGATGAATTGCGGCGGCGGATCCGGCGAACGATCCGTTCCGGCGCCACGCCGCGCCACGTGCCGGCCGTAATCGTCCCCGTGGCGGACATTCCCCGAACCTTGAGCGGCAAGATCGTCGAACTCGCCGTGCGCAACGTGGTGCATGGACGACCGGTAAGGAATACCGACGCCTTGGCCAATCCCGAAGCGCTTGAATTGTTTCGCGACCTGCCGGAATTACGCAGGGGATGAACGAAATCAGCCCGGATTGCGTTTTCTGAACAAGACTATGGGCTTGTTGCTCATCACGAGTTCGTCGTTTTGATTGAAGACCTGGTTGTGCATGAACACGGTGCCGATGCCCGGGCGCGATTTCGATTCCTTTTTGTCGATGATCTTCGATTCCACGCGCAACGTGTCGCCGGGAAAGACGGGTTTGGTCCAGCGGATTTCGTCGATGCCGGGAGAACCGAGCGCGCCTTTGTTGCCGCCCCGCATGTTCTCGACGATCATGCTCATGAGCATGGCGCAGGTATGCCAGCCGGAGGCGCAAAGTTTGCCGAAATGCGTCGCCGCGGCCGCCTCGTCCGAGAGGTGGAACGGCTGCGGATCGTATTTTTCGGCGAATTCGAGGATTTCCTCCCTGGTGACGCGATAGGCGCCGAATTTCCGCGTCATGCCGATTTCAAAATCTTCGAAATAGTCCGGTTGGGACATGGCTGTCACTTTCCCCGCTGCTGTCACTTTTCTCTGCGCGCTTATCGCCTGACGAACTTGAGAACTTCGCGGTCGCCCACCGAGGCGCCCCAGATGACGCCGTCATCGTCAACCGAAAAGCCTTCGGGAAAACTCGTGGCGCCGCTCGGGCTCGGGTCCGGAATGAAGTCGGTGATCAGGCCGTCGAGAGTGCCCACGTAGATGCCCCGATGCCAGCCCGGATTGTAACCGTATTCGCCTTCCGCCGCCCGCGACTCCGAATCGACGACGTAAAGCGTGTCGTTATGGATGCGCACTCCGCTCGGCCTGCCGAAATGCGTCCAAATGGCGAGCAACTCTCCTTCCGGCGATAGCACTTGCAGGCGGTTGTTTGTGCGGTCGCCGACATAGACGCGTCCCGCGGCGTCCACGGCGAGAGAGTGGGGGCATTCGAATTGCAGCGGCCCGCTGCCTTTTTCTCCCCAGGCTTCGATGAACTCGCCTTCGGCGGTCATGTGTACGATGCGGCGGTTCGACTCGGGGTTGATGTGGCCGTCGGCGATATAGATCGATCCGTCCGGGCCGATCGCCAGGTCCGAAGGTTCATTGAACAGGTCGGGACCATCGCCGCGAATGCCGGGCTGTCCCAGTTCGATCAGAATTTCGCCTTGCTGGTTGAACTTGAAGATCTGGTTGCCCTTGACGCCGTCTTCCACGCCGGCGTCGACGATCCAGAGATTGTCATCGTCGTCGACGATGATGCCGTGCGGAAAGACGAACATGCCGGCGCCGAAACTGAACAGGAACTCGCCTTCGGGGCTGAATTTCAGAATCGGATCGACGTCGGAATCGGAGCAACTGTTCATCCCGCAACGCTCGAACAACCAGATATTGCCTTCGGAATCCACATCGACCGCGTTGCTCGAACCAATCGCGCGGCCGTCGGGCATGTTCACGATATTTCGGACGATTTCGTAGGAGTTGGGATAGTCGGGCAGCAGCGAATTCTGCTGGGCGAGACCGCTGGCGGAAAAAACAATGGAAAGCGCAAGTGCTGACAGTAACTTCAGGCGGCTGGTATTCATGAATCCTGCTCCCGCGTTGTGGTCGGTGGGACAACTGTCCGGGATACTAGTGGGCGCTCTCCGCGCTTGTCAACGCGGCGCGGCGGCGGTTTCGAGGCTGTCGGAGATCCGGTAGTTCGCGGTCGTATGCCGCTTCACGTCTTTGATCGAACTGCCGGGCATCAATGCGCTCAGCGTCATGCCGCCGCCGTCGAATTCAAAAATTGCGAGGTCGGTGATCAGGACGTTTACCGCGCCGCGGGCCGTTAGCGGCAGATCGCAGTTTTCCACTACCTTGCTCGTGCCGTCCTTGTTCGTATGAGTCATGGTCACGATCAGGCGTTTCGCCCCGCTCGCGAGATCCATCGCGCCGCCAACGCCGAGCAGGGGACTGTTCGGTATGGCCCAGTTGGCGAGATTGCCATGTTGATCGACCTGCAGGCCGCCCATGACCGCGACGTCGATATGCCCGCCCCTGATCATCGCGAACGAGCTGGCGCTGTCGAAATAGCTCGCGCCGGGCAGGGCGGTAACCGGGATCTTGCCGGCGTTGACCGGGTAATCCATTGCGCCGCCCTCGGCCGGTTCCGGACCCATGCCCAACATGCCGTTTTCGGAATGCAGGATGATGCCGTCCTCCGGTGAAATCAGATCGGCGACCAGGGTCGGAATGCCGACGCCGAGATTGACGACATCGCCGCGCCGCAATTGTCCGAGGGCGGCCCTGGCCATGGCCATGCGCCTGGCGTTCACTTTCTTGCCGCTGTCCTTGATCGAAGCCGAAACGCCGAGATGTTCAAGGCGCACGTTAGCCTGCACCAGGTAATCGACAAAGCAGCCCGGCGTATGGACGGCGTCCGCGTCGATCTCGCCCGCGGGAACGATTTCCTCCACTTCGGCGATCACGGTCCCGGCCGCGGTCGCTATCGCATGATTGAAATTGTTTTCGGTCATTCGATATTGAAGATTGCCCGCCGTGTCGGCGCGCCAGGCGCGAATGAAGGCGATGTCGCCCCGGATGGGTTCGATGAAAACCATCTCGCGGCCTTCGATCGGGCGGGTCTCGCGGCCTTCGGCCAGCAAGGTGCCGGCGGAAGTCGGGGTGAAGAATCCGCCGAGGCCGGCACCGCCAGCGCGTAGCGCTTCGGAGAAGGTGCCCTGGGGAATCAGCTCGGCTTCGATCTTGCCGGCGTGCGCCGCCGCGACGGCTTCGGGATTGCTGGTGAAGAAAGAACCGACAGCCTTGCAGACCTGCCCGTTGCGCAGCAAGCGGCTGCCGCCGAGACCGGGCTCGCCGATGTTGTTGCCGATGAAGACGAGATCCCTGACGCCGGTCTCGGCCAGGGCATGCAGCAGGTGGACCGGAGTTCCGGTCATGCCGAAACCGCCGACGAGCAGCTTGTCGCCGGAACGAACCTTGGCGGCGGCCTGCCGCGCGTCGATGACGGGCACGTTCTTCATTCGAGTTCTGCCTTGGACCTGTCAGCGCGCCCTATGATATGACAAGTCCGGCGCTGCGGCAGTTTTTATGGAATGCGGACGATGTGCCGGTGGTGATCCAGGGCTTCCGCTTCCATCAGATCCGCCTGGTTGGAGATCCACAAACCGACGTTTTCGTGCGGCAACAGGCCGAGACCGTCGGCGCGATAGTCGAGTTCATCGAGTACGCGCTCGTAGGGTCCGAATCCCTGCAAGCGAAACGGGACGACTATCGGGGTCAAACCCTGTGAATTCGCCTGTTCGACGTAAGCGCGGATTTCCTGTTCCGCTTCGTTCCTTTTCTCGGGCCAATCCTCGCGCAAGGTGAAAACCCGTATCTCGCGCAATCCCAGTTGCTCGCCGGCGTTCCCGGTTCGCTCGGAAATCTTTTCGAGCCAGCGCCGGTTTTCGTCATCGTCGCCCGGGCCATGGGCTATGACGGCGGCAACTTCATTTGCCGGATCCGAACTGAGGGTGCGGATTCTGGAAGTGATTACTTCGTCGATTTCCCCGGCATCCGCCAATCCGTCGACGCTGACGTGGAACGCCAGTTCGGTATCGACTTTCCAGAATCCCATCGGCATCCTCATTTCGGCCCGGATTTCCTCGAGCCGCTCCGGGTCCGGCCGAGGCGGAGCGCCGTCCTGAACGCCGAGAATCTGCAAAGTCCGGTCATACCAGCTTTCACCTGAGACGAATACCCGCACCACGCCGACATGATTCACGCCGCGGGATTCAAGTCTGCGTATGGCGTCCTCGATGGAACCGGCGTCGGCCATGCCCAGCGCCATTTCCACCGGATAGCGCTCCCGCAGAGGTTCCACGGCTTCGGCCAGATGCGCGTTCCACTCATCGCTGCCGCCATGGGCCATGACCATTACGCCGAAGTTGAATTCATCAGCGGGGTTTTCGCTTTCCACCACCGGAATCGCGATGCAGGATGCGAGCGTGAGCAAGACTGCCAGGATAGGCAGTCGTCGAATCGATTTCATTGCGTATTGTTCCTTGTTCGTGATGATTCAATTTGAACTGCGGCCTAGATCTCGACTTGCAGGCTTAAGCGAAAATTGGTCCCCGGTTGTTGGGCATTCTCGATCGCGGGGATCGAATCGGCGTTCAGGCTGCTGATGTTGATCCAGCGTGCGTACGTTTCGTCGAACAGGTTGAATACGCCGAAGCGCAGTCGCGCCGAATCGGAAAAGTTGTAGTAGCCGATCAGGTCGACGATGCCGTAGCTGTCGGCGGTTACGCGGTCCGGGGCCGAAACGCGGTCCTTTTCACCTACTGCCGTAAGCAACAGTTCCCCACCCCAGCGGCCTGAGACGGCCGTGTATCCGAGACCGCCCACGGCGGTGAGTGGGTCAACCGAATCGAGGGGAGTCGAGTCGGTCTGGTTGTCCCCCCGGGCGTAAGCGAGGGCGGCGCGCGCCTGCCATTGCTCGTTCAGTATGAACCGGGCGTTGAATTCGGCCCCGCTGATCTCGACCTCCTCGATGTTCCGGTTCTGGAACAGGCTGATGGGCCCCCGGACTCCGACAAAGGAGTTCTCGATGAAGTTGTCGTAACGATTCCGGTAAACCGCGGCGCTCAGGAAGGCGTTGTCGAAATTCGCCCGCAGGCCGAATTCGAGCCCCTTGCTGTTTTCCGGTTCGAGTTCCGGATTGGGAACCGTGGCGTATTGAAAGCCGAGATTGACGAACGACTGGTTCGCTTCGGCGAAGTTCGGCGGCCGATAGCCTTCGGCGTATTGCGCGAACATCGACCAGGTATCGTCGAAGTCGTGCAAGGCGCCGAGACTCAGCGAAAGCGCGCCTTCGTCGATGGAATCAACCGGAAAACCGTAGCCGCTGACCTGGCCGGTTCCGTCGAGTGTCGGATCCGGCATCGCGTCCATCCGGTACCGGTCGTAACGCGCGCCGGGAATCAGAGTAAAGCCACTGTCGCCGAATACCATTTCATTTTGCGCATAGAACCCGAACCGGTCGGTAGACGTGTCCGGAATGGTCTTGTTGGGAAACACTTCGGGCGGTGCGAAGGGAAACACCGATATCGCGCAAGTCTTCTGTCCGTTGCTCAGGTTCTCTTCGCAGCGGTTGCGCGGCCGCCGGGTATCGGTTTCCTCGAAATTGCCGCCGTAAGCAAATGAGTGAATTATCGAACCCGTCTCGACGGTCTTGCGCAGATTCAGGTTCAGCGCCGTGGTCTGCTGATTGAACTCGAAAGTCGTCTCGCGCAGCGCGTTGGCGCCGCCATAGCTGCGCGGGTCGCGAGGGTCGATGAAGGAATAGCTCGTGCGCGTCTGTTCGGTGAACTGGGCCGCATCGGTATCCTGCCGGTTGTAACTGATGTCGAGGTCGTCGAACAGGGCCAGTCCCGCCTGCCATCGATAACGTATGCCGGTGCGAAGCCGTTCGGTGTCGTCCAGACCCATGGACTCGGAAACGGTTCGGCCGATGTCCGAGTCCAGTTGCGTGGCAATCTCATCGACATAGCTGTCAAGGCTCAATTGCAGTTGATGACCGGGCGACAGGTCCCAGAAAAGTTGCAGCAACAGGCTGTCGGACGAGCCGTCCTGCGGATTCAGCCTGCCGGGGCCGTTGACGTCCTGTTCCGCGAATTCCCGATGGGTGTATTGCGCAAGCAAGCCGACATCGCCGCTTTGCAACGCGGCCGTGAATCCGCCGCGGGTTTGCTCGTCCGCGTCGGCGGCGGAAGCGCGCAGATTGAAATGGGTGTTGCGGTCGGCTTCCAGGTAATCCCGCGGTTCCCTGCTGGTCAGAATGACGGCGCCGCCGATCGCGTCGGCGCCATATAGCACCGAGGCGGGGCCGCGAATCAATTCCACCGTCTTGATGTTGTCTGTGTCGATGCTGTCCCTGCCGTAGCTTGCCGGTCCGGCCTCGAAGATGTCGTTGCTGCGAATGCCGTCGATGATCGTCAGCACCCGGTTGCCGCCGATTCCGCGAATGCTGAATCCTTCGTTGCCTCCTCTGCTCGCGGTGCTGATCGAAACGCCGGGCTGGAAGCGCACGAGGTCGTCGAGATCCTCGGTCATTTCGCGTTCGATCTGCTCGGCCGTGATCAGCGAAACGGTGCCGGCGATATTCTCGATCGTGCGCGGCAGCCGTGTCGCGTTGACGATCAACTCCTCGATGCGGTCGCCGCTCTCCTGTGCCGATGCAGGCGCCGCCAGCGCCAGGGCGATGCCCGCCAGGGGCAATATCCTTGCAATTGCGGACAAACCGCCCGACCACACGTATTGCGCGGCCACTTTTCCTTCGTTCATATCATTCCCCATCTCTACTTTTTTCGCCGGCCAGCTTGGCTCAGCGATTCGATTGCGAAGGGGATACTAGAGGAATTACATTCCGATGTAAATACAAATGATAAAGATTCGCATTTACAGTTAGAGGGAGGTCAACGTTGGGGGAAGACGTCGAGGTCCTCGGCGAGAATGACTTCGCCGTCGTAGATGGCGCTTGTTTCGTCGAGCACCAGTTCTTCTTCGGTGCCGTAAAACAGTCCGTGATACAGCACGAGCAAGCCGGGCCGGGCGATGTTCGCCAACCGCGCCAGTTCTTCCGACGTGGTATGCGCGCTATCGTGGTAGCGCTGGAATCCGGGAGAGTTCTGCAACAGTCCCTGTTGGCTAATTACTTCGTGAAACAGCAGATCAACGCCTCGCGACTTTTCCACAACCGTCTCGCTGTAGGTCGTATCCCCGCTGATCACGATCGACAGATCGTCGGTGGTAACCTTGAAGCCGAAAGCGGGATGGATGTCGCCGTGGTCGACGGCAAAGGCTTCGATCACGAGATCGTCCTTTTCCAGCAATATGCCGGGTTCGATGGTCTGGACCGCGACCCGGAAGCCGTCCGGGTTCTGGACCGGCTGCAACCCGCCGGTTCGCAAGTCAATGTCGACCGAATTCATTTCGAGCATTCCGTTCGCAATCCGCTCGATGCCCTCGGGTCCCCATGCCCTGAGTCCCGCGTTGCGCCGCCACCACATGGTATGCGCGAGTTCGGAGAAATCCATGGTGTGGTCGCTGTGCAGATGCGTGAAGAATACGCAGCAGATCATGCTCGGATACAGCGAAGGGATGTCGTACTTGTAGCGGGCGATAACAGCGTTTCGCACCGCGCCGGCGCCGGCGTCGAACAGATAGCTCTCGCCCTTGTGTATGACCGCGATGCTCGAGCCTGCCCGGAAGGCGTCGGGTATCGGCGTGCCGGTCCCCAGTACGACCACTTGGGTCGGAGCTTGCAACTCACGTTCGGAAGGCGCTTCCCTGAGTTCGGTTCTGGCGCTGGGAAGCGTGATTGCGAACTCGTCTTCGGGAGTCTGGCCCAGGACGATTTTCACCGGCAGGAGTATGACGAACGATATGCCGGTCAGCGCAAGCGACCGGAATCTGATCCTGTTCATTTGCCTGGCCCGTTACTGCCGATCTTCCAGCCGGCCCGCTCCGCCGAGTTCGTAATAGACAAGCGGAACGAAATCGATCGCGGTCCAGCTCGCTTCCTGGCCCCATTTCGCGTCATAGGCCGCGGCCGGTTGAGCGGCCATGATTTCATCGAGATGCAAGCCCTGGCGAATCATGGCGTACACCCGGTCGCGGATATCGAGGATCATGTCGCGGAATTCCACCATCTCCGCGCGTCCGACTACTTCGAGACCATGACCGGGAATGACCCTTGTGTCCGGACCTGCCATATCGATAGCCAGATCAAGAGCCGCAATCGTTCCGCGCAAGGTGCCGCCGTTGAACTTGTCGACGATCGGATAACTGGTGGTCCGGAACACATCGCCGAGATGCAGCACGTCGGATTCGGGGAAATACACGAAAGTATCGCCGTCGGTGTGCGCGGGCGGAGCGAGAAAGGCATGGACTTCCTCGCCGTTGAGATGAAACGAGACCGCGTCGTTATAGGTCACCACGGGCCGCGCCGCCGCCGGCTGCCGGGGCGCGAAACTGCCGCCGCCGCGCGGAAAATGACTGCTCTCTTCGAGAAATTTCGCCCGGGTGTTGTCGTGGGCGAAGATCACTACGCCCATTTCGGCGAGGTTGGCGTTGCCGCCGACGTGATCGCCGTGGATATGGGTGTTGATCAGGAAGCGAATCTCGCTGTCAGTCACCTCGCCTACCACCTCGACCAGGTTCTCGGTCATCGGCGCGAACAGCGAGTCGACGAGCAGGACGCCGTCGGGTCCGATGAAGGCGCCGATATTGCCGCCGCCACCCGGCCGCTGGACCATGTAGACGTTTCCGGCGACGTGCTCGATGGAAAGCGCGGCATCGGCAAAGCCCACCTGGGCTTGCGCGGCCTGGCCCGAAAACACCGTCAGGCCCGTTAACAAAACTGCGGTCGAAAGCTTGCGTGAATTGATCATTTTGCTTTCTCTTCTTGCCGTGGTCCGAGAATTAGGCTACATAGTACCTGATGCAAAGTCTCGATACGCACTTCGTTCAAGCAGGAGAGAACAATGAGTTCCAAACAATCCGATCGAAGGGAGTTTCTCAAGCGCGGAGCAGCATTGGCCGGTGGACTGGGCCTCGCCGCGGCAAAACCGGCATCGGGGCAATTGCCGGATCCGGAAGGAATGATCGTCGGCACGGACGATCTCGTCGCCTATGGCAAGCGCTCGCGTTTCGAGGATTCGAAACGCATACCCCATGGCGGCAGACATTCGCCCGACGCTTTCGGCCTCGATTTTCACATCGCGGCTCCGCTGCAGGAATCGGTTGGAGTCATCACGCCATCGTCGCTGCATTACGTCGGAACCACGCGCGGCTCGTACGTGCCGGACATCGACCCCGCCAATCATCGGCTGATGATTCACGGCCTGGTGGACCGGGAACTCGTATTCACCGTGGAGGAACTGAGACGTTTTCCATCGGTGACGCGTCTGCATTTCATCGAATGCGCGGGCAATCGCTCCCGCAGCAGCCACACCACGGTGCAGGAGACTCACGGCATGACGAGTTGCGCCGAATGGACCGGCGTGTTGTTGTCCACCTTGCTCGAAGAGGCCGGCGTACAGGACGGCGGCGAATGGATCGTGGCGGAAGGCGTCGAGGAAGTGAAAGGGGCTTCGACGATTCCGATCAACAAGGCCATGGACGACTGCATCCTCTGCTACGGCATGAACGGCGAGGCGGTGCGTCCCCAACAGGGATACCCGTTGCGTCTGCTCGTTCCCGGCTTCGAGGGCATTTTCAACGTCAAGTGGCTGCGCCGGATCAAGGTTGTCGACCAGTACTACATGACTTACAACGATTATGGGCATCTGACCCAGGATCCGGCGACCGCGGCGCTCGGCTACCAGATCGGGCCGAAATCGGTCATCACTTTCCCTTCAGGCAGCCAGCGGCTTCCCGAGCCTGGTTTCTACGAGATTAGTGGCCTCGCCTGGTCGGGGGGTGGCAAGGTCGCCAGAGTGGAAATCTCCACCGACGGCGGCCGCACCTGGCAGGACGCCGATATCCGCGGCGAACCCCAGCCCATGGCGCATACCCGCTTCAGCATGAACTGGACCTGGGGCGGTAACGCGTGCGAACTGCAATCCCGCTGCACTGACGAACTCGGCCAGATACAGCCGAGCCGCGCCCAGGTCGCCGCGTTCTGGAATCAGCCGCCGGATCAGCCGGTCAGGGTGAAAGGCCAGGACAATTCGATCCAGCCCTGGAGAATCGACGCCGACGGCAGCGTACACAATGCGATTGCTTAAGCTGTCCGGCCTGCTGTTGCTGGCGGTGGGAGTCTGCGCCCAGGCGCAGTCTCCCACTTACGGCCTGGGCAGGACGCCCACCGCCGAGGAAGTGGCGGCCTGGGACATCGCCATCAGCCCGGACGGCAAGGAACTTCCGGCCGGCAGCGGCACCGTCGCCGAAGGCGAAGAACTTTACGTGCTGAAAACCTGCTTCGTCTGTCACGGACTGAACGGCTCCGGGGCAACGGCGCCGCGGCTGATCAAACGCGACGTGGGAGAAGTGGACGATCCATGGGACTACGGCCGGGTGCTGCCGATCCGCTCACCTTATGCGACCACTGTCTGGGATTACATCAACCGCGGCATGCCCCTGGGCATGGAAGGGACGCTCACGCCCGACGAGGTCTATTCGATCGTGGCCTACCTGCTTTTCCTCAACGACGTGATCGAGGAAGACGTGGTTCTCGACCAGGACAGCCTGCCGAAAATCGAGATGCCCAATCGGAACAATTTTGCCCGTGTCCCGGACTGGTTCCCCGGGCAGCCGAGGCTCGAAGGCTATCCTTACTGAATTCCATTTCGCGCAGCGATTTGCCCGAATCGTTCAAGCAGCGATGATTCGATTGCCCAATTTGAAATCACAGGAAAGCTAGCATGCGAAGTTCCCATACGCGCCGGTTGTGTCTTGCCGTCACGATGTCCGCCATGGCGGCATTCACGCTCCAGACGGCCGCTCAATCACCACTGGATTCGTACACGCCAGTAAGCCCCGAAGAGTTGAGCGATCCGCCGGACGGCGACTGGCTGATGTGGCGCCGCACAGCCAACCATTGGGGCTACAGCCCGCTCGATCAGATCAACAAGGACAATGTCGGCAACCTGCGTTTGGCCTGGGCCTGGACCATGGGGCCGGGCTTGCAGGAGACAACGCCCCTGGTCCATGACGGGGTGATGTTCCTGCCCCAGGCCTGCGATTTCATCGAGGCCCTTGACGCCCGCGACGGCACATTGCTCTGGGAATATCGCCGCCCGGAAGTCGATCATGTTGCGCCGCTGTCCTGCGCCAATCGGAATGGCACCTTGTACAAGGATCAACTCCTGCTCGCCACCAGGGACGCTTATCTCGTATCGCTGAATGTCTACACCGGCGAGGTGACCTGGGAGCGCCGCATGGGGGACTGGACGGTAGGCCAGCACTATTCCGGCGGTCCACAGGTGTTTGACGGCAAGATCATCGCCGGCATGTCGGGCTGCTATTACATCAACACAAGTTGCTGGATCACCGCCCACGACGCCGATACCGGCGAAGAGCTCTGGCGCACCGGAACTGTGCCCAGAGTCGGCGAGCCCGGCGGCGAAACCTGGGGCGACGTGCCCAACGAGCAGCGCCGCGGCGGTTCGGCCTGGATGCCGGCGAGTTTCGATCCGGATCTGAATCTGATCTATATCGGCATCGCCGTGCCCATACCCTGGGGTTCGATCCAGCGTGACACCCGCGGCGGTGACGTGCTTTACACCAATTCGACGCTCGCCCTCGATGCGGATACAGGGGAGATAGAATGGTATTTTCAGCACATCCCGGGTGGCAACTGGGACCTCGATCACCCCTTCGAGCGCATCATCGTCGAATCCGAAGTGACACCGGACGCCGATGCGGTTTCCTGGATCAATCCCGACATCGCCTCCGATGAAAGGCGCAAGGTAATCACCGGCATACCCGGCAAGACCGGAATCATCTGGACGCTCGACGCGGCGACAGGAGAATTTCTCTGGGCGCGCGAAACCAATTACCAGAACGTCATCGTCGGCGTCGACATCGAGAACAACAAGGGAATCACCAATATCGATCTCGACATCACCGAGATCAGGCAGCGGAAATTCGTCTGTCCCACAACCCGTGGCGGCATCAACTGGAATTCCGTGGCCTATAGCCCCCAGACCAACGCGGTCTATACACCGACCAACAACGCTTGTATGGATTACTACCTGAACCCGTTCGAGCCCGTGGTCGGCCTGCATCACCGCTCGGCCACGAGCCGCATCGTCGCGGCGCCGGAGCTGGAAGATCAGGTCGGCCTGTTGAGCGCGGTCGACGTGGCGACGGGCGAGGCGCTCTGGACGCACAGACAACGCGCCGGCATCGGCGGCTCGGTGCTTACAACCGGCGGCGGTCTGGTATTCGTTTCGGACGACGCCAGGCGCTTCCGGGCATTCGACGCCGAAACCGGCGAAGTGCTCTGGGAACAGATCCTCAATTCCACCGCCGGCGGTTTCCCGGTTACCTATACGGTGGATGGCGTGCAATATGTCGCTATCGCGGCCGGCGGCGGCGTCACTTATCGCATGCTGACGCCGGAGTTGCAGCAACGCGGCGGCGGCAACATGCTTTTCGTTTTCCGTTTGCCGTAATCGTCGGCAAGAACCGAACAGGGGAGATCAATGCAACTTTTACTGAGAATTCCGATTATCCTTGCCTGCCTGCTGGCGATTCCCGTCGCGGCGGTCGCAACGGCGGCCGTGAAGCAGCGCTTCGCCGACGGGCCCAACCGGGTGTTTTCGGGCGGTCCGCTGGTATCAGGCGAAATCTATACCGGGCCTGAGCCGGACTGGAGTTTCGTCAACGAAATTCCTACGGTCGAACTGCAATTGCTCGATCCCGCGCAATCGCGGCGCATCTGGATCGCGGAGGCGGAAGGCAAGTTGTACGTCTGGTCGGGCTACATGGGCACGACGGTCGGTCGCATCTGGAAACAGTGGCCGGTGCAGGCCGAACGCGACGGCAGGGCGATCGTTCGCATCGATGGCGTGCGTTACGAACGGCAATTGAATCGCATTCAATCCGGCGACGAACTTGACGCGATTACCGCCGCAATCACCGGCAAGTATCCTTCGCGGACAACCAGGGCGGGAGTCGAAGCTGGCGATGTCTGGGTTTTCGAAGCCGCGCCGCGGTGAGGGAAAGGGGAACTGAATCATGAAACTGTTCTATTGGGCCATAGCCGTTGCCATCGTCGTCACGATACTCGCCGTCCTGTTCGTTCCCGGCGTGGACGATTTTGTCGAACAAGTGTTCCAACAGTATCTGGGCCGGGCGGCACGCTGACAGGAGGCAGTTCATGTTTACGCTCCCATCAGGTCCAACAAATTATTAAGCGCATTCAAACTCGAAATTACGGCACCTTCTTGCCAGCCTTGTAAGTAAGTAAGATGGTCGCCGGCAAACAGGAACGGTCCATCTGGCAATTGCAATACAGAAGAAGGTGTAGAAACGCTCCAACCACCCAAGGAGTAAGGAACCTTCGCCCATGCCACTGATATTCCCGCACTGAGGTTTTGACGATACTGTGGATGAACTTTTTCGCCACCAGCAAGGGCAAGCTCGACACGTTCGTCAATGGAAAGATTCTGAAAATTGGTGGCGTTGGTTCCGCCGAACAAATAACTACCAACAATTATTCCTTTTTCCTGACCAAATCCACCGGAGGGATACCAGATTTGTAAAATTTCGGGATCGGTCCAGGATATCCCACCATAAATATCATCTTCACTTTCCCAAAAGCGCGGAGACTGGAAAGCGATTTTAGTTGGATTTGCATATTGCACTTGGGCAATCGCATTCGCCGTAGCCGCACTAAAATCATTAGGGATATTACGCAACACACTGGGAGGAATAGCGACAATGACGTAATCAACTTCCGCCGCGCCTATCGTTCCATCTACCATGCCCTCAATCACCGCGCCACTACCGGAGCGGCGGATCGCAGTAACTTCTATTCCGTAAAAAGACTCTTCGCTTACTTCATTGGCGAGGGCCTGGGCGATCTTATCCATGCCGCCGACTGGCTGCAACATCGTCGCAGATTGATTGATGCTCTCACTGAAGGTTGGGGCATAAGGCACACTGGTATCGAAGAAAAAATCATCAAGGTTCAGTGCAGCCCTTGGCAAGCCGGCGGTCAGTCCGCCACTACCCTCTTGTAATCCGCTACGAGTGGAGTTGGTGAAAATATTACTTGAATCTAAATCGCCGTAGTTACGAAGAACGTTGAGTACCGCATTCTGTTCAGAGAAACTGATGTCAGAATCGAGCGCACCCGCATTAATGGCTTTCGATAGGAGTTCCGCGATATTACCGCGCATCGCAGTTACAACTTCTCTTGCTCGAACCGGAACACCATCAAAAGCAGAAGAATTGTGAATAAAGGCACCCTTGTTTTCGTTCACCAATGCTTGTAATTGTACGCCTAGCTCACGACAGTAGCCGAGCAAATTACAATGGGTCTGTGAAATACGCGCCGCTCCGGCGTTGAAATAAAGCTCTTCTTCATTATCGAAATTACAATTCTGTTGACTATCAACCTCATCAACAACTGAACCTGATCTAATAGTATGGCTTCTTCCTCCAGGCCTATCCCGTGCTTCGACGAGAAAAAAAGGAAACCCTGCCTTCTTCAATTCATAGGCTGCGCAAAGTCCTGAGATACCGGCGCCAAGAATCGCGACTGTAGGTTTCTCTACATTGCTTAACAGTTGAGATCTTTCCTTCCATTGTTGGCGTGTCGATCCGGCTTGCGCTTCACCGCTAACCAGTAGGCCCATACTAACCATGGCCTGGTAGACTGCAGCCGTGCCGCCAATTTGTCCTATCTTGTGTAAAAACTCGCGGCGACTTTGGTTGGCTTTATCTTCTTTCATAAAATCCTCCGCTAACCTCTGCGCTCGCCTGTGAGGATTGCGGCGGGTCGCGCACGCCCGGCGTCACCGGTGAGGTTAGTCTACCCGGTTCCAGGAGTCTGACAAACCGGGCGTTACTGTTGTCCGCACTTGCGACTGGCCGTAAGACCATTAAAAATAGAGACTCTTCCAAATAAAATTGGGTTTCATCACAAATGGCAATCTCATGAAATCATCCCACTTTAACCGGCGCCGTTTTTTGCAGGCCAGCGGGGCGGCCGCCATCTGGATTCCCACATCGGTGCGCGGGTACACCACGGCCGAGATGCAGAGCTTCTTCGTTGACGGCCAGATGCAGGTCGATGTCTCGAAATGGGAACTCGACACGCCGGCGCTTTGCGTCGATCTCGATCTGCTCGAAACGAACCTTGCGAGAATGCAAACGGCGATGGGCGCGAACGGAATCGCGAGCCGACCCCATGCGAAAACGCACAAGTGTCCGGCGATCGCCCAAATGCAGATGGATACAGGCTCGGTGGGAATCTGCACCGCCAAGGTGAGCGAAGCCGAGGTCATGTATCAGAACGGCATCGAAGAAATTCTGATGACCACGACCAATGTCACGCGGACCAAGATCAATCGCGCCATGAGCCTGGCCGAAGTCTGCCCCGGCTTCATCCAGGCGACCGATTCCATGGACAACGCGAGGTTGCTGTCCGAGGCGGCGGTCGCCAGGAATCTTGTCGCGAACGTCGTGGTGGACGTCGATCCCGGCATGGGACGCACCGGCACGCCGCCGGGACAGCCGGCCCTGAGTCTGGCGCAACTTGTCGATCAACTCCCCGGGCTTCGCTTGCTAGGCTTACTCAGCTACGACGGCGCCTCGCAACATGTCGCCGGTTTCGCCGCGCGCAGAACCCGCACTCTCGAGGCCATGGCGCCGGCCGCGGAAACTTTCGAACTGCTGCAACAGGCTGGCCTGAGAACCGATATCTTCAGCGGCGGCGGCACGGGCACCTACAACATCGATCACGAAACGAGCGGATTGACCGACGTCCAGGTCGGCAGCTACGTATTCATGGACGCCCAGTATCTGGAAATCGGCGGCGAACAGGACGATGCGGTCTATTCGGATTTCGAGCCTTCATTGACGATCCTGGCGACGGTGCTGAACGATCAATACGCCGGCCGGGCGACATCCGACGCTGGCGCCAAGGCCTGTACGATCAATCGGCCCTGGCCCATCGTCAAGGGCGAAACCGACATCAGCTACACCTCGGGTTCGGACGAATTCGGAACCATCCGTTATGGCGACAACGCCTCGCGCACTTATCGAGTTGGCGACAAGCTCGAACTGATCGTTTCGCATTGCGACCCCGTGGTGAATCTCTACGACCACATCTACGCCATCCGCAACGACCGGGTGGAAGCGATCTGGCGCGTCGCCGGCAGAGGCATGTCGGCGTGATGACTCATCTGACACATCGGAGAGCGGGAATCATGACTGCAAACGCCAGCCGCGCGTCCATTTCATCCGCCTGCCTGATCGGCGCACTGGCCGCGGTGATGTTTGGCGTCTCCGGCGCCCAGGCACAATCGGCTCAGGCGACCACGGACTGGCCTTACTGGGGCGGAACCAGGCTTTTCCAGCGCTATTCGCCGGCGGACCAGATCGATGCGGACAACGTGCAAGATGTGGAAATCATCTGGCGCAGGCCCGCCGCGGACCCGTCGGTTACCGACGCCGACCCGCAACTGAGGATTTCCGGGAATTTCCGCGCGACTCCCATCTACGTCGATGGTGTGCTCTATACTTCAAACGGCGTCGGCCTCGTCGAGGCGATCGACCCGGCCACGGGCGCCACCCGTTGGGTGCAGTCATTCGAGGCAGACAGCCTGCAGGCTACGCGCGCCGCCTCATCCCGCGGCATCGAATATTGGTCCGACGGATCAGGAGATCGCATTTTCACGGTGCGGCTGGGCAATCTTTATGCATTGGACCCGGCCACCGGCGAGGCTATCGCCGATTTCGGCGACAACGGCGCCATCGACTTGGTTCCCGAGGGCGCGGAGACTTTCAGTCTGGTCTCCAGTTCACCCATCGTGGTGAACGGAGTGGTCATCATTTCCGGCACCGTGGATGGCGCCGGCGACGGCGGCACCCAATGGCGCGGCGTCCATTCCGAGGACGTGCGCGGATTCGACGCCGTCAGCGGCGAACTGCTGTGGACCTTTCACGCCGTCCCGCGGGAAGGGGAGTTCGGCGCCGAATCCTGGGGCAACGATTCCTGGAACGGCTCCGGGGACCTCGGTTCCTGGTGCTGTCTGTCTGCGGACGAGGAACTCGGCCACGTCTACGTTCCCTTCACCGCCCCCACCGCGGCCTATTTCGGCGGCCACCGGCCCGGCGACAATCTGTATTCCAACAGCCTGGTCGCCATCGACGCGGCCACCGGCGAACGCGTCTGGCATTTCCAGATGGTGCGTCACGACGTCTGGGAGTACGATAATGTCGGCCCGCCCGTACTCGGCGACATCGTCGTTGACGGCCGCCCCATCAAAGCGGTGATGCAGGCCAACAAGACCGGCTGGGTCTATGTTTTCGACCGCGTTACGGGAGAACCGGTCTGGCCGATCGAAGACCTCCCCGTACCGCAATCCGACGTCCCCGGCGAAGTCCTGTCGCCCACGCAGCCATTCCCGACAAAACCGGCGCCGATCGCGACCCAGGGCATCACCGAAGCGGACATCGTCGATTTCCCTGAAGTCGCCCAGGTCGCCCGCGCCACGGTGGCGAACTTCGTCACCGGCCCGATTTTCACGCCACCGAGCATCGTCAGCGACGAGCCGGGCGGCAACCAGGGCACCCTGACCTTGCCCGGCTCCTGGGGCTCGGCCAACTGGAACACGGGCGCCTTCGACCCCGAAACCGGCTACTACTACGGCTTCGCCAACGACATTCCCCGCGTCTACCGGCTCGTGGAAACCGACGACCCCGATGCCGACATGCCGTACTGGAGCCCGAACCGGGAAGCACCTTACCTCGACGGCATCCCCCTGACCAGGCCGCCCTGGGGCCGCATCACCGCCATCGACATGAACACCGGCGAGCACATCTGGCAGATCGCCAACGGCGATTCGCTAAGCGAGCATCCCGACCTGGACGAACTCGACCTGCCCACCCTCGGCATCGCCAGCCGCCCCGCCGCGCTCGTGACGGGATCGCTGCTATTCATCGGCGTCGGCAGCAATAATCACGGCGGCACCCAGCCCAACATGTGGGGCACCGCCTTCCGGGCCTACGACAAGTTCACCGGCGAAGAAGTCTGGCGCACCGATCTGCCCTCCGGCACAACCGGCGCCCCCATGAGCTACATGCACGAAGGCAGGCAATACATCGTAGTAGCCGTCGGCAGCTTCGGCGACGAGCCTGAACTCGTGGCGTTGGGGTTGCCCTAAGCTATTGTCAGTGTGGCAACTCCGTCTCTTTGTCGATTGCGATGCTAAGAATTGCACGATATGATGCCGCCCGAATCGGGCACGTTCGACGCGCCCGTGTTCCAAACCATAGGTCAAAAACATTTGGAGTAACTATGGCAAAGATAGCCGACGCAACTTTCACTGCAAATGGAGAGGGATACGCGTTTGAGGTATACAACTCCAGTGGTTCGTTTAATGATGTAAGCTGTGTCTATATCTTTACGAAGAGGACCGTAGAGAATGGCAAGGGCAATCATAAGTTTCTCTATATTGGCGAGACTGGCGAGCTTGGTACTCGAATGGCAAACCATGAGAAGTGGGGCTGCGTTGACAGTCATGGTTGCAACTGCATCTGCGTACACAGAGTAGAAAACGAGACCGCTCGATTGGACATCGAAACCAAATTCCGCAATGCGCACAAGACGCCGTGCAATGATCAATAACCTTCGCCAAGGAGCTTATTTTTAAACGAGTATCCTAGATGTGGTCGGTAACGGACAGTTCTTATTGGGAGTAAAACCGGGATGCGCCTAAAACGATTTAGGGTAACAAACTTTAGATCAGTCGACGACAGCGGATGGGTGGAAGTCGACGATGTGACAGCCCTGATTGGTGTCAACGAATCGGGCAAGACAAACTTACTGTTACCACTGTGGAAGCTAAATCCTGCACGAGAGGGTGAAATACAGCCGACATCTGACTATCCGAAAAAGAAGTTTGGTGAAATAAGGGCTGATCCAGGAAAATATTGCTTCATCACTGCTGACTTCGAAACGGGTGAGAATTGCTCAGAGTTGACGGAAGCGGCCGAGATTGACGAGGAAGCGGCAAAGGTGGTTCGAGTATGCCGCTATTTCGACGCGAAGTACTCGATAGAATTTCCAGATTTCAATAGACCAGTTAAGATAGAAAGTTGTCAAATTAGGAGGATATTGGAGGAATTGAGAGAGGAAACTTCTTCGATAAAACCGTTCAAACAGTAAGTGGTTTTCAATGAGGAATTGCAGAAAATTATTGACTTGCTTATTCGTGAGAGTGTGGAAGACTCAAGCGAAGGTGATTTGACTCATCTTTGTGAGACTTTAGAGCAGACTTTGCCCGAAAAGCCAGCGAAAACGAGCAAGTTGGTACCAAGAGTGCAGCGAACAATTAGTTCCTTTCGAGAACTGCATAGAAACATTACGGATCCGTTGCCAGGGTATTACGAAGACGTATTTGAGGCTGTCATAGGCAAGCTTCCGAAATTTGTTTACTACTCCAATTACGGAAACCTTGACTCGGAAATCTACCTTCCACATGTGGTCGAAAACCTGAGTCGAGACGACCTCGGGGCAAAGGAAGCAGCAAAAGCCCGGACGTTACGTGTACTTTTCAAGTTCGTCCGCTTGGAAGCAGAAGAAATTCTCGAATTAGGGCGCGACTTTGATGAGGACCATAAAGGGCGAGAACCAACGTCGGAGGAAATTGCGGAAATCTCTGAAAAGAAACGGGAACGATCCATTCTCTTACAGTCTGCTGAGACTTCGTTAACGACAAAATTCAGGGATTGGTGGAAACAGGGTGATTATCGATTTGAACTTCAAGCTGATGGGGACCATTTTCGCATATGGGTATCAGACGAACGGCGACCTGAGAAGATCGAACTGGAGAGCCGAAGCACCGGCCTGCAATGGTTCCTGAGCTTCTATCTTGTATTCCTTGTCGAAAGTCAGGGGGATCACAAGGACGCGGTTCTCCTGCTTGACGAACCCGGACTATCACTTCATCCACTCGCACAGAGAGATCTGTCGTCTTTCTTCGATAACTTATCTAGTACAAATGGAATAATCTACACTGCTCATTCTCCTTTCTTGGTGGATGCGGACCGAATAGACCGGGCGCGCAAAGTATTTGTGGCACCTGACGGAACGACAAAGGCCACATCGAACCTTCGTCACAGTGAATCAGCGGATGGTGAACAACCAGGTGCAGCCTATGCAGTGCACTCGGCGCTCGGCTTAAACGTAGCGGAGAGTTTACTGCTCGGATGCCAGCCAGTTATTGTTGAAGGTGCGTCAGATCAGCACTATCTAACGGCGATCAAGTCATTGCTAATTGCCGGTGGGAAAATTACTCCAAAGCGAGAGTTAGTATTTCCTCCAGCTGGAGGAGCAAAAACTACCAAGATCGTTGCGAGCATAATAACCGGAAGAGACGAAGCTTTACCCATCGTACTCCTAGATGGAGATCACCTTGGGAAGCAGATGGCATCGGAGCTTTTGAAAAGTCTCTATTCTGGTGAGAAGGAAAAAATACTTATCACGGATGACTTCATAGGCTTTGATCAATCAGAAATAGAGGATCTGATGCCTATTGATTTCCTTGCTGAAGTTATGGACCGTTGGCAGCGGCGACCAGATGTGTTGTTTCGTGACGTGGTAGAGAATGGCAAACCCATAGTCGGTCAGATTGAAAATTGGGCTGACTCCCAGAAGCTCGATCTACCAGATTTCTGGAAGGTTGAACTTGCTAGACGCGCAAAACAGCGAGCTTTAGATGTCGGACTGGAGTATTTCAATGCAGAGACGGTTGATCAGTGGCAGAATCTATTTCTCAAGTTAGCCGAATAATGCTGGGAGCAGGCTATTGGTTCAATAGCGGCGCCTCCAACTTTGGCTCGTACTCGATTCATATGTAGAAGCTCACGGGACACGCACTTGAGGGTGTCTCATGGGACACCCATTTGATGACATGTAGCTGTCCATCTCTATTTTGGGCAGTGTTTTCCACAAAAAGACAGTTGTAAAGGATTCCTTGACAACTGTAAGTTGGCACGCTTCAGTAGCTACAATTGATATTCATCATATTCCGCAATAGCATAAAAAACAATCGTAAATGTTAGTCAATCTACACATCTAATGGTGATTCTTTGGCTGGCAAAATCTCCTTTGGAAGTTTTCTTTCATCTTGAGTTGGTTGGGGTAGTTCAGATTCAACAAAGCAGGGACTGGATACGACTTTCTCCAACAGCTGAGCCAAAACTGGCTCCATGGCAATAGTTCTTTCGACTACCCAAAGTAGTTCAAGGAACTCTTCAGTCAAACTAGATGGCCAGAATTGGGGGCGTATAAAATCTAGTGGAGAAGACGTCTTCCCAGCGCGATTTTTCATACGATAGGCCAGCCATGATTGTAGTACCTTTAATCCTGAAACTTCATAATTCCAGACCTCACTCGAAACGGGTCCAAATCGTCCATCTCCTACATGTATCTCCAAGTCAGCGCCAACATATTCAAAACTTTCTGGATACTTTTCAGGTTCATCAGGAACTGAAGAGATGCATTGAGCTGTGCCAACCGGCATATCTTTATCAATAGACTTGTAATTAAATCTTTCTCCATATGTATGCAGCCAGATGAGTTTGCGACCTAAGTTCCGAGTGGAGAAGAATAGTTTAGCTTCTTTAGTTATCGGAATTCTCGGGCCAGGTGTGCTTAGTTCATTCCAAAATTTCTTAGAATATGTCTGACCCCCAAGAATTCCATAGACATAAGCTGCAACATCCTCTGCTGTAACTGGCTCGCCATATTCAGTGCCTAATACTTCAAGCAATCCAATTGTAATGTTTGCATCCTTGCCTTTAGAATCTCGATAGAGGGGGATTACATCTTTGCCTCCAAAAGACCCTCTGAAGTAGTGTTGATCTGGAATATATGCAGAAGAAGTTATGAGTGGTCCGATTCCTGGCACAAGGGAGTCAGGGCATATCAAATATAGCTGGCAGTTGCTTGATATTCTAAAAAGGTCTGGTCTAAGATAGTCGCCAAGCCGAAAATCGAAGAAAGCAAACTGCCGATCAAGACAGCGGTACCCGTAACGAACGATTCCTGGATGATCACTTTCTATGGTTACATCTTTGATTGCAGGTTCATCAAATCCCGCTACACTACCATTCTTTACTGTATAAGTAATCTTTCTATCACGAGATTCCCTAAATAGATTAGCCCTATGTTTTTCTTCAGCACCTGCTAGATGCTCCCAACGAGATTTCAACACTTGGGCTAACTCAGATATTGGCCAAGTTCGGTAAAATACAGATCCTGCGCTATGGAATGGGAACAAATCGGCAATTTTAGGCCAGTCAAAGTAGTCTCCTGCCCCCTCGGGTAAAAATGGTGATTGCCAATTGGACGGGCAATCTTGCCAGTGAATTGAATCTAGGCTTTCTAGCTCATCAATTTTGCGGAGCTTAGATGTCCGGTTTTCCGCGTTGATTTTCGTATAACATATTCTTGCCGGCTTCTCTGGATTTGGGACTTCTCCTCTAATCCCTATCGCGATAGCGACAGGAATCTGTATTGCGAATACGTTTGGCGATTTCCTCGCGCCCAAATTGTCCCCTCCCAGGTCAATAATCCAAAGCGTATCGAAGGTTCTTCTCATTGTTTCCCTGACACCAGAAAATCCCTTGCCTGTTTAATAGCTAGACGCCGTTATGAATGAAACAATACCCCCACCATTTTGTTTTTCAAACAAGCGCCACAACGCCCATCGCCAGAAATATACATAGTCGTTAAATATGGCTTGAAGGTTAAGTCCTTTGCCTGCCTTCTTCGCAGGTCGCAAAAAATCTTCGAATATTGGAGTGTCACCTTGCATCTCTTGCTCCACGGCTCCAGGTATTTGATCTCCATATCTAACCCAGCCGCCTTTCCGACGGTCTCCATATCGACCGCCGCTTTGATCACGATCATAGGGAGGGTTACCAATGCAAACTAGAATATCTCCTTCGTTTTTTAACTTGCGTGCAGCTTCATGTTCTTGGGTAAGCACCTTGTACGTAAGCGTTAGGCCTCCAGGTGGAACC
The DNA here is from genome assembly GCA_963664805.2 of Pseudomonadales bacterium. Classification (GTDB taxonomy): domain Bacteria; phylum Pseudomonadota; class Gammaproteobacteria; order Pseudomonadales; family Pseudohongiellaceae; genus UBA9145. Next base: position 2,113,070 of record OY761612.1, on the reverse strand, counting down.
AGATTTGGGCTGTCTAGAGTGTCGGCGAGATAGATATTAAGTCGATCCTTGAGGATGGCCCCCTCGCTCTCAAGGGCTTGCGTTAACCTCAGGTGAGCAACGGCGTAAGGTCCAATAAGGATTTCAAAACCATGAATGTTGCGCCCCATTTGAGCTGCTCGACCCGGAACAACAGCTACTCCATATTTTTCTCGTACTTTTTGTAGGCCATGCTTAACTGCCGCAACGGGATAAGTTCCAGTCCCTACAGCTGGATCAAGAAAAACTACCCCATCGTCAGCAAATCCTAGCTTTTTGCCAAAATGACTTTCAAGTAATTCGGAAACTAGGCGAATTTGTAGTTCTACAACGGCACGAGGAGTGTAGTAGACTCCATATTGCTTCCTCAGTTGAGGATCATATGCAGCAAGAAAATCTTCGTAGAAATATAGCCAAACTTCCGGACCGTGTTTTAGGAAATCACTGGGATTTAACTCCTTTATAGACCTTTGTAGTAGTTCAAAACCTACACGGAGTTCTTCCTGAGCCTCTTCTTGGGCTAATCGCTTTAGGGCGATAGCCAGAACTCCATTGCTTTGACCTAGTTTGCTTGATGCGACGTCTGGGTCAAGATTTTTAGCACCTGAGAGTTGTGCTAAAAGTAATGCATAGACGACAGTTTGCGCATAGGCGTCCGCGAACTGTTTATCATCTGCATCAGGGAAGAAGTACTTTCTCCATTCCGCAGCCAGCAATGCGGCCGCAGACATTGGTGTAGTTAGCGCGCTCTCTATCTCTGATCGTAGGAATCTTGTAAGTGGTGCGAGATACTCTGAAAGTTCTTTAGGCTTTTGTGGGACTAACGGAACCCAACTGAGAAAATCTCTAAACAAGGTACCCAACAAATTACAGTTGTTGTTTGTAACAGCTTTTTGCCCTATAAGAGTAGGGTCGTCGTCAAGCCGTACAATCGAACCCTTACGTGTGCCGAATCTATATAGTGCCCAATCCCGCCCGTCAGTGTATATTAGATTGGGAAGACTCCTAAGCTTTTTCCATTGAATTTTGTTGTGTTTACCTTTTAAGTTTGGTGCATCAGCTCCTAACCCAGGAGCCTTCAGTTCAATATGGCCGCACACTAATCCTTCCGTAAATATTGCTATATCAGGTCGTATCTTGTGACCGGAAACATGACTCTCTGTGCGTGCATTAACAGTTATCCCGATGTGGGAGCCAACCTCTTTAAAAAGTGCTATTACAGGAATCTTTAGTTGATCTTCAGGAGATGCTGCCCCTGGAAGAGAAAAGTTCTCTTCTAAGCTATCTGCAAATTTGTTGAGTGCTGCCAGTTCCATAGACTTATGTGCCAAGTTTTCAAACCCTAATCTTACAACTAGCCAAGTTACCGTTAAAGCGGGTAATCGTTGGTGTTGCACGCAGTGAACACAAGTCCGCCCCGGCGGAACTTGTAGGGTTTGCTTGCCACCGGGCTGATGACGACGCACCCTTTGGGGGCACCCACTTCTACGGTGTTTCATTCCTGAGTGTACATTCTGGTCGACCCTCCGGCACTTGAGAATCGAACGGCCTGGGCGGATTCCGTCAGCCAATGTTCAAGCGTCTGGAGTGTTGGGGTACTCTATCGGCGAATCTGAGTATCGTTTCAAAATATGTGAAACGATTTCTTGTCATATAGAAAAAGTCTATATATATTAGCGACATATTCGTTTCACTCTATTGAGGAATCGTTTCATGCCGTTTTCCGACCAGGCAATTCTTGACTTCATTGCGGACAATCCCGGTGCCTCGCGGGAGGATATCCGGCGTAACGTTGCGCCTGAAGTTAGCGAAACGACGGTTTGGCGCGCCCTGAAGCGACTGGTCAATGAGAGCCGGCTTGAAGTTTCGGGTCGGGCCAGGTCCACGGGCTACAGCCTTGCGGGTGCGGACGCAGTGCGTTCGCATCTGCGAACGCCATACAACCAACGCCGGGCTGTACTCTACAGAAAGGAATTTATCGATCGGTACATCCCCAACAAGAGCTTCTATCTCGATGAGGCGGATAGGCGGCGCCTGCATACAGCGGGACGGCCGTCGCCGACGCCCGAGGCCGGTACGTATGCGCATCGCGTACAAGAACGGCTTCTCGTCGATTTGTCCTGGGCATCGTCGCGAATGGAAGGGAATACTTACAGTATTCTTGAAACCGAGCGGCTGATCCGCTTCGGACAGGAAGCCTCCGGAAAGGATCGCAAGGAAGTAATCATGATCCTCAATCACAAAGAGGCGATCGAGTACCTTGTCGAAAATCTGGACGAAATTTCGATCAGTAGATCTGACATTTTCAATATCCACGCACTGCTGTCAGACGGCCTTCTCGTCGATCCTGGCATGGCGGGAAGACTGCGCCACATGCCGGTCGGAATCTCATATTCGAGCTACCAGCCCCTGGACGATCTCTATGCGATCAAGGAGGAGTTCGATGTTCTTATCGAGAAGGCGGCAGCCATTGCCGACCCATTCGAGCAATCCTTCTTTCTGCTTGTTCACATCCCCTATTTGCAGGCGTTTGAAGACATCAATAAACGGACTTCACGAGTATCTTCGAACATCCCGCTCCTGAAGGCCGATTTGGCGCCGATGTCCTTTCTCACCATGGATGACGCTACTTATATTGACGGACTGATCGGCATATACGAACTCAACAACGTCGCACTCTTGCGAGAAGCCTTTATCGACTGCTACCTTGCCTCGGCGGAGAACTACAGGGTGCTGCGCGCGGAACTGGATTCACCCGACAAGGCGGCGCTGGCCTATCGCGAATTCGTGCGTGAGTCGGTCAGACGGTGCGTTCTCGAATGGCAGGATTTCCGGCCGAATGACATCAGAATCATGGCGCAGGAAGCCGGCATTCCGGAAGCCGACCGAGAACAGGTCGTCGCCTATATCGGCAATGAGTTCCGGGGACTACATGAAGGCAACGTGATTCGCTACCGGCTGCGGCCAGCGGATCTTGCCCGGATCACAGGGGAATGAGAAGTGGTGATGGTAAAGGCTCTAAACAAAACGCTCAGTGAGTTGCCAGCGGCCAGACGTCAGCGCATTCTAGCCGAGGCCGACCGATTGCACGCTGAATATATGACCCATCAGGAACAGCGCAAAGCCATGAAGCTGACTCAAGAGCAGTTGACTCAGCGGGAGAGCCGACTTACGGATCGCAATCAAGCGTTGCCGAGCGATCAGTAGTTTTCGTTGATCCTAAGGTCGCGTTGATGTAGTCGCGCAGCAAGGACTTGCCGACCTCGAACTCTCCCAACTTCAGGCACTCCAGACCTTCTCCCAAAAGTAACTTCCGGTACTCGGTGTCAACTTCGGCTCTTTTCCGAATCGACGCTTTGAATTCCCTCGTCAATGCCATGCTCTTGTCCCCGCAAGCCTATTACGCATTTAGTCGTCTGAATGTAAAGTACGATGACATATTCTAGCCATCCCATGCGAATGTGACGATATAGGTGGATAATTTGGGATTCCAGGAAATTACCGGCCAAAGCGAGGTAGGCATGATGAACAGGTTCACTGAAATAACTCACTTCACCGGGCTTCGTTTTGCCTGGTCCGGCTTTTCGGCGCTTGCGTTGCTGCTGTGCGCGAACATGAGTTTCGCGGCCGAATCGGACGGCCTGCAAAAAGAGTTCTTCAATGTCGGATCGACCTTCTCAAACGTGGTGACAACGAGCCATGGAGGCGTGACGACCATCTATGTCTCGGGGCAGGTGGGAATTGCCGACGGCGAGATACCCGAGGACTTCGGGCGGCAAGTTGAATACACCTTTGCGAATCTGCGGCGGCAATTGCAGGCGGCGGGCGCCTCCCCGGAAGACGTTGTGCAGATTCGCACCTATATCGTGGACATAAGCAGTGAAAGAGTATCCGCCTACAACGAGGCGAGGGTGGGATTCTTCACCCAGCAGGACAAGCCGGCGTCGACCATGGTGGGAGTGCCGGGACTTGTCATTCCGGAGTTGCTGGTTGAAGTCGAAGCCGTCGCGGTAATCGAAAACTAGCTGGCGGAGAGGCAGGGATTCGAACCCTGGGAGGACTTGCGCCCTCTCTTGATTTCGAGTCAAGCCCGTTCAACCGCTCCGGCACCTCTCCTAAGTCGGGATTATAGACTTGATTTGAGCAGTTTCCTTGGTCTTACCGGTTCTCAGGTACACATCTGGATGGGTGTCCCACTCTAATCATGGAAACATATCCGCGCCGAGGGCGTTCACTCAGCGATTTGACGGCATATGATAAAGAACAGAAATTTGATGCCAGGAGCGGCGGCCTCACTTATGCGAAAGGGGAAGGGTGAAATCGCACCTTGAAACGTTCCTCCCAGCGCGCTGAAGGTCACTTTGTTGCCTGATCGCGCTTCCTTAGAAAATTCATTGACCATCTGGAGAAACTGAAATGGCCTTTTTAGAATTTGAACGATCCGCGGAAAACAATGTGCGATGTATCCGCGCTATCGAGAAGTTCAGCCTTGCAGGGGCGCGCAACGGTTTGCTAACACGTGCTTGGGAGCAAAAGGGGAAACCCGTAGGTGAAGGCTGGCACGTACCCCGTGAAGAATTGGTACAACTCTATAGTGACGGCAATCACGATATTTCTAACCGACTTCTCGGGAGCCTCTGGAATAGCAAGACCAACAACGGGATAGGCGTTGTCGAATTGCTTGATGTTTACGGATACACGTTTGGAAGTGATGAAAATGTAGAAGGTGTTGGCTGGACACCCCTGATGTTGCGTGTCGGCGAGGTTTTTGGGAGGAGCCTTGAAGAGCCGATGAACGAATCACAGAAAATAGAATTCTTGTCCAGCCCTCAAAAGGAACTCCCAGATCCACAACATGAAAGCATCGAGTTTCTGTACCTGCAAGGGAATTGGAACTGGGGTCCAACTGGAAACGTAAATGCGGCCTTTATCTACGATGGCGCCAGGAAGTACTTCAAGCAATTTTTCTAAATCGCCAAAGGAGCGTCGCAAGTTGAGTTGTAACTGCTCTCCCCCGCAGGGATGCGGGGTTCCCTATGTTTCTTGGAGCGGCGACTTCATTGAAGTAAAGCAAGTCAGTTTGTTTTTCCGAGAGTTCAGAAGACTTCACTCACGCCTGGAGATTTCATGGGGCACTTAGGAGCCCAAAAATGTGCTTTAGAACGCCGCCTTATTGGCGAAGAGGCCAATCCCGCCCAAGCCGCCATTTCCGTGCTCGGTTTGGACGCTTCAATGGAGGGGTTCCATAGCCGCCGCCCTATTTTGGATGCATTGAGGTGTTGATGGGCTGACAGGGCATGAGCTACATTTGCCCTCATCGGTATTGGGCAACAGGCATACGTCAGCCTAGCTTTGTCGTTAGCGAATGGCACCATACAGCGTTGAGGTGGAAAATAGACCAGATGACGCCGCTCGCCATTCCCATTTCGGTGGTAGACGTTGAAACTACGGGATTCGGCAATGCGGATCGAATCGTCGAGATATCCATCGCCACCTTGAACCCTGACACGTTGGAAGTGGTCGAGGAATATGACACGTTGGTCAACCCGCTTAGGGATATTCCCAGCCCAGTCTCAAAAATACATGGGCTGACGGCCTCCGATCTCGAGGCTGCCCCCACGTTTGCTGAAATTGCGCCTGCGATCGCACAAAGAATCAACGGCTCCGTCCTTGTCATCCACAACGCCAGCTTTGACGCCCGCATGTTGGATAACGAGTTCAAGGTGGCCAAGATTCCATTTGATAGGGGCAAGCCCTTCTGCACTTGCTTATCAATGGGACGAATGTCGCTCCAGGACGCTTGCGCGAGTTACGACATAACGATTCAACGCCACCACAGGGCCTTGTCAGACGTCAGGGCCACGGCTGCCCTGTACAAGGAGATCGCAAAACGTAAAGGCCCCCATGTCCTTGGAGATTGCGTCGTGGCCCAATGCAGCATGGATGGACAAGATGTGGTCATCAGGACACTCCGCCGAGAAGCGCTCGGCGTGTCGCCTATGGACAGGATTGCCAGGTCCCCTTGGAAGGAACCGCGCCTACACTACCGCTATGCGATCAATGCCGCTCTAGACGACAATCGAATATCTCCCGCGGAGTGGGATGCACTTAACGACCTGGCGGACACACTAGGCCTTACCCGCGCGGAGCGGGTGGCACAACACCTGACAATCTACCAGCGCGCCCAAGGCGCATCGAGTAGGGACGGACATATCTCACGTCAGGAAAGCCTTTATTTGCACACCCTTGCGCAAACCCTTGCTTTAACTAGCGTTATCGCGCCAGAGGAAAGCAGGCCTAACATTTCAATCAACTGGGCGAGGGAGACGAGGGTCTGCTTTACTGGCTCCGGCGGGGAGATGCTCCCGCGCGACGAAATGCAGATGATCGCCGAGCGCATTGGCCACATCCCTGTTCCGGCGGTGACTAAAAAGCTAAACCTGCTCGTTGCTGCCAACATCTCCAGCCATTCCACCAAAGTCGTGAAGGCCCGAAGCTATGGCATCCATGTGGCTGACGCTGGAAGCTACCTCGCTCACGCCTACAAAACGCTCGACCAATAGGTCCGCTTAAGGATATTCCTTGGCTTTGCCGGTTTTCAGGCACACACCCGGATGGGTGTCCCATTCCAGAGTTTGTTCAGAGATTAAGCCGCTTGAGTGGTTATCGTCAGCCGTTGCCCGAGTGCTTCAAGCGCATTTTCGATTTGTCCGATATGTGAGCGATGGTCGAGGTCCAGGAGACGGCGCACGGCGCCTTCTGTAACGCCGAGACTTGCAGCCAAAGCCGTGTTGCCGACTCCGTCGGTGCGCATCGCGCTATACAGCGCGATCTTGGCGGCGACGAGCGCCGGTAAAGCGATCGTGGGACGCCCCCTTGCAGCAGAAGGTCTGGGGATATCGCGGCGCGCCCCGATGTAACCGCCCAAAGCTGCTATCAGGCAATCTCGTGCCTGTGCCAGGGCCTCGGATTCGGTTGCTCCTTCGGTCAGCGCTTCCGGAATGTCGGCGAAGGAGACGAAGATCGAACCTTCCCCCAGCCGCACCAATTCCACAGGCCAAGCCATGGTCTGAGTCATTTTTCTTTCCCCACCAGTTGCCGTACACGGCAAACAATCTCGGTGCCCGTCATAGTATTCGTACAGATATGTACGTCGCAAGAATTTCGTTAGTGCACAATGGACCGGACTTTGCGGGAGTTTCCTTCATCGCGGATATTCATGTCACAATTCATGCCGGAAACGACGATGAAGGCGAACCAACCTGGACTACTTGGGCCGGATGCGAGAGCGAGTTGATGGAATCTGAACAACTGACCCCGTTTCAGACGCAGGTTTACCAGATTTACGACGCTTACGGTCTGTATTTCCTTGCGTTTATTCTGGCAATCGGCGCCTGGGAAATCGTGTCCCGCATCTACCGGCGCAGATTGAGCTGGCATTACGTGCTGGATTCGATCTCCAGCATCGCCACCTTGCCGCTTATCGCAGTAATGGCCTATCTCGCAACGCTGATCGGCATCGGTTCGATCTATTCGGTGGGAAACGTAATTTACGAGCAATACGCCATCTACCAGGTTGGCTGGAGTATCGGCAGCGTGTTGCTCGTGCTGCTGGCCACCGACTTCTGGTATTACTGGGAGCATCGGGCGTTTCATCGAATCAACGTCATGTGGGCCACCCACACCGTCCACCACAGTTCGGACTACATTAACATTCCCATGGCCTACCGGTTCGGTCCGCTGGACAGTTTCTTCACCGGGCTGGTTCACTTGCCGCTGACTCTTTTCTTTGATCCGGCGCTGGTTCTGATCGGCATTGTCGCCAACCAGATTTACCAGGCTTGGATACATACCGAAAAGATCAAAAAGATGCCGGCGTGGTTCGAGTTCCTGTTCAGTACGCCGTCTCATCACCGGGTGCATCACGGCCGCAATGAGCAATACATCGACAAGAACTATGGAGGTTGTCTGATCGTCTGGGACCGGATTTTCGGAACGTTCGAACCTGAAGACGAACCGGTCGAATACGGGATCACCAAGCCGCTTAAGTCCCAGGATCCTGTATCGGTGCTGTTTCACGGCTTTTGGCGTTTGGGCGTCAAGTTGACAACGGCCCGGTCCGCCGGCGAGATTTTGTATTGCTTCATCAAGCCGCCCGGCTGGCAAACCGGCCTGGAGCGAGAACGGCACGCGGGACTTGAAGGCTTGCCCTATCTGGAGAAAACCATATGACTTCTTCGTACAGACTTTCTCGAATACTGGTATGGCTGCTCTTGCTGTTGCCGGTGGTTTTTCTCGCCGGTCGCATCACGGCGCAACGTACCGTCGAGCCATCCTGCGACATGTGTCAGGCCGAGCTGGTATCGCTGGAAGAAATTCAGCAATACGTGAGCCTGGGGCAGCGCGAAACGGTGGGCGACATGCAGATTCGCTCGCTCGATGTCGGGCGTACGCAGGTGCAGGTATCGCTCGTGCATCGAAACGCCCTGGCGGAGCGCGCCAACCGGGTCGCGGAACACAGCCTGGTCAGCGAGATTTACTACATGCTCTCCGGCGGCGGCACGGTGCTGACCGGGCCGGAACTGGTCGATCCAGTGCCAAGAGCCTCGGACAGCTATAACGTTACCAATCTCAACGGCCCCGGTCACAATGCCAGAGATGTCCGCAATGGAGTTACGACGGAACTCAAGGCGGGCGACGTGTTCGTGATTCCGGCGGGCACGGGCCACGAATTCATCGAGATTCCCGATCATGCCACCTATATCACTTTCAGGGTCGATCCCGACAAGGTGGTCGCCCTGATGAACGCCGAAGATTCGGCCGCCTTTCTCGCGGAGCGCTTGTGAAACGGTTAACAATAATGCGGATTCGGCTCTGCCTGATCATGGTTCCCGCGGGCTTCGCCCTGCTTGCCGCGGCGCTCGGCGTCCTCGCGCAAACGCCGGCAGCCGGGGCGGGCGCGGCGCAGGTCGAATGTTTCGCGAATACGCGCCTGATCGACGGCAGGGGCGAGGTTCTTGAAAATGGGACGCTTCGCATACGCGGCGGCGTCATTCTCGATATCGGCACGGCGAATTCCGGCTGTGACATTACCCACGATCTGACCGGCAAGACCGTCATCCCCGCTCTGGTCAACACCCATGCCCATCTCGGCTGGGAGGCTTACGGCAACTGGGGCTCGCAATATTTCACCGACGAAAATCTGATCGATCATCTTTACCGGCATGCCTATTACGGCGTAGGCACCATCATTTCCACCGGCAGCGACAAGGAAGACGTGGCGCTGCGCGTAAAGCTCGAACAGCGGAAAGGCAATATCGCCGGCGCCCGCTATCACCTTTCGCCCGGCCTGGGATCGCCGGGGGGCGGCCCGAATCCGCGTTTCACCGACGATCCCGATTATTGGGGAGTGAATCCCGTCGCAGACCCGGAGCAGGGGGTCCGCACCGTGCGCGAGCTTGCCGCGCGCGGTTACCGGATCGCCAAGATATGGATCGATGACCGGGACGAGCGCCGTGGCGCCCAGATCAAGGTGGCGCCCGATACTTACCGGGCGGTATTGAACGAAGCCGCGAGGCAGGACATTCGCATCATCGCCCACGCCATGACTCTTGCGGATCACAAGGCGCTGGTCGCGGCGGGCAGCCGGCGCTTCATCCACATGCCCTTCGACCGCGCCGTGGACGATGAATATCTCGAAATGATCCGGCGCAACAATGTCTACATCGTCCCGACCCTGGGCATGGTCACCAAGCGCGAGCCCTGGTACGTTCCGGCTTTTCGCGACCCTTACTTCCATGATCAGGTTCCGCCTTCGGTGCTCGAATCGCTGAACGAAAACTACTCGCCGCCCCCGGCCGAACGCAGCGCCGCCGAAGAACAACGCTCGGCCATGCTCGCGGACAATCTGCTCAGACTGAAAGATCAGGTTATCCTCGGCACCGACGCCGGCGCTGTAGGAGACTTCTTCGGATATGCCGATCACGTCGAACTCGCCTTGTTCGTGCGCATGGGAATGACGCCGATGGAAGCTCTCGTGGCCGGCACTTCCCGCGCCGCGGCGGCTTTCGGGCTCGATGACGTGGGCGAGTTGCGCGAAGGCAAGGCGGCGGATTTCGTCATCCTTAACGCCAATCCGCTAGAGGACATAAACAACACCCGGCTGATCGATGAAGTTTATCTTCGCGGGCAACCGGTGGACCGGGAGGGCTTGCGCGAACAATGGACACGGGAAGACTGAACGGGGTGTCCGGCATGAAGACGCTGATTGCCTTGCTCACGGGCTGCGGTTTGCTGCTGGCCGGATTTGGTGCGGCAGGGCAGTACGGCAATATCGAAGGCGAATGGCCGAGCTACGCCGCCGACGCCGGCTCAACCAAGTACACAGCCCTCGGCCAGATCGACGCCGACAATTTCGGCGATCTCGAAATCGCCTGGCGCTGGGGGTCCATCGACGCCGATCTCGATTTCGAGGCGCTGCTCGGCGCCGGCAACGAACCGGGCTTTGGCCGGCTGCAGGCGACGCCGCTCATGATCGACGGCGTCCTCTACATGCTCACCGCGCTGAACCAGGTCGCGGCGCTCGATGCGGCCAGCGGCGAGATGTTGTGGAGCCATGACCCGCAAGTCTATCTGTCGGGCCCGCCCATCAGTCCCCTGGGATTTCATCACCGGGGCGTCGCCTGGTGGAGCGACGCAGAAGACTCGCGGGTGATCGTCAGCACCAACGACGGCTACGTGTTCTCGCTCGTCGCCGAAACTGGCGAAGTGGATACCGATTTCGCCGGCGGACGGATCGATATGACCGAAGGCATCCCGCGAGCCGACCGCGACGCGCTCGACTGGCAGGGCACGCAGCCCCTCGGGGCAGTATCGCCGCCGGTGGTCGTCGGCGATGTGGTGGTCGTACAGCAGATTACCTCGAATCGGCCCCGTTACAAGGAGCGGCCGCCGGGGTGGATTCGCGGCTACGACGTGCGCAGCGGGGAACTGATCTGGACGTTTCGCACGATTCCCCAGCAGGGCGAGTTCGGCGTCGAGACCTGGCAGGAAGAGTCCTGGCGTTACACCGGCAACGGCGGCGTCTGGACCATGATGAGCGCCGACCCCGAACTCGGCTATGTCTACTTGCCGACCGAGGCGCCGACGAACGATTTCTACGGCGGACATCGTCCCGGCGACAATCTCTTCACCCAGAGCCTGGTCGCGCTCGACGCCCGCACGGGCGAGCGGGTCTGGCATTTCCAGATGATCCATCACGGCATCTGGGACTACGATACGCCCGCCGCGCCGAACCTGATCGACTTCAACCTGGACGGCAGGGAAATCCGCGCCATCGCCCAGGTCACCAAGCAGGGATTCGTCTACGTCTTCGACCGCGCGACCGGAGTGCCGGTCTGGCCCATCGAAGAGCGGCCTGTGCCCGAAGGCATCATTCCCGGTGAAAGAGCCTCGCCGACCCAGCCTTTTCCCACCAGGCCGCCGCCCTTCGCAACCCAGGGACTGAGCGAAGACGATCTGATTGATTTCACGCCGGAGTTACGCGCCGAAGCCCTGGAAATACTGGAAAACTACACTTATGGGCCCCTGTTCACTCCCCCCAGCCTGCCCGACGACGACGGCCACCGCGGCACGATCCTGCTGCCCGGCGCCGGCGGCGGCGCGAACTGGCCGGGAGCGGGAGTGGACCCGGAAACCGGCGTCCTGTTCGTGCCTTCGTCGAACAACCCCACGGTGCCGCTGATGGTGACCTTTGCAGAGGACGAGTCCAACTTCAACTACACGCGCCTGTCGAACCAGGGCGTACCCGGCCCCCGCGGATTGCCAATCCTCAAACCACCTTATTCGACGATCACCGCCTACGACATGAACCGGGGCGAAATTCTCTGGCAGGTTCCGAACGGCGCCGGTTTCGCCCGCGTGGAAAACAGCCCCGCCGTGGAAGGCATCGAGCTGCCGCCGCTTGGCGGAGGCGGGCGCCATGGCGTACTGGTGACTTCGACCTTGCTGATCCACGCGCAAAACACCGGCGGCAACCCGAAACTGATAGCTCGCGACAAGGCGACAGGCGCGGAACTGGCGACCGTCGAATTACCCGCCAATCCAGGCGGGGCACCCATGAGCTACAGCGTCGATGGCAAGCAATTCATAGCTCTAAGTCTACTCAGCACTCCCGTCCCGGAATTGGTGATTTACGCACTGCAGTAGTCGCCCGCCAGACGGCGACGGATCGAGGCCGCAATCCTACAAGTCCTGCGAAAGCAGGGCGCCGAATTCCCGCAGCACGTCGGCGGCCGACTCCGTCGGGACGGGCGCGTTCGATTCCAGGTTCAATACGGACCGTCTCGCCGGCGCCTCGGCGATATCGAGCGGCGTCATGCCGCGTCCGTTGCGCGCGTTCACGTCGGCCCCGCGCTCGGCCAGTTCCCTGACGACGGCTACGAGGTTTCTCGCCGTCGCGTCGTGCAGCGCCGTCGAGCCGGTGAAATCGGCGTGATCGAGATCGACGCCGTGTTCGACCGCCGTTCGCACCGCTTCCAGCGCCAGCCGCTCTTCGCCGACCGGGTCTTCGGTCGCAAGTACGTAATATCGATCACGGTCGCTGGCGCCTCTCACGGCCGCCTGCAGCGCACTCGCAAATCCTCCCACGACCTCCGGCGGCGGCGGATTCTCGCGGGATTCCCGATCGCGCAAACGGCGATACGACTCGAGCGTCGTCACAAGCGGGTCCGCTCCGGCCCGTTCGAGCGCGCGCATGATTTCGGCTTCGCGGAAGTACGCCGCAATCCAATAGGGCGTGGCGCTCACCATGGGAGTTCGCAGCGCCCAGTCTTCGCTCGCGCGCTGCGTCGGTGTGGGGCGGACAAGCCGCGCGTTCGGGTCGGCGCCATGTTCGAGCAAGGCGTTCACCGTTTCGAGGTTGCCGCGCAGCACTGCGGCATGCAGCGCGTTGTAGCCCGCGCCGATCGCATTCGGGTCGGCGCCGCGTTCGAGCAATCGACGCGCCAGCCCGAAGTGCCCGCTATGAACCGCAACCACGAGGGGGCTCGCTCCGTTGCCCGCTTCGCCGTCGATTTCCGCGCCCGCTTCGATCAGCAGCCGGGCCACGCCGCCGTGACCGTTGCGCGCCGCGAACAGCAAGGGCGAATAGCCGCCGAGTCTTTCGACGATGCCCTGATCGAACGCGCCTCCGTTCGAGGCATCGGCAAACATGAGCCGGGGGCGCGCCGTGGAGCGCGCTTCCAGATCGGCGCCCGCTTCGATCAGCGCCGCCGTGACCGCCATGTGCCCTTGGGCCGCCGCCCACATCAGGGCGGTCTGCCCGCGCGAGCGCTCTGCGGCGCTCACGTCCGCTCCGGCTGCGATCAGGTCGCGAACGCCCTCGGCCGAGCCCGCGCGCGACGCGGTCATGACCGGCGTTTCGCCCATCGGCAGGGCGATGTCGGGGTCGGCGCCGGCTTCCAGCAACTGCCGTATCAGGCCGGCATCGCCGCCTTCGGCGGCGACGAAAAGCGGCGAGGCGCCCAGACGGTTGACCGCATTGACATCGGCGCCGGCCGCCAGCAGCATTTCCGTCATTTCCGCGTCCTGCCGGTACACCGCCCAATGCAGGGCCGTGGCGCCGTCCGTCTGGCGCTGATCCGGGTCTGCGCCGCCTTCGAGCAGAATCCGCACGGCTCCGGCATCGTGGAATCTCGCCGTTTCGATCAGGGAAGTTTCCGAAGCCAGTATCGCGCCGGCCCAGCAAAGCAAACCCCCGAACACGAGGCCAGCGATCAGCCGGGTTCTGTTTCGCGGCGGCGCGGCTTCGGTATTTCTCATTTTAATTCGGTGCGATTGCAAGTTGACCCTCACCAAAACCGCTATGCGGTTTTGACTCTCCCGGAGGGAGAGTTTTTTCTACCCCGGTGCCCGCGGGCTCCGGGAACGAGGCTACACCCCGCTCAACAATTCGAGCGGACCGGTGCTGTTGCCGAACTTGTCCACGGGCATGCCCAGCTTGTCGAGCATCGTCAGATGCAGGTTGCCGGCGGGCGTACCTTCCGGATAGCGGATGTGCCGGCCGCCCTTGAGCTTGCCCGCGCCGCCGCCGAACAGCACGAGCGGCAATCCGCGATTGTCGTGCTGATTGCTGTCGGACATGCCGGCGCCGTATAGCAGCAACATGCTGTCGAGCAACGATCCGTCGCCGTCCGGCGTCGCGTCGAGCTTGTCGAGGTAGTAAGCGAACAGGCTGGTGTGGAACTCGTTGATTTTGGTGACCTTCTCGTAGAGCACCGGATCGTCGCGATGATGCGAAGTCGGATGATGCGAGTCGGGCACGCCGATCTCGGCATAGGTGCGTCCGCTCAGTTCCCGCCCCATCATGAAAGTGACGACGCGGGTCAGGTCGGTCTGATAGGCGAGCACCTGCAGGTCGAACATCAACTTGGCGTGCTCTTCGTAGGTTCCCGGCACGCCCGACGGCTGCGTCACTTCGGGCAGGTCGCGGCCGCTTTGCTCCTCGGCCATCTGAATCCGCCGTTCGACGTCGCGCACGGCGTCGAGATACTGGTCGAGCTTGGCGCGGTCGCCGGCGCCGACGCTGCGGTTGAGTTCGGCTACGCGCTCGGTCAGCGAGTCGAGCAGGCTGCGGTCCTTGCGGATGCGCTGGAGCCGCACTTGCGGATCCGTGGTGCCGATGTTGCCGAAGAGACGCTCGAACACCAGCCGCGGATTGGTTTCCATCGGCAGCGGCGTATTCGCGTCGCGCCAGGCGATGGTGCTGGTGTACATGCAACTGAAACCGATGTCGCAGGAACCGAACACGTCGTTCTCGTCGAGCGCGAGTTCCAGCGATCCGAGCTGGGTTTCCCGGCCGAACCGGCGCGCCGCGAGCTGGTCGATCGACACCGCGGCCTGGAGATCGTTCTCGGTGCGGGCCGGAGTCACTCCGGTGAGAAAGCGGGTCGAGGCGCTGGCGTGTACGCCGGCGTTGCTCTGCACGCCGTTGAGGCCGGTAAGCACGAGCATGCGGTCCCGGTGGGCGGCCATCGGCTTGAGGATCCGGGTGAGTTCGAAATCCGCTCCTTCGGCGGCGGGAGTCCAGGCTTTCATCGCCATGCCGTTCGGCACGTAGACCACGCCGAGCCGGCGCGTCGCTTCCGGCGCGGTGTTGCCGAGCGCCGGCGTCATGCTGTCGAGCAACGGCAGCGCCAGACTAGCGCCGAGCCCCCGCAGCATCGCGCGCCTTGATAGTCTCTTTTTCAGAATGATCATAATTCTGTCCTCCGCATCTGGAACGGGGCGCTTTCGATCACGCCCATTATCACCGATGACCAGCGATAGTCGTCCTCTTCGGCCTCGCGAACGATCGAACGCACAGCCGGCATGTCATAGTACTCCAGACCACGCCCGAGGGCATAGGTCATCAATTTTTCGGTCACCGCGCCGACGAAGTCGCCGGGACGCTCGAGCAGCAGGTTCGCCAAGCCGTCGGGGCCGCTGAACTCGGCGTCGCCGGGAATTGCCCCGGAGGCGTCGATCGGCTGGCCGGCGAAGCGGGTGCGCCATTTGCCCACGGCGTCGTAATTCTCCAGCGCGAATCCGATCGGATCCATGGCCGCGTGGCACGAGCGGCAGGCTGGATTCTCGCGATGCTGCGCCATCGCCTCGCGCATGGTCAACACCCTGCCTTCCTCGTTCGCTTCCTCGAGCGCGGGCACGTTGGGCGGCGGTTCGGGCGGCGGCGCGCCGAGCAGGTTTTCGAGCACGAACTTGCCTCGCAACACCACCGAAGTGCGATTCGGATACGAAGTCACCGTCAGCAGGCTGCCATGGCCGAGCAGTCCGCCGCGCTGGCCGCCGTCGAGCGTGACCTTGCGGAAGCGGCTGCCGTAGATATCCGGAATCCCGTAATGTTGCGCCAGTCTTTCGTTCAGGTAGGTGTAATCGGCGCTGAGCAATTCGAGCATGCCGCGGTCCGAGCGAATCTGCTCGTCGAGGAAAAGCCGCGTCTCGCGCTTGAAGGCTTCGCGCAGGTTCTCGTCGAATTCGGGAAAGCCCGAGGGCAGGGGATAATGACCGTCGAGATTGCGCAGATAAAGCCATTGGCCGACGAAGTTCTCGATGAAGGTGCCAGCCCGCGGGTCGGCCATCATGCGCCGCACCTGTCCTTCGAGCGCGCCGGGCTCGCGCAAGGCGCCGCGTTCGGCCAGACCGAGCAGTTCGTCGTCGGGAATGCTGCTCCAGAGGAAAAAGGACAGCCGGGATGCGAGTTCGAGATCGCTGATCGCGTAAACGGACCCGGGTTCGGCCGCGGCCGGGTCCCGCTCGATGCGGAACAGGAAGTCGGGAGAAACGAGCACCCGTTCGAGGGCGTGTTGAATGCCCGTGTCGAAACCGCCTTCGCGGCGGCCGGCTTCGAAGAATTCGTACAGTTCGGCAAGATCGCCCTCGCTCGCGGGGCGGCGATAGGCGCGGCGCGCCAGCGTGCCGAGTATCTCCCTGGCGCAGGCCGGCTCCTGATCGGCGCTGGCGGGGCTGCAAGTGAAGATTCGCCGCCGGCTGGGCGTATCGCCCGGCCCGGCGACCGACAGGGGGCCTTCGATCGAAATGCTTCCCAGGCTCGGGTTGGCGTCGGGCAGTTCGGTCACCGCCAGGTGATAGCCGAACAGGCGCGGCTGCCGGATGCCCTCGGGTTCCCACATCGCGCGCGGAAAGGTCGCGCCGATGACGCGCGGGCCGGCTTCGACGGCCACCTCGATTTCGAAACCTTCCTCGGCGAAGACCATCATGAATTCTTCCCAGTCGTCGCTGCCGCGGATGTTGCCGGCGAAGCTGTACGGCGCCGGCGTGCCGGGCGCGTCGCCGCCGAAGCCGAAGGTCTCAAGATGCCCGCCGTCGAGGCTGATTTCGATCTCGCCGGGCGCGTCGTAGCCGCGCACGAAATCGACGTAGTTGGTCTGCAACTTGATCGTGATGCGATATGCGCCATCGACCGGAAAGTTGTGTTCGAACGCGGCGCCGCCGCGTGAGCCGAAAGGCAATTCGTCGCTGAGGCGGTCGTCCTGGATCAGGTTCAGCGGCACTTCATAGGTCGTGATCAGGGTCGAGCGCGGCGCGGCGCCCACGGCGAGTTCCGCGATCTTGCGCGCCGCCGAAACGTATCGTTCCATCAGGGCAGGCGACAGCGACAGCGCTTCGGCGTTGTTGTCGAAGCCGTGCCGGTCGGGCGGGTCGGGTGGAATCAGTTCGGCGACTTCGATGTCGAGGTCGAGCAGGTCGCGCACGGCGTTCCGGTATTCGGTCTGATTGAGGCGATGAAAGGCCTCGACCCGTCCCGGATTGACCTCCCGCGCGGCGACGCGGTCGAGTTCGGTTTCGAGCCAGACGCGAAAGCCGTCGTAACTCGCCTTGTCCGGGCGCGGATTCTCCGGCGGCGGCATCACGCCAACCCGCAGTTTGCGGACGACGTTTTCCCAAAGCGCGGGATTTTCCGATACATCGGCGACGTTCTCGGTGTCGAAAGTCAAGCCGACGTCGCGAAGTTGGGCGAAGAGTTGCGATTCTCCCGGCGTCTCCGGCAGGTTGACGATCGCCTGGTTGTGGCAGCTCACGCAATAGCGGTCGAGCAGCGCCCGCTGCGCGCCGGCGTCGCCCGCGGCCCCGGGCGCCTCCGCGGCCGGCAGCAGGCCGGATGCCGTTATGCCCATGCCGAATGCAAGCGGTCTGATCATGCCCGATGGAACCCTCGCCTTGCCATATCCGGCCAAGAATAGCATTGCCGGAGCGGATCATGGTGGAAAAATCAACTCGCGGGCGATTTTTCGCAACAATTCGTAATAAGAGGAGGAGCGGCGCGAAATATTTCCTTTTTCGATGCTACATGAAATATTGCTCACGAACTGCCATTGATTGCGCGGGGTAGAGATGCGACTGGATGCAATTCTTGAGGAGGCGGCTTTCGGTATCCGGCGCCAATTTCCGGTCAGTGGGAAGCTTGCGGAAATATGCAAAACCGTTGAAGAATTTGCTTCGGAATAAACGGGATGTGATTTTCCAATTTCTCCGAAAGATAAATTTTACTTCGCATATTGCAATTGCCTGCCCAAGGTTGAAATTTGTCTGGACACGACCATGAGAGAAACAACTTTCTGCGTTCAGCACTTTCTTTTCTGCGCTAAAATGGATGCGAAAGCGCAAGAATTCCATAACAACTATGCTTCAAGATGAGCGGAGTTCGGCTGCCCATCCCGTCAGAACATAAATTTGATTTCACATATTGTGTTTGACTGCGCGGGGTCGAAATACCTCTGGATACAGTCACCAACGGCACGTCTTCCCGCATTCCGCATCAGTTTTTTGGCCGGCGGGGGTAGCGGAAATGCAAAAATTGGTAGCGAATTTTCTTCGGGAATTGCGGAACTCGATTTCCCGCTCCGCCGAAACATAAATTTAAGTTTTCAAATCGCAATTCAATGCGCGAATAGCGCGACAATTTCCCGCATTCGGCGCCAACATTTATGCGGGGAAATGTTTGAATTATTACGAAAAAACCGTTATAGAACCTAAAAGAAGCAACAGAGAACTTTTCGTCTGAAATGAAGTAGAGGCGAGCGGCAACTATTGTCCCCCCCCCCCCCCCCCTAGTATGGTATCTCTCGCGGTCAAAACACATCTGCAACGGGCACTTGCGTATGTGTGCCTGTTGACGCTCGGGCTGGCCGTTTCCCAGTACGCCCAAGCGCAAACCGTCACCGTCTCCGAGGTGACCCACAACAGTGCGGTGATCACCGTCTCCGGGTACGGAGTCAACTTCTATTACAGAACGGCCGGCCAAACCTCCTGCAACAGCCACAGGTTTATCGGCTTCCCGAGTTTCAGCCCGAACACGTCGTATTCCTTCGACATCTTCTCAGACCACAATTGCGCCAACAAGCTGGGCGATGCTGATTTCAAGACGCTCGAGTACGCGTTGACTGTCACGCACACAACCTACTCTTTCGTCCAATTGACCCTCGGCGCGAACAAGGCTTGGTCCTTCCGGCATAGCCTCCCAAGCGTCGGCACCTGCTACAACCATTCTGGCGGCGACAAGGGAAGGCTGACCGGCTTGACCGGCGGCACCTATCACCAGGTGGACGCGTATGATCAGCCGAACTGCGCCGGTGCCCGCGTCGCCGCGGCGTACTTCACGACCCTGCCCCAGCCCACGCTGACCGCGAGCAGCGTGGAGGCCACCACCGCCACGTTGACCATCGGCCATTGGAGCGACCAGTGGTCCATCAAGAAGACGACGGACACCAACTGCGCCAGCATACAAACGGGCACCACCTTTAGCGCCGTCGGTCTCGCGGAGGGAACGTCCTACACCTACAAGGCCTATCGGACGGATTGCAGCAGCGAGCTCGCCACCGAGACCTTCCTCACCAAGCCGGCGAAGACCACCGGCCTGTCCGCCGCCAGCCGCGCCAAGAGCCTCTATGTCTCGTGGGATGCGATGACCGGCGCCGCGAGCTACAAGGTGCAGTGGAAGTCGGGCGCGCAGAACTACGACACGTCGCGCCAGAACACCGTCTCCTCCGGCACGACCCACACCATCACCGGCCTAACCAACGACACCACCTACACGGTCCGCGTCGCCGCGGTCAACGCCACCGGCGACGGCGCCTGGTCGGACGAGGTGTCCCGGCCCGCGAAGGCGGTCACGCTCACCGCGAGCAACGTGGCGGAAGTCACCGCCACGCTGACCATCGCCAACTGGGGCGGGACGTGGTACCACAAGTACACCTCCCCAAGCGGCGGCACCTGCACCGCCGAAACGTCGCTGGCGGCGTCGCTCACCACCACGGAGAACACGTCCTACACGTGGAAAGCCTACAGCGACTCCGGCTGCACAACGGAGATCGGCAGCGAGACATTCAAGACGGTCTGGATCTCCGTCAACAGCAATACGGTCGGACATACCATCGCGCAGTTGGCCAATACCGGATGGTCGGGCAATTGGTGGTCCAAGGGCGATCAGAGCGGCGCCACTTGCACCAAGGAAACCAGCTCGGTCGCCATCCTGAGGAACCTCACAAAGAACACGACCTACACCTATACGGGGTATCGGGCGGCCGGCTGCAACGCTGCAGACAAGATCGGCGATGCGACCTTCACGACCCTGGATTCGACCTACCTCTCGGCAACGAACAAGACGGAGTCCAAGTCGACGCTCGCCATCCACAATGTGCGTCATGGGCAAAAGTGGTGGTTCAAGGCCACATACGGACCGGTGTACAGGACCTGCACCGAGGCCGGCAGATTTCCCTCGGTCTCCTCGGTGGAGTTGACCGGCTTGAGAGAGCGCGTTCAAACTCAATACAAGGCTTACGACGCGGCTGGCTGCGCTGCGGACAACGAGATTGCCAGCCTGCTTTTCTGGACGTTGTCGTTCGACTTGAGCACGCAAACTCTGGGAGTCGTACAGCTAGCCCTAAGCAATTGGCCGTCGGGCACATGGTGGTACAAAGGCGATCAGAGCGGCGCCACCTGCACCAGCGAGACCTCGGCGGTCGCCATTGTTCGGAACCTGGAAAAAGAAACGAGCTACACCTACACCGCCTACGGGGCGTCCGGCTGCAACGCCGCGGACAAGATCGGCGACGCCAGCTTCACGACCTGGGGCGACACGTCGCTGACCAAAAGCAGGCTGGAGTCGACGAGCGTCCGGCTGCACTTGAATTATGTACGGGGCAGTACGCGGTGGTCCATCAAGGGCTCCCAGAGCGGCGACAAGTGCCGCGCGCTAGGCCAAGCCCATTTCAACTGGGCAGACGTCACGGGCTTGACGGGGAACAGCAGCTATACCTACAAGGCGTACTCCTACATCAATTCTGATTGGCCCAATGTCTGCCGCGACGCCAAGGAACTCGCCAACCTGACCTTCACGACCAAGCCGCCGAAACCCGCCAAGCCGACCACGACCAACGCCGGCAGCGGCAAGCTCACGCTGGCCTCGTCGGTGGGTGGCGACGCGGCGCTGACCAAGTGGCAGTACAAGAAATGGGCCAGAGGCACTTGGGATGCCAACTGGACCGACGTCACCACCACGTCGAGAACCCTGAGCCACACCGTCACCGGGCTGAGCGACCACAGGCCCGTCGCGTTCAAGGTTCGGGCGGTAAACGCCTCGGGCACGAGCGCGGAGTCCGACCAGTCTCTCTATGCGTACCCCAGCGCCGCCCATCTGAAGGCGACCAACGTCAGCGCCTCTGGCGCGACGCTCACCATTCAGTCCTGGACGCTGGCATGGTGGTACCAGGGCAACCAGACCAACGCGGCCTGCACTTCGGTGGCCGCCAACACGAGCACTGCCACCCTGTCGAGTCTGGATGCCGGCACGGACTACACCTACACGGCGTACTCCAAAGCGGGGTGCGCCGATGCGGACCAGATCGCCGCCCGGGGTTTCACGACCATACCGGCGAAGACCACGGGCGTCTCGACCGCGGCCTTGCACCAGAAGCTCAAGGTGTCGTGGAACTCGATGGCCGGCGCCACGGGCTACAAGGTGCAGTGGAAGTCCGGCGCCCAGAACTACGACTCCACCCGGTCCGCGACCGTCAGCGGCACCACGCACACCGTCAGCGGCCTTACCAACAGCACCGAGTACACTCTCCAGGTCGCCGCTGTCAACAGCAGCGGCGACGGCGCCTGGTCGGACGAGGCGAAAGGCACGCCCACCGCCCCGACCCTCGCCGCCAGCGGCGTCACCGCCTCGGGCGCGACCCTTACCATCGGCAACTACGTCGACGCATGGTGGTACAAGGGCAGCCAGACCTACGCCCCTTGCATATCGGTAGCCGCCGGCACGGCGTCGGCCAGCCTGTCGAGCCTCGACGCAGGCACCAGCTACGTTTACAAGGCGTACGCCACAGCCGGCTGCGACGCGATCTACCTGCTCGCCACCGCCACATCCTTCCTGACCCTGCCGGCGAAGACCACCGGCGTATCGGCAACGGCGGCGAATACGTCGCTCAGCGTGTCCTGGACCGCGGTCGCCAGCGCGACCAGCTACAAGGTGCAATGGAAATCGGGCGCCGAGCAGTACAACACCGGCAACCGGCAGGCGACGGTGACGAGCGGTACGCAACACACCATCACCGGCCTCGCCAACGGCACGGAGCACACCCTGCGCGTGACCGCCGTCAACGGCACCGGCGCCGGCGCCCCGTCCGACGAAGCGAAGGGCACCCCCACCGGCCCCACCCTGACCGCCGAAACCGTCCTTCAGCAGCAGGCCCGGCTGGCAATGTCCAACTGGTCGGGGGATTGGTGGGTCAAGGGCGAACAGAACGGCGCCACCTGCATCAAGGGCACGACCAACACCGGCAAGGTCCAGTTCTCCGGGCTCACGGCCTCCACCACGTACACCTACAACGCCTACAGCGCTTCCGGCTGCGCCGCGAGCAACAAGATCACGCACGTGACCTTCACCACCCTCGCGCCGATTGCGCTCGCCTCCTCGAACATCACCACGACCAGCGCCACCCTGACCCTTTCGAATTTGGCGAGCTCCAGCGGCTGGCGCTACCAGGGCACCCAGAGTGGCGCCACCTGCACACTGGACACCGACGCGGCCACGCAGAAGACCGCCGACATCACCGGCCTGGACGCGGGAACGTCCTACACGTACAACGCCTACGCCACGACCGACATCTACTGCAACACGTCGATCGCCAGCCACACATTCACGACGCTGCCGGCGAAGACTACCGGCGTTGGAGTGGCGACCCTCAGCGAGAAGCTGAAGGTCTCGTGGACGGCGATGGCCAGCGCGACGAGCTACAAGGTGCAGTGGAAATCGGGCGCCCAGAACTACGACGCCGCCCGCCGGGCCACCGTCAGCAGCGGCACGGAGTACACCGTCACGGGCCTCACCAACGCCACCACCTACACCATCCAGGTCGCCGCAACGAACGGCTCCGGCGACGGCGCCTGGTCCGACGAGGCGACGGGCACCCCGGCGGCGGTCACGCTGACGGCGTCCAGCATCGGCTCGACCACCGCCACACTCACGATCGGCAACTACTCGGGCAACTGGTACTACAAGCACACCTCGCCGTCCACGGGAACGGGAGCGTCCTGCTCCGCCAGCGCCGTGACCGGAACAACGCGGAACCTGTCGAGCCTCGACACCGGCACCAGCTACACCTACGCGGCCTACAGCGACAGCGCCTGCGCCACCTTGCTGGCGACGGCGACGGCGTTCACCACGTTGGGCTTCACCTTCTCGTCGTCGAGCGTGTCCGTGACGGAAGGCTCGACGGCAACCTACCAGGTCAAACTGGCGACCAGGCCCACAGCCAGCGTCACCGTCACCGCCGCCCGCGGCACCACCGGCACGCAGGATTCCGACATCAGCGTGAAGACCGGCGGCTCGCTGACCTTCACGACCGACAACTGGAACACGAACCAGACCGTCACGCTCGAAGCCAAGGAGGACGACGACGGCGACGCCGGAACCGCCGGCATCTCGCACACCGCGAGCGGCGGCGGCTACGGCAGCGTTACGGGCAGCGTCACGGCGACCGAGTCCGACAACGACACCAAAGGGTTCACCTTCTCCCCAACGGACGTGACGGTGACCGAGGGCTCGACGGCGACCTACAGCGTCAAGCTGGCGACGAAGCCCACCGCCGACGTCACCGTCACCGCGGCCCGCAGCACGACCGGCACCCAGGACTCGGATATCAGCGTGAAGACGGGCGGCACGCTGACCTTCACCACCGACAACTGGAACACCAACCAGACCGTGACCCTGGAGGCGAAGGAGGACGACGACGGCGACGCCGGAACCGCCGGCATCTCGCACACCGCGAGCGGCGGCGGCTACGGCAGCGCGACGGGAACCGTCACCGCCACCGAATCCGACAACGACGCGAAGGGCTTCACCTTCTCGTCGTCCAACGTGTCCGTGACCGAAGGCTCGACCGCGACCTACCAGGTCAAGCTCGCGACGAAGCCGTCCGCCGACGTCACCGTGACCGCCGCGCGGAGCACGACCGGCACCCAGGATTCCGACCTCAGCGTCAAGACCGGCGGCTCCCTCACCTTCACCACCGACAACTGGAACACGAATCAGACGGTGACTTTGGAGGCGAAGGAGGACGCCGACGGCGACGCCGGAACGGCGGACATCGCCCACACCGCGAGCGGCGGCGGCTACGGGAGCGTCACGGGCAGCGTCACCGCCACGGAGGACGACAACGATACGAAGGGCTTCACCTTCTCGTCGCCGAGCGTGTCCGTGACCGAGGGCTCGACGGCGACGTACAGCGTCAAACTCGCGACCAAGCCGACCGCCGACGTCACGGTGACCGCGGCGCGGAGCACAACCGGGACGCAGGACGCCGACATCAGCGTGAAGACCGGCGGCACGCTGACCTTCACCACCGACAACTGGAACACGAATCAGACGGTGACTTTGGAGGCGAAGGAGGACGACGACGGCGACGCCGGAACGGCGGACATCGCCCACACCGCGAGCGGCGGCGGCTACGGCAGCGCCGCCGGCACGGTGACCGCGACCGAATCGGACAACGACACCAAAGGGTTCACCTTCTCGTCGTCGAACGTGTCAGTGACCGAAGGCTCGACCGCCACGTACCAGGTCAAGCTGGCGACCAAGCCCACCGCCGACGTCACCGTCACCGCGGCGCGGAGCTCGACCGGCACCCAGGACACGGACCTGAGCGTGAAGACCGGCGGCACGCTGACCTTCACGACCGACAACTGGAACACCAACCAGACCGTCACCCTGGAGGCCAAGGAGGACGACGACGGGGACGACGGCACGGCGGACATCGCCCACACCGCGAGCGGCGGCGGCTACGGCAGCGTCACGGGCAGCGTCACCGCCACGGAGGACGACAACGATACGAAGGGCTTCACCTTCTCGTCGCCGAGCGTGTCCGTGACCGAGGGTTCGACGGCGACGTACAGCGTCAAACTCGCGACCAAGCCGACCGCCGACGTCACGGTGACGGTCGCCCGAAGCACAACCGGAACGCAGGACGCCGACATCAGCGTGAAGACCGGCGGCTCGCTGACTTTCACGACCGACAACTGGAACACCAACCAGACCGTCACCCTGGAGGCCAAGGAGGACGACGACGGCGACGCCGGAACGGCCGGCATCTCGCACACCGCGAGCGGCGGCGGCTACGGCAGCGCCACGGGCACCGTCACCGCCACCGAGTCGGACAACGACACCAAGGGCTTCACCTTCACCCCGACGGACGTGACGGTGACCGAGGGCTCGACGGCGACATACAGCGTCAAGCTGGCGACGAAGCCCACGGCCGACGTCACCGTGACGGTCGCGCGGAGCACGACCGGCACCCAGGATTCCGACCTCAGCGTCAAGACCGGCGGCTCCCTCACCTTCACCACCGACAACTGGAACACGAATCAGACGGTGACTTTGGAGGCGAAGGAGGACGACGACGGCGACGCCGGAACGGCGGACATCGCCCACACCGCCAGCGGCGGCAGCTACGGCAGCGCCACCGGCACGGTCACCGCAACGGAGTCCGACAACGACACCAAGGGTTTCACCTTCTCGTCGTCGAACGTGTCAGTGACCGAAGGCTCGACGGCCACCTACCAGGTCAAGCTCGCGACGAAGCCGTCCGCCGACGTCACCGTGACGGTGGCCCGAAGCACCACCGGCACACAGGACACGGACCTGAGCGTGAAGACCGGCGGCACGCTGACCTTCACCACCGACAACTGGAGCACGAACCAGACCGTGACGCTCGAGGCGAAGGAGGACGACGACGGCGACGCCGGAACCGCCGGCATCTCGCACACCGCGAGCGGCGGCGGCTACGGCAGCGCGACGGGAACCGTCACCGCCACCGAATCCGACAACGACACCAAGGGCTTCACCTTCTCGTCGTCCAACGTGTCCGTGACCGAAGGCTCGACCGCGACCTACCAGGTCAAGCTCGCGACGAAGCCGTCCGCCGACGTCACCGTGACGGTGGCCCGAAGCACGACCGGGACGCAGGACGCCGACATCAGCGTGAAGACCGGAGGCTCGCTGACCTTCACGACCGACAACTGGAACACCAACCAGACCGTCACCCTGGAGGCCAAGGAGGACGACGACGGCGACGCCGGAACGGCCGACATCTCGCACACGGCCAGCGGCGGCGGATACGGCAGCGCAACGGGCGCCGTCACCGCCACCGAATCCGACAACGACACCAAGGGCTTCACCTTCTCGTCGTCCAACGTGTCAGTGACCGAAGGCTCGACCGCGACCTACCAGGTCAAGCTCGCGACGAAGCCGTCCGCCGACGTCACCGTGACGGTGGCCCGAAGCACCACCGGCACACAGGACACGGACCTGAGCGTGAAGACCGGCGGCACGCTGACGTTCACGACCGACAACTGGAACACGAACCAGACCGTCACCCTGGAGGCGAAGGAGGACGACGACGGCGACGCCGGAACGGCCGACATCTCGCACACGGCCAGCGGCGGCGGATACGGCAGCGCAACGGGCGCCGTCACCGCCACCGAATCCGACAACGACACCAAGGGCTTCACCTTCTCGTCGTCCAACGTGTCAGTGACCGAAGGCTCGACCGCGACCTACCAGGTCAAGCTCGCGACGAAGCCGTCCGCCGACGTCACCGTGACGGTGGCCCGAAGCACCACCGGCACCCAGGACACGGACCTGAGCGTGAAGACCGGCGGCACGCTGACCTTCACGACCGACAACTGGAACACCAACCAGACCGTCACCCTGGAGGCCAAGGAGGACGACGACGGCGACGACGGCACGGCGGACATCGCCCACACCGCGAGCGGCGGCGGCTACGGCAGCGTCACGGGCAGCGTCACCGCCACGGAGGACGACAACGACACCAAGGGCTTCACCTTCTCGTCGCCGAGCGTGTCCGTGACCGAGGGTTCGACGGCGACGTACAGCGTCAAACTCGCGACCAAGCCGACCGCCGACGTCACGGTGACGGTCGCCCGAAGCACAACCGGAACGCAGGACGCCGACATCAGCGTGAAGACCGGCGGCTCGCTGACTTTCACGACCGACAACTGGAACACGAATCAGACGGTGACTTTGGAGGCGAAGGAGGACGACGACGGCGACGCCGGAACGGCCGACATCTCGCACACCGCGAGCGGCGGCGGCTACGGAAGCGCCACCGGCACCGTCACCGCCACCGAGTCGGACAACGACACCAAGGGCTTCACCTTCACCCCGACGGACGTGACGGTGACCGAGGGCTCGACGGCGACATACAGCGTCAAGCTGGCGACGAAGCCCACGGCCGACGTCACCGTGACGGTCGCGCGGAGCACGACCGGCACCCAGGATTCCGACCTCAGCGTCAAGACCGGCGGCTCCCTCACCTTCACCACCGACAACTGGAACACGAATCAGACGGTGACTTTGGAGGCGAAGGAGGACGACGACGGCGACGCCGGAACGGCCGACATCTCGCACACGGCCAGCGGTGGCGGATACGGCAGCGCCACCGGCACGGTCACCGCAACGGAGTCCGACAACGACACCAAGGGTTTCACCTTCTCGTCGTCGAACGTGTCAGTGACCGAAGGCTCGACGGCCACGTACCAGGTCAAACTCACGACCAAGCCGACCGCCGAGGTCACCGTCACCGCGGCGCGGAGCTCGACCGGCACCCAGGACACGGACCTGAGCGTGAAGACCGGCGGCACGCTGACCTTCACCACCGACAACTGGAACACGAACCAGACCGTCACCCTCGAAGCGAAGGAGGACGCCGACGGAGACGCCGGAACCGCGGACATCGCCCACACCGCCAGCGGCGGCGGCTACGGCAGCGCCACCGGCACGATCACCGCAACGGAGTCCGACAACGACACCAAGGGTTTCACCTTCTCGTCGTCGAACGTGTCAGTGACAGAAGGCTCGACCGCGACCTACCAGGTCAAACTCGCCACCAAGCCCACCGCCGACGTCACCGTGACCGCGGCCCGCAGCACGACCGGAACGCAGGACGCCGACATCAGCGTGAAGACCGGCGGCACGCTGACCTTCACGACCGACAACTGGAACACCAACCAGACCGTCACCCTGGAGGCGAAGGAGGACGACGACGGGGACGACGGCACGGCGGACATCGCCCACACCGCGAGCGGCGGCGGCTACGGCAGCGTCACGGGCAGCGTCACCGCCACGGAGGACGACAACGACACCAAGGGCTTCGCCTTCTCGTCGTCGAACGTGTCAGTGACCGAAGGCTCGACCGCCACCTACCAGGTCAAGCTGGCGACGAAGCCCACCGCCGACGTCACCGTGACCGCGGCGCGGAGCACGACCGGCACCCAGGACTCGGACCTGAGCGTGAAGACCGGCGGCACGCTGACCTTCACGACCGACAACTGGAACACCAACCAGACCGTCACCCTGGAGGCCAAGGAGGACGACGACGGCGACGCCGGAACGGCCGACATCTCGCACACGGCCAGCGGCGGCGGATACGGCAGCGCAACGGGCGCCGTCACCGCCACCGAATCCGACAACGACACCAAGGGCTTCACCTTCTCGTCGTCCAACGTGTCAGTGACCGAAGGCTCGACCGCGACCTACCAGGTCAAGCTCGCGACGAAGCCGACCGCCGACGTCACCGTGACCGCGGCCCGGAGCACGACCGGCACGCAGGATTCCGACATCAGCGTCAAGACCGGCGGCACGCTGACCTTCACGACCGACAACTGGAACACCAACCAGACCGTCACCCTGGAGGCCAAGGAGGACGACGACGGCGACGCCGGAACGGCCGACATCTCGCACACGGCCAGCGGCGGCGGATACGGCAGCGCAACGGGCGCCGTCACCGCCACCGAATCCGACAACGACACCAAGGGCTTCACCTTCTCGTCGTCCAACGTGTCAGTGACCGAAGGCTCGACCGCGACCTACCAGGTCAAGCTTGCGACGAAGCCGTCCGCCGACGTCACCGTGACGGTGGCCCGAAGCACCACCGGCACCCAGGACACGGACCTGAGCGTGAAGACCGGCGGCACGCTGACCTTCACGACCGACAACTGGAACACGAACCAGACCGTCACCCTGGAGGCCAAGGAGGACGACGACGGGGACGACGGCACGGCGGACATCGCCCACACCGCGAGCGGCGGCGGCTACGGCAGCGTCACGGGCAGCGTCACCGCCACGGAGGACGACAACGATACGAAGGGCTTCACCTTCTCGTCGCCGAGCGTGTCCGTGACCGAGGGTTCGACGGCGACGTACAGCGTCAAACTCGCGACCAAGCCGACCGCCGACGTCACGGTGACGGTCGCCCGAAGCACAACCGGAACGCAGGACGCCGACATCAGCGTGAAGACCGGCGGCTCGCTGACCTTCACGACCGACAACTGGAACACCAACCAGACCGTCACCCTGGAGGCGAAGGAGGACGACGACGGGGACGACGGAACGGCGGACATCGCCCACACCGCGAGCGGCGGCGGCTACGGGAGCGTCACGGGCAGCGTCACCGCCACGGAGGACGACAACGATACGAAGGGCTTCACCTTCTCGTCGTCGAACGTGTCAGTGACCGAAGGCTCGACGGCCACGTACCAGGTCAAGCTCACGACCAAGCCCACCGCCGACGTCACCGTGACGGTGGCCCGAAGCACCACCGGCACACAGGACACGGACCTGAGCGTGAAGACCGGCGGCACGCTGACCTTCACCACCGACAACTGGAACACGAACCAGACCGTGACCCTCGAAGCCAAGGAGGACGCCGACGGAGACGACGGCGCCGCCGACATCGCCCACACCGCCAGCGGCGGGGGCTACGGCAGCGCGACGGAAACCGTCACCGCCACCGAATCCGACAACGACACCAAGGGCTTCACCTTCTCGTCGTCGAACGTGTCAGTGACCGAAGGCTCGACCGCGACCTACCAGGTCAAGCTCGCGACGAAGCCGTCCGCCGACGTCACCGTGACGGTGGCCCGAAGCACCACCGGCACACAGGACACGGACCTGAGCGTGAAGACCGGCGGTTCGCTGACCTTCACGACCGACAACTGGAACACCAACCAGACCGTCACCCTGGAGGCCAAGGAGGACGACGACGGGGACGACGGCACGGCGGACATCGCCCACACCGCGAGCGGCGGCGGCTACGGCAGCGTCACGGGCAGCGTCACCGCCACGGAGGACGACAACGATACGAAGGGCTTCACCTTCTCGTCGTCGAACGTGTCAGTGACCGAAGGCTCGACGGCCACGTACCAGGTCAAGCTCACGACCAAGCCCACCGCCGACGTCACCGTGACGGTGGCCCGAAGCACCACCGGCACACAGGACACGGACCTGAGCGTGAAGACCGGCGGCTCGCTGACCTTCACGACCGACAACTGGAACACGAACCAGACCGTGACACTCGAAGCGAAGGAGGACGACGACGGCGACGACGGCGCCGCCGACATCGCCCACACCGCCAGCGGCGGGGGCTACGGAAGCGCAACGGGCACCGTCACGGCGACCGAATCGGACAACGACACCAAGGGTTTCACCTTCTCGTCGTCGAACGTGTCAGTGACCGAAGGCTCGACGGCCACCTACCAGGTGAAGCTGGCGACCAGGCCGACCGCCGACGTCACCGTGACCGCGGCCCGGAGCACCACTGGCACGCAGGATTCCGACATCAGCGTCAAGACCGGCGGCTCCCTCACCTTCACCACCGACAACTGGAACACGAATCAGACGGTGACTTTGGAGGCGAAGGAGGACGACGACGGCGACGCCGGAACCGCCGACATCTCGCACACCGCGAGCGGCGGCGGCTACGGCAGCGCGACCGGCACCGTCACCGCCACCGAGTCGGACAACGACACCAAGGGCTTCGCCTTCTCGTCGCCGAACGTGTCCGTGACAGAAGGCTCGACCGCCACCTACACGGTGAAGCTGGCGACCAAGCCGTCCGCGAGCGTCACGGTCACCGTCGCCCGGAGCACGACCGGCACCCAGGACTCGGACCTGAGCGTCAAGACCGGCGGCTCCCTGACGTTCACGACCGACAACTGGAACACGAACCAGACCGTCACCCTGGAGGCCAAGGAGGACGACGACGGCGACGCCGGAACGGCCGACATCTCGCACACGGCCAGCGGCGGCGGCTACGGCAGCGTCACGGGCAGCGTCACCGCCACGGAGGACGACAACGACACGAAGGGCTTCACCTTCTCGTCGCCGAGCGTGTCCGTGACCGAGGGCTCGACGGCGACGTACAGCGTCAAACTCGCGACCAAGCCGACCGCCGACGTCACGGTGACCGCGGCGCGGAGCACAACCGGGACGCAGGACGCCGACATCAGCGTGAAGACCGGCGGCACGCTGACCTTCACGACCGACAACTGGAACACCAACCAGACCGTCACCCTGGAGGCCAAGGAGGACGACGACGGGGACGACGGCACGGCGGACATCGCCCACACCGCGAGCGGCGGCGGCTACGGCAGCGTCACGGGCAGCGTCACCGCCACGGAGGACGACAACGATACGAAGGGCTTCACCTTCTCGTCGCCGAGCGTGTCCGTGACCGAGGGCTCGACGGCGACGTACAGCGTCAAACTCGCGACCAAGCCGACCGCCGACGTCACGGTGACGGTCGCCCGAAGCACAACCGGAACGCAGGACGCCGACATCAGCGTGAAGACCGGCGGCTCGCTGACTTTCACGACCGACAACTGGAACACCAACCAGACCGTCACCCTGGAGGCCAAGGAGGACGACGACGGCGACGCCGGAACGGCCGGCATCTCGCACACCGCGAGCGGCGGCGGCTACGGCAGCGCCACCGGCACCGTCACCGCCACCGAGTCGGACAACGACACCAAGGGCTTCGCCTTCTCGTCGTCGAACGTGTCAGTGACCGAAGGCTCGACCGCCACGTACCAGGTCAAGCTGGCGACCAAGCCCACCGCCGACGTCACCGTCACCGCGGCGAGGAGCACGACCGGCACCCAGGACACGGACCTGAGCGTGAAGACCGGCGGCACGCTGACCTTCACGACCGACAACTGGAACACCAACCAGACCGTCACCCTGGAGGCCAAGGAGGACGACGACGGGGACGACGGCACGGCCGACATCTCGCACACGGCCAGCGGCGGCGGATACGGCAGCGCAACGGGCGCCGTCGCCGCCACCGAATCCGACAACGACACCAAGGGCTTCACCTTCTCGTCGTCCAACGTGTCAGTGACCGAAGGCTCGACCGCGACCTACCAGGTCAAGCTCGCGACCAAGCCGTCCGCCGACGTCACCGTGACCGCCGCGCGGAGCGCGACCGGGACGCAGGACGCCGACATCAGCGTGAAGACGGGCGGCACGCTGACGTTCACGACCGACAACTGGAACACGAACCAGACCGTCACCCTGGAGGCGAAGGAGGACGACGACGGCGACGCCGGAACGGCCGACATCTCGCACACGGCCAGCGGCGGCGGATACGGCAGCGCCACCGGCACGGTCACCGCAACGGAGTCCGACAACGACACCAAGGGTTTCACCTTCTCGTCGTCGAACGTGTCAGTGACCGAAGGCTCGACGGCCACGTACCAGGTCAAGCTCACGACCAAGCCGACCGCCGAGGTCACCGTCACCGCGGCGCGGAGCTCGACCGGCACCCAGGACACGGACCTGAGCGTGAAGACCGGCGGCACGCTGACGTTCACGACCGACAACTGGAACACGAACCAGACCGTCACCCTGGAGGCCAAGGAGGACGACGACGGCGACGCCGGAACGGCCGACATCTCGCACACGGCCAGCGGCGGCGGCTACGGCAGTGTCACCGGAACCGTCACCGCGACCGAGTCGGACAACGACACCAAGGGCTTCACCTTCACCCCGACGGACGTCACGGTGACCGAGGGTTCGACGGCGACATACAGCGTCAAGCTGGCGACGAAGCCCACCGCCGACGTCACCGTGACCGCGGCGCGGAGCACCACCGGCACCCAGGACTCGGACCTGAGCGTGAAGACCGGCGGCTCCCTCACCTTCACGACCGACAACTGGAACACGAACCAGACCGTCACCCTCGAAGCGAAGGAGGACGCCGACGGAGACGCCGGAACCGCGGACATCGCCCACACCGCCAGCGGCGGCGGCTACGGAAGCGTCACGGGCACCGTCGCCGCCACCGAGTCGGACAACGACGCGAAGGGTTTCACCTTCTCGTCGTCGAACGTGTCAGTGACCGAAGGCTCGACGGCCACCTACCAGGTGAAGCTGGCGACCAGGCCGACCGCGAGCGTCACGGTCACCATCGCCCGGAGCACGACCGGAACGCAGGACTCGGACCTGAGCGTGAAGACCGGCGGCACGCTGACCTTCACGACCGACAACTGGAACACCAACCAGACCGTCACGCTGGAGGCCAAGGAGGACGACGACGGCGACGACGGAACGGCGGACATCGCCCACACCGCCAGCGGCGGGGGCTACGGCAGCGCCACCGGCACGGTCACCGCGACGGAGGGCGACAATGACACGAAGGGCTTCACCTTCACCCCAACGGACGTGACGGTGACCGAAGGCTCGACGGCCACCTACCAGGTCAAGCTGGCGACGAAGCCGACCGCCGACGTCACCGTGACCGCGGCGAGGAGCACGACCGGCACCCAGGACACGGACCTGAGCGTGAAGACCGGTGGCACGCTGACCTTCACGACCGACAACTGGAACACCAACCAGACGGTGACGCTTGAGGCGAAGGAGGACGCCGACGGCGACGCCGGAACGGCGGACATCTCCCACACCGCCAGCGGCGGGGGCTACGGCAGCGCGACGGGCACCGTCACCGCCACCGAATCGGACAACGACACCAAGGGCTTCGCCTTCACCCCGGCGGACGTGACGGTGACCGAAGGCTCGACCGCCACCTACCAGGTCAAGCTCGCCACCAAGCCGACGGCCAGCGTCACCGTCACCGCCGCCCGCAGCACGACCGGCACCCAAGACTCGGATATCAGCGTCAAGACCGGCGGCTCGCTGACCTTCACCACCGACAACTGGAACACGAACCAGACCGTGACACTCGAAGCGAAGGAGGACGACGACGGCGACGCCGGAACGGCGGACATCGCCCACACCGCGAGCGGCGGCGGCTACGGCAGCGCGACGGGTACCGTCACCGCCACCGAATCGGACAACGACACCAAGGGCTTCACCTTCTCGTCGTCCAACGTGTCCGTGACCGAAGGCTCGACCGCCACCTACCAGGTCAAGCTCGCGACCAAGCCGACCGCCGAGGTCACCGTCACCGCGGCGCGGAGCACGACCGGCACCCAGGACACGGACCTGAGCGTGAAGACCGGCGGCACGCTGACGTTCACGACCGACAACTGGAACACGAACCAGACCGTCACCCTCGAAGCCAAGGAGGACGACGACGGCGACGACGGCACGGCGGACATCGCCCACACCGCGAGCGGCGGCGGCTACGGCAGCGCCACGGGCAGCGTCACCGCCACGGAGGACGACAACGACACCAAGGGCTTCGCCTTCTCGACGTCGAACGTGTCCGTAACCGAAGGCGCCACCGCAACCTACCAGGTCAAACTCGCCACCAAGCCCACCGCCGACGTCACCGTGACCGCGGCCCGGAGCACGGCCGGAACGCAGGACGCCGACATCAGCGTGAAGACCGGCGGCACGCTGACCTTCACCACCGACAACTGGAACACGAACCAGACGGTGACTTTGGAGGCGAAGGAGGACGACGACGGCGACGCCGGAACGGCCGACATCTCGCACACGGCCAGCGGCGGCGGATACGGCAGCGCGACGGGCGCCGTCACCGCCACCGAATCCGACAACGACACCAAGGGCTTCACCTTCTCGTCGTCCAACGTGTCAGTGACCGAAGGCTCGACCGCGACCTACCAGGTCAAGCTCGCGACGAAGCCGTCCGCCGACGTCACCGTGACGGTGGCCCGAAGCACCACCGGCGCGCAGGACTCGGACCTGAGCGTGAAGACCGGCGGCACGCTGACCTTCACGACCGACAACTGGAACACCAACCAGACCGTGACCCTGGAGGCGAAGGAGGACGACGACGGCGACGCCGGAACCGCCGGCATCTCGCACACCGCGAGCGGCGGCGGCTACGGCAGCGCCACGGGCACCGTCACCGCCACCGAGTCGGACAACGACACCAAGGGCCTCACCTTCTCGTCGTCCAACGTGTCCGTGACCGAAGGCTCGACCGCCACCTACCAGGTCAAGCTCACGACCAAGCCGACCGCCGAGGTCACCGTCACCGCGGCGCGGAGCTCGACCGGCACCCAGGACACGGACCTGAGCGTCAAGACCGGCGGTTCCCTCACCTTCACCACCGACAACTGGAACACGAACCAGACCGTCACGCTCGAAGCCAAGGAGGACGACGACGGCGACGCCGGAACGGCCGACATCGCCCACACCGCCAGCGGCGGGGGCTACGGCAGCGCCACCGGCACGGTCACCGCAACGGAGTCCGACAACGACACCAAGGGTTTCACCTTCTCGTCGTCGAACGTGTCAGTGACCGAAGGCTCGACGGCCACCTACCAGGTCAAGCTCGCGACGAAGCCGTCCGCCGACGTCACCGTGACGGTGGCCCGAAGCACCACCGGCACACAGGACACGGACCTGAGCGTGAAGACCGGCGGCACGCTGACGTTCACGACCGACAACTGGAACACGAACCAGACCGTCACCCTCGAAGCCAAGGAGGACGACGACGGCGACGACGGCACGGCGGACATTGCCCACACCGCGAGCGGCGGCGGATACGGGAGCGTCACGGGCAGCGTCACCGCCACGGAGGACGACAACGATGCGAAGGGTTTCACCTTCTCGTCGTCGAACGTGTCAGTGACCGAAGGCTCGACGGCCACCTACCAGGTGAAGCTGGCGACCAGGCCGACCGCGAGCGTCACGGTCACCGTCGCCCGGAGCACGACCGGAACGCAGGACTCGGACCTGAGCGTGAAGACCGGCGGCACGCTGACCTTCACGACCGACAACTGGAACACCAACCAGACCGTCACGCTGGAGGCCAAGGAGGACGACGACGGAGACGACGGCACCGCCGACATCGCCCACACCGCCAGCGGCGGGGGCTACGGCAGCGCGACGGGCACCGTCACCGCCACCGAATCGGACAACGACACCAAGGGCTTCGCCTTCACCCCGGCGGACGTGACGGTGACCGAAGGCTCGACCGCCACCTACCAGGTCAAGCTCGCCACCAAGCCGACGGCCAGCGTCACCGTCACCGCCGCCCGCAGCACGACCGGCACCCAAGACTCGGATATCAGCGTCAAGACCGGCGGCTCGCTGACCTTCACCACCGACAACTGGAACACGAACCAGACCGTGACACTCGAAGCCAAGGAGGACGCCGACGGCGACGCCGGCACGGCGGACATCGCCCACACCGCGAGCGGCGGCGGCTACGGCAGCGCGACGGGCACCGTCACCGCCACCGAATCGGACAACGACACCAAGGGCTTCACCTTCTCGTCGTCCAACGTGTCCGTGACCGAAGGCTCGACCGCCACCTACCAGGTCAAGCTCACGACCAAGCCGACCGCCGAGGTCACCGTCACCGCGGCGCGGAGCTCGACCGGCACCCAAGACTCGGATATCAGCGTCAAGACCGGCGGCTCGCTGACCTTCACCACCGACAACTGGAACACGAACCAGACCGTCACGCTCGAAGCCAAGGAGGACGAAGACGGAGACGACGGCACGGCGGACATCGCCCACACCGCGAGCGGCGGCGGCTACGGCAGCGTCACGGGCAGCGTCACCGCCACGGAGGACGACAACGACACCAAGGGCTTCGCCTTCTCGACGTCGAACGTGTCCGTAACCGAAGGCGCCACCGCAACCTACCAGGTCAAGCTCGCCACCAAGCCGACGGCCAGCGTCACCGTCACCGCCGCCCGCAGCACGACCGGCACCCAAGACTCGGATATCAGCGTCAAGACCGGCGGATCGCTGACCTTCACCACCGACAACTGGAACACGAACCAGACCGTCACCCTGGAGGCGAAGGAGGACGACGACGGCGACGACGGCACGGCGGACATCGTCCACACCGCGAGCGGCGGCGGCTACGGCAGCGTCACGGGCAGCGTCACCGCCACGGAGGACGACAACGATACGAAGGGCTTCGCCTTCTCGACGGCGAGCGTGTCCGTAACCGAAGGCGCCACCGCAACCTACCAGGTCAAACTCGCCACCAAGCCCACCGCCGACGTCACCGTGACGGTGGCCCGAAGCACCACCGGCGCGCAGGACACGGACCTGAGCGTGAAGACCGGCGGCACGCTGACCTTCACGACCGACAACTGGAACACGAACCAGACCGTCACCCTGGAGGCGAAGGAGGACGACGACGGCGACGCCGGAACGGCCGACATCTCGCACACGGCCAGCGGCGGCGGCTACGGCAGCGTCACGGGAACCGTCGCCGCCACCGAGTCGGACAACGACACCAAGGGCTTCACCTTCACCCCGACGGACGTGACGGTGACCGAGGGCTCGACGGCGACATACAGCGTCAAGCTGGCGACCAAGCCGACCGCCGACGTCACCGTGACGGTCGCGCGGAGCACAACCGGCACCCAGGATTCCGACCTCAGCGTCAAGACCGGCGGCTCCCTCACCTTCACCACCGACAACTGGAACACGAATCAGACGGTGACTTTGGAGGCGAAGGAGGACGCCGACGGCGACGCCGGAACGGCGGACATCGCCCACACCGCCAGCGGCGGCGGCTACGGCAGCGCCGCCGGCACGGTCACCGCAACGGAGTCCGACAACGACACCAAGGGTTTCACCTTCTCGTCGTCGAACGTGTCAGTGACCGAAGGCTCGACCGCCACCTACCAGGTCAAGCTGGCGACGAAGCCCACCGCCGACGTCACCGTGACCGCGGCGCGGAGCACGACCGGCACCCAGGACTCGGACCTGAGCGTGAAGACCGGCGGCACGCTGACCTTCACGACCGACAACTGGAACACCAACCAGACCGTCACCCTGGAGGCCAAGGAGGACGACGACGGCGACGACGGCGCCGCCGACATCGCCCACACCGCCAGCGGCGGGGGCTACGGCAGCGCCACCGGCACGATCACCGCAACGGAGTCCGACAACGACACCAAGGGTTTCACCTTCTCGTCGTCGAACGTGTCCGTGACCGAAGGCTCGACCGCCACCTACACGGTGAAGCTGGCGACGGAGCCCACCGCCGACGTCACCGTCACGGTCGCGCGGAGCACAACCGGCGCCCAGGATTCCGACCTCAGCGTCAAGACCGGCGGCTCGCTGACCTTCACCACGGACAACTGGAACACCAACCAGACCGTCACCCTGGAGGCCAAGGAGGACGCCGACGGCGACGCCGGAACGGCGGACATCTCCCACACCGCCAGCGGCGGGGGCTACGGCAGCGCGACGGGCACCGTCACCGCCACCGAGTCGGACAACGACACCAAGGGCTTCACCTTCACCCCGACGGACGTGACGGTGACCGAGGGCTCGACGGCCACCTACCAGGTGAAGCTCGCCACCAAGCCGACGGCCGACGTCACGGTGACGGTCGCCCGGAGCACGACCGGCGCCCAAGACTCGGATCTCAGCGTGAAGACGGGCGGCACGCTGACCTTCACCACCGACAACTGGAACACGAACCAGACCGTCACCCTGGAAGCCGGGGAGGACGACGACGGCGACGATGGAACGGCGGACATCTCCCACACCGCCAGCGGCGGCGGTTACGGCAGCGCCACCGGCACGGTGACCGCCACCGAATCCGACAACGACACCAAGGGCTTCGCCTTCACCCCAACGGACGTGACGGTGACCGAAGGCTCGACCGCGACCTACCAGGTCAAGCTCGCCACCAAGCCCACCGCCAGCGTGACGGTGACCGCGGCGCGGAGCACGACCGGCGCGCAGGACACGGACATCAGCGTGAAGACCGGCGGCA
This sequence comes from Pseudomonadales bacterium, assembly GCA_963664805.2. Classification (GTDB taxonomy): domain Bacteria; phylum Pseudomonadota; class Gammaproteobacteria; order Pseudomonadales; family Pseudohongiellaceae; genus UBA9145. Next base: position 2,073,996 of record OY761612.1, on the reverse strand, counting down.
CGCTGACCTTCACGACCGACAACTGGAACACCAACCAGACGGTGACGCTTGAGGCGAAGGAGGACGACGACGGCGACAACGGAGCGGCGGACATCTCCCACACCGCCAGCGGCGGGGGCTACGGAAGCGCGACGGGCACCGTCACCGCCACCGAGTCGGACAACGACACCAAGGGCTTCACCTTCTCGTTGTCGAACGTGTCCGTGACCGAAGGCTCGACGGCCACCTACCAGGTCAAGCTGGCGACGAAGCCGACCGCCGACGTCACCGTCACCGCGGCCCGGAGCACCACCGGCACGCAGGATTCCGACATCAGCGTCAAGACCGGAGGCTCCCTCACCTTCACCACCGACAACTGGAACACGAACCAGATCGTGACACTCGAAGCGAAGGAGGACGCCGACGGCGACGCCGGAACCGCCGACATCTCCCACACCGCCAGCGGCGGCGGATACGGCAGCGTCACGGGCGCGGTCACCGCAACGGAGTCCGACAACGACACCAAGGGCTTCGCCTTCTCGTCGTCGAACGTGTCAGTGACCGAAGGCTCGACGGCCACGTACCAGGTCAAGCTCACGACCAAGCCGACCGCCGAGGTCACCGTCACCGCGGCGCGGAGCTCGACCGGCACCCAGGACGCCGACATCAGCGTGAAGACCGGCGGCACGCTGACGTTCACGACCGACAACTGGAACACGAACCAGACCGTCACGCTCGAAGCCAAGGAGGACGACGACGGGGACGCCGGCGCGGCGGACATCGCCCACACCGCGAGCGGCGGCGGCTACGGGAGCGTCACGGGCAGCGTCACCGCCACGGAGGACGACAACGATACGAAGGGCTTCACCTTCTCGTCGCCGAGCGTGTCCGTGACCGAGGGCTCGACGGCGACGTACAGCGTCAAACTCGCGACCAAGCCGACCGCCGACGTCACGGTGACCGCGGCGCGGAGCACAACCGGGACGCAGGACGCCGACATCAGCGTGAAGACCGGCGGCGCGCTGACGTTCACGACCGACAACTGGAACACGAACCAGACCGTCACCCTGGAGGCCAAGGAGGACGACGACGGGGACGACGGCACGGCGGACATCGCCCACGCCGCGAGCGGCGGCGGCTACGGCAGCGTCACGGGCAGCGTCACCGCCACGGAGGACGACAACGACACCAAGGGCTTCGCCTTCTCGACGTCGAACGTGTCCGTAACCGAAGGCGCCACCGCAACCTACCAGGTCAAGCTCGCCACCAAGCCCACCGCCGACGTCACCGTGACCGCGGCCCGGAGCACGACCGGAACGCAGGACGCCGACATCAGCGTGAAGACCGGCGGCACGCTGACCTTCACCACCGACAACTGGAACACCAACCAGACCGTCACCCTGGAGGCGAAGGAGGACGACGACGGAGACGCCGGCGCGGCGGACATCTCCCACACCGCCAGCGGCGGGGGCTACGGCAGCGTCACGGGCACGGTCACCGCGACCGAGTCCGACAACGATGCGAAGGGCTTCACCTTCTCGTCGTCCAACGTGTCCGTGACCGAAGGCTCGACCGCCACCTACCAGGTCAAGCTCGCCACCAAGCCGACGGCCAGCGTCACCGTCACCGCCGCCCGCGGCACCACCGGCACGCAGGACGCCGATATCAGCGTGAAGACGGGCGGCACGCTGACCTTCACCACGGACAACTGGAACACCAATCAGACGGTGACCCTGGAAGCCAAGGAGGACGAAGACGGCGACAACGGAACGGCGGACATCTCGCACACCGCCAGCGGCGGGGGATACGGCAGCGTCACCGGAACCGTCACCGCCACCGAGTCGGACAACGAAACGAAGGGCTTCACCTTCTCGTCGTCCAACGTGTCCGTGACCGAAGGCTCGACCGCCACCTACCAGGTCAAGCTCGCCACCAAGCCGACGGCCAGCGTCACCGTCACCGCCGCCCGCGGCACCACCGGCACGCAGGACGCCGACATCAGCGTCAAGACCGGCGGCTCCCTCACCTTCACCACCGACAACTGGAACACGAACCAGACCGTCACCCTCGAAGCGAAGGAGGACGCCGACGGAGACGCCGGCGCGGCGGACATCTCCCACACCGCCAGCGGCGGGGGCTACGGCAGCGTGACGGGCACGGTCACCGCGACCGAGTCCGACAACGACGCGAAGGGCTTCACCTTCACCCCAACGGACGTGACGGTGACCGAGGGCTCGACGGCCACCTACCAAGTCAAACTCGCGACGAAGCCGACCGCCGACGTCACCGTGACGGCGGCCCGGAGCACGACCGGCACGCAGGATTCCGACATCAGCGTCAAGACCGGAGGCTCCCTCACCTTCACCACCGACAACTGGAACACGAACCAGACCGTGACACTCGAAGCGAAGGAGGACGACGACGGCGACGCCGGAACGGCGGACGTCGCCCACACCGCGAGCGGCGGCGGCTACGGCAGCGCGACGGGCACCGTCACCGCCACCGAATCGGACAACGACACCAAGGGTTTCACCTTCTCGTCGTCGAACGTGTCAGTGACCGAAGGCTCGACGGCCACGTACCAGGTCAAGCTCACGACCAAGCCGACCGCCGAGGTCACCGTCACCGCGGCGAGGAGCACGACCGGCACCCAGGACACGGACCTGAGCGTGAAGACCGGCGGCACGCTGACGTTCACGACCGACAACTGGAACACGAACCAGACCGTCACCCTCGAAGCCAAGGAGGACGACGACGGCGACGACGGAACGGCGGGCATCTCCCACACCGCCAGCGGCGGCGGATACGGGAGCGTCACCGGCAGCGTCACCGCCACGGAGGACGACAACGACGCGAAGGGCTTCACCTTCTCGTCGTCCAACGTGTCCGTGACCGAAGGCTCGACCGCCACCTACCAGGTCAAGCTCGCCACCAAGCCGACGGCCAGCGTCACCGTCACCGCCGCCCGCGGCACCACCGGCACGCAGGACGCCGATATCAGCGTGAAGACGGGCGGCACGCTGACCTTCACCACGGACAACTGGAACACCAATCAGACGGTGACCCTGGAAGCCAAGGAGGACGAAGACGGCGACAACGGAACGGCGGACATCTCGCACACCGCCAGCGGCGGGGGATACGGCAGCGTCACCGGAACCGTCACCGCCACCGAGTCGGACAACGAAACGAAGGGCTTCACCTTCTCGTCGTCCAACGTGTCCGTGACCGAAGGCTCGACCGCCACCTACCAGGTCAAGCTCGCCACCAAGCCGACGGCCAGCGTCACCGTCACCGCCGCCCGCGGCACCACCGGCACGCAGGACGCCGACATCAGCGTCAAGACCGGCGGCACGCTGACCTTCACCACCGACAACTGGAACACCAACCAGACCGTGACGCTGGAAGCCAAGGAGGACGAAGACGGAGACGCCGGAACCGCGGACATCGCCCACACGGCGAGCGGCGGCGGCTACGGCAGCGCGACGGGAACCGTCACGGCGACCGAGTCCGACAACGACACCAAAGGGTTCACCTTCTCGTCGTCGAACGTGTCAGTGACCGAAGGCTCGACCGCCACGTACCAGGTCAAGCTGGCGACCAAGCCCACCGCCGACGTCACCGTGACGGTGGCCCGAAGCACGACCGGCGCGCAGGACACGGACCTGAGCGTGAAGACCGGCGGCTCGCTGACCTTCACCACCGACAACTGGAACACGAACCAGACCGTCACCCTGGAGGCGAAGGAGGACGATGACGGCGACGCCGGAACGGCCGACATCTCGCACACGGCCAGCGGCGGCGGCTACGGCAGCGTCACGGGAACCGTCACCGCCACCGAATCGGACAACGACACCAAGGGCTTCACCTTCTCGTCGTCCAACGTGTCCGTGACCGAAGGCTCGACGGCGACATACAGCGTCAAGCTCGCGACGAAGCCCACCGCCGACGTCACCGTCACGGCGGCCCGGAGCACGACCGGCCCACAGGATTCCGACATCGGCGTGAAGACCGGCGGCTCGCTGACCTTCACCACCGACAACTGGAACACCAACCAGACCGTGACTCTCGAAGCGAAGGAGGACGACGACGCGGCGGACGGTACCGCCGACATCGCCCACATCGCCAGCGGCGGTGGTTACGGCGGGGTCACCGGAACCGTCACCGCAACGGAGGACGACATCGATACGAACCAGACGCCGCCCGCGGTGTTGACCGCCGGCGACATCACCACGACCACCGCCACGCTCACCATTTCCAACCACGCGGGCCGCTGGTGGTACCGGGGCGCGCAGGACGGCGCGCAATGCGTCGCGGCGCCTGCGGATACCGCGACGGCAAACCTCTCGAACCTGACGCCGGACACCGCGTACACCTACCACGCCTACGACGCCCAAGGCTGCGCCGCGGCCGACCGGGTCGCGAGCGAAACCTTCACCACCGCGATTGAACTGCAAACCGTGGATCTGCGGGTGGTCGCCGTCGGCGAGACGTGGGGCACGTTGCGGATTGTCAATTACGCGGCGGCGTGGTGGTACCGCGGCCACCTGTTCGGCGCGGCCTGCGTCCCGGTGGCCGCGGGCCGGACGACAGTCGACGTGACGAGCCTGCATTCGGACTACGACTACACCTACACCGCCTACGGTACGGACGGATGCGCCGACGAAATCGCCAAGGTCTCCTTCACCACCTTGGTGCCGTCCGAGCCCGAGCCCGAACCCGAACCCGAGCCCGAACCCGAACCCGCCTCGGCCCCCGAGGCGCCGTCGAAGCCGGAGGCGGTCCCCGGCCACGAATCGGCGGCGTTGAGCTGGACCCCCGGCGGGGACGGCGGTTCGCCGGTCGCCGGCTGGCAGTACCTGATGCGGAAGGGCGACAATCCTTGGGAGGCCATCTGGACCGACCTGCCGACCCCGGCGGCGGCAAACGCCGTGCGGATGGACGGGCTGACGCCCGGTATGGCGTATCGGTTCAAGGTGCGCGCGGTCAATGCGCAAGGCGGCGGCGAAGCTTCCCCGGCCTCGGATCCGGTCGTGCCGCTCGACCTGCGGCCGGGCGCCGCCGGTCGGCCACCGGACATCGTGCTGCTATTGGGCGGCGAGCCGATGCGGGTCGATCTGGCAGACTTGTTCGAAGGCGGCGGACTCTCCCACCGGGCCGTTTCGGCGGACCCCGCCGTCGTCGGCGTCGAAGTCGAGGACGCGGCGCTGGTTCTGACGCAGCGGGCGCTGGGCCGCGCCTCGGTGGCGGTGACAGCGGTCAACGGGTACGGTTCGGCGGAAACTGAGCTGTCGGTGGAGGTGCGCGACACGCCGCCGGCCGCCGTGTCGCCGCTGCCCGGCATGGAGGCGACGCTCGGCCAGCCCATGCCGGCCGTGGACCTGTCGGGGGCGTTCGCGGGCACCTCGCTGCGCCATTCCGCCTCGGTCTCGCCGCCCGGCGCGGCGGAGGCCGCGGTCGAGGGCGCGTCGCTCCTGATCCGTCCCCTGGCGCCGGGCGAAGCCGAAATCACCGTCACCGCCGCGAACTCCCGCGGCGAGGCGTCGCAGACCTTCGCGCTGACCGTGCGCGACGCGGCGCCGGAGGCGGCCGGGACGCTGCCGGACCTGGACTTCGCCGTCGGCGACCCGCCGCGGACGGTCGACCTGCCGGCGGCCTTCGCGGGCACTTCGCTGACCTTCTCCGCGGCCTCATCCGACTCCGCCGCGGCGGCCGTGTCGGTGGACGGCGGGACGCTGACCGTGACGCCGGGGGCCGCGGGACGGGCGGCGGTGGCGGTCACCGCCTCGAACTCCGCCGGGGAGGCGTCGCTGCGCTTCGCGGCGACCGTCGCCGACCGGGCGCCGGCGGCGGCCGGGCCGCTGCCGGGGCTGACCTTGACGGCGGGCGGCGAAGCGGCGGAGTTGGAACTCTCCGCCGCGTTCGAGGGCACCGCCCTGGTTTACGAAGCGGCGTCGCCGGATCCCGGCGTCGCCGCGGTTTCGGTCGCGGGGTCGGTGCTGACGGTGTCGCCGCTGGCGCCGGGCCGGATCGAGATCGCGGTCGCCGCTTCGAACGGCGCAGGGCGGGCCGGGCAACGCTTGCCGGTCGCCGTCGTGCTGTCCGACGTCGAGACGCGGGCGCTCGAGAACGTGCTCGCGGGCCTGGGCCGCGCCACGCTGAACAGCGCGACGACGCTGGTCGGCTCGCGCTTCAGGCCGGAGCGGGACGAATGCGCGCGGCTGCGCTTTCTCGGCCGGGAAATTCCGCTGTTCACCGCCGCCGCGGCGGACGGCTCCGGCGGCGGACCAGCGCGGGGGAACGGCGCGGCCGGCGGCGCGGCGGAACGCGCGGCCGACCCCTGCGCGGGGCCGTCCGAATCCCCGGCGCCGCCCGGCGGCTTGGGGGGCTTGGGCGGCGACCCGCCGGACGCCCGCGCGGCCATGCTGTTCCGGGGCGGGGACGTGTTCGGATTCGGACGCGGGCCGGGGGCTTGGAAGCAAACCGGCGGATTCGGCGCCGGAGCGGCCTGTTGCGGCGGCGGCGCGGGTTTCGGCGCGCATGGTTCCGCGCCGGCCGGGCAAGGCGGTCCCGCGGGCGGCGGCGGTTCGGTTGGACACGGCGTTCCGGCGGGCTTCGGCGCCGCGCCTTCGGTTGGCGGCGGAGTCTACGGTCACGGCGCGGTCCCCGGCGGCGGATACGGCGGCGCCCACGGCGGCCCGGACGCCGACGCCGGCATCGCCGACCGGATGCTGTCCGGCCTCTCGTTCGAAATTCCGCTGGGCCAACCCGCCGCCGCGGAGGACGGCGCCGCGGACGGCGCCGCGGACGGCGGCGGGAACGGCGCCGGCGGGAGCGGCCGCGGCGGGCTCTTCCGCGACTGGTCCCTCTACGGCGGCGGCGACACCGCGACCTTCGACGGCGGCGCGGGCGCCGACGGCGCCTTCACCGGACGCGTCCGCAACTTCAGCGTCGGCGTCGACGGCGGCGTCGGCGAACGCTGGCGCGTTGGCCTGGCCGTCACCCGCTCCGCCGCCGACGGCGGATACAGCTTCGCCGCCCCCGTTCACCGCGGCGAAGTCGCGCTCGACACCGAACTCACCACCGTCCTGCCCTACGCGGGCTACGACGCCGGCGGCGGCCGCCTGGTCTGGGCCGCGCTCGGCGCCGGCCGGGGCGGCATCGAACTGCGCCGCCGGACCGACGGCGCCGAAGCCGCGCGGGGCGAAAGCGGCGGCCTGTCGCTGGCGATGGGTCTCGCCGGCGGCCGCTGGACCCTCGCCACCCGCGGCGGCGCCAGCCTCGCCGCCGTCGGCGACGCCGGCTTCGTCCGCCTGGCCGCGGACGACGGCATTCCGACCGCGGACGCGCCGGCCGCCGACGCCTCCCGGCTGCGGCTCGGCGTCGAATTCTCCGCCGGCTTCGACTTCGCCGGGGGCACGCTGGCGCCGTTCGGCGAAATCTCCGCCCGCCACGACGGCGGCGACGGCGTCAGCGGGGCGGGCGTCGAATTGGCCGGCGGCGCGCGCTTCCTCGGCGCCTCCGGCCGGATGGAGCTCGAGGCCCGGGCGCGGGTGCTCGCCCTGCACACGGAAAGCGGCTACCGGGAGGTCGGCTATTCGGTGACCGCTTCGGTCCGTCCGCGCGAAGACGGCGGCGGCTTCATGCTGTCGCTGAGCCCGACCTGGGGCGACACGGCGGGCGGGGCGCTGCTGCGGGCCGCCGGCGCCCCCCCGCTGGCGTTCGGCGGCGGCCCGGCGGGCGGCGGAACCGGAATCGCGCCGGCGATGTCCATGACCACCCGCGCCGGTTACGGCCTGCCGCTGGGTCCGGAAGGCGCCATGCTGTCCCCCTTCGCCGAATACAACTCATCCGGCGGCGCCGGAGCCGCGCGCGGCGGACTGGTCTTCAGCCTCGACCGCGAACGGCTGCGGCTGCTTGCCGAGATATCCTCCGGCGGCGCGGGCGCCGGCGGTATGGGAGCAGGCGGCATGGGCATCGGCGGCACGGCAACAGGCGGCATCGGCGCCGGCGGATTCCAGCCCCCCGCGGGCTTCGACATGCATTCCCGCGGCGGTGTCTACGCCGGGCCCGGCGTCGGTCAAATGGTCGGTGCGCCGGGCTACGCCGCGTTCATAACAATCCACTACCTGATCGACCCCCGATTCGTCAGCCGCCTGATCCACTAACCTTTGCGCCGCCCGCGCGTTCGCGCCACGCGCCGCCCGGACCTCCGCTCGCGAAACTTGCCGCCAAAGTCGAAACCGGTTCCCGCGGAATGGTCAACGCCGCCGGCAATCTGTAGTATTGCGCCGACAACCATAAACCTTGAGGAAGTATCCATGAAGAAACTGTTTACCGTTGCAAGCGCCATGACGGCCTTGCTGTTTTCGTTTGCCGCTCATGCGCAGGAAATACCCGAAACCATCACGGTTACGAGTTCCGTCTTCGAACATCACGGCATGGTCCCGCTGGCAAACTCCGCCTATGGAGACAACACGTCGATCGACCTGGCCTGGTCGAACCTGCCCGAAGGCACGGTGCAATTGGCGCTGATCTGCGACGACCCGGAAGTCGTTACGATCGGCATGATGGAAAATCCCTTCGTGCACTGGGTCGTGTACAACATCCCCGCGAGCGCCCCGGGTCTCCCGGCGGGAATGGCGACCGATGCCGAAGTCATGGGCATTGACGGCCTCGACGGCGCGATCAACGGCCACAACGGGCTCAACCGGCCCGGGTACTTCGGCCCGCGCCCGCCCGACAACGGCCATCTCCACGCCTATCACTTCCGGGTCTACGCCATCGACGCCGACCTCGGCCTCGAACCCGGCCTGAACAAGGACCAGTTGCTCGAAGCCATCGACGGTCACGTCCTGGCCACCGGCATGTTGATGGGGCATTACCAGCACACGGAATGACTTTGTATTCTCTGAAAAATTCCTTCCATGGAATTTTTCATTAGCGCAAAACAAAAGCGAGGTTTTGTTTTGCATACGAATTCAATGGCTTACGCCATCGAATTCGGCGGCACATCCCTGTGCCGCAGGGAAGCTCCGACTTGATCGGAGCTTCCCTTTGACTCGGATGGGTTTTCCCCATATGCTCGATTGCCCTGAAATCCGTTTGCCGGGAAATTCCGTTTCGTCCGATTCCATGTCCCGCATGGAAGAATGAAGGAGAATGACTTTATGAACCTTATGAAAACGATACGAGAGTTCGTTTCCAGCTTGACGCTCGCCGCGGCCTTGGCGATTGCCGCCTTCTCCGGCCAGGCCCTGGCCCAGGCCACGGAGTCCGTCGAGCCTTTCAAGGTCGGCACCTTCGCGGTGAACGACACACCGTTCGTGGGTTTGGTCGTACGCGACGACTCGCTGATCGTCGACCTCGATGCCGCGAACCGCGCCATGCAGATGCAATGGCAATACAGCGATATGGAAATGCCCGGGGATATGGTCGGGCTGATCGAGCAATACGAGTACGGCCTGAAATTCCGGCTCTACGAACTCATGAACTGGCTGGTCGCGGAAGACCTGCTCGGCGGCGACACCGCCTATGTGCATCCGGTGGACTCCGTCGACATCCAGGCGCCGATCCAGTACCCCAGCAAGATCATGAACGCGGCGGTGAACTTCTATACCCACGCCTGCGAAGGTTGCACCCCGCAGCAACTGGCGGAACGCACCCGCCAGCGCCAGGAAAACCGCGGCGTGCCCTACCTGTTCCTCAAGCCCACGCGCGGGGCGGTGATCGGCGACGGTGACGACATCGTCATGCCCTTCGGCCGCGACGAGATCGAGTACGAAGTGGAGATGGCCATCGTCTTCGGCAAGACGGGCAAGTACATCTCGGCCAACCGCGCCTACGATCACGTATTCGGCTACATGGTCGCCATGGACGTTTCCGACCGCGGCGGCCGTCCGCCGGGCGGCTACGGTTCGGGTTCGGACTGGTTCGTCGGCAAGGGCCATGACACCTTCGCCCCGCACGGACCCTGGATAGTGCCCAAGGAGTTCTACGGCGATCCCATGGAGCGACTGCACCAGATCACCGTGATCGACGGCGTGACGGTTCAGGAAGCCCAGGCCGGCGACATGATCCATAACATCCCCGAGTTGATCGAGTACGCTTCGTCCCTGATCACCGTGTTCCCCGGCGACGTGCTGCAAAGCGGCACCTCAGGCGGCACCGGCGCGGGCCGGGTTCAGCGCGCCACGGGCTCGGGTTACCTGGTCGACGGCGAGAACATCAGCGCCAGCATCGAGGGAATCGGCACGATTTCGCACAGAGTCGTCGCCGAGCGCGATATTCCGGCCGACCTGTCCGGCGCGCAGTTGCCCCCGACCGCCACTTACCGCGACCGCTAGCTGCTTAAGGGGTCCTGAAAAACAAGGGGCACCGGCCGGAATCATCCGGCCGGCGCTACTGTTCCCGAGCGAAACTTTTCCTCGTGTCATTCTGCGCGGAGCGAAGCCCTTCTCTCCCCAATTGTCATTCTGCGCGAAGCTAGGCGCCCCCACTTCGTCATTCTGCGCGTAGCGAAGCGCCCCCCTACGTCATTCTGCGCGTAGCGAAGCGGAGTCGCAGAATCTCCCCAGCGAATTTCAGCGGCTTGGACTCGCCGCCCGCAACCCGGAAAGCCTCATTTCGTTGCCGCCAGCCAGTGCGGGTCGGCTATCAGTCAAACCCTCCGGCCTGTATCGTGCACATACTCGGGCCCGATCGCGTCGATGCTTGTGGTTCCGCTGCCGCGCATGGCGATCAGCAGCTCGCGGTTCAGCAGGTCCAGAACCCGCTCCACGCCCGCCTGTCCGAAGGCGCCCAGCCCGAAACAATAGGGCCTGCCGATGCCCACCGCGGAGGCGCCCAGGGCAAGCGCCTTGAATACATCGGTGCCGCGGCGGAAGCCGCCGTCGATCACGATGGGAATGCGTCCGTTTACGGCGGCTACGACTTCCGGCAGGCATTCGATGGAGCCTCTGCCCGTTTCGGTCGCTCTGCCGCCGTGATTCGAAACCACGATGCCGTCCGCGCCGCTCCGCACCGCCATGGCGGCATCGAAAGCGACCTCGACGCCCTTGATGATCACCTTCATGTCGGTAACTTCCTTCATGCGTCCGATCACCTCCCAGGTCATGGCGGGATTGTTCAAACTCGCTCCCCGCATATCCAGGCCGTCGAACATCGGCTTTAGTTGTCCCGTATGGCAGACGGTGCAATCCCGCGTATCGGAACGGGTCATTCGCGCCTGGGTTTCGGTATTTCGCCTGCCGGGCAAATCGATGGTCAGGCAGACCGCGGTGCATCCCGCCGCTTCCGCCCGTTGCAACATCTGCACGGTGTTTTCCCAGCGATTCGTTGCATACAGTTGATGCCAGATCGGCGCCCCGCGAGCCTCCGCCACCGCCTCGACGGAAGTCGATGACTGCGTGGACAGAATCATGTGATGCCCTTTCGCTCTGGCAGCCCTTGCCGAGCCCAATTCCGCTTCGGCGTGGTAGGCGCCCTGGCTTCCCACCGGGCAAAGTACGATCGGGGATCCGGCCTCGGTACCCAGCAGATCGATCGATGTGTCTACATCGCTCACGTCGACAAGCCGCCGCGGTTTTATCTGAAAACGACTGAAGCCTTCGCGATTCGCGCGAATCGTTTCGTCGCTGTCCACACCTGTCGCCAGGTAACCGAAATGGGCGGGCGGCAATTTCTCCCGGGCCAACGCCTCCATTTCGAAAACGTTGATGACTTCGCTGGGGTCGGTCAGTCGCTCTCCCAGCGTTTCCTCCACTTCCTGGGCGAAAGCGGAAAAATTGGTGAGCAACGGACTGGCTGCCAGATACTTGAGAAACTGTCGGCGATGGGTCATGCGGAACTCCCGGAAAACACCTTGAGTAGTCAATTCCCCGCACTCTACGCGCTAGCGGCCGCCGATGTAAACCTTGCTCCGCGAAGTTGTTCTTCCAACTTCCCCGGAAAACGCCCCGCGGGCGTGACAAGCGGGACAAATGCGGATAGCCTCAGCGGAAAGACGCCAAGCAACCAAATGATTCTCCTTAAAGGGCTGCCCGGCTCCCCCTACACCCGGAAAATGCTCGGCCTGTTGCGATACCGGCGGCTGCCCTACCGCTATCTGCACGCCCGTCATGGTGAGACCAGAGGACTCCCGCAACCCAAAGTGAATCTCATCCCCGTCTTTTATTTCCAGGACGGTGACGGCAAGTGGGAGGCGCAAATCGATTCAACACATATCCTTCGCCGGCTCGAAAACGATCATGCCGGCCGCTCGGTTATCCCGGACAATCCGGTGCTTCGCTTTCTCGACTACCTGCTCGAAGACTACGCCGACGAATGGCTGACCAAGGCGATGTTTCACTACCGCTGGCACTTTGAGGCGGATGCGGAATTGGCCGCCGGGATTCTTCCCTATTGGGGGGATATCACCGCGCCTGACAAGTCGCTCGCGGAAGCGTCGGAACAATTCAGCCAGCGTCAGATTGATCGCCTCTACGTGGTGGGTTCCAATGAAACGACAGCGCCGATAATCGAGGCCAGCTACAAGCGATTTCTGCGACTGTTTACCCGGCATCTCGAACGCTATCCCTTCCTCATGGGCAAACGGCCCGGCGCCTCGGACTTTGCCGTATTCGGTCAACTTACTCAACTGGCCCAATTCGATCCGACTTCATCCGGCATAACATTGCAACAGGCTCCGCGAGTCTATTCGTGGGTTTCGCTCACAGAAGATTTGTCCGGCCTGGAACCTGAACCGCAACACTGGTTGCCGGACGCCGACGTGCCGCAAACCCTGTTGGCATTGCTCAAGGAAATGGGGAGAACCTACGTGCCTGTCATGTTGGCCAACGCGGCCGCCTTTCGAGCCGGAGAGTCGAAGGTGGAATGCCTGGTCGATGACAAACCCTGGCGGCAAAAGACTTTTCCCTATCAGGCTCGCTGCGTGGACTGGATTCGCGCGGAGTACGACGCGCTGGATTCGACGGCGCGAAGTACAATTAACGCCATGTTCGCGGGGACTGGCTGTGAAGCTCTCCTGATAAACTGCTCTACCGACCGGACCGGAATGCAATGAGGTTGAAAAAGAAGGGTCTTGTATCGAACAGTCGATGTCGTGAATTTTGGCGGGCGAGGCATGCCTCGCCGCTACAACTGGTCCGAAAAATACCGTAGGGGCTGGGCATGCCCAGCCCGTGACCGGTCCAATCGCGTTCGTGTCAGATATTCGATATGAGCCCCAAAATGAAATTACTTGTTGGAATACCGACCGCGCTCATTCTGCTTTTCTCGGGTCTGTTTTGGTTTGCGTTTTTCTCGGCCCGCCCGCCGCTTGCGACGGAGGCGGAAACTCTCGCGGGCGACGGCAGCCTCATCAACTACTGCGAGTTGCCAGCGCTCGACGGCGGCGGCAAGCTCGCCGCGGAAATTCCCAAGGGAAATACGCCAGGCTGTAGCTACACTCATTTTCCATTGCCAATTCTTGCCGAATGTACCGAACCGTTGCCGGAGAGCGCGGACGACATTCGAGGTTTGTGGATCGGCGTCGAAGGCAGGGTGGGGCATGTGGAGCGAATCGAGCAGTGCGGTTCGCGGGTGGTCGTCACGGCTTCCGGGATCATTCATGACAGCGGTCCGAACAGTTCCGGAGGCTTGACGACGAATGACACGCTGGGCAGCGTGCTGTTCACCATCGGCGGCCGCGAACATTGTCCGCGCACGTCCGCGGGTATGACGTGGAACGACGGCGTGCTGGACTTTCACGCTTTTGGCTGGGGACCGCTGGTGGTCCGGCGCTATCTCGACGGCGGTCAGCTAATCTGGGAGTACATCGATGGATCGGTCACCCGGATGAATCGTATCTGCAACCTGCCTGAAGAACACAAGTACCCTGAACCCAGAGGCCGGCGGTTCCGGATCGGGTGGAAATAACGGAAGTCCAAGCAGGATCATTTCAACGAAGCCGCATCGATACCCGAGCGGTCTCGCTCGAAGCATACGCCTTCCAGGTCGGTATCTTTCCAGATCGACCGGAGCAGGTCGCCCGGACGCGGTTGGTCTGCGGGAAACAATCCCCGCCGCAATATATTGCGCGCCAAAGCCTCGGCGCTCTTTCCTTGCGCCTTGGCCTGAGCCTTCAGCGCCCGGTGAACCTCGTCGGGAACTTGCCGGATCGTGATCTGCGCCATGGTTGGTCTCCAAGCTATTCAACTCGGATGATGGGGTTCATTAAATATGCCATCAAGGCGGCGCCAAGACCATCAGGCGTTTGGTGACGAACCGGACGCTCGTATTTCTTTTAGATTTGTCACGCACACCGTTTCGTTCAATCGATAGGATTGCTCGCCCGGACAGACTACCGTGATTCCGCTCAGGCCCAGTTCCTCCTGCGCCGTGCGCATCGAAGGCGTAAGCTTCGGAGCGGAGGAATACTTGAATTCAAATGCCTGTACTGTCTGCCCCCGGGTGACGAGCAGATCGATTTCCGCTTGCGAATGTTTCGCCCAGAAGAAGCAGTCTTCCGGGGAGGCTTTCAGCATGCGTATCGTTTCCTCAAGGGCGAATCCTTCCCAGGAAGCGCCAAGGGAAGGGTGCCCTACCAGCACGTCGGTGTTTTCGACTCCAAGAAAATAGTGCAGCAATCCGCTGTCCCGAAAGTACAGCTTGGGCGATTTCACCTGTCTCTTGCCGATATTGGCGAACCAGGGATGCAAGCGGCGCATCATGAAGGCACCCGCGAGAATATCGACGTAGCGGCGAATCGTGGGCTGCGAAACGTCGAGCGAACGCGCCAAGTCGGAATAATTGAGCACTCTGCCATGCAAATGCGACAACATCGTCCAGAGTCTTCGCATTTGCACGGGATTGATATCTATCCCGAGCGCAGGGATGTCGCGCTCAAGCAGATTTGTGATGTATTGCCTGCGCCAGACCATGCTATCCGAGTCGTTCTCTGCCAGAAAAGACAGCGGAAACCCGCCGCGGAGCCAAAGACATTCGAAATCTTCGACTTCACCGAATGTAAACGGCGTCAATTCCAGGTAACCGATTCTGCCGGCGAGCGATTCGGAGGACTGACGTATCAAGTCCCTGGAAGCGCTGCCCAGTACGAGATACTTTTGCATGAGCGGGCGGCGGTCGAGCAATACCCGCAGCAAGGGGAACAACTCTGGGATCCGTTGTATTTCGTCGATGACGACCAAGCCCTCAAGTCCCTCCAGCGCGAGTTTCGGCTCGGACAGCCGGTTGAGGTCGTCGGGATCCTCAAGATCGAAATAATGCACTCGCCCAGCACCCGATTGAGCGATGTAGTCGCGCGCCAGCGTCGTCTTGCCGCATTGCCGCGGCCCAAGCAGGCCCACCATCGGATGGGTGCGAAACAAGGCGTCGATTTGCGCCAGATAACTTGAGCGCTGCATATCCACCTGGAAATTTCAAATTCAGACTTTGAATTTTCGCAGTAAATCACGCGCCCGTCTAGTTCGAATGGGTGTTCCCCAATTTAGGATAGTCACACCGAGTTAACGATTTCGGAAATTCGCTCCTTCAATCGCGCTCTCCTAAACTCGTAGAATCTGAGGAATCCGCCTATCTCCCCTGGGACTTGATCAAGAAGGTATCTTTCACAGTAGTTCCTCCGGGCTTCCTCGTCCGGATACTTGACTGCGATCCATTCCGCTGGAAGTGTCGCTTTCTTCTCGATGTTGCTGGTTCCATCCAGCAATTGCAGGTTCGCGATACGGTTGGCGCAATCCATGAACAGGTCTACTTCCTCGGTAGTTACTCCCGCGTCATGAAGCCGCTTTCGGGTAAAGTGGCTTCTGGGGAAGATATGATCTATGTGAAATTGATGGCGCTGAAGGTCGATAAACGGCGAAAGCAGCGCCAGCAGACCGAACACCCGCCGATCCCCGATTCCCATGTCAGCAAGGTCCTCAATCTCCTCGACCGAGAATTCCAGTCCTTTGCCGCGCTGCGCCATCACTCGCCCCATTTCAGCTGCCGGAAATCCTTTGTCGCCCGTTTCCCGGAGTTCTTCACGGAGGGCTGTCAACAAAGTGTCCAGACCGCTCCCCCAAATCCCGGACGCCTTCAGAATGGACCGGGTCAGCCAGCCGCGGATCGACTTTCGATCATTCGCGTAATTGCCGTGGGTATCGAAGTTCGTAGGCGCACCGATCCGATAAACGTAGTATGCAATGGGCAGAAGGGCACTCGCCGCACGTATGGTGCTGCTATTGAATCCAAATCCAGTTACGATCTGGACTGTCTCCGTCAAGGCATCGCGAATCCTCTGCCAGTTCTGTTCAAGGATTTCCATGTTCGACTGGGTGAAGTTACGAACCTGAAATCCCACGCTGGCAATGTCGGTCAGCATCAACCCCGCCTTTAGCACTAAGTCCTTCGTGATCCCAAGGCCGGGTCCAATCTGGTTGAGGTCGTCGACCAACTGGTGAACTTCCTTGCGGGCGTCCAGTGTCTTCCATTGCGAAGTTGCGATACTCAGCAGGAGGTCGGAATAGGAAAGCGTGGTGCCACCGCTGTTGCGTCGAATGAATATGCTAAGCACATGCTCAATGTCCTGGTTATGCTCCTCATAATAGGCAACCGTTGGCTCTTTGTGGATGACTTCGTACAGCCGATCCAAGACGCGATAGGCTCGACTTTGATCTTCCTTCTCAAGGTCTCTCTCAATCACCCAGTCGTGCATGTCCGGTCCAGAATTCATGCCGATAATGTCCGAAACCCTGAACCAAAGCCGTTCTCCATGTCGCCCTAGCTGACCCTCTTTAACGAAACTAAATGCGAATCGGCTACCCTCTTCATCCCGTTGATCCGGCGCCAATAAGTCTAGTGCCAGAAACCGCTGCGGGAATGCGTCTCTGCTGCTCCACCACTTGTAGGGAAGCTTGACGGCCATCGAGCCACGCAGTCCTATATTGAATGCGGTCAATCTTTGCTGCCCGTCGAGCACGGCAGTAATTTGCCGGTTTTGCAATTGGCCGAGGTCGGGACAATGCGGATTGTCCCGCTGATGATAATCAAGAACAAATCCGTAATAGCGGTAATCTGCTGATCGCTCCGGTTTAATGCGCCAAAACAGAAACTCTCCGAACGGGTATCCCTGCATCAAGCTGTCGAACAACTTGCAAATCTGATCCGGACTCCAAACGAATTCCCGCTGTATAGCCGGCAATACGTATTCGTTAGATATGATTCTGTCCAAGGCCTGCTTGATGGTTCCGCCCTGTTGGTACACTGAACACCTCCGGTAGGTAAATGAATGAAATAGTTGAGCCCGTTTAGATAGTTTGGGTGCTAAGTTAGTTCTTGTCTACATTCTTGCCGTATAGGCGTTTATTGATGCCACTGTTTCCGGTAAGTACTGATTTAACCTGGGGTGGTAACGTTCTCGATGACGCGATTGGCGTATGCCGAGAAAATACTCCCCCAAGACAACACTGGGAACGACCACTCGATCGGCTGAATGCAATGGCTCTGCGATTCCCGTTGTTCCTTCCGCCCAGGCCGACAGGGCATTCGTGTCAAGGATCACGGGAGTTCGGTTGGGAGTATCGTTTCGAATTCTTCTTCTATTGCTTGGAGAATCTTGCGATTTTCATCTCCAAGGTCGGCCAGCGCTCCGTAGCCTGCCATCCACGGAGGAACGGCGAGGGCGCTTCGATTTACGGACCCATAATCACGCACCCGCTTCTCAAGTGTTTCGGCAACCAGTTTCTTCAAGCTGATTCCGCGGGCGGCTGCCATGGATCGGGCTTGCCGCAGCGTGGTCTCGGGCAAATCTATGGTGGTTTTTATGCGGACATGATCCCAAAAGCCTGATGCTGCATCACGCTCAATCCATCGACTCCGGGCTATCGCTGAAGAGGTCAAGATAGGGGTTGTAACGGAACACGCGGTTGCGTTGCTGGCCGGTGATTTCCCGCAGGAGACCGAGGGTTGCGAAGCGGGACACCAGTTTGTTGGCGCCCGCGTAGGTTATGTCCAGGAGTTGCACAATTGACTCGACCGTTACGATGGGGCGTTGGTAGAGATGTTCAAGGATGCGATGGCCGTTGCCGGCGGCCCTGCCGAGTTTTTCGGTTACAAGACTGCGATGTTCCTCCCGCAGAGCCAGAATTTTGCGCGCGGTTTCCGTGGCTTCGCGGCTCACGCTGAGTACGCCATCGATAAAGAATCCTAGCCAGCCCTCCCAATCGCCCTGGTCGCGCACAGCCTGGAGTCGTTGGTAGTAATCTTCGCGGTGCTGCTTGAAGTAGTGGGAGAGATAAAGCACGGGCTGCTGGAGAATTTCTTGTTGGCAGAGGAAGAAGGTGATGAGTAGGCGCCCCACGCGCCCGTTCCCGTCGAGAAAAGGGTGAATCGTTTCAAACTGCGCATGGGCGAGACCGATCTGAACCAGCGCCGGCAGGTCGCCGGGATCATGCAGGAAGCGCTCCAGGGCGCCGAGCGCGGGGGCTACTTCATCCGGTGGCGGGGGCACGAATACGGCTTCTTGCAAACTGCAGCCCGGCGTGCCAATCCAGTTCTGAGAGCGACGCAATTCCCCCGGGGTTAACTTGGCCCCGCGCACGTATGTCATGAGGATCTCATGGATCTCCCTGATCAGGCGGATGCATAGGGGCAGGTCCTCAAGGCGCTTGAGACCGTGGTGCATGGCCTTGGTATAGTTGATGACCTCATTGACGTCGGCGGGTTGATTCGGCGTGAAGATGTTGGCTTCCGCGGCGAGCACATCCTGCAGCGAGCTTTGGGTGCCTTCGATCTGGCTGGAAAGCACGGCTTCCTTCCGTACGTACATCCAGACGAAAAGGTCCGGGTTCGGGAGGGTCTGGATGGAGCCGTCCAGGCGCCCCAAAGCGCGGTCGGCCCGAGAAAGCAGGCGTTGAAAATCGCCTTCTATCAGGACCGGAGGGTTGGGCGGGAGTGGCTGCGGCATGAAGGCGCTGTAGCCGGTTGATTGGCGTTGATAGCGCCCGGCCCTGAAGCGTGGGTCCATGAGATGTGGGGTCTTCACGTATTACACCGTGCGTTTACTATGGCGGGATTCCGGCTCTATATTAAACACTGCGTTCATCATAGAGCAGATATGTGCCCTTATGCAACGCAGCGTTATGCATGCCATCACAATGAAGTTTGTCCGTCGCGCAGATCACTTTTGTTCAAGGCAGTGCCAGGGCCATCAGGCGTTCGGGTTCGCCGCCGGGGCCGCCGCCGAGAGCGAAGACGATGTATTGCTTGCCGTCCGCCAGGTAAGTGATGGGGGCGGCGTGGAAGCGGGCCGGGAGTTGCAGCCACCACAGTTCTTCTCCGGTGTCCTTGTCGTAGACGCCGAGGCGGTTTGTCTCGAAGCCCTGGCCGATGAAGAGCAGGGATCTGGTCAGCAGCGGGCCGCCGAGTTTTTCGAAATTGCCCATCGGCGCCAGTTCGATGCCTAGCAGGTCGGGATGATCGGTGGCGCAGAACGGGACACCTACATTGATCCTTTGGTGGTCTAGTATGGTGGGTGTGCTGTGGATGCCCCTTTCGCGGGTGAGTGGCGCTACCAGCCGGCGCAACCCCGGAGGAAATACTCGCATAGTGTAGCGCAACACAATACAATTCTTTGTCTAACAGGCTGCTGAAAAACCCCCTCCCAGGCTGTCCGGTTTGGTAAAATTGGCGGTAGTCCCATTTTCGAATGAGGAGTTCGCCATGCGAGGCGCCGACGCGCAGCCCGGAAAGCTTTTCAGTTATGTGAATATGGAAGACCGGATACCGGCAGGTCATCCGCTGCGGTCGATCCGCAAGTTGACCGACGACGCGCTGGATGCCCTTTCGGAAGATTTCAACGAGTTGTATTCCCGCACAGGTCGCCCCGGCATCGCGCCGGAGAAGCTGTTGCGCGCCTTGCTGCCGTAGGCGTTTTTCTCGATTCGTTCGGAGCGGCAGTTGATGGAGCAGTTGAACTACAACCTGCTGTTCCGCTGGTTTGTGGGCTTGGACGTGGACGATCCGGTGTGGGACGCGACGGTGTTCACGAAGAACCGCGACCGCTTGCTGCGGGGCGATGTGTCGGCGCGTTTTCTGTCCGAGCTGGTGCGTCTGCCTGCGGTCAAGTCGCTGCTTTCGCAGGATCACTTTTCGGCGGACGGGACGCGGATTTCGGCCTGGGCGTCGGTGAAGGGTTTTCAGCCGAAGGCGTCCGCGGGGGAAAAGGGCGGCAGCGATGCGGACGGCGGCGGCGGTGGGGACGATATCGGCGGCGGCAACGCGGAGCGGGATTTTCATGGGGAGCGCTGGTCGAACGAGACGCACGAGTCCACCACAGACCCCGACGCGCGGCTGTGCCGCAAGAGTCGGAAGCACGAAGCGAAGTTGAGTTATCCGGGCCACGCGCTGATGGAGAACCGCAGCGGTCTTGTGGTGGACGGTCTGGCGACCCGGGCCGCGGGTACGGCGGAGCGCGATGCGGCGGAAGTCATGTTGATGCGCCGCGCTGATGTGGAGCGGAAGGCGACGCTGGGCGCGGACAAGGGCTATGACGCGAAGGAGTTCGTGGCGACCTGCAAGACCTGGAACGTCGAGCCCCACGTGGCGCAAAACAAATCGAACCGGCGCTCGAACATCCCGGACGAGGTTGCGGAGACGGACGGATACAAGAAGAGTCAGGTGGTGCGCAAGCGTGTGGAGGAGGTGTTCGGCTGGGTGAAGACGGTCGGGGTCATGGCGAAGACGCGGCACCGCGGACTGAAGAAGGTCGATTGGCAGTTTACGCTGGCATTGGCGGCTTACAATTTGGCAAGGATGCCGAAGTTGCTGGTGCCGCCTTCGTGAAACGGCTGCGGAAGGCGGGAAATCGGCTGACGGAAAGGCGAAACGCGGTGTGGAAGTCGATAAAACGGTGATTGAGGCGGCACTTGCCGTCAGACAGGTGTGATTGGTGAGGATAGTGCGAACCAGGTCGGTGGCCACATTGGTGTGAATTTCCTCGAAATCGAAGGAATCCGCCCGAAAAACCTACGTTTTTCCGCAGCCTGCTAGGGCCGATGGCACGATTGATTCAGAACAGCTATTTGATTGGGTAGAGAAAGTACGAACCTTCGCGCGTCAGTATGGGCGTGTCGATATAGGTGATCAGATGATTGGTCGCCTTCTTGCCCACTGCCCTGCCGGTGGAGATGGAATTTGGCCTTGTGAACCGGTTCGAGAAGCTATCGAAAATGTTGGGTCCCAAGAAATTGCGACGGGTATGTTGGTGGGAAAACACAACTCCCGTGGGGTAGTTACTCGGGGGGACGGAGGGGAACAAGAGCGCGAACTTGCTGCACAATATCGAACCTGGGCTCGGGATGTTGCTTTCGAACACCCATTCACTGCAAACATGTTGGAGCAGATTGCCAGTAGTTTTGAAGACGAGGCAAGTCACTGGGATAACCATGATCTAGTGAATGTGCGTTCAGAATTCTAACTGAAATTATTGCCTGATGTATGACGTACTCTGAAGGTTCTACGGATTGAGCCATTTAGTCCCCATCTATTAGGTACTGGTACGCTTGTTCTGCGATTTCGCGGGAGCGCTCGCGTAAAGTCAATGGCGCGATGGGGTCGCCCCGCAGTCGATACGCCTTGAAGAAATGTTCGGCGCCGGCGGAGGGGTTTGGAACCAGAGTTGTCTTGAGTTCATTGGAGCGCAAATCAAAATTGTAGGAAGCTACCATTCGCTCGACTTCCCGCCGTGTCAGGCTCGAAACTTCGACCAAGTCATTGTGTACCGGCATGTCAGCGGGAAGAATTAGTGTGCGGTGATGCGCCGTGCCATCGGCCAAGGCAAATGGCGTCGGCGCAACATACATCTTCCGATCCCGCACCAGTATGTCGCCGTAGCTCCCAATCCCCCGAAAGCTCTTATTTTCGTGAACGTAAGTACTGTCGGCGTTCAAGAAACTACCGTGACAAACTACCAGATCCAGAACGGGGTATCGATTGCCATCCGGCTTTTTTGGATAACGGCCAAATACATAGAACACTTGGCGTCCATCGTGCTCGCCGCATGGGACCTGGCTATTGCAGTCATAGTCGGCATCCCGGCCCGGATAAGCCAGTCCTTTCAATTCGAACCCTTCACAGTAGCGAACGAGCTTGAAATCGGGATAAGTGTTGCGGCCGGATTCATCGTAGTTCTCACCCACGTCATCAAGGCGGGACTTGAACCAGTTCTGGAAATGGAATTCCTTGTCGTTTCGGTCATTGCGCTCAATAAGGATACCGTTGCGCATGGCAGAGACACATTCCTTGAATACGGTGCATACAAGGCTCACGAATTTACCTCTTTGAAATTTTCAGCATAGGGAGCATTCAAGTTCTCAATCGCGTCCTCGATTTCTGGTTCGCTCGTTTGCAGGAGAGAGAGGGCCACGTTCGATTCACGCATTCGTGACAGTTGCCGGATCAACTGAGCCATTACAACAATCCGAACATCGTTGAGACTGAGTTTGCGCGGGAGTTTTCTTAGCCGCGCTACCTGGCCATATGCTATTGGAAGGACGGTGTCCCACAGGTCTCCGTTCCATTTCAGAGATGGGAGGGTGGATCGCTTGCGGCATACCAGAATTATGTCGAGATCGATCGGTTCCTTGGCTTGGAATTTGGGCATGGCTACCGACATCTCGGCCTTGATTGGATGCGCGGCCGTGATAGCAAACCCTGCCTTCATAATGGCATGGAGAACTGAACTCCAGCCTTCGTTACGCGAGTGATGGTAAGTAAAAACAAGTACGCCTTCATCGGACAGGACTCGATGGGCTTCACCCCAGACCTTTGAAAGTCGCTGGGTAAAGGTATCGGCATCGGCACTTTGCACTTCGGCGCTTGAGCGTGTAGTCCGAGACCGTCCTTGCCCTTGGTCGTCCAGGATATGACGCTGCCACACATGAAAGAAGTCGGCGAGTTGGGAGTAATGAACATTGTCAAAGAAGGGCGGATCGCTAACGATGGCATCCACGCTTCCATCCGGCAGGTCAGTCTGACTGGAATCGCCGCAAGACAGATAAACGCGTTTACTCTCTTCAAAGGCATCGAAGTCAGCAGCAATATCCGAACCCAGAGGCTCGGAAAGACCATAAACCTTCTCAGTATTCCTGCGGCGCCCACTATCGACGAGCCGCAACTCAAATGGGTTGTCGGCATAATCCAAAGCTCGACGAATGCGCCCCTCGAACATTGTCATGAACGAACCGGAACTTTTAGCCGTCCCCCAAACATTAGCTTCAAGTGGAACGCGTTCGGGTTTAAGGATGTGGTGGGCGAACATGTGGCGAACCGCACCAGTGCCTTCACCTTTGTAGGATGCGAACATGTTGTTGAATTCGAGAGCGCCAGAGAAAAGGCAGGTGAACAGATCCTTGAGCGCTCGATCAGGCACTTTGCTTATGCGTTCGGCTAGAATCGATAAGCAAAGCAACTGCCGATCATTGAACATCTCGTGCCAATAACGGTAGTTGTACCTAAGCACTTGGTTTGTATTGTAGCCAGACTCCAGAGCAACCACGGGATACGCATCACGTCGCTTGGCCAAAACTTCAGAAGCCTTCAAATAAAGTTCTTGGTCCGTTTCGTTTGCGGCCAAGTATTGCTTTCGTCCGTCGGGGAGGAGAATGAGCTTTGCGTAGAGGCGGTGCGCTGGTGGGGAATTCTTTTTCTGGACTGTCTTGGCGATCAGAAAACTGTGAGAACATTCCGGGCAAGTGGCCTTCTGCCCATTTGCTTGCCCCTTTTGTGGATTAAATTCCAGTGAGCAACCTGAGCAGACCGCGTTGTGGGCATCATAGTCCACCTGATTCACTTCTCCACAAGAAGGGCAAGTGGCCTGAGATTCCGGATGACGTTTGGCGTAGGCGTGGCGCGCGAAAATCCTGGTCGAAAAGAGGTCGACGCTTGCCTTGCATTTCGGGCAGTCGACCTGTTTGACCCAGAAATAGTACAAGACATCGGCTTGCGCGCCGTCCTCAAGTTGGGTCTTGTAGTATGTCTTGAGGGTTTCAGCCACATCGTGCTGGATACTCTGGAATGTCTCGACAATGGCTTTGCGATCATGAATGGCAAGTGCGTTCCGTACCAGGAAGTACGCAACCGGATTAATATCGCGGCCTATTGCGCGCGCCCCAAGCTTGAGCGTTTCCCCGATTGTTGTGCCACTACCCATGAAGGGATCGAAGACAACTTTGTTTCTTAAATGGACAGGGCGATAAAAAGCTTCGAGCACATTAGTTCCAGAAGGCGCGAGCGCACCGAGCACAATTGCCCGAAAGACTGTCCCGAGCCTCTGTGCCCACCACTTATGGATGTGGTACGTCGGCCGATTGATTTCCTTCCGCCAACTCTCGACAGCGGCAATTTGACTGATCGCCTCAAAGGGGAAGTCGTTGTCTTCCAGCGCACATGGTCCTTTAAATGATGGAAAATCGTCTTCGTCCGCAGACGCGGGCCTCAAGTCCAGCTTTCCTTGATATTGGGACATCCAGGCCGTCATTTCTCCCCGCCTTCCGCTGATTCAGTTGTCGTCATAGTCCTAAAAGGAATTTCGTAAGCGCTATATGCATGGAACATCGGCGGCGGAATTGATCCAAGCAACTCGGAGAGCCGTTGGACCGAGTCATTCCGCTGTGAGCCAGCAACAAATATCATAGTACATTTTCTTGACCCTGCCCGTTCACGACAGAAGCTTGCTTGCCAGCAATTCTCACTTTGCCGGAACATGGATTCTGCGACTGCGCTTCGCTACGCGCAGAATGACGTCTTTCCGGGCCTGCACCGCGTGAGTCGCCGTCTGGTGGGCTGTGTTCAGCGGGCGTGCGAGGCAGGACGCCGAGCCCGAAGCCTACAGGGAAGTATTCACGGCGTCCGCTGAACACAGCCCACCAGACGGCGACGGTTCGGAGCCGCTTGCTTGGCGAATGGGGTGCCGACTGTACGTCAAATTGAGAATTGCTGTCGTTCAAGGCAGTGCCAGGGCCATCAGGCGTTCGGGTTCGCCGCCGGGGCCGCCGCCGAGAGCGAAGACGATGTATTGCTTGCCGTCCGCCAGGTAAGTGATGGGGGCGGCGTGGAAGCGGGCCGGGAGTTGCAGCCACCACAGTTCTTCTCCGGTGTCCTTGTCGTAGACGCCGAGGCGGTTTGTCTCGAAGCCCTGGCCGATGAAGAGCAGGGTTTTGGTCAGCAGCGGGCCGCCGAGCTTTTCGAAATTGCCCATGGGCGCCAGTTCGAGGCCTTGCAGGTCGGGATGATCGGTGGGCCCGGTTCCGACCGGCACATGCCAGAGTTTCTCGCCCTGATTCATGTCGAAGGCAACCAGTTGCGAGTAGGGCGGTTTGAAAAGCGGCAAGCCGCGCGGGCCGCTCAGTTGGCGCACTTGCGGCCGAATCGTCAAATCGGAATCGGGAGATTCCGGCGGGCTGATGTTCACGGTGGAAAAATGCGCCCAGCTAGGCACGAACAGGCGGTTCGTCTCCGGGTCGAAGGCCGCGCCCCACCAGTTCGCGCCGCCGCTCCAGCCGGGACGGATGATGTTGTCTCCCGACGCGGGCGGCGTATATAGCGGGCCGCTATTGTATTCGTTGAAAATCTCCAACGCCTCCGCCCGCAGTTCCGGCGTGAAGTCGATGAGGTCGTCTTCGGTGGCGCCATTGGTGAGAAACAGCGGCGGCCTGGTCGGATAAGGCTGGGTCGGCGAAGTGAACTCGCCCGCAACCGTCGAGCCCGGCACCGCTCTTTCTTCTATTGGCCATACCGGCTCGCCGGTTTCGCGATCGAAGACGAAGGTGAAGCCCTGTTTGGTGATTTGCGCCACCGCCTTGACCGGACGGCCATCGACCACGATGTCGATGAGGTTTGGGGCGGCCGGCGGATCGTAGTCCCACACCGAGTGATGCACGAACTGGAAATGCCAGGCCCGCTCGCCGCTGTCGGCATGCAAGGCCACGAGGGAATTGGCGAACAGGTTGTCGCCGAGGCGGTGGCCGCCGTAGTAGTCGGGCACCGCCGTTCCCACCGGCAGATAGACCAGCCCCAGTTCTTCATCGGCGCTCATCAGGGTCCAGACGTTGGCGCCGCCGGTGTATTCCCAGGCTTCATCGGGCCAGGTATCGGCGCCGAACTCGCCGGGTTGGGGAATCGTATGGAAAATCCAAAGCATCTCGCCCGTGCGCGCATCGAATCCGCGCACATGACCGGGCGGCGCCTCGCGATAGTCGGTGCCTTCCGTCATGGCCGAACCCACCACGACAACGTCGCCGACGACGACGGGCGGGGAACTCACCGCATAGAGCGAAGGATCGATGGTTCTGCCGAGTCCGCGCTTGAGATCGACACGGCCGGCGCGGCCGAAGTTCGGATCCAGCCTGCCGGTCGCCGGATCGACGGATAGCAGGTAAGTGCGGCCGCCGGCGTAAAACAGCCGTTCCTGTTCGCCGTCGGTCCAATACGCGAGACCCCGCGTCATGAACCCGTGCACCGCGGGCCGTCCGTCGAGATAAAGCACCGGGTCGAAACTCCAGAGCGTTTCCCCGGAAGCCGGATCGATGGCCGCGATCTGGCCGAGCGAGGTCGTCGTGTACAGGACGCCGTTCACCATCAGCGGCGTCACTTCATAGGCGTAGGTCCGGAACGAACCGCGGTTTTGAATGACCTCGTTGTTTTCCCGCAACTCCTGGTCCAGGGAATCCCAGGTCCAGGCGACTTGCAGGCGTTGCACGTTGTCCGCGTTGATCTGGTCGAGCGGCGAGTATTTCGTGTGCGCGGCATCGCCGCCGTAGTTGCGCCATTCGCCGTCCATGGCTCCCTGTTGCGCCAGGGCGCTGTTGGCGGAGAGGCAGGACGTTAACAACAGAAACGGCCAATATCCAGCCAAATGCGATGACGTGCCTCGAATCGGAAAGTTCATTGCCGCCGCTATACTCATGGTAGCCCCAGAACCACCATTTCCGGCGGCGATCCGAGTATGGTAACCGCCACATGTTGCCGGCCGTCGACGCTGAAAGTCACCGGCGGGCCGATTGGCTGGGCCGGCAGCGACACCTGGGCGATCGTCGCGCCGGTTTGCTTGTCGCGCGCCACCAGCGGGTAGCTGCCTTCCCTGTCGGGCGTTCTTTGCGCCGAGATCAGCAAGGTCTTCGTCACCAGTACCTGATCCCAGCCGTTGCCTAGCGGGGGCAGGTCCAGATCCGCGAGTAGCGGGTGGTCGAGCACGCCGGGCGCTCCCGCTCCGTTCGGCGCCTGCCACAGGATTTCGCCCGCGTTCATGTCGATCGCGGTAATCTGCCCATAGGGAGGCTTGATCAGGGGCAGGCCGCGGGGGCGCAGATTCGTGGTGACATTGCGCACGTAGTTCAAGGTGGCGTCCTCCGCCTCCGGCACCGCCAGTCCGGAGCGGCTCGGGGTGGCGACGGAGGGTATATAAAGGATGCCTGTTTCCGGGTCGGCCGCGGCGCCCATCCAGTTCGCGCCGCCGATGTATCCCGGCATGTGAATCGTGCCGAAACTGGTTTCGGCGGGGAGCGAAGGCGGTGTGAAAATCGGCCCGTAGCGATGCTGTTCGAGCATTGCGACGGCGGCTTCGCGCAACTCCGGCGTGAAGTCGATCAGATCGTCCATGCCCAGGTCCTGGCGTTCGAACGGCGGAGGTCTGGTCGGAAAGGGCTGGGTCGGCGATGCGCGTTCCCCCGGCACATCGGATGCGGGAACCGGCCGTTCCTCGATGGGCCACACGGGTTCGCCCGTAATGCGGTCGAAGGTGAAGACGAATCCGTGCTTGGTTACCTGGGCGACCGCCTTGACCGGTTCGCCGTCCACGGTGATGTCGATCAGGTTCGGCGCCGCCGGCGGGTCGTAGTCCCAGAGGTCATGGTGCACCAGTTGAAAATGCCAGAGCCGCTCGCCGGTATTCGCATCGAGCGCCACCAGGCTGTTGCCGAAGAGATTGTCCCCGAGCCGGTGTCCGCCATAGTTGTCGTTCGTGGGAGAACCGATCGGCAGATACACGATGCCCGCTTCGGTATCGGCGCTCATCAATGTCCACACGTTGGCGTGGCCGCTATACTCCCAGGAGCCGTCTTCCCAGGTTTCGTTACCGAGTTCCCCGGGCTGGGGAACGGTGTGGAAAGTCCATAACAGTTCGCCCGTGTTCACATCGAAGCCGCGCACATGACCGGGCGGCATTTCCTTGTAGTCGGGCTGGTCCGATATCGCCGATCCCACGACGATGACGTCGCCGACGATTATCGGCGCCGACGTCACCGAGTAATTGATCGGCGCCTGGCGCCGTGCCCGGGGAATGCCGGCGATGAGATCCACCCTGCCGCCTTCGCCGAATCCGGGTATCGGTTCGCCGGTTGCGGCGTCGACTTCAACCAGGTAGCCGTCGCCGGTTCCCCACACGACCCGGGATCTTTCGCCGTCCGACCAATACGCCAGCCCGCGATTGCTGAAACCGAGCATCATGATCGGAATGCCCGAGGCGTAACTGCGGGGATCGTAGGTCCACAAGGTTTCGCCGGTCCGCGCATCGACGGCGGCCGCCTGGTACAAGGGCGTGGAGATATAGAGCACGCCGTCCACCGCCAGTGGGGCGGCTTTCAGCCCGTTGATGCTGACCTCCGGTACGTCGTTGGCGACCAGGAGATTCGGGTACTCGGTCTTCAGTTGGTCCAGATCGAAGCGGCCGTCTATCGATTGCCAGCGCCACTTGATTTCAAGTTCGCCGAAATTGTCCGCGTCGATCTGATCCAGGGAAGAATACTTGGTGCTGCCGCTGTCGCCGCCGTAATAGCGCCAATCGCCCTCGAACATCCCGGTCTGCGCATTCGCGGCGGAGGCAAGCCCAAGTACTGTGGGGAGGAGCAGCCATGAGAATTGTCTTGTCATGCGGACTGGCCTCTACGACTCTCGTTTAGTTGGAGATTCATAGTAACAGGAGCCCGCAAAGAAAGGTGCTTGAATCGATAATGGAATAGTCCACTGAGATTCTGCGACTCCGCTTCGCTGCGCGCAGAATGACGGAGGGGGCGCTTCGCTGCGCGCAGAATGACGAATTTGAGCAGGGCGCCTGTTTTTGTCATTCCGCGCGCCGTCGCGGAATCTCATCGGCGATTGCGTGGAATCCAATGAGTTTTTCCGGCCTCGCTTCTGCTTTAATGCGACTTTCCGTCTTTGAGCGGGCGGCGCTTGCGAGGAGCGGGGGCATTGACCATTCGTTACGGCATTATCGGCACCGGCATGATGGGTTGCGAACACATTCGCAATCTCGCGGCAATGGACGACGTTGAAATCGTCGCCGTGGCCGACCCAAACGAGGAGCCCCGCGAATGGGCTCTCAAGGCCTGCGGCGGCCGCTTCTCGCCGCGCGTGCATTCGGACTACCGGGAGATTCTCGGCGCCGGGGACGTCGACGCCCTGGTCGTCGCTTCGCCCAATTACACGCACATCGATGTCATGCGGGATATCTTCGCGACTGACTTGCACGTCATGCTGGAAAAACCCATGTGCACCACGCTCGCCGATGCCGTCGAAGTCGACGCGGCGGCAAGGGCGCACAAGGGAATCGTCTGGGTGGGGCTGGAATATCGATTCATCCCGACCGTCAGTGCGTTACTCGCGCATTTGCCCGAAGTCGGCCGGGTGAAGATGTGCGCCATCCGCGAACATCGATTTCCTTTCCTCAGGAAAGTGGGGGACTGGAACCGGTTCAACCGGAACACCGGCGGCACATTGGTCGAGAAATGCTGCCACTTCTTCGATCTGATGAACCTGGTCGTGCCGGGGAAACCGACTCGCGTACTGGCGTCCGGCGCCCAGTCGGTCAATCACCTCGACGAAATCTACGACGGCGAGGTTCCCGACATTCTCGATAATGCCTACGTCATCGTGGAATACGACAGCGGCGCGCGGGCGATGCTGGATCTATGCATGTTCGCGGAAGGCTCCCGGCACGAGCAGGACATCGCCGTGACCGGCGACGCCGGCAAGCTGGAAACCACCGTGCCCGGCGAGGAGTTGTATGTCGGCAAGCGCGAGGGCGGATCGGGCAATTCGATTCCCGTTTCGATGGATGCGCGCGTCAGGCATACCGGGTTTCATCATGGTTCGAGCTTTCTCGAACATCGGGAGTTCATCGACGCGATTCGCGAAAACATGCCTGCGGCGGTGACGACCCGGGACGGCCTGATGTCGGTGTTGATCGGGCTGGCTGGACAGCAATCCATCGAAACAGGTCAGGCCGTTGACGTCGATTCACCGCTCGCCTAACTTCCACCTTACGTCATTCTGCGCGCAGTCGCAGAATCTCGTTGGCGATGTTGCGGACCTTGCCGAGATTCTGCGACTTCGCTTCGCTACGCGCAGAATGACGTAGGGGGGCGCTTCGCTGCGTATTATTCTGGGACACCCATCCTGTATTATTATTCTGGGACACCCATCCTGTATTGGAACCTGGCAACCGTGGGACACCGAGTCTTCAGAGTCTTCAGGGACACCCATTCTTACAAGGAGCCAGTTCTATTTGGGAGCCGATTGGAGAAGTTTGAAGCGACTTCGAGATTGGAAAACCGGAAATCTTTTTCGCGGGCACGGGCAACGTTGCCCGTTCAGGCATGATTTCGAGGGCCGGCCCGGACTAGGCGGCTTTTCCAGTCACGCTCCTTTCCCGGGCCGCAAGCTTGTCCAAGCCGTTGAACATCGTGACCGCTTCCTTTTGAATCTCCAGCGCCAGCGTCCGCCATTGCGCCCCGTTCAGATTCAAGTCCGACAGGGCGGACGGGACATCGCCGGGAATGAAACCCTTCTTGTCCGCGCGCGCGGTCCGGCCCGTCCAGTCCACCAGTTCAATGTAATCGCGCAGACCGATCGGCAGGGAGGATGATCCTTCAACGCGTTCCGCCCCGGTTCGGAACCGCATCAGCCCGGGAGCCGGAGGGTTCGCCGTACCGGGCTTCTCCGCCGACAACCGCCGGACGCGCGCCTGAATCGAAGTGAAATCCGATTCGTCCAGCGTTTCGCTGATTCCGGCCCGCACCGGATTCAGGTCGACATAGGCCATGCACGACAGCAGGGCCGCCTCGTCCAGCAGCGCCTGGGACTTGAACCGTCCCTCCCAGAACCTCCCCGCGCAGTCGTCCTCCCTGTTGGCCCTGCGGGCGATGTATTCGTTCAGGCAGCGCATGAACCAGCTGATGCTGGTCAGGCGCTCGCGCCAGGTTTCGACGACGAGGTCCAGTTGCCGGAATTCCGCCTCGGACTTCAGTTCGCCGCGCAGGTGGCAATGCGCCAGCGGGTCGCCCTTGTACAGGCGCAGCCAGTGGTGGATGACTTCGTCCCGGCTCCAGGACCGGGCGCGGGCCGGATCGACGTGCAGGACGACATGGTAGTGGTTGCTCATCACCGCGTAGGCGGCGATGTCGATGGCGAAGACTTCGCCGAGCAGCTTCAGGCGGTCGACCAGCCAGGGCTTGCGGTGGTCGAAATTCTCGCCGGTGTAGCTGTCGTCGCCGCACAGGAAGGCGCGCCGCACGCAGCGGGAGACGCAGTGGTAGAACTCGGTGTCGGCCAGCGACACGATTTGGGAACGGGGCCTGGTCATGCTCTGCCTGCAATTCGGTGGAGGTCTTGCGGATAGGTATAGTCGAGAATTTCCGAAAAGCCAAATCCCAGTGAAATCGGTTGGTTGTTTGCTCCCGGATGTTTTCCGGCCCGCGTGTCCGGGGTTATGCTTGGTCACGGGTGTCCCATAGCATGGGTGTCCCATAGCTCCCATAGCTCGCCAAGTGGAATCCTTCACGGGCGGCGCGGGCGACGACTTCGCCGGGGTCGCCGCTTTCCGGGAGGAGGGAATCGTCATCGACCTCGGCGCGGGGAACGACACCTACCGGTTCGCGGGCGGCAACGCCAAGAGCCGCGTTGACGGCGGCGAAGGCGAAGACACGCTGTGGCTGACGGACGGTGCAGCGGACTTGACGTACAAGGACGCCGAAGACAAGGACAAGTCGATTTACGCCGGTTTCGAAATTCTCGACGTTTCCGGCGGTGCCGGCAAATACGATGTCGAGCAGCTCGGCGTGGACAAGGTGGTCGTCAAAGCGAGCACCTCCGAGGGCGGTGTCGAATTGCTGAACCTGCCGCCCGGCGCGGGGCTGGTCGTGACCGCGCCCTCAAGCGCGAAGCGGGTCGAGACCCAGTTGAAGGTTGAACTGAAAGACGAGCCGGGCGTCCCGTTCCCGCAAGCGGGCGACGGCTCGATCACCGTCTCCCTCGTGGCGCAGGGTCCGTACATTGGCGGGACGGGTAGCATCCGAACCCTTACACGAATAACCTTTGACGGCGACCTGCCGACGGTGGTCTTCGACTCGAGCGCGATCAATCCTTATTCGCCGAGATTCGAAGAGTAGACTTTCAGCACCACTTATCCATTATTCACAAAGGATTTTTATTCGACATTTTACCGCAACAACGTTTACCTGCAGGATCCCGACGGATCGTCCACGCTCGAAGCGATCAAGGTAACCGGCGATTCGTGGTTTTTCCTCCAGCCGCAAGGCACCGGCGGCATGTTCAGCGAACTGGAAATTGTCGATGCCTCGGAGAATACCGCCGGTGTGAAACTGGATTTCCAAGCCCTGACGCAAGATCTTGTTCTGCTGGGTACGGACAGTATCGCGGGCAATTCAGGCGCCGCCCAATCGGGCGACCACATATTCGGCGGCGCCGGGAACGACACGATTCGGGGCGGCGTTGGACTTGATTACTTGTGGGGCAACGGTGGAAACGACACCTTTGTGTATACCAAGGTCTCGGATTCCACGCACAACGGGCGGAAAAGCATTTCTTGGTTTGAATTTGGCGGCTGGGACAACATTGAGGATTGGGGGTCTGAACAAGGCAACGACGACACGATCGCGCTGCTGAAGGACTTGTTCGCCGGGCTGCGGGGAGTCATCAAGAAAAACGGCCCGCTCGACACCGACACCGACGGCGACGGCGACTTCGACCCCTGCGGCGACATGGTTATCATTCTGGCGGGCAATCACGCGGCGTCCATCGGCCCCGCCGATTTCATCGCCGCGGGGTAGCGCGCGGCCCGGGAGAACTTCCCAACCCCACAAGGAGCCAGTCGCCGCTTCCGCTTTTCCGCCTGTCCAACACAAATTCAGCTCGCATCAGGCGCCTGTCTTGGAGACTGCGGATGGCCTCCGCCCGCAATTGTGTTTTGTATTCTTCACGCAAGGTGCTAATCTGGTGGCGTTTTTTGCGATGTTCATCGGGAAAAGAAAATTGTCCGTCACGGAAGAAACCAGAACCAGCCTGATCGGCCTTTCGGTCGTCATGCTCGGCAGCGCCCCCGGCGCCGACCTGCTCAACGAGTGGACCGTCGCGCATGAAGGCGGCCTTTCGCTGGAGGACATCGCGAACCGCATCGCGGCCTCCGAGGCTTTCCTGGCCGCTTATCCGGCCTTTCTGACCAACGGGGAATTCGCTTCTTCCTTGCTTGGCGACCTGCTGGCCGGCGAGGCCGTGCCCGCCGAGGTCGTTGCCGCCGCCGCGGACATCGCCGCCGGGCTGCTGAACGAGGGCATGAGCCGCGGCGCGCTCGCACTGGCCGCGTTGCAGGCGTTGGACGAGATCGGCGCGAGGGGCGCGGAACATCCGGCCTTCGGCGAACTCGGCGCGGTCGCGCTGGCGCTGGCCAACAGGATCGAGGTCGCGGAGTATTACACCGTCGAACTGCGCCAAAGCGGCCCGAGCGGCCGGGTGCTGCGCGGCGTCGACAGCGCCACGGGCCTCGACGACATCATCGACGGATTCGCCGGCCGCCTCGACCCGCGCGATCCAATCCCGCTAACCAATGCGCGCGACAACATCAAGGGCACCGCGGAGGACGACCTGATCGTCGCCGAACCGGACCGCAACGGCAACGACACTCTGGACTATTACGATACCGTCGACGGCGGCGCGGGCTACGACACGCTGGAAATCTATTCCGCCGACACCGCCGGGCTCGAACTCGATTCCGCCCGGCACGCCGATGTGTCGAGCGTCGAGCATGTCCGCATCAACGCCCGGGGCCCGGTCGAAGTCGACCTGACCCAATGGGACGGCCTGGAGTCGGTCGAAATCGGCCGCCATGGCATGGATGGAGACGCGGAAGTGAAGGTCGATGGGGCGGCGGTCGCCTTCGCCCGCGACCCCGGCGGGAACGTACTCGTCGACGGCGCGGGCGGCGCGCTGGATCTGAAAACCGGCGGGGGAACGGGACAATCGGTGGAGATCGCCACCCGCGGCCATACCATTTCGGCAACCGTCGACGCGCGAGCCGACGCGGTCGTCATCGACGCCGACGGCGCGGGCGGAAAGTCCGGATCGCTGACGACTGTGTCCGCGAGCGGATTCGCGAGCCTGACCGTTTCTTCCGACGCGCTGGAAGCCATGAGCCTGTCCTCCGCCGCCGGCATCGCGGAGTTGAAATACGGCGATTTGGAAAACTTGACCGTGAACGCGGCGGCGTTCGGCGCCCAGCGGGCGTTGAGTGAAAGAGGCGCCGCCTACGCAACCGAAGGCGTCCTGAAGCTGACGGCGGACGACGACGCGAAGTCCGTAGTCAAGACGCTCGCCATCGACGTTTCGGCGGCTTCCCGGTTCAGCCTGGAAAGCGAGGTCGAGCATTTAACCGTCTCGGGCTCGGCATCGTTGAGTTTGCAGTTGGATGCGTACAGCGGCGACTCGAAAGGCGAGTTTTATGTCGATACGAACGGAGACGCCGCCGGAGGAGAAATCGTCCTGACCCCCACAATATTAATATCTGTGAGGAACGAGAAAATCGCCGCCGGCAAATGGGTCACCTTCTATTCCTGGTCCGGAGGAATAAATTTCGGTGTAGTGATTTCAATGGCGGACAGCGGAGACGCGGACCCCGCCACCGCGGATTTCCTGGTCATGGAGCGTGGCGACGGCAGGGACGACGTTGAGGACAACTGGTCCACCACCTCTCTCGAGACCGTCACCGTATCCGGCGCGGCGTCGCTGGAAACCAACGTCGCCGGTCAGGCGGATTTGACCGTGATCGACGCCTCGGGCGCTGCCGGCAACGTCAAGGCGCACGGCATCCAATCAAAGGTGACCTCATTTGCGGGCGGTTCGGGCGACGACCTGGCCGAAGTCGCCATTTTCCGGGAGGAAGGGATATCGATCAATCTCGGCGCGGGAGACGACACCTACAAGTCCGCGGGCGGCAATTCCAGGAGCCGCGTCGACGGCGGCGCGGGCCAAGATACCCTGTGGCTCACAAACGGCGCCGCCGATGTGGCTTACAAGGACGGCGACGGCAAGGAAAGATCGATCTACGCCGGCTTCGAGATACTCGACGTTTCCGGTGGCGCCGGCGCCTACGATGTGGAGCGGCTTGGGGTCGAAAGCATCAAGATCACCAAAAGCACCGCAACGGGCGGCGTCGAATTGAAAAACGTATCGCCCGGCCGGGAGTTCGCCGTGTGGGGGTCCGCAACCGACCGAACCTTTGCCCAGGTGAGAGTCGATTTGAAAGAGGAAACGGGCGCCGTTTATGCAAACGCGAACAACCACGTCTTCACCATCTCTTTCAGGTACGAAGGCCAACCGGAGGATTCGTGGTCAGAGGATATCGGCAGACATCATGCCAGATTGGACCTGACCCTTGCCGACGACACGCCGACAATGATTATCGATGCGCGCGTGATCAACCCCAACGTCCAGGAACTCGAGGAACGCGGATTCTCCAAGCTGATTCAAGCGCAGCAATATTCAATCGGCAGGGTCAATATAGTGGACACCAACGCGGCCACGGACAACGAATCGCTTGAATCCATCAAAATCACGGGCAATGCGGTTATGGTGCTGGGCCGGTTCGACAGTGACAGCACCGAGGCGTTCGACAAGCTGGAATTGGTCGACGCCAGGGAGAATTCCGGCGGAGTCACGATTAGATTGGACCATATCAGTCAAGACGTCGAAATTCTGGGTTCCCCATTGGCAGACAATGCTCTTGACGGTGGGTCCGGGAATGACATCATTCTGGGCGGTCGAGGCAAAGATTACCTGAGAGGTGGGCAGGGCAACGACATCATTCGGGGCGGCTTGCACGCTGATCGCTTAACCGGCGGAGGCGGGAACGATACGTTCGAATACACCACGACCGAGGATGCCGTCATTACCCCGTCGGAAGATTGGCGCAGTCTGCGGTATTCAACTTGGGAAGCAACAGATCAAATCTATCATTTTGAGTATATCTACGATTGGGGGGCGGTGCCGGGGAACGACGACACGATCGCGCTGCCGAAAGACTTGTTCGCCCGATTGCGGGGAGTCATCAAGAAAAACGGTTCGCTCGACACCGACGGCGACGGCACCGCCGATACGACGGTAAGTGGCTTCGCGGTGGACTATTCCGATACCTCCCTGCATTACAATACGACCATATACAACTATTTCAACGCCAATGCGGACGGTTTGTTCGAGACTGTGACGGATGCCGTGTCCGGCGTCCTGGGCCGCGACACCAATCGGCACCCGATAGCGGTGATCGCCGAAACCAGAAACGGCGCCACCGCCCTCACCTGGATTGCGATCGATGTCAACGGCGACGGCGACTACGACTCTGGCGACATGGTGATCCGGCTTTCGGGCGATTACGTGGCGTCGATCAGCCCCGCCGATTTCATCGCCGCGGGGTAGCGCGCGGCCCCGCTTGCGCAGGGGATGAGATGCGCCGCGCAATGGTCCTGCCTGATGTAAACATCCTTGTCTTGGCGTATCGCGACGACGCCCGGGAGCACGCTTCCTGCCGAGCCCTCCGGACCACGCGCTTGAATTCGCCAACGCGGTCCGTTGTCAACCGCACTGTGTGCCCGCAAACCCTGGTCCGCGCCACTGGGACATCTTCATGGGCCTCTATCGGACAGCCGAAGTATCCGGCAACCTGGTACCGGACGCCAATTTCGCCGCTTTGGCCATAGAGAGCGGCTGCGAGTGGATTACGCTCGATCGGGATTTCGCGCGGTTTCGGGGCTTGCGATGGAGCCGGCCGCCGCGGAGGGAAATGCCAGACACCTAGCGGGCGACGCGGCTAGCGGGCCGCGCGGGCGATGTGATCGTTGATGAGATTTTCCACCAGTTCGTGCTTGCCGCTGATTTGGGCGGGCTCGCCCGCGGCGGCGGCGATGTCGCGCAGGGCGGCGAGTTCGAGTTCCCGGTTCTCGAAGCGTTCGCCGTCGCCGGAATCGAAGCTGGCGTAGCGTCCCTGCCTGAGCGGGCGCATTCTCGGGTCGCCGAGGACGCTGTCGGTGATCAGCAGACCCCGCGCGAACGCGTCCATTCCGCCGATGTGGGCGATGAACATGTCCTCGATATCGGTCGATTCCCGTCTGATTTTCGCGTCGAAATTGAGCCCGCCGCGGCCGAGTCCGCCCGCTTCGAGCACGACCATCATGCCGTGGACGCAATCGTACAGGTCGAGGGGGAACTGGTCGGTGTCCCAGCCGTTTTGCGGGTCGCCGCGATTGGCGTCGATCGACCCCAACAAATCCGCGTCCGCCGCCATGCGCAGATCGTGGGCGAATGGGTGTCCCGCCAGGGTGTCGGCGAATGGGTGTCCCGCCAAGGTGTCTCCCGCCAGGGTGTCGGCGAATGGGTGTCCCGCCAAGGTGTCCGCGAATGGGTGTCCCGCCAAGGTGCGGCGAATGGGTGTCCCGCCAAGGTGCGCGAATGGGTGTCCCGCCAAGGCCACGAATGGGTGTCCCGCCAAGGTGAGTCCATGGTGGCGCAGGAATCCGATCACCGTCTGGGCATCGAAATCGTATTGATGCTTCATCGGCTCCATCGGTTTGGGTTCGATCAGGAAGTTGCCGTCGAATCCGATCGAACGACCGTAGTCGCGGGCTTTTTCCAGGAAAATCGCCATGTGTTCGAGTTCCCGGCGCGTATCGGTATTCTGCAGGCAGGCATAGCCTTCGCGCCCGCCCCAGAAAACATAGTTGCCGCCGCCGAGTTCAACTGTCGCGTCGAGCGCCGCCTTGACCTGGGCCGCGGCCCGCGCGACGACGGCGAAATCGGGATTCGTCGCGGCGCCGTTCATGTAGCGCGGATGGGAAAACAGGTTCGCCGTGCCCCAGAGCAGCCGCAAACCCGTCTCAAGCTGCCGCTCCCCGGCGAGTTCGACCATCGCCCGCAGATTTGCCTCAGACTCCGCAACCGAGGCGCCTTCGCCGGCGAGATCGAAGTCGTGGAAGCACCAGAAAGGCACATTCAACTTGCTGAAAAACTCGAAAGCGGCGTCGAGCCGGTCGCGCGAGCGGTCCATCGCGTCCGTTTTCACCGCCCAGGCGTGGCTGCGGGTTCCAGGCCCGAACGGGTCCGCGCCTTCCGCGCAAAACGTGTGCCAATAGCAGACGGCAAAGCGGAGATGCTCTTCCATCGTCTTGCCCGCCACCACGCGCGCGGGGTCGTAGGCCTTGAAGGCGAGCGCATTGTCGGACTCGGGGCCTTCGTATCGGATCCGCCCGATGCCGGGAAAGTACTCTTGGTCCCCGACGAAAACTTTCCGACCCATTTTTCGTACCTTTTTCTGTCATTCCGCGCGTAGTGACTCGGGACATCCATGCCCCTCGCCCCTTCGGGGCGGCGCTTGGCGCCGTCCAAAATGGCAATCCCGCCATTTTGTCGCGGAATCTCGTTGGTGGTGGCGCAGCGCCCGGAGAGATTCTGCGACTCCGCTTCGCTACGCGCAGAATGACAAGTTAGGGCGCTTCGCTGCGCGCAGAATGACAATCGACTGGACGCTCATTCGCAGTCAGCGACGATCCGGTCGATCAGCGCGTCCAGGCGCTCGTCGGGTGCGTAGCCATCGGCGATCTGCTTCCGGGCGATCGCCGCGGCGAACGCGAGGCCTGCCTCCAGGCCGATTTCACAGCGCCAGCCGCCTGTCGCCCCCCGCACCTTGCTGTTGTCGAAAACGAGCGAGTTGGACTTGTCGCCCTTGATCGGTCCCAGCCAGTGCTGGCTGTATTCGATCAACCGGTCGGTGGGAACGTGAACGACCTTGGGAGGATGCGCGAGAGCCTTGCCCACGAGATCGACAATCCCGTTCCAGGTCCGCGCGCTGTCGCAGGTGATGTGGAAGGCTTCGCCCAGGGCTTGCTCGTTGCCGCAGAGCCCGGCAAAGGCCCGGGCGAAGTCATCGGCGTGCGTCAGCGTCCACAATGATTCGCCATCGTCGTGGACGATCACCGGTTTGTCGTTCAGGATGCGCCAGGCCAGGTGAATTCCGGGGACGCAGGTTCCCGGAATTCGGCGCCGGTAGGTATGGCTTGGACGAACGATGGTGACCGGCAGCCTGCCCGCGGCATGGGCTTGAAGCAGCAGCTTTTCGCAGGCGGCCTTCAACTGGCTGTATTCCCAGAATGGATTGTCGAGCGGAGTCGATTCGGTGATCGACCCCGAGCGCCAGGGCTTCCGGTACGCCGAAGCCGAGGAGACGAAAACGTATTGGCCGCAGCGGCCGGCAAATGTGTCGATGTCGCGGCTGACGGTATCGGTGTGGAAGCCGATGAACTGGCAAACCGTGTCGAACCCGCGCAAGGCGAGCGCGGCGTAAGCCGCGTCGTCATTCAGGTCGCCGACGACCTGCTCGACTTCCGTGGGTGATTTTTCGCCGCGGATGCCGCGATTGAACACCGTTACCTTTTGCCCGGCTCTGACGGAGGCTTCGACGCAGGCGAGAGAGATTTCGCCGCTGCCGCCGATGTAAAGTATCCGGCTCATTCGGAGGATTTCCCCGCGATTGAATCAAGCCGTCCCTGGCGCGACTTTCTTGGCTTCGACTGCCCCCAGTCGCGCCATCCATGG
Organism: Pseudomonadales bacterium; assembly: GCA_963664805.2. Classification (GTDB taxonomy): domain Bacteria; phylum Pseudomonadota; class Gammaproteobacteria; order Pseudomonadales; family Pseudohongiellaceae; genus UBA9145. Next base: position 2,034,117 of record OY761612.1, on the reverse strand, counting down.
CGCGCCGTTCGTCCGGCCACCGAGCACAGCTCGGTGTCGCTCGGCCTGCGCATGAAGCTTCGCTTCATAAACGCTTGGCCTCGACCCTCAAAGAGCTTTGCTCTTTGTCGGCTGCGCCGACCGGGCCTCACCCACTGCCCCCAATATAAAGTACCCGGCTCACCGGGCGTCATGCAGCCGCGCAGACGCGCGCTCCGCCTCGTGAATGGGCATCGACCAGGTGGTTCACTTCCTCGTCCGTGAAACGGATGTTGCGATCGATCCCGTGCGGCGATGCGGTTTCGAAAGCGGCCCGGGAACTGGAATGGAAGACGAGTCGGCCATCGCCCACGCCGCCCTCGTCGAGAAGCTTCAGGGAAGGGTCGCCATCGAGCAGCGCCTGATCTTCGGCCGCGACCTCGTGCACCACGCGCCCGCGCCAATGATTGCCCCGCGCCGAGTGGTAGGTCAGCCCAAGCATGGCCCGCGGCCGCTCGGAACGGTTCGGCACGCCGCGGTGCCACATGCGCGGATCGCGAAAACAGATCGCGCCGGCGGGCACTTCCATTCGCGCCGGCGGACCCCAGGCTTCGAGCAGGTCGGGACGTTCTTTCAGACGATTCGTGGTCCACGTGGCGACCTCGGTCTCCCGCTGGGATCCGGGATAGATCTCGGTGGCGCCGGTTTCCGCCGTGATATCGGCCAGCGCGACCGAACAGGAAAGCGTGGTCGTGGGCGGCGGCCAGGATTGCCCGTCGGCTTCGGCTTCCTCGCGCGATTTCCACGAATAGGGGCGGTCGAAATGCAGGGGTTGAAAAGTGCTGCCCGGGCAATTGACGTTGCCGTTGTAAAAGCCGAGCCAGGCGCCGCCGCCGAGAATCTCGGCAACCACGCTTTCGATCAGCGGATTGGCGGCGAGGTCGGCGCAAACATAGGGCGCATGGCGCCGCAGCCCCAGTTGGAGGTGTCCCACTCCCGTGTTCTTCTCGTGCGGAGTCAGCTCTCCGCTAGCGCGGACGATATCCACGTCATCCAGAATGGAAGGCAGCAGCAACTCCCTCGTTTCCCCGGAAACCAGACCGCCCACCACGGCGTAGCCGTCGGTTTCGATAGCCTCGCGCAAATCGCGCAGCACGCTTTCCGGCAGCGTTCCTGCCTCGAAGTCTTCTAGGGTAGCCGTGTAGTGCAAGTTGACCTCCTGCGTTATCCACTCCACTTTGTTGTAAACATCGACCGCAAGCCCGAGATCGCTGATGGGAGCGAACCCGAGCACGTCAGACCCAGGTAGGTTGCCGCCCGAGTTGCACCTACGTAGAGAAACTTGTCGAACAGATCTGGATACACGCCCGCCAAACGGTCGACATCCACGAAAAAGACTACCTCAAACTCAAGTCCTTTAATGTGTTGCACATCGAAAACGCGTATGTCGTTGTCCTGCGCGATCACTTGACCATTAGGACAAGCCACCACGTTGATGTTTTGTTCTGCTAGTTCGTCTCGAAGTGCTGTAGTGATTGGTTCTACTTGGTCCTCTTTGGGGACCAATATCGCTATTGACGGCACCTGTCCGATGAATCTCTCGATTTCCATCACGCGATCCGCGAGCCAGGTGCTTACTTCTGGTTCGTTGCGCACATTCTCAGCGAGAACAGGAGGGACGCCCTCCCGGTTTGCGTGTTGAGGAAGAACCACTTCATAGTCTGTTCCTCCCCCGATGCGTACAATCTCACGGGCAAATTCGTTAAGTTCTCGGCTATGTCGGTACCCGATTGTAACTCTCTCAATACTAGGGCGTGTTAACACTATCTCAGCGCCTCGACAATGAGCACGAAGACGATGAACCCGATGAAGACAACATCGAGTTTCTCGAATCGGGAAAAGATCCTGCGGAAGCCCTTGAGCCGCCGGAAAAGCCGCTCGACCTCGTTGCGACGCTTGTACAGTTCCTTGTCGTATTCCCACGGGTCGTCGCGGCTGCTTTTCGGCGGAACCACGGGAACAAAGCCCAGGTCAAGCGCCAGTTGGCGCGTTTCGTCGCCCTCGCAGGCCCGGTCCATGACCAGTGCCGCGGTGTCGGCCGGCTCCTCCAGTTTCTTCATGAGTTCGCGTCCGGCCGGGGCATCGTGCGCGTTGCCGGGGGAGAGCGTGAAGGCAACTGCCGTTCGAGCATCCGCGGCAACCATATGAATCTTGGTGTTCCAACCGCCTCGGGACTTGCCGATGGATTGCGGACCGTTTTTTTTAGGGCGCCCGTGCCGTCGGGATGCACCTTCACGCTCGTGCTGTCCAGGCCGAACGCCTCAATCTTGATGCGGACGATTTGATCCCGCTGCAACTGCTCGAACACGCGGTCCAGCGCGCCGTTCTTCGACCAGCGGTTCATCCGCGTGTAAATCGTGTGCCAATTGCCGAAGCGCTCCGGCAGGCCGCGCCACTTGCAGCCGTGTTCGGCCACGAACAAGATCGCGTTGAGCACTTGCAGATTCGAAAGATTCACGTTTCCCCGCTGCTTGGGGAGCAGCGGAGCGATGCGTTCATACTGGGCCTCGGTAAGTTCCACCGGTTTGATCCCCCACCCTTTACAGCCAATGTCGATGGGGAGTGATCATACCATATGTGGAGCAGTTAGTGTTAACACGCCCTAGTTATTCTATTGAATTCCCTGAATGCGTTTGACGAAGTGACCACATTCACGTTTACCAGCGCGTCTCCAGGAGATGCGGGTCGCTCGGATAGTTTGGCTCTGGCAGCATTCGCGATGGCTTCGAACGTCTCCAAAGTGTCATTCGTAATCGATTCAAGATGCTTTTTTGTTTCGTGAGATATGCCCATGGCCAAGTGTCTCGATTACCGTGCCGTTGATTTCTGCCTGTTCAAGTGCCACCCCATATCGTGAAGTGCTCACGCCATACGCGCAACTCACCTTCTCCCCCGGTCTTTTCTGCATTTATTTTTTGGGCCACGCTTCCAATACGATCTGCAGAAAAGCGTAACTATTTGTTTTTACATAATATTCTTTCGTCAATTAGCAACGTCACAGGTCTCGAAATGTAATTTTAGTCGGATTTCCGACTACATCTTGCAGTAAAGCGTAAGACTTTGTTTTACAAACATTATTTCAAAAACAGGATAGAAATTTATGCCGCTATTTTCCATAAGGATTTTTTTCGCGAACCCGTGTTAATAATGATTCCTTGACGTCTCATCTTCGTCAAGAGGTTGCTGATTTTAGTTCGCTTCTGGCCGGTGGAAAGGGCGTCGCTGAGCTTGTCGATCAAGAGCTTGTCGAGTTCCGAGCGTGCGGCCTGCCCGAATGCTTCCAGGTAATCGGTGATCAGCTTCGCATAGTATTTGTCGTCTTGGGCGCGAGTGTGGATGTAGTCCGCTTTGGTGGCTGTCGCCGCAGCTATCTTGGCGGAGACGTGTATGTTGGGCCTCTTCCCTTCGATAAAGCGCTTGCGTCGAAGTCGGCGAACTGCATCGTCGCGGATACTCAGCTTTTTTTGCACCCGGTCCAGCGCGAAGACATCGGCAAGTGATAAGCCGGTCTCCCGCATTAGAAGATGACTGTAGGCGGGATCCACCATGCAACCGTGAATCGTCAGCCGCACACGGTCCTGCTTGTTGAGGTCGTAGTCTGGCAATGGGAGGAAGCGCTCGCGCTGGCGGCGGAAGATATTGAGAATACCGTAGCCCATGCGGTCAATCATGTTTAGTTCGACCATGGCCTGAACCAGGAACGGATTCCGATAGCGGCGGGGCATGTGCTCTCGAAGAAAGTAATCTTCCGGTCGCTCTTCAAAGAAGCCGCCCATGCTCTCGAAAACCAGCCGGTCGGGATGCTCGATTACGACGATCCTCGCCAACTGGTTGTAGTCCTGATGGGCGATACAGTTGTGGAGTGCCTCCAATACTACATTTTGGTCATAGCTCGTCATCTCGTGCGCCACGAGTTCGCCAGGCGGCAGCAGGCGCAAACGCACGTTGCGTATGCGTGCGTAGACTTGAGATGTGGTTACCAGAAATGGCGGGCCGAAATGTTCATAGTCGCGCTGCTCTCCCTCCAACTTCCAAGTTATCTCGGCGAGGTGTGGATTGAGATGTCAGGCGGCCTCGCGCTTTCCGAGCAATAGCAGTGCCGCCCGTGTGACCCCACCGTTTCGGGTAATTCTCGCCCTTTCGAGTAGAAAGGCATCATCCCCAGCACCCGCCTCGCCAAATGGGATATTGCGATGCCTTGCCGCAATGCGCTCCCGCGCCATCTTCAAGGCGCGTTCATCGAGGTCGGCGATGGTGGCGTCGGGAACAGCGTCGGGAACAATTCGCGCTGTCCAGTCCAACTCCATTGTCTGGGAACGGATTTTGTCGAGCTTGTCTGCGGAAAGCGCGATCAGGCTATCTCCCGCCCTGCCGTAGTAGTGGCCATTCCAAGTAATCGGCATTCCCGTCGGTGCGGCGGGAATCTCAAACAGAATCACTCTGCCTGCGGAATGTTCAACGACATGAATTTCGCTAAATGTCAGACCGCCGGTGCCGTTCCGCACCTGCATTTTGTCCGCTTGGAGATGTTCCGAGTCCCTCTTGTAGTCGGTTCCGATTACCGAACGGCTCTTATCGTCGACTCCGAAGACCAGCCAAGCTCGATCTTTCGCACGGAGATTGGCTTCGTTCGCCAACGCGGACACATATTTACCGAGATCGTGGCTTGGAAAGCTGTTCCCGCTCTGCTTGAACTCGACAACCTCGTTTTCCCAGCTACTGATCAGCCGGTCCAGCAATCCGAGAAGTGCAGCCGCATCCATCATCATGATCGAACCGCCCCGATCTCAATTGACGGCGAATGCATGTGTAAAATCTGTTCAACCATATCGAGCTTGTCGGGTCAACGAGTAATCGGTATTCGGTAAAATCGGTATTATGCGAGCAGTGTATCGTGCCCCTTCGGCGCGGATAGTTTATCCTGCACAGCAATGGATACAATGCCCGAGCAGAAATTGCCCCGGCGCCGCGCCGCTGGGCTCTGCCTTGCCCTCGCGCTAGGCGCGAGCCTTTCCGCCGAGGCCGCGGAATCCGATTGGCCACAGGCCTGGTTCGAACCCGCGAGGACAGCCTCGCAATTCGGCATCGACTCGTTTTCGCAAAGTCCCTTGCTGGAAGGGCGCGGTCTGCCACCGGTCGAGCGGAGACTGCCGGGCGATCCGGTGGTCGTCGTGCCGCTCGAATCGATGGGTGTTTACGGCGGGACCGCCCGCATCATCGCCGACGACCGCAGCATGTTCATCAGTCCGGAAGGGCTGTTCACCATTTCGCCCGACCACAAGACCATTTTGCCGAACCTGGCCGAATCCTGGACATACGGCGAAGGCGGCCACCGGCTGACGGTCAGGCTGCGCAGGGGATTGAAATGGTCCGACGGGCAACCGATGAGCGCCGACGACGTATTGTTCGCGGTCAACGATCTGCAACTCAATTCCGGGTTCATGCCCGTCACGCTGCCCGACTTCATCGGCCTGAAACTGCGCGCCATCGACCCGTGGACGCTCGTCTTCGACTTTTCCGAGCCGAAGCCGTTCTTCGTCAACTACGTCGCCCAATCCCCTGAACTCTTCCTGATGCCGAAGCACTATTTCAGGGATTTTCACCCGGACTACGCGAGCGCCGAGGAAATCGACGCGCGGATGGAGGAGATGGGCTTCAGCAGTTGGTCGGCGTTCATGATGACCAGCATGCAAAAGCGGCTGTTCCCGGACCTCGTGAATCAGCCCACCTTGCGCGCCTTCCGGATCGAAAGCCTCACCCCCGGCCTGTATACCTATAGCCGCAACCCCTACTACTTCAAGATCGACCCGGACGGCCGGCAATTGCCCTACATCGACGCCGTCGAAGCGCAGGACGTGCGGGAAAACGAGGTTGCGGTGGCCAAGGCGTCCACCGGGCAACTCGACTTCGCCGGCGTCCGCCTTCCCACCCAGGACATTCCCCTGCTCAAGTTGGGCGAACGCGACAGCGGCATCAAGGTCAATATCTGGAACCGGCTCCACGGCAGCGACCTGTCGATCCAGGCCAACATGAACTATGCCGACGAACGAAAGCGCGCCCTGTTCAACGACGTCCGGTTCCGCCGCGCCTTGTCGATGGCCATAAATCGCGACGAGATGAACGAGATCATCTACTTCGGACGCGGCACGCCCCGCCAGGTGACGGTCATTCCCGAAAGCGATTACTTCGAACCGGAATTCGCGACGGCCTGGGCCCGCTACGACGTCGACGCCGCCAACGCGCTGCTCGACGAGATCGGCCTGGTGGATATCGACGGTGACGGCATGCGCGAATTGCCCGATGGCGAAAGACTGACCTTGACGGTCGAGTACGTCGATACCGAAACGCCGAAACAGGTTTCCATGGAACTGGTCACAAGCTACTGGAACGCCGTCGGCATCGACGCGCGGCAGCGCCTGATCGATCGCGAACTGCAATATTCCCGGGCGATCGCGGGCGAACTGGAAATGACCGTATGGCACGCGGACCGCACCACCGACATCCTGTTCCCGATCAATCCGGACTTCTGGGCGCCGCGCAAGCTCGCCGCGAGCCTGGCGATGTGGAGCGAGTGGTCCCGCTGGTATCTGACCGGCGGCAACCTGGGCGAGGAGCCGCCTCCCGATATTCGCCGGCTTCAGCTTTGGGCGGACGAACTGGCCACTACCATGGATCCTGAGCGCCGCGTCCAGCTTGGCAAACAAATTCTGGCCGCCAACGCCGAGAACGTCTGGACCATAGGAACCGTCGGACTCGCCCCGCAACCCGTCGTGACCTCGAATCGGCTCAGAAACGTCGTCGAATCCGGCCTTTGGGGCTGGGACACCCGCTATACCATGGCCTACCATCCCGCCACCTGGTATCTCGACCGGTGAGACGCTATGTGCTGCGCCGCCTGTTGGGCATGATCCCGACCCTGGCGGTCATATCGGTCCTGGTCTTCATCGTTATCCAGTTGCCCGAAGGCGACATCGTCACTTCGACGCTCGACCGGCTTTCGGCGACCGGTGTGGAAATGTCCGATGACCGGATCCGGAACCTGCGCGCCCAATACAACCTGGACCAGCCCCTGCCGGTTCAATACCTGAGCTGGGTCGGCAACTTCATCACGGGCGACATGGGCTTTTCCTATCTGTACGCCAGGCCGGTCAACGAACTGGTGTGGGAACGATTGGGGTACACCCTGCTTGTCACGGTCGGCGCCTTGCTTTTCACCTGGCTGCTCGCCCTGCCGATCGGCATCTATTCCGCCGTGCGCCAGTACTCGGTAGCCGATTGCGCATTCACCACCGCGGGTCTGATCGGCCTGGCCACGCCGAACTTTCTCATCGCATTGATATTGATGTACCTGGGTTACACCTGGTTCGGACTGAGTTTCGGCGGCCTGTTTTCCCCGGAGTTTCTCAATGCGCCCTGGAGTTGGGCGCGTCTCAAGGACATGCTCGCCCACCTGTGGATTCCCGTCATCGTGATCGGCACCTCCGGCATGGCGGTCACCATGCGGTTGATGCGCGCCAATCTGCTCGATGAACTGCGCAAGCCCTACGTGACGACGGCCCGCGCCAAGGGCGTGCCGCCGCTCAAGCTGCTGCTGAAGTATCCGGTGCGCATCGCCATCAACCCTTTCATCAGCACGATCGGGCTGTTGTTGCCCGCCCTGATCTCCGGCGAGGCGATCGTGGGAGTTGTGCTCAATCTGCCGACCACGGGCCCCTTGCTCGTGCAGTCGCTGATCACCCAGGACATGTATCTCGCCGGCAGTCTCATCATGCTGCTGAGCGTACTCACCGTGACGGGCATGTTGCTGTCGGACCTGCTGCTGGCCTGGGTCGACCCGAGGATTCGCTATGAGCGAGCTTGACCAGCTATCGCCCGGCCGGCTCGCCTGGTTGAGATTCCGCCGCCACCGGCTGGCCATGATCGCCGGGGGCGTCCTGGTTTTTCTCTATCTGCTGGCCCTGCTATGCGAATTCATCAGCCCGTACACGCCCGAACAACGCAACGCCAGGGCGATCAATGCGCCGCCGATGGACATTCGCTTCTTCGACGCGGACGGCCGATTCCACCTCCGGCCGTTCGTCTACGGCCTGGACCTGACCATCGATCCGGATACCTGGATGCGCGAGTATCGGGACGACACGAGTACGCGATTTGAACTGCGGTTCTTCGCCGAAGGCGAACCTTACGAAATGTGGGGAATCTTCCCCGCGGACCGCCACCTGTTCGGCGTGGACCAGACCGGCGGCGAGTACTTCCACTGGTTCGGCACCGACTCCCTGGGGCGGGACATGTTCACCCGCATTCTCTACGGCGCGCGGGTCTCGCTTTCCATCGGCATCGTGGGGGTGGGACTCACGCTGTTCCTGGGCGTATTGCTTGGCGGGTTCGCGGGCTATCTGGGCGGCATCATCGACAATGTCGTGCAGCGCACGACGGAAGTACTGCAATCGATCCCGACCCTGCCCTTGTGGATGGCCTTGTCGGCCGCGTTGCCGGCGGCCTGGTCACCCATCACGACCTACTTCGGGGTCACCATCATATTGTCCCTTTTTGGTTGGACCACGCTGGCGAGACAGGTGCGCGGAAGATTTCTGGCGATGCGCGAGGAAGATTTCGTCGTTGCGGCGCGCCTCGTGGGCGCTAACGATACGCGCATCGTTTTTCGGCATATGTTGCCGGGATTCACCAGCCACATCATCACGACGGCGACGCTTGCCGTGCCAGCCATGATCCTCGGCGAAACGGCGCTCAGTTTCCTGGGCATCGGATTGCGCGCGCCGGTGGTGAGTTGGGGCGTGCTGTTGCAGCAGGCGCAGAATTACCAGGTCATCGTTCTGACGCCCTGGCTGCTCTTGCCGGGCGCCTTCATCGTGGTCACCGTGATCGCATTCAATCTGCTCGGCGACGGGCTGCGCGACGCCGCGGACCCTTACGGCAATTTGGGGGGAAGATGAGCAGCAGTTCCCACTTTATCAATGAGATTCTGCGACTACGCTTCGCTACGCGCAGAATGACGGTGGGGGTGCTTCGCTTCGCGCAGAATGACGGTGGAGTATCGGTCATCCTGCGCGAAGTCGCAGGATCTCGTCGCCAAAATGAGTATTGCTGAAAGATGAGCGAGACGCTGCTCAGCATCAGGGACCTCGTGGTCGATTTCAGGACCGAACTCGGCGCTGTGCGGGCGCTCGACAAGGTGAGCTTCGACGTGCCCCGGGATTGCATCACCGCGGTCGTCGGCGAATCCGGCTCGGGCAAGACGGTCACCGGCAACAGCATCATGCGGCTGCTGCCGGAATCCGCGCGGGTCTCCGGCGAAATCGTCCTGCATCCCGGGGATGAAGAGCCGATATCGATTTCCCCGCTTGCCGAACGCGACCCGCGCCTGCGCGGTCTGCGCGGCGGACTGGTGAGCATGGTGTTTCAGGAGCCCATGACGGCATTGTCGCCGGTGCATCGCATCGGCGACCAGGTGGCCGAGGCCGTGCTTTGCCATCGCCGGGTCAGCCGCGAGACCGCCTGGAACGAGGCCGCAGCGATGCTGGAGCGGGTAGGTCTGACGGACATCGAAAAAAGAATGCGCATGTACCCCTTCGAATTCTCGGGAGGGATGCGCCAGCGGGTGATCATAGCCATAGCCTTGATCTGCCATCCCCAGTTGCTCATTTGCGACGAGCCCACCACGGCGCTGGACGTTACGATTCAAGCGGAAATTCTCGTTCTCATCAGGTCGCTGCAGCGCAAACTGAAGAATTCCGTTCTGTTCATTACGCACGATCTTGGCGTGGTGGCGCAGATCGCCGATCGCGTGGTCGTCATGTATGACGGACAGGTCGTGGAGACGGGCAGCGTCCGGCAAGTGCTGAAAAGCCCGCGGCATAGCTATACGAAACACCTCCTGGCGTCGATGCCGGACGCGGCAACCGATCCTGGCTCCGATTTCCCCGTGAACCGATTGTTGTCGGTTGAGAATCTGTCCAAGTCGTTTGCCGGCCAGGAAGTGGTGCGCTCGGTTTCCTTCGATGTCGACGAGTCGACTACCCTGGGTATCGTCGGTGAGTCCGGCTCCGGCAAGACCACGCTGGTGCGCTCCATCCTGCGCGCCATCGATCCGGATTCGGGCGCCGTGCGCTATAACAGCCGCGACGGCTGGCAGGAACTCGATGGACTGACGCCCAGGCAACTGTTGCCGCTACGCAGGGAAATCCAGATGATCTTCCAGGATCCGTTCGCATCCCTCAATCCCCGGATGACCGTGCAGGCGATCCTTGAGGAACCGCTGATTATTCACGATCTGGGAGACAGGGCCTGGCGCAATCAACGGGTGGCGGAAATGCTACAGAAAGTGCAACTCGACCCCGGAGTCGCATCGCGTTTTCCCCATGCGTTTTCCGGCGGGCAGCGGCAGCGCATCGGCATCGCCCGAGCGTTGATTCTTGAGCCGAGACTCGTCGTTTGCGATGAATCCGTGTCAGCTCTCGATGTGTCCGTACAGGCCCAGATCCTGGACCTGCTGGCGGATTTGCAAGCCGAACTGGGCCTTACCTATCTGTTCGTCGCCCATGACCTGCGAGTGGTTCGGGATTTCTGCGATCACGTATTGGTGATGTACGCCGGGTCGGTGGTGGAGCAAGGCCCCGTCGAAGAGATTTTCGCAAACCCCAAACACGACTACACTCGATTGCTGCTTTCCGCCATTCCCTTGCCCGACCCAGATAAAAAACTCAACCCACTCGACCGCGCTGCATTGAACCTGGTCGAGCCCTGAAATCTACAAGGATTTTTTCGGGCGAATTCTTCGCCTTGCCATATACCTCGCCTATACTTGGACGGCAAACGCCGGAGAACTCTTCGGCGCAAACCCGGGAGAGGCCTGCGCGGGCCTCCAGCCGGGGCGTGTCGGGCCGTATTCGCCATTTTCAGCCAGAGGGAGAAGCATGAAGGCACTGGAACAGTCCGAACGGAACCACCGGCCGCGGCGGGGCGCGAGACCCACGTCGATCCACCTCGTCCTGAACTGGACGCACATGAGCGTTTTCGTCGCTGTGTCGGCGATCGCGCTGATCACGCTGAATCAGGGATTCGCCGGCGTCGACCGGCGCATCGACGATCTGAACCTGCGCATGGACGAACGCTTCGAAAATGTAGACCTGCGCTTCGAAAACACGAATCTGCTCATGGACGACCGATTTGAAAACATGAACCTGCGCATAAACGACCGCTTCGAAGAAATGAATCAGCGCATGGATGACCGCTTCGAAGAAATGAATCAGCGCATGGATGAACGTTTCAATGACGTCGAACGGAGAATCGGCCGGGTCGAGACACGCCTCGACAGCGTCGAAGGCGAACTCTCCGACGTCAATACGAGACTGTCCGACATTGATGCGAGACTGGCGGTTGTAGAAAACATCGTCGGTGTCCAGGCCAACGCGGATGCCGAGTCGCCGCCCGCCACTGGAACTTCCGATTCCGACCTGTAGATTTCGGTACGATTTGAATTTGCTTGGGCATGCCCCGTTTGCTCCATACGGGGAATCCGATAGCGCCACATGGCTTTAACGGCGGAGCGTTGACTACCAAGCGAATGCTGTAGGATTGCGTCTTTCATGTGAATGCGGTACTACTTCGCACGCGACAGGCAGTCATGAGCGATCCGTGTTCGGCTGACGAAGGTAGAAGAATCTTCTGGAAGAGAATGGCAAGTATAGCGGTCACCATCGAACTCGAGAGCCAGGATGCACGTGAGCCGATGCCGCGCTGTGCTGACCGGCTGACACACCATATAAAGCCTTCGCCCTTCCATCAGAATTTCGTGGGTAGTCCATCTCTCTGCGATCGCGTTAAAAGCTTCGGGTGACGCAGGCGGTGTCGCAGAAAATATTCGACCAATTGCTGCCCGGAGTCACAGTGCGTGGGTCGTTGCTACCTGAACCTGCGGAAGTCATTACAATCGTCCCGATGGGCGAGTCGATCAAACTGATCGCGAAGGGCCTCCGCACAGGGCAGGTCCATGACCCGATCCTGAATGCGGTTCAGGTCTCGCAATTATCAATTTCGCCTGCAAACGAACCATTCGACGGGGATGCGAACCACTTTCGGCTCGGAATCGAAGCCGAACGTCTGGCGCTCGCCTACGAGTACGACCCGTATTTTTCGCTATCAATAGCTCGGGTCGACCCTCTCCCCCATCAGCTCGAAGCTGTCTATGAGTATTTTCTCAAGCTTCCACGCATTCGTTTTCTCCTCGCGGACGATCCGGGGGCGGGCAAGACCATAATGGCGGGCCTGCTCCTCAAGGAGTTGAAGATACGCGGCCTCGTTAAACGGACGCTGATCGTGGCGCCAGCGAATCTCACGTTCCAATGGCAGCGTGAAATGAAGGACAAATTTCGCGAACAGTTCGACGTAATGCGCGGCGAAATACTTCGCAGTCAGTACGGAAAGAACCCTTGGCAGGAAAAAGATCAGGTTGTCACCTCGATCTCATGGATTTCACGCATTGAGGATGCAAAGGAAAGCCTGTTGCGCAGCCGCTGGGATCTCATCATTGTCGACGAGGCGCACAAGATGAGCGCCTACAGCCACGATAAGAAAACGCTCGCGTTCCAACTCGGCGAAGCGCTTGCGGATCGAACTGATCACTATCTCCTGATGACCGCTACTCCGCACAAGGGCGATCCCGAAAACTTCCGCTTGTTCCTGTCGCTCCTCGACCGGGACGTATACGGAGATGTTAAAAGCCTAGAGGAAGCGATGCGCCGCCACGATGCGCCGTTCTATCTTCGGCGCACTAAGGAAGCGCTCGTGACGTTTCCCGACGAGGATGGGCGGGTCCACCCGCTATTCACCAATCGAGACGTGCGAACGGCCAAGTTTGACCACGATGGCGAGGAGTTCGACTTCTACGACGCGCTCACGCGCTATGTCGAAGACCAGTCGACCAAGGCTGCGGCGAGCGATTCGCCGCAGGCTCGTGCTCTTGGTTTCACCATGGCGATGTTACAGCGCCGCTTCGCGTCGAGCGTTTATGCCGTTCGCCGCAGCCTGGAGCGCATGCGGGACAAGCGAGAGCGAATCCTTGAAGACCCCGAAAAATACCGCCGCGAGCAAATCGAACGCAGACTGCCGGACGACTTTGATGATCTGACTGAAGACGAACAGGACGAAATTCGAGACCAACTCGAAGGCATTGTCGTGTCCATCGATCCAGCGGCACTACGTGATGAGATTCGGCGTCTGGGGAAGCTCATAGAACACGCCCTGGCTCTTCAAGCGAGGGAGATCGAGTCTAAGCTCGCAAAGCTGCGCGAAGTGTTGAACGAGTACAACATATTTGGCGATCCGCGCATGAAGCTGCTTCTGTTTACTGAGCACAAGGATACGCTCGACTACTTGGCGGGTGATGGCAAAGACGACAGGCCGCTGGGCAAGCTACGCGAGTGGGGACTGACCGTTACGCAGATTCACGGCGGCATGAAAATTGGCGACCGGGACACCGCAGGAACTCGCATTTATGCGGAGCGCGAGTTTCGAGAGGAGGCTCAGGTGCTCGTAGCCACCGAGGCCGCCGGCGAAGGGATCAACCTCCAATTCTGCTGGTTCATGATCAATTTCGACATTCCCTGGAACCCTGTTCGGCTGGAGCAGCGCATGGGTCGAATACATCGTTACGGCCAGACCCATGATTGCCTGATCTTCAACTTCGTTGCTGTAAACACGCGCGAAGGCAGTGTGCTCCAAAGGCTGCTATCCCGGCTGTTGGAAATCAAGAATGAACTTGGCACGGACAAGGTGTTCGATGTGGTGGGAGAAGTATTCCCATCGAATCTCCTCGAAAAGCTATTCCGCGAGATGTACGCTCAACGGTTATCCGCGCCGAACATTGAGGAACGGATCGTCCGCGACGTTAATCCCGAGCGTTTTCGGGAGATCACAGACTCGACCTTGGAGGGATTGGCCAAGCGCGAACTCAATCTCAATGCCCTGATCGGCAAGTCAGCCGAGGCCAAGGAACGGCGCCTGGTACCCGAGGTCATTGAGGACTTCTTCGTCAACGCTGGTCCGATTGCCGGCGTACATCCAACCGAACAGAGAGGGAAACAGCATGTCTACCGTGTCGGACGAGTACCGCGAACACTCGTCAATCTCGGTGAAAAGCTGGAACCTAGGTTCGGCAGACTGGGCAAGACTTACCAGAGAATCACTTTCGACAAGTCTATTCTTGGCGACGACCCCACGCTGGAGTGGGTGACGCCAGGTCATCCCCTGTTCGAGGTCGTGCGCGCCGACGTTCGGGAACGGGTGGCGGATGACCTCAGTCGTGGTGCAGTATTCTTCGACCTTCACTCTGCACAGCCCTACAGAGTCGACATTTTTGCCGCGTCGATCAAGGATGGACGGGGTAACACGCTGCACAGAAAGCTGTTCGTGATGCGAGCCGAAGTCGATGGTTCCCTGTCCGTCCGTCAGCCAACGCTGCTCCTTGATGTGATCCCGGCTCCGAAGGGTACGAAAACTCCCGCATCACAAGCTCTACCCGACCGGCAGAGTATCGAGCGGGAACTTGTAGGGCAGACGCTCACACCGTTCCTGAATGAGGTCAATACTCAGCGTACGAGCGAAAATCGAGTCATAAGCAAGCACATGGAAATTTCATTGGGCGAACTGATCCACCGCCAGAACCTGCAACTTGCCGATCTCGTCTCCAAGCAGCAGTCAGGCGATACGACGCCGGGCCTGGCTGGAAACATCGCTCAGGCCGAACAACATCTCGACGACTTGAACCGCCGTTTGGCACAGCGACGCGACGAGCTTGAGATGGAGCGCCAATGCACCATAGGCGACATTATCCACTTTGGCCGTGCCTGGATATTGCCTCACCCTGACCGAACAAGTCCGGGAATCGCACCAATGGTGCGAGACGACGAGGTCGAGCAAATCGCTGTTCAGGAAGCAACCCGATATGAGGAAGCCCGTGGCTGGGTCGTGGAAAGCGTGGAATCCGAAAATCGTGGATTCGACCTGATTTCACGAAAGCTATCGCCAAACGATGCGAACAACTTCGTCGATGTACGGTTCATTGAGGTCAAGGGCCGCGCCCAAGTTGGCGAGGTAGCGCTTTCAGACAATGAATACAAGACCGCACAGCGACTTGGCGAGGACTACTGGCTATACGTCGTGTATAACTGCGCGACAAAGCCTGAACTCCACGTAATCCGCAATCCCGCCCGGCTTGGCTGGAAACCGGTCGTGCGCGTGGAACACTATCACCTGGGGGTAAAGGACTTGCTGCGAGGTTCCAATGGGGAAGCCTGATCGCGTTGAGCTTATTCGGTCGATCGCGAACACGATCGCCGACTACCGGCAAGGAGAGATCACTATACCGGATGCTGATCACGTGAACAGGTGGATAAATCAGTTCGACGCATCAGTCCAGCAGCAGGTACTTTCTGAGCTTGACCACATCTTGAAGAAGACTTACCTCGCGCGGACCGATGTCGAGAAATTTCTCAGCGGCGTAATCTCGTCGAAAAAGCTGACTGGCAAAGACCCTCGGGCATTCTGGAAGAAGGCCAATATTCTGCATATCCAAGAAGCCGGGAACAGCCAGCGCGAGATGCTCGCGATGTTCGACACCATTTTGCGGAGCAAAGTTGGGCTTGGCCTCAAAGATTGTGGTTCCAGCGACGGACCGTTTATCTATCTTGACGACGCAGTTTTCACGGGCAATCGCCTCAAGCACGACTTGTTTTCCTGGATTCAATCCAGCGCCCCGGCAGTGGCCAGACTGCATGTGATAGTCATCGGATTGCATTGCGGAGGCCAGTGGTACGCCGAGACCCAACTGGAGAAGGTTGTCTCAGACGCCAGGAAAAAGTTGGACTTACGCTGGTGGCGCTGCCTTAAGATCGAGGACAGAAGAGCCTACCTGGCCGATTCAGACGTGCTTCGCCCAACTGCCTTGCCGTCCGAGCCTGCGGTTCAGGCGTACGCCGAAGGGCTCAAATACGCTCCAGACTTGCGGGCTGGCACCGGTGTGGGTGGTAACAAGTTCTTCTCGTCACACGCCGGACGGATTGTCCTTGAACAGGAATTCCTAAAGGCTGGGGTTCGTATTCGAGATATGTGTCCGAATCTGAACCAATACCAGCGTCCGCTTGGGAACACATTGCTGCAGACGCTTGGCTTTGGGGCGTTGATGGTCACGTTCCGCAACTGCCCCAACAACTGTCCTTTGGCATTCTGGGTGGACTCTCCCTGGTACCCCTTGTTTCCGCGGAAGACGAACTAATGAGCATGGCCGGGCAAGAAAGGAGTTACAAGCGCGAGAACTCGGTGGTCTTCTGCAAGACTAAAGAGAAATTCGGAGGCCTTTCCAATATGGCCGCCCAATTTCCTCTGCGCGTTAATGGCATCAACATACGCACTTCGGAGGCGCTTTACCAAGCGTGCCGATTCCCCCACATGCCGGATGTCCAGCGGCTGATAATTGCCCAGAAGAGTCCGATTACAGCGAAGATGAAGAGTAAGCCATATCGCTCGCAGACAAGGGAGGATTGGGATAACGTTCGCGTTCGCATCATGCGTTGGTGTCTCCGAGTAAAACTCGCTTGTAACTGGGATTCGTTTCGCTCCCTGCTATTGGCCACGGGCGACCGCCCGATTGTGGAACTGTCGAAGAAGGATGACTTTTGGGGAGCCAAAATGCGTGGCGATGACGAGCTGGTGGGCGCTAACGTCCTGGGTCGTCTGCTCATGGAACTACGGCAGGAACTTCGGGACGATTCCGCCGAGTCGCTCCATCTCGTGAAACCACCTGATGTAGACCAGTTTTTACTCTACGGAGAGACAATTCGCTTGGAGAGTGAGTCCAGGCATACCGACATGGTCGCGGAGGATGTCTCTGCGGGTATAGTTCCCAATCTCATGGAAGCATCGGTCGGGTACAGTGCAGGGGATCAAACTCTTGGCAACACGGCTGTTGGTCTGAAAGCAAATGCGACCGCCGAGAACTCCGATTTTGGCGACATAGAAGCAATTTCCGCAAAGGGATATCCCAAGCGCCTGATTGAAGTAGATCTTCCAATTCGACGAATTTCAGATCATGCTCGCCCAGAAAAGACCACGGTTCACGGCAATATCTCCACATTGCACGTATGGTGGGCTCGGCGGCCTTATGCCGCTTGCAGAGCTGTAGCGTGTGCCGCTCTTTGGTTTGACCCGGCTGGAAAAGACTGTCCGACCAAATTCAGGTCAACTGCTCGTCAGCTAATGGAAAAATGGGCCAAGGACCATGTCAAACTTTCTGAGGGGGAGGCTGGTGAGAGATTCTTGGCAATCAGGAAGGAACCATCTCGCCTTGACGATAATTTTGTGCTTCGTCAGGCACTCTTGGATTTCATAGCAGACTTCAGCCAATGGCGACATCAGTCCACATCGGCTTTTTTGGAAGTTGCACAAACTCTCACTACCTCAGCACACGAGGCAACGGATGCAGGCAACACTGGAGACAACCCGCTCGTCTTTGATCCATTTGCCGGCGGAGGCACCATCCCGCTGGAGTGCATGCGAATTGGAGCCAGTGCCTTCGCAAGTGACCTCAACCCGCTTGCGGTACTAATGAATACTGTTGTAGTGGAGCTCATTCCTCGGTGGGGTACACGACTTAGTCATCGAGTTTCCGAGTTGGGGCAGAAAATAAAACTTGAAGCGTCAAAGGAACTGGATGCGTTTTACCCACGCCAAAAGGACGGAGCTGTACCAATCGCATATTTGTGGTCCAGAGTGATTCATTGCGAGGGTCCGGGCTGTGGCTACAAAGTTCCTCTCGTGCGTACCTTGGACTTGGGACGTGGCCAGCATCTCAAGCTGAAGGCGAATGAAAGCAAGAGTTCTTTCGATGTCTCGGTCGTGAGAACCTCAACAGGTGCACCCACAGTGCAGTCCGGAAGCGTTGCCTGTCCTAGGCCTAATTGCGGTTACACAACGCCAGCCAAAGCCGTTCGGGCTCAGTTATCAGCGCGGTCCGGAGGATCGAAAGACGCACAATTACTTGCAGTATTCGTAGAAAAGGGTAGTCGTAGAGAATTTCGTGCAGGCGATTGCGTAGAATCAGATACGGCAATTGGTGTTGAAGCCTTAAATGTGGCAGACCTTCCCGATACAATAATCAATCCGATTAGACCTCATAAGAACACCCGCGGCCTAAGTGCGGTTACGCGAATCGGAATGACTCGGTTCACTGATTTGTATACGGATCGACAACTTCGGGGAATTTGGGTGTTTTCCCGAATTTTGGCTGAAATGATGAATGGCTGTCGTGAAGACGCGCTTGATCGCGCAGCACTTACCGTTCTGGGTCTGTGCTTCGGTCGGCTACTTCATCAAAACAGTACTTGCTCTCGATGGCTAAACAAGCGAAACACGATTGCAGGATCCTTTGGCAAACAGGCTCTCCAAGTTACTTGGGACTTTGCAGAAGTAGTACCGATTGGCGAAAGTACAGGTAGTTGGGCCAGCGCTATCGATTGGGCGCTCAAGGTCATCAATCTGAACGCTACGATCCAGGGTAATGTTGGTACGGTTGTACACGCAGCCGCCCAAGAATGTCCACTGCCCAAGGATTCTGCATCACTTCTTCTAACAGATCCGCCCTATTTCGCTGCGATTCCTTACGCAGACCTGTCGAACTTTTTTTATGTGTGGCAGCGTCGAATCTTCGCCAGTCTATACCCAAATCTATTTTCCAGACAGTCAGTGGACCAGTCAGAGGAAGTAATAGTTACCGATGCCAATTCAGGACCGGGTGGCATTAAGAAGGACGAGCAGTTTTTTAAGGCACAAATGACCTTGGCTTTGAGAAGAGCTAGAGAAATTGTCATTCCAAGTGGATTGGGAGTTATAGTTTTCGCAGATTCGCGTACAGAAAGTTGGGAAGCACTTCTGGGGGCAGTGATTGAGAGCGGGTGGACGATCACCGCTTCTTGGCCAATAGATACTGAGAATCGAAATCGTCCGCAGGCACGAGGCGCAGCTTCACTACAATCCTCAATTCACTTGGTCTGCCGTCCGAGAGAGAATCCGGATGGCTCTTTGCAAGACGACGCAGTTGGTGACTGGCGAGGAGTTTTGAACGAACTGCCCAAACGTATACACGCTTGGATGCCGCGCCTTGCAAATGAAGGCGTAGTCGGTGCTGATGCAATTTTCGCTTGTCTTGGACCGGCGCTCGAGGTTTTCTCCCGTTACTCCCGTGTCGAAAAGGTGTCAGGTGAGCAAGTCAAGTTACGAGAATATCTGGAGCAAGTCTGGGCCGCGGTGGCTCGCGAGGCACTATCAATGATTTTTGAAGATGCCGATGCAACTGGGCTTGAAGAAGATTCGCGTCTCACGGCTATGTGGCTCTGGACGCTCTCAACGAGTTCGAGCAACGTCGAGACAAGCAAAGAAGGGTCGAGTGCTTCAAAACCAAAGATCAGTACCGGGTTCTCCCTAGAATTCGATGCTGCACGGAAGATCGCACAAGGTCTCGGGGTGCACTTGCAAGATCTCGACCGCGTCGTAGAAATCAAGGGTGATCAAGCGCGGCTACTACCCGTCTCCGAGCGCACACAGCATCTCTTCGGCAAGGACCATATTGGCAACGCACCGGTTCGTCGCCCAAAGAGGTCGAAACAATTGTCTCTATTCGATGAATTAGAAGATATTGAAATAGAATCGGAATGGGGAGAAATCAGCCCACCTCCTCCTGGCAACACAACCCTTGATCGCATTCACCAGGCGATGGTCCTGTTCGCCGCAGGCCGGGGTGAAGCGCTCAAGCGATTCCTCGTTGAGGAGAGTGTTGGGAGCGCTACAGCTTTCTGGAAACTTGCGCAGTCGCTTTCGGCGCTCTATCCGAGCGGAACAGATGAAAAACGTTGGGTGGATGGTGTGCTGGCTCGTAAAAAGGGACTGGGCTTCTAATGGAGCTGAGTGCGCTTGAATGGACGGGTTCGCTCTACACGACGCTCAATGGCGAATTGGAAACCGTGCAAAAATTGCGTGATGCTGCGATCGCCAGTGACCTTACTGGCTGGACGCAAGCGCTAACGGGTTTGGTGGTCGAGTCGCTGCGCAATATTGAGTTGGATGTGGCGGGTAAGGGACACCGATGCACTGCATTACCGGTGGCACGGGAGGAATATCTCGCAATTGATGTGACCGCATTCAAGCGCACTAAAGGGGCTTGGCGTTATCCGGTTGCGGTATGTGAACTCGAAAATTCGACCGACGAGGATGTAGTCGCGTATGCGCTGTGGAAAGTACTATGTGTTCGAAATGCGTTACGCGTGGTCTTTTGCTATCGGAGCGCACGTACTGATGGGCCGCGATTAGTGGATGCGCTTACTGATCGTGTGGTCGCTGCAATGGCGCCCCAAGATAGACAACTGTTGATGGGCGACACGATCGTGTTCGTTGGGTCGCGCAATGAGTCGGCGACGTTTCCTTACGGATTCTTTCAGGCTTGGCGTCTGAACCGGAATCTTGGGCGGTTCGAGACCTTCGTGTGGCAGGAATAGTGTGAGAGGAAACAATTGAAGACATTGAAACCTTGGTACAAAGTAACTACGCCGCGCGAAGACCTGCGCGAAGGTAAGCCGCTCGACGCGTCAGAATTTGCCGTCCACTTGGACCAGGTTCGTGACGGCAGAGCGCCGACGGTCTATCAGCAACCAGAAGATTTCTTCAAGCGCACCTATCTTACGAAAAATCTCTCGGACCTTGCCTCGGAAGTCATTCGCCGCCTTTCGGGAGTGAAGGTTGAGACTTCCGCAGTCTTCAATATGACTACCCAGTTCGGCGGTGGGAAGACGCACTCGCTTGCACTTCTCTACCACCTTGCTCAGGGCGGAACCCAAGCCGCTGGGTGGAAGGGCGTACCTACACTTCTTCAGGCTGCAGGTGTGGAAGAGATACCGCAGGCTGCTACGGCTGTATTTGTAGGCACCGAGTTTGACTCCATCGCGGGCAGGGGCGGTGAAAATGGCACACCCGTTCGCAAGACTCCTTGGGGGGAGATCGCCTGGCAACTTGGTGGAGAGGAAGGATTTGGTGTTGTGGCAGAGCACGACTCGACTCTCACGGCGCCCGGTGGCGATGTAATCGGGCGGATATTGCCCGCCGGAAAGCCTGCGCTGATATTGCTCGACGAACTGATGAATTACGTTAGCCGCAACCGCAAATCCGGCCTTGGCAGCCAGCTCTATAGCTTTCTGCAAAACCTTTCCGAGGCCGCCCGCTCGCGCGATAACGTAGTGCTTGCAGTTTCTATCCCGGCGTCTGAGTTGGAAATGACCATTGAGGACCAGTCCGATCACGAGCGATTCAAGAAACTCCTCGACCGCCTTGGCAAGGCTGTGATCATGTCCGTAGAGGCGGAAACTTCTGAAATCATCCGGCGGCGTTTGTTTGAGTGGAATCGAATCCCTGCGGATGCAGCGAATACCGTTGATGAATACACGGATTGGATGGTCGCAAATCGGCATCAACTCCCGAATTGGTTTCCGGTGGACAACGCCCGCGAAGCGTTGGTGGCGAGTTATCCTTTTCACCCGTCCGTACTCTCGGTTTTTGAGCGCAAGTGGCAAGCGCTTCCGCGCTTTCAGCAGACACGCGGTGTATTGCGGCTTTTGGCCCTTTGGGTTTCACATGCTTACGAGCAAGGCTACAAGGGCGCTCACAAGGACCCATTGATTTCGTTGGGAACGGCGCCGCTTGAAGATCCGACATTCCGAGCCGCTCTCTTTGAACAGCTTGGAGAAGAGCGCCTGGATGGAGCGGTTACAACGGACATAGTAGGCAACAAGCACGCTCACGCACTCCGACTCGACATAGAGACGACGCCGGAAATTAAAAAACTGAGGCTCCATCGCAAAGTAGCGACGGCGGTATTCTTTGAGTCGAACGGCGGTCAGCATCAAGGTGAGGCAACTCTGCCCGAAGTTCGGCTCGCGGCAGCGGAACCCAAACTGGATATCGGAAATGTCGAGCAGTGCCTGGATACGCTGGCAGACACCTGTTACTTCCTCTCTGCTGAGAAAAACCGCTACCGATTCAGCTTTCAACCAAACCTCAATAAGCTACTCGCCGACAGGCGCGCGAGCATAGCCACGAATTCGATACGAGATCGTGTGCGTGCTGAGATACAAAAGGTCTTCGCAGCAGGCCGCGGTGTCGAGCGAATCTACTTCCCGGAGCGTACGAACCAGGTACCCGACCGCGCGGTGTTGACGATGGTCGTGCTTGCTCCAGACCACAGCGCCAGCGAAAGTACGACTGCCAAGCTTATAGGATCGATCACAAAGGAACATGGCTCATCGTCGAGGACGTTCAAGAGTGCACTAATCTGGTGCGTCGCAGAAGACGGTACACAGCTAGCTGAGGAGGCAAGGAAGGTTTTGGCTTGGGAGGAAATTGACGCCGAGTCTGAAATGCTTCGAATTGACGATTCTCAGCGCCAACAGCTTGAAGAGAATCTACATCGCGCTAAGCGAGACCTAAAGGAAGCCGCCTGGCGTTCCTACAAGAATGTTTTTCTTCTCGACGAGAATAACGAGATGCGCAAGGTGGATCTCGGTCTCGTTCATTCCAGTGCAGCCAATTCGTTGGTTTCTCTAATACTTAGTCGACTCGAACAGGAAGATCTGGTTGCCGAGGGAGTCAGCCCGAACTTTATTGTCCGCAACTGGCCACCGGCGCTTCCCGAATGGAGTACGAAGGCGGTTCGGGATGCTTTCTATGCTTCACCGAAATTTCCACGGCTAAGGGATCCCTTAGCCGTAAAGCAAACCATATGCCGGGGCGTCGAGGCGGGCATAATGGCTTATGGGATCCGGGAGCCGAAGGGTGAATATGATCCCTTCGTTTTTCAGCGATCACTCAATGAGGAAGACCTAGAGATTGATGACGAGGCGCTGCTGATCAAGAAGGAAGATGCCAAAGCGTATATCGCCAAACTTGAACAGGGGAATTCGGAGGAGCCAAAGGAACCCTTGCCAGGAGGATCAAGCGCTGAAGGGGGTGGAGGAAGTGCGTCCGAAAGCGGAAGCACGACGAAAACGAGTGGAGGAAAAACCACTGATCCTGGAGAATCAGTATCCGGCTTTCGATGGGCTGGCGAAATCGCACCGCAAAAATGGATGAATTTTTATACTAAGATATTGGCGCGCTTTGCTATGGCAAAAGGACTCAAGTTGAATCTGACCGTTGAAGTTCAGCCGGAAGAAGGCGTTTCAAAGGCGTCTATTGAAGAAACCAAAGTCGCCTTGAGGGAACTCGCCATGACGGAAGACATTGAGGAATTTGGCAAGTGACGTGTATCGAAAAGCTAATCACCTGACACATTTCCCGTAGCGCATCAATCTTTGGATTTGGCTTTCGTTTCCAGCCAACTGATTGATTCAATTTCTTCCTTTATCAGTTCTAAGTCACTCGTGCTAACAATCCAATACTTTCTTTCACTTTCTGATCCGGCCTGATGGTAGTTTCCACCTCGCCAAACAAAATTCAAAATAGATGTTATTTGTTTAATTACACTGTGAACATCTACTTTCCTTTCGTGATCAATGGCAGTAGCATATTGCACTAACCCCTCCAGCTTACTTTCAAATTTAAATAGTGTGTTGTATTGATAGTCGTCTCTGGATTTTCTTGGCTCCAAGCTTTCATAGAGATCGACCAAGGTTTTCCTTATCATTATTGTTTGAACGCGCCTGTTATACCTGTACAAGACATACTTGATAAACTCTTGGCCAAGCCATACGACCAATCCAATGCTAATTCCCACTATAAATGGGTCTTCTATGTTCATGCTCCCTTATCCATTGTGATACTTAGGTGCTAAATTTTCATCCTTTCTTCCATTTTTACTCTTTCCTTGCCAATGTCGGCAACTCCTTGCCCAAGTACATAGGCCATTAAAGGAGATAATGCCGCCGCTATTTCTGCTGGGGGCGGACCATTTTTCCATAATGCGGCGGCTAGTCCACTTATCGCTCCTATCAAGGTCACTTGAAATTTTTTAGATTTAATGATGTCTGGAATAGGCCAGCCGCGTTCAAGCTTGGCGACTCTTCTTTTCAGATTTTCAAACTCTATTTGTTCATTTTCAGTCATTCTTCTTTCCTCCTACAAAAATTCATATTGTATCATTGGATCGTTTTGTGGTTTTTACGCTGCCAATACTGAGGCATATCTCCCTGACTTATACCCTAGACGGCATGTGAGCCTTGTCAATACGGCGATGGATAAGCGATACAATTGTTAGCAAATCCTCGGCATCTTCCTTCGTCATTTTCCAATTGATTCGTGCTTCATGGGCAGTAGGATTCCGAAACATTCCAAAGGTTCCACGCACCAAGTTGGCAAAGCCACTTTGTTCACTGAGCTCGCTTACGCTGGCATTTGAGTTTATGGCCAAGAGTGGGGGGCTGCCGTCGAGTACCCGGTTAACAAGTGTTGCGCCGTCATCCGTCAATCCGGTTCGGCTGCGCATTTTGTCGGCGACGCTCTTCACCGCTTCCTGGACGGCATGGAAATAGTTATCGGCAACAAGTTCGGATCGGCAGAATTTCAGAACGTCTGGATGGACGCCCCGCCCCTCAAGGTCAGCCCTCAGGTCGCGAGCTCGTCGCTGTGCTTCGGGAAGAGTCTGAGCAGTTTCTGCTGACTTGAGCTCGCCAGTTTCGTGGACGAAGAGGCCAGCAAATGCGAGCGCTCGATTCAGGAGCGCGCGCATAGGCTCATAGCGCTGTGGCTCGCGGCTGTAGCGTGCCGGTTTCATCGCAAGTCGGATAAATTTTAGAATGTGCGTACGATTTTTCTTGGTGTTCTGACTTTCAGCAAATGCGTTGTAGATTCTGCGGCGCTTCGTAATGGGGCCGGGATCTGTCATCTTGCTGGAGGCAAGGAGTTGTTGAATTTCTGTGCCAGTGAGACCGGCGTCTGTATCGCCGAGCGCCCCTGATATCGCCTCTAATTGATCCTGCGTGAATTTAGGCATCTTCGATCTCATCTTACCGGTACTTACACGATTCGCCTTTGGGCTCTCCCTTGCAATTCTTAGTTGAATTGCGACGAAATAGAATTGCGTGCCCTGACATCCGAGGCACTCTAATTTGACACTTCATTGCGGGTTCTCCACTCGTCGTCCTCGCTACGAAACCTCTCGCTTACAGCATCTATTTCGCGTAGAGTCGACCCGGCCCAGCGCCGTACCCTGGCAGATGGGTGCTCATCGCGAAGTATGGATAGGGGTAGTTCGTAAAGCGCGTAATACTCCGCCGGGGTTCCCCAGCCGAAATACGACAAGATATTGCCACCAATGGCTTGCAGCACGCCTTCCTGATCCCCGAACTCGTCAACAAATCGAGTCATGAAGAGGTTCAATGTGTGCTCTTCAGCCTCGCGTTCATATGATGAGAGGAATGGCACCACAGTTGCGGCGAATGCCGGCGCACTGTCAGGATGCGCTCGACACCACTCAAAAAGAACATCCTCCGGCAAGCTGAGGATGGCAGCATCCTGCCGCTGGTCAACAGATGACATTCGACTACCGAGGAGATTGCTCAACCGCCAGGCTGAGATTCCACCAGAAATGGCTACGTTTCCCAAGATAGGCCATACGATCTCGGGGAAGTCCTTGAGCAATGGCTTTAGGACCGGACCTATCATGTCCTCGACGGTATCGTCTTCCGGATTAACAAGCGCCTGCGCCAAGGCCAGAGCGACGACACGAGCGTCGGGATCGTCCCGACCGTTCTCCAACATCCACGTCATAATGTTGCCAAAGTAGTGGGCGGACATCGTATGGTGGTGTGTGCGGCTATATCGTGCGAAATTCTCTGCGACTTTCCTGAGTTGCGGCCGAAAATTCTCCAAGGTGTTTATTCGTTGAAACACATACATTCCCAAGAGTTCCAGCGCGACGGTGTACCCCTCGTTACCATGATCAAGTAGCGTATCGAAAAGAGGCGCAACTGCGCGCGCCTCGACTTTGGCTAACACGCCGCCACTCGCCCAATACTTGAGTAGCCAGGGAGAAAGCAGGCCCGCTTGCAGGGCTGACAGCACCAACTTAACGTCTGAGGCAACGATCTGAAGGCGCCAGCACACTAGTGGAAGCGCGGGTGCAAGCACATCCGACTCGGCGGCCCTTCGCTTGAAGCGCTTCACTTCCTCCGGATAACTCTTGCTTATGCCAACGAGATATCCGGAAAGCAAATCAAAGTCTCGTTCAATTGGCGGGATATCATTGATTGCTGCGATGATCGGGTCGAGCCAGTCAAGTAGTGATTCGGCGAAGTCGGCAATGGCTTGTCCGAAGGGAAAGAGCATACGCCGTGGATACCGGCCGTCTCTGGGTGCAAGCTGGCGACACAGGCTCGGCAGAAGACCACGGACGGTCTCGGGTTCTTCGAGGAGTTCGGCGGCAAATTTGTGCACAACGTCGACTTGGCGAAGATACAACTGTTCGTAATCAAGCTCTTCTTCCGAGAGATATTCCCAAGGCATTTCAGTCACGAGAAGTCGGATGCGTGCATCCAGACTCCGGGGCTCTAGTTCTTCACGCAATGCACGTATGCGACCCGCGACTTCCGGTCCTGCCGTGGAGGCCTCGCGCCTCAGAAACCCATCCAGTGCTTCAAGAGCCTCCGGCCAAGAGTCGCGTTTTGCAGCAACCGCGTGGACCACTGTTTCGACCAAGTCAATGAAGCCGCGCGAAATCCAACTCGCAAGGTTTCTCCCAAGCCCAAATCGGGCTGCTTCAGCCGCCTCATCCAATCCGGTAGCAAACACTACGAGAAGATCCGCACAATGCTGGATGTATTCGAGGACAGCATCCCTTGTCACCGGATGCCAGGAAGAAAGTGCGGGACGCGTTCCATGGGTCTCCGAGCCAACCATGCGCGAAAAGTGATGCGTCGCTGATGCATTGACAAGGGCATCCGCCACGATTTTTCGCTGCAAGTGATTGTCCGACATTGCAAGTTCAGCCAGGAGTAGAAGCCTTGTGCGGCCGTCGGCAGCAGTATTGCCAAGTATTACCGGAAAGAGCCCGATAAATTGACCGGTGGCGTTGTTTCCTATTGACTCGTTTTCCGCAAGCGCCAAACGTAGAAGCAGGCTGGCACCAACATCGAAACTGTCGGGATTGAAGGCAATTTTTTCCAGAGCCCAGACGAGATGGCGACGTACATCGCCGCCAACCATCTCCAGATCGGAAAATTGGCGCAGAGAATGCTCAATTTGTTTGGCTACGACGGAAGTTTCAATTTCGGCCAATGACGACAGCACCTCTGTATGACGCGGTTGCTGCAGGCCTTCAACACCATCAAACGGACCACCGGTGCGACAAACGTGATTGACTACCCGCTGCGCGACTTCGGTAGTATTGAGAAGAGCAAGCTGCTTCGCCGCATTTGCCTTAAGGTCCGGGCTCATATCCCCGCCAAGAATCGCATCCCACTCACCTGGACTCCAGTCCCTCCATTTTTGTTCAGCAAGGTGAAGCGCAATCGGACGTGGCTCCAAAGCGAGATACCCGCCGCAGCGCCGAACAACCCCGCGGTCGATCAGCTTGTTGCAACACTCTCGCAGGTCGGTAGCAGAAAGGTTTTGACCTCGTGCAGCCACCTGGGAAAGCTGTCCGCCGTCTTGATCCTCTGCCCTCACCAAGAAGAATGCGGCGAGTAGCTGAGCCGCTCCGATCAACTTCTGCTGGTCATGCGCACGTCGACCGACAACGAAAGTCTCCACGAGATGATCGTCTGTACAGTGTGCGACAGGTCGCTCGCTGATCCAGGACCGGGCAACTAGATGAGCGATCTTGGGAAATCCTTTGGAAAAATACGCGAGACGACGGAAATCTTCGGAGGGCAACCCGGGGCACACAGAGTTGATGATGTTTTCGGTGACTGACGACGGCGCCTCAGGGACATTTACGACGATCTCATGGTCCGAGAGTTTGACCGAGACCTGATTCCGAACAACAGTTGGGATGTCATCGTCGATCGTTATGAGCGAAAGTAGACTGATGCGCCGTTGCATCATTCCAACAAGGGTTCGATGGGTTTCCGGGCGGCACCGGTCGACAATTACAACAGCCCTTTGCTGATTTTCTGCAAGCGTTTGCACGACACCATTGATCGCAATATCGCCCATCTCGGATTCATCCGCGTAAAGCACCAGATCCGCCAGTCTGAATCCAAGACTCTCCTCGTGTTCGGATGGCTTCAGGAGTTCGAGGACGAGGCGTGACTTCCCGATTCCGGAAGGGCCAACCACCCGTACGACGCGGCGTGGTTCAGCGGCTCTTTCCTTTATAGGTTCGCTTAGGCTGGCGAGACGATCGTCATCGAAAGGAGACGTGTCGTGCTCGGAGCGGCTCGCCCAATGGATCCAGGAACGGAATGGACCAACCGTACCCGGTTGCGTCAGCTCTTTCACCCAAGCGGCAACAGATGGGTACCGATTGACCCACGCCGCGACCTGGTCGGCGTCACGGAAGTCCACGCGGCTGTCATCAATGGTCATCCCGCCATTCCGGAGCGCCATACGAATGCGCTGCTCCCGGGTCTCTATCTGTTGCTGCGTGTAGGGATGAGCACAGAGCATGATGTAGTGGCCGTGCTCTTGAATCGCAGAGCGCACCATCGGTTTGATTTCACCTTTTCCGCTCACGACATCGCGCGCTGAATCCGCTGGTGAGATTTTCCCCGCCTTTACCTGGAACTGGCAGAACCGGGATGGAAGAAACGATGTGTGAGAAGGACCTTCGGTCCACCTTATACGACCGTCTTCCCCACCGTCAGGAGCAGTAATGTTGCTCGCGACATGGATTCCATATTCGGGTAACCCATAGGCTTGGGCCTCGGCACTAAGGAGCTTGCCCAACAACAAGGGAAAGGTCCGATCCGTGAGTAGTGCAATGTGTTGACCCGACACTTCAAGCGGAAGTACGTCGGCTGCCAGGGGAGTACGGGGTTCAGCGCCAGTTAACAAGGCTAGGGCAGCTGGGTTCTTTTCAAGTACGCGCAGTAAACTAATGACCGCAGCGCTGGGGCTTACAGTGCCGGCCTCGTACTTCGTAAACGCGCGTGGCCCACCGCCGAGCAGTTCGCCAGCCTCAACTTGGGAGAGACCGAGGCTCTTTCGAATAGCGTGAATATCGTCTGGCTTGATAAATTTGTCCGCGGGTTCCATATCTGTCCCAAAATGGTCACTCATAAATACAAGTGACCATAATGGTACATGTTAATTGAAAACGAATCTATAGTGCGAGCATACTGTGGACATGAGGCCTGCATACTTACGCTTTACGCCGTAATGAGGCCATGTATATTGAGACCGACTTTTAGTCGGTTCTTGGCTATTGCAGCAACCCGGCTTCTTCCAGGCGGGCGGCTCTCAATATCGAAGTGAAGGAATAGTTGCCTTCGTGGCAGGCGAATTCATAGAGCTTTTCGCCGGGCGCCATTCTTCGCAGTGAAATCTCGCCCGTTATCGATTGCGCGTACACCGCGGGGTCGACGATCGTGAATCTGAAAACGAGTTCGTCTTGCGAAACCGGGGTGAAGGATTCCGTGATTTCGAGTTGCGCCGAGGCTCTGAGGAAGGGATTAGTCTGCTCCGGCCGGAAATTGCGGGTATGAATGACCAGCGAGTCGCCTTCGTAACGGGCGATGGAATCCCCCCGCCATTTCGGTCCGAAATTTTCGATGTGGTCTTCAGCGAGCCTGATAATGCGGACGGCGCTGAAATACTCCCACAGGATCACGACATAGTTCTCGTTCTGCACGATCTGGATGTTGCGCGAAGGGTTGTTGCCGTCGGCGGAGTTCACGGCGCCGAAGGTGTAAAGCAGGGGTAGCTGCACCAGGGGGGCGACGCAACGGTCCTGAATCGATCTCATTTCGGGCCCGTCGGAAGGACCGAAGCCCTGGTCGCGCCATTGTTCGTAGATGTCCCTGAAATCCAGCCGCGGAGGCAATCGACCGTCGGGGGGATCGATGATGATCGAGGTTCGATACTCGCCGTTTATGCGCGCTATATCGATCGCGGCGATGTCGAAATTCTCGTCGGCCGACTGGTCGATGTCGCCGCCGGCCGGCGGCGCGGGCCGGCCCGGGTCGCTCGGCAGCGCCCGCCGGGCTTCGTCTTCCCGAGCGACGCGTTCGATCTCAAGCGCTTCTTCCTCGGTGTAGGCCCGCTTGTTCCCCAGATTTCTCGGACGCAGAAAAGGCGTCTGCGTGGCGTTGGTCCACAGGCCTTGCAGATCCGGATGGCCGTATTCGGTGCGGGGGGCGGTCCAGCCGGCGTCGGCGCCGTGCGCGTTCGCGTGCGCGGCGATCAACACCGCGGTCAAGACGGCGAACTGCGGCAAGCCCGCCGCGGGAAATCGTTTCCCGCAGCGGCAAACGCGGGTGCCGCCGCGATCAACCCGGCCAAAAAGCCCCAAGACTTTGAAGAAACGGGGCACCGTGACCGCCATCCGCTTAACCTTGACCTTGACCTTGACCTTGACCTCGCCGGTTGCCGGTCAACGCGCCAGGGGGTCGGGCCTGATCTGAAACTTGACCATCTTGCTCGTCGTTCCCTTGCCGCCCTCGGTATGCCAGTTGAAGTTGGTGCCGTAATTGGCCCATACGGCGCGGCCTTTCCAGCCGGCATCCGGGTCGTCGATGCGGCCGTCGAGCCCGCGGGAATAGAATCCCATCGGGTAGGGCACGCGCATGGTGACCCATTCTCCGGTGTCAGGGTTCAGCGCCTTGAGCGAATCGGACCCGGAGCCATTCGCGATGGGAACGTGCTCGCCGAGGCCGAGCGTGTTGAAGTTGTCCACCCAGTTGTAATAGTGGAAGTCGGCTTTCACGTCGGCGCCCCGCATGGTCGGACCCGGCGCCTCGTACAACGTCCAGCCTTCCGGGCAATGCTGGGAAGTTACCGCGGCCGGGCCGCTGCGCACTTCGCATTTGCTGCGGTCGAAACTGGCGAGATGGCTGCTGCCGGACAGCGCCGTCCAGATCACGCCGTTCCTGTCAGCGTCGATTCCCCGCGGCCCGAATCCCTGGATTTCTCCGTCGATCACCGGCACCTCGTAAACTTCGGTGATGCAGGTCTCGGGCGGATTGTCGCCGATTTCGAGTCGATAGATGCGGCCGGGAAACTCCTCGCCGGCGCCCCAGACCACGTTGTCGGCCGGATTCACGATGATGCCGTAGCTGGCGCCCGGCGCCATGCGCGTGTCGAGACTCGGATCGAAATCGCCTCCGCTATCCGGATCGAACAAGGGACCGACGGGCTGGTTCCACGGCTTGGTGATGCGCCCGTCGCCGTTGGTGTCCACAACCAGCG
Source organism: Pseudomonadales bacterium (assembly GCA_963664805.2). GTDB lineage: Bacteria > Pseudomonadota > Gammaproteobacteria > Pseudomonadales > Pseudohongiellaceae > UBA9145. The sequence goes on along the minus strand of OY761612.1, from coordinate 2,002,704 downwards.
GGCACCAGCCTTGGGACAGTTGCTCATCGCCGGTCAAATCGTACTCGCGGGTATTCACCCAGCCGATGACATCGCTGAGGGTGCTGAAATAGAGCATGCGATCCTCGCCCCAGCCGAATTGCAGATGGTGCGTGGTATAGCAGGTATCGATGAGACCGAATTCTTCCGTGGCCGGATCGTAATACGAAGCCTGGCGGGTGCTGTGCGGCGGGGCGTAATATTGCGCGTACTTGTTGTCCGATCCCTGCCGGCACCATTCCGGCTGGATGTTGCCTCTTACCTTGGTTGTCATCCAGACGCGGCCGAGTTCGTCGAACATCGGATTGTGGGGATCCGCCGGGCGCTGCCACAGCGACTCTTCGCCGTAGTAGGCGGATGGCACCGGGAACGTCTGGGCGAAACGGGTCGCCGCGGGATTGTCGGGATTGTCCCCGACCGCGATCACGATCTCCCGCCATTCATGCGTTTCGGTGTCGAGTTCCAGCAGGGATCCGTGTCCGCCGTCGACGCCGTACACGAGACCGCCGCCGTTGATCGTCGGTTCGCGCTTGTCGGTGGTGATCTCGTCGTGAATGTAGGAAGACTCGTTGCCCCAGTCCCATTGGGTAATGACGATATTGCGTTCGATGCCGGCGGGACGCGGCGGCGTCGGCGGAATTTCTCCCGCCGCGATGCGGTCGGTCCAGTCGGCGTACAATTCCATGCCAAGAGGTCCGAAGCGATTGGCGAACGCCGCCATGGTCGGCCCCCGCACGCCCATTGCCGTCCGGTACTGCCAGGCTTCTACGCTGGACTCGAAATCGAGATGGCTGATCATGTCCAGCGTGCGGGTCGCCTTGTTGCCCAACTGGTGGCAGAGCTGGCATCGTTGCTTGGTCATGTCGATCCACTGGGCCTGGCTGCGCATGGCCTCGGAAATGCCGTTGCCGTCCGGGCCGGTGCCGGGAAACTCTTCGTGGCCGGGAATTTCGAGCAAGGCGTACCAGTAATTGGCCGGATACACCTGCGCAGCCAGCAGCGGGTCTCCCGCCGCGAAGGCGTTCAAGGTGACGCCGGACGCTCCCGGCCGCAGGAAAACCGGATCGGAATCCACCAGGCCGTAGCCTCTCACCCAGACGCTGAACTGGGCGTCGGGCAGTTCAGGCAGGACGAACCGGCCGTCGTCATCGGTCACGACGATTTTCACGAAGTGAGTCGGGGTGTCATCGGTTTCCGCTATGACCCAGACTCCGGCTTCGGGGCCGCCGGCGCTTTCGACTGCACCCTCGATCACGCCTTCGTTCGCCGACTGCACCGCAACAGGCAACGCGGCCGTAACGAGGTACAGGATTGCAAAAAGCGACCGTCTAATCGTGTAAATCATGTTTCGCTCCATTACCGGCCAAGCCCTGGGGCCAGCCGTTCGGGTTCTGTCGCCCGCGAGGAAACCGCTACGACGATGTACTGTTCAGGTCGTGCATGTAAGTCACGGGCGCACCAGAGTATAGTACTGGTGTCCACATAGAACTCAAGCTCCCGGCCGCCTGATGCCAGAATGTCACTCGCTGGAATTGACAGTAGCTCAGGGGGTGTGTTACGTCACGCGCTAACATATGAAAACCTTGCAACTGAAAGGACGAACCGGACGATGAACAAAACCCTGCTAGTTGCGCTCCTGATGGGCATCCTGGTCATGCTGCGGCCCGACGCTAGCGAAGCCCAGACTCGCGTACCGGGCTGGAACAGGGTTGCGCCGCCGGGAGGGCATCAGAACGATCCGCAATTGGTCAGGGCGACCGGCGGGCCGGTAGTGCCGATATTCGAAGGCTGGTTTCCGAATGAGGATGGCAGCTATCAACTTTGCTTCGGCTACTTCAATACCAACACCGAAACGGTGATCGACATACCCATCGGCCCAAACAACCACATCGAACCGGCGGAGTTCAACGGATTGCAACCGACGCAGTTCATGCCGCAACCCGACGGCGGCCGCCGGCACTACTGCGTGTTGAGCATTACCGTTCCGGAAGACTGGGGCGACAGGGACGTTCGCTGGACCTTGGTCGACGAATTGACCGGGCAGGAATTCGCCTCGCCGGGCAGGCTGGTTCACAGTACGTACCGGCACGACGAGCCGTTGCAGGAGTCGCGCAGGAACAGCCCGCCGAAAGTTCGGCTGCAGGCGGAAGGCCCGGTCTCCGAGGGGCGGGTGGGATTCGGCCGCGGCATGGTGTCGGAGACGTTGCGGACCCGCGTCGGCGAGTCGCTGGAGTTGACCGCCAGGGTGCGGCGCGACAATCCCTGGCGCGAAAACGATGAACGGGACATCCGGGTCAGATGGTTCAAGTATCAAGGCCCGGGCAACGTTGCGTTCACGCCTGACTGGAGTTCCTGGAGGGAAGAAGAGGTCGGCTGGATCGAGTCTTCGAGCTGGCTGGAATCCGATTTCGCCTATGGCGAAGAAAGCACCGAGGCCGTATTCAGCATGCCGGGCGAATACATCGTCCAGGTGCAGGCTTACAACAGTGTCGGGCGGCCTCAGTACGAAACCCAGGACTTCGAGTTCTGGTGCTGCTGGACCAACGCCTTCGTCCGGGTTAACGTAAGCGAGGGCGAATAAATCGAGAGCTGAGCGATAACCGATCGCAACGATGGGGGTTCATATCGAATGATTGACACAAAGGCGATTGACCCGACCGCGGGCTGGGCATGCCAAGCCCCTGCGGATTCACGCAGTTTGGTTGTAGGGGCGAGGCATGCCTTGCCCGCAAGCGCGATGAAAAAACTGCTGAAAAAACTGATGGCAACGGTCGTTCTCTTCAGCGTTTCGCAATACGGTTCGCAGGCTGCGGAGCCGGATCGGGCGCCGACTTTTTCAAACGAAGTCGCGCGGATTTTGCAGCAGAAGTGCCAGCGTTGCCATCAGCCCGGCGGCATAGGTCCGATGCCGCTCGAGACATACGAGCAGGTGCGAATCTGGGCGCCGCTGATCAAGGAAAACGTTCGCCGCCGCATCATGCCGCCTTGGCATCTCGATCCCACCATAGGCATCCAGGAATACAAGAACGACTTCTCGCTCAGCGACGAACAGATAGCGACACTGGTGGCCTGGGCCGATAACGGCGCGCCGGAAGGAGACCAGGCGAACCTGCCGCCTCCGGTGGATTGGCCGAACTGGCTGGAATGGGAACTGGAGCCCGAATTGGGCGCGCCGGACATGGTGTTTGCATCGGGCCCCATAACCGTGCGCGCCGAGGGAGGCGATTTCTGGCCGTCGATCGACGTTGAATGGCCGGCATTGGAGGAGCCCCGCTATCTGAAAGCAGCGGAAATCCGCAACACCATCCAGGGTCGCGCGGCCTTGCACCACAATAACGTGCGGCTGAATCTGGAAGAGGGTCCGTCGGGCCGCGTCGTGGGGGCCGGCGCCGGCAAGCGTTGGGACTATTTCGGCGAGGACACAGGCATTCTCTTCGACGTCGGGCCGGGTGTGGTCAATTTCGGCGCGCATTATTTTCCGATCGGCTTTGAATTCGAAGACAACATCGAAGTGGCGTTCTGGTTTCACCCGGAAGACGATCCGCCGGAGACCGTCGCCAGCGTCGAAATACATCACCTTGTGGATCAGTTCGATCCGGATCAGCCGCGCGCCAGGGACATTCTCATCCCGCCCCACGGCACCCAGACCATGTACCGCACCTGGGTGCTGGACGAGCCGGTCATGCTGAACAGTTATCGCGGGCACATGCATTTGCATGGCATCGCCATGTCGATCGAAGTGGTCTGGCCCGGCCGGGTCAGGGACTACTATGGGCCAGGCGCGAATCGTCGCGACGTCATCGCGTCGATCAACAACTACAATCACAACTGGCAGACGAGTTTCGTCTTCGAGGACGATGCCCGGCCGATTCTTCCCGCCGGAACCGCCATCGTCATGCGCACGCATTTCGACAATACCGCGAACAATCCCTTGTCGATCGATCCGGACCAGTGGGTGGTATTCGGCGGCAGAAGCGTGGACGCCATGTCCCACTTTCACGTTAGCGTGACTTACCTCGAAGAGGAGGAATACGACTCGCTGTTGCTGACGCGCCTGAATCAGTTGGCGGAGCGAAAACGCAAGGACGGCGACTACGGTACCGCTTTGTTGGCGATTCATCCGGACGAGAGAACCAGGCTCGAATCGGGAAGCGGGAACGTAGCCGTTTCGGATCGTGTAACCGGAGCAGGACAATATTCGCAACAATAGCCGGAGAGGCGGAAGCGATTCTCATTTTGGCGACGAGATCCTGCGACTACGCGCAGGATGACCGTTTTCCCCACAGTCATTCTGCGCGGAGCGAAGCGTAGTCGCGGAATCTTGTTTAGTTGAAACCGCTGCTGAAAATGGCGCGCCCGCGGTTGTAGCCCTCGGGCATCGGCAGCACATTGTTGGCTTCCGCCCAGACCTCGTAGTCCGCCAGCATTTCTTCGAATAACCGCGGCTCGGCGTCTTTCAGGTCGTGGACTTCGCCCGGGTCTGTCTTGATGTTGTACATACGCCATTCTGTCTCGTTCCGTTCGAATCGATTGATGACGATCTTGTAGTCGCCCTTGAACAGAACGCTGCTGCCGCCGAGTTCGTAGCCGATGGGCTCGGAGGGGGAATGGATCTCGTCCGAAGCTCCCGCCAGATGGCCGACCAGACTCGAACCGACTATGGGTTCGACTGTTCCACCATTCCAGTTGCCTTCATGATCCTCGATGCCGACGAGGTCGAGAATTGTGGGCGCCAGATCGGTCACAAACGTGAACTCGTCAGATAATTCGCCGCGCCGCGTTATGCCGGGGCCCGACATCACCAGTGGCACGCGCAAACCGCCTTCGTTGGCGTGAAACTTGTAGTAGATCAATGGTGAATTGGCGACCGTCGCATTATCCGAACCGATCGCCACCCAGGAACCTCTCTCTCCCAGGGTTTCGTAATCCGTGTTATATCCCGTTTGCTCAAACCATGCATTGAGCGGGGAATTTCCGTTGGAATCCACCAGGCCCGCACTTGCCGCTCCGTTGTCCGAGGTGAATATGAAGATCGTGTTGTCGTACTCATCGATACTTTCCAGGTACGACATCAGGCGCCCGATGTGCGCGTCCATCGCGTCCACCATGCCGGCATAGACTTCCATGCGGCGAGCGTCATAACGTTTCTGCTCATCCGTCATCCTGTTCCAGTCACGGGTGCCGGGAGTCACTGTCACCTCGGAGCCGGCGGGAATCACGCCTGCGGCAATGGCGGCCTGCCGCCGCTTTTCCCGCAAAACGGTCCAACCTTCGTCGTAGACGCCGGCATACTTGTCTGAATATTCCCTTGGCGCCTGCACCGGAATATGCACGGCCTGGAATGGAATGTAGGCGAAAAACGGACGGTCGCCGCTCTCGTTCGAAGCGATGAATTCGATGGTCTTGTCGATAAAATATTCCGAAGAATAGAAATCGTCGGGCAGGGTATGGGGCGCACCGTCCGCGTACCAGTTGGCCTGGTCGTAGATGGGGAGATAAGTGCGTTGCTCCCAGTTGTCCGCGCCGGTGTCGGCCATGGCGATCGTGCGATCGAATCCCCGCGCCGAAGGCAACAGGGAAGGTGTATGTCCCAGATGCCATTTGCCGGTCATGTAAGTGTGGTAGCCGTCGGCTTGCAGAAGGCTGGCAAGGGTTACGACCTTGTCGCTGAGTACGCCCTGATAGTGATCGTAAGCCATTTGCTCGGGCGGAATGGATTCAGGAATGTTGGGCACGCCGTTTCGATGGCTGTCCACTCCGGTCAGCAGCATGGCGCGGGCCGGGGCGCAATTGGCCGCGGTATGGTAGTTGGTGAACGACAAGCCTTCCGCGGCGAGTCGCGCGATATTCGGCGTACTGATTTCGCTGCCGAAAGGCGAAATATCGGTATAGCCAAGATCGTCCGCGAGAATCAGAACGACATTGGGGCGATCAGCCTGCTGCGCGCCTGCTAGAGTCGGTGCGCCAAGGATTACATTTATTCCGGTCTCGGGATTGGCGTCATCTCCCGGATCGTGGAAAAAACCCGCTTCCACGCTGACCGAAACTGCTGGACTTGTTTCAGCGATGCAAGCGATGACATGATTATCCGGATCGTCATCGGCGAGCGCGAGTGGGCGCACAGAATTGCCATTATCAAGCAGGACCGATACGGCCGTTCGTTGGGCCTCGGCCAGATCAGCGCCCCGAGGTCCGGTGACTCCGCCTTCCCAGGTTAGCAGGATTGCTTGTGCGGTTTGCTCAGGGCACTCCCCTTCGAGTCCCGGAGTGTCTGGCGCAAAGCGTTCGGCAAATACAAGACTGGGCCCGGACGCTAGGGAGGTTACTTCTTCACCTCTCAGGCCGACCAATGAGTTGCCGTTGACGTCTTCGAGCTGTTCCACAATCTCGACACTGACCGGTACTGAGTCTTCAGGACTAAGAGGGCCGATGAGAAGGACAGTTCGTTGTTCCAGCGATTCCAGAGCGGGGCGAAGGGTCGCACACAATGGAGTGACAATCTCTCCGGAGCTGATTTCAACTGCAAACGCAGTTGGAGAAACTGTATCGCCGTTAATCTGGGCAGAAAAGACGACGGGCATTCCATCCTGACCGCCCGCGGGCGGCAGTCCGCACAGTTGAGTAGCCCTTGGAGGCAGGGGGGCCAGTCCGTGATAGGCAGACAATATGCGTGCCTCTGGCTCATTTTCGTTCAAATTCTCCTGCGCACTGGCAGCAAAGCAAAAGCACAGTAGGGATATTTTGGATAGTAGTTTCATTTCCACGCCAGATAGTCAGTCTCGCGAACAGTGTAACGCAATAATGTCGAGGCAATGACGACATGTCCCGGACTTGTCTTGCGGATTTCAGCCGGAAATGGGTTATGCTGGACATCGGTAACCTGAGAACCACCTGTACGCACATTGGAGAACGGGGTCCAAGAGAGGTAAAACCAATGAAACTCGCCAAAGTACTGATTGCGTCTTTTGCATTGTTTGGTATCAAGGGCGTATTCGCCCAGGAGCAACTCACCTACAACGAGCACGTTGCACAGATCATCAATGACAATTGCGTGGTGTGTCACCAGGAAGGCGGCATCGGCCCCATGCAGCTCGCCAGTTATGACCAGATTCGACCCTGGGCTCCGCTGATTCAGCTCAAGGTAGCCAATCGCGAGATGCCGCCCTACGCCTATGACCACGGTATTGGCATCCAGGACCTGATCGGTGACTGGCGCCTGCGGCAGGAAGAAATCGATACTATCGTGGCCTGGGTTGACCAGGGTTCACCCGAAGGCGACCCTGACCTGACTCCACCTGTTGCACAGGTGAAGAGACCGGACCAGTGGAATTTTGAAGCCGAGTTCGGCGCACCGGATCTGATCGTTCCTTCATCGTCCATCGATATTCCCGCCAACGGAAATGATCTGTGGCTGAAGGAGTTTGTCGACCCGGGAATCACTGCGTCACTCGCGTCGCGCTGCATCAGGGCAGTGCAGGTAAAGCCCCGCGGCGACGCGGCGGCGGTGGTGCATCACGCCAATTCCATACTCTTCGTCGAAGACGAATACGGTGAGCTTCGCCGTTCGGGCATGCTCACCGAGTACGCCATGGGCAAGTGGGGCGAGAAAATTCCGTCCGACGTATGCCGCACCCTTCCTGACGGCGCGCGGATTCAGTGGTCCATCCACATGTACCCCGGCGGTGTGGGCGCCACCGCCCGGGGCGAGATGATCAAGGACAACGTGGTTGAAATCGGCCTGTGGTTTCACGACGAAGGCCATGGAGAGCAGGAGGGGATTTACCGGCAGAACCTGCGCCAGTATCCCATGCGCTCAGGCTATGAAAACGGCCACTTGATCGTGCCGCCGCATGGCTACGCCATGACCCAGGGCTTCCACAGTTTCGATCATCCCGTGCGCATCGACAGCTTCCAGCCTCACGGGCATCTGCGCATGAACGCCGCTTCCCTGGAGATTTTCCATCCGGAAACCGGCCGCACCGAACAGATCAGCCAGATCTCCAACTGGAGCGCGACCTGGCATCACAGCCACATCTACGAAGCCGACGTGGCTCCATTGTTGCCGGCAGGAGCAGTGCTGGTCATCAAGCAGTGGTACGACAACTCCGCCGACAACCCCAACAACCCGGATCCGGACCAGTGGGTTTATGGCGGCAGCCGCACGGGTGACGAAATGTCCCACGCCTGGATCGCCATTACCCACCTGGACGATGAAGGTTATGAAAAGCTGCTTGCCGAGAGAGCAACCAAACGGAATCACTCTCTGGCCGGCAGTGACTGAACATGCAACGCCATTTCAAGAAAATATCATTGACTGTTCTGGCGCTTGCTCTTTGCTCCGGGGCTTGGGCGCAGCAAGTATTGCAGCCCACTGAACACTGTCGAGATCATTCTGCCAAAGATAACAGGCATGTATTGACTCTGCCCCACGCTAACGCACCATTGGCCGAGCAATTCGAAACGGATGCCTGGGCCATCCCCAGGGAGTTCCCGGTTGTTCATAACGCGCAAGCACCGATCAATTGGCTGGACAACGGCTTTTTTCACGGATACCTTACGTCCTTCTTTGTTCGACCACCAAAAATGAGACGATTCCTCAGGAGGGCTTCATGAGAATTACAGTGATGGTGAGTGCAATGGCGCTGATATTGGCGGCTTGCTCAAACGATGCCGAGACCGATTCGGCCGCGACAGCCGCCGAGACCGATGCGGCCCCAACGGTTGCCGAGACGGATTCGGCCGAAGCGGTTTCCGCAACAGAAGACATGTCTGCCGACGCCGGCCTGGAAGCGGTCATCAACCACGAACGCCGGGATGAGAACCGGGGTCGTGACGAATGGCGCAATCCCCTGGAAACGCTGTCCTTCTTCGGAATTGAACCGGGCATGACGATCGCCGAGGTCCTTCCCGGCAATGGCGGCTGGTATTCCCAGATACTGACCCCGCTTACCGCCGAGCAGGGTCGTCTGATCGGCGTAACCTATCCGGACAGCCTGTTCCGTCAAATGTCCTCCAACTGGAATGCGGACGCTGCCGAGCGCAGCGGCGCCGATATTACCCAGATGGGCCGTTATCTGAGCGTTGAAGGAGTCGAAAGCGCGCAACCGATAGTCGGCTACGCGATCGACGATATTCCCGACGCGGAGAACGGTCAGGCCGACGCGGTCCTCTTTTTCCGGGCGATGCACCACCTTTTCCGGTTTGATGAACCAATCATCGATACGGCCCTGGCCGAAACTTACGATATGCTCGCTCTGGGCGGCGTGGCCGGTGTGGTTCAGCACCGCGCGCCGGAAGACGCCGACCCCGCGTTCGCCAATGGCAACAACGGCTACCTGAAACAGAGCGATGTTGTCGCCGCGTTCGAACGGGCGGGATTCGTTTTGGAAGAAGCCAGCGAGATCAACGCCAATCCCAACGATCCCGCCGACAGCTTCGTATGGCGTTTGCCGCCAACAACAAACGACAACCCGGATACGCAGGCGATCGGCGAGTCGGATCGTATGACATTGCGGTTCAGAAAGCCGTAACAACGGTTTCAGACTTTCCCGAAAAAGTCCCGGTTCTCCGCCGGGACTTTTTCTTTCTCGGAGTCAGAGCTTCTCCAGCACCGAGGCCGTCAACGCCATTTCTTCTTCGGCGCCGATGGTGAACCGGATGGCGTCGGTCAGCCGCGGGTCCGGGATTTTGCGGGCGACGATGCCGGCGCCGGCGAGGGCTTGCCAGGCATTGCCCGGTTCGTCAAAAAACACCAGCACGAAGTTCACCGCACTCGGAAGACAGCCGCGCACCGCGGTGAGTTTCGACATGGACCGGCAGAACGCCTCGCGTATCCGGGCTATCTCCTCAACCTGGCTGCGCATCGTCTCGATGCCCGATTCGCGGAGGGCCAGCAAGGCAATCTGGGCGCAGGGGTCCGCCAGGGGATAGGGCGGCACGACCTTGCGCATGATGGACATCACCGCATCGTTCGCCAGCAGGTAACCGACATGGACGCCGGCCAGCCCAAAGGCTTTCGACATGGTGCGCACCACGACCAGGTGTTCGAAGTTCGACAGCTCCCCTACCAGGCTCTGCCCCGGACGGAATTCGATATAAGCCTCATCGACAACCACCAGGGCCCGCCCCTCGAAGTGGCGCAGAACGGCGATGATGTCGTCCCGGCGGAAAGCGTTGCCGGTCGGGTTGTTCGGATTGCAGATAAAGACCAGCTTGACATCGTCGCGCGCGCATATCGCCGCCACATCGAGTTCGAAGTCGTCCGTCAGCGGCACATCGACCACCGCGGCATTCTGGATGTCGGCGCTTACCCGGTACATGCCATACGTGGGGCTGCTGACCAGAACCTTGTCCCTGCCCGCGCGGCAATAAGCCCGAATCACCAGATCTATGGCTTCGTCCGCGCCCCGCAGCGCCAGCACCCGCTCCGGCCGCACGCCGGCATAGGCCGCGTAGGCCGTCTCGACCTGGTCTGGTCCTTCGTCCGGATAGCGATGGTACTGCGAGGCGTCGAGTCGCATGGGGTCGCGGGGGAAGGGCAGTTCGTTGGCGTTGAGCCACACCTTGCCGCTGCCGCCGATGCGGCGCGCGGACATGTAGGGTTCCAGCGTCTCGATATGCGGGCTCGAAAGAGCGATCTTTTTCATGGCTCAATCCAGTAACAGATGTCCGAGCAGGACAAAAAGGGGTATGGCGATCACGGTACGCAGCAGGAAGATGCCGGCCAGGTGCAAGACGGTCGTCTCGATCCGTGACCGCAGGATCAGCGCCCCGATTTCGGACATATAGATCACCTGGCTGACCGAAATGCCGGCAATGATGAATCGGGTCAACTCGGACTCGATTCCCGCTCCCAGCACCGCAGGCAGGATCATGTCGGCAAATCCCACTACCATGGCCGGCGCCGCCGCCGCTGCTTCCGGCACCGAGAGCAGTTCCAGGTAGAGCCGGAAAGGAAGCGCGACCCAGTCGAACAGCGGTGTGTATTCCGCCACCATCAATGCCACGGTGCCGATGGCAATGACCGAGGGAATCAGTCCGAACCACAGGTCGAGCAGCTTGACGGCGCTATGCCGGAGCTGTCGCGGCAACGGATCCGCGTCCTGAGCCTTGGCAACCGCCTGTTGCAGGGCCCAGCGCCAGACCGAGGCGCCCGGCGGAACCAACTCGGTCTTCTTCGCCTCGGTGTGATAGGTGGTCGGCATCCAACAGAGCGGAGGCAATCGGCACATCACCATTGCCAGGACGATCGAAACGATGGCGACGGAGCCATAAAACTGGAGAAAGATGTGCGTTACATCCAGGATGCCGGCGATAAGAACGCAGAACGCGACGGAAGCCAGGGAGAAAGACGAAATAATGCTGAGCGCCTCCCGGTGGTTGTAATGCCCGCGTTCGTACTGCTGGGTGGTAACCAGTGCGCCCAGCGGCGCGGCGCCCAGCCAGGACGCGACGGCATCGATGGCCCCGCGTCCGGGCAGACGAAACAGGAATCTGAAAAAGCGGGACACGAGCACGCCGACAAACTCCATGATGCCGTATTCGGTCATCAGCGGCAGGAGGAAGATCACGGCCAGGAACAAGGTCATCACCGTAGGAACCAGTTGTCCCATCATGGTCTGGCCGGTATTCGCTCCCCAGACTGCTTCCGGTCCGAACTGAAAAAACACCATCGCGGCAAACGCGGCGCCGAGTACGCGCAGCAGCAGCCAATGGAAGCTGACGCCGAACAGTTGACCCAACAGGCCATTGTCAATCCCGCGCCAGCGGCAAAAGACCGCCAGCAACGCGGAACTCGTTGAAATGGCGAGAATCAGGACCGGAAGAACAGGACCCAGTCGATCGTTCAGAAACTCGGCCAGCACGGCCACCAGAACGGTGCTGCCGCCGTTAACGGGCAGGGGCGCCAGGAACAGAAGCAGACTCAGCAGGGAAGGGACTGCAAACCTGAGCACCGATTTCAGGCTAAGTGAAGGATCTGACGGGGAATCCATCGAACTGGCCGGTCTCCGGAATGGCATTTCGTGGCAACCCCCGCGCAGGATGTCCTTAGCGACACATAGGTAACGAAGTATACCGGAGATATAGGTTACACAATCTGGCATTTGGAGGAGACCCTCTTATGCCGTGGAAGGAGTGTAACCGTATGGATGAAAGACTGAAGTTCGTTGCGCGGCTGCTCGACTACCAAGATTCTGCTATTGTATCCTTCAACGATGTGACATCGACGCTGCCCAAGGCTAGATATGAATATAAGAGAACTGAGAAAAGAAAAAGGATGGTCGCAGGGAGTCCTGTCGGATCTTACTGGGCTAAGCGTCAGGACCATTCATCGAATTGAGAACGGGCATGGCACGCCTTCCGTAGAGAGTGCAAAAGCTCTAGCAGCCGTATTCGGTCTTCCTTTTGGTGATTTTTTGCACCCAGCAAAAGAGTCTTCTCCCTCGGGACAGAAGGCGAAGGAGCAGCAGGCGGGCAACGCAACCCTTACACCAGAGCCGGTTTCAACTTTTGCTATATCATGGCGTGGTTGGGTGCCGTATATAGCAGCATCTTTTGTGGCAGTCTCAGCCTATCTCATTAACGACCTCTACTCACAGATAGGTCAACTGTCTGAAGACTATTCCCAGCTTGCGGTACCACAGGCACAGACTCCCGATTTTGATGTCAATTGGTCAGACCCTTATAAACAGGCACGGACTGGCGTGGTGGCAGTAATAGATGAGTTCACTGGCTATTATGGAGATCAACCAATACCTTCTTTGCTCGGAGAGCAGAGCGATGTGACATCTGAAAACGCTAGCGTTACTTTGGCAGAAGTAAGTATCTTGAGGTTTATTGCCAGAATTCTCTCAATGCCAGAAGGTGAGCCTCAGCGAAATTCCGATGTGACAATTGAGTTTATCCTTGATGATTTTCTATCGTGTTATGCAAGTCAAAGGCAACCGATTACCTTGCAATTTGAGAACGAAAATTTCGACAGTATGTTCTCTTGCATCGACGAAGTTACATCTGCCAAAGGATGGGTGCTCGCGGACCAGCAATCTGACGCTTTAAACAATCTGTCGCGCTCGGTGAAGGAGATAGAAAGAGGTACTTTGCGGAGAATGCTTGGCGGTTCTAACTAAGGCGCCACCGTTCGATGCGAAGCATCGAATCCAAGCTTCGATTCTGCTACTGGCAGGTCTGCGTCAAATCCTTGAATTTCCCCTGTTTTACATGACATGTCCTTGACTTGTCTGGTACTACTTGCCGTTTTAATCGTTACTATTCCTGACTGACATGGTAGAAATTCCAGCAAATAACAAACCGTACGGTAGCAGTACCCACACCGTGCTCAAGGTGCTTCGATGGGTAATACGTCGTTAAAAATGAATAAGACAAGTACTTTCCGTTTAGTCGCCATGTTGGTCTTAATGACCCTAGGATTAATTCAGTGTGCGACAAATTCTTCAAATCAGCTATTTGGTGTATGGAGAATTATTGAAATTCAGCGCATCTCTCCTGGCACTTTCACCACCAATTCCAGCCCTTTACCCAGTCAGGCTATCTTTACCCCCAGTCACTACAGCTTGATCTGGATGCCTGGGGAAACTGCAATGAGACAATTCACTACACGCTGGGTTCCCACGGAAGAGGAAATGATTAAGAGATATGGAGAGATAGTAGTTAATTCTGGGACTTACACTATAGATGGGGAATCTCTGGTTCTTAGACCGACTGTATCGAGAGTGCCAGAGTTTATGGGTGGTGGTACCCTTTACTACGAGTACGCGATTGAAGAAGACAGATTAATCTTATCCTCTTACGACGAGTATTCGTACGATGGTATCCAAACTCCTAGGGCGAAACAGGGAAATACTGTGAAGCTAACTCTGGAGAAGGTGGAATAGTAATAGGTCTGCAACTGGCCGAGAACTGCGAATTATAGAGATTTTCATTTCGGAATTTTGTGCATGGGCGTGTTTAACTGCCCAAAACAGACGCTGATAAGATTAAGAGGGTTCGCACGGCTCGGGCGGGCCGGGCAAGTGAGGTTGATCAGGGAAGACGGGACCCTGCCGCTTTCGCGCAAGTGCGCCTTGGCCGGCGTGAACCGCTCATCGCTGTATTACGTTCCGCGGCCGCCGGATGCGGAGCGGCTGCGGCTGCGCCGCTGATCTCGAACACGGACCAGGGCGTCCAGTTCACCTGCGAGGCCTGGCTGCGCCCGCTGCTGGACCGGGGCGTGAAGATCGGCATGGACGGCAAGGGCCGCTGGATCGACAACCGGTTCATCGAGCGGCCGAGGCGACTGTCCAATCAGACCCGACCACCTCATTCCTCTCCTGTCCTATATGACATGTCCTTGATTTGTCTGGTACTACTTGCCGTTTCAATCGTTACTATCCCTGTCAGAAACTAAAAGCACCGCGTGATTGGTTTTCCTCTTTATCAAGGTAAGTTCTAAATGAAGTTAATATCTACAATCAGGTTTGTTTTTGTTTTCATACTGGCCTCCGGTTTTGTGGGCCAACTAGTAGCACAAACCCCCTCGCTGGAAGCTTTGGGGCGTCAGGGGCCCTATCAGGTGGCATCGTTTACGCAACTCCCGTCTGTACCGGAGTTCAGTGACGCCACTCTGTATTATCCCGCCAACAAGGTGCAGGGTTTAGGTGGCGTGGTTATCTCTCCGGGATTCTTTGAAAGACAGGAAAACATCAGCTGGTGGGGTAATTACCTGGCTTCCCATGGATTTGCGGTAATCACATTTGATACCAATGAATTGAATGACCTACCGCCGCTGCGAGCGGATGCTCTGCTGGCGACAATTGGTCTGTTGCGCGGTGAAAATTCGCGCCAGGGTAGTGCTGTACGCGGAAAAATCCTGGAGGACAGCATGGCGGTCATGGGACATTCAATGGGCGGAGCAGCAGCCTTGTTGTTGGCCAATGAAAACAGCGACGAGATCAAAGCGGCGATTCCATTTACCGCGGGTGGGCTGCGGAATGCCAATTTCAGTGCTGTCGCTGTGCCAACGTTGGTTATTGCCGGCGAAATAGATCGGCTAGCCCCAGTCAATGAGCATGCGTGGTCACATTATCAAACCTTAACCAACGCAGCGCCCCGAATGTATATGGAAGTAAAGGGTGGCAATCATTTCATTGCTAACACCGCTGAGGTGGAGAATGAAAGACTACGACCCAATATCGACGTGCATGAACTGGTCGGTGGCATGGCAGTGGCGTGGTTGAAGTTGTTCCTGGACGGAGAGGAAGAATATCGCGAATTGCTTTTCGGTGAGATGCCTTCCGAGATTACAGAACAATTATCACGCTTCGAGTATTCCGAATAAAAAGTTAAGAAACCCAATTAGTCATGGAATTATTCTTGTCAAAGAAAGTAGTAGCAGTTTTTTTCGTAGTTTTCTCAACCCTTGGCATGGCCGTACAAAGCCACGCCCAGTTAAGTGAGATTCCCAGAACTCCGGACGGCAAACCCGATTTTAGTGGTATCTGGCAGGCACTTACTTCTGCCCACTGGGATATTGAACCTCATATCGCCGCCTATGGTGAGGTGCCTGAAAGGTTCGGCGCGCTTTCCGCGGTGCCCGCTGGACTGGGAATTGTGGAAGGGGGAGCGATTCCGTATACCGAAGCTGCACGACGACAACGGGACGAGAATAAGGCTAATGCCTTGGAGCGCGATCCATTGGCAAAATGTTTCATGCCAGGCGTTCCACGAGCTAACTATCTGCCGTTTCCGTTTCAGATTGTACAGTCCCGTGACGTGATCCTGATTGCCTACGAGTTCGCTGAATCAAATCGAATACTCTATGTAGACCAACCGGAACTTGAATCCCAGGTCGATGCCTGGATGGGACATTCAAATGCCCACTGGGAAGGTGACACCCTGGTTGTACGAGTTACCGGACAGATGCCTGACACTTGGCTTGATAGAGCCGGTAATCACCATTCATGGGAAATGGTAGTGGAAGAACGCTGGACTTATGCCGGCCCGAATCATATTAACTATGAAGCCACGATCACCGATCCAAGTACTTACACCCGACCCTGGAGTATCAGTTTACCTCTTTATCGAATTATTGAGCCCAATGCCCAATTATTGGAATTCAAGTGTGTGGAATTTGCAGAAGAGTATATGTATGGAGATCTACGTCGACCTGGCACTACCCGGGAAGGCGCACGGCCAGAATCGCCAAACCAAGATCTACGTTAACGCATAGCCAATGAGAAGCTAAGAAAAAGATGCCAAAGTTAACACGCTGGCCCGTTTTGTTTTTACCTGCAAGGTGTTGCCGGTGTTTCTCAATCGAAATCCTGACAGATTACTTAATTGCTACTCGCTGGAAATTCATAAAAAGGAACTAAAATATGCAAAAGCTAGTATGTTTTTTGTTGCCCACTTTAATTCTTGTAAGTTGTCAATCAGGATCCAAACCTGTAGTAGATTCGAAAGCAGATCTTATTCCTTCAGTCTATCCCATCTCCAGCGCCATTGAACCTGGACCAACCGAGACCGGTCTTTACCGTACCGTGACTCCCTTCGAGCACGCGGATACTGGGCGGACTCACGTCTACCCTGCCGACTTCGGGGGTTCTCTGAGGTCACCGGAGTTGAACGCTGTAGAAGTACGACAATTTAGTGGCGTGCACGAGACGCCATACAACATTGTCACACGCAATCGAGAAGAGCTCTTCTTGTTCGGAGGCACCCAGGGTAGCAGAGACGATGCTAAGGGACCTTATGTGGTCAAGTTTGACGCCACCACCGGTCAGGTGCTCTGGCGTACTGATCTGAGAGATACCAAAGCCCTGGGCGAGTTTCTCTGGCCTGGTCTGGTTACAGTCCATGGAAATGGAGACCTCTACGCCATCCACGGGATGCGCATTGTCAGGCTCGACCCAGCAACCGGGATGGTGCGGGGCGAAGTCGAATTGCCCGTACCCGATGGTTTTGCACCTGAGGACATCACCTACAACGGTTTTAGCGTGCTGCGCTCCGGTATCATCGTAACCAAATCTTTTGGTCGGCCGGCGGCGCAGGGTGCAGGCTTCCCGCCATCCATTGTGGTTACGGTAGACCCGAATAATCTGAGTGTTATCGATTCCTATCAGCTCGAAGAGGGCTCTGCTGGCCGGCTCACCGTTGGGCTCTTTCAGGGTGACGAGTACGTCTACGTGCCGGGGGTTCGGAGCATCTTCCGTTTTGCAATGACCGGGGGTGAGCTGCGTCTCGATGATGGCTGGAGTGTGTCCGACTACGTGCGTCCGGGTCAGGCGCCGGCGTCCGCGCCAGTTGTGATGGGCGATTGGATCGTGTTCCAGACGAACGCTGGACCGTCTACCGCACCGCTCAGTGTGTACGCGGTTTCTCAGGCCGATGCCGGCCTTCGGCTCAGAACCGAGCCGTTTTCGGCTGGGGCGAATGGCTTCAGCTTCATTCCTTCGGCGCTCACTGTCGACCCTGACACCATGCGTATCTACTCCATGGATGCCGGGCCGGGGAAAATCGGTTGCATCGAGCTCGTTGACGGAGAGCGACTTGAGACGCGCTGGGTCGTCGATCAGCGGACTATGAATCACACCAGCCTCGTCGGGCCGAGCGACGCACGAGTATTTGTATCTACGGACGCGCCGAACTTTCTGGCCGCCCGTGCCGGTCAGACGGATGGATACGAGGAGCAGGTAGTGTGGCGATCCGCGGCCTCCGGCGAAGAGTTGGCGCGCAGCGATTTCATGCCGCCAAAGCTCCCTGGTGATCCTCTTGCGCCTGGATTCTTCGGCGTTTGGTACTACCTGGGTGCGGCTGGAGATGTATACGAGCTGAAAGTGGAGTAAAGATGCCAGGGTTAACACTCAGGCCCGTTTTGTTTTTACCTGTGAGGTGGTCCTGGTTTGCAGGACAGTCCGAGGGCCGATTTAAGGTGTGCCCGGGTTGATTTGCAGCCCTCGATTTCCAGAGTCTATGCTTGATGCGGAGTGCCGTCAATCCGGCCTTGCGCGCAGGGAGCGTAGCGACCGGAGCGCAAGGCCGCGCCGCCGCCGCGACCCTCATGCCGCTTCCGTCAATCTGTCCCGGTAGACCTCCCCCGGCGCCCGTCCGCCCAGCGACGAATGCGGACGCGCGTGGTTGTAGAAGTCGAACCAGTTGCCGATCTCGCGCTCGGCGGCGCAACCGTCGAGCAGTTCGCGCAGATACACCGCCTCGTACTTCAGCGAACGCCACAGCCTTTCGATGAAGATGTTGTCCAGGTAGCGGCCCCGGCCGTCCATGGAGCAAAGCGCCCCGGCGGCCTGGACGCGGCCGGTGAAGTCGATGCTGGTGAACTGCGAACCCTGGTCCGTGTTGAAGATCTCCGGCGCTCCGCTCCGCAGGGCCCCCTCCAGCGCCTCGATGCAAAAGCCGGCGTCCATCGTGTTCGACAGGCGCCACGACAGCACGTGCCGGCTGGCCCAGTCCATCACCGCGACCAGGTAGAAAAAACCGCCGGAAACGGGGATATAGGTGATGTCCGCGCACCACACCTGGTCCGGGCGGTCGATGACCAGATCGCGCAGCAGGTAAGGATACACGCGGTGTTGCGGGTTGGGCGCGCTGGTGCGCGGCTTGCGGTAGATCGCCTCCATGCCCATCAGCCGCATCAGCCTGCGCACCCGGTGCCGGCCGGCGACGATCCCCTCGCGCCGCAGATGACGCGCCATCTGCCGGCTGCCGTAAAACGGACGCGCCAGATGCAACTCGTCGAGCCGGCGCATCAGCGCAAGGTTCTCCGCGCTTTCTCCCGCGGGCGGGCGATACTGCGACGAACGGCTCACGCCGAGCAACTCGCACTGGCGGGACAGCGACAGCCCGCAGCCGCGGTCGATCATGCCGACACGCTCGGAACGGCTCAGCGCCCCAACCCGCGCAGAAAAAAATCCCGCTCCACCGTCAACTCGCCGATCTTCGCGTGCAGGTCCCGGATTGTCGCTTCCCGGTCCGCGTCGCGTTTGGACCCGGCGCTCGAAAACGCCTCGTCCAGACTTTCAACCGCCTGCCGCTTCCAGGCGCTCACCTGATTGGGATGCACCTCGTAACGCGACGCGATCGCCTGCACCGTGTCGCGTTCGCGCAACGCCTCCAGCGCCACGCGCTTCTTGAACTCCGCCGTGAAACGGCGTCTCTTCCTGGCCATGCTCATGCCTCCTCTCGGCATTCGAGCACACCTTAGCGAACTGTCCAAAAAAGTGGGACCACCTCACTGCAAGGTGTTGCCGATGTTTCTCAATCGAAAATCCGGCAGATAACTTAATTGCTTCTCAGTGTCCCGCTTACAAAGAAGCGGGACACTGATAGTTCAAAATTATAGTAAACGTTATTGATGGTGAGCATCGTTAAGCTAATAAGCTATTTGAGTCACCTATAGCTCAAGCCTAATCTCAGCTAATCAGTTTTCTACGTTGGCTCGAGCCATATCACTAGCGGTTGTTCGGGCCCACCAGGCACCCAGATTCCTCAACTCTTCTGGAATGCTAGTGCTTTAAATCCATTAACTCCCCACCTGTTTTATATGACATGTCCTTGACTTGTCGGGTACTGCTTGCCGTTTCAATCGTTACTTTTCCTGTCAGAACCTAAAAGCGCTCCGTTAGTTGGCTGGATCCTGATAACCCTGTCCAACCGCCCAACTATGGAGATTTGAGAATTTTGACAATAAAGCAGGAACCTAAGAAATGACTGATTATTTGACGTTGCCTCAGACTACATCCCACAGTACGTGGCTTGGTCTGCTGTTGGTTGTGACAACCATGTTTGCTAATGCTGAAGCGGCGCTGCCACCGCAGTTGGCAGTTGCTAATGTCTCGGTGGTCGATCCGGACACAGCAGAGGCGAGTATCCAATCAACCACCGCAGAGTTTTATGCCGGGGCCAGTATTGATGAAGGGCTCAGTTATGTTTCCTGTTTTGATCCTTTCGATAATGTTGATCTGGATAGCAGCCTGGTTGTAGAAAATGATCATGTGGGCAGCGCAGGAAGCATTTACATCGTGGCAATTGTGGGCGAGGAGTCCTACATGTTGGTGGGCGATGTATTTCATCCCTGGGATGGCTTGCGTGATTCTTTGCAACCCTTCGCCACAAAGACCTTGCAGGCTACCGAAACCATTAGCGTTCTTGATCAAGTGCAATTTGGGCCAGCGGGGATCGAACAAGGTGAGTTGGCAATTTACATCGGTTATGAGTTGATCAGTGATTTAACCAAAGTTTACTTCAGTGCCACACCCTTGCGAGTGAATATCGTGCCTGGTGCTGTGGTAAGTCGCAGTCAGTACGTGGGGATTGATTCCTGCTCACCCTACGCTGTGAAGAAAACATCAAGCATTGTCTACGATACTGGCACTATTACTTATCCTGCCACAGAGGAGTTTGACCTCTTGCTCGATTTGTACGTGCCCGATGTTGATCTCTCTGGGAAATCAGTACCGTCGATGGTGATTATTCATGGTGGCGGATTTTGGTCGGGTAGCCGCAGTCAGCCTGCCCTTGTCGATTACGCAGAGCGTTTTGCGGGACAAGGCTATCTTGCCATATCAATTGACTACCGACTTGCAGGTCAAGTCCCTGAACTGAACTCGCAGTTTGCTTCGCTTTACAATCAGTCGGTCACCACTGTAGAACAGACTGAGGCAGAACAAGCGCTTGGTATGTTCTCTGCTATGGAAGATTCGCTGAAAGCCATTGCCTGGCTAGAGAACTATGCTCAAGAACAAGGCTTTGAAATTTCCGCTCTTGGTCTTTTAGGGGAGTCAGCTGGTGCTGTAACTTCCCTAAACGTCGGCTATGGGTTGAATGACTATGGGTTTGATGTGCCTGAGTTCAAAGTAGTGGTTAATCACTGGGGTAATCTGGTGATAGATCAAGAATCCAGTAAGCCCAGCATAACAGCCGATGAGGCCGCTCTGATTTCTGTGCACGGCACCGAGGATCCCACCGTGCTCTACTCTGGCTCCGTTGAGATACATGCCCGAGCCGATGAGGTTGGGTTGACCAACGAGCTAATGACTTCGGAAGGTGCGGGACATGGCTTCGATGCGAATCGGTTGTGGGATTCCGAGTCTTTTGAGGGGAGCGGATATACCAAAGGAGAGCGCATCCTCAATTTCGTTAATGCGGCGATGCGGACGTCGTCGGGCCCGCATGAAGGTGGGACAGATCTGCGCATTTTGTCTGCCTATCACGGACTTGATCCGTTGCCGGCACAAGCCACCACTGGATTATGTGGAATGGCGCCTGTAAGTGATCAGGATGGAATGCCCGTTATCTTTTCTGCCCAAATAAATGGCGATACTCTCTCTCCAACTGCGTTTGCAGTTGAAATCAGCTCCGGAGAGAGGGTCACTCCTCTGTGTGTAACCCTTCGCCCTGCACTGGAGCCCCTCGAACAAAGAACTGTCCTTCTCATCGGCCCTTTTAGTCCTGAAGACTCGCTCCCGGTCGGTGTTGAGATTGTGGAACAGCTTGAAGATGTTGATGGTAACTCATTGGTCGGTTTAAGAAGTGAAGAAGTCACAGCCCTTGCGTCTGGGCCTAGTCTTGTATTAGCCGAACGTTTTGCTCCCAACACTTCAGGACTTGAAGGGGAATGCCCGGCCAATACCGCACAAGTCCTCCAGCTAACCTGGGAAGGCGGGGTTACCGGGCCACAGGGCGCTGATCTTGCTGAGGCACAGCGAACAGCGATATCGATCCTGCTTGAAAACGGCAATCGCGTAACTCCGCTCTCACTGGGCGATGATGACCCGGATAATCATGTCATTGCCTGTGTCGCCGAGACCAGTCTAGCAGTTTCGGTTAGCGTAGCGGCGGGCTTCTTTCATGACCCGGGTGATGATGCCAATCCCGAGACCAGAATAGGTGTGATTTCAAGAATGAATGAGTAATCTTTTTTGAGATTGGCACACTACATTTGAATAACTAGAACCGGAAATCTGTCAAATCCCCCATTGGTTTTCCTCTTTATTAAGGTAAGTTCAAATTTACAAACCGTGGTATGAAAAACTGGACGGCATTCAACTTTTAAATATCAACACGAACGGAGTTCCTCGACCATGAAAAACATAAAGCCTTATTTGAGACTCCTAGCCGGATTCATTCTGTTCTCCTCCCATCCTGTACTAGCACAATATCCCTCGTTACCTGATGTAGATCAGGAAGCTCCACTGGATAACTCCGTAACCATTTCCCGTGCAATGCTTGTGGCTGCATTTCGTCGAGCAAGTGTCGAGGATATTGCCACTACACGCATGCTCGAAGGTGGTGAATTCAATATCAATATCCGCCATCTGGAAAACACCACACCGGAAAATATGACCTTTCTTAATCACCCGGACACCATCGATCTATGGATAGTGCAGGAAGGGTCGGGCACGGTGATAACCGGCGGCGAGACAGTCAACGGTGTCCATCAGGGTGGTACAGAGCAATTTATCAGCGTTGGGGATATGGTGTTTATCCCGGCAGGAGTACCCATGGCATCAAAGAAAGCAGTGCCATAACCTGGTTCAATATTCGATTTCCTGAGCATCGTAATTGAGCCGGTTAATTGGGTAAACTCACCCCCTCAGCCGTTAAAGGAATTGAGTGATAAATACAGTCAAGCCTAATCTCAGCTAATCAGTTTTCTACGTTGGCTCGAGCCATATCACTAGCGGTTGTTCGGACCCACCAAGCACCCAGATTCCTCAGCTCTTCTGGAATGCTAGTGCTTTCTATCCATGAGGTGGTCCTGATTCACAGGACAGTCCGAGGGCTGATTTAAGGTGTGCCCGGGTTGATTTGGAGCCCTCGATTTCCAGAGTCTAAGCTTGCCGCGGCGTGCCGTCAATTTCGGCCTTGCGCGCAGGGAGCGTAGCGACCGGAGCGCAAGGCCGCGCCGCCTCACGCGGCTTTCTCCCACTTGTCCCGGTAGACCTCTCCCGGCGCCCGCCCGCCGAGCGACGAATGCGGCCGCGCCTGGTTGTAGAAGTCGAACCAGTCGCCGATCTCGCGCTCGGCGGCGCAACCGTCGAGCAACTCGCGCAGATACACCGCCTCGTACTTCAGCGAACGCCACAGTCGTTCGATAAAGATGTTGTCCAGGTAGCGGCCGCGGCCGTCCATCGAGCAAAGCGCCCCGGCGGCCTGGACGCGGCCGGTGAAGTCGACGCTGGTGAACTGCGAACCCTGGTCCGTGTTGAAGATCTCCGGCGCTCCGCTCCGCAGGGCCGTTTCCAGCGCCTCGATGCAGAAGTCGGCGTCCATCGTGTTCGACAGGCGCCACGACAACACGTGCCGGCTGGCCCGGTCCATCACGGCGACCAGGTAGAAAAAACCGCCGGAAACGGGGATGCAGGTGATGTCCGCGCACCACACCTGGTCCGGGCGGTCGATGACCAGATCGCGCGGCAGGTAAGGATATACGCGGTGTTGCGGGTTGGGCGCGCTGGTGCGCGGCTTGCGGTAGATCGCCTCCATGCCCATCAGCCGCATCAGCCTGCGCACCCGGTGCCGGCCGGCGACGATCCCCCCGCGCCGCGGATGGCGCGCCATCTGGCGGCTGCCGTAAAACGGATGCGCCAGACGCAACGCGTCGAGCCGGCGCATCAGCGCAAGGTTCTCCGCGCTTTCCCCCGCGGGCGGGCGGTACTGCGAAGAACGGCTCACGCCGAGCAGCTCGCATTGCCGGGACAGCGACAGCCCGCAACCACGGTCGATCATACCGACCCGATCGGAACGGCTCAGCGCCCCAACCCGCGCAGAAAAAAATCCCGTTCCACCGTCAACTCGCCGATCTTGGCGTGCAGATCCCGGATCGTCGCTTCCCGATCCGCGTCGCGGTTACACCCGGCGCCCGAAAACACCTCGTCCAGACTTTCAACCGCCTGCCGCTTCCAGGCGCTCGCCTGATTGGGATGCACTTCGTAACGCGACGCGATCGCCCGCACCGTGTCGCGTTCGCGTAGCGCCTCCAGCGCCACGCGCTTCTTGAACTCCGCCGTGAAACGGCGTCTCTTCCTGGCCATGCCCGTGCCTCCTCTCGGCATTGGAGCACACCTTAGGGAACTGTCCAAAAAAGTGGGACCACCTCACCATTAACTCCCCACCTGTTTTATATGACATGTCCTTGACTTGTCTGGTACTACTTGCCGTTTCACTCGTTACTATTCCTGAGAATATATATGGAGCGTGCTATGAAAAATATATTATTCCTAATTGTTTCAACCTTGTTTGCTTCCGTAAACATCGCGGTAGCCCAAACAGCTGATAACTATACCGTGCCGCGCACTGAGTGGAACCAACCAGACTTGCAGGGGGTTTGGAGTTTTGTTTCTAGTACGCCTCTGCAGCGACCTCAGCGATTTGGTACAAGAGAATTTCTAACACCCGAGGAAGTTGAAGCAGATTTCATTCGCCAAAAAGAGGCACTGGAAGCGGCAAACGCACGTGAAGCTGAGTTGGTGGTTAATCCGCAAGCGTCAGCTGCAGGTTCAGTTGGCGGATACAACAGTTTCTGGTTTGAAGGTGCTGGTGTTGGAGAAAACGTGAGAACGTCGCTAATTGTCTACCCACCGAACGGCCAGTTGCCTGCCAGGGTAGAAGGCGCAGCAATACACCGTGCTAACTTGGGAGATGATGTACCAGGGGAACGTCCGGTTCTGGCAATGTTTGGTGGCATAGGTAAAGATGGGCCAGAGGACCGTGGCCTTTCTGAGCGCTGCCTTGTTGGTTTTAACGCCGGCCCTCCTTTTAATGCAGATAGATTCACATACAATGCCAACGCGCAAATCTTTCAAAACAAGGATCATGTAGTGATAATGACGGAAATGGTCCACGACGCTCGCATAGTACCGCTTGATGGGCGCGGCCACTTAGATGAAGACCTGCAATTTTGGAGCGGTGATTCGCGCGGTTATTGGGAAGGCGATACTTTAGTTGTAGTGACTAAAAATTTCAGCGAACTGACAGCTAGCTTTAGCCGTTTTGGTACGGCTAAAGACAAAACGCTCACTGAACGATTTACCCGAGTCGGTCCCTATACCATTGACTACGAGTGGACACTTGAAGACCCCTCAACGTTTACAGATAAAATTACCGCCATTGTTCCTATGGCGAAAGTAGATGGTCAGCTTTATGAATATGCATGTCACGAAGGTAACCATGGCATGGCAAATATTCTTCGGGGTGAACGTATGGCAGAGCAGCGAGCGTCCGAAGCTGGAAACTAGCAAATGAAAGATTCCAGGAATAGTTAGTCGTATAGAAATTGTAACTATTTCTATATGTCAGCTAGCAATACAATTCGACAAGATGAAAAATAATCGGAATATAAATCGGCATATAGGAGATAAGATATGAAAATAGTGCTCCGTATACTTAGCATAATAACTTTTTGCATACCAATTCTCATACAAGCTGAAGAGGTAAGACCTGGAGTCTTGCGAACTCCAGACAGCCGCTTTGAGAACCTCCCAGGCTACGATTTCGAGCCCAACTATCTGAACATTCGCGGTTACCGAGTTCACTACCTGGATGAAGGCCCTGCCGACGGTGAAGTTGTGTTGCTGTTGCACGGTGAACCGACCTGGTCTTACCTGTATCGCAAAATGATCCCGGTGCTAAATGCAGCGGGTTATCGGACTATTGTGCCCGACCTGATTGGCTTCGGGCGCTCCGACAAGCCCATGTCGATGGATACCCACACCTACCTGTTTCATGTCGATGCCATGACAGAGCTGGTTGACCAGTTGGATCTTACTGACGTCACATTTTTCGGGCAGGACTGGG
Source organism: Pseudomonadales bacterium (assembly GCA_963664805.2). Classification (GTDB taxonomy): domain Bacteria; phylum Pseudomonadota; class Gammaproteobacteria; order Pseudomonadales; family Pseudohongiellaceae; genus UBA9145. The sequence continues at coordinate 1,976,880 of OY761612.1, read as the reverse complement.
GAGGCTTGATCGGACTTAGAGTGGTGGCCGAGAACGAAGAACGCTTCGCAAGGGTAGTTGTGGGCAACACTGGGCTAAGTGCGCCGACCACCAGGGAGCTTCCCAATTCTGGCGCCTTTATGCAATGGAAGGCTATGAACCAGGGCATGATCGATCGCGGCGACATCCCTACCGGCACCATGGTTGCCAACAATGTGGGTGACCCAAGCTTGCAAGCAGCCTACGATGCACCTTTTCCCGACCCCAGTTACAAAGCCGGAGCACTGATCATGCCGCAGCGGGTTCCTGTGACCGTCGAATATCCCGGCGCCATTGCCAATGCAGCTGCCTGGGAAGTTTTTCGTCAATGGCAAAAACCTTTCTTAACTGCCTTCAGCGACAGTGATCCCATCACTGCGGGCGGTTACGCTGTGTTTCAGAGAGAAATACCGGGAGCGCAAGGCCAGAATCACGTAACCATTGAGGGCGCCGGACACTTTCTACAGGAGCAGAAGGGCGAGGAACTTGCCAGGGTTATTGCTGACTTTATGCGAGACAATCCGCTTTAGAAAAGAGCTTATATAAAGAGGCAAGAGAAGCAGGGTGTTCGCAATACTTCGGGATAATTGAGAAGGGGGATAGTTAATCGCATACTGATACTTCTTAAATTTCGGGAAAATTTGATGATGCAAATAAGAAAGAGCTACTTGCTGGTTTCGCTCACACTTGTAATGTGTGCTTCCGCCCGACCCGTAGTGGGACAGGAGAGGAACCTGTACTGGGGTGATACGCACGTTCATACGTCCTATTCGAGGGATGCTTTTAGCGCGGGGAACGTCAACGCGGATCCCGACATGGCCTATCGCTTTGCGAGGGGGCTTCCCGTGGTCCACCCGAGCCTCGGGAATCGGGTGCGTCTCGACCGGCCACTCGACTTCCTCGTGGTGGCGGACCACACCCCGTTCGGAAGTGGTGCTCCCGTCGAAGGGGATAGGGACACCCTTGAGTTCCAGACGGCCGCGTGGTCGCTGTACGCGGACGCCGCCGAGCGAAACAACGACCCGGGCACCTTCACCGCGCTCATCGGGTGGGAGTGGACATACACCCCGGGCGGCCAGCATCTGCATCGCGTGGTGTTCACTCCGGCCGACGCCGAGACGGCGAAGCAGTTTCTTCCGGCATCGCCCGCCAGTACTGGCGTCCGACCGGAAGATCTCTGGAACTGGTTGGAGGCGACCAGCGATCGGCTCGGGATCGACTTCGTCGCCATCCCCCACAACTCGAACCTCTCCGGCGGACGGATGTTCGAGATGGTGGACAGCGACGGTCGTCCCATCAGCGCCGAGTATGCGAGGACCCGCATGCGGTGGGAACCGCTCGTAGAGGTACTACAGATCAAGGGCACATCCGAGACCCATCCGTTCTTTTCGCCAGAGGACGAGTTCGCAGACTTCGAGCTGGGGTACCAGCGCGATGGAAACATCATCCACACGCGTGGAGACATGACAGCCCCCGACCCCGCCGACTACGTTCGTACCGCGCTTCTTCGGGGGCTCGGGATCGAGGAAGAGGTGGGTGTGAACCCGTACAAACTCGGATTACAGGGTGCGACCGACACCCATACGACCCTGAGCGATACGGATGAGGACCTGTTCGCGGGCTGGCTAGCCCGCCTAACCGGTCCAGCCAATGGCCCCGAGGCGTTGCCGGTCTTCGGTCGGGTGGCAACATGGAACTCCGCCGCCCAGGGGATCACGGGAGCGTGGAGTACGGCGAACACGCGTGAGGCTCTGACCGCCTCGTTCAAGCGGAAGGAGGTCTACGCGACGAGCGGTCCACGAATTCAGCTGCGAATGTTCGGAGGCTTCGAGTTCGAAACGGAGGATGCCAACGCTCGAGACATTGCTGCCGTGGGGTATGGAGGCGGAGTGCCGATGGGAGGGGACCTGGCCCAAGCGCCGAGCGACTCGCCCGTGTCCTTGTTGATTCACGCCGTAAAGGATCCCGTGGGCGCTAATCTGGATCGGGTACAAGTTATCAAGGGATGGCTCGATGACGAGGGTGAGACACACGAACGTATCTACGACGTGGTGTGGGCAGGCGCGCGCACAGCCGTGAACGGAAAGGTACCTCCGATCGGCAGCACGGTTGATGTGGCCCGAGCAACGTATGACAACACGATCGGCAGTGCGGAGCTCTCCACTGTGTGGGTGGATCCTGACTTCGATCCCGACGAGCGCGCCTTCTACTACGTCCGGGTTCTTGAGATCCCGACGCCGCGATACTCGACGTATGACGCCGTCGCCCTCGGGCTGGATCCCGCTGAGTTTACAGGGCAGCCCCCGGCGATTCAGGAGCGGGCGTTCTCGTCACCGATCTGGTACACGCCTTGACTAAGCCGGGTCGCAAGCTCGCCTGGCTGCCGTCGTGGCTGCAAGATCCGCTCATCCATTTTCTGGTGATCGGGGGAGTCCTGTTCGCTGCCTACGGATTAATTGTCCCTGACGCGAACGATCCCAGGCGCATCACGGTCAGTCGGGACGCGCTGATCAACTTCGCTCAGTATCGGGCAAATACCTTCCAGTTTGATGTGATAGACCAGGCCATAGACGAACTGACTGCGGGTGAGCGACAGGCTCTCGTCGACGAGTACGTTCGTGAAGAGGCTTTATACCGGGAAGCAATCGCCATGGGGCTCGACCAGGGGGACGATGTCATTCGGCAACGCCTTATCCAGAGACTCGAATTTCTGTTCGAGGACAATGATGAACCAGCGGATGTCGGGCGGGACGAATTGATGAAGTTCTACACAGAATACAGCGACGATTATATAGAGCCTGCTATCTATACATTTACTCATGTCTTCTTCAATACAGAGCGAAGAGGCGATGCGGAAGCTCACGAGGCAGCTACTCAGTTACTTGCGGAACTCAACGAACAGAGTATTCCGTTTAGCGGGTCGCTCGGGCTTGGCGATCGCCCTTTGTACTTCCAGAATTATATTGAGCGCACCCGGGATTTCATCGCAGCCAACCTGGGGCAGGATCTGATCTCCATGCTGGACCACGTCGAACCGTCGACGTCAACGTGGTACGGCCCGATACAATCCCCTTACGGTTGGCATCTCGTGCTCCTTACCTCGCGGGAGTCAGCTTGGCTGCCCAATCTCGAGCAGATCGAAGACCGGGTGCGTGAGGATTATCGGAGAATGCGAAAAGAACAAACGCAGCGGCAGCAGCTGGACGAGATCATTAGCAGCTACGAGGTAAATGTGATTGGGCTTGATCCAGAATTCCGCAATGCCGAATCGGTCAAGGAAGAAAATTGAGCATGGCTTTGCGATCAATTACCGCCATATTGCTGATTATGCTTTCGTTCTCCAATGCTCGAGCTGACGAATATCGTCCGGCCTTTTTGGAACTTATACAAACAGCGAACGACGAATTCGAGGTGTTGTGGAAGGTGCCTGCCATAGGAGGCCTTCGACCAAATCTCTACTTACACTTTGCAGCAGATGTTGAAATAGCCACTCCCGTCCGTGGCTCTATGGTCGGTGGTGCCTTTATCGAACGTTTCAATATCAGGCGCGACGGTGGGCTGGCAGGTACGGAGATTGTCGTACAAGGACTCACCGGGTTGTCCACCGATGTGCTGGTGCGCATTGAGCGCCTCGATGGCAGTACCGAGATTGCGCGGCTTACTGCAGCTAAACCAACCTTTGTGGTTCAGGGTTCATTGACCCGAATTGAAGTGGCCAGCACCTACACCCTGTTTGGCATCGAACACATCCTGGAAGGCGTTGATCATCTGCTGTTCGTGGCCTGCTTAATTTTTATTGCCGGCACCGGGCGACGCATTCTCATCACCATTTCAGGCTTCACTTTAGCTCACTCCATAACATTGACCTTGGCGGCGCTGGACCTTGTACGCTTGCCAATTCCACCAATCGAAGCTGCAATCGCGCTGTCCATTGTTTTTCTAGCTAGGGAAATCGCTCTTGAACGCCGCGATACGCTAACGTGGCGTTACCCCATTACAGTCTCTGCTTCATTTGGTTTGTTACATGGATTTGGATTTGCCTCGGCGCTCGGTGAAATCGGCCTGCCGCAAACAGAAATTCCTGTCGCCTTGCTAGCATTTAACTTGGGCGTTGAGACCGGCCAACTACTATTCATCTGCGCAATAGTGTGTTGTGTCTGGATAATCTCGAGATTTATTTTACTACTACAGACAACAAGAAAAGGCTTCGCAATAAATTCAGTCACTAGCTTAGACATCAAAGCAAGCCCGCTGATTTGGCTGCAAAGAATTGAAAAACCCATGGCGTACTTTGTTGGTAGTGTAACTATCATCTGGACAATTGAGCGAACACTGACGTTTACCAGCTAGTTTTATTGGTCCGATTTCCGTATGGTGGCTTCTTCAAAGACTGCCCATTCTGAGTTAGTGAATCAGATTGCAGCTAAATCGAAATGTACTGCGGACTGAAGCAAGTAAACAGCCAGACTGTAGTGACATGTCAGTGACTTGTCTGCCCGCGCCGAGCCTGAAAAAAGTTACACTCGTTTAACGTAGCCAGCCGCATTACTGGTGAATTATTAACACAGATCTGGAGGTATTTTCCTATGACGCTAAAAAGTACTTTTAAACTTGCCCTATTATCCCTGCTGCTAAATAGTAGCGGAGTTTTAGCGGCTGACAATTCCGCGGTTCTGGGTCAATGGGATCTCAGCCTGAATCTTCAGGGGAACGAAATCCCGATCAGCCTCACAATAACTGAAGATGGCGATGGACTGGGCGGAACCTGGACGGGCCCACAAGCCACTAACGCATTGTCTGACGTTAGATTAGTCGGAGATACCCTGTCATTTTCTATGCAAACACAGCAGGGATCACTAAAGGTATCATTCGAGCTGGAAGGCGATACGCTTAACGGTAGCCTATCTACACCGCAAGGAAACTTGCCGATTGTTGGTAAGAAGTCATCATAGAAGCAGTGATCGAGTTTCGTGACATGATCCTCGATATTCAGGGTAAGGTTCTCGACATGATCCGCGAAGGAAAGAAACTGGATGAAGTAATGGCTGCTAGACCGACGGCCGAATACGATGAAGAATGGACGAATGATCCAGGCTGGGGGCCGAACGATTTCGTGCCAATCGTGTACTATGAGCTTGGCGGATCAGGTCGTCTGGCCGATCGCTAGTTGATCAAGAGGTAGCTTCCATATTCACATAACAGAATCCAGTAATGACTTCGATTAAAGGGCTTGTCTGCCTACTTTTCGCTCTGGTTTGCTCGCAGTCGCTCGCGCAAGACGATGACTTTGTCTTCTATTCGGACCTGGCGAGGGACTGGTATCAGGGCGGCGATTATTTCGAATGGACATCAACTACAGAAGACAACAACGCCAAGAAGGTCAATGTTTTCTACAGAACTTGGGGAGACGAGACTAAACCTAAACTGGTATTGATCCACGGTTTCCCGAATTCCAGTTTCGACTACTACAAGATGATCCCTTTTCTAGAAGACGAGTATCATATCGCCGCGCTGGATTTTCCGGGTTCCGGTTTCTCAGATAAACCGCTTGATGGTTACAACTATATGTTGGCGGAGAATGCAGAGATCGTTGACTATTTCGTCCGCGAAGTAGTGGGTTTTGAAGACTTCGCGCTCTATACCCATGACAGAGGTGTGAGTATCGGCCTGGCGTTTCTCGGCAATTATCTGGACAACCCAAACCCGGGCTATACGGTTAATTATCACTTTCTATCGAACAGTGGCATGTTTCTGCCGCTAGCCAATCTGTCGACCGGTCAATTGAGAATGCTCGATACCGCTACCGCCGAGCAAATGCTTGCTTCCCGTGCGGCGCAGCCACGGCGCACGGAAGGAGAACCGGAATCGCTTGCCTTTTCCGATATCTTCGCATTCAACCAAGGTAATGTTTCCTTGATCTATGTTGGTCGCTATCTGCTAGAGCGCCAGGCGAACGAAGTGCGTTGGCTGGAGAATCTACTGCGTAGCCCGATTCCCGTGGCTTATCTATGGGGGTTGGCCGATAACGTGAATCCAGTTCGAATTGCTAATCATGTCTGGGGCACCTATTTAAATGATAGACAGGCGCAAAGTAGTTTCTGGGTCTTGCCCACGGCTGGACATTACCCGCAGCGTGACAAGCCTGAAGAGGTGGCGAAGGTCATTCGGCTGGCGCTGACCGGCCAACTACCCGAGCTCGAGTCCGAGAATGACTTTATGCGACGCTATGGATCAACTAGGGCCTTCGAGGATGCTGTCTTCGTTGGGCGCTCAAAGATTGAGGAATTGGATTTCCCTAGTTCTATCGAATACACCCCATCAGGCTATCGTGAAATAGACTAGCGTAGTGTAGGGGAAGTAAATCAGCCCTTTAGAATGGCCTACGACAATAGTGTTTTGGTCTCGTTTTCACTCAGGATAAGTGCATTGTTCAAGGGCGACTATAAAATCGCGATCAACCGGGCAGGGCAGAATGAGACAGATTGGCACCTGTTCAACATCAAGACTGACCCAGGTGAAACCACCGATCTGGCACAGCAGATGCTGGCGGATTACGAGGTCTATGTCCAAACCAATAATGTCTTGCCTATGTCCGAACGGGCCGGAGGGATACTAGGGGGTGCCCGTAGGCAACAATGAGCAAAAACGAGCATAGTCTTCAAAAAAGAGGGCAGAGTAAGAAAAGTGGATTGGTGCGGATAACTCTTTGAAATATAAGGAGTTTTGGTGCCCAGGGGCGGAATCGAACCACCGACACGAGGATTTTCAGTCCTCTGCTCTACCGACTGAGCTACCTGGGCCTATCGCGACCGAAACTGGCGTCCTGCCACGTCCCTGTACTGGCAATGCTCCGCATTGCACCTCTGCTCTTCCGGCCGCCAATCGCAGATTGGCGGCGTTCGGCCCTCGAAAAGCGTTGCTTTTCGTCGGCTTCGCCGACCGGGCCTCACCCAACTGAGCTACCTGGGCAATTGCGGACGGGCGGTATTTAACCTTTCGGCTTGAACGCAGTCAAGCGCCGTCATTCCGGCGGGACATAGCCCGCCGCGCGGTCGTAGTCCTCGTTGTCGAGGAACTTTTCCATCTGTTCGTTGAGATACTTCCGGTCGGCGGCGGAGGCCAGGTTGAGCTGCTTTTCGTTGATCAGCATGGTCTGCTGTCCCAGCCATTCCTTCCAGGCCCGTTGCGACACCGTGCGATAGAGTTCCTGGCCTTTTTCTCCCGGATACGGCGGCACGGGCAGGCCCGGGAGTTCTTCTCCGTACTTTCTGCAGAACACGGTGCGGGTCATGGCTCTTCCCTTTTCACTGACGATACTGGCCGTTGCGGTTCGGCGGACGCCAGCGCCGCGAGCAGTTTTCTGACTGGAGCGGCGAGTCCGACCTCCGCTGGGTCGGCGATAGAGTACCAGAGCCAGCGGCCCGAATCAGCCACGGCTGAAGCGGTTTGAGCCAGCTTGTAGTGGAGGGGTGTGATGTCGAGACGGAAGTGCGTGAAGCTGTGGCGGATGGGTGGTAACTCGGAGTGTGGTTCGTTTGCAAGGCGCAGGCCGGAGATGTTGGCAGGCAAGTTGGGTGTCCCATCGCGGTCTCCATCGCGGTCATCGCGGGTTGGCAAGGTGGGTGTCCCATCGCGGGTTTCTCCATCGTGGGTTTCGGGCAACATGGGTGTCCCATCGCGGATTTCGGTCTGGGGGAGGGAGTAGAGCGAGCCCCAGACGCCGTTGGGCGGCCGTTTTTCGAGCAGCACCCGGCCTTCGCTGTCTTGCAGGATGAACATGGTTACGGAGCGGACGGGCAGGGTCTTCGCCGGCTTCTTGCCGGGGTAGCGGTCGGTCTCGCCACGCTGCCGCGCGAGGCAGCGTTGCCGCAAGGGGCATTGCGGGCAGTCGGGATTGGTGCGGGCACACAAGGTGGCGCCAAGGTCCATCATGCCCTGGGTGTAGGCGGCAATTCGGCTTCGTCCGCTCCCGATGCGGCTGTCGGCCAACTGCTGCGGCAAGAGTCGTTCGGCCAGCGCCCAGAGTTGGGCCAGCGTCTTGCCGTTACCGGGATAACCCGCGACGGCAAAGCAACGCGCGAGCACGCGTTTGACGTTGCCGTCGAGTATCGGCGCGCGCCGGCCGTGGGCGAGTGCGAGAATCGCCCCGGCCGTCGAACGGCCGATTCCGCTCAGTCGCTCAAGTTCTCCCAACGTATCGGGAAACCTGCCGCCATGCTCTTCGACGATTGTTCGCGCCGCCTTGTGCAGATTTCGCGCGCGGGCGTAATAGCCGAGCCCGGTCCACAAATGCAGCACCTGGTCGATATCGGCCGCGGCAAGCGCGGCGACATCGGGGAAACGCGCCATGAATCGCAGGAAGTAGGGAATGACCGTGCCGACCCTGGTCTGCTGCAGCATGATTTCCGAAACCCAGACGCGGTAAGGCGAGGGTTCCGCCTGCCAAGGCAGATTCCGCCGGCCGTGGATTTCAAACCAGTCGATTACGGCATCGGCGAAACCTTCGATCAATCTTCCGTCATTCTGCGCGGAGCGAAGCGTAGTGACTCGGGTCATCCCAGACCCCCGCCCTTGCGGGGCGGCGCCGCGCGCCGTCCAAAATGGCATTCCCGCCATTTTGTCGCAGCATCTTCTAGAGGCTGAGTCGTCCCCGACGAGATTCCGCGACTTCGCGCGGAATGACATGCTCGACGCTGCGCCATCAGTTTGAGCCGGAGCCCCTGCCAATGCGGGAAAAGATCTCGCGAACCGCATTGAAATCCGGCCGGCAGAACTGGACCACCTCGTCGCTGAAGCGGGCGGCGCATTCCACCGGCCAACTCACATCTTGGTAATTGCGGCTTACCGGTATCGTCTGGGTAAGCGGTTCGCCGAGCATGGTAAGCAGCACTTCGTAATCGAAGCCGCCGCCCCGCAGGTCGGCGACGCCTGTGCCCGCGGCGTTGAAATTGTCCATGCGCAAGTTGAAGCTGTGCTCGCTGGCGAGGCCGCCGTCGAGCGCGAGGTCGCCGCTGACCTCGGAAAAACGGATCAGGTCCGGCCATTGCTGGATCGCCTCGCCGGCGGGACTGAGCGCCGCGATGGAAGTGAAAATCTGCTTGACGAGGCCAATGTTGACCAGGTTCTCGGTCACGGCGAACGAGGCATCGCCGCTGAGGCCATTCAGCAGTCCGTTCAGGGACTGGCCGCGGGAATTGAAAACCCCGTCGGCATGCAAGCGTCCGCTGAGCACGTCAAGCCGGGTTATCAGCGGCGCGATTTCCGAGATGGCGAGATTCTCGCCGCGCGTATCGAGGCTCAATTCGCCATCGACCGCATTCCAGCGCAAGTTGGCCGAGAATATTCCGCCCAGGGAAGCGACCGGCGGAACTTCCGCATCGAGCACCCGGTCTTCGACGTTTGTGTATACCGTCAGATTCTCGATACGCAGATTTCCCGCGGTCAGGGCGTCCGCGGCGATGGAGCCGGAGAGAATCAGGTTTTCGAGATTCGGCAATTGCCTTTCCGGCCGCTGGAACGCCCGCGCGCCGGGGATGGATTCGGATTCTTCGCCGGCGAACAGCGCGCTGACATCAAGTTCGCCGATGTCCATCTCGTAACGGACATTGGCGGGCAGCAGACCGCTGGCGAAACGTATTTCGGTTCCCGCTTCGATAACCGTCTGCGAAGGGGTGTTCACCGTTGCCCCGGCGCTCAGTCCGTCCGCGTCTCCGGTCACGCTGAATGCGAAGCTGGCCGGCCAACGACCGATCGGATCGCCGTTGGGAACGGCCAGCGCCTCCTGCTCGGGCGCCGGCAGGATGCCGAGATTCCGCAATAGCACCCTGGCGTCGAATTCGTTGCTGGTCAGAGTCGCCTGGTAGCCGGGGCTGTGCGGGTAATCGCTCACCTCGACTTGGCCTTGCAGCAACACGGGCGTACTGTTCAGGTCGAGTTCGGAAACGGAATAGCGGCCGGCTTCCGTATCCGCCTCGATTTCTCCGATCAGTCCGACCGCGGTTTCGCGCACCCGCCGATTCGCGCTGTCGAACCACTCGATGTCGAAATTCGCCTGACCGGCGAAAGTTTCGCCCGCCAGATTGACGTCGCTGCCGACCACTTGCAGATTCTTCAATAGAAATCGACGGCCGCTGGCCAGATTCTGTACGTCGAGGCGGCCGTTTTCGGCGACTATTCGCTCTGGGAACTCCGCTGCGGGCGCAGACGGTTCTTCCGCGCCGGAAGTTGCCGCCGCCCGCCCACTGTTCCAGATGCTGTCGCCCGACGCATCGACAAAAACATTGATGTGGAAACCGTCGATACGCAGCTCCCGGACGGTCAATTCGCCACGCAACAGGTCTCGGCGGTCCACATCGAGCTGGACGACCAAGGCCGAAGCCAGTTCCTGCGGCAGATCCGGATGGCGCAGCCGCGCGTCTTCAAGCGTGAGCCGGGCCGAAGGCAGCAGGTCGATATCGACTTCTCCGGCAACGACCAGTTCATAGCCTGTCGCCGCGGCGACACGTTCCCGCAAGGCGGTCTGATATTGTCCGGGACTGGTAATCCAGAACATGGCGGCGGCCAACACCGCGACGACGGCGAGTCCGATGCCGAGCAGGATTTTCCACGCGCGATTCAACATGCAAACTAGTGTAGCGGAATGGCGAGACAGTGACACGGACTGCAATTCCCGTTTTGGCGACGAGAACCCGCGACTACGCGCGGGATGACCGTTTCCCCACCGTCATTCTGCGCGTAGCGAAGCGCCCCATCCCTGTCATTCTGCGCGAAGTCGCAGAATCTCTTGGCGCGCGCCGATGTTTGGTGCGATGCGCCGGTGGCGCCGATGGGACACCCAGGCACCTATGGCAGGCACCTATGGAGGCACCGATGGGACACCCATGAAGGACGCCGATGGGATACCCATGAACGATCGCCGATGGGACACCCATGGGACACCCATGGGACACCCATGGGGCACCGATGGGCACCGATGGGACACCCATGAACGATCACCGATGGAACACCCATGGCAACGGCGATGGGACACCCATGGTGCGCCGATGGGACACCCATGTATTCGAGGGCGATTCTGCTATGATGCCGGGCAGCATTGCGGGGTGCTTTCATGTTGGTTCCAATAGTGTTGGCGGGGGGTGTCGGGACGCGCTTGTGGCCGCTTTCCCGGGCGGCGCTGCCAAAACAATTCGCTGCTTTCCCGGGCCGTGAACACACGCTGTTTCAGGAGACCCTGCTGCGTCTCGGCGTCCGGGCGGGTTCGCCTGTCGTCGTTTGCAACGAACAACATCGATTTCTTGCCGCGGAACAGTTGCGGCAGGCGGGAATCGCCGGCGCCCGCATATTGCTGGAGCCGGCGCCCCGCAGTACCGCGCCGGCCGCGGCGCTCGCCGCGCTGGAAGCGATGGAATCCGATGCCGAAACGCTGCTGCTGGTTCTGCCCAGCGACCATGCGATCGGTCGGCCCGAGCGCCTGCTCGCGGCGGTCGCCGAGGCCGAAAGATTCGCGCGAGACGGACATCTGATGACCTTCGGCGTCGTGCCGGACGCGCCCGCCACGGGCTACGGCTATATGGCGGCGGGCGAATCCCTCGGGCGGTCATCCGCCCGCAAGCTCGACCGCTTCGCCGAAAAACCCGATTCAGCCACCGCCGAAGCTTATCTCGCTTCGGGCGACTATCTATGGAACAGCGGCATGTTCGTGTTCGGCGCCGCGGCTTATCTGGCCGAACTCGAACGTCACGCGCCCGAGATTTACGAAGTCTGCCGCAAGGCTCACGGCGGGATCGACCGCGGCGCCGACTTCAGCCGTTATCCTGACAACGCTTTCGCCGATTGCCGCAGCCTGTCGATCGACCATGCCGTAATGGAACATACCGGCCGCGGCGCGGTGATTCCGCTCGACGCCGGCTGGTCGGATCTGGGCGCCTGGGATGCGGTTTGGAGCAACGCGGAACGGGACGATCAGGGCAATTCCGTCAGCGGCGACGTCATCGGCCGCGATCTCAGCGGCAGCCACATCCAGGCCGGCTCGCGCCTCATCGCCGCGCTCGGACTGCGCGACCTGCTCGTCATCGACACCGCGGACGCCCTGCTGGTGGCGGATCGCGCGAGGGCGCAGGAAGTCGGCGAAATCGTGCGTGAACTGCGGCGGCGGGCGCGCGCCGAAGTCGAGCATCACCGCTTGGTCGATCGCCCCTGGGGCAGTTTCGAAACCCTCGCCGCCGGACCCGGCTTTCAGGTGAAGCATCTCATCGTCAACCCGGGCGCGGCGCTTTCCCTGCAAAGCCACGCGCGGCGCGCGGAACATTGGACCGTGGTGCGCGGCCGCGGCGTCGTGACCCGCGGCGACCGGGAGTTCGAGCTCGGCGTAAACGAATCGACCGAGATTCCGCTTGGCAGCAAGCATCGCATTCGCAACGACGGCATCGAGCCGGTGGAAATCATCGAAGTGCAATTGGGCGATTATCTCGGCGAGGATGACATCGTCCGCTACGAGGACCAATACGACAGAGTGAATCCGGGTTGCTCAAGTCGATAAAGCACTTATCGATTTGATGACCGAACGGGGCGCTCTTTCCAGTCATTCCGCGCGAAGTCGCGGAATCTCGGGGATTTTGCGACAAAATGACAGGATTGCCATTTTGGACAGCGCGCAGCGCTGCCCCGAAGGGGCGAAGGGCTTGGATGCCCTGAGTCACTCCGCTCCGCTCCGCGCGGAATGACAATTGGGAACAACTCGGAAAAATGACCATCATCCGCAAATGCATTTTCCCCGCCGCCGGTTACGGCACGCGCTTCCTGCCGGCCACCAAGGCCATGCCCAAGGAGATGCTGCCTGTCGTCAACAAGCCTCTGATCCAGTATGGCGTGGAAGAAGCCGCGGGCGCGGGCATTGCCGACATGGCCTTCGTCACCGGCCGCGGCGAGCGGGCGCTGAAGGACCATTTCGCTGTCAGCCCCGAACTCGAACGCCAGATCGTCGGCTCCGATCGCGAATCCCTGCTCGAGGACCTGCGCCGCCTCGCGCGGGAATGCCATTTCTCCTATACCCGGCAACTCGAGGCCAAGGGGCTCGGACACGCCATTCTCACCGGCGAGACCCTGATCGGCGACCAGGCTTTCGCCGTGTTGCTGGCGGACGATTTCTGCGTCACCGAAGACGCCGGCGTACTGGCGCAGCTCGCCGCCCTATACGACGAACATCGATGCAGCGTAGTCGCGATCGAGGAAGTGCCGAAAGCGGAAACTTCCAACTATGGAATCATCGCCGGCGAGGAACTCGGCCCCGGCCTGTATCGCGTGAGCGACATGGTGGAAAAACCCGAACCCGGGGAAGCCCCAGGGAATCTCGCGGTGATCGGGCGTTATATTCTTACGCCCGACATCTTCGACATCCTGCGCGCGACCCCGCCCGGCCGCAACAACGAGATTCAGCTCACCGACGCGCTCCAAACCCAGGCCCGGAAAGGAAAGGTGCTCGCCTGGCGATTCCGGGGCCGCCGCTTCGATTGCGGCAGCGTCCCCGGCTTCATGGCCGCGAACGAATTCACCTGGCGCCGCCAAAGCACAGCGTAAGTCGCCGTCGGGCTGGGGCAAACACAGCGGGCGTGCGAGGCAGGAAGCCGAGCCCGAAGCCTACAGGGGTGGAGGCAAGCGTTTATGAAGCGAAGCTTCATGCGCAGCCGTAACGACGCCAAGCTATGCTTGGCGGCTGGACCGTACTTACGGCGTCCGCTGTGTTTGCCCCAGCCCGACGGTGACGGATCGAAGCCACTAAAAGCGTATTGAACCGGCTCGGTCGATTCTGTACCATCTGCCGTCTTTCAGGATCCCGTGCCGCTATAGCTCAGCCGTGGTAGAGCAGCTGACTTGTAATCAGCAGGTCCCGAGTTCGACTCTTGGTGGCGGCACCATTCATTCCCTTTTCAAGGCCGGAAAACGATTCCATGCTGGATGAAAAATCGATTCGGGAGCTGGTGACCGAATACGGTCCGCGCGTGAATACCGGCCGCCCGGTCCGGCAACTGATCGAGGACGGAGAGTTGCCGCGCCTGCGCGGCGCCACGGTGCAGGAAGGCAAGGTTTCCGATTCGGTCTTCGGCGAGGAATTGCGCAGCCGCCGCGGCCGGCCCCTGCGGCTCATGTTCCGCAATAACCGTATCTCAACTCACGACGTCAATCGCGGCGCGATTCCTTTCAAGGACCAGATCCTGGCGCTGAATCACGATCACATGTTGCGCCTGGTGGAACCGGTGCTCGGCACTTCGCAATTCGCGGTCGAGGGCCTGGATCCCACTGCGACCGTGATTCCCGCCGAAAACCTGCGATTGTTCGGCCTCGAAAACGTGTTGCGGATGTACATGGCGGTTTCGAGCACGTCCACCTCGCTCTATCAGCACTGGCTTGCGGCGAAGGAGCAAGGCTTGAGCCATTTCACCTACGCCGGCCACGATCTGATCGCCGACGAACTTCAGCCCAACGGCCGCCTGCCTTATCTGATGGATACGCCAAGCACCAAGGCGGAGGTGGACGCCACCACCGACGCCGCTTCGCTGATCGGCGCGGGGGTGTGTACGGAAGGCCAATACGCCCATATCCGCAACGCCAGCCTGATGGCGTTCGGTCTGGTTTCCGGCTATCTGGCCCGCAAGGGCATGGTGCTGGTGGACACCAAGACCGAACACGGCCTCAACAGCGACGGCGCCATCGTCGTCGCCGACGAGCTTTTCACCATGGATTCGAGCCGCTTCTGGAAACTCGACGAGAACGGCGAAGTGCTCAGGCGCGACGGCCAGCCGGTTTCCTTTTCCAAGGAGTTTGCCCGCGGTATGGTGAAAAGCCGCGACCAGCAGTTCACCGAAGAGCAGGCCAACGAGATCGCCGTGCGCTATATCGGCGGCGTCCAGCATTTGACCGGAAACGCTTTCGAGCCGGACTTGCGGCCGCGCGACCAACGCATTGTCGAATCGACCAATCTGGTTCTGGATGCGCTGCTTTGAGCTTGCGCGGCTTCGGTTCGTCGCCGTCGGCTGGCGGGGGGTTCAGCGGACGCCGTAAATACGTCCCAGCCGCCACGCACAGCTTGGCGTCGTTCCGGCTGCGCATGAAGCTGCGCTTCATAGACGCTTGCCTCCACCCCTGCAGGCTTCGGCCTCGACATTCGTGTCGAGGACGCCCGCTGAATCTGCCGCCAGCCGACGGCGACTCACATGGTGCGGAACCGACGGTTCGTCATTCCGCGCGGAGCGAAGCGAAGTCGCGGAATCTCGCAGGGCGAAATAATTTCCAATTTCTGACAGACTTCATGCGAACGCCAAGTGGTTCCTCCGCTCAAAGGAATTGGCCCGAAAGATGAGTACATTGAAGTTCACCAGCATGTTGCCCGCGACGCTGGGCCTTCTGCTGCTCGTCGCCTGTGCGCCGGACCAGCCGGTGCAGCCGCCGGCGGCGGTCGGCGAAGCGGAGTATCAGCGGGCGGAGCGGATGCTTGGACCAAGTACCGCCCCTTTGCTTGCGGGGCACATCGCGGCGCATTATTGGCAGGACGACGATCAACTGATCTATCGGCGCTCGGACTTGGGCGCGCAAAGCTATTTGATATTCGATCCAGCCACCGGCGAAAAGAGTGTGCTGATCGACAACGAGCGTCTCGCGGCGGCGCTGGCGGAATTGCTCGGGCGGGAAGTCGACGCGCGCGGATTGACGCTTGCCGACATTCGTCTGACTGGCGACTCGGGCGCATTGTTGTTCAACTTCGAGGGGCGTCGCTATTCGCTCACGCGGGAAGAAAATCCCACGCTGCTGCAACTGGAACGCGAGCCGCCCGACGAATTCCTCTCCCCGGACGGCAGCCGCGCGGCCTTCATCCGCGAACACAATCTGTGGGTCCGGGATACCGCCACCGGCGAACTGACCCGGTTGACCTTCGACGGCGAAGAGAACTACGGCTACGCCACCGACAACGCCGGCTGGATCCGCGGCGACGGACCGGTGCTCAAGTGGTCGCCGGATTCGAACAAGATCGCCACCTTCCGCCACGACGGCCGCGAAGTCGGCGACTTCGTGCTCTGGGACACCCGGGTCGGCCGCTCGGAAGTCGATATATGGAAATATCCCCTGCCCGGCGACGAACACATTTTCATGATCGAGCGGCTCGTGATCCATCTTGAGCCCGAACCGCGCGTTGTATTCCTCGACATGCCGCCGGATCCCCATCGTTCGACCACAAGCGACCACGTTGCGGGCGACGGCGGCGTTTTTCTCGACACGCAATGGAGCGCCGACAGCGAGCGCCTTGCTTTCATTACCTCGTCCCGCGATCACAAGATCGCCCAGTTGCGCCTCGCCGACATCGAAGACGGCAGTGTGCGGGACGTCTATCGCGAGGAAGCCGCCACGCATTACATGGCGGGCTTTATCGACGAGAACTGGCGCGTATTGCACGACCGCGGCGAATTCATCTGGTTTTCCGAACAGGACGGCTGGGGCCACTTGTACCTGCACGACCTGGCGAGCGGCGAGTTGAAGAATCGCATCACCGAAGGCTCGTGGCTGGTGCTGGACATCCAGCAGATGGACCCGGAAGCGGGTTGGATCTGGCTGCTCGCCTCGAACATCGAAGGCAGGGATCCGTATTTCTACAACCTGTACCGCGTCGGCCTCAATGGCGGCGGCCTCGAATTGCTGACTCCCGAACCCCTGCATCACGACATAAGCTGGTCGGTCTCGGGCGAGTACTTCCTCGACATCATGTCGACTCCGGAAACGCCCCCGGTTTCGGTCGTGCGCAATCGCGACGGCGCCGAAATCGCGACGCTGGAAAGCACGGACATCACCGAATTGCTCCTGGCCGAATGGCAGCCGCCGGTGCCGTTTTCCGTCAAGGCCAGGGACGGAGTCACCGATCTGCACGGACTGATGTACGTGCCGGCGATGCTCGACCCTATGGAGAGCTATCCCGTGCTCAACTACCTGTACCCCGGGCCGCTCGGCTCCAGCGTCGGCAGCCGCCGCTTCCTGTCCTCCCGGAGCGACAAGCAGGCGCTGGCCGAACTCGGCTTCGTCGTCGTTGAAGTCGACGCCATGGGTACACCCGGCCGCTCGAAGTCCTTCCACGACATCTATTACGGCGACATGGGCGACAACGGCCTGCCCGATCAGGTGCTGACGATCCGGCAACTCGCCGAACGGCATCCCTGGATTGACCTCGACCGGGTCGGCATCTGGGGCCATTCCGGCGGCGGCTTCGCTTCCACCGCCGGCATCCTGCGCTATCCCGATTTCTACAAGGTCGCCGTATCCAGCGCCGGCAACCACGACAACCGCAACTACGAGGACGACTGGGCCGAACGCTGGCAGGGCCTGCTCGAATACAGCGGCGAGACCGACCCGGTACGGGGCTACTCGCTGTCCAACTACGACAACCAGTCCAACCCGCTGCTCGCCGGCAACCTGCAAGGCAAGTTGCTGCTCGCCCACGGCCTCATGGACACCAATGTGCATCCCAACAGCACCATGCTCCTGGTCGAAGCCCTGATCGAGGCGGAGAAAGACTTCGATCTCATCGTCCTGCCCAATACCGGCCACGGCTTCCTCAATTCGCGCTGGTTCATGAAGCGCCGCTGGGACTATTTCATCGAGCACCTGCAACAGCGCCGCCCGAACGCGCAGTTCCGCTTCGGGGACAACATCCGCTGAGGACATTCGGGTATGTGGAAGGCTGGGTCGAAAGTCTGGTTGCTGTTCGTCTGCTGCATTTTCAGCATTTTCGGCGCCTGCACTGCAAGCAATCCCATCGAACAGGCCCTGCGTGCCGATGAACCCGCCTTGCGGGTGGTGATGCGAAACCTCCCGCAACACCAGGTGCAGGTCCTGTTCACCGAAATCGAGCGCGATGCGGACGGTTCCGTTTCATTCCGCGAGCACAGTTTCGGACTGGACGACAACCGCTATTTCTACCCCGCCAGCACGGCCAAGCTGCCGGTGGCCCTGCTCGCCCTGGAAAAGCTGCAAGAACTAGAAGGGGTCGACCGCCACAGCCGCTACACCGTTGGCGAGGCAGGCGAGGAAAGCAGTTTCACCGAAGATCTGGTTGCCTTGTTCGTCGTCAGCGACAATCCCGCGAACAACCGCCTGTACGAGTTTCTGGGCAACGATGAGATCAATCTGCGGCTGCGACGCAAGGGCCTCAGGGCCCGCATCGCGCATCGCCTTGGAATCCGCGATTCGGATTCATTGCGAACCCGGGCAATCACGTTCTCCCGGCCCGAAGGCGGCCCGCTTCGCGTCGGGCCGATCGACAATTCTCCGATCGAAATCCTGCCGCTGGACAATCTCCTGCAAGGTTCGGCGCACATCGCAGACGGCAGCCGAATCGAGGAACCCTTCGATTTTTCCGACAACAACTACCTGCCGCTGAGTTCGCTGCATCAGATCACCCAGCGGCTCGTGTTTCCCGAAGCGTTCACCGAGGAGGAGCGGTTTCATCTCAGCGAAGAACATCGCGAATTCGTGCTGGATACCATGCGTACGCTGCCGCGGGAGGCGGGCTACGACGAGTCGGAATATCCGGACGGAAGGCTGAAGTATTTCCTGTTCGGCGACAGCCGGGAACGCATCCCGGAACACATCGAGATTTACAACAAGATAGGACGCGCCTACGGCTACCTCACCGATTCGGCTTATATCGTCGATCGCCGGGCGAATCGAGAATTTCTGATTTCCGCGACCATCCGCGTCAACGCCAATGAGACATTCAACGACGATATATACGAATACGTGGAAATCGGCCTGCCTTTCCTGGCCGAACTCGGCCGGCAACTGGTACTCGAGCGGTAAGCGATAGCCCTGATGACCAGATAGTTGTGGCCAAGTAGTTATGGAAAGCATCGAGAGAGCGCTCGGCACCTTCGCCGATTGGTGCAGACTTACTATATCAACCTTTGCTTGATCATCGTCCGGTCTTGAGGCTACGGATCATCCTCTATCAGGACACTGAGCTTAAACGCTTCTACACCTTAGCAAGAAATCTGCTGGCGAAACCGCCACGATCTGGCACACGAGATATTTCTGCGGGTCCGGGACAAGCAATCCGCCTAAAAAATGAGGGAAGCTTTGTCCTCAGTTGGAATTCGTGGAATGTGGAGGGCGGAGATCGAGCACATGCACCTTGACCAGTATTTGGTCATCCTTTTCCTCTGAAATGCGTTTGGCTTCGTCACAGAGTAGTTTTTCCAACTCCTGCAGTCCGATTTTTTCTTTTTTGCGATCTGGGTGCTGCCATTCCCTGTCTTTTGCTATCGTCACCAACAAACAACCACAACTGCTATTTTCGGCAACCAAGTACTTCCGCATCAGTTGTTGAGAAATGGCATCCCGGAGATTCTTGGCTGAGCGTTGATCGGCAAGCTTAAGTTCAATAACTGCTTGCTGCTCCGACACAACAGAACGAAGACGGATATCCGTCTCCATTTCTTCTCCGGTGGTGGCCTCTTGATCCACCTTATAAATACCTCTTTCAGTATTTTTTAATACTCGGGTGATCTCACGACGCAGCACTCTCTCTTCAGTGATGTTTGCCCAATTTTCTCTGGGCGACACGTCTTGTCGCAAAAGATCGTCAATTTCATCCAGACGGTCGCACAATATCGAGAACATCGCTTCCTTTGTCGACGGGGGTGCTTCGCCCGTGTTATTGAGGATGGTGGCCTCATCGATACTCAGTGCGCCCGAATCAATCTCCTTTGCCCAATTCTCCTCCGCGACTGCCAAAATGCGATCCTTGAAATCTGCGCAAAGTGGGTCATTAGCCATTTCAAGTTTCGTAGCCATAGCCTCCTTGCCTTTGGCGTCCAGTAGAGCGTTTACAATCCACCTTCTTGCGCACTCAGCATGATCACGGGAATCCGGCGAATACGCTCCTTCATGCTTTGCATCGTCAATGGAGCGCACATGGCGATATGCAAGTCGCACAAGGCGCAGGAGCAGTTGGGGTGTAAACGCGGGTGTCCGCAGATTAATCGAGTCCCGATCATCACCGAACAGAAAACCCAACCATTCCACCGCCTTGGTTCTCTCCCCCGGTTCCATCTCACTCACCAGATCCTCCAGCATATTAACGCCATACTCGGGATCAAGTCGCACAAGCGCAGACAGCCAAATGGGAGAAACTCGTTCTGATTTGCCTTCTTGGAATCGCTCACGCGCAATCTCAAGTATCCGAGCGCGTATATCTTGGTCGGCGTGTTCTAGTAACACGCCAATCACTTGCCGAAGCAGTCCGGCATCGCCTTGGCTGGTGCACGCATCACCAACATTGTCTTTGTTTCTGTCCAACCACGCGTAAAGTCTAGGAACAAACAATCTGGCAACCGATTCAGATGCGTAACCGATGTTCTGTAGCAACATGGAATGACCGGTTGAGCTTTGTTTCGAATTTAATTCCCAGTCGAGTTCGTTACCGAGAATCGCATCCACCGCGTCCGAATGGGCGTCGACGAGACTTTCCAACCAACGAGGCAGCGCAGTGAGTTCAATCGGAGCGAATCGCGCAGCAAGTATGGCTTCTTCCTTACTTATTTTAGTGGCCCACAAGGGGTCTTCCGCCTCCGCGTAGATAGCTGCAAGACCAAGCCCCCAGCAGACGAGCCACGTGTTGCGCTCGTGTTCCGGTCTTTCGCTTGGAAGCGTTGGATGGTCATTGCGCCAAATTTTCATCAATGTGAGGCGCAACCGATCCGCAGTTTCTTTTTCGAAGTGTTCCTCAATTAGACGCCGGTTCCAGCCCGACGCCTGGCTGTTCTCGCCATCTCTACTCATGACTCTCCAAAGGTTCCAGGCAGTACCTTCACTCTTTTCATCGGAGAAAGCACTCTCGGGATGCTGTGTCAGGTGTCGCCAGAATTCAATCCAACTTTCCTTGTCTTTCGCTTTTTGCCCTTCCTTTTTTTTCTTATTCTTCGCCCTGCGCTTCTCCCATTTTTTCATTTCTTTTTCGTGCCCAGTTGACTCAAGACTTCGATCAATCTCAGCGACTAGATCTGGCTGATCGGTAACCAGCTTTCTAAGTCCCGACACATGTTCCCTAGGGTTTTCATTGCTTAGCGATAGGCGTATCGCAGCTTCCAACAATAATTTCCGATCAAGCTTGTCTCGCGTTCTATCGCTCAGCCCCGCCTTAATCCAGCGAAGGTCCCGCTCTGCTCTGAGTTCAACCCGGTCTTCATGGTGGATAATTTCAGCTAAGCGCTCACTCGGTGTCGCGCTAGAGTGTAGAGATTGAATAAAAGTATCTACCGACCAGAAGAGCTGTTCATTTGCATTTGCCGAAAAGTTGCTCAGACGCTCGCGAAGCGCTGCCTGTGCATCATCTCTGCTATGTTCACTATTCTCTAGGCGAAGAGCGAGAATACTGGCATAAATCCAGTCATCGGATGGTTCTTTGCCCAAGCCACGCAAACAGGTTGCCGCCAATGCAACACAGAGGTGGGGCCGATCACTGACTATGTTGGGCCATTCAGGTCGCCAGCGAAGTCCATCTGAAAGAAGGCTGACCAGTCCCTCACGAAGCGCCTCCAATTCAGCTAGCTCAAGTTCGGCGGTGGCTATTGTTCGGGGCAGTAACCAACGAAGGTAGCCGATATTACGATCATCTTCCTCTATCCATCTCAGGGCTTGGCAAAGCTCGTCAATGGACAGATTCTGTGGAAACAGCTGTGGCAAGACGCGACGCGCAATATCTTGTGGCCATGAATCCACGCCATTTGCCACATCCGCCGCAATTGTCGGAAGCCTCGAATCCTTTATCGCGATCAATGCATCAACGGCACTCAGCCGCTCCCCAGTAGATGCCGTAATATCAGATGCAACTCCATACGCAATATCGGAACATTCGTTAATACGCCCGGCCTCAATGAGATGGAGGAGAATCAATCGAACTTCGAGATTCTCGACACCTGCTTCCCACAAACTAGTTAATTCTGTTGCCAACTCGGGTGAAGCGAACCGATGAACCTGAATTTGTGGAACGCTTATTCCACGCCATCCACCCCAACCAAACCGATCTACAAAAGCGCGCAGTGCTTGAATTCGCTGTGATCGAGTGAGGGACTTTGGATCACCTTCATCAAAAAGTACTGCTGGCTCATGGTTACGCAGCATTTCAAATATGCGATCTTCTCTATGCGCCAACCAGCCAGCAATTGGTCGTTTTGATGGGAGGACTATCGTATTGTCGTTCGTTTGAGTAAAGATCAGCCGTTCAAGGGCTGTAATTGACATTCCTCGTTCGCGAAGCTTGTGCAAGCGTTCAGCTGCCAGGTACTCAAGGGGGGAACGATGGTGGAAGCGGACGCGGCCATAAGAAGCGAACCTAAACAACGGTCGTTCAAGTAGAGCTTTTATCTCATTCGGTTTCCAGTCCGATAGAATTTTGGCGGGATCAAGGGCTGCTTCGTCCGCTGCGATATCTGATTCGGCGCTGTGCCGGATTGTCATGCGTCGCGTCATCATCATGGCAAGCGCCAGACTACTGGCACCTTCAATGGCTCGGTCAATGGATAGTTCAGCAGGCTCGCTCCGATCTGCGCGAGGCTGCAGTTTCACGGCTACGTTTTCTCGCACTTGTTCCCGATGAGTTCGAATGCGTTTGTGTTCCCGCCAGTCTGCACACAACTCGATTAAGTCCTGCGGGCGCTGCGCGAACTCCTCCGCGTTTCGATTCTTCAAGTCTTGCAGCAATTTCTCAGCATCTTCAACACCCTGGGTATTGGCAAATTCCAGGATCTGTTCGTCCGAGAAGGGCACTAGCGCAACCGTTCGCCAATCCGGGGCATCTGAGTCGGCGGCGTTCCTGATGTTCCGGCTTTCCGATTCGCGCATTGCAATCCTTGCAAAGGATTCTTCACGTGACTCCGCAGACGGGAGCGGTGGAGCAGGAAGCAAATCACGAACAAGCTGTTGATCGAATGGGATTGGTCTGGTCGTTACGACGATTCGGCACTGTGGCAATTTTGTGCCTATCTCCCTTCTTAGGAGTGTGAGAGCTGATTTAAATGACTGGCGGGTTAAATTAAGTTCGTCTATCGAGTCAAGGAAGAAGGTTGCAATATCGGATTGCGATGAATGCCAGGCATCCAGCCGCTCCTCCTCTTCTGGGTCCAGCAATTCTCGAATGCCTCCTTTCTCCAATTGCGAAAGTTCGATGAAGAAAGCAGGTTCTCCGGAACTCCACAGACTTTTCTGTTGTTCTTCGCATTCGTAAGTCTTGCCGGCGCCGGCCTCCGAGATAATAAGTACGCGCCTTGAAAGCAAGAGGTCACTCCAGGTCAGTCCATGCGACCAACCCAAGCTCGCCTGGAATGACGGTTGATCCGCCTCGCTGAGCTTGCCTTCTGGGATGTCTTGGAAAGTCCTTTCTATCATCGCGTTCAAATAACCTTATGGATGTTTCGTTCCAATCGTTCGTTATCCTTCAGATTCAGGCGAAAAATAGGGCAGTTATTCACGAGCGTTAAACTGCCGAATGCTTTCTGTAAGCTCGTGGACGGTCGTCGAAGGATTTCCGCCAGGTGACCCTTCGTTCTCCCTGCGTTGCAACGAATCGCCGGATCTCTCGATCGCTTTTAGATAGCGTTGTTCTATCATCTGCCGATCACTAAAGGTTTTTCCTCCGCTGGAGTTGTAGTCGGGGCACAATTTTTCCAGCTTGCGCTGGCACTGGTGCCGATCTATGGGAGCGTTCTGTTCCTGGTAGTGAAAAACTCCCCAGAGTTCGAAACACGGGTTTGAAGTTGCTAACAGTATGTTGTTCCCCCGCGCCAAGTCTCTTGCCTCTTCATATCGCGGATGACTATCCCGATCGAACATTGCCCAATAAGTGTCATGTTTTGCGAGCGGATCATGCTTCGATTCCTCTTTTTCTTCGATGGCCCGTTCGACCACAGTTCTAGGGTCACCGCCGACAGGAATCAGAACTATTCGTACTGAAGGGTTTTCATAGATGCGGTTGAACGCCTTAAGGTATTCCGGCTCCGTCGCCTTCCCTTCCGTGGCGACGACAATCCTTGCGGCTGGCGAGCGTACGGCCGGTTTTCGCCCAATGCGTCTCATCCGGCTCATGATTCTGCAGAAATCTCTTCGCGGCGGATATCCAAAAAGAATTCATCGCCAATCGGAACGCCACCGAATCTCCCGAGGCGGTACGCTTTCTCTATGTCGTCGCGAGAACGTAACTTGAATTCGGTCAGTGGTGTGAATCGGGTATCTCCCTCGCCACTCTTCTCGGTCATCCAGATTTCGTCTGGGTGCAAAATTCCACAATTTAGTAGTGTAACGTCGTGGGTGGAAAAGATGAGTTGCGCGCCGTGTGCGTTCGATTCCTTGCTGACGAAAAGAGATACAAGTGCCCGGGCTAGGTTCGGGTGAAGGCTGGTGTCAATTTCGTCGACTACAACCAGAGCACCCAGAGCCAGTGCTTCCAGCGCAGGGACAAGCATTGAAATCAGGGTTTTAGTCCCCTTGCTCTCTAAGGGATAGTCGAAAGCGGTTGTGCGTCCTCCGGCCCCAGAATGCGTAAGTTGTAGCCGCTGGTGGTGAAGCAAATCGTCAAAATACGATTCCACCTCAATCTGGTCTTTTTCCTCATAAGGTTCCATGCGCTTTAGAATCAATCCGGAAAGGTCGCGTAAAAATCCTGCGTGTTCCTCTTTGACCTCCTCATCTTCTGCATCAATTTCGATACTCAGTATTCCGATGTCAGCTTGGCGCACCAACGACCTCAGACGCTCCATGTGTTTGAATTTGGACAATTGTTTCGGAGCAAAATAGTCACCGAATGCCCCCGAGTACGAAATTACTGTCCACCGTTCCTCAAAGTAACGGTAAATCTCGGTCATAAGGGGGTGGTTGTTTTGGGCGCCAGCGGAGAGAAACAAACTGTTTGGCCGGGTAAGGTTGGCGATAGTTCTATTCTCGCCTCTAAGTTGACTTCCGAAAGATATGTGAGCACTGCTTCCCTCTGTTTTTCGCTCGAACAGTAGTTGAGTGCTTTGCCTCTCTCTTCGCACAATCCGATACAGCCACTCATGCAGAATCTCCGTGTCGACATACTCAAACCCGTACTCGTAAACGCTTTCCGTCGTGGGGAGGTCGCGTTCATCCGATATGTCTTGTCCAATCGTAAACGTACAATCGAAACGCGTCGGCTCCTTACCGCATTGGTCGTCGAGCAGAAATGGATTTCGGGGTAGCTTGTCGGTGGCGCCAAACGACTTGTGAGACTTTATGATCAATTGCCGCAAATTGGCCATTGCATCGATGAGATTCGACTTCCCTGTCGCATTGCCGCCGTAGAGCGCTACGATGGGAACCGCTTCTTCATTCAGCGTCGGCACGGGAGTGGTTAGCCCCTTGCGCTTGATGCGCTTGGACGCGCTCAAGTAAATCTCCTGGTAGTCACGAATGGAGCTGTGATTGGCAACTCCGAGGCGTAGCAGCATGAGATTTCCCCTCTAATGAGAAATAGAGGCATATTTTGCCACAAAACTTAGTTATGCGCATACTTTGCTTGATTTATTGTTAATGACTATTCACTCAGACCTACCCGTAGGGTTGGAGCGGCAGTCTGCTTTGGGACGAGGATGCAGGATATTTGCCAGTTCCTCTACCGCTGCATTAAGCTTTGCCCTTGTTTCTTCGCGGCGGCTCGCTGACGGTCATGGAAAGCATCGAGAGAGCGCTTGGCGCCTTTGCCGATTTCATGTGGGGGCCGCAACTCGTCGTATTGCTCGTGGGCGGCGGGCTGTTTTTCATGGTCCATTCGCGGCTGCGGCAGTTCCGCTATGTGAAGCATGCGGTGGATCTGCTGCTCGGCCGCTACGATTCCCGCGAGGACGCGGGCGACATCACGCATTTCCGCGCCCTCGCAACGGCTCTGGCCGGCACCATCGGACTCGGCAATATCACCAGCGTCGCGCTGGCGATCACGCTCGGCGGGCCGGGCGCGGTGTTCTGGATGTGGGTGACCGCCGTGGTCGGCACTTCGACCAAGTTCTATACCGCGAGTCTGGCGGTGATGTATCGCGGCGCCGACGATTCCGGCAAGTTGCAAGGCGGCCCGATGTACGTCATCCGCGAGGCGCTCGGGCGAAAATGGATGCCGTTCGCCGCGCTGTTCGCCGTCGCCGGCATGTTCGGCACCTTGCCGGTGTTCCAGATCAACCAGGTCGTGCAGATCCTGCGCGACGTGATCGCGATTCCGGCGGGGCTCGCCAGCGCCGACGATCATTTCACCTTCGACCTCGTCATGGGCCTGCTGCTCTCGGCCGGAGTCTTCGCCATCATCATCGGCAGGATCCAGCGCATCGCCGCCTGGGCCAGCCGGCTCGTGCCGATCATGGTAGTGTTCTGGTTCGTCATCACGTTTTGGCTGTTGCTCAGCCACGCGGCGGAAATTCCCGCCACTTTCGCGCTGATCTTCCGCGACGCTTTCAGCGGCGAAGCGGCGGCCGGGGGCGCCATCGGCGCGGTGATCCTGATCGGCGTGCAGCGGGGTGTGTTTTCCAACGAAGCCGGGCTCGGCACCGAATCCCTCGCCCACGGCGCGGCGAAAACCAACGAGCCCGTGCGCGAAGGACTCGTGGCCATGCTCGGGCCGATCATCGATACGCTGATCGTCTGTACCTGTACCGCGCTGGCGATCCTGGTCACCGGCGCCTGGCGGGAAGACGCGGTCGGCGTGACCCTGACTTCGCTCGCTTATGAACAGGCCTTCCCCGGATTCGGCTCCTGGCTCGTGCTGGCGATGGTCGTCGTGCTTGGCGCCACGACCGTGCTCACCTATTCCTATTACGGCGGCAAATGCATGGCCTTCCTGTTCGGCACGCGGCGGGAAAAATACTACGTCTGGACATACGTGGCGCTGATCACCGCGGGCGCGGTGGCCTCGCTCGAAGCGGTGGTGTACCTGTTCGACGGCGCCTACGCGATCATGGCGATACCCACCATGCTTTCCACCCTGGTGCTTGCGCCGCGCGTGCGGGCGGCGGCGAAAGACTACTTCGCGCGGCTCGACCGCGGCGAAATTCAACCTTCAAAATCCAAAGGAAAGATTCCGCGGCCGCAGGCGGAATGACGGGGCGAGTGTCCCGCTTTCAAACGTCCTCCGCCTCGTCCCACCAGGGGTAGAAGCGGGGCATGTCGGTCGAAGCCTTGTCGTCGAACTTCGGCGGGCGTTTTTCCCTGAACGCCCGCACGCCTTCCTTGCCGCTCGTTCGGCTCTGGTAGTAGATCGCCAGCGACTCCACTTCGTGCGCCTCGCGCGGATGCGCCAGACCCACGTTGCGATACATCATCTGCCGCGCCAGCGCGACGGCGACCTGGCTGTGGCGGCCGACGCGTCCCGCCAGATCATGCGCTTTCTCCAGCACCCTTTTGCCCGGAACCCGGTAGTTGACGAAGCCCCGCTTTTTCAGTTCCTTCGAGTCGATCAGGTCGGCGCGGTAGACCCATTCGAGCGCCGTTCCCATATTGACGATGCGCGGCAGGAACCAGGTCGAACAGGCTTCCGGCGTTATGCCGATCCGGTTGAAGACGAATCCCATCATCGCGTCCTTCGCGATGATGCGCGCGTCCATCGCGCAGGTCATGGTCGCGCCGATGCCCACGGCATGGCCGTTGATGGCGGCGATGACCGGCTTCTTGCAGCGGAAGATGGCGAGCGTAAGCAGGCCGCCGAGGTCGCGCACGCCCCGTTCGACCTCCGGGTTGAGCGGGCGCTCGCGCATGTCCCCGATGTCGGGCTCGAACGCCTCGTTCAGGCCGAAGACGTTGCCCTCGCCGGACAGGTCCATGCCGGCGCAGAAGGCCCGGCCGGCGCCGGTGACGACGACGGCGCCGACCGCGTCGTCATCGCTGGCGCGATCGAAGGCCTCGATCAGTTCACGGCCCATTTGCACCGTAAAGGCGTTGAGCTTGTCGGGCCGATTCAGCGTGAGGCTGAGAATCGAATCCTTCACTTCGTATTTGATTTGACTGTATGACATGGGTATTCCTCCAGACATTCCCTGTGACATTCTGTGCAGGCAAGGCGAAGCAGCAGAATCTCGTGGGGTCGCGGTCTCGATCCGTCGCCGCCGGCTGGCGCGGGGTTCAGCGGACGCTGTGAATACATCCTTGTAAGCTTCGGCCTCGACATCCCTGTCGAGGACGCCCGCTGAACCCCGCGCCACCCGACGGCGACTCACATTGTGCAGAATCCAAGTATGTTCCCGTTCGTCACTACGCGCAGAATGACGTGCTTGCGGATTTGCCTGTCAAATGGCGTCGGCCTTCTTCAATTGCGCGATGCGTTCGCTCTCGAATCCCCAGTCGGCGAGCACTTGTTCGCTGTGTTCCCCGGCCAGGGCGGCCGGCGACTGGATTTCGCCCTGGCTGCGGCTGAAGCGCGGCGCGGGAGCCGGCTGCACGACGCCTTCGAATTCGACGAAAGTTTCCCGGGCCTTGTTGTGCGGGTGAACGGGCGCTTCCGCCAGGTCGAGTACGGGAGCGAAACAGACGTCGGTGCCTTCCATCAGTTCGCACCATTGCTCGCGGCTGCGCGCGCGGAAGACCGCGGCCAGTTTCTCGCGCGCCGCGGGCCAGTTCTCCCGGGCGTACTGCGGTTCGAATTCCGGCTCCCCGATGCCGGCTTTTTCGAGCAGCAAGGCGTAGAACTGTGGTTCGAGCGAACCTACGGATATGTACTTGCCATCGGCGCATTCGTAACTGCCATAGAAGTGCGCGCCGCCGTCGAGGCGGTTGCTGTGGCGCTCCGTGGTCCACATGCCCATGGCCATGAGACCGTAGAAAGGGCTCAGCAGGCTTGCGGTGCCGTCGGTCATGGCGGCGTCGATGACCTGGCCGCGGCCGGAATGGTTGCGTTCGAGCAAGGCGGCGAGAATGCCGCAAAGCAGGTACATGGCGCCGCCGCCGAAATCGCCGATCAGGTTCAGGGGCGGCGCCGGCGGGCGGTCGGCATAGCCCATGGCGCCGAGCGCGCCGCCGATGGAGATGTAATTGATGTCGTGGCCCGCAGCTTGGGCCAGGGGGCCCGACTGGCCCCAGCCGGTCATGCGTCCGTAGACCAGCCGCGGATTGCGTTCGAGGCAGACTTCGGGTCCCAGTCCGAGACGCTCCATCACGCCCGGCCGGAAACCCTCGATCAGCGCGTCGGCCCGGTCGATCATCGCCAGCGCGGTTTCCGCCCCAGTTGGCGATTTGAGATCGAGGGCGAGCGATCTGCGTCCCCGCGACAGCACGTTGGCCCGGTCGCCTTTGCCTTTCAGGCTCAGGCGGTCGATCCGCACCACCTCGGCGCCGAGGTCGGAAAGCATCATGGCGCAAAACGGCCCCGGCCCGAGGCCGG
Source organism: Pseudomonadales bacterium (assembly GCA_963664805.2). Classification (GTDB taxonomy): domain Bacteria; phylum Pseudomonadota; class Gammaproteobacteria; order Pseudomonadales; family Pseudohongiellaceae; genus UBA9145. The sequence goes on along the minus strand of OY761612.1, from coordinate 1,947,461 downwards.
CCATCTCGACTACGCGAATTCCCGCAAGTGGTCCCATGGCGGTGAATACTCCAGAAGATTGGCAGCGATGATATGCAATTTCCGAATCCCGCGTCCAAACGTCGGCGCGGGGAAAGCCTAGAACCGGTATTCGACGGTTGCCGTCCAGGTGCGCGGCGGGCCGTAGAAAATCGTCGTGTTGTCCTCAAGGCCGAGCGTCGTCAGGCAGCCTCCCGAACCGAGACAGTATCCCGCGGTTTTCACATCGACATCGGACAGGTTCCTGCCGTGCAGGCCGATTCGCCAGCGCTCGCCGCCGCTGGTCCAGACAACGCTCGCGTGCTTCATCGAATGGGAATCCTGGTCGATCGCCGGCTGGGCGATTTCCAACTGCACGATGTCGCTGTTGTAAATCCAGTCGAAACCCGCGGTCAGCACGCCTCCGCCCAGTTCGGTCCGGTAGTTCAATCCGAAGGAATACATCGATTCCGGCGTATTCTGGATGCGGCGCATCCCGGCGATGTTTTCACCGTTGAAAATCCATTCCTCGATGCGGGGATTCAATTTTGAAACGGCCAGGTTCGCGCTGAAGGAATTTCCGAGCAGAAACGCGCCTTCGAGTTCAAGCCCGCCGATTTTGGCGCTGCCCGCATTGGTCACGGCGCCGACGAAATCGTCGTTGACGCCGTCGCCGTCGCCATCGATGCTCAAGGTGCCGGGAATCTGCATGTCCGTGTAGTCCGTGTGGAAAGCGGCGATGTTCAGCAGCGCCCTGCCGTCCGCCCAGGCGGTCTTCAGGCCCGCTTCGACGGAATCCAGCGTTTCCGGCTCGTAGCCTTGCTCGACATCGGGCGAGGCGAAATTCGCGCCGCGCGGATCGAATCCGCCGGCTTTGAAACCTTGGGACCAGGCGGCGTAGAGCAGCAGGTCTTCGTTGACGCGGAAACCGAGGTTGACGCGCGGCGAGAAGTCGGTGAAGGTTTTTTCCGCATCGTAGTCGCTCGTGACAGCGATCTGCACCGCGCCGTCGTTGCCGAAACCCGGCGAACCGAAGCCGAGATAATTCGCCCGGAAGACGTCGGCGGCGCGGGTGTCGTGGGTATGGCGGCCCCCGACCGACAGGAACAGCCGGTCGCCAAGGCGGTAGGTCGCGTCCGCGAACGCCGACCAGGCCCGCGTTTCGATTGCGCCGCCGGTGTACGCGGTCAGGCCCAGGGGATTCAGCAGGCCGAGCACGATGTCGAAATAGTTCTCGGCGCTTGCGTCCAGGTAATAGACTCCCGCGACCAGATCGATCCGCTCCGCGCTGTAGAGCAATTGCAATTCCTGGCTGAACTGCTTGTTGCGGTAGATGACCGGCGCCTCGAAATCCATGGACGCCAGACTGTCGAAGTCGATAACCGACACGCTGCGGTTGTCGCGCCGGGCCGTGATCGAGCGGAAAGTCCAATTGTCGTTCATGGACCAGTCGGCTGAGAGATGCAACCCTTCGGAGACGACTTCGTTTTCGCCGTTGACGCCCGCCGTCGAAATCGCCTGGGCGACGCCCGCCCGGGTGTCGCGGATATCGTTCAATACCGGGTCGCCGCTGTGCGCCGCCGGGAACGGGCGGTGGCCGGCGATGGGCCCGGAATCGTCGTCGGTCCGGTCCAAAGCCAGCCGCGCGAGCAGGCCGCCGCCCGGTTCGTATTCGGCGCTGAACCGGTAGCCGAGCACCTTCTTGTCGTAATGGTCCGCGCCGGTAAAGAGGTTCGTTCCGAAACCGCCGCGGTTGAAGGTTGCGACCGAAGCGCCAATGCGCAAATCCTTCGATACCGGCGCCGAAGCGGCGGCGACGACATCCCTCTGCCGGTAGCTCCCCGCCGACGCCCTCAGCCGGACTTCCGGCTCGGCCGCCAGCCGCCGCGTCACGTATTTGATCGCGCCGCCAACCGCGTTGCGTCCATACAGCGTGCCTTGGGGGCCGCGCAGGACTTCGACGCGTTCGATCTCGTAAATGTCGAGCAGCGCGCCTTGCGGCCGGTCGACATACACGTCGTCGATGTAGAGCGCCACGCCCTGCTCGAAACCGGCCAGCGGATCCTGCTGGCCGACGCCGCGAATGAACGCGGTGAGCGTCGAATGGGTCGCCCGCGTCGGCTTCAGCGTAACGCTCGGCGCGTACCAGGCGATGTCGCGCAAATCGACAGCGCCTTTCAGCGCCAGCGTCTCGCCCGACAATGCGGTCACCGCGGCGGGCACCTGCCGCAGGTTTTCCTCCCTGCGTTGCGCGGTGACGACGATTTCTTCGATGGCGTCGGATTGTCCGGCATCCGCCGTGCCGGCGGACGCCGCCGCCAGCCACAACAGCAGCGGCAGCTTCAACGCCGCGCCAAAGGAAAATCTCATGGGCGTCCCCTGGCGCGGCGCTTCTGGTTGTCTCCGACAAGCGGCCCCATGCGGACCTCCCTTCCGCCTCAGTTCAGAATATTGACGCCGTATTCCGCAATCTTCGGATCCCGGCTGATCAGCGTCAGGGATTCCGCTGTTGCCTGGGCCACGAGCATTCGGTCGAATGGGTCTCGGTGATGCATCGGTAATACACCATAAACCTTCAAGTGCGAAATCCTGATTTGCAACTCTTCAAAGCCCGCCGCGGTAACTGCATCGAAGAAGTCTTCCGGCAGTTCCAGTTTTCCGATGGACGCCTTGATGGCGCATTCCCAGAGAGATGCGGTGCTGACGTGGATGACGTTATTCGCGTCGCCTATGGCGGTCCTGGCCGAGTCCGACAATGCGTCCGGTTTCCCGAGCGCCCATAGCAAGGAGTGGGTATCCAGCAGGTAAGCCATCGGCTTCAGCGAATACCCAGTTCGCGGGCGATATCTTCAGGCCACTCGTCAAAATCGTCCGCCAGTCGAATCTTGCCTTCCAACAGGCCGAGGCGGCGGTTCGAACTAGCGGGTTCAAAGCGCGTTATGCGGACGGTGGTACGCCCCATTCGGGTGATGATGATGTCTTCCCCCAGACTGGCGCGTTCTACCACTTCGGAAAACTTCGCCTTGGCCTCACTTAGGGTTAGCACAGTTGACATGCGAATCTCTGATTGGTCTGACCAAGTCAGACTATATCGAATAGTCTGGAACGAGACAAGAGGAAAAGATGAAGCTTGCGAACTCACGCAAGGATTCGGGGCAAGCGGCATCGTCTTGTTGCGGGCAAGGCGATGCACTATGCTTGCAGCCTCGCGGAAACAGGGCGGATCTGGAAATGGAACTGGCGGGAAAGACGGCGTTTATCACCGGCGGCGCTTCGGGCCTTGGCTTGGCGGTTGCGAGGAATTTTCTCGCGGCGGGCGCCAATGTCATGTTGTTCGACCGCAACGGAGAGTTGCTGCGCCAGGCGGGGGCGGAACTCGGCGAGCGGGCGATCCGGCACGCGGGCGACGTCACCGACGAAGATTCGGTGGCCGCCGCCATCGCGGAGACCCGCGAGCGTTTCGGAACCATTCATGTCAACGTCAATTCCGCCGGCATCGGCGGCGCCGCGCGCACCGTGGGCCGCGACGGTCCCATGCCGCTGGCGCGCTTCGAACATATCGTGCGGGTGAACCTGATCGGCACTTTCAATGTGCTGCGGCTTTGCGCCGCGGTCATGAACGACAACGAACCCCTCGAAGCCGAAAAAGACGGCGACGGCGAACGCGGCGTCATCGTCAACGTCGCTTCGGTCGCCGCCTTCGACGGCCAGACCGGCCAGGCGGGATACGCCGCTTCCAAGGGCGGCATCGTCGCAATGACCTTGCCCATCGCCCGCGATCTGGCGAGGCGGGGCATCCGCGTCATGACCGTGGCGCCCGGCGTTTTCGAGACGCCCTTGCTCGCCGCGGCGCCGGATGAACTGAAACAGGCGCTCGTTTCGATCACCCAGTTTCCGAAACGGCTCGGGCAGCCCGACGAATTCGCCGCCGAGGTGGCGCATATCGTCGGATGCGCCTATCTGAACGGCGAAACCATTCGGCTCGACGCCGGCATCCGCATGCCGGCAATCTGAAACGGCAATAGTTGGGGTACAACATGGCTCAAGCATATATCGTCGGCGGCGTGCGCACCGCCACCGGACGCAGGAAAGGCCGGCTCAGCCGGGTGCATCCGATCGATCTCGGCGCGATGGTGGTCGACGAACTCGTCGAACGCGCGGGCATACCCGCGGAGCGGGTCGACGATCTGATCTTCGGCGTGGTCTCGCAGATCGGCGCCCAGGCGGGCAATCTCGGCCGCAACGTAACGATGTCCTCGCGCCTGCCGCTCGAAGTACCGGGCGTCACCATCGACCGGCAATGCGGGTCTTCGTTGCAAGCGATGCAATTCGCCGCCCAGGCGGTCATGTCGGAAACCCAGGACGTGGTCATCGCCGGCGGCGTCGAGGCCATGAGCACAGTGGAAATCGGCGCCAATATCCGCGACGGCCTGGAACACGGCCGCGGCGTGCCCAAGGGCGAAAGGCTCGAAGCGCGTTATCCGGGCATCCGCTTTTCCCAGTTCGACGGCGCCGAACTGCTCGCGGAAAAATATGGGATCGGCCGTGAAGAACTCGACGAATTCGGCCTGCTCAGCCACCAGCGCGCGGCCCGGGCCACGAACGAAGGTCATTTCGAGCGCGAAGTGCTGCCGGTTCCCATCGTGCTGGAAGACGGCAGCCCGGATCTGCACGCGATCGACGAAGGCATCCGCATGGACGCGTCGATCGAAGCCATGCGCGGCCTGAATCCCTTGCGCGAGGAAGGCGTCATCACCGCGGGCACCGCCAGCCAGATCAGCGACGGCGCCGCCGCGGTCATGATCGCCAACGAACGCGCCGTGACCGAACTCGGCCTGCCGGTGCGGGCGCGGATCCATTCGATGGCGGTGGTTGGTTCGGATCCGGTCGTAATGCTCGAAGGGCCGATTCCGGCAACCGAGACGGTGCTGAAAAAAACCGGCCTCACGCTCGACGAAATCGACCTGTACGAAGTCAACGAAGCTTTCGGTTCGGTACCGCTGGCCTGGGCCAAGGCGCTTGGGGCCGATGTCGAACGCCTGAACGTGAACGGCGGCGCGCAAGCACTCGGCCATCCGCTCGGCGCCACGGGCGCCAAATTGATGGTCACCCTGGTGCATGAACTCGAACGCCGGCAGGGGCGCTATGGTCTGATCGCGATTTGCGAGGGCGGCGGCACGGCCAACGCCATGGTCGTCGAGCGGACTGACCGCGCCGCCTGAAACGGAAAATGAATGAAATGTTATGCTGCGCGAAGTCGCGGAATCTCGTGGGGAAAGACGTGTGTTTGTTGTAAATTTCGGAGTGAACCACAGAGATTCCGCGACTCCGCTGCGCTCCGCGCGGAATGACGAAGGTGGGGCGCTTTGCTCCGCGCGGAATGACAGTTAGGGAAGCCGTTATGTTGTCGGAACGCCCCGAATCTCCCTGGATGAACGAGGAATTGCGCATCATGCGCGAGGCCGCCAGCCGCTTCGTCGCCAAAGAGTTCGTCCCCAACATGCCCGCCTGGGAAAAGCAGGGCCGCATCGACCGCGACGCCTGGCGCAAGGCGGGCGGGGCGGGCCTGCTGTGCGCGTCGATTCCCGCGGCTTGGGGCGGCGGCGGCGGCGACTTCAAGCATGAGGCCGTGCTGCTCGAAGAATTGACTTATGCCGGCATCACCGGCTGGGGCAACAGCGTTCATTCCGGCATCGTCGCCCATTACATCCACGCCTACGGTTCGGAAGAGCAGAAACGGCGCTGGCTGCCGAAAATGGCCCGCGGCGAACTCGTCGCGGCCATCGCCATGACCGAACCCGGCACCGGCTCGGACTTGCAGGCGGTCGCCACCACCGCCATCGCCGACGGCGAAGACTACGTGCTCAACGGCCAAAAGACCTTCCTCACCAACGGCATGAACGCCGACCTGATCTGCGTCGTCGCCAAGACCGATCCGGGGGAAGCGGCGGGCGGCGTTTCCCTGATCATGGTCGAGACCGAAGGCGTTGAAGGCGAAGGCGGTTTTTCGCGCGGGCGCAATCTGGAAAAACTCGGCCAGAAGGCCGCCGACACGGCGGAGGTTTTCTTTGCCGACGTGCGCGTGCCCAGGGCCAACCTGCTCGGCGGCACGGAAGGCAAGGGCTTCGTCCAGTTGATGCAGCAATTGCCCCAGGAGCGCCTGATCATCGCCGTCGGCGCCGTCGCCGCGATGGAGAAGACCTTGCAGGTGACTTCGGAATACGTGAAAGAGCGCAAGGCCTTCGGCAAGCGCATCCTCGACTTCCAGAACACCCAGTTCAAGTTGGCGGAACGCTATACCGAAGCCCGCATCGCGCGAATTTTCGTCGACGACTGCGTCGAGCGTCTCGTCAAGGGCGAACTCGACGTGAGCACCGCGGCCATGGCCAAATGGTGGACCACCCAGAAGCAATGCGAAATCGTCGACGAATGCCTGCAGTTCTTCGGCGGCTATGGCTACATGATGGAGTTCCCCATCGCCAGGATGTACGCCGACAGCCGGGTCCAGAAAATCTATGGCGGCAGCAACGAAATCATGAAAATGCTGATCGCCCGCGAAATCTGATCGAACATTCCGCGCGACGAAGCTCGGTCGCCAAATTTCTTTGCGGATTCTTCGGGGTCGCGCATGCCGTCCTTGGCCAGAGGCCACAGACTTCGACTAACCCCGGTCTCGACATCCTTGTCGAGCCGTGAGGTCCTCGAGAAGCCTCGCTTCTTGTCTGCTGCGCAGACCGAACCTCAGCCGCGCAGGTCGGGCAGTTGGTAGCCTTCGTCGGCGAGGCGGGCGCGGATGATCTTCTTGTCGATCTTGCCGGTCGTGGTCAGCGGAATGTCGTCGGTGACCATGACATCATCGGGCAATTGCCACTTGGCGAAGGCCCGGCCGCAATGCTCGATCACCGCCGCCGGATCGAGTTCCCTGCCTTCGGCCATGATGACCAGGGCCACCGGCCGCTCGTCCCATTTCGGATGCGGCTGGGCCACCACGGCGGCCTGGGCGATATCGGGCATCGCCACGATGTGATTTTCCAGGTCCACCGAGGAAATCCATTCGCCGCCCGACTTGATGAGGTCCTTTGACCGGTCGGCGATCAGCAGATACTGGTCGGGATCAATCTTGGCGACATCGCCGGTAACGAGCCAGCCGTCGTGGAACTTGTCGGGTTGCGGGTCGTTGTAATACTCGGCGGCGATCCACGGGCCGCGGATGCAAAGTTCGCCCACGGTTTCGCCGTCATGGGGCAGGGCGTTCCACTCATCGTCGAAGATTTCCATTTCCAGGCCCGGCATCAGCAGCCCGGCCTTGGCGACATTCTCGAACTGCTCGTCCTCGCTCAGGCCCCGCTGGGTGTACTTGGAAACTTTGCGCGACAGCGTGCCCAGGGGGTTTGTTTCGGTCATGCCCCAGCCCTGGACCATCTCGATATTGTAGTTGTCCCAATACCAGCGGATCAGCGAGGGCGGCGGCGCGGATCCGCCGCAGGTCAACCGCGTCACGGTGGAAATGTCGTACTTGCCGGGGTTGGCTTCGAGCGCGGCTTTCACGCCCTGCCAGATTGTCGGAACGCCGGCGGAAATGGTGACTTCTTCGTCCTGCATCAGGCGCAGAAACGCGTCGGGAAGCATGAATCTGTGCGGCATGACCTGCTTGGCGCCGAGCATCGAAGAGCAAAACGGCAGACCCCAGCCCATGGCGTGGAACATGGGCACGATGCCGAGCAGGGAGTCCAGCGCCGAGAAGCCGATCGAGTCCGTCAGGCATTCGGTCAAGGTATGCAGATAGGTCGAGCGGTTGGTGTACATCACGCCTTTCGGCTTGCCCGTCGTGCCCGAGGTGTAGCACAGGCCCATGGGCGCGGTTTCGGGAATGTCCGGCCATGCGTAAGCGCTTGCCTGGCCGGCGATGAAATCCTCGTAATCGACCTGCTTGCCGAAGGAACTTTCGCCGCCTTCGCCATGGCGGCAGACGACCAGCAACTCGACGCGGGGCAGTTTGTCCCATAGCGGCTCGAGCAGCGGCAGCAGGTCTTCGTCGGCGAAGATCACGCGGTCGTTGGCGTGATCGATGATGTATTCGAGATCCACCGGCGACAGGCGGATGTTCAGGGTGTGCAGCACGGCGCCCATGGCAGGCACGGCCTGGTACAACTCAAGGTGGCGATGGTTGTTCCACATGAAGCTGCCGACCCGGTCGCCGACGCCGATGCCGGCCGCTTTCAGCGCGTGGGCCAACTGGTTGGCCCGGTCCCAGGTCTGCTTCAGCGACTGCCGGTGGCAGCCGTCCGCCTGCATCGTGACGACCTCCACTTCCGGGTCGAGATGGGCGCCCCGGCCGAGGATGCGGGACATGAGTAACGGGGTGGTTTGCATTGTCATCGGAATCAACCTCAAGCGTGCCTGGCCAAAACTGCGCAGGCAGAATAGCGAATAAGCCGGGGGCGTTCAAATTTCCCGATTGGCCTCGAATCGCCGCCGCCGCGTCGCGGCGGCGCCCTGACCGTGCGGAGCCTGCGGCAGCGAGCTTCAATGTCAAATATTTGGGGCTTGTATCGAATGATTGGCACGAAGGCGATTGACCCGATCACGGGCTGGGCATGCCCAGCCCCTGCGGTTTCATGCGTGCTGGTTGTAGGGGCGAGGCATGCCTCGCCCGCCAGGATTCACGATGTCAACCATTCGATACAATCCCCAAATATCTGAATCGCCGACAATGGGAACAGTCGATTGAAGATGCCGTCGTTCGCGAGTATGCTTTCGGCAATTCCTGCCTGCCGGAGCGGAGCGATGATCAGCGTCAGAGAACACCCGAAGCGGAAAACTACCGTCATGGGCAAGACCATGGCATACGTCGAGATGGGCGAGGGCGACCCCATCGTGTTCCAGCACGGCAATCCGACCTCGTCCTATCTCTGGCGCAACGTCATGCCGCATCTTGCGGAGCAGGGCCGCTGCATCGCGCTCGACCTGATCGGCATGGGCGATTCCGACAAGCTTGAGGATTCCGGCCCCGACCGCTACACCTACCTGGAGCACCGCGGGTACTTCGACGCCGCGCTGGAACAATTGGGCGTCGGGAACAACGTCACCTTCGTCATCCACGACTGGGGCTCGGCCCTCGGCTTCGACTGGGCCCGCCGCCATCCCGACGCCGTCAGGGGCATCGCCTACATGGAAGCCATCGTCGGGCCGGTGGCAAGCTGGGACAACTGGCCCGAAGCCGCCCGCCGCGTGTTCCAGGGCTTCCGCTCGCCCGCGGGCGAGGACATGGTGCTGGAGAAGAACGTTTTCGTCGAACGCGTGCTGCCCGGCTCGGTCCTGCGCAAGCTCAGCGAAGAAGAGATGGAAGTCTATCGCCGGCCCTTTCTGCAAGCCGGCGAGGATCGCCGTCCGACCCTGACTTGGCCGCGGCAGATTCCCATTGCCGGTGAACCTGCCGAAGTCGTGCAGATCGTGCAGGATTACGCCGACTGGCTGAGCGAATCCAGCGTACCGAAGCTCTTCATCAACGCCGAACCCGGCGCCATCCTGATCGGCGCCCAGCGCGAGTTCTGCCGCTCCTGGCCCGCCCAGAGGGAAGTCACGGTCCCCGGCAATCATTTCCTGCAGGAAGACTCTCCCGACGAGATCGGCCAAGCCATATCCGAATGGCTGGAAACCCTGATTTGACCGCTTCAACCTTGCAAATCCGGCAAACAGTGCCGGATTTGCAAGGTTGAAATCAAACATCGGTTTGACGCCAACTGGCATGTGAAATACCATTTCGGCATGATAGTTACCATTGACAGCGCTGGAAGACTGGTCGTGCCGAAGGCCCTGAGGGATCAGTTCAATCTGACTCCCGGGTGTGAACTCGAGATCGAAGCCGCCGGCAACGGAATAGCTCTTCGCCGGGCCGGTGTCGAGCCGGCGCTCATTCGCAAGCAGGGCATACTCATACATCACGGGTCGGAGCGTTCGCCGCTGGACGTCGGCGAGTTTATCCGCGCCGAGCGCAAGGCGCGAAGCGCCCGCATTGCCCGCGACGTGGGCTGAGTGCGCACGCTGTTCGACACATCGGTGGTGGTTGCCGCCTTGGTGGACCAGCTTGGCACCCACGAAGCGGCCTTCCGCGAGTTCCGGCGTTATTCGCATGGCGAGAACGCTGGTTGCTGCTCGACGCACGCGCTGGCCGAAACCTACGCAACGCTGACCGCTCTGCCGCTGCAACGGCGAATTTCACCGGACGAGGCGCGGCGGCTCATCGAGGACACTGTTATCGGTCGCCTGACCGTTGTTTCGCTCGATTTCGCCGACTACCGCGCGGTACTCCGCCAAGTCGCCGATCGGGGCTTGAGCGGCGGAGCAATCTACGATGCCCTGCATATCCGCTGCGCTCGCAGGGAACGTGTCGATCGGATCCTCACCTACAATCTGGCCGACTTTGAGAGGTTCGACCTCGACGGAATCCTGGTCGCGTCGCCCTGAGTCCGATTACCGCGTAACGCATTGTCACAATTGGACAAGAACTCGCGCTTGCCGATTATTGAAGCGCCCCCGCGGACTTCGTACAATCGGAAGTTGAACTGTGTGGCGGATATCGCCGTGCGCAACAAAATCATAGAGGACTACTCGATGATCAGATCAGGCATGTTTCGATTGTTGGCCCTGCTGGCGCTGCCGCTGGCGGCGGGCGCAGCGGCGCAGGACCGGGTCGGCGATTTTTCGCTGCTCGACCAGGCGGGTTACCACCATGGCATGAGTTGGTACGGCGACCGCGAACTGGTCGCCTTCCTCGTGCAGGCGAACGACAGCGCGGCGACCGAGGCCGCCCTGCCGCGATTCCTGGAACTGCATGAACAATACGGCGGGCAAGGCGTCGAGTTCATGATGATCAACCCCATGGCCCGATTCAATCGCGCAGCCGTGCAGGCGAAGCTCGATCAATGGGGCGTCGAAATTCCCGTGCTGATGGATGACACGCAGATCGTCTCCGAAGCCATGGGCATCGAGCGCGCCGGCGAAGTGCTGCTGTACGATCCCGGCGCTTTTACCGTCGAGTATCGCGGCACGGCGGAAGGCGCCGCGGTCGCCCTGGGCGAATTTCTCGCCGGCGAGGAAATCAGCGCGCCGCTGATCGAAACCGCGGGTTCCGCGGTCGAGTACCCGGTTCAGGGCGTGCCTTCCTATAGCCGGGACATCGCGCCGGTGCTGGCCGAGAATTGCGCAAGCTGCCATCGCGCCGGCGGCGTCGCGCCCTTTGCCATGGACAGCCACACCATGGTCCGCGGCTGGTCGCCGATGATCCGCGAGGTGCTCATGACCCGCCGCATGCCGCCCGGCCAGATCGACGGGCATATCGGCGAGTTCGTCAATGACCGCCTGATCGACCGCGAAGACAAGCGCAACATCATCGCCTGGGTGGAAGCCGGCGCCCCGGTGGACGGCGACAGCGATCCGCTGGCCGAACTCACCTGGCCCGAGTCCAAGTGGGCTTTCGGCGAGCCCGACATGGTGCTCGATATTCCCGCAACCACGGTGCCTGCGACGGGCAATGGCGTCTTCGTCGACGTCTCGGTCGAGATCGACATGGCGGAAGACCGCTGGCTGCGGGGCAGCCAGATCATCGCGGGTGACCGCACCGTATTGCACCATACCGTCAACCGCCTCGATTTCCCCGAGGAAATCGGTCGCCGGGTAAGGTTCCTCGCGGGCGACCACCCCGACAAGGCCGACATCACCGCCTACATTCCCGGCGACACGCCCGATCTGGCGCCGCCCAACACGGGAGGTCTGCTGAAAGCGGGTTCGGTGCTGCACCTGAACATGCACTACACGCCGAACGGCCGCGAGACCGTGGACAGCAGCGAGCTCGGCCTGTGGTTCTATCCGGAAGGGGAGGTGCCCGAAGAAAGAATGAGCGGACGCTGCGCCTGTGTTTTTCCCAACACCTGGACCACGATCCCGCCACACGATCCGGCCTTCGAGCAAACCGCCAGCATCGTTATCGAGCGCGACGCGAAAATCCACAGCTACCTGCCGCACATGCATTTCCGCGGCAAGTACATGCGTTTCTACGCGGACTACCCCGACGGCAGCAGCGAGGAACTGATCAACATCGCCAAGTACAACTACAACTGGCAGTTGAGCTACACCTACGAAGAACCCAAGTTCGTCCCCGCCGGCACCAAGATCACCGCCGTGGCCGCCTGGGACAACTCGATCAGGAATCCCGCCAACCCCAACCCCGACCGCGCGGTGGACTGGGGCAACGAAAGCTGGGATGAGATGTTCTTCGGCGCCGTTAGCTGGAAATTCGAAAACCAGGGTGAGTGAGGCCCAGTCGGCGAAGCCGACAGAAAGCGAAGCTTTCCGAGGGCCGAACGACTTGCCATGGATGGCGGGGCTGGGGGTAGTAGAAGCCAATGAAGCCGCGCCAGGGACGGCATGTACGGTCTATCCGAAGCCTCCGAGGCGATTGACCATCTAGAGAATCCTGAAGATATCGTAGGCGACCTTGCCCTCCACCTGCTTGCTCTTGCCGACGCAGATGATGTGATTGACCCAGTCGTATTCCTCGGAAGTCGTGCTGAAAAGAGGCGTCACGCGCCAATAGAGCCCATCCTCGCCATTGTGCACGATGCCCCGATACGTCATGTAGATGTGGGCGCCGTCGTCGGTTTCGAGCGTGATGCGCACGTCTAGCGCGGAATGACGCGAAACCTGGGTGATCCAGTCGGCGCCGCCGGGCAGAACGGTTCCGTTCAGGGCGGGTCCGCTGAAAGTCCCGCCCGTCACCGGCGCGATGCGCGTATGGCCGGTGTCGATCTGCCCGCCCACGTCGAGCAGCAATTCCATCAGGAATTCAGATTCGAGTTCTGATGCCGGGGATTGCGCTCTGGCCAGGGAGGCCGCACCCAGGGCTGCGGCCGCGCCAACGCCCAGTTTGGTGAATGTCCTGCGGTCAATTCCGCTTTTCTCGTTATCGCTCATTGAAGGTTCTCCTGTGGAATGCGAATGCGATCAGCCGGCCTGCGCGAGGCCGCGAAACTTGTCGAATCGTCGCAATATCGCCGGAAGATAGAACACGTCCAGCAACAATGCCAGCACCACGATGGGCACCAGCAGCCGGGCGGCTTGCTGGAAGTAGAAAGTGCTCGCCGCCATCAGGAAGGTCGTGCCGAGGGTCAGCACCAGCGTTGTGATCGTCAGGGCCGGCCCCGCGGTGCGGATCGAATGGGCGGCGGCGGCCTCGATGTCTTCGCCTTCGCGCCGCTTCGCGAGGTAGTGCGTCAGCACGTGGACGGTATCGTCGACCACCAGGCCGATACTGATGCTGAACAACATCATCACGAACGGGTCGAGCGTGCCGACGAGCAGCCCCCAGAATCCGAACACGATGGCCGCGGGCAGCAAATTGGGAATGATGCTCAATACGCCGAAATACAGGCTGCCGAGGCCGAAGATCAAGGTGAGCGTGATCAGCGCGAGGCTCAGCGAATAGCCTTGCAGCAATTCCACGGTGACGCGCTCGTCCATGCGCGCGAATACCAGCAGGCCGCTGCCGTGAATCAGGCTCGCCCCTGCAAAACTCCCAGCTGAAAATGTCTCCTCGAAACGGGTGCCGATCACGGCGTTCAGGTCGAGCAGTTCCTGGTTGGACATCGGCCGGGCGTTGACCGTAAGCGCCGCGATCGACCGGTCCACGCTGAGGAAATTCGTCAGCGGGAAATCGAGATTCTGCACAAAGCGGTAGGCCCGCAAATAATTCCCGATGGTTGCGGAATCGTCGGGCAACAGGTAGGCGTCCGGGTCGCCGTAGCGCATTTCGTTTACGGTTTTCAGCAATTCCACCACGCTGGCGGTGGATTCGATCTCGTCCCGCTCCCCCAGCCAGTCGACCAATGCTTCCATCCGGGCCAGAAACGCGGGGTCGATGGCGCCGTTCCGCGCGCCCGCGTCAATGGCGTAGCTGATCGACGGACCGCGGTCGAGGCGTTCGCCGACGGCGTCGAAGTAGTCGCGCAGCCCGGCGGCGTCGCTGATGAAATCGAGCCGGTTGAAGTCGGTCTCGTTGAGCGGCAGCATGGCGACGCCCGCCGCCGCGAACGCCGAGCAGAACCAGAACAGTTGCCGGTCCCGGCGGCGACCGATTTCGATGACGCGGTTCATTGCCCGGTTCAACAGATCGCCGTCGCTTGAACCGTTTCCGGTCTTGATCAGGACCATGAGCAGGCTCGGCAACAAGGTCGCCGTCAGCAGCCAGGAGAACACGATGCCGACGGCGACGGTGCCGCCGAAGCCCGCGATCGCCGGCGAGGAACTCAAATTCAGCGAGGCGAAGCCGATGGCCGTGGTCAATGCGGCGAGCGTTACCGGGCGGATGTTGTGCATCAGGCTGAACCGCATCGCTTCCGCCTCCGGCATTCCGCGCAGCAGGCCTTGCCGGTAGATTGAAATCACATGGACGCTGCTCGCCACGCAAACGACGACGATGATGACCGGAGCGATCGCCGTTACGGTATTGAACGAAAATCCGCTCAGGCCGAGCGCTCCCAGCGCGCAAAGCAGCGTCAGCAAGGTGTGGGCGAGGATGGCGAAGCCCGCCCGCACCGAGCGGAAAAAGCCGCAGATCGCGAGAATGCAGGCAAGGATCACGAACGGCAGCAGCCCGCCGAGGTCGTCGAGCATCGACTGGCGGCTGGAAAACTCAAGCAGCACTTCGCCGCTGACATGGATATCCAGTTCCGGGAACTCTTCCCGCAACACATCGCGCAAGCGCAGCGCTTCGCGGGCGGCGTCGAGCCGCTCCGCCTCGTCCGCGAATTCGGCGTTCAGGCGAATGCGCGTGAAAGCGAGACTGGCGTCGCGTGAAAGCAGATTGCCGGTGAGCAGTTCGTCCGCTTGCGCGGTGCGCGCGATTTCGGCCAGTTCGGCGTCGCCATGGTCCCGGAAATCCCGCGCGAACAGGCGCCGCAAATTGCGCGGCGAATAGTAGTCGAGCAAGGAAGAATGCCGCCCGGCCAGCGGAATCTCGCGGTAGCGCCCGCGCAAGGCGTCGATCGCCCGCAAACGCCCCCGGGTGAAAACGCTTTCGCCTTCCGGCGCCAGGAAAGCGAAGACGATTTCGGCGGACTGCGGAAACTCGGCTTCGAGCAGATCAAGTTCGTCGAGGTAGGGATCGCTGCGCGTCAGCAGGGAATCGAGCGAGCTGTCGAACCCGAGCCTGAACACCCCTGTCGCGAGCAACAGGCCGCCGATGACGCCGGCCCGGAAAAGCCAACGCCGGTGGTACAGGCAAAAGTCGGCGATGCGCCCGGTCATCGCGGCCGGGCTGTGTTCAGGTGGGTGAAGGCAAGCGTTTTCGAAGCGCAGCTTCGAGCGCAGCCTGAACGCCGCCAAGCCGTGCTTGGCGGCTGGATGGGGTTTTTCGGCGAAACCTTAGTCCAGGAGCCGGATCGAGTTGGCATAAAACTCCAGCAACCTCAGCTTGTCCGGGTTGACGCGGAAATGATCGTCCTCCTCCAGCACGAGCCCATGTTCCCGCATCAGACGCAAAGCGTTCTGCACGGTGCGCGGGCGCGGCTTTTCGGATTTCTTCATCGGCGAGCCATGCGCCATCAACTCGTCGATGATCCCGTCGCAGGCGCCCGCGATTTCGAGCGAGGTCATAGGCTCGTCCGGGCGCCGCAGCAAGGCGAGGGCGGCCAAGGGGGCGGGCAATACCGGCATGACATGATGCAGGCGCCGCATGAGCAAACGAGCGATCCGCGCCACATGCTCGATGCGCTCTTCTTTTTCCAGATGATTCAGATTGAGTCCGCGTTCGCCGCAATACCCGCGCATGTCCAGCGGTTCGCCGAAGTTGACGCCGGCATAGCCGTGGCGGGCGAATCGCGTCCGCGGGCCGGCGAACAGGTTGCGGCGCAGGAAGCGCCAGAGGCGCCCGAGATGCTCGGCCGCGGATGGATGTTTCGTCCGGTCGTCCCAGTCGAGCAGGTTGCCGTCTTCGAGGATGCGGTCGTAATTGATGGCGACGGGAATGAACACCACGCCGCGGTCGCGCTGCCAGTCGTAGTGGCGCAGGATGTAATCGAGGAAGCCGAGCCTGGCTTCGCCGAGCCGCCCGTCGCGGCTGAGCTTGCCTTCGGGAAACACCGCCTGGCAGACGCCGTTGCCCGTTGCCAGGTGGATGTACCGTTCGAGCACCTTGCGATAAAGCGGGTCGCGGGAATTCCGGCGCACGAAGAACGCGCCCATGGCGCGGATCAGGGCTTCCAGCGGAAAGATCCGCGCCCATTCGCCCACGGCGTAGGACAGCGCCGCGCGGTTCGCGGCGAGATAGCTCACCAGCACGTAATCCATGTTGCTGCGATGATTCATGACGAAAACCACCGTCGACTCCGGGTCGAGTTGCCGCAACCGCTCGGGATGCGAAGCGCCGACGCGGATGCGGTAGACGAAGCGCGATACGCGCTTGGCGAGCCAGTAGAACACGCGATAGTAGAGGTAGGCGTTGAACGCCGGCACGATCTCCCGGGCGAAAGTGCGCACGCGCTGCTGCAATACCTGGCGCGGAATGTCCTGTTCGCGGGAGGTTTTCTCCAGCATCGCCAGCACGTCCCGGTCGAAGATCAACTGGTCGATCAGCACCTGGCGCCGGGTTTGCTGCAGCGGCCTGATCTTGATCTGCAAGCTGGTGTTGATGCGGTCGACGGCGATGTTGAGCCGGCGGCGCAGAAACCAGCGCACGCCGGGAAAAAGAACGCTCATGACCATGGCGTAAGCCGCCAGCCCGAGCAGGACGAGGTACAGCCAGAGTGGAACGGACACGTCTGCGGAAAACATGCCCGTAGCATGCCTGAAGCGTCAGGCTTCGGCCAGACCCGGGGGCGTTGCGCGGCGGTCCGCTCCCACTCCCCCTCCGGGGGAGTCAAATTCGCATAGCGAATTTGGTGGGGGTATGGCCCGCCGCGGCAGATCAATCCCCAGGCTTGCGGTAAGCCACTTTCTTGCTGATCGCTCCGTCGACGGATTCCGGCGTAACCAAAACGGTACACGAGACCGTCAGCGCGCCCGCGGCGCTGACAAACATCGAAAAAGCCGTGGCGGCCTCGTTGTCGGGCAGATCGACGATCAACAGCAGGTCGTCGTCGCCGAAAGCGTAATAGAAACTCTCGAGTGCGCCGCCGAGCCCTTCCACGGTTTGCTTGAGCGCTTCCCGGCGCCCGGTTCCGCCTTCCCTGATCAGACCTTCAACGCCCGCCTGGGTATAACTCGTTCGAAACAGATACTTGGCCATGTTTTCCTATTCCATGTTGGAGAAAGCGCCAATGATCGTTGTGTCGCCTGCTCCGGTCAAGCCGCCTCGACAAAATACAGCAGTTGCCGTTTTGGCGATCAGCCAAGCGCGGGAGCCCCCACCGAATCCGCTCCGCGGATTCGACTCCCCCCTGAGGGGGAGTATCCGGTTCCGCGACGCCCGCGGATGCGCTGGATACTCCCCGTGTTTGGCTACATGGAGAATAGGAAAGCGATCGCGATTATCACGATCAGGATAAGAGTTATCCAATTAAGGACCCTTTCGGGCGAAAGCAAGAATCTGATCGTGGACACAAGCATTCTGAACAATCTGGCCATTTCAGTGTCTCCCGGGTTGATTGCGTGAGCGCGGAATGTCCGCGGGTCAAGCGCCGCTGGCGAAGTCTCCGTCGCCGATGTCGGCGACGAGGTTGCCGCCGCTCAGTTCGATGACCATGTCCGCCTTCATATTGAATCGAAATCGCCGTCGCCGTCGACATCGATGAACAGCCATGTCGTTTCCGCCGCGGTCGCCGAACCGGCGCCGTCCGGGTCGAACTCGGCGTACACCAGCGCCACCGAGTGCTTGTTGACGGTGCCGCCGAAGGAACCGGAGACGGTGGTGGTCGTTTCGAAGAAGCCGTCGGCTTCGGCTTCGATGAAAGCCTTCAGCGAATCGGCGGTGGGCGTGCCGTCGTCGTCGTCGTCGGTGTTGTCGATCAGCCACGCGTCGTCATCGACAGCGACTTCGCTGTCGCCGGTTTTCTTGATGCGCCCCCGCAAGCTGCCGAACAGGGCCTTGGGCAGCACGATGTCTTCGTCGTCGCCGACGAAAAACGCCACCAGGTCGGCACCCTGACCGTCGCCGTTTTGCGCATAGCCCGTCAATTGCGAATCGGACACGGCGGAGTAAATGTACTGGTCGACGCCATCGCCGCCGTCCATGTAGTCCGCTCCGGCGCCGCCCGTGATCTTGTCGGCGCCGCCGCCGCCGACCAGCGAGTCGTCGCCGGCGCCGCCAGTGATCTCGTCCGCTTGGGAACCGCCGGTCAGCTTGTCCGCTCCGGCGCCGCCCGCCAGTTCAACGGGGCTGGCGCCTTGGTGCGTGTAGGTCACGCCGCCGGAGTTCCCCGCGGCGTCGAGCAGTTCAAGCGCGTCGAACGGGGCGCTGCCCCGCCGGGTCCCGCCTTCAATTCGAATTGCGCGTCGCCCGCGACCCGGACCACCTTGACGGCTGGCTTGACGGCTGGCGAAACCCCGCTGGCGAGGTCCAGCGTCAGCGCGTTCTTGTAGTCGCCGGCCGCGGCTTCGCCGCCTGGCGTGGCGCCGGAATCGACGTTGAGCACTTCGATCTCGGTGTCCGCGAACAGCGTCAGCATCGCCGCGCCCGTGCCGGGGCCGCCCTTCGCGTCGGTTTCGCCGCCTTTGGCCATCAGGTTCACGTCGAGCTCGCCGCTGTAGCGCGGGTCGCCCGCCTTGCGGTCCTTCAGGTCGTGGACGATGATGGCGGCAGCCTTCTCGACATTGACGGCCATGCCGTCGGTCATCGTCAGCGTGACCGTCCCGGTGGTGTTTTTGGACACTTTCACCGTATCGACGCCGAGCTTCGCGGCATCGTAGGCGGCCGCCGCGCTGCCCCCGACGTCGAGGATCTCGAAGTTGCGGTAGATCGGTTCGCCGTCCGCGTCGAGCGTCGCGCCGTCCGTCAGCATCAGCGTGTCCCTGCCGGCGCCGCCGTCGATGGCGCTTTTCTCGTTGCCCGCGCCTGAGATGAACGTGTCGTCGCCGGCGCCGAGATCGGCCGTCAGGCCGTCCGCGGCGTAATCGCCCGCCATGGTGACCGTGTCGGCGCCCGAGCCGCCGGTTATGGTTGTGACCGAGGGGCCGTAGATTAACCAAGTGTTTTCGCCGGTCGAAGCGCCGGCGTCGATCGTCGCCAGTTTGGACGAGACCTGGGAAAACAAAAACTTGCCGCTGCCGCTCAGAGTGACGGTTTCCAGGTTATACCCTGAGGTCAGAGACAAAGAGCCGTCGCCTGAAACATCGTATGACTTCGTCGCGCTATCTATCCTAAAAGAGGATTCGCCGGCGTAAGTGACGGACACATTTTCGGGCGCTCCAGTCCCCGTCAAGGTAAGCCGGCTGCCATTGAAGTTTTCGACTGTGACCGACAAATCTTGCGGATCCTTGGATACGTTTGATACACGGACATCGGCCAAGGTATTGTGAATGCTGATCGACTTGATGGCAGAGGAACGGATCAAGGCCGTATGCTTGTCCGCCGAATCCAAAGCAATGCCTCCAAAGAGGCCAATGGGGGTTAAGTGGGACTTGGCCAAGGCCCTGGAGTCTGCGGCGCCTGCGGACGGCGCGTTGGCCACATCGGCCAACACGAGCGCCAAGACCGCCGGATTCGTGAAATCCTGAGAGCTCGACAAAGACTGCAATTTGCTTAGACCCGAGGCCGTCAGATATTTGTAGTAAGCAATGTCGGTGTCGTCTGTAACGGTTGAATCATATTGCGGATTGAGCACATAGATTGAAAGTCCCCGGACACCATCGCTCCCCCAATCGTGCTGCAAACCGTCGATGCGGACGCTTTCGACCGTCTTGGAGACATAGTATGCGTTGGGCACGGAGTGGGGGAATTGCTCCACGCGAAGCGACGCGCCACCCTCGGTCTCCACGGTCGTCGTATGCTCGCCGGAGTAGACCGATATCGCTGTGGCCTTGCCGGCCTTCAGCTCGACCGTGCCTCCGGCGCCGTGGATTGAAATCGAATCGCCGCCGAAAGTCCGCGCGGTGCTCACCGTAGCGCCGTCAACCGTTACCGAAACGTCGCTGTCGCCGCCGAAGCGGCCGAGTTCGACCTCCCGCAGGCCCTCCCAGCCGGACAGGTCGACTTTGATGTTGGTGCGCGAACTGAGGTACGCCTTCTCGACGTTCGTCACGTCGGCGTGGTCGCCGTTGAGGGTCTCCAGCACGTGGCCTTCGGTGGTGTCGGTGACGTAAATCTCCAAGGTGTCGTAACCCGCGCCGCCGTCGATCGCGTCGAAGGAGTCGAGCGTGTCCCTGCCGTTGCGGTCGGGCTCGGCGATGATCAGGTCGTTTCCATCCGTGCCCTCGATGTTGTCGCGCAGGTTGGTGAGCAGGATCGGCGGCGCCGGGTCGAGATGGTCGCCGATGCCGTCCTTGACGTCGGCCAGACCGGTTTGGCTGTCGATGTCCCGCAGCACGCGGCTGTTGGAACCGCTTTGCAGCAGGTTGACGGTGTAATAGGTCGCGACTTCGATCTTGTTCGCCAGCGACATCGCCACCGCGCCGAGGTCGGCGTGGGCCGGGTGGCTCTCGCCCTGGGCGTTGATCTGGCCCAGCGCGGCGACGACGTTCAGCGCGAGCGCGCCGCGCGTCATGCCGTCGTTGAGCAAGCCGGCGACGATGTCGACGGCCGCGGCGACGAGCGCCGCGGAGACTTCTTCGTCTCCCATGAGGCTGTCGAGAAAATCCCGGGCGAATTCCCGGGGTGTCAAAAAGGCGGGATAAGCCGTTTGAAACGTATCGGAGGCGGCGATGTCGTTCGCGACGTCCTCCAGCGACATGCCGCCGTCGAGGGCCGCGACCCACTTGTTGAGCAGGTCGGCGCCCGGGGCGCTGCCGAGCATCGCCACGGAAAGGCCGATCAGGGTGCTTCTCGTTTCAGCGGTTACCGCCATGTTCAATTCCTCCCGAAGAATGCGATGTGGACAGGTTGGGGCTTCCAAAATGTGACAGAATACTCACATAAGGGCGGATTTGCAAGGTGACCTGTCGAAAAGCAGCAATTCTCATTTTGGCGATCGGCCAAGCGCGGGAGTTCCCCCACCGAATCCGCTTTGCGGATTCGACTCCCCCGGAGGGGGAGTATCCGACCCATCCGCGGGCGTCGCTAAGGGCCGGCCAGCGACTCGGCGATTTCCTTGGCGGCGCGTAGCGCGAGGGCGGCGATGGTGAGGGTTGGGTTGGCGGTCGACGCGGTGGGGAAGACGCCGGCGCCGACGAGGTAGAGGTTGTCGTGGGCATGGCTGCGCAAGTTGCGGTCCACGACGGATTCCCGCGGGTCGTTGCCCATGCGCGTTGTGCCGATGACGTGGCCCGAGCCTTGGAAATCTTCGGAATGTTGGATTTCGCCGGCGTTCAGGCGCGCGAAGATTTCATCGTGGACATCTTTGGCGTAATCGAGGCCGGCCCGGGCGTATTCGCCCACGCGATAGCGCATTCGCGGCAATGGCACGCCGTGGGGGTCGGCGTCTTGCCGGTCGAGCGTTATCCGGTTTTCGGGGTCGGGCAATTGTTCGGTCAGCGCCGCGAGTTGCACCTCGCGCGATGCGTGGTCCGTGATTGCCCGCCGCAAATCCGCGCCGAGCAATCCCCGGCGCGAGAGCGAATCGGCGAGAGTCGGCGGCCCGCCTGTGGGCCAGTTCCAGCCGTCGTTGCTGATCTGGATGCGCAGGGCCGATCTTCGCGAGCGGAATGCGCCGTCGCGCAAGTTCTCGATGCCCGAAGTCGACATCGGCCCCCGATAGGGCCAAACCGGCTCGCCGGCCAGCGCCCAACTCAACTGGATGGGATGATCCATCAGGTTGCGGCCGACCTGATCCGACGCATTGGCGATGCCGCCGGGCGCCGCCTCCGAGCGCGAATGCAACAGCAGGCGCGGCGTCTCGACCGCGTTCCCCGCGAGAATGAAGACGCGCCCGCGGGCAAGGTCGCCGGTTCCGTCGGGCCGGCGGAAACGGATCGCCGCGACGCGGCCGTCCACGCCGGCCTCGACGAAAGTCGCCGTTGTGCGTTCGTGGATCACGGCGCCGGCGGTTTCGGCCCGGTCGAGATGCACCATGGCGTCGTATTTCGCGCCCACCGGGCAAATCGGAATGCAGGTGCCGCTGCCGCAGCAGGCGGGCCGGCCTTCCCAAACCATGGAATTGCGCGCCTGGGGCGTCAGCCGCACTTCGTATGGCGTGCCTTCGAGCGCGCGTCCGAAGACGCGGTCGAGCCATGTGCCCGGAATCGCCGGTTGCGGAAACGGACCGGACCGTGGCGAGCCGAGGTCTTCGTCCGAATCCCCGGCTACGCCGAGTTCGCGTTCGGCTTCGAGATACCAAGGCTCCAGTTCGGCATAGTCGATGGGCCAATCGATCGCTTGGCCGAAAACCGAGCGCATGCGGAAATCGCTCGGCACATAGCGCACGCAAGTGCCGAGCCAATGCCAGGACGTGCCGCCGACGGCTTTCAGATACGTGCTCTTGAAGATGTCGGGGCCGGATTGCCGGTACCAGTGGCCGCTGTCCAGGGTGTCGGGAAACCCGGCTTCGGGCAGACGTTCGTAGGGGCTTTCGGGGGTCTTGATCGGCGTTTCGAGAAAAGTCCGGAAAGCCGCGCCCCGATCAACCCGCGGCCCGGCTTCCAGCACCGCCACGCCGATCCCCGCCGCGGCAAGCCGGTCCGCCAGCAACGCGCCGGCGAACCCCGCGCCAACGACAACAACATCCGCCTCGATCAAACTCATGTCTTAGCCCAGTCCGCACCGCGCCCGCGGTGCATTTTCCTTACGGCAGGATAGCAAAGTCGTATCTGTCCGGCAGGGCGAAGAATTGTTTCCCGCCGACGCGGTTCCGAAGAGTCCCTGGCCGCTCGCAAGCCCACAATCCCTCGGTGCGGTTGTAGATCGCGGCGAGCCGTTGTTCGGGGTCGTGACGGGAACGGTACAACAAGTCGTCGGGTTTTGCCGGATGTTCATGGAAAGCTTGCGTCCAATGCTGAGCGATCGAATAGTCGCCGCTTGTCAGCCGGGCGTCGCCGAGGCCCATTTTGACCGGCCCGGGTCCGGTAAGATCAACCAAAGCCAGTTTTCGCCTGGCGCTGAATACCGCCAAATGGAATGAGTTCAACCTTTCCTCGGTGGCTGCGCGAATGGCCTGGCGGCAGAACACTTCGACAAGAGCCCCGGCCAATTCTTCCGCCAGATAAAGCGTGCCGAATGTGGAATTTGGGGAATCGAACCGTCCTTTGCCGGTTCGTCCGAAAAACAGCGGTGGATGTTTCGTCCTGTGCAAGCGGTACCAGCTTGATTCCGGTGCAAAGTGCGCTAGGGTAAGTTCCCTCCGGTTGAAATCGTCGCTCGGTGGTTGGGGCGCCGGAGGCCGCGTCTCCATGGGTCTCCCCAGTCAACTTTCGGTTTCCAACCCTATGGACCGGACTTGGCCCGAAAATCTTTCATCATTGCGCGGATTCGGTTCCCGCGGGGGGTTCGCTCCAGGCGGGGGCGCATTGGCCCGGCGGCCTCGTGTAGTCGAGGGCGCGCCAGACCAGGGCGTCCTGGTAGGCGCGCAGGGTAACTCCGCCGCCGGCGTCGGGATGCAGGCCCGAATACCAGGCGACCGCGATGCGCCGCGCCAATTCGTCCGCAGCGACCGGGGCATCGCCCAGCGTCGTCGTCGGCTCCACGCCGCCGCCCGCCGGCTCCGCGCCGCCGCCCGCCGGCATCGCGCCGCCGCCCGCCGGCTCCGCGCCGCCGCCCGCCGGCATCGCGCCGCCGCCCGCCGGCTCCGCGCCGCCGTTCGCCAGCATTGCGTCGAGGGCGTCGGCCTGGCCCGCGGCGCGCAGTCCGGCCATCATGTCCAGCGCCAGACCGGGGTCGATATCGGCTTCGGCGAAGCCCGTCAGCCGCGCCGAAAGCGCGCGGAACAAGCGCAACTCCTCCCGCCCCGGGGCCGGGCGCTCCTGTCCAAGGGCCGGTTGCGCCGCCGCCGCCGCGAGCAGCGAGGCGAGGCGAATCGTGAATCGGCGTCTGGTGATCTCCATGGCCGCAATGTAAACGCTTTCGGGTTTGCTGGCCAGCGAGGGAGGATTCCCGGCGCCGGGGGGTCAGAAGGCGCGGTGTACCTGGGCCCGGGCCAGGGCTGCGAAGATTCCCGGCGGTGGGGCGGGGGGGGGGGGTCAGAAAATGGCGACGAGGCAGCCTTTGGAGTCGGGAATGTTGTCCATGTTGACGATGCCGCCGGCGAGCACGGTGTTCAGGGCGTCTTTGAGGTAGTGCTCGCGCGCTTCGTTGCGCTGGGTCTCATAGCCCAACTGGTCGTTGATGGGGCCGCGGTAGAGCACCTCGCGGCTGCGCGGGTCGACGATGAAAACTTCGGCGGTGCGTTCCACCCCGAGCGCCTTGGCCAGCGCCTGATCCCGATCCTTCATGATCGGGAAGTCGATGCCGAATTCCCCGGCTTCCCTGGCGATGCGCGTCAGGTCGTCCTGGATGTTGGAATTGAACATGGTGAAGGCGATGTTCTTTGGCGCGAACTCCTCGCGCACCGCGCGGTAATTCGGCAGCGCCAGCCGCGCGATGGGGCAGCCCACGCCTTGCACGTAAAACACAGCGTAGTCGTAGTTTTTGTAGGTGTCGAGGGTGTGTACCGCGCCCAGGTGATCGGTGAGTTCGAATTCCGGCATCGACCGCAGCCAGCCGTCCTCGGCCGGCGCCGAGCCCGCCGCCAGCGCCAGCGCGCAGGCAACCAAAAAACCGATCGATCGTTCCACTTTCCGCTCCAGAAGTCTGCTGTCCATTCATATCGCTCAGGGCGCAGGCCCTTGTCGCAGTCGTAAATCCTACCAATTCCCAAGTTCGCATCAAAGCGGCAAATTGCCGCAGTGACAGATTGTTGCAGTTAACTAGCAAACATCGTCGCCGGCGAGTTCCGCGTCCGAGTTGGCTTGCGCGCCGACGATGTGTTCGACGACAGACAGTCTCGCGTTGATGCCGGAGAGCTCGCCTTCGACGCCGTCGAGTCGGGTTTCGACCCGATCAAGCCGGGTTTCGACCCGGTCGATTCTCCGGTCAACGCCATTGAATCGCTCGTCCATGCGTTGATTCATGTTCTCGAAGCGTTCGTCCATGCGTTGGTTCATGTCGTCAAAGCGTTCGTCCATGCGCTGATTCATGTCGTCAAAACGCAGGTTCATATCGTCGATGCGCCGGTCGATGCCGGCGAATCCCTGATTCAGGGAGACCAGACCGATCGCCGCGACCGCGATGAAAACGCTCATGTGCCCCCAGTTCAGGACGAAGTGGACCGGGGCGGGCTTGCCGCCCTTTCGCGCGCGGCGGGTTGATTTGGGCTGAGCACTCTCGTTCATGGTTCTCCCTCTGGCCGAATCACTGCGAACACGGCCCGCCGAGCCCCGGCCGGAGGCCCGCGCAGGCCTCTTCCGGGTTTGCGCCGGAGCGTTTTCCGGCGTTTGCGTCAAAAGTATAGGCGAGGCGCGCGGCAAGGCAAGGAATTCGCCAAAATTTCTCTTCCGGCCTCTCGCGGCTGACGGAATTCGGCTGAATCGGCACGAGCTCCCGCGCCGGGAGGGAACCCGTTGCCGAAACCTACAGGTCGGAATCGGGGGTTTCCGCGACGGACGGGAATTCCGCTTCCGAATTGGCCTGCGCGCCGACGATGTGTTCGACGACAGACAATCTCGCGTTCATGCCGGAGAGCTCGCCTTCGACGCCGCCGAGCCGGGTTTCGACGCCGCCGAGCCGGGTTTCGACCCGGTCGATTCTCCGGTCAACGCCATTGAATCGCTCGTCCATGCGTTGATTCATGTTCTCGAAGCGTTCGTCCATGCGCTGATTCATGTCGTCAAAACGCAGGCTCATATCGTCGATGCGCCGGTCGATGCCGGCGAATCCCTGATTCAGGGAGACCAGGCCGATCGCCGCGACCGCCATGAAAACGCTCATGTGCCCCCAGTTCAGGACGAAGTGGACCGGGGCGGGCTTGCCGCCCTTTCGCGCGCGGCGGGTTGATTTGGGCTGAGCACTCTCGTTCATGGTTCTCCCTCTGGCCGAATCACTGCGAACACGGCCCGCCGGACCCCGGCCGGAGGCCCGCGCAGGCCTCTTCCGGGTTTGCGCCGGAGCGTTTTCCGGCGTTTGCGTCAAAAGTATAGGCGAGGCGCGCGGCAAGGCAAGGAATTCGCCAAAATTTCTCTTCCGGCCTCTCGCGGCTGACGGGATTCGGCTGGATCAACACGAGCTCCCGCGCCGGGAGGGAACCCGTTGCCGAAACCTACAGGTCGGAATCGGGGGTTTCCGCGACGGACGGGAATTCCGCTTCCGAATTGGCCTGCGCGCCGACGATGTGTTCGACGACAGACAGTCTCGCGTTCATGCCGGAGAGCTCGCCTTCGACGCCGCCGAGCCGGGTTTCGACGCCGCCGAGCCGGGTTTCGACGCGGTCGAGCCGGGTTTCGACCCGGTCGATTCTCCGGTCAACGCCATTGAAGCGTTCGTCCATGCGTTGATTCATGTTGTCGAAACGTTCGTCCATGCGCAGGTTCATATCGTCGATGCGCCGGTCGACGCCGGCGAATCCCTGATTCAGGGAGACCAGGCCGATCGCCGCGACCGCGATGAAAACGCTCATGTGCGTCCAGTTCAGGACGAGGTGGATCGAGGCGGGCTTTCCGCCCCCATGCGTGCGCGGGGGTTCGGGCGGAACACGCGGCCGCGCGGCGCCCGGTGCTCCGCCCCCGTGCGCGCGAGCGGGTTCGCCGGCGGACCGCGGCGCGGAGTCGTCGGCGGCATTGCCGCCTTCGCGCGCGCCGGGGGGCCGTTCGGACTGTTCTCGTTCGTTCATGGTTCTCCCTCCGGTCGGATATCGACGAACATGGCCCGCCGGACCCCGGCCGGAGGCCCGCGCAGGCCTCTTCCGGGTTTGCGCCGGAGCGTTCTCCGGCGTTTGCGTCAAAAGTATAGGCGAGGCGCGCGGCAAGGCGAAGAAATCGCCAAAAATTTCTTTTGCGGACGGCAATTCCCTGTCGGCTCGCTCCCTTGAACCGCTCCTTTCCAGCGCCCAAGCGAGAGGCGGATATCCCCGCATGCGGCTTGGTCCTCAAGCCTTTCCGTCGTTTGGTTGATGCTGACGAAATTCGGGCGGGTCGACGCAAGCTCCCGCGTCGGTCGGGCCGCAGGAGGATGGCGGCGGCTTCGCGCTTTCGCTGAGCCCGACTTGGGGCGGCACCGCGGGCGGGGCGCTGCGTCAGGCCACCGGCGGAGCGGCGGGACTCCAGCCGCCCCCAGGCTTCGACGCGGTCCCGGACGGCCCAATGTGTCTGGGCGGAAAACCCGCCGCGGCTTGGGCGCGATCAACTTCTTCAGGGTGTCCCGCGAAGGCGATGTTCTTCGGCGCGAACTCCTCGCGCACCCCGCGGTAATGCGGCAGCGCCAGCCGCGCCGCGGGCCGCCCGTCCAAACGGAGCCCGACGCTGAATGGGAGCAATACTTTACATTACTTGACTAAGATTGCATGTTATGGGCTTATTGGTAAAGAAAACCGCACTTTCATAGTGTGCGTCGCCGAGTTCGCGATCTGTCGGAAACCGATTCCGACCGTTTCGCTGCACAGTTGGGGGATGCCACGGATGAGGCCATGGCAACAAAGCACTCTTGCGTCTGGATTGCAATCCATCCTTATGCCTCGCAAAAAGGAAGCTTCCGGGGAACCTGGAAAATCGCCTCGCCGGACCTGCGCCCGGGCCGCAGCGCTCGCGCTTGCGCTGATCTTCCCGCCTGAGGCCCGGCCGCGGGCCGGGACGACGCGGCGGCGGTGGTCCGCCCGGCCGCCCGCGGGACGCTGGGTCTTCGCCGGCAGCGCATTCGCGCTGGTCATTGGATGTTTGCTTCCGATCAATTCGGCTTCCGCTGCTGAACAGGCGTACCTCAACGTGCACGGGGATCAGTGGGGCAGGGGAATCATTCGCATGGTTATCCAAAACAACGGATACCATACAGATCCGTGGTGGTACAAAAGAATCTCGCCAACCACCGGGACCTGCACCGCTGGCACGACAAACGGCTACAAAATTTTGCCCCAGCTGACCGCGGGCCAATCCTACACCTACCGCGCTTTCAGCGACGCGAACTGCACCGCCGCCAACCAGATCTCCTCCTACACTTTCACCGCCGTCTCTTTCTCGCGAGTTAGCGGTACCAATTCCAGCCGCACATTCAGAATTGACCACCTTCCGCAAGGAACCCAATGGTGGTGGGAATCGTCAGATCCTGACGGGAACTACGATCAGACCTGCACCGCGACCACGAACTCGGAATTCACCCTCAATCTGCAGTCAGGCTTTCGACAATTCGTTATAAGAGCGTTTTCGGCCAGTGGCTGCTTATGGAAAGACCAGATATACGACTATCATGGCGCCAAGGGTGGCCCTCCAAAGCTGACCGCCGAAAATCTCGCGCAGACATCGGTAACCTTGAAGACCAATATTGAAACCAAATGGCAGCATATTCGAACCAAACCCTCATTATCGACCTGTTCCACCCAAATTCCCGCGGGAACGAAGACCGCCAATCTCACCGGCTTGTCGCCGAGCACTTCCTACACCTACAGATCGCTTTTGGTAACTTGGGGTTGCAACCACACCTATAACCCCAACCCCGGCTACACAGTCAACTTCGCCACCCTGCCCGCGGCGCCGGGCAAGCCCACGGCTACTCCGTCCAGCAACAACTCCTCGGTAGCGTTGTCCTGGACGCCGAACAGCACCGGCGGCAGCGCGATCGACAAGTGGCAATACATCAAGAAAGCGGGCGCGGGCGATTGGGACACGACATGGACCGACATGACCGGCAGCGGCGCGTCCACGACCTCCTACACCGTCCCCAACCTGAACCCCGCGACCGCCTATAAATTCAAAGTCAGGGCAAACAACGAAGACAGCGCGGGCGGGGCGGGCGCGGCCTCGGTCGAATCCGATTCGGCGACCACGCACAACTACTCTTTCGCCGCGAGCGCGGTCACCTCGAGCACCGCGACGCTCACCCTGGGCAACTACAGCGGCGCCTGGTATCACAAGCGCACGGTGCCGTCCGGCGGCACTTGCTCTTCCCAGATCGCCTCCGGCACCACCACCGCCAGCCTGACCAGCCTCAACGCCGACACCTCGTACACCTACGCAGCGTACAGCGACAGCACTTGCGCGACGGTGTTGGCCACGGCCAACTCATTCAAAACGCTGATGGTCAAGACGACCGGGGTTTCGGCCTCGTCGGGCGCCGGCAGCGGCAAATTGTCCGTCTCCTGGACCGCCGTCACCGGCGCCGCGGGCTATGAAGTGCAATGGAAGTCGGGCGCCCAAAACTACGCTTCCAGCCGCCAGATGAGCGTCACGACCAACTCCGCCGAGCTTTCGAGCCTGACCAACGCCACCGAGTACACGCTCCGCGTGCGCGCCACCAAGACCGGCAACACCGGCGAATGGTCCGACGACGCCAAGGGCACCCCGAACGCGCCGGCGCTTTCCGCGAGCAAGGTCACCTCGACCACGGCGACGCTGACGCTCGCCCACCACACTGGCAACTGGTATTACAAATACAACTCGCCACCAGGCGGCAGCTGCAGTTCGAACGCGGTGAGCGGCGCCACCGTCGACCTGACCGGCCTCGACTCCGCGCAGACATACACTTACGCGGCCTACAGCGACGCTACCTGCGCGACGCTGGTCGCGACCGCCGCCTCCTTCACCACGTTGATGGCCAAGACGACCGGCGTTACCGCCTCCTCGGGCGCCGGCAGCGGCAAATTGTCCGTTTCCTGGACCGCCGTCACCGGCGCGACGGGTTACGACGTGCAATGGAAATCGGGCGCCGAGGAGTACGCTTCGAGCCGCGAGTCGAGCCCCACGACCAACTCCGCCGAGCTTTCAAACCTGACCGACGCCACCGAGTACACGCTCCGCGTGCGCGCCACCAAGACCGGCAACACCGGCGAATGGTCCGACGACGCAAAGGGCACACCCAACGCGCCGGCCCTCGCCGCGAGCTCGGTCGAAGCGGCCACCGCCACGCTGACCATCTCCCACCACACCGGCAATTGGTACTACAAGGCCAACGCCGCCCCGCACGCCTCCTGCTCTTCGAGCGCGGTGACGGGGACGACGGAGGATTTGACGGGCTTGTCGTCGAATACGAGCTACACGTACAAGGCTTACAGCGACAGCTCATGCGCCACCGAGGTGACCGGCGACTCGACCGACGCGGATTTTCTCACCAAACCGGGCAAGCCGGCGAAACCGACGGCGGCTACCGGAGCGGGCGGCGGCAAGTTGACGCTTTCCTCGTCGGTTACCGGCTCGGGGACGTTGACGAAGTGGCAGTACAAGCAAAAGAAGGGAACCAACGAATACGACGCCGATTGGACCGACATTTCGTCCACTTCGACTTCGCTTTCCCACACCTTGTCCGGCCTCACCAACGGCACCGACTACCAGTACAAGGTCCGCGCCGTGAACGCCTCCGGCGACGGTGCGGAGTCGGATGCCTCGACGGCGGTTCAGCCCGCCTTTCCAACTCTTGCCGCGAGCGCCGTCACCTCGAGCACCGCGACCTTGACCATCGCCAACCACAGCGGCGACTGGTACTACAAGTACACGACCCCGAGCAACGGCACGTGTTCCTCGAAGGTCGCCTCGGGCACGACGGCGGCCAGCCTGACCGGCCTCGACGCCGACACGAGCCATGTGTTCAAGGCCTACAGCGACGCGACTTGCTCGACGGAGCTCGCGACCGCCGCCTCCTTCACCACGCTGATGGCCAAGACGACCGGGGTTTCAGTCTTGCCGGGCGTCGGCAGCGGCAAGTTGTTGGTGTCGTGGACCGCCGGGACCGGCGCGACGGGCTACGACGTGCAATGGAAATCGGGCGCCGAGGAATACGCTTCCAGCCGCCAGTCGAGCGTCACGACCAACTCCGCCGAGCTGTCGAACCTGACCAACAGCACCGAGTACACGGTTCGCGTCCGCGCCACCAAGACCGGCAACACCGGCAACACCGGCGAGTGGTCCGACGACGCCAAGGGCACGCCGATTTCGAGTTCGATCACGCTCGCCGCCAGCGCCATCACTTCCAGCACCGCGACGCTGACGCTGGGCAACCACAGCGGCGCCTGGTATCACAAGCGCGCGTCGCCGACCGGCGGCGCCTGTTCGTCGCAGATCGCCTCGGGCACCACCACCGCCAGCCTGAGCAGCCTCAACGCGGACACTTCGTACGCCTGGGCCGCGTACAGCGACAGCAATTGCTCGACGGTGTTGGCGGCCGTCCCCTTCACCACGCTGATGGCGAAGGTGACATTCCGGTTTGTCGGGGCGCATGGCACCGACGGTGTTTTCGTGTTCCAGAATTCTGTGACCGGAGCGACCGGTTACGATATACAGTGGAAGTCGGGTACGCAGGAGTATTCATCCAGCCGCCAGACGAATCCAAATAGTTTTAGTGGTGGGGTGATCATTTCCGGCCTGACCAAAGACACCCAGTATACGGTTCGCGCGCGCGCCACCAAGACCGGCAACACCGGTGAATGGTCCGACGACGCCACTGCCACGCCGGACACGCCTGCAATCTTGATAGGCGGTGTTCGTCCTGCAGATAGCACCATCAATTTTCAGCTCAGAAACTTCGGCGGCGGTGCTGATCGTGTTAATGAACGTTCGTCCAATGGTTCTTCATTCTGCCGTGCTGTTCCTTTTTGGACTGGAGGTCATAGTCAGGTAAACGACAAGTATTTTTTGGCGGGATACGTAGAAGACCAAACGTATACGCTCGAATTGATGCCCCACGGAGACACCGATTGCTCATCTACGGCGGTCGCCTCGGTTACCTTCAGCTTCAGTTACCCGACGCTGACGGCATCTGCGGTCGGCGCAACCACCGCGACACTAACCATTGGCTCTCCAATGCAAGAGTGGTGGTACAAGGGCGACCATAGCGGCGCAGTCTGCACCGCGGCCGCCGCCTTTGCGTCCATGGCCAATGTTACAAGCCTCACCGCGGAAACCTCATATGTTTTCACGGCCTACGACAACGCCAATTGCACCGAAACATCACCTCTATATTTGTTTCGTTACCCGACCGCCTCTTTCACCACGTTGATGGCCAAAACGACCGGGGTTACGGCCTCCTCGGGCGCCGGCAGCGGCAAATTGTCCGTTTCCTGGATCGCCGTCACCGGCGCGACGGGCTACGACGTGCAATGGAAATCGGGCGCCGAGGAGTACGCTTCGAGCCGCGAGTCGAGCCCCACGACCAACTCCGCCGAACTTTCGAACCTGACCGACGGCACCGAGTACACGCTACGCGTGCGCGCCACCAAGACCGGCGCAACCGGCGAATGGTCCGACGACGCCAAGGGTACGCCGAACGCGCCGGCCCTGGCGGCCTCCGACGTGGAGGCCACGACGGCGACGCTGACCGTTTCCCACCACAGCGGCAATTGGTACTACAAGGCCAACGCCGCTCCGGACGCTTCCTGTTCATCGAGCGCGGTGACGGGGACGGAGAAGGATCTGACGGGCCTGTCTTCGAACACGAGCTAAACCTACAAGGCCTACAGCGACAGTTCCTGCGCCACCGAGTTGACAACGAGCACGACGGACGCGGATTTTCTCACCAAACCCGGCAAGCCGACCAAGCCGGCGGCCGAGACCAACGTCGGCAGCGGCAAGTTGACGCTGACCGCATCGGTGACGGGCGCCGGCACCTTGACGAAGTGGCAGTACAAGCAAAAGGAGGGGACCAACGAATACGACGCCGACTGGACCGACATTTCGTCGACCTCGACTTCGCTTTCCCACACTTTCTCCGGCCTCACCAACGGCACCGACTACCAGTACAAGGTGCGCGCCGTGAACAGCGGCGGCGACGGCGCCGAATCCGACGCCTCGGACGCGGCCCAGCCGAAGGCGCCGACGAAACCGGCGAAACCGGCCAACGTCACCGCGACGGCGCTGAACCGCAAGGCGGCGTTCGAATGGGACGACCCGAGCGACTCGAGCATCACCCGCTACGAGTACAACGTGAACCACAACGCCACCGGGACGGGGAATTTCACCGGCTGGTCCGGCTGGACGACCATTTCCGGCAGCGACGAGACGACGACCAGCCACACTTTCACGGGCCTGACGAACGGCAAGGAATACCGCTACCAACTGCGCGCCGTGAACGCCCACGGCGACGGCGCGGTCGCGCCCGGCGTGGCCCCATGGTTCTACTCGCTGACGCCGAACCAGACGCTGACCGCCAGCAGCATCACGCACAATTCGGCGACGCTGACGCTCTCCGACGCGTCCGCCGCCTGGTGGTACAAGGGCAGCCAGACCAACGCCGCCTGCGTGGCCGTCGCCGCCGACACCGCGACGGCGAGCCTGACGAATCTGGCCTCGAACACGAGTTTCACCTACAAGGCTTACAGCGACAGCACCTGCTCCACCGAAACGACCACCAGCGCGACGGATGCGGACTTCCTCACCGCGCCGGGCAAGCCGACGAAGCCGACGGCCGTTGCCGGGGCGGGCCACGGCAAGCTGACCATTTCCTCGTCGGTGACCGGCTCCGGGACGCTGACCCGGTGGGAGTACAAGCAAAAGGAGGGCACCGGCGGATTCGACGACGACTGGACGACGATTTCCTCGACTTCGACCTCGCTCTCGCACACCGTCGCGGGCCTGACCGACGGCACCGACTACCAGTTCAAGCTGCGGGCGGTGAACAGCGGCGGCAACGGAGCTGAATCCGACGCCTCCGACGCGGCGAAGCCGGTGGACGACCGGGGCATCACTTTGTGGCGACTGCCGCGACGGTGGCGGAGGGCGCCACCGCGGACCACAGCGTCAAGCTCGCGACCCAGCCCACCGCGAGCGTGACGGTGAGCGTCGCCCGCAAGACCGGCGGCGACCACGACACCGACATCACCGTGAGCGCCGGCTCGTCGCTGACCTTCACCACCGACAACTGGAACACGAACCAGACGGTGACGCTGGCGGCGGCCGAGGACAACGACGGTTTGGACGGCACGGCGGTGATCGTCCACACGGCGAGCGGCGGCGGCTACGGTTCCGTGACCGCCGAGTTGACGGCGACCGAGGCGGACAACGACCGCGGCATCACCCTGTCCGCGACGACGGCGACGGTGGCCGAGGACTCGACCGCCAACTACAGCGTCAAGCTCGCGACGCAACCCACCGCGAGCGTGACGGTGAGCGTCGCCCGCAAGACCGGCGGCGACCACGACACCGACATCACCGTGAGCGCCGGTTCCACCCTCACCTTCACGACGGACAACTGGGACACGAACCAGACCGTCACCCTCGCGGCTGCGGAGGACACCGACGGCCTGGACGGCGCCGCCGTCATCGTCCACACGGCGAGCGGCGGCGGCTACAGTTCCGTGACCGCCGAGTTGACGGCCACCGAGGCCGACAACGACCGGGGCATCACCCTTTCCGCGGCGACCGCGACGGTGGCCGAGGGCTCGACCGCCAACTACAGCGTCAAGCTCGCGACCCAGCCCACCGCGAGCGTGACGGTGAGCGTCGCCCGCAAGGCCGGCGGCGACCACGACACCGACATCACCGTGAGCGCCGGTTCCACCCTCACCTTCACCACCGACAACTGGGACACCAACCAGACGGTGACCCTCGCGGCTGCGGAGGACTCCGACGGCCTCGACGGCACGGCGGTCATCGTCCACACGGCGAGCGGCGGGGGCTACGGTTCCGTGACCGCCGAGTTGACGGCGACCGAGGCGGACAACGACCGGGGCATCACCCTCTCGGCCACCGCGGCGACGGTGACCGAGGGCGCCACCGCGGACCACAGCGTCAAGCTGGCGACCCAACCCACCGCGAGCGTGACGGTCACAGTGGCCCGCAAGACCGGCGGCGACCACGACACCGACATCACGGTGAGCGCCGGTTCCACCCTCACCTTCACGACGGACAACTGGGACACCAACCAGACCGTGACCCTCGCGGCGGCGGAGGACTCCGACGGCCTGGACGGCGCGGCCGTCATCGTCCACACGGCGAACGGCGGGGGCTACGGTTCCGTGTCGGCCGAACTCACCGCCACCGAGGCCGACAACGACCGGGGCATCACCCTTTCCGCGGCGACCGCGACGGTGGCGGAGGGCTCGACCAAGGACCACAGCGTCAAGCTCGCGACCCAGCCCACCGCCAGCGTGACGGTCACAGTGGCCCGCAAGACCGGCGGCGACCACGACTCCGACATCACGGTGAGCGCCGGTTCCACCCTCACCTTCACCACCGACAACTGGGACACAAACCAGACGGTGACCCTCGCGGCTGCGGAGGACTCCGACGGCCTCGACGGCGCGGCGGTCATCGTCCACACGGCGAGCGGCGGGGGCTACGGTTCCGTGACCGCCGAGTTGACGGCGACCGAGGCGGACAACGACCGGGGCATCACCCTCTCGGCCACCGCGGCGACGGTGACCGAGGGCGCCACCGCGGACCACAGCGTCAAGCTCGCGACCCAACCCACCGCGAGCGTGACGGTCACGGTGGCCCGCAAGACCGGCAACGACCACGACACCGACATCACGGTGAGCGCCGGCTCCACCCTCACCTTCACGACGGACAACTGGGACACGAACCAGACCGTGACCCTCGCGGCGGCGGAGGACTCCGACGGCCTGGACGGCACGGCCGTCATCGTCCACACGGCGAGCGGCGGCGGCTACGGTTCCGTGTCGGCCGAGTTGACGGCGACCGAAAGCGACAACGACCGGGGCATCACCCTCTCGGCCACCACGGCGACGGTGACCGAGGGCGCCACCGCGGACCACAGCGTCAAGCTCGCGACCCAACCCACCGCGAGCGTGACGGTCACAGTGGCCCGCAAGACCGGCAACGACCACGACTCCGACATCACGGTGAGCGCCGGTTCCACCCTCACCTTCACGACGGACAACTGGGACACGAACCAGACCGTCACGCTGGCGGCGGCGGAAGACTCCGACGGCCTCGACGGCGCGGCGGTGATCGTGCACACCGCCGCCGGCGGCGGCTACAACTCGGTCACCGCCGAACTCACGGCGACCGAGGGCGACAACGACCGGGGCATCACCCTCTCGGCCACCGCGGCGACGGTGACCGAGGGCGCCACCGCGGACCACGGCGTCAAGCTGGCGACCCAACCCACCGCGAGCGTGACGGTCACGGTGGCCCGCAAGACCGGCAACGACCACGACTCCGACATCACGGTGAGCGCCGGCTCCACGCTGACCTTCACCACCGACAACTGGGACACCAACCAGACGGTGACCCTCGCGGCGGCCGAAGACTCCGACGGCCTCGACGGCGCGGCGGTCATCGTCCACACGGCGAGCGGCGGGGGCTACGGTTCCGTGACCGCCGAGTTGACGGCGACCGAGGCGGACAACGACCGGGGCATCACCCTCTCGGCCACCGCGGCGACGGTGACCGAGGGCGCCACCGCGGACCACAGCGTCAAGCTGGCGACCCAACCCACCGCGAGCGTGACGGTCACAGTGGCCCGCAAGACCGGCGGCGACCACGACACCGACATCACGGTGAGCGCCGGTTCCACCCTCACCTTCACGACGGACAACTGGGACACGAACCAGACCGTCACCCTCGCGGCGGCCGAAGACTCCGACGGCCTCGACGGCGCGGCGGTCATCGTCCACACCGCCGCCGGCGGGGGCTACGGTTCCGTGTCGGCCGAACTCACCGCCACCGAGGCCGACAACGAC
The DNA here is from genome assembly GCA_963664805.2 of Pseudomonadales bacterium. Classification (GTDB taxonomy): domain Bacteria; phylum Pseudomonadota; class Gammaproteobacteria; order Pseudomonadales; family Pseudohongiellaceae; genus UBA9145. The sequence goes on along the minus strand of OY761612.1, from coordinate 1,910,580 downwards.
CGGGGCATCACCCTCTCGGCCACCGCGGCGACGGTGACCGAGGGCGCCACCGCGGACCACGGCGTCAAGCTCGCGACCCAGCCCACCGCGAGCGTGACGGTGAGCGTCGCCCGCAAGACCGGCGGCGACCACGACACCGACATCACGGTGAGCGCCGGCTCCTCGCTCACCTTCACCACCGACAACTGGGACACCAACCAGACCGTCACCCTGGCGGCGGCCGAGGACTCCGACGGCCTCGACGGCGCGGCGGTCATCGTCCACACGGCGAGCGGCGGGGGCTACGGTTCCGTGACCGCCGAGTTGACGGCGACCGAGGCGGACAACGACCGGGGCATCACCCTGTCCGCGACGACCGCGACGGTGGCCGAGGACTCGACCGCCAACTACAGCGTCAAGCTCGCGACCCAACCCACCGCGAGCGTGACGGTGAGCGTCGCCCGCAAGACCGGCGGCGACCACGACACCGACATCACCGTGAGCGCCGGCGCGTCGCTGACCTTCACCACCGACAACTGGAACACGAACCAGACGGTGACGCTGGCGGCGGCCGAGGACAACGACGGTTTGGACGGCACGGCGGTGATCGTGCACACGGCGAGCGGCGGGGGCTACGGTTCCGTGTCGGCCGAACTCACCGCCACCGAGGCCGACAACGACCGGGGCATCACCCTCTCGGCCACCGCGGCGACGGTGACCGAGGGCGCCACCGCGGACCACAGCGTCAAGCTGGCGACCCAACCCACCGCGAGCGTGACGGTCACAGTGGCCCGCAAGACCGGCGGCGACCACGACACCGACATCACGGTGAGCGCCGGTTCCACCCTCACCTTCACGACGGACAACTGGGACACGAACCAGACCGTCACCCTCGCGGCGGCCGAAGACTCCGACGGCCTCGACGGCGCGGCGGTCATCGTCCACACCGCCGCCGGCGGGGGCTACGGTTCCGTGACCGCCGAGTTGACGGCGACCGAGGCCGACAACGACCGGGGCATCACCCTGTCCGCGACGACCGCGACGGTGGCCGAGGACTCGACCGCCAGCTACAGCGTCAAGCTCGCGACCCAACCCAGCGCCTCCGTCACGGTCGCAGTGGCACGCAAGACCGGCGGCGACCACGACACCGACATCACGGTGAGCGCCGGTTCCACGCTGACCTTCACGACGGACAACTGGGACACCAACCAGACCGTGACCCTGTCGGCGGCCGAGGACGCCGACGGCCTCGACGGCACGGCGGTCATCGTCCACACGGCGAGCGGCGGCGGCTACGGTTCCGTGTCGGTCGAACTCACCGCCACCGAGGCCGACAATGACCGGGGCATCACCCTTTCCGCGACGACCGCGACGGTGGCCGAGGGCTCGACCAAGGACCACAGCGTCAAGCTCGCGACGCAGCCCACCGCGAGCGTGACGGTGAGCGTCGCCCGCAAGACCGGCGGCGACCAGGACTCCGACATCACGGTGAGCGCCGGTTCCACCCTCACCTTCACGACGGACAACTGGGACACCAACCAGACCGTCACCCTCGCGGCGGCCGAAGACTCCGACGGCCTCGACGGCGCGGCGGTGATCGTCCACACGGCGAGCGGCGGCGGCTACGGTTCCGAGACCGCCGAGTTGACGGCGACCGAGGCCGACAACGACCGGGGCATCACCCTCTCGGCCACCGCGGCGACGGTGACCGAGGGCGCCACCGCGGACCACAGCGTCAAGCTGGCGACGCAGCCCACCGCGAGCGTGACGGTGAGCGTCGCCCGCAAGACCGGCGGCGACCACGACACCGACATAACCGTCAGCGCCGGCTCGTCGCTGACCTTCACCACCGACAACTGGGACACAAACCAGACGGTGACACTTGCGGCGGCCGAGGATTCCGACGGCCTCGACGGCACGGCGGTCATCGTCCACACGGCGAGCGGCGGCGGCTACAACTCGGAGACCGCCGAACTTACCGCCACCGAGAGCGACAACGACCGGGGCATCACCCTTTCGGCCACCGCGGCGACGGTGGCGGAGGGCTCGACGAAAGACCACAGCGTCAAGCTCGCGACACAGCCAAGCGCGAGCGTGACGGTGAGCGTCGCCCGCAAGACCGGCGGCGACCAGGACTCCGACATCACCGTGAGCGCCGGTTCCACGCTGACCTTCACCACCGACAACTGGGACACAAACCAGACGGTGACACTTGCGGCGGCCGAGGACACCGACGGCCTGGACGGCACCGCGGTGATCGTCCACACCGCCACCGGCGGCGGCTACAACTCGGTCACCGCCGAACTCACGGCGACCGAGGGCGACAACGACCGGGGCATCACCCTGTCCGCGACGACCGCGACGGTGGCCGAGGGCGCCACCGCGGACCACAGCGTCAAGCTCGCGACGCAGCCCACCGGCTCCGTGACGGTGAGCGTCGCCCGCAAGAGCACCGGCACGCAGGACTCCGACATCACCGTGAGCGCCGGCGCGTCGCTGACCTTCACCACCGACAACTGGAACACCAACCAGACCGTCACCCTGGCGGCGGCGGAGGACTCCGACGGCCTCGACGGCACGGCGGTGATCGTGCACACCGCCACCGGCGGCGGCTACAACTCGGTCACCGCCGAACTCACGGCGACCGAGGGCGACAACGACCGGGGCATCACCCTCTCGGCCGCCGCGGCGACGGTGGCCGAGGGCGCCACCGCGGACCACAGCGTCAAGCTGGCGACCCAGCCCACCGCGAGCGTGACGGTGAGCGTCGCCCGCAAGACCGGCGGCGACCAGGACTCCGACATCACGGTGAGCGCCGGTTCCACCCTCACCTTCACCACCGACAACTGGGACACCAACCAGACGGTGACCCTCGCGGCGGCCGAAGACTCCGACGGCCTCGACGGCGCGGCGGTCATCGTGCACACCGCCACCGGCGGCGGCTACAACTCGGTCACCGCCGAACTCACGGCGACCGAGGACGACAACGACCGGGGCATCACCCTCTCGGCCACCGCGGCGACGGTGGCCGAGGGCGCCACCGCGGACCACAGCGTCAAGCTCGCGACCCAGCCCACCGCGAGCGTGACGGTCACAGTGGCCCGCAAGACCGGCAACGACCACGACTCCGACATCACGGTGAGCGCCGGTTCCACGCTGACCTTCACCACCGACAACTGGAACACCAACCAAACCGTGACCCTGTCGGCGGCCGAGGACACCGACGGCCTCGACGGCGCGGCGGTGATCGTCCACACGGCGAGCGGCGGGGGCTACGGTTCCGTGACCGCCGAGTTGACGGCGACCGAGGCGGACAACGACCGGGGCATCACCCTCTCGGCCACCGCGGCGACGGTGGCCGAGGGCGCCACCGCGGACCACAGCGTCAAGCTCGCGACGCAGCCCACCGCGAGCGTGACGGTGAGCGTCGCCCGCAAGACCGGCGGCGACCACGACACCGACATCACCGTGAGCGCCGGTTCCACCCTCACCTTCACGACGGACAACTGGGACACGAACCAGACCGTGACCCTGGCGGCGGCCGAGGACGGCGACGGCCTGGACGGCACGGCGGTGATCGTGCACACCGCCGCCGGCGGCGGCTACAACTCGGTCACCGCCGAACTCACGGCGACCGAGGGCGACAACGACCGGGGCATCACCCTTTCCGCGGCGACCGCGACGGTGGCCGAGGGCGCCACCGCGGACCACAGCGTCAAGCTCGCGACCCAACCCACCGCGAGCGTGACGGTGAGCGTCGCCCGCAAGACCGGCGGCGACCACGACACCGACATCACCGTGAGCGCCGGTTCCACGCTGACCTTCACCACCGACAACTGGGACACGAACCAGACCGTGACCCTGTCGGCGGCCGAAGACTCCGACGGCCTCGACGGCACGGCGGTCATCGTCCACACGGCGAGCGGCGGCGGCTACGGTTCCGTGTCGGCCGAACTCACCGCCACCGAGGACGACAACGACCGGGGCATCACCCTTTCCGCGGGCACCGCGACGGTGGCGGAAGGTTCGACCGCCGACCACGGCGTCAAGCTCTCGACGGCGCCCAGCGCGAGCGTGACGGTGAGCGTCGCCCGCAAGACCGGCAACGACCACGACTCGGACATCACGGTGAGCGCCGGCTCCTCGCTCACCTTCACCACCGACAACTGGGACACGAACCAGACGGTGACCCTCGCGGCGGCCGAGGATTCCGACGGCCTGGACGGCACGGCGGTGATCGTGCACACCGCCACCGGCGGCGGCTACGGTTCCGTGACCGCCGAGTTGACAGCCACGGAGGACGACAACGACCGGGGCATCACCCTCTCGGCCACCGCGGCGACGGTGGCGGAGGGCTCGACGAAGGACCACAGCGTCAAGCTCGCGACACAGCCAAGCGCGAGCGTGACGGTCACCGTCGCCCGGAAGACCGGCGGCGACCACGACACCGACATAACCGTCAGCGCCGGCTCGTCGCTGACCTTCACCACCGACAACTGGGACACAAACCAGACGGTGACACTTGCGGCGGCCGAGGATTCCGACGGCCTCGACGGCGCGGCGGTCATCGTCCACACGGCGAGCGGCGGCGGCTACAACTCGGAGACCGCCGAACTTACCGCCACCGAGAGCGACAACGACCGGGGCATCACCCTTTCGGCCACCGCGGCGACGGTGGCGGAGGGCTCGACGAAAGACCACAGCGTCAAGCTCGCCACCCAGCCCAGCGCCTCCGTCACGGTCGCAGTGGCCCGCAAGACCGGCGGCGACCACGACTCCGACATCACCGTCAGCGCCGGCTCCTCGCTGACTTTCACGACGGACAACTGGGACACCAACCAGACCGTGACCCTCGCGGCGGCGGAGGACTCCGACGGCCTGGACGGCACGGCGGTGATCGTGCACACCGCCACCGGCGGCGGCTACGGTTCGGTCACCGCCGAACTCACGGCGACCGAGGACGACAACGACCGGGGCATCACCCTCTCCGCAAGCACCGCGACCGTGGCGGAAGGTTCGACCGCCAACCACGGCGTCAAGCTGGCGACGCAGCCCAACGCGTCCGTCACGGTCGCAGTGGCCCGCAAGACCGGCGGCGACCACGACTCCGACATCACGGTGAGCGCCGGCTCCTCGCTCACCTTCACCACCGACAACTGGGACACCAACCAGACCGTCACCCTCGCGGCGGCCGAGGATTCCGACGGCCTGGACGGCGCCGCCGTGATCGTGCACACCGCCACCGGCGGCGGCTACGGTTCGGTGACCGCCGAACTCACGGCGACCGAGGACGACAACGACCGGGGCATCACCCTCTCCGCAAGCGCCGCGACGGTGGCGGAAGGCTCGACCGCCAACCACGGCGTCAAACTCGCGACCCAACCCGGCGCGTCCGTCACGGTGAGCGTCGCCCGCAAGACCGGCGGCGACCACGACTCCGACATCACCGTGAGCGCCGGTTCCACACTGACCTTCACCACCGACAATTGGAACACCAACCAGACCGTGACCCTGGCGGCGGCCGAGGACTCCGACGGCCTGGACGGCACGGCGGTGATCGTCCACACCGCCACCGGCGGCGGCTACAACTCGGTCACCGCCGAACTCACGGCGACCGAGGACGACAACGACCGGGGCATCACCCTCTCCGCAAGCGCCGCGACGGTGGCGGAAGGCTCGACCGCCAACCACGGCGTCAAACTCGCGACCCAACCCGGCGCGTCCGTCACGGTGAGCGTCGCCCGCAAGACCGGCGGCGACCACGACTCCGACATCACCGTGAGCGCCGGTTCCACACTGACCTTCACCACCGACAACTGGAACACCAACCAGACCGTGACCCTGGCGGCGGCCGAGGACTCCGACGGCCTGGACGGCACGGCGGTGATCGTGCACACCGCCACCGGCGGCGGCTACGGTTCGGTGACCGCCGAGCTCACGGCGACCGAGGACGACAACGACCGGGGCATCACCCTCTCCGCAAGCACCGCGGCCGTGGCGGAGGGTTCGACCGCCGACCACGGCGTCAAGCTCGCCACCCAGCCCAGCGCCTCCGTCACGGTCGCAGTGGCCCGCAAGACCGGCAACGACCACGACTCCGACATCACCGTCAGCGCCGGTTCCTCGCTCACCTTCACCACCGACAACTGGAACACCAACCAGACCGTGACCCTGTCGGCGGCGGAAGACAACGACGGCCTCGACGGCACGGCGGTGATCGTCCACACGGCGAGCGGCGGGGGCTATGGTTCGGTGACCGCCGAACTCACGGCGACCGAGGACGACAACGACCGGGGCATCACCCTCTCCGCCAGCGCCGCGACCGTGGCGGAAGGCTCGACCGCCGACCACGGCGTCAAGCTCTCGACGGCGCCCAGCGCGAGCGTGACGGTGAGCGTCGCCCGCAAGACCGGCAACGACCACGACTCGGACATCACGGTGAGCGCCGGTTCCTCGCTGACCTTCACCACCGACAACTGGGACACCAACCAGACGGTGACCCTCGCGGCGGCGGAGGACTCCGACGGCCTGGACGGCGCGGCGGTGATCGTCCACACGGCGAGCGGCGGGGGCTATGGTTCGGTGACCGCCGAACTCACGGCGACCGAGGACGACAACGACCGGGGCATCACCCTCTCCGCCAGCGCCGCGACCGTGGCGGAAGGCTCGACCGCCGACCACGGCGTCAAGCTCTCGACGGCGCCCAGCGCGAGCGTGACGGTCACCGTCGCCCGGAAGACCGGCAACGACCACGACTCGGACATCACGGTGAGCGCCGGTTCCTCGCTGACCTTCACCACCGACAACTGGAACACCAACCAGACCGTGACTTTGGCGGCGGCCGAGGACAGCGACGGCCTGGACGGCACGGCCGTCATCGTGCACACCGCCACCGGCGGCGGCTACGGTTCCGTGACCGCCGAGTTGACAGCCACGGAGGACGACAACGACAAGGGCATCACCCTCTCCGCCAGCGCCGCGACCGTGGCGGAAGGTTCGACCGCCGACCACGGCGTCAAGCTGGCGACGCAGCCCAGCGCGTCCGTCACGGTCGCAGTGGCCCGCAAGACCGGCGGCGACCACGACACCGACATCACCGTGAGCGCCGGTTCCACCCTCACCTTCACGACGGACAACTGGGACACGAACCAGACCGTCACCCTCGCGGCGGCCGAAGACTCCGACGGCCTCGACGGCGCGGCGGTGATCGTGCACACCGCCACCGGCGGCGGCTACGATTCCGTGACCGCCGAGTTGACAGCCACGGAGGACGACAACGACCGGGGCATCACCCTTTCCGCCAGCGCCGCGACCGTGGCGGAAGGCTCGACCGCCGACCACGGCGTCAAGCTCTCGACGGCGCCCAGCGCGAGCGTGACGGTGAGCGTCGCCCGCAAGACCGGCAACGACCACGACTCGGACATCACGGTGAGCGCCGGCTCCTCGCTGACCTTCACCACCGACAACTGGAACACGAACCAGACCGTGACCCTCGCGGCGGCGGAGGATTCCGACGGCCTGGACGGCACGGCGGTGATCGTGCACACCGCCACCGGCGGCGGCTACGGTTCGGTGACCGCCGAACTCACGGCGACCGAGGACGACAACGACCGGGGCATCACCCTCTCCGCCAGCGCCGCGACGGTGGCGGAAGGCTCGACCGCCGACCACGGCGTCAAGCTCTCGACGGCGCCCAGCGCGAGCGTGACGGTGAGCGTCGCCCGCAAGACCGGCAACGACCACGACTCGGACATCACGGTGAGCGCCGGTTCCTCGCTCACCTTCACCACCGACAACTGGGACACGAACCAGACCGTGACCCTCGCGGCGGCGGAGGATTCCGACGGCCTCGACGGCGCGGCGGTGATCGTGCACACCGCCACCGGCGGGGGCTACGGTTCGGTGACCGCCGAACTCACGGCGACCGAGGCCGACAACGACCGGGGCATCACCCTTTCCGCAAGCACCGCGACCGTGGCGGAAGGTTCGACCGCCGACCACGGCGTCAAGCTGGCGACGCAGCCCGGCGCGTCCGTCACGGTGAGCGTCGCCCGCAAAACCGGCGGCGACCACGACTCCGACATCACCGTCAGCGCCGGTTCCTCGCTGACCTTCACCACCGACAACTGGAACACCAACCAGACCGTGACGCTGGCGGCGGCCGAGGACGGCGACGACGTGAACGGCACGGCGGTGATCGTCCACACCGCCGCCGGCGGCGGCTACAACTCGGTCACCGCCGAACTCACGGCCACCGAGGACGACAACGACACGGCCGCTCCGGCGCTGACGGCCTCCCACGTCGGGGCGGAGACGGCCACGCTGACGATCTCCAACCACACCGGAGACTGGCACTACAAGGCCGACGCCGCCCCGCACGCGTCGTGCTCGTCCACCGCGGTGACGGGGGCGGCGGCGAGCCTGTCCGGCCTCGCCACCGGGACGACGTACACTTACGAGGCCTACTCCGACAGCCAGTGCGCGTCGCGGCTCGCGGCGGCCGCGCCCTTCCTCACCAGGCCGGGCCGAACCGCCGGGGTGGACGCCGCGCCGCGCAACGGCGAACTGCGGGTGACCTGGACGGCGGAGACCGGGGCGTCCGGCTACAAGGTGCAATGGAAGTCGGGCCAGCAGAAGTGGGACGGGTCGCGGCAGGCGGACGTTTCCCCCGGCGCGGCGACGTCGCACACGATCGGCGACCTGGTCAACGGGACGGTGTACACGATCCGCGTCGCGGCGTCGAACGCGACCGGCGACGGCGCCTGGTCGGACGAGGTGGGCGTCAGGCCGGTGGCCGTGACGCTGGAGGCGTCGGGGATCACGGCGACCGGGGCGACGCTGACGATATCGAATCACGCCGGCCCCTGGTGGCACCGGGGGGACCGGGACGGCGCGTCCTGCGTTCCGGTGGCGGCGAACACGGCCTCGGTGGTCCTGGACGGCCTGGCCAATGCCGCGGACCACGTCTACAAGGCCTACGACGCCGCCGGCTGCGGCGCGGCCGCCGAGATCGCCGCCGCGTCCTTCCGCACGCTGTCGGCGGACGAGTCGTCGCTGGTCGCGCCCGGGACGGTGTCGCTGGAGGCGTTCGACATCGGGGAGACGACGGCGTCGCTGCGGCTCGTCAACCACACCGGGGCGTGGCACTACCGGGGCCACCTGTTCGGCGCGGCCTGCGTCCCGGTGGCCGCGGGCCGGACGACGGCGGTCCTGTCGAGCCTGCACCCGGACTACGACTACACCTACACGGCCTACGGCGCAAATGGCTGCGCCGACGAAATCGCGAAGGTCTCCTTCACCACCTTGACGCCGTCCGAAGCCGAACCCGAGCCCGAACCCGAGCCCGAGCCCGAACCCGCCTCGGCCCCCGAGGCGCCGTCGAAGCCGGAGGCGGTCCCCGGCCACGAATCGGCGGCGTTGAGCTGGACCCCCGGCGGGGACGGCGGTTCGCCCGTCGCCGGCTGGCAGTATCTGAAACAGGTTGGCGACAATCCCTGGGAAGCGGTCTGGACCGATCTGCCCGCGGCCGCGGCGGAGCGGACCGCGGCGGTGGCGGGACTGACGGCCGGCGTACCGCACCGGTTCAAGCTGCGGGCGGTCAACGCGGCGGGCGCCGGCGCGGCCTCTCCGGCCTCCGACCCGGTCGCGCCGCTCGATCTGCGGCCGGGCGCCGCCGGCCCGCCGCCCGACATCGTGCTGCTGCTGGACGGCGAGCCGGCGCGGGTCGGTTTGGCGACCCTGTTCGAAGGCGGCGGACTTTCCTTCCGGGCCTTTTCGGCGGACGCCGCCGTCGTCGCCGCCGAAGTCGAGGGCGCGGAGCTGTTGCTGACGCCGCGCGCGCTCGGCCGCGCCGCCGTGGCCGCGGCCGCCTTCAACGAATACGGTTCGGCGGAAACTGAATTGTCGGTGGAGGTGCGCGACGCGCCGCCCGCGGTGCTGGAGCCGCTGCCCGGCGCGGTGGCGACGCTCGGCCGGCCGGACCCGGTCGTGGACCTGACGGGCGCCTTCAGCGGCACCTCGCTGCGCTACGCCGCCAAGGTCGTTCCGCCGGAAGCCGCCCAAGTCGGAATCGAGGGCGCGTCGCTCTCGATCCGTCCCCTGCGCGCGGGCGCGGCCGGGATCACGGTGGTCGCCTCGAACAGCGCCGGCGAGGCGTCGCAGACCTTCGCGCTGACCGTGCGCGACGCGGCGCCGGAGGCGGCCGGGCCTCTGCCCGACCTCGATTTCACTGTCGGCGACCCGCCGCGGACGGTCGATCTGGCGGCGGCGTTCAACGGCACTTCGCTGAGTTTTTCGGCGGAGTCCTCCGGTCCCGGCGCGGTTTCCCTGTCGATGGACGGCGCGGACTTGACGCTGACGCCGCTGGCCGCGGGACGGGCGGCGGTGGCGGTCACCGCCTCGAACTCCGCCGGGGAGGCGTCGCTGCACTTCGCGGCGACCGTGGCGGACATCGCGCCCGAGGCGGTTGGCTCCCTGCCCGCGCTGACGCTGGTGGCGGGCGGCGAAGCGGCGGAGTTGGAACTCTCCGCCGCTTTCGCCGGCACGAGTCTGGCCTATGCGGCGTCCTCGCCGGACGCCGCTGTGGCCGCGGTGTCGGTGTCGGGTTCGGTGCTGACCGTGTCGCCGCTCGCGCCGGGCCGCCTCGAAATCATCGTCTCGGCCTCGAACGGCGCCGGGCGGGCGGAGCGGCGCGTGCCGGTGGCGGTGGTGTTTTCAGAGGCGGAGGCGGAGGCGCTCGAGAACGCGCTGGCGGGCCTCGGACGCGCGGCGCTGACCAGCGCGACTACGCTGATCGGTTCGCGCTTCAAGGCGGAGGAGAGCGGTTGCGCGCGGCTGCGCCTGTTCGGACGGGAAATCCCGCTGTTCGCGTCGGCGGCGGAGAATCCCGGCACGGTCGGAGACGGCGGAACCGCGGAGGGCGGCGTCGGCCCGAACCCCTGCGCGCGGCCCAACCGTCCGGTGCTGGATGACTTGGCCGGCGGGTCGGTCGGACACGAATCGATGCTGTTCCGCGGCGGAAACGTTTTCGGGCCCGGCGTCGGCCCGGCCCTTCCGGGAGCGGGCGGCGGGTATGGAGCCGGGGCGGTCGGGTACGGCCGCGTCGGCGTGGCGGGCGTCGGCGCCCACGGCGGCACGGCGGGCGCCGGCGGCGCGCCCGGCTTCGGCGGCCATGGCGGCGGGGCGGGCTTCGGCGGTTCCGCGGGTCCTGGCGGCTACGGCGCGGGGCCCTCGGCATACGGCGGCGGAAGCCGGGACGTTTACGGCGGGGGGTCCGGAGGCGGACTCGGCGGATATGGCGACCGGGACATCGGCGGGAGTTTCGCCGACCAGATGCTGGCCGGCCTTTCGTTCGACATACCGTTGGGCCAAACGGCCGGCGCGGCGGACGGCGGCGCGGACGAAGCCGATGGCGACGGAAGCGAAGGCGGCGGAAACGGCGGCGCGGACGAACGCGGAGGCGGCCTGTTCCACGATTGGTCCATCTACGGCGGCGGCGACACCACGCGCTTCGACGGCGTGGCGGGCGCCGGCGACGCCTTCGATGGGCGCATCCGCAACTTCAACGTTGGCATCGACGGCGGCGTCGGCGAACGTTGGCGGGCGGGCCTCGCCGTCACCCGCGCCGCCGCCGACGGCGAATACGCCTTCGCCGATCCGGCATCCGGCGCCAGCGGCGCGGGCGCGCTCGACATCGGCCTCACCACCTTCCTGCCCTACGCGGGCTACGACGCCGGCGCCGGCCGCGTGTTCTGGGCCGCCCTCGGCGCGGGCCGGGGCGACATCCGACTCGACCGCCGCATGGACGGCGCCGGCGAAAGCGTCCGGGGCCACAGTGGCGACCTGTCGCTGACGATGGGCCTCGCCGGCGGCCGCTGGGCCCTCGCCTCGTCGGGCCGCGGCAGCCTGGCCGCGGTCGGCGACGCCGGCTTCGTCCGTCTCGCCGCGGACGGCGGCCTGCCGACTTCCGGGGCGCTCGCGGCCGATGTCTCCCGGCTGCGGCTCGGCGTCGAGTTCTCCACGGGCTTTCAATTCGCCGGCGGCGCGCTGACGCCCTTCGGCGAAATCTCCGCCCGCCACGACGGCGGCGACGGGGTTTCCGGCGGGGGCATCGAACTCGCCGGCGGCGCGCGCTTCCAGAGCGCCTCCGGGCGGATTGAAATCCAGGCCCAGGCGCGAATGCTGGCCCTGCACAGCGAAAGCGGCTACCGTGAGGTGGGCTATTCGGTCACCGCCTCGGTCCAGCCGCGCGAGGACGGCGGCGGCCTCACGCTGTCGCTGGCGCCGACCTGGGGCAACACGATGAGCAGCGCGCTGCTGCTGGCCGGCGCGCCGCCGCAAGCGCCCGGCCGCGGCTTGTCCGGCGTCGGCGCCGCGCCGGAAATGTCGCTGCAAACCCGCGCCAGCTACGGCTTCCTGTTGGGGCCGGAGAATGTCATGCTTTCCCCGTTCGCCGAGTTCGGCTCCCGCGCCGGCGGCGGAGGCGCCGTCCGCGGCGGACTGGCCTTCAGCCTCGACCGCCCTGGCCTGCGACTGCGGGCCGAACTTTCCACCGGCGGCATGGGTGGAATGGGCGGCATGGGTGGAATGGGTGGAATGGGTGGAATGGGTGGAATGGGAACCGCGGGCGGCGCGGTCGGATTCCAGCCGCCCGCGGGTTTCGACATGCTCCCATACGGCGGCGCCCATGCCGGCCCCGGCGCTGGCCCGATCGACGGCGCTTCCGGCTTCGCCGCGCTCCTCACGCTCGAATACCTCATCGACCCCGAATTCGTCAGCCGCCTGATCCACTGATCAGTCCCGTCGGGCGCGACGCCGGGATGCGGTCGCAAGTGTGCCCTCACTGTGCCCTCACCAAAACCGCTGCGCGGTTTTGACTCTCCCAGAGGGAGAGTGTTTTGTACCCCGGCGCCGAGCGGACGTTGAACACTCCCCCTGTGGGGGAGTCGAATCCCTGATTCAGGGTGATCAGGCCGGTCGCCGCCACCGCGATGAAAACGCCCATGTGCGTCCAGTTCAGGACGAGGTGGATCGAGGCGGGCTTGCCGCCCTTTCGCGCGCGGCAAGGCGAAGAAATCGCCGAAAATTTCTGCTCCGAACGGCAATCCCCTGTCGGCCCGCTCCTTCGAACCATTCCTTTCGAGCGCGCCGGGCAAGAGGCTGACATCCCTCCATGTGGGCTCGGTCTCAAGCCCTTCCGCCGTTTCGTCAATACCGACGAGATTCGGATGGACCGACGCAGGCTGCCGTGTTGAGGCGCTGGCGGCTTCGGAGTATGCTCATTGCATCCTGGCGACTGTCACTCCCGGAGAGAGTCATGAACCTGACGCACAAGATGTTCGGCGCGGCGTTCTGCCTGGCCCTGGCGACGGCAGCGGCGGCGCAGCAGGAATGGGAGCCGCCGCGCACTCCGGACGGGCAGCCCGACCTGCAAGGCATCTGGACCAATTCGTCGCAGACACCGCTGGTGCGGCCGGAAGAATTCGGCGTCAAGGGATTTCTCACCGAGGAGGAAGCGCGGGACGTCGAGCAGGGCTGGCGCGACCGCTACAACCTGCTGGCCCAGCCGATCGACCCGGAGCGCGGACCGCCGACCGACGGCAACGCCGACTTCGGCTACAACAGCTTCTGGTGGGATCCGCGGGACGACGCCATCGAGATCAACGGCGAATATCGCACTTCGATCATCGTCGATCCGCCCGACGGCCAGATTCCCTATGTCGAAGGCGGCGCGCCGGGGCACGATCTGCGGACCGCCTGGCGCAACCGGCCCGGAGTCGAGAACTTCGACGACTATCCCCTGCGGCCGCTGGCCGAGCGCTGCCTGTTGACCTTCGGCTCGGGGTCCGGCCCGCCCATGCTGCCGATTCTCTACAACAGCAATTACCAGATCGTGCAAACGCCGGGCTATTTCATGATCCTCGTGGAAATGGTCCACGACGCGCGCATCGTTCGTCTGAACGATGGCCATCACGACGCCGATTTCGACAAGTGGATGGGCGACTCGGTCGGATATTGGGACGGCGACGTGCTCAAGGTCGAAACGCGCAACTTCCATCCCCAGCAATCCTTCCGCGGCAGTTCCGGCGAAGTTGTGATCCGCGAGCAATTCGAATTGCTCGGCCCGGAGAAAATCCGCTATCGTTTCACCATCGACGATCCGCCAACCTACACCCAGCCCTGGTCCGGGGAAGTCGCCATGAAGCGCAAGGCTCCGGAAGAGCGTATGTACGAATACGCCTGCCACGAAGGCAATTACGCCTTCGCGGGCATTCTCGCCGGCGCTCGGCGCCAGGAAGTGGAGGCCGAGCTGCAGCCCTGATTAAAGAGGTCTTGCTGCCGAGTTGCGCCAGCCTCTCGCAGCATTTGTTCCATTTCCCGATTCGCGTCGCCGATCGCATAGGACAAGGCCACTCTTCCGGCTCTGCCGGTCGCGTCTGCTCCCAATCGCAGAAGTTCTTGCACGACTTCTGTTTGGCGCTCGAAAGCGGCGTCGGACAATGCTGTCGCGGTTGGTGTGTCAGGTGGGTGATATTCAATATCTGCACCGGCTTCTACAAGCAGGCGAACAAGTTCGATACGTCCATTTGCCGCAGCCCTTCTTAGGGCACTGCGATTGTTCGATGAAATCCAGTTAACGTCCGCTCCGGCGTCTATCAGGAACCGGGCCATGTCGACATCCCCGTTGTTGGCAGCCCTTGCCAAGGCGTTCCAGCGACCATTCCGATAATTGACATGCATAACAGTAAAAGTTTCGATTTCATGAACTCGGCTCCTGTATCGATTGCATCATTTTTCAGCTTCAAACTTTTCTGATGCCTAGTTTGCCGGAGTAACCGTAACTGTTCCGTTCGGCCTGTTCTGTATGTCGTCGAGAGCCACCTGCGTGGGACCAGGCTGCTCCTGTTGCGGGAGCAGGTCTTCTCGTTCCGCGGCGGTTCTGGCGCGTGACGCCGTATAGATATCAAACGACTTTTTGGCCAGGGCAGCCAAACCCATGGCTGCCTTTACCTGTGGGGGTACCGGCAACCTGGCGATAGCCACCAATTCGGCCAAGTACTCTGCATCCGCTTCGATTTCCGCTTCCACAAACGTATCTTCCGCTGCCTCCATATCGTCTTCATAATCTTCCGCTGCATCTGCTGCATAACGTTCTCTTAAATCACTTGCTCTTCTCCGCAGACACGCGGTATGAGCCGCATTTTCTCCTGTGCCGCCTTCATAGTAGGCGCTGGCAGTCCAGCGATTATTTTGTCAATCGTTGGGAGGCGGAGTAAACAGGAAAACAAACATGGCGCATGACAACGTGAAAAATAAAGAAAAACAGCAGGTTGCGTTTCTGATCATCGCGAAATTCCTTGTGTTTTTGGGGTAAGATGACGAACGCAGGAAAGGCTAGAAAAAAATGCGCCCTGTCGACCCCAAAAATAGGTAAAAGTCGGATGGATGCAGTGTTGTAACAAATCGTCCCAATATTTGGGCCTTGGCTTTCAAGGAGGAGAAATTGCGTTGCGCTTGCCGTTTCGAAGAAACGTGCGCGTCCTGCGGCGTCTCTGTTGAGGCTCCGTTGGCTTCGGAGTATTCTCGCCTGGTAACGAGTTGTGGATTTTTGCAAAGGCAGTAATGAGCTATACCTACGAAATAGATGATGACGCGTTGCACATCGTCCCGGTGGTTGCGTGGGCGATGCGGCGGATTGCGTTGCACGATTTGGAGGCCGAGCTGCGGCCTCTCTAGTGACGCAAGCTTAGAGCGGCGCAAGCTGAGCATTGATGACTTCGAGGGCTGTCAGACTCTACGGCGAACTGGTGTTTGGCAGGCCTTGGCTGGTCATCGGAATCACCGCGCTCGTCGTTGCCTGCTTTGCCTGGTTCGCCCAGTACTTCAGGCTGGACGCCTCGGCGGATTCGCTGTTGCTGGAAAACGATCCCGATCTGGAATTCTTCCGCCAGGTGGAAAACCGCTACGGCATCCGCGAGTTCGTCGTGATCGCCTACATCCCCGAAGGCGAGTTGTTTTCCCGGCCCGAACTCGAAAAACTGAGCCGCTTGCAAAACGATTTGCTCGCGATCGACCGCGTCGAACGGGTGGACAGCATCCTCAATGCGCCGGTGTTCGGCGACACGCCGCTGACCGGGATTTCCGAAGATTATCTGACCTTGCTCGACGAAGACGTCGATCTTGAGGCGGCGCGCGCCGAGATGATGGCCAATCCGATCTACACCGATGCGCTGATCAGCCCCGACGGGCGCGGCGCCGGGATGCAGGTCAGCATCGAAATCGACCGGCGGGCGCGGGAATTGCTCGACCGCCGCAGCGCCTTGCGCCAGTTGCGGATCGACGGGGAAATCGACACAGGGAGTCTCGCGGAATTGAGCGGGGTCGAAGCCGCCTGGGCGGAATACAGCATCGGCGTCAACGACAGGCAGCATGAGTTGATCACCGCCGTGCGCGAAACCCTTGACCGCTATCGCGACGGCGCCCGCATCCATCTCAGCGGCGCGCCGATGATCGCCGACGACCTGATCTCCTTCGTGCGCGGCGACCTGAGCAGTTTCAGCATCGCCGTGCTGATTCTCATCGTCGTCGCCCTCGGCCTGATTTTCCGCAAGGTCCGTTTCGTCGCGATTCCGCTGATCTGCTGCGCCGCGGCGGGAACGATCATGGTCGGCACGCTCGGGCTGATGGATTGGCGCGTGACCGTGGTCTCCTCGAATTTCGTCTCGCTGTTGCTGATCATCACGATCTCGCTCACGGTGCATCTGACCGTGCGCTATCGCGAATTGCGCGCGACCCGCCGTTTCAGCCGGCACGGCAAATTGTTGCGTCACGCCGTGTTGAGCATGTTCCGGCCCTGCCTGTATACGGTCTTGACGACGATCGTCGCCTTCGGCTCGCTCATCGTCAGCGGCATTCTGCCGATCATCACCTTCGGCTGGATGATGATGATGGGCGTCGCGACGGCGCTGATCGTCGCCTTCACGCTGTTCCCCTCGATCATGTCGACGCTGCCGGCGGACCGCTCCCGGCTGTCCTCCGATTTGCGCTTGAACCTGACTTCGGCCCTTGCCCGGCTGACTGACCGGTTGCGCGGCTGGGTGTTCGTGGTTTACGCGCTGATATTGATCGTCGGCGTCACCGGCCTGACCCGGCTGCGGGTCGAGAACAGCTTCATCGACTACTTCCGCGAATCGACCGAGATCAACCAGGGCATGAGCCTGATCGACGAACAACTCGGCGGTACCTTGTCTTTCGACGCCATCGTCACCTTGCCCGAAGAAGAAGTCGCGTTCGAAGACGATTTCGCCGACGACTTCGGCGGCGGTTTTGGCGAAGACGCTTTCGGCGGCGAATCCGACGACGCCTACTGGTTCACGGCCCCCCGCATGGCCGAGGTCAAGGCGATCCACGAATATCTCGACGCCGACCCATATACCGGCAAGGTGCTGTCGCTGGGCGCCGTCGTGCAACTCGCCGAGCAATTGAACGACTACGAACCGGTGGACGGCCTGCTCTGGGCGGTGATGTACAACCGCATTCCGCAAACCTTGCGCGAAGCGGTGCTCGACCCTTTCGTGCGAATCGACGACAGCGAATTGCGCTTCAACGTGCGCGTGCGCGAATCGGCGCCGGACCTGAACCGCAACGAGCTGCTGCAACGGGTCGAGGCGGGGCTGGAAGAGGAGTTCGGTTTCGCGCCCGACCAGGTGCGCCTGACCGGTTTGCTGGTGATGTACAACAACGTGTTGCAAAGCCTGTTCCAGTCGCAGATTCTCACGCTCGGCGTGGTCATGTTCGCCATCATGCTGATGTTCCTGGTGCTGTTCCGCTCGCTGCCGATCGCGGTGCTTTGCATCATTCCCAACGCCATTGCCGCCTCGCTCGTGCTCGGCGTCATGGGCTGGCTCGATATTCCGCTCGACATCATGACGATCACCATCGCGGCGGTGTCGGTGGGTATCGGCGTCGACAACACGATTCACTACATGTATCGGTTCCGGCGCGTATTCCCGCGCTTCGGGAACTATCGCGAGACGATGTTTTACTGCCACGACAGCATCGGTCGCGCGATGTACTTTACTTCGATGACGATCGTCGCCGGATTTTCGATTCTGGTCTTGTCGAATTTCATCCCGACCGGCATATTCGGCCTGCTGACGAGTCTGGCCATGCTGGTCGCGCTGACGGGATCGCTGACCCTGTTGCCGCAATTGCTCGCCACGTTCAAGCCGCTGGGACCGGAAACCGCCCGATGAACAAATCCCGCCCCTTGCCTCCCCGTCATTCTGCGCGTAGCGAAGTGACTCAGGGCATCCATGCCCTTCGCCCCTGCGGGGCAGCGCTACGCGCTGTCCAAAATGGCAATCCCGCCATTTTGTCGCGGAATCTCCCCGAGAATGGTGGTTTCGACCCGTCGCCGTCGGGTGGCGGGGGCTCGGCGGACGCCGTGAATACGTCCCTGCGGGCTTCGATATGACTTTTGCATGCCATCCATGGCGCGGCGCCGCTGGCTTCGACCACTCCCAGCCTCGCCATCCATGGCAAGTCGTTCGGCCCTTGAAGAGCGTTGCTCTTCGTCGCCTGCGCCGACCGCGCCTCATCCTGTCCCGCGCGCCCCCCGAACCCCCCGAACCCCCCGAACCCCCCGCCACCCGACGGCGACCAACATCGCGCGGGACTGGAACATTTGGTCCCTTGGCTGGCGTGTTGCGTTTGTTGCCTGGGCCGATTTTCCCGCTGGTCCTGGCGCTTCCGATTTTGGTTTCCTGCGGGGAAAGCGAACCGCCGCCCCCGGCGCCGCCGACCCCGGACTCCATCGTCGCCGGCTACATGAACGACCCCGCCGCCCTGCGGAGAGGGCGGGACCTGTTTCTCGGCTCCTGCGTCAACTTCTGCCATAACCTGATCGAAGAGGAGCCCGGGCAGGCCGATGCGCTGTTCCTGTTCGATTGCCGATGGACCCGCGCCGGGGACAACGCGGAAATCTTCCGCATCATCAAGGAAGGCGTGCCGGATACGCGCATGGTCGGATTCGGCGAGAATTTTCCCGAGGGCGACAGCGATGTCTGGAAGATCGTCGCCCATATCCGCGAAAGCCAGGACAATTGCGGGGAGGGGGAGACTACTCGCTGACCTTGCGGAATCTCGCCTGGCGGCCCTTCGCGAGGACGCAGACGACCATGAAATCGGGCATGCAACTGCGGGCGAAGACAATGGCGGTGCGGGGGTCTTCGAGCCGGGCGCGGATCACGCCCGACACGCCGGCGTAGTCGACTTCGAACTCCAGTATCGACCCGGCCACCCGGCCCGCGGAACTCGACCATTGGAAGCCGAGGGATTCGAGCTGGCGCAATTCGGCGCGGTCGTCCGCAACGGTCACTTCCACCGCGAACAGCGTGCCCTCGGCGTTCCAGACGCCGTTCCAGTATTGCGCGTAATCTTCGGCGGCCCGCGCCTGCGCGCCGACAGCCAACAGCAGCGCCAGCGTCAGCACTCTCACAGGACGAGGCCCACGCCGAAGAGGTCGCCGTGGAAGATGAACACGGCCCAAAATATGGCCATGCCAAGCACACCCCCGACGACGTCCCAGATGGCGATGCGGAATTTGTATTCGGGAATCGGCGTTTTTCGCCACAGCGTCGCGAATTTCAGGGCGCCCCACATGGTGAAGCCGCCGAACAGCAGCATCGAGGCGAGGTCGCCGTTGGTCCACAGGTGCGCCGCGCCCCAAAGAGTCACGCCGAGCACCATGGGGTTGCGCGTGCTGCGCCGCATCCCGGACATCGGCAGGAAGCTCGACAGCACCAGCCAGAAAGCCGGAATCATCAGGTAGTGCGAAACATCGCGCAGGCCGAATGGCGGCTCCCAGATCATGACGAAGGGCGCGATGGACTTGCCCCAGACGATGAGCGCGAGTCCGAGCAGGGTGGTGAGGCTGTAGGCGCCCTTGTAGGCGCCGGTCGAGGGGAAGCGCTGGGCGAGCGCCTCGCGCAGGCCGAATTCCCGCAGCGTATGGGGGAAGAGAAACAGGATCAATCCGAGAACAAGAACAGTCATGCGGCCGCCTCCTTACGTGGCCCGGCATTGTAACACGCGGCCACTTTCCTTCCGCGCGCGGCGAAGCGGGATGACCAACATTTCCAAGCCCGAATGTTCCCGGCAATTCTCATTTTGGCCGAATGCGGCCGCAGGTGCGCCCTCACCAAAACCGCTTCGCGGTTTCGACTCTCCCAAGGGAGAGTATTCGGTTCCCTGCCGCCCGCGGATGCGTTGCATACTCCCCCTCCGGGGGAGTCGAATCCGGGGAGCGGATTCGGTGGGGGATTCCCGCACTCGGCGAATCGCCAAAATGAGAATTGCCGGAATGTTCCCCGCGGTTTTGACATCCCGCACCGCCTCACATTTAATGCGGTGGATGAATATGCGCCAAAGCCTTTTTTTGACGCCCTTGCTCGCGCTGGCCGGCTGCGCGGAGGCGCCGTTGCAGGCTTACGGGCAGCTTGAGTCCGACCGGGTCGAAGTCGTCGCCGAATCGGATGAACCCATCGTCGAAATCGCTGCGCTCGAAGGCGACGCGCTTGCCGCCGGCGCGTTGATCCTGCGGCAGGACACCGCGCGGCTCGACATCCGCATTCGCGAGGCCCAGGCCAATATCGCCCGCATCGAAGCGCTGCTCGAAGAGCAGGTCAACGGCCCGCGCATCGAAACCATCGAAGCCACCCGCGCCAGCCTGCTCGAAGCCGAGATCGAACGCGATTTCCGCGCGCGCGAACTGAACCGGCTGACGGGCCTGCGCGAACGCAATCTGACTTCGGAGGAGAGCGTCGACCAGGCGCGCAATCTGCTCGAATCCGCCGGCGCCAGGATCGAAATCGTTTCGGCGCGGCTGGCCGAACTCGAAGCGGGCACGCGGCCGGAGCGGATCGAACAGACCCGCGGCCTGCTCGGCCAGGCCGGCGCGCAACTCGATTCGCTCGAGCTCGACCGCGAACGCCTGCAAGTGGCGGCGCCGGTGGACGGCGCGCTCGACACGCTGCCTTTCGAAGTCGGCGAACGTCCGCGGCCGGGCGACGTGGTCGCCGTGCTGCTGACCGGCGCGCAGCCTTACGCCCGGGTGTACATTCCCGAACCCTTGCGCGCGGGATTGCGGGTGGGTGGCACGGTGCGCGTCGCCGTCGACGGCATCGAACAGCCCATGACCGGTACGATTCGCCGCATCGCCGCCGAGGCGAGTTTCACGCCATACTTCGCGCTCACCGAACGGGACCGCGGGCGGTTGTCCTTTCTCGCCGAAGTGCGCATGCCCGACCTGCCTGAGCGGCTGCCCGAGGGACTCCCGGTCCAGGTGTTGTTCCAGCCGTGAGCGCGTGTGTTCCCGTCGTTCCGCATGCGGCGCAGTCGCGGAATCTCGTCGTCGATGGCGCGGGCGCCGCGACGCGGCGCTTGCCCTCGCTCCCGATTTGGCGATAATCGTGGGATTGTTCCTGCCTGAGGGGAAACCGCAATGAATCGATTTCTCGGATCGTCCGGCGCATTGCTCGTCCTGTTGGCCCTGCCGCCGGCGGCGAACGCGCAAAGCGGCTATGAAGTGCCGCGCACCATCGATGGTCATCCGGATTTCCAGGGTGTGTGGGAAAACAACACATTGACTCCGGTGGAGCGTCCCGAGGCCTATGCCGACCGCGAGTTCTTCACCGACGAAGAGATCGCCCACCTGCAACAGCGCGCGCTCGAGGTCAACGCTTCCGGCGCGGACGCGCTGTTCGGCGACGGATTTTTCGGCGCCGCCGTCAGCGGCGAGATCAACTCCTACGATCCCACCACGGGCAATTACGACTCGCAATGGATCGTCGACCGCATCGTGCATCGCCGCACTTCCCAGATCATCGATCCGCCGAACGGCAGATACCCGCCGCGCACCGAAGCGGCGGTCGCCGCGGCCCGGGAGCTCCGCGAACGCCGGCGCCTGCATCCGGCGGATTCCTGGACCGACCGCCCCCTCGGCGAGCGCTGCCTGTCATTCGGCGCGCCAAGGCTCGGTTCCGGCTACAACAGCTATATTCAAATCGTGCAGACCCGCGACACCGTCGCGATCATCCAGGAAATGGCCCACGACGTGCGCATCATTCCCATCGTCGAGCAGCCCCATCTGACCGACAGGATCAAGTTGTGGCACGGCGATTCCCGCGGCTGGTGGGACGGCGACACCCTGGTCATAGAAACCTCGAACTATGCCGAGGCCAGCAGCACCGCTCCGGGCGCCGAAAGAAAGGTGAACACCGAGCGGCTGACCCGGATCAGCGACGAACAGATACGCTACCATTTCACCTCCGACGACCCGGGCCAATTCACCGCGCCGTATACCCGCGAAATCATGCTTGATTTCACGCCGGACAAGATCTACGAATACGCCTGCCACGAAGGCAATTACGGCATGTACAACATTCTTTCGGGGCATCGGGCCGAGGAGAGAATGGCGAGAGAGGCCGCGGAGCAGTAAGGTGCCGCCGGCGCCGACCGACCGATCGGGAAGGGCAACCCAAGGAACCGCCTGAGTGCATAGTTTTTCCACATCAATCAAGTTCATGCTGGCGGCGGGTGCTTTGCTGGCCGGCTGTTCGATTCCGTATTCCCAACTTCCGCCCACCCCGGAACCCGCCGTTGAACTGCCGGACCAGTTCGCCGCGGGCGAAATCGGGGGGTTCCGGGAATCCCCTGGCGAAACCGTGGCCTGGTGGGAGTCCTTCGCCGATCCGGTGCTGAACCAGGTCGTGGAAGCCGTGCTGGAAACCAATTTCGACCTCGTCCAGGCGGTGGCGCGGGTCGATCAGGCCCGGGCGCGGGCGCGCATCGCCAACGCCCTGGTCTACCCGCTGGTCAATCCCGTCGCGGGCGTCGAGGATTTCGATACTCCCACCAATGCGGGCATCGGCGCGCAGCTCGACGAACTCGGGCTCGGTTCCGGGTTGACCGAAGCCTTCGGCATATCGCTGCCCGAACGCCTTGGCCTGACGACATACACCTTCGGCGCGGAATTCGCGTACGAAGTGGATTTCTGGGGCCGCAACCGCAACACCCGGCTGGCCGCCGGCGCGCAGCAACTCGCGTCGGAATCGGATTATGTGGTAGCGAGGATTTCGGTGCTCGCGGAAACCGTCCGCACTTACCTGGAACTCGTGGACCTGCGGCGGCAACGCGAACTGGCGCTTGAGAACATCGAAATCCTGGAAGAACGCGAGACATTGGCGCAATCGCGTTACGAAAGCGGCCTGATCGACGTCCTGGGCCTGTACGCCATGCGTCGGGCCCTGCGCGACGCCCGCGCCGGACTGCCGCAACTCGAAGCCGGGCTGGCCGAAGCTGAAGCGCGACTGTGGATTCTGCTCGGCGGGTACCGGGACGACATCGACGGCTCGCTGCCCGATGCATTGTCGATCACGGGCGGCGGCGCGCCGGTGCCCGCGGGAATTCCGGCCGATTTGCTCGTTCAGCGTCCCGACGTCGCCGGCGCCAGACAGCGTATGGAAGCGGCCCGTTTCGCGCTCGGCGTCAGACGCGCCGAATTGTTGCCGGCGCTTTCCCTGACGGGCTCGATCGGCTTGCAGGCCACCGATGCCGGAGACTGGTTCGATCCGGATCAATGGTTCCGCAATTTCAGCGTGAATCTGCTGGGGCCCGCGATCCAGGGCTCGCGCCTGCGCGGCAATGTCGAACTGGCGAGCGCGCAGTTGAACGAAGCCGCCGCCGCTTACGGGAGTTCCGTCGTGACCGCCGTCAATGAAGTCGAGGCCGCGCTGGCGGGTCTCGAAGCCGGCCGCCGCCGTCACGATGTGTTGAACTCCTTTCTCGGCGAAGCCCGGGCCGAGTCGGAATCGAAGGACGAAAGATATTCCGCCGGAATCGGCAGTTACGAAGAAGTGCTGAGCGCGGCGCAGCTTCTCGTCAGCGCCAGGGCGGCGCTTTCCGCCGCGGAGCGCGATCTCGGTTTCGCCCGGCTCGCGCTGCATCGCGCTCTCGGCGGCGCCTGGACCGCTGAAGATATTCAATATTTGTCGAACGAGTGAAAGCCATGGGCAGAATTACCGGACTGTTAACCGCCATAGTCATTGTCGCCGCATCGGGGGGCCTGGCGATGTTGTTGATTTCGCTGGCGCCGACGCCGGAAAGCCGCGAACTTCCGCCCCAGATACCATTTGTTCTGACCGGCACGGTGACATCATCGCCGGGCGCGATTCCCATATTCGGCTCGGGCACCGTGCGGCCCGCCGAGGAAGTCAATATCGCGCCGCAAGTGGGCGGCAAGGTTGCAAGCGTGGATCCCGCGTTCGTGAGCGGCGGCCGGGTGGAGGCGGGGCAGACGCTGTTCAAAATTGAACAAGAGGACTACGAATTCCAAGTCACGGCAGCCACGGCCGCTGTGCGGGCCGGACAGGTGGCAATGCTTCAGGCCGCGGAACACGCCGGAGTCGCCGTTGCCGAGTTTGAGAGTTTCACCAGCAGGCTGGACGGCGCCGCGCCCGCCGACCCGAATCCGCTGACCTTGCGCCAGCCGCAATTGCGGGCCGCCGAGGCCGCGCTGATGCGCGACAAGGCGCAGCTCGCCGCGGCCGAGCTGGCCTTGTCGCGAACCGAAATCAAGGCCCCCTTCGATGGTTATGTGCGCGCGGAGTCGGTCGACGCCGGCCAGATCGTCGCCCCCGGACAAGTGGTCGGCAGTCTGTTCGCGGCCGACGCGGCGGAGATCCCGGTAGCCCTGCCCGACAGCGACGCCGCCCTGATTCCGGGACTTTGGGAACTGCGCGCGGGAGACGACGCGCAACAGGTGGCGGCGCGCGTAACCGCCGAATACGGGGAACAGGGTTTTGTCTGGAACGGTTATGTGGACCGGGCCGAAGCCGCGGTCGATGCGCAAACGAGAACCGTCGACGTGGTCGTGCGCGTGCCGAATCCCTTCACCGCGGGCGCGCCGGTCAACGGCCCGGCGGCCGGCGGCAATCCGCCCTTGCTCGTCGGCGAATACGTCGATGTCGAAATCGAAGGCGTCGCGATGGCGAATATGTACCGGATTCCGCGCGCCGCGTTGCAAGCCGGCAACGAAGTCTGGGCGGTGAACGGCGGCGGCACGGTGGGCATCGTTCCCGTGCGGATTTTCCAGCGCGCCGACGATGAAGCCTACGTCACCGGCGCCCTCCAGCCCGGCCAGCCGGTGATCACCGGCGGTCTGCAATTCGCCATCGACGGGATGCGCGTGCTGACCGAGGCCGAACCGCTGTAATGAACGGCGGCGACCCTTGCCAGGGAGAACCGCCGGGCCCCATCGCCTATATGGCGGGCAACCGCGTTGCCGCCAATCTGCTCATGCTGGCGATCCTCGCCGCCGGACTCGTCTCGCTGACCGGTCTCGAACGCGAAGCCTGGTCGCCCATCAACTTTTATACCGTCGAAGTCTCCATGGCCTATCCGGGCGCGAACCCGGAAGAAATCGAAGAGTCCATCGTCATCAAGATCGAGGACCGGGTCGGCGGACTGGAAAACGTCAATACCGTGCGGTCAGTGGCCGCGCCCGGCATGGCTTCGGTGCGGGTGGAGATGAATTCCGGCGTCGATATGGCCCAGGCGCTCAACGACGTGGAATCGGCGGTGGCCAGAATCCAGACTTTTCCCGCCGGCGCCGAGCGGCCGGAAATTCGCGAGATGACGAGCAATCACAGCATCATCCGCATGATTCTCTATGGGGAGATGTCCGAACGGTCGCTGAAGGAACTGGCCCATCGGATCGAAGACGAGTTCACCGCCTTGCCCGAAGTCTCCCTGGCGGCAGTCAGCGGCGCGCGCGAATACGAGATTTCCATCGAAGTTCCGGGGCGGCGGCTGCGCGCCCTCGGCCTGACCCTGGACGATATCGCGAATACCGTGCGCGCCAATTCGCTGGATCTTTCCGCCGGCAGCATCGATACCGCACAGGCCCAGGTGCGCGTGCGGACCCTGGGTCAGCGCTATGCCCAGCAGGAATTCGAGGACATCGTGCTCCTGGCCCAAGACGATGGAACCGTGTTGCGGCTCGGCGATATCGCCACAGTCCGCGACGGGTTCCAGGACGTGGACATCATCGTCCGGCACCGCAATCAACCGGCGGTTTTCATCGAGATCTACCGTTCCGAAAGCGAACAGATCATGGATGTCGCCACGGCGGTGTACGAACACCTCGCCAACGCGGTCGAACCCTCGCTGCCCGAAAGCGCCGGCATCGACATCTGGAACGACGAATCGACGGACTATTCCGAACGCGCCAACTTGTTGCTGAAGAACGGCTCCCTCGGCTTGCTGCTGGTATTCTTCGCGCTGGCGCTGTTCCTGCAGATCAGGCTGGCGATCTGGGTGACTGTGGGCCTTGCCACGGCCTTTGTCGGCGCGCTCGCGGTCATGTTGCTGTTCGATGTCAGCATCAACACGGTTTCGCTGTTTGTTTTCGTGCTGGCGATCGGCATCATCGTCGACGACGCCATCGTGACGGCGGACAGTATCTACAAGGAGCGCAAGCAGGGATTGCCCGGCGTGGCCGCGGCGATTCGCGGAACGCGCAAAATCAAGATTCCGCTGACCTTCGCCGTGCTGACTTCGATCGCCGCGTTCATTCCCCTGCTTTTCATTCCCGGCGGTATCGGCGACATTTGGCGGGCGTTGCCGATCATCGTCATCGGCATGCTCGCGATCTCGCTGGTGGAATCGCTGTTCATATTGCCCGCCCACCTGTCGCATCTGCCCGGCCCGGACTGGCGCCCGGGCAACGCGGTCGACCGGTTTTTCGCCGATGTCCAGGGCATGGTGGACCGGGGACTGCAAGCCTTCGTCGAAGGCCCGCTCGACCGGGCGCTCCAATTCACCACCGCCCAGCCGCTGGTGATCGTCGCCGGCGCCGTCGGCGCGCTCGTCGTCAGCGTCTCGCTGCTGCCCGCGGGCCTGATCGCAGTCATTTTCGCCGACGTGGTGGAAGGCGATTTCGTCACCGCCACGCTGGAAATGCCCGACGGAACCACCGCCTCGCGAACTTGGGAAGTCGCCGGGGAACTCGAAGCCTCGGGTCTGCGGGCGATCGAACGGCTCTCGGCGGAGCAGCCGGCCGGATCTCCGGGTTTGCTCGACGGCGGCATCGTCGTGGTCGGCCAGCGGCCGCGGATTCTGGGCGGCGGTCTGGCGTCGCAACCCAGCCTGAATCCGGAAGCCAATCTCGCTACCGTGGAATTCAAACTGATCAGCGCCCAGGACAGGGACATCACCACCACCGAAGTCGCACAGGCCTGGCGCGACGAAGTCGGCATTCTTCCCCATGCGCGCGGGGTCTTTTTCAGTGGCGACCTGATCGATCTCGGCAATCCCATAGAAGCGATATTGTCGCATCCGGATCCGGCGCGGCTGGTCGAACACGCGGAATCCGTCGTCGCCGCCTTGCGCAATATAGAAGGCGTATTCGACATACGCTCCGATCACACGCCGGGCGTGCGCGAAATGCAATTGGCATTGCGGCCCGAAGCGCGCACCTTCGGCCTGAATCTGCGGGATCTGGCCTTGCAGGCGCGGGCGGCGTTCTTCGGCGCCGAGGCCCTGCGCGTACAGCGGGGTGGAGAAGAGGTCCGCGTTTACGCCCGATTGCCCGAGGCGGAACGCAATGCGATTACCGATATCGAGGAATACGTTATCCGCACGCCTTCGGGCGCCGAGGTTCCCCTGCGGCAGGTCGCTTCGATCGATTCGGGCAATTCCCCGCCGGCGATCTCGCGCCGGGACGAGCAACGCGTCGTCACGGTCTCCGGCGATATCGACATCGATGTGATTTCGGCGGGAGAAGCCAACGGCATCCTGACCGGCACGATTCTGGCGAATCTTATGGAGGAAGACCCGAACCTGAGCTACACCCTCGGCGGCGAGCAACAGGTGCAGGCCGACTCGCTCGGTTCGCTGTTTCGCGGTTTCGCGCTGGCCATGTTGCTGATCTTCGCCTTGCTCGCGATTCCGCTGCGCTCCTACACCAAGCCTTTTATCATCATGTCGATCATTCCCTTCGGCCTGATCGGGGTGATGATCGGACATTTCATATTGCAGGTGCCGGTTAGCGCGACCACGATCATGGGTGTGCTTGGACTGAGCGGGGTAATCGTCAACGACTCGTTGGTGATGGTCGATCTCATCGATCAAAAGCTGCGGGACGGCGCGTCCGCTCGCGACGCGGTGATCGAAGGCGCCAAGGGGCGCTTCCGGCCGATTCTGCTGACTTCGGTGACGACTTTCATGGGCTTCACGCCGCTGATTCTAGACCGCTCCATCCAAGCGCAATTCATGATGCCGTTCGCGGCTTCGCTGGGCGTGGGGATATTGATCACGACTTTCGTGCTGATGCTGGTGACGCCGGCGATATCGACCATGCATCTGAATCTGCTCCAGCCGCGGCGGGCGGTCGCCGCGGTCTGAACAGGCCGCGGCCGGTTACTTCCCGGCCGAATTCCTGACCTCGACAACCTTGAATTTGAGTTTGCGGTTGGGGGCGCAGGTGGGAAACGGATTGATGCGCAGCCGGTAATCGGCGGGCGCAATCTCCAGTTTCACGCGGTGGGCGATCATCAGGATGTTCACGGTCATTTGCAGGTCCACCCAACGATGCCCCAGACAGGTATGGGTTCCCAGGCCGTATGGCGCGTAGGCGCCCGGCGCCATATGTTCTTCCCTGTCCGGCAGAAAACGGTCGATATCGAACTTCGATGGATCCTTGTAGATATCTTCGAGGTAATGGGGGGCCGTTTGGCATAACAGGATCATCGTATTGGCCGGAATCTTGTATCCCTCCACCTGGCAGGAATTCATCGTCGTGCGCAGTTGCCAGGGGATCACCGGGTACATGCGCTGGCATTCCAGCCAGAGCCGGCTGGCGGCGCTGGTTTTGTCGAAATTGAAGTCCTCGTCCACAGGCTGCCGCCCATCGCCGAATATGGATTCGGCCTCCCGGTAAACCTTGTCGTACAAAGCGGGGTCGCGAACCAGGGAGTAAATTGAAAACGCCAGCGCGCTGCCGAGATAGATGCTCGCCACCATCGCGGCGGCGATGGGAAAACCGAGATCGGTCTCGGGCAGGAACATGGGATCGTTGCGATGCAGATCCAGCAGATAGTCCGCCAGGTCCGGCGGTTTGCCCTTGCGTTGCGCCGGCGTATGCGAGGCGTGCACATCATCGATCATGCGCATGACGGACTTTCGCGCCCTGATCATTCCCGGCGTGTGCATCATGAGCTTGGGCAAGCCGCCCTGCACGTGCACAACCAGCGCGCGGTGCATGTAGGCGAGCAGATCGTCGATGTATTCGGAGCAGTCGACTCCCATGGTGAAGTGCGAAACCTGGGAACTCATATGGTTCTGAAAGGTTCGGGTGCCGGGAAAGACATCGCCCCGATTCCAGCGTCCGATCGAAGTCTCGCATCGATGAATCAGCTCGGGCAGCCGATTGGCGAGAGTCGCCCTCGAGTACCCCGTGCTGAGACTCTTCCGCATCTTGTAGTGTTCGGGGCCATCGAGGCCCGGCAGGGACTTCGAGGTGCCCATGGAACGTTCGAAGAGCTCGATATAGTCTTTCGAGCGCATATAGTACCTGCCGTTCTTGTGGACCCAGGTGTTCGCGTCCGGCCCCAACAGGGCGACCAGCCGCTTCTTGCGGATCTTGACCGGCATTTCGACTACGGGACCGTGCTTTTGGTAGATTCCGCAGATCGCCTTGGAGATGTTTCCCGTCCAAAGGTCCCGCTGCCGCAATATATCCGTGAACGATATTTTCGGAATGCGGTTGGCCCTGAGTTTCACATGAATTTTGGGATCGACGACGCTCTGTTTGACCGCCTTCGATATGGCTTGGCCGACAAGGTCCAGTTTGCAAACCAGCTCGATGTGGTCCAGTTTCTCCGTATAGTCTTCCTGTGTCATGATTGCCGGGAAGCCGCCGCAGTTGTGCAGGAGATTGACGAGAATCGCGTCCCGCGGGTCGGGAATGGATTCGTCCATGATCACATTGAGGATTCTCGTTCTCGCTTCCTCGCGCAGCTTCAGATCGGCCGTGGGGTAGGTCTTCGAGCGCTTGACTTCCTTGGTAAGCGACCAGAAGCCGCCGGATTCGTAATTCAGCACCTTCTTTTCAACCAGTCGTTCGAGCGTTTGCGTGAGAATCTCGTCGGCGCGCCTGGTGTTCTTTTCCACCCAGTATTGCGCGTCATGGATTTTCTTCGCTTTGGCGAATTCTTCCAGGGTGGGATCGAGCAATTCATCGCCGACCGGCGTGGGATCGATCAGGACGGCCTTTTCGAGATCCGTGTCGATGCGGTTTTCCATCGCAAGGTCGGCGATGACAGAGCCCGCGATGACGCAGGAAAACGTCCAGCCGGGCTCCATTTCCAGATAGCCGGTCTGCTCGTTGAGCATGAGCAAAATCAGTTCTTCGGTCAGCCGCATGGGATTTCCCCGCCGTTGGCGTCCATCCGGGCGCCGCGCTCCGCGACTCCGGTGCTTCGATATGGACAATTCAACTTAACAAGTATATTGCATTTTTCGTGAATTTCGCGGCTTTCCCGGTTCGAACCGTGAACTCCCGCCTTGGCGGCGGCGCCCACCGTCTCATCGTCATTCCCCGGATTCGGGATAAAACTGCTTGCACCAGCGGCGGTAGCGTCCGATTTCGCCGTCGGACCGGCTCAAGACGGGCGGCGTCCTGAAGCGCTTGCGGCGCCAGATTTTCTCGTCCTGTTCCACGTCGAGTTTCTGATTGACAAGCATGACCTGATTGATCAGCGGCGCGCGCCAACGCGGCGGCAGAAAACGCGCGCCCATGAAAAACCGTTTCGGTTTGCGTATTTCGCGCATCTGGCAGGCGAGGGTGAAATCAAGCTCGCCTTCGGTGGTGGGCGTCGCCATCACCCACAGGCGGAAGTCAAGCGTTATGGTGTTTTCCCGCACTTCAACAAAGGAATAACCCAATCCGTGGACATGCGTCACGGCATCGGCGTCATTCAGCATTTTCAAGATGTTGCCGAACCGGCGAACCCGCGCGAAATGGAATTTGCTGAGCAGATACGCGCCATCGATTTCCACTTCGCCCACCGGATAAACGTCGTCGTAATCATGGACATGGCGCAGGTGGGCGATATCGACCGAGTTCTCGGCGGTTTCCTGCGGATGGCCTTTGAAGTGCAAACGCCGGTAGCCGATGCCGCACCATTCCGGGCCCTGGGGGACATCCGGCAGACGCCATTGCGGCGGTCGGCCTTCGTGTCCCCACCAGGCGAAGATCATACCGGCGATTTCCCGGGTTTCGTACAATTTCAGCCGCGCATTGGGCGGCGGCGGGGCGTAGGGCGTCGCCACGCATTTTCCCGAAGCGTCGAACGCGAAGCCGTGGAAGGGACAAACCAGGCAGCCGTCGCGCACCTTGCCGCCGGTGCCGGGGCCGAGATGCGAACCGAGATGCGGGCAATAGGCGTCCGCTACGCAGATATTCCCTTCGGCATCGCACCAGATGACGATTTCCTCGCCCATCCAGGTGCGTTCGATCAGTTTCCTGGCCGTTACGGTCTTGCGGTCGGTCAGGAAGTACCAACCTTCCGGGAAGGGGGGCAGTTCTCCCGCGATTTTCAAGCTCACGATTCCATGTCGCTATTGTTGTCGTTTCCGGTTTCGATCAGGCGAACAGCTTCCGATACGTCTGTACGAAATAGCGCATCTCGTCCGGTTTCGCCATGCTCAGCCGCATCCAGCCGGTGAATGGCGGGAACGGTCTTCCGACCTGGATGTTCTCCGCCAGAAAACGGGCCTGGACTTGCTCGATCGGATGCCCGGTTTCGATGAAGCTGAAATTGGCGTTGGACTTGATGTGGTTGATTCCGGCCGAATCCAGATAGCCTTCGACGATGTCGAGCGACTCGCGCGCGGTGCGCAGGACGAAATTCGCATGTTCCTCGTCCTGGTAGCTGGCCTCGGCGGCGCGCACGCCGACGATGTTCTGCAATCCCGTTTGCCGGTTGGTGATTTCCCGGGCGAGTTCGGGGTGGGAAAAGGCGAAACCCACGCGCAGCCCGGCGAGGCCGTGAATCTTGGAGGCGGTGCGGGTGATGATCAGGTTGCGCTGGCCGTTGCGGACCAGGTCCATCATCGTGCCGTAGTCGGGATTGTCCACGAATTCGTGATAGGCCTCGTCGAGGAAGACCATGCGGTCCCGCGCGATTTCGAGGATGAAATCCCGCAGCGCGTTCTTTTCGATGATATTGGGAATCGGATTGTTGGGATTGCACAGATAAACCAGCCTGGTGTCGGCGCGGATGGCGCTCGCCATGGCTTCCAGATCGGTTTTCATGTCGCCGTCCACAGGCACGCGGATCACCTCGGTGCCATTGGCTTCGGCGTAGGCCGGCAGATCCTCGAAGGTGGGATGGGGAATGACGATCGAGCCGCCGCGCATGCCCGCGAGCAGACCGCCCACTTTCAGCAGTTCGGCCGAACCCGCGCCGAGGCTGATGTGGTCGACGCCGATATCCTGCTGCCTGCCGATCAGCGCCGGCAGGGGATTGCTGTAGAAGGAGTACAGATTGGCCTCGTCGATCGCGTTGTAGATCGCGCGCAGGGCGACCCGCGACGGCCCCCAGGGATTCTCGTTCGAACTCATGCGGATGATGTAATCCGGCTTGGGAACCGCATCCTGCGCGTGGGCGCCCGGCATCAAATCGAGGACGGACGGGAACCTGCCGCCCGCAATCGACTGCAAGGCGCTCCCGGCGAACAGCGCCGAGCTGCCGAGCAATAGTTGTCTTCTGCTTACTTTGCTGGTCATGAAACTTGCCTCACTGATGCCGACATGTTCGATGCCGATTAAGTCTATCACGCAGCCGAGCCCGCGTACCCCGGTCCACGCGGACATCGGCCACCGCCCCTCCGGGGGAGTCGAATCCGCGTAGCGGATTCGGTGGGGGCATTCCGCGTTTACCTCGGCTTGCGGGCGAGAAAACAATAAAGCGGCGTGAAAATCCCCGACTTGCCGCCCGCGACATAAGCGCGGGCGGTTCGATCCATCATGCCGACCACGGCGGTGGCGCCCTTTGGCACGATTCGGCATGCCTCGGCCAGACGCAAGCCGCCGGTCATCGCCTTGATGCCCCACGGCGTCCGGCGAAATGCGCTTCCCAAGGTGCCGCCGAGACTTTCCATGGGTCGATACCAAGGCGTGCCGGGGCCGTCCATGGCGCCCCTGTCCATCGCCTCGACGATTTCGAATCCGGCGGCCTCGAGCGCGCCGTTCACTTCGGCGAATGTGGCGATGCCGTCAAGCGCGATTCCCCGCATGAGTTCGTCCCTGGCGGCCCGGTCTCGACCGCTTTCCGGATCGAACTTGTCCGTTGTGCACATCTCCTGGCCCCAAAACAGCGCTCCGGGCTTCAGCACACGATAGATCTGCTCGAACGCGCGCTGCTTGTCCGGGGCGTGGCATGTGGACTCGATCGCGTAACCCGCATCGAACGAATCGGCCTCGATGGCGCTCATATCCATGAAGTTGCAGCGCATGTACTCGGCCAGATGATCGAGTCCCGCGTCGATGTTTTTTTGCCTGGCCTTGTCGAGTTGTTGTTCGTTGTTGTTGAGGCAAAGAACCCTGGCGCCGGACTCGCGGGCAACCCGCCGCATCGGGCCGCCCACGCCGCAGCCGACGTCGATGACCCGCATGTTTCCGCGCAAGTCCAGTTTACCGATCATCAGGCGCTGATGGCGGACAATGGACGCTTCCACCGTCTCGTCGGACCGCAATGGCGCGAAGTGCAGGGACTCGTTCCAGCCGAACAGCATGAATTCGTTGCACAGGTCGTAATAGTCGTTGACGGTCTCCGTGTGGTCATAGACCTCACCGCCGGCTTCCGCCCGCCTGCTTCGCTCCATCCAGCCGCCGAAACGCGCCAGACGGCCCGGGACATCCCAGCCGCGATACGCATTCCTCAAGGGTCCGGTTACTTTCTTCAACACGTCGCGCCCCTTGTTGCGGCCTGTTGCGGCCACGGCTTTCATATTCAAGGCAGATCGCAAGTATAATCCGGGTTTTGTTCCGCGGGTAACATCGCAATGAGTTTCGTCATGCAATATCGAAATTTCCGGATTATCGTATCGACCCTGTTGCTGGCCCTCGTCAGCCAGGCCTTCGCCGAAGGCGGCCGCACGCCGACCTATGCCAAAAACGGCATGGTCAGCAGCGCTTCCCGTCTGGCTTCGGAAGTCGGCGCCGAGACGCTGCGCAATGGCGGCAACGCGGTCGACGCGGCGGTGGCCACGGCCTTCGCCCTCGCGGTGACCTGGCCGAGCGCCGGCAATATCGGCGGTGGCGGATTCCTCGTCTACCACGGCGGGGACGGTCGCGCCACGGCCTTCGATTTCCGCGAGAAGGCGCCGCTGGCCGCGACGGAACAGATGTATCTCGGCGTCGATGGCCGGGTCGTCAACAATTCCAATCATTTCGGACCACTCGCGGTTGGCGTGCCCGGCACCGTGGCCGGGCTCTGGAAAGCGCACCGGGAGCTTGGCGGCCTGCCATGGGCGGATCTGGTCGAGCCGGCTGTGCGGCTCGCCCGGGAAGGCATTCCCATCACGCATACCTTGCAACAGAGCTTCGCCCGCAGCGCCGGGCGCTTCCGGCAATATCCTTCGAGCGCGGCGGTGTTCCTCAGGCCGGATGGCTCGCTTTACGAACTCGGCGACCTGTGGGTGCAGCCCGATCTGGCGGCGACGCTGGAGTTGATCCGCGACCATGGCAAGGACGGCTTCTACGCGGGCGAGAACGCCACGCGGCTTGCGCGATTCATGGCCGACATCGGTGGCCTGATCACCGAAGAGGATCTGGCCCTCTACGAAGCCGTTGAGCGCGAACCCATCCGCGGCGATTATCGCGGCTATGAAATCGTCAGCATGCCGCCGCCGAGTTCGGGTGGAGTGGTGCTCGTGGAAATGCTCAACGTTCTCGAAGGATACGATCTCGCGGCAATGGGCCACAATTCGGCCGCGTATCTGCATGTCCTGACCGAAACCATGCGTCGGGCCTACGCCGACCGCGCGGAGCATCTCGGCGACCCGGACTTCAACGAAGGCATGCCGCTCGATCGGCTCACATCGAAGGAATACGCCGACGACTTGCGCGCCACGATAGATCCCGAGCGCGCCTCGAACAGCGATCCCGAACTTTTCGCCCAGCCTTACGAAAGCGAGGAGACCACGCATTTCTCCGTGGTCGACAAGGACGGCAACATGGTCAGCCTGACCTATACGCTGGAATTCGGTTACGGCTCGGCCATCGTCGTCGATGGCGGCGGTTATCTGCTCAATAATGAAATGGGCGATTTCAACGCCGTTCCCGGCGTCACCGACGCCAACGGCCTGATCGGCACGCCGCCGAACCTGATCCGTCCAGAAAAGCGGCCGCTTTCGAGCATGACGCCGACCATCGTCGCGCGGGACGGCCAGCCGCTTTTCGCGGTTGGCAGTCCGGGCGGGAAGACCATCATCAATACCGTCCTGCAACTGATCCTGAACATCGTGGATCACGACTACAACATCGCCGAATCGGTCGAAGCGCCGCGCATTCATCACCAATGGCTGCCCGATGTGACGAGCATGGAGCCGAACGCCCTGTCGGCGGACACGATCCGGCTGTACGAAGCCATGGGCCACAGTCTCATGTCCCGCGGCAGCCAGGGAGCGGCGATGGGGGTTTATCATGACCGCGAAGCCGGCCTGTTTCTCGGCGCTTCCGATTCGCGCCGGGGGGATGGCGCGGCTGTGGGTTATTGATCCGGCCTGTATGGTGCCGGCGCGGTTTCGCTCATGACTTCGGGAAACCTGCAACGCCGGCTGGAAAGCGAAATCAGGGGCCAGGTCTGGTTCGACGCCTTCAATCGCGGGCGTTACAGCACCGACGCTTCGATCTACCAAATCATGCCCGTCGGCGTGACCGTGCCAGCCGACGAGGAGGACGCCGCGGCCGCGCTCGCCATCGCCGAGGAGGAAGGCGTACCCGTGTTGCCGCGGGGCGCCGGCACGTCCCAGAACGGTCAGGCCATCGGCGCAGCGCTGATCCTCGACTGCACCCGCCACCTGAACAATGTCGTCGATTTCGACGCCGGGGCGCGCACGGTCTGCGTGCAGCCCGGCATCGTGCTCGAACAACTCAATCGTTACCTCAAGCCCCATGGATTGTTCTATCCGGTCGACGTGTCCACCGCCAATCGCGCCACCATCGGCGGCATGACGGGCAACAACAGTTGCGGCGCGCGTTCGATCCGCTACGGCAACATGGTGCACAACGTGCGTTCGATCGAAGCCGTGCTCGCCGGCGGCGTCAAGGCTCATTTCCGCGCAGTTTCCGGCCTTGGGGATGCGGGCGACGGCGGCATGCCGCCGGAACTCGTGGAAAACCTGCTGAACCTCGGCGACAGCGAGGCCGATGAGATCCGGCGCCGTTTCCCCAAATTGCTGCGCCGCGTCGGCGGCTACAATATTGACGAACTGACCTTGGACCGCCCCAACCTGGCGCGGCTGCTCGTAGGTTCGGAAGGCACCCTGGGATTCTTCCGGCGCATACATCTCGACCTGCAGCCGATTCCCCGGCACAAGGTGCTCGGCATCTGCCATTTCGCCCGCTTTTACGACGCCATGGACAGCGTGCGCCATATCGTCGAACTCAAGCCCGCCGCCGTCGAGTTGATGGACCGCACCATGATCGAACTGGCCCGGGAAATCCCGCTGTTCGCACCGACGGTGAATCGCTTCGTGAAGGGCGAACCCGATGCCCTCCTGCTCGTGGAGTTCGCCGGTGAGGATAACGCCGAACAACTCGCGTCGCTGCGCGGGTTGGGAGAACTGCTCGAATCCCTTGGCGGAACCGTGCAAACAATGGGACAGCCATCGAAAAATGCGCAACGCCCCCCCTTCCTGGTGGAGGCGGTGGACCCGGCGTTCCAGCGGGCGGTCTGGGAAGTGCGGGCTTCGGGCCTGAACATCATGATGTCGATGAAAGGCGACGCCAAGCCGGTTTCCTTCATCGAAGACTGCGCCGTGGCGCTGGAAGACCTGGCGGAGTACACCGCGCGCCTGAGCGAAGTGTTCGCGCGCCATGGCACTACGGGAACCTTCTACGCCCACGCCTCGGTCGGGTGCCTGCATGTGCGCCCCGTGCTAGACATGAAACAGGCGGGAGGAGCGAAGGCGATGCGTTCCATTGCCGAAGAGGCGCTGGAAATGGTGCGCGAGTACAAGGGCTCCCATTCCGGCGAACATGGCGACGGCATCTCGCGCTCGGAGTTTCACGAGTCCATGTTCGGTCGCCGCATGGTCGGGAACTTCGAACAGGTGAAACGCTGGTTCGACCCGGACAACGTCTTCAATCCCGGCAAGATCGTCAATCCGCATCGCTTCGACGACCGCTCGATCATGCGCTATCCCCCCGGCTACCAATGCGAGCCGCTCGAAACCGCGCTCGACTGGTCCGCCTGGCGGGGCTACGACCGCGCCCTCGAGATGTGCAACAACAATGGTGCCTGCCGCAAGGCGCAAGGCGGCGTCATGTGCCCTTCCTTCCGCGTTACGGGCGAGGAAGTCCATCTCACCCGGGGCCGCGCCAACAGTCTGCGGCTGGCCTTGAGCGGGGCCGTGGGCGCGGAAGCGCTGCAGTCAAAGGAGTTGTACGACACCATGGCCTTGTGCGTGGGTTGCAAGGCCTGCCGGCGCGAATGTCCCACCGGGGTCGATATGGCGCGGATGAAGATCGAGTTTCTGCATCAATATCGCCGCGCCCAAGGATCGGGAGAGCGTTCGGGAACAGTTTCGGGACTGCGCGTCGGCCTGCGCGAGCGGCTGTTTGCCTGGCTGCCGCGATATGCCTATCGGCTCGGTCCCCTCGGCCCGCTGTTGAATCTGCGCGACCGGCTTCCCGGTCTGGCGTCGCTGTCGCAATGGCTATTCGGTCTCAGCGCGGACCGCCCGCTGCCGCGCTGGCGGCGCGATGTCTATGAATTCGCGGGTGCCGGCGGCGCGGGAAATGGCGAATCGAACGGTGCCGGGCCGACCGCGGCGCGACGTGTCCGGGACAGTGGCGCCGCACCCCGCAAAGATGGTGCATCGAACGGCGTTGGGCCGGTCGCGGGAACATCCGGACGATGCGGACCCGCCGCGAACGGCCGCGAAGTCGTCCTGCTCGTGGATACCTTCAACGCCTGTTTCGAGCGTGAAAACGCGGACGCCGCGGTTCGGGTTTTACGGGCGGCGGGTTATCGGGTGGCCCACCCATCGCCAGCCGATAGCTCAAGGCCGCTGTGTTGCGGCCGCACCTTTCTCAGCGGCGGCCTGGTGGACGAGGCGAAGGCCGAGGCCCGGCGCATGCTCGAAGCCTTGCGGCCGTTTGTCGAACGCGGCGTGCCGATCATCGGCTTGGAGCCGTCCTGCCTGCTGAGCCTGCGCGATGAATATCTCGTCATGGGGCTCGGTCCCGAGGCGGAGAAACTGGCCGGCAGCGCCGTGTTGTTCGAAGAATTCCTTGCCCAAGAGCACGAGGCCGGCAAGCTCGCGCTGAAGCTGAAGCCGCTCGCGCGGAAGCGGGCGCTGGTGCACGGCCATTGCCACCAAAAGTCTTTTGCCGTCATGCCCGCGCTGAACAAGACGCTGGCGCTGGTGCCGGAACTGGAAATCGAGGTGATCGATTCGTCCTGTTGCGGCATGGCCGGCTCCTTCGGCTACGAGGCCGAACATTACCGCTACTCGATGGATATGGCGGAATTGAGCCTGCTGCCCGCGGTGCGCGCCGCGGACGAGGACAGCCTGATCGTCGCCAACGGCGTCAGTTGCCGCGGCCAGATCGGTCACGGCGCTTCCCGCGAAGCCCTGCACGTAGCCAAGGTACTCGAAATGGCGCTGGCCTGATCCCCCGCCTGAAACGGCTTACAGGCCACCCATGCAGAGATACTTGATCTCCAGATAATCGTCCATGCCGTACTTCGATCCCTCCCTGCCGGAGCCCGATTCCTTCATGCCGCCGAAAGGCGACATGGGATTGGTGACGATGCCTTCGTTGATGCCGACGATTCCATAATCCAGGGCTTCCGCCACGCGCCAGATTCTGCCGACATCCCGGGCGTAGAAGTAGGCAGCAAGACCCGCATCGGTATCGTTGGCGAGAGCGATGGCTTCTTCCTCGGTATCGAATTCGAACAATGGCGCGACCGGGCCGAAAATCTCTTCCCTGAAAACCCGCATTTCCGGTTTCACGGCTGTCAGCACGGTCGGTTCCACGAAGCACTCTCCATTCCCGGCCCGCTTGCCACCGGTTACGACTTCGGCGCCAAGCATCATGGCGTCTTCGATCATCTCAAGCACCGAATCGGCCGCCCGACGGTCGATCAATGGACCTATGACGGTGTCGCCGTCGAGCCCGTTGCCGATTTGCTGGGCCGCCGAAGCCGCGGCGAATCGTTCGGCGAAATCCGGATATATCCCGGACTGCACGAAAATCCGGTTGGCGCAGACACAGGTCTGGCCGGCATTGCGGTACTTGCAGGCGAGGGCGCCCTGTACGGCGGCGTCGAGATCGGCATCGTCGAACACGATGAACGGCGCATTGCCGCCTAGCTCCATCGAAGTACGCTTGACCGTTGCGGCGCATTGCTCCAACAGCAGTTTTCCCACCTCGGTGGAGCCGGTAAACGTCAATTTGCGCACCGTCGGACTGGAAGTCAGTTCGGCGCCGATGGCTTGCGTATCCCCGCACAGCACGTTGACGACGCCGGCGGGAATTCCGGCGCGCGCGGAAAGTTCGGCCAGGGCGAGAGCCGACAGTGGAGTCGCATTGGCGGGCTTGCAGACCACGGTGCAGCCGCTGGCCAGCGCCGGACCGAGCTTGCGCGCGAGCATGGCGTTGGGAAAGTTCCACGGCGTGATACACGCGGCCACGCCGACCGGCTGCTTGATGGCGAGCAAGCGGTGGTCCTTGCGGGGGCTCGGAATGGTATCGCCATACACCCGGCGCGCTTCCTCCGCAAACCACTTGATGTAGCCCGCGCCGATTTCGACCTCCTTGCGCGCTTCGGCCAGTGGTTTGCCTTGTTCGATCGTCAGAATCCTGGACAGGTCTTCGAGGTTGGCCATTATCAAGTCGTGCAGCCGGCCCAAAGCCGCCGCCCGCTCTTCCGCGGTGCGCTGCCGCCAGTCCAGAAACGCACGATGCGCGGCGGCGATGGCGCGGCGGGTTTCGGCTTGCCCGCAGCGCGAAACCTGCGCAAGGGTTTCGCCCGTCGCCGGATTCAGAACGGGAGTGGTCGCGCCGTCGTCCGCCTCATGCCAGCCGCCATCGAAATACGCCCTGGTATGCAACAGGCCCTCATCTTGCAATT
Organism: Pseudomonadales bacterium; assembly: GCA_963664805.2. Classification (GTDB taxonomy): domain Bacteria; phylum Pseudomonadota; class Gammaproteobacteria; order Pseudomonadales; family Pseudohongiellaceae; genus UBA9145. The sequence continues at coordinate 1,870,168 of OY761612.1, read as the reverse complement.
GCATAACAACACCTCCGGGAAAATTTCAAATGTCCGCCTGGCTAGACGAGGCCCGTTACCCAGAATACCCATACAGCCGCGAAAGAAACCAGTCCGCCCATCAGCGTCGCCCCGCCGTAACTGAATACGGCGTCGGGTACGCTGAGCCGCGACAGCGAAGTGCAGACCCAGAAATAACTGCTGTTGACGTACTTGATGATGACCGAGCCGCTGGCGCCGGCGAGCATCGCGGCCTCCGGCGACAGGCCGAGATTGCCGAGCATGGGCGCGCTCAGCGAAGCCGCGGTGATCACTCCGACCGTGGTCGAACCGGTGATCATGTTGCCGATGATGCCGATGGTGAAGGGCAGCAGAATCGCCGGCAGGCCGAAATCGGTGAACAGCGCCGCGATGTAGTCGACCGCCGGAGTGCCGCGCAGGATGGCGCTCAGCGAACCGCCGAGTCCGGTAACCACCAGGATCATCGCCGAAGTCTTCAGGGCGGCTTCGACCCAGGCGTCGCGCGATTGTTCGCGTTGTTCGGCGCTGCGGATATTGCGATAGGCGAGCCAGACGCCGATCGACAGCGCGACCACCGGCCAGCCCAGGTAGCGAAAGACGCTGCGCAGGATATGGCCATCTTCGTATACCAGCGATACCACGCTTTGGGCCGCGATCAGCAGGATGGGGATCACGATGGGCGTATAGGAGCTGAGCGTCGAAGGCAGGTTTTCGCCGCCGTCGAGACTGCTTTCGACGCTGCCGAACTCGTCGCTCGCCGGAGTTTTCACGCGCGGACCGCAGACGAACTTGCCCCATGCCCAGCACGCCAGCGAGCCGAACAGGCAGGCGATTCCGCCGTAGATGATGGTCTTGCCGATGTCGGCGCCGACCAGCGCCGCGGCCGCGAGCGGTCCGGGCGTCGGCGGCACGATGGCATGGGTCAATTGCAGCGCGCCGACGAGCCCAGTGGACATGGCGGCGATGCCGACGTTCATGGTGCGGGCGGCGGAATGCACCAGGGGGTTGAGAATGACGTAGGCGACGTCCGAGAAGATCGCGATGCCGATGATGAAGCCGGTCAGGGTCAGCGCCAGCGGCATGCGCGCCGAGCCCACCAGGTTCACCATCGAACGGGTGATGACCTGGATGCCGCCGGTATGCTTGAGCGCTTCGGCGATGATCGAGCCGAGCACGATGACGACGCCGATCGAACCCAGCGTGGTTCCGAAGCCGCTCTCGAAAGCGTCGATGAAATTGTTCTGCTGGATGCCGGGCAAGATCCCGAACAGCATGATCGGAATCAGCAGGGCGAAGAAGACGTGCCATTTCCACTTCGCGATCAGGAACAGCAGCAGAAAGATGAGCGCGCCGAAGCCGAGCAGGGAAACGGCGGCGCTGGTGTTGACGGCGGTGGCTGGATCCATGTTGGTCTCCTTTTGATTCCGGGGCGCCTGTCCGACCCCCACCAAATTTGCGTTGCAAATTTGACTCCCCCAAAGGGGGAGTGATGGACGGGCTACTTGCCCCCGGTAGATGTGTGCGCCGCCAGATGTTCGAGTGCAGCGTTTACGCCGCCTTTGCGGAACGGCGCGCCCGCCAGTTCCAGTCCCATCTCCACGCCGCTCAGGGTTCCCGCGAGCATCAGGTCGTTGAAGTTGCCGAGATGCCCGATACGGAAACAGCGGCCCTTGAGCTTGCCCAGGCCGGTTCCCAGCGACATGTTGAAGCGTTCGAGGATGATTTCTCGCAGCCGGTCCGCGTCATTGCCTTCGGGCAGCAATAGCGCGGTGGTGGAATTGCTGAATTCGTGTTCGTTGACGCAGACGTTTTCCAGCCCCCAGGCCGCGACCGCCGCCCGCGTCGCGCCGGCATGGCGGGCGTGGCGGGCGAATACGTTGTCCATGCCTTCCTCGAGCAGCATCGCGAGCGCCTCGTCGAGTCCGTACAGCAGGGTCGTCGCCGGCGTGTAGGGAAAATAGCCCTGGCCGTTGTTGTCGAGCATGGTCCGCCAATTCCAATAAGCATTGCGCGAGGTCGAACGTTTGGCGCGATCCAGGGCCTTGGGACCGGCGGCGTTGAATCCGAGCCCCGGCGGCAGCATCAGGCCTTTCTGGGAGCCGCTGATGACAACGTCGATGCCCCAATCGTCCATCGGCAGGGGGGCGCAGGCCAGCGAGGAGATAGCGTCCACCAACAGCAGGGCGTCATGATTGCGGGCATCCATGGCGGCGCGCACGGCGGCGATGTCGCTGGTCGCGCCGGTCGAGGTCTCGTTGTGCATCGCGAGTACGGCGGCGATGCCGCTGTCCCGCCGCAGCCGGTCTTCGACGAGCTGCGGGTCGATTCCCCGGCGCCAGTCTCCTTCGACCCAAACCACTTCGAGGTCGAGTTTTTGCGCGACTTCTTTCCACAAGGTGGAAAAATGGCCGGTCTCGAAGGCCAGCACCTTCTCGCCGGGGGAAAGCGTATTGACCAGGGCGGCTTCCCAGGCGCCGGTTCCGGATGAGGGGAACATCAACACCGGACTTTCGGTCGCGAAGACCTTTCGCAGATTTTCAAATATCCGCAAGGTCAGTTCGGGAAAGTCGGCGCCGCGATGGTCGATCACGGCCTTCGCCATGGCCAGGGATATGCGCTCGGGCACGTTGGTCGGCCCGGGAATCTGGAGAAAGTGTCGACCGGGGTTCTGGGTCATGATTGTTTCCGTTTGTCTCGGGGTTCACCCCCACCAAATCCGCAGCGCGGATTTGGTGGGGGCAAGCGTGCCGATACAGGCGCGACAATCAATTGCCCGGATTGTATCGGCGCTCGAGATTCGCTTCCACGTCGTCCCGATAGAACAGCACGTCGCGAAACTCGCCGCCCGCGTACATTTCCGCCTGGTCGTCGAAATGCGGCGAAGACGGGTCGCTTTGCAGGCCGCCGACGGTAATCGCCCTGGCGCGCAGGGGGCTGCCGAATTCCACTGCCGCGACGAAACTGTTGCCGCTGGTGCCGTACATGCGCCGCGTGCCGGGATACTTGCGACTGCCGAATGACGCCAGCGCGCCCCAGCGTCCCGAAGCGAATCCGACGGGCCAGCTTTCCTCCTCGTCGTTGAACTGTTGCACGATATCGCCATTGATGCGCTGGTAGCGATTTACTTCGCCCCAGGGCACCCGCCAGGAACCCCAGTCGGACTGCAATTCGGCGGAGGCGTCGCGCAAGGCGTCCAGTTTTTGCGCCGCGCCCGCGTTCGCCGCCATGTATTCGTAGATATTGATTCCCGCGGCGTTCGCCTCGGCGTTGACGCTGCTCATCAGCGTCTGGGCCCAATACACCGCCAGCGTCGTTTCGACCGAATCGACGCCAAAACGATAGTCCCAATCGGCGAGCAAGGCGAGTTGCTCTCGGAGATCGTCCGCGGGCGCCTCTTCGGCGGCGGCGAGCAAGGCCGGGACCAGTGGCTCGAAGGCGGTCAGCAGCGAGTCGTAGGCGGCCTCGATCAGCGAATCGAGCGTGAAGTCGGTCTTGCCTTCGAGTACCCGGACGGCATGGATGCCGCGCGGATTTTCGGGATTGTTCGCCATGTAGGCCGGATAGTCTTCTTCCCGGGGGCTGTATTCGCCCGCCGCCGAGAACGGCGTGTTGTTGGTGTTCTGAATCCAGCCGTTCGGCGGATTGAACACGGTGATCAATTCGTCTAGCGGATGCAGGCCCTGCCAGTCGGTCGCCGGATTGCTGCCGTCGAGCGGCGCGTTCCAGTCGAAGGAGGGGTCGCGGCGCGGAATGAAGTTGCCATGGTAATAGGCGATATTGCCGTCGGAGTCGGCATAGACGGTGTTGTTGGAGGAATTCGTCAGCAATTCCATGCTGGCGTTGAATTCCATGTAATTGCGCGACTTGGTGCGCCGCCAGGATTGGGTCAAGGCCCGCACCGGCTCTTCCATCAGGCTGATGGCGACCCACCGGCCGTCCTGTTCCCGGATGATCGGACCGTGATGGCTGTGATACACGGTAAACTCGCGCGTGCTCATGGAATCGCCGTCGCGGTAGTCGATTTCGACCTGGCTTTCCTGCAAGCGTCTTTCTTCGTCGCCATAGACGTGGTAATAGCCGTCCTCGCGTTCGACGATGGTTTCCAGGTACTCGTCGATGGCGTCGGCCCGGCTCGAAGTGTGCATCCAGCCGGTGTTCTCGTTGAAACCCTGGTAGATGAAGAACTGGCCCCAGGTTACGGCCCCGTATGCATTGAGGCCTTCCTCGCTGACCATGTGCAACTCGGAGCGGAAAAAGAACGAGGTGTGGGGATTGATCAGGAACAGCGCGTTGCCCGTGGCCGAGTTGGAGGGCGCGATGGAAAAGCCGTTGGAGCCCCGCGGTTCCATGTCGACCACCAGCTCGTCGGTCGTGGCGATCATGTCGCCCGGGCCATAAAAATCGCGCAGTCTGGCAATGTTGACGCGTTCGATATCGCCGCCGATCGAGCCTTCGGTGAAGGTGAGCGCCATCCAGGGTTCGAAGCGGCGGAATACCCGGGGCGTGACCTCGGGATGGGTGTACAGGTAATAGTTCAGGCCGTCGGCAAAAGCGTCCATCAACTGTTTCAGCCAGTCGGGGCTGCTTTCGTACAGTTCTTCCATCTCGCCCTGACGAATGAACAGCCGCATGCGCAGGTCGCGATAGATCTCGCCACCGCCTTCGGCTTCGGCCAGCCTGCCCATGGCGTTGATATAGTTGGTTTCGACCCGGTTGAAGTCGTCTTCGGCCTGGGCGTACAAGGCGCCGAAGACCGTATCGGCGTCGGTCTCGCCATAGATGTGGGCGATGCCCCAGCGGTCCCGCAGAATCTCGACCCTGGCCGCGCGCTCCCGCCAGCGGGCGACTTCCCCGGCGCTGAAAATGCCCGTATTCATACTTTCATCGCCTCCTTGCGGCGCCGGGCCGCATGCGACCGCGACCGTTAATGTCAGTAGTAAAAATAGCGATGATTCGACGATTTTCATAGTTCGTTTCCGCCTTCCAGTTAAATTCCACTGCTATCTATCGCGCACATCGTTTCCGTCATTCCGCGCGAAGCGAAGCTCAGTCGCAGAATCTCATTAAAATTGCGCCAATACCGACGAGATTCCGCGACAAAAGAGAGCGATTCGACCCCATTGTCATTCTCCGCGGAGCGAAGCCTCGCCTGCGCGGGAATATACCAGTTCGCCGTTGACCCAGGTTTCCAGCACCTGGATCTGCCGGATTTCGCTCGCGGGAATATTGAACAAATCCCGGTCGAGCAATAGAAAGTCGGCTTTCTTGCCCGGTTCGAGCGTCCCCAGCACGTCTTCCTGATGCCCGGCCCAGGCGGCGTCGATGGTGAAACTGGCGAAGGCTTCTTCCAGCGTCATGTTCTCTTCGGGATACCAGCCGCCGTCGGGTTCGTTGGCCTGATCCTGGCGCGTGACCGATGCGTGCAGGCCATGGAAAGGATTCGGATGCTCGACCGGAAAATCCGAGCCGTTGGCGATGACCACGCCGGTTTCGAGCAATTTGCGCCAGGCGTAGGCGCCCTGAATGCGCACCGGTCCCAGCCGGTCCTCGGCCATGTTCTTGTCGCTGGTGGCGTGGACCGCTTGCATCGAGGGGACTACGCCGAGTTCGGCGAAACGCAGGATATCGTCGAAGGTCAGCACCTGGGCGTGTTCGACCCGGTGCCGCAGGTCGCCCCTGCCGGTCTCAATGATGAGTTGCTCGTAGGTATCGAGCACAATCTGGTTGGCGGCGTCGCCGATGGCGTGGGTGTTGACCTGGAAGCCGGCGTTCATCGCCGCGCGCATCAGGTACTCCAATTGCTCGTCGGTGTAGCGCAGCAGACCGTGATTGCCCGGATCGTCGGAGTATTCTTCCAGCAAGGCGGCGCCGCGGCTGCCGAGGGCGCCGTCGCCCACCACCTTGACCGAATGCATCGCATAAAAGTCGTTCGCATCGCGGAAATGGCCTTCCGCCAGACGCTCCTCGTAGAATTCATCGCTCGCCGCCAGCATCAGGTTGACGCGAATCGGCATTTCGCCCGCTTCGAGCAACTCCCTGAACGCGGCGATCACCGCACTGCCCGAACCGGCGTCATGGACGCTGGTCAGGCCCCAGCCGGCGAGATCCCGCATGGAAACCGCAAGCGTCCGCTTGATCTCCTCGCGGCCGGGTTGGGGAATGATTCCGGAGACGAGGCCCATTGCCGTGTCGATGAATACGCCGGTGGGATTGCCGTCGGCGTCCCGGATAATCTGTCCGCCGTCCGGGTCTTCGCTTTGCGCCGTCACGCCCGCCATTTCCATCGCCAGCGAATTTGCCCAGGCGGCATGACCGTCGACGCGTCCGAGCCATACCGGCCGGTCGCCGACCACCGCGTCGAGACTGGCGGCGCCCGGAAATTCGTTGCTCTCCCAGAGCACCTGGTTCCAGCCCCGGCCCTGGATCCATTCGACTTCGGGATTTTCCGCGGCGAAATCCGCCACTCTTTGCGCCGCTTCCCGTTCCGAAGCCGCGCCGGTCAGGATCACGGAAAGCAGCGCCCGGCCGTGGCTGAACACGTGGCCGTGCGCGTCGATCAGGCCCGGAATCACGGTCCCGCCGGCGCCGTCGACACGCCGGTCCGCATTTTCCGGCAGCACGTCGTCCGCGCCGAAAATGCGGTCAACCTCTCCGTCGGTGAATTGCAGGGCGGAGAATCGAATCAGTTCGCGGCCGCCGTCGAGGGTGTATCCGTTCACGTTCTCCAACAGCACGGTGTCGCCCAGCGCCGGCGCCGCCAAGGACCAGGCGGCGAACAGCAATGCGGAGGCGGAAAGCTGGAGTCGCATGGCGCCGCCGCTCGGTCTTATCCGCCTTCTCCCGCTTCCACGTAGCGATAGAAACCGAAGAACATCTCCTGCCATGTCTGTTCGCCCCAGCGCAAGGTTTGGGAAGCGTCCGGATTGAAGGGATTCGACTCGGTGTTGTCGAAGGTGCCGATGAACTCGAGTTCCGTGCCGGCCGGAATGAACAGGGGATCCTTGAAGTCGTAGATTTTCTGCCAGTTGAACTGGTAGTTCGGCACGTTGAGAATCTCTTCGCTTTCGCCGTCCGGATAGATCAGATTGAAGCGGGCGTCATAGCCGCGATAGTGCATATGCGGCCCGAGCATCGACAGGTAGACATCCTCGCGGAAGGTCTTGGTGGCGGTCATTTCCTGGCGGGAGAATGGCGCGATTTCGATGTCGAGTTCGGCCGCCGAACCGCCGATCACCACGCGTTCGGGTTCCTCGTCCCAGAGATACAGGGCGATTTCCGAGGCGTCCACGGTTTCGCGGCCGGAAGTGGTGTAGTGCATCTGCAAGAGCAGGCCGCCGCCGGCCTTGAGCGGGAAGCCGGCGCCTTCGGGGTAGGTGTTGATCTCGTTGCCCGGAGCGTAGGCGCCAAGGCCGACACCCTGGTTCAGGATATCGAACTCGCTCACACCGTCGGGGCCATAGGCGAAGGCGAGAATATGGTGCAGCACCGCCGGGTCGCCGGCTTCGAATTCCACCGCCCGCACCCAGATGTCTTCTTCGATGGGAAGTGGAACATTGAGATTGTAAAAGTCCAGCACGCCGGTCGCGGGTATCTGCTGGGGCGGAATCGGCAATACGAGGTCGGGTTCGCCGTAAGCCCACTTGACGAACTCGGGCTGCAAGCCGGGCAGGGGATCTTCGCCGCCGTCGAAACGCGCGCCTTCGTCGATCCATTGCACCAGGGTCCGCGTTTCATCGATCGTGATATGCGACACGTCCTTGAACTCGTGCACATACTCGTTGTCGATCTGGCCCGGAGGCATGCGCTTGGTGTACAGCACTTCGCGGATCATCGGCGACCAGCCTTGCACGATCTGGTGATTGCTCATCGCGAAAGGCGCGATGCCGCCATCGGTATGACAGGCCAGACAGCGGCGTTCGAGGATGGGAACGATGTCTTCGGCGTAGGAAACGCCGGCGCCGGGATCGAATTCGATGGCGCCGGCGCCGCTCGCCAGCGCCGGGACATCGGGCGCGGCGCCCGACAGCGCCTGCCGCAAGGCGTCCGCGGCGTAATGCTCGCTGGCGCGGCGCGAGCGGTCTTCCGCGGCGAAGCGGTTGTTGATGACGCCTCTGAACAGGTTTTCCCGGCGCTCCGGGTCGAGAATGACGACTTCGGCGGCGTTGCCGAGGCCGAGTTCCTTCGCCACGAGCCGCGTGTCATCCATCAGCACGGGAACTTCCACGCCGTTCCGTTCGGCATCGCGGATCAACACCGACTTGTCGGTTTCGCCGCTGGAGTCGAGCACGAAGAAGGCGACATCGCTGTCGGCGAATTCCCCGGTCAAGTCGTTAAACGCGGCAAGCGCCCGGCGCGAATCCCGGTCGTCGCGCACATGGGAAAACAGCACTACCGCGTCGTGGTCGGTGTAGCGGCTGAGTTGGTGAAATTTGCCCTGGTGGTCGATCAGCGAAAAATCGCTGACCCGCTCCGCGGCTTTGCCAACGCCGGCGAAAAAGATCGCCGCCGCCCCAAGCGCCAGTATTCCTGTCGTCTTTCGCATTTCCAGCCTCCCGATAGTTTCCCGCAACGATAAACGAATTGGGATTCTATGCTTGTGTACGGCGATTCTCAATTACCGCAGCTCAATCAGAAAATAGTCGTCGTTCATCAATTCGCGGATGAGTCGTGTAAGGGCCGCGCGAGTTGCGGTGGCGATGTCTTCGGCTGTGCCGCGGCCGAAGAGGCTGGTTTGCCAGATGGCGCGGCCGCCGCGGTTGAGTTGCAGGTTGACCCGCATCGTCAACTGGATGCCGTCGTCGACTTCCGCGTTTTCGATTGAAGTCAGGCCCCCGCTGACGACGAAGTCTCCGTCGCTTGCAACGAGTGTGGCGTTGCCGTGTTCGAATCCCTGGACGAGGGCGTTTCGCAGCAATTCGGACATGCCGGCTTCGGCCTGGAAGCCTTCGACAATGACGCTCCCATCCGCGAGGCCGCGCTCATCCGTGAACTCTCCCAACTGCAAGCTGCCCCGCGCGCGGCTGAAGTCGGCGCGGTGGTTGCCGTCGTATTGGTAATTCACATTGACCTGTTCGGCCGCCATGGCGGCCGCGCCAAACAGGGTTGCAAGGACGAGCAACAGGCTTCGCGACTTCATGGCATTGAATCTCCCGCAAAACCGCCTAGTGGATTTCCGAGGCGGGCCAGGGCGCTCCCGGGCGGATGTCGCCAAGCGGAACGAGGCCCCGGTGCACGAACTTCTGCACGCGCTTGCCTTCATAGGTTTCCGTCGTGTAGACGTTGCCGGCCGAGTCGGTGACGATGCTGTGGGTGCCGAAGAACAGCCCCGGCTGGCGTCCGCCGTCACCGAAAGTGTAGAGCACTTCCAGCGATTCGCGGTCCAGAACGTGCACCAGCATGTTGGAGCCGTCTGCCAGATAGATGAACTCCTGTTCCGGGTCGTGGGAGAAAGAGATGTCCCAGGTCGAGCCCGACAAGGTGGCCGGAGCAACCAGCCCTTCCTTGACGAAGGTGCCGTCGCGCCGGAAAACCTGTATGCGGTCCGCGCCCCGGTCGCAGACGTAGATCAGTTCGTCCGCCGAAGGTTCGGCGCAATGCACCGGCGGCCGGAATTGCTGCGGCAGCGGTTCGCCGGGAATATAGGTATTGTCGGCCTCGTCATCTGGCTGATTGCCGTAGGCGCCCCAGAAATTCTTGAACTCGCCGGTGGTGGCGTCGAGCACGACCACCCGGCGATTGCCGTAGCCGTCGGCGATCCATGCTTCGTTGTTCGCGCTATCGATGGCGATTTCTGCAACCCGGGAAAAATGCGTGGTGCTGTTGCTGTCCGGCAGATTGCCCGGTTCGCCGATGGTGCGGATGTAATCCCCGTCGCGGGTGAATACGAGGATATGGGAGTCGGTGCTGCCGTTGCCGCCGATCCAGACATCGCCGTTCGCCGCGACTTCGATGCCGTGATTGGATGCCGGCCATTCGTATTCGCCGCCCTCAACCGGGCCGCCCCAGGCGTTCACCAGATTTCCGTCCGGATCGAATTCGAGAATCGGCGGCGCCGCGGTGCAGCAGGACGCAACGCCCCGGTCGAGCCCGAGTTCCTGGCTCATGAACATGTCCGGGGAATCGCGATGCACGATGAAGACATGGTCCCTGGCGTCGACGGCGACGCCGATGGTGCGGCCGAGCAGCCACTGGTTGGGCAGGGGCTGCGGCCAGAAGGGATCCACTTCGAAATGCGGAACGAGCTGGTCGCTGCTGGCCGCCTGCGGCGCCTGCTCCATTCTGTTCTGTCCGACGAACAGCGCAGCCAGAACGAGCATGGCGACCAGCGCGATGATCAGGGTCGATCTGTTGATTTTCATATCGATGTCCCGTGGGCTGTGCGGATGAAATTTCTCGCCAGTATATGCCCATGAGAAAATGAATTGAATAGTGGGGGCGGGCGGCGCTGCGCGATCGTAAGCAGGGAAACGTGGATATCCTTACCAGAGGCGCCGGACGCCAAAGTGGGCGAAAACCGGATCGACTGAGACGATGGGGAGATCGCGCGCCAGGGCTTGCGCGGCCAGCATCCGGTCGAATGGGTCACGATGGGGACCGGACAGTCGTCCGGCGCTTTCGGCATCCGCGACGCTGACGGCCAACGCGCTGAAATCCTGTTTCGCAATGTGGCCCGCGACATCGAGCGCCACCGCCCCGCAATCCGGCAGCTTGCCGATTCGAAACTTGGTTGCGATCTCCCAGGCGGATGCGGCGCTGACCAAGACATCGCTTGACGGCTCCGCAATAACGTTGTGGGCGGCTTGCGAAAGCCGACCGCTATCGGCAAGCCACCAGAGAAACGCGTGGGTGTCCAGCAGAACCGTCAAATTATCCGCCTTCCCACGCTTTCAGTTCGTCTTCCGGCAGCGGATCGAAAAAGTCCTCGGGTATGGAGATCTTGTCCTTCAGGACATCGGGCTGACGCGACCCCTTGGCCTTGCACGCGACAAGTCGCACAACAGGCTCGCCGCGCCGGGCGATTACCACTTCCTCGCCCGCTTCCGCGCGGACCAGCAATCGCGAGAGCTGGGTTTTGGCTTGATGGACATTGACAAGGTACAAGAGCGTTCACCTCTGTTTGCATGAACTTGACTAGAAAGGTAGCTAGTTACGGAAACAAACTCAAGTTTCAGCCTCAACATTCCATATTCGGCAAAGCCATGAAAAAGGGCCGCATCGGATGGCGATGCGGCCCTTTGGCTAGAGCTCTTGCCGGAGACGCTTACAGTTCGTCGGGCGGCCAGGTCGGGGCGCGGTCGGTGACGGTAACCGGCCTCATGCCCTGATAGAGGAACTTCTGCACCCGCTTGCCTTCGTAGGTCTCGGTTGTGTAGATGTTGCCCAGGGAGTCGGTGGCGATGCTGTGCGGGGCGAAAAACAGCCCGGGCTGCCTGCCGCCGTCACCGAAGGTGTACAGCACTTCCATGGATTCGCGGTCGATGATGTAGATCTTGAAGTTCTGACCGTCGGCCAGATAGATGAACTCCTGTTCGTCATCGGGCGAGAAAGCGATATCCCAAGTGGAGCCTTGCGCGAGCGTGGCGGGCGAGATGATCACTTCCCGCACGTAGGTGCCGTCGGTGCGGAACACCTGGATGCGGTCGGCGCCGCGGTCGCAGACGTAGACCAGCCCGTCGTTGGACGGCTCGGCGCAGTGGACCGGGCCGCGGAATTGGTCGGGGCCCGGCACGCCCGGCGTGTAGGTCACGTCGGCGTCGTCGTCGGGGCGATTGCCGTAGGCGCCCCAGTAGCGCAGGAAGTTGCCTTCGAGATCAACCACGGCGACGCGCTTGTGCGTGTAGCCGTCGGCGAAATAAACCTCGCCGGCCGCCTCGTCGATGGCGATTTCCGCGATGCGGCCGTAATGCGTTTCGCTGTTGCTGTCCACATCCCGGCCCGGAACGCCGACCGTGCGGACGTACTCGCCGTCCCGCGTGAACACCAGCGCGTGGGAGTCGCCGCCGCCGTTGCCGCCGATCCAGACGTTGCCGTCGGGAGCGACTTCAATGCCGTGGTTGGATTCGGGCCACTGATACGGCGCGCCTTCCATCGGGCCGCCCCAGGCGTTGATAAGGTTGCCTTCAAGGTCGAATTCGAGAATCGGAGGCGCCGGAGTGCAACATTCCGCCACGCCGGCGTAGAGGCCGATCTCCTGGATGCGCATGAACTGGGACTCCGTGTTGCGATGCACGATGAAGATGTGATCCCGTTCATCCACGTCCACGCCGATGGTGTTGCCTTGCACCCAGTGGTTGGGCAGGGGCTTCGGCCAGAGCGGATCAACGAGGAAATGCGGCGCCATGACATCGTCGCTGGCGGCGACGCTGGGCGCCTGCATATGGCTATGACCGATCCCCAGAGCAACCAGGGCGGCGGCCAAGACGACTCCGGCCAGCAGTTTGATCTTGGTCATTCTTGATCTCCTCTTGTGTAATGGAAGGCCCGATTGGCCCTTGTCCGAGCGAGTATACTGCCTCATTTCGGCACAGTATACTAGGGAAGCCGCGATTTGATCGCGGCTTCCCTGCGGCGCAGGGATATGCGGCCGAATCCGATGGCGCAAGCCATCGGATTCGGGAGCAAAACAAAACCACGATTTTGTTTTGCGATGATGAAAAATTCCATGGATGGGATTTTCCAGGGAAAACTCGTCACGCCGAAAAATCGCCCGGCGCGAAAATTCCAGGAGGACGCACGATGAAAAGCAGCGGTTTTGCGCGCTTGCTGGCCGCGGGCGCGATGCTGGCCGGCCTGCTGATGTTCCCGGCGGCGGGTTCGGCTCACGACATCCCGAGCCGGGTCACCGTCTACGCCTTCGTCAAGCCCGAGGGCGACACGCTCACCGCGCTGCTGCGCATTCCGATGGAAGCCTTCGGCGAGATCAGTTTTCCCTTGCGCGGCCCCGGCTATCTGCGGATCAGCGATGCCGATTTCGCCTTGCGCGACGCGGCCCGGGTGTACATCACCGAATCCCTGCATTTCTACGAAAACGGCGTGGAGCTCGAGGAGAAGTATCTTGAGGCCGCGCGGGTATCGCTGCCCTCGAGCCGCGCATTCACCGACTTCGAAACCGCATTGGAGAACATCCATTCGCCGCCGCTCAACGACGAGGTCAACCTGTTCTGGCGCCAGGGCATGCTCGACATCCTCGTAACCTATCCCATCGAATCCGGGGACTCGGACTTCGCGGTCGATCCGCAACTTGGCACTTTGTCCGACGAGACGAGAACGGTGCTGCGCTTCGTATTGCCCGATGGCGGCGAACGGCCCTTCAACTATCTCGGCAATCCGGGTCTGGTCGAACTTGACCCGCGCTGGCACCAGGCGTCCCTGCGCTTCATCGTCATGGGCTTCTGGCACATCCTCGAAGGCATCGACCACCTGCTATTCCTGTTCTGCCTGGTGATTCCGGTGCGCAGTCTCAGGCATCTGATCCCCGTGGTCACATCGTTCACCATCGCCCATTCGATCACCCTGATCGCTTCGGCCATGGGCGTGGCGCCGCGCGCGCTCTGGTTTCCGCCGCTGATCGAGACGCTGATCGCACTCTCGATCGTCTACATGGCCTTCGAGAACATCGTTGGCGCCAGACCGGAGCGACGCTGGATAGTGTCGTTCGGATTCGGGCTCGTACACGGTTTCGGCTTTTCCTTCCTGTTCAGCGAGACCCTGCAATTCGCCGGCGGCCATCTGATCTCTTCCCTGCTGGCGTTCAACGTCGGCGTCGAACTCGGGCAGATACTGATCCTGGTTCTCGTCATCCCGGTGCTCAACCTGCTGTTCCGCCACCTGGTCGCCGAGCGCATCGGCTGCATATTGCTTTCCGCCTTGCTCGCGCACAGCGCCTGGCACTGGATGCTCGACCGGGGCGCCCAGTTGCAATTGTTCACCTTCCAGTTGCCGATATTCGACAATCTGTTCTATGCCGCGCTGATGCGCTGGGGCATGCTGCTTATTATCGTAATCGGCTGCTTCTGGCTCACCTACGAACTGTTCCGCCGCCTGAACCTGGTGCTCAGTTTCTCCGAACTAGGTCAACTCCGAGACTCGAAATCGCAGGAATCAGGTTCGGTAAATTCCTGACGTCAGCGGCTCCGATCCGTCGCCATCGTGCGGAGAGAGTGCGGCGGACGCCGTAGATACGGTCCACCCGTCAAGCACAGCTTGGTGTCGTTCCGGCCGCGCACGAAGCTTCGCATGACAAACGCTTGCCTACACCCTTGCAGGCTTCGCGTTCGGCATACATGCCTCACACGCCCGCTACACTCTATCCGCACGACGGCGACTGGCGCTGTGCAAGCCGCACTGCCTAGCCGCCGCCACCGTGTTGGAAAGTGTGGCGGGCGTGCGAGACAGGACGCCGAGCCCGAAGCCTGCATGGATGTATTCACGGCGTCCGCAACACTTTCCAACACGGTGGCCGCGGCGACCCGGATGGCACTGACCTCGCCAAGGTTTCGGCGATTGTGTACGCGGGCGGCATGTTGCTATGATGCTTCGGCTTGCTGCATCTGGGGAGAGCGCCTAATGTCTTCGGTATTCATCGTTCTGTTCGGGCTGGCCGGCTTCGCTTTCGGCTGGTTCGTCTATTCCCGCTTCATCGCCGAGAAGATCTACCGGCTGGATCCGGAATACGTCACGCCCGCCAATCGTTTCAACGATGCGGTCGATTACGTGCCGACCAACAAATACGTATTGTGGGGTTCGCATTTCACCGCGGTGGCCGGCGCCGCGCCGATCGTCGGGCCCGCCATCGCGGTCTATTGGGGCTGGCTGCCGGCCCTGATCTGGGTGACCCTGGGCTCGATCTTCTTCGCCGGCGTACACGACATGGGCGCGCTCTGGGCCAGCAACCGGCACAACGCGCGTTCCATGGGCGCGCTGTCGGAGGATGTCGTCGGCGCCCGCACCCGCGCCCTGTTCATGGTGGTGATCTTCCTGCTGCTGCTGATGGTCAACGCCGTATTCGGCACCATCATCGCCGGCGAAATGGTGGATATCGAGACTTCCATCATACCCGCCTGGGCCGCGATTCCGGTGGCGATCGCGGTTGGCGTGCTGATCCGGCGCAAGATCAATCTGTTCATGATTTCCCTGATCGGCGTCAGCATCCTGTACTTCACGATCTACCTGGGCACCTTGTGGCCGATCGAGACGGAGTCCGCCTGGGACGGCGTCCTGCTCGGACCCCACGGCAACTGGATCGTCATCCTGTTCATTTACGCCGGCATCGCCTCGATGCTGCCGGTATGGCTGCTGCTGCAGCCGCGGGACTACATCAACGGCGCGCAACTCGTGCTCGGCCTGCTCGTGCTGTACAGCGCGGTTTTCATCTCCCTGCCCGACGTGACCGCGCCGATGATCAACGAGAATCTCGCGGAAGGAACGCCGCCGCTGTTCCCTATCCTGTTCGTGACCATCGCCTGCGGCGCCCTGTCGGGATTCCACGGCATCGTTTCTTCGGGCACGAGTTCGAAGCAGTTGAACAACGAGAAGGACGCGCGGTTCGTCGGCTATCTCGGCGCCCTCGGCGAAGGTTCGCTGGCGCTGATCACGATCACCGCGGTGACCGGTTCGCTGTATGCCGTAACCAGCGTTGAATGGAGCGCGCTTTACGCCAATTTCGGCGACGGCGCCGCAAGCGCGTTCATTGCCGGAGGCGCGGCCCTGATCACCGAGGGCTGGGGCATACCCTTCACTTTTTCCGAAACCATGCTGGCGGTAATGGTCGTGCTGTTCGCCGGCACCACGATGGACGCGGGCCTGCGATTGCAGCGCTACATCATCCAGGAATGGGGCAACATCTATTCGATCGGATTTCTCAAGAACAACTACATCTCCACCCTGGTTGCCGTGGGCTGCTGTCTGACGCTGGCTTTCGGCGCGACCAACGGCGAGTATCCGGGCGACGGCGGCATGTTGATCTGGCCGATTTTCGGTGCTTCCAACCAGATTCTCGCAAGCCTCACCCTGCTGGTGCTTTCGGTGTACCTGATGCGGCTGAAGCGGCCCTCGATCTTTACCCTGGCGCCGATGATCTTCATCGTATTCGTGGCTTTCTGGGCCAGCCTATGGTACCTGTTCGACTACTATCGTTCGGGCAACTGGCTGCTTCTCGTGCTGAGCCTCGCGGTCATGGCGGCAAGCATCGTCGTCATGCTCGAAGCGGCTTCCGTGATAGGAAAAATCCGCCGCGGCGACGAGCTCCCAACCGACGAGGCCGTTGAATCCGCTGAATGAGAGTTGCGGCCCCCGCGGAGGCCGTCTTCGCCGGGGCTTTCCACAAAATGCCGGAAATCGATCTGCATTCGCTGGTGAAAGACCTGCCGCACGGCCTGCGGCGGGGGTTGGGCGAAGTTTTCGCGTTCGACCGGATCGACTCGACCAACGACGAAGCCCTGCGCAGGCTGCGGGGCGGCAAATCCGGCAATTGTCTGATCATCGCGCGCGAGCAGTCCGCGGGACGCGGGCGGCGCGGCCATCAATGGCAAAGTCCCGGCGGCGCCGGACTGTATTTCTCGCTGGTGCGGGAGTTTCCGTTGCCGCTGGACCGCATTCTGGCTTTGGGTCCCGTTGTCGCGCTGGCCTTGCGCGCCGGGCTCGGCGACCTGGAGGTTTTCGGCCTCAGCGTGAAATGGCCGAACGATCTGCTCAGCGGCAACCGCAAGTTGGGCGGCATCCTCGTTGAGACCCACGGCGCCGACGAACAGCGGCGCGTTGTCGCGGGAATCGGGCTGAATCTGCGTTTTCCGCCCGAAGTGATGCGGCAAATCGACAAGCCCGCGGTCGATCTGGCAACGATCTGCGACGACGTTCCGGATGGGTCCCGCTTGTTGTCGGCGGTTCTGAACCGGCTGCTCGAGTACATCGGCTTGTATCGCGACGAGGGGTTCGCTTTCTTCCGGGACGAATGGAACAAGTTCGACCGCTACTTCGAGCAGGATGTCGTGGTGCAGGTCGGCGACGGGAAAACCATCGGCCGCGTGTCCGGCGTCGATGAGACCGGCGCCTTGCTGGTGCGCAACGCCGACGGCATCCAGCGCATGGTTTCCGGGACGATTTTTCCTTCCAGGCACGGCGCCGGGCCGAAACCGTGATCCTGGAAATCGATGCCGGCAACACCAGCCTGAAATGGCGGTGGCGCGGGTTGGCGTCCAACACTGTGCGCGGCCTGGGGCAACTCGAATCGGCCTTCGCGAATGCCCGCCGGCCCGACGAAGCGCTGGTCTGCAATGTCAGAGGCGGGGAATTCGAAGCCGAATTGACAACATGGTTCGCCGACAAATGGAAATTGCGCCCGCGATTCGCAGCCGTAGCCCGCGTTTGCGGCGGCGTGAGAATCCAGTACCCCGATCCTTCCCGCCTGGGCGCGGACCGCTGGCTCGCCATGCTTGCGGGTTTCAGAATCGCCGGCGGCAGCTGCCTGGTAGTCGACAGCGGCACCGCCTTGACCATCGATATGCTCGATGCGGGCGGGTTGCATCTGGGCGGGTATATCATGCCGGGACTGGAAACGTCGCGGGCGGCTCTCACGCGGAATACGTCCATTCGGCTGGCCCCGGCGGATGCCGCCGAATCTGTCGCGCCCGGCAACGATACCGCCGCCGCCCTCCGCAACGGTACGCTGTTCATGTTGTGCGGCGCGGTGCGCGCGGCCCTGGAGCGCCGTAAGCGGGTAGGCGAAAGTCCCCCGGTGATCCTCACCGGCGGCCACGCCGCCGTACTCGACGCCTTTCTGCAAGAGGAAATCGGACGAGACGGCATACTGACCGTCCCGGACCTGGTGCTCGACGGCCTCGCGCTGGGTGAGGGCCGGTCGGCGTAGCCGATAAAAAGTATCGCTTTTTAAGGGCCGAACGGCTCGACATGGGCGAGGGCAGGCGTTTACGAAGCGCAGCTTCGCGCGCAGTCCCGAGCTATGCTCGGTGGCTGGGCCGTCGAGACTGGGGGTTGGAGAAACCAGCAAAGCCGCGCCAGGGACGGCATGGATGAATCAGATAGGAGGCACAATTGCGCTACATCGTAATCTTGCTGCTCTTGCTGAACGTCGCGTATTTCGGCTGGGGCCTGGCGCGTCCACCGGAGTTGCCCGCCGTCCCGGAGCCGCGGCCGCCGCGCAACGAAGGCCTGCAACTCGTCAGCGAGGCGCGGGAGGCCGAGTTGGCGCGGCTGCGCGAGGAGGCGGAACAGGTCTGCCTCTTCGTTTACGGTTTCGCCGACATTTTCGCGGCCAGCGAATTCGCCGCCGCCGCTATCGGCGACAACATTGAGGCGACGGTTTATGTCGCGCAGCCCGGCGACTTTGCCGAAGTGCGCTTGCGGCGCCACGTGGAAGACCCCGAAGACATTCCCCAATGGCCTGATTTTGCTGGCCAAAGTCCCGAATTGACAGGCACGGAAAATCCTTGTCAAACATTTGCACACGCTGACCATTTCCACTAGAATGCCGCGTTCCTGTGAGAGCCGTCGGCTGAAGGCGCCCGGTTGGGGCTCTTTTGGGAGGGGTTCCCGAGTGGCCAAAGGGATCAGACTGTAAATCTGACGCGTAAGCTTCGGTGGTTCAAATCCACCCCCCTCCACCAACTGGAAACTCGTGCGGGACCGAGTGGTTTCCAGAAGGCGGGTATAGTTCAGAGGTAGAACCCCAGCCTTCCAAGCTGGTCGCGCGGGTTCGATTCCCGCTACCCGCTCCAGACTGGTATGAATCGGCATCCGGGTATCCGCGCAAGATCGGCTCGCATAGCTCAGGAGGTAGAGCACTTCATTGGTAATGAAGAGGTCTCCGGTTCGACTCCGGATGTGAGCACCACTAATCTATTCCCGGGATTCCGGTTTTTCAGGCAACGCAAGGCAATGTAAGGGCAGTCACCAATGGCGAAGGAAAAATTCGAGAGAACGAAGGTACACGTGAACGTTGGCACGATCGGTCACGTGGACCATGGCAAGACGACGCTGACGGCGGCGTTGACGAAGATCTGCGCGGACCGCTACGGCGGATCGGTGAAGGCGTTCGACGAGATCGACAACGCGCCGGAGGAGCGCGAGCGCGGGATCACGATCGCGACCTCGCACGTGGAGTACGATTCGCCGAACCGGCACTACGCGCACGTGGACTGTCCGGGCCACGCGGACTACGTGAAGAACATGATCACGGGCGCGGCGCAGATGGACGGAGCGATTCTGGTGGTTTCGGCGGCGGACGGCCCGATGCCGCAGACGCGTGAGCACATTCTGCTGGCGCGTCAGGTCGGTGTGCCGTACATCGTCGTGTACATGAACAAGTCGGACATGGTGGACGACGGGGAGTTGCTGGAACTGGTGGAGATGGAGGTGCGGGAGTTGCTGGACACGTTCGAGTTTCCGGGCGACGACACGCCGATCGTGATCGGTTCGGCGCTGAAGGCTTTGGAGGGCGACGGTTCGGAGCAGGGCGTGGGTTCGGTGGAGAAGCTGGTGGAGGCGTTGGACAGCTACATACCGGTGCCGGAGCGCGAGATCGACAAGCCGTACCTGATGCCGATCGAGGATGTGTTTTCGATATCGGGCCGGGGCACGGTGGTGACGGGCCGGATCGAGCGGGGCGTGGTGAAGGTTGGCGAGGAGGTTGAGATCGTCGGCATCAAGGAGACGGAGAAGACGACGTGCACGGGCGTTGAGATGTTCCGCAAGTTGCTGGACGAGGGCCGCGCCGGCGAGAACGTTGGCGTATTGCTGCGCGGCACGAAGCGCGAGGAGGTTGAGCGGGGCCAGGTGCTGGCGCAGCCCGGCTCGATCACCCCGCACACCAAATTCGAGGCCGAGGTTTACATTCTGACGAAGGAAGAGGGCGGACGTCATACGCCGTTTTTCAAGGGTTATCGTCCGCAGTTTTATTTTCGGACGACGGACGTGACGGGGAACGTGGAGTTGCCGGGCGATGTTGAGATGGTGATGCCTGGGGACAACGTGAAGATGAACGTGGAGTTGATTGCGCCGATTGCGATGGACGAGGGCTTGCGATTTGCGATTCGGGAAGGCGGTCGCACGGTGGGCGCCGGGGTGGTCTCGAAGATCATCGAATAGGTGGCTTCGAACCGTCGCCGTCGGGTGGCGGGAGTACAGCGGACGCCGTGAATACGTCCCTGTAGGTTTCGGGCTCGGCGTCCTGCCTCGCACGCCCGCTGTACTCCCGCCACCCGACGGCGATTTAAGCAAGTGCGAAAGCGGCACAGGGATGTGACGCCGAATTCGATGGCGTAAGCCATTGAATTCGTGATCAAAACAAAACCACGCTTTTGTTTTGATCAAGAGAAAAATTCCAAGGATGGAATTTTTCGGAATACTAGGCCAGTAGCTCAATTGGCAGAGCAGCGGTCTCCAAAACCGCAGGTTGGGGGTTCGATTCCCTCCTGGCCTGCCAACAGATTGCGAAACCGCCGCGCGGCGGTTTCGGCGCGGAATTCGTACAGAAGATGATGATTGAAAAAGGCGACCAGGCCAGAGCGGACTGGATCAAGTGGGCGCTTGTCGCCGCGATTGTCGCGGGCGGCGTTTACGCCAACAGCTATTTTGCGGCCGAATCCCTGCTGATCCGCACCATCGGCCTGCTCGCGCTTGCCGGCGCCGCCGGCTGGGTCGCCGCGCAGACCGAA
Organism: Pseudomonadales bacterium; assembly: GCA_963664805.2. Lineage (GTDB taxonomy): Bacteria > Pseudomonadota > Gammaproteobacteria > Pseudomonadales > Pseudohongiellaceae > UBA9145. The sequence goes on along the minus strand of OY761612.1, from coordinate 1,849,499 downwards.
CGCGGTCGCGCCTTCGTCAATCTCTGTCTGGAAGCGAGGGTCGAGATCAGAAAGGTGGTCTGGCCCACCCGCCAGGAAACGATCCAGACGACGATTATCGTATTGATCGTCATCTTCATCCTGGCGCTCATTCTCTGGTTGCTGGACTGGGGTCTGAACGGAATCGTATCCAGCATCATCGGTTAGAACAGCGGTTGCGGGCGCGGATTGATGAGTTTGACTTGCTATCTCCTGGAAACGGAATTCGGCGGCGGCTTCCGGGCGTACCGGAACCTGCGCGAAAGAATCGAAAAGGCCGGCTACAAGCGCTGGTTCGACATCATCAAGCTCGTGCCGAAAAAAGTGCTTGCGGAGGTCGTCGAGCAAGAAGAGTCCGAGCGCGGCTACAAGATGCTGATTCGATTCGAAGTGACCAGGGACGATGAACTGACCGAAAACATCTGGCAGGTCGTGAAGGGAACCCCCGGCCTCGCGCCTTTGGCGAACGGGGCGCCGCCCGCCGCAGACGACGAGGATGTGGGAGAAGTTCTGGCGCGCCTGCGGTCGATGCCGCAAAAGCGCTGGTATGTGGTGCACGCTTTTTCGGGTTACGAACAAAGGGCCATGGAAGCGCTCGGAGACCGCATCGAACAGACCGCGCCCGGTTACGAGTTGCTGTTTGACGAGTTGCTCGTTCCCACCGAGGAAGTCGTCGAGATGCGGGCGGGCCAGAAGCGGAGCAGCAAGCGCAAGTTTTTTCCCGGATACGTGCTGGTACACATGGAGTTGAACGAAGACACCTGGCATCTGGTGAAGGAAACCCCAAGGGTGATGGGCTTTATCGGCGGCACCGCGGAAAAGCCGGCGCCGATCACCGACAAGGAAGCGGATTCGATCCTGCGGCGAATCGAAGACAGCGAAGGCTCCCCCGCGCACAAGACGATTTACGAGCCCGGCGAGATGGTGCGCATCGTCGACGGTCCGTTCAACGATTTCACCGGAACCGTGGAAGAAGTGAATTACGAGAAAAGCCGAATGCGGGTGGCGGTGCTGATTTTCGGGCGCGCGACTCCGGTGGAGCTCGAATTCGGCCAGGTGCAAAAGAGCTAGAGGTTGAATAATGGCCAAGAAGATCTTGACCCACGTCAAATTGCAGGTGCCGGCCGGCAAGGCCAATCCGAGTCCCCCGGTCGGTCCGGCGCTCGGACAGCACGGGCTGAACATCATGGAGTTCTGCAAGGCGTTCAACGCCCAGACCCAAAGCATGGAAGCCGGCCTGCCGGTGCCGGTGGTCATCACCGTTTACGCCGACCGCAGTTTCACATTCATCACCAAGACTCCGCCCGCCTCCGTGCTGCTGCGCAAGGCCGCGGGCGTCCCCAAGGGCAGCGGCCGGCCGAATACCGACAAGGTTGGCAAGCTCACCCGCGCGCAACTCGAAGAAATCGCCAGCGTCAAGATGCCGGATCTGAACGCCGTCGATATGGACGCTGCGGTGCGCATCCTGGCCGGCAGCGCGCGCAGCGCGGGGCTCGAAGTGGAAGGAGTCGAATAACATGGCCAAGTTGACGAAAAGGCAAAAGCTGATCGCGGAAAAAGTGGCCCCGGGAAAGAATTACTCGGTGGAAGAGGCGGTTGGCCTGCTGAGCGAAGTCGCCAATGAATTCGCGCAAAGCGACGGCTTCAAGGAGTCCATCGACGTGGCGGTGAACCTGGGCGTCGACGTGCGCAAGTCCGATCAGATCGTGCGCGGCGCCACGACCTTGCCCGAAGGCTCCGGCAAGGAAGTTCGGGTAGCCGTTTTCGCCCAGGGGGAGAATGCCGACAAGGCGAAGGAAGCCGGCGCCGACATCGTCGGATTGGAAGACCTGGCGGAATCGATCAAGGGCGGCAATCTCGATTTCGACGTCGTCATCGCCTCGCCCGACGCCATGCGCGTCGTCGGCGGGTTGGGCTCGATTCTCGGCCCGCGGGGGCTGATGCCCAATCCCAAGGTGGGCACGGTAACCGCCGATGTGGAATCGGCCGTGCGCAACGCCAAGGCCGGACAAATGCGTTACCGCACCGACCGCAACGGAATCGTTCACGGCGGTATCGGACGCATCGGCTTCGACGGCGCGCTGGTGCGCAAGAATCTGGAAGCCCTGCTTGCCGATCTGAAGAAAGCGAAACCGGCTTCCGCCAAGGGTATTTACATAAAGAAAGTAGTGCTTTCCTCGACCATGGGTCCGGGGCTGGTAATCGATCAATCCTCGCTGGCCTTGTAAGCGACGAGCGAAGCAATGAAACATCGGGCGGGGCATGCCCCGTCCCTACGGGAAGACGTGGCGAAGGGCGAAGCGAAAGTCGCCCGAAACCGGTATGGGCGCGGGGCATGCCTCGCCCGCAACAATCTTTGGGGCTTCATCGATTGTTTCGATGAGACTGTCAAAGACCGCAGGCGGCCATTGGCCTTAATTTCCTGCGCAGACGGTGAAATCCGATTTGAACCTGCCGTTCGAATTCGAATCACCTGTCGTAAACGGGCGCTGTTCGCGCCAATACAAGGGCGATACACAAGTCGCCCAGAGAAGCGTGGGGGCGAGGCATGCCTCGCCCGCAACCGGGCAACCGGCAGGAGTGAAAAAATGTCGTTGGGATTGGAAGACAAGAAGCGGATAGTTGCCGAGGTCAATGAGGCCGCCGGCAACGCATTGTCGGCTGTGCTCGCGAATTACCGCGGGGTCACGGTGGAAGAGATGACCGCCTTGCGCCGCGACGCCAGGAAAAACAAGGTGTATCTGCGCGTGGTGCGGAATTCGCTGCTCAAGCGCGCCGTGGAAGACACCGAGTTCGAGTGTATCCGGGATGCGCTCAGCGGTCCGACGATCCTCGCGTTTTCCCAAGAGGAACCCGGCTCCGCGGCGCGGGTGCTGAAGGACTTCGCCGGCGAAAACGACCACTTCGAGATCAAGGCCCTGTCCATCGGCGGCAGATTGCTCGAGCCACGCGATATCGACGTGCTCGCCAAAATGCCGACCCTCGACCAGGCCCGGGCGATGCTGATGACCGTCATGCTCGCTCCGGTAACCAGGCTCGCGCGGACGGTCAAGGATGTGCCCGGCAAACTGACCCGCACCGTGGCAGCGGTGCGGGACCAGAAGCAGGCGGCTTGAACGCGAACAGCGAAGCAAACGAAAGAATTGAACCAGGAGAATTGGAGTAATGGCTCTGTCAACACAAGAAGTTTTGGACGCGATCGCCGAAATGTCTGTTATGGACGTCGTCCAGCTCGTTGAGGCGATGGAAGAGAAATTCGGCGTGTCCGCCGCAGCCGCGGTTGCCGCGGCGCCCGCGGCGGCGGCCGCGGCCGAGGCCGCGCCGGCCGAAGAAAAGGACGAGTTCGACGTGGTGCTCACCGCTGTGGGTGACAAGAAGATCAATGTCATCAAGGCGGTCCGCTCCATTACCGGGCTGGGACTGAAAGAGGCCAAGGAAATGGTCGATGGGGCGCCTTCCACCGTCAAGGAAGCCGTGCCAAAGGCTGAAGTCGAGGCGATGCAGAAAGCACTGGAAGAAGCCGGCGCAACTGTTGAACTCAAGTAAAGCCACCGAAAACGGCGGGCTCCGGACGATGCGGCATCGTTCCGGAGCCCGCCCGTGCCCCCCGTGCAAGAGCAACGCCGAGGCGGCGCTTGTCTAGATCCACAGGAACACGATATGGCCTACAGCTACACTGAAAAGAAGCGCATTCGGAAAAACTTCGGCAAGTTGCCGAGCGCGATGGACATTCCCTATCTGCTTTCCATCCAGGTGGATTCCTACCAGCAGTTCCTGCAATCGGTCGTCCCGGCCGGGGAACGCAAGGATCAGGGGCTCCACGGCGCGTTCAAGTCCGTGTTTCCGATCAGCTCCTACAACGAGAAGGCGGCGCTCGAGTACAAGAGCTATGAACTCGGCAAGCCCGTTTTCGACGTCAAGGAGTGCCAACTCCGGGGTTCGACCTATTCGGCCTCGCTGAAGGTTACGCTGCAATTGATCCTCTACGACAAGGAGTCGTCCCAGAGAAAGATCAAGGAAGTGAAGGAACAGGAAGTCTACATGGGCGAAATCCCGTTGATGACCGATTCCGGCACGTTCATCATCAACGGCACCGAACGCGTGGTCGTGTCCCAACTCCACCGCTCGCCGGGGGTGTTCTTCGATCACGACAAGGGCAAAACCCACAGCTCGGGCAAATTGCTGTACACGGCCCGGGTGATTCCCTATCGCGGTTCCTGGCTCGACTTCGAATTCGACCCGAAGGATCTGGTCTACGTCCGCATCGACCGGCGGCGCAAGCTGCCGGCCACGGTATTGCTGAGCGCGCTCGATTTCACGCCGGAGCAGATCCTCGAAATGTTCTACGAGCGCAATACCTTTCGCCTGACGGCCGGCGACGAGCCGGTGATTTCCGTCGAACTCGTGCCCGCGCGCCTGCGCGGTGAAGTGCTTTCCTTCGATGTCAAGGGCAAGCGCGGCAAACTCATCGTCGAAGCCGGACGCCGCATAACCAGCCGGCATATCCGCCAGATGGAAAAGGCCGGTTTGACCGAACTTCAGGTGAGTCAGGATTTCGTGATCGGCTCTTCGCTCGCGGTCGACGCGGTCAATAAGGAAACAGGCGAGATCATCGCCCCTTGCAACGCCGAAATCGGCCCGGAATTGATCAATCGTTTCGTCGAGGAAGGCATCAGCGAATTCCAGACGATTTACACCAACGATCTCGATTGCGGCCCGTTCGTTTCGGATACCTTGCGCATCGACACGACGAATTCCGCTCTCGAAGCGAAAATCGAGATTTACCGCATGATGCGTCCGGGCGAACCGCCCACGCCGGATTCCGCGGAAAAACTGTTCGAGAGCCTTTTCTTCAGCGAAGACCGCTACGATCTTTCCCATGTCGGGCGCATGAAGTTCAACCGGCGCCTGAACCGCAAGACGTCCGAGGGCAACATGGTCCTTGAAAGGGACGACATCGTCGACGTGCTCAAAACCCTGGTGGCGATCCGCAACGGCTTCGGTTCGGTCGACGACATCGACCATCTCGGCAATCGCCGCATTCGTTCGGTCGGTGAAATGGCCGAGAACCAGTTCCGCGTCGGCCTTGTGCGCGTCGAGCGGGCGGTCAAGGAGCGGCTGAGCATGGCGGACTCCGAGGGACTCATGCCCCAGGACATGATCAACGCCAAGCCGGTCGCGGCCGCGGTGAAGGAATTCTTCGGCTCGAGCCAGCTTTCGCAGTTCATGGACCAGAACAACCCGCTGTCGGAAGTCACCCACAAGCGCCGGATTTCGGCGCTCGGGCCCGGCGGCCTGACCCGCGAGCGGGCGGGCTTCGAAGTGCGCGACGTGCATCCCACGCATTACGGCAGACTGTGCCCGATCGAAACCCCCGAAGGTCCGAACATCGGCCTGATCAACAATCTGGCGACCTATTCCAGGGCGAATCATTACGGCTTCCTGGAAAGTCCCTATCGCAAGGTCGCGAGCACAAAGGTCACCGACGAGATCGATTTTCTTTCGGCCATCGACGAAAGCGAGTACGTCATCGCCCAGGCGAGCGCCGCGCAGAACAGCAAGGGCGCGTTGACCGACAATCTGGTCACCGTGCGCCACAAGGGCGAAACCACGTTGAAGCCGCGGGAGGAAGTCGACTACATGGATGTGGCGCCGCAGCAAATGGTTTCGGTGGCCGCGTCGCTGATCCCGTTCCTCGAGCACGACGACGCCAACCGGGCGTTGATGGGCTCAAACATGCAGCGTCAGGCGATTCCCACGCTGAAGACCGAAAAGCCGCTGGTGGGCACCGGCATTGAAGGCATCGTCGCGCGGGATTCGGGCGTTTGTCTCATCGCCGAACGGGGCGGAGTGATCGAGAGCGTCGACGCCGCGCGCCTGATTGTCCGCGTCAACGACGACGAGACCGACGCGGGCGAAGCCGGGGTCGATATCTACAAGTTGACCAAGTACACCCGGTCCAACCAGAACACCTGCATCAGCCAGCAGCCGCTGGTGAAGCAGGGCGACCTGGTCAGCCGCGGCGACATCCTCGCCGACGGGCCATCGGTCGATACCGGCGAACTCGCGCTGGGGCAGAACATGCGCATCGCCTTCATGCCCTGGAACGGCTACAACTTCGAAGACTCGATCCTGATTTCGGAACGGGTGGTGACCGAAGACCGCTTTACGACGATCCACATCCAGGAATTGACCTGCGTGGCGCGCGACACGAAGCTGGGCTCGGAAGAAATCACCGCCGACATCCCCAATGTGGGCGAAGGCGCGCTGTCCAAGCTCGACGCGTCTGGCATCGTCTACATCGGCGCCGAAGTCGACGCCGGCGACATTCTCGTCGGCAAGGTCACGCCGAAAGGCGAGACTCAGCTTACGCCGGAAGAAAAACTGCTGCGCGCGATTTTCGGCGAGAAGGCCTCGGACGTGAAGGACACTTCCCTGCGCGTGCCGACCAGCGTAAGAGGCACCGTGATCGACGTGCAGATCTTTACCCGCGACGGCCTCGAGAAGGATCAGCGGGCGCTTGAAATCGAGCAATATCAACTCGACCAGGTGCGCAAGGACATCGACGACGAATACCGCATCGTCGAAGGCGCGACCTTCGAGCGCCTCGGCAAGTCCCTCAAGGGCAGGGAAGTCAGCGGCGGCCCCAAGCTCAAGTCGGGACAGCGGCTGAGCCAGGACTACCTGGACAATCTGCCGCGCCAGGACTGGTTCAAGTTGCGCATGAAGAACGACGGCCTAAACCGGCAGCTCGAACGCGCCCAGGAACAACTTGAGGAAAGACGCGCCGAACTCGAGGAACGCTTCGAGGACAAGCGCCAGAAACTCACCCAGGGCGACGATCTGGCGCCGGGCATTCTCAAGATCGTCAAGGTTTATCTGGCGATCAAGCGCCGCGTGCAGCCCGGCGACAAGCTCGCCGGCCGGCATGGCAACAAGGGCGTGATCTCGGCGATCATGCCCGTGGAAGACATGCCTTACGACGAAAACGGCGAGCCGGTGGACATCGTCCTCAACCCGCTCGGCGTGCCTTCGCGGATGAACGTGGGACAGGTTCTCGAAACCCATCTCGGACGCGCTTCCCTGGGCCTCGGCCAGCGAATCAATCAAATGTTGCGCGAGAAGAAAAAAGCGCCCGCGATTCGCAGGCTGCTGACGGAAATCTACAATTCGGTAGGCGAGCGCAAGGAAGACCTCAAGAGTCTGACCGACGAAGAAGTGCTCGAACTTGCGGAAAACCTGAAAGACGGCGTGCCCATGGCGACGCCGGTTTTCGATGGCGCGGAGGAGATGGAAATCAAGCGGATGCTGAAGATGGCCGGCAAGGACGAAAGCGGCCAGGTGATCCTCTACGACGGACGCACCGGCGACGCTTTCGATACGCCGGTCACCATAGGGATCATGTACATGCTGAAGCTGAATCATCTGGTGGACGACAAGATGCACGCCCGTTCCACCGGTTCCTACAGTCTGGTCACGCAGCAGCCGCTTGGCGGCAAGGCCCAGTTCGGCGGCCAGCGCTTTGGCGAGATGGAAGTCTGGGCGCTCGAAGCCTACGGCGCCGCCTACACCTTGCAGGAAATGCTGACCGTGAAATCCGACGATGTCGCGGGACGCACCAAGATGTACAAGAACATCGTCGACGGCGATCATCGGATGGAGCCGGCCATGCCGGAATCGTTCAATGTGCTGCTGAAGGAAATCCGTTCGCTCGGCATCGACATGGAGCTGGAAGTCAGCAAGTAACGTCGTGACCGCAATGACGCGGGACATTGGAAACAGCACTGTCGGCTCCCTGGAGGAGAAAGCATGAAAGACCTTTTTGGCTTGCTCAAATCGCAATCGCAATCCGACGATTTCGATTCCATTCGCATTGCGCTGGCGTCGCCGGAGATGATCCGCTCGTGGTCCCACGGCGAAGTGAAAAAGCCCGAGACGATCAACTACCGGACCTTCAAGCCCGAGCGCGACGGCCTCTTCTGCGCCAAGATCTTCGGTCCGGTGAAGGATTACGAGTGCCTGTGCGGCAAGTACAAGCGGCTCAAGCATCGCGGCTCGATCTGCGAGAAATGCGGCGTCGAGGTGGCCCTGTCCAAGGTGCGCCGGGAGCGCATGGGGCATATCGAGCTCGCCAGCCCGGTCGCGCATATCTGGTTCCTGAAGTCGCTGCCGTCGCGCATCGGCCTGTTGCTCGACATGACCTTGCGCGATATTGAGCGGATCCTCTACTTCGAATCCTTCGTCGTCACCGATTCGCTGATCGACGAAGAGGAAGTCATGCAGCACGAAGGGCAATTGCTCAAGCCCCCGCAGAAGGGGCAACTGCTTTCCGACGATCAGTACTATCTCGCCATGGAGAACTGGGGCGACCGCTTCGAGGCGAAGATGGGCGCCGAAGCCGTGCAGGAACTGATGAAGGACCTCGACGTCGAAGCCGAAGTCATGCGCCTGCGCGAAGAGATTCCGACCACCAAGTCCGAAACCAGGCTGAAGAAACTGTCCAAGCGGCTGAAACTGCTTGAGGCGTTTCTCGATTCCGGCAACAAGCCCGAATGGATGATCATGACGGTGCTGCCGGTGTTGCCGCCCGACTTGCGCCCGCTCGTGCCGCTCGACGGCGGCCGTTTCGCCACCTCGGACCTGAACGACCTGTATCGCCGCGTCATCAACCGCAACAACCGGCTCAAGCGCCTGCTCGACCTGAACGCGCCCGACATTATCGTGCGCAACGAAAAGCGCATGTTGCAGGAAGCCGTCGACGCGCTGCTCGACAACGGTCGCCGCGGCCGCGCCATCACCGGCTCCAACAAGCGCCCGCTGAAGTCGCTGGCGGACATGATCAAGGGCAAGCAGGGGCGATTCCGCCAGAATCTGCTCGGCAAGCGCGTCGATTACTCCGGCCGCTCGGTGATCGTCGTGGGCCCGGCGCTGAAACTGCATCAATGCGGCCTGCCCAAGAAGATGGCGCTGGAACTGTTCAAGCCGTTCATCTTCGGCAAGCTCGAAGCGCGCGGCCTGGCGACGACGATCAAGGCGGCGAAGAAGATGGTCGAGCGCGAGACCGCCGAAGTCTGGGACATTCTCGCCGAAGTGATCCGCGAACATCCGGTGTTGCTCAACCGCGCGCCGACCTTGCACCGGCTCGGCATCCAGGCTTTCGAACCGGTATTGATCGAAGGCAAGGCGATCCAGTTGCATCCGCTCGTCTGCGCCGCCTACAACGCCGACTTCGACGGCGACCAGATGGCCGTGCATGTGCCGCTGACGCTGGAAGCGCAGCTCGAAGCCCGCAGCCTGATGATGTCCACCAACAACATTCTCGCGCCGGCCAACGGCGAGCCCATCATCGTACCTTCCCAGGACGTGGTGCTCGGCCTGTATTACATGACCCGGGAGAGGATCAACGCCAAAGGCGAAGGCATGGTGTTCGCGGATGCCGCCGAGGTGCAACGCGCCTACGAGACCGGCAATGTGGAATTGCATGCGCGCATCAAGGCCCGCATCACCAGTTCCAACCTGAACGAGAACGACGAACTCGAAAAGGGCACGGAAATCTACGATACGACCGTCGGCAGAGTGTTGCTGTTCAATATCGTGCCCGAGGGGCTGCCGTTCGAGCTGGTCAATCAGAAGATGGCGAAAAAGCAGATTTCGCGCATCATCAACGTTTGCTACCGCAACGTCGGTCTGAAGGAAACGGTGATCTTCGCCGACCAGCTCATGTACACCGGCTATAAGTACTCCACCGTTTCCGGTTCGTCCATCGGCGTCAACGATTTCGAAATACCGGAGGAAAAGGCCGCAATCATCAGTCAGGCGAACGCCGAGGTCGAAGAGATCGAAAACCAGTTCGCCTCGGGTCTTGTCACCCAGGGCGAGAAGTACAACAAGGTGATCGACATCTGGTCGAGCGCGAACGAAAGAGTGGCCAAGTCGATGATGGAGGGTCTGTCGACCGAGGCCGTCGTCAATCGCGAAGGCGAAGAAGAAGAACAGGAGTCCTTCAATTCGGTGTTCGTATACGCCGATTCCGGCGCCCGGGGTTCGCCCGCCCAGATTCGCCAGCTCGCCGGCATGCGCGGCCTGATGGCGCGGCCCGACGGCTCGATCATCGAAACGCCGATTACCGCGAATTTCCGCGAGGGACTGAACGTTTCGCAATACTTCACCTCGACCCACGGCGCGCGCAAGGGTTTGGCCGACACCGCCCTGAAGACCGCCAATTCCGGTTATCTGACACGGCGCCTGGTCGATATTTCCCAGGATCTGGTGATTACCGAGCAGGATTGCGGCACCGAGAGCGGACTCAACATGGCGCCGATCATCGAAGGCGGAGACATCATCGCGCCGCTCGGCGACCGGGTGCTCGGTCGTGTGCTCGCAAGCGAAATCGTCGATCCCGGCACGGGCGAAATCATCGCCGACGCCGGCTTCATGATCAACGAGCGCACTGTCGACCGGCTCGAATCCTGCGGCGTGGACCAGATTCACGTGCGTTCGCCGATCACCTGCGAGACCCGCTTCGGGATCTGCAGTCAATGTTACGGGCGAGACTTGGCGCGCGGCCATCTGGTCAACGTCGGCGAAGCCGTCGGCGTGATCGCGGCGCAGTCGATCGGGGAACCGGGCACGCAATTGACCATGCGCACCTTCCATATCGGCGGCGCCGCCTCCCGGGCCACGGCAAGCGACTCGGTACAGGTGCGAACCACCGGTTCGATCCATCTGAGCAACATGAAGACGGTCGAGAACACCCGGGGCGAACTCGTCGTGGTGTCGCGTTCGGGCGAATTGATCGTCAACGATACCGGCGGCCGCGAACGCGAGCGCTACAAACTGCCGTATGGCGCGGTGATCTCGGTCGGCAGGCACGCCGAAGTCGAAGCGGGCCAGATCGTCGCCGCGTGGGACCCGCATACGCATCCGATCATCGCGGAAGTGGCGGGGGTGATCGCCTTCGAGCATGTGGAAGAAGGCATAACCGTGCGCGAACAGACCGATGAAATCACCGGTCTGACGAGCATGTCGGTCATCGATCCCAATGAACGCGCGACTTCGGCCAAGGAATTGCGGCCGGCGGTGAATGTCGTCGACGCCAAAGGCAAGCCGATCTATATGCCGGGCACCGAAATCGCCGCCCATTATCCGCTGCCGTCCAACGCCATCATCGACATGCGCGACGGCGCGGATTTGCAGATCGGAGACATCATCGCCCGAGTGCCCCAGGAAGGCACCAAGACCCGCGACATCACCGGCGGCCTGCCGCGGGTGGCGGATCTGTTCGAGGCGCGCAAGCCGAAGGAGCCGGCGATCCTCGCGGAAATCTCGGGCACCGTCAGTTTCGGCAAGGAAACCAAGGGCAAGCGCCGACTGGTCATCACCCCGCTCGACAGCGAAGACGGCGAGGCCCGGGAACCCTACGAGGCGCTGATCCCGAAATGGCGCAACATGACCGTGTTCGAAGGCGAACAGATCGAGAAGGGCGAAGTCGTATCCGAAGGTCCGCCGGCGCCCCACGATGTGTTGCGCCTGAAAGGCGTGGAGATGCTGGCGCAATACATCGTCAACGAGGTTCAGGACGTATACCGCTTGCAAGGTGTGCGCATCAACGACAAGCACATCGAGGTCATCGTGCGGCAGATGTTGCGCAAGGTCGAAATCGCCGACCCCGGCGATACCAGCTTGATCAAGGGTGAGCAAGTCGGTTACACGCAGATTCTCGAAATCAACGAGGGGCTGCGGGAACTGAACGAGGAAATCCGCGCGCGCAACGAAGAGATTCGCGCGCAAAACGAAGAGATTCGGGCGCGCAACGAAACCGCCGGCGAGGAAGAACAGGAGAAAGAACGGGAAGAAGAGCCGGAACTGCGCGAAGCAAGCTTCGAGCGCGTGCTGCTCGGCATCACCAAGGCCTCGCTGGCCACGGAATCCTTCATCTCGGCGGCTTCCTTCCAGGAAACGACCCGGGTGATCACCGAGGCCGCGGTTACCGGCAAGCGCGATTTCCTGCGCGGCCTGAAGGAAAACGTCGTAGTCGGCCGCCTGATCCCGGCCGGAACCGGCCTCGCCTACCACGAAGCCCGCAAGAAGGGCTACGTCGAAGAGCTGGAAGAAGACTTCGAAGCCAAATTCACCGAAGAATTCCAGAAAGAAGCAGAGGCCTCATCGGAGACTGTTTCCACCGATTGACCGTTGGACTTGGACCGGGTGATAGCTTTGACTCATCGCCGCTTGGTGGCTTCGATCCGTCGCCGTCTGGTGTGCGTGGTTCAGCGGACGCCGTAAATACATCCATGTAGGCTTCGGCCCCGACATCCATGTCGGGGACGCCCGCTGAACCACGCACACCAGACGGCGACTCACGCCGTGCGGGCTCCTCCCCTCGTCATTCTGCGAATCACAAAGGTTCATGCAAAATCAATTACTGAGGCAGTCGTTTGTCAGCAACATTTTTTGTTACTTACAATCCGGCAAAACTGCCGCTTGATACCTTCTGAAACTTCCTGATAGGCTACTTGCCGCCGCTAGCGGCCATTCGAAAACATGGAGAATTGGAAAATGAAAAGGCTAGTTTTCAGTTTTGTCTTGGTTGTGTCCTTGATCTTCGGCATGGGTACGGCGTTTGCTCAGGAAGATGAATATCCGCCCTCCTTCGTTGGAACTTGGGAATTTGATGGAAGTGTTGTCTTTGATTTTTATACTGTGAGCGTTTTGCATCTTGGTGGGGGCCAATATGTTGGCGTTGGTACTATATATATTGGGTCGGACAGGACGCAATTTTGGAGCGTGATCGGTACTTGTGTTTCGATTCGTACGGTGGTTGAAAACATCAGAGGTATTGCTTGTAACTACAGCATGGGACAGTTCCTGATAGAAATTAATCATCGTCCTGATAATACGGATGCCCGTATTGAGTATAGTGTTGGGTTGTTGGATTCTGTTACCGAGCCGTCTTTACAGGGTTCGATTCTGGTATCTGGATATCTCACGCCCGGTAGCTTGTAGAGCCATTTCGCCGATCAGATCCAGCTTCTAGCGGGGCTGGCAGCATGGGACACCCACCCGATGATGGGAATCCCAACGGAAGGGTTGAGATGCAGCGGGATCCAAATACTCAGTTCGACGGGATGTAGATTTTTTCAATGATTTCGTATTCGGACACCGCGCTTACGTTATCGGAAACATTGCATACCAACGCAATTGTCTGGATTCATTCGTTACCCGAAGGAGAGATAGGCCCTACGCGACGCATCTTGGAGGGCCTTAAAGGACTCGCCACCGAGGGCGGTTTCCCGGTCTTCGAGTATGCGGTTGGTGACCGTGCCGAGTTGGTAAAGACCTTCAACGAGTTGTCGTCGTGTGCCGAACAAGGGTTGCAACCGATCCTCCATGTCGACGCCCACGGAACGGTTGCTGATGGCCTAGTGCTTGCTCCGAGTGGCGAACGAGTTGGATGGGCCGATGTCATTGAGCTTCTTCGCAAACTGAATGTCGCGACTGAGAACAATCTCACCTGCGTCTTTGCCCTGTGCTTCGGGCTTCATCTCTACGAGAATGTGAGCTTAAAGAAGGCTGTCCCGGCCTATCTGTTCTGTGCGCCGCCATCGGAAATCAGTGTTGGATTTTTGGAAGACCAGACGCTCAGTTTCTACCGCAAAATCAACCAATCCTCCAATGTAACGTATGCATTCAATGCCACCCTTGGTGCGAGCATGAATTTATTTCACTGCCAAGGTCTCTTTTTTCTATCCCTACTCCGATACATCTACACCTATTGCATGGGTAAACGGCGGCAAGAACGGCAGGAGCGAATGCTCACGGCCGTTCTAAAACATAAAGGCATCGTGAACCCCTCCAACGCGCAACTCAAGCAAGCTCGGAAGAACGTTCGTGAACTTCTGGAGCTAGGGCAGAGCCTGATTGATCGCTTCGCGCCAACCTTCCTGATTGGCCGCGATGCCGACTTCAAGTACGAAGATCTTGAGAAGGTTCTGAAGCGCTCAACTACGTCCAAGCACATGTGAGTTTCGCATGGCGATGATGGCGCTGGCCCGAGGGTCGGTCGGTGTCGCAGAGCGGCTACCAATTGTTTTAGCCGGTTGTTGTCGTTTGCCGACGCCGGCCCGGGTGAGGATTAGCTGGGAGGAAGCGGGCCGCTGTTCTGGTGGTGGCCCGTTGCCCGAAGGCTGCGAGCGGGGCTCGTGGTTCACTGTGTGTACAAGATCAGAGCGGAAAGGCTGCCCCACATGCCGAGCAGAATGACGAGCAGCCAGACTTTGAGAGACAGGCTGGCCGACTTCATCTCCTCCCGCAACAGGGCGATACTCGCATCCGATTTCTCAGTAATCGCTGTCTTCAGGTCCTCGCGCAAAGCCATGTTCTCTGTCTTGAACTCCTCGCGCAACGCCTTGCTTTCAGACTTTATCTCCGCCCGCAGCGTCTCGAAATCTTTCCGCCATGCCTTGAATTCGGCTTCGAGATCGGCCTTGGTCGCAAGCGGCTCGACCGCTTTTGCGATGGTATTGGCGACGGCTTCGGCCCAGGACCGTTCCATTCCGGACTCTTCCAACTTGTGCGTTTCGTCCAGTATATCCTGTGCTCGCATGACTACTCCTGATTTTCCGTGAAAAAGGTTCGGGAGCGCAGCCGGCACGGCTTTCGCTCCGCTCAACCACAAGCATGGGCCGGAAAATCGTAAAACACATAATTTCGGAAGAAAAAAGGTTGCCCCTGCAACCTTTTTGGCATTCAAGCCATGATGCTGTGCGAGCGCGGCGCACATTTCGACTCCAATTGCTGGCTGGGATGGAGTTCGGAAGTCTGCGCTTCCTCCTCCGTCTCCGGTCCGAACCCGAGTTTCACGTCGAACGGTACTTCAGTGCCGAACCCGCGGTTAATGATTAGCCGCAAACTCCAGCATTTGATATTCGTCCAGGTTGACGGTCTGTCTTGCACGCCAAAGATTATGGTTGTCCTGCATCTGCAGCCAGCTTTCCGGCGAGCGGCCCAGCACTTTGGACAACTTGAGGGCCATTTCCGGAGAGACGCCGGTTTTCTCATTGATCAGGCGGCTCATCAAGCCAGCGCTGACTTTAAGCTGTCGAGCCAGCGCATTGGCGCTAATGTCGTTGGGCTCCAGGTACACGCGCCTGATAAACGCTCCCGGATGCATAGGGTTATGCTGTGCAATACTCATCAGTGGTAGTCCTCGTAATTCACAGCATGCGCATGGCCATTTTCAAACTCAAAAACAACTCGCCAATTGGCGCTAACGTTAACCGCCCACTGTCCTTCGCGAGAACCCCGGAGAGGGTGTAAGCGCCATCCCGGGATATTCATATCCTGAACTGTGGCGGCAGTATGCAGTGCTGTCAGACGTTCTTCCAATCTGGCCTTATGAGCCTGCTGAATGCCGCTGGCATTGCCGAAAACAAAGAATTTCTCCAATCCCTTGTGCTTGAAACTCTTTATCATGACGGCGATCATAGCTCATGATTTACGGTTGTGCAACAGTAAACCCCCGGCCCTTGGCGACTAAGCATGGGCCGGAAAATTGCGAAACACATAGCTTTGACGAAAATAGTTGCCCTCAAACTTTATGGTGTGGTTGGTTCGTAAAACAAACCGTCGTACAGGAAAGCGCGTTTGATAGCCGCGCAGTCCTTTTCGCTCACGCCTGCCCGCCGCATGGTCGGATGCCATTCGGCGCGAACTGTGTCGACAACCCGTGTGAAAATCGCTTCGGCGTCCTCGGTGTCGAGCAGAAATCTGCCCGCGGCTCCCGGCAGGTTCGATTTGTTCGCGATTCGGCCCGCGGGGCCGCAGTCCATCGCGAGGTTGCGACGTTCCAGCGAAATCATGGGCGTGGGCGTCAAATCGTAGGCTGGGCTGAGCCGCCACCCGCTTCCCTTGGCGAGAACGGCATGATTGCGCGGGTGATCGTCGGTATTCGAGATGGCCGCGTTGTAGCACATGCGGGTGAACAATTCGCGCAAGTCGTTTGCGGGTTGCGCGCTCGCCCGGCGCACTTCGTCGGCGACCAGCAGATACGACCACTGGCGGTACGAGGTCGGGCGGTCATCGGACCGCAGCAAAGTGAGGGCGCTCACCATCCGATGGCGAAGGAAGCCGTCGCCGCTCCATTCGCGGTCGAATCGGCGCACCAGCAGCACATCCCGCCCGCCGATCGAATCGACGCGGCTGTCCGCGGCATCGATGCCGCATGCTTTGGCCAATTGCAGCAGGGCGTGTTCGACTCGCGGATGATTCCAGCGGTCGTCCATGCGCGCGAGTTTCGCGAGCCAGAGCGAGTTGTTGTCGCGCACCACCGCTTTCGGTCTGGCGCCGCCCATCGATGTGCCGGCCAGCAACAAATCCTTGGCAAGTTGTCCGGCGGGACCCGCCCCATCTGGACGGTCGGCGATAATCGCATCGGCGGCGGCCTGGATTCGGTCGAGATCGAATAATTTGCGATGCTCCGGGTTGGGTATCGGGGGTTCGGCGCCGAAACTGAAGCCAAGCGCGCCGGCGCGGTCGTCCTCGCTCCGCATCAGATAGTCGAACTCATCCAAAGCGATGCTGCCGGCCCGACTTTCTATCACTCTTCGGCCCCAATAGTCCGGCATGGAATCGCGAATCGCTCCGAAGAATCCTTTCATTTGCGCCGTCGTGTACACGCGGTCGGCAAGCCGCAACTCGACCGGATCGAACTCGACGGCATCGTTCCGTTGCAAGTAGCCGCGGCCGTAGACGAACTCGCCAAAAGGCCCGCCGTCGCGAGTTTCCGCAACGCGGAACCGTCCCGCGGTCACAAATTGGGTTGCGCCGGGCAGGACGATGTGGACGTAGCATTCGCGCCCGTCAGAAGTCATTATCGAGCCTCCGGCGGCGCGGGGCCTGCTTTGGACGCCGCGAGCCTTCCAGCGTCTTGCCTTCTTCGTCGCGTTCCGGGTCGGCCAGGTCTTCAAGGTCGTCCAGCAAGCCGAGCGCCCACAGCGCACCCGCGTAGGCGGCCATCGAGGCGCCGGGCTTGCCGTTTTCCACATCGGCGACCGTAAATCGCGAGGCCCCCATGCGCGCCGCGATGTCTTCCATGCGGAGCATGCGGCGCAGCCGCGCGACCCGAATGTTGCGGCCCAGCCTTTTCAGTGCGTCGGCGACGGCCCCCGGCGGCGCCTCGTTTATCCTACTTTTGTTTGGCATGATAATTTCGACTTGCATTAAGCGTATTTATGTATGCTGAAACCATCATGAAAGATTGAAAAGTGGTTTGTCAATGAAAGTGAACCGGGCATTTCGGCCCGGGATGTTCAAAGTCGGGACACATGAGCGGCGGAGTATGGCCTACTGTGTGTACACAATCAGCGCGGAAAGACTGCCCCACATGCCCAGCAGAACGACAAGCAGCCATACTTTGAGGGAAAGGATGCTTGACTTCATCTCCTCCCGCAACAGGGCGGTAGTCGCATCCGATTTCTCATCCATAGCCGTCTTCAGGTCCTCGCGCAACGCCTTGCTCTCTGTCTTCAGCTCCTCGCGCAACGCCCTGCTTTCAGACTTTATCTCCGCCCGCAGCGTCTCGAAATCTTTCCGCCTTTCCTTGGATTCGGCTTCAAGATCGGCTTTGGTCGCAAGCGGCTCTACCGCATTGGCGATGGTTTCGGCGACGGCTTCGGCCCAGGACCGTTCCATTCCGGATTCTTCCAATTTGTGCGTTTCCGCCAGTATATCTTGCACCCGCATGACCACTCCTAATTTTCCGTGAAAAAAGTTCGGGAGCACCGCCGAAGCGACCTTCGCTCCCCGCACCCATAAGCATTGGTCAAAAAATCGAGAAATGCGTAATTTCGAAAGAAAAAAGGGAGTTGCCAGCGCCGCGCGATAGCTCGGCAAAAGCGCTTGACTGGAATGGGCGCGGTCATTACACTTCCGCCTCATTTTTCGAACGGCGAAATTCACGGACAAACATGGCGACGATCAACCAGTTGGTGCGGAAGCCCAGGACGAGCAAACCCGCGAAAAGCGGCGTGCCCGCCCTGCAAGGCTCGCCGCAGAAGCGCGGAGTCTGCACCCGGGTGTACACCACCACGCCGAAGAAGCCGAATTCGGCCTTGCGCAAGGTTTGCCGCGTGCGGCTCGTGAACGGTTTCGAGGTGACTTCGTACATCGGTGGCGAAGGGCACAATTTGCAGGAACACTCGGTGGTGCTGATCCGCGGCGGCAGGGTCAAGGATCTTCCCGGCGTGCGCTATCACACGGTGCGCGGCACTCTCGACACTTCGGGCGTCGCCGACCGCAAGCAGGGACGTTCGAAGTACGGCGCCAAGCGTCCGAAGTAATTCCTTCGCAACATCTAAGGAAGCTCCGATTCATCGAAGCTTCCGCGAGGCGCATGGACGCGGTGGGGAAAATTCGGCAGGGAAACGCCGGCTCGTCGGCGGTCTTCAGCGGGGAAGGCGCGAAGTACCGATGAGACTGGAGTAAGGCCGGGTAGCGGTTCGGGCAACCGGACGGACTATCCCGGATAAACCTGAATAAACATAGAGGTCCGACATGCCCAGAAGAAGAGTGGCGGCAAAACGCGAGGTCTTGCCCGATCCCAAGTTCGGCAGCAAGACGCTGGCGAAATTCATGAATCACGTAATGGTCGAGGGCAAGAAATCGGTCGCCGAGAAGATCGTCTATGGCGCGCTCGATGTCGTCGCCGAAAAATCCGGCGGCGAGCCGCTCGAAGTGTTCGAAAACGCCCTGAGCGCGATCGCGCCGATGGTGGAGGTCAAATCCCGCCGGGTGGGCGGCGCCACCTATCAAGTGCCGGTCGAAGTGCGCGCCGAGCGGCGCGGGGCGCTGGCCATGCGCTGGCTCGTTGAGTTTTCGCGCAATCGCGGCGAGAAGTCGATGGCCTTGCGGCTGGCGGGCGAAATACTCGAAGCCGCCGACGGCCGGGGCGCCGCGGTGCGCAAGCGCGAGGACGTGCATCGCATGGCCGAGGCCAACCGCGCTTTCTCGCATTATCGTTTCTGAAATCCGATCCAATTTCATAGAGGGCAGTACAGTGGCCAGGAAGCACCCTTTGAGCCGTTACCGCAACATCGGCATCGCCGCCCACGTCGACGCGGGAAAGACCACCACCACCGAGCGCGTGCTGTTCTATACCGGCGTCTCGTACAAGATCGGCGAAGTCCACGACGGCGCCGCCGTCATGGACTGGATGGAACAGGAACAGGAGCGCGGCATCACCATCACGTCGGCGGCGACGACCTGTTTCTGGCAAGGCATGGACCGGCAATACGACGAACACCGGATCAATATCATCGACACGCCGGGACACGTGGATTTCACCATCGAGGTGGAACGCTCCCTGCGTGTGCTCGACGGCGCCGTGGTCGTGCTGTGCGCGACTTCCGGCGTGCAGCCCCAGACCGAAACGGTCTGGCGCCAGGCCAACCGCTACCAGGTGCCGCGCATGGTGTTCGTCAACAAGATGGACCGCGCCGGCGCCGATTTCCTGCGCGTGGTCGAGCAGATGAAGGAGCGCCTCGGCGCCAATGCCGTGCCCATGCAAATCGCCATCGGCGCGGAAGAGACATTCTCCGGCGTGGTCGATCTCGTGAAAATGAAGGCCATCGTATGGAACACCGAAGACCAGGGCACGACTTTCGTCTACGAAGAGATTCCCGACGAGTTGCAAGGCCTGTGCGAAGAATGGCGCGAGCATCTGCTCGAAGCCGCCGCCGAGGCCAATGAAGAGGTGATGGAGAAGTATCTCGAAGAAGGAGAACTCGGCGAAGAGGACATCGTATCCGCCATCCGCCAGCGCACGATCAACAACGAAATCGTCCCGGTGCTTTGCGGCTCGGCCTTCAAGAACAAGGGTGTGCAGGCGGTGCTCGACGCGGTCATCGACTACATGCCGGCGCCGACCGAAGTGAAGGCGATAGAAGGCGTCACCGAAGACGGTTCGCCCGCGCAATGCAATGCCGACGATGACGCGCCCTTCGCTTCGCTGGCCTTCAAGATCGCCACCGACCCCTTCGTCGGCACCTTGACATTCTTCCGGGTTTATTCCGGTTGCATCAATTCCGGCGATACCGTCTACAACCCGCTCAAGTCTCGCAAGGAGCGAGTCGGCCGCATGGTGCAAATGCACTCGAATTCCCGCGAGGAGATCAAGGAAGTGCGCGCCGGCGACATCGCCGCCGCGGTGGGCCTGAAGGACGTGACCACTGGCGAGACGCTGTGCGATCTGAAAAATATCGTCACCCTCGAGAAAATGGACTTCCCCGAGCCGGTGATCTCGGTCGCGGTGGAGCCGAAAAGCAAGGCCGACCAAGAGAAGATGAGCACCGCCCTCGGCAAGCTGGCCCAGGAGGATCCTTCCTTCCGCGTCGAGACCGACGAGGAATCGGGTCAGACGATCATCTCGGGCATGGGCGAATTGCATCTCGACGTGCTCGTCGAGCGCATGCGCCGCGAATTCAGCGTCGATGCGAATATCGGCAAACCCCAGGTTGCCTATCGCGAAACGATTCGCCGCGAGGTCGAAATTGAAGGCAAGCACATCAAGCAAACCGGCGGCCGCGGTCAATACGGCCATGTCTGGCTGCGGCTGGAACCGCTTGACCCCGACGCCGACTACGAATTCGTCAACGAGATCGTCGGCGGCGTGGTCCCCAGGGAGTACATTCCAGCGGTCGACAAGGGCGTGCAGGAACAGATGAAGAACGGCTGTCTGGCGGGCTATCCCCTGCTTGCGATGAAGGTGACGCTGTACGACGGCTCCTTCCATGACGTCGACTCCAGCGAAATGGCCTTCAAGATGGCCGGCTCCCAGGCCCTGAAGAAAGGCGCGCTGGAAGCGGATCCGGCCTTGCTCGAGCCGGTCATGGCGGTCGAGGTGGTGACTCCCGAAGACTACATGGGCGATGTCATGGGCGACCTGAACCGGCGCCGCGGCATGGTGCAGGGCATGGAAGACAGTCCCGCGGGCAAGGTGATCACCGCGGAAGTTCCGCTCGCGGAAATGTTCGGTTACGCGACCGATCTGCGTTCGGCAACCCAGGGCAGGGCGACGTTCACCATGGAATTCCAGAAATACGCGGAAGTGCCCGGCAATATCGCAGACGGCATCATCAACGAATCGAGGTAAGCAAAGTGGCGAAGGAAAAATTCGAGAGAACGAAGGTACACGTGAACGTTGGCACGATCGGTCACGTGGACCATGGCAAGACGACGCTGACGGCGGCGTTGACGAAGATCTGCGCGGACCGCTACGGCGGATCGGTGAAGGCGTTCGACGAGATCGACAACGCGCCGGAGGAGCGCGAGCGCGGGATCACGATCGCGACCTCGCACGTGGAGTACGATTCGCCGAACCGGCACTACGCGCACGTGGACTGTCCGGGCCACGCGGACTACGTGAAGAACATGATCACGGGCGCGGCGCAGATGGACGGAGCGATTCTGGTGGTTTCGGCGGCGGACGGCCCGATGCCGCAGACGCGTGAGCACATTCTGCTGGCGCGTCAGGTCGGTGTGCCGTACATCGTCGTGTACATGAACAAGTCGGACATGGTGGACGACGGGGAGTTGCTGGAACTGGTGGAGATGGAGGTGCGGGAGTTGCTGGACACGTTCGAGTTTCCGGGCGACGACACGCCGATCGTGATCGGTTCGGCGCTGAAGGCTTTGGAGGGCGACGGTTCGGAGCAGGGCGTGGGTTCGGTGGAGAAGCTGGTGGAGGCGTTGGACAGCTACATACCGGTGCCGGAGCGCGAGATCGACAAGCCGTACCTGATGCCGATCGAGGATGTGTTTTCGATATCGGGCCGGGGCACGGTGGTGACGGGCCGGATCGAGCGGGGCGTGGTGAAGGTTGGCGAGGAGGTTGAGATCGTCGGCATCAAGGAGACGGAGAAGACGACGTGCACGGGCGTTGAGATGTTCCGCAAGTTGCTGGACGAGGGCCGCGCCGGCGAGAACGTTGGCGTATTGCTGCGCGGCACGAAGCGCGAGGAGGTTGAGCGGGGCCAGGTGCTGGCGCAGCCGGGCTCGATCACGCCGCACACGAAGTTCGAGGCGGAGGTGTACATTCTGACGAAGGAGGAGGGCGGGCGCCACACGCCGTTCTTCAAGGGCTACCGTCCGCAGTTCTATTTCCGCACGACGGACGTGACGGGGAACGTGGAGTTGCCGGGCGATGTTGAGATGGTGATGCCCGGGGACAACGTGAAGATGAACGTGGAGTTGATTGCGCCGATTGCGATGGACGAGGGCTTGCGATTTGCGATTCGGGAAGGCGGTCGCACGGTGGGCGCCGGGGTGGTCTCGAAGATCATCGAATAGGTGGCTTCGAACCGTCGCCGTCGGGTGGCGGGAGTACAGCGGACGCCGTGAATACGTCCCTGTAGGCTTCGGGCTCGGCGTCCTGCCTCGCACGCCCGCTGTACTCCCGCCACCCGACGGCGACTCACATCGGGGAATAAGTAGGCAGCAACGCGCAAAGCCCCGATTCATTCGTTGCCCTTGGCATTGAGACGTTGAGCAAATAAGGCCAATAGCCAACAAGTTCTTTTCTTGGAATATACATGAAGACCTCTCAAAAAAAGATGCCGATCACTGATCTTGTTGACCTCTTCAAGTCTGGAATGATGATTGCAAATCCCGAGTATCAGCGAGGTGTTGTTTGGAACGAGCCTCAACAAAAGAGACTCATAGACTCGAGCTGCGGGATATACGCTCCCCTTGATATACCTTCACGAGAAGAAAGAAGAAATTGCGGGCTTGACACGAGAAGGCTATGAAATCATCGATGGGCAGCAACGTTTAACGGCCATTCATCGATATGTCGAAGGGGCATTCCGCCTATTTGATCCTCAAACCGAAAACGACAAAGCAAAATTCCCACGTTTTTTGCTTGAACAGCCGTGCCCGTGGGCGGGAAAGTTTTTTCGCGAACTCTCGTCAGATTTACAAGAGAAACTCGAAAAAACTCCGCTCCTGCTGGCAATGATAGTAGTGTGAACGGGAAGATGCAGAAATTCATCATGTGAAAGAACATCAACATGGTGGGCAAACCGTACTCGCGAATGCTGCACTTGTTCACCGTCAGTGCCATCCTAAGTCGACCGAGGCTATTGATAGGCTTACTAGGAAATGGGAAAGTAAAGCCCTGATTTGATCTTCTCATTTCTGATCCTCGCGAATGGTCTTGTGTTCTATGCCTAAAGTACTAGATTGGGTCAATTGTAGATTGATGCGGAATTCTGAAAATCTGATTCAATTGGATTATTGTGGAGCCGAACAATGAGGTTCGTAGGTATCGACTTGGCAGCACAAGCCAATAATACGAGCGCATGTGTCCTTGAATGGAGGAAACGTCCTAGAGTAGTAGAAATTCGCAGATCCGCTACTGATGACTGGATTATCAGTAAGGCTAGTCAAGGCACCACAGCGATTGGAATAGACAGCCCCTTTGGTTGGCCGATATCTTTTGTAAACTTCATACACCAGAAACGGGTAGCCCGGCATCCTCGACCATTGAGTGCTTCCAAAGCAATTGGCTTGAAGTCGCCAAATTTGAGGGCTGGATTTACATTCCTCGAGGATCATCCCGAGTTTTCCACCCGGTATGAGAATATCTTTGTCGGAGCGGAAACCGGGGACTTCCGGCAAGCTGGACATCTATTGCTGAGCCCAACCCCCCAGCCAGACGCGTTGCGAATTACTCTTGCGCCCGGCGTCTACAGTGAGAGAAAACGCGCCTATGGCAGGACCATGTTTATGT
This sequence comes from Pseudomonadales bacterium, assembly GCA_963664805.2. GTDB lineage: Bacteria > Pseudomonadota > Gammaproteobacteria > Pseudomonadales > Pseudohongiellaceae > UBA9145. The sequence goes on along the minus strand of OY761612.1, from coordinate 1,825,696 downwards.
GGGGACGGGTTTCCTCAAGGGAGAGGCTGTAGGTTTCTCCCTCTCCTGATTCGATGAATCCAAGTTTCTCCAGCACCCGCGCCGAAGCGTCGTTGCCTTTCATGTAGCTGGAAGTGATATTGCCGATTCCCAGATCCTCGACCGCGTAACGCAGCAAGCCCCTGCCCGCTTCCGTGGCGAACCCCCGGCCCCAATGCCGCCTGCCCAGCCAGTACCCCAACTGATGGCCGCCGTCTTCTTGGGGTGACAGGCCGACGCCGCCGATCAGGGCGTCATTTTCGAATATGCAGAATGACAACTCTTTTCCGCTGAGTGTCCGTATCCAGCTATCGGCGTCATTCTCGGTGTAGGGGTATGGAACCCGCGACAACCATTGCGCCACCTCCCAGTCCCCGATTTGGGCAATCAACGATTGCTTGTCCCCCTCTCCCGGTTTTCTCAAAACCAGTCTTTCCGTCTCGATTCGTATCATTGCGCGCCAGCCGCCGCTAAATCCCAATGGTCGTCTTCGTTCGCCGCCAACTTCAGACGGTCGTGCCACACGACATCGATTTTTCTGAGGTGTTCGAACAATCCGACGCATGTGCTTCTTGGATCTATGGACTCCAAATACATTAATCGAATCAGTCGGTTATACAGATCCTTAACTTCGTTGCCGCTTTCTATCCGGCGAATGGTCCTGGCGTCGCAGTCAAGAATCTCCCCTAGCATCTTTTGAGAGAAATCAAGTTCGATTCGCAAAAATCGAAACTCGGCGCCGGTCAACAACCCGGGCTTGTCACACAGCATTTTCGCAATGCAGCGATGAAGGCCTTGGATATTGGTGATGGAGACGCCTTTGCCGTAAGGCGTCTCTGTAAGGTTAAATCCATTTGTGAGATAGATATTTGGCAATCCGCATTCGACATAGTGATAAGGTCTGCTTTTCATGTCGGTATCCTGTTGTTGACGTTCAGCACGTAAGCGCGACCAAGCGATCGATCCCTATTCAGGCGCAAAGCCACTTCCACATACACCCGAACGCCGCCGCACAACTTGTACAGTAAACAGCGCCAATTTCCTTCTTCGTCCAGAGAGGGCGTCTCTATCACTTCGCCTTCACGCAAACATCTCAAAACTTGCCCAACTGTGACAAGCCGATACCATTCTTCGTTCTCTGAAAATCTCCTGACGTAGACCAATTTTTCGGAATCATCCGCTGCCTCTCTCAACAAACGACGCACTGTCTGAGAACTCGGGCGCCCGCCTTCTGGGAATGGGACTATTTCTGCCATGAAAAACGCCGCAACGTTCGCTTAATGCGGACATTATATCCGCTCCGAGTCTGTTCTGCCATTTACGCGAAGTGATAAAAGCGGTCAGTTGCCGACAGGCGCTCCACGGGCGCCATGGCGGAGTCGGGCATCGAGCCGCGGTCGCGGAAGCTAGCCGGTTCGTCCCCGCTTGGCGCCGGCCTGTTTGAGGATGGCGGCGTATTCGGTTGATTTGCGGTGTTCGGAGACGTGGTCGAGGAAGGTGCTGCCGTCGCTGAGTCCGGCGTTTATGTCGTTGCCGGCTTCGATGAAAAAAGGAATGAAGCGTGCGAACAGTTCAGCGGTCATGCCGCGGTAGGCCTTCAGCAGGATCGCGTAATCGCGCGGCATGCCGGCCGGCGGCAGCAAGTCGAGATAGCCTTTCAGGCGTTCGTCGGACCAGTCCTCGTTGCGGGTGGCGATTTGGGTGCGTTCCGCGCCGCGCTTCTTGCCTTCTTTCAAGATCGACTCCGCCGACTCGGGAATTATGACTGCAATTTGTCGCGCAGCAACTCGTTGACCTGGGCCGGGTTGGCCTTGCCGCGGGAGAGCTTCATCGCCTGTCCGACCAGGTAGCCGAGCACTTGCTGTTTGCCGTCGCGAAATTGCCGCGCCTGCGCCGCGTTTTCGGCGATCACGCGGTCGACGAGCTTTTCGATTTCGCCCGCGTCGGTGACTTGGCGCAGGCCTTGCCCTTCGATGATCTCGTCTACATCCCCGGAACCCGCGGCGAGTTGTTCGAACACGGTTTTCGCGATCTTGCCGGAAATCGTCTTGTCCCTGATCCGCAGGATCAGATCGGCCAGGCCGCCGGCGCTTACCGGCGAGTCGGCGATGTCGCGATTCTCCCGGTTCAGCAGCGCCTGCAATTCCACGGAAACCCAGTTCGCGGCCAACTTGGCGTCACCGCAAGCTTGCGCCACCCGCTCGAAATAATCCGCCATCTCCCGGCTCGCGGTGAGCACGCCGGCATCGTAAGCCGACAAATCGTATTCGTCCGCGAATCGCCGCTTGCGGGCATCGGGCAATTCCGGCAGTTCCGAACGGATTCGCCCGATCAAGTCTTCGCCGATTTCAACAGGCAGCAGGTCCGGCTCGGGAAAGTAGCGATAGTCGTTGGCGACTTCCTTGCCGCGCATGGGCCGGGTCTCGTCGCGAACCGAATCGTACAGCCGGGTTTCCTGCGCGATCGTGCCGCCGTCTTCGAGTACGTCCTGCTGGCGGCGGATTTCGAAATTGATCGCCTTCTCCACGAAACGGAAGGAATTGACGTTCTTGATTTCGGTGCGGGTGCCGAGTTCCGCGCCCGGACGCCGGATCGAAACATTGGCGTCGCAACGCATCGAACCCTGGGACATGTCGCCGTCGGAGATATCGAGATAGCGCACGATGGAATGCAACTTCTTCAGATAGGCGACCGCTTCTTTCGCGCTGCGCAGATCCGGGTCCGAGACGATCTCTAGCAGTGGCGTGCCGGCGCGGTTCAGGTCGATGCCGCTCGCGTCGGCGAACTCCTCGTGCAGGGACTTGCCGGCGTCCTCTTCCATATGCGCCCGGGTAACGCCGATACGCTTCTCGGCGCCGTCTTCGAGGTTGACTACGATAGAACCGCGGCCGACGATGGGATAGTCAAGCTGGCTCGTCTGATAGCCTTTCGGCAGATCGGGATAGAAATAGTTCTTGCGGTCGAAAATCGAATGCCTGCCGATCTCGGCGTCGATGGCGAGGCCGAAGCGGACCGCCATGCGCAACGCCTCGCCGTTCAATACCGGCAATGTGCCCGGCATGGCCAGGTCGTAGATGTTCGCCTGGGTATTGGGCGCCGCGCCGAAAGCCGTCGAGGTTCCCGAAAACAGCTTGGACCGCGTCGACAATTGCACATGGACTTCAAGTCCGATGACCGCTTCCCATTCCATCTCAGCGCCCTCCCGTCCCTGCCCGGGGGGCGGTTTCGGGAAGCCGCCTGTGCCAGTCGGTCAATTGCTGGAACCGGTGGGCCACGTTCAGGACGCGCGCCTCGCCGAAATCCGGTCCGATGATTTGCAAGCCGAAGGGCAGGCCGCCCTCGAAACCCGCCGGAACCGAAATGCCGGGCAGGCCGGCCAGATTGACCGCGATGGTGAAGATGTCCTCCAGATACATCTCCACCGGATCGGCCTTGGCGCCATGGGGGAAAGCCACATGGGGCGAGGTTGGCCCGGCGATGACGTCAACCCGCTTGAAAGCGTCGATGAAGTCTTGCCGGATCAGCCGCCGGATGCGCTGGGCCTTGCGGTAATAGGCGTCGTAATAGCCGGCGGACAGCGCATATGTGCCGACCAGGATGCGCCGTTTGACTTCGTCGCCGAAGCCTTCGCTGCGCGTGCGCGTATAGAGGTCTTCGAGGTCGGCCGGATTCTCGCAGCGATAGCCGTAACGCACGCCATCATAGCGCGACAGGTTGGCCGAAGCTTCCGCCGGCGCGACCACGTAATAGGCCGGCACCGAAAGATGGTTGTTGGGCAGGTCGATATCGACCAGGCACGCGCCCGCCTGTTCTAGTTCCGCCAGCGCGGCGCGGACTCCCTGTTCCACGCCGGGACTCAGGCCCTCCGCGAAGTGCGGCCGCGGGACACCCACCCGCAATCCCTCCAGGGGTTTGCCGAGTTCGCCGGCGTAGTTTTCCACGGGCCGGTCCACACTCGTGGAATCGCGCGGGTCGAGCCCGGCCATCGCCTGCATCATCAAGGCCGCGTCAGCCGCGGAACGGGTCAGGGTTCCGGCCTGATCGAGACTGGAAGCGAAAGCGATCATGCCCCAGCGGGAGATCCTGCCGTAACTCGGTTTGAATCCCGTCACGCCGCAGAACGATGCCGGCTGGCGAATCGAGCCGCCGGTATCGGTGCCCGTGGCCATGGGGCAAAGCCCCGCCGCGACCGCCGCCGCCGAACCGCCCGAGGAACCGCCGGGTACCCTGCCTGTATCGTATGGGTTGCCGACGGCGCCGAAATAACTCGTTTCATTGGACGAACCCATGGCGAACTCGTCCATGTTGGTCTTGCCGAGCATGACCGCGCCTGCTTGGCGCAGCTTCTCCACCACGGCGGCGTCGTAGGGCGGCAGGAAGTCTTGCAGGATCCGCGAGCCGCAAGTCGTATGGATGTCCTTGGTGCAGAAGATGTCCTTGTGGGCGAGGGGGATGCCGAGCAGCGGCCGCTCGTCGCCTTCCGCGCGGGCCCGGTCGGCCGCCGCCGCCTGTTCCAGCGCGGACTCTTCGCAGATTGTGATGAACGCGTTGAGCGCAGGATTCAGACGGCTGATCCGGTTCAGAAACGCGCGGGTCAATTCGACGCTTGCAATCGCGCCGCGCGAAAGTTCGGCCGAAAGTTCGGTAACGGTCAGGTTCAGCATCGGATTTCCGCCGCCCTATTCAATCACTTTGGGGACGACAAACAACCCGTTGCGGTTCGCCGGCGCCAGCGCCAGCAGTTCGTCCCTGCGGTCGGCTTCGGTGACTTCGTCGGCGCGCAGGCGCAGCACGGCGTCCAGCGGATGCGCGAGCGGCTCAACGCCGGTGGTGTCGACCGCCCGCATCCGGTCGATCATGGCCAGGATTTCGCCGATGCGGGCGGCAACCTCGTCCGCCTCGGCGGGGCTGACGCGCAGCCGCGCGAGCGTGGCGATCTTGTCGATTTCAGACTTTTTCACAATCGGCGAGCGGGCGTTCGGCGGGAGAAGAAAGCCGCGATTATACTGGAATTGCGGTATCTTCGCGGTTGACACGGACGAATCCGCAAAGCGCAATTGGAAGCTTGGCGCAAAAAGCTTCATAATCAGCGCGATTCTTCTCAGCGGCGGGACCGGGCGCCGCCCGCGAATTCGCCCGACCCGAACTGGAAAAAAAGGAAATGTTCAAGAGAATCAGGGGCATCTTTTCAAACGACCTGGCGATCGATCTGGGCACCGCCAACACGCTCGTTTACGCCCGCGACAGGGGGATCGTCCTCGATGAACCTTCGGTGGTCGCGATTCGCGATCAGGGCGGTCAAAAATCGGTAACCGCGGTCGGCAAGGAAGCGAAAAACATGCTCGGCCGCACGCCCGGAAACATCGTCGCGATCCGACCGATGAAAGACGGCGTAATCGCGGATTTCCAGGTTACCGAGAAGATGCTTCAATATTTCATCAACAAGGTACATGAGAATTTTTTCTTCCCGCCGAGCCCCAGGGTGCTGGTCTGCGTGCCTTGCAAGGCCACCCAGGTCGAACGGCGCGCGATCCGCGAGTCCGTGCTCAGCGCCGGCGCGCGCAAAGTGCAATTGATCGAAGAGCCCATGGCCGCGGCGATCGGCGCCGGATTGCCGGTGGAACAGGCCAGGGGCTCGATGGTCGTCGATGTCGGCGGCGGCACAACGGAAATCGCCATTATTTCGCTCAACGGCGTGGTCTACGCCGAATCGGTGCTCGTCGGCGGCGACCGCTTCGACGACGCCATCGTCGCCCATGTGCGCCGCAATTACAGCAGCCTGATCGGTACGGCCACGGCCGAACGCATCAAGCAGGAAATCGGCTACGCATTCATGACCTCGGAATCGGAGATCATGGAAATCGATGTGCGCGGACGCAATCTCGCCGAAGGCATTCCGCGGTCGTTTACCTTGCGCAGCGACGAAATCCGGGATGCCTTGCAGGAGCCGCTTGCCGCTATCGTACACGCGGTGCGAAGCGCCTTGGAGCAATCTCCGCCGGAACTCGCCTCCGACATCGCCCAGACCGGCGTGGTGCTCGCCGGCGGCGGCGCCTTGCTGAAGGGCCTCGATCTGATGATCTCCGAAGAAACCGGCCTGCCCGTGGTGCTCGCCGAAGACCCCCTGACCTGCGTGGTGAGAGGCGGCGGCAAGGCCATGGAAGTGATGGGCCAATACGAGTCCGAGTGGTTGCGGCTTGAGTAGCAAACACCTTGTGGCAAGCCGCAAGAACGCTTTAGACTAGTAAAGACAGGCCGACGACACTCTCGACGCGAGAGGGCTAACGACATCGAAAACGCCGTCTTTTCAAGAAACGCGTCGCTGGAGTACCGGATCATCACGTTCCTGCTCCTGTCCGTGTTGCTCATGAACGCGGACAAGCGATTCGGTTATATGGATCACGCGCGCCAGGCGCTGGGCTTGGCCGCGACGCCGTTTTACTGGCTGGCGGATACTCCGGCCCGCGTTGGCGGTGCGCTCGGAGAGATTTTCGTCACCCGCACCGAATTGCTCGACGAGAACGCCCGCCTGCGCGAGGAACTCATGCTTTCGCGCCAGCGGCTATTGCTCGCCGAAAGCCTGGCGGTGGAAAACAACCGCCTGCTCGCCTTGCGAAACGCTTCAGGACTGCTCGAGCAGGAAGTGCTGCCGGCGGAGATCATCAACGTCTCTCCAGATCCCTACTCGCGGCGCGTATTGATCAACAAGGGTGGCCGGGATGGCGTGTTCGAGGGCCAGGCTGTGCTCGAAGCCAACGGGCTCATGGGGCAGGTCGTGCAGATAATGCCGTTTTCGAGCTGGGTTCTGCTCATTACCGACGCCAGCCACTCAACGCCGGTGGAAGTCAGCCGCAACGGCGAACGGGCGCTCGCCAGGGGCAGTTCGGACAGCGATACCGAACTCGACCTTGAATTCGTCATCCCGACCCAGGATATCGAAGTCGGCGACAGCCTGATCAGTTCCGGCATGGGCCAAGTCTACCCCAAGAATTACCCAGTGGCCGAAGTCGTCAGCGTGCGCCGGAGTCCCGGGCAGCCCTATGCGACGATCCGGGCCAGGCCCATGGCGCAGGTTTGGAGCACGCGCCACGTCATGCTTGTGCTTGAGGCGGCGGAGCCTGACTTTCCCGTTCTCGCGGATGAAACCGACAGCGGCGCCGACGAGGAAACCAGCCTGGCCTCGGTGAATTCGGCGAACTGAGTCCCGCCAATGGCCGGTTCGGTACCGTTCAACAGCCTGATCGTTCTTTCGTTCGTTGTCGCGGGCCTGATGGCGATCATGCCGCTTCCCGAATGGGCCATCTATTACCGCCCGGAATGGGTCGCCCTCGTGGTCGTCTACTGGGTCGTCAACAACCCCGAGCGGGTGGGCATCGGCGTTGCCTGGATGGTCGGCATCATGGTCGATGCCTTGACCGGTTCGCTCTTCGGGCTGCACGCGCTGGGGCTGGCCCTCGTCGCCTGGCTCGCCTTGCGGCTGAGATTGCGGCTTCGCCTGTTCACTGTTTACCAGCAAGCCAGCCTGGTATTCGTGATCATCGGCCTGCAGTTGCTGGCGAGCCAATGGCTGCAAATCCTTTTCGATCTGCCTCACGGGACGAGCATGGTGTTCCTTGCGCCGGCGGTGACGAGCGCGTTGTTCTGGCCGCTGGCATGGATTCTTCTCCGCGGCGCCGCGCGTTCGCTCAAACTGAAATAGCAGATACACGGGTATGGCTGAAGAAACCTCCACAACGAAGCGCAAGCCGCGAACCTTCCTGCGCGCGGTTCGCCGGCAACTCGGTTTGCTGCTGGTTGCATCGGTGGTGTTGCTGGCGGCCTATGTCAGCGCGGGCAGGCAGTTCATGCCCGCCATTTCCGGCTATGCCGAATTCGTCGAGAACCAGATTTTCGAGATCACCGGCGTACCGGTTCGGGTGGAGTCGCTGCAAGGCGGCTTCAGCGGTTTCAATCCCGTTATCGAAGTCAATGGACTTTCCATGCAGGTGGCGGCCGATCCGGCCATGCCCGAGTCGATCGGGCGCGCGCTGGATTTCGACCGCGCCACGGTAGTCGTGGACATGGCCCGCAGCATCTGGCAGCGGCGCTGGGTGTTGCAGGAGTTCGTCGTCGAACGGCTCGAACTCGAACTCGAACAGACCGGCGATGGCGGCTGGCTGCTGGGCGACATCGCCATGCAAGGCGGCGCCGGCATCGACCCCGCTGTCTTGTACCGGGCCTTTCTGGACATCGCGCAACTCGACGTGCGCGGCGTCGAGGTCTACATGCGCACCCGGTCCGGCGACCAATTGCGTTTCGTCGATGGCGTGGCGACGATTCAGAACCGCGGCGAGAACCATTTTCTCCATGTCGACATCACCCCGGAAGGTCAAAACCAGCAGCTCGCGCTATCGCTGGAAGTGCGGGGCGGCGACTTGTCGGTGATCGACGGCAGTTTCCATCTGGCCGTGCCCGCGGCGAACTATTCCAGTCTGCTGAGTGGCCAGAGCGTTGCCGGCTTCAACGTCGAGGAGTTGATCGGCGGCGGCGACATCTGGGTGAACTTCGAAAGCGGCGACGCGCGCCGAATCGTCGCCACCACCGAGCTCGACGCGGTCACGCTCAGTTCCGCCGGGGACAATTCGACGACCCTGGATTCCCTGGCGGGCGCCATTGAAGTTCGCAGGGAAGAAGGTAGCGAGCGGTATGCGGTCTCCGGTCTTTCCTTCGGCCATGAGGGCGCAAGCTGGCCGCGGTCCAGCCTGTATCTTGTCCACGAGCCCGAACGATCCCTGTCGGTTCGCGCCGACCGCCTGAATGTGGCTGTGGCGGCCTCGCTTGCCGCGAACCTGGAGTTGCTGCCCGAATCGGCAAGGGGCCTGCTGGAGCAATCGCAGCCGGCGGGCGTGCTGGAAAACTTCGAGTTGCAGGCGCCGCTGCGACCGGACAGCGGCGAACTGGTCAGCCTGAGGGCCAATCTCGCCGCCGGCGGCGTCGCCTCGGTGCGCAATTCTCCCGCCATGACGGGCCTGACCGGTTACCTGGAAGTCTCGGCCGATCTCGACGGACGCCGCGCAACGGGACGCCTAGAGGTCGATTCCACCGATTTCACCATCAACATCCCCAGGGTCTACACCTCGACCTGGGCCTACGACGAAATGAACGGCAGCGTGGACTTCGAACTCGACTACAACGAAGGGCAAGAATTGCGTCTGACAAGCAGCGTGCTCGCGGGGCGCCTGGGCGAGACCGAAATGCGGCTGCAACTGACTTCGGCGCTCGATCAGCAACCCGGCGGCGAGCGCGAAAACGAACTCGAACTGCTTATCGGCGTCCTGAATATGGATGCGGCGGAAAAGACCCCCTATCTGCCCGATGGCCCGGGCGTGCGGGGCAATTTGCGCGAAGGCATGGAGTTTCTGGAACGCGCGATCATCGACGGCCGCCTCAGCAACAGCGCCGGGATCTTCCGCGGCCAGACCGTACAGGGCTCGGAGCCGATCACCAAGACTCTCCAGGGCTTCTATCAATGGCACGACGGCAGCATGCGCTTCGACCCGGAGTGGCCGGTCCTCGACAGCGACCGCGCCCTGGTGCTCACCGACGACGAGAATATCGACATCTTGCTGGAAAACAGCGGCAGTCTGGGGTTGCGGGCGGCGGCCATCGAGGGATCGATTCGCGCAAGCGAACCCGAAACGAGTTTGCTTACCGTGGCGGGCGCGGGACAATCATCCGCGGCGGACGCAATGGCATATCTGCAAACCGTCCCGGCCGCGGCGGAATTGCGGCGCGCCACGGCCGACTGGCGCATGCAAGGCGGCGTGCGGGGCGAATTCGAGCTCGAAGTTCCACTCGGCGCACCCGAAGACGATACCGAAATCCGGCTGCGTCTCGATTTCAGCGACAACGACCTGTGGATTTCCCAATACGAACTCGATTTGACGGAATTAAACGGAGAACTGCTGTTCGATACGCGAACGGGAATCGAGACGGGCGAATTCGAAGCCAGAATGTTCGGCGGCGATGCCGCGATCGAAGTATCGAGCCGCGGCGAGCCGGGCGAACTTGACCGGATCGTCGTGACTTCCCGGGGGCGCGCGGACCGCCGCGCGCTGATGCAATGGCCGCGGCAGAGCGGCCTCGTCAAGGGATTGCTGGATCAGGCGAGGGGTTCCTTTCTCTATTCCGCCGAATTGCATCTCGACCAAACGGACGCCGGCGACACGTCCTTTCGCGTCAGTTCCGACTTGGCGGGGCTGTTTCTGACGCTGCCGGAACCTTTCGCCAAACAGGCGGGCGAGCCTCTGCCCTTGAACTTGCAGGTCGATCGGTCCGGCGGGATCCAGTCCATCTCCGGCTCGGCCGGTTCGCGTCTGCGATTCAATCTGGAAATGGCGGACTCTACCTTTCGCCGGGGGCGAGTGCGGCTCGGAGGCGGACGCGCCGATACGGTCGAACCGGCCGGCGGCCTCGTTGTCGACGGACGACTCGACCGCATGGTGCTCGCACAATGGGCCGCGTTGCTCGGCGGCATGCAATCCGCGGCGCCCGGAGGACTGCGCGAGGTCTTCGCCTTCATGGATATCGACGCCGGTGAACTCGATGTTTACGGGCAGACACTCGAAGACGTGCATTTGCGGGTGGATCCGGTGGCCGGGGGTTGGCTGGCCTCGGTGGGGGGGGAATCCGTCGAAGGTACGATAGGGGTTCCGCTGGATGTTGACGATTACCTGCAAGTGCGGCTCGATTATCTGCGATTCAAGGGGCCCGAGGCGCCGGAATCCGAACGGGACGCGGCGGCGCGGGCCGAAGCCGCGGAAGAACCCGAGCCGGCCCGGTCGGACCTGCTGGCGGCAGTTGACCCGCGCGAGTTGCCGCGCATGCATTTTGCCGTGAACGAGATCTCGATCGGCGAGACGCCATGGGGCCGTTGGAACTTCATTCTGGAACCCGACGCCGGCGGTGCCGATTTCTCCGACTTGAGTTTCGACTTTCGCGGCCTGCGCCTGATGCCGCCCGAGGAGGAAGTGGCGCAATCGCCCGCCGGGCACTTGCGCTGGGACTTCGACGGCAGGGATCACGCAACCGAACTCGCCGGCCTCCTTCTCGCCGACGACATGGCCGCGGTGCTGCTCGACAGCGGCTTCGCGGCGAGCATGGAAAGCCAGCGCGCGCGCTTCGCCGCGGATTTGCGCTGGCCCGGTTCCCCGACCTTCCTTCAAGGGGCGCAATTGAGCGGAAACATCGACCTGCTCGTGGAGAACGGCCGCTTTCTGGAAACCAGCGCCGGCGGCGGCGCCCTGAAACTGATCAGCATCATCAATTTCGACGCCATCATGCGCCGCCTGCGTCTGAGCGACGATCTGTTGCGGCGCGGTCTGGCCTTCGACGAAATCACCGGCCGGCTGAACATGGAAAGCGGCTTGGCCCGCATTGAGAACGAGCTTGTGATCTCGGGGCCGTCCAGCCTGTATCAGATCACCGGCGATGTCGACCTGCGCGAAGAAACCATCGCCGGCGAGATGTACGTGACCTTGCCGGTGAGCGACAATATTCCGTGGATCGGCCTGATTACCGGCAATCTGCCGCTGGCCGTGGGCGCCTTCCTGCTCGATCAGATTTTCGGGGACCAGGTAGACAGCCTGACCAGCGCCGTATATACCCTGGAAGGGCCGTGGGAGGGTCTGGAGCCGCAATTCAAGCAAGCCTTCGGCGCCCCCGGCGACGATTGACCGCGCGTGAAGCGGACAACATGAAATGACTTGCAAACTCGCCGCGGTGCAGATGGTAAGCGGACCGGACGTGGACCGGAATCTTGCGGAAGCCGCCGAACTGATCGCCGAGGCGGCGGCCCGGGGCGCCGAGCTGGTACTGCTGCCCGAAGTGTTCGCCGCCCTCGAAGGCGAGCCCATGCGCGCCCGCGGCGAACGGCAGGGCGCGCCGGGTGGTCCGATCCAGGAATTTCTCTCCGGCGCGGCGCGCCGGCATGGCGTTGTGCTCGTCGGCGGCACCGCGCCGCTGTCTTCACGCCCTGGAAAAAACGAGTCCGACGCCGATTATCTGATCGGGGACGGTCGTGTGCGCGCGTCGAGCCTGGTCTACGACGCCGCGGGCGAACTGCTCGCCCGTTACGACAAGATCCACCTGTTCGACGTCACCGTCGATGACCGGCAGGCGCAATACTCCGAATCGCTGAGTTACGAAGCCGGTGCGGAAGTCGTTTGCGTCGATACCGAAGCGGGGCGGCTCGGCCTGTCGGTGTGTTACGACCTGCGCTTTCCCGAGTTGTACCGGCGCCTCTTCCGTCTCGGTGCGGAAATTCTCACCGTGCCCGCCGCATTCACCGCGGTCACGGGCGCGGCGCATTGGGAAAGCCTGCTGCGGGCGCGCGCCATCGAGAACCAGTGCTACCTGGTCGCCGCGGCCCAGGGCGGAAGACACGGCTACTCTCCCGAGACCTGGCGCGAGACTTGGGGGCATTCGATGATCGTCAATCCCTGGGGCGAAATCCTCGCCGAACTCGACAAGGGCCCCGGCGTCGCCATCGCGGAAATGGACCCCCTGCTGTTGCGCGACATCCGCCGCAAAATGCCGGTCGCCGACCACATCCGCCTCGGCTGATTCGAATTCGTACAGCCCCCTGTCATTCCGCGCGCGGCCGCGGAATCTCGCGGGAGCGGCGCATTCTCCCCATCTTGCTATTTGAGCCGGCGCCAAAGGTGTTACTATCGATCGCGCTTGAACACCCACATTCAACGGATTCCCGCTGGCGTCGATGGCAAGGCCGATCGAATACGACGAAGAGGAAGTGCTGGCCAGCGCGCTAGAACAGTTCTGGCGCGAAGGCTACGAGGCGAGTTCGGTCAACAAGTTGCTCGACTGCTGCGGGATCAACCGGGGCAGGCTCTACAATTCCTTCACCGACAAGAACACCTTTTTCAAGATCGTCGTCAATCACTACAACGAAATGCTCGACCGGCAGATTGCCGCCTCGCTGAAAAATCCCGAGTTGGGAACCTGGGAGTCCATCTCCGCGTTTTTCGACGAGACCGTGGTCAATGTGCCGGCGCGTCAACGCGCTCTTGGCTGTCTGCTGATCAACTCTCTATGTTCGAGCGTCAACTACGACGGCGAAATCAAGCGCTTATTGCGCGCTTCGCTGGGCCGCATGCGCAGGACGCTCGTCGAGCGCCTGCGCGAGGCCAAGGCGAAAGGCAAATTGAAGAAGGGCCTCACCGAGTATCTCGCGGCGGACATTCTCATAAACGCCCTGTACGGCATCCGCGTCAACTCGCGCAACGGCAAAAGCGCCCGCCAACTAGAAAGTCTCGCCAGCCACGCCATCTCCTCCCTGAAGAGGTGAATTTTAACGGCAATCCTGATTCTGGCCGGATGCGGTCACAAATTGCCCTCACCAAAAGCGCTGCGCGGTTTTGACTCTCCCGGAGGGAAAGTATTCGGTTCCCGGGCACCCGCGCGGGCGCCCAACGCCGAATCCGCTTCGCCGGCTCGCTCCGCCCCACCGGTACTCGCGGGGACGCCTAACACTCCCCCTTTGGGGGAGTCGAATCCGCGCGGCGGATTCGGTGGGGGCCCTCCGCATCCCGCCGAGCACCAAAATGAGAATTCTCGGACTTTTCGCGGCAATTCCCGCTAATTTCCCGGGATCGCCGATCCTGCGGCTTGCCAGCGGTCGAGAATATTTTTCTTCGCGGACTCTTGACCGAAAACAGTGTCACGCAAACGATGCGCCGAGTTCCTGGCGGGAATTGCCGGACTTTTTCGGCCCGCACATTTGCTTCCCCGATGTTGACTGCTATACTCCGGCAGACTGCCGAGGTGACAGGAAACCGCGATGAAAAAAGTAGGCGTCCAGCACAAGTCGGATGACTCCAAGATCGACCTTACGCCCATGCTCGACGTGGTGTTCATTCTGTTGATCTTTTTCGTGGTCACGGCGACATTTCTGTCCGAAACCGCCATCAGCGCGGCGAGCAGCGACAGCAACGACGATCAGCCGCCACCGGAAACGGACATGGAAGACCGCAACATCCTGTTCGAGATCGGCCCAAACAACGAGATCATTCTCAACCGCAACCCGCGGCCCATCATCGCGACCCAGATCCGATCCAACATCGACCAGTTGCGCGCCGAGAATCCCGGCGCGACGGTTATTATTCAACCCAACTCGACCTCCGACGTCTCCACGCTGGTGATGATCATGGACGCCGCGCGGCAGGCCGGAATCGGGGACATCTCGATCGTCGATCCCAACTGATTGGCCGGCGCCCGCGGTCATGCGAATCGCGGCGATTCTCCCCGCGCCGCCATCACGACCGAGCGGCTTCGAATAGTTCGAACCGGATTGAGCCGGCATGCAAAGCCGTTGGAACCAGCAAGAAGCCCGCGCCTGCGCCAATGAACTCGAATTGCGCGCCTACTCCTCGCGCCTGCTCGGCTTGGAGCCTTCGCTCGTTCTGCATGGCGGCGGCAATACCTCGGTCAAGAGCGAGCTGCCCGACGTCTTCGGCGAAACGCGGCGGGTGCTGTTCGTCAAGGGTTCGGGCTGGGACCTGAAGAGCATCGGCGCGGCCGGATTCGCTCCCACCGATCTGAACCGCCTGCTGCGTCTGGCGGAGCTCGAACGACTCCCGGACAGCGAAATGATGCGCGAGTTGCGGCTGGCGACGCTCGACCCCGCCGCGCCCAATCCATCCGTGGAAGCGATTCTGCACGCCCTGATACCCCATCGCTACGTGGACCACACCCACGCCGACGCCGTGGTAACGCTCAGCAATTCACCGGACGGAGAGCGCATCCTGCGCGCATTGTACGGCGGAGAGGTGCTGGTGCTGCCCTATATCATGCCCGGCTTCATCCTCGCCCGACAGGTGGCGGCCGCCACCCGCGACGCCGACTGGGACGCCCTGCGCGGCATTGTGCTGTTGCGGCATGGCATCTTCAGCTTCCACGAAGACGCCGGGGGCAGTTACGAGGCGATGATCGAACTCGTGGGCCGCGCCGAAACCGAACTCCTGCGCCTGGCCGAAAAAAAACATGGGACACCCACCGGAAAAAAACATGGGACACCCACTTCGCCCGACTCAACAAAACCTGGGACACCCACCGCCCATAATCATGGGACACCCACTCATGGGACACCCACTCATGGGACACGCACTCCTGAGACACTCGCTCCTGAGACACCCGCCGCCCTGTCTCTGGAACTCAGCCGCCTGCGCAAGGCCGCGGGAGAAATTCATGGGACACCCATGCTGGCCAGGCTCGACGCCGGCCCGGAAGCGAAGGCTTTCGCCCAACTCGACGATTGCGCCGAACTCATCCAGCGCGGCCCGCTCACGCCGGACCATACGCTGCACGCCAAGCCGTTCGGCGCCGTTTTCGATGCGGACCCTTTGCCGGGTCTGCGCGATTTCGAGCGGGAATATCTGCGCTATTTCAGCGCTCATGCTGAAGAACATCATCAATGCCTCGATGCCGCGCCGCGCTACGGCGTCTGGCGGGACGAGGGCATGGTCTACCTGGCGCCGAATTGCAAACGGCTCGAAATCGTTGCCGATATCAGCGCCCATACCATCCGCGCCATCCGGCTGGCCGAGGCCATCGGCGGGTGGCGCGCCCTGCCGCGCGACAAGCTGTTCGAAGTCGAATATTGGGAACTCGAACAGGCAAAGCTCGCGAAGGCGCGCGCGGCGCCGGAACTGCAAGGCAAAATCGCCCTGGTCACCGGGGCCGCTTCGGGCATCGGCCGCGCCGCGGTCGAGGAATTGCGCGGGCGCGGCGCGGCCGTCATCGCCTTGGACATTCGCGAGATGGAAGGCTTGGAGGTGCCCGAAGTGTTGTGTTTGCGTTGCGATGTCACTGATTCGGACGCCGTCGAATCAGCCTTGAACCAGGGTGTGCCGCATTTCGGCGGCCTGGATATATTGATAAGCAATGCCGGCAATTTCCCGGCGAGCGCAAGTCTGGCGGAAATGAGCGATGCGGCCTGGGAGCAATCCATGCAACTGAATCTCGGCGCCCACATGAAAGTGCTGCGCGCCTGCCTGCCGCTGCTCGAAAACGGATTCGACCCCGCCGTGGTCTTCGTCGCTTCCAAGAACGTGCCCGCGCCGGGGCCGGGGGCCGCGGCGTATTCGGCGGCCAAGGCCGGCCTCACGCAACTTGCGAGAGTGGCCGCGTTGGAAGCCGGGCCGCTGGGAATCCGGGTCAACGTTGTGCATCCCAACGCGGTATACGATACCGGCATCTGGACCGAAGAAGTGTTGCGCGAGCGGGCGCGGCGCTATGGCATGGATGTTGAGCAATACAAGACCTCGAACCTGCTCGGACTCGAAGTGAGCAGCCGCGACGTGGCGGCTTCGATAGCCAGCCTTGCCGGCGCCGCATTCAGCCGCACCACCGGCGCCCAGATCCCGGTGGACGGCGGCAACGAGAGAGTGATCTAGCCGCTTGACCGGGTCAGTAAGTGGCGGATTTCAATTCTTCGCAAGCGCCGCGAGCGAGTTTCGGTTCGCGTCGAAGACGCCGTGTTCGGTGATGATGCCGCTCACCAGCCGGGCCGGAGTGACGTCGAAGGCAAAATTCCGCGCGACGGTTTCCTCGGGATATTGGCGGACTTGGGTTGCGCGGCCGTTGGCTTCGATGCCACTTGCCAAGGATACTTCTTTCGCGGCGCGTTCCTCGATGGGGATGGCCTCATCCGCCGAGGGCCAGTCGAAATCGATGGTTGACACGGGCAAGGCCGCGTAGAACGGCAAGTTGTTGTCGCGCGCCGCGAGTGCGACCTGGTAGGTGCCGATCTTGTTGCAGACATCGCCCGCGGCGCTGACCCGGTCGCTGCCGGTGATGCAAGCGTCGACCAGGCCACTGGCCATGACGTGTCCCGCGGCACCGTCGACAATCAGGTTGTGGTTGATTCCGGCCCGGCGCAATTCCCAGCAGGTGAGCGCGCCGCCTTGATTGCGCGGCCGGGTTTCGTCAACCCATACGTGCAGCGGCACTCCCCCTGCGGCGGCTTTGTATACCGCGGCCAGCGCGGTGCCCCACTCCACCGCAGCCAAGGCGCCGGCATTGCAATGGGTCAATACCCGCAAGGGCCGCTCTTGTCCGCATCGGTCCTGCCAAAGCCGCCGAAGCACTTCGCCGCCGTGCTGGCCGATCGCTTCGCAGCAGGCTGCGTCTTCTTCGGCCAGCGCCAGTGCGAACTTCAGCGCATTACCGGCGATGTCGCTTTCGAATGGCTTGGAAAATTCGCCCGCTTCGCCGGTGACGCTTGCCTGGGTCTTCTCGGACAACTCCCATTCGGCGCGGTTCAGGGCCCAGTGCAGATTGACCGCGGTGGGCCGCGTGACGCGCAACCGTTTGATCGCGGTTTCGAGCGAATCGGGGTTTTCGCGCAACGCGAGATAGACGCCGAAAGCCGCGGTGACGCCGATTAGCGGCGCACCGCGCACCCGCATCGAAGCGATCGCCTCGCAGGCGTCTTCCAGTGTCCGCAGACGGTGGGTCGCGAAC
This sequence comes from Pseudomonadales bacterium, assembly GCA_963664805.2. Lineage (GTDB taxonomy): Bacteria > Pseudomonadota > Gammaproteobacteria > Pseudomonadales > Pseudohongiellaceae > UBA9145. The sequence continues at coordinate 1,808,158 of OY761612.1, read as the reverse complement.
TCGCGGGGCAGCCGCGTCTGGTCGATGACGCAGACTTCACCGGACTTGGCATCGTACCAGATGCTCCGGAGCTGCCCGTTTCCAATCGACATAATGTGGCGACTCCCTTGCGCGAAATGCAACCGTGGTAACGATTATCCCACTTTTTTCCGCCACGACGCCTTTTCGTCACAAAGCCGGGCGAGGCATGTCTCGCCCCTACAATTTGACTGGCGAATTCCGGGGGGCTGGGCATATCCAGCCCGTGCCCGGTTCAATCGCCTTCGCGATTACTATTCGATACGCGCCCCAACAGCAATTCTCAATTTGGCCATGAGTCCAATCCGGCAACCCCCACCGAATCCGGTTCGCGGATTCGACTCCCCCAAAGGGGGAGTGACCAATACCCGCGGGAAGCCGATTACTCCCTCTCCGGGGGAGTCAAAAGCGCGCAGCGCTTTTGGTGGGGGCAATGCCGGAGCCATAGTGAAAATTGCTGGTGCCCCAAGTCAAGGCTTGGAGACAGGACCGAATTGTCCGACAATCCGGAGTTATGGACTTAACACCAACGAGGCGCGCAATGACATGGGTGAATTGGCTGATCATAGTCCTCGGCGTTTTGGCCGCGGCATTCATCGCGTTCCGCGCGTTCATGCTGCTGGTCGGCAACCCGCGTGTAGCTGCCGAACTGCGGGGCGACCCCCAGGGCGAGCGGGCGGGTATCGTCATGCTGCTGGAACTGCCCGACGGTCGCGAACTTCCCGTCAACTATCTGCGCGAAAGCAATCAGGTGTTCGCGGGGGCCGACGGTCGCTGGTGGCGTCCCTTGCGCGACGGCAACGCGCCGGTGCGCGTGCTGATCCGCGGGGAAACGTTTGCGGGCAAGGCCCGGGTCGTGCTTGACGACCCCGCCTACAAGCGCGCCGTGTTTGACCGCCTGCGTCCCACGGTGCCGAAATGGCTTCCGGACTGGCTCGACGCGCAGCTGGTGGTCATCGATCTCGGCCCCGCCGACTAGATATGCAGGGAAGCTCCGATGCAATCAGAGCTTCCGTAGGCGATCATGAAATTCTCCAGCCAAGGTCGCGTCAACCGAACGGTGAAACCTCGATTTCGCTTTCCCGGTTCCGCACCTGCGCAATATCGTAACTATTTTGCATACGCATCAGCGTCTCCATCGAAACGCCAAAAGCCTTTTCAATACGCAAGGCCATTTCCGGCGACAACCGGGCGCGCTCATTCAAAAACGCCGACAGAGCCGCGCGGGTCACGCCCAGCGCCGCGGCCGCCGCTGTCACAGAAATTCCGAGTTCCTCAATGACTTCGCATTTGACAAGCCCGCCGGGATGCGCGGGATTTTTCATGCGAGTATGGCGCTCCGAGTTCATGTTGGCACCTCAGTGATAATCCACGATGTCCAAGTTCACATGTCCAGATTCAGGATTTCCGACTCTTCCCGATTGGCATCGTCGGCGAACTGCGACTTCCATACTCAACAGTTGGGAATGCGATCACCCGTTTTGCCTGGCGATTCTGTTTGCGTCGAAGCATTCTTCGGCGTTCGTCCCCCAAGTATAGGCGAAGTGCTAGGTAATACGAAGACATCGCCGTGAATCTTGGCGGGCGTGGCATGCCTCGCCCCTACAACCAGGCTGAAATCATCCGTAGGGGCTGGGCGTGCCCAGCCCGTGACCGGTTCAATTTTCCTCGCACCAACTATTCCATATTGGCCTCTTTGTTATGGCGCTGATCTTTCCGTAGTTCCCAAAAATCATCTAATTCATCAACAAAACTCACCACTTCCCTGACAGCATCTAGGAATGCATCGACCTGTTCTTCACCAGACATTCCATCTTCAAGAACATCCGCCAATTTACAGCGAACATGGAGAGGCCACCAACCATTGCGACTTGATGCATCAGTTCGCCATTTTTGTGACCCATTTGAGGGCCATTGGCTTGTCAAGCGTTCCACCAATTTCTTGTAATGATGATTTTCCCGATAATCTGGATAATCCCTTTCGTGCATGCCAAGAATGACACATGCGTCAGGACCATTATCGCCGCCGATCAACTTCACTTTGTGAGCTTTTCCGTCAAACAGAATACCTATGAAAACTACCGGCCTTGAGTTTTCCAGCAATCTGAAACCAACTCGACCCCAGTGATCCTCAAATTCACACGGTTCTAACATCTTCGGATTCTCATTCAGAGTCTCATTCATCTTCTGCGACCAAAGGTCTCTCGCCGCGCGAACAAGAATCTTGACTCTATTCATTCCCTCGTCCGCGATGGGTTTGGCTTTGAAAGCCTTAAAATGACAATTTGTGATTGGTTTCATCGGTCCGAGTCCTCGTTTTCTCAGAAGCGTCAAGAAGTTGTGGCACACAAATTTGAGGTTGGAGATGTCGGCATCGGCATCTGGCGCATTGTCGGATAACCAATCATTGAGCCATCCTTCGAGCCAAGAATACACATCGCGCCAAAGGAAATGTAGATCGGGCTTCTGTTTATTCTGATAGTTTCGGGCAGTGATCAGAATAATTGCGAAACCGTCATTATAGTATTGCCTGCCAATCTCGCTATAATTCGCAAGCTGATTTTCACCCAACGGTGTCCATGCCTTGTGCTCGAAAATCAGGGCCTGCTTTTTATCTTCAGATTTTAAGATCATATCGGGCCGTTTGGTGCCGCTGGATATTCGACGGCTTTCTTGAGTGCTCCAGCTATGTTTGCTCTTCCGAATGCCGGAAACAATGTCCGCAAATTTGTCTGCAACTTTCGTGTTGGATCTTTGATCCCGCTCTGTATCCTCAAGAAACTTCAAAAAAGCATCGCCAATGTCTTCCTGTTGGAGAATCCAGCAGAACACTTCCGTGATGAAGTCCTCAGCCCCGCTGGGTGCAAGGCGATCAAGGAGATCATTTTTTCCGAGAAGGCCGGTTTGATCAGACATCAATGACAACCATCAGGCTTCTTCGGGCGGATTCGCGTTGGCGAAAAGGTTTTCCAGCACGTCGAGTTTGTCGGTGACCTCGTTTGGAAGTGCGGTGAGTTCGACAAACTCAATGAGTCGATGCAGTTCGCCTTTGCGGAGCAGCATGGGATGGCCCGTTCGGGCGGACAGGCGGCGGAAAAACTCTTCGGCGAAGTCGCTGAGTTTCACGCTTTGCGTGGAAAGTTCCCAGATTACGCGGGCGCGTGCCGGCTCGGATTCTCTGTAAGTCTCGAAGCGTTCGGCGTCGCCGGAGTAAACTTGTTCCAGAATCAGTTCATCGAGAATTTCGTCTACTGCCGAATCGATCCCGCCGCCCTCTCGTGTTTCGCCATAGGCGTGTGCCACGAATCGCTTCAACACGTTCGGCTCGACGAAGTAATTCTCGCTCTCGTAGCGGTTCCAATAGACGGTACGCAAACCATCTTCCTCTTTGTCTTCACGCGGTCTTCCGTCGCTGTCGAGGATTGCCAGCCCCGCAAGTTCCGGCACCATCTCGCGCAGCAAGTTGAAATGATTTCTTGGCGATTCGCCATAACCGCGTTCAACCTGCTCAAGTTCGGAGTCGAGATCCGAATCCGGGCGGTTGTCCTGCACATAGTAGGTGTTGATGCGTTCATCCCAGATTTCCGCCGCCCTGTGTGAGGTGGTCCTGGTTTGCAGGACAGTCCGAGGGCCGATTTAAGGTGTGCCCGGGTTGATTTGCAGCCCTCGATTTCCAGAGTCTATGCTTGATGCGGAGTGCCGTCAATCCGGCCTTGCGCGCAGGGAGCGTAGCGACCGGAGCGCAAGGCCGCGCCGCCGCCGCGACCCTCATGCCGCTTCCGTCAATCTGTCCCGGTAGACCTCCCCCGGCGCCCGTCCGCCCAGCGACGAATGCGGACGCGCGTGGTTGTAGAAGTCGAACCAGTTGCCGATCTCGCGCTCGGCGGCGCAACCGTCGAGCAGTTCGCGCAGATACACCGCCTCGTACTTCAGCGAACGCCACAGCCTTTCGATGAAGATGTTGTCCAGGTAGCGGCCCCGGCCGTCCATGGAGCAAAGCGCCCCGGCGGCCTGGACGCGGCCGGTGAAGTCGATGCTGGTGAACTGCGAACCCTGGTCCGTGTTGAAGATCTCCGGCGCTCCGCTCCGCAGGGCCCCCTCCAGCGCCTCGATGCAAAAGCCGGCGTCCATCGTGTTCGACAGGCGCCACGACAGCACGTGCCGGCTGGCCCAGTCCATCACCGCGACCAGGTAGAAAAAACCGCCGGAAACGGGGATATAGGTGATGTCCGCGCACCACACCTGGTCCGGGCGGTCGATGACCAGATCGCGCAGCAGGTAAGGATACACGCGGTGTTGCGGGTTGGGCGCGCTGGTGCGCGGCTTGCGGTAGATCGCCTCCATGCCCATCAGCCGCATCAGCCTGCGCACCCGGTGCCGGCCGGCGACGATCCCCTCGCGCCGCAGATGACGCGCCATCTGCCGGCTGCCGTAAAACGGACGCGCCAGATGCAACTCGTCGAGCCGGCGCATCAGCGCAAGGTTCTCCGCGCTTTCTCCCGCGGGCGGGCGATACTGCGACGAACGGCTCACGCCGAGCAACTCGCACTGGCGGGACAGCGACAGCCCGCAGCCGCGGTCGATCATGCCGACACGCTCGGAACGGCTCAGCGCCCCAACCCGCGCAGAAAAAAATCCCGCTCCACCGTCAACTCGCCGATCTTCGCGTGCAGGTCCCGGATTGTCGCTTCCCGGTCCGCGTCGCGTTTGGACCCGGCGCTCGAAAACGCCTCGTCCAGACTTTCAACCGCCTGCCGCTTCCAGGCGCTCACCTGATTGGGATGCACCTCGTAACGCGACGCGATCGCCTGCACCGTGTCGCGTTCGCGCAACGCCTCCAGCGCCACGCGCTTCTTGAACTCCGCCGTGAAACGGCGTCTCTTCCTGGCCATGCTCATGCCTCCTCTCGGCATTCGAGCACACCTTAGCGAACTGTCCAAAAAAGTGGGACCACCTCAGTGGCCCATTCGATTCGCGAAAGCGCGCAGGATATCGAGGTCGGCGCCGCCTTCCACATACAAAACGTATCCACGTTACAGGGCTCTCGCATAATGTTCCGCGCCATAAAGCTTCAGGGTGTTTCGAATTTCGGTTTTTGCCGCGAGATCGTCCGCCCGACCGCCCAGAAGCAGCGTGAGGTTTTGGTCGAGCGCTTCATCGAGCACGACTTCGGAATGCGTCACCAGAATCACCTGCGATCCGTTATTCGCGGCGATTTCCCTTAGCAGCACATACACTTGCCGCTGGCGTAAAATCTCAAGGTGCGCGTCTGGCTCGTCGATCAACAGCACACTGTTACGATGCGAGTAAAGGTAAGCGAAGATCATGAGCATCTGTTGAAAGCCGCGCCCGGCAAGCGCGACATCCAGATGTTCCTTGACGTTCCGCTGTCGGTAGAACAAATCGATGCCGCCGCGGCTCGTTTCTTGCGGATGGCCGATCTCGACGCTGAACAGCCGCCGCATCAAATCAGCAATCAGGTTCCAGTCGTCCGGGTTTTCACGATAGACCATCAAGCATAAATTCCGCAGAACCTGCGCTGTCTGGCCTTGACCCAGCAGCACATCGATACGGCCGGGCTGAAGTATGGGTTCTTCCGTATCCAGCCCTGACATCGGGTAGAGCAACTCGACTCCCAGGTTCGCGGCGGTCTCGATGGCTTCGGGATTTTTCAGTGTTTGCTTGCCGGGTGTGCAATAGACAATGTCCTCTCCACGATTGCGGAACTCCATGGCAACCGGCACCACTTTTTGTTCATGCATCACACCGACGGTAATCAACAGCGGGATATCAATGTTTGCCTTGCGAACGTTGGCGTTGTGCCAAAAGTAGCGCGTGCGTTGGACCGGAACCGAAACGATATTAAGTCGGTTCAGCTGGGTAGATATGTGTTGTTTCGGTGGCGTCTTCCCCTTTTTGTCGTGCCATGTCTTGACAGCCTGCGACCAGAGCGCGATGGCCTGTATGGCTGTGGTTTTACCGCAGTTGTTGGGGCCGATAAGAACAGAGGGATGATCCAGTTCAAGGCGCTGTTTGTCGCCAAACCGCTTGAAATTCTCAATCTCCAGGTAGTGCAGCAGTCTCATAATGTGCTCTTTGGGCCGGGACTCAGCCCATCCGGCCCGTGAGCCGGCGACCGCCGAGGATGTGCAGGTGGATGTGGAAAACGCTTTGCCTGGCGTCCGGCCCGGTGTTCAGGGCCAGGCGGTAGCCGCTTTCCGCAAGGCCCGCTTCCGCCGCGATCTCGCTGGCGCGCAACATCATGTGGCCGAGCAGCGCCTGATCTTCTGCGGCAGCTTCGTTCATGTCGCCGATGTGCCTGCGGGGGATGACCAGGATATGAGTCGGCGCCTGGGGGCTGATGTCGTGAAAGGCGATGATCTGATCGTCGGCGTAAACCTGTTTGGAGGGGATTTCGCCGGCCACGATCTTGCAGAAAATACAATCCTGAACCATGCTCCCGGGCCTTGGCTGAAGATGGCCCGCAGACTAACAAATCCGCCCGGTTTGGGATAGTCTAGTCACCGTGTCCCGGCGGCTCTCACTTTGCCAATGAGATTCTGCGACTCCGCTTCGCTTCGCGCAGAATGACGGAGGGGGCGTTTCGCTTCGCGCAGAATGGCGGGGAGGGGCGCTTCGTTTGGCGCAGAATGACGGGGAGGGGCAGTCATCCTGCGCGAAGTCGCAGGCTCTCGTCCCGGAATGGGAATTGTCGACCATGACCAAAACACTCTTCGCCGTAATTCTGCTTTTTTCCGCATCCGGGCTTGCCGCCCAGGAGCCGGAGCTTTACGGCTACGAGGTCGTCAACACGTATCCCCACGAGATCACGGCCTTCACCCAGGGCCTGATCTTCCGCGATGGCCATCTCTGGGAAGGCACCGGCAAGAACGGTCTTTCCAGGCTCGCCAGGATCGATCTGGAAACCGGCGAATTGCTGCAGAATGCGCCGCTCGCCAGCCGCTATTTCGGCGAAGGCATCGAAATGATCGGCGACCGCATCTACCAGCTCACCTGGCGGGCGCACATGGTCTTCGTCTACGACCGGGAAAGCCTTGCGCAACTGGAAACCCACTACAACGCGCGCGAAGGTTGGGGCCTTGCCTGGAACGGCGAGCATCTGATCCTGAGCGACGGCTCGGCGAGCCTGCAGTTCATCGACCCGGAGGGCTTCGTCCCCGTGCGGGAAATCGCAGTCACCGTGCGGGACCAGCCACTGAGCCAGCTCAACGAACTCGAATACATCGACGGCGAGATCTGGGCAAATGTCTGGCAGACCGATTTCATCGTCCGCATCGACCCGGAAACGGGCGTGGTGAATTCCATTGTCGACCTGACCGGTCTTTCGGCGCGGACCGAACTCGGCAGCAGCGAGGCCGTACTCAACGGCATCGCCTGGGACAGCGAAAACCGGCGCCTGTTCGTGACCGGCAAGCATTGGGCCAATCTGTTCGAAATCGAACTCACGGGGCACGGTCAATAGGTGGCGCGCACCATAGCCAGAACCGCGGCCTTGCCATGGGTCGCCATGCTGCGCCGTCCATGGCAACGCTTGGGCTGCCGCGCCGGAGCATTGGTCTTGGTCGCCTTGTCGCTCTCCGCCTGCGATTCCGTGGCCTGGTATCTGCAAGCCGCCCAGGGGCATCTGGCCATCGTCACCTCGCGCCAGGACATGCGCGAATTGCTGGACGATCCCAAATTGGCGCCGGAATTGGCGGCGAAGCTGCAACTGGTGCTCGAAGCCCGGGAATTCGCCGCATCCGAACTGATGCTGCCGGCCGGCGAGAACTATCTCGAGTTTGTCCGGCTCGAACGCGAACACGCGGTCTGGAACGTATTCGCCGCGCCGGAGTTTTCTGTCGAGCCCGTGACCTGGTGCTATCCCATCGCCGGCTGCGCCGCCTACCGGGGCTATTTCGACGCCAACGACGCCGATGAATACGCCGCCGAACTGGAAAGCCGGGGACTCGATGTTTACGTGGGCGGCGTCGACGCTTACTCGACTCTCGGCTGGTTCGACGACGCGCTGCTCAGCACCGTGGTCGGACGGCCCGATCATCAACTCGCCGCGCTGATTTTTCACGAGCTCGCGCACCAGGTCGCCTATGTGCCGGACGACACCACGCTCAGCGAAAGTTTCGCCACTGTGGTCGAAATGGAGGGGCTGCGGCGCTGGCTCGAGACTCGTCAGCAATCGGAACTGCTCGACGTGGCGCGGGCGGATGCCGGGCGGCGGCGGCAATTCATCGATTTCGTGACCGGATTTCGCGACCGCTTCGAAGAACTCTATGGCCGCGAAATGAGCGCGGCGGACATGCGCCGGGAGAAAACCGGACTGCAAGAGCAGATGCGGGTGGAGTATCAGGCGTTGAAGGCGGAATGGGGCGGAAAGGCCGGTTACGACGGCTGGTTTTCCCGCTCGCTGAACAATGCCCAGCTCACGACCGTAGGCTCGTACAACGATCTGGCGCCGCAACTGCGGGAAATATTGCGGCAAGTCGGCAACGACCTGCCCGCGTTCTACGAACGGATGCGGGAATTGTCGCGGATGAGCCCGGAAAGGCGCATGGAGTATCTGGATTCGCTCGAAGTCAGCGATCGAGCCGGCGGCGGGTAGCTTCCACGAGGCTCGCGTAGAATTCCGAATCCGGATCCTTGGCAACCGCGGATTCATATGCCGCCAGTGCATCCTCGAAGCGGCCTTCCTGTTCCAGTATCCGGCCGAGGCTGCGGTCGAAAAAGGCGTTTTCGGGCATTGCCAGGATCGCTGCCCGATATACTTCGACCGCCTTGTCCGCGTCGCCGGCGTTGTTGTACGCATTGGCCATGACATATACCTGCGAGTCGTTGCCGGGGTCGAGTTCGATCGCCCGCAGGTCGTAAGGCAGCGCCGCCTCGAAATTCCCCGCCGACCGTTCGAGTTCGCCGAGCGTGGACACCGCCGCGATCAGGCCGGCGGTGACTTCGGCCTGCAATTCGACATAGCGGGCGAGCAGCGGACGCGCCTCGTCTTCGCGCTCGAGGAAATAATAGACATTCGCGAGATTGCGGATCGCATCGAGGAAATTCGGATCGGCGGCGATCGCCTTGCGATATTCCTCGATGGCCTCTTCGTATCTCTCCAGATTGCTGTAGACGTTGCCCCGACGAAACATGCGCGCCGCAAGCTCCGTATCGATCACCGGCCCGGGCGACGGCGCCGGATTCTGCGCCCAGGCTGCCGCGGCAAGGGCGGCGCCGAACACGCAAGCCAACGCAACAACTAGCAGTCTGTTCATGGTCATTGCACCATCCACGCCGGACGGGCGACGCATGCGTCGCCCCTACAGGCGCCCCACATTCAACTTGTAGGGGCGAGGCACGCCTCGCCCTGGGCGGCTCTACACCAGAACGATTCTTGCCGGCCCGTCGGCCGCATCACCCACCTGGCCGATTATCGCGGCCTGTTCGAGACCGGCTTCACGCAAGGCCGCGAGGCAGGATTTCGCTCGCGGCTCCGGCACCGCGGCGAGCAGCCCGCCCGCGGTCTGCGGATCGAAAAGCATCTCGTATCGCGCGGACTCGCGCAACATTTGCGGGCCATCGATGTCTCTTTCGGTCAACTTGTTGTCGGCGTGCAGGGAACTGAAGACTCCGCGTTCGAGGCATTCGAGCGCGCCGTCGAGGGCGGGAATATCCCCCGAGTAAAGTTTCACCGGGCCGGAAACGATCATCTCCAGCAGATGGCCCGCGAGACCGAAGCCGGTAACGTCGGTACAGGCGCTGGCTTCGTGTTCAGCGAGGATGGTGGCGGCGCCGCGGTTGGAGACGAGCATCTGCCGCAGGGCCCGCTCCATCCAGACCTGACCCGCCTGGTAACGCATGTCCGCCGCCAGCAAGGCGCCCGTGCCGAGAGGTTTGCTCAGGATCAGCACGTCGCCCTGTCGCATGCCTTGCTTGCGCAAGGTCTTGTCCGGTTCGGCATGGCCATTGACGCTTAATCCGAATTGCAGCTCTTCGGTTTCGGAAGAGTGGCCGCCGAGCAAGCGGCAGCCTTCTTCGGCCAGGGTCATGGTGCAGCCGAGCATCAGTTCGCGCATCAGGCTGCGGGTAATCGAACGATTGGCGAAGGGTACGCCGACGATGGCCAGGGCCGAGTCCGGGCGCGCGCCCATGGCATGGATGTCACCGAGGCAATGCAAGGTCGCGATTCTCGCGAACAGCCAGGGATCGTCGATGAAGGCCCTGAGCTGATCGACGGTCTGCCACAATTCATGGCCCGCCGGAATCGGCACGAGCGCCGCGTCCTCGACGCCCTTGTCGACGATCCCCGCCGTTGCCGGAAGCGATTCAAGCACCTCCTGCAAGATGCTGCCCGCCACCTTGGCGCCGCAGCCGCCGCAGCGCATGGCGTGCCGGCGCAACTCGCGTTCCTCCCGCCGGTCCACCAGCCCCCTTGCGATCGTCAGTTCCTGCCGCATTTGCGGCAGGTCGCGGTACTTGCGCAGAAAGCGCTGGTCTATCCAATGCTTCAGCCGCCACACCCAGCGGCCCCGGAAGAACAGCCTGTTGCGCGAAGCCAGCGCTTTGCCGTCGCCAAGATTGAGCATCGCGAGCGCATGGCGTTGCGGGGTAAAGCGGACCAGTCTTCTGCCGGTGGCGTAGCGCAACAGGTTGCGGGCGAGCGGCTTGCCGTGGCGCACCGCGTATACGCCCGACTTGGGCCGTTCCATGCCGCGGATCGTCGCCGCATCGCCGGCGACGAAGACGAATTCATGGCTGGTGGACTGCAAATGGCGATTGACCTCGAGGAAGCCGTCCGCGGTCGTCGCCAGTCCGGCTTTCACCGGCCACTCCGGCAAGGTGGCGCCGGTGGCGACGACGATGCTGTCCGCTTCGATCTCGCCGCCGTTCCCGCAACGCACGGTATTGGCCGCGAAGCCGGTGACTTGATGCCCGGTGAGTATTTCGATGCCTTTGCGCCGCAATTCTTCGCGTACCCAGTCCCGCACCTGCTGATTGTGCGAAGGCAGCACTTCGTCGGCTGCGGAGACGATGCTGATCGAGAGTTCGGCGTCGTTGTCGCCACCGACATTCAATCCCGCCGACCGCTCGGTATTTCTTTTGACGCCGATCGGCGGTTCAATGCCGTTTTCGCCACTGTCCCTGAGGATTCGCGCCCGGGCCGCGCAGGCCAGTTCGACGCTCGCCGGCCCGCCGCCAACTATCGCGAGTTTGTAGCCCTCACCCTGTTGCAAGCCCCGGACAGCCTGCCCGCGGATGTCCTCCCAAGCCGCCAGGAAGCGGTCTATGGGCTTGACGCCGACGGTATGTTCCAAGGCGCCGGGCATGCCGCCCGTATCGGGGATCGAGCCGATGTTGAGCGAGAGCACGTCGAACGACAATTCCGGCCGCCGCGGCAGGACGATGCCGCGGGCTTCGAGATCGATGGCATCGATATCGGCCTGGATCAGCCGCGCGCCGGCGAAACGCGCCAGCGGCCGCAGGTCGATGAACATGTCCTCGGGTTGGTAGCGGCCGGCGATAAAGGCGGGCAGGGCGCCGGAGTACGGCACGAGGATTTCCCGGCTGATCAGGGTCACCATCAATCCCGGCACCGGGCGCATGCCGAGACCGCGCAGGACGGCCAGATGACTGTGCCCGCCGCCGATCAGCACCAGGTGTTTAACCAGCGGTTCGGATGCCTTCATGAGTCGCGCCGGGCCTTTCCCTCGAAACGCGCTGATTGTACCTTGTTTGCGAACTCCCGAGCCGAACCAGGCATGCCTCGCCCGCGATCCGGCAGTTTTCATTTTATCCGGATGCGGTCGCAAGTGCGCCCTCACCAAAACCGCTGCGCGGTTTTGACTCTCCCGGAGGGAGAGTATCTGGTTCCCCGGCACTGAGCGGACGTTGAACACTCCCCCTGTGGGGGAGTCGAATCCGCGGAGGGGATTCGGTGGGGGCTTGCGGTCTTCGGCTAATCGCCATGATGAGAATTGCCGCCCGCGATCTGCCCCGCTTGCCCGCCGGAGCGCTTTACAGTACCGTTGCTCTCTTTGAAGCTTTCTCCAAAACTTGAGCCCATGGGCTGGACAACCGGGAGACCAGAATGCCTACATCTCTTTTGCGACTAATCGCCTGTTCAGTGCTGCTGCCGGCCGCGTTTTCCGCCCAGGCGCAATGGCAACTCGACAACGACGCATCGACCTTGAGTTTCGTCACCATCAAGGCCGACCACGTCGGCGAAGTCCATACCTTCGACCTGCTCACGGGCGTGATCGACGACGAAGGCAATGCCGAGATCACCATCGAACTGATCAGCATCAACACGCTGATCCCGATTCGCGACGAACGCATGCAGAACTTGCTGTTCGAAACCAGTCTGTTCCCGGAAGCGAACCTGACCGCGCAACTCGATATCGGTCAGTTCGCCGAGCTCGAAATCGGGAGGAGCGCAACGGCGACCATCAGCTTCGACCTTTCCATGCGCGACCAGTCGAATAGATACCAGGCCGAAGTCAAGGTCACCAGGCTCGCCGACAACGGCATTCAGGCAACTACCTTGAAGCCGGTCATTGTCGTGGCCAACAGTTTCGACCTCGTCAGCGGCGTCGAAGCCCTGCGCGAAGTAGCGGGCCTGCCGAGCATCAGCAATGCCGTCCCGGTCAACTTCACGGTTGTGTTCCACAACACCGACTGAGTAGTCGCCGCCCCGAACTCCGGGTCAGAGGGTCTTTGCCAGCCGCGTCTCCAGCATCGGCCGGGGTCGGTCGGGGATCATTTGCGAGCAGATCAGCGACATGCCGGCAAGCGCCGCGCCGATCAGGAATACAGCGCTGTAGTTGATGATCCAGACCAGCCCCAGCACCGCAGGCAGAACGACCGCGGCGATGTGATTGATCGTAAAGCTGATGCTGGATGTGGCGGCGATATCCGCCGGGTCGGCGATTTTCTGAAAGTAGGTCTTGATGGCGATGGCCATCGCGAAGAACAGGTGGTCGAGCAGATAAAGCGCTATCGCGACATTGACGTTGTCGACGAAGGCATAGCTCGTAAACACCGCGACCAGGCCGACATATTCCAGCGTCAGGGCCCGGCGCTCGCCGATAAAGCTGATCAGGCTGCCGATTTTCGGCGCCAGCCACCAAGTGAGCACGGTGTTGACCAGCACCAGCAGCACCATGTTCTCGATCGGAAAGCCGAATTTTTCCACCAACAGGAAACCCGCGAAAACCACGAAAATCTGCCTTCTCGCGCCCGACAGAAAGGTCAGCAGGTAGTACAGCCAATAGCGCGAGCGCAGGAAAAGCCGCTTGCGCTGCGCCACGTTGTCTTGGAAATGCGGAAAGCCCAGCCAGCAGTAGATGCCCAGGGCAACACTGACGCCGCCGGCAAACAGGTAGAGCATCAGGTAATCCGCGGCGAAAAACGCGATATAGAGATAGATGAAGCAAAGCGTCGCGAATTTGCCCAATGCGGCGGCACTCAGCAGTTTGCCCAGCACCAGCGGCGTCTCGTCTTTCTCCAGCCATTGCAGGCTGAGCGATGTCTGCAGGGTTTCCAGATAGTGGAAGCCGATCGACATCAGCACGGTCGTGAAATACAGCCAGAGCGCCACCGGATAGAAGGCGGTAACCGCCGTGCCGATGCCGAGCAGCAGCAGCGACAATATGGCCAGATTCTGCTGGCGGATGAACAACATGACCAGCACGACCGTGAAGGCGAGAAATCCCGGCACTTCGCGCAGGCTCTGCAACAGGCCGATCTGGTCGCCGGAGAACGCCGCCCGTTCAAAGGCGAAATTGTTCAGCATCACCGTCCAAGCCGAAAATGCGATGGTATTGCCGATCGCCAGCAAGTAAAGCAGGGTCTTGCGGTCTTGTCCGATCGAAAATCGCATGGCGGGCGGGGGCCTTGAAGTCACGCGGATTCTAGCATTGATCATTGCGGCCGGCTCTTGCTATTTTCTCCCGAAAGGAAAGCGAACAATGCAACCCGCATTCAAACCCGAAGATTACGATGTGCCCGCGGAATACCGGCATTGGCCGGGAGATACCGCCGAGGACAATATTGGCCCGTTCTTCTTCTACATGGACGGCCCTCATCCGCGCACGGCCTTCCGCCCCCGAGAGGAGCATGCCAACACCCACCGCACGATCCATGGCGGCATCCTTATGACCTTCGCCGATTACACGGCCTGCCTCGGCGCCAGTGGCGGCGAGCAGGAAAGTTCGGCGACGATCAGCCTGAACACCGAGTTCGTCGCGCCGGCCCAGGTCGGCGATCTGCTGCTAGGCGAAGGCGAAGTCTTGCGCCGGGGCCATTCGCTGGTTTTCGTACGCGTGAAGGTGTACGCGAAACACCGCGTGGTGTTGGTGGCCAGCGCGGTCATCAAGCGGTTGCGCGACCGCTCGTAGCAGAAACAACCGGATCGAAAGCCCGCCCCAAGCGTCCAGCCGAAGCGGAGCGCTCCCCCTCCGGGGGAGTCAAATTCGCAAAGCGAATTTGGTGGCGGTTGCGACTCCGCGGTCTCAGATCGAATAAACCTTCGCCGCGGTATCGTGAAACAGTGCCTGTTTCTCCTCTTCGCCGAAATCCGCGACCATTTTCTTGAATCCGTTCCACAACACGTGGTAGCCGATCGAAAGCCGGTCAACCGGGAAATTGCTTTCGAACATGCAGCGACGAGGCCCGAAGCAGTCGATGGCGTGCAGATACCATTGCTTTTGCGCGGACACGAATTCATCCGAATCCGGCGGTCTGGCGGCCTCGTGCCAGCCGTAGCCGTTATCGGGCATGGCCAGACCGCCGAGCTTGGCATGGACGTTTTCACAGCGCGCGAGTTCGGCGATGTCCTTGCGCCATTGCCAGAACAGTTCATCGCGCCGCCAGGGACCGATGCCGAGCGGAGTGCCGAGATGGTCGAGTACGAAAGTGCATTCGGGCTGCGCCCTTGCAAGGTCGATAAAGTCGCGCATCTGGTGGTGATAATGCCAGGCATCGAAAACGAGATTGCGCGCGGCGAGTACCCGCAGGCCCGCGCGGAATTCCGGATCGGTATATAACCCGGCGGGCGCCTGCACGTCGATGAACAACGGTGCCCGACGGTCCACCGCGGCGCTTTGCCGGATGCCGCGCAAACGCCCGCCGCAGATTTCCTCGTGCAGATCGAGCAATTCGCCGAGCATGGACGTGTTCGCCAGACGCAGGTCGGCATGGGCGACGATGCCGGCGATGCGCGGCGTATTTCCACCCGGGCCGCCATCGCTTTGCCGGGCCAGCTCGGCGATGTAGCGCGTCTCGCCGGACGGCCGCAGATGTTCGGGGCCTTCGCGGAGCCAGAACGCGCGGCATTCCATGAAAACCGACTTGACGACCTTGTGTCCGCTGCCGGTATCGCCGTAGAACTCAGGCAGCAGGTAATCGCGCCCGAATCGCTTTTTCCACAAATGATGGTGCGGGTCGACGATCGGCCGTTCAGGCTCCAGCGGCTCCTCCGCGACCTGTGCGAGCCACGCGTCCGAGCCGGGTTCCAATTCGTTCATCGTTCTTCCTCTTTCGCTGCGAGCAGACTGACGTCTTTCCGAGTCTGCACCATGTGAGTCGCCGTCTGGTGGGCCGTGTTCAGCGGGCGTGCGAGGCGGGAAGCCGAGCCCGAAGCCTGCAAGGATGTGGGCAAGCGATTATGAAGCGCAGCTTCATCCGCAGCTTGAGCGACGCCAAGCCGTGCTCGGCGGCTGGACCGTATTCACGGCGTCCGCTGAACGCAGCCCACCAGCCGGCGACGGATCGAAGCCGCTTGAACTTGCGTCCGGTCCATTGTTGTAGTATGCCTGCCTGCGAGCCGCCGGGCCGCGACGGGGAGCAGCAGATGCTCGATCAGTCAGGCAGCAAAATCAATAGACAACGGAACTACGAATGAGCATCACCGCCACTGTCATCATCGCCTATCTCCTGTTTTTCGCCGCCGCCGGCCTCTATCTCAACCGCAGAAACGCCAGTTCCTCGGACTGGGACATCGGCGGCGGCACGCTCGGCATCGCCATGCTCGCCGCCGGCATCGCCGGCACCCGCATCGGCGGGGCGGGCACTTACGGCGTCGCCGGCGACGTGATCTCGGAAGGTCTCGGCCATCTCTGGTACGGCGTGAACTCCTTCGCCGCGCTGTTTCTCGTGGGATTGTTCTTCGCCATACCCTACCGGCGCCTGAAACTCGTCAGCGTCGGCCAGGCCTTCGACTACCGCTTCGGCTCCTATCGCTGCCAATGGCTCACCAGTCTTTGCGTCCAAGCAGAGTATCTCATCGTCAACATCATCGAGCCTTACATCATCGGTTCCATCGTCAGCGGCGTTACCGGCATTCCCTTTGGGTTGGGCGTGCTGATCGGCGCGGTGGTCATCATATCCTTCACGGTGTTCGGTGGCCTGCGCGGCACGGCGATCACCAATATCGTGCATTGCTCGGTGATAATTTTCGGCTTGTTGCTCGTGGGCTTGGTGGTTATGGGCAACATGGGCGGCTGGGATGCGGTGGTCGAACGCGCCAACGGCATGCTCGCGGCAACCACACAAGATGAAGTGCGCTGGTGGAGTTTCACCGGTATCGGCTGGGCGACGATCATCGCCTTGTTCATCTCCGCCACCATTCATACCCCCGCCGCTTCGGTCTACGCCAACTACGCCAGCAGCGCCGCGCGCCAGGAATACCTGATCCCCGGCTTTTTCCTGGCCGGCATCATCGCCGCGCTGATGCCGCTCGTCGCCGGTTTCATCGGCGTATTGACCATGGCGACCTACGGTTCCGAGGCGGGCTTGACCAGCTACCTGAACATCGCCCAACTCGCCATGGATTCCGGGCAAATCCTCGGCGGCATCGCGCTTGCCGCGGTGCTTGCGGCCGTGATTTCCTCCGGCGCGCCGATTCTGCTCGCCAGCGCAACCATGTTCGTCAACGACTGGGTGCCGGGTTCGAAAAACTTCTCCTCGGAAAAGAAGCTGCGGGCCTACAAGATCGTCACCGTCATTTACGGCTCTGCCGCCGCCGTCATCGCTTGGCTCGGCAATATCACCTCGGTGCTGCAATTGCTGCTGCTCGGCTTCGCCATGGTGGTACCGCCGGCGGTCGCCATCGGCTACGTGCTGTATTGGAAGCGCACCACCGAAGCCGCGGTTTTCTGGGGCATGGCCGCGGGCTTCACCGGCGGCCTCACGATGTGGCTGTTCAATTCCTTGTTCGACGACGTCGAAAACGCCACCGCCGGCGGCTTCGCCCAATGGTGGCACGAACTGATCGTCTACCTCGGCGAATGGTCCGATCCGTCCTTTCTCACCTTGCTGTTGCCGCTGTTCATCATCCCCATCGTCAGCCTGTTGTTCCCGAACGCCGAGTCGGATCGCGAAGCCAGCGACTCCTTCTACAGCCGCCTCGGCCGCATGCAACGCGATTTCAGTTGGAAGTAGGGGGGCGAGAATCAATTTTGCCGATTTCAGCGTTTTCCAATAAGAAAGTGATGATGAACGAAGGCTCGACCCAGCCGGGTTGAGTGGACGAGTTTCGTTTGATAGTTCGGGAAGGGCGACAGGCGTTGCCGGGCGAACGCGTTCACCCGGGCGGCGAAGCGCTGGGGAATGTGGTCGCGGTCGAAGTACTTGCGCACCACGCGGGCGTTCTTGCCTTCGATCGGGACGTTGTCGTTGCGGCGCCGGCGGCGTGACTTGGTGAACTCGACATGGAGCTTGGCGAGCGGGTCGGCCACCCGGTGGTTGACGTACTCGGAGCCGTTGTCGGCGCGGAACCCGCGGATGCGGAACGGCATCTGCTCCGAGCGGCGGCAAGCAAAACTGCCGCCGCCCGACACCGCGCGGAACCCGCGGTTGCGGAACGGCATCTGCTCCAGCAGTCCGGCCGGGACGGGCAGCAGGAAGCGCTCGGTGATGGCTGCGGCCGCGGTCGCCAGTTCGAACTGGGTCGTTTGATCGATCAGGATGATCAGGTAGATGCCCTTGACGCCGCCCTCGTCGCCCTGGCGAACGGCGTCGACGCGCGGGAATCCGGGCTGCCCGTCGGGTTCGGGTGCCTTGCCCGCGCCGACCGCGACGGTCGGGGCCACGCATTTCGCGCATCAGCGGCTCGACGCGCAACCGCGCAAGGACGCGACCCTGCTCTGGCCCACCGAGTGGACCCACGCGCACCGGGCCGAAGTGCTCTATTCAGGACGAAAATACACCATCACCGGCTGGATGCATTTCCCCTCGCCCCGCGGCCGAGCCTGAATCGGCCGACCTTTCAGGTCGAGGCGGCGAATCGTTCAGGCAACGACAGACTGTTTGGAAAAATCAGCAGCGCGACGAATGGAAGCACCTTCGCCGCCTTTTTCATTTCGGCTGGCCCTCTTCGCCAAGCGGTTGCTCGGCGACCGCTTCATAGGTCGCATTCCCGTCCAGCAGGCCCTCAACCCGTCCCAGCCGCGTGCTCAGGCTTGCCATGTCTTTGCGCAGGTCATCCTTCACTTCGGACATCTCCTTGCGCAAATCATCCTTCATGCTGGACATCTCCTTGCGCAAGTCATCCTTCATGCTGGACATCTCCTTGCGCAAGTCATCTTTCATGTTGGACATCTCCATGCGCAAATCATCCTTCAGGTTAGACATTTCCTTGCGCAAGTCGGTGCCTAGACTGTGGATTTTTGCCTGAAGATAAATTGCGAGCAGCAAAATCGCCGCAAGGATCAGACCCTGCTCGGCAAATGCGTTGACGATGGCGTTCATGATGGACTCCTTCCGATTACCTGTAACTTCGTGGAACAGTTTAGGCAAGCTTAATCGGGAATAGCAATTTTTCGGCGAAAATAGTTTCGGCAGGAACTTGCCCACGCTTGGAGCGCACAGGTGCCATTACTTGCAGGATGACACGGTATCGATGAAGTCGACGTCCGACGACAGATCGGAGTACAGATCCACGGCGACGCCGCCTGCGGTTTTATCGGCGGGGATCGTGTGATGATGTATCCGGTGCGAGTCCGGCAAGCTGAACGTGAGATCGACGCCTGATGCGATTTCCGGAAACTCCGGCGTGTAGCAAAGCGAGATGCGTTTGCTGTTCGGGTCTAGCGACGCATGGTTTCCCATGTGAGGTCACCTCCCAACGAAGATTTGCAATGAAGTTTGTGATGCTCGGCCAAGCTAACCGAGAAAGTCCGTTTTGCCAGGAAATCGGGTGAAAATACTTTGCCGCCGAGAATCGACGCTATGCCAACCGCCTGAAAAGCCAATATTGGATACCGTGAAACTATCGGTTTTTCCGATGAATTCGTGCAGAAATATCAATTATCCAACCAAATCGGGATGTGTTAGTTTCAGGGGGGTCGAAAATCGGGCCCGCCGGCCCGGCGACAGCATTGAAATCAGCAGCCTCACTAAAGGAGCAATCATGCACGACACCGTCAAATGCCCATTCACGGGCGCCGCGCAGAAATTCGCGGCGGGCTTCGGCACGTCCAACCAGGACTGGTGGCCGAACCAGCTCAACCTGAAAATCCTGCATCAGCATTCGGAAAAGTCCAATCCGATGGACGCGGCTTTCGATTACGCCGAGCGATTCAAGAGCCTCGATCTCGACGCCCTGAAAGCGGACATCCGCGAGGTGTTGACGACTTCGCAGGACTGGTGGCCGGCGGATTACGGCCATTACGGGCCGCTTTTCATCCGCATGGCCTGGCATAGCGCGGGCACCTACCGCATCGCCGACGGCCGCGGCGGCGGCGGCACGGGCAATCAGCGCTTTGCTCCGGTCAACAGTTGGCCGGACAACGGCAATCTCGACAAGGCGCGGATGCTGCTCTGGCCGGTCAAGCGGAAATACGGCGACAGGATTTCCTGGGCCGACCTGATGATCCTCGCCGGCAATTGCGCGCTCGAATCCATGGGTTTCCAGACCCTGGGCTTCGCCGGGGGCCGGCCGGACATCTGGGAGCCCGAGGAAGACATCTACTGGGGCGCCGAAAACACCTGGCTGGGCGACAACCGCTACAGCGGCGACCGGGAACTGGAGAATCCGCTCGGCGCCGTCCAGATGGGGTTGATCTACGTCAATCCGGAAGGACCGAACGGCAATCCGGACCCGATCGCTTCGGGGCGCGACATCCGCGAGACCTTCGGCCGCATGGCGATGAACGACGAGGAGACCGTGGCGCTCGTTGCCGGCGGTCACACTTTCGGCAAATGCCACGGCGCGGGCGACGCGGCTCTGGTCGGCCCGGAACCCGAAGCCGCCGCCATCGCCGAACAGGGGTTGGGCTGGAAGAGCAGCCACGGCTCGGGCAAGGCCGGCGATGCGATCACGAGCGGAATCGAAGGCGCCTGGACCACGAATCCGGTGCAATGGGACAACAACTATTTCGAAAACCTGTTCGGTTACGAATGGGAGTTGACCAAGAGCCCGGCCGGCGCGAATCAGTGGAAGCCTGTCGGCGACACCGGCGCGGACACGGTTCCCGACGCGCACGACCCCAACAAGCGGCACGCGCCGATAATGACCACGGCCGACATGGCGATGCGCATGGACCCGATCTACGGGCCGATTTCGAAGCGTTTCATGGAGAACCCGGATCAGTTGGCCGACGCTTTCGCGAAGGCTTGGTTCAAGCTGACCCATCGCGACATGGGTCCGAAAGCACGTTACCTGGGCAAGGAAGCGCCGGCGGAAGATTTCATCTGGCAGGACCCGGTACCCGCGGTCGATCACGCCTTGATCGATGATCGGGATATCGCCGCGCTCAAGGAGAAAATCCTGAATTCCGGTTTGAGCATTTCCCAACTCGTCTCCGCCGCCTGGGCGTCGGCCTCGACATTCCGCGGCTCCGACATGCGCGGCGGCGCCAACGGCGCCCGTGTGCGTCTGGCGCCGCAGAAGGACTGGGAAGTCAATCGTCCGGATGATCTGGCGCAGGTACTCGCCGCGCTGGAAGGCATTCAGCAAGACTTCAACAGCGCCGCGGCCAACGGCAAGCGGGTATCGCTCGCCGACCTGATCGTGCTCGGCGGCGCCGCCGCGGTCGAGCAGGCGGCGCGCGCGGCCGGGAAGGACATCGAAGTACGCTTCTCGCCCGGACGCACGGACGCCGGCGCCGACCAGACCGACGAGGAATCCTTCGCCGTGCTGGAACCGGCGGCGGATGGCTTCCGCAACTGGCTCGGCGGAAAATTCTCGGTCTCGGCCGAGGAACTGCTCGTCGACAAGGCGCAATTGCTGACCCTGACCGCGCCCGAAATGACGGCGCTCGTCGGCGGCATGCGCGTACTTGGCGCGAACGCCGACGGCTCCGCCAACGGCGTCTTCACGGATCGGCCGGAAACCCTCAGCAACGACTTCTTCGTCAACCTGCTCGACATGAGCACGGCCTGGAGCGCCGTCTCCGACGACGAAGACGTATTCGAGGGCCGCGACCGCGCCACCGGCGACCCGCGCTGGACCGCCACCCGCGCCGACCTCATCTTCGGCTCGAACTCCCAGCTCCGGGCGCTCGCCGAAGTCTACGGCTGCGCGGACTCGCAAGCCAAGTTCGTCAACGACTTCGCCGCGGCGTGGAGCAAAGTAATGGAACTGGACAGATTCGACCTGTCCTGATTCCCTGCTTCCACCAACAAAAGGGGCGGCTTAAAGGCCGCCCTTTTCTTTTCGAAAGATCCTGCACTGCCTGAAAGATTCCGCACAGCGTGAGTCGCCGTCTTGTGGCGGAGGGGTCTGCACTATGTGAGTCGCCGCCGGCTGGTCGAGGCCACAATTCCAATGAGATTCCGAGACTCCGCTTCACTTCGCGCGGAACGACAGTGGGGGTAATGGCGACGAGTCGAAGCCACAAAACCAATCAACGGCGGGTGTATCGGGTGAGGAGACTGGACGTGTCCCAACGGCTGCCTCCCATCTGCTGGACTTCCTCATAAAATCCGTCAACGATTTTCGCGACCGGCAACTCCGCCCCGATGCGCTCCGCCTCTTCCATCGCCATGCCCAGATCCTTGCGCATCCAGTCCACCGCGAAGCCGAACTCATATTCGTCCCGCAACATCGTCCCGTAGCGATTGCTCATCTGCCAGGAACCCGCCGCGCCTTTTGAAATCGTTTCGATCACCGCCTCCGCGTCGAGTCCCGCGCGAAGCGCGAAATTGAGCGCCTCCGCCAGTCCCTGGACGACGCCGGCGATGCAGATCTGGTTGACCATCTTGGCCAACTGGCCGCTGCCCACCGGTCCTATCAACTTGCTGAAAGCGGCATAGGCCCCCAAAATCGGCTCGGCTCTCTCGTACGTTTCCGGCTCGCCGCCGATCATTATCGTCAGGGCGCCGTTTTCCGCGCCCGCCTGACCGCCCGAAACCGGCGCATCGAGAAAATCGACGCCGCGTTCGCCCGCGGCGGTCGCAAGTTCCCGCGCGAGCGTGACCGAGGCCGTCGTGTGATCGATCAGGATCGAACCCGGTTTCATCCCCGCCAGCGCTCCGGATTCGCCGAGGGCCACCGCCCGCACGTCGTCGTCATTGCCTACGCACATCATGACGAGATCGCAATCCCGCGCCGCCTCAGCAGGTGTCGGCGCACTCTCGCCGCCATATTTTCCAGCCCAATTGCGGGCCTTGTCCGCGGTGCGGTTGTAGACGCGGACCGCGCCCGCCTTTTGTTGCAAATGACCGGCCATGGGATAACCCATGACGCCTAGACCGATGAAAGCAAGATTCATGATTTCTCCAGATTCGAATTGCCAATTATGCTCTGACTTGATCAGAGCCCACCTAAGCTTACTCGCCGGATTCGCGCCGGAAAATCGAACGTCCGCGGGCAAAAGTCTCGAGTACCGGAATGTCGGCCAGCTCCGCGGGGTCGACCGTGAGCGGATTGGCGCCGAGGATGACGAAGTCGGCGCGTTTTCCCGGCGTGATGCTGCCTTTTTCATCTTCCTCGAAATATTGGTAGGCCGCACCGAGCGTGACCGCATGCAGCGCTTCCGCCGCGCTCAGCCGCTGCTCCGGCCCCAGAACGAATCCGCCCCGGGTTTCGCGATTCACCGCGATGGAAAGCAGCCGCATCATATCCGGCGGCACGACCGGCGAGTCGTTGTGGATGGTAAAGGGGATATTCCGCTCAAGCGTCGCCCGCCCGGGTGAAATGAAGGCCGCCCGCTGCTCGCCGAAACTGCGCCGGTGCCAGTCGCCCCAGAAGAAGGGGTGGACGGCATAATACGAGGGGACGATGCCGAGCGCCGGCAGGCGGTCGAGTTGGTCCGCGCGAATCAATTGCGCGTGAATGATGACCGAACGATGATCCGGCGCCGGCGCGCCCGCGAGCGCGTCGTCGATGCCGTCGATCATGAGTTCGATGGCGGCGTCGCCGTTGGCGTGGGCCAGCACCGGCATGCCGCGCTCCAGCATGACCCCGATCCGGTCCAGCCAGGCCTGGGGTTCGTAACTGGGATAGGCCACGTAATCCGCGGCGGCGCCGGGCGGACCTTCGGTATAGGGTTGCGACATCCAGGCCGTGCGCCCCTGGGGCGATCCGTCGAGGATGAACTTGACGCCGCCGTTGCGGAAGCCGCCCGTGTATTCGCTGTCGTGGCGAACCGCCGCGAGTTCCTCGTCGCTCAGATTGTTGGCCGTAATGAAACTGACGATATCGATGGGAAACGGCGCCAGTTCGGCTTCTTCGCGCAAGGTCCGCACGTAGGCGGGCGACAGGTTGCTGTCCTGCGCGGTCGTGATTCCATGGGAGGCATAAATATCCATCGCCTGGCGGCGCAATTCCCGGTAGCGTTCGGGAGTCAGTTGGCGCGAGGGGAACAGCGCCATGGCGGTCTCCTCCATGACGCCGTTCGGTTCGGCGCCATCGGCGCCGCGGCGGATGATGCCGCCGGGCGGGTCGGCGGTATCCGCGTTTACGCCAGCCGCCTGCAGCGCCGCCGAATTCGCCGCCAGCAGATGTCCCGACACATGCCGCAGGACTATGGGATGGTCGGTCGACGCGCGGTCGAGATCGTCGCGGTCGGGATGCCGCTGTTCGGCGAGGAGCGAATCGTCATAGCCGAATCCCTGCACGAGTTCGCCGACCGGAACCGCTTCGTTCTCGATGAATTCCCGGATCGAAGCCACGATGTCGTCGACGCTGGTGATCTCCCCCACCGGCGGCGACGACAGGTCGAGCAGGTCCAGATAGCGCGCCACGGCGGAGAAATGTCCGTGGGCGTCGATAAAGCCGGGCAGCAGCGCCCGCTCCCCCAATTCCACGACTTGCGTGTCGGGGCCGACAAATACTTCGATTTCCTCCCCGCTGCCCACTGCCACTATGCGGTCACCCCCGACCGCGACCGCCTCCGCGTCGACTTCGCCCATGGTGATGATGTTCGCGCCGCGGAAAACCAGGTCCGCCGCCCTTGCCGGCGACTCCGGTTCGGCGCCGCAGCCGGCGAGCAGCACCGCCAGACAAACGATAAGCGCTGGAGCTTGCAAAGACCGCATGATTATTCCTCCTGTCAGATCAGATCGGATTGCCAGTCCTGGCGCAGCGCCCGCAACATCTCGCCAATGCTGGCGAAGCGCTTGCCGGGATCTTTTTCCAGGCAGCGCATCGCAACCTGTTCAAGCAGCCGCGGCACGTGCATGGCAGCGGTTTCCGAAGGCGGCGGCGGCGTATCCTTCAACACGCTTTCGATTATCTGGTGCAGTTTTTGGCCCTTGGCCGGCGGTTTGCCGCAAAGCACTTCATACATCACCGCTCCCAGGCTGAACACGTCGGTTCGATAATCGATGTCCGGATCCTGGTTGATCTGTTCGGGCGACATGTACCAGGCCGAACCCTGCGCCTTGTGCTTGCCGGTGATATTGACATCGTCCACCGAAATCGCCTGGTGTCCGACGGCGTCGTCCATCCCTTCGCCCCGGGCGCCCCAGACCTTGGCCAGACCCCAATCCAGCAACAGCACTTCTCCACAAGGTCCGGCGAGAATGTTCTCGGGCTTGATGTCGCGATGCGCGACGCCATGCGTATGAGCGTAATCGAGCGCGTAGCCGATCTGTTCCACGACTTCCATCAATTGCGTCAGATCGTAGCGGCTGCGGTAATCGAGAATCTCGCGAAAGGTATAGCCGTGCACCAGTTTCATCGTGAAATACGGATTGCCGCGGGCATCGCGGCCCAACTCGTAGGTCGGCACGGTATTGGGATGCTGCAACATGGCGGAAACCCGCGCCTCGCGGATCAGGCGCTGCTGTTCGACTTCGTCCTGGGCGAACTCGGGCCGCAAAGTCTTGTAGCAAACGAAACGCGACAGGTGTTGGTCCTTGCAGGACTTGATCAGCGACTTGCCCCCTTCGGCGATGGTGCTGAAAAAAGCGTAGCGGGTGCGCTGATCGATCTTTTTCGGCAGGGTCTTGTCGGTTTCCTCCAGGAATATCGAGTCGTATTCTCTGGGCGGCTCGGGAAAGTTCAGCATGGTCGGGAGCCCGCAACCCCGCGTCGGAAAATCGGACTTGGCACAGTAACAGATATCAACCCAATCCGCAGCCGCGCGCACTTTCCTTAGGCAGTCTTCACTTCGAGATTCACTGGATATCCGCCATCACAGAATGCGGCTTCGATCCGTCGCCATCTGGCGCGCTGAATATAGCGGACGCCGTAAATACGGCCCAGCCGCGAAGCACAGCTTGGCGTCGTTCCGGCTGCGCATGAAGCTGCGCTTGATAGACGCTTGCCTACACCCCTGCAGGCTCCGGGCTCGGCTTCCTGCCTCGCGCGCCCGCTGCATTCAGCCCGCCAGACGGCGACTCACAATTGTGGGTCGTATAATACGGGCTGATTTCGAATGGGGCGGATTTCTCATGCAGATTTACTCAAGCGAGGGGCGGAGGTTTGTGGATGGCGAGTTCCATGTTCGATATGCGGAGACCGACAACATGGGGATTGTTCATCACTCGACGTACTTCGTTTATTTTGAAGAGGGCCGCAGCGAGTACATGCGCCAGATGGGGAGCGATTACGCTCATGTGGAAGCGAGCGGATACAACTTGCCGGTGACCGAAGCGCACGTGCGCTTTTCCGGCAGCTTGCGCTATGGCCAGAAGGTGCGCGTGCGGACCTGGATCGCCGAAAGCCTCAGCCGCCGCATCACGTTCGCCTACGAGATCACCGCCGGCGACGGTCCCGAAGTGCTCGTGACCGGCATTACCCGCCACGTCTGGACCGACCGGGAAGGCAAGGTCATCCGGCTGCCCGGGATCTGGCGGAGTCATTTCCAGCCGTAGGTTCGCATTCACCCCCACCAAATTCGCTTTGCGAATTTGACTCCCCCTGAAGGGGGAGTAACGCTCCGCTGATGCTTTTGTTGTGATCACTCCCCCTTCGGGGGAGTCAAAACCGCGAAGCGGTTTTGGCGGGGGCAAGGCGGTTGGTCTTCCGCAGCGACTGAACCCGCCCGTAGAGAAAGTCCGTCAGTTCCCGCCGGCCGTCGAGCGCCCGCATGGCGGCCCAGGGGATGGGCTCGCCGATTTCGACGCGCAAGGTCTTGCCGAACTTGTTGCGCGCCTCGTGAATCAGCAGGGCCGTTCGCAGCGGCTCGGCAATATGCGAGGCAATGTGGAACTTGCGGCTGTTGCGGCCGTGGAAATAGATTGGAACGACCGTGGCCCTGGCGTCCCGGACGATCTTCGCGGCGAAATTGGTCCATGGGCCGTCCCTGACTTTGCCGAAGCCCAGCTTGCCGGCGGTGGACACAGCGCCGGAAGGGAAGATCAACACCGGAATATTGCCTTCAAGCGCTTCCACCGCGAGTTGCCTGGAACGGATATTGGTCTTGCGCGCCAGCGGCGTGCCGGTGAAATCGATGGGCAGGAAATAAGGCGCGAGTTGCCGGTCCTGGCATAGCAGGCTGTGCAGCATGATGCGGAAATTGCCGCGCAGCTTGACGGCGATGTCGCATAGCACCATGCCGTCGACCACGCCGAAAGGATGATTGGCGACGAAAACCAGCGGCGCCTCCGGCGCCAGTCCGGCGAGGGCGCCGCGATCCATGTCGATTTTGATCGCTGCCGCCCGCAGACCTTCCTCGAAGAAATTGTCAATGCCGAGCTTTCTTCCTTTCAACTGCCGGTAGATGCGCTCGATCCGGCGGCGACCGGACAGCAACTCCAGCGCGGCGATCAACCGCCGCTCCAGCCAGGAATCGTCCGGCTGCACGTAGGACACCCGCGGCGGTTCGCGCAGATAGCAGACAAATTGCGGGTCGACTTCGGGCAATGTCTTGGAAATAGCCGCGTTCTGTTCAGTGCGCATGGTGATAGGTGAAGTAACCGGTGAACATCTCTTCCCAGCTTTCCACGCCGAAACTGAGTTCGGCGTCGGGATTGGGGTTGTTGGGATTGGAAATAGAGTTGTCAAAAGCGCCGATGACGTGAAGCGTCGCACCGGCGGGAATGGCGAGCGGTTCGTCGAGCCTGTAATAGGGCTGCCAGCCGAAATTGTAGGCCGGCACCGAAAATATCTCGCGCAGCGGCTCGCCGGGCGCCTGGTAGGCGAATTTCATCTTCTTGCCGCGGAAGTTCATCCGCGCGCGCACGCCGGCAAGCACCACGTCCTGTTCCAGGCGCCGGCTGGCGCGCAAAGGGAATTCGGGGACATCGGGCGGCAGCAGGAAACGGGTCGATACCGCGTCCGTGAAGATCTCACGCTCGGGCGGTTCATCGTGAAAATACAGGCCGACGCGGGTGGCGTCGCTGGTGGACTGGCCGTTGGTCACGTAGTGGAATTGCATCGAGAGTTTCTCGCCGGGCCTGATGCGCACTCCGGTTCCCGGCGGGAATTCCCGCAACAGATCCTGTCCCGGCGCGTAGCCGTCGAGAAACTTGCGCGTGCTGTTTTCCTCCTGGCGTTCCGCACCCCAGAAATCCTCGCCTTCCGCGGTGACGAAACTCATCAGATGATGCAACACCGATGGATCGCCCGGCAGGTATTGCAGGGCCCGCACCCATCGCTCCCCGGCAAGGCCGAGTTCGGCTTCCTCGTAGGTGTAGTCGAGCACGCCGACGGGCGGTATGTCCTGCCGCGGCGCCTGCACGATATGGTCTGGCTCGCCGAGTTGCCAATCCAGCGCCGGGGCCTCGGCCAGCGCCAGCAGGGGATCCGCTTCTCCGGCCGGTCCGGGCGCGCCGGCGTCGATCCAGTTGACCAGCACTTGCAGATCCTCGACGGAAATGTATTGCGCGTCCCTGGAATGGCCGATGTGCGGGTCCACCTGCATCGGCGGCATGCGCTTGTTGAGCAGCACCTCGCGAATCATCGGCGACCAGCCGAGCAGCATCAGGTGGCTGTCGAGGGCGAAAGGGCCGACGCCGCCGCGGCGATGGCACTTGCCGCAATTCTCGATGATCCGCGGCGCCACTTCGCCGGTGTAATCGGGGGCCTCGGAAAGCATGGCCCCGCGCGCGGGAAACGCAAGCGGACAGCCCGCATCCAGTGGCGCCCGGATGCTGTCTTCTATTCCGTCCGCCAGCAACGCGTCCAAGGCCAGTTCGAAGGCGGCGCCGGCCGCGCCCTGGTAGAACAGGGACAGCCGTTCCGGAAACAGCAATGCCACTTCTCCCGCCCGCCCGAGTTCCAACGCCGCGGAAACGAGATGCCCGCCATCGTCGAGAATCGGCAGATCCAGTTCGAGATCGCGCAATTGCGCGCGGTCGAGTCCCTGGGCGTCGATAAAAAGGAACGCGACGTCCCGATCGCCGAGCGAGTCGCCGAGATTTTCGAACCTCGCCGCCAGCTCCGCCATGGCCGGACAATCGGCGCTGTACGCCATGACCGCGAGCGCGCGCATATGGCGATAGCGGCTTAACTGGTGAAATTCGCCGTGCTGGTCGAGCAAGGCGAAATCGTCGACGCGTTCGAGCGCCGCCTGGGCCGGCGCAAGCCAGACCAGGAGCGGCAGCAGCAGGCCGCATCGGGCGAACATGTTCCGGGCAATGAAACGCATCGCGGCGAATTGCGAGAAGTCGGGCGAATCAACACGCCACTTTACTGGTCCCGGCCGGAAAATTCCAGCCTCCGAAAGAGCAGCGACAGACCAAAGCACAAGACGAAATAGAACGCCGCGGTGGTAATCCACGCTTCGAAGACGGCGCGGGTCGAAGAGACCAATTCGACTGTCCGGTAGGTCAGTTCCTGAACCGAAATCAGCGACACGATCGAACTGTCCTTGACCAGGGTGATGAATTGGTTGGCCATGGGCGGCAGGGCCTTGCGCATCGCTTGTGGCAGGACGACGAAGCGAAGTTCATGCAGGGAGCCCATGCCGAGCGCCCGGGCCGCTTCCTTCTGGCCCGGATCGACCGATTCCAGGCCCGCCCGCACGATCTCGCCGACGAAGGCGCTTTCGAACATCGCGAGTACGAGCGTGCCCGAAAGCAGGGCCGGCAACAGCCGCGGGTCGCCGACGAAAAACTCCCAGATTCGCGCGTTTTCTCCCTGGGCGATTTCGCGCGCCCATTGCTCGATGCCGAAGGCTGAAATCAGTTGCTCAGCCAGGAAAAAATAGAAAATGAAGACAACGACAACCGCAGGAATATTGCGCAGGCATTCGAGCCAGGTCCGGGCCAACAGATTGACGGTGAGATTTCTCGCGCTGCGCGCCAGACCGAGAATCACTCCGAAAATGAGCGCCAGGACGCTGGCGTAGACGCTGATCCGCAAGGTCGTCAGGAACCCGGTCACGAACAAATTGGCGACCCAGCGGCCCTCGGTCTCGTCGAACCGGAACATGTAGGCGGGAATGATTTCCCAGCGCCAAACGTAGTTCAGCCTGCCGTCGATCTGTATCCAGACATAAGCGGCGAAGGCCGCCAGCACCGCCAGCAAGGCAGCGTCGATCCAGGTGAGGCGTCTCAAGAGCGTTCGCATCGTGGCTTCCATCCGTCGCCGCCGGCTGGTGGCGGGTTCAGCGGACGCCGTAAATACTGCCCAGCCGCCAAGCACAGCTTGGCGTCGTTCCGGCTGCGCATGAAGCTGCGCTTCATAGACGCTTGCCTACACCCCTGTAGGCTCCGGGCTCGACATCCTGTCTCGCACGCCCGCTGAACCCGCCACCAGCCGACGGCGACTCACATTGTACGGAACCGACGAAATGTCATTCTGCGCGGAGCGAAGCGGAGTCGCAGAATCTCTTTGAGGATTCTGGGAAATTTTCGTGCCATCCATGGCCAGTCGTTCAGCCATGAAAAAGCTTCCGCTTTTTGTCGGTTTCACCGAACGAGCCTCACCCAATCTTCTGTCGTAAACCAGTAGTCGTGGCGCTCCTGCAGCCAGCCGGTGCGCCAGTAATGGGCGATCCAGTTGTTGAAGAAATTCAGCGCGTCGGGATCGCCTTTGCGCAAGGCGAAGCCCTCGCCCAAGGGGTTGAACAACATATCGACGGGCAGGTACAGGGTGTCGGGATAGTTGCGGGCCTCGCGCGAAGGCAATGGCTCCGCCGCCATGGTGGCGTGTGCGTTGCCGTTGAGGACTTCCTGCACTACCGCGCCCTCGTCGTCGAACAATAACAGTTCGGCATTGGGGAAGCTCTCGGCGATCACCGTCGCCGGCACGGCGCCGCGTCTTGCGCTGAAAGTCACTTCCGGGCTGTCGAAATCTTCAAGCCCGAAATTTTCGGTCAATTGCCGGTGGGCGACAATCGCCAGGCCGGAGTAGGCGTAGGCGTCGGTGAAATTGACGGTGAGATTGCGCTGCGGAGTAATCGACATGCCGCTGATGATGACGTCGAACCTGCCCGCCAGCAGAGCGGGGATGATTCCGTCAAAGGCGGTGGGCACGAATTCGACTTCGACGCCCATGTCTTCCGCGAGCTTGCGCCCGACGTCGGGTTCGAACCCGATCAACTCGCCATTTAACGCGCGCATCGACCACGGCGTGAATGTCGACAGGCCGATCCTGATCACGCCCTGCCGCTTGATGGATTCGATTACGCTCTCGGCCGCGATCGATTGGCGGACATCCTGCGCGAGCGCGGGCGCGGACACCCCGGGAGCGAGCCCCGCGGAAAGCAGCAACGCCGCCAGACCAGTTCTGAAAATCACTTCGTTCTCCCGGCAATGGCGTATCGTTTTTCCATTTGCGACGCCGCCAAAGACAATAAAAGAATAACCAGCAGATACACTGCGGCTATGGTGAACCAGATCTCGAAACTCATATAAGTGTCGGCAATGATATTCCTGCCGACCGTGGTCATCTCGATCACCGCGATCACACTCACGATCGCCGAACTCTTGATTAGATGCACCGCCTCCCCCGTCATCGGCGGCAGCAGGAACTTCATCGCCTGCGGCAGGACGATGTGGCGATAGGCCTGCAAGTTCGACATGCCCACCGACCGCGCCGCTTCCAATTGGCCGCCAGCGACCGAATCGACGCCCGCCCGCAGAATCTCGGAAACGAGCGCGGCATGATACACGCCGAGGCAAAGCACCGCGGCGGCATACCGGTCCAGCGCGAATATCGGCCC
This sequence comes from Pseudomonadales bacterium, assembly GCA_963664805.2. Taxonomy (GTDB): domain Bacteria; phylum Pseudomonadota; class Gammaproteobacteria; order Pseudomonadales; family Pseudohongiellaceae; genus UBA9145. The sequence continues at coordinate 1,776,638 of OY761612.1, read as the reverse complement.
GAGAACATAGTAGAACAGATACAGCAGGACGAGCAGCGGCGTATTTCTCACGATTTCGAGAAACGCCACGGCGATTGCGGTTCCGACCACCAGCTTCGACATCCGCAGCAAGGCGACGATCGCGCCCAGACCGACCGCGAGCAGGAAGGAAAGCAGCGAGAGTTCAAGCGTAGCGGCCAGGCCCCGGAAGATTTCTCCCCATTCGAAACCGTCATCGGTGAAGCGGAACAGGTATTCGGGCACCCGGTACCATTGCCAGTTGTAGCCCATGGCTTCGGCGCCGTTCAGCGCCAATCTGATCAGCAAGTAGATCAGGAGCAGATACAAGGCGAGCGATAACGCGCCCGATGCCGTGGGAAACGGAATTCGGCGCCATGGCCGCGGCCGCGCGTTCGAAGTCATGCTAGTGCTCCAGGATCCGGTCCAGGAATCTCCGGCAGCGATCACTCTCCGGGTTCGAGAAAAACCGGGCGGTCGGCGCCGATTCGATAATTTCGCCTTCGTCCATGAAGATCATCCGGTCGGCGACCCGGCGCGCAAAGCCCATTTCGTGCGTCACGCAGATCATTGCCATGCCGCTTTCCGCGAGATCGGTCATCACTTCGAGCACTTCGTTGATCATTTCCGGATCCAGCGCCGAAGTCGGTTCGTCGAACAACATCACACCCGGCTCCATGCACAGCGAGCGGGCGATCGCCACCCGCTGCTGCTGTCCGCCGGAAAGCTGGGACGGATACTTCTCCGCCTGGTCAAGAATATTGACGCGTTCGAGATATTCGAGGGCAAGTTCGACGGCCCGGGATCTGGCCAGTTTGCGGACCCTGATCGGCCCGATAGTCAGGTTCTCCAGCACGGAAAGATGCGGGAACAGGTTGAATTGCTGGAAAACCATGCCGACCTTCATGCGAACCTTGCGAATGTCGGTCTTGCCGTCTCCCAGTTCCTCCCCATCGACGAATATCCGGCCGGCCGAGTGCTCTTCCAGCCGGTTCACGCATCTGACCAGGGTCGACTTCCCCGAACCCGAAGGTCCGCAGATCACTACGCGCTCGCTCGGGCCCACGGTCATACTGACGTTCGAAAGCGCCTGAAAGTCGCCGTAAAACTTGTCCACGTCGCGTAGTTCTATGACAGGATGGCTATCGGTCATGAGGAGCGCCCCGCCTCCGTCGGCGCCCGGAATTGACGCTACTGCCGGCGAAGCTACACATTGAATGATGTCATGTCTAGCTGGATGCGCCGTCCGGCGACGGCTCGAAGCCGCCGGCAGCGTAACACTTGCTTGCAATTCAGGCGCTTCCGGGCCTTGCGGACACTGGACGACTCGCGGCCTTGCCATTATGCTTTGCGTCTGCCGGGGCGGGTGGCCACAGCGGTCTCCCGTCGCCCGCAAGTTTTCAGTATCGTACGAAGAGGAACAGATTGATGCGACGCATGTACAAATCATTGCTGGCGCCCGCCGCCCTGCTGCTGATGGCCGTTTCGCCGCTGTCACAGGGTCAGGACGACCAACCTCGTTTTCTGTCTTTGACGCCGCCCGATGGGCTGCCGATCATTCCCCTGATGGAAGGCTGGGTCGCCAATGAAGACGGCACCACGACCATTTCGTTCGGATTCATCAACCGCAATACCGATGAAGACGTCGATATCCCCCTCGGCGAGAACAACTATATCGAGCCCGCCGAGTTCGACGGCATGCAGCCCACGCATTTCCCTTCGGGTCGCGGTACCGGCGTCTTCACCGTAACGCTGCCGGAAGACCAGGCGGACATAGACGTCTGGTGGAATCTGCGGACCGGCGAAAGCGAAGTGCTCCAGGTTCCGGGCCGGCGCGGCGCCTCCGCCTATGAGCTCGACTTCGTCCGTCCGCGGCCCCAGGGGTCGCTGCAGCCGCTGGCCGCGTTCGGCGACACCGAACTTTCCGCCGGCCTGTCGGCCAACATTTCCGACTACGGCGCCAGCGTCGCCGCGGGGGAGACGGTCGAACTCGTGCTCAACGCGAGCGATCCCGCCGACCGCGACCCTGAAGATCCGCGCTTCGGCGAACCCCTCGACATGAATGTCGAGTTCAGCAAGCACCAGGGTCCGGGCGATGTGACTTTCGAGCGCGACCCCAACGCCCCCGAGCCGGAGAACCCGTTCGACCCGGACGATCCGCGTTTCGAGTTCTTTACCGGCCCGCAGCCCAACCAGGCGATCGTCGAGGGCGGCACCGGATCCGCCATGGTTATGGCGACTTTTTCCACGCCCGGCGATTACATAATCCGCGCCGTCGTAAACGTGCATACGGCGCCGGACAGCTCCTACGGCGATCAGTGCTGCTGGACCAATGTCTATCAGCGGGTCACGGTAACAGAGTGAGTCCTGTTTCAAATTGTTGCATTCACCGGCGCTTTTTCGGCCCGCGAATCATGGACTTGGAACGGGTAGATATTTAATATCTGGCGGGTATTCCGTCAGCAGGCGGGTATTCCGTCAGCAAGAGAACGCTCAATCGAGGAGAACGACATGAAACTGGCGCAAGCACTTATCCTGATCGGCGGCCCAATCGCATTAGTCGCGTTCGGCGCCCAAGCCCAGGAACATGAAGTCACCTACAACGGTGACGTCGCGAGAATCATCAACGAGAACTGCGTGGTCTGCCATCGCGAAGGCGGCATCGGCCCGATGCAGTTCGAGAACTATGATCAGATCCGCCCCTGGGCACCCCTCATCTCGTTCAAGGTTGCGAGCCGCGAAATGCCTCCCTACGCCTATGATCACGGCATCGGCATCCAGGAGCTCGAAGGCGACTGGCGACTGGCGCAGGAAGACATCGACGCCATCGTCGCCTGGGTTGAGCAAGGCGCGCCGCAGGGCGATCCCGATATCGTCCCCCCGGCCCCCGATCTGCCCGATCCTGACGCCTGGAACTTCGAGCCTGAACTCGGCGCTCCCGACCTGATCATTCCGTCGATTCCCATGGACATTCCGGCCAACGGCAATGACCTGTGGAGCAAGCACTACGTGCCGAGCACACTCACCGCCGACCGCTGCATCAAGGCGGTGCAGGTGAAGCCGCGCGGCGACGCCAAGGCGGTGGTGCATCACGCCAACTCCTACGTGGAAGCGATGAACGAAGACGGCGAGTTCGAGCGTTTCGGTCAACTCACCGAATACGCCATGGGCAAGTGGGGCGAATTGATGCCGCAAGGCGTTTGCCGCACGATCCCCGGCGGTTCGCGCATTTCCTGGGACATCCACATGTTTCCCGGCGGCGTCGGCGCGATCGCCGAAGGCCTGATGATCAAGGACAACGTCGTTGAAATCGGCCTCTGGTTCCACGACGAGGACTATGTCGAAACCGAGCAGCCCTACAAGCAGGACCTGCGTCTGTATCCGATGCGTTCCGGCTACGAAGGCGGTCACCTGATCGTTCCGCCCAATGGCTATACCATGACCCAGGGCTTCCACTCGTTCGATCACCCTGTCCGCATCGACAGCTTCCAGCCCCACGGCCATCTGCGCATGAACGCCGCTTCCCTGGAGATTTTCTATCCGGAAACCGGCCGCACCGAGCAGATCAGCCAGATCTCCAACTGGAGCGCGACCTGGCATCACAGCCACATCTATGAAGCGGACGTGGCCCCGCTGTTGCCGACCGGCGCGGTCCTGGTGATCAAGCAGTGGTATGACAATACCGCCAACAACCCCAACAACCCCGACCCGGATCAGTGGGTATACGGCGGCAGCCGCACCGGCGACGAAATGTCCCATGCGTGGATCGCCATCACTCACTTGGACGAAGAGGGTTATGAAAAGATCGTCGCCGAGCGCAGGACGGCCGAACAGCGCTCTCTTGCCGGTTCCGACTGAGCGAATGAATATCGGCAAGATTTTTTCAGCAGTACGAATAAAGGCCGACCAAAGCGATTTGGTCGGCCTTTTTCTTGCGCCGGAAATCATTCCCCTTCCGCGAAAACTGGCGTAAACTTGACCGGATAAGATGAACACCCGATACATTTCGACCACGGCATAACGAGGAGAACCCGATGAGATTTTCCCCAATACTGGTACTGGCGTTTTTGGGATTGCCCGCGCTGGCAATGGCCCAGCAGGATGAAATCACCTACAACGGCGATGTCGCGCGGATCATCAACGAGAACTGCGTGATCTGCCACCAGGAAGGCGGCATCGGTCCGATGCAGTTCGAGAATTACGATCAGGTACGCCCGTGGGCGCCGCTGATCCAGTTCAGGGTGGCGAATCGCGAGATGCCACCCTATGCCTACGACCATGGCATCGGCCTGCAGCAGTTGAAGGGCGACTGGCGCTTGTCCCAGGAAGACATCGATACGATCGTCGCCTGGGTCGATCAGGGTGCGCCGCAAGGCGATCCTGAAGTAATTCCCCCGACTCCGGATCTGCCCGATCCGGACGACTGGAATTTCGAGCGCGACCTGGGTCCGCCGGATCTGATCGTGCCTTCGATCCCCATCGACATTCCCGCCACCGGCAACGACATCTGGAGCAAGCACTACGTTTCCACGCCGCTGACCACAGACCGCTGCATCAAGGCGGTTCAAGTGAAGCCCAAGGGTGACGCCAAGGCCGTGGTGCACCACGCCAATACTTATGTCGAAGCGCCTAACGCGGACGGAGAATACGAGCGATTCGGCCAGCTTACCGAATACGCCATGGGCAAATGGGGCGAACTCATCCCGGAGGGCGTCTGCCGCACGATACCCGCCGCCTCGCGCATTTCCTGGGATATACACATGTATCCCGGCGGCATCGGCGCCACCGCGCTTGGCCAGATGATCACGGACAACGTGGTCGAAACCGGCCTCTGGTTCCATGACGAGGACTATATCGAACGCGAACAGCCCCACAAGCAGGACTTGCGCGCATACCAGTTGATGTCGGGCTACGAAGGCGGCCAACTCGTGCTGCCGCCGAACGGCTACATGATGACCCAGGGCTTCCATTCCTTCGATCACCCGGTCCGCATCGACAGCTTCCAGCCCCACGGCCATCTGCGCATGAACGCGGCCTCGCTGGAAATCTTCTATCCGGAAACCAGCCGCACCGAGCAGATCAGCCAGATTTCCGAATGGAGCGCGATCTGGCATCACAGCCACATTTACGAGCCCGAAGTGGCGCCGCTGCTGCCGACCGGCGCCGTGCTCGTGATCAAGCAGTGGTATGACAATACCGCCAACAATCCGAACAATCCCGACCCGGATCAGTGGGTGACCTGGGGTCAGCGCACCGGCGACGAGATGTCCCATGCCTGGATCGCCGTCACCCACCTCGATGACGAGACCTACGAGAGAATCCTGGCCGAACGCGAAGCCAGTCAGCAACGCTCCCTGGCCGGTTCGGACTGACCAGATAGGCCGTGCGCGCCATCCATGGCGCGACATCGGCGACTTCGACAACCCGCGGTCTCGGCATCCATGCCGAGCCGCTCGGGTTGCGCGCGAAGCTGACGCTTCGCAAACGCGCCCCCTCGCCTGACAAACTTTGTTACGGTTGTGTCGTTGCGGGGCTTTCTTTCACTGTGGTAATAGTTTGACGAATAATCATCAATCGGGGAGCAAGACATGAAGATTCGAGTATTGGCGGGACTTCTTGCCGCGGTCGGCATCTCCACGGCGGCCTTGGCGCAGGACGCCCGGGAAATTACTTACAACAGCCATGTCGGACGCATCATCAACGAGAATTGCGTGGTCTGCCACCGCGAAGGCGGCATCGGCCCGATGCAGTTCGAGACCTATGACCAGATTCGTCCCTGGGCGCCGCTGATCCAGCTCCGGGTTGCGAATCGCGAGATGCCGCCTTATGCCTACGACCACGGCATCGGTATCCAGGAACTGCAAGGCGACTGGAGATTGGCCCAGGATGATATCGACACCATTGTTGCCTGGGTTGACCAGGGCGCGCCGCAAGGCGACCCCGATGTAGTAGTGCCGGCGCCCGATCTGAATGATCCCACCGAATGGAACTTCATCGATCAGTTCGGCGAGCCCACCTTGATCATTCCGTCGATTCCGATCGACATACCCGCCAACGGCAACGATATGTGGAGCAACCATTACGTGCCCAGCGGAATCACCACCGACCGCTGCATCAAGGCGGTGCAGGTGAAGCCGCGCGGCGACGCCCAGGCCGTTGTCCACCATGCGAACTCTTCGGTTGAGATCATGCGCGAAGACGGCAGCATGGAGCGTTACGGCCAGTTGACCGAATACGCCATGGGCAAATGGGGCGAGATCGTTCCCGAAGGCGTGTGCCGCACGATCCCCGCAGGTTCGATGGTGCGCTGGAGCATTCACATGTTCCCCGGCGGCGTGGGGCCGACCGCCCAGGGCCAGATGATTACCGACAATGTCGTCGAGATCGGCCTCTGGCTGCACGACGAAGATTACGTCGAAGCCGCCAGGTACAAGCAGGATCTCAAGTTGTACAGGATCGACGAGCAGGACGACCTGGTCATTCCGCCCAACGGCTACCACATGACGCAGGGTTTCCACTCCTTCGATCATCCAATCCGGGTCGACAGCTTCCAGCCCCACGGCCATCTGCGCATGAACGCGGCCTCGCTGGAAATCTTCTATCCGGAAACCGGCCGCACCGAGCAGATCAGCCAGGTCTCCAACTGGAGCGCGACCTGGCATCACAGCCACATCTACGAGCCCGACGTTGCCCCGCTCGTGCCGACCGGCGCCGTGCTGGTATTGAAGCAGTGGTACGACAACACCTCGGCCAACCCAAACAACCCCGACCCCGATCAGTGGGTGTATGGCGGCAGCCGCACCGGTGACGAAATGACCCACGCCTGGCTGGCGATCACCCACCTCGACGAAGAAGGGTACGAGCTGCTCGTGGCGGAACGACAGGCTGCCCAGCAACGCTCCCTGGCCGGTTCCGACTAATGGCGTAGAGATTCGGCGGTCGCTCCCGCGACCGCTGCTTTTCAAGGCCGGCGGCATCTCGCCGCCGGCTCGGAAAGACTACCGAGTTCAAGCGAAACGGCGCGAGGCGCGCCGACCGCTTCGAAGTCGGCGTTTTTCGTTCGCGAGCCAAGTACGCAAAGCCCCGGATTTTCTTCCGCCAGTTCCCGCACGAACACGGAGTAAGCGGAATCCGCGAAATGTTCGAAGCCGGACCCATGGCGGTTTTGCGGGTGCCGGATTCCGTCGAGCACGAGCAAGGTCCGGCTGCGCCTGATTTCCCGCACCAGGCGCATTACGCGGCCTCCCGCATCGTCCCGAACCGTAAACGCGTCGTCAAGCAATGACAGGGCGCGGGTGAGGAACAATTCAAATGACGCCTCGCTCGAGAGCGAACCAATACCGTGGTGAAACGACCAGGTTATGACCGTTTCCGCACCACGGTAATTGTAGGCGTCCATTTCCGCCAGCCATTCGTTTATGAGGGAACTCTTGCCGACGCCCGCGACGCCGGTGACTTGTATGACATTGGCCGCGCGTTGGTCCCAAGTCTCATTCAGGGAGGCGAGTTCGACTTCCCGGCCCAGAAATTTTTCGCCGCTCACCGACAAATCGTTTTGGAAAATCCGTCGCGGTCGGCGCTGTCTCGCCCGATGACGCCGGTCGAGCGTCATCCTGACCTCTTTCTCGAACTCCTCGTATTCCAATGTGAACAGGTAGGAATCGATGCCGAACAGCCGTCCGACCCGGAAGAAATGCGCGTCGGGAATGGCGTCGCCGGACTGCGTGCCGCCGCCCGTTCCCCATTTGCTTACGGATTGCCGGCTTACGCCCAGCAGATCGGCCAACTTCTGATTGCTGGTTATGTCCGGTCTGGCTTTCAACTGGTAGAGAAGCTTGAGCTTTCTGGCAAGCCTCGGATGCTTGATCATTCGCATTAGCTGGCGGACGGAATGCTGGGCCGCCCTCCTTCGCGGATAGCGTATCCTTAATTTCGTGGATTAGCATAATTGGAAGCACGACGGCTTGCAATCGGAATTTCGCCCTTGCCCGCGCCCTTCAAAATTGTCTCCTCCAATGCTAGATTCTCATGGCGAGCCACCCTTCCCATTGGAATAATCACTATGAAAATCATCCGAATCGGCGCTGTCTTGATATTGAGCGGCTTGCTTGTCACTCCCGCGTTTGCCCAGGACCGCGGGCCGGTCGGGCCAAGCCCGTACGATTACCACACGGAGACCTGGATGCAGCCGTTCGCCGCGGAGGGATTCTCCTGGGGCGGCAACGCGGGAGTGTATGCGCAGTCAAGCGACCGCATCTTCTTCCTCCAGCGCGGCGAGACCGAATTGCCGGATCCGATCCCGTCGGAATACACGAACTTTCCCGGTTCCATGGGCTGGAACGTGCTGCGCGGCCGCGGCCGCGTCTGGCGGAACTGCATTTACGTGGTCAACAGCGAAGGCGAGGTGCTCGAGGTATGGGACCAATGGGATCACCTGTTCGCCGGCAGCAACGGCCCGGGGCCCCACCGCCTGCGCATGAGCCCCTACGATCCCGAGAACCGCTTGTGGCTGATCGAAGAAACCGGCCACATCATCTATGTATTTTCCAACGACGGCGACGAACTGCTGATGACCTTGGGCGAGAAAAATGTCCCCGGCAAAGACGAAACGCATTACAACCAGCCCCAGGATGTCGCCTTCCTGCCCGACGGCAAGTTTCTCGTCGCCGACGGTCTCGGCAACAAACGCGTCGTCGTTCGCAACGCCGACGGCTCCTACCATTCGGAATTCGGCGAGGAAGGGGCCGGGCCGCATCAATTCGCCAGCGTGCATAGCATCGCGGTCGGACCGGACGACCGGCTTTACGTGCTCGACCGCAACAATCGCAACGTCAAGGTATTTCAACAAACCGCGGCGAGGGACTCCGCCGATTACCCGGCCTACGAATACGTTACTACCTGGGGAGGTCTCGACACGCCGCTGGACATATCGGTGAGCGATTCCCACGCCTGGGTTACGGACAACGATCCGCCGAAGATCGTCCAATTCAATCTCGAAGACGGGTCGCGCAACTACACCTGGCTGTTGCCCGCCGAAGGCCACGACTATTGGATCGAGATGCACTCCTTTTCGGCGGACGAGGTGGGCAATCTCTACGGCACCGACAACCAGACCGGCAGGCCGCAGAAAATGACGCCGCTGCCCGATGCCAATCCGGAGCATATCGTCTCCCGGCCTTATGTGCCCCGTTAGCGCGTTCGTCGGGATTCCGCAATCAGGTTGGATTTTAGGCGGCCCCACGTTGTCGAGATATGGAAGATAGCGGGGAGTTTGCGATTCAGGCGCGCGGGCTGACCCGGCGCTTCGGCGCTCTCGTCGCGGTCAACGAAGTCAACCTCGACGTTCCCTCCGGCAAGATCTACGGCTTTCTCGGCCCCAACGGCTCGGGCAAATCGACCACCATACGCATGCTTTGCGGCCTGCTGACGCCGAGTTCCGGCCAGGCCAATGTGCTCGGGCTCGACGCCGGCCGCGATTCGGAAGCGCTGAAACAGCGGATCGGCTACATGACGCAGCGCTTCTCGCTCTACGAAGACCTGAGCGTGCGGGAAAATCTGCAATTCATCGGCGAGGTCTATGCCATACCCCGGCGGGAACGCCGTCGGCGCATGGACGAACTCATCGACCGCTTCAATCTCGAGGGCCGGGAGCGGCAACGCGCGGGCACCTTGAGCGGCGGGCAGAAGCAACGTCTCGCGCTCGCCGCCGCGACCATGCATCGGCCGCATCTACTGCTGCTCGACGAGCCGACCAGCGCGGTGGATCCGAGCAATCGCCGCGATTTCTGGGAAGCCCTGTTCGAACTCGCCGAGCAGGGCACGACGATTCTCGTCTCCACGCATTACATGGACGAAGCCGTCCGCTGCCACAATCTGGCGATACTCGACCGGGGCGTGAAAGTGGCCGACGGTTCGCCGCGCCGGCTGGGTGAAAACATCGGCACCCATGTGGTGGAAGTGAGTGCGCCCGATGCGGACGCGGCGCATCTGGCTCTGCTCAGCATTGCGCAAATCGTCAGCCTGACCCGGCTCGGCGCGAAGCTGCGGGCGCAGATTCCGAAACGGATGCCCGAGCCGGCCGCCATCGTCGACCAGGCCCTGCGGCGCGCGGGCATCGCGGCCCAAGTCAATCAGGTGTTTCCCGATATCGAGGACATCTTCGTTGCCGTGACCGAATTGCGCGAAGCCCGGTCCGCGGAAGTCGGAGCGGCGGATTCATGAGATTCCTTTCATGAGATCGTTGATCCGCATCTTCGCCATCATGCACAAGGAGTTGCTGCAACTGTCGAGGGACCGGCTCACCTTCGGCATGATCGTCGGCATCCCGCTGATCCAGTTGCTGCTGTTCGGCTACGCCATCAATACCGATGTGCGCAATCTGAGCGCGGCATACGTCGACGAAGCCGACAGCCATCTCTCCCGCCAGCTTCTCGCCGACATGCGCGCGACCCAGGTCGTCGTGCTGCGGCAGCGTCTCGCGAGCGCGGAGGAATTGACCCGGCTGCTCGATTCGGGGGCGGTCTCGGTGGGCATCGCCATTCCCGACGATTTCGACCGCCGGGTGATAGCCCGCGACCGCCCGGCGCTGCAACTGCTCGTCGACGGCACGGACCCGATCATTCTCGGCGTGGCGGAACAGCTCGCTTCGATTCCCGTGCGCTTTGATTCCCAGACGGACCTGCAAGAGCGGCAGCGCATGATCGAAGTGCGCAATTACTACAATCCCGAGCGGCGTTCGGCGGTGAATATCGTGCCCAGTCTCGTTGGCGTCGTGTTGACCATGACCATGGTGCTGTTCACCGGCATCGCCATCGTGCGCGAGCGCGAGCGCGGCAATCTCGAATTGCTGATCAACACGCCGGTGCGGACGGTGGAACTGATGTTAGGGAAGATCGTTCCCTACATCGTCATCGGGCTGATCCAGCTCGTCATCATTCTGGCGGTGGGCCGCACGATATTCTCGGTGCCGATCATGGGCAGCGAATGGCAGGTGCTGATCGCCTCGCTGGTGTTCATCTCCGCCAATCTGTCGCTGGGGCTGCTGATTTCCACGGTCGCCGCGACCCAGTTTCAGGCCATGCAGATGACCTTCTTTTTCTTCCTGCCTTCGATCCTGCTTTCGGGTTTCATGTTTCCCTTCGAGGGCATGCCCGAAATCGCCCAGTATATCGCCGAGATCCTGCCGCTGACACATTTCAACAGGCTCATCCGCGGCATCATCCTGCGCGGCGCCGACGTCTCGTTAATGATGCAGGAGCTCGCCGCCCTCGCCATTTTCACGGCGGTCGCCCTGACGCTCGCGGTGCTCCGCTTCAGCAAGCGGCTGGACTAGAGCGAAGGTGGGCGCAATATCTACCCCAGTTCATCTGATGATCTTCCGGTCTTTGGCAGACCACTCAAAAAACGAGCGATGGATGTGGTCATGAGCTTGGTAGATTCGTTTTCTGGCAGGACTGCGGGTCATCTGGTGATCTCCCAACTTCTTTAGCCAGTCCCGTTCTCCCCAGTTGCACCAGACCAAGACTTGGCGCGTATCTGTCAGGTAGCGCCGAAGAAGATCGGCACGGACATACAAAAAGCTGTGTCGATCTCCCTTCCATCCGTCGCCGGCCTCTCGATAGAGGGTTGCGGGGTTTCCCGAAGAGTCGTAGAAATCAATCTCGCGATTCTTGCTAGTTAGGCGAAGTCGCTGAATCAAACTAGGCGCGGGAAGGTCAAAACCCGAGAAGTCGTTGTGCGAAGAATGGTGAGACTCCCAGCCAAATTGAATGTACGGTACTTCGACGCGGATGCCTGGGATGCGACGCGTTTTCGGGATCGGGCCAAATTCAATGGTATTGCTTCCCGTTTGCCTTCCTTCGGTAGATATAGACGCTATCTCGATGGTGACTGGCGGAGACCTTTCTTGGTAACCCACATGCACGTATCGATCGAACGCCTTTTCTGTTTGCCGACGGTATCGGCCATTCTGCTGGCAAAGGTGCCGCGCAAAGTTCTGACGACGTCCCGCCTCCCCGGCGTAGAGATAGATTTCAGAGGCTCCTTCGGGGATCGCACTATTCCCAGGGTATTCCAACTCAAGAAACTTCGATTTGATACTGCCCACATCTTTACGCGCTATAAATAATCCTCGCAAGAAAGCAAAGAGTTCTCGATCATGTCTCTCGTCGATTCCACGAACGTGCCCTTCGATGAGCACCCACTCACCTTGTTGTCCATTGATCTCTGGAACTACAAGTAACGGATGCCAGTCTGGTGTATAACTGCCCCCGACCCAGGCTTCGGTTGCAACGCTTTTATCGCCAAACAGGTCTGGAATCGGTGGTGTCCAAAGGGGTGGGCGCTTTGGAAAGCTTGGATCAACTCCGCAATCGGGTGTTCTCTCTCCGAGGCTCCAGTCAGGCAGCTTCAGAAGTGGTCGGGCAAATTTGGACAGTCTGTTAAGGTAGTTTTCGAGGACTGGGAGGCTGTCCGATGAAGAGGAGGAGATTCAGCGCGGAGTTCAAGCGCAAGGTGGTTTTGGAGGCGATGCGGGGCGACGAGGCTTTGCGGGTGATCGCGGCGCGTCACAACGTCAATCCGAACCAGGTGAGCAAGTGGAAGGCCGAGGCCCACGACGGGCTGCTGGAGGTTTTTCGCCAGGGGAAAGGCGGGGGCGTATCCGATGCCGAGCAGCTGATCGAGCGGTTATACGCGCGGGTCGGCGAGTTGACGGTGGAACGGGATTTTTTTCTGAAGGGTTCGCGCGGCTCGGGCGGGCCGGGCAAGTGAGGTTGATCATCAAGGAAGACGAGACCCTGCCGTTTTCGCGCAAGTGCGCCCTGGCCGGCGTGAACCGCTCATCGCTGTATTACGTTCCGCGGCCGCCGGATGCGGAGCGGCTGCGGCTGCGCCGGTTGGTGGACGAGTTGTACATGGCGTTTCCGTACCACGGTACGCGGCGCGTGAGCTTGCACCTGCGCCGGCAGGGTGAAGACGTGGGCCGCGGTCTGGCGCGCACCCTGATGGCCGAGGTGTGCTGGCGGACGGTGTATCCGCGTCCGCGCACTTCGCGCGCGCAGCCCGGCCACAAGATCTATCCGTACCTGCTGAACGATCTGGAGCGGATCGCGCCGGGGGAGGTGATCTGCGCGGACATCACCTGCATACCGATGCGGGGCGGCTTTTCGTATCTGGTGGCGGTGATGGACTGGGCGAGCCGTTTCGTGCTGTCGTGGGAGCTGGACAACACGCTGGAAGCGGGCTTTTGCGTGAACGCCCTGGAAGAGGCGCTGGAGCGCTGCGGGGCGCCGCTGATCTCGAACACGGACCAGGGCGTCCAGTTCACCTGCGAGGCGTATCTGCGCCCGCTGCTGGACCGGGGCGTGAAGATCAGCATGGACGGCAAGGGCCGCTGGATCGACAACCGGTTCATCGAGCGGCTATGGCATTCGCTGAAGTACGAGTCGGTTTATCTGGAGGAGTTGACCGGCGGCCGTCACGCGCGGCGGGTGATCGCGTCCTGGCTGGACCACTACAATCACCGGCGTCCGCATCTGGCGTTGGCGGGGCGGACGCCGGCCGAGGCGTATGCCGCGGGCGGGAAGACGGCGGGTCTGGAGGCCGCGGCGTGAAAATGCGGCGCCGCCCCCTGCCGCGCTCCGGTCGCTACGCTCCCTGCGTGCGGCAGGGGGCGAACACACCACGATGTCGGTGGGGAAAGAGTGAAAACGAGGGTTTGCAATCATGGGAAAACTACCTTAACTTTGCCCTCGAACTGTCCAACCAGACCCGACCACCTCACTTTTCCCAAAGTCCCCCTGGCGGTGATGGAAATTGATCCGGGTTGATAGCATGCCCGTCTGCAGAATCCATAGAGCCCCTTCTGCGAGAGACCGTTCGCATAGATGGGGTATGGATGAGTATCGCTTTGTACATCACTGGATACATTGGGATCAAAATCTCCGCCAGCCGTTGATTGAAAAATTTCGCCAATTCTCTTTACATTCCACTCTGACGGAATCACTCCCACTTCGGTGCGCTTGTATGCGGTCGGAACGTTGCCCGTATTTCGGTCGGTTTTCGCCACGGGGCCCTTGATGTCGTCCGCCTGGGCTTCACTCATTCGTTGCTTCCGCCTTTGATTGCTTCGAATTCCCGGCGGACGTTTTCTAGTCGGAAGGCGAGTTTCTGCTTCGACGGCTGGCGAAATTCGCGACACCGTTGCGGAAATTGCCTCTGCACTGAAGATAGAGGAAGCATCAGGCTGTTCGCCGCGATAGATTCGTCCGACAGTGTCGGACGAATTGGAAGGCTTCGCTCATGCCAACTCGATCCGGAGTTCCCGGCCTACGGCTTTGGCGGCGCGCGCAAGCATGCCGACGGTTACCCCTTCGTTCTCAGGGTCAAGCAATCGGTCAAGCTGTGATCGGCTCGTGTGCAGGCGGCGCGCCATTTCCACTTTCGAGAGACCTTGCGTCTTCATGGCTTCTGATAGCTGGAAGGCAAGCACGCGCTTCACGGCTTGCGCGGTTGTACTCTCATACGTGCCCTGTTCCTTCAGAAACTCTTCAAAATACTGCCCAAGACGGCCTTTTTCGATGTCTTCGGTCATGTCAAGCTCCTCATTCTTTTCGTTGCCAAATGGAGGTCGGACTTGGGCGTTTTCTGGGACTTCTTGATAAAGCCATGAAGCAAAACCATGTGACCCGAGAAGACGCAGAACAAGACTCGTGCGGTCCTCTGGTCCGGCAAGTCCGTCCGAACTTCCCACAGTCCTTCGTGACCCGTCATTCTGCGGCATAAAGGCATTCCGATGGGCCACCCAAACTCAGCCGTTCGAATGTCGTCGCCAATGCGTTTCCTATCCGCGTCGGAAAGACCAAGCAGCCACATGCGAACGGGCATCCGGCCATTTTCGGTCGCGAAAAACCGCGCCGGTAAGCGCTTACCCTCATCCACAGTCTAACGTACCATATTTGGTGCATTTAGCGAAAGCGATAATGCAGGTGTGGGAAGGAGAATTCACAATGCGATCCCCATCTTTTCCAGATGCCTTTCGACCTTGCGGCTGTAAGTCTCAACGTCCCGTTCCAAGTCCGGGAGCGGTTGGGCGTAGCGTTCTTCGATTTGCGCAATGCGGGTCGCAAGGCGTTGAGCGACGTTCCGCAGTTCGGACTCGATGGCGGCTTGGATGGTGGCGAGCCATTTGTCTTCTACCACCAGACTCTTGATTTCCGCATCCGAAAGATAGGCTTGGCGTTCGAGCACGAAGGCATCGAGACCGGCCTGCGCGGCCGTTATCGCCTTGGCCGCGTCGGCTTCCGCGGCAAGCAGCGCCAGACATTGATCGAGCAGCTTGTGTTCTTCTTCGTTATCCGGTTCAGTGCGGATCGCCCGCAATCTGGCGGTTGCGCTGGGCCTGGTCAGTTTGCCCTTGTCGTTCAGGGCTTCTTCGAGCAGCTCATCCTCACCGGCATGCTCCCCGGTAAACTCTTCCAACTTCCTTGAAGCCGCGTCGCATTTCCTCCGCAATGATTCGATTTCGGTACTTTCCTCCGCGTAGTAACGGTTGAAGACGAGTTCGGGCGGGATAAGGTCGAACTTGTACTTGCGGCGCTTGACGACGAGGTCTGGCGTTTCCTTGAGCTTGCGCCGCTTGTCTTCGACTATGCCCCGAGGCTTGGCGGCGTCGCGCCAACCTTCTCCTGCGATGAGATACACATCGTCCTGCATGGTTTCCTGCCAATAGTCCATCAGGCGCTGGTAAACATCATAAGGATCGATCAGCGGCAAATCCGTGAATTCTCGCAAAATGTCTTCGGACAACTCCGCGATAAGGAACTTTGGCACGGTCCCGGAATGGATTCTGCGCAGCCGGTCCCGATAGATTTCACGCCAGTTCTTGAACACATCCCATACACGCTTGGAAAATTCGCGAAATTCTTCGTGGCCGGGAATCGCCGTTTTCAGTTCCTGAATGCCAATTCGCGCTTTGCTGTAGCCTTCCCGCCCACAGTCCTCGAACAGCGCTTCGCGAATCGAAGGAAATACGGACCAGTACCCACCAAGCGCATCGATGTCACGGTTCGGGATGCCGCCGCGCAGGTGGGCTTCGAGGTCGTGCAAGTCTTCGGGTTCGCTCGAGTCGATGTGGCGCGGGATGTTCAAGTTGCAGTCGTTGGCCTCGCTTGTGATTTCCGCCGCCGGAACCATGCGCGAGTAACGGGGAACTTCTATTTGTTCGGTGAACACATCGACGATGCGGTGGATGTCCTGTTCGCGCACTGTTCGCGCAGGCGGTTCTTGTTGCCGTCCTTGATGAATCCACGGCTCGCGTCGATCATGAAAACGCCGTCGCGAAGCGGGGCGCCTTCCTTGTCGATGACGATGATGCAGGGGGATGCCGGTGCCATAGAACAGATTGGCGGGAAGGCCGATGATGCCCTTGATCAAGCCGCGCTGGATAAGATTGCGACGGATTTCGGCTTCGCGGTTGCCGCGGAACAGCACACCGTGGGGCAGTATTATCGCGCCTTTGCCGCGGCTCTTGAGCGATGTTACGAGGTGGAGCAGGAAGGCGTAGTCGCCATTTTTGGCGGGTGGCACGCCGTATTCGAAGCGATTGAATTCGTCGTGGTCCGGGTCAAAACCGGTGGATCAGGACTTGAAGGAAAACGGCGGATTCGCGACGGCGAAATCATGAGTCTTGAGGCTGCCGTTCGCATTCTTGAAATAGGGGTCGGAAAGCGTATTGTCGCGCCAAATCTCGGCGGTCTCCTGTCCATGCAGGATGAGATTCATTCGGGCCAGAGACCAAGTGGCGTTGTCCATTTCCTGTCCGTAGACCGAGATTCCGTTTGGTGCTTTGTCAACGGCCTTTAACAAAAGGGAGCCCGAGCCGCAGGTGGGATCTTAGATTGTTTGGTCCTGGCGGGTTTCCGAGCCAATACCGACGACCTTGGCCATAATCCGGGAGACTTCGGCGGGAGTGTAGAACTGACCTTTGCTTTTACCCGACTCCGTGGCGAAGTGCATCATCAGATATTCGTAGGCGTCACCGAGCAAGTCGTCGCCACCGGCGCGGTTGGCGCTGAATCGAGGTCCTCGAAAATTCCGACGAGCTTGGACAAGCGATCCTGCATCGCCTTGCCCGAGCCTAGCTTGCTTTCGTCGTTGAAGTCGGCCTGATCGATTACACCTTTGAGATCGTTGGCTTCGGCGAGTTTGCCGATGATTTTGTTGATCCGGTCGCCGATTTCCTTGTGGCCCTTGAGTTCGACCATATCGGCGAAACCGCCGCCTTTCGGCACTTCGATCAGTGCGTCGCGGTCGCTTTCGTGCTTGTCCGTGACTTATTTCATGAACAGCAGCGTCAGCACGTAATCCTTGTACTGCGACGCGTCCATGCCGCCGCGCAGTTCGTCGCAACTCTGCCAGAGCGAAGAATAAAGCTGAGATTTCTTGAGCGCCATGTTCTGTTTCAGCCGGTGACTGCGTTGAGAATTTCACTCGGATGGATGGCCGGTAGCCTGCCGTTTCCGTCTTTCGTGCTCATGTATGTTCTCGCACTTCGCATTTGCGCTTCCCGATTCGCAACCGATTCAGTAAATACGTCCTTGTGGCTCCGCATCATGGCGCAACCTTTGTGCTACACGCAATTAGTGTCAGGCGCCAACCGCAAGCGATTCCAGGCGGCCCAGCCAGCCGTTGAACACGGGACACATCGAACGCATCTGTTCAATCCCGATCGACCGTGCGATGGCGATGCCCGTGCTCGTTTTCTTGAAACGGTCGTATAGCCGTGCGATGCGCGTGGATGGCGCCGTATATGGGGAATTGTCGATCGCCTCGGGTTCGCCGCATTCTTCAATGATCGCGTCTATGCGTTTACGGTCTACTTCGAGAGCGTTCGCCAAACTGTCGGTCTTACTGAAAAGCAGCGCTTCGAACTCGTGGACCGAAACATGCGGCACGAAACGGGCGTTTGAGCGGTAGTCCGCCAACTCGGCGTCGATGGCTTCCTGAGTCGCCGCGCCAATTACGGAAGCAATATCGCTCGGCTTTGTGTGCGCTTGCGCGGCATCGAGTCCCGGCCAATCGCCGCCAATGCCGTAGTAGTCAACCATTAGCGACACATAGGTGTCGTTTCGCTGCTTCAAGTGCCGGGCAATGTCATTCTTTGCCCGCACGAAGCGCACGTCGCCGCCTTTCTGGCCCGGCTTGTCCAATTGGACGGGTGTCAGGTAGACACTCCGCAATCCCATATAGGGCGCAAGAAGTCGTTTGATGAAAAGCTGTTCCGTCCGGCCTTCGGTCAAAACGACGACTTCCGCATAACTACTCATTCGTCGTACCTCCCTGGATGACATTCTTGGTCCAGAGTTGGCCGACGGAATATTCTTTCAGCCATTGATCGTAATCAGCGCGTTCGAGCCGCTCGAACGTGGATTGCCCGTTCCTGCGGTTGACCACTATGACGTCTTCGATTGCGAACTGGTCCAGCAGGAGCGGCGATTGTGTCGCAACAACGATTTGCGTCCGTTTCGCCGCATCCTGGATGAGTTCGCTCAAAATCCCGATGGCTTCCGGGTGGAGTCCCAACTCAGGTTCGTCGATAATGATCATCGACGGTGGCGACGGTTGAAGTAGCGCGGTGGCCAAGCAGATAAAGCGGATTGAACCGTCCGAGAGGTGGAAGGGCTGCATGGGAAAGTCGGACCCCTTTTGTTGCCAACTCAAAGCTACTTTGTTGGCTTCTCCAAGTTTATGCACATCGAGTCGGAAGTCATCAAAGAATGGTATGACCAACCGAACTGAGTTCAATATCTCTTTGTAGCAGTTCGAGTCCCAGTGATCTTGTTTTAAATGAAAAAGAAAAGGGGCGATATTTGACGCGTCAGATCGAAGGCGCTGGCAATCCTCGATGATTTCATAACGACGCATTGGAGCATTCGCGCTTGTATCGTGAAAATGATAGATCATCCAATTCGAGATAGACTCATATACATAATCCCCAACTCCTCTCTGATTTCCATATACAGATTTTTCATCCTTCTCATCCCGAAGGCGGCTTTCCTCTGCGGCTGGACCATAAGATCGAGGGTTTGTGGTCACATATTCACGCTCTTCAGACAGAAGAAATCTTCGGCCATCGGTAGTCGGAGTGGCTTCGAATCTATATATGTTCGAGCCTATGGAAAAATCGCTATGGGAAGTAAAAACGAATTCCGCGCTGATGGCGGAAGTGACTTTCGGACCGTTAAAAAGGAATCCGTCCGCTCCATTATGCGCAAGAACAAACTTGCTGAAATTCTTTTCAGCCATTGCCGCAAGCATTCGAAACAACTCGATTAGATTACTTTTCCCCGCACCATTTGCTCCTACAATTACGTTCAAGTCATTAAACTGAAAGTCTTTCAATTCGCAAATCGATTTGAATCCTCGGACACTGAGTTTATCAAGCGCGCCTTTCATTGCGATTCCTCCACATTCCACGTCATACGCATGAAATCCTCCTTTCGCGATACCCATCTTTCGAATGCAGACCCGATTCGACTCGTGAACTGTTCAAAATCGCCGTGTCGGCTCAGCAAATCGCGCAATTCGTCGCAGCTGCGCCGGAGCGAGGAATAGAGTTGGGATTCTCTGAGCGCCACGTTCCGCTTCAGCAAGCGGCTGAATCAATGTGGCTCAAGCATGGCTCAAGCCACATTCGCCGGTCAAATATTTCCCGCAAGCGACCGGTCGAGGGTGAACTCGCGGTCGCCGATGGGGAGTTCGCGGACTCGCTGGCCGGTGAGGATGTAGATCGCGTTGGCGACGGCGGCGGCCACGGGCGGCGTCGCCGGCTCGCCGAGGCCTCCCGGCGCGTTGCCGGATTCAACCAGGTGCACGACGATTTCAGGCGAGTCGGCCATGCGCAACATTTCGTAATCCGGGAAATTGCCTTGCACGACGCGGCCGTCCTCGATGGTGATCGCGCCATATAGCGCCGCGGTCAGTCCGAAGATGATGCCGCTTTCAATCTGGGCCTCGGCAGTGTCGGGATTTACCACCCAGCCGCAGTCCATCGCGCAGGTAACCTTGTGCACGACAGGCCGGCCGTCGCTACCGATCGAGACTTCGGCGACCTGGGCGGCGATGCTGCCGAAACTTTCCTGGACGGCGATGCCGAGGGCGCGGCCCTCGGGCAGCCCGCTGCCGTATCCCGCCGACTCTGCCGCGACTTGCAGCACGTTGCGGTGGCGCGGGTGATCCTGCAGGAGTTCCATCCGCAACTGGTAGGGATTGGTTCCCCTGCGATGGGCGATCTCGTCGATGAAGGACTCGATGAAGAAAGTCTGCTGCGAATGATCGACGCTGCGCCAGGAGGCGATCGGCACATGGGTCTCCACATCGACTACGCGAATCGACTGGTTGGGAATGCCGTAGGGAATGTGCGCCGCGCCGGGTACCTGGATCGGGCCCGTGAAACGATTGTGCCAGGCCGTCACGAGTCCTTCGGCGTCGAAGGCCGCCTTGAAGTTGCTATGCACGGCGGGCCGGTAGTAATCCTGGCGCATGTCTTCCTCGCGGGTGAGGATCGTTTTCACCGGCGCGTCGAACTCCTTCGCGACTTGCTGGGCGATCAGCGTGGCGTGATCGATCACGTTCCAGGTGAAAGGCAGGCGCCGGCCGAAGCCGCCGCCGAGATAGCTGTGATGAAACGTGACCTTGTCCTCGCTCAGGCCCGCCACCCTGGCGACCCGGCTTTTGATGCCGAGAGCGTCCTGGGTACTCGTCCAGAGGTCGGCCCGGTCGCCCTGGATATGCACCGTGCAATTCATGGGCTCCATGGCGGCGTGGGCGAGGTAGGGCACCCGATAGCTCGCCTCGAACACGTCTTGCGCGTCTTCCAGGGCGGCATCGGCGTCGCCGCTTTCGAAATCCCGCGAACCGTTGCTCTCCGCCAGCGCCCGGTCGAATCTTTCCGCCAGCACCGCGCTTGAGACGCTGTCGTTTTCGGTCGGCGCGAATTCGGCCTCGACCAGTTCGAGCGCCTGTTTCGCGCGCCAGTAATTGTCGGCGACCACGGCATAGCCGTCTTCGAGTTCGACCACCTTGCGCACGCCGCGCTGGGCGAGCGCCGCTTCGGCGTTCACCGAGGCCAGTCTGGCGCCGAACACCGGCGCCAGCCGCAAGGCGGCGTACAACATGTCCTCGCTATGGGCGTCGATGCCGTAAGGCGCGCTGCCGTCGACCTTGGGCGGAATGTCGCGGCGCGAAATCGCCCTGCCCATGATGTTGAACTGCGAGCGGTCCTTGAGCACGGGGTTTGCCGGCGGCTCGAGCCGCGCGGCGTCATCGGCCAGTTCGCCATAGGCGATCGAGCGGCCGCTGGCGGAGTGAATCACATGGCTCGATTCGGTTGCGCATTCCTCCGCCGCCACGCCCCAGCGTTCGGCCGCGCATTCGAGCAGCATGCTCCGCGCCGCCGCGCCGGCCACGCGCATGCTGTTCTCGCCGGTATAACGCACCGAGGAACTGCCGCCGGTGATTTGGATGTTGACGATCTGCGCCGCCGGAAGCGCGGCGAAATTTACCAATCCCGTGAGGAATTCCGGCAACAATTCCCCGCCGAGACCGGCGACTATGGCGTCGTTGGCGAACAGGTCGGTGGCGGGGGCCTGTTCGACATCGACAAGTTCCCAGGCCGCATCGAGTTCGTCGGCGGCCATCATCGCCAGGGCGGTATGCACGCCTTGGCCCATTTCCGCGTGGGGCACGTAGATTGTTACCCGGTTGTCGGGCCGCAGCCTGATCCAGGAAGTGACGAAGCGGTCGCCGCCGTCGGCAAGCGTGTCGTTGGCGCGCTGGTGGCGGCTCGGTCGGGTCGCCGCGTAGCCGATCAGCGCGCCGCCGCCGGCTACGGCGGAAACGAGAAGGAAATTGCGCCGGCTCAGTTTGGGTTTGGAGTCTGTCTTACTCATTGCCGCCTCCTATGCGCTTGCGAGGGCGCGGATCGCTTTGCGCACCCGCGGGTAGGAGCCGCAACGGCAGATATTGGTGATGCCGGCGTCGATTTCCTCGTCGGAGGGCGAGGGATTGCGCGCGAGCAGGGCGGAAGCCGCCATGATCATGCCCGACTGGCAATAGCCGCATTGGGGCACTTGATGATCGATCCACGCCTGTTGCACCGGGCTCAGGCCATTTGCGCCGCCCGCCACCGAAGCAAGTCCTTCGATGGTCGTAATGTCTCTTCCCTCAACCGCGCCCACCGGCGTGACGCAACTGCGCAGCGCATTGCCGTCGACATGCACCGTGCAGGCGCCGCAATTGCCGATGCCGCAGCCGAAATTGGTTCCGGTCATGCCGAGTTCGTCGCGCAGCACCCAAA
The DNA here is from genome assembly GCA_963664805.2 of Pseudomonadales bacterium. Taxonomy (GTDB): domain Bacteria; phylum Pseudomonadota; class Gammaproteobacteria; order Pseudomonadales; family Pseudohongiellaceae; genus UBA9145. The sequence goes on along the minus strand of OY761612.1, from coordinate 1,754,284 downwards.
GCAGGGGCATTTCAGGTTCGATATCGAGTTCCCGGTTTTCTCCGTTGAGTGTGAATCTGGCCACGATTCCCCCATGAGCTTGAATTGAACGGGAAGTATATGAAATGGTAGTGCGGGATTCTAGCGAGTCGGGGATAATGCGGCGGTTCTTTACTTGCCGACCGGATACCGCCTCTTCGCTTCGCTACGCGCAGAATGACGATGAGGGCCTGCACGGCGACGGATCGAAGCCGCGGAATCTCGCAGCAAAAGTGGGAATCGCTGGAAACAACTGCACAAAGAATATTTGGCGGAGACAAATGATGAACTGGAGAATTTTGGGTTCCGAAGCAGTGGGCACTTATGCGCTGGTATTCACCGGATGCGGCGCGGTGGTGACGAACGATCTCTTCGACGTAGGCTTCGGCGCCCTCGGCGTCAATCTCGTTTTCGGCATGGTGGTCATGGCTGTGGTGTATTCCTTGGGCAACGTCTCCGGCGCCCATATCAATCCCGCGGTGAGTATCGCCTTTTGCGCTTCGGGCCGACTCGAACGCCGCCTGCTCGCGCCCTATATCGCCGCACAGTGCCTCGGCGCGATAGCCGCCGCCTTCACCTTGCGGTCGCTGTTTCCCGATCATTCCGGCTATGGCATGACGGCGACCGTGATCGACGTGCCGCGCACATTCCTGTTCGAGGTGCTGCTGACTTTCGGACTGATGTTCGTGATCTTCAATGTGCTGAGCGGCAATGGCGCCAAGAAAGTCATGGCGGGGCTCGTGATCGGCGCCGCGGTGACCCTGCTCAGCATGTTCGGCGGCGGCGTCACCGGCGCCTCGATGAATCCCGCGCGTTCGATCGGCCCGGCGCTGGCGGCGGAGAACCTCGAATTGCTCTGGCTTTATCTGACCGCTCCCCCCATCGGCGCGCTGCTGGCCTGGCCGGCCGCGCGCTGGTTGCAGGGCGACAATTTTCTCGCCAATTCGGATTAGGAATGGAAGCGAATCAATCTCTGGATTCCGACAAAACCCCGCGAATTGCGTTTGCGGTGAACTCGGCGCGAAATTCGACCATCTTCCTGCCAAGTTCGATGGTCTCTTTCATGGGAACAATGGAAACCCCGTTGATGGACGCGAGGCCCGCATCGACCCGTTGGACGAATCGGACCTGTTCAGGATCCGTTGCCATCATCATCGCGGTCACCCAGATGTCGTCGTGATACCCGTCGTGCCCTGATTCCGCGACGCCCAGCTCCCGTTCCGTGAACCGCTCGGTTTCTTCCCAGCCCGGATGGTAGAATTCCCCGACATAGTGGATTCGCGTATTTCCGTCTTCCCATTGCGCCGACAATGCCGCCGCGACATTGGCCATACCGCGCTGGTTTCCGCCGCTGTCCCCGATCAGGACGATGTCGCTAAAGCCGGATTGTCGCAAGCTGAGCGCAATGTCGGTCAAAAGCGCCTCGTAAGTCGCCGCCGTCAGGCTGATGCTGCCGGGAAATTTCATCGCGCCGCTGGGCGGCTCGATGTTCCCTTGTGGCACGAACTTCACCACAGGCGCACAAAGCGCGTTGCCCAGTTTCTCCGCAATGGCGGGGCAAATCGCTTCGAGTATCAGGTTGTGCTTGCCCGTTGCCAGATAAGGCCCATTTTCCTCGATGCCCCCTGTCGGCAAGATGACCGTCGTAACGCCATCGGCAATCAGATCACGTATCTCCATGAACGTCAGCTCCTCCATCCAGAAAGACTGACCCGCGGAAATAGGACGCTCGACCGCCAACAGTTCTTCGTCGGAAAACAAAGCTTGGGCAGCAACATGCGGCGCTTGCGCGAGGACAACGCTCGCCGCCAACACACAAACTCCGCTTTTGAAAAGCCTGTAGTAACCGCACGCTCTCATTTTTTCCTCCGTCCAATCGCCATGCAAAGCTAGCACAGAATCCCTAAATCATGACCTCTTTCCGGGGTCTGCACGGCGTGAGTCGCCGTCGGGTGGCGGGAAGTTCAGCGGGCGTGCGAGGCAGGAAGCCGAGCCCGGAGCCTGCAGGGATGTATTTACGGCGTCCGCCGAACTTCCCGCCACCCGGCGGCGACGGATCGAAGCCCACGCACCCGGCTGGACTTAACCGGTCGATGCCGTTGTAATTACGGCGATTGCGTTGAGTAGCCGATTTGACATTTTCCTTGCGCCACATTGCCTTTCTGATCCTGGTTCTGGTTCTGGCTTTAGCAGCGCTAGTTGTCCCGACTGCTGTCCTGTTGCGTTCCGATCTGAGCGATGAAGATGGGCCGATCGCCATGCTGGATATCAGTGGCAATGAACTGTTGGCGCGGGGCGAATACCTGGCGATAGCCGGCAATTGCGCGAGTTGCCACACCACGGCCACAGGCGAATTCATGGCCGGCGGCGTAGCATTCGAAACGCCGTTCGGAACGCTTTACTCGACCAATATCACTCCCGATGCCGACGCCGGCATCGGCAACTGGAGCGAACGCGATTTCCTGAATGCCATGCGGCATGGCGTCCGGCCCGACAATGAGCATTTGTACCCCGCCTTTCCTTACACCGCATACACCAAAATTTCGAACGAAGACATTGCGGCAATCTATGCCTATATCCAGAGTATTCCGCCGGTCAATCAACCCACGCCGGAAAACGGGTTGTCGTTCCCGTTCAATATCCGGCCACTGGTGGCCTTCTGGAAAGCAATCTTTTTCGAACAGGGCGTATTCGAGCCGAACGAAGAACGATCCGACGAATGGAATCGCGGCGCCTACCTCGTGGAAGGATTGGCCCATTGCGGCGCCTGCCACACACCGCGAAACGGTTTTGGAGCGGAAATAACAGATCTGCACATGAGTGGCGGCGAATACCTGGACCGCGTCAGCACCGGAGAACACCGGCCCTGGTCCGCGCCCAATCTCACCTCGACGGAGCGCGGTCTGGGATTGTGGACGCAACAGGAACTCGAGGACTACCTGAAAACGGCGCGAAACGATTTTCTCGAATCGTTCGGCCCGATGAACCAGGTCATCATGAACAGCACGCGATTCCTGTCGGACAGCGATATCAACGCCATGGCGGTTTACCTCAAAAGCCTGCCCGCCATCGACGAGGCGCTTGTGAGGTCCGGTGTGGAACCCGGCGCCGAGGCGCCGGACCCGCAACTCATGGGCCGCGGCCGAAGCATCTACAATCTCCATTGCGGCACCTGCCACCTCCCCGCCGGCGAGGGCGACCCCGAGATGGCGCCAAGACTCAACGCCGGCAGCCTGGTCGTGCAGTCCTCGAATCCCGCGTCCATGATCAACGCCATCCTGTACGGACCCGAGACTCCGGGTCACCCGCTGCCGCCAAGGTGGCGGGAACCCATGGACGAATTTCAATACCTGCTCGACGACGAAGAAATCGCGGCCGTCGCCACATACATCCGCAATTCCTGGGACAACGCCGCGGGCGTAGTAACCCCCGCCCAAGTAGCGCGCCAAAGATAGCGATCCTGGTGGGGAACGCACAACGTGAGTCGCCGTCTGGCGGGCTGTGTTCAGCGGGCGTGCGAGGCAGGAAGCCGAGCCCGAAGCCTACATGGATGTATTTACGGCGTCCGCTGAACACAGCCCGCCAGACGGCGACGATTCGAAGCCAACGATCTTTGAATACCCGGAACAAATTCCGGATAATGTGTCGCAGAGAGGTAGCTGATTTGTTCCTTTCACCCGTCAGTAGACCAGCACTGCGAGCCGCTGCAACCGCAATCGTTGCAACGCTGTTGCTTACTGCCTGCGGGCGCGATACCGCCATGCAGGCGCAGCCGCCGGACAGCGCTTCGGTACTCAGAACCCGCCTGCTGACCGGTGAGCAATATACCAATACGATTGCACAGATTTTCGGCGAAGACATCAGCGGCAGCATACTCCCCCCGATTCCACCCATGGCCAGGACCGATGGCCTGCTGGCCTCCGGCGCCGCATTCGTAGGCGTTACGTCCGACCAGATTTCCCAAATCCAGCAGGCCGCGACGTCGATAGCGGCAAAAGTCGTTGATGAAGAGCATCGTGATTTTCTGATTCCCTGCCGGCCGGAAACCCAGGCGGAAGCCGACCCGGCCTGCGCCGAACTGTTCTTGCGCGAGACGGGCCGGCTGCTCTTTCGCCAGACGCTCGAAGACGTTCGACTTGCCGAGCTTGTCGATATCGCCGGATACGCGGCGGAACAAACCGAAGATTTCTACTCGGGATTGGCGCTGGCGCTGGAATCCATGCTGATCAGCCCGGAATTCATCTTTATCGTGGATCGGGCGGAACCCGACCCGAACCGCCCGGGATCGGAACGGCTCGACGCCTGGTCCCTGGCCTCACGATTGAGTTTTTTCCTGTGGAACGGGCCTCCCGACGATGCCTTGCTGGATGCGGCGGAAAGCGGCGACCTGCATACCGAAGCGGGGCTGAGCGCCACGGTTGAGCGGATGCTGTCCAGCGCAAGACTCGAAACAGGCATGCGCGCGTTCTTCGACGACATGCTCGGCTTCGACGGGTTCGGCAGTCTGGCAAAAGATCCGGTCATCTATCCGATGGTTACCGGGTCCACCTTGCGGGACGCGCGGGAACAGACGCTGCGAACCATCGTCGATCACCTGCTTCGCCAGGAATCGGACTATCGCGACCTGTTCACCACCCGCAAGACGTTCATGTCTCCGTCGCTCGCTGTCGTCTACGGCATTCCCGCCGGCAACGGCTGGACCCCCCATGAATTCGAAGCGGGCAGCCCGCGAATCGGGTTGCTGACGCAAGTCAGCTTTCTCGCCGCGAATTCCCATGCGGTGCGCAGTTCACCGACGCTTCGGGGGCAGGCGCTGCGCGAGCGCTTCCTTTGCCAGGTCGTGCCGCCGCCGCCGCCGAACGTGGATTTCTCCCTGCTCGAGGAAGCCGAACACGCGGCCACGGCGCGCGAGCGACTCGACGTACACAATACCAACCCCGCTTGTGCGGGATGCCATCTCATCACCGACCCCATCGGGCTCGCGCTGGAGAGTTTCGATGGCGCGGGAAGGTTCCGCGAGACGGAAAACGGCGCGGAACTGGACTTGAGCGGTGAATTGGACGGGGTGCTTTACGAGGATGTCGCCGGGCTGGCGTCGGCGATGCGGGACCATCCGAAGCTTTCCAACTGCCTCGTCAATCGCCTCTATGCCTACGGTGCCGGCGGACCGGTGTCATTGCGGCGCGATCGCGACACCATAACCTGGTTTGAAAATCGCTTCGCCGCAAACGGATACAGACTGAGGCCGTTGCTGCGCGAACTTGCGCTCGGCGAGGCGTTTTCCACTGTATTGCCGGATGAGAATCAAGGTAATATTGACGGCACGGACGCGAGTGAATCCACATACCGCTTCAGTGGGCCCAGATTCGGCCCGCCGCGGCAACGGTGAAATCATGAGCAAATTCAACCGACGCAGATTTCTCGCCAAGACATTAAGAGGAACGTTGAACGGCGGTGCGATCGCCATAGGCCTTCCATTGCTCGATGTTTTCCTGAACGAAAACGGAACGGCACTGGCGAATGGCGCGCCGATTCCCATGCGATTCGGCACCTGGTCCTGGGGTCTCGGCATGAGCGAGTCGATATTCGTGCCGAAAAAAACGGGACCGGATTTTGATCTGCCGGAAGAAATAGCGGCCCTGGCGCGCATTCGGAAACACATCAACCTGTATACCAACTTCCATGTGTTCAAGGATGACGCGCCGAATTTGTGTCATCACTCCGGCTGGGTCGTTCTGCGCTCCGGCATCGCGCCGATGACCTCGGAGAATCGCCCGGGTGAAACCATCGATGTTTCCGTCGCGCGTCAGATCGGCAACGCCACCCGATTCCGCAGCCTCAGCGCGACCGCAACCGGAGACGTGCGGGACAGCTTCAGTTACGAAGGCGGCAATTCGGTTAACGCGCCGGAATGGTCGCCCCTGAGATTCTATCAGCGCCTGTTCGGCGAAGATTTCCAGGATCCCAACGCCGAATCCTTTACCCCGGACCCGCGGGTGATGGTGAGAAAGAGCGCGCTCTCCGCCGTGCGGGACGATGCCAAAAAACTGGAAAAATCCTTGGGTTCGGCGGATCGCGCAAGGTTGGACCAGTACTTTGCCGGTTTGCGCGATCTTGAAAGGCGCTTCGACCTGCAGCTAACGAAACCGGACCCCCGCGAAGCCTGTATCGTCAGTGAAGCGCCGGAAGACCTGCCGACGGGACTCGATGCCGATCTCGTCTCCAAGCGTCATCGCATGATGACCGAACTGATGCTGATGGCGGTCGCCTGCGATCAGACGCGCGTGTTCAATGTGTTTTACGCCTCCGCGTTTTCGTCCACCATCAAACCGGGCTATGACAAACCCCATCACACGGCGACCCATGAAGAAGCGGTGGACAGCGAACTCGGCTACCAGCCCAATGTGTCCTGGTTCACGCGCCGCGCCATGGAAGAGTGGGCCTATTACGTCGACGCCCTGGCCAATTTCAGGGAGGGAGACGGCTCCCTGCTGGACAATGCCTTTGTTTATTGCACGACGGACCAGTCTTTCGCCAAGACGCACTCCATCGACGGCATACCCATGTTCAGCGCAGGGACCGCCGGCGGCCGGGTGAAGACCGGATTGCATGTCGACGGGGGCGGATCGCCGGGTTGCCGCCTGGGCTATACCGCGCAACGCCTGATGGGGCTGGAAATCGAGTCCTGGGGGGACAAGAGCAACACGACCTCGGACGGAATCGGTGAAATCCTCGCCTGAGGCATCCCAACTCCCCCTCCGGGGGAGTCAAAACCGCGCAGCGGTTTTGGTGGGGGTGATCTTGCAACGCAATCAAGCCAAAATGAGAATTGCCCGCGCAACGCTGTCCGTCGCCGTTTTCGGTTCGGCGGTGCTCGCGGCCGACGCTGAATTTCCTACCGAGGCTTACAGAAATATCCCCACGCCCGCCGAATTCCATGTCGAGTTGACCGAACGCGACGGTCCGGTCTTCGCCGACAGTTCCGGCAAGACACTCTACAAATGGCCGCAGCACAGACTTCGCAACGGTTACAGCGGAGAACCGCCCGGAACGCCGCAGTGCTACGACGAAGTGCTCACCGTGACCGCCGGGCTCATGAGCCCCTATCCTCCGGGCATCGAGCTGCCTGAACTCGACAGCCGTTTGAGCTGCGCGGATCTGTGGCCGCCGGTGCTGGCGGGCGATGACGCGGAGCCCGTGGGCAAGTGGACGATCATCGAGCGCAGGGACGGAAGCCGGCAATGGGCATTCGACGAGCAGCCCCTGTATACGTCAGTTCGCGACGAGCGGCCCGGCGATGTGGTCGGCGGCACGACGCGGCGCTACGGCGGCGACTCTCCGGCTTACCGCGTGCCCGTCGGCCCGCCCGCGCTGCTTCCTCCCGGCTTTGCCGTCAGGACGACTTCGGTCGGCCGCATGCTCACCACCGACAGGAACGAAGCGGTATATGCATACGGCGGCGACACTCCGACGACAACGAATTGCCATGACGACTGCCTGGTCAACTGGAATCCGGTCCCCGCCCCGAATCTGGCCCGCGCCCAGGGTGAATGGTCCTTGCTCGAGCGTTCACCGGGCGTGCGCCAGTGGGTCTTCAGGGGCCAGCCGCTGTATACCCATGTTCTGGATACGGAATCCTGGAGTCAGCAGGGCAGCGATTCCGCCGGTTGGGAGAACGTGTTCACACAAAAGGCGCCGGCTTACCCGTCGAGTTTTACCGTGCAGCCCACCATCGCCGGAGATGTGCTGGCGGATGCCGGCGGCAGAACGATCTACGTCTATCGTTGCGGCGAAGATTCCGCGGACCAGCTCGCCTGCGACCATCCGCAAGACACCCAAGTGTACAGGCTCGCCATGTGTGGCGGCGGCGATGCCGAAAAGTGTCTGGAATATTGGCCCTACGTCATCGCGGGCGCCGATGAAAAGAGCGTCAATCGCAGTTGGCGCATCTTGTCCATCGATCCGAAAACCGGTCGTTTGGCGGGCGACGGCGAACCGGGCGCGTTGAGAGTCTGGTCCTGGCGCGGCAGACCGGTGTACCTGTTCGCTGGAGACAGGCTTCCCGGCGACGTGCACGGCGACGGCACCGGGGAATGGAGAGGCCAGCGCAATGGCCTGAAAGCGTTCTGGCTGCGCGATGATTTCATGGAAGGAATACTCTGATGGGCCGGTTGCCGCTGTTTATTGCAGGCTCGGCAAGTCTGCTGGCGATCGCCTGCTCCGGCGCGCGGGCCGATGACGGTCGATTGCGCGACGGCGCCATCGCCTATGTAATGACCGATCTGTTCTGGTCCGTTTATCAGACACCGGACGGGCGCCGGGAATGTCCCCGCGGCTTCAACGACGGACCGCGCGAACAATTCGAACAATTGTTTCCCGCCCATGAATTTCTCACGGTCGAGGAGACCCAACTCAGGCAGGAAATCGAAACCTGGCATCCGACCGCCGAGCCTGACGGGTTCGAATTCCTCGAAGTGGAAGGCGAACTTTCCTGGGGTCTGAATCTGGATGGGGAAGTCGGGCCGAACGACTTCACTCATCCCGACGGCACCCCCGGCGTCGATAACGAGGTCTATCGCGCCGTCGGTTGCATTATCGGTTTCCGCGGTCCGGACGGTGTCGAATTCATTTTCCAGAACAAGGCCATACTCGATCGCGTATACAACCGGATGATGATCGAGCTTGGCGGCGTCGACGACCTTGAGAACGACGATTCCGTGACGCTTACCTGGTACCGCGGAATGGATCGACTCCTGACCGACGCCACCGGGCAGCGGGTCATGCCCGGCGGCACGCAAAGAGTCGACAGGCGCTGGGGCGAAAGCCTGATCCGGCAAACGCGGGGCAAGATCGTTGATTCGGTATTCACCAGTGATCCCATCGACGAACTGGTGATCCCCTGGATGAATCTGAATGTCCCGTCGATACATCTCTTTCGCGATGCGCGATTGCGGCTCGATTTGACAAGCGACGGCGCAACCGGGCTGCTGGCCGGCTATGCGGATGTGGACACCTGGTACTACCAACTCATTAGAAACGACTCGACGCACCATTTGAGCAATGGGCAAATATCGGGCATCTCGCTTTACAAGGCGCTGCGCCGTCTGGCCGACGCGCATCCCGATCCCGAGAGCGGGGAAAACACCGCGATCTCGACCGCGCTGGACATCAAAATGACACAGGTTTATATTGCCCGCCAAGCCCCCCTTTCACAGTAGGTATGCATATGAACAAACTAACCGGCGGAAGCCTGTTTCTGGCCCTCATGATTCTCGCCGGCTGCGCCAGCGGACCGCCGCCCGCGGTTGGCGCGTGGGGCGTGAGCATGAACACGCCGCTTGGCGTAATCCCGGTCACCTTGACCCTGAACGAGGATGGCACCGGCAACATGGCGGCCGCCAATCTTGGCGAGGCGCCGGTTTCCGATGTCGTCTACGACGGCCCGAATGTGACGTTCACCGCCGAAATCGACGCCCAAGGGCAGTCTGTAAGGCTCGACTTCAGCGGCTCGGTGGAAGGGGACGCGATCGAGGGATCGTTCGGCTCCGACTTCGGCGACATAGCGGTTTCCGGCACGCGCCAATAAAACCCGGTTTGCCGAACTCGGGATGCCGCGCCCGTTCGAGGCGCGGCCGCATGCCTAAAACCGCATGACGAAGGTTACGCTGGTTTCGGTATCGGTGTGCTTGCGGCCAGCGGGCACCTGGGTCTGATGTTTCAGATTGATCGAAAAGCGCAGCAGCAGATTCTCGACGATTTGCGTTTCTATACTGCTGCGGGCGCGAAAAATGCTCGTTTCCTCGCCGGCTTCGGTGCTGAATTCCTGCAGGAAGGCCGCGGAATCCGACAAATCCCAGTTGAAATCCGCGGCCAGACGGAGCATGGCTTCGCCAAAATCCTCGTCGAGCGTGCTTGAACGGCGATAGCCTCCCCCGATATTCAGCGTCAGGCCCATGTCTTCGCGGTCCGTGAGCAAATTTCGACCGTAGTTGAGCGAGATGTCGGACTGGCCCTCGTAGCCGCTGAAGCGGTCGTCGTCGTGGGCGACCCGCGTCAGCGCGAAACTTTCCTCGTTGATGTTGTAATTGGCCTCGGAGACGTAGTACACCCGTTGCGCCGCGAGTTCGTTTTCCTTGGAGGAACGGAAGCCGTCGATGGTCAGGCCGAGATCCCACCCCTCCAGCGCGTAGTTGACAGCGCCTCTGAACTGTATGTTCTCGTCGTTCGTATTGCCGGAGGTATAGATTGCGCCCAACTCGATTTCGCTGTTCAGCGGGCTTTCTTCGTCTTCTTCCGCGGCGAGCAGGGACGGGCTGAGCAGAATCATGAGGACGAGCGGGGGAATAGAGATTGAACTAGGCAAGTATGGGCTCCATGACGTAAAGTAGGTGGAATTTTACAAGCCCCGACCGCGAATCGCGAATTTTGACGCGTCCCCATACCGTCATTCCGCGCCGGGCGAAGCATCCCACTTCGTCATTCCGCGCGGAGCGGAGCGGAGTCGCGGAATCTCCGCCGCTAGCTAATTCCGCGGCCAAGAATGCCGACTAAACGTAGATGAAAACGCTTTTCCTTTTGCGGCACGCGAAATCGAGCTGGGACTATCCGAAGTTGCGCGATTTCGAGCGGCCCCTGGCGCCCCGCGGCGACAGCGAGGTTCCGATCATGGGCAAGCGCTTTCTCGGACGCGAATCCAGCGTCGATTGCATAATTTCCAGTCCCGCGGTGCGCGCCCGCTCGACGGCGAAACTGATGGCCGAAGCCATCGGTTTCCCGATCGACGAAGTCGTCAGCAATCCCGACCTCTATTTCTGCGGCACATCGATGTATCTGAAAGCCGCCAGCCTGGTCGACGACAACTTTGGCTCGGTCATGCTCGTCGGCCACAACCCGACGATTACCGACTTCGCGAACGAAATGGCGAATGCCGGCATCGCCAACATCCCCACTTGCGGCCTGGTCGAACTCTCGCTGCCCATCGACCGATGGTCCGAGATCAAACGTGGAGACTCGACCCTGATGGAATTCGATTTTCCGAAGAACGAGGATTGAAGAGTTCGAGCTGGCTTACGCCCGGACCATCGAACAGGACGCGCAGAGGCCCCGCGAACATTCCATCACCGAATCCGGCAGTTATCTCGCCGTCGTAGAGCACCACTCCGGCCGCGAACCGGTCGCCAGCCGTCCTCTTCAACTTGCGCAGACCCTTGAAGTCCGGTGGATTTACCGTGGCCGAGGCCTTTACTTCGATTCCCGCTACCGCCAGTCCTCCGCGTTCGATGACGACATCGACTTCCACCTGATCCTTTCGCTGTTTGCGCAGGTGCGGCGAATGCCCGACAACGGGTTGATGTTAGTATGCTCGGATGCGGGTTGCGGTGATCGTCGAGATAGTTCCATTGCTTTTGCAAGCCGACGGCATTCGTTTCCGCCTGTTGCGGAGCGGATTGGCGCGGCGTTCGGCCGCGGTTGCGCTGGCGCTGCTTGCCGCTTGTGGCGACGCAAGCGTCCCGCTCGACCGGACCGACCCCGAAACCGGGCGCTGGTATACGGTCGAACTGGCCGCGGCCGGCTCGGCGGTGTTCGCCGAGCATTGCGCGGAATGCCATGGCGACGCCGCGCAAGGCACTGCCTCCGACTGGCGCGCGCGGCTGCCGGACGGCTCGTTTCCGCCACCGCCCCTGAACGGTTCGGCCCATGCGTGGCATCATCCGATTTCGGTATTGTTGCAAGTGATCGATATGGGCGGAGAATCGCTTGGCGGGCAGATGCCCGGATTCGGGCAATTGCTTCGCGATGAGGAGAAACTCGCGGCGATCGCCTGGTTCCAGGAGTTCTGGAGCGATGAAATCTACCAGCAATGGCTGATGATGGGCGGTGTGAATTGAGAATTGCGATCAAAATGCGCCCCGGCGGAAGAAGGCCGGGAGAGCGCGGTCGGCGCGCCTGGATGAGCGGAGTTCTCCTTGCGATTCTTGGTGCGTTGCCCGCCGCTTGCATGACTCGGTCGCCGGACTTCAGCGACGCCTGGATCAACACCCGGCCCGACGCCTGGGTTTCACCACTGCATGGCGATCATACGCTCGTGGGGCGTATCTGGGATGGTCGCCTGCAAAAGTTCGTCACGCCCGAAGAACTGCTTGCCGGCCTGCGCGGGGCGCGCTTTCTGCTGCTCGGCGAGAAGCACGACAACGCCGATCACCATCGCCTGCAATTGTCGGTGCTCGAATCGTTGATCGCGGCGAATGCGCTGTCGGGAGTGGCTTTCGAGATGATCGACGCTTCCCGGGCGTCGAAGCTCGAGGGCATCGCCGGTCGGGAATTCGCCGCCGAAGAAGAACTTCGGGCTTGGCTCGAATGGGACGAGGGCTGGGAATGGGAGTTCTATTCGCCGCTGCTGCGCTCAAGTCTCGACGCCGGGCTGCCCTTGGCCGCGGCCAATATCGACGAAGACGCGGTGATGGACATCTACCAGGGAGAGGGCCCGCCACTGCCGGAAGACGTTTTCGACCAGGCGGCGATGGACAAGCTCTTTGCCGATATCGACGAGAGCCATTGCGGGTTGCTGCCCGAAAGCCAGTTTCCGGCCATGGTGCGCGTGCAGCAAACGCGCGACCTGGCTATGGCCGAGGCCCTGCGTTCGCTGGCGGACGAGGACGGAGCGGCGCTATTGTTCGCCGGCAATTATCACGCGCGCCAGGATCTGGGCGTACCCAATTTCCTGCTCGCGCTCGATGCCGGCGCCAGCCGCGAGGAAATCGTCTCGCTCGCCTTCCTTGAAGTCGATCCCGACGAAATCGTGCCGGTAAGCTACCTCGAACGTTTCGGCGGCATCCCCGAACACGACTATCTCTGGTTCACACCCGCGGTGGAAGAGCAGGACTATTGCGCGCAATTGCGTTGAGAGTCGTGGATTTGTGGCTTCGATCCGTCGCCGTCTGGTGTGCGGTGTGCAGCGGACGCCGTAAATACATCCATGTAGGCTCCGGGCTCGACATCCATGTCTCGCACGCCCGCTGCACACCGCACACCAGACGGCGACTCACGCCGAAAACTTGACGAACACCATTGGCCGGGGCATGCCTTGAAGCATGTTGAAGCATTCTGCTGCAGTGAGTGCGAACCAACGACCGAGAGGTGCCCCGTGGCCGCCAATTATCGCGTAACCGTCAACCTGGAAGAAGCCGAATACAGGGAGCTTGCCGCGATTTCACAGAAGCATCGGGTATCGTTGGCCTGGCTCGGACGCAAGGCGATGGTCAAGTTTCTGGAGCGCTTCGAGCAGGATGAGTTGCAGCTTCCGCTGATTCTCGCTCCTGGGAGGCCGGAGACGGCTGGTCAAGGTTGATTCGCCTTTTAGCTGAATAGGACACAATGCGGAAAACATCGCCACAATCGCTGATAGAGTCCGGTTACTTGAAAGCCCGCCAATTGGCGTCCGCGTCACAGCCGGATGACCGGTTGAGTTTCGCGCGGGCGATGGTTTTTGCGGCCGTATCCGCGTATTGGCGCGAAGTCGACGCCGGGTTGCGCTGGAATTGGAGTCTGCCTGACCCGCCTACTGATGTTGAACTCCCACAATTGTCGATGGAGGCCGAGTTGCTGACGTCGAGCATTGGAGTTGCCGCGGCAAAACTGGACCAGATGCGGGCAGGATACGCCTTGGGCGTACTCTATACGGCAATGATGCCGAATACGTTAAGGGCCAAGGCGGGCGCCTATTACACGCCCCCCGCGCTCTGCGAAAGACTGTTGGACATGGCGACCGAAACCGGAATCGAGTGGCGATCGGCGCGAGTTCTCGATCCTGCCTGCGGCGGCGGCGCCTTTCTATCGCCGGTGGCGAGACGCATGGCCGCCTGTCTGAAAGACTGTGACGCGAAAGAAGCCTTGCAAAGTATCGAGCAAAGGCTGTGCGGATTCGAAATAGATCCGTTTTCCGCCTGGATGTCGCAAGTGCTCCTTGAAGTGACTCTGAGCGATCTATGCCACAAGGCCGGAAAACGGTTGGGGCAGGTTGTGCGTTTGTGCGACAGTCTTGAGCAGAATCCGGAAGGGGAGGGGTTTGATCTCGTAGTCGGCAATCCGCCATATGGACGCATTGGCTTATCGCCACGTCTGCGCGACAAGTTCCGCCGAAGTCTGTTCGGCCACGCGAATCTCTATGGAGTTTTCACCGACCAGGCCCTGCGCCTCGCCAAGCAGGATGGTGTCATCGCATATGTGACACCGACAAGCTTTCTGGCAGGCGAGTACTTCAAGGCGCTGCGCGGCTTGCTCGGTCGAGAAGCGCCACCGAATCGAATTGAGTTCATTGAGGAGCGAAAGGGTGTATTCAACGGCGTTCTTCAGGAAACTCTGTTGGCGACCTACAAACGCGGCGACTCTTCAGGCGCCGGTAAAGTCAGTTTCATTTCGCAACGACAGAACGGCGGTATAGCTCGCACCAGCGCTGGCTCTTTCAAATTGCCAAAGGATCCAAGACAGCCGTGGCTGATACCGCGAACGCCAACTCAGCGCGGCTTGGTAAGCCAGGTTGGCGGGCTTCCCTATCGATTGGCCGATTACGGTTACAAAGTGAGCACGGGTCCGCTGGTGTGGAATCGCCACAAACCCGGATTGAAGGACAGGCCCGCGAAGGGACGCTATCCACTGGTTTGGGCGGAGTCGGTTCGCCCTGACGGCGAGTTTTCGTTCCGGGCCGAAAAGCGCAATCACAAACCCTATTTCGAACCGAAGGACGATGAACGCTGGGTCGTAACAGAGTTCCCATGCGTCTTGCTGCAACGAACCACGGCGAAGGAACAAAATCGCCGACTGATCGCCGCGGAGTTGCCGGCGGATTTCATCGAGAAGCATGGCGCGGTAGTGATCGAGAATCACCTGAACATGATCAAACCGCTGAACGGCAAACCAAAGGTGGCGCCGGCGACTTTGACCGCGCTATTGAACAGTGACGTGGTCGATCAGGTTTTCAGATGCATCAACGGCAGCGTCGCGGTGTCCGCCTATGAGTTGAACGCGCTGTCCCTGCCGCCTCCTGATAAATTAAAGGAACTGGACAAACTGGTCAGCGAGCGGGCAAAGCGCAAGAAACTCGAGCGCATGGTGGAACGCCTATACGGCAACGGGTCCAATTGATGAGCCTGCCGCCGCTGCCACCAGTCCCTGAAATTCATCGAAGACTCCGGGAGATATTTCCCGAGGGGACAACCAATCGGAATTACGCGACCCGCGAGATGGCGGCAAGAACCATCTTCGTCATGCTCTACATCGGCGCGATAGATTATCTGGATTTCTGATTGAGGCCTGATCAAATCACCAGAATGTCCGACAAGCAAGCTGCATTGGAGGACGACCTAAGCAGAAACGATTGGCGTGAGCAGTCGATGCGCTCCAGGAAAGACGACATTGCGGGTCGCTGGTATGCGGCGAACACACGTGAACCGATCCGTGATGAGACGCTTCGCGATGGACTTGTAAGGACCGGAGCCGTAATCGAGCGGGCCCGGTTGCCGAAAGTCGTTGTCGAGCCTGATCCGCTGCTGGCCGCATCTCGTCCCGAAGCGTCGCCAAGTTGCCCGGCAAGGATTGCGCTGGCTTTTCGGGCAAGGAATTTTCCCTTATAGTGAGTTCAAGCCGATGGTAATTCTTGGCGCGATGGATGACAACGAAAGAGACGGTAAGGCTTTGCGGGAATGGTTCCCGGTCCATGGTTCGCCTGAAAATGAGGATCCAGAGAAAAGCCCTTACTGGTACGAACCCATAGGCGCAATTCATTGCGGCTATGCAGGGTGTTGCGGCTGGTACGGGGCTTACGCGGAAACGGACGAGTGTCTTCAGGAAGCCATGTGGGAGGCGCAAAAGGAAGGAGAAGCGGATGAAGTCCGCGCCATTGTGCGGGAAATGCAACGGCGACGTCTGCCGATATGGGTGTCGCGCATGCGCATATCCTGAGTTTGAAAATGCTTGGGCGTACATCCATTTGGATTATTCGATGCGTAAACTGGTCCCATTCACATTACTGCTCGCGCTTTGTGGCGGCGCCTCCGGCCAGAGTCTTGAGATAGACTACGACGACGCCGGCGAGTTCAATTTTGTGCGCGTGCAGTTCGATACGTACTATGGCCGCGGATTCGGCTATGGCACCTGGGCGATCGACTTTCCCGATTCGGACGAGAATTTCCTGCGCGGCGTCTCGCGCCTGACCAATATCCGCGTCATGAGCAATCCCATCGTGCTGCGGCTCAATGACGAGAGGATTTTCGACTATCCCTTTCTCTACATGCTCGAAGTGGGGCAGAACGGCGGCATTATCCTCGATCCGTCGGAGATCGAGAATCTGCGCGAATACCTGCTTCGCGGCGGCTTTCTGCTGATCGACGATTTCTGGGGCCAGAACGAGTGGGACAATTTCCAGGCGGCTTTCGGCCAGGTGTTCCCAGACCGCGAAATCACCGAACTGCCGCCCGATCACGAAATCTTCCACGTCTATTACGACATAGACGGGCCGCAGATGATCCCGGCGCTATATCGCACCGACGAGTTCGGCGAACGCGGCATCGACCATGCGAGCAATCACGCCATTCTCGACGACGCCGGCCGCATCATGGTGCTGATCAACTGGAATTCCGACATGGGCGACGGATGGGAACATACCTACCACCCGGCCTATCCGACCCGCTACGCAAATTCAGCCTACCGGCTGGGCATCAATTACCTGATGTACTCCATGACGCACTAGGGACGCGGTGTGCCTGGTTCCGGCTGTAGGGGCGACGCATGCGTCGCCCGTCGACCGGGCAAACCGCGGGCGAGGCATGCCTTGCCCCTACAATTCTGCATCAGCGCTCGGCGGCGTCCATCTTGTCGGGGTCGATGTCGAGTTCCGTGGTTTTTGCCGCCAGTTCCGCCGCATCGATCTTTCCTGCCCGGAACAGGCCGACCAGGGCGGCGTGGCAGATGTAGTCGGCGCTGACCTCGAACCAGTTGCGCAGGTCCGCCCGGGTTTCGCACAGGCCGTAGCCGTCGGTGCCGAGCACGAGATAGTTTTTCGGCATCCAGCGGGCGATGGAATTCGGCAGCGCCTTCATGTAGTCCGTGGCGGCGACGACGATGGCGCCGGCGTCGGGGAATAGCCGCCGAATGCGCGGCGCGCGCTGTTCCGCCGTCGGATGCAGACGGTTGTGACGCTCGCGGGATTCGGCTTCGCGATACAACTCGTTGTAGCTCGTCACGCTCCAGACCGCGCAATCGCAGCCCCATTCCCGCAGCCGCTCCCGCGCTTGCAGCACCTGCCGCATGATCGAGCCAGAGCCGAGCAGATGGACGGCGCAGTCCGCGGCGGGCGCATCGCTTTCGAACAGGTACGCGCCCGCCAGGATTCCCGCTTGTACGGATTCGTCTTCCGGCAGCGCCGGCATCGGGTAGGCCTCGTTATAGGCGGTGATGTAATAGAAGACGTTTTCCTGTTGCTCATACATGCGGCGGATACCTTCCCGCACGATTACCGCCATTTCATAGGCGAAGGCCGGGTCATAGCTTTTCAGGTTGGGGAAGGTGTTTGCCAGCACCTGGGAGTGGCCGTCCTGGTGTTGCAGGCCTTCGCCGTTGAGCGTCGTGCGGCCGGCGGTGCCGCCGATGAGGAAGCCGCGGCACAGCATGTCGCCGCAGGCCCAGATCATGTCGCCGACGCGTTGAAAGCCGAAAATCGAATAGAAGAAATAGAACGGAACCATCGGCAGGCCGTGGATCGACCAAGCCGTTCCCGCCGCGAGAAAGGACGCCATGGCGCCGGTTTCGCAAATGCCTTCCTGCAATATCTGCCCGTCTTCGGCCTCGCGATAGGCGATCGCGGTATCGGCGTCGACCGGGGTGTAATGCTGGCCTTGCAGGGAAAAAATGCCGGCGATGCGAAACAGGCCTTCGAGTCCGAAGGTGCGCGCCTCGTCGGGAACGATGGGCACGATGTAGCGTTTCAGGGATTTGTCGCGCAGCAGAATCGACAGGATTCGCACCAGGCACAAGGTGGTCGAATGGGGCTTGTCGATCTTCTCGAGCAGGCTTTTGAAAATCTCCAGCGCGGGAGCATCCAATGAAGCGCATTCGCTGTTGCGCGCCGGCAGCACGCCGCCGAGCGCCCGTCGGCGTTCTTTCAGGTAGCGCACTTCAGGGCTCGAATCCGGCGGCCGGTAGTAAGCCGCGCGGCGCGCATCGTCATCGCTGAACGGAATGCCGAGGGAGCGGGCGATCTCGACCCGTTGCTCCGGGCTGATGTTCTTTTTCTGGTGCGCGGTGTTGCTGCCCGCGGCGCCGGCCACACCGTCGCCCTTGACCGTTTTGACCAGGATCACCACCGGCTTGTCGGAGCGAATCGCGCGGTCATAGGCGGCGTAGAGCTTGACCGCGTCCTGGCCGCCGCGCTTGATCTCGCGCACCTGCTCGTCGGTCAGCGCGTCCATCATCGCTTCGAGTTCGGGATTGCCCGCGACCCACAACTCCCGCTGCCGGTCGCCCGGAAGCACCGAATAGCGTTGGTAGTCGCCGTCGAGGCATTCTTCCATGCGCCGGCGCAAGGCGCCGTTCGCATCGCGGGCGAGCAGCCGGTCCCAGCCGCCGCCCCAGATGACCTTGAGGACTTCCCAGCCCGAACCCAGGAATGACGCTTCCAGCTCCTGAATGATCTTGCCGTTGCCCCGCACCGGCCCGTCGAGCCGTTGCAGGTTGCAGTTCACGACCAGGATCAGGTTGTCGAGACCTTCGCGGGCGGCGATATTGATCGTGCCGAGCACTTCCGGCTCGTCGGTTTCGCCGTCGCCGATGAAGCACCAGACCTTGCCGCCGAGCTTCGGTTTCAGGCCGCGATTTTCCAGGTACTTGGCGAAGCGCGCCTGGTAAATGGCCGTCGGCGTGGAAAGGCCCATCGACGCGTTCGCGACTTGCCAGTAATCCGGCATCGAGCGGGGATGGGGATAGCCGGCGAGGCCGCCGCCGGGATTGAGTTCGCGTCGGTAGCTGCGCATATGCCCGTCTTCGAGCACGCCTTCGAGCCAGGACCGGACGTAGACGCCGGTCGCCGCATGCGGCTGCAGAATCACCAGATCGCCGCCGTAATCTTCGGTCTTCTGACGAAAGAAGTGGTTGAAACCGACTTCGATCTGCGTCGCGGCCGAGGCATAGGTGGCGATATGGCCGCCAAGGCCGAGTCCGGCGTCGCCGCCTTGCAGCACCATGGCCATGGCATTCCACCGCAGGATGTTCTCCAGCCGCTGCTCGATTTTCCGGTCGCCGGGATAATCCGGCTGTTGTTCCACCGGGATCGTGTTCAGATAGGGCGTATTGAATGCCGGCGGCGGACCCCCGCCGTGGCAATGGCGCTCGCTCCATTCGCGCAAACTGGCGAGAATGCTGCCGACGCCGTCAGGGCCGTATTGTTCGCGGATGTTCTCGATCGCCTCCAGCCATTCCTTGCGATCCTGTTCGATGGCGGGGTCGGCGGGGAGTTTTGCGTTCATGCTGCACGCGGCGCGCGCCAGGCGTCAGCGCAGCCCGAACAGCGGTCGCATCCGGGTGCCGAGTATGCTGCCGGCGAATGCCGCTGCGAACCAGAGCCAGCCATGCATGCTGGTCGAGGAGATGCCGCTGAAATAGGCGCCGATGTTGCAGCCGAAAGCGATGCGGGCGCCATAGCCGAGCATCAGTCCGCCGATCACCGCGGCCAGCACCGAACGCATGGGAATCCTGAACGAAGGCGCGAATTTGTGTGCCAGGGAGGCGGCGATCAGCGCGCCGAGCATGATGCCGAAATTCATCACCGAAGTAACGTCGTTGAAGACATTGGCCTCGAGCGCGGCCTGCAGATTCGGTCTTTGCCAATAGGCCCACTGGGTGACGTCGACACCCAGGGGCGTAGCCAGTTTCGCGCCCCACAGGGCGAAGGCCGAGGTCACGCCCCAGGGCCTTCCAGCCAACAGCAGTGTGGCGATATTGACCAGCGCCAAGGCCAGCGCCCCAGCCAGCAGCGGCCAGGGGCCGGTGAGCCAGGCGCGGGAGGATGTCGGCCGCCATTCGCGTTCGATGGCGCCATGCCGGGATTTCTCATAACGCGCGGCGATCAGCCAAACGGCGCCGAACAGCAACATGCTGAACAGGATGCCGCCGCCGACGCCGAAACTGCCGGACAGCGAGACCGGCTCGATGCCGGGAGCGTCCTGCCACAACGACCAATGCCAGGTGCCGATCACCGAACCGACGATAAAGGCCGCCAGCGTGACAAGCATGCGCGCATTGCCGCCGCCGGCGGTGAACAAGGTGCCCGAGGCGCAGCCGCCGCCAAGTTGCATGCCGAGACCGAAAATGAATGCGCCGCAGATTACCGCGAGGTTGAGCGGCGAAACATTGCCGCGCAAGGCCATGCCGCCGATTTCGCCCTGGGCGATCAGCGGTGTGAACACGAGCACCGTCACCGCCATCATGATCATCTGTGCGCGCAGTCCCGCGCTGCGTCCGCTGCTGGCGACTTCGCGCCAGGCCGCGGTGAAGCCGAAAGCGGCGTGATACAGGGCGATGCCCGCGCCGAAACCCACCGCGAACAGGGCGGCCCGCCGCCAGCCGTGAAAAGCGGCCAGATAGATGCAGATGCCGACCGCGCCCGCGGCGGCGACCAGCATGGGGGGGCGGTTGAAATCGCCGATCCGGCCGTTGATGGCTTCGGTTGCGGTGCTCATGGTTTCGGTTCCGTCTTTGCGCTAGGCCTTATTGCAGGATTTCGCGCACGGCTTCTTCCATGCGTGTCATGCCCCAGCGTCGGCCCTCGGCGAGGGCGTCATCGAGACTCGCCCCGCCTTCGCGGGCGGTCATGGCGCGCAAGGCGCCGACCCGGTTGCTGCTGCCGCAATGCAGCAGCACGGGCTGGCCGTCGAGTTGCGCGAGCAACTGATCGAGCGTTTGGGCGTTTTCACTCGTCACGCCGGCGGCGCCGGCCACGGGAATGGAATGAAACTCCATGCCGGCGGCGCTGACCAGGCTCGATTCATCCCAGTCGATTTCGCCATCGGTGCGCAAGCTGATGACATGGCGGATGCCGGCGTCGGCCAGGGTCTGAATCTGTTCCCGCGTGGGCTGGCCGGCGGCGAAAACCATTTCCTCCGGGGTGCTGAAATTCAGGATCTCCGCAGCTTCGAGCGCTTCCCTGTCGACTTGGTGCCGGGGCCCGCAGGCGGCCAGAGCCAGCGCGAAAATCGAAAACAGCAATGCGGCGACAGGCGTGCGAACGTACATGGTGGAATCCTCCGGATCACAACTCGCGTTTCTGAAAGGGACAGTCATTGTGCGGCAAACCGCCGTCCAACTCAATGCGGTATCGGGCTCAGCACAACGTGAGTCGCCGTCTGGCGGGCGGGGTGCAGCGGGCGTGCGAGGCATGGATGCCGAGCCCGAAGCCTGCAGGGATGTATTTACGGCGTCCGCTGCACCCCGCCCGCCAGACGGCCACGGGTCGAAGCCGCTACAGTTAGACCTCGGGCTGGGAATCGGCGAGGAAGCGTTTGATCAGGCGGGCGTCGTGGTCCACGCAGCCGGTGCTGTTGTCGTAGATGTATTCGGCGCTGGCCGCGGCGATGGCGTCGCCCTTGCGCACGGTCTGCCGGAAAGTCTCGATCTCCATCGGCGGCACGCCGCGGTTTTGATAGATGCCGATCAGCAGGCGCAATTCCTTTTCGCTGAGATGGTCGGTCAGGATGCGGGCGATGCCCTCGGCGAAATTTTCCCAAGCGTAAGTTCGGCTATAGCACTCGGCGATGGCGTCGCGAACTTGGCGGGGAAGGGAACGGTCGGCCGAGCTCGCGACGATGAGGGAATAGGTGCGGATGATCTCCCGAGCCTGCTCCCTCGAAGCCGATTCGAACAACTCGCCCGTGCCTGTCACACGCAGCAGCCGATTCGCTTCTTCGAGCGATTCTTCCACGCCGGCGGTCGCGAGGCCGATGCAGCCGAACAGGCAGACCGGCGTGGCCCAAGCCGAGAACCAGCGCGGCAGGATCGGCTTTCGGGACTTCGGTTTCATCTGTATGCCCAGTGTCGTTTGGCCTGGAAGTGGTCGGAATGGCAGGATTTGAACCTGCGACCCCTGCCTCCCGAAGGCAGTGCTCTACCAGGCTGAGCTACACTCCGACATCCGCATTCCCGGCGCGGAAATCGCGAACGCGAATTATAGGCATATTTGCCCAAGTCATACGAATGGGCCGCCTTTTGAAAATTTTTTCCATAAAATTGCCACGCATTGAATTTCCCGCCAATATGAGGGCTGTCGGCGCCGACCGATTCGTTCGGTCCCGCAAGGTGAGTGCCGGCAATGCGGTAAAATCAATCCGTCGACGATTCGGACGCGTATCGTTCGAGTCGGAATCCAGAACAACAGGTGCCCAATTGAGCAAAAATCTGCCGCGAGCCCTGTATCGGGCCGAGCAGGTTCGCGAACTGGACCGGCTCGCCCTGGAAGCGCTCGGCATCGACGAATTCGAACTCATGCGCCGGGCCGGCGCCGCGGCCTTTTCCCGATTGCAGGAATGCTGGCCGCGCGCCGGAAGCCTCCTCGTTCTGGCGGGCGCGGGCAACAACGGTGGCGACGGTTATGTCATCGCGGCGCTGGCGGCAAAACTCGGACTTCGCGTCCAACTCGTGTATCTGTCGGATCCCGACAAGCTCGGCGGCGCCGCCGTCCAGGCTTGGCGCATGGCGGTCGAGAACGACATGCCCATGTGCTCGTTCCAGGAGTTCAGATCCCGGCATTGGCAGAATTTCGACCTGGTCGTCGACGCCATGTTCGGCACGGGCCTGAATCGCGCCGCGGAGGGTGAATGGCTCGAAGCGATCAAATGGGTCAACGCCAGCGATTCGCCGGTGCTGGCGGTGGACATTCCCAGCGGGCTGCATGCAGATACCGGCACGCCGATGGGCGCCGCGGTGCGCGCCCAATTGACAGTGACTTTCATCGGCGTGAAGCGGGGCCTGCTAACCCATCGGGGTCCGGATTTCACGGGCGAACTGATTTTCGAAGATCTTGACGCGCCGGCGAAGATCCATGGCGCCGGCGCTTCCACCACGGCCGAAGTCAAACGCATCGACATACATTCCAGCGCCGGATTTCTTCCGCCGCGCGAGCCCTCTTCCCATAAGGGCGGCAATGGCCACGTACTGCTGCTCGGGGGCGATCATGGCATGGGAGGGGCCATTATCATGGCGGCCGAGGCGGCGCTGCGCAGCGGCGCGGGACTTGTCAGCGCAGTGACCCGGTCCGTTCACCGCCCCGCCTTGCTCGCAAGGCGGCCGGAGATCATGGTCACCGGCACCGAAGACGGTCGGGTGGACTTGCCGGCGCTGTTCGATCGGGCGAGCAATATAGTGATCGGCCCGGGTCTCGGACTCGGCGAGTGGTCGCGGAATCTGCTGCGGGCCGCGCTCGCCGGCCATTCGACCCGCGGCCTGCCGCTGGTGGCGGACGCCGACGCCTTGCGGCTGCTTGCGCAAAAGGCGGTGCCGGAAAGCGATTTTCCGCGCGAAGACTGGATTCTTACGCCGCATCCGGGAGAGGCCGCGGCATTGCTTGGCATCGATGTGGCAGACGTGCAGCGGGACCGCTTCGCGGCGGTCGACGCATTGCAGCGCCGCTATGGCGGCCATTGTCTGCTCAAGGGAGCGGGCAGTCTCATTTGCGTTCCCGGCCGCCCGCCGCGACTCAGACTTTGCTCCGAGGGCAATCCCGGCATGGCGAGCGCGGGCATGGGGGACGTGCTCAGCGGTATCATTGCGGGTCTGCACGCCCAGGGCCTGTCTCTGGAAGACAGCCTTTGCCGCGCTGCCTGCATTCATGGCGAGGCCGCGGATCTGGCGGTGCGGGAAGACGGCCAGCGTGGCTTGATCGCCACCGATCTCATGCCTTTCATCAGACGGCTGGTCAATCCCCCAAGGTCTCACGCAAGGTTTCACAAAGAGAAGAAGCGAGCATGCGGGATTTCAACGGACAACTAAAAAACGAAGCCGCGACCTTGCGCATCGGAAGGCTGCTTGCGGCCGCTACCCGGGAAGGCCCGAAAGTCCGGGACGGAAGCGCGACCGTGATTCACCTGCATGGCGAACTCGGTGCGGGAAAGACAACTCTGGCGCGCGGAATCCTGCGCGGTTATGGCTATGAAGGTCCGGTCAAGAGCCCTACCTATACCTTGGTCGAGCCGTATGAACTCGACCGCCGGCGCATCTATCATTTCGATTTGTATCGCCTCGCCGACCCGGGCGAAGTGGAATTTCTCGGCGCGGAAGACTATTTCGCCGGCGGAAACCTGTGCATCGTCGAATGGGCGCGGCGCGGCGGCGGACGGATTCCCCCGGCCGATCTCGAAATAGAATTGCGCGGAGAAGGCGCGGGCCGTTCGATCGCCTGCAACGCGCACACCGGCAAGGGAACTGAAATGGTCAAGAAATTGCGGGCTGGGGTCGATGTTTAGGGAAGTCCCGATGCGAAGAATGCAGCCATGAAACTGTACGGCCACCGGTGCAATGATTGGTTCGCGGCCGCGGGTTGCGCGCTCGGACTCTGCCTTGCCCCCGGCGGCCCCGCGGCAGGCGCCGAAGTCGAAGGAGTCAGGATCTGGCGCGCGCCGGAGCGGACCCGCCTGGTGTTCGATCTCGACGACGAAGTCAGCTACCAGTTGATTCGGCTCGACGGGGCCGGACAATTGCTCATCGACCTCGAAGATTCCACCGTCGCCCCGGCCTTCGACGATCTCGACGATCTCGACAATCTGGCCGTCGCGGACGGACCGGTAACCGGCCTGCGTCTGGAAGAGGCACCCGAGGGAATCCTGCGTTTCGTCGTCGAACTCGACGCGCCGGTCGAACCCCGCGGCTTCACCTTGCCGCCCATCCAGCAATACGGCGACCGGTTCGTGGTCGATCTGTACGACACCGAGCCGGCGCCGATGCCGCCGGTTTCCATTCCTGTTCCCCCGCCGGACGAGTCGGAGACTCCGATTGCCGGGGAACCCGCCCCGCGGCCTTTGCGCGACATCGTCGTGGCGATCTCGGCCGGCCATGGCGGCGAAGACCCCGGCGCCGTAGTCGGTTCCAGCTATGAGAAGGACATCACGCTTCCGATTTCCCGGTACCTGGACGAAGTCCTGCGGCGGGAGCCCGGCTATCGGACGATCATGATTCGCGATGGCGATTATTACATTCCCTTGCGGCGCAGAACCGAGATTGCCCGGGAGCATCGGGCCGACTTGCTCGTGGCCATCCACGCCGACGCCTACCGTTCAAGCAGCGCCAGCGGAATGACGATCTACGCGCTGTCCGGCGAGCGCGCCGACCGGGAAAACGCCGCCAGGGTCGCGCGCAAGGAAAACACGTCCGATCTCATCGCCGGCGTGCATAGCGACTTGCGCCTCGGCGACTTCGACGACGACGTGGCCATGACGCTGGTTTCGGTCCACATGGGCTGGAGCCTCGAACAAAGCCAGTTGGCCGGGTCGCATATTCTCGCCGCTTCGGGCGAGATCACGCGGCTGCGCAGGGACAAGGTGCAACAGGCCTCGCTGCAAGTGCTCAACTCGCCGGATATCCCCTCGATCCTTGTCGAGACCGGCTACATGACCAATCCGGCGGAACTGGAACGCCTGAATTCATCCGCATTCCAGCGGCGACTCGCGAGCGCCCTGGCTTTCGGCATTATGAGATATTTCGACGAACGCGCTCCCGACGGAACGCTTGTCGCCTGGCGAAAGTCGAACGGTGCTTTATCCGCCGCGGCGCCTTCAGCCGCGGCGCCACCGGCCGCGGAGACTCCGGCAGACGAAGTCGACGACATGGCGAGCGCGCTGGTGGATGCGCTGACCGGCGCCGGGTCCGCGGACGGCGGGACACGGGACGAATCCGCCATTACCCACGTCGTTCGGCGCGGTGATACACTGTCCGCAATCGCGAACCGCTATTCGGTA
The DNA here is from genome assembly GCA_963664805.2 of Pseudomonadales bacterium. Classification (GTDB taxonomy): domain Bacteria; phylum Pseudomonadota; class Gammaproteobacteria; order Pseudomonadales; family Pseudohongiellaceae; genus UBA9145. The sequence goes on along the minus strand of OY761612.1, from coordinate 1,728,278 downwards.
AGCCTGACGAGCCTGCGCGAACTGAACGGTCTGACGAACGACCGCATCGCCTTGGGCACTGAGTTGAAAATTCCCCGCTGAGGAAATGAAACGCATCAATCGACTGAGTCCGCGCCTGGCCAACCAGATTGCAGCCGGCGAAGTGGTCGAGCGCCCGGCTTCGGTGCTCAAGGAACTGCTGGAAAACAGCCTCGACGCCGGCGCGCGGCGCGTGGATGTCGAAGTGGAACAGGGCGGCAAGAAACTGTTGCGGGTGCGCGACGACGGCGGCGGCATTCACAAGGACGATCTCGCGCTTGCCCTGAGCCGCCACGCCACGAGCAAGATTTCCCGACCGGAGGATCTGGCGGCCATCGGCAGTCTCGGCTTCCGCGGCGAGGCGCTGGCCAGTATCGGTTCGGTCTCGCGGCTGGAGTTGTCTTCCCGGGCGGCGGAGGCGGACAGCGAAACCGGCTGGACGGTGCGGGCCGAAGGCCGTCAGATGGAAACCTCGCTCGAGCCTTGCCAACATGGCGTCGGCGCCACTGTCGAAGTGCGCGACCTGTTTTTCAATACGCCGGCGCGCAAGAAATTTCTCAAAACCGAGAGAACCGAATTCGTCCGCATCGACGAGGTGCTCAAACGACTCGCGCTAAGCCGGTTCGATGTGCAGTTCAATCTGCGCCACAACCAGCGCACGGTCCACGAGTTGCGGCCGGCGCCTGGCGAGTCGGAACAGCGCCGCCGGATCGGTCTCGTTTGCGGCCCCGCCTTTCTCGAAAACTCGGTCGAGGTCGACCAGCGCGCGGCGGGGCTTCGGCTGTGGGGCTGGATCAGCCTGCCAGCCTTCTCTCGCAGTCAGGCGGATCTGCAATATTTCTATGTGAACGGACGCATCGTGCGCGACAAGATCGTCAGCCACGCGATCAGGCAGGCTTACCAGGATGTGCTCTATCACGGCCGCCATCCCGCTTACGTGCTTTTTCTCGAACTCGATTCGGTCGCGGTGGACGTCAACGTGCATCCAACCAAGCACGAAGTGCGTTTCCGCGACAGCCGCCTGGTGCACGATTTCCTGTTCCGCTCGCTGCACCGGGAACTGGCGGATATCAAGCCGGAAGTTCCGGGTTCAAGCAAGCTGCCGGATCAGCTCGCGCCGGAAATTTCCCGGCAAACGTCCGAGCACGGCTATCCTCCATCCGCGGCGCATTCCTCGGCCCAGGCCGCGCTGCCATTGCGCGACGCCGCTCCGGTTCGCGAAGCGGGCGGCGAGTACCGTTTCGCCAACCAGGCGGCGCCGCCGGCGAAGCCCGCCGGCACGCCGGAGCAATACGCGAAGCTGTTTGGCGGCGGCGGGGAGGCTCCGCCCCTGGGCTACGCCCTGGCGCAATTGCATGGCGTCTATATCCTCGCCCAGAACAGGGACGGCCTGATCGTCGTCGACATGCACGCGGCGCACGAACGCATCACCTACGAGCGGATGAAACAGGCGCTGGAGCGGGAAAGCCTCAGGCGGCAGAACTTGCTGGTGCCCTTGTCGCTGGCTGTCAGCGAGGCAGAAGCGGATTGCGCGGAGACGCATCGCGAAAGCCTGCTTGCCCTGGGCCTGGCGCTTGAGCGCGTCGCTGCGGAATCCGTGGTCGTCCGCCAGGTTCCGGCCTTGCTGAAAGACGGCGATATCGAGCAACTCGCGCGCGACGTTTTGTCGGACCTGCTCGAATTCGGCAGCAGCGACAGGTTGGAAAACCGCCGCAACGAGTTGCTGTCGACCATGGCGTGTCATGGCTCGGTGCGCGCCAATCGCCGGCTCGGCATCGACGAAATGAACGCCCTGCTGCGGGACATGGAGGCGACCGAACGCAGCGGACAATGCAACCATGGCCGGCCCACCTGGGTGTGGCAATCCATGGACGAACTCGACAAGCTGTTCCTGCGCGGTCGATAGGAGCCTTCCGACTTGGTTGCATCCCGGCGCCGATTCGACGAGAACGGGGCGGATGCGGTCTGCCTGACCGGTCCCACGGCGGTCGGCAAGACCGCGCTCGCCGTGGAACTGGTGCAGCGCCGCCCGCTGGAGATCGTCAGCGTCGATTCGGCCCAGATCTATCGGGACATGGATATCGGCACCGGCAAACCGGATGGGCGCACCCTTTCGCTGGCGCCCCATCGGCTCATCGACATCCGCGACCCCTCGGAACCGTATTCGGCGGCGGATTTTCGCGACGACGCGCTCGTCGAGATGCGCGGCATTCTCGCCCGGGGCAAGACACCCCTGCTGGTCGGTGGAACCATGCTCTATTTCCAGGTATTGCGGAGAGGACTCGCGGCGATGCCCGCGGCGAACCCCGAAGTGCGGCGGGAAATCGAGGCGCAGGCGGCGCGGGAGGGCTGGGAAGCGATCCATCGCCGGCTCTCCGAAGTCGATCCGGACGCGGCGGCGCGGATCCATCCCAACGATCCGCAACGCCTGCAAAGAGCCTTGGAGATTTATCTGCTCACGGGAAAATCAATCAGCAGCTTCCATCGGGAAAGAAAAAACCGGTCTAACCGGTCTACATCTATCAAGCTGCATTTTCTAGCAATCCACCCAGCCGAGCGAAGCGTAATGCACAAGCGTATAGATGCCCGATTCAAACGAATGCTGGCTGATGGACTGGTTGCGGAAGTGGAGCGGCTCCACCGGCGGGAAGACCTCCATCCCGGTCTGCCTTCCATGAAATCCGTTGGCTATCGCCAGATATGGCAATATCTCGACGGGCGGATGGCGTATCCCGAAATGGTGGAAAAAAGCGTTGCGGCCACCAGGCAACTCGCGAAAAGGCAATTGACCTGGCTGCGGGGCTGGCCCGAGGTGCGCAAGCTTGACGGGGATTCGGAACGGAATCCGGATGACGTATTGAAATTTGTGGATTCGCTCGCGATCTGGTAATCAAGTGGACAGGGAATCTCCCTGAGAACAGATGTACCGCGGGGGATGCAGAGAAGATGGGAGAACAAGAATGTCCAAGGGGCATAGCTTACAGGATCCGTTTCTGAACGCGCTGCGCAAGAATCGCGTACCGGTATCGATCTATCTGGTGAGCGGCATCAAATTGCAGGGGCAGATCGAGTCATTCGATCAGTTTGTGATACTGCTCAAGAACGCCGTCAGCCAGATGGTCTACAAGCACGCGATTTCTACCGTGGTCCCGGGTCGGATGGTAAAGATTCAGATAAACCACCTCGCCGAAGATCACGATGACGATTCCGGCGCGGGGCAAGATTGAATCGTCCGGGATCGCTCTTCCACGGCGCGTTGCTTCGAACGTGAGGCGAATCGTTGTTTTTTGAGCGGCCCGATTCCGGAGAAACCTGCGTGCTGGTGCATATCGACTTCGGCGCGCGGGCCGACCGGGAAGACCTGGGTGAATTCGGGGAACTGGCGATTTCGGCGGGCGCCGATCCCGTGGCGGTCGTCACGGGCTCCCGCTACCAGCCGGAATCCGCGACCTTTCTGGGCGCCGGCAAGCTGGCGGAACTGGCGGAAGTCCTGCAGTCCCACGATGCCGAATTGGTGTTGTTCAATCATTCGCTGACGCCGAGCCAGGAGCGCAATCTCGAGCGGCGGCTGGGTTGCAGGGTGCTCGACCGGAACGGACTGATCCTGGACATATTCGCCCAGCGGGCCCGTTCGCGCGAAGGCAAGTTGCAGGTCGAACTCGCCCAGTTGCGGCATTTGAGCACGCGCCTGAAACGCGGCTGGTCCCATCTCGACCGGCAGAAAGGCGGTATCGGCCTGCGCGGCGCCGGCGAGAAGCAACTCGAACTCGACCAGCGCATGATCGGGCAACGCATCAAGTCGATTCGCAAGAGCCTCGCGCGGGTCCGCGGCCGGCGCGAACTCGGCCGCGGCGCGCGCCGGCGGGCGAACCTGGCGACGATTTCCCTCGTCGGATACACCAATGCCGGCAAGACTTCGCTGTTCAACCTGCTTACGGGTGCGGAGGATTACGCCGCGGATCAATTGTTCGCGACGCTGGACCCGCGCCTGCGGCGCGTCAAACTGCCGGCCTGCGGCGTCGCGATCCTGGCGGACACCGTGGGATTCATCAGCCATTTGCCCCATCAACTGGTGGATGCCTTCAAGGCGACGCTGGAAGAGACTGTGGCGGCGCAACTGCTGGTGCACGTCGTCGACGCTGCGGGGCCCCGAGTCGATGAACATGTCGAACAGGTTCATGCCGTACTTGCGGAAATCGGGGCGGCGGACATTCCGCGCCTGCAGGTCCGCAACAAGATCGATCTTCGCCCCGGATTCAAGCCGCGTATCGACCGGGACCACGAAGGCCGGCCGACCCGGGTATGGATGTCTGCGCGCACCGGCGCCGGCGAAGAGGAATTGCGGCGCGCGCTGGGCGAATTGCTCGGCGCGGACATGCGGCAACAGGCGCTGGTGCTGCCGCCTTCCCAGGCGGGACTGCGCTCGCGCTTGCTGGCGCGCGGCTGTATCGACTCGGAACGTGTGGACGAGCAGGGAAACTTTCATTTGGTGGCGCGACTGGCGCCCGACGAGGCGCGGCGTATCGCCTCGCTCGAAGGCTGCCGCTTCGCGCAGACCGAATATCGGTCTCAAGGCACTGTGTCTGGACGCCAAAATTCGGTAAAATTCCGCTTTTAAGCACTCGTTTAGACGAAAGTCTGACGATGGAGAACCCGATGGCCTGGAATGAACCCGGCAAAAATGGCAACGATCCCGATCCCTGGGGCAGCGGCGGTGGCCGCCGCGGCGGCGGCAATCAGGGCCCGCCCGATATCGACGAGGTAATCAGAAATCTGCTGGCCCGATTCGGCATCCTCGGCGGCGGCTCGAAGGGTGGCTCCGGCGGCCCCGCCGGCACCAAGCGGCCGCCCGGCAAGGGCGTGTCCGGCGGACTGCTCGCGGGTTTCGTCGTCGTCGCCCTCGTGGTCTGGGGATTCCTGGGCTTTTACATGGTCGACGAGGCCGAACGCGCCGTGGTGCTGCGATTCGGCCGCGTGCTCGACAATACCGTGACCCCGGGACTGCACTGGAATCCGCCGCTCGTCGACGAGGTCAACAAGGTCAATGTCTCGGAACTGAACTCCAAGGAGTATCAGAACCGGGCGATGTTGACCACCGATGAAAACATCATCGATATTGAGGTGGTGGTGCAATACCGCATCGACGATCCGGTCAAGTACGTCATTGCCGTGCAGGATCCCGAACGCAGCCTCGACAATGCCGCCGAATCCGCGATCCGGCACGTGGTCGGCGGTAGTTTCATGGATCAGATCATTACCGAGGGTCGCCGTCTCGTGGCGTCCGACGTGCATGAACGCCTGCAGAATTACATGGATCTCTACGACACCGGCATTTACATCAACCAGGTCGTCGTCGACGACGTCAATCCGCCGGAAGACGTGCGACCGGCCTTCGAGGACGTGATCGAGGCGCGGGAGGACGAACAACGTTACCAAAACCAGGCGCAGCAATACGCCAACCGCGTCATTCCCGAGGCGAGAGGCGAGGCCCAGCGGCAGATCGAACAGGCCAACGCCTACAAGGAAGAAGTGATCGCCAGGGCGGAAGGCGACGCTTCGCGGTTCGACCAGTTGCTGCTTGAGTACCAGAAGGCGCCCGAAGTGACGCGGCAACGCATGTATATCGATTCGATCCAGGACGTGATGACCGCGTCGAGCAAGATCATGATCGACGTCGAAGGCGGCAACAACATGCTTTACGTCCCGCTCGACAAGATTCTCGAACAGAACACGTCCGTTACGGGGGCGGCCAGGCCGCGCTCGGCTGCCGAATGGCGCGACTTCGCCGACGAACTGGTTCCTTATCTGCCCAACATTTCCAGCGGCGCGATCGACGCGTCGCGCCTTTCCGACGCCAGAAGCGGGGTATCGCGACCATGAAGAATTATTACGTTTTGGGGCTGGCGGTATTGCTGCTGATTCTGGCCGCCAACAGCCTGTTCGTGGTGCGCGAAACCGAGCGCGCCGTCATGCTGCGGTTCGGCGAACTCGTCAATGCCGATATTTCGCCCGGATTGCACGTGAAGATTCCCTGGGTGAATCAGGTGCGCAAGTTTGACGCCCGCATCCAGATCGAGGATTCGGTGCCCGGGGATTTCTTCACGCTGGAACAGAAAAACCTGGTAGTCGATTCCTACGCCAAGTGGCGGATCGTCGACGTGGGTCAGTTTTACGTTTCCACCCAGGGGGAAGTGTCCAGGGCCGGTACGCTGCTCGCGCAACGCGTCAACAACGGTTTGCGCGCCCAGATCGGCGAGCGCACCTTGCAGGAAGTCGTCGCCGGCGAACGCGATCAGCTCATGCTCGATCTGACCGCGAACTTGAACATGTCCACCCCAGAGGATTTCGGTATCGAAGTCATCGACGTGCGCGTGAAGCGCATCGATTTGCCCGGAGACGTGCGCGGGTCCGTATATGAACGCATGGTCACGGAAAGGAACCGGGAAGCCCAGGAACTGCGTTCCCGCGGCGAAGAACTCGCGATCGGCATCCGCGCCGACGCCGACCGGCAGGCGGTCATCTTCGAAGCCCAGGCCTATCGCGACGCCGAGCGCATTCGCGGCGAAGGCGATGCCGAGGCAACGGCGATTTATGCCGAAGCCTACAACAAGGATCCGGAATTCTACGCCTTCACCCGCAGCTTGAACGCCTATCGGGAAACCTTCAAGAACAAGGGTGACGTGTTGTTGCTCGACCCGGACAGCGAGTACTTCAGGTATCTCAAGGATCTCGACAACGGCGAGGCGGAACAGTAGCTAGTACGCTTTCCGCCCGGTTGCAGACCGGATCCAGCCGTTTCCGACCGCTGACCGATCCCACCCATGTGGCATGATCTCGCGGTGGCATTCTGTTTGCTGCTGGTCATTGAGGGCTTGTTGCCCGCGATCAATCCGGGCTTGTGGAAACGGATGGTGTTGACCCTGAGCGAAGCGCCCGAACGCCACATACGGCTGGCCGGTCTCGGTTTTCTGGTCACCGGCGCTTTCGTTTTGTACCTGATCAACTGAAGAGAAACGGCATGAGTTCCGCCAAAAGATGGCTGCTGCCCGACGGCGTCGAAGAGATTCTGCCGGAGGAAGCCCGCAAGCTGGAAAGCCTGCGGCGCGAGATACTCGATCTGTATCGCGGCTGGGGTTACGAACTGGTCATCACGCCACTGATCGAGTTTCTCGATTCGCTGCTGGTGGGTTCCTCCCACGACCTCGATCTGCATACCTTCAAGCTCATCGACCAGTTGAGCGGGCAAACCATGGGCATTCGCGCGGATATCACGCCCCAGGCCGCCCGCATCGACGCCCACCGCCTCAATCGCGAAGGCCCGGTCCGCCTGTGCTATGCGGACAACGTGCTGCACACACTGCCGCGCGGCATTCAGACTTCCCGCGCGCCGATCCGGATCGGCGCCGAGTTTTACGGGCACGCGGGCGTCGAATGCGACATCGAAGTGATCTGCCTCATGTGCGCCATGTTGCGACAGGCGGGCGTGGAGAACGTCCACCTGGTGCTCGGTCATGTCGGGATTTATCGTTCGCTGCTCGAAGAGGCGGGAATGGATTCCGAATCCGAGGAGACCCTGTTCGAAGCGGTGCAACGCAAGGCCTATGGCGAAGTCGACCGGTTGCTTGCCGCGGGCGTCGACGACGGCGCTTTGCGCGAGATGCTGGCCCGGCTGGTGCGGCTGAGCGGCGGCGGGGAAGCGCTCGAACAGGCGCAGGAGACTTTTGCCGGCGCGCCGGCCGCGGTAAGGGCCGAACTCGATGAACTGCTGGCGATCGACGGGGGAGTCCGCAAGCGCGTGCCTGCGGTGCCCCTGAGCTACGATCTGTGCGAGTTGCGCGGCTATCAGTATCACACCGGCATCGTATTCGCCGCCTATACGCCGGGTTACGGCCGTGCGGTCGCCAAGGGCGGGCGTTACGACAACATCGGCGAAGTATTCGGCCGGGCGCGGCCGGCTACCGGCTTCGACAGCGATCTGAAGACCCTGGCGCGCTTGACCGGAAGAGATTTCCACCGGCAGCCGGGCATTCTGGCGCCGGACAGCGATTGCGCCGAGTTGCGGGCGCAAGTCGAACATTTGCGCGCGTCGGGCGAAATCGTGATCTGCGACGTCAACGGCGGCTGTGACGCCGCGGCGGCGCGGGAAATCGAATGCGACCGCCTGCTGCTGCGCCGCGGCGGCGAATGGCTGGTCGAGAAAATCTGAAGGGCGGCTGACAGGCAATGGTGCAATCGCTGGTGGTGCTGGGCGCCCAATGGGGCGACGAAGGCAAGGGCAAGGTCGTCGATCTGCTGACCGACCGGGCCGATGTCGTCGCCCGTTTCCAGGGCGGCCACAACGCCGGCCATACCTTGGTCATCAATGGCGAGAAAACGATTCTGCACTTGCTGCCGTCCGGCATTCTGCGCAGCGGCGTGCATTGCGTCATCGGCAATGGCGTAGTGCTGAGCATGGCCGCGCTCATGCGCGAAATCCATGGCCTGGAAGCGCGCGGCATCGAATTGCGCGGCCGGCTCGGCATCAGCGGCGCCTGTCCGCTGATCCTGCCCTCGCATATCGCGCTCGACCAGGCGCGCGAGTCCACCCGCCGCGGCGGCGAAAAAATCGGCACTACCGGTCGCGGCATCGGTCCGGCATACGAAGACAAGGTCGGCCGCCGCGCCATCCGTCTCGGCGACAGCCGCTTCGAAGCGCAATTCACCGCGCAACTCGAAGAATTGCTCGACTACCACAATTTCCTGCTGCGCGACTATTACCGGGTCGAAACCGTCGATTTCGCCAAGGCCCGGGACGAGCTGCTCGAACAGGCGCGGGAATTGCGGCCGATGATCGCCGATACCGTCGAGGCATTGCACGGGCACCGCAAGGCCGGCCGCAGGGTTCTCTTCGAAGGCGCTCAAGGCTCGCTGCTCGACATCGACCATGGCACTTTCCCCTTCGTTACCTCCTCGAATACCACGAGCGGCGCCGCGGCTACGGGCAGCGGTTTCGGACCGCTGCATCTCGACCGCGTGCTCGGCGTGACCAAGGCCTATACCACCCGGGTCGGAGACGGCCCCTTTCCCACGGAACTGTTCGATGAGACCGGCGAGCATCTGGGCAAGGTAGGCAAAGAGTTCGGCTCCACCACGGGGCGCGATCGGCGTTGCGGCTGGTTCGATGCGGTCGCGGTGAAGCTGGCGACCCGGATCAACAGTATCGGCGGCCTCTGCCTGACCAAGCTCGATGTGCTCGACGGACTGGAAACGCTGAAAGTCTGCATCGGTTATCGCGGCGAAGACGGCAAGCCGCTCGACAGTTCGAGCGCCGTCGAAAACTATGGCCGGCTGCAGCCGGTCTACGAGGAACTGCCGGGCTGGTCCGAATCGACCAGCGGCGCGCGCGCGCTCGAAGACTTGCCCGCGAACGCGCGCGCCTATATTCGATTTATCGAGGAAGCCGTCGAGGCGCCGGTGGACATCGTTTCAACCGGCGCCGACCGCGACGAAACCATCGTCCTCCGGCACCCCTTCGATTGATTTCCGGCTGCGCCGACCGGCCCTCACTCCTCCAGACTCCACAAGCAGGCCGCGCCCCGCGCGCCGCTGGCGTCGCCGAAACGCGGCGGGGAGATTTTCGTCAGCACATTGTCGGTGAAAACGTATTCCGGCAACATTTTTGGGACCAGTTCGTAGATCTGCTGGATGTTCGACAGTCCGCCGCCAAAAACGACCATCTCCGGGTCGATCACGTTGATGACGGTGGCGACGCATTGCGCGAGTTGCCGGCAATACAATTCCAGGCAAGCCGCGGCCGGCTGATCTCCATTCGCCGCCAGGCGCGCGATCTCGGTCGAATCGATTTCCGCACCGCTGGTCTCGGCGAAAGTACGCTTGAGTCCGGCGCCGCAAAGCACGGTCTCGATGCAATTCCAGCGGCCGCAATAGCATTGCCGATCCTCCTTGATCGAAGCGCGCACGCTGGCGGGAATGCAATTATGGCCCCATTCCCCGGCAATGCGGTTGGGACCGGTGAGCAACTTTCCGTCCACGACGATTCCGCCGCCGGTTCCCGTGCCGACGATGACGCCGAATACCGAGCGGCAGCCGCGCCCCGCGCCGTAATGCGCCTCCGACAAGGCGAAACAGTTGGCGTCGTTCTCCATTCGGACCTCGTAGCCGAGCCGCCGCTCGATGTCGCGTTTCAGGGGCTTGCCGTTGAAACAGGTCGAATTGGAGTTCTTGATCGTTTCCGAGAGCGCGGCCAAGGCGCCTGGCGTTCCGATGCCGACTTTCAGGCGCCGATCCTTCTGCAGGTTCGTGACGAGCTCGCAGATTCCGGCCAGCACTTCCTCATAGGATGCCGGCGGTGTGGGCCGCCGGATCAGATCGATCACCTCGCCGTCCGCGGTCAGCACGATGCCTTCCATCTTGGTGCCGCCGATATCGACGCCGATGCGCAATTGCCTTTCCTGTTCCATCTTGGATGCCGCCATTTTTCTATATATATGGTTTGACTTTGCCTGAACAACACTATATGTTGAGCCAACCGATCGCCGAATCATAAGCTGAATCGCGAGCGAGCGGCATTGACCGGGCGGTGGTCCGGCGCCGGAGCGCACCAGGCCCGAATGGCCGATGAGGTTATCAGGAATGGCTCAATTAGCACAGAACACCGAAGCCGAAGCAGGGGAGGCAATCACGAAGAAAAAAAGGAATGCAAGGGACCAGCTTCGATTGATGCTCGAAAAACGCCAGCGTGAAGACGAAATCCGCGAAAAGCTTGCGGCTTTCGCCGAAGAAATGGAGCGCGCCCGCGAGAAGCACGCCAAACTGCTGTGAATGCGCCCTGGCGGCTGCGCCATCCCAACTCCGGACAGATGGTGAATACGCCCGGAGCAAGGTAAACTCCCCCCGAGATTGCCCATCGGCAATCGGCCCGATCCAGCAAAGTACCGAGTTCGAGGCATGTATCGAATCCTTCCGGCAGTAGTATCCGGGTTGCTCGCCGCCTGCGCCGGCGGGCCCGCATATACGCCAATCATCCATTCCGAACCGGCCGCCGATTCCATCCAGACACGCGTGCCCCGCACCTTGCGCCTCTACTACGACGCCTTGCCCGACGTCCAACGCAGCAGCCTGAGCCTGATCGGCCCGGACGGCGAAGTCGAATTGCGCGGCCTGCACACCATGGCCGCAGACGATCTCATGATCGAGATCATGGAACCCCTCGCCAACGGCGACTACGCCGTCCATTGGACCACCATCGTCGGCGACGACCCCGCCGAATACACCGGCGAAGTCCGATTCCAGGTCCAGGTCCAGGTCGAACAGGAATGAGCACCGAGAGCGGTCTCCCATTCAAGTAAGATATAGGTGTCCTTCCTGGCGAAAATTGACAATATTCGCCATATCACATAAGTTCTTCGCAAATCGCACAAAATGGGGGTACTCCCGAATGGCCAGCAGCATGAATCTGTCTCTAACCAACGAACTGCGCGACTTCGTAAATAGCCGTACCGGCGATGCGAGCCCCTATGCCACGCCCAGTGAATATCTTCGCGACTTGATCAGACGCGACATGGAATCCCAAGCAATCGTCGCCCATGTCATGCGTGGGCTGGATGACCTCGCCAAAGGCCGCTTCTCGGAAAAATCGATTCTTGATATTGCAGAGGAAGATTGACAGTTATGGCAGGGAAGCAACGAAACTACATTCTCACCGAAATAGCGGAAAGCGACTTTCGAGAAGCGCGGCAATGGTCTCTTTCCCGCTGGGGAAAAGAACTGACCAAGCAGTATTTTTCCGATTTGCACGCATGCGCCGAAAGTCTATCCCGGAATCCTGCGCGTTCCACGTTCATGTTCCAGGTTTCGGCCGCGGTAGAGCTAAAAATTCATCCCGTACGAGAACATTATGTCGTATATGTGCCCATCGACTCGAATCGCATTGCGATTGTTGCCCTTATTCGCCAAATTCGCGATGTGCCGGCAATTCTCAATGCCAATAGCTTCATGATTCAGCGGCAATTGAAGAAAATTACCGAGAACGTCCGAAAATGAATTACTCAAGCACGCGCATCCACGACACCATTCGAAGCGAACATGAGGGCGGTTGACGTCGGCGTATCGAAGCCTGGCAGGGCTAAACCGCTGCGTTCATGACTCGCACGTGCCCGCTTTCGGAATAGGTAAGAATAGCCTTGTCCGCGGTCAATAGCGCAATTTCGAAATGGCGGGCCGTAGCGATTATGAGACGGTCCGCCGGGTCGGCATGAAAGGTGCCCGGAAGGCGCACGCTATCGATCGCGATCCGTGGTTCGATGGGTGCCAGTCGTACGCCGGGCAATGCCAATGCAGCTTCAATCCATTGCCCAACTTCTTGGCCAAGCCGCAATCGACCTTTTTCGGCAAGCAAAGCTATTTCCCATGGACTGATGGCTGATACCAGAATGCCGTCACTGCCGGCATGCTGCTCGATCAGTCTTCGCGCATTCCTTCCAAGACGGTCATCGTCGGCGACGGACCATATCAGCACATGTGTGTCGACTACTATCATTCCGTGGCGGACCAGTCGGACGGGTCCGCGACCGGACTGAATGGATCCTCGAAGCCGAGCACGGAACCGCGCAAAGCTCCTATCGGGGAATCGTCATCGGCGGGACGCACAGGCGAGAGCAGGGCGACCGGTCGGCCACGATTGGTGATAGTCACCGGCTCCCGATCCGAGTTCATCTGATTGATCACGCGCAAGCACCTCGCCTTGAATTCGGCTGCCGCCATCGTCTTCATACTTGCCTCCTCGATCAGCATTATGTACATTTTTCATGTACATTACGCAATTCCGGGCTCGCGCGCAAGCGGCTGGAACACGGTTGAAGAAACTTTTCGTGGTCAACTGGAAATCTGGTGCCCAGGAGAGGACTCGAACCTCCACGACCTTTCGATCACTAGCACCTGAAGCTAGCGTGTCTACCAATTTCACCACCTGGGCAAGCGGGGCGTGCTGATAGCGGCGCCGGGGATCGCCGGCGCGGGCAGGGAACTCTACCCACCGCGCCTCTTGCTGTCAATCTCGCACCGATGGTTCGCACCGATGGCGCACCGATGGGACACCCACACACCGATCGCACCGATGGGAGGCGCACCGATGGGAAGCGCACCGATGGGACACCCATGCGAGCCTGCATGTATAATCCGCGCGCATCCGCATGAATTCTCCCTCCATACAGCGCGCCGCAAAGGCGACCGGCAGGAACGCAGCCCGAGAGACCATGGACGAAGAAGCGTCAACGCTTGACGACCTCCGCCCCGATCTCAGGGCCGCCATTGCCGGTCATGGGCTGCCCTTTGCCTGGCCGGAAGCGGCCCGCGGCGAGGCGCGGCGGCTCGGGGGCAAGGTCAAGCCCGCCGAAGTCGCGCAGCGTCGCGATTTGCGCGAACTGCCTTTCGTCACCATCGATGGCGAAGACGCGAAGGATTTCGATGACGCGGTCTTCACCCGCCGCGAGGATTCCGGCGACTGGACCCTGTTCGTGGCGATCGCCGATGTCTCCCACTACGTGGCAACGGGCGGCGCGCTCGATATGGAAGCGCGCGAACGCGGCACTTCGGTGTACTTTCCGGACTTCGTCGTTCCCATGTTGCCGGAAGAACTTTCGAACGAATTGTGTTCGCTCAAGCCCCGGGTCGACCGGCTCGCTCTCGCCTGCGAAATGCGTATCGCGCCCGATGGCGAATTGCTTGAATTCAGCTTTCATGAAGCGGTGATTCACTCCCGCGCCAGGCTCACCTACAACCAGGTCGCGGCCATGGCGTTGCCGGCAGGCGCCGCGGGCGGCCAGGGCAAGCGCCAGGTCAAGCAAAAGACCCAGAAACGATACGAGGCTCTGTGCGGGCATCTCGACGATCTGTACGAGTTGTTCAAGGTGCTCCGAAAACACCGCGCCGATTCCGGCTCGATCGAATTCGAGACCGTGGAGATGCGCATCGTGCTCGACGGCGACGGAGCCGTGCGCGACATCGTTCCCGTTCAGCGCAATGACGCTCATCGGCTGATCGAGGAATGCATGCTTTGTGCCAATGTGGCGGCGGCGCGCCTGTTGCGGGAGTCGGGTCTGCCGGCGCTCTATCGCGTTCACCAGGGACCGGACGAGGAAAAGCTCGCCGACCTGCGCGAGTACCTGCGCGGCCTCGGACTCACGCTCAAGGGAGGCGGCAAACCGCGCCCTGCGGACTATCAGCGTCTGCTCGGCCAACTCGCCGGTCGGCCCGACCGCGAACTGCTGCAAACCCTGTTGATCCGCTCGCTTTCCCAGGCAGTCTACCAGCCGGAGAATATCGGCCATTTCGGTCTCAACTTCCCCAGGTACGCACATTTCACGTCGCCGATACGCCGCTACCCAGACTTGCTCGTGCATCGCGCAATTCGTTTCCTGATTCGCAACCGCGCCCATCCCGCCGCCCGCGCGGCCCAGGGCGCGCGCAAGCTTGCCCGGGGAAGAATCTATCCCTACAACCGCTTCGCCATGGAAGACCTCGGCGAGCATTGCTCCGCCGCCGAGCGCCGGGCCGACGCCGCCGGTTACCAATCGGTCAACTGGCTCAAATGCGAATACATGCGCGATCATGTCGGTGACGAATTCGAAGGCATCGTCAGCGCTGTGACCGGTTTCGGCCTGTTCGTGCAATTGAAGGACTTTCATATCGATGGACTCGTCCACATCAGCACATTGGGCGATGATTACTATCATCACGATCCGGTGCAGCATTTTCTCGAAGGCGAACGCAATCGGGTGATCTTTCGGCTCGGCGATATCGTCAAAGTCCAGGTGATCAGCGTGATACCCGAAGAGCAGAAAATCGAGTTGCGCCTGGCCGGTACAAACGAAGCGGCCGACAATGGCGGACCCGGCGAAAAACAGAACCGCAACGGCAGGCGGCGCAAAGGTTTTCCAGGCCGCGGCAGAAGGCGGGCTTCACCCGGCCGAACCCGCCGCGGCCCGACGGGCCGCAGACGAAGATGAGCGAGTCACGGCAAGTTTACGGTTTTCATGCCGCTGGCGAGATTCTCGACCGCAATCCGTCGGCGGTGAAGGAATTGCTGCTGCTGCGAGGAAGAAAGGACCGGCGACTGACGGCCGTGCGCGAAAAGGCCGAGGGCATCGGCGTTCCCTGCCGCGAACTCGAGCGGAGCGAACTCGACGCCTTGGCGTCCGGAAAGCATCAGGGAGTGATCGCCATCGTCGGCGCTGACGCGCCCGCCCCCTCCCTCGACGAACGCAGCCTGCTCAAGTTGTTGGAGACAAGAGGAACCGAAGCTTTCCTGCTCATACTCGACTCGATCACCGACCCGCATAATCTCGGCGCCTGTCTGCGCAGCGCCGACGCCGCCGGAGTCGATGCCGTGGCCGTTCCCGCCAACAAGTCCGTGCGGGTCAACGCCACCGTGCGCAAGATCGCCAGCGGTGCCGCCGAAACCGTTCCCGTGGTCCCCGTCACCAACCTCGCGCGTTTTCTCGACCGACTCAAGCAGACGGGAATCTGGATTGCCGGCGCCGCGGAGGATGCCCCGGTCGCCATTTTCGATCAGGATCTGACCGGCCCCATCGCTCTCGTCCTCGGCTCCGAAGGCAAGGGCATCCGCCGCCTGGTGCGGGAAAAATGCGACTATCTCGTCGCCATCCCCATGGGCGGTTCGTTGCGCAGCCTGAACGTTTCCGTGGCGGCCGGCATCTGCCTGTTCGAAGTCGCGCGGCAACGCCGCTCAGAATAAAAACCTTCCAGTTCCGTACTGCGTGAGTCGCCGTCTGCCGGGCCGGGTGCAGCGGGCGTGCGAGGCAGGGTGAAGTCCGGTCAGCGAAGCCGACAAAAAGCGAAAGCTTTTTGAGGACTGAACGACGCCAGGCTGCGCTTGGCGGCTGGACCGCCGAGCCCGAAGCCGCTTATTCATCCCTGTTGCATCAATGGGACGCTTTCACTAGAATGCGCGGTCTTTACGCGAAGCGGTGCTTCGCGCCGCAGCAACTCCTTGCCTTACCACCGCGCCGCGCGCTGGTTGGAAGGCTGCAACCGAGAGGAGTCTTGATGAGACACTACGAAGTCGTATTCCTGGTGCATCCCGACCAGTCCGCGCAAGTGCCCGGCATGGTCGAGCGCTACACGCAACTTGTCGCCGACAGCGGCGGCACGGTCCACCGCATGGAGGACTGGGGCCGGCGTCAACTCGCCTATCCGATCAACAAGATCCACAAGGCGCATTACATCCTGATGAACATCGAATGCGGTCGGGAAGCGCTGCGGGAACTCGGCACGCTGTTCCGCTACAACGACGCGGTGATTCGCGACCTGTTCATTAAGAAGCGGGAGGCGATTACCGAGGAATCGCTTATCCTGAAGGGCGAACGCGAGTCCCGCGAACGCAAGGCCAGAGCCGAACAGCGGCGCAAGTTGCGCGAGCAGGAAGTTGCTGAACAGGAGTCCAGGAAACAGGAAGCGGCAAAGACCGAGAAAGAACCGGATGATGCCGAGGCGCCCGCGCGGGAAGCAGCCGCGGAGGACGGGACAGCCGCGCAAGCGGAGCGGGAGGAGCCGGCGGAGCAGACGGCTGCTGAACAGGTGGTCGAAGAGGCGCGGGAGTCTCCGCAAAAGGCGGACGAGACGGCGGCGGAGGAAGAAGCGCAAGTATCCGAATCGGCGGAGGCGGGAACAGAGGCGGCGGCAGAGCCGGAGGCGGATGCGTCCGCCGAGGCGGAAGAAAAGACCGCAAAGAAACCGGCGAAGAAAACGACCCGGAAAACCACGAAGAAAGCCGCGGAAGAATCCGCTGAGGAGACTGCAGAATGAGTCGATATTTCCGGCGGCGCAAGTTTTGCAAATTCACCGCTGAAGGCACGAAGGAGATCGATTACAAGGATCTGGAAACCTTGAAGGCGTATATCTCCGAAACCGGCAAGATCATTCCCAGCCGCATTACCGGCACCAAGGCGCGTTATCAGCGCCAGTTGGCGACAGCGGTGAAGCGCGCGCGGTATCTGGCGCTGATTCCCTATACGGACAGCCATCAGGTATAGAAAACCATGTTGCGCGGCCTTGCCGAATTCGTGATGGCGGGACGCAGACAGGCCGTGTTGGCGATCGTCCTGCTCGGCCTGCCGCCGTTGGTGAATTTCCTGACACCGGCGCTGGTGGCGATGGTCGGTATGCGCAAGGGGATGACGGCGGGATCGACCATGTTGCTCTGGGCGCTGCTGCCGATGGGCTTCTGGCTGCTGATGGGAGACGCGTTCCCGCTGCTGCTGCTGTTCGGCGTCTTCGTGCTCGCGGCTGTGTTGCGGGCCACTGAGTCCTGGCAGAGGGTGCTGCTGGCGGGAATCGGCGTCGGCGCCATGTTCGAGTTCTACTTGCGCGCGCAGCCGGTCGTGCTCGATCTTGTGTTCGAGCAGTTGGAACTGTACGTCCGGATCAACAATCCGGAAGGCGTGCGACTCGACGAACTACGGGAGGTGATGACCACATTTCTGGCCGCGTTCTACATGGTCTTGGCGGTTGCGTTGCTGATGCTGGGACGGTCGATGCAGGCGAGGTTGTACAATCCCGGCGGATTCAGGCGGGAATTCCACTCCTTGCGGATCGGCCAGACTGCCACGCTTGCCTTGGTCGGCTTGACTTTGCTGGTCAATGTGGTGGAGGGATTGCCGCGGGCATGGAGCTTTTTTTTCGCGGCGCCGCTGGCGTTCGCTGGTCTGGCCGTGGCCCATGCGCTGGTGGCCTGGAAGAACGCTTCGGTGTTATGGCTGGTGGCGATGTACATGTTGCTGGTCTTCCCAACCGTGATGTACCTGCTCATCCTGGTGGCGATCGTCGACAGTTGGTATGACTTTCGCGCGCGCGTGCCGAAAAGCAGTTGAGCGAAGCGGATTGAATTGAGGAATATGCAATGAACATAATTCTGCTGGAAAAAATCGCCAAGCTCGGCGACATCGGCGAGGCCGTCAAGGTCAAGTCCGGCTACGCCCGGAACTTCCTGTTTCCACAGGGCAAGGCCGTCCCCGCGACCAAGGCGAACCTGGAACAGTTCGAGCAGCGCCGCGCGGAACTGCTCGCCGCGCACAACGAGAAGATCGCCCACGCCCAGAGCCGGGCCGGGAAGCTGGCGGGTGTGTCCATCGCGATCGAGGTGAATGCCAGCGACGAAGGCCGCCTGTTCGGTTCGGTCGCCGCCCGGGACGTCGCCGAAGCCGTCAACGAGAAGGCCGGCAGCGACCTCGCCAGATCCGAAGTGATCCTCCCCGGCGGTTCGATTCGCCAATGCGGCGACTACGAAGTCATCGCCGATCTCGGCTTTGAAGTGACCGCGACTTTCGCGCTATCGGTCATCAGCCGCGGCGCTCCGGTGCAGTTCGATGACGAAGAAGGCGAAGCCGAACCCAAAGCGGCAGCCGCAGCCGAAGCATCGGCAGACGAAGGCGCCGAAACGGCAGCGGAAGCACCCGCAGACGAAGCACCCGCAGACGAAGCCGCTGATGCCGCGGACGAAGGAGAAAAGCCGGGCACCAGCGATAGCTGATTTGACGGCATTGCGTCCAGATGTGTCGTAAAAGGGGTGTAGCTTGGCGGCATGAGAGTCGCTGAAAGTAATCCCTTATGTCGTTCCTGATGCCGATCGAAGACGTATTTTCGGTTCCGGGCCAAGGCACGGTTGTAACTGGCCGAATCGAACGTGGAGTTGTCGGGGCCGGTGACAAGATCGAAATTGTGGGCATTAGGGAGACGGCAAAGGCCACATGCATCGGCGTTGAACAGTTTAGCAAGCGACTTCACGAGGGTTGCGCCGGGCAAAACGTCGGAATCAGGCTTGGGGGCATCAAAAAGGACGAGGTCGAATGCGGGCAAGTGCTGGCCAAGCCGGGATCGCTCAAACCTTACAGAGGGTTCGAGGCCTTGGCGTACTTCTTGTCTGAAGAAGAGGCAGGAAGGAAACTACCGTACTTCGATGGCGACAAATTACTATTCGGCTTTGGCCCAGCGAACCTGGGCGGTCGTCTGGTTTTGCCGGGAGAAGTGGAGATGATAATTCCGGGCGATTCCGTGGAACTGCAAGTGGAGCTGGAATTTCCGGTTGCGGTGGAAGTGGGTACGCGCGTCTGGGTCGGGGGCGGCCCACTAGCGAGTTCATTGGGCGCAGGCGTGGTTACCAGAGCCATCGCCTAGTGGCGATGCATTCGCGCCCGCCGGCAGGTCCACGGCAACCTGAATCGATCTGACCGCTGAATGAGAGCCGGATTTGCCGGTTTTCAGAATTCTGACGCAGCATCCGGTTAAACGTCTTGTGTTCCCGAGCCAGTCGCTTGCTTCGGCAAAATCTTCGGATTTGACGACAAACTCAGTCTCTTTCAGAAAGGGAGGAAAATTACCGTGGCGTGACTCTACGGTAAGCACGTTCGAGCCCATCCCAATTCGGTTCGACTCGGGAAGCCAGTCGATTTTTAGAATAGATCCTACATGGATCGGCTTATTCCTGTCGTCCAAATACCACAATTTTCCAATCTTCCTCGCCTGGCCTGCGGCAAGTGCTGGAAGCCAGCCCGTTGCGACAACTGCTAAAGTGATAACGGATTTGATAAAGCCTCTTCGATTCAATTTGAACCCCTTGTGCCTAATAACTTCGGAAGAACGAGCCAGTCATCACTGTGATGATTTGCCAAGTCTTCGCACATCTGCGCCATCTGCCGACGCAGCTTGGCTGGCTTGACGATTCTCACGCTGTTGCCCCAGGTCACGAGGTGCCAGCAAATTTCGCTCAGGCCGCCCGCCTTGAAGCGCACGGTAACCGTGCCGTCTCCATACTGTTCGATTGACTGATCCGGGTGGAAACGGAAGGAAGCCGCATCAGCCGCCGCAACTTCGCTGAACAGCAACTCAACTTGCATCGGTTCTTCCTGAAACGTACCGAACGAGCGGCGCGCGAAAGCTTGCAGATCGAATTCAGGGTCGCGTTCGAACAAATTACCTGCCAAGTGGACTTCGCTCATATTGCCGATTCGCCAGAGGCGCGAATCCGTGAACCCAGTGTGCTTTCCGACCAGGAAGGGGCGGTTTCCGTATAGAAGACCGTACGGTTCGACTTTCTGTGTACTCCTTTTGCCAGAATGTCGCCCGGAATAGGAAAATTCGATCGTGCGACCACCAAGAATCGCCTCGCGCAACAGCGAAAGCAGGGCCGGGTCGATCGGCTGCCGCGGGCCGGGACGCATCGCCAGACCTTCGGCCTGCACCAGCGTTTCCAAGTCGGAATCGATGTTTTCAAGGCTTTCCCGGCGTTGCATGGCGCGCAATTTTGTTTCGACTTCCGCCAGGTTGTTGGCAAGATTGCCGAGGCCAGTTTGACGTAAAGCCGAGACGGCCGTGGCGAGATAGGCCAGATTATCGGCCGTTATGGGAACGAGCCTGCGCAAGGCATTGGACTCCAGCCGCCAGTGCAATTTGTTGTCCGCCGCTGGAACGGTTTCGAGGCCGGGAAACGCCCATTCCACCGTGTTACGCATACGCTCCGCGGTGCGCCGGCTGACCGACAACTCCTCCTGAATCTCGTCAATGGTCATGCCGCCACGTTTCGATTGCAGAAGAATCGCCAGATCCAGAATGTCCTTCATCCGTTCGTAGCGCATTGTTGATTTCTCCTTTCCGCTAGCCGAGAAAACCGATCGACTTGGGGCGGTTGGGTTTGACTTCGCATTCCACGCGAAGCATATCAGCAAGCGTATCGGGTTCTTGCAGGCAGCCGAGAATTTCAGCTTTGCGGCAAACCACGGCGAAATCTCCCGGCGTCAAGGCCGAGAGCAGACGCAATTCCGCTGGCGGTTCAAGAGAGAAAAATTCGCCGAATGCGAGTTGAGCCTGTTCCGGGTTCAGGTAATCCAGCGCAATCTTGAACGTGAAGCGTCGCAGGGTCGCCTCGTCGAGCCGGTCGACGAAGTTTGTCGTGCAGGCAAACGGTTGCGGATGGCTTTCCATCCAGGTCAGCATTTCGTTAACCTGACTGACTTCCCAACTGTAGCGTGCGTCGCGGCGGTTCGACAGCAGCGAATCCGCTTCGTCGAAGACCAGAAAGGCCTCCGCGTCCCGCGCTTCGGCGAAGGCGCGGGCAATGAGCTGCTCGGTCTCGCCCACCCACATCGACACGAGGTCCGACGCGCGCTTGTGCATCACTTCAAGGCCGAGGCGTTCCGCCAGATAGCGGACGAACGCACTCTTGCCGGTTCCCGGCGGACCTTGCAGGCAAAGCGAAAAGTTCCGATTCGGTGTGGTAGCGATCTGGTCGGCCAGCAACTCTGGATTGACATCGGACTGAATCAACCCCAGTTCGAACTCTGCCGGAGCTCGCTGGGGCGGCTTGTCGCAATCCAAAAGCCGTGCAAGGCTGCGAACGCCAAAGCGCACGGCTTCCAAGTCGCCGTCTCCAATACGAGCAGCCGCAGTCGCGCCAGCGGCCAAGGCCGGCGTGGCGTCGAATTCGCCAGCAAGCTCCCGCACTTCATTGGGAGACGCCGCAATTTCGTTCTTTTCCAATTGCCGCGTCCAGACGCGCTCCCTGATTTTGGCGTCGGGCTTGCGCAATTCCAGCGCGAACATCATCCGCCGGAGAATCGCGGGACTGACGGAACGGGCGTTGTTCATGGTCCAAAGTATCGGAACCGGAGTTTCTTCCAGCAGCCGGTGCATGAACACCTTGGAATCTCCCTGGCGGCGCCCCGGTTCGATTTTCGCACCAAAGATCGCCGCAAAATCCAAAGCATCGCTGAGCAAGTCCTCCATCTCATCGAACAGCAACAGCGATTTGCTATCGTTCGCCAGCAATCGCTGCGCGACGATCAATTCCTGTTGTCTTTCCCGGCGGGACGGCTCAAAACCCTTTTTGTCGGCTTCACCGGCGGCGTACAAAGTCACGCCCAGCCGCCCGGCCAGCACCTTGCAGAACTCGGTCTTGCCGGTTCCCGGCGGGCCGTACAGCAAGATGTTCACGCCTTTCGACCGGCTTCGCAACGCGCCTTTGACCAGGTTTTCGATATGACCCCTGGCCTTGGCGACATGATCGAAATCGCTCCATTCCAGTTCGCTGGACGATGCGGAATCGAACAGGATTCGCATGATGTCTTTCGTATTGTTGCCGGGTTCGTTGGCGAGCCGCTTCAGCCAGCCCGGAATATCGAGATCGCCCTCCTCCTCGACTTGGACAAGGCCCGAACGGACCAGCGGCGAATCGAAACTGAAGCGTGATTGAACGCTTCCCGGTCTGCGCCCAAGCAACATGGCAATCGCGTACCCGGAAACTTGCAAGCGCTGTATCCAAGGCGCTTGTCGATCGAAAACATCGTCGATCAAGGATTCAAACGCGAAATTGGTTGCGCGCCGCAGCATCAATTCGAGCACTTCGCGGTCCAGCGCACTGAGGCCAGCGTCTTTGGAGAGTTGACGCAACCGTCTTGCTGTCCGGTCGGGTTTAGGCGGCTTGGGGGAAAGCGTTGCCGCAAGCGATTCGCGGATTTCGTCGAGGGTTTCCTCGGTCAAAGGCTGTTTGTTTTCTTGATTCCGCCTTTTCAATCGCCGCAACTCCCGTACCGAGCCGCGACGATGCGAGGACGCGCGATGCTTGCTGTCGTTACTTCGAGCGTACTTGCTCCAATCGATGGTCGCCCAATCGACAAAGTCATCGGCCTCCGGGGATTCGCAGTCGATCACAGAGGCGATGTTTACAAGATAAGTATTTAAAAGATGTCTTTCGTAAGCGTTCAGCATGTCCAACCTCTCCAACGAAATTCAATGATCTCCCCGCCCCTGCTTGAAGGCCAGTTTTTGGTGAAAAAACATTTGCGGCGCTCTCAGTTCACCACTGTAGCTGCCGCATACGTCAGATTTGGCCGCATTCTGGCCATAGAAATGGCGATTTGAAACTGTTCGTGTCGAAGAGGGCGGCTAACTCAATCCAAGACCTCTAGCAGGCCAATATCATGCGAAACTGGCGCGGGAAATCTGAAGATTACGAATTTGATTGAAGTGGCAAACTTCGGAGACACAACGGCTGGCCCTCCACGGGCCGGCCTGCGCTTCCGGTCGTGCTTCCCGGCAGCAGATCGCGCACCTGAAACTCTACGGAATTCCTCTGCTGACGCGTCCGAATCTGACGCAGCCAACTGATAGTTTTCAAGGTATGGTAAAACCTGCGTTCGAGTTAGCTTGGAAAGACCTGTCAAAACTGTGCTGGCAAGGGAGGAGAATATGAGATTGTTCAGCTACAAACTGACGGTTGACACTGGTTTTGCACCAAACCCATTTGGTGAGACGCTGACTTTGGCAACTTGTAAACCGGGTATTCGCAAATCAAAGCGAAAAGGCGACTGGATAGCCGGCTTTACATCCAAAAAACTGAATGGCGATGCCGTAGGCTCGGAACGGTTGATCTATCTGATGAAGGTGGGGGAGAAACTGCGGTTCGAGGATTATTTCATTGACGAACGATTTCAGGACAAGATCCCGGACACGAGCGCAAAAGGCCCGCAGGCGAAAGCTGGCGACAACATTTATAAACCCATACAGACGGATACCCTTGCTACGGTGGAATTCGAACAATTGAATAACCCGTATCATCGGTCTCCACACGATAAAGCTCGCGACCTTTCCGGAAAATACGTGCTCATCGCGGATGAGTTCTACTATTTTGGCCGAAATGCTCTCAGATTTGGGCTCAATGTGCCGGATGACCTCCGCCCCAAAGTTCCCAGTAGACGTGGCCACCGCCTTACTCACGACGCGAAGAAGGCGCAGCAGTTTATTGAGTTCATTCGTGAAAATTGGGAGCGGGGGCGTCATGGCTCCCCACACCGCTGGCCCGAAAAGTCGAATGAGGAAAATGGATCATGAAACTAATTCTGAGTCGCAAAGGTTTTGATTCAGGGAGTGGCGGCTGCCCAAGCCCGGTGTTTCCAGACGGCGCCATGTTTTCGCTGCCGATTCCGGACAAGAATTCCGGCATCAGGTATTCATCGCTTACTTGCGGAGGTGCGAATCTGGGGAAGCTTGTCGTTGACCTGACCGGTCAAGCAAATCGACGCGACCATTTCGCCCATCTGGATCCTGACTTGAATCCCGACGCTTTGCCCCGCGCTTTCGACTGGCGACCATTACTGGGGCAAGCCGGCGGAGCCCAGGGTCATTTGGACAAACAGAAAATTGGCATCGGCGATCTTTTCCTGTTTTTCGGACTATATCAACGGGTGGAAGAAACCGGCGGCAGATGGCGCTTCGACAAACATGCGCGGCGTGAGCATGTGCTATGGGGATGGCTCCAAATCGGCGCTATCTACAAGGTGCAGCAATTGCGCGAAGGCGAGCTGGATTGGGCCGAGTATCACCCGCATCTCCAGTCGAGGCATCGACGCAACAATACTCTTTACGCGGCAGCCGATAACCTTTGTATCAATGGAAAGCAACTATCCGCCCCAGGCGCCGGAATATTCTCCCATTGTGACGAAAGACTGGTCTTGACCGCTCCAAAGCCCAATCGGAAATGTACCCAATGGCGGCTCCCGACCTCGTTTTTTCCTTCCCCGGGAAAACCGCCGTTGAGCTATCACCGTAAACCGGAGCGGTGGCGGAGAACCGAAGCCAATAATTATTGCCTGCTGAGCAGCGTTAGTAGGGGCCAGGAATTCGTTCTCGACCTCGAACACTATCCCGATGTCACAGACTGGCTGGAAAGCTTGCTGCCTCTCGCGGCTTCTCCCTGAACCAGGATTTCACGGATTTTGTTGTATCCCGCTTTCGGGCGGGTGAAAGAAGCGGACTACTTCTTCCAATCCGCCGACACGCACTTCCACGGTCGCCGTGCGTTCGCGCAGTTGTGCGATAAGTTCGCCGTTGTGCCTGATCAAATCCGCGTTGCGGTCTATGCGTTCGCCGTTCGCGTCGATTTTTTCTTCCAGTCGCTGGACGGCGTCCGCGACAGTTGCGTCCATCTCGGACAGCGCGGACTGGTACAGCACCCACCCGCCCCCGGCGATTGCCAGCATTTGGACACTGGCGACAATCAGAATAGCGTTCAGGATACGGTGTGGCATATCGGGCATTTGCATCTGCATTCTCAGGGTCTCCTTGGCGAGAGTTGCATTCCGTGCCCTTTCATTTAGTACAGGTCGAGCGAAAATGGCAAATTTTCGGCGAAATTCGTTGCCGCGCCGGGAGCGTCCCGCTCCAGGCGCTTTGGCGTTCCCCGCCGCACTAGTCGAGAAATCCGATCGACTTCGGGCGATTGGGCTTCGCATCGCTTTCGGCCCGCAACATGGCCGCCAGGGTGTCGGGTTCATCCAGGCAACCGAGCACTTCGGCTTTCTTGCGCACCACGGCGAAGTCTCCCGGCGTCAAGGCCGAAATCAGATTCAACCCGGCCGACGGTTCCAGCGAGAAAAACTTGCCGAACGCGAAACGCGCCTGTTCCGCCGTCAGGTAGTCGAGCGTCACCTTGAAGGTGAAGCGGCGCAAGGTTGCCTCGTCGAGTCGGTCGGCGTAGTTCGTCGTGCAGGCGAACGGCAGCGGGTGGCTTTCCATCCAGGTCAGCATTTCGTTGACCTGACTGACTTCCCAGCTCTTGCTCGCCTGGCGGCGGTCGGACAGCAGCGACTCCGCCTCGTCGAAGATCAGAAACGCTTCCGAATCGCGCGCTTCGGCGAAGGCGCGGGCGATGAGTTTTTCGGTCTGGCCGACCCACATCGACATGAGGTCCGATGCGCGCATGTGCATGACCTCCAGCCCAAGTCGTTCCGCCAGGTATCTGACGAAGGCGCTTTTACCGGTTCCCGGCGGGCCTTGCAGGCAGAGCGAGAAGTCGCGTTTCGCCGTGGAAGCGATCCGGTCGGCCAGCGACTTGGGATCGGTGTCGGCCTGAATCAATCCCAGATCGAACTCGACCGGGGTTTTCCGGCGCGGTTTGTCGCCCGACAGCAATTTCTGCAAGCTGCGAACGCCAACCCGAACTTTTGCCAGATTGCCGTCGCCTATTCGCGCCGCCGCCGTGGCGCCGGCCGCCACCGCCGGCGTGGCGTCGAACTCGCGGGCCAGTTCACGAATCTCGCCCGGGGTGGCGGCGATTCGATTCCTTTCAAGTTGCCGCGCCCACACGCGCGCCCTGATATTCGCGCCCGGCGGACGCAACTCAAGGGCAAACATCATGCGCCGGAGTATCGCCGGGCTGACCGAACCGGCATTGTTCATCGTCCACAGCACCGGAATCGGCGTCTCTTCCAGCAACCGGTGCATGAACACCTTGGAATCGCCCTGGCGATGGCCCGAGCTCTTCATTCCCATGCCGCCGAAAAGCGCCGCGAGGTCGAAATCTCCGCCAAGCAGATCTTCCATTTCATCGAACAGCAACAGTGAATTGTCGTCGCTCGCGAGCAAGCGCTGGGCGAAGATCAGTTCCTGCTGTCTCTCGTTGCGCGTCGGTTCCATGCCGTCTTCGTCGGCCTCGCCGACGGTGTACAGCCTGGTTCCCAGTTGCCGCGCCAGAATCTTGCAGAACTCGGTTTTGCCGGTTCCAGGCGGGCCGTACAGCAAGACGTTGACGCCTTTCGCGCGCTCGCGCAGCGCACCCTTCAGCAAATCCGCGATATGGTCCCTGCACTCGGCTACATGATCGAAATCGCTCCATTCCAGTTCGCTCGGCGTCGCCGTTTGCAGCAGCAACTGCCTGATGTCCGAGGATTTGCTTTCCGGCACGGTGAGTTTGTGCAGCCAGCGCGGAACATCCACGTCGCCGTCGTCGTCAAGCTCCACCAGTCCCGCCTTTACCAGCAATGATTGCCGGTCCAAGCTTGCGGCGATGCTTTTTCGCCGCCGGCCAAGCGGCATCGTCAGCGCGAGGCCGGCCACGTTCATTATCCGCTTGTTGCGTCCGGGACTGCCGAAGACTTCGTCGATCATGGAATCGACTGCGTCGCAGGTTGCGTAGCGCAGCAACAACTCCAGCACATCCCGGTCCACATCGCTCAAGCCGACGACTTTTTGCAGTTCGCGCAGCCTTCTGGCCGTCGAGTCGAGCTTGGGCGGTTTCGGCGCAAGGCTGGCGAGCACAATTTCCCGGGCGAGTTCGAAAGTCTTCGGGGAAACCGACTTTATTCGTCCGTTCTTCCGTTTCTCCGATTCTTCCCAGCGCTTTTGCAATTGCCGCCGCTGAGCGGCAGCCGCGCCGCGCTCCGTTCGCGGGCCCGCGCTGTCGGCGAACCGGTAGTCGTCCCAGTCGTCCAGCAGCCATTCAACGAGATCCGGCGTCATCGACGACCAGTGGCGAAGCGAGCGGACGGTATTGGCCAGGTAAGCGTTCAACAAGTGATTTTCGTATGCGTTCAGCATGATCTGATCCTCCAGGGGTTTTCAAAGATGTCCACGGCACGGGTTTTATGGCCTGCTAAAGGCCAAAAACTCCCGAAGCGCCTCCGATTCGTCAACTGTAGCTGCCGCATGCGTCAGATTTGGCCGCATCAAACAATTCAATTCTGGAAAACACGCAATATCGGTTTGTAGCCCTCTTCACCGCCTGTTTCTCGACGGCGGGCCAAATGTCACAAATTGCAACAAGGGATGAAAAACCCGGCCTTTACGCGGGGCCAAAGCCTGTTCGTTTCGACTTGTTCCCCTCGCGGTGAAACCGAAAGCGTTCACCGGAGTTCCAACACAGGAGAAACTGAACATGAGACACGAACTTGCAGGCAACATCGTCAAACTCGCCGTAGCGCTTCAAGGCGCTCGACGAGGCTTGACCCTGAACGACATCCAGGACTGTTTCGGCGTGAAGCGGAAAACCGCCGAGCGGATGCGCAACACGGTGGAAATGATTTTCGGCCCACTCGAAATCGTCGAATCGAGCGACCGCAGAAAGCACTGGCGGTTGCGTTCGAGTTTTCTGCGCCACATCGTCGGCGTTCGGGTGGAGGAGATCAAGGAATTCGAATCGGCAGTCGAAAGACTTGCGCGCTCCGGCCTCGACGAGCGGGCGAACCACCTGCGGAATCTTCTCGGCAAGCTATATGCGGCAACTCACCCGGCGAAGGTTCGCGAACTCGACGCGCAACTCGCGGCCTTGCGGCAGACCGAAAACGCGGCAAAGCGCCTCAAGTCGCGACGCAACCGCAAAGGGGGTGGCGCATGAATACTTGGAAGGCGGGATGCGGCCAATCGCGTCGATTCCCGGATTTCCGTCCCAAATGGGATCGAATCCGACCAGTCGGGCAGTTGGTCTGCGCTTGGAGCGAACGCATCGAACGGAGGAACAACATGTCGAATTGCGTCTATTGCGGCATGAAAGTCAGGGCCGGCGGAGCTTGCCGAAAGTCTCCCGACAATGGGCACGAGATCAGAAAGCCCGATCATTGCCGATGAAACGGCTATGCATTCGCACAAATGAATCTTGCGAAAATTCCTGATCGGTGCGTCCAAATCTGACGCATCCGGCTGCTAGCCTTCTAAGCATAGCCGGAATCAAGGAGATCAGCCGTGAACGAACAGTACTACCACCGCATCGAATCCGGGGAGAAGCCGATCTATGCCTGGATTGACGGGGTGCCGCTGGAGGACCGGGCGCGGCAGCAACTGATCAACACCGCGCGAATGCCGTTCGTCCACCATCACGTCGCGGCGATGCCGGATGTCCACTGGGGGCTCGGCGCGACGGTGGGAAGCGTCATTCCGACCAAGGATGTGATCATTCCGGCAGCAGTCGGCGTCGACATCGGCTGCGGCATGATGGCGGCCAGACTGGATGGAATCGATGCCGGCGACCTGCCCGAGAGCCTGCGCGAAATCCGCGCCGACATCGAGGCCGCGGTCCCGGTCGGGTTCGACATGCACGATACCCCGGTGCGGCGGCTTTCGGACGGCGATGAAAAATTCATTCGGTGGCTTGAAGACAAGCACCCGAAGGTCGCCAGGCGCAGGAAAAAGCCGCTTTTGGAAACCGCCGCCAGGCAAAGCGGCACGCTGGGCGGCGGGAACCACTTTCTTGAAATCTGCCTGGACGAGAGCGACAAGGTGTGGGTGATGCTGCACTCCGGGTCGAGGGGCATCGGCAACGTCATTGGCATGTGGTTCATTCAACAGGCCAAAAAGGACATGGGCAAGCATCACATCAAGAACCTGCCCGACCGGGATCTCGCGTATTTCAGCGAAGGAACCGAGTTGTTCGAGGACTACACCAGGGCCGTGGGATGGGCGCAGGACTACGCCTACGTCAATCGGCAGACGATGATGGCGGAAACGCTGAAAGTGCTGAAAAAGCGCCTGCCGCCATTCACTGCCCGGGAGAAGGTGGTCAACTGCCACCACAACTATGTCGAACGGGAAGAGCACTACGGCGCGAGCGTGTACGTCACCCGCAAGGGCGCGGTGCGGGCGCGGGAGGGAGACCTCGGCATCATCCCCGGCAGCATGGGCGCACGTTCCTATATCGTGCGCGGAAAGGGCAACGAGGCATCGTTCCATTCCTGTTCCCACGGCGCGGGCCGCGCCATGTCGCGCACGGATGCCAAGCGCCGCTTCACGGTTGACGACCACAGGGCGGCAACCGAAGGCGTGGAATGCCGAAAAGACTACGGAGTGCTGGAC
The DNA here is from genome assembly GCA_963664805.2 of Pseudomonadales bacterium. GTDB lineage: Bacteria > Pseudomonadota > Gammaproteobacteria > Pseudomonadales > Pseudohongiellaceae > UBA9145. The sequence goes on along the minus strand of OY761612.1, from coordinate 1,698,632 downwards.
GAGACACCCGGCGCATACAAAGACATCGATGCGGTTATGGCGGCCCAGCGTGACCTGGTGGATGTGGTGCATACATTGCGTCAGGTGGTCTGCATCAAGGGCTGAAAAGGCTTGCGCGCGAGGATTGAAGCATGAGAAATGAAGATAAACAGGAAGCATCGGAAAATTCGCCCGAAAAGATTTTCAGAGAATTGTCGGCGAAGGAAATTGAACAAATATTAGCCGAGCACGATGCCTGGTTTAAGCAGCTTGCGGAGTATGACAAGGTAAAATGAACACTTTGAATCAAACGGAAATCTCAAGGATTCGAGATGCCATTTTGCGAAGGTTTTATCTGGAAGAAATTCCGGAGGCCGTTTTGAAGCCGATTCTTTTGGAATCGCTGACAGATCGAATGATGCATGTCTTTGAACTGACGCAAGACGATGAAGAACACAAGCACGATAAACCAAAAACCTATTCTTCCTGCAAGTTTTTGTATGACATGGTGAAGTTCCATCCATTTGTGGACGGCAATAAACGCTCCGCATTGGCAGGATTTCTTGCGCTATTAAAGAAAAACAATATAACGCACAAATTTTCGCGTGAGGAAACCAAGCTCATCAAGACAAGTATTGGGTCCATGAAAATATCCGAGTTGCCTGAAAAAATAATAAAAATCGCCAACGACCAAATCAGTCTGGAAGAGTTTTATCAATATGTCTCTCAACACACGGAGGAAGAATGAGCGGTATCGATTCACTGGCGGAACTGCTGCGCCGCGCTCCCATCGGCGCGGTATTGGACGCGAGCCGGCACAATCGATATTCGCCTACCCGTGAGCTCGCCGATGATTCGGGAGGTTGCCAAGAACCCAAGCAAGCGTGGCAGAATCTGACCGATTTGACGATTCCGGCTGAACGTGGGTAAGCTGCCACCGCACTTGGGGAAACAGATGGAAGCAAGCAACCTCGGACAATTCTTCAGCGGCATTGAAAGCTGCCTGCCGCGGTACGACGAAGTGACTGCGGACAACATCCGTGACCTTGTTTCCGGTTTGACTCCCAAACTGGAAGCAGCGCGGGAACTCGACAAGAAAATGAATCAAGTTTTCGCTCACCGTTTTAATGTACTCGATTACCTTCGCACCGACGAACTGGGCCTCTCCCGCATTATCGCCGACCTTTTCAATCCGAATGGCAAACATGGCCAGGGCGCTTCATTCCTACAGTCGTTCCTGAACAAGTTACGGAACGAAGAAAACTGTGTTGTCGATTCAAGCTGGCCGGACTTGAGATCAGAGAGAATCAGTGTCGCGAGGGAGAAAACAATAGAAGATGGACGTAAAGTGGACATCTACGTAAAGATAGAGAGCAATTCCGGGCGATACTGTCTGGCTATTGAAAACAAACCATACGCTGAGGATCAGCATCGTCAAGTAGCAGATTATTTGAAGCACTTAAGAGAAGGATACGATAAAGACAAATTTGTACTGATTTATCTCTCACCAAGAGGAGAGTTTCCATCGGAATCCAGTCTCAAAACTTCTGAATACAGATGCTGGTCTGGTCAATTTTTGGTCATGGCTTACTGCATCGAATCCACCTTTCAATATTCGGAATCGGACATTAGTGACTCCGACTCGGAGTTTGATTCCAGTAATACCGCTGACTCTGACACAGGTGGCAAGAACGACGCGAGAAGGGAAGATCAGTACATAGGATTCGACATCAAATTTACTCTGGCTGACTGGTTTGCGGAATACCGGGAAAAGTGCGAAGTTGATAGATTACGATCATTCTTGCTCGACGCGAAAAACTTTTGTGAAATACGATTTGGAGGACAAAACATGGCAAACGAAAGCGAAACGCAGGCAGTCAGAGAATTTATTCTCCAAGACAAAAATCATATCCGAACAGCTAGAATCATATCTGAATCCTTTGAAACTCTGAAATATGAAATATGTAAGTCTATTTTCGAGGAAATCTACTCAAAAATTGCAGCATTTTCTTTGGAGAATGGTTTTGAAAATCCAGCAATTCTTTTACCTCCCCGATCTCCAAAACGCAACGCGAGTGAACGATGGTACTTGATTTCCTTATTCCGTAAAAACTATGGATCTGGACCTGGACCTGCCGGAGTGCGCAAACAAGACGGGATCGGCATTGTTCTTCATTCCTCCGGAGAAAAATTTTCAATGAATCGTTGGATGATAGGCATACGAATTGCTAATCGAGATCAGAAAGACTATAAAAAGTATCAAATTGAAATTGTTGAAAGAATTTTTCAAAAAGTAGAACCGTTACCCAATAGTGTTTGGAATAGGAATCGAAATAATAATTGGCAACCACTAACTGTATTCATGGATGAGAGTTATAATTCTTGGTATACAAATTTGCCAACAATAGTCGAAGCGTATAATAAAATTGGGAGCGATAAAGCAATTGAAAGTTCACAGCATGGTTTGGTAAGTTATTATGTAAAAAGTATTACAAATATGGCATCTGAATCGGCCAAAATTATTGACGATGTTTTACAAGGGAGAAATGTTTCAGAATTGTGATCAATGACAAATTGAGGAAATAGAAATGGCTGAATTTGAACATGTAATTAATGAAAATGGATATTCCAATTTGTACGGATACGGAATGATTGATCTGAACAAGGCACTAGGATTGAACATTGATTCAGATGATCTTCAAAAACTTGAAGAATCAGAGTTCAATAACAACACAGCTCTGAATGCTTTGAATGCACTAGAAGCATGGAGGGCTGGATATACTGGTGAAGGTGTGAAGATTGGTGTCATTGATGCGGGTGAAGGGATGGACTCGGAAGCTGCAAGTCATGAATTTCCTGATTTAACTATTCGCATTGATACAGTCGCAGCACGTGGCGCCCACGGATTTAGAGTTGCACAGTATATTGTGGCAGAGAATCACCTTCCAGCATCCTTGGGAGGAAATGGCGAGAAATCTGAGACTGGTTCAGAAAACCATAGGGATGTAACGGGAGTGGCTTTTGACGCTCAACTTTATTTTGCGGATCCTGATTTGAGTGATCTAAATATTCATATTCCTGGGTTTGAAGAAGGAATTTTTAGATGGTTTTTTGAGCAAGGTGTTGATGTAGTAAATTGGTCTGGCAGTTTGGGATATGACAAACCGGAACATCAAGAAGCTCTCAGATTGGCGCACGAAAATGGAATTATTGTCGTTATGGCTGCTGGGAACAACGGCGCAGCTATGGATGGGTTCCGTACTAACGATATTTTGAATTATGTGAATGATTATGACAATATGATTGTTGCCTCCGCTTTGAGGCCAGAAGACCCTATTGAGTTATACGGCTTCTCGAATCATGCCGGTTCTGAAGAACATAACCATTTTGCTGTATTGGAGGATTACGGTCATGCGTACTTTCCTTCGGGGGAGTATGAGAAAAACATAAGTGGAACTTCATTTGCTGCTCCTTATCTTGCTGGTGCGGTTGCTTTGATAATTCAAAAATTGAGAGATGAAGGAAACTACGATTACGAAGGAGATTATAGACAAGTTATCCAGTTGCTGAGAGATTCGGCATATGTACCGAATTCTGACAATCTACAACAAGATGAAAGAGTTGCTGTTGAAAGTATTAACTTTCCCGCTCAGACAAGTTTTGATGGTAAAGATAAGGGATATATTGAACTGACTGTGGGGATGGACAAATCATTTGAGTTGATTGACATAAATCAACTGTTAGAGAGGGAAGATAGTTTCCAAATTGATCTTCAAAGAGATGGAATCAGCAGAACTATTGATATTATTAATTTTTCTGGAGAAGTTCGTCTGTTTGGGAATATCGTGCTCAAACACGAAAATGATCCAGTTATTGAGGACGCAATTGAGATCATTTATACAATCACTCCAAGTTTTCTGGAGAATATCAATTCTCCTAATTCCGAAACTGTTCCTTTGATAGGTCAAGTTGCGTCTTTACTGGAAAGTTCGGATAACATTGCTCTTGAAATAGCGAACATACTTTATGAAGGGAACCTCAAACGGTTGTTGCAACATCAGGCGAACGTTGTCTACGGCATATCCACTGAAGACTCTGACAAGATTATTGACGACTTGATCCTGTCGGGAGAATTCACCGAATTGAGTCTATTTCAGTTCATTACTGATTCCGATACCGTTGAGAATGCCATTGACGTCGGTAACTTGGGTTCCTTCGGAGATTCTTCTTGGGTTCTATATCAAGAATTTGATATGTAATTTACTCCAAGCATCAGCTAGGCGGCGGAAAATTCACCAAAGCCGATGGATGCCGTATCGTTCGAAAATCGACTCGTTGGAAACCAAGGTAAGTTCGTATGATAGCGCTTGGGCAAGTAACATTCTGTCGAAGGGGTCGCGGAGGGGGCCGGCGAGGGAACCGGCGCGAGACGCGTCGGTGACGGTGATGGGCAGTTCGTCAAAGCCTTGACTGGTCAAGGCTCCTGTGATGTCCGCGGCCAAGGGTGCGGCCTCGGGCAATTTCCCCAGGCGATGCTTGGTTGTGATTTCCCAGGCTGTCGCGGCGCTCACCAGAACATCGTTGCTTTCGTCTTCGATGGCCTGGCGGGCGCGTGTGGATAGTCTGGCGCTGCCGGAAAACCACCAGAAGAGCGCGTGCGTATCGAGCAACAGCCTCAAAGCTCAACGGCCCTCCCAATACGCCAATTCGTCTTCCGGCAGGGGATCGAAAAACTCGTCTCCAAGCTCAATTCGGCCCTTCATCGAGCCGAATTTGCGCTTGGCCGGTTTCCGTACGCGCTCAAGCCGCGCCACCGGAGTGCCGCTGCGGGCGATGATCACATCCTCGCCCGCTTCCACTTTCGTGAGCAGTTGCGACAACTTGGTTTTCGCCTCATGGACATTCACGGTAACCATGAAATTCTTTCCTTTTTTGGATTAGCTAAGAATATGACCAACTAAGGTTTCGGTCAAGTTCCGTACCAGGCAGTGTCCCGGGAAATTGTTGCGGGGAGTTCAGGGTCCCTGCGGCGAATCGCCTCCGGGCGGGTGGAAAAAGCGCACGATGTCTTCCAAAGCACCGACGCGCACTTCCACGGCGGCCATGCGCTCCCGCAATTGCGCGATGAGTTCGCCGTTGCGGTCGATTCGTTCGCCGTTCGCCTCGATCTGTGGCTCAAGCCACTCAACGGGAAGGGTTCCGCGGACGGCTCGGATGGCTTGCTTCGGCAGTTGGGAAACTTGCGGGCCTTTGTAGTACACTGGATTTGCGGCGGCGTATTTGCGCTCCTGTAACATATTGATATAAATAGATATTTTCGGCAGCCGAGCGATCCCGCCAACCGGGACCGCACCACCGCCGCAAGTTCGGATTATGGCCACAGCAGCGCAGCCCTTCCCAGGTCCAGCAGACGACTCCGAGACGCGGCAACTGAGCGTTCCTCCCCATTCCCGCGACGCCGAGCAGGCCGTGCTCGGCGGGCTGATGCTCGTTGGCGAGAGTTGGTTCGAGGCGGCGGATTTGCTGCTCGCCGAGGACTTCTATTTCCCCGAACACCGTCAAATCTACGAGGCGATGCTCGAGCAGGACAGGGACGGCAAACCCATCGACACGCTGACCCTGGCCGAGGTACTGATTTCCCATGGAAAACTGGAAGCCGCCGGGGGCGCGGATTATCTCGGCGATCTTGCGGAGAACGCCCGCGGCACGGCGAATATGCGGCACTACGCTGAAATCGTTCACGACAGGGCTGTATTGCGCAAGCTGATCAGTGCGGGCAACAAGATCATCGACAATTGCTACAACACCGAAGGCGCTCCGGTAGCGGAAATTCTCGATCAGGCCGAACAGCGGATATTCGGCATCGCCAATGAGCGTCCCAAGGACAAGGGGCCCGAAGCGCTCAATCCATTGCTGGGCAAAGCCATGGACCGAATCGAGGAGTTGAGGACATCGGGCTCCGATCTCACCGGCATGGCCAGCGGTTTCATCGATCTCGACAGAATCACATCCGGCTGGCAGAAATCCGATCTCATCGTGGTCGCGGGCCGACCGTCCATGGGCAAGACGGCATTCGCGATGAACGCGGTCGAACACGCGATTTTGCATCAGGAGCTGCCCGTTCTCGTGTTCAGCCTCGAAATGCCGGCGCAAAGCCTGATCTTTCGTATGCTGTCCTCGGTCGGACGCATCGATCATTCGAAAATCCGGGTCGGGAAACTCTCCGCCAATGAGCTTTCCAAACTGGATGGAACCTTGCGCCGGCTGAAGGACAAACCCTTGTATATCGACGACGCTTCCGGACTTTCGCCGACCGACATGCGCGCCCGCGCGCGCCGCATTTGCCAGCAGCATGACGGCAAACTGGGGCTGATCGTGGTGGATTATCTCCAACTCATGCACCTGAGTAGAACGACGGAAAACCGCGTTGGAGAAATTTCGGAGATTTCCAGGTCCATGAAACTGATGGCGCGTGAGTTCGAATGCCCGGTGATGGCGCTGTCGCAGTTGAATCGCGGCCTCGAACAGCGGCCGAACAAGCGGCCGATCATGTCGGATCTGCGCGAATCCGGCGCCATCGAACAGGACGCGGATGTGATCGTTTTTCTGTATCGCGAAGAGGTCTACAAGAAGGAAGACACCAAGGAAGAAGACAAGGGAGTCGCCGAAGTCATCATCGGCAAGCACCGCAACGGCGAAATCGGAACCGTGAAACTGAGTTTCCTGCACAATCTCACCAAGTTTGAAAACCTCGCGAAGCAGGGCGATGTCTATAGCTACTCAGGTCCGCCAACCTGACTTTGTGAGCATGATTTCACCCCATCGAGACTCCCCCCAACGAGGCTCTCTTCAAAGAGCCTGGGTCACCATCGATCTCGCAGCCTTGCGGCACAATCTCGGCCGTGTGCGCGAACTCTGCCCCGAAGCCGGCATCATCGCCGTAGTCAAGGCCGACGCTTACGGCCATGGCATGGCCGAATGCGCCGAAGCGTTGCGCGACGCCGAAGCCGGCATTTGCGGCTTCGCCGTGGCGACCATGGACGAGGCGCGCCGCTTGCGGAAGCTGCAGCCGGACTTGCCGATCCAATGCCTGAACGGATTCCGCGACAGCGACGAATTGCAGGATTGCGCAACGCTCGATCTCCAGCCGGTCCTGCATGAGGAAAGCCAGTTGCGCCTGTTGCGCGAGTTCAGCATGGAGCGGGATGGGCGCCTGACGGTCTGGCTGAAGCAGAACACGGGGATGAACCGGCTCGGGTTGTCGACAGCAAGCTGCCTGGCCGCGGGCGCGGAGTTTGGCCGGCGCGAAGACTTGGAAATCCGTCTGATGTCGCATCTGGCCTGGGCCGACGATCTCGACGATCCGGGTTCGGCGGCCTTCACCCGGGAACAACTCCTCGCGTTCGAACATCTGCATCGCGATCTTGCCGCCGAACTCGACGCGCCACCGCCGAGCAGCATGTCGGCTTCCTCGGGCATTCTGTGCCTGCCCGACGCCCATTACGATTTCGTCCGCCCCGGCATCATGCTTTACGGCAGTTCGCCCTTGGCCGGCAGCAGCGCCGCCGAACTCGGACTGCGCCCGGTCATGAGCTTGCGCGCGCGGCTGCTTGCCGTACGCGAGGTGAAGGCTGGCGAAGCCGTCGGTTATGGCGCGACCTGGCGTTTCCCGCGCGATACGCGCATGGGCGTGGTTTCCATCGGCTATGCGGACGGTTATCCGCGCTCGGCGGTCAACGGCACGCCGGTGCTCGTCGCCAGCGGCGGCGGCTGGGAGCCTTGCAAGCTCGTGGGCCGCGTGTCCATGGACATGATTACGGTGGACCTTGGCGAACTGGATGACGTGAAGCCGGGCAGCGAAGTCGTTCTCTGGGGCGAAGGACTCGACGCGGACGAAGTCGCCGCGCGCGCGGGCACGATCGCATACGAACTTTTCACCCGCGTTACCGCGCGGGTGCCGAAACTTCATATCTGAAGGCGCCGCCCGTGGCCAAAGCGAAAACCGCCTTCGTATGCAGTGACTGCGGCGCAGACTACGCCAAATGGCAGGGACAATGCGGCGCCTGCAACGCCTGGAATACCCTGGTGCAATTCAATCCCGGCCCGGCCGAGAGCGGCCGCGGGGCGCGCAGGCAGGGCTATGCCGGCGCGCAAAGCGAAGTAACCCAACTCGCCGATATCGATCTCGCCGAATTGCCCAGATTTTCCAGCGGGCTGGCTGAACTCGACCGGGTGCTCGGCGGCGGCCTCGTCTCCGGTTCGGTCGTGTTGATCGGCGGCAATCCGGGCGCCGGCAAGAGCACCTTGCTGTTGCAGGTCATGTGCGTACTGGCCGGGCAGGACAGGCAGGCGCTCTATGTCACCGGCGAGGAATCCCCGCAACAGGTGGGCATGCGCGCGCGCCGGCTGCAATTGCCGCGGGACAATCTCAAGTTGCTCTCGGAAACCGGCGTCGAGGAAATTCTCAAGGCCGCCGCCCGGCACAAGCCTGAATTACTCGTGGTGGACTCCATCCAGGTTATGCATAGCGCGGAAATTCCTTCCGCGCCGGGCAGCGTGACCCAGGTGCGCGAATGCGCGGCCCACCTGATCCAGTACGCCAAGCAGACCGACACCGTGCTGTTCCTGGTCGGCCATGTAACCAAGGAAGGCAATCTCGCCGGACCCAAGGTGCTCGAACACATGATCGACTGTTTCCTCATGCTCGAAGGAGGCAACGAGTCGCGCTATCGAATCTTGCGCGCGCACAAGAATCGCTTCGGCGCCGTAAACGAACTCGGTGTCTTCGCCATGACCGAAACCGGCCTGAAGGAAGTGCGCAATCCTTCCGCGATCTTCCTCGCCCGGGCCGAAGAGGAAGCGCCGGGTTCGCTCGTGGTCGCCTTGTGGGAGGGCACTCGTCCGCTGCTGGTCGAGATCCAGGCCCTGGTCGACGCCAGCGCGCTGGGCAATCCGCGCCGCGTGGCGGTGGGGCTGGAACACAACCGGCTCGCGATGTTGCTCGCGGTGCTGCATCGCCATGGCGGCCTGTTCATGGCCGACCAGGACGTTTTCGTGAACGTGGTCGGCGGGGTCAAGGTATCCGAGACCAGCGCCGACCTGGCGCTGCTGCTGGCCGTCGTTTCCAGTTTTCGCGACCGGCCCCTGCCAAGAGACCTGGTCGTATTCGGCGAAGTGGGCCTGGCCGGCGAAATCCGCCCGGTTCCCGGCGGCCAGGAACGTCTGCGCGAAGCCGCCAAGCACGGCTTCCGCCACGCCATAGCCCCCACCGCCAACGCCCCGCGCAAACCTGTCGCCGGCTTGAAGGTCCATGCCGTGAGCAACGTTTCGCAAGCCCTCGAAGCCGCCGAAACCCTTAGCGAAGATTAAGTGGCTTCGAGCCGTCGCTCTCGGGTGGCGGAGGGTTCAGCGGACGCCGTAAATACATCCCTGTAGGCTTCGGGCTCGGCGTCCTGCCTCGCACGCCCGCTGAACCCTCCGCCACCCGACAACGACTCACATCGTGCAAAATTCAGCCTTTTTCCGCTGTCATTCTGCGCGAAGCGAAGCGGAGTCGCAGAATCCACGTCTGACTTGCGAAGACTATCGCGATAGAGCAAAGTGACGCGCTACGATCTTCTCAAGGGCCGGACTGTCGCCCTGGGACTATCGACTGGAACCAAATCGGAGTAGGGGGCAATGGCAGGAGAAACAGCAGGATTACTGGAGGCCGGCAGCTGATATAGTTGAATCTCTTCCAAAGGATGAGTTGGCGTCTATGGCCGAAGCGCTGGTGAATCTGACCAAGTTCAGGTGCCGCGTCACGCCGGAGTTGGAGACCGTCGGTGGCCCGATCGACGTCGCAGTGATCTCCAAGGGAGATGGATTCGTTTGGGTGAAAAGAAAGCATTACTTCGATGCTGCATTGAACCCCAGAATTATGGCTAGATATGAAACGGAGGCAAATCATGAACAGAGTCAGTGAAAGCAGGAAATTTCGGAGTGGAGCAGAAATCATGGAAACCTATGTGCCGGGCTACCAACGCGAACCCCTCAGTCTGGAAGAACAAGGGAATGAATTGGTCAAGAGGCTGTTGAAGGAGTTCGATGAAGCGCTGAAGGCTGGTCCGCAAATGGCAAAGCAGGGAGCTGAAAGCGTCAAAACGCCAGATAGGAAAAGTAAACCTAGAGGACGCTGACCGATTTTCGGAAATTAACAATGCGCACCAGCGGCATTCGGAGAACAGCCATGTCCATCAAAGTTGAATTCTGGTTTTACAACTGATGGAAAGACTGCTCACACTCTTTTCGATCATTCTGCCGATGGTGGCTGCCGGCGCCGAACTGCACGGCCCGGATGAATTGGCGTCAAGGCTGGCGATCCAGGAGTTGATCGCGGAATACGCTATTCGTTGGGACAGCAAGCGCTCGGCGGATTTTGCTGAGTTGTTCACCGAAGACGCCGTCATGGAACGCCGTCTTGGCGGCGAACCGGTTGCTGGCTCTCTGCTGGAAGGAAAGCAGGCGATTCTGGATTACGCCGTGGAATCTCATAACGGCCGTCTGGCGGATCGGCAATCTCGTCATCACATGTCCGGAATCCGCTTTCTTGAAATCAGCGAAGATGCCGCATTGACGGAAAACCTGGCCCTGATCACGCACCAGGCCGCTGACGATCGGGCGCCTGTGATCCGCAGTTCCGGGATTTATCGGATCAGTTGGCGGCTGATGCCGAATGGTTGGAAAATGAGCCAGCGCATATTGTTTACAGACAGCTTCGACAATTAAATCGTCAGGATTAGACCTTATGAAGTTCACCGAGCGCATTACAACAAACCCGGAGATTTACCATGGCAAACCCTGCATACGGGGCCTGCGCTATCCTGTGGAAACGATCTTGGAACTACTCAGTTCAGGAATGACGACAGATGAGATTCTCGCCGACTATGAAGATCTCGAGCGAGACGACATATACGCGGTATTAGCTTTCGCGGCGCGCCTGAGTCGAATCAAACGAATGCAGGAAATCGCGTGATGAAGTCACTTTTTGACGCTTTACTGCCGTAAGGGCTTGTGCGCATTTGAATGAAGCAGGGCACAATGTCTTCCATATTCAATCGCATATTCCAATACCGTCAGCGCGAACAAAGAACGCCACGCGAAGACTACTTCACGGAAACCTTTGTAGCGGTCATACAGAAATACGATGAGCTTCGTATTGCGTTGGCCGCATGGCTGTCCGAGGTCGAGAAAATACGGTCGGTGCGTATAGAAACGCAACGCGGGTTTACCGTTGCGGATAGTTGTAAACTTCGTAGACCCGATATCTGGATGGAGGCGAAAGATGTCCAAGACGCTCGACACTGGATAATCGTGGAGAACAAGATCGATTCTGGCGAAGGTGAGAATCAGTTGGCAGATTACGCCAAAATTCTAAAGGCAAGGCCGGAATCACAGTCAAGCACCTTGGTGTATCTAACCAAATACTCTTCCGCAACAGATTCTTTCAGCGACGAAGGAGTAAGATTCAAACATCTGAGATGGTCAAAAGTTTACGACTTTCTGCAGGAGCATAAAGGTGTCAAAAATCACCGGGAATTGGTTATCGAACTACTGAGATTGATGGAGGACTGGAAAATGGATGGCAAGCTGAGGACCGCAAGTCTGAGAGCGATGGTCGTTAGTTTAAATTCTGAAGTTGGAGGAAAGCTTGTTGAACTGCAAAATGAAGCTTGGTTCAGCAGTGGTCTGGCCAACATCATTGACGGCGACAAGTTGGGAACCAAAAGGTGGGTAGTCAAACACGAACGAGGTGAGCAATGGATAAGCGGTATTCCGGGATACGGATTAGCACTATGGATGGGTTTCCGGTTTGACCGCGGGGACAAGGATTGGGATGTGCAAGATATTGAATTTCCCTCGCCATTTGTTGCCGTGACTCCGGACGGGACGAACAGGAAATTTGGGGAACGCATGGCACGACCATCGGAACATTGGACTGGGCCCGTCGAAGACTGGATTAACTACGAATGGATTAGACAACCTACAGTGGGCGAGAAACCGCACTTGGGAGAACCATTGGATGAGTATTACAAGAATTTCTTTCACGAGGCATTTGTCGAACTAAAACAAGCGTTGGAAGGAATCCAATGAATGAATTTCTCTTAGAATTACCTTTGGTTTTTTTGGATTCTGCGACTCCGCTCCGCTGCACACAAAATGACGTCTTCCCGGGCCTGCACTGCGTGAGTCGCCGTCTGGCGGGCCGTGTTCAGCGGGCGTGCGAGGCAGGAAGCCGAGCCCGAAGCCTACAGGGACGTATTTACGGCGTCCGCTGAACACGGACCGCCAGACGGCGACGGTTCGAAGCCACCTTACGCGGGAGCGTTCTCGAAGTCCTGCCTGATGGTGCGGGCGCTCCAGTAGTAGTGGGCGGCGCACCAGACATTGACCATCACCGTGATCGCCATGGCGTAGCGCAGGGCGTCGTTGCCGAACGAAGGCTCAAGAGCGTCGCTGACGAATCCCGTGATCATCGGGCCGAGACCGAGGCCGATCAGGTTGAGTACGAACAGCAGCACCGCCGTACCCATGGCGCGCATGCGCAAGCCCACCAGGAACTGCGTCGAGGCGAGGCAGGGCGCCAGGTACCAGCCGCCGCAGAACACCGGCAGCAGGTAGGAATAGGCGGCGATGTAGCCGTTCGGCATGAGCAGCAACGTGTTCAGCGCGAAGGGAATCGCGATCACGGTGGAGATGAAGGGAATCCAGACGTACCAGGTCTTGTCTCCGGTCCGCTTCGCCGTGCGGTCTGAAATCCAGCCGCCGAAATACGTGCCCGCGAGGCCGCCGATGCCTGCGACCAGGCCGTAATACCAGCCGATGTCGATGATGGGCATGCCATGCACGCGGCCGAGAAACAGCGGCATGAAATTGCCCATGCCGTAGGTTACGAAGGCGTGCAGGGCGCAAGCAAACGAAAGGTGGCGAAAGGACTTGCGCTGCCAGAGAAAGCCCAGCACCTGTAAAAATCCCGGCGGCGCCGCGTCGCGTCGCGCCTCCGCCATGCCCCGCGGCGGCTCCTTGATGAACAGGCGCACGAGCACGGCGAGCAGCAGGCCGGGGAGGCCCACGACCACGAAGGCCGTGCGCCAGTCGAACATTTGCACGAGATAGGCGCCGCCGACGGTGCTGACGAGAATGCCGCCGTATACGCCGAGCGAATAGATCGAAAGGGCGGTGGCGCGCTGTTCGACGGGGAAGATGTCGGAAACGATCGAGTGGGCCGGCGGAGAGCCGCCGGCTTCGCCGACCCCGACGCCGAATCGCGCCATGAACAACTGGACGAAGTTCTGCGCCGTCCCGCATAGCACCGTCATCGTGCTCCAGACGGTGACCGCGAGGGCGATGATGTTGCGCCGGTTTCCGAGGTCGGCCCAGCGCGCGATGGGAATGCCGAGTGTAGTGTAAATGGCGGCGAAGGCGAGTCCCGACAGCATGCCGAACTGGCCGTCGCTGATTTGCAGGTCTTCGATGATGTACGCCGCCAGGACATTGATTACCTGGCGGTCGATGAAGTTGAAAACGTAAACGACCGTTAGCAGCCCCAATACGAAATAACGGTATGCGGGCTTGCGGTAGGCTTCGGCAACTGCCTGTTGCGTGTCGGCCAGCTTAGTGCCGATATCGATTTTGTCCGCTGCTCCGTTGCTCATGGTGAGGGACCCTTGTGCGGTTCGGCGGATGAAAGCATGTATCGCGGAGCAAGTCCACGAGCGCGCTTGGCGGGCGGCAAGTCTCATTTCGGCGATCAGCCGCGTGCGGAATTCCCCCACCGAATCTGTTTCACAGATTCGACTCTCCCGGCGGGGGAGTGTTTACCGCCCGCGCGGGTGTCGGGAAATTGGGGCAAAAATGCCGCAAGGCGGTTTACGCAGTTATTGATAATCGTTATCATTTGCGATTCGTTATACATACGCACAGGAAATTTCAATGAATCTCCAGAAGCTGAAATTCGACAGCCTGATCCCGGCGCTGGGACTGGCAGCCATGCTGGCGGCCGGCAATGCAGCCGCGGACGGTCCCATCGGGGATCACGTCAACGACCTGCAGGCGCATCTGCTGGAATACGGCGACGAGGTGGTCTGGTTGATCGAACAGTTCGACGGCATCGTCGATACTTACGAAAGCGGCGGTCTGGCGGCGTCGAATCCGGAAGCCGTGATGGAGCATTGGGAAGCGGTAATCTTTCACGATGCGATCGAAACCAACTACATTCCGATTTACGCATCCATCTGGCAGGGTCTGTTCGGCGTTCGACAGGCGATCGAGGCGGAAGCGCCGGTCGCCGACGTGCGCGTCCAGCAGGCAATGCTGGAACAGTCGCTGTGGCAGGCCCTGGGTGCGGTCAAGATGGCCGCCCAGTTCCAGCAGCGAGGACTTACCGCGGTGATCGAGGTCACCGAGGCGACCACACCGACTGAAACGCTGGACGAAATCAAGCAGCGTCTCGACCGGGTCGTGGCCAAATACGCCGAGCAACTGCCGGAAGAGGCGACCAGCATCGTATTCGACACATACCTGACTCGTTTCGAAGGCGTGGAAGGCATACTGATCGAACAGGACGCGGAGCTGGTGGTGGACCTTGAGGTGGACTTCAATGTGACCTTGCCCCAAGCCATGGAAAGCGGCGCCAGCCTCGATAATGTGCGCGGCGTCGTACAGGCGATGCAAAGCAAGCTGGACCGGGCCAAGTCGCTGCTGGAAGAAGCCGAACAGAATCGGGCCAGCGTCTTCTGAATGAGACGTCGATCCTTCCTGCAAGGCCTGGCCATGTCGGGCGCCATGGGCTCTCTGCCGCTGGCGCCAGCCAGCGGTTTCGCCCAGTCTTCCGCAGCGGTTCCGGTTGACGAACTGCCCGCGCTGGAAGGCGAACTCACGCTGTATCTCGGTCGCGGCGAAGGCGGCTTGTACGAGAATGTGCTGGCGGCGGTCGAAGAGCGCAATCCCGATTTCACGCTGAACATTCGCCGCGGTCCGACCGCGGCCCTGGCGAACGCCATCGTCGCGGAGGCGGAGGCCGGCGTACGGCGCGCCGATGTGTTCTGGGCGGTCGACTCGGGCGCCATCGGCGTGATCAATGAAGCCGGCTTGGCGCGCGACCTGCCTGATGACTTGACGCGCCAGCTCCAGCCGGGCTTTCGCTATCCGCAATGGGCGCCCGTAACCGGACGCATTCGGACGCTGCCTTTCAATACGGAACAACTTTCGGCCGAACGCGTTCCCGCCGACGTCATGTCCCTGCCAGAGAGCGGGCTCGCCATCGGCTGGGCGCCCGCCTATGCCTCGTTTCAGTCGTTCGTCACCGCCATGCGCCTGCTCGAAGGCGATCAGGCGACGGCCGATTGGCTTCGCGGCATCAACGAGACCGCGACGTCCTAT
Organism: Pseudomonadales bacterium; assembly: GCA_963664805.2. Taxonomy (GTDB): domain Bacteria; phylum Pseudomonadota; class Gammaproteobacteria; order Pseudomonadales; family Pseudohongiellaceae; genus UBA9145. The sequence goes on along the minus strand of OY761612.1, from coordinate 1,683,233 downwards.
GCGGGAGAACTCGGCGTCGTCATGGGCGTGGAGCGCGGCGAGGTGCAGGTCGGCTTTGCCAATCATTATTACACCTTGCGTCTGAAATCGGGTATGCCCGACGCCCGCGTGGCGATGGCCTTCACCAAAAACGACGCAGGCTGCCTGGTCAACGCTTCCGGCATTCTCGCGCTTGCCGGGGGCGACCTGCCGATCGACTTCATTCGCTATCTGCTCACCAGGGAAGTACAGACATACCTGGCCAACGAAGCTTTCGAGATTCCGCTGGTGGGCGGCGTCGCAACGCCGCGAGGGCTGCCGGACCTGGCCAGCATCGCTCCTCCCGAGATCGACCTTACCCTGCTTGCCGACTTGCGCCCCACGCTGGATCTGATGCGCGAAGTCGGCGTCCTATGACACGCTGGCCGAAGTCCTATCCGTTTGCGCTGGTAGTATCGCTGCTGGCTATATTGCCGGTGCTGGTGCTGTTCGGTCTGCTCGGCGACGATCCGGAGTTCTTCGCGGCGCGCAATCTGGATCTGCTGGCGAACACGCTGTTGCTGGTATTCCTGACCGTGATCGGCGCATTGCTGCTCGGTGTCCCGCTGGCTTTGTTAACGGCTTACGTGCGCCTGCCGTGGTCCCGGCTGTGGCTCGTTCTGCTCGCGGCCCCGCTCGCCATGCCGAGCTATATCGGGGCGTTTACGTTTTACGCCGCCTTTGGCCCCGGCGGCGAACTCGAAAACCTGTTCGCAATGTCGACTCCCCCGGCGCGCGGACTGTTCGGGGCGGCGCTGGTCATGACGCTGTATACCTATCCCTTCGTCCTGCTGACCACGCGGGCTGCGTTAATGAGCCAGGACGCCGGCCTGATCAACGCCGCGCGCACGCTCGGCCTGAGTCTGCCGCGCAGCCTGTGGCGCGTGGCGCTGCCGCGGGCGGCGACCGGAATGGCCGCCGGCGGCCTGCTCGCGGCGCTGTATGCCTTTTCGGATTTCGGCACGCCGGCGATCATGGGGCTCGATACCTTCACTCGGGCAATTTATGTGGAATACAACGCCTTCGGGCTCGAACAGGCAGCCATGTTGTCGCTGCAGTTGCTTGTCATCGTCGGTCTGGTGCTGTTCCTGGAATCCAGGATATCCGCAACGCCGGAACGGCCCGGCCGCGCGCTGGCGATATGGCCGCGGACGTGGCAGACGGCCTTGTACCTAACAGCCATGGCGCCGGCCATTTTGCTTGCCATCGGGCTGCCGCTGGCGATTTTCAGCGTCTGGCTGTTGCGCGACGGAAGCGGCGGTTTCGAATTCAGTCTCGCCTGGAATTCCACTCTGGCCTCGCTGCTGGCCGCGTGCATGGCGGTGGCGCTGGCCTTGCCGGTCGCTTTTGCGGCGGTCAGTGGCAGGCTGGGCCGGCTGCTGGAACGGGTGACCTATCTGGGATTCGGCGTGCCCGGCATCGTCATGGGCACGGCGCTGGTCTATGTCGGTTTGCAGGCGCCTTTCCTGTATCAGACTCTCGGTCTGCTGGTATTCGCCTACGTGCTGCGATTCCTGCCATTGGCCGTGGGCTCGATCCGATCCGCGGCGGAACAGCTCGACACCAGCCTGATCAACGCCGCCAGGATATTGGGCGCAGGTCCGCGGGAAGTGTTGCGGCGGGTGTCCCTGCCCTTGACGCTGCGCGGCATGGTGGCGGGCGGCGCCCTGGTCTTTCTCGAAGCGATGCGCGAATTGCCGGCCACCCTGCTGTTGGCCCCGACCGGATTCGAGACGCTTGCCACCTATTTGTGGCGGGTATATGAAGCGGGTTACTTTGGCCGCGCGGCCATTCCGGGCCTGATGCTTGTATTGATGTCGGGGCTGGGGCTCGCCCTGATGCTGTCGGGGGAGCGGCGGTCTGCATTGGCGCTGATTGAGGAAAGGCGGAAATAATGCTTGAAGTCAGCAAGCTGTGCGTGAATTACGGAACCACGCGGGTGATCGACGAGGTGAGTTTCGCACTGGCCCGGGACGAGATTCTTACCCTTGTCGGCCCCACCGCATGCGGCAAGACCACTATTTTGCACGCCATCGCCGGTCTCGTTCCCATTGCCGCCGGAGAAATTCGAATGGACCGGTGGCGGGCATCGGCAAGCGCCGCCATTCCTCCCGAACAGCGCAACGTGGGCATGGTTTTCCAGGACTTCGCCCTGTTTCCGCATCTGACCGTGCTGGAAAACGCCGGCTTCCGGCTGAAGGACAATGCGCGGGCGGAGCATTGGCTGCGATTACTGGGACTGTACGACTATCGTCATGCCACGCCCGCCACGCTTTCCGGTGGTCAGAAACAGCGGGTTGCCCTGGCGCGCACGCTGGCGCACGAACCCGCGCTGGTACTGCTCGACGAACCGCTTTCCAATCTCGACGCGGCGCTCAAGGACAGTCTGCGCCGGGAGATTCGCGAGGCGCTCAAGGCGGCGGGCATTCCAGCAGTCTGGGTGACCCACGATCAGGCGGAGGCCCTTTCGGTCGGTGATCGCCTCGGCGTTCTGCGCCAGGGCCGGCTGGAACAATTGGCCGACCCCGAACGCTGCTTTTCACGGCCCGCCAGCCGATTCGTCGCTTCCTTTCTTGGCGAAGCGAGCTTTCTTCCCGGTAGGGCGGCCGGCGCGACCGTGGCGACGGAGTTGGGAACGGTGGCGGCGACATCCGCCATGAATGGAGAAGTCGACGTTCTGTTGCGGCCAGACGATCTGTCGGTGGCGCGGGGCGCCGGGGACGGCAATGGCGAAGTCGTGTCGGCGCAATACGAAGGCGAAACCTGGCTATATCGCGTTGGACTCGACGCGGGCATCGCCGTGCAGGTGCGCGCCAATCACGAGAATCGGCTTGAGCCCGGTTCCCGTGTAGTCGTGGCGATCAACTCCGGGCGGCCGCTCGCGACGTTCGAACGCGACGCGTAGATTCGGTCGCTCTGCTTACTCCCCGGCCAGCCTGCGAATCAATACGGCCTCTTCAATTGTGAAACCAGAATTCGACTTCGGTGGTGTCTTCGAGGAATTCCGCCGCGTGTATCGTCCCGGCGGGCACGTGATACCAGTCCCCCGGCCCGAGGCGCTCTGACTTGCCTCCCATGGTGAGCAGGATCGCTCCACGGGTTACGACGCCGACATTGTCGGTTTCGTGATGATGGGGCTCAAGCACCGTGCCCGCGGTATAGGTGGCGAATACGACATCGCATCCTTCGGCGTCCAGTTTCAACGCGCCCTCGTGTCCCGCGAGCGGCGGCAGCCGGCGGATCGGCGCCGGAAATTCGGCGTTTTTCGGCATGGTCATCCTTTGCTAAAATCATCTGTTGGAGCAATCGATTATTGCACGGCGAACTTCGGCGGGTCACCGTTACGAGCCTTTCCGGTAATGCCTGCATTGCAAGGAACAGATTCCGCGACTGCGTGCGGAATGACGTGAAAGTGCGTCTGATGCAAAGCAGGCTCGCAGGACGTTCGTGCCGTTCGTCATTTCGCGCGCAGCGAAGCGGAGTCGCAGAATCTGCCGGAATCGTGGCATCGTCGACAGCCACACATCATCAGTGAGGGGGCTGGTGTGGGCAAACCTGTAAGCAGACGTGAATTTCTCAACTTGCTCGCGGCGGCCGGGGGCGCCGGGGCGGTTGTAAAAGCGGGCGCGGCGCTCGGCATCATGCCGGCCGACGCGGCGGCCTCGACACTGGATCTGGCCGCCGGCAACGGTCGCAGCGCGGTCATTCTAGGCGGCGGCATCTCAGGACTCGCAACCGCCTACGAACTCGGCAAGGCGGGATGGGATTGCACCGTGCTCGAAGCCTCCCACCGCTGCGGCGGCCGCATCTTCACCGTGCGCCATGGCACGCTCATCGACGAACTCGGCAACCGGCAATATTGCGAGTTCGACGACGAGCCGCATATGTACTTCAACGCCGGGGCCGCGCGCATTCCCAATACCCACCGCACTTTGCTCAATTACTGCAAGGAACTCGGCGTCGAACTCGAAATCTTCATCAACGAGAACAAGACTTGCTGGGTGCAGGACGACGCCTTGCTCGACGGCAAGCCCGTCCGGAACATCGAATACACGACCCACTTGCGCGGGTTTGTCGCGGAATTGATGGCCAAGGCCATGCACGAATCCGACATGGACGAACCGTTTACCGAGGCGGAAGCCGAAACCCTGCTCGGCATGATCCGCGGTTTCGGCGACCTGTCCGAAGACGATGTTTACCGCGGCAGTTTCAATGCCGGCTATGCTGCCGGCGGTTTTCTCAGCGAGGGCGCGCAGAAGGACATCATCGCCTTCCGCGACCTGCTCAAGACGCCTCTGGCGATGAGGCTGCTGAGCACCAACGAAGGCGAAACCGGCCCCATCCTGCTGCAAGCCCGGGGCGGCATGGACCGGATCACCGAAGGCTTCCTGCGCCAGGTCGGCGACCGCGTCAGTTACCGCGCCATGGTCGCATCGATCCAGGTGCGCGACGACGGCGTTGAAGTCGCCTACGACCAGGACGGCGCACGCCGGCAGATCCGGGCCGACTATTGCTTCAACTGCATACCGACGCACCTCGTCACGGGTCTCGATCACAATTTCCCCGCCGACTACTCGCGGGCGCTGAAATTCGTGCTCCGCGGCGAAGCCTACAAGGCCGCCTTCCAGGCGAAGGAGCGCTTCTGGGAAAAGCAGGACATCTACGGCGGCATTTCCTGGATGAACAACCGCAGCCAGCAGATCTGGTATCCCGTGGCAGGCATCCACCAGCAGAAAGGCGTCATTCTTGCCGCATACGATTACGGCGGCGGCATGCACCACACCCGCATGACGCAACAGGAACGCGTCGAAGCCCATCTCGCCGACGGCGAGAAAGTGCATCCCAAATATCGCAATCTCGTCGAAAAGCCGGTCACCGTGGGCTGGCATCGCATGAATCACATGCTTGGCTGTTCCGCGCGCTGGAGACGCAGCTTCCGCGAAGGCTGGACCGGCGAGACCGAAGAACACTACCGCACGCTGCAAGCGCCGGTGAACGGCAGGCATTACATGATCGGCGACCAGGTCAGCATGCGTTCGGCCTGGATGGAAAGTGCGCTGCTTTCGGCGCACTGGGCCATGAACGATGTCGATCGCCGCCTGCGGAATGCGCCGGCATGATTCGCCTTGCGCTGATTTGCCTTCTGTGCATCGCCTCCCTGGCGTCGGCGGCGGAGCGCGAGCCTTTTGACGACCGTTATTGCACCACCTGTCACGGCGCGGACGGACGCGGCAACGAAGGCGTGCAGGCGCCGCGGCTCGCGGGCATGGAGCCCTGGTACCTGAAGCGGCAACTCGAGAACTACCGGGACGGCATCCGCGGCACGCATCCCGACGATATCGAAGGCGTCGCCATGCAGCCCATGGCCGCCATGCTGACGGACGAGTCCATACAGGATATTATCGAGTGGGTAGGCGGCTGGAATTACGTTCCCGCGGAGCATACGATCAGCGGTGACATCGATGCCGGCAGGACGCTGTACCAGCCCTGCGCCACCTGCCACGGCGCGGCCGCCGAAGGCAACGAGGCGCTGGGAGCGCCGGCCCTGGCGGGGCAGAACGACTGGTACATGGTTACCCAGATCAGGAATTTTCTGGCCGGGTACCGCGGCGTACACCCGCGGGATGTCTATGGCGCGCAGATGCGCGTGATGACCACGGGGCTGAACGGCGAGAACGATATCAACAACGTGGTCGCGTACATAAACAGCTTGTCTGACTAAAATTGGCTGAACAATTCCTTCCATGGAATTGTTCATTACCGCAAAGCAAAAGCGGCCGCATGGCGGTCGGCGGCCGGTTCAGAGCAGCCGGCGGGGAGAATTCGCATGTCCTCCATGGCCATTTTCAATCTCGTCGTTTTCGCCGCCCTGCTGGGCTTTCTGTTCCAGTTGTCGCGCCGCGACATGGGGCTGTCGCGCCGGGTACTGACCGGGCTGCTGGTCGGCACGGGCTACGGTTTCTATCTGCAATTCGTATTCGGTACCGGCACAGAGGTCACCGGGCAGACGATCGAATGGACCAATGTCGTCGCCAACGGCTATGTCAACCTGTTGCGGCTGATCATCATGCCGCTGGTGCTGGTGATGATGATCGCGGCGGTGGTCAAGGTGCGGGAGATCCGTTCGCTCGGCAAGATCGGGGGCTCGATCGTCGGCCTGCTCGTGGGAACGACCGTGATCGCCGCCCTGGTCGGCATCGCCATGGCTTCGATTTCCGGCCTCAATGCCGGCGAACTCGCCGCCGGACCGGCGGAACTGGCGCGGGCCGAGGCGCTCGAATCGCGCCAGGGCACGATCGCCGACCTGACCTTTCCGCAACTGCTGGTCAGCTTCATTTCCAGCAATATCTTCCTTGACCTTACCGGCGCGCGCGACACTTCCATCATCGCCGTGGTGGTCTTCGGACTCTTGATCGGCATCGCCGCGCTGCTCGTCTGCGAGGAAGATTCGGAGCAGGGTCCGCGCATTCGCGGCTTCCTCGACTCGGCCCAGGCCGTCATCATGAAGCTGGTGCATATCGTCATGGCGCTGACGCCTTATGGCGTGCTGGCGCTGATGACGCGCGTCATCGCCACGTCCGACGGCGACGCCATCGTCACCCTGATCGGATTCGTGGTTGCTTCCTATATTGCCATCGCCATCATGTTCGTCGTACACGCCTTCATGATCGGACTGATCGGCGCCAATGTGCCGGATTATTTCCGCAGGGTCTGGCCGGTGCTGACCTTCGCGTTCGTCACCCGCAGTTCGGCCGCGACGATTCCGCTGACGATTCGCGCCCAGGTCGAGGAATTGAACGTGGCGCCTCCAGTCGCCAACATCGCCGCTTCCTTCGGCGCCACCATCGGACAGAACGGCTGCGCGGGCATCTATCCGGCGATGCTGGCGGTGATGGTCGCGCCGACCATGGGCGTCGATATCGATTTCGGATTCATCGCCAGCCTGGTATTGATCATCGCCATTGGCTCCTTCGGCATCGCCGGAGTCGGCGGCGGCGCCACCGCCGCGGCGCTGGTGGTATTGCCGGCCATGGGCTTCCCGGTCACCGTGGCGGCCTTGCTCATTTCCATCGAGCCGCTGATCGACATGGCGCGCACGGCGCTGAACGTCAACGGCGCCATAACCAGCGGTATGATCACCCAGCGGTTCCTCGGCGCGGAAGCCGGGGGAGCCGAAGCCGCAGCACCATCCCATCAATGATTGAGGAATATCCCATGCAAGTATTCAAAACCGCTTTCGTCATCCTGGCTCTTGCGTTTACGCCGCTGGCCGCCGCGCAGGAAATCACCCGGCATAACGAAGGCAACCTGTTCTATACCGCCATTACCATTCCGCCGGGCGCCGAAACCCTGTACCTGAGCGGCTCCGGCGCGCGGCCGCAGGAAGACGGCACCTGGGGCGACATACGTCAGCAGGCTGTCGATACCTTCAGCCGCTTCAGGGACACGCTGGAAGGGCTGGGCTGGTCGATGAGCGATGTCGTGCAAGTGCGGGTATTCGCCGTGGCCGATGAGAACGGCGAAGTGGATTTCGCGGCATTCAACGAAGGGTATCTCGAATTCTTCGGCACCGAGGAAAATCCCAACAAGCCCGTGCGATCGTTTCTGGAAATAGCCGACCTGGTAGTGGACGGCTGGCTGCTGGAAATCGAGATCCGGGCCGCGCGCATGCCCTGAGCCCTGCTTCTGCCATTCTGCGCGGAGCGAAGCGGAGTCCCAGAATCTCTGCGGATCATCAGGAGATTCTGCGACTGCGCGCAGAATGACGGCGGAGCAAGCCACGAGAACCCGCGATGAGGGCGCCTGCCGCGAAAGTCTTGATTGCGCTTCTGTGCGCCTGTTTGCAGGCCTGCGGGCCTGAAGCAGACGCACAGTCCGTATATGAAACTTCGATCGCCGACTTGCAGCGGATGCTAGCAAGCGGCGAAGTCACTTCCGTACAACTCGTCGAGCAATATCTGGCGCGGATCGAAGTCTATGACCGCGCCGGTCCGCGCCTGAACAGCATCGTGCGAGTCAATACCGCCGCGCGCGAGATCGCGGGCCAACTCGACCGCGAACGCGCGGCCAGCGGTCCGCGCGGACCCTTGCACGGCATCCCGGTGCTGGTGAAGGACAACTACAACACGACCGACATGCCGACCACAGGTAGTTCGGTGGCGCTGGCGGATTTCGTTCCCAATGCGGCAGCGACCCAGGTCGAAAAGCTGATTGCCGCGGGCGCCGTCGTGCTGGCGAAAACCAACTTGCACGAATACGCCTACGGCATCACCAGCGTCAGTTCGCTGACCGGCCAGACGCGCAATCCCTACGATTACCGGCGCGTACCCGGCGGTTCCAGCGGCGGCACCGGCGCGGCGGTGGCGGCAAGCCTGGGCGCGGTCGGCATGGGCTCGGACACTTGCGGATCGATCCGCATTCCCTCGGCTTTCAACAACCTGGTGGGACTGCGGCCCAGCAAGGGCGCCTCCAGCATTTATGGTGTGATGCCGCTGTCGCATACCCAGGACACTGCCGGCCCGCTCGCCCGCAATATCGACGATCTGGCCATCGTGCTCGACGCCGTGTTCGGCTTCGACGCCAACGATCCCGCTACCGAGGCCGTGCGCGGCATGCCGCCGACGCGCTTTCGCGAAAGGCTTGGCGAAGTCAGCCTCGAAGGTCTCCGTTTCGGCAAGCTTGACGGATATTTCGAGCGCGCCGACGGCGCCACCCGCGGCGTCATCGAAGACGCGCTCGAATGGCTGGAAGGGCAAGGCGTGACCGTCGTTTCGGTGGAGATTCCCGAAGTGGCCGATCTGATCAGCCGCTCCGGCGTGATCGGACACGAATTCCGCGGCGATCTCGATCAATATCTCGAACAGTTCGGCAGCGAACGGATCGCGGGATTGGCGGACATCGTCGATCTCGGGCTCTACCACCAGGCCGTTGCCGGGCAGTTGACCCGCTCGCGCGATGCCGAGCGCGACGAAGAAGCTTACCAGGAGGCGCTGGCGACGCGGGGCGAATTGCGAACTGCGGTCGAGCAAGTGTTCGAAGACAACGAACTCGACGCCATCGTCTACCCGACCATCGGGCAGATTCCCGTATTCATCGGCGAATCCCAGCCCGGCAACAACTGCAGCATCGCCGCCAATTCGGGACTGCCGGCGCTCTCGCTGCCTGCCGGATTCAGCGATTCCGGTCTGCCGGTCGGTATGGAATTGCTCGCCGGATTTCTCGAAGACGAACGTCTGCTTGCCATCGGCCACGCATTCGAATCGGGCTACCCCCGGCGCCAGGCGCCGGCCGTAACGCCCGAACTTGTCGACGGCGCACCGCCGCCGGCGCGAACCGGAACCCTGGCAATCGACGATGAAGACGGATTCGGCGTCGTCGGGGAAATCCGCTTCGAATCATCGCTGAACTTGCTGGAATGGAATCTGCAAATTTCCGAGGACGGCCCCTTGCGAACCCAGGCCCTCGGACTCCTCTTCGGCGATCCGTCAGCACCGGTGTCGGTAAACCTCGTCGGCCCGGAACTGCTAGACCGTCCGCGCGCCATGGCAAGCGGCAGCATCTTCCTGTCGCCGCAATTGCGCGCCGCGCTGGAAAACGAACCGGCCTTCATCAAGGCTTTCGGCGGCAGATTCTCCGCTGAAGGCGCCGCCTGGCCCGTCACTTTCGAGGCGATGTAGTTAGCCTGCGATGTTGTTCGGCCATCTTGGTGTGCAAACCCACAGTTTGAATTCCCACCCTTCCCATTCTTGCTAGTCTTTGCTAACTTAATGCCTCGGAGCCGAACGCCTTGGCTGAGAGCGACCAAAAAGACGGCAACCTAGCTACACCTGCTCATGCAGATGGCCTTTTACTGAACCTGCTGGCAAGCGTAGTGACTTAAACACTCTCGTACTACTGTTAGTCCAGCATTGTTTATAAAAGGAGAACTCGCATGAGTAATCTATCAAAGCTGTGTGCAGATCATTTGCGCACAATCTACGCTTCTCAATCATCAGGCAAACTTAAAGCTTCTCACGCTAGGGAGTTGGTTGCGGCCTTTTTCGGGTATAAGAGCCATGCGGCCCTAATCGCTGAAAAGACCTACCGGCTGGATAGTCTGGAAGAGGCTGCGATCCTTGTTCCTGATGTTCCCTTAATCGAAAAGCGCCGCTCACGTCTATCCGAATTGCCAGATGACGTTCTGAAGTCCCGCGATCTTGCCAATTTGCTATCCGCTTTCTTGCAGAAGGAGGGACACTTTGGCGGGAGTGTGTGGCTCTATGATTCGCTGGAGACATACATTATGGAAGTGTTGTTAAGGGAGAATGATGCCGAAATTTCAGATTCCTTGGCTGGCACTATGGCTGAAACCAACGCTGAGTTTACGGACTATCCATATTATGAGGATGCAAAAATAGAGGATATGGGGGATGTACTTGAAATCATGGTTTCCGGGCAACTGCAAGGTACACCCCTAGATAAGCCATTTTGGGGCGACACCATTGATATGGATGTGCAGGTCACGCTATTTCGCATTGCCGGAAAGCGCGGATTTATGGATTATGATATTAAGGTCGTAGGGTCAGTCAATGATGACTGGGTTGACCCGAAACTGAAGTATGGTTTAGCGCATACAACCGGAAACCAGCTAGCTGGGGAACTCGGCATTACAGTTAATGAGTTGAAATCGCTAGAGTGGGAAGCACAAGAGATTGCCAGTAAAGATGATCATATATACGGATTTATTCTGACATTTTATGAGAATAGCTCATCTGAGGTTTTGAAGAAGATTGAAGGGCTATCAGATGATTTAACTGTGCGAGTCAGTGCAAACGCATTTGATGAGCCATTTGATCCCCCTTAGTAGAATTTGATCAATAAACTCCGTTTTCTTATCGCTCTCTCGTTCGCCTATGCCGCCCGATTTGTGGCGGCTGGGTGTCCGGGCGATGGCTTTTCGTTGACCCGACTCGAGTTTGTGTCGTTTCCGGCGTGGTCCGACCCACAGTCGGGCGATTCGCACTAGGTTGTGCGTGAAGAGCGCGGAATGTCGGGCTCCTCGAACACGTCCAGCCCCTAGCAGTTTTTGCCCGCGGCCGATTTGATCTTGTGACCGTACAGCGTTTGCTGCCTGCCTTTGCGGAAAATGACCGTACGTGGCTCGAACACGCTGACAATCTTTATTACGATCGATACGTTTATGCCATAATGGCTTCGTCGCCAGCAGGGGCAGTGACAGAGTTCGGGAGTCGAAAAATGGGAAGGTTGATCCTCATATCGTTGATACTATTTATGCAAGTATCAACATCACAAGCGCAAGATTCCATTGAGGAAGAGATCGAAGAATTCGTGTTATCTCCCTGTTTTTATCGTATAGAGACCAAAATTTACTGGCGAGATGGGTACAACGAGCAGATGACGCTACACGAATTTTTTGAGCAATACGAAAGCGTTGTTGATCTGAAATTGATTGAAAATTCAATTCGAGAATCCACTTCGTCTTTGATGGATGCTCAATTGTCAAAGGCAGATAGATTATTTGTATATCGCCAAGTTCTAAATTTACTTTGCCCTATATGAGAATGGAGAAATTACGGGCAGATAAACCTAAGTTTTTTAGTTGCTGTACTCATAGTTGTATGGCTAAACGTGTCTCTGGTAAAGGAGGGTTCGCCGTCCCATGAAACACAATGTTAATTTTGGAGAGGAAGCTAATTGAAACATTCGCTGCTTCTTGCTTTGCATTCCGTTGGCTTCTTTCCAGTTCTGTTCTCGCAGTCAAGGACTAATCTCTGTTTGCTGGTACCACAAAGCTTTCCGAAGGGTTTAGTACGAGCCCCACGGTATAGTGGGTCGTTAAGTCTCTTACAAGTTGCCCTGTGTAGCCTCAATCCTCCATCTTCTTCCTTGGGTTTCCACGGCTTGGGATCATTCCCTTTAAGGTTATTTATGACAAAGCCATTTGCCTGGTTTAACGATAGCCAAGTTTCGTACTTTTCCTCATCTTCAAAAAAGTAGATCATGTGGCACCTAAATGTTTGAGTAAAGAGAGAGATTTCAACGACGCCAACGAGAATCCCCGCAATGTCCAAGCTTTTGTTCGTTTGAATATCGATACTTCTTCGGTTGATTCGATCACAATCTGGCTTCCTGTCATTTTATTGGAACTGATCTTGATTAGATCGCCTCAAGATTTGAAGATAGGATGACTACTGTATATCGTCGTCCGTTGTATTCCACATAGCTGATCTCAGAATAGGACCCGTAATCTCGTAACACAGTACCGATCACGCCCGGTTCGACTCCGTGGCAGTAATTGTCTGACAACAATTGAATCCTAGCCTCATCCCTGGCTGCTCGCGCCTCCATAAAGTCGATTAAATCGAGAATAGAGTTGCAAACTACTGCGTTGCCGTTACCAATTGCCGTAACTTGGACGCGTTGCATCGGCGAAAAGCCTTCCGGTCCATTTCGTTGATCCAATGACGAACCTTCAGGACTGCATTGTAGTGCGCAGACCATGATCGCCATTAACACTGCCATTCTCGCCATTGCATAATCCAAACGTTGTCAGAGCGTGGCCGACAGCGTATCAAATAATCCGTACAACTCAAATACGTTGTTGGTTCTTGTCCTTATGCTGTTAACTGTCTGATTTGATTGAATAAACCATTGGAAATGTTGAATAGTTTCCGGCGATTAAGGCGATTGCGTAAAGCTAAGCAGTCGCCGGACTGAAGGGCGAGATGTTCGCAAGGACGTTCGGGAAGTTGTCCATGGTTACGATCACGGGTTCGCAGGCAGTTGGGAACGTTTCGTGGAAGGCGTCGAGCGAGCGCATGTGGCGCTCGGCGGCGCCGTCGAGGCTGACCTGCATCGGCGTCGGTCCTTCGACGGATTGAACGACGAAATCCACTTCGCCCGCGTCGCGCCAGTAGAACACGTCGAATCCGCGCTTCCGCAGTTCCACGAAAGTGGCGCATTCGAGCGCTTTGCCCATGTCCTGGCCCGCGCGCGTGAAGGAAACACGCCGCAGGGCGGTATCGACGGGGTAGTACTTCCGATTGCGGTGCGAGCGTTTGCGTTCCGAGAAGGCGAACCACGGGCAGGAAAAAAGCAGGTAGGCCTGCTCGCAGGCTTCGAGGTAGGCCGCTACTGTCTCAACGGCAATGCCGCTGGCGGCGGCGATCCTGCGCAGGCTGAGCTCGGAGCCCGCTGACTCGAAGACCATCTGCACGACTTGCCTGAGACTGAGCGAAGATCGTGCGCCGACCCGTTCGCGCACGTCGCGTTGCAATATGTCGCTGAAATACTGGCGCAGCAGCAAGTCTCCATCCTCGCTTGCGACAGGCTCCGGGAAGCCGCCGTGATGCAGGTAGTCGGCGAGCGAAGCTTCGGGGCGAAGCTTGCGGAACTCGGCCGGATCGAAGGGGAACAATTCGACGGTGACGTGCCGGCCGGTCAGTACGGTGGACAGTTCCCCCGAAAGCAGATGAGCGTTGGAACCACTGATCACGAACCGGAAGCGGTCAGGTCGTTCGAGCTTCGAAGCCAACCATCGCTCCCATCCCGTCACCCATTGAATTTCGTCCAGAAAAACCGTGAGTGGCGCCGCATCCGGTCTTGCGTCGGCGAACGCGCGGGTAAGATTCTCCAGGCTTTCGAAGTTCAGGTGGCCGGCGAGGCGGGGATCCTCGAAGTTGACGAACAGGCAGTTTTTTCGCTCCAGCCCGTACCGGCCTATCATCTGGGTGAGCAGGGTGGACTTGCCGCAGCGGCGCACTCCCTGGATGACCAGGGTGGTGCGGTTGGACAGCGCCTTGGGCAATTCGACGTCCCGCGCCACGGATTTCGGCGGCCTGCGGTCCCAGAAACTCCAGTCGCGGCCGATTTCCAGCAATTGGTCCTTGTCCATTTGTCGAGTAGACTCTGCAATATCAATTTCGTAGAGTTTATTCGACAAAATCATATTTGTCGAGTTAATTCGACTCACAATCATTGCCAATGAGATTCTGCGACTACGCTTCGCTGCGCACAGAATGACGGTGGAAGAAACGGTCATCCTGCGCGTAGTCGCAGGATCTCGTTGGAAAAGTGACAATAGCCGGGTTTTACACTCTCACAGTAATTGCCTACTATCCGGGACAACAATCAGACCATGGTCTGAGCCGCTATGCTTAGGCCGATTCGGAGGCTTGCCATGTTGATTCGCATCACTTCCCTGCTCGCCGCTCTTGTTGTCAGCGCTTCGGGTTTTGCCCAGTCCGGCGAAATCGTTCCCGATTTCGACTATTTCATGAACGAGGTGCAGCCCATCTTCCTGGCGAAACGGGAAGGCAATGTGCGCTGCATTCAATGCCACTACCGGTCGAGCAATTTTCGCCTGCAGACGCTTGAGGAAGGCGAGTTTTTCTGGACCGGGGAGCAGTCGCGGATGAATTACGAATCGGCGTTGACCATGGTGCGTCCCGGCGAGGATCCGCTGCTGAGCAGGCTGTTGACGCATGTTCTGGCGCGGGACGCCGGAGGCGATCCCTTTCATGGCGGCGGCACGCATTTCCGGAGCCAGGACGACGCGGAATGGCGCATCATGGCCGACTGGGTGGCCGGCGCCACCGAGCGGCGCGAACCGGCGGAACTCGCGGTGCGCATCATTCAGACCAATGCCGCCGGCGATGATTCCCACGTGATCGATCCCGAAACCAACGAGGTCATCGGCAGGATCACCGACATCGAGATTCCCCACGGCATCGTCGGCGCTCCCGACGGCAGCCAGCTTTACATCACCAACGAGGCCATGCACGCGCTCGACGTGGTCGACGCGCGCACCATGCGCGTCAAGCGGCGCATCCACCTCAGCGGCCGGCCCAACAACGTCGCGGTCATGGGCGACGGCAGCAAGGTCTATGTCGGCATCATGGAAATGCCGGGCTCGGTGGACATCATCGACGTGGCGAGCATGAAGCTCGTCAAGACGCTGCCGGTGGAAGGCGCGATCCACAACATTTACACCACCCCTGACAGCAAGCACGCCGTGGCCGGCTCGATCCACACGAGCACGATCAATGTCATCGACACCGAAACCGACGAACTCGCCTGGACGCTGGAAATGAGTTCGGGTATCCGGCCCATGGCCTTCAACGCCAATCCCGACGGATCGACAAAGAACATCTTCGTGCAATTGTCGGGCTTCCACGGCTTCGCGGTGGTCGATTTCGCCACCCGCCGGGAAGTGGCGCGGGTCGAACATCCGCCGGTTCCCGGCGAGGAAGCGCATTATGACGGCCTGCAAGGCGCTCCAGCCCATGGCCTCGGCGTCTCCCCCGACGGCAGCACGCTCTGGTCCACGAGCAAGGTCTACAGCCACGTCTATATTCACTCCCTGCCCGATCTGGAAGAAATCGGCCAGGTGTTCGTCGGCCAGCATCCGGAATGGGTCACCTTCACGCCGGACGGCAAGACCGCTTACATGGGCGCCGCGGGGGACCACGTCACCTACGCGGTCGATGTGGAATCCATGGAAGTCGTCGCCGTGATTCCCGTCGGCCAGGTGCCCAAGCGCGTCGCCATGGTGCGAATGGCTGTTGACTGAGACCGATCACCGATTCACTCCCCTTCCGGGGGAGTCAAATCCGCAAAGCGGATTTGGTGGGGTGAGGCCCGGTCGGCGGAGCCGACAAAGAGCGAGGCTCTTTGAGGGCCGAACGGCTTGCCATGGATGGCAAGACTGGGGGTGGTCGAAGCCGCCAACCTCGCGCCATGGACGGCATGCAAAACCTGATTGGGAGAAGCCAATCAGAGCTAAATTCGCATTCACGTAAAAAGAGAGAACACGCATGATCCGAACACTGCTGCCGCCTTTGGCCCTGCTGCTCTGCGCCCAGACCGCCGCGGCGCAATCGTTCATCTATTGCGCGCGAATGATCGACGGAGTCGAACTTGCGGTTCATGAAGACATGACCATCGAGGTCCAGGGCAACCGGATTGCCGCGGTCCACGACGGTCGGCACGACGCCACCACGGTCGACCTCGGCGATTCGACCTGCATGCCGGGCCTGATCGACGCCCACGTTCACATCGTTTCCGAGCAAAGCCCGACCAACTTCGTCGACCGGTTCCGTCTCGACCCGGCGGATTACGCGCTCGGCTCGGTTCCCTACGCCGAGCGGACGCTGATGGCCGGATTCACCACGGTGAGAGACCTCGGCAGCGCCAATAACGTCTCGATCAATGTGCGCGACGCCATCGACAGGGGACATATCGTCGGCCCGCGAATCCTGACCGCGGGCAAGTCCCTCGCCACCACCGGCGGCCACGCCGACCCCAGCAATGGCGTCAACGACGAGTTGATGGGCGATCCGGGGCCGAAGGAAGGCGTCGTCAACAGCCCCGGGGACGCGGCCCAGGCCGTGCGGCAGCGATACAAGGATCGGGCCGATCTCATCAAGATTACCGCCACGGGAGGCGTTTTGAGCCAGGCCACCAGCGGGCTGAATCCCCAGTTCAACGACGCGGAACTGCGCGCGGTGGTGGAAACCGCGAGAGACTACGGATTCAAGGTGGCGGCCCATGCCCACGGCGACGAGGGAATGCGGCGGGCGGTAATCGCCGGTGTCGATTCCATCGAACACGGAACCTACATGAGTCTGGAAACCATGCGCTTGATGCGGGAGCGGGGAACCGCTTTCGTGCCGACCATAATCGCCGGCAGGTTCGTTGCGGAAATGGCCGAAATCGACGGTTACTTCAGTGAAACCGTGCGTCCGAAGGCGCGCGAGATCGGCCCGCTTATTCAGGACACTTTCGCCACGGCCTACGAGGAAGGCGTACACATCGTTTTCGGCACCGATTCAGGCGTTTCTCCCCACGGCGACAACTGGAAGGAATTCGGCTACATGGTGGAAGCGGGCATGCCCGAGATCGAAGCGCTGACCTCGGCGATGATGCCGGGAGCTGTCCTGCTCGACCGCGCCGGCGAACTGGGCTCGATCGAAGCGGGCAAACTCGCGGACATCATCGCGGCGCCCGGAGACCCGACCAGCGACATCTCGCTGATGGGCCAGGTCCATTTCGTCATGAAGGACGGCCGGATCTACAAGCAGTAGGTGCGATCGGCTTTCCAGGATTCGTGGCAGGGACGTTCCGGTTACGGCGGATTCGTCTAGAAACTCGGCGCATCGACCGGCAGCAGTATTACCGGCACCATTTCGCTGTATTGGAACCAGTCGCCGTCGATGCGCTGGACCTGGCCGCCGCTTTCGTCGAACCGCAGACGGCCGGTGAATTCGAGGTCGAGGCGCGGGATGGCGATTCGCACGGCGTTTGCGCTGACGCTGACGCTGTCCGCGGGCATGCCGTAAATGCCCATTGCGGCACTGAACAACTGCGCCCGCAATTCGCCTCCGTCCATGTTGAAAGTGAACGCCAGCGTCATGCTGTCCCGGCCGATGACCAACGGTCCCTCGAAAGTGCCGAGCAAGGCCTCGGGCCCCACATCCTGCGACCGGACGCCGTCGGAAAAAGCCATCAGCAACAATAGAACAGCGATGCGTTTCATGCGGCGAGTGTAAGTCACGGCGCGCATTCGCCGCAAACCAGGTTCCATATACAGGGAGATTCTGCGACTGCGCTTCGCTCCGCGCAGAATGATGGCGTGGGGAGTGGCTGGACGCGGGGCGATCTCGCCGATATGCTTCGGGCTTCGCGAAATTCCCACCGGAGTGACTTAATCGCAAATGAGCGATCTGCCCGTAATCGAGTTGCTCTCAACGGAGACCGCCGAAGTCGACGCCTCGGTCATCTGGCTCCATGGCCTCGGCGCCGACGGCAACGACTTCGTGCCTGTCGTGCCGCAATTGAAGCTGGCGGCGGACTATGCGGTTCGATTCGTGTTTCCGACGGCGCCTTCGGTTCCGGTGACGATCAATAACGGCTATCTCATGCCGGCTTGGTACGACATTCTCCGCCTCGACAACGTGCGCAGCATCGACGAAGCGGGATTGCGCGAATCGGCGTCAAAGGTGCAAGCGTTGATCCGGCGCGAACTCGACCGCGGCGTCGAAGGCGAACGCATCGTTCTCGCGGGATTCTCCCAGGGCGGGGCGGTCTGCTTCGAGGCGGGGCTTTCCTTTGGTCGGCGGCTCGGCGGAATCATCGCGTTATCGACTTACTTTCCCACCGCGGACAGCGTTGCCATGCAGCCTGCGCAGCAAGGCATTCCGATTCTCGTCTGTCACGGCCTGATGGATCCGATGGTGCCCGAATTTCTCGGCCGGGCGGCCGTGGAAAGCTTGGGCGGAAAGGGATTGACGCCGGAGTATCACACCTATCCGATGGCCCACGAAGTCTGCATGCCCGAAATCGATCGCGTCGGCCTCTGGATTCGCTCAGTGCTGGGAGAATGACATATTGCTTTCCCATATTTGTTTATATTGCTAGTATGGGCGAATGAAGACGACAATAGATCTGCACGATCAACTGCTCGTACGCGCCAAGCGTCATGCGCGGGAGTCCGGGCGGCCCTTGCGAGCGGTCATCGAGGAAGGATTGCGCAGGGTACTGTCCGATTCCAAGCCCGCCGCAAATTACGCAATGCCGGATTTGAGGACGGGTAACCCCAACGCGAGGAATCCGCTTGACGCATATACTTGGCCCGAATTGTGCGTGGCAATCTACAACGAGCCTGACGCCGGTTGATCGCGGTCGATTCCAGTATCCTGGTCTATGCCCACCGGCGTGAAGCGCGGCATGGAGAGGCCGCTTTCGCACTAATGGCTGAACTTGCGGAAGGGAACGATGTCTGGGCGATTCCCTGGCCTTGTTGTTACGAATTCCTGAGCGTCGTCACCAATCGCAGAATCTGGAAGGAATTCGCCACTCCCGCGGATGCCGCGTGGCGGCAGTTTCTCGCCTGGCGCAAATCGCCCTCCAATACCATGATTGGCGAGACCCGGGATTTCGAGGAAATTCTGGCTGGATTCGTGACACGCCCTCATGTCGTGGGTGGAACCGTCCACGATGCGCGTATCGCTGCCTTGTGCGTGGCTCACGGCGTGGATGCCCTGCTTAGCTGTGACCGTGACTTTTCACTTTTTCCCGAACTTCGAACCCGAAACCCCTTTGGTTCGCGATAAACATTCCGCGCCGGGCGGCGATGTATTCAATGACCTACCGCCCTTCCGGTCTTGACAGCAGAAAACGCCGGTTCAGCTCCTGCACCGGGCGCGCGTTCATCGGATACAAGTCCGCGAAAGCGTCTACTTGTTCTTGGGATACCGTAATCGTCTCATCGAGCACCACCCAACTCACGACTTCCGAGCATGGCGGCGTGGTCAGCGAGCCGGCGTAGCGCGAATGGCCGAGTCCATCCGGTAGCAGGGTGTTGGGATCGAAATTCCCGAGGCTCGCGGGCTCGCCGACGGCATCGGGTATCGCGCTCCAGATTTCGTCGATGGCGGCATGGCCGGCGCCGGCCTCCATGAAGATGCCGATGACGGCGAGATCGCCCTCTTCGGCCTGATGCACGAAATGCACTTCCATGGAGATGCCGCGGCCATCGACGGTGTGTTCGCTCGGAAGATGGAAATGGAACTGCAACAGCGAGAATTCCCGCCCTTCCAGGCGCATTGAACTGCCCGGGGCCGTGTTGACCTGGATCGTGTGTCCGTTGTCGACTACTTCGGCCGCCGTGGGCCGCCAATTCACCGCTAACGTTCCGCCTTGCGCCGGAATCGCGTTGGCCAGATCGATCGGCGATTGCTCCGCGCCTTCGGCGCAGGCCGCGAACGATGCGTCGAGCATGCCCCATTGCCCGGGTCCGGTAGCGGCCTCGTAACTCCAGGAAACTTCCTCCGCGCCTTGTGCGGACAGGGTCCAGAACGCGGCCAGCAAGAGAGCGCCGCCGGGGAGTAAAATCGAACGTAACTTGCCAATCATTTTCCGCTCCTGTTTTTCAGTCCGAAGTGGTTTGGAAGTTGTATGCCGGTTTCCCTATGTTAAGTTGGCCGGCCCGAAATTCAACCGTCGGCGAACGTCACCATTCCACGGCGGCGCGCAACCCGAATTCGCTGGCGTCGTTGCTCAATATGCGCAGAATGTAATCGCCGGTGTTCAACGTGGCGTGGGCATAGCGTTCGTCGAAGACGTTGCGGCCGTACAAGGCCAAATGCCAGTTCGAGTCCGCGGGCCGATAGCTGAAATCGAAGTTGAGCAGTTCTCTCGCCGGCAATAAGGACCAGGGCCCGCGATTGGCCGCCGGTTCGCCGAACATCGAATCGCGCCAGGAATAGTCGGCGCGCAGCGCGAGTTCGCCTTCCGGCAGCGGCAAAATCCATGCGGGGCTGACCGAAACCGTCCAGCGCGGGCTCAACCAGGGGACGACGCCTTCGGCTTCCGGGTCCGAGTCGAGATAGCCGATTCGCGTATCGATACCGAGGCGGGGATGCAATTGGACGCGGCCTTCCCACTCGATACCCACGCTGCGCTGGCCGACGATCACGTTGCGCGTGTCGAATCCCGCGCCTGAAGTATCGCTGGCCGAAAGCGGCAGATTGTCGTAGTTCGTCAGAAACAGCGCGGCGCTGACTTCCAGGCGTTCCCCCAGGCTGCCCTTGAAGCCGATTTCGTGATTAACGGCGGTGATATGGTCCCCGGCGGCGAAACAGTTTGGCGTGGAAATGTTGCCGGGCAGCGAGACATCGACGAAACCGAACAGGCAATACGGCCGCGCCGGAAACTGCCCCGCCTGGTAGCTGCTGGCGATATTGGCGAAAACGCTCGCCCGGTCGCGCAACTGCCAGGTGGCGGCCAGATCCCAGTTCCATTCGCGCCAGTCGCGCCGGGCGCGGGCGTCAACGAATTCGTTCAGGACGGCGCGGGCGTCCTTGAAGTCTTCGGTGTGGCGCAAGCCGGCGGAAATGCGCAGGGCCGGAACGGGGCGATAGCCGACGCTGGCGTAGACGGCTTCGCTTTCGGTGTCCTGCAAGACGTGAAAAGTAGTCGGGCCGCCGGCGAAAACCGCGTCGGGCTGCAGATTGAAACCGTCCTCCCGGAATGCCCAGAGGCCGGCGACGAAATCCAGGGCGTCGCGTTCGCCGGACACTTGCAATTCCAGCGAGGTCTGTTCGGCTTCGCCGACTTCGGGGAACGACATGAAGTCGCGCAAAGTGCTGTCGTCGTCGAGACCGCCGCGATAGTCCGAACTTCGGCGGCTGGCGATGCCTTTGACGGTCAATCCGGGATTCGCCGTCCATTCGGCGGTAAGCGACCAGCCGTGGGCCTGGTGCGATTTTTCCACCAGATCGGCCTCGCCCGAGTAATTGTCGTATGGGTCCGGCGACACATCTTCGTTGCGCAGGCCGGCTTGGAAAAGCGAACCCCCGGGCAACTCGTCGATCAAGGTGGTGTAGGGATTCATGCCATTGCGTCCGCTCGTGGCGTCCGCGGCCAGCAATAGGGACAACGAATCGTCGGGATTCCACAACAGCGTCAGGCGACCCGAGCGGTCGTGCAATTCGCCGACATCCCAACCGGTCCCAGGCAGGTTGACGAAATCGCCGATGCCTCCGCGCCGTTTGAGGGCGCCGCTAAAGGAAAGCGCCGCGGTCTGTCCCAGCGGTATATTTCCAAACAGATCCAGATTGGCGCGCTCGCGCGTGCCGGCTTCCAGCGTCAGCCTGGCCTCCGATTCGAGACTCGGTGCGCGGGTGACGATGTTGATCGCGCCGCCGATGGAATTGCGTCCCAGCAAAGTGCCCTGGGGACCGCGCAGAACTTCCACCCGTTCGATATTGGACAGGCTCCAGTGCTGCCCGATCTGCCTGCCCAGATAAACCCCGTCGACGTAAACGCCCACGCCGGGGTCGGTGAGGATCAGGTGATCCTGGATGCCGATGCCCCGCAAGACGGGATTGGCGCCGGCCGGATTGCCCGCGGAAAACGTGCTGATATGCAGATTGGGCACGAACTTGCCCAGATCGACCATGTCGCGCACGCCGCGCCGCTCGATTTCGTCCGGGACGAAAACGCTCAGCGAGGTGGGCACTTCGTCGATGGTTTGCGGGCGCTTTCTGGCCGTAACGATAATGACTTCAAGGCCGGCGCCGCCATCCGTCCCTTCCTGGGCCAACGTCGTCAACACGCATCCAGCCGAGCAGATAACCGCCACCAGTGTGTTTTTTACTCTATCCGCAATGTAGACCATGGAGATTCTGCCACTCCGCACCATGTGAGTCGCCGTCGGCTGGCGGCAAGTGCGGCGGACGTGCGAGGCAGGACGCCGAGCCAGGAGCCTACAGGGGTGTAGGCAAGCGTTTATCAAGCGCAGCTTCATGCGCAGCCGGAACGACGCCAAGCTGTGCTTGGCGGCTGGACCGTCTTTACGGCGTCCGCCGCACTTGCCGCCAGCCGACGGCGACGGATCGAAGCCACAAAACCCAACGGGATTCTGCGACTACGCTTCGCTTCGCGCAGAATGACGAAATGGGTGTGCTTCGCTACGCGCAGAATGACATAAATGGGAGTTCGCTTCCGCATTACTCGAAAAAAGCGCTTGACCTTAGAGATAGATCAAAGGTTATGCTTTCACTCACCGCAGCTGAACCGGGATGGGTCGAGCATGAGAATCAGTGAGTTGGCGAAGCGCACGGGACTTACCGCCCATACCTTGCGCTTCTATGAAAAACAGGGCCTGGTCAGTCACAACAGCCGCAGCGAAGGCGGTTATCGCGAATACGACGAGACCGATCTGCGGCGGGTGGAATTCGTCCGCACCGCGCGCAATGTCGGCTTCTCCCTGGAAGACATCGCCATGCTGCTGTCGATTCGCGTCGACAAGGACAGCCATAGTTGCGAACAAGTCGTGGAAATCACCCGCCGCAAATTGAACGAAGTCAACGAACGGCTCGGAGAACTCGAGTCGATGAAGAAAGCCTTGGGGATTCTACTCGACAGTTGCTGCGGCGGCCCCGAAAGCGCCGTCCACTGTTCGATCATGGAAGCCCTCGAACATGGGCGGGTGGTTGAACCGAAACCCGAAGCGAGTATTTCGTCATGATATTTCTGACATCTTTCTGGGATCTGGTGGTCGAAAGCGCCCCCTGGCTGCTGGCGGGCTATCTGCTGGCCGGCATCATCAAGCAGGTAATTCCGGACCGCTGGATCAAAGGCCAACTGGCCCAACCGGGCGCCGGCTCGGTCGTGAAAGCGGCCTTTATCGGCGCGCCGCTGCCGCTCTGTTCCTGCGGCGTAATTCCCGCCGCCCTCGGCATTCGCAAGGCCGGCGCTTCGAAGGGCGCCACATCGTCTTTCCTCGTGGCGACCCCGGAAACCGGAGTCGATTCGATTTCCTTCTCCTATGCCGTATTGGGACCTATTTTTGCGCTCTGCCGACCGGTCGGCGCGATTCTCAGCGCGATCACGGCAGGCCTGCTGGTAAATTCCATGGATCGCGAAGAAGAAGAGAATGCGGAAACGGCGGCCGCCACGGGCCACTGCTGCGCATCCGAGCAGCGGGAAGAGAAACAGATGCCGCCGCTTGGCGAGCGGTTCGTCAATGCGATCGCTTACGGCTATGGCGCCATGATCGCCGACACCGCCAAGTGGCTGGTAATCGGCCTTGGCGCGGCGGCGCTTATCACCGTGCTCGTGCCGCAATCCTTCTTCCTGCAATGGGGCAACGGTCTGATGGCGATGATCGTAATGGTGATCGTCGGACTGCCGATGTATATCTGCGCCACCGCCTCGACTCCCGTGGCCGCCGGATTCCTGTTCGCCGGCATCTCTCCCGGAGCGGCGCTCGTGTTCATGCTCACCGGACCGGCGACCAATATCGCCACCATGGGAGTAATCAGGGAGCAGTTGGGAACGCGTTCGCTGATCGCCTACCTGGTTGGGGTGATCGGCGCCGCCATCGCTTGCGGGCTGTTGCTGAATGAATTGTACGAGTGGTTCGGCTGGCCGCTGCAACTTTCCGCCATGGTGCACGGCGAAAGCTGGCCTTGGTGGCGGCATGGATTGGCGATCATTCTCACCGTGCTCGTGTTGCGGGTTTGGGTGAAGCCCGGTCGGCGAAGCCGACAAGAAGCACCGCTTCTTGAGGGGTGAGGCCCGGTCGGCGCAGCCGACGAAAAGCAAAGCTTTTCGAGGGCCGAACGAATCGCCAAGGATGGTGAGGCTGGGGGTAGCCGAAGTCGCTGAAGTCGCGCCAGGGATGGCATGAACAACGAACAACGCTGCCGAAACCCGGAAAGATTCTGCGACTCCGCTTCGCTCCGCGCGGAATGACGAAGGGGGGCGCTTCGCTCCGCGCGGAATGATGGAGGTGGGGTGCTTAGCTCCGCGCGGAATGACAGTTGAGTGGAGATTGTCGTTCATTCCGACGCGATTCGATCCACTCTGGCAACGATCTGCTGCGACTCGTCGAGCACGAACATCCAGTCGGTCGCATCGGGCAGCGTGGCGAGTCCATGGCGGGTCAGGCGTTCGTAATGTCCGATGAAGCGGCGTAGTTGCGCTTCGTTCATGATCGCCGAACCCCCAGCTCCCGCGCTTTCGCGCAATCTTTCCTCTTGCAGGCCGCGCCAGCGGTAGACGCTGTCGAAGTCGGGCGCGCAGAGGAAGATCAGGCGCTGGAGGGGGGCGAATACGCGCGCGTGGTGCTCCGCGAGCCTATCGTTGACGAAGCGGCGCCAGACGCCATCCGCGTCCTCTTCGGCTTCAAGCGAATTGATGGGTGGTTCGAGTTCTGCCTGCGCCTGTGGGGCGATCCCGACAAACCAGCCTTCGAGCAGAATCAGATCGGGGCGCCCGCCGTTCCATGCCGAGGGTTCGATACGATCATCGACGGACTTGTCGAACACCGGCAATGAGACCGAATCTCCGTCGCCGGCCCGGGTCAACTCATCCAGGACCGAAACGAGCAAGTCCAGATCGTGGGTTCCAGGCGCACCGCGAGTCGCGAGCAATGGATGCACTGTTTCCGCGAGTTCCAGCCGCCGGGAACGGCTCAGATAGAAGTCATCGACCGAAAGAGAGGCCGCGCGCACTCCCCAACTCGCCAGCAAGCGCGGCAGCAAGGTCGCCAACGTGGTCTTGCCGCTGCCCTGGGCGCCGCTGACCCCGATTCGCAGGGGCCGGGAAGAGCCGGCGGCAAGATCCCGCAGAATCCACGCCAGCGGCAGGATCCAGTCCTTGATCTGGTCCCCAAAACCGTCCGGCAGGCGCTGTTGCGCCACAAAATCGTCGATCAGTTCGCCGGGAAATTCAGACATCGCGTTCGTTCCGGGGCTTACATCGAATGGTTGGCATGAAGGCGATTGATCCGGTCGCGGGCTCGGCATGCCCCGCCAAGATACACCGTGTCAACTGTTATTTGATATAAGCCCCAGAAAAATATATCGCCCAAGCATCGCCGACAAGTTCTCTGAAGCGCGCTCTCTGAAGCGCGCCGGCCTGTGGTAAGGTTGCCTTCCTGAGTCTTCGTTCACCATGCCGTTTGCATAAGCTTCAATGTTGGGTTCTCTCTATTCCGATCGCCCGATTGCGGTTTCTCCCGCGTTGGCGGCGACCATCGGTCTGGAGGAGGCGGTCATGGTGCATGTGCTCGCAGAACTGTTGACATTTCGCGCCGCCGAGCGGCTCGAATCGCATCCGAACCTCGATTTCGTGCTGCTTAACGAGGCCGACGCGGGGAAATTCTTCCCATTCTGGAAACCGGAGGACATCGACCGCATCCGCCTGAAGCTGATGCAGCTCGACATGCTCGTCTACGAGCCGCATCCCACGGAGGAGGGCGCCGCCTGGTACGCACTGCAACGCATGGACAGCGCCCCGCGCCAGCAGAGCCGGGTGCGCAGGCGGCGCGGCACGACCGGACCCATTCCACCGGATTGGCAACCCGACCCGGAATGGATATTGCAATGCCGCCATCAGAATATTCCGGAAGACTTCATCCATGCCCAGGTTTCGCGTTTCGTACTGTATTGGCGCGAGCGCGGCGAGGCGCGCTTCTCTTGGGGCAACCAATTCTACAACCATGTGCTGAAACTCTGGCGCGAAGAGCAGACCGCCTCCGGCGCGCGCGAACGATTCGGCGACATGAGTTGGGAATGGCGACCCGACGAGTTCGCTGTCGGGATTTTGTTGAGCGACGATGTAAACCGCAATTTCATTGAAGACGCGATTCCCGAGTTCGTCTTGTACTGGATGGAGCGCGGTGTGATGCGGGACGCTTGGAATTCCAAGTTCATCAAGCATGTGCAACGGCAATGGGAGTTGCTCCAAGATCCAGCGTTTAATGACCGGAAGCCGAAGCAGATCGCGCGGGACTGGCAGCCGGTCGCGGCCTGCCTCGAAATTCTGCAATTGGCGCAGATCGACGAGAAATGGGCTCTCGGCCAAGTGCCGGAATTCGTGCTGTACTGGCGCGAAACCGGAGAAGCCAGAGCGTCATGGGGCATGATTTTCCTCCAACGCATGAAACAGTTGTGGGCCAGACGCCTGGAAGGCAAGGCGGCCGGAGTGGTCGATCTGGGAGAGTCGATGTACGAGCGGGAAAACGCCCGCGATGATCGCGATTGGGTGGAATTCCACACCGACCAATGGTGGGCGGACGAATCCGCGGTGGACAAGCCATGAACAAGCCGCTTGAACCCGTTGATCCCCGCAAGTCGATGCGGTCCGGCATCGATGCCGCCACCGCGAGCGACGAACCAGGCGCATCGCACATCGCGGTCGACGAAATGTTCGCCAAGTTTCAGCTCGCCTACCACAACCAGTTCCGCAAAGCCTATCCCAACAAAGCTTTGCTCAACCGGGCCAAGCAGTATTGGCACGAACACCTGCGCTGTTTCACCCCCGCGCAGATCAAACGCGCGACCGCCGAATTGACCAAATCAAGCGAATTCATGCCGGCGCTCGCCGACATCGTCAAGGCCTGCCGCAGGGACATCGCCCTGTTCGGCCTGCCGCCGGTGCGGCGCGCTTACGAAGAAGCCTGCCTGGCGCCGGCGCCCAAGGCCGAATACGACTGGTCCCACGAGGCGGTCTATCTCGCCGGCAGCGCCGCTGGCTGGTCCTTGCTCGCGGGCGAACCCGAGGCGGTGAGTTATCCGCAATTCGAATACCACTATCTCGATCTTTGCCGGCGGGTGGTCGAAGGCGCCGAGTTGAAGATCGAACGACCCATGCCCTTGCCGGAGCAGACCCGTACCGAACTGAGCGCCGCGGAATTGCGCAAGCGCCTGCGCAAGATGCGCAAGGAACTGGGTTTGTAGCTGGTTCCCACTGTTATATACCGTAAGTCTTGAAATTCTTGACAAGGAATTTTTCCTTGTTAAAGTATGGTCATGAGCAAGGTCACCAGCAAATTACAGGTAACCGTCCCCAAAGCGCTGGCTGCCAAGTACGGCATTCAACCCGGAGACGATATCCAGTTTGAAGAGGCCGGGGAAGTCATTCGCGTGCTTCCTCCCCGCACGCCCGTTACGAACGAAGTTCTCGGGCTTGATGTCCGATTGCGATTGTTCGACGCCGCTACCGACCGCCAGCGGCTTCGCAGGCGCGCCGCGGGCGCTAAGTCCCAAAGCACGAGATCATGGACCAGAGAAGAGCTTTACCGGCGTGGCGCATCAAGTTCTGATTGATACCAACGTATTGGTGTACAGATTCGATTCGAGTGAACTTGAAAAGCAGGAAATCGCCACCGTGGTGCTGCGCGAAAAACTCCTCGACGGCACAGCCCGGCTTCCCCACCAGGCAATCGTGGAATTTGTCGCCGCCACTACACGGGGCGGTGAGAAAAACCGCTTGCTGGAACCGCTTGAGGCTCACAGGGAAGCCGAGGAACTGATGACACAATTTCCCGTCCTGTACCCCGATCAAAACGTACTCAGGACAGCAATTCGGGGCGCGTCCGCCTATCAGCTATCTTGGTTCGATGCGCACATATGGGCCTATGCGGAAGCTTACGGTGTACCTGAATTGATCTCCGAGGATTTCCAGCACGACCGCATGTACGGCAGCGTAATGGTCCGAAATCCTTTTTCAGTTTGAATTTCATAAATCCAAGTAAAACCGTGATTCGAAATCGCAGCAGGCGTCCTCCCGAATCCCGATTCCGTCATTGCGTCATCGGAGACGTTCCATGCATCGCCGAAGGACAGGCCCAATCGAAAAATCGATTGTTGCAATGATCTTCCATATGTGCAAAATCCGGGAACGAAGAAGCGCGTAACGAAAGGAAGGAGTCCCATCCCAT
This sequence comes from Pseudomonadales bacterium, assembly GCA_963664805.2. Taxonomy (GTDB): domain Bacteria; phylum Pseudomonadota; class Gammaproteobacteria; order Pseudomonadales; family Pseudohongiellaceae; genus UBA9145. The sequence continues at coordinate 1,654,981 of OY761612.1, read as the reverse complement.
GCGCACAAGGGCGAGTTTGCGAGACGGAAAACCGATGAAGTTAGTGGCGCGGAACTTGCACTCACTGTTTACCTCTTGTTAAGAAAAGCCTGAAGCCGCGCGCGGCTTTCTCCGGAGCCTTTTTCACCGCCGCGGTTCTGTCGGCCGCACTGGCGGTTTTCGCCCAGACGCCCGGCGAATCCGCCGACCGCGAACACCTTCTCCCCCTGTTCATGGACGGCGGCGGCTTCCGCTCCCATCTGTTCGTAACCAACCTTGGAGACACCGTCAACGCCTGCGGCCTGGTTCTTTCCGGCGGCGGCCTGCACGGCGGGCGGATCCGGGCCGGCGAAGGCTTGACGGTCTCCGGCTCGCGCATCGGGTTCGAACTGGCCGCCGGAGCCAGCCTGACGCTGAACAGCGCGGGCGCGTCGGCGTTCCTGTCCAGCGGCCGCGCCGCGCTTGAATGCAATCTGAAATTGGGATACCTGCCGCACGCGGAAAACACCGCCGCCGCTTTCCTGGATCTTTGCGTTTTTCGATTGGATGAAGCGCGGATTCAGGGGCGTTCCGCGCGGATGGCGGGTGGATGCCGCTCTTCACGGTTGAAGACCAAGCCGAGCAAATGGACCGGCTCGCCGCGGGCGCGGTATTTTTCGGCGTAACCGCGTTCGCGCATTTGCGCCATCGCCCGCTCCAGCGCCGCGTCGGCATTCTCGCTTTCTTCCCTCATCTTGAGTTCCAGCACGAAAACTTGGCCCCCATGAAACAGCACGAGGTCCGCCCGCCCGCGGCTGCCGGCATCTTCTACCCGCAGGTCGGCTCCCACCGAGCAGAAGCTCATGTACAACATGGCCGCATGGTGCGACTCGTAGCGGCCAAGGCGCCCGCCCGCATCGCGCCACTGGTGCGGAATGCCCGATAGATGCGCGCCGAGCAGTTCGGCGAAACCCGTGAAATCGTTCCGCGCCAACAGTTCCAGCAAACCATTCGTGCGCTTGAGGTCGTCGTAGCTCTCCCGCCCCAAATGAGCAAGCAGGCCTCCGCTGAAACTGTGACGCACCTCCTCGTTCGGAAACTTCAGCGCAAATAGTGTTTTCAGCCCCTCGCGCTCTTCGTCGGCGATGGTCAGGTAGCCTGTCTGGAACATCACCGCCCGCAAGTCGATGTCGTCCACGTCGAATTTCGACAGCATGTCCGCGGGAATCGGTTGATGCTCCAACTTCAGCGGATCCTCGCCCTGTTCGAGCAGCAGGCGGTAGAGGAAATGGGGAGTGCCAGTCTCGAACCAGTGCGACCGGAATTCGCGCTTGGCGAACAGCAGCAACGCGTCGAAAGGGTTGTAGATCTTCTCGTCGCCGCGCCAGTTGTAGCCGTTGTACCAGCGGCGGATTTCGTCCCGGTCGAGTCCCGGCAGTTCGGGGGCGAACACCGTGTCCAAGTCTCCATCGGTGTAGCCGCAGACCGAGGAATAGCGCGGATCCAGACTGATGTCGTCGAGATTGTTGAGGCCCGAAAAGAGACTAACCTTTGAAAACATGCTGACGCCGGTGACGAAAACGAATCGGACGTGTTCGGCGCTGTCCTTGACCACACCGTAGAATCCCCGCAGGTAGTCGCGGTTCGTCCGCGCCAGTTCCGGGTCTTCGAGCGCGTCCAAGATCGGCTTGTCATACTCGTCGACGAGCACAACCACCTGCTTGCCGGTCTTTTGGCGAAGACTGCCGAGCAGAACCTGCAGACGATCCGGCCCGTTCATGTCCTCCGGCGCCGGATCGATGCCGGCGTTGCGTTCGATGATCGCGAGCTGGGTTCGGACATTGCCCGCCAGATCGCCGGGTTCGTTGTACTTGGCGCCGAAGCTCAACCGCAATACCGGGAATTTGTCCTTCCAGTCCCAGCGGTTGTGGATATCCAGACCGCGGAATAGCGGTTCGTTGCCGGCAAACAACTCGCGCATGGTGTCGAGCAGCAGGCTCTTGCCGAAACGGCGCGGGCGCGACAGGAAATAGTGGCGTCCGCCGAATGCCAGTTGGTGGATCAACGGGGTCTTGTCAACGTAATAGCAGCCGTCCTCCCGAATCGCCCGGAAGGACTGTATGCCGATGGGAAGTTTGCGTCGAACCATGTCGCCGCCGCTTCGCTGAAGATGCCTGAATCTTAGCAGGGTTTCGCTCTTGCCGTTCGGGTACTGGATGGGACACCCACGCGAGGGGAGTACTGGATGAGTACTGGATGGGACACCCACGTGAGGGTACCGGAAAGCTGGATGGGACACCCACGAGATTCCGCGACTTCGTCTCGCCGCGCGCGGAATGACTCTCCCAATCCGGTTGTGGACGGCGTTCATCCGATCGCCCCGACGCGCAACCGGGGCTTTCGTTCCGAATTCCCGGCATCGGGTATAATCCGCATCCCCGCCCGACGCTCAAGGAGTAGCAGATGTTCAACCCGGCCGACACCCTGGCCAAGTGCGACCCCGCCGTGGCCGAGGCCATCCGCGGCGAAGAGAACCGGCAGGAAACGCATATCGAACTGATCGCCTCGGAAAACCATGCCAGCCCCCGGGTGCTCGAAGCCCAGGGCTCGGTGCTCACCAACAAGTACGCCGAAGGCTATCCGGGCAGGCGCTATTACGGAGGTTGCGAACATGTCGACGTGATCGAACGGCTCGCCATCGATCGGGCATGTGAACTGTTCGGCGCCGATTTCGCCAATGTGCAGCCGCATTCGGGTTCCCAGGCCAATGTCGCCGCCTATGCCGCCCTGCTGCAGCCCGGCGACACCTTGCTCGGCATGTCCCTGGCCCATGGCGGCCATCTCACCCATGGCGCGTCGGTCAGTTTTTCCGGACGCATCTACAAGTCGGTGCAATACGGACTGAACGAGGCAACGGGCGAGATCGATTACGAGCAGGTTGCAACGCTTGCGCGGGAACATCGGCCAAAGGTGATCGTGGCGGGATTTTCCGCCTATTCGCGCATCATCGACTGGCAGCGCTTCCGCGACATCGCCGATGATGTCGGGGCGTATTTCGTCGTCGATATGGCCCACGTCGCCGGCCTAGTCGCCGCCGGCCTGTATCCGAGCCCGGTGCCTTTCGCCGATGTGACCACCACCACGACCCACAAGACGCTGAGGGGGCCGCGCGGCGGCCTGATTCTGGCGAAGTCGAATCCGGAATTGCAGAAGAAGCTCAATTTCAACGTCTTCCCCGTGGGGCAGGGAGGACCGCTGATGCACGTCATCGCCGCCAAGGCGGTCTGCTTCAAGGAAGCCATGAGCGATGAATTCAAGGCGTACCAGCAACAGGTGCTCGACAACGCGAGGGCCATGGCGAACACATTCATGGCGCGCGGCTTCGATGTCGTCTCAAACGGCACCGACGACCACCTGTTCCTGCTCAGCCTGATCCGCCAGCAGATCACCGGCAAGGATGCGGACGCCGCGCTCGGCCGGGCCCATATCACGGTAAACAAGAACGCCGTGCCGAACGATCCGAATCCGCCTTTCGTCACGAGCGGCCTGCGCATCGGCAGCCCCGCGGTAACGACTCGCGGCCTCAGGGAATCCCATATGGAAGCGCTGGCAGGCTGGATGTGCGATATTCTGGAAGATCTGGACAACGAAACCCTGATCGGTGAAGTGCGGGAGAAAGTCCTGACCTTGTGCCGGGAATTCCCGGTATACCGGCAGCCGGCCTGAGCGGAACAGAAGCAATATGCATTGTCCTTTTTGCGGTGCGGTGGACACCAAGGTGATCGATTCGCGGCTCGTATCCGACGGCAATCATGTGCGCCGCCGCCGCGAATGCATTACCTGCGAGGAACGCTTCACGACTTACGAATCCGCTGAACTGGTCATGCCCCGCATCATCAAGAGCGACGGGTCGCGCGAGCCTTTCAACGACGAGAAGTTGCACGCGGGCCTGCGGAAAGCGCTGGAAAAGCGGCCGGTCAGCATCGAAAACGTGGAAGCCGCGGTCAATCGGATCAAGGCGAAACTGCGGGCCGGCGGAGAACGCGAAATCCCGTCGCGCATGGTGGGAGAGGAGGTGATGCTGGAGTTGCGCGAACTCGATGAAGTCGCCTTCGTGCGTTTCGCCTCGGTGTATCGCAGCTTCAGGGATCTGGAAGAGTTCCGCCAGGAAATCGAGCGCCTCTCGAAAAGGTGAGGGCAAGCGTTTGCGAAGCGCAGCTTCGCGCCAGTCCCGAACGACACCGAGCTATGCCCGGTGGCTGGGCCGGCGAGACCGGGGTCGATCAAGGCCGATGAAATTGCGCCGGGGACGGCATGCGCAACCCAATCGAAGTCAGATAGCCTGGCCGAGAATTTTCAGAAGAATATCGGGAACCGGCCGGTTCGGAGACAGCGGCATATGCGGATTGTCACCCAAGCGGATTGCACCGGCGCTCAAGCGGAATGGCCGGCTCACATGCGGCGGGCGTTCGAACTCGCGCGCTCTGTGCTGTCCTGCGCGCCCAATCCCCGCGTGGGCTGCGTGATCGCGCGGGGCGGTCGCAGCGTGGGCGAAGGTTTTCATGCCGGCGCCGGCCGCGAACACGCCGAGATAGCGGCGTTGGCCGCGGATCCCGAAGGCGGCGCCGGAGCCACGCTGTTCGTTACCCTCGAACCCTGTTCCCACGAAGGCCGCACCGGCCCTTGCTCCAAGGCGCTGATCGAAGCCGGTGTCAGACAGGTGGTAGTCGCCGGGCTCGACCCCAATCCGCAAGTCTCGGGCGTCCCGGAACTGGAAGCCGCCGGCATCGAGGTATACAGATTCCAGGATTTTGCCGGCGAGGCGGCGGAGCTCAACAAGGGCTTCCTCCGGCGCATGGACCTCGGCAGGCCTTTCACGCGCTGCAAGCTCGCCATGAGCCTCGACGGCAGAACGGCGCTGGCCAACGGTCAAAGCAAATGGATTACCGGCCCGGAAGCGCGCGCCGACGCGCAACTGTTGCGCGCGGGCAGTTGCGCAATCGTTACCGGCGTCAACACCATTCTCGCCGATGATCCGGCCTTGAACATCCGTCCCCGCGCGTTGACGGGCGGCGAGCGGGAACAGGCAGAGGCGCGGCTCCTCGAGGCGGGCCAGCCGCCGCGGGTGATTCTCGACAGCAAGTTGCGCACTCCGGCGGAGGCAAAAACCCTGTCGCTCACGGGCGACGTGAAGATCTTCAGTTTGCGGGACCGAGCCGCCGCCGCCGGCTACCCGGACAACGTGGAACTGATAACCGCGCCGGCGCGGCAAGCAAGGGTGGACCTGGAATTCGTGCTAAACTGCCTCGCCGCGAGATTCGAATGCAACGAAATCCTGGTCGAAGCCGGGCCGATATTGGGCGGGGCATTGGCGGCGGCCGGCCTGATTGACGAACTGGTCATCTATCTTGGCGCCCGCTTGCTCGGCAGCGACGCGAGACCCCTGCTCGAATTCGCCGGACCCGATTCCCTGACGCAAGCCGAGTCACTTGAAATCGTCGAAGCCAGCGCCATCGGCGATGGACTCAAGATCATCGCCCGACCGGCGGCGGAATGAGGACAGCGGCATGTTCACCGGAATCGTCGCCGCCATGGGAACCTTGCTCGAACGAAGCGGTCACGGTGGCGACCGCCGCCTGCGGATCGCGGCGGGAACGCTCGATCTGGGCGACGTGGACATCGGCGACAGCATCGCCGTCAACGGCTGCTGCCTCACCGTGGTGGAACTGGAAGCCGACGGCTTCAGCGCCGACGTTTCCAACGAGACCTTGCGTTGCACCACGCTGGGCGCGCTGGAACCGGGGCGGCGGGTCAATCTGGAGAAGGCCATGCGTTTCGGTGATCGGCTTGGCGGACACTTGGTCAGCGGGCATGTGGACGGTATCGGCGCGCTGCTGCGGCGGGAAAGCGACGGCGACAGCCTGCTGCTGAGCTTGCGGGCGCCTGCCGACCTTGCCAGATACATCGCGCGCAAAGGCTGCGTCTGCATCGACGGCGCGAGCCTGACGGTAAACGAGGTGGACGGAACGGATTTCAATGTGAATATCATTCCCCACACCCGGGCGGAGACGATCATCGGTCAATACCGGGAGGGCCAGCAGGTCAATCTGGAAGTGGACCTGCTGGCGCGCTACATCGAAAGACTGCAACAAGGCGCCGCCTGACTCCCCCAAAGGGGGAGTATTTCCGGGGCGTTTGGAATGGATAAAAAAATGAAGCTGAACACGACGGCGGAACTGATCGACGAAATCCGCCAGGGCAGAATGGTCGTCATCATGGACGACGAGGAACGCGAGAACGAAGGCGACCTGATACTCGCGGCGGAGCGCGTGCGCCCGGAAGACATCAATTTCATGGCCAGGAACGCCCGCGGCCTGATCTGCCTGACCTTGACGGGAGAGCGTTGCGAGTTCCTCAAACTGCCGCTGATGGTCAACGACAACCGCACTCGGCACAACACCAGTTTCACCGTGTCCATCGAAGCCGCGAGCGGCGTTTCCACGGGCATTTCCGCCGCCGACCGGGCGCGCACGATCCAGGTCGCGGTGGCCGCCGATTCGCGCCCCGAAGACATCGTCCAGCCGGGCCATGTCTTTCCGATCATTTCCCAGCCCGGCGGCGTGCTGCGGCGGGCGGGACATACCGAAGCCGGCTGCGATCTGGCGCGGCTGGCGGGTTACGCGCCCGCGGCCGTCATTGTCGAGATCATGAACGAGGACGGCAGCATGGCGCGCCGCGGCGATCTCGAAGGGTTCGCCAAGGCGCACAAGCTCAAGATCGGCACGATCGCCGACCTCATCCATTACCGGTTGGCGAACGAACATACTGTAACCCGCGCGGCGAGTAATCGACTCCAGACCCGTCACGGCGAATTCGAGGTGCATACTTATCTCGATTCGATCAGCGGCAGCACGCATCTGGCCTTCACCTTGGGCAAGATCATCCCGGAAGAACCGACCCTGGTGCGGGTGCATATTCCCAATCCCTTGCGCGATGTTTGCGAAGTGCTCAGCGGCGAGCGCACAAGCTGGTCCTTCGGCGGCGCGCTTGAGCGGATCAGCGGGGAAGGCAAGGGCGCCGCCGTCTTGTTGTCCGGAGACGACTACGGGCAGGGCGTCGACCAGGCCATGGCCGCGGCGCTTTCCGCGGGCCGCCGCCGCAACGCCGGCGCGGAATTGCGCAGCGATCTCATGATCGGTACGGGAGCGCAGATTCTGCGCGATATCGGCATCGGCAAGATGCGGCTGCTCAGTTACCCCGCGCGTTACAACGCCATCTCCGGCTTCGATCTGGAAGTTACGGAATTCGTGCGCTTCAAGAAGCTGAGTAATTTGGGCAATCCAGGCAATTTGGGCAGCGGGGGCGACGGCAAGTGAGCGCGGATTCGATACTCAAGGGAGATTTGCAACCAGGCAATGCGCGTTACGCCATCGCCATGAGCCGCTTCAACAGTTTCATCGTCGAGCGGCTGCTCGACGGCGCCCTCGAAGCCCTGACCGCGCAAGGCGTGGAACGCGACCGCATCCGCATCGTTCAGGTTCCCGGAGCATGGGAACTTCCGCTCGCGGTTCAAAGCCTGGCGCAACGGCGGGACATCGACGCGGTAATCGCTCTCGGCACGGTAATCCGCGGCGAAACGGCGCATTTCGATTATGTCGCCGGAGAATGCGTGCGCGGACTGCATCGCGTCATGCTCGATTCCGCCAAGCCGGTGACCCTGGGCGTGCTCACCGTGGAGACGGTGGAGCAGGCCGAAGCCCGCTCCTGCCCCAGCGACAACAAGGGAGCCGAAGCGGCGCTTGCCGCCGTGGAAATGGTCAGCCTGACCGCGCGCCTGGAATCTCCGTGAACGCGGCGAAGGGCGAGCCGCCTTCGTCCAGCCACCCGGCAAAACCCGACAAGGTTGCCGCCGGGCGCGGCAAACGTCAGCTTTCGCCGCGGCGGCGGGCGCGGCAACTGGCGCTGCAGGCGCTCTACCAGTGGATCTTGTCCGGCAACGATACCGCGGAAATCGCGCGGCAAATGCTTGAGGACGCCGCGGGCCGCATCGATCGGGACTACTTTGCGCAACTGTTCCCCGCGGTCGCCGAACAAAGACACGAATTGGAGCGCTTGCTCGAACCCGCGTTGGACGGAGCAAGACTTGATCCGGTGGAACAGGCGGTGCTCTGGCTGGGAACATTCGAACTCGCAAGGCGGCCGGACGTCCCCTATCGGGTGGTAATCGACGAGTCCGTCGAACTCGCGAAGGTTTTCGGCGCCACCGACGGCTACAAGTACGTCAACGCGGTGCTCGACAAACTGGCGCCGCGACTGCGTGGTGACGAAACGGTCGCCGGCTGAAAATGAGTCTGACCGAGCGCGAAATCATCGACCGGTATTTCAATGTGCCGGAACTCGCCTTCCCAAGGCCCGAAATCGAGCTTGGCCCCGGTGACGACGCCGCCGTCCTGCGCGTTCCCAAGGGCAAACGCCTGGTTGTTTCCACCGATGCGCTTGCCGCCGGAGTCCATTTTCCGGAAGACGCCGCTGCTGAACTGATCGCGCACCGCGCGCTCGCGGTCAATCTCAGCGATCTGGCCGCAATGGCGGCTGAACCCCTGTGTTTCACCCTGGCTTTAACGTTGCCGCAAGCGGATTCGAAATGGCTGACAGCATTCAGCGGCGGCCTCGCCGAACTTGCGGGGGAGTACCGCTGCTCCCTGATCGGCGGCGATCTCAGCCGGGGATTTTTGCAGATTGCGATCCAGGTCCATGGATTGTGCGGGGCCGGCCGCGATCTTCGCCGCGAGGGGGCCGAGCCGGGGCAGCGGGTATATGTTACCGGTTGGGTCGGCGACGGCGCTTTCGGTCTAGCCAGTCTCGCCGTTTCCGCGCCAGGGGCCGACACCGGTTCGGGCGCTGGTTCGCGGCCGGATGAAGACTCGATGGATTCCGAAAACCTTGAGCGGCGCGTCCGCTTCAACTTGCCTGTGGAAAAACTGCCTCCCGCATGCCGCGAGCATTTCCACGCCGGCTACTTTCGCCCCCGGCCTCGAATCGGGTTTGCGCTCGCCGCCGCGCCCTTGATCGCCAGCGCCATCGATGTTTCCGACGGTCTGCTCGGAGACGCCGGTCATCTGGCCGCGGCAGCCGGTGTGGGCATGGTGCTGTATCCCGGGCGGTTTCCCTTTTCGCCTTTCGCCCGCTGTTGCGCGGACCCGGAAACGCGCGTCCGCGCGGCGTTGACGGGAGGCGACGATTACGAATTGTGTTTTACCGCCGACCCCGCCAACGAGCGCGAACTCATGGCAATCGCGGCCGGCATGGATCTGCCCCTGACCCGCATCGGCGAAGTTACGGTGGGCGAGGGTGTGCGGTGCGCCGGCATGAAGGTGGAGAAGATGTCCTCCTTCGATCATTTCGCCAACGAGACTCCGCGACTTCGCGGGGAATGACCATGTGGGCAACTGTCATTCCGCGCGGAGCGAAGCGGAGTCGCGGAATCGCAGAATCTCATTGGAAAAGCGGGAACCGCTGATGAACGAGACACGCAATCCCACGCTTCGGGAGTTGCTTGCCGACCCCGTGCTTCTATTGGCTTTCGGCTTCGGCAGCGGGCTTTCGCCCTGGGCGCCGGGCACTGCGGGCACAATGGCCGCCGCGGCGATCTGGCTGGTTCTTCCGGCGCCGTCCTTTCCGCTGGCGCTGCTGCTGATCTGCGCCGTCGCCGCGGCCGGAGTCTGGATTTGCGGCCGCGGCGCGGCGCGGCTGGGGGGCGGCGATCACCCAGGCATCGTCTGGGATGAATTCGCCGGCTGCTGGATCACCCTCGCGCTGGTCCCCTCCGGCTGGCACTGGACGCTGGCGGGATTGCTGCTGTTCCGCCTGCTGGACATCCTCAAGCCTTGGCCGATCAAGCAGTTGGACCGCAATATCGAAGGCGGAGTCGGCATCATGCTAGACGATATTGTTGCGGGTATAATGGCCGCCCTTTGCATGCAATGCGTGCGATTGCTCGCCTGATTGCCGGTCGGGAACAAAACCGGGGGGTTTCGAATTGACCATCGAATTTGTGGCTCAAGCCAAGCTGCCGACCCGCTGGGGCGATTTCAGGATCTACGGCTTCAAGGATCTGGAAGCGGACAAGGAACATGTTGCGCTGGCGCTCGGAAAATTGGGTCTCGACGAGCCATTGCCATGCCGAATCCATTCCGAATGCCTCACCGGCGACAGCATGTTCAGCCTGCGCTGCGATTGCGGTCCGCAACTCGAATTCGCCATGGAACATATCGCCGAAGCGGGCCGCGGCCTGATCCTGTACTTGCGCCAGGAAGGGCGCGGCATCGGGCTGCTCAACAAGTTGAAGGCCTACGCCTTGCAGGATGCAGGAGCGGACACCGTCGAAGCCAACGAGCAGCTCGGGTTCGAGCCCGACAGCCGGGAATACCAAATCTGCAAGCCCATGCTGGACTTCTTCGATATCCGCAAGGTGAAACTGCTCACCAACAATCCCGCCAAGGTCAAGGCCTTGCAGGAGATGGGCATCGAGGTCAATGAAATCGTTCCCATCCACACCGGCGCCAATCCGCACAACGAGACCTACCTCGCCGTCAAGATCGACAAACTCGGCCACTTGAGCAAGTCCCGCGGCTGAGCGAATCGGATGGACGGCTTCGACAAGCACATTACCGTTGATCTGTTGCGCCATGGCGAGCCTGGAGGCGGGGACATCCTGCGCGGGCGCGTCGATCCGGAACTGACCGGCCGCGGCTGGCGGCAGATGGAAGCCGCCGCCGAGCGGGCGGAGGCGCAATGGACTCATGTCTTCGCCTCGCCGCTCAAGCGTTGCAGGGACTTCGCCCATCATCTCGCCAAAGGCCGCGGGTTGGCGCCGCGAATCGAAGATCATTGGCAGGAAATCGACTATGGCGACTGGGATGGCATGGACATCGCCGAGTGGCGCAAACTCGCCGCGCCGCAGTTCCAGAGTTTCCGGGAAGACCTCAGCGCCCTGGCGCCGCCGAACGGTGAAACTTTCATCGAGTTCCGGGAACGGGTGCAAAACGCCTGGCGGGAACTTGCCGCACTGCCCGACGGCAGCCATGCGCTGCTCGTGACCCATGGCGGTGTCATGCGGGTGATCCTGCCGACAGTGCTCGGCATACCGCTGAACCAGAGTTCTCCGCTGCACATCCCTTTCGCCTGCCTGAGCCGAATATCGCTCAACGTCAAAGCGGAGGAAACCCGCGTCAGCCTGCTGTTCCACAACGCTGGGTTTGACAACACTTGAAGGGGTAGGCAGCCCTGCTAGATTCTGCGACTCCGCTTCGCAAGTCGAAAGTCGATTCCATAGCATTTCACCGCATCATAACTGATTGATATTGCAGGAAAAATAAATTGTTGACACGATTCGGTATTGCATGATATTGTCTGATTGTAATTAGGTTGAATGTAGTATTTCACAGGAGATAACAGGATGAAACTCAATCAGCGCATGATCGAACGGGCGAAACCTGCCGACAAAATCCAGCGCACAAGCGACGGCATGGGACTCTATCTCGAAATCCGGCCAAGCGCAAAAAGCGAAGGCGAATGCCACAAACATTATATCTGGCGAGGCACCATAGCCGGAAGCGTGACCGAAATCCGGCTTGGCAAGCATCCCTGGCTGACACTGGAAGCAGCGCGAGACATCGCCATTGACTACAAGCGCATGACGCGACGCGGCCTTGACCCGCGACAGGAACGGCACACGGCAGAAGCGCCAAAGCCGAAGAAAACGCCAACACTTCGAGACTGCATCCGGGAAGCCTTTACTATCCGACTTGCAGAAGAACGCAAGGACGGCGGAAAGAATCTGCGAACCCGGCAGCAATTCATCGAGCACAACATCACGCCGGCGACACTGGCGCAGCCGGTCAACCAGATCACGCCGCAGGACATGGCGACGGCAATTCAACCGGTATGGACGCGGGCAGCGGGAAAGACCATGCGAACGGACCTAAAGCGGGCGTTCGATTGGGCGACGGCAGCCGGACACTTGAGCGGAATCAATCCAGCCGGAGAATGCCTGGCGGCAATCCTGCCGAGGAACGGCCACAAGGAAAAGGCGCACAAGGCAGCAAACTACAACGACATGCCGGAGATCATCCGGGCAGTACAAGACTGTCAGACGAACGAGACCGGCAAACTGGCATGGCTGTTCATGGCGCACACAGCAACCAGACTAAACGAAGCGACGGGCGCGGAGTGGGCAGAAATCGACCTTGAAGCGAAATCCTGGACGATACCGGCCAGCAGAATGAAAGGCGGCAAGGAGCATACCGTACCATTGAGCGCCGAAGCATTGGAGATCATCGAGCAGACAAGACAGACCGGCGGGAAAACTCACCTTTTCCCTTCACCACACGGCACGAAAGGCGAGAAGCCGATCAGCCGGGAAGCCTTGAACACGGTACGGGAAGCGGCAGACATCAAAGACCGAATGAGCAACCACGGATGCCGGTCGGCCTTCTCAACATGGGCGTACGATGCAGGCTACCAGACCGACGCAATCGAAAAATGCCTTGCTCACGCGGTCGGCGGGAAGATCGAAAGAGCCTACAACCGAAGCCAGATGCTGGAACGACGGCGCGAGATCATGGAAGCCTACAGCCGGTTTATCACCGGCAAAGCCTGATAGCCGTTTAAACAGCCTACAAAGAAGCCGGGCATTACGCCCGGCTTTTTCTTGCCTTTCAAAATTGACTGATATACCCTGATACTAAATTCGTTTACATATTTTCGGCCATGAGAACCACAATCGGAATAACTAAATTCGCGCATCAACTGCTATCGGACGTCAAGCACTGGCTGGAAGTCAATACGGCGCTGGACGACGCGCCACGGAAGTACACCACGAGCGACGTAATCGAATATCTGGTCTCCCTGCATAGCGAGGAATGCGTACTGCGAACCAGTCCGGAGCGGAAACGAGCCATAGCCGAAGCATACGGTATCCAATTCGACGACGAATCGACACAGGAGCGAGCGACCATGATCGAATCACCTCTATACACCACCGAACAGGCAGCGGAATATCTGCGTATCTCCCGATCTACCTTCCTTCGCAGAGTGAAATCCGGCGACATAGCGCCGGGACTGAAATCGGGCGGCAAACCGGGCGGAAAATCCGGCGCTATCCATTGGCACATCGACGACCTGAACGCATACATCAACCAACTACGGCAGGCCAGCGCATGATGCTGCGCTTGCCGATCCAATACACGCACCAAACATAGCCATAAACAAAATTCGGGGATAATTAACAAGGGAAATCCACGTTAACGTAAAGGGCCGCAATAGCGGCCCTTTCTGTTATCTGAGATCGAGGCGCAGAACGCGCCATATTGTGCTGCAAGTCATTACCGGCAAGACAGCCGGAGATCGAGGCCAGCAGGCGAAACGACCGGCAGAGCGACGGAAAGCGACGAGAGAGGCCGGAAGGCCGATGCCGGGCACGAAGGCCCGGGCTGGTGGAGAACGTGGCGCAGATCGTGCCTGATAGCGCTGGAAGGCATGTCCGTCAGACAGTCGAAGATTGAGGCTGGCAGGCGGAACGATCGCCAGAGAGCCGGAGAGCGACGAGACAGGCCGAAATGCCGGAACCGGGGCGAAGGCCCGGACTGGCGTAAATCGAGGCGCAAAACACGCCTGATAACGCTGTAATTCAGGACCAAAAGACAACCGAAAATCAGTTACTGAGTAACTGAGATAGTAGAGTTAGGGGATAATTAACAAGGGAACCCCGTTAACTTCAAGGGCCGCAGTCGCGGCCCATTCCGTTACCGGAGATCGAGGCGACCAGATGGAACGACCGGGAGAGCGCCGGAGAGCAACCAGACAGGCCGAAAGACCGCCACCGGGACCAAAGGCCCGGTTGACTGGAGATCGTGGCGCAGAACGCGCCTGAATCGCTGGAAGACATAACCGGCAGTGCGCCGGAGATCGACAAGGAGACCTTGCCTCAATCCGCCCAGGGCGGATATTGACAGGCAAGGGCAGATTGTCCGGCCAATTCTACAGAAGCGCCAGAGGCGCACAGATCGAAGATCGAGGCAGGCAGCAAGTCAGCCTGCCCAACGCCGCCGAGAAAGCGGCGGCTACCTCACTGCACACACCAAAAAGCGCACTTACCCACAAGCGCGGCGCAAGCTTGCGCGTGTGGATAAGTGCTTTCGAGTACGAGAGACTGACGCGCTCGACGAGCTCGCTTGTCCTGCGCTTCGGACAATCGGAAACGCAAGCTTATTCCGCTTGTCCTGCATTGCTGGCAATTCAGGGCAGTTATTGATACTTCATTGCCAATCTCAACTATTCGCCTTTTGACAGGCAAAGGCGAGTGCCTGACGGCCCTGCATTCTATCGGGTTCCCTGCCAACTGACGTTTAGTGCAAGCACTCGCTTTCTCATCCTGAATCCTGCATGAAATGGAATGAGCAGGAGAGACAGGAGAGAGAAGGAGAAGCAGAGAGAGTGCAAGCACTTAGAGCAGGGAAACCCGCAAGGCAGAGCCAAGAGAGGCCGCGAGGCGCAACCAATGCGGTCAGACCGGCTTTGCCGGTCAGTCCGCATCGGAAGCTGACGCAACGCGCACGAGAAACCGCGCGCAGCACAAACGGCAGCCGCTACGCGGCAGCCGAGGGCGGCAGGCTTCGCCGCCGCCCACCGGACGGCGCAAGCGCCGACCGGAAAACCCGTGCCCGACCGCCGCCGCCGCTATCGCGGGGGCGGTCGGGCAGGCTGTCAACTGCAAAGACGATCATGATTGATCGTAAGATTACCGGCCAAGCCCCAAACCGGATACAGCCGGGAAAATCCAACCGATTTTAAGGCCGGACAATCAGAACCAAATGGCTTGAATATATAGAGGCCGAAACAACTTTAGAAATTTTGCGGGATAACTAACAAGGGACACCTGCGGGGTGAGTATCGGAAAACCCGATTTTCCCACACAAACCCTTGCCAGACAGGCAGTTCCCGGAAAACCGGAAAATCCTTAACAGGGAGTTAAGGAAGTAATCGAAGAATCAGCAAAATAATTGGGGAGTAGGAATCAAGGAAGGTCACGAGCGGAGCGTAACAATTAAGTTGCGCTTTGTCAAATGCGCTAGAACGCGCTAGAAGCCAATCTAAGCCAAATTAAAAAACAGGACGAAATGGTACCAGAAAAGATATATCGTGGAAATTCAGGTGCACAATTGTTTCAAACAGAGGAACAGCATTATTAACGGAAATCAGAAAAACGCCAACATCAAGCCGGAATACGTCACACGACGGAGAAAACACACACTTGCACTATATATCACAGACCCGAACCGCATCCGGGACAAGAAATTCCAGCACGGCAACAAACCCAAAGCGGAAGTCAAAGACTACCTGAAAGCGAAAGGCTGGAAAACCGGGCGGGCTGCGCTCGCTCCGCGAATGGAAAGGCCGGGGCTTCGCCCCGGCGCTGGAAAATCGAGGACGCGCTACGCGCTGCTAGTCATGTCAGGGCTGCCGCCCTGAAACCCGGCACCTTCACGGTGCAGAAAAACCGCCGACTTTGGCCTTTAAATACTGTATAAAATCACAGTATGCACGCTTCCAATATCTATAGTACTTTCTGAACTGCAAACGATGCGCAGTGCCCGGAAGCCGGGTTGCTCGCTCAATACAACAGTCCTTGAAAGGGACGGGTTAGCTCCCCGGCCTGACAAATAGGCGAGGATTTCACGTTCTGCGTGTCGTTTGCAACGACCCGGCACCACTTTGCCGGAAACAAATTGCAAACGAGGAAAACGCACAATGACACATCATCAATTCGCGGCAACCGCCGCAGAACGGTTCTTGCGGCTGTTGCCTTTGGCATTAGTTGCTGTAGCACTACTGACCATAGCGAAACTGTCGTATGGCGAAAGATACAGTTTCGGCTCGCACTGGTATATGTCTGGGTTTGCATATTACAAATGCGCCAACTTTTACATCAATCAAGCAAACCCAAAGGCCGCTTCAATTCAGAGCAGATGGGACACTAATTTAGACATCGCATATGAAAACATGGCGAAGATAGACAACTACACACCGGGAGCCCCAACAGTAATACTACGAAGGGTAACTGGCTGGATTGGTGTCGCCGTAGAACTCGGCGCGCTAGCCTATTCTGAATATAGAAGCTATAACGCCAGCCAAATCATAGCAAACATAAACTCCCACTTCTCAGGTCTATTGACTGACCTCGATGACCTTATTCGCGCCCAAACCGGACAATGCGCACAAGCCCAAGTAAATAAAAACAACTTTCAAAACAATCGAACCGGCGGGGTTATCTTTGAAGTAAGTTATACGGGTCGCAATCTATGGCTTGGCTTTCCAGCCGCGACACGCAAAACATACACTTACGCTGACCCTGTGAACTAGTATATCCTACTACGTCATAGGCCAATCAACGAGCCAAGAGGAAAAACAGCATGAAACTTGACAAGATAAGCATATCGCTAGCGGCCCTTGCCGCTACAATCGCACTTGTCGCGATCTATTTCCCGCGACAATCTTCCGAACCGACGCAGCTTGCCGAAACAGTAAGCGATTCACGGCCCGCGACAAGCGCGGCAACGAGATACGACCTTCAGACTTACACCGGGACGTTGACCGAGCAGGAACAAACCTTGCTTGCCGAACTTCAGCAAGACTTCAGTCCGGAAGAACTGCATAGGGTTTTCAATCCGCTGACATTCGACGAACGGCAACAAGCCTCATATGGTGACGGCACTTTTGATCATTTGGCCAACGCCAGCAGAATTTTTGATCAGGACTGGTCGGATTTCGTGGAAGGGCTGGGCCTTAGCGCAGAAGATGCCCAACGAGTGCGGGACATTTGGATTGAAATGACGGCCAGAAATACCGAGCTAGGCGCTATCTTGGCTTTGGAAGGTCCGCGCGAAGACGACAGTATTGCCGATGCGTTCGCAGAAGTTGACAATCTGCTTTTGTCCAGTCTCGCCGAGATCCTGTCACCGGAACAACTGACGGCATTCTTTGAACATGAGGAACAACTCATAACGGATACTGTTGCATTTGCCGAGGCGGGCATGGAAGAACTTCTCGACACGGGATATTCCGGCGTGATCAGCGCCGCAAGCGATAACGACTTGCCATCCGTGCAAGCCTACCTTGCATCCGGGGCCGATCCCAACCGACTTACCACAGACGGGCGAAGCGCGATACACGAAGCCGTAATCAGCGGCAACTCAGAAGTATTGCGGGCACTGATCAACGCGGGCGCCGATGTTAACCAAACGACACCGGAAGGCAGAAGCGTATTGAAAGATGCGGCGCTTTACGGAAATACAAACATAGTTCAGATGCTTGTCGATGCTGGAGCCAATCCGAACCATCAGGACGACCCGGAAAACCGTTTTACTGTACCGTTAACAACTGCCGCACGAAATGGACATACGGAGATAGTCCGCATACTTCTGGACGCGGGCGCGGATACTACTGGTATTGTCGGGGAAACCGCGCTTAGAAACGCTATTGAATTCGGCGACCATGAGATGGAGCAAATGCTGATCGAGGCTGGCGTGAACGCGAACGCGCCACGAGTAACAGAAAGTCGAGTCTTCATCAACTTGGGGCGGCGCTTGGGACTAGTGAACGACTAATAATCCGCAATCGCGCAATTCAAGGGCCGCATAGAGCGGCCCTTTTTTTATCTGATCTAAACATCGCACAGATTGAAGTCTGATCGTCTGCCCTTCGGCCTGCCGCCCTTCGGGACGGCTATACGGCCTCAAGCATTGTTGGCGCTAGCGCCAACAATGCGCGGGACGATACGAGCCAATAGCAAGAGAGAGCCAACACAAGCGCGCCTGTCGGCGCGGAGTAATCAGGAAGTGATCGGGCATAGGAGACTTCGGGGATAATACACAAGGGAAATCCTGAGGCGCAGAAAGCGCCACCAACGCTGACAGGCAACCGGTAGACAGGCCGGAACCGAGGCGATCAGACAGAACGAGCGCCAGAGCGCCGGAGATCGACGAGACAGGCCGAAAGGCCAGCACAGGGACCGAAGGCCCGGACTGCACAGAGAGCGCCACGGAGCGCCAGAGGCGCGACGGGACCGGACAGCAGAAAATCGAGTTTCAGGGAAGTATCAAAACAGCCGTCCGGTAGACTTAGGGTGTATAACTCAAGGGAAAACACCAACCCTTAATCGGCTTGATACTCACCAACGAGAAATGCCGCAAAGCGCGGAATCCGGTTTTACCGATAGCGTTCAGCCTAGACCGCGCAAAGCGGCAGCGAACCAGCAGGACGAATTGAGCCGGAACGCGAGCAAACAATAGCATAGAATGTCAGGCAATCGCATATGTATACCACATGGCGGACTATAAGTAGTTTTCCGACTGCTACTTATACAATTAAGCGTAAGTTATTGTTTTATATAGGTCTTCACGACTTCGCTTCGCTGCGCGCAGAATGACGGTCATCAATAATCGAGTCCTTTCTGGGCCTTCACGCCGTGATTGAAGGCGTGGCGCACTTCGTTCACTTCGCTTACGGTGTCGGCTATTTCGAGCAGTTCGCGGCTGGCGTTGCGCCCGGTGACGACGACGTGTTGCCTGGTCGGCCGCTCGCGCAGGGCCGCAAGCACCCGGGCCTTGTCGAGATAGCCGTAGGTCAGCATATAGGTCAATTCATCGAGGATGACGAGGTCGGTTGCCTCACTGGCGAGTAGCGCTTCGGCCTTGCCCCAGGTCGCCTCGGCGGCGGCGATGTCGGTCTGCCGGTCCTGGGTCTCCCAGGTGAAGCCCGTGCCCATGACATGGAACTCGACGAGCGGGTTGTCTTCGAACAGCAATCGTTCGCCGCATTCCCAGGCGCCCTTGATGAATTGCACGACGGCGCAGCGCAGGCCGTGGCCGACGCCGCGGGCGAGCATGCCGAATGCCGAGGAACTCTTGCCCTTGCCGTTGCCGGTGAGTATGAGCAGCAGCCCCCGGTCCTCGGTGGCGGCGGCGATGCGGCCGTCGACATACTCCTTCTTGCGTTGCATGGCGCGCTTGTGGCGCGCGTCGCGGTCGGATTTCATGCGCCATCCTCAGATCGCGCGGCAGCGAATATTTTCCGTGGCGAGTTTTTCATGGATTGCGCGGGCGATGCCGGCGGCGTCGAGACCAGCCTTTTGCAGCATTTCCGGCGGCTTGCCGTGTTCAAGGAAACTGTCGGGCAGGCCGAGATTGAGCACCGGCATGCGATAGCCGTCGCGCATCAGGACTTCGTTCACCGCCGAGCCGGCGCCGCCCATAATGGCGTGTTCTTCGACCGTAACCACCAGTTCATGGTCGCCCGCCGCCTCGCTGATGGCATTCTCGTCGATGGGTTTGACGAAACGCATGTCGTACACCGTGGCGTCGAATTCTTCCGCCGCCACGAGCGCCGGAGCGAGCATGCTGCCGAAGGCCAGGATCGCCACATCGCGGCCCTTGCGCTGCGGCACCGCCTCGCCGATGGGAACGGTCTTCCAATCGCCGCCGATCGCGGCGCCGGGCCCCTTGCCGCGGGGATAGCGCACCGCGGCCGGTCCCTGATGATCGTATCCCGTACATAGCAGCAGCCAGGTTTCCTCTTCGTCGCTCGGCGTCATGACCACTATGTTGGGTACGCAGCGCAGATAGGCCAGATCGAAGCTGCCCGCGTGGGTCGGGCCGTCTTCGCCCACCAGGCCGGCGCGGTCGATGGCGAACAGTACATCGAGATTTTGCAAGGCGGTGTCATGGATGAACTGGTCGTAAGCGCGTTGCAGGAAAGTCGAATAGATCGCGACCACCGGCTTCACTCCCTCGCAGGCGAGGCCCGCGCCAAAGGTCACCGCGTGCTGTTCGGCGATCGCCACGTCGTGGAAGCGGTCGGGAAATTCCCTGGAGAATTCGACCATGCCCGAGCCTTCGCCCATGGCGGGAGTGATGGCCACGAGTTTCTCGTCGCGCCGCGCCGCCGCGCACAGCCATTTGCCGAACACCTGCGAATAAGTAGGCGAACTCGCGGCCTGGATTTTCGGCGATCGGCCCGAATCGGCGAGCGGCGCCACCTTGCCGATCGCGTGCATGCCGAAGGGATCGCTTTCCGATTCGCTGTAGCCCTTGCCCTTGTGGGTGACGACGTGCAGCAATTGCGGGCCTTCGAGGTTCTTGATATTGCCCAAGGCTTCGAGCAGATGGGCGATATTGTGTCCATCGATGATGCCCATGTAGTTGAAACCGAGCTGGTCGAACACCGTGCCCGGCGACAACATGCCTTTCATGTATTTTTCGGTCTGTTCGGCGGCGCGCAGCATCTTGGGCGCCTTGGCCAGCACTTTCCTGCCGCCGGCGCGGAAGAAGTTGTAGGACTTGCTGGCCCAGAGTCGCCCGAAATAGTTCGACAATCCGCCGACGTTGTGGGAAATCGACATGTTGTTGTCGTTGAGGATGATGAGGATGTTTTCATCGAGATGGGTGCAATGGTTCATCGCCTCAAAGGCCATGCCCGCCGTCATCGCGCCGTCGCCGACCACGGCGACGATATGATTGTCCCCGCCGTTCAAGCGGCGGCCCACCATCATGCCGAGGGCGGCGCTGATCGCGGTACTGGAATGGCCGACGCCGAAAGTGTCGTATTCGCTTTCGGAGCGGGTTGGAAAAGCCGCCAGACCGCCGGCCTGGCGCATGGTGTCCATGCGGTCGCGGCGACCGGTGAGAATCTTGTGCGGATAGGCCTGGTGGCCGACGTCCCAGACGAGCCGGTCCGCGGGTGTGTCGTAGATGTAATGCAGGGCGATGGTCAATTCGACCACGCCGAGGCCCGCGCCGAGATGCCCACCGGTCTTGCCCACGCAATAGAGCAGATAAGCGCGCAGTTCCTGCGCCAGCCCAGGTAACTGATCCGACTCCAGTCGACGCAGCTCCTCGGGTGTGTTGATCGTGTCGAGCAGCGGCGTTTCAGGCCTTTTTGTCGGTATTTCTTTCAGCATGCCGTCATGAACTCCTCATATTCTTCCGAGGATACCCTATCGTCCACGGAGAATGTACTCCTCGGGCAGTTGGCTTCGATCCGTCGCCGCCACCCGGCGGCGACTTTCGCAACGCGGACCCGCACCGTCATTCGGCGCGGAGAGAAGCGCCTCACTTCGTCATTCTGCGCGCAGCGGAGCGGAGTCGCAGAATCTCGGCGCCACCGCCCCGCCCGAGGAGATTCCGCGACTGCGCGCGGAATGACATTCGGTTCCGGCCTAATTTATCCTTTCAATAATATATGCCGCCAAATGGCGCAATGGATCGGCATCGGCGCCGAATTCGCCGAGCGCGGCGGTGGCGCTCGCGGCGAGGTCTTCGGCCCGCGCGCGGGCCGATTCCAGGCCGAGGAGGGCGACATAGGTCGCCTTGTCTCCGTCACGGTCGGAGCCTTGGGGTTTGCCCAGGGTTCCGGTATCGGAAACTTCGTCGAGAATATCGTCTTGGATCTGGAATGCGAGTCCGATGCGGTTCGCGTACACGCGCAGCCCCTCAAGTTGTCCGGGAGTCGCGTTTCCGCTGCTTAAAGCGCCGAGCAGTACGCTGGCGCGAATGAGCGCGCCGGTCTTGAGCAGATGGGTGGTTTCCAGTTCGTTGAGCGCGATCTGTTGACCGTCCGCCGCCAGGTCTCTTATCTGTCCCCCGACCATGCCCGCCGGTCCCGCCGCATGTGCGAGTTCGTGCGCCATTTGCAGGCGATCGCCTTTGCCGGCATGGCGCCGGCAGAGTATTTCAAAGGCCATGGACTGCAAGGCGTCTCCGGCGAGAATCGCGGTGGCTTCGTCGAACGCCTTGTGCAAGCTGGGCCGGCCGCGGCGCAGATCGTCATCGTCGAGGGCCGGCAAATCGTCATGGATCAATGAATAGACATGAATGAACTCGACTGCGCAGGCAGCGTCATCGGCGTCGTCGAAATCACCGCCGAGGGCCTGGCTGCCGGCATAGACCAGCAATGGCCGCACACGTTTGCCGCCACCGAGCAGGACGTAGCGGACCGCGTCCTCAAGGCCGGGGCATGGAAAATCGGCCGTATCGAGGTGGCGCTCGATTGCCCGGTCGGTCCGCTGCCTGCAAGCCGTCCTAAATTCTTCGAATTTTTTGGTCATATCGGAAGGCGGGCGCGCTAATCCGCGGCCGGGTCGAGTTCAAGATCCTCGGTACCGCCTTCGGCGGAAGTGAGCACCTTGACCTTCTGCTCCGCCGCCTCCAGCGCCCGCTGGCATTCCTTGACCAGCTTCACGCCGTTCTCGAATGCCTCGAGGGATTCTTCCAGTCCGAGATTGCCGTCTTCCATGCGGGTCACGAGTTGCTCGAGTTCCCGCAACTTTTCCTCGAAATTGAAGTCGTTTTTCTTGTCGCTCATTTACCTTTCTCCACAGATCTCGCGCTCAGGTTTTGCCGTGCCAAGCCCCGCCCAGGTCCCGTGCGAGTTTGTCGACTTGGGACGACAGGCCTACGACGTCTTCAAGACCGAGTTGAATGGCGATGCCGGCACCGGATTTTTTGTCGAATTCGCCCGCCTTGCATATTTCTTCAAGTATAAGACGGCTCATCCGTTCTTCCACTGCGAACAGCACGACATCCCGGCGCGCGCTGACCGACAATCCGAATACTCCTTGCGGCGCGGCCAGACCTTCGCCTCGGGCGGTGTGGATAATGGTAGCCCCGGTCGCGCCGTGGTCGCGCGCAGCCTTGACGACCTTGTCGGTCAGCCGGTCATCGACGAAGGCCACGATCAGTTTGAATTTCATTTGCGGGGTCCTCCAGTTCGGCCCTTTCGGGCCATAAGTATGGAAAGCTGGGCATACGCCAGCACGCTGATGATGGCGAACGGGGCCGCGAAGGCGATCAGCCCGAAACCGTCGATCAGCGGATTGCGCCCCGGCACCGCCCCGGCCAATCCGAGGCCGAGCGCGGCGACCAGGGGCACGGTAACCGTGGATGTTGTAACTCCGCCGGAATCATAGGCCAGCGGGACCATCTTTCGCGGCGCCATGGCAGTCTGTATCACTACTACAATGTAACCGGCAATGATGAACCAGTGAATCGGCAGCCCGTAAATGATCCGGTAGACGCCCAGGGTAATGCCGGTCGCGACGCCGAGGGCCACCGCGATGCGCAGGCCGAGGACGCCCACCGAACCGCCGGAAATTTCGCCGGCCTTGCCCGCCACCGCGATCAGGGAGGGTTCGGCCATGGTGGTGCTGAAGCCTATGGCGAAGGCGAACAGATAGATCCATCCGTAATCGAGCCAGCCCGAACCGCCGGCGATTGCCTGATTGATGAGTTGTTCGGCCATGCCGCGCCCCAGCGGAAAGATAGCCGTTTCCAGGCCGATCAGAAACAGCGCGATGCCGAGCACCACGAATACGAATCCGGTCAATACCCGGATCGGGTTGGCCAGACCCCGGCGCAATACGAGGAATTGGAACACGACGACGACGAGCACGATGGGCAATACGTCGCGCAAGGTGCCGAACAAGGTCGAGAATGCGAGTTCGATCCAGTCCATCAGTTCGCGACCATGCCATAGCCCATGACGAAGATCATCGGCGTCAGGGATGCGAAAGCGATCAGGCCGAATCCGTCGAGCATCGGATTGCGGCCGCGGATCGAACTCGCGAGACCGACGCCGAGCGCGGTGACCATGGGCACGGTGATCGTGGAGGTCGTGACGGCCCCGGAGTCATAGGCGATGCTGATGATTTCCCGCGGGGCGAAAGCTGTCATGACGACGACGAGAGCGTAACCGCCGATGATCAGCCAATGGATCGGCCAGCCCATGAGGATGCGGACCACGCCGATGACGATGGCGATTCCGACGGCAAAGGCGACGACATAGCGCAATTCCAGCGCGTATCGCGCGATCGCCGCAGGATCGTCGGCGATTACGCTTGCTTCGGCAGCCGCCCGCGCCGCCTCGGCGCAGACCGCGACCAGCGCGGGTTCGGCGACCGTGGTGCCGAAACCCAGGGCGAAAGCGAACGCCAGCAAGGCGGTCGGGCCGCCCTTGCGCGCGAACCCGTTCGCCATGCTTTCGCCAAGGGGAAACAGCGCCATCTCGAGCCCGGCCACGAACAGGGTCAATCCCGCCGCGACGCATAACAGCCCGGCCAGGATCGTCAGGAAATCGTTGGGTGCCTGGCCGAGCACGAGGATCTGAAAGAAAGCGATTACCGAAATGATCGGCGCGAGGTCGCGGACGCTGTCGCCGAGCGTGCGCACGAGATTGCGCAATATCGGCGGTATGCGGAACCTGGAAGGCATCCGCGATTGGGGCCGGGGCGGCAATCCCGGCAACAATCGAAAGTTGAAGGCCATTGACCGTCCAATTGGACGCATTGCGGATGGTGCGGAACGATGGGC
This sequence comes from Pseudomonadales bacterium, assembly GCA_963664805.2. Classification (GTDB taxonomy): domain Bacteria; phylum Pseudomonadota; class Gammaproteobacteria; order Pseudomonadales; family Pseudohongiellaceae; genus UBA9145. Next base: position 1,630,601 of record OY761612.1, on the reverse strand, counting down.
AATATATGCGAATTGATTCCGTGCTTCAACGCCGCCGGGATTTAGCGGCATGGGCCGCGAAGTGCTAGAGTGAGCGGTCGAACATGGCCGGATTGATCTCATGGGGCGGAAAAAGGCCGGTAGAAATCGAACCATTCGCTGGCTGATCGTTTTGCTTCCGCTCACGCTGGTGGCCGCTTGCGCACTGCTCGATGGCCCGCCCGGACCTCCCGGCGGAGGCTCGGGCGCCATTGACGGCGCCAGCGAAACGCAAATACTCGGTGGCCTCGAATATGTGGAAGTGGTCCCTCCAGCCGGGGAAACGAGGCAATTGCTGGTCTTCGTGCACGGCACGCCCGGTTCGCTGCGCGCTTTCCGTTCCTATCTCACGGATCCAATGCTGCGGGAGCGTTTCCACATGATTTCGGTTACCCGGGTGGGCTGGACCGCCGGGGCCGAAAACAAGGAACCGTCTCTCGAAGCCCAGGCCCGCGCCCTGCGGCCGATCCTGGAAATGGACCGTTCCGGCCGGGGCGCGATTCTCATGGGACATTCCTACGGCGGCCCCGTAATCGCCCGCGCGGCAATGGACTACACCGATCTGGTTGGAGGTCTGGTCTTCGTCGCGGCCACCGCAGACCCGGAATTGAGTGGGCCGCGCTGGTACAACTATGCAAGTTTCTGGTGGCCGGAGTTCGTCCTCGGTGACCGGCTCATGGGCGCGAACGACGAAATCATGGCGGTTCAGTCGCAACTTGAGGAAATGCTGCCGCGCTGGGAGAATCTCACCATGCCGGCGCTGATCTTGCAAGGCGACGAGGACACCCTGGTCCACCCGGAAAACGCCGACTTCCTGCGCGAAGGACTGGTGAATTCCCGATTGCTGCCGCGCCCGGGCGGCGACCATTTCATTCTTTGGAGCGATATGCCAATAATTCGCGACGCGATCATCGACGTATTCGCGCCGACGACGCATTGAACAAGACTGCAGAATTCCCAAAGAGATTCTGCGACTACGCTTCGCTGCGCGCAGAATGACGAAGCGGGTGTGCTTCGCTTCGCGAGGAATGACGGAAACTACCGACAGCAAGCGGCCAGAGTTGAGGAACACGCACTGATGCATTGGAGAATACTGCCCCGGGACTGGCGCATCCTTTTCGGACTGCTGGTCACGCTGATCTGGTTCGTCTTCCTTGGCGTCTACATTCAGATGAATGTGGGCTGGAACCGCTTCATGGATCTGCCCATCGCCGAGATGGGCAATTTCCTCGAAGGCGCATTCGCTTTCCTCGCCTTTCTCTGGCTCGTCATCGGCCTGTTCATTCAGCAGTCGGTGCTGGCGGAAAACAACGAGGAATTGCGCCGCAGCAACCTCAACATCGAAAAGCAAACCCAGGCGATCGCCGCGACCGAACTGAACGCGCGGCAGGAGACATTCTTCAAGATCGCGGAAAGCACGCGACGGCAACTCGGCGCGATCGTCGGCATGTTGTTCCTTTCCAGCCAGGGGCCGCTGGGCAACGGCGATTACGACAACGACCAATTGCGCGACATCTGGCGCGAGTTCGCCTACGGCGATTTCGAAGTCTGGTCGCGCATGTTCCTCGGCATGCTGGCGAACGAAGAAACGGCGAAGCCCTCGGATCTGTTCTTCGGCACCGAAATCCGCCGCGGCCATACCGACAATTTTATCGCCGGATTCGAGCGGCTGCTCGTCCTGGCGCGGGATTGCGATACCGATAACCTGATCGTCGATTCATTGATAATATCGGCCCATGGATTGCTCGCCGGACGCGTGCGCGAGATGCATCCGGATTACGATTTCGACGAGTTCGACGTAACCGACTCGCAGCAATATCTGCGGCGTTTCATGGCCGAAAGCGGCGAGTGACGCGATCTGATTCTGAAACAGAGGAAAGAAGTATGGAACTGGTAGCGATAGTAATTGTGCTGGCTTTGGTGGAATTCATGGGATTCGGCATCGCCGTGGGGCGCGCGAGGCAGAAATTCGACGTGCAAGCGCCGGCCACCACGGGGCATCCCGAGTTCGAGCGCTATTTCCGCGCGCAGATGAACACGCTGGAACAACTCGTGGTCGTCATCCCGGCGATGGTGATCTACGCCCATTTCGGCAACGCCACGATAGCCGCGGCCGCCGGACTGGTATTCGTCGTCGGCAGATTGCTGTATTTTCGCGCTTATGTGGCCGACCCGAAAAAGCGCAGCCTTGGATTCGGGATCGGCTGGCTGGCTGCGGCGTTTCTGCTGGCGGCGGCCCTGGTCGGCGCGGTCATGAGTTTGTTGTAGCGGGAAAGCGTCCCCGGACATACCGGTCCTTGCCGGGAGTGAGTCATGAACAGGCAGGTTTCGCGAATCAACTTTTCGGAACTGCGGCAACTCGGACTTTATGCCTCGTATGTCGTGTTCGGCTTGGCGGCCGTGGTCTGGCTGCTTGGCGTGGCGGCGAACAGCACCGGCAGCGCGGTGACCGGCGGCGCCATCGACACGGAAAACAACGCCATCACCTTCGCTTTGCGCTCCGAACCGCCGCAACTCGACTACGGCCGCGCCACCGATTCGACCAGTGTCACCGTGCTGTTCCACACCATGGAAGGGCTGTTGACCTACAACGACGAAATGGCGCTGATACCCGGCGTTGCCGAACGCTGGGAAATCCGCGAGGACGGCGCGACCTTCTGGTTGCGCGAGGACGCGCGCTGGAGCAACGGCGAACCGGTTACCGCCCACGACTTCGTTTTCGCCTGGCGCCGGGTGCAGGATCCGGCCACGGCTTCGGCCTATGCTTTCATCATGTATCCGGTGAAGAACGCCGAAGCGATCAACCGCGGCGACCTGCCCAGGGAAACGCTGGGTGTGCGGGCCGTGGGCGACCGTATCCTCGAAGTCGAATTCGAACAGCCGACGCCGTATTTCGACAAGCTGGTCGCGTTCGTCACCTTCTATCCCGTCAACGAGGCCTTTTTCGAGTCAACCGATGGCCGCTTCGGAGCCGATGCCGACATGTTGCTTTACAACGGTCCGTATCTGATGACCGAATGGGTGCATAGCGCGTCGATGCGCTGGGAACGCAATCCGGATTACTGGGGGGAGCACAAGGGTTTCATCGACACGATCAACGTCGGCTACATCACCGATGACGTGAACGCCCGCTTGAATCTGTTCAAGGACGGCCAGATCGCCGATACGCAGCTCACGCCGCAAATGCTCGGCGAGGCGATGGAGCGGCGCTGGCAAATCGACCGCTCGATGGACGGCACGGTTTTCTTCCTGCAACTCAATTTCCGCGAAGGCCGCATCACCACGAACAGGAATTTCCGCAAGGCCCTGCTGCTGGCGCAGGATCCGGTGGAATTCGTCTACAAGGCTTTGAAAGAACCGAGCTATATGCCGGCCGTCAGCCTGTTCCCCTACTGGATTCGCGGCGCTGGAGACTATTTTCGCCAGGAGCATCCGCCCATTCCCCATGAATACAATGTGGCCAAGGCGCGTGAACATCTGGAACTGGCGCGGCGGGAACTCGGCCTGGAAGAATTTCCGCCGATCCATCTGCTCGCCGACGACAGTCCGCTCGGCTCGATTTCCTCGGAGTATTTCCAGGCCGTGTACGCGCGCAATCTCGGCCTGGAAATGCGCATCGACAAGCAGATCTTCAAGCAGCGCCTGGCGAAGATGGACGTCGGCGATTTCGATATCGTCGTCAGCGGCTGGGGTCCGGACTACGACGACGCGCTGACCTTCGGCGATCTGTTCTCATCCTGGAACCTGAACAATCGCGGACGTTATTCCAGCCCGGAAATGGACGCCCTCGTGCGCATCGCCCAATCGGAACTCGATCCGGTCAAACGCATGGAGGCTTTCGCGAAGATTCAGGATCTGGTGCATGAAGACGTGGTCATCGTGCCGATGTACGAGCGCGGCTGGTCCTTCGTGGTCGATCCGCGGCTGAAAGGCTTCAAGCGCAGGTCCGTCGGCCCCGAGGTGGACTACACCTACGCGTGGATAGACGATCAGGCGGCTGATTGACGCTATCCATGGTGCGGGGGCGGCGGGGAATGGTCTGGTACGTCTGCAAGCGCCTGCTCCAGGGGGTGGTGACGGTCTGGTTCATCGCCACCGCCACGTTCTTCGCCATGCACAACGTGCCCGGCGACCCGCTGCTCAACGACCGCGCGATGACGCCGGCGATACGCGCCAATCTGGAGGCGCGCTACGGTCTCGACCAGCCGCTGCTCAACCAGTATCTGATCTACCTGGGCAATCTCGCCCAGGGCGATTTCGGCATTTCCTTCACCCAGGAGAACCGCCAGGTCAACGACATCATCCGCGAACATTTTCCGGTTTCCGCCACCCTGGGGATTCTGGCGGTGCTGTTCGCCGCCGCCGGAGGCGTGCTCTGGGGCGCGCTCACGGCCTTGTACCGCAACCGGATGCCCGACTACCTCATCATGTTTCTCGTGATTCTCGGCATTTCGGTGCCGAGTTTCGTGGTCGCCGCGCTGAGCCAGTTGGGCCTGGTGACCTTGAACAATCTGACCGGGCGCAGCTTGCTGCCGGTGGCGGGCTGGGGCAGCGTCTACCACATGCTCACCCCCGCCCTGGTGCTTGGGCTCAGCACCATGGCCTACCTGACGCGCCTGATGCGATCCTCGATGCTGGAAATCATCGATTCGGATTTCGTGCGCACCGCCAGGTCCAAAGGGGTGCCGCCGGCGCTCATTTTCTCGCGCCACCAATTGCGCAATGCGATCCTGCCCGTGGTAACCGTGCTCGGGCCCCAGATCGCGGTGATCACCACCGGCGGATTCGTGGTGGAACTCGTCTTCGCCATCCCCGGGCTCGGCCGCTTTTTCGTCGAGGCCGTGCAGCAACTCGACTACACGGTAATCATGGGAACCACAGTGTTCTACGGCGCCTTCCTGGTGTTCATGGTGATCGTCGTCGACTTGCTGTACGGCTTCATCGACCCGCGGGTGCGACTGCAATGATTAAATCCACCGTCATCCGCGCGGAACGAAGCGCCCCACCTCCGTCATTTCGCGCGGAGCGAAGCGGAGTCGCAGAATCTCCTTGGGGCGGCGCCAGTCCCGACGAGATTCCGCGACTGCGCGCGGAATGACGGGAAACTATTTCGCGCCTAATGAGCGACACGCATATGTACAGCGCCGCTGATTTTCTCCCACTGGCCGAGCAACGCGACATCCATGGCATCAGCCGGCCTTCGCTGTCCTACCTGCAGGACGCCTGGCTGCGGCTGAAGGCCAACCGGCGCGCGCTGGCGTCGCTTTACCTGGTGCTCGGATTGCTGTTCTTCACCATCGCCGGGCCCTGGCTCTGGCGGGTCGATCCGGCGGTGCAGGATCTCGACCAGATCAGCCAGCCGCCGGGAGTGGACCGCGCCGCGCTGATCGTGCCCGACTATCGATCCTGGGACGGCGCCGGCGAAACGGGGCCGCTGCATGTGGTCGGCGACGCCACTTCGCAGTCGGTGCGGCTCAAATGGGACGCCTTGCCCGGGGCAAACGGCCATCGCGTATATCGCAACATATTTCCGGTCGGTCCGGAACTGGCCTATGGCATGCCGCTGGCCGAGTTCTTCGACAATGCCGTTTTGCATCACGAGGACCGGCTCGATCTGCGGCCGGGCCGCTATTACTACTCGGTCGTCGCCCTCGGCGAAGGCGGCGCGATAACCGGCAATTACGAGTCGTTGGCGGTCGATGTGCGGCGGGTCACGACGCTGGCGGAAGCCGTCGAGCGCGGGCTGATCGATGACCGGGACCAATTGGCTGTCGGCGATTCGATCGAACTGCAATTGCATCCCTTCGGCACCGATTACCTCGGCCGCGACATGCTTGCCAGACTTATGGCCGGAGCGCGCGTCTCGTTGTTCATCGGCATCGTCGCGCCGATGCTGTTCGTGCTTTTCGGCGTGGTGTTCGGCGCCGCGGCCGGCTTCGTCGGCGGCAGGGTCGATCAGTTCATGATGCGCTTCGCCGATTTCGTCGTCGCGCTGCCTTTCCTGCTGTTCATGATCCTGTTCAAGATCGCTTTCGGCATCGGCCCCGGCGAGAGCGGCGTCATGCCGATGCTCGTGGCGATGGTGGTGCTGTTATGGCCGGCCACCGCCCGGCTTGTGCGCGGCCAGATTCTGCAATTGCGCGAGGCGGCTTATGTGCAAGCCTCGCAATTGCTCGGAGCGCGCACCAACTATCTGGTACTGCGCCACATGTTGCCGAATACACTCGGCGTAGTGCTCGTGACCTTGACCTTCGAGATTCCCAAGGCGATTTTCGTCGAGGCCTTCCTTTCCTTCATCGGCATGGGCGTGGCGCCGCCGACGCCGTCCTGGGGCTCGATGTCGAACGAGGGCATCGCCACCATGTTGACGACGCCCCATGAACTGATCTTTCCGGCGCTGTTCATCAGCATTACCGTACTCGCCTTCAATCTGCTCGGCGACGGCCTGCGCGACGCCCTCGACGCGCGCATGAGGAACGCGGGATGACGGCCGCGCCGCTGTTGCGGGTGGAAAACCTGCACGTGGAATTCTCCACCCATGGCGGCGTCGTGCAGGCGGTGCGCGGAGTGAATTTCTCGGTCGATTCGAATCGCACCCTGGCCATCGTCGGCGAGTCGGGCTGCGGCAAATCGGTGAGCGTGCAAAGCATCATGGGCCTGATCCCCATCCCGCCGGGGCGTGTCAGCGCCGGTTCCGCGCGCCTGCGCGGCCGGGAAATTCTCGGCGGCAACCTGATCGACGGCCGCGATGTGCGCGGCTCGGAGATCGGCATGATCTTTCAGGACCCGATGACTTCGCTCAATCCCACCATGACCATCGGCGCCCAGATCGCGGAGCCCTTGCAGGTGCATCGCGGTTACGGCGCCGGCCGCGCGCGGGAAGAGGCGATTCGCCTGCTCGAATCCTGCCGCATTCCGGAAGCGCGCAAGCGCGCGGGCCAATACCCCTTCGAATTCTCCGGCGGCATGCTGCAACGGGCCATGATTGCCATGGCGATTGCATGCAAGCCGGCGCTGCTGATCGCCGATGAGCCGACCACGGCGCTCGACGTGACGATCCAGTCGCAGATTCTCGACCTGATGCGCGATCTGCAACGCGAGACCGGCATGGCCATCATCCTCATCACCCACGATCTCGGCGTGGTCGCGCGCATGGCCGATGAAGTCGCCGTGATGTACGCTGGCAAGATCGTCGAGCACGGCTCGGTCGACGACATCTTCTATCGCTCGGCGCATCCGTACACTTGCGGCCTGCGTTCCGCGATGCCGGTCAACGACCGCTCGCGGCGGGCCGAACTGCAGCCGATCGAGGGGCGCCCGCCGGACCTGTTCGCGCCGCCTCCCGGCTGCGGCTACGCGCCGCGATGCCCTCATGCGATGAACCTGTGCGAACGCGAACATCCGCCCGAGTTCACGATCGGCGCCAGCCACTACAGCCGCTGCTGGCTGCATCACGAGCTTAGCCGCCTAAATCCGCCCGAGCTCTATTTTCGTGATCGAGCGCAGTCTGCCGTCACTCCCCCTCCGGGGGAGTCAAAATCGCGCAGCGATTTTGGTGGGGGACAAATATGAAAGCGCTCGTCGAAGCCGTTCGGTTAAGCCGATACTTCGAAATAGGCCGCGGCCAGCGCGTGCATGCAGTCGAAGACGTCAGTCTGGCCGTGGCGCCGCGGGAGATCGTCGGCCTCGTGGGAGAAAGCGGCTCGGGCAAATCGACCTTCGGCAAGACCCTGCTCGGTCTCTACCGCAAAACCGCCGGCACGGTGCGCTATCGTGGGGAAACCCTGCCGGACCGCTACAATCCGGCGGATTTCCGGCGCCTGGCGAAGAAGATGCAGATGATCTTCCAGGATCCGTATTCGTCGCTGAATCCGCGCATGACCGTGGCCGAGATCATCGGCGAAGGGCTGCGCCTGCATACCAATCTGCCGAAGGCCGAGGTCAATTCACGGGTCGCTGCCTGGCTCGACCAGGTAGGGCTGACCGGCGACCACGGCTCGCGCTATCCGCATGAGTTTTCCGGCGGACAGCGCCAGCGTATCGGCATCGCCCGGGCGATGATTCTCGAACCCGAATTCGTCGTTTGCGACGAGCCGGTCTCGGCGCTCGACGTTTCGGTGCAGGCCCAGGTCATCAACCTGCTTGGCGAATTGAAGGAATCCCTCGGCCTGACCTTGCTGTTCATCGCTCACGACCTGTCCATGGTGCGGCATGTCAGCGACCGGATGGCGGTGATGTACCTGGGCTCGCTGGTGGAAATCGGTTCGGCCGACGAGGTCTATTTCGAGCCGAAACATCCCTACACCGAACTGCTGGTCGGCTCGAATCCCGAGCCTGACCCCGAAATCGAACGCGGCCGGGCCTCAACCTCGATCCGGGGCGAAATCCCCTCGCCGGTGAACATCCCTCCCGGCTGCCGCTTCGCCGGCCGCTGCCCGAAAGTGATGGACGTCTGCCGCGAAGTCACCCCGGAACTTATCCCCCTGCGCGACGCCAACCGCCACGTCGCTTGTCATCTGTATTCCTGAGCGTCGAACGGCATACGGGACATGTCCGAAATAACAGGCACCGATTCACCCGAAACGCTTCACGGCACTGCGGCCGACGACGAAATCCGCGCGGGCGCGGGTGACGATACCGTTTACGGCGGCGAGGGCGACGACCTGCTGCTTGGTGAAAACGGCAACGACGAATTGATTGGCGGCGCCGGCGAGGACGAGCTCATCGGCGGCGAGGGCGACGACATTCTCAAGGGAGGAGCGGGTTTCGACGTACACCGCGGCGGCGCCGGCGACGATACCTTTCTGGTTACCGATCTGTACGATCACATCCACGATTCCTCCGGCAACGACAAGGCGATCGTCTCCGTCTCGTTCGCGAAAATCCCGTCGGAAATCGAACAGGTCGAATACGTGAACGGCGCCATGCCGCTGCCCTACTGGATCAGCGCGCTCGTCGCCAGCGACTCAAGCGGCTCGTATTATTCATGGGCATTGGGCGAGGAGAAGACTTTCCGGTACGCCTTTCCTTCGCGCGTCCCCGCGTATGCCGCCGCCGAGCATTCCGAAGGATACCGGCAGTTGTCGCCCGCTCAGCAATCCAACGCCTTGATTGGCCTTGAGTATCTTGAGTCCATAATTGATGTGAAGTTGGTCGGAACTGAAAATCCGGATCAGCTCAATACGATTTCGATTGCATTGCAGGATCTCGGAGAAGACGTTGGCGGCTCCGCCTACTTTCCGGATTCCCGGAGTCGGGGGTCGGATATTTACATCAGTGCCGGGGATCCCAGCAGGACGCTCGGTGCAGGTACTTTCGGCGCTTACCTCTTCATGCACGAACTCGGTCATGCCTTGGGGCTCAAGCATCCGTTCGACGAACCGGATGCGGATGACAAGGTAGCCGACCCGCCCTATCTTCAGGGTGCCGAAGACCATTCGCGCTGGACGATGATGTCTTACAAGGAAAGCCCTTCCGAGTACAGGCTTTACTTCAGCGAACTCGATATAGCCGCGCTTCAGTATTTGTACGGTCCGAGCCTAAAATCGCGCACCGGCGACGATGTCCACAGGGTCAAGCTTGACGCTCCAAATTTCATTTGGGACGGCGGAGGCATCGATACCATCGATGCCTCCCGCTCCCCGCTACCGGTTACGATCTTTCTTGAGCCCGGCTATTGGGGCCACATCGGCCGCGAAGGTCCGGCGGAGACAATTACCGCTCCCCGCCAGATCACGGTCAACTTCGGCACGGAAATCGAAAATCTGACCGGCTCCAGGCATTCTGATAATTTGGCCGGCAACGAGTTCGACAATTTCATCCAAGGCGGTGCAGGCGACGACAAACTGCAAGGAGGCATTGGGAATGATCGGCTGCAAGGCGGGATGGGCTCGGACGAACTGATCGGCGGAGACGGACTCGACTTCGCGGTTTATCTTGAAGCGCGGGATGAATACACTGTCGCAACGGACCCGGACGGAATCGTAATCCATGCGAAAAGCGAATCCGCGGGGGCCGCAACGATTGACGCTGGCAGTGATCGGCTGCTCGGCATCGAGAGAATATCGTTCGCGGATATCAGCATCGCTTTCGACTTCGACGGCAATGCCGGAAAGGCCGTCAAAATTCTTGGCGCATTCTTCGGTCCCGTTGGAGTGCGGGATTCCTCTCTTGTCGGATACGTTCTGAACTTGCTCGATAACGGAATGCCATATGAGGACTTGCTGCAAACCGCGATAGATACTGTTTTTGGAGAAGACTCCGACGGCTCCGAAATGGTTCGATACTTCTTCGAGATATTGGTGGGCCAGGAGGCGCCGGAGGATCTCGTCAACGATCTGGGGGGCATGGTCGACAGCGGCGTCATGTCCGCTCTGGCACTGACAATGCTCGCGACGGACCATGAGCAGAATCTGGCCAACATCGATTTCGTGGGCCTCGCCGCCAGCGGCATCGAATATCTCGTGGTCTAATGTCTTTCACTGATCGACTGGCATTTGGCTTGAATTTTCAGGCGGAGCGAATGCTCAAGCACTTGAACATCATCTGGTTTGGGCTGATTGCCGTCACCGCGCCCATTCTGTTCATCAATCCGGGGTTGATTGAGCGGGAGATGCTGGCGGGCTTTCTTGAACGATTCGGTGCCCAGGCCTTTGCAGTCTACGTACTCATTTGCCTGACCCGCGCCGCGCTGCTGATTCCGAGTACGCCGTTCATCCTCGCCGGAGCGCTGGCTTTCCCCGATTGGCCGCTCGCGGTGCTCGCCGCGTCCATGGCCGGGGTATTGAGCGGTTCACTGCTGGTACACAGCTTTCCGGGAATCGGATCCTACGATGAACGCTTGCGAGCGCTATACCCCAATCAGATCAACTTTGTCCGCGAACGCATGCAAGGTCGCAACGCCTGGTGGGTGACAGTCGGCTGGTCAGCGTTTCCGCTCGTGCCCACCGACGTTATCTGTTACGTCGCCGGCCTCGCCAGAATGCCGCCTCTGAAGATGGCCGCCGCCGTTCAGCTAGGCGCCTTTCCGCTAACCGCCGTTTACGTCTTCACCGGCGCCGAACTGGGCGCGTTGCTGTTCAATTGACGGACCGATACGCCTTGAAGGCTTTCGCGCCGTTCAGTAGACTGCATGGCCCGTTGCGAAACCCGTCCGCCCCGGCGCACGGGGCTTCGCGACGCAATCAATCGGCTTCGAGGAAATTTCAATGGCGCTAAGAATCAACGACATGGCACCAAACTTTACCGCCGGCACGACCCATGGCGAGATCGATTTTCACGAATGGCTGGGAGACCAGTGGGGCGTGCTGTTTTCCCACCCCAAGGACTTCACGCCCGTGTGCACCACGGAGCTGGGATACATGGCAGGACTCGAAGCGGAGTTCGCCAAACGCAACTGCAAGATCATCGGCCTGAGCGTGGATCCCGTATCCAGCCATGAAGCCTGGGCCGGTGACATCGAGGATGTGCAGGGCCACAAGGTCAACTATCCCATGATCGGCGACCACGACCTCGCCGTGGCGAAGTTGTACAACATGCTTCCGGCGGACGAGGCGGGCACTTCGGAAGGCCGCACGCCGATGAACAACGCCACCGTGCGTTCGGTATTCATCATCGCGCCGGACAAGACCATCAAGTTGATGCTCACCTATCCGATGACCACCGGCCGCAATTTCGACGAGATCCTGCGGGTGCTCGACTCGATGCAGTTGACCGCGAAACACAAGGTGGCGACGCCGGTAAACTGGCAGCGGGGCGAGGACGTGATCATCGTTCCCGCGGTTTCCAACGAGGAAGCCGAGCAGTTGTTCCCCGAAGGCTGGACGACGGTCAAGCCCTATCTGCGCACGGTCAAGCAGCCCTCTGAGTAATCGGCAGTTCTCACTTTACCGCTGAGATTCCGCGTCCACGCTTCGCTCCGCGCGGAATGACAGTTGGAACTCTGTCATCCTGCGCGAAGTCGCAGGATATCGTTGACAATATGAGGGTTGCCGCCGCCTGATCTACTCGGGCAGCGCGAAGGCCACGAGTTCCGGCGCGTACAGCCGGTCGCCGATGGCGGCGACGATGAACTGCCGGCCTTCGTGCATGTAGGTAATGGGCGCGCCGGTCACGCCGGCTTCCAGCTCGATTACCCACTCGATCTCACCGGTCATCTTGTCATATGCCCGGAAAAACGGGCCGCCGCTGTTGGTGGCGATTTCGACCGGCATGTCCGGCGGCATTCTGCCGTCGCGGCGCAGATTGGTCTGGCCTTCGCCGATGAACAGCAGCGTTTTGGTCAAAAGCGGCGATGGCCTTCCGGGCCAACCCAGTTGGCCGAGATTCAAATGCGCGATCGCCGGATGATCGCGCGGACCGTCGCCGTTGGGAGCCATCCACACCTGCTCGCCCGTATTCATGTTGAACGCGGTGATGCGGCCATAGGGCGGCTTGAACAGCGGCAGACCCTGCGGTCCCGCGACCCAGCGCCGGGTGCCCTTGGTATAGGCGAGATCGGTGCTGTCCGGGTCGCCGGGGAAAAGGTCGGCGACGAAAGGCGAGGTAATCGACGGGATATAGAAGTAGCCGGTTTCCGGGTCGAATGCCGCGCCTTGCACATCGGCGCCGCCTTGGGAGCCCGGCAATTGAATCGTTCCCCGGGTTCCGTCCGGTTCAGCCACCGAGGGCGGCGTGAACATGGGGCCGGTCACGTAGTTCGAGAAAATCGCCAGCGCTTCGGCGCGCAGTTCCGGCGTGAAGTCGATCAGGTTTTCCACCGTTGCGCCCTGGCGGTCGAATGCCGGCGGCAAAGTGGGAAAAGGCTGGGTCGGGGCGGTAACTTCACCCGGCACGTCCGATTGCGGGACCGGGCGGTCTTCAATGTCCCAGACCGGTTCGCCGGTGCGGCGGTCGAAAACGAAAGTGAAAGCCTGCTTGGTAATCTGGGCGATGGCCGGAATCTGCTGGCCTTCGACCACGATATCCATCAGCACGGGGGCCGCCGGAATATCGTAGTCCCACAGACCGTGACGAACCATCTGGTAATACCAGACCATTTCACCCGACTCCGCATCGAGGGCCACGATGCTCTGGGTGAACAGGTTGTCGCCGATGCGATGTCCGCCGTACATGTCGTTGGTCGAAGAACTCAAAGGCAGGTAAACCATGCCCAGTTCTTCATCGGCGGACATCAGCGACCAGACCGGAGCGTGTCCGGTATACGACCAGGAACGGTCCTGCCAGGTTTCGACCCCGACATCCCCTTCTTGCGGAATCGCGCTCCAGGTCCAGCGCAATGCGCCCGTTCGCACATCGAACGCCTGCACTTCGCTGGGCGGGGCCTCTCTCCCCGCGAAGGTATCGCTCATGCCCTGGCCTACGATAACGGTATCCCGCACGACAACCGGCACGCCGCCCCAGCGATAACGCTCGAAATCGGCAGGCATGCGCTGCAGGTTGACGCGGCCGTTTTCACCGAAGCCGGTAATGGGCGCGCCGGTTTCGGCGTCGAGCGCGTACAGCCATACATTGCGCTGCGCGAGAATCCGGGAATCATCGCCGTCGGACCACCAGGCCAGGCCGCGCGTCACCGCGCCCGGCAGGCCGTCACCGTCGCCGGGCACTTCCTGCGCCCAGATCGTCTCGCCGGTGCCCGGATCGAAAGCTTCCACGAGGCCGACGCCATTGGGGACATAGCCGACGCCGTTGCGCACGATGGGCGTCGCAACGTGATTGGCGGAGGTGCGCTGATTGGGATTGATTTCGAGATAGGACGGTTCGAGTCGCGGCCGCCGCCAGACGATTTCCAGGTCGTTGACGTTGTCCGCATCGATCTGATCGAGCGGCGAATACTTGGTCATGCCCTTGTCCGCGCCATAGGCCGGCCATTCGTCGCCGGTGGCGCCTGTTTGCGCCAATGCGGCCGCCGGCCAGCAAATCGCCAGGGAGCAGAGAAGAATTCGGGTCGGAGAAAATTCGAACAGATGCCGTGTCATGGTCGGGCCTGCCTTCGTCAGCCAGGGAAGTGCCCCGATTCTAGCGTCAATCCCCCCCAGCGCAAATGACGGGCGGTGCCGCTGCGGAGATCTCGATTTGAAAAAGTTGATCGGCGCATCAATCCCAATTACTATGAAGTCAATTACATTCATTAGAGTTAGTATTAGTCATGCCTCAGCAAGTTACAGCGCGCTTGCCCGACCCGGTGATTACTGCTCTGGATACGGCTGCGCAGCAACTCCGGCGTAGCCGGGCGGACGTGATTCGCTTGGCCGTAGAGCACTATCTCGAAGATTTCGACGATCTTTCCGTAGCTATCGACCGGCTCCGAGACCCAAGCGACCCGGTTCTGGATTGGGACAAGGTCCGGCGTGATCTTCTCGATTCGGATTAAGCAAAGCGCGGCCAAAGAGCTGAAGCGCGTCGCCGGCAATGAAAGGACGCGAATCGTAAACGCTATCGACCGACTTGCGGAGAATCCTTACCTCGGCAGCGCCTTGAAAGGCGATCTGAAAGGATTGCGCCGGCTTCGCATAGGTGACCATCGTGTCCTATACGAAGTTCGGGACGACGAACTCATTGTGCTGATCATCCGCGTCGCACATCGCCGCAACGTTTACCGGCGACCTCCAATTTAGCGCTCGGTGGGCACAAGTTGCCGGGATGACGCCTGCGTTCAGTCAGACGCTGACGAAGTCTCCGGTTTCAGGATCGGCGATCCAGAGGTTGCCGGTGGCGATGTCGAACCACCAGCCGTGGAGGGTCAGTTTGCCGCCGGCTTCGAGATCTTGCAGCCAGGGATGAGCGCGGAGGTTTTCGAGCGATTTGAGCACTGAACGTTGCTCGGCGTTGCGGGCCAATTCATCGGCCGACAGTTCGCCGTGCGCGGCGATGACTTCTTCGCAGGCCGGCACGGCCACGGTGGTCCACTCGTGCAGGCAGTAATCTTCCGGCACGACATCGTGCAAGGCTTCGTCGAGCGCGGTTCTGACGCCGGCGCAATTGGAATGGCCGCAGACGATGAGGTGCGGGATTCCCAGAGTTTTCAGGCCCAACTCCACCGCTGACATTACTCCGCTGTCAAGACTGTCGGTGTCCGGGGGAGGCACCAGGTTCGCTACCACGCGCACCACCAGCAGATCGCCCGGGCGGGCGCCGAAAATGAGCGCCGGGTCTACGCGGGAGTCGGCGCAAGCGATCATCATGGCGCCGGGCTGTTGCCCGCTCGACAGATTCGGCATCAATGCGCCGGATTCGCCGTACTCTCGTTCACGGAACGATCCGGCGCCCTGTAGCAGGGCGGCGATACCGTCCCGGTCTGGATTTGCGGGCTTGTTCATGGGCGGCAACATTATTCGCTCGGCCATCGTCTTGCAAGCGGCTCATCTTGACCGTACTCTCACAGTTCCTGTCCCAAGGCCTCAGACGAGGAATCCGCCATGCCTTTCACAGCGAAATTCACCCGGCGCCAGACTCTGGCCGCCATGGCCGCTGCTTCCACCTTGTCCGTGCCGACGCTTTCGCTGGCGGCGGAAAACCGCATGCGCGGCGCGTTGATGATCCTCAGCACGCCATATACCGCCTCCGGCGAAGTCGATTACGAGGACTTGGCGAAAGAGGTCGATTTCTGCGACCGCTGCGGCATCGACGGCCTGGTTTGGCCACAGAATTCCTCTGAACAACGCTATCTCAGCAAGGAAGAAAGACTGCGCGGCTTCGAGGCGCTCGCCGAGGCCAACCGCGGTCGCGACATGGTGCTCGTGCTTGGTGTGCAGGCGGACGACACCGCGGGCATGCTCGAATACGCCAGGGCCGCGGAAGTGATCGAGCCCGACGGCATGATCGCGATTCCTCCCACCACCGCGAACTCGCTCGCCGAAATCAGGGACTACTATGCCGCGCTTTGCGAAGTCACGGCGCGGCCGATCTTCGTGCAGACGAGCGGCGGGCCCGATATCGAACTGACCATCGACTTTCTCGTGCAACTCGCCACCGAGTTTCCCCAATGCGGTTATGTGAAGGAGGAATACGGCCGGGTGCATGACCGCATGCTCGCCTTGCAGCAATATCAGCCGGATCCCATTCGCAGCATCTTCGGCGCCACGCTCGGCCGCGGCTGGTTGTACGAGATGCGCATCGGCACCGACGGGGTAATGACCGGGGGCGCCATGTACGCCGACGTATACGCGGCCTTGTGGGATTTCTACGAACAGGGCGATGAGGAAGCGATGCGCGACTGTTACAGCCGCCTGCTGCTGATCCAGAATCTCGATCAGATCATTCCCGGCGTGCGACTTTACGTCATGCGGAAACGCGGTGTTTTCAAGACCACGGTTTCGCGCCGCGGCGATTATAGTTTCAGCCCGCTGGAGATTGCCGAAATCGACTACCGCTTCGAGGCGCTCAAGCCATACCTGCGCGTGTAAACGTCAATGCGGCGCCTTGCTTGCGAGCAATTGCACCGCGCTGATGCGGCGTTCGCGGAAGCCGCCTTCGCAATAGGCGAAATAGTAATCCCAGAGCCGCAGGAATTCGGCCGGATAGCCGCTCTCGCGCGAGGCTTCGAGATTTTCCAGGAAGGATTCGCGCCAGCGCGCCAGCGTGTCGGCGTAGTCGAGGCCGATGTCGAGCAGGTCGCGCATGACCAGGTCGGTCTTGCGCGCCATCAAGTCGCAGATCACGCTCAGCGAGGGCAGAAATCCGCCCGGGAAGACGTGCTTGCGGATGAAATCCTCGCTCATGCTGTATTCCGCGTAGCGCTGGTCGGCGATGGTGATCGCCTGCAGCATCAGCCGGCCGCCGGGTTTCAGCAGTTCGTTCAACTTGCGGAAATAGGTTGTGAGGTAATTGCGGCCGACGGCTTCGATCATTTCCACCGAAACGAGCTTGTCGTAACTTCCCTCGAGTTGCCGGTAATCCCGGTTGACGACCTCGATTCGGTTTTCCAAGCCTTCCCTGATAATGCGCTCGCGCACGAATTCGAATTGCGAGAATGAATTGGTCACGGCGGTTACCTTGCTGCCCCAATGTCTGGCCGCGTGAATCGCCAGTCCGCCCCAGCCGCAGCCCACTTCGAGCAGGTGATCGTCGGGCTGCAATTCGAGCAGTTCGCAGATGCGGTTCAACTTGTGCAATTGCGCTTCCGCCAGGGCTTCTCCCGGTCGATTGAAGATCGCGCCGGAATATTGCATGCGCCGGTCGAGGAAGCCGCGATAGAAATCGACTTCGAGATCGTAATGACGGCGGATATTGCGCCGGGCCTGTTTGCGGCTGTTGCGCCGAATGCGGAGCCGCAACAGGCTGGCTGGCTTGAACAGCCAGCCGAAGCGCCTGCCCCAGTCGTCGGTCATTTCGAGATTGCGCGCGAAGAAACGGATCACGGCGGCGAGATCGGGACTGGTCCACCAGCCGTCCATGTATGCCTCGGCCGCGGCGGTATCGCCGCCGAGCAGCACTCTGACGTAAAGCCGCGTGTCGAGTACGTCTACTTCCGCTTGCAG
This sequence comes from Pseudomonadales bacterium, assembly GCA_963664805.2. GTDB lineage: Bacteria > Pseudomonadota > Gammaproteobacteria > Pseudomonadales > Pseudohongiellaceae > UBA9145. Next base: position 1,613,106 of record OY761612.1, on the reverse strand, counting down.
TTCGTGGCCTTGCGCGCCGATGGCGGCGACGATGATGCCCTGTTCGCGCAATACGAATCGGCCTTCCCGGCCGCGCCGCAGTACGCGCAACAGTATTTCCCGCAGCAATACCTGGTGGCGGGATATGTTTGCCGGAGTTGGCGCGGCGCCGGTGGGGAACAGGGATTTAGGGTTCATGACCGTTGACCCCCGAAGCCGCCGGACCGGCCGGGGTGCGGGTAAAAGGGACTGCGCTTGATATAGAGGCGCAGCGCCTGCCAATAGATGGCCGCAAGCAACGCGGCGGTCTGGGAAGGTTTGCGCATCAGCATGCGGTTCAGGCTGCGCCGCTCAAGCGCGACGCGGCGCAGATGCAAGCCGGCGTCCATGATTCGCGCGCCGGCCTGGTCCGCTACTTGTAAATGCACGGCGAGCCGATTGCCTTCAGGCGGGAGTATGCGCCAATGGTATTCCTGTCCCATGGGATTGAACGGCGAGACATGGAATTCCTTGCCGTGGGGGTGGAGACCGCGCAGGTCGAGCGCATAGCAATGCCGCTCGTTCCAGGGCGTATTGCTGACTTCGGCAAGGACATGGCGGAAGATGCCGTCCCGCTTGACGAAATACAGATTGAGCGGGCTGAAATAGCAGCCGAGACAGCGCAATTGGCCGAGCAGCCACACCTCGCCCGCGACTTCCCCGCGATCGACTGCGAGCTTGCTTGCCAGCTTATCGATCACGACATCCCGCAATCGGCGTTCCGGCTGATCGAGATAGTCCTCGCGCCTGAATCGCGCCCAATGCCAGGGATTGGGGCCAAGTTGCCGGTAACGCTCGAACAATGACGGAAGTTCATCGAGTCTCAATAGCCACATGAACAAGGAATAACGGAACTGGTGGCCCACGGGCTGAAAGCGCCGGTGGCGCACGATGCCCTCAAACAGCGCCGATTCGTTCGCCGGCAGTTCGATGCGATTCATGCGGCGCACTCCAGCCGGCAGACGTCGAGCGCGCTGCGCACGGCGTCTTCGTGGAAGCCGTCGTAGCACCATGCTCCGCAATAGTGAATGCCGCCGGCGCCGCAGATCTCGCCGCGGCGGGCCTGGGCGCGCAGGCTCTGCCCGGAGTATTGCGGATGGCTGTAACTGAATTCGGCCAGCACGCTGACAGGATCGACGAGATTTTCGGCGTTCAGCGAAACGAGCAATGGCCGCGGGGACTGCAACCGCTGCAAGATGTTCATGCAATACGTAACGACCGGCGGCCGCCCGCTTGCCGCATCGCCGGCGAGGAAGTTCCAGCTTGCCCAGGCGCGCCTTTGCCGCGGCATCAGGCTCGCGTCGTGATGCAGCAGCACCGAATTGGGCCGATAGGGAATCGCGCCGAGGATCTCGGTTTCCGCCCGCGTCGGCGATTCAAGCAAGGCCAGCGCCTGATCGCTATGGCAGGCCAGCACGACGTGGTCGAACTCCTCGCTGCCTTCATCGAATCGCAACCTGACGCCGGCCGGTCCCCGGCTGACGCCGCGCACCGGCGTGGACAGGCGAATGCGATCGGCGAAATCCGCGGTGAGCGCGCGCACATAGTTGCGCGAGCCGCCGGCGATGGTGAACCAGCGCGGCCGGTTGAACAGGTTCAGCAGGCCGTGATTGGCGAAGAATCGCGCCAGCATGTTCATGGGGAACGCATTGGCCCGACCCGGTTCGCAGGACCAGATCGCCGCCACCATCGGCAGGAGGTAATTGTCGGCGAAGAGGCGACCGAACTTCTGCCGGCGAACGAACTCTCCGACAGTTTCGTCACCTGTATGCTGCCGGGCCGCGCGATTGAAGCGCAGGATATCGAGCAGCATCCGGTGGAAAGATGGACGCCACAGATTGCCCCGCTGGGCGAAAAGCGTGTTGAGATTGTGGCCGTTGTATTCCAGGCCGAGGGCCGGATTCGAGACGCTGAAACTCATTTCGGCGGGAACCAGTCCGACCCGCAATTCCCGCATCAAGTCCATGAACGATGGGTAGTTGCGGTCATTGCAGACGATAAAGCCGGTATCCACCCGGAATCGCCGGCCTTCGACCTCGACTGCGACGGTATGCGAATGCCCGCCGGCGTAATCGTTCGCCTCGAATACGCTGATGTCGAACTTGCGACGCAGCAGCCGGGCAGCCGTCAGGCCGGCCACGCCCGCACCGACGATGGCGATACGCGCAGGTTTTGAATCCGCTGCGGTCATTATTTGCCGTTTTTGCAATGACGTTCGCCTGAAAATACGACCGCCCGCGCCGGTATGGATCAATTGCCGCAGTGAGACAGGAAGTGATCCGCGGCCATCGAATTTGCGTAATTCCGGTATCATGGAACTGTTATTGAAGACAAATCTGCCGGAATTGTTGCCTGCGCCCGAGCGCGTTTTTCAGCGAAGCGCGCACAGGGGCAACGAGGCCGCCGTCGAGTCCGGCAAGTCCGGGAACAGGGACATGGCGTCAACGTCAAACCGCTGGGAATCGGTGAGTAATGAGGAGTTGCTTGGCGCGGTCAGTCATTCCGGCGATACCGCGGCTTTCGTCCAACTGTTCGAACGCTATTCCACACGGATTTTCCAGACTGGCATGAAACTCACCCGGAACGAACAATTGTCCCGGGACCTCGTGCAGGAAACGATGATCACCGTCTGGCGGAAAGCCTCTCTGTTCGACCTCGACCGTGGGAGCGCCGACAACTGGATTTTCACCATGACGCGGAATCGCTGTTTCGACCTGCTGCGCAAGGCGAAGCGCCAGCCGGTCTGCGTCAGCGCCGACGATATCTGGCCGCCTGGCGAGGCAACCGAAGCCACGCAGCAGTTGGACGATTCCGCCGAACAGAGCGCCCTGATGTCCCGCATCGAGCAATTACTGGAGCGATTGCCCGCAGCCCAACAGGCGGTAATCAACCAGGTCTATGTACTCGATTCCACTCACGAGGAAGCGGCCAGACGCCTGGGCATCCCTCTCGGCACCCTGAAGTCCCGCTTGCGGCTCGGCCTGGACAAGCTCAGGTATCTGGCGGGAGCAGGGGAATGAACGCATCGATTGCGCATCACCCCGCGGATGACATGCTGGAAAGTTTTGCGCGGCGCGAATTGTCGACCGGGGCGAGCGTCATCGTTTCCGCCCATGTCGAGATGTGCGGCCGTTGCCGGGCCCGCGTCGCGGAATTCGAGTCCCGGGAAATGCGTGAATGGAATGCCGAATCGGAACCGCTACCGGCTGAAGCTCGCGATTTCGGCGGCATGATCGAGCGGATCGTCAGTCTGCTGCGGCAGGACGCGGAAACAGTTGCGACGCCCGTTGCCGATTTGCAGGCCGCCGGGTTTCAGGCCGGGTTTCAAGCCGGGTTTCAGGAAAGCTCCGTGAAGGACATTCGGCTGCCTCGCGCCTTGCGGCAGGCCGCCGCCGGACTGCGCTGGACCCGCCTGACCGAAGGCATCCACCAGGCCATTGCCCCGATCGATCACGAAACCCGCTGCGAGTTCATATACATGGCCGCCGGCGCCTCCACTCCCGCGCATACCCATTACGGCCGCGAATACACCCTCATATTGCAAGGCAGGTTTCACGACGAACTCGGCAGCTACGGCAACGGCGATTTCCTGTTCAGGGACGCCAGTCACGAGCACCAGCCGGCAAGCGAGAACGGCTGCCTCAGTTTCGCCGTCCTCGACCGGCCCCTGCGCTTCACCCGGGGCCTCCCCAGACTGATGAATCCCATCAACCGCCTGCGCTTCCGTCGCGGGATGGCGCGTTAGCACCCGGTTTCCGGTCGTTTCTGCCGCCGCGAACCGGACGGTCCCTGTCATATTTTTGCAATGAAATTGTCGCGATTCTGAAACACGCCGCGCCTATGATTGCCGCAACAGGAGAAGTTTCGGCAACAGGATTTTTTCGGAATCGAAATGGACCTCAAGCAATTCAGCGCGGCCACTCGTGCCACTTCGGCGATGCTGGTGATTTCGGCCCTTTCGAATCAGGCAAGCGGTCAACAAATCGAGTTGACTACCGCGGGCGCAAGCAAGGAAGCGATTTTTACCGGCGGCGCCACGATCAACGGGGGCGTCAGCTATTTGCCGATCGTGCCGGCGTCCGAACCGGCGGACCTGATTGTCACGATACATCCCGCGCCGGCGGATGTCGGGCGGGAGGCCGACATCTACGTAATCGCCAGCGCGCCGGGCCGGGGCTTTTTCCAGAAGACCGCCGATCGTGCCTGGCTGCCCCTGGATCCGGACGACCTCCATAGTTTGCGTCCATACGCGACAAAAAACCTGGGCATCACCGAACGAATCGAGATTATTGACGATCTGGCCGGGGAAGACGTCAATCTGGCGGGAGTCACCCTGAGCGGCCATGTTGCCTATGCCACCGGCGGCGACCTCGACACATTGACCTATAACGATGTCTCCACGCCCGCGCTGCTGACCATAGCCCAATCCGCCGCCGATTCCTGTCCAGCGAATACTTATCCCGCCATCGAGGGCTCAAGTTTCCGGAACAAGCCTGTTTGCGTGCTCGAAGGCAGGATCACGACCGACACGCATCTGACCGCCAATTTCTCCTACTTGCTCAATGGCGGCGTGTTCATAGGCGAAAACGACTTCAGTGGCGGCGCCAAGACCCGGTTGACCATTGACGCGGGAACCTACGTATTCGGAGAGCAAAGTCTGAATTTTCTGGTTATCGACCGCGGAGGCGAAATTCACGCCAACGGCAGTCGCGGCAAGCCGGTCGTTTTCACCTACGAATTTGAAGACGAGGCCGATGCATTCACCACCGGCCAGTGGGGTGGCCTGATTTTGAACGGCAACGCGCCAATCAATGTCTCCGGCGGCGTCGCCGAAGGCGAGGGCGACACCGGCGAGTTCGGCGGCGCTGACAGCGGGGACAGCAGCGGCGTGCTGACTTTCGTGCAAGTGAAATACGCGGGTCAGAACATCACCGAATCGAACGAACTGAACGGCATCGCTTTCCAGGGAACCGGTTCCGGCACGCTGGTCGATTATGTCCAGGTGCACAACAATTCCGATGACGGCATCGAGTTCTTCGGCGGGACCACCAATGCCAGGCACATATTGCTCACCGGAAACGAGGACGATGCGCTCGATTGGACCTTCGGCTGGCGGGGCAAGGTTCAGTTTGTCGCCATAGCGCAAAACAGCGCCAGCGAACATTGCATCGAGGCAGACAATTACGACGTGGATAACGATGCCCTTCCGCGATCGCGACCCATGATCTCGAACCTGACCTGCAACGGCGCTCCGGGCGAGAATATCAGCGGCCTTGAAGGCATCAAGTTGCGGGAAGGCACTTCGGCGAATCTGTCGAACTTTGTTCTGGGCGGATTTGGCGTGTATTGCGTCGACATCGATCACGCGGCCACGTTCGCGGCGGCCGGCGGCTCGATCGCGGAACTTGACGGCTCGTTGACCTTGCGCCACTCGCGCCTGGACGCGTCCTGTTCGCTTGAGGACGAAGCGGGCGACCCGTTCACGGTTACCGATTGGTTCGGCGCCCAGACCGGCAGCATGCTCGGCGGCGTGGATCTCGGAGGCGAAAACGGCCTGGTCAACGGACCCCGACTGAATGCGGTTGAACCCGCTATTCCGGACGACAATTTTTTCCAGCAAGTGGACCATATCGGCGCCGTCAAGAATGCGGACGCCGATTGGACCACAGGCTGGTCGCACTTCGATTAAGTGAGAACTCACATATGGATGCCCTCATGACCAATCCCATGCCGCATTCCCGTATTTTCCCCATCGCCGCCGCCATTGCTTTCTGCGCCGTCAGCAGCGCGGTTTGGGCCCAGGAGCCCCGAGTCGAAGAGATTTCGGTCATCGGCCAATACCTGCCGGACGAGAAACGGGAGACCGCGTCCGTGTCGAACGTCGTCGGAGAGGAACAATTCACGCGCTCGGGCGACTCCAATGTCGCCGAAAGCCTTAAACGCATCTCGGGATTGAGTACGGTGGAAGGGAAGTTTGTCTACGTGCGCGGACTGGGCGAGCGTTATTCGACTACTCTGCTGAATGGCGCGATATTGCCGAGTCCGGAGCCGATCAACCGGGTCGTGCCGCTTGATCTGTTTCCCACCGCGGTGCTCGAAAGCGTACTGGTGCAAAAAACCTATTCGGCGCAGTTTCCCAGCGAATTCGGCGGCGGCGTATTGCAATTGCGCACGAAAAAGTCCATCGACGAATTCTTCTGGAACGTGTCTTCGTCGGTCGGCATGAGGTCCAGCGTCAATTTCGAGGAAGGCATGACCGCTCCCGGCGGAAATCTGGCGTGGCTGGGCTATGACGACGGCTATCGCGGAATTTCCGAAGCCTTGCGGAACGCCACGCAAGGCGACCGGGAATTGCGCAGGGCAAGTCGCTTTCTCAATATAGCGGGTTATACGCGGGAAGAACTGCAAGCCGTCGGACATTCATTGCGCAACGAATACAATCCGAACATCGAAGATTTGCCGGCCAATTTCGATGTTTCCACCTCATTGGGCAACTTCCACGAAATCGGAAATTCCGGCGCGACCATCAATTACATGGGGGCATTGGACTATTCGAGCTCCTGGGACCACAAGGAAATCGAGCGCAAGTCCTATCGGGTCAACGATTCCGGTCTTGAAATCGACGATGACCTGCTGTGGAACGGCACCGAGCATAGTATCGACCTCAGCGGAATCCTCACCGCGGCAATCGACTTCAACGCCAATCACAACGTGCGCTTGACCTCCATCGTATTGCGCAAGACCGACGACAGCGCGGGCGTCGTCGAAGGGGATATCGCCCAGGAAGCTTATATTCGCCGCACCGAACTGGAATGGATCGAGCGGGAACTGTTTTCCAGCCAGTTGCAGGGAGATCATTATTTCCCCGAACTCAACGGATTGGTCGTCAACTGGCGTTACAGCGATGTGAAAGCCGAGCGCGATTCTCCCGACCATCGCCGCTATCGCTATGACCTCGAAGCCGATGGGCGGTTCCAGTTTTCCACCCGCGCCGACGGCAACGTGCGCCGCTTCAGCGTACTCGATGACGACGCCCGGGACTTTGGTCTCGATACTTCAATGGAGTTCTACGGCCCGGTCGATTCCCTGATTACCGCCCAGGCGGGCCTGGTGCTCAATGAAAAGCAGCGGGATTCGGAAATACGCCGCTTCTCCTTCTTCGACCAGGGCCGATTGACCCGCGATCAGGACTTGCTCGCGATGTCCATGGAAGAGATCTTCGTGCCCGAACATATCAGTCCCATTGGCTTCGAACTGCGCGAGTTCACCCGGCCGACGGACAACTATCGGGCGGCAAATGAATCACAGTCTTATTATGTCAACGGTGAAATCAACTTCAGCGATCGACTGCGCTTCAACGGCGGCGTGCGATACGAGGATTTCAGCCAGACCGTGGACACTTTCGACCTTTTTCGGGATTCTGAAGTCAACGCGAGCCAAGGCAGCGAAAACTGGTTGCCGGCCTTTAGCGCAACATTCATAAACAACGATCATCAGTTCCGGCTGGCCTATAGCGAAACTCTCTCCCGCCCCGATTTTCGCGAACTGTCCCCCGCGGCGTTCACCAATCCGGTCACCGGCCGCGAAGTCGTGGGAAATCCAAACCTGAAGATAGCCTCTATCGCCAACTACGATTTCCGCTGGGAATGGTACTTCGGATACGGCGACTACATGTCGATAGGACTTTTCTACAAGGAATTCGAGAATCCCATCGAATCCATCATCCAGGCCGGCGCTGAAGGCCGGCAGACATTCGCCAATGCCGGGTCGGGCGAGAATCAGGGCATCGAATGGGAGGTTTACAAGGATCTCGGCTTTCTCGGCGAGACCGGCGAGGACTTCTATCTCCAGGCCAATGTCTCGTTCATCGATTCATCGGTTGAGATCAGCGAAGAAAACGCCGGAATCGTGACCAACCTTTCGAGGCCGTTGCAGGGGCAGTCCGACTGGCTGTTCAATTTTCAGGCGGGATACGAACCCTTCACCGGCACAACCGCAACCTTGCTGTACCACTATTACGGCGAACGCATCACAGAGGTAGGCATTGAAGGCGCGCCGGACCTGTACGAGCAAGCTTTCGGCGAACTGAATTTCAATTTCATTCAGGAGTTGAGCGAGAACTGGAAAATCCAGTTCAAGGGCCGGAATCTGCTCGATGAAAGATTCACGGTTACGCAGGGCGGCCTGATTTCAACGGCATACGACATCGGCCGACAATTCAGTTTGCAGGTAGACTATGCGTTCTAGTTGCCGGAGCCTGCGTTTGCCATGGCGAAAACGACCATCCTGATCGTCGATGACGAAGCCGCCATCAGGGACGTTGTCGGCATAACGCTGGATCTGGCGGGTTTCGACATTATCAAGGCGTCGAACGCCCACGATGCCCACGTGTCGATCCTCGATCAGAAACCGGATCTGGTCCTGCTCGACTGGATGCTGCCGGGCGGCAGCGGCATCGAACTCGCCCGCCGTCTGCGCCGCGACGAGATCACGGGCAATATCCCCATTATCATGCTGACCGCCAAGGCCAGCGAGGACAACAAGGTCCAGGGCTTGAACGAAGGCGTCGACGATTACGTCACCAAGCCCTTCTCGCCGCGGGAGCTCGTTGCGCGGATCAAGACGGTGCTGCGCCGCGTCAACGGCAAGGAACGCGACAAGAGCCTGCAGGTCTTGGATCTGAAGCTCGATCCGACCAGCCATCGCGTCACCATCGAGGACAAGCTCGTGGAAATGGGCCCCACCGAGTTCCGCCTGCTCAAGTTCTTCATGCGGAACCAGGAAAAGGTCTTCAGCCGCGACCACATCCAGACTTCGGTCTGGGGCGCCAACGTGTACCTGGAAGAGCGCACCATCGACGTGCACATCCGCCGCCTGCGCAAGGCGCTGTCCTCCGTGGACGGCACGTCGAAAAACTATTCCAAGCTGATCCAGACCGTCCGCAGCGCCGGTTACCGCTTCTCCGCCCGCCCGGCCTGACGTCCTATCGCCGCTGTTCCGTTTGCAACTCTTCGAGGTCGCGGGCGTATTCCTCGTATGTGGTCTCGTAGAGCGAGCGGCAATGATCCTGTTGCGGGACCGGCAGGTTTTCGCAGTTCTGGATGCGGTTGTCGCGAATCGCGTTGTAGAGTTGTTCGCCGGTGCAGCCCTGCAGGGCAAGCAGCGGCGTAAAGGCAAGTATAATGGCGCGGTTCATATCGGCATGATAACAACAAGGCCGGGGGCCAGGCAGGGGAGATACCGATGTCCGGAGATCACAGTCATTTGCCTTCCGAGACAGAATTGCGCGCAAAGGCGCTGGAAAGCCTGCTGGTCGAAAAAGGCCTCGTAAAGCCAGAAGCGCTCGATGCCATCATCGAGACCTACCAGGACAAGGTGGGTCCGCAAAATGGCGCGCATCTCGTGGCCCTGGCCTGGACCGACGCCGACTTTCGCCGGCGCCTGCTCGCGGATGCCTCGGCGGCCGCCGCGGAAATGGGCTATTTCGGGCGCCAGGGCGAGCATCTGAAAGCGGTCGAGAATACGCCGGAAGTTCATAATCTCGTCGTTTGCACCTTGTGTTCCTGCTATCCCTGGACCGTGCTCGGTCTGCCGCCGGTCTGGTACAAATCCGCGCCTTACAGATCGCGGGCGGTCAGCGAGCCGCGCGCCGTACTCGCCGAGTTCGGCACAGAATTGCCCGGAAACGTCAGGATTCGCGTCTGGGATTCGACATCGGAAATGCGCTACCTGGTCGTGCCCATGCGGCCCGAGGGAACCGAGGGCTTGAGCGTCGGGCAATTGCGGGGGCTCGTGACGCGGAACGCGATGATCGGCGTGGAACAGGCGCTGCCGCCGGAGCATCCGGCGCCATGAGGGGCGGGCACGACCTCGGCGGTCGCCAAGGATTCGGTTCGGTCGATCCCGAGCCCGAAGAGCCGGTGTTCCATGACGAATGGGAAAGGCGCGTTTTCGCCTTGACCTTGGCCACCGGGATGCTGGGACAGTGGAACATCGACCAGTCGCGCCACGCCCGCGAGCGCCAGCATCCGGTTGCCTATCTCGAACAGTCCTATTACGAGAACTGGCTTGCCGGTACGGAGAAGTTGCTGCTTGAGGCGGGCCTGATCAGCGAAGAAGAACTGCAATCCGGGACAGCTACCGCAAAAAGCGGACAGGCTTTGCGAATTCCCGATGCAATGGCTGCGCGCAAGATTCTCACCAGTGGCGGCCCCGCGGCCCGCGAAACTGAAAATCCACCCCGGTTCGCGGTCGGAAACGAAGTCATCGTCAAGCGCAGGCACACTCCGGGACATACTCGGGCGCCCGGCTACGCGCAAGGCTGCCGGGGCCTTGTCCACGATCATCATGGCGCCCACATCTTTCCCGACGCCAACAGTCGGGGCGTCCCAACCGCGCACCATCTTTATAGCGTCGAGTTCTCCTCGCGCGAATTATGGGGAAGCGATGCCGAGCCATTCGCCGTGTTGATCGATCTGTGGGAGCCGTATCTGATTTTTGCCAAGAGCAGTGGGGTTGACGGCAATGACGATTAGTCCGGTCTCGGATTCCGGCTTTCCGGAACTGGAAGGCCTGAGTTTCCGGGCACCCTGGGAGGCCCAGATATTTGCGCTGATCTGCGCCTTGCGGGAAGCGGGAAAACTGCCCCCGGCGGAATGGTCGGCCGCGCTCGGCGAAGAGATTCAACTGGCGCAAAAGCGGGGCGACCCGGATCTCGGCGACACCTACCATGCCCATTGTCTCGCCGCGCTGGAAAAATGGTTGCTGCGGGCGGATCTCGCCACCCGCGACGAGCTTGCTCAACGCATCGCCGATTGGCGCGAAGCCTATTTGCGGACGCCGCATGGTCACCCGGTGGAACTTCGTTAGCGGTTGAAATTTTTTTCGCCGAAAAATTGGCAAAGCCGAAAAACCTGTCTCATACTTTCGGCAACGCCAACCCGAATCGAGTAGGAAGGAGATGGACGGGCAAATCATCGCTACCGTGGCGGTAGCCATACCAGTGTTGGGCTTTTTGTGGACGATCCACCGGGACGTGTCCGGGTTGCGCGAGCGCATGGCGAGAGTGGAAGGGTTGATCGAAGGTTTCGCGGCGCAATCCGCTGCCGGCAGGAACCGCGCCAGCGAATCATCGTACAAGATCCGGGAGCCTCAGGGCAGCACCGGATAGAAATCTCCGCGGCGCGCTTCGATATCGCTGCCGACCAGTTCCCGCTCGAAAGCCTGCAGCGTTTCCTCGATGGACATGCCGCCGACGAGTCCGCCGGCATCGGTTTCGGAACTGGCGTTGGGATTGGCCGCGCGCCGGGCGTAGCCCTGATCGTAGTGGTAGAGATAGACCACGTCCGGGTCGAGCAGGCGCGCGCATTCCGCGGCTGCCGCTGGAGTCATGCGTCCGACCGGGATGTTCATCGGCATGAAGGCCACGTCGATGTCGCGCAGGGCCTTTACTTCGTCCACGCATTCGGTAACGCCGGCGAAGAAAAAGCGCAGCCCGCCCAAGGTCACGACGTAACCGTTGGCGTCGCCCTTGGGATGTTCCGGGGCGCCGGGAATGATGTCGTAGGCGGCGATCGCCTCGATTCCCACTCCGGCAATCGTCGTTTCCCCGCCGTTTTCGATCACCATGCCATGGGGCAAACGCCGCCTGCTGTTGGCGGGTATCAGGACGAGGGTGTCAGCATCGCTCAAGACGGCAATCGCTTCCGGGTCGAGATGGTGGCCCGGGTTGTCGGTAACCAGGATCAGGTCGGCGGTTTGCAGGCCTTCCAGCCCCATGACGCCCCAGGGATCCACGGTGACGACGAGATCGCCGTGTACGAGTTGCGCCCCGTTATGCGTGATCGCGGTGATCTCTATTTCGCCTTCGGGTCCGCTTACGGTGTCGGCCAAGGCCAAGGAATGCGCCAAAGCCCCAATTCCCAAAACTGCAATCAATCGTTTCAAGTTGCGCAACATCGTTCCACCTCCGTCATTCCGCGCGCGTTGACTCGGGGCGTCCTTGCCCCTCGCCCCCGCGGGGCAGCGCTTCGCGCCGTCAAAAATGGCAATCCTGCCATTTTGTCGCGGAATCTCCTGGAGTTCCTGCTAGATTCGTCACGGCCTCACTCGCACATATTTCTCGAACCGCTGGCGGCCGACCTGGCCGGCATAGATGTTGCCTTCGGCGTCGCTGGCCAGGAATTCGATGCCGCTGCCGGTGGGTATTTCATAGTCGGGGATGAACTCGGTCACATAGCCCGTTCTCGCATCGCCAATGCGAATGCCGCGCTCCCAGCCCCGGTTCCATTGTTCGCCGGACATGCCGTCGGCGACGAATATCCTGTCGTTTTCGTCGATCCAGATGCCGCTCGGGCGGCCGAACTGCGTCCAGATGTCCAGCACTTCGCCTTCCGGGGACAGGATCTGGATGCGGTTGTTGCCGCGGTCGGCGACGAAAATTCTTCCCTGGGAGTCCATTTTCAGATCGTGGGGGTCGTTGAAGCCGCCGGTCTCCCGGCTCGTGTCTTCGACGCCGCCGCCGAGTTGCAGCAGGAGTTCGCCGTCGGCCGAGAATTTCATCACCCGATTATTGCCGCCGCGATGACCGTCGGCGATCCAGAGATCGCCGTTGGGCGCGACCAGCACCGCGGCCGGACCGTTGAAACGCGCCGCATCGTCCCCCGGCGTTCCGGCTTCGCCCAGGCGCGTAAGGACTTCACCGTCCTGGCTGATCTTGATGACCTGGTGGCCCATGCCCCGTTCCATGCCGGGGGCGCCCCGGGCGTCGCCGTCCGGCGCGCCTTCGGTGACCCAGAAATTGCCCTCCGCGTCCATGTCGAAGCCATGGGGCCAGGCGAAAACGCCGGCGCCGATGCTATGGACGGTGTTGCCCTCCCTATCCAGCTTGTGGATCGGGTGCAGATCGGAACCCGCGCATTGATTCGCCCCGCAACGTTCCAGGATCCAGATGTGTTCCCCGTCCGGATCGGGATGCACGCCGGTCACGACCCCCATCGCGCGGCCGCCCGGCAACTCGCCCCAGTGGTAGATGACCTGGTAGGGATTGTCGGCGGCCCGCGCAATGCCCGATGCGAGAAGCGCCACCAATGCGCAAGGGATGATTCGGTTAAAGCCCAAACTGAGATTGGTCATGTTGGCTGTCGCCTTCGAATGCTTCGAATGACCCGAGAATACAACGATCCAATTCCAAGTGGAATGCGGCGGCCAATGCGAATCGCCAATACTCCCGAACTTGTGAGGGTTGGCCCCAAAAAGTTTGCGGCTGGAATGCGGTGGCCAATACGAATCGCAAGTACTCCTCCTCCAGGGGAGTCAAAGCCGCACAGCGGCTTTGGTGGGGGTCGCCGCTACTGATATTGGATCGGGTGCATGCTGACTCGAACCCGGCTTTCCATGTAAGTTATGCCTTCGGCGCCGACCGCGCTGAACCAGTGAGGGGTGCCGGGTTGCAGCACCAGCACGTCGCCTGCACTTACCTCTCTCGCAAGACCGCCGCTGATGCCATGCCCGGTGCGAATCAGGTCGTCGCTGGTTTGCGGCTCGAGCGGCTCGTTCAGGATACCCCCGGTGACGAGTGTGCCACTGCCTTCGAGTATCCGATAAATCTCCATGCTATGGGGATGGATGATGGCGTAGTTGTTGACGGCGCCTGTTCGCCGGCGAATGGTGATCCCCGGAGAAATCGTAATCGACCAGCCCGTCGCCGAAGCGGCTGCCGCAACGGCCTTCTCGAGTTCCGCTTCCAGCTCGGCGCTCGACTTGTAAAGCGCAGGCGGGGCCCCGGACTCCTGGGCCAATGCAGCGGAACAGATAAGCCCAACAATCAGCAAGGCGGTTCTTTTCATGTTTTCGTGTCTCCAAGTTTCGATTCGCTTTGGCAAGAAAACTAGACTACCATATAACGCATTCGTGGTATGCACCATTTTTTGCCATACAATTATGGAGAACAGAGATGCCGCCGCAAATGAGCAAGCCCGACATCGCACGACAACCGTCTCCGTGTCGTAGAGTAAGAATGGACAAGGCCGGCCGCCTCGTCATGCCTTCCGACCTGCGCAAGGCCTTGAATCTGGACGGCGAGCAGGAATTGCTCGTTTCGCTGGAAGACGGCTGCGTAAGATTGCGAACCATTGATGAAGGTTTGTCCCGCGTTCGTGAAATAGCGAAGCGTAGACGTAAGAAGCAGGGGAGCATGGTTGACGAGTTCATAGCCGAACGCCGGGCTGAATCGATACGAGACTAGCCATGGCCCGAACCTTGCTTGATGCTTCCGCATTGCTTGCGGTCATTTTCGAAGAAACCGGAGCCGAATTAGTTCTCTCGGCGCTCAAGGAAGGCTCGGCAATATCCGCCGTCAATGCCGGGGAAGTCGCCGCCTGCCTCTTCCAGGAAGATTGGGATTTGGAAGAAGTGTTATTGGCGTTCAATCAGCTTGGCGTGACGGTGCTGCCGTTCGATGCGGAAACGGCAATCACTAGCGGCAGTTTCCGCAAGGCAACCCGCAAATTGGGTCTGGGCTTGGGAGACCGGGCTTGTCTGGCCACGGCGTACAAAGAAAAATGCCCGGTCCTGACAGCAGACAAGGCCTGGACGCGTCTGGAGTTGCCGGATGTGGCCGTCACTTGTATCCGCTGAATCGATTGGCGCATTCCCATATCGCACTAAGAGCTTCAATGAGGCCGCCGCTCGCGAGCGGCGGATACTTGCGCAGGGCGGCGCGGATCGCCGGGTCGCGCAGAGCTTCAATGAGGCCGCCGCTCGCGAGCGGCGGATACGGCGGCGCTGAGAGCGCTCCCTGGCCTCGACGAAGATGCTTCAATGAGGCCGCCGCTCGCGAGCGGCGGATACGTCGAGAGCCCGACCGACGAGCAGCGCTCCGAGATCGGCTTCAATGAGGCCGCCGCTCGCGAGCGGCGGATACGGAGACCCCGAAATGGGCAACGTGACCGAGACCCCCGCTTCAATGAGGCCGCCGCTCGCGAGCGGCGGATACCCGCAGGACAAAAAAAGCAGTCACCCCGCACACCTAGCTTCAATGAGGCCGCCGCTCGCGAGCGGCGGATACTCCCCAATCCAGTGCAGGTAATCCCTAACCCATGCTTGCTTCAATGAGGCCGCCGCTCGCGAGCGGCGGATACGCCCTTGCCGCGGCTTGCTCCGGTCGCTTTTCGTACTCGCTTCAATGAGGCCGCCGCTCGCGAGCGGCGGATACTCCTCTCCAGCCCCCGGTACCTCCATATGGTCGGGAAGCTTCAATGAGGCCGCCGCTCGCGAGCGGCGGATACGCCTTCTCATGTGATCATGAACTATCTGGTATGGGATGCTTCAATGAGGCCGCCGCTCGCGAGCGGCGGATACAACTGGAAGACGAACTTCGACGACAGCAATCAAACGGCTTCAATGAGGCCGCCGCTCGCGAGCGGCGGATACAGGAGCCGAACTTGCTGGACCTGACCCGGCCAGTCTCGCTTCAATGAGGCCGCCGCTCGCGAGCGGCGGATACAGATCTGGATATCTCCAAGATGAACTCGCTTGGGGGCTTCAATGAGGCCGCCGCTCGCGAGCGGCGGATACAAGACGAGTTTGGGCAGGAAGTCGTCGAGCAGAACGGCTTCAATGAGGCCGCCGCTCGCGAGCGGCGGATACGACCCCCGCGCCTTCGGCGCGTCCCCCCGCGAAATCGCTTCAATGAGGCCGCCGCTCGCGAGCGGCGGATACAAGAAAATCGGCGGATGAACTGGCAGGAGTCGGTCTGCTTCAATGAGGCCGCCGCTCGCGAGCGGCGGATACATCCCAGAATGATTGGATTGGGTCGTCGTACATCCTGCTTCAATGAGGCCGCCGCTCGCGAGCGGCGGATACACCCCAAGCCTAGGGCGGTGGCGGAAGAATCGCCGCCGCTTCAATGAGGCCGCCGCTCGCGAGCGGCGGATACCCGGCGTCCCTCGGATTGCCTCCGCCCCCGCCCCCTCCCGCTTCAATGAGGCCGCCGCTCGCGAGCGGCGGATACTGCCCAATGCCTTCCCCGGCAGTGTGATGTTCTCGTCGCTTCAATGAGGCCGCCGCTCGCGAGCGGCGGATACTACTACGACAATGTAGCGGTGCGGACTCGGCCGGCGGCTTCAATGAGGCCGCCGCTCGCGAGCGGCGGATACGCGATGTCGCAGACCGGCGCCCTCGCCGGCGCCAGGGCTTCAATGAGGCCGCCGCTCGCGAGCGGCGGATACGGGGTTGGACGATCATCGCACAAGTAATCGATACCAATGCTTCAATGAGGCCGCCGCTCGCGAGCGGCGGATACGATTTGCTCCCGAGCAACCATTTCGGCGGCTCGAAAGCTTCAATGAGGCCGCCGCTCGCGAGCGGCGGATACCGCCTTGCCTAGCCAGATTTGCCACGCCTAGTAACGCGCTTCAATGAGGCCGCCGCTCGCGAGCGGCGGATACGTCCGCGGAGCAGGCCCAGAAGGTTCTCGAAGTCGCGCTTCAATGAGGCCGCCGCTCGCGAGCGGCGGATACCTTCTCGGCGGGCTTCGTGCCCGTCCCGGAACCTTTCGCTTCAATGAGGCCGCCGCTCGCGAGCGGCGGATACCTATGCCACGGATCCGAATGCAGATCCGCGGCCTGCCAGGCTTCAATGAGGCCGCCGCTCGCGAGCGGCGGATACGTCTGTCCAGAAGTCCATCGGCTCAGGCGATTCGCTCGCTTCAATGAGGCCGCCGCTCGCGAGCGGCGGATACTCGCCGGCGACATGCCCTTGTTTGCCGATGAACTGGTGCTTCAATGAGGCCGCCGCTCGCGAGCGGCGGATACCGGGCACTTACCTGATCGGCGCGCTCGAAGATGAAGGGCTTCAATGAGGCCGCCGCTCGCGAGCGGCGGATACCCCGAATGATGATGTTGTGCGAAAGTCTGCGCCGCGGCGCTTCAATGAGGCCGCCGCTCGCGAGCGGCGGATACTGGCGCAGATTCCCTCGATCATCCGATTCGTGAGTTATGCTTCAATGAGGCCGCCGCTCGCGAGCGGCGGATACTGGTAAATTTCGCACCGGTGATTCAATCAGTGGACGCTTCAATGAGGCCGCCGCTCGCGAGCGGCGGATACCAAGTGTGTCGATGATCTCGCGCTCGCTGTGTTTGCGCTTCAATGAGGCCGCCGCTCGCGAGCGGCGGATACATCATTCATCGGAGATTACGTAATCAAAACAGCGGTGGCTTCAATGAGGCCGCCGCTCGCGAGCGGCGGATACGGGTTTACTCCGAGTGCTTCCGATAACGGACTTCCGGGCTTCAATGAGGCCGCCGCTCGCGAGCGGCGGATACACAAACCGGCGCCGAAATACTACAAGTAGCAGGGTCAGCTTCAATGAGGCCGCCGCTCGCGAGCGGCGGATACGTGTCTGAATCTTGCCGGTGAAAGGCGACTGGTGGGGCTTCAATGAGGCCGCCGCTCGCGAGCGGCGGATACCTGGGGCTAAATCTGGAGACAAGGCACGGGATTCTGCGGCTTCAATGAGGCCGCCGCTCGCGAGCGGCGGATACGCTATCAAACAAGGAATAGTTGAGCCGGTGCGGAGGCTTCAATGAGGCCGCCGCTCGCGAGCGGCGGATACCAGACATCGCCCCACACGTTGGTTCCGGGAGCCAGAGGCTTCAATGAGGCCGCCGCTCGCGAGCGGCGGATACAGGCCGCCGCCCGCGAAGGGGAAGCGCTGCTCGGCGGGCTTCAATGAGGCCGCCGCTCGCGAGCGGCGGATACGTTTGTACGGTCTGCAATCATTCGGAAATCAAGCGGCTTCAATGAGGCCGCCGCTCGCGAGCGGCGGATACATTCATCATGAATAGAAATTGCGCTTTGCTTTTCCAGCTTCAATGAGGCCGCCGCTCGCGAGCGGCGGATACCGGATGGATCGCGAAGGAACACGAAAAGGTTCTTCGTGCTTCAATGAGGCCGCCGCTCGCGAGCGGCGGATACGACGACCCGCACGTCCCTGTTGTCCGGATTCTGAAAGCTTCAATGAGGCCGCCGCTCGCGAGCGGCGGATACCCGTCTGGAACGCAGCGGCATTGAACCCCACCGCATCGCTTCAATGAGGCCGCCGCTCGCGAGCGGCGGATACAAGGAAACAACATCAGTACCCAAGGCGGCAACCTTGGCTTCAATGAGGCCGCCGCTCGCGAGCGGCGGATACCTGCGGTTATATGGTCTATCGCATGATGCCTTTCAAGCTTCAATGAGGCCGCCGCTCGCGAGCGGCGGATACGGTGATGCGGGTCCGCGGTGATCAGCGCGATACGGGTGCTTCAATGAGGCCGCCGCTCGCGAGCGGCGGATACAACGGATCCGCGCCAGCGGAATACCGGCGCTCCACGAGCTTCAATGAGGCCGCCGCTCGCGAGCGGCGGATACGCAACCAGATCCCGGCTTGACCGCCGGGCGGAAAGAGGCTTCAATGAGGCCGCCGCTCGCGAGCGGCGGATACCCAAACCCGGGGGTAAGCCGTAATGCCCGGCAACGTGCTTCAATGAGGCCGCCGCTCGCGAGCGGCGGATACGGCGCGCTCGCAAAGCAAGCTGCGCCAACGGCTCCCGCAGGTGTTTGCGAGAACTTCGGGCGATGATAGCCCAAGAGCCGGTCGTTACGCCAAATCGCGACCGGCGGCGAATGTAACTCCATATTTTTACGGAACATATTGAAAACGAGCGGTTCCGGGGGTTTTTGGCGCCACTAGACCTCTCGTAAGCGTTCGGCGGTTCAAACAATGACGACTTCGCGGCTGACCGGGGCGACTTTCCGCTTCCCCAGTGAGACGATTCGAGGCTCAAGCCACTCCGCGGTGCCGACATCGATGATGACTATATGATCTTGGCCGTGATGAATCAATTCGTCGCAGTCGGCGAGCAACTGCGCGTATCGCGTGGATGTTAACCGGCATTGAAACACTGACAACTGTACCCATTCGCCGTATCCCTGCATCATCCTGTAAACCTTTCGCCAGCGCTTGTTGTTGGCGATGTCGTAGACGACGAAGTAGATTTTTTCTTGGTCTTTCAATTCCAGTGCCTCTTGTCACTACCGGCTTTCAGCGGGAGCGGCGATCAACGGGTGAGAAAATTGGGGTACTCGGGTATTTCGCCCAATAGGTACCGCGCCAGCAGTCTGGCCTGCATCTCGAACAGGCGGCGGTACTCAACCGTGTATCCAAAAAGTGGATGGGTTACTTCCTGGTCCAGACGCCGCTCGAAAATCGCGATGAACCGCTTGCGTCCCTTGTCCGTCAGATTCACGCCGACCGGAGTCTCGATGAAATCCGATTTGTCGATTTCGCCGTTGTTGATCGCGGTGATGACGCATGAATCGACGATCAGCGACCGGAACGGCTCCATCATGTCCAGCGCCAACGCCGGCCGTCCGTAACGGGGCTGGTGAAAGAAGCCGCGAAACGGATCGAAACCGACTGCGGAAAGAGCGACCACGAACGAGCGTGTCAGCATCGAGTAGCCAAAGGAAAGCAAGGCATTGACCGGATCGGTCGGAGGACGCCGGTTGCGGCCTTCCATGCTGAAGCGCAATTCAGAATCGCCGGACGGTTTCAACATTTTCGGAAAAGATTGAAAGTAGTGCGACGCCGCCGCGCCTTCAAGCCCCAGCAGGGATTCGATTTTCGTGGCGGTTCCCACCTCGTTTGAGAGCAGTTTCATGGCATGCAGCACAGGCGCCGCAGCCTCCTTGTCGGTCCAGTTTCTGCGCAGCAGCACGCGGCTGTTCCTGATTTTCGCCTGCACCCAGCCTTTCGCCAGCCGCAGGCAAGCGAATTCGTCGAACGAGGCGCGGTATTGCGCCGTTCTCAGTTCGACGTTCGAATGCCCGGCGCCCATGGAATGGCCCAGGAACCAGCCCCCGTAGGATTGCCAGGTGACGGGAATCTCGCGCCGCATCAATTCATGCAAGGTCGGCGTGGTGACATATACGTTGCCCATGAGAACCAACTGGGAGACTTCCGCGAGCCGCGCGTGGACCGGTTCTTCCTCATCCAGCGTGATCGCCAGCCGGTTGCCCTGCTTGGCGACTTTCGCGCGATTGGCCTGGACATAAACCGGCAACGCATGCGTGCGGCGCACCGCGATGGGCCGGACTTCGCTGCCGGCGGCCCGCAACAGATTGACTTCGTCCGGCATGCAGATTCCCACCAGCGAGCATCGGTTGCACTTGGGGCTGTTTTGCAGCGGGGGAGGAATCTGCCCGCCTTCGACCACCGAGCGCAAGGCGCCGATCGATTGTTGCGTCAGCAGCCGCAAGGATTCGTCGAAGGCCACGCGAACCCGCTCTTTCGAGCCGGCGAAATACAGAATGCCTTCGGAGCAGCGATAGCCGTGCTCCTCCAGCAACAGACCCTGGGCGCATAGTTGCACGCGCTCCGGGTCGTAGGCTTTCTGTTTCACGTGAGGCCGTTTGCCGCGCTTGTACTCCACAGGAACGACTTCGCCACCGGAGGTGGGTTCGACCAGATCGATTTTCGCGACCAGATCGAGCTTCGCCGACGAAAGCTCGACGGAACGGGCGGGTTTGAGATCTTCGGGTTCGGCCTCGGCTTCGGGGTCCGGCAGCGGCTCGGACTTCTTGTCCACGCGGCGGTGAACGTGGCGGCCTTCGACCGTATCGGAAGAATCGGCCCACTCCTTCTGCACCCATTCGAGATAAGCCAGCCTCGGGCAGTAAACGAATTCGTTCAGAATGCGCGCCGGGATCAGGGGGCTTTCCGGGTGCTTGCCGACATCGAGCGGCAAGGAGAGTTGCAGCGGCGGATTGTCCGGCTCCTCGGTTTCGCTGATCAGGTGGTCCGGTATGGGGCGGATCATTTCGGTGGTCATCGGCGGCAAGCTCCGTTATCTCAAGCCACATAGGACTCTATCGACAGCTTCCGATGTTTTGATAGCAGGCCAGTTGGAGGTTCCCTGGAACGCACCGCTTTGGGTCGCCCGGGCGTATCGGTTCAGTCGATCAAGTTCCAGAACGAACGTTTGCGGCCATGGTCGCGCCTGAGCCTTTGTTCATAGGCTGCGTGCGTCTCATGCGTCTGAAAGTCCACGATGCTTGGGGCCAGGCTGGAACATTTCGACAAGTCCCGAGCCGCATACCAGTAGCGGGTCGATTTGGCATGGCCAAGCGTGAAATCAATCATGGCGCGAAAGATCAGCGTCGCTGCGAGGGGATGTTCGGATTTCAAGGCGCGTGCGGCTGGGGCCAGTATCTCGTAGCAATTGCCATCGAGAGATTGCGCGTGTTCGACAACCAGTCTGGAGGCTCTGTCCAGGGCTGGCCAGGACAGGAAAAATGACAAGGCGGCGAGCCGGTCCTGAAACTCCTGAGCGTGTCCAAGAGCCTTCTCCTCCGCTTCCGAAGTGTCTGAATCGGCAAGCCTCTCCAGATATGCCCGCAGATGGGGCATGGACAAGGAACGTTCGAAACAGCCCCATCGGACCTGTTGCGCCTCATCGGCTCGCCCAAGCGCTTCCAGTGCGTCGATTCGCGCGTCTTCCCATTCGAAGCCGCTCCATCGCCAGTTGGCGGCATCATCCTGAGAGGATGCGTCGAGCGCATGCAAAGCTTCTTCGGCGCGTCCCGCCTCCAGGAGCCTTTGGGCTATTTCGGCGGCGATTCGGGGCACTTCCCGAGTTTCCTCGTCAAATTGGGCGATGAAGCCGTCAACGTCGCCCTGGGCATCGGCAATGTCCCGCAGCGCCCGGCTTGCGACATCGAGTCGATACCGCTTGCGCCGCTCGTCTTCGAGAGGCGAATCCAGGCCTGAGTCGTCGGTTCCGGCGAAATCCTTGTTGGCTGGGTCTGTGGCGGATGCGTCTGAGAACTCGACCACGCGCTGCTTCAGATGCGCCAATCCTTCCTGTCCCAATGCCGGCTTCAGAATGCTGACGAGCCCGTCGTATTGCGCGTAACTGTTGTTGAAGATTGCAGCAAAGGCACGGTCGGCCAGCAGGGCAGGTTCGGTTTTGGCCGCGCGGGCAATTCCCCCGAGATCTTCACAGGCGGCCTGAAAGACATTGCCCACTGCTCCGCCGCTGTCGTCGCAACGCTCGTAGACCGAGTCCGCGAGTTCCATGAAACTCCACATCAGACCGAGCGCCTCCATGGCATCCGCGTCCGCGACATGCTCGACGATGGCTACGCGCAGGGTATCCAGATCGTTTGCAAAAGCCGGACTTTCATCCCACTCGACAAACGAGCGTGACCGGCGTATGTCGGCCATCTGTTTCCGAATTTCCAGGGCCGCCTCGGCTGGACTCTTTGCTCCGGCAAGCTCAAGCTGGAGCAGATCCTCGACCGAGGCGTCGCGGGCGCTGGTCCGAATCAGCAATTCGGCAAGCCGCCGTGCTCCGAGAGCCTCCAGGTTTTTTGCCTTGAGTGTCTTTTTCGCTGCCATGTCACGTCACTGTTCGGGGGTGGTCTCCATTATCCGACTTTCCCTCAAGGATCGTCTCAAATGGTTCGAATCATTACAGTAACTCAATTAATTGTTAAGCTAGGACTTCGTTCATTGAATCGCCATTGGTCGATCTGAGAGTTGGCTGGCGCGTGACCAAAGAGAAGACCACCGGCAAGCAGGCTGGGAAACGCGAGAAAGATCATGTCGGACAAAGATCTGCTGAAGGCCATCGACCATTGGCGCAGCCTCCCGATGGAGGAACGCCGTCGCCGGCATCTGGAAGCGATTCCCCGCCACGTGGCAAACTCCATGGCGATGGAGGGAGAGCCGGTGGACGAGGAATGGCTTCGGGAACGACTCGCCCGCCGCATTCGGCAACGCGGTATATCGAAACCTCCTTCGGCATCCTGAGCTACCTGGAACTCGCGCCTTTGTTGGCGGAGCGCGTGGAGCGCCGCCCCACGAGCAGGTTTCCGTCCTGATGCATAACTACGCCGCCGACCTCGATGCAAGGCTGGCAAGCCTCGCGGACGGGCGCGGCGAAGAAGTTGTCGATGTCCTCACGTTCGCCGAAGGGCGTTTGCTGTACATCCATCCGTTCGAGGATTTCAACGGTCGTGTTTCCCGCTTGTTCCTGATTGAACTGCTATACCGATTGGAATTGCCGGTGATTGACACGGCAGCCACGTCGTCGGAGGAAAGCAGGGACTACTTCGAAGCTTTGCAGGCCTACGATCAGCGTGACCCGCGACCATTGGCCGAAATCTGGCGGCGGCGCATCAAGAAGATTCTTCCCGAGTAACACGCTTTCGCGGCACGGGTTCGGAAATAGGGCCGGCGTGCCAAGCCAGGATTCCGTTTGCTTGAGTATCGGAACTTTGTGTGGACAAGAGTGGCCCCGGACTGCAATTCGGCCAATGTTTCAGCCTCCCACCCTCGCTTACTCGATTCATATTCCGTATGGCGGTAATCTGGGGGCATGAAAACGACAATTGATATTCCTGAAGCGGAGCTATCGGATGCCATACGCTTCACCGGAGCGAAGACCAAGCGCGAGGCGGTGGTCAACGCTATCGCGGACTTCAACCGGCGGCAGCGCATGGCTGAACTGATTCGACACGCCGGGACATGCTCCAGGTTGATCACCGTTGCGGAGCTGCAAGCGGTGCGTATTACACAGCCTGTCAGCGTTGATCTGGTTGGAACAACCCCAAACCGAAATGGCAGGCGAACCCAAGTGCCAGCGGTTCGCTGATGGGTTCAGCAAAAGTCATTTCCCAAAAGCTCCCATGGCGATCCGGTTGGCTCTGGTTGCGCTTACTTGATCGGAAACGACGAAAGTCAATCGGACGGCGGTTCCGGCCCCCTGCCTTGATGGTTTGAACACGCTTCAAGTCGATGATTTCAGGAAAACCGCGTATCTCGCACTCGCGCCTGATTTGATCGGCGACGCTGAGATTCTTCTTGACGTGCCACGGGTGCAGGTACGGCGTTGCCGAAACCCAATCGCAACTGGTTGCCGTAAGTTCGCTGCAAATCTCATGGCCCCCCATACCCTCCAACAACAGTCGCCATTCGCCACCGTTGGGTTCCCACAATTTCTTTTTGCGCCGCGACAATTCTCCGACAACACGTCGGGCTTTTCTATCAAAACCGGCAGCAACATGCAGCACCACCCTATCCAGCCGGCCGTCGCCGTTGCTGTCGAAAGGCAGATAAAAGGCGTGCTGATGCCGGTTGTCTTCGGGTAAGCCATGGCCGGAAAACAGTGGCGGTGCAAGACGTTTGCCCGCATCGTCTTTGCCGAAAGCGCTCATCATGGTGAGACGCATCAGTTCGCCAATGCGCAGACTGTCTTCCACACGTGGCAGTGGCTTGCCGAGCAGCATGAAACGGGCGGTGGTTGGTTTCGGCAGCGGGTGCGAGTGGCCTTGCGCCTTTCTTTGCGGTCGCAACGCATCCAGCGGACGGATGTAGTTGATTGGTTGTGCAGCGGGTGGCGAACTCCAACGCTGCTTTTGCAGGTCTGCCGAATCAAGTGATAAGGCCGCAAGCAATCCGTCCGGTAGCGTCTTCGCCAACTTTTTGGCTTGCTTCTTGTCCACACAGAACTCTTCGCGTCGTTGGGCATACCTGCTGGCGGCAACAGGAGAAAGCACGCTGACTACCTCGCCGTGCAGTTCGCCTGTTTCTCGGTCAATCGGGTCATCACCTGGCCTGCAATTGGGCTTTGGCAGGTCTGCGACCCGGCAAGCTTCCACCCACGATTCCGCCCGACCGAAAAAGCCCATCACACCCAGCAAATCATCGAGCAGTTGCGCCTGTTCTTCCGGCAGTTCGAGACTGGGCCAGCCGATGTACAGTGGCGTGTCGCGTCCCACTGCAACAAAGGCGTCATGCACCAGTTTAGAATTCCCTACTTTTTGCGGCATGTAATGTCGGGTATGACTATGGCTGGCAGCAGGCAAATGAAACTCGGGCGATACTTCGGCGAGAGTTTCGATCAGAGCGCCCAAAGTGGCCTCGTCGTGTTTGCCTGTGATCTTGACTTTATGATGCCAGGTCGCGATCAGCGCACGCAACAAACGCCAAGGCTCCGGCGGCCAATCTACATCACCCTCGTTGACGTGTCGCCCCCAGGGGTTGCCGTGGTAACGCCCGGCCAGAAAACGAAATTCAAGAGCAAGCATAACAACTATTTTTGGTAGGTGACCGTGGTGGTTTGGAAGTCAATGCCCGCACCGGAAATCAGACCCGGCAGGGCATCTTGCAGATCGCTCAGCGAAGGCAATTCAAATCCATCGGGTCGCTGCACTTCAATGTCTTGGCAATCCAGATCACATGCCGTGCGCAAGCGCAGACCGGTTTCAAGAAACTTGCGCACCTTGAACAAGCTTAACGCCACCAGCAGCGTTTCAACTTCCTCGGAGAAGCCATAGCCGCGAATTTGCGCCAGATCGAGATTGAAGTAGGCCGTGATTTTGGGCGAGACAAACTCGTCTTTAGGATAGATGACATTGCCTTCGCCACCTTTCCTGCCGGGTTCAATTCCACGCTTGACTCCGCCACTAGCAGCGATTTCTACGCTGGCAGCTTCAATAAACCCGCTCAAAGCTCTGAGCAAACGAATCACTCCGGCGATTTCCTCCAAGAAGACACCATGAATCAGAGAATTAATGTCGTATTTGAGAAGCACAGGAGCAAGCTGCTTTGCCACCGAAAAATGCTGAGGCTCTTTCTTGTCATATCCGATTTCATCGGAAATCTTTTTGAAGCCATCGGTTCTAGCGATGTATTCAGAGTTAATGCGGTGCGCTTCAAGGACCGAGTTGGTGAGAGAAGTGCCATCTCCTCTCAACACCTTGACGACAGACAAGCCTTGCAACTCCGGCACCCAGTCATCAGCAATCTCGTCCCAACAAACAGCCTCCAAGCGGTTGGCCATGCTCTGCGCGGATTCCACCAGCAACATTGATTCGCCGTTAGGCCCTTCGTATTGCGCGGCACCAATTTCGGGAAAGCCGGTGGGTTGAAAGCGTGTGCCTTGCACCGGCTCAAGCTTGGCTTTGAGCAACAGGCGCGGTGCATTGTCGAGAGCGTTCAAATTCAGTGACATGGTTGTTTCCTTGGTTTGGTCGAAGTTTTCGGGTGGCGATATTCAGGATGCCTCGGCGAGGGATTCCTGAGCCGATTCTAGCACCGCGCCCGCCAGGGCAGATGTCGCACCAAAGTTAAGTGGAATAAGCAGTGCCGCCGCAAGCCTGCGGGGATCAATGCCAGCCAGATCAGGCAATTGGTTCATTGGCATGACAGGTTCAAGGCCGGAGCTGCGCAATCGCTTCCAAGCAATTTCGACAGCTTGCCTTGTCTGCTCTTGATTGCCACTGGCCAATTTTGAAACCAGTTGAGGGGGCACGGGCATACGCTCGCCATCTTGCAAGCACCCCAAACTGCGCAGCGTCGCATCTGGCATCAATGCCAGCTTGCACAGGGCGTAAGCGGTATGTATCTCACCTGCTCCGGCCTTTTTGTCGGGGCTTTCAGGTATTTTGCAAAGGGAAAGCCCAGGCAACAGGCCAAGAATTTTTGCATCCATCCGCGCACTTGACAGAAAGTGCATCAGGTCGGCAAGACCAATACCGGCGACGCTACTCAGGGGCTTGTCAGTGAAACCCAATCGGGCTGGCAGCGACAACCTCAGGCGCAGAAGTGCAATCAAGGTTGAAACGAGGTCCTGTTGGGCTGAGATCCAGACACGAACTTTTTTGCTGCAAGCCGGATCGTTCTTGTGCTTCTCATTTTTGCAAGCCTTGGTCAACCATTCGTTGCCGTTTGCATGGTGTATCGGAAATAACTGGGAGCGCAAAAACAACGCCTGTTCTTTGATGCCACGCAAACCCGCCAATGCACAGGCGATGTGAAATTCAGGACTCTCGTCGTTTGCTTCCTGCACCCATTTCTCCGACAGTTGCGGGACGGGAGACACTTCGCCGTGTGCTTTGGCACTGCGCGACAACGCACTCTGGATTTCACCCAGCAAAACCAGTAGAGATTGCGTCTGGTCAGGGCTCGGCTTGCGCCGTGCCATGACGAACAGTGTGTTCTCAAGCCGATGGCGCAATTCGATAAAGCGGTTTGCCGTATTTTTTCCCTGCGAGAATCGGCGAAACCTGGTCAGCCAGTTGTGATGCTCAAGTTCATCGATCAATTCGCTTTGTGGATTGTTCGTAACCTGCACACGTTCCAGCGGCGTAGCAAGATAAGCATCTCCAAAGCGCTTCAACAAGCCGTAACGCTGAAAACGGTCCACCCCGCGATAACCTCCCAAGCGATGCACTGCCCGCACAAAATCGAGCGCATCTCTGGCAGGACGGGTACCGAGCGCGACTCGCCCTTCGGCCAGCAGTGCGCTGATTTCAGGATAAGTGGCCTGGTTGCTCCACAGCGGCATCCATAATTCGTTTTCTCGTTTCAATGAAGCTGTATGATCATTTGAGCCCAAATTGCCGCTACCCGCCGACACGGAGTATACGGTAAAGGGATAACTCAGAATGCCCTCATCAGACTGTTCATTGCGGCGCACCGCAGCGGCGGCAAAAGACAGGGCACCTTCAATCATCAACACAAAATCCCATGGATTGACAGCGCCCTTTTCTGTTTTATATCCCGTAGTGGCATTCGGGCCACCTCTCTGCCCCGGAGCAAATTGACCGATGGCCTGTTTGGCCAATCCGGGTGTTGGTTTCGCAAACAGTGCAAGGTTGAGCAAATCAGTGGATCTGGGAGTTGCCTTTCCGCTTTCGGTATCAACAAGATCAAGCAGGCGTTGCATGAAGTTATTGGTGAAATCAAGCCTTCCTTCAATGCCGCCAGTGCCGAGCAAAGGCGGAAACTTTAACTTCTCTCCAGCCAACAGAATAGATGCGTCAAGCCACTCTAAAGCATCATCAGGCAACAGGCTGCGTAGACGATTCAGCAGTTTAGTT
Organism: Pseudomonadales bacterium; assembly: GCA_963664805.2. Classification (GTDB taxonomy): domain Bacteria; phylum Pseudomonadota; class Gammaproteobacteria; order Pseudomonadales; family Pseudohongiellaceae; genus UBA9145. Next base: position 1,585,158 of record OY761612.1, on the reverse strand, counting down.
TTTGCTTCATTCTTGGGTCTTGCCTCGCGTTGCAAGCCTTCAAGATCAAGAGCGTGTTCCGCAATATTCAGGGACAAACGGAAAGCAGACAGACGCGAGATGCTGCTTTCTTTGATTTTTCGCAATGCTGTCTGATTGTCATTCTGGTAAAAACCGCTCCCGCCATTCCAAGGCGCCAGAACCGGAGTTGGAGCATAGTCGTCGAGCAGGTAGAGAGTTAGCGCATTAACGGGCTTCGTGGAAATCAGGTGCAGATTTTCTCCAACCCAAGCAGCCTTGATTGCAGTATCAAAGTTGCTCAGTATGCGCAAGAATCCCAACCCCTTGAGGTAGCTGGCAAGTGGAGTGGGCGTGCAACCAGTCAGCACGATTTCGTGTGTTTCAGACACCGCTCGGATATCCTTTCTTTTGTTCTTCCGCCGAGGCGCGCCAGTCGGCAAGGCGCACCAGGGTTTCCAGCCAAGCCAAGCGGAACGGCCCATGTTCTTTCAACAATCCGAGCGTTCGGGCAGCCCAGGAACGACCTTGCTCCCCTTCACCCAATTCCATTAAGGCAAGTTTCAATTCAACTTCATTGGTTTGTTCTCCATCAAACGAGAGTGCGGGTAGCGGGTCGCCTTCCCAAACGCCGCGTGCGAACCTCACATCGTTTGAGACGGATTGTTTTTCATTCGGCATTTCCCGCAGGCTCATTCGCACCTTGCCATGGTGAGCTGCGACCAGGTAGGCGATCAGATCAATACTGCTGTCCAGCTTGTTCGGATCGTCATGTTGGGCCAGCCATGCGAGCGCCGATGCCAGTTCATGGCGAAAATAGGGCCGGGAATGTTTCATTGGGCCAGGACAATTCGACTTGGCGAGGATACCGTCAGGCGTTTCCGGGCAGCGGTGCATGGATTTTTGAAACACCTCATGCGCCTTGCCGACATCATGCCAGCGCGCTGCGCGAATGACTTCATTGGCGTTGGCACCTTCACCCACCGCACCACAAAGTGATTTGGCCGCGGCAGCAACATTGCCGAGATGATCTGTAAGCAACACGGAAGTATTTTTGGCGCGAGACCGCCAATCATCCCCGTAACTCTCATTTTGCTCATCTTGTTCACATTCAACTATTCGAACCGGCTGTTTCGCCTGTTGCCCATCGCTGATAAACCCAAGAGTTTCGTCATAGCCGCCATTAGCGGCAGCCAATAGCAGGGTCATGCCGGGACGCGGCTCACTGTCCAGGCGTTGCCACTGCTGGACCAGACCGTCCCAACGCCAAGCACCACCTTTGCGCTTGTGTAGATTCTTTGCTTGCCCCGGACCAACGGGGCAAAGTTCGTCGCGATGCGGTGCCGGTTGCACTTCTTGCTTGTTCAGATCTTGTTCAAAACCCCGCCAGAACACTTGCAACCCCGGAGCACCCTTGTCTCTGATATAGTCGGATACATCCACATCGAAACCGGACAAGTCTGGATCGGTGTTGAACAAGTCCAGCAAATCCTTGCGTCGCAATACGGCTGACAATGGACGCTGCTCGTCTATTGACGGCAGTTTCCCGGGGCCAACATCATCAAGTTCAACCAGCTTTTTCCGTGCAAGCTGAAGTGCTTCGCTTTCGTAAGGCAAAGCGTCTGCGTCATCTTCAATGTCAATCCAGAACACTTGTGCGGGGTTGTCCGCCTTGTACTTGCCGTCGCGGTTGCAGCGGCCAAAACGTTGCACCAACGACGACCACGGCGCCAATTCGGTGAACAGCGTTTTTGAAGAGATATCGACCCCGGCTTCAATGGCCTGTGTGGCGACGATGATGCGATCAGTGGCGGATGCGCTCAGCTTCTCATTTTGTCGGCGGCGCTCGGTTGGGCGAAAACGCGCATGGATGAGCAAGTCATTGTGCTCCGTCCGTGATTGCCGAAGCCGCTGAAATAGCTGCTGAGCGCGGTCCACCCGGTTCAATATGACCAGCGTTTGGCCGTTCGGGCTGTGCTCTTTCAATATGGCTTGGCTGAGTTCCTCAACGTAGGATTTCATCCCGTCTTTCTTGCTGACTTCCGAGGTGAGGGTTACTTCAGAGCGATGCAGGGCTTTTCGCGCATCAAGTCTTTCGGCGGCTTGTGTGCGGTCATCGCCATTCAAGCCCGAGGCATTGAAGTCGGGCAGTTGATCGGCAAGGTCAACCGTGCTCAACCAATCTCTTTTGAGCGTGGCCGAGAGCCAAATGGAACGGCTGGATTTCGCGAGCGGGAACTCGCGGCGGAATGCCTCCAACTGAGCCGAGGTCGTCAAACCCGCGCCCATCAGTTGGACTTCATCAAAAGCCCACAGGCAGTCGTTGTGCAGCAATGCAAAATGAATCGGCCATTGGTAACGGCTCGTGCCGTAGCCACGCATAAGTGCGCGGGAAAGCAGCATATCCTGTGTGCCGATCAGCACCATGTCTTCTTCCGGGTGCTCAGCCCAGGTTTTCAGGTCCGACTCGCCGCCCATCAAAAGGTGAACCGAAACTTTGCCCTCGCCAGCGTCTCCCAGAATGCTGAGGTTGCGCAGCCAAGCGCGGATGTTCGTTTCTGTCTGCTCAACCAATACCCGCATCGGCAGACACCAAATCAACCGGCGGGGAGTGGCTTCATCAATGTCAGCGTTTCGCCCATCCTTGCGCCAGCCGCGCTTGTAGAGCCAAGCCATGGTGACAGCGGCGGTCTTTCCCATGCCAGTTGGGATATCCAAAAGTTCAGGCCAGACGGAATCGCAAGCCAACCGCTCCTGATAGGGATATGGCTTTAGCTCGTTTTGCGCGAAGGCAGAGCGAAAGAGGTCAAGATAATCCTTACTCATCCCTATCTTCTCAAAACCTTGATGGTGACTGCCGAAATCTCGTGGGCGGCTCGTCTCAACAACTCGTTTTCGTATTCGGTCAGCATTCTCGGGGTCGGCGACTTGCCGAGCCTCCGGTTGAGTAAGTCGATTGAGGGCGTCGCCGGAATGCCGTCGTCCATGCTGTTCGGTGGCTTTGACATGAGTCTTTCTTGTTTCGTTGGCAATCTCGATGACAGCCGCGAGTCTAGCACATCAAATTCGCCGGACTGTGTACACACGCGATTTCCATTTTGGCATCGCTGTGAGTTCTGACCGCGGGTTGGGGCTATTCGGGTGAGACTCTGCGACTACGCTTCGCTTCGCGCAGAGTGACAGTTGGGGTAGTCGCTTCGCGCAGAATGACGGTTGGGGGATAGGTTGACCTTAAAAGTGGGCGTGAGCCGTCTTGTTATCGAGTATTGCTCACGGACCCAGTGCGTTGATCGGGACGATGCCCACATCGCCGGGTTTGAAGTGCCCATAGCCGTTGGGAACGATTACCGCGAGAGCGGCGGGTTCGCCGTGGTCGGTTCCGGTCAGGCGGTCGGCGAGGCGGAGCAGGTTCTTCTGTCCTTCCGCGGTCCAGCGCTCTCCCAGTTTGATCTCGAATGCGGCCCAGCGTCCGTCTGCCGTTTCGACGATGGCATCGACTTCAAGTCCGTCTTTTTCCCGGTAGTGGTAAACCCGTGCATCTGCGGCTTGCGCGTAAATCCGCAGGTCGCGGATCACCAGCGACTCGAACAGAAAACCGAAGTACTCAAGGTCGGCCAGCAGGCGGTCGGGCGTAATGCCCAGAGCCGCCACGGCGAGCGACGGGTCCACGAGACGACGCACCGCCGCCGCGCGAAGCCGGGTGCGGGAACGCAAATTCGGCGCCCAGGCCGGCTGGTCCTCAACCACCATCAGCAGCGTGAGCGCCTCAAGACATTCCATGATCAAGATGACTCCGTGCTGTATAGCCGAATAAGGACGCCACACTAAAAAAATTGACCGTGCGTCAACCACTCAACCGGGCATTTGTCGAAATCTCAACCGGTGATTTGTCGAACTTTTAACCCGATGAATGTCGAGGATCTGCCCCCCCACCAAAATCGCTGCGCGATTTTGACTCCCCCTGAGGGGGAGTGGGATTCGGATTTTTCCGGAATGGGGATTCGTGGAAGCTTTCACCGGTGTTGCGCCGCGGCTGGACTTGTGCATATAGTCGGCTAACCCCGCATGGCGTTCCCGGCTTGGAGGAGCAGACTTATGAATTCCGATTCGTTCGATCCGGCGGCGGAAAGACGGTCGGATGCGCTTGAATCGCATTTAGCGCCCGAATCGCCAGTCCCGCCCGACAGTCCCGACAGTCCCGACAAGCCCGAGTCGCCGTCGCGCCGCGAGTTTCTCGGAACCACCGGCGCGACCGTGGCGGCTTCCACCGTAGTTTCCTTTGCCACGCCCGCCATGGCGCAGTCCGCTGACGCGGCCGCGCCGCGAACCGCGATCACCGTCAGCGTCAATGGCGTTCAGCATGAAATCGAAGTGGAAGACCGCTGGACCCTGGCCGACCTGCTGCGCGACGGCGTCGGCCTGACCGGCACCAAGATCGGCTGCGACCGCAGCGAATGCGGCGCCTGTACGGTGTTGATGAATGGTGCGCCGGTGTATTCCTGCAGCCAGCTCGCGGTCTGGGCCGACGGCGCCGAAATCCGCACCGTGGAGGGATTGGCGCAAAACGGCCGGCTGACTCCGCTGCAACAGGCCTTCGTCGACAATAACGCGCCGCAATGCGGTTTCTGCACGTCCGGCCAATTGATGTCCGCTACCGCCTTGTTGCAGGCCAACCCGAGTCCGACCGCGGACGAGGCACGGGCGGCACTGGTCGGCAATCTCTGCCGCTGCTCCAATTACAACGCCATCGTCGAAGCGGTGGTCGCGGCGGGCGAAGGAGGGGTGGCCTGATGTTCCGGCTCCCTCTTTCGATCGGGCCTGATGGCTTGATGAAGCGGGCTTGGTCAAGCCCCGATGGAAAGACGCGCTGGTTCCCTATTTCGGTCGGATCTGATGACTTGACGCCGTCAGCGGTAGCCTCCCGGCGGATTAATCGTCTTCCAGATTCGGCACAAGCGGACGGTGCGCGCCTTCCCGCGCGGCTGGGAGGTTCGTCATGACACAGCCAACCCGAATCGGTCTTGAGCCCCTGGAGACAATCGGCCACGACACCGCCCGCATCGATGCGGTCGAACGCGTCACCGGCGCGGCGCAATACACCCGGGACTTCAAACTGCCCGGCATGGTCTTCGCGCGCGTGCTGCGCAGCCCGCATCCCCATGCGCGCATCGTCTCCATCGATGTCTCCGCCGCCCTGGCCCTGCCGGGCGTGCTCGACGTGATCACCAATGACACCAGCCCCATCGTCTGGGGTTCGGGTTGCGTCTCGGGCGGGCGGCAATACAACGATCCGATCAAGGACGCCACGATCCACCGGCGCTATATCTTCAACAATCCGGTTCGCTGCGTGGGCGATTCGGTCGCCGCGGTGGCCGCCACCGACCGCAATATCGCCGAGGCGGCGCTGGAGTTGATCGAGGTCGAATACGAGGAACTGCCTTTCGTGCTCGAACCCGAGGCGGCGCTGGCGGAAGACGCGCCGCGGATCTGGCCCGAAGGCAATATGTGTCCGGATACCCGCAACGAGTTCGAGCCCATGACTTCGCGCATCGGCGATGTGGAAGCGGGATTTGCCGAGGCGGATCGCATTTTCGAGCAGCGTTACGAGACCGGATTCGTGCATAACGCCCAGATGGAGCCGCGTTGCGCGCTGGCGACCTGGGAAGGCGACAAGTTGACCTTGTACACGCCGTCCCAGGGGATATCGAATTGCCGCCACGACACCGCCCGCGATCTCGGCCTCCAGGATCACCAGGTGCGCATCGTCGCCCAATACATGGGCGGCGGTTTCGGCAACAAGAACCAGAACCAGGACGCCGACCTGATCGCGGCGGAACTGTCTCGCCGCATCGGGCGGCCGGTGATGCTCGAATACACCCGCCGCGACGACTGGCTCGGCGTGCACGGGCGCTGGCCCACGGTGCAGGAATACCGGGTGGGCGTGAAGAACGACGGCACCGTGACCGCCATGCAGATGCGCGGCTACAGCGGCATGGGGCCGTACCGCAAGAATTCCGGCGGCATCTCCGGCATGGACTACTATGCCTGTCCCAACAGGTTGCGCGAGATCTATCCGGTCTATACCAACCGCACGACTTCGGGGAATTTCCGCGCGCCGTCCGACCCCCATGGCGTTTATGGCGTCGAGTCGATCATGGACGACATCGCTTACGAGATGGGCATCGATCCGGTGGATTTCGCGCTCAGGAACATGCGGCGCCCCACCGAAGAGGTGCAATTCACCAACTATTCGCTGGAAGATGTCATCACCACCGGCGCCGAACAATTCGACTGGCAGTCCCGGCGGCGCGTGCAACCCGGTTCGGACGAAGGCCCGCTCAAGCGCGGCGCCGGCTTTTCCTTCATGATGTTCCGCGCCGGTCTCGGCACGAGCAGCGCGGTGGTGCGGGTCGATTCGCAAGGCCGATACACCTTGTATGTCGGAGTGACCGACATCGGGCCCGGCGCCAAGACCACCATGGGCATGATTGCCGCCGAAGCGCTCGGCGTGCCGCTTGAGCAAGTGGAAGTGGTCTGGGGCGATACTGACCGCACGCCATATTCAGTAGGCGAATCCGGCAGCCGCACGACGATCATGACGGGTTACGCTGTGGTCCAGGCCGCCGAAAATCTGAAGCGGCAGATCGCCGACCGCGGCATGCCGGGCGGCGGGGACGTGCTGATCGGCACCGCGACGCCGGTGCCGAGCACCGACGGGTTGATCCGCCAGTGCTTCGCCGCCCACTTCGTCGAAGTGGAAGTCGATATGCGCATGGGTACGACGCGGGTGCTGAAATACACCGCGGTGCACGAATCCGGCCGCATCATCAATCCGACCACGGCCAGGGACCAGATCCGCGGCGCGGCGATCCAGGGCATCGGCCAAGCCTTGTACGAGGATCTGCTTTACGACCCGCGCAACGGCCAGCCGCTCAGTCCGGGCTACTACCGGGGCCGGCATCTGACGCACCAGGACATTCCCGATATCGACGTGACCTTTATCGAGACCGACGACGGCTACGGGCCTTTCGGCGCCAAGACCGCCGGCGAGTCCGGCATCATCCTCGCTCCGGCGGCGGTCGCCAACGCGGTGGCGAACGCCGCGGGCAAGCGCATGCGGTCTTTGCCGATCACGCGGGACAAGTTGCTGCGGGAGGTTTCGGCATGAGAACGCTGAGCAATCACAACGCGAGCAGTATCGCAGACGCGGTTCAGGCGGCGGCCCGGGCGCGGGCCGAAGGTCGAATCCCCGCTTTCTCCGGCGGCGGCACGGATCTTCTGCAGCAGGTCAAGGACGGCACGGACCCGGCGGATGTCATCATCAATCTGCGCACCGTGGACGAGGCGCGCGCGGTCGAAGCGGGCGCCAGCGGAATCTCCATCGGCGGACTTGCCACATTGACCCGGTTGATGGACGCCGCCGCCGTGCGCGCGCGCCTGCCGGCGCTGGCCCAGGCCGCCGAAAGCGTGGGCACGCCGCAGATCCGCAATGTGGCGACGGTCGCCGGCAATATGACCCAGCGCCCCTGGTGCTGGTACTACCGCAACGGCTTCCATTGTTTCAAATCGGGCGGTGACGAGTGCTTCTCGGTGAACGGCGAAAACGGCCAGCACGCCATTTTCGGCGGCGGACCGAGCTTCATCGTGCATCCGTCCGACATCGCGCCGGTGCTGGTTGCTTACGAGGCGATCTTCCAGCTCGCGGGCCCGGACGGCGAACGCGAAGTTCCGGCGGCGGAATTTTTTGTGCTGCCGAGGGTCGATCCCGTCAACGAGAACGTGCTTGGCGAGGCGGAAATGCTTGCGCGAATCCTCGTGCCTTCGCCCGCCGAAAACACCGTGAGCAGCTACTACAAGGTCATGGACCGGGCGGCCTGGACCCACGCCGAGATCGGCGTGGCCACGGTGATCCAGCGCGACGGCAATGCCGTGGCGGACTCCCGCGTGGTGCTTTCGGGCGTGGCGCCGATTCCCTGGCGGCTGCGCGCGGTCGAAGAGTTCCTGGCCGGACGGCAGATCACCACCGAGGTCGCGCGGGAAGCCGGCGAGATGGCAATCTCGGACGCCCAGCCACTGGCGAAAAACCGCCACAAGTTGCCCATGACAAGCGCCGCCGTGGAACGCGCCATCTTGGGCTTGGCCGCGGGGTGAGGCGGGATGACTGGCCGAACGGCTTGCCCCCACCAAATCTGCAAAGCAGATTTGACTCCCCCGAAGAGGGAGTTGGCTCGTCGATTGAGTTGATTCGTCGATTGAGGTGATTGTTGTCCCACTCCCCCTTTGGGGGAGTCAAACTCGCCAAGCGAGTTTGGTGGGGGCAGGGTGATGCCCGTTCGGCGCGGATTCCCAAAGAGATTCCGCGACTACGCGCAGAACGACAATAGGAGGGATCGCAATGAAACGCAGGGATTTCCTGTTCCTCACCCACGCGGGAGACGGTTGCGTGCGCCTCTCCTGCCAGCAACTGTACATGCATTGCCGTGATCTGGCGCAAGCGGTATCTCATGGTGCCGATGCGTCGGGCGAACGCGCCGAATGGTGGGCGGGAGAGCCAGAATCCGATCTTGCGCGGGAGTCGCCGGAGTCTTTTTTTCGTCGGTTGAGCGAAGCCTTGCATGGCAAGCGCAGGCTCGAACTGGCGGACACGGAATGGCTCGGCGACGCCGAATTGCGGCGGCAAGTCGATCAGGCATTGAACGCGTTTCGCGCAGCCGGCGGCGAAGTCGTGCCGGCGTCGCGGGCGGAAACCGTGGAGAGTGTGACATGAGAAGATTCCCCAGTCCGCCCGCCGGCAACGCCGGCGGCGAATCCGATGCCGTTGGAGCGTGAAATGAGGAGATTCCCGAGCCCGCCGGCGCTTTTCACTTGCGGCCTGCTCCTGCTCGCAGGTTGCGGCCCGCAGCAATCCGGCGCGGGCGCAGTCACCGGTTCGGAGCCCGACACCGATCTGGAATTGGCCCATCGCGTGCGGGTGGCGCTGGATTCGGCAAGCGATCTGCCGCGCGAGTTGTCGGTCGAGGTAAGCGACGGGGCGGTCCTGGTTTCCGGCGCGCTTGCCTGCGAGGATTGCGGCGGCAACCGCACTCCCGGCAACATCGGCACGGTCCAGCAATCCCTTGGGACCGTCGTCCGCGCCGTGCCCGGCGTCACGGAAGTGCGTTTCGAACTCGACTATACCCATGAGTAGGGGCCTATTGTTGGGGGCTTGTATCGAATGGTTGGCGTCGTGAATCTTGGCGGGCGAGGCATGCCTCGCCCCTACAATCAGACCGCATGAAACCAAACCAGATCAAACCAGCAATTGGGCCAGCCGGCTATAGATCGCTCGGCAGCAGGATGCCCAGTTTCACGCGTTCTTCCCGCCAGAGTTCGATCATGCGCTCGTAAAGACCGCGCATTTCCTCCCTCAGGTTTCTCGTCTCGCCGGGGTCGGCGATGACGTCGTACAGTTCGAACGCCGATTCATCGAACAGGCTGTTCGAATGGACGATCTTCCATCTGCCTTGGCGCAGATATGCTTGTCCGACATGGAAGAATGTCGTCACGTAATCCTCGTCGTGCACGCGGTCGCTGGCGCCCGTCAGCAATGGCAGCATGCTCTCACCCAGCATGGGCCGGATTGAACCGCCTTCGGGGTAGACGGCGTTCGCGGCTTCGATCAAGGTCGGTGCGATGTCCATGACTGTCACATAGTTGCGGTCGATTGCGTCGGCCCGATTCACTCCGGTTCCGGCCACTATCAGTGGTGAGACGATGCCGCCTTGCAGAGCGTACGTCTTCACTCCCCGGAACGGCGCGGAATTCGCTTCCGCCCAGGCCGGCCCGAGCGAAACCCAGGACGTGGCGGTTCCCATGTTCCCGTAGTCATTGTTGTAGTTCGCCCTGACAAAAGGCGCGCGCGGGCCGCCGGCGTAGAAATCCTCGTTGGCCGCGCCGTTATCGGACATGAAGACGATCAGCGTGTCTTCGTACAGCGACTCCTCCCGCAGATATTGCAGCAGCCTGCCTACGTGAAAATCGAGGTTCTCGACGAGGGCGGCATAGAGTTCCATCTTGCGCACTTCCAGACCCTTGTCCGAGTCGCTTAACTCGTCCCAGGGCGTGATTTCCTGATTGCGGGGCGGTAACTCCGTATCACGGGAGACAACGCCGGCGTCCTGCAATTCGCGGAATCGCCGTTCCCGCAACGCGTCGTAGCCTTCGTCGAATTGGCCCGCATAGCGGTCGAGATAGTCATCGGGCACCTGCAAGGGGGCGTGAGGCGCCGTATAGGAGGCGACGGCGAAGAAGGGCTCGCTGTCTTCCCGGTTGCCCTCGATGAATCCGATCAACTCGTCGGTGAAAAGTTGCGAGGAATAGGCGTCTTCGGGCCAGGCGGCGAGTTCTCCGTTTCGCGTATACACCGTGCCGCCTTCGACATAGCCGACGCCGTTGAAATGATTCGCGGTGCCATGCATGACGGCGAAAGTCCGCTCGAAGCCCTTCGCATGGGGACGATGTTCGGCCGCGTCGCCGAGATGCCACTTGCCGGCGAAATAGGTGTGGTAACCCGCGTCCCGCAGCACTTGGGAAACCGGCGCCACGCGGTCGGACAAGTGGGCCTCGTAGCCCGGAATCTCCAGCTCGAAGGAAAGCAGGGGCAGGATGTATTGCCGTCCCATCCCGGCGACGTGATTGTTGTTGCCGGAATAGAGCATCGCCCGGGTCGGGGCGCATTGGGGCGCGGTATGAAAATGCGTGAATCGTATGCCCTCGGCGGCGAGCCGGTCGATGTTGGGCGTGCGGATGTCGCTGCCGAACACGCCGAGGTCCGCGTAACCCATGTCGTCCGCGATGATGAGCAGGATATTCGGTCTTTGCGCTTCCGCGGCCGCACTCCATGCCGACAGCGCCGGCATCATTGCGCACAACAAACTGAAAACGGTCTTTCCTGCCGAAATCATGCGGGTGCTCCAATTCCTCCGGGCCAATACTACTCGATCAGTGACCGACATAATTTTCCGCCAATGCCGCGGACGCCGCCCGCGACTGGCTCAGATGTTCCAGTTCGGCGAGTTGCAACTTGCGTTCGAACTCGCCTTGCTCCGGGAATTTGTGCAACAGCGAAGTCATGTACCAGGAAAAATGTACACGCCGCCAGACCTGGCGCAGGCAATTTTCCGGGTAGGCGCGCAGCAGCTCATCCGAGCCGTTTTCGTACCAGTCCGCCAGCGCCCGGCTCAGCATGTTGACATCGGATATCGCCAGATTCATGCCCTTGGCGCCGGTCGGCGGCACGATATGGGCGGCGTCTCCGGCGAGCAACAGGCGCCCGTGACGCATGGTCTCGCAGACGAAACTTCGCATTGGCGCAATGCTTTTCTCGAGAATCCCGCCTTCGCCCAGCGTCCAGCCGGGCACGGTCTCAAGCCGCTTGCGCAAGGCTTCCCAGATGCGCTCATCCGGCCAGTCTTTGATTTCGTCTTCGGGCGCGCATTGGATGTAATTCCGCGAAATCGCGGGCGAGCGCATGCTATGCAACGCGAAGCCGTCGGGGCTGTTCGAATAGATGAGTTCTTTGGACGAGGGAGGGGCGTCGACGAGGATTCCCAGCCAGGCGAAGGGGTAAGTCCGGTCGAAACTGGTAACCGCCTCCGCCGGAATCGATTCTCGGCTGACGCCGTGAAAACCGTCGCAACCGGCAATGAAATCGCAGTCGAGCTGCCGCTCCTTGCCGCCGGATTTGAACTCAATGGAAGGTTTCTCGCTCAACGCCCCCTGGATAGCGACCTCGTCGACTTCGAACAACAGCCGGCCTTGGGCGGCGAGCCTTGCGGCGATGAGGTCCTTGATCACCTCCTGCTGGCCGTAGACGGTGATTCCCTTGCCGCCGGTCAACTCGTCGAAATCGATACGATGGGAACGCGCGCCGGAGCGAATCTCGATGCCGTGATGCTGGAGGCCTTCCCGCAGCAGGCGCTCGCCGAGGCCGACTTCGACCAGCAGGTTGACCGTGCCCTGTTCGAGCACGCCGGCGCGAACCCGGCTCTCGACATACGCCCTGTCGCGCTTTTCCAGCACGACGGAATCGATTCCGCGCAGATGCAGGATGTGGGAGAGCAGCAGTCCGGCGGGACCGGCGCCGATTATTCCTACCTGAGTCCGCAAATTGGCTCTCCGGGTTTTGCCTGCGGTGGTGAAACTTGTATCCTGCCAGTTTTCACTCGCTGTGAGAATTTCGAATGTCGGGGAAAAGAGAGTCGGCGCATCCTCCGCACACATATCGCGACTACAAATCGTCGATTTTGCGCGGACCGGCCAGAGACCCGGTCGATCTGGGCGGACTCGAAGCGAAGCAATCGTCCGGAGCGGGCGTGGAGTCACGGGCCTCGCTCGCAGGCCGCTTCAGGCCCGGTGAACTCGACCATGACCTGACCCGCAACGCACGGCGGGGCGGCGAGCCGCTGGGAGAGCGGATCGTGGTGTCGGGCCGCGTACTCGACGAAAGCGGCGGTCCGGTTCCGGCCGCGCTTATCGAAATCTGGCAAGCGAACGCCGGCGGCCGTTACCTGCACAAGGCCGACGATCATGACGCGCCGATCGATCCGAACTTTCTCGGCGCGGGAAGAAGCGTCACCGACCGTGAAGGCCGCTACCGTTTCCTGACGATCCAGCCCGGCGCCTATCCCTGGAAAAACCATCACAACGCCTGGCGGCCGCGGCATATTCATTTTTCGGTGATCGGAAATTCCGTGATGAGCAGGCTCGTCACGCAGATGTATTTCCCGGGCGATCCGTTGCTCGACCTCGATCCGATCTTCCATGCGGTTCCGGCTGCGGCCCGCGGCCGTCTGATCGCTCATTTGGACCTCGGATTGACGCAACCCGAATTCGCGCTTGGATATCGCTTCGACATCGTCGTGGCCGGATCCGGCGCCACGCCCCGGGACGATCACGGGAGCGGCGCAGGATGAAAGACAAGTTCGGGTTTCGAGTTGAAAGGCGGTGCGCGTGATGCTTTTGCGCGGGAGCGGCGCAAAATGAGCAGCGAGACCGGACTGCCGCTGACGCCGTCCCAGACCGTCGGGCCGTATTTCACCCTGGGATTGACGCCGGACAAAGTGGAAACCGGCTTCGGTCCGCTGATCGCGAACGAAATCCGCGGCGATGGCCAACCGATCACAATTCGCGGAAAAATCTTCGATGGCGCGGGTGTGCCGGTCAATGACGCCATGCTCGAGATCGTCCAGGCCGACGGCAACGGCCGCCTCGATGCGCCGGGTTTCCCGGGTTTCGCCCGCGCCGGGACGGGCGAAGCGGCCGACAATTCCTACACCTTCAGGACGGTCAAGCCCGGACCCCTTGGCAAGGACGAAGCGCCTTATATCTGCATGATCGTCTTCATGCGCGGCATGTTGCTGCACGCTTGCACGCGAATCTACTTCGCGGACGAGGCCGCCAATTCGAACGACCCTGTCTTCAGCCGCCTGCCCGCGGACCGCCGCGAAACCCTGCTCGCCCGCCGCGTGGAAACGGCGGATGCCGTCAGCTACGAGTTCGACATGCACATGCAAGGCAAACGCGAGACACTCTTTTTCATGCCGCCGCAAGCGTGAAATTTGGCATCATGTATTAAGTATGAATAATCGAACTTATCTCGAAAAAATCCGATTTAGATATTAAATAACAAACTTTATGAGTATTGGAAATCATGTAGATCGCAGCCGCAGTGAATTGATTGCTTACTTGCTATAAAGTACTATTATTCGTATCTAACTATGAAAATACGGATTTAGATACGAAATAACGCATATTATGGCTACTCACGAAAATGCATCCGCCGCGCTCGCGGAAGAATTCGGAGAAAGACTGAAGCGAGCCCGGTTGAACCGGGACATGACGCAGTCGGAAGTGGCCGAACGCGCCGGCATTTCCAGACTGGCGGTGCTCAACGCCGAAAAAGGAAACGTGCGGCTGAAAATCCTGATCGCGATCATGTCCGCCCTTGAGTTGGACGGGCGTTTGGATTTGTTTCTGCCGGCACAGGAGATTTCTCCGATCCAACTTGCGCAGCTCAAGGGGAGAGCGCGGCAAAGAGCCTCGGGCCAGCGCAAGACCACAATCAAAGAGTCGCCGGAATGGTAGATCAGGTTGTCGAAGTCGTTTACCGGGGAAACCGGATTGGAGCGCTCGGCTTCGACGCCGGCGTCGGCATTGCGGCTTTCGAATACACACAATCCTTTATTCAGGGCGGCGTTGAGCTTTCGCCGATAAGTATGCCGCTGGCGAATCGTGTTTATTCGTTTCCCAGACTGGAGCAGGAAACTTTCGACGGGTTGCCGGGAATGCTCGCGGACTCCCTCCCGGACGATTTCGGCAATTCCGTGCTCAAGGAGTGGGCCGCGCGCCAAGGCCGCGCGGCGGCCGGATTGAGTCCGCTCGAAAAACTCCAGTACATCGGTAAACGGGGTGTCGGTGCGCTCGAATTCGCTCCCGCCGCCAGACTCAAGGGATTGAACGCTTCACAGAGTTTGCAATTGGACCGGCTGGTCGAAATCGCTCAGGAAGTGCTCGATAACCGAGCCGGTTTCGCCGTCGAAATGAGCGGCGGCGGGCAAGAAGACCGCGACGCCATGGTGGCGCTGCTCTCCATCGGGACAAGCGCCGGCGGCGCCCGACCCAAGGCGGTGGTCGCTTTCAATGAAGACTTCACCAAAGTCAGGTCGGGGCAAGTCGACGCGCCCGAGGGATTCACCCATTACCTGCTGAAGTTCGACGGCGTCAGCGAACACCGCAAGGGCGGCGAATCCTTCGGTGACCCGCTCGGATACAGCGCGATGGAATACGTTTACCACCTGATGGCCACGGCTTGCGGCGTAGCGATGATGCCTTGCCGATTGCTGCCGGAAGGAGACCGCCGTCATTTCATTACCAAACGCTTCGACCGAAACGGCAATCGAAAAATCCATGTGCAGACTCTTAACGGTCTTGCCCATGTCGATTACAGAATGCCTGGATTCTATTCCTACGCCGAGTTGTTCGGCGTCGCCAGACAGCTCGGCCTCGCGGCGCCGGCGGCGGAACAACTGTTCCGGCGCATGGCTTTCAACATCGTCGCCAGAAACCACGACGACCACTCGAAGAATTTCTCGTTCCTGCTGAGGGACGGCGGCTGGGAACTCGCCCCCGCCTACGACCTGGCTTACAGCTACAAGCCTGGAAGCAGGTGGACCAACAGCCACTGGATGACGATGAACGGCAAACGGGAAGACTTCCAGCGCGAAGATTTCCACGCCATGAACAAACTCAGCCCATTGTTCACACGCTCGAAAATCAACCGGATCGTTGACGAAACCATCGCCCAGGTATCGCAATGGCGAAGGCTGGCTGTCGAACATGAAGTGCCCGCCGCTCTGATTGAAACAGTCGAGTCGAATCTGCGCCTGGGATTGTAAACCTTGTCGGAAGGGTTCCGGCAAGGCGAGTTGGGATTTGGTGGAGGCGGGGAGAGTTGAACTCCCGTCCGTCAGTTCGCGGCCTGAAGATCTACATGCTTAGCGTCGTCTATTGAGTTAGCCCTTGTTCCACCCGACGGGCAGGGCGAGCAGGGCGAGCCTGGAAGGATTTAACGGCGCGACGCCAGGCGCGTCTTGCCGCGATCCCGTTCTATACGACGATTGCGGGCGGCGGTTTACGGGCATCCCGTCGGCAATCGCTAGCCGCGATCAGGCGGCTAGAGCGTATTCTCTGTCGTTGGCAACTATTCAGTTGCAGTAATTGATTAACGAGAGTTACTACCCTCTCGGCATGCACCCCAGGAGTTGATACCGGCGTCGAATCCGAATCGCCCCCGTGAAGACCGCGAAGTGTATCACAGTTGGCCTGAGATTTGGAGGTCCGGCAGCTTGCCCCCCACCAAAACCGCTGCGCGGTTTTGACTCCCCCGGAAAGGGAGTGGGATGAGCCAGGGATACCGTGGCGGTTTGCGTTCGTGTCTCGGGATATGGTAACAAGCTGCGCCGGATAGTTTGGTTCCACTCCCGTTTTGCTTATGAACAAATACATATTGTCCGCGACAGCGGCTCTTCTTTTCATCGCCGGGTGGGCTTCCGCCGCCAACGGGCAATCGGTCACCTACCGGGCGATCTTTGAGGGCAAGTGGACTACCGCCGTCAGTCCCGGCGGAGTGCCGGGCGGCGCGCATTTCACGACCTTGATCGGCGCCGTCCACAACAACCAGGTCACCTTCTGGCGCAGTGGCGGAACGGCCAGCGCGGGGATGGAAAGCATGGCGGAGCTTGGGCTGACGGGCGCGCTCGGGAGCGAGATTCAGTCCAGTGGTTCGGATGTCCACGCAACTCTTCAGCAAGGTATCTCATCTGGCGGGACGGCCTCGGCGGCGTTGGAATTCACCGCAACTCCCAGCCATCCTCTGGTTACGCTTGTCACCATGGTGGCGCCCAGCCCGGACTGGTTCACCGGTGTTTCCGGCTTTTCGCTGCGCGAGAACGGCGAATGGATCGAGTCGCGGACGGTTGATCTGTTTCCCTATGATGCCGGCACAGAGGACGGCGAGGAGTTCTCGTTGAGCAATCCGCCAACCTCGCCGCAAGGCGTGATCACCCGCATCAGGGGAACGGGCAAATTTTCGAACGAACCGATCGCAACATTGACCTTCACGCTTCAAACGCCGCTGGACGATCAAGACCCGCCGGTCGACGACCCCGACCCATCCACCGATGACCCCGACCCGACCGTCGAAGAGCCGGAGACACCGGACGGTGACGGCGGACTGTTTGCACTCGACACCGTCGGCGCGGCTTCCGACGCGGTGTTCAGCGGCGGCGCGACCATCGACGGCGGTATGAGCTATCTGGAGGAAGTCCCCTCATCGGAACCCGCCGACCTGATTGTCTCTTTCCGCCCGGCGGCGGCGGACCTGGGCCGCGAGGCCGACATCTACGTCATTCTCAATTTGCCCGGACTGGGATACTTTCAAAAAATTTCCGGTGGACTCTGGTTGCCGCTGAACCTCGCGGAACTGGACACGTTGCGGCCCTTCGCGCGCAAGATTCTCGACGAACGGGAGACGATCACCGTTGTCGACGGTTTGGTTGGCGATGTCGCCAACATGGCCGGCATGACCATCGATGCCCACGTTGCCTACGCGGTCGACGGCAATCTCGCGGAAATTACCTACAACGATGCGTCGACTCCGGCGCGCATGCGCATCGCGGCGGCATCGCCTGATTGAATGCCGGTTTTGGTTTGAGCCATTTCCGACTCGCCGCGGCATGCCAACTTTTTGGGCTGTCCAGCGGCGAATTGAAGATTGCCGACAGATCGAACCAGCGGTGGTCGTGGGGCGCGATTCTGCTTAGCGCTTAACGCCAATCGCTGTTGATGCAATCGATACGGCTTCCCGGGCCAGTTTGCTGATGCCATCGAAATCGCCCTCACGGATCAGGTTTGCGGGCGTCAGCCAGCTTCCGCCGCAGGCAAGTACAGCGGGTATCGCGAGGAAATCGGCCAGATTGGCCGGGGAGACGCCGCCGGTGGGTATGAAGCGGATCGTTCGGAAAACGCTCGACAGCGCTTTTAGCGCGGGTACGCCGCCGGCCACCGAGGCGGGGAAAAATTTGACGGTATCGAGGCCGAGGTTGTACGCGCGTTGCAATTCGGTTGCCGTGCAGACACCGGGGTAGACCGGCACCCCCGCGAACCGGGCCGCATTGACCACGCCTTCGTCCAGACCTGGTGAAACAATGAACTTCGCTCCCGCTTCCAGAGCCGCTTCGGCTTGCGCGGCCGATAACACGGTGCCCGCGCCCACCACCGTCTCGTGCGCTTCCCGCGCGATCGCGTCGAGGCATTCGAGCGCGGCGTCGGTGCGGAACAACACTTCGATGATGGCTACGCCGCCAGCGGCGAGGGCGCGCGTAGTGCGGACCGCGGTCTCCGCGTCTTCCGCTTGGACTAGGGCGATCAGCGGCGTCCGCTCAAGCAAATTATTGAGTTCATTCTTCATGGTGAATACAAGCCCTTCTCTCGATTGCCGGGAATTCCCATGACGGCAATTGGTCGAGTTTGGCAACTTCCTCGCCGAATCCGCTTCCCGGATTCGACTCCCCCGGAGGGGGAGTGTTCGACCGCGCGGGTGTAGGCAAGCGTAGCGAAGCGGAGGCGTGGAAACTCCTGCTGCCGCGCGCCGCGTCAATGCGCAGCGAATTCGGTCAGGATTGGTTCAGGCGTAGCGGCGAAACGGTTCTCAGACATGATGGTCACCGGCTCGCCCACGATATGCGTTACGCGCACCGGTTGGCTGTCCACGAACTCATTGTCGGCGATGTCGGTGTCCTGTACGCCGTGCAACTGGATCGATGACGCGGACTTGTTGCGCGAGCCGTTACCAACCGACTCCAGAATCGAAGACCGTAATTCGAAATGCGGGCCGAATGTGCTTTCGTCGGTCCCGCCCCGGTAGATATCGGCGACGGCGCCTTCGATGTTGCGGAAACTCGAATCGGTAATAGTGATGTACTCGCCGTTATAGAGTCCCAGGTCGTCGATTTCCTTGTTCAGCGCGAGAATGGTTCCGGTTATGTCGCGAAAACTCGAATTCGTGATTTCGATCCCGTCGGCGAAGGTGTGCCCTGCGATTGTGAAGAAATGGAAGGAGTGATTCGTATTGAGGTCTTCGATGCGGGAATTCTCGACGATCAGTTTGTAGTTGTTCAGCATCGAGTAGCGGCTGGTGCGAATCGCGGAATTGCCGGCGACGTCGGGAGCGGCTCTGCCCGAAATGGTGAGTCCGTCGAGTTTCAGGCTGCCGCCATCGGCCAACTCGAATAGGGCGGTGCGCTCGAACTCGATGCGCGCTGTGCCTTTGGAGGCGCGGACCGTGAGCGGACGGTCGATAACCACGGTTTTCGTCACAAGGTAATCGCCTGGCGCAAGCGATATGATGTCGCCGGTCGCGGCATCGGCGGCCGCGTCGGTCAGCGAATCGAGGCCCGGTTCGATGTCGATCTTCTCACCGGTATCGAAGCGGTTGTCCGGGCCGGGCTTGGGATACCACGATACGCCCGTGCTTGACCGGTCGAGGACTTCAAGATCCTCGGTCACGCCCACATCGGCAAGCGCCTCGTCCACGGGATACAGCAGGCCGTTGGCTGCCTGGCGCAGTTCGATGCCGGAATTGACGAAGCCGTCGGGCAGTGGCGAGTCTTCGACTCCGTTCAGCGCGTTTCCGCTGAAGTCGATGCCCCCGATGTCGTCGTGTACGGTTACGATGTTGCGCCGATCTTCGTTGTAGATCAGATTCGATCTGAACACGCTGTTGACGGGCGTCGCCGAACGTTCCTCGTCGCTGCCCGCCGCAAGCTCGATGTGGTCGCTGTCGATGATCGAGTTGTTCTCGATCAGGGCGTTGTCGACCTGGAAGTAGCGATTGAGCGGCGAGTCCGGCACGCCGTTCATGACCACGAAGGCGCCGCCGAAGCGATGGCCCGTCAGCCCGTGGAGGTAGTTGTTGCGCACGACCTGGTCGAAGTTTATGACGCGAATGCCGCCGGTGTGGTCGACGCCATTGCCCAGAAACACGTTGTCTTCCACGATGTTGCCGTTGCCGTGCCGGAAAGTGAGCGTGCCGCGCGATTCGACGAAAAGATTGCCCCGGATCGTATTTTGGCCCGACTTGATCGAAATGATTTCGAGTTCGCCGTTGCAGCGGTCGAAGACGTTGTTCTCGACCACGGTAAACGAATCGGACAGGGAGTAAGTGCTGGTTCCGATGCGCAGCGTTTCACCGCCGTTGGAGCCGAGAATCGGTCGGGGGCCAAAGTAGTTGTGGTCGATTCGGTGATGGTTTTGCTGACTTTCCTCGCTGTCCAGCCGCACCGCCATCGTTACGCCGGCATTGCTCTTGCCCACAAGGTGGTTGTGATCGAAGCGGTTATTCCTGCCGTACATCATGACCCAGAAGTCGGTTTCGTGGCGTTCCGGGTTGTTGAAACGGTCAATCACCGTCTCGGTCACGCGCGAGTGATACGCGAGGTCGCCCCGGGTGCGCCGGAACGAGATCACCGTGTTGGTGGGCGTATAGCCGTCGCGGAATACCAGCCCGGAGACGACGAGATATTCTCCGGCCAGACGCAAGTTTGATTGCCCGGTGATGACGACTTCGCCCCTGGTCTCGGCCGTGAGCGTGATGGGATTGCCGGGCTCTCCCTTCCCGGTGAAGAGGATCTCGAAATCCCGCCATTCGCCGTTCTCAAGCACGATCGTGTCGCCGGGCGCCAGCGCTTCGACGGCATTCTCGTACTCTTGCTGCGTGCCGACGAGCAGCGTCTCGGCGAGCCCTGTCTGGCCCAGAACGAAAAAAAGCTGGGAAGTCAGCGCCGCAAGCGTGAATCGAGTCATCGAATTCCCGTCCCGTGAAACCTAGAATCTCGCCGTGACACCGGCGAACACCCGCGGGCCGTATTCCAGGATTTGCAGGAATTGGCCGTCCAAACCGCGGAAATCGATGCGGGGCTCACTAAGCAGGTTGATGCCTTCCAGCGAAAGTTGAATCTCGTCGGTGATATCGTACCGCAAGCGAAGGTCGAGCGTGTTGTAGTCGTCCACGTATCGAATGCGCGCGGTCGTATCCCGGCCGTAGCCCTGGAAGTACTGGGACCGCGCCTTGTAGATCGCCTGCACGTTGAAGCTGTCGTTCTGCCAGTAAATCTGCGTTGCGCTGGTATGCCGCGAAAGCCCCCACATGCCGGCCGGCGGCAACAGGCCCAGGAGTTGGGTCATATTGCCGCTGGAGTCGAATGCGATTCCGTCCCCGCCGTGGCCGTCTTCGAACTCGAAGTCGGAATCCGCGTAGTTGTAACTGAACTTGGCGCCGAAGCCGCCCAGGAACCCGGGCAGATAGTCGAAGGCGTGGGTGGCGGTGAATTCAAGCCCGCGCAGGTCGCTCGTGTCGTCGGAAACCTGCGTGGTTCTCACGGTGCCGCCGACCGTATTGCCGTCGATCAGGAAGTCCTCCTGCTGGTAGACGTTTTCGAAAGCGCCTTGAAATCGCTTGAAGTAGACGCCGGCCGCCAGCATCGTGTCTTCGTTGGCGTACCATTCCACGCCAACGTCCAGATTCCAGGACGGTAACGGCTCGAGTTTCGGGTTGCCCGGCGCGCCGATGCCTTGCACCGCTTCCGCCAGCGTGGCGTAACCGGAGTCGGGATCGTCCGAGTCGTTGGTGTTGATCGAACGGCTGTTGCCGTAGGAGTGCGGATCGGGACGCGACATGCCCTTGAACACTCCGGCCCGGAACACCCAATCGGTATTGAGATCCATGATGAAGGTCATGCTGGGCAAGACTTCGGTATAGTCATTGGTCTGCATGACTCTTTCGTATTCCGCGCCCGATGCCGCCTCAACGAAAAACAGACCGTTTTCCTGCACGACGGTTAGCGGGCTGCGGTAACCGATCGACGTAACTTCCGTATCGACGATGCGCACGCCGAAATTGCCGCGGACCGGCCGGCCGGACATTTCGGATTCGTAATTGGCCTGCACGTAGAGAGCCGTCGTGTCTTCGGTCAGGTCGACGCTGTTGGTCTGAACGCCGTTCTGGAAGCCGATCGCGGACCTGCCGCCGTAGTTCGCGGTCAATTCGTCGAGCAAACAGCCGTGGTCGAATGTCGCCCATCCCGTGCCGGACCCGATGCCGCTGGCAACCGTAACGAGATCCTTGCCGCCTCTGGACTCCGCCAGGAAACCGGGCTCCGGAAAACTCGATTGGCCGCAGTTGTTGGCGGCATTGAAAACCGCGGCGCGGGCTTCTGCGGTGTTGGAAGAACCGCCGGGGACGCCGTCGAAATCCTCGTCCTCGAACAGGCTGAAACCGTCGTCGTTGCGATTGCCGCCGAAGGTGCGGTATTCAAGGGAGGAAGAACGAACGCCGGCCTGCACGTTGTTGACGAAGCCCAGGGTGTCGGTGTCCCAGGACAGGTCCAGCCTGTAAGCGTCGATCGTGTGTTCGCGAATCTGTTGCCTTGCGCGGATTCGCGCGCGGTCGCGGGCGGTGAAGTACGCGGGGTTGGTTATGTCGAAATCCAGCAGCGAATCGGGATCGCACGAACTGCTGCCGTCGGTGCAAAGAATCGTCGGCAACGCGAGTCCGTCCGTGCCGGACGCGTTCACATCGAAATTGACCAGAAACTCTTCCCTGCTTGAAGTGCGGTCGGGGTCCGTGATCAAGACCTCGTTCGCCGCCATGCGGACCTCTACGTCAGTCTCGGTGCGATGGGTATCCGCAAACGCCGCGTCGAATGCGATTTCCAGACTGTCCGTGGCTTGCCAGGCAATATTCAGACCGGCGCCTTCGTACTCTTCATAGCGGGAAAAGTCCGTGGTATTGGAGCGGATATCGGTATCCGTCGTGAAACTTTGCAGCAGTCCCGTGCGCGGGTTGGAAACGACATTTCTCAGGTTGTTCTGGGTCGCGCCGAACTGGAGATCCTGCCGCAGTTCCTTCTGGTCCCGCTCGGATTGCTGGAAATCCAGAAATACATCCACATTTTCGTTCGGCTGCCATTGGAATGCGCCGAATATTGCCTCCCGGTCGTCGTCCGTCGTATTCCGCCGGAACGTGCGGTCGCGGGGGATGTAGGCGTAGGGAATATCATCGACGCCGTTGTATGCCGGATTGGAATCGATGAGGTCCTGAAGCTGGTCGTTGCTCAAATCGGGAGCGCTGCCGTTTTCGTCGCAGCGGCCGGACGTGTCGAGCGGCTGCGCAATGGAATCGAACGATTCCAGCACGCAGGCCTCGAACCGCCCGCCACCGGTGGTGTGCGTCGCTTCCGCCTCGGGATTGGAATCGTCGCGCTGTTGCGCGCCGATGGATATGCCGATCCTGCCGAGGCCTTCGACCTCCCAGGAGTTGATGTAACTCGCGGTGGCGCGGTAACCGTTGTCCTGCCCGACGATGTTCCTGTCGTCTGGATGCTGCGAACCCTTCAGACTGAATTGCGCGCGCTGTTCGCCGTATTCGATCGGCCGCCTGGTGCTGAGCTGCACCTGACCGCTGACGGCGCCTTCGATATAGCTCGCGGACTGGGTCTTGTGCACGGAAACGCCATTGAACAACTCGGAAGGAAAGATGCTGAAGTTGACCGCGCGGTTGCCGCTGCCGTTGGTCGACTCGCGGCCGTTGACGACCGTGGCGCCCAGATAGGGACCCAATCCCCGGACGGCAACCTCGGTGGCGCCGCCGTTCTCGCGATGCGTCGCCGCGCCGGTAATCGTCTCCAGCGCCTCGCCGATCGACAGGGCCGGCAGCGCGCCGATCTCGTCGGCGTTCAGTCCATCTACGATTTCGGTCGAATTGCGCTTGAGCTGGATGGAATTCTGGATATCGCGCCGCACGCCTGTAACGACGATCTGCTCAATGACGTCGGCGCTTTCGGCCTGCTGGGCCAGAGCCGCGGTCGCGGGCAACAAAGTCGGCGCGCATAGCGCAAGCAGCAACGACGAACGTCGCAGGGCAAAAGTAGTAGTACGCATGTTGGGCTCCCTTCAGTATTTGGTAGTACAATCCGGTAATTCCAATTTAATGGATATTCGGCGTACTTTGGATTGAATTTATCTCCGACACTGCCACTAGCTGCCTACAGTGTCAACCACTTTGTAATCAACTTGTGTGAAATATTGGTAAGTCCATTCGGCACGATGGGCAATTTGCGCGCGTTGGCCGCGGCCTCGCCTGAGACATAGCAGCCGGCCACATTGGCATTCCCGAATGGAATTGCTGTCAAGAAAAATGGCGCCAATGTCAGACATTGGCGCCCGTTTTTCACGGCGTTTTGCTATTGCGTTACAAGCGATAGCTGGCGCCTATGGTAATGCGGCGATCCGTCAAGCCCTGGAAACACACGAGTGCGCCTCCGTTGACACAGGATTGTCTGACATCAGACTCGGTGATATTGACGGCTTCGATTCCAACGCTCAAGTTATCGTTCACGGCGTAACTGACGCTGGCATTGAGCTGTCCTCTGTCCTCCTGAACAACGGGGAAGCCCCAGGGGAAGCTGGAAGTACTGCCGAAATCGGTCGATCGGTAAGCCTCGCGCCACGTATACCGCATCCTGGCCGAGATTCCGTATTTTTCGTAGTACGTCGTTATGTTGTAGGAAGTCCCCGACAGATCGATCAATTGCCCGCGAAGGGTAACGTCGGTAGCGCCCGCCGACATCAAGGCGAACGCGGTACGGGCACGGCTTGTGGGGTTGAGGAACGTGTCGCCGCCGGTGAACTCCTGTTCGGTCAGGTTGGCGATAAATCCGAAGCCGGATGCCCAGCCGAGTTCGTCCTCGAACTGTGCAAGGTCATACTGAACGGCAAATTCGAAACCTTCCTGCGTGGTTTCCCCGGCGCCGTTTACCGTCGTCGCCGCCGGAACACAGACTCCTACGCCGCCGGCATCGCCGAAAACGTTGACGTCCGCAATGGGATTGAAAATACCGCCCTGTTCACAGGGAGCCGACGTATCTCGGAATCCGGTAACCGGATCTTCGAACGGGTCGTCCTGCGTGCGAACGAACAGGCCGGTGCGCTCCTTGTGGAACCAGCCGATACTCACAACGCTCGAAGGCGCGAAATACCATTCGGCGGAGAGATCGAACGAGACTACCTCTTCGGGCTCCAGACCGGGATTGCCGATCGAAACGGGAGGGTTCGGACTGGTGCTGAACGTAGTCGAGGTCGACAGGCTGTTGAAACTCGGACGCCTGATATCTTTACCCCAACTTGCGCGAAGAAGCACATCCTCGCTTGCGTTCGCAACCAGGTTGAATCGCGGCAACAGGAAGTTGTAAGTACCGGTCGATGTCGTCGGAGTCGCCACGCCGTTGGTTACCGAATTGCCGGTCGAATTGACGTCGGTTTCCAGATAGCGGAAACCGAGATTTCCGCGGAATATGCCGCTCTCGAAATTCGCTTGCGCGTATAGGGCGTTGGTCTCTTCTTCGATATCGAAAAACGCGGCGACGCTTGAAGTCGGCTCGTTGATCGAGTTGGAACCGCCGTGCGCGCTGATCGCGGAATTCAGCGTGGCCAGCACGCTGTCCGGGTCCGAGGCTACGAGTTCCGGGTTGATAAGAAGAAAATTGCCGATATGCAGCGCCCTGCCGTCGGCTTCGTTGAAGTTGTCGGGGCCTGGCACAAGGAGCTCCGCGAACAGATTGCCCCTCGGAGAATCAGACATCCTCCGTAACCCGCGGTTCGTGCGGATGTCGTTGTTGAAGTTGGTCGCCGTACTGTTGCGGTAGCCGAAATCGATCGTCGTAATCCCGGACCAGTCCAGATCGTAACTGAAATCGAAAACCACCGCGTCTTCACCGCTTTCTGCCATGTCCTGACTGATGTTGGTGTCACGCAGCACAACGTTTGCCGGATCGAGCAATTGCGCAACCGTCGGCGCGCCCGGTGCGCCGAATGCGACGCCCCACGACAGCGTGCCACCGGTCAGGTCGTACCGGAAAGGGGTGCTGTTATCGTTGGCGCCGCCTGGGTCGAGAGGCACATTCGGATTGATGAAGTTGAGCGTAGTGTTGAAGCTGGGAGTGGTGGTATCGGATTTCGAGGTTGATATTTCAGCTCGCCCCGACCACCTGTCTCTTTGCCAGTCGGCGCCCCATCTGAATATGTTGCTTTCCGTCAGGCGCGAGTTCGTGTCCGATGAGAACCGCAGGTTCGGGTCGTCATCGTCAACCGACAGATCGACGCCGATTACACCTCTGAGCGCCGCTTGAATCGTACCCAGATGCTGTGTGCCGTTTCTGCCGTCGACCGAACCGAAATTGATCGTTTCGAATGCGTCGGGAATCGACGCGTTTCGGAGGCTGCTTACGCCCGAGCCCTGCACTCTCGAACTTTCTTGCCTGCGCTCCTGGTCATTGATGACCGCGTCGAAATACAAGGTCAATTCTTCACTCGGCGCCCACTCGAACGAACCGGCGAAGTTTACGGTTTCATACTCGAAATTGTCGTAGTCCTGGTTAAGAAACTGGATGGGCAGAAAGTTGAATGACTGCGCGCTTGCGGCACTGCTGGCCGCGGCCACGCTGTTATCGCGGTCGGTGCGGGGACGGAAGGCGGTGACATCCTGCTCGGTATAGCTTCCGCTGACAACGATTCCGAAATCTCCGGCGTCGGTTGTCCAGTTGTCGCCCCAGGTGCCCGATATCCTGGGCGTAAATGTTCCATCGGTGGTAAGACTGCTGTTTTCCCCTTGCGCCCGGATTGCGGCGATGCGTTCGCTGATCTCGAGAGGGCGGATCGTTCTCAGGTTGATCGTGCCGCCCACGGACCCTTCGATGGTTTTCGCTTCAGGCGCTTTGGTCACTTCGACAGCGGAGATGATGGCTGCGGAAACGTCTTCGAAATCGATGCCGGTGCGTCCGGCGCCGGAGTCCACAGTAGACACGCCATTGATTTCGGTGCGGTTCGCGTTGGTGCCGCGAATCTGAACGCCGGTGCCGACGCCGGCCGTTCGCGTAATCTGGATACCCGTGACGTTTTCGAGAACCTCCGCCAGATTTTGATCGGGCAACTTGCCTATATCCTCCGCCTGGATTACTTCAATCAGGTTGTCCGCGGCCCGCTTTTGCCCGAGAGCGCTTGCGAGCGACGACCGGATACCGGTGACAATGATTTGTTCGACATTCGCGTCGGTATCCTGCCCCATCGTGGGCATGCTGACAGCCAAGGCGGATACGCCCAACATCAACGCTGCACTGAGCGGATTGCGCTTGAACTTGGGATGTTCACGCCTTTCCACGGTCGAAGAGGCGAAAGTACGTATGGAATTCATTTGGATTCTCTCCTGGAAGCTGGATTTTCAGACGGCGCTTGCCGGCGCGAAGGATCGGAGTGTACCACGAAAGCTAACCAAAAGTGCAAAACAAATTAATTTTATTGGTAAGACCAATTTTCCCTTGTCAGCGATTGGCCTGGCGCACGATGCGCTGCTTGTCGATATTCCATTCCCGCTCCTTGATGCTCGCGCGCTTGTCGTGTTCCTTCTTGCCCCGGGCCAGGGCGATGCGGCACTTGACCAGATGCTCGCGCCAGTAGAGATGCGTGCAAACGCAGGTGTAGCCCCGCTGTTGCGTCGCGCCGAACAGTTTCGAAAGTTCCTTCTTGTTGAGCAGCAACTTGCGCGTGCGGTCCGGGTCGGCGACGACATGGCTGCTTGCCGTCTGCAGCGGAGTGATATGGCAGCCCATGAGGAAAGCTTCGCCGTCCTTCATCAGCACATAGCTGTCGGTCAATTGCACCTTCTTCGCGCGCAGACTCTTCACTTCCCAGCCTTGCAGGCACAGGCCGGCCTCGAAGCCTTCTTCGATGTAATAGTCGTGCGCTGCTTTCCTGTTGACCACGATTGTGGTATCAGGAACTTTCTTTTTCATGGCTGCCTTCCGGGAAAGCGCAACTATAACAGGGGACAGACGAATGGCACACGAAAGGGGGAAGTTCTCTTCCAGGGTCGGGTTCATCCTTGCCGCGGCCGGATCCGCGGTGGGACTGGGCAATCTCGTTGCGTTCCCGGTGATGGCCTCGAAGAACGGCGGCGCCGCGTTTCTGCTGGTATATCTGTTCTTTATCGTGGTGATCTGTTATCCGGTCATGATGGCCGAAGTCGCCATGGGCCGGCACACCCAGCGCAATCCGGTCGGCGCCTTTCTCAAGCTTTCCGGCGGCAGCAGGCTCTGGCACGGCGTCGGCATGCTCGCGATCCTGACGCCCTTCATGATCGCGGTATTTTATTCGGTCATCACCGTCTGGTTGCTCGTCTATCTGAAGGAACTCGCGACCGGCGGCCTGGGCATGCTCGCCGAAGACGCGAGCTTCGGCGAAATCGCCGCCCGGCCCACGACTTTCGGCTACCTGATCTTCCTGCTCGCGCTGGTATTCGTCATCCTGCTCGGCGGCGTGAAAGGCGGCATCGAACGGCTGGCGCGGGTGCTCATGCCGACACTCGCGGTCATGCTGGTGGCGCTGACGATCTTCGTTTTGACGCTGGAAAATGCCAGTGTCGGCATCGCCTATTATCTCGTGCCCGACTTCTCGCGCATGGACCTGGCGGTGATCAACGGCGCGCTCGCCCAAGCCTTCTTCTCGCTGTCGCTCGGCATGGGAATCCTGATTACCTACGGCTCGTATTTCAGCCGCGAAGACAGCATCGCCGGCTCCACGCGCATGGTGGCGATCGCCGACACGGGCATCGCCTTCTTCGCCGGACTGCTGATCCTGCCGGCAATCTTCGCTTTCGACCCGAACACCAATACCGACGACCTTTCGACGAGCAGCGTTGGGCTGATCTTCAGCTTCCTGCCGAAGATTTTCCTTTCCATGGAAGCCGCCGTGGGCTATTTCGGCGCCAGCTTCGCCGCGATCGTCTTCTTCACCCTGGTGTTTTTCGCCGCGCTGACCTCGCTGGTATCGATCATCGAAATTCCAATCAGTTGCTGGATCGACGAATTCAGAATAACCCGCCGGAAGGCGATCCTGGTGCAGGCGGTGTTGATGTCGGTGTTCACCATTCCCGCCACGATGTCGCTGGGAATCTCCGAGTTCTTCACGAATTTTACGAGTTATGGCGGCGTGTCGAAATCCTTCTTCGACCTGGTGTCGGATGTGTTCTACGAGACGATCCTGCCGCTGGTGGGATTTACCGTGTGCATCTTTTGCGCGTGGCGCTGGAAACTGAGCGGGCTTACCGGGGAACTCGAAATCGGCGACCCGAATTATCGCGGCTCCCGGCTGCACCGCTATATCGATTTTTCGCTCGGAGTCTTCATTCCGACCGTGCTGCTGATCGTGTTTCTGAGCACCGTGGATCAAATTTACTTCGGCGGCGCAATCGGCGGCTTGCTTTCCGGTTCGTCAGCCCGGTGAGTTTCCGCCGCGAACCGGACGTCTTGCCGACATGGTTTCGATAGTCCGCAGCGCCTTGCTGCCCCATTCCTCCCGGCAAATGTTCGATTTGGTGAACGACATCGAGCAATACCCCTCGTTTCTGCCCCATTGCAAGTCCGCCCGTGTGCTTTCCAGCGGCGACGACGAACTCGTCGGCGAGTTGAGCCTGGGACGCGCCGGCATCCGGCAACGTTTCGTTACCCGCAATCGGCTGCTGCCGCCCGAGACGATCGACATGGAACTGGTGGAAGGCGATTTCTCGCATTTCGAGGCGCAATGGCGGTTCGAAAGCCTCGGCGAAAATTCCTGCAAGGTCAGCTTGCGGATGGATTTCGAGTTCCGTTCGGCAATCGTTAATTTCGCGGCTCGCGGATTGTTCAGGGATACCGCCGGCGTCATGGTCGACGCCATGGTGGCGCGCGCCAGGATGGTTTATGGCTGATCCCGCCAACACTCTTCCCTCCGGGGGAGTCAAATTCGCAAAGCGAATTTGGTGGGGGCGCAAGCACCGGTAAAGTCAATTCGGAAACCCGCCCAATGGCCATCGATCCAACAACCATAGAAGTCGAAGTCGCCTACGCAACCCCGGCGAAACAGCAAATCATCGCTTTGCGAGTGCCGAGCGGCACGACTGCCTTGGATGCGTTCAAACAGTCCGGAATCGCCGATGAGTTCCCCGAAATCGATCCCAATGCCGCGGTCATGGGCATCTTTTCGCGCAAACTCGACGGCAAGCGCGCGCCGGCGCCCAGGGAATACGTTCTGAAACCGCGGGACAGGATCGAGATCTACCGGCCCTTGCGGATCACACCCATTGAAGCCCGGAAGTTGCGCACTCGTAAAGGTTGAAGGTTTTTCTGTCATCCTGCGCGAAGTCGCAGGATCTCGTCGAAAGGTGCGGAATCCCGGGAGATTCTGCGACTTCGCTTCGCTACGCGCAGAATGACTGCCACAATCCAGAATCTGAAGTACAATCGCCGACAGATTCTGGAACTTGCAAACCGTGAACAACACCTCGCCAACACGCGGCAAGCCGGGATTGCTGAAACGCATCGAACAGGGATTGTACGAGTACTATGTGACGCCGCATCGGCGGGCCATGGCGCGGGCGGGGCGCGACGAGGAAGACCTGTTCATGCTGATCGTCTTTGCCGAAAGCATGGGCGTGCCGAATCCCGCCGCCTTCTACACCATGGAATTGCTGCCTGTAGTCTACGAACGCTTTCATGAATGGCACCGGCGCATGGGCATGGAACGCTCGCCATTGGATCATGTGAATTGCTGCTAGATCTCGCGCGCTCCAGACAGATTCTTTTCTTCGGCGGCAAGGGCGGCGTCGGCAAGACGACCGTTTCCGCAGCAACCGCGCTCGCTCTCGCCGGCGAAGGCAAACGCGCGCTGCTCGTTTCGACCGATCCGGCCCACAACCTCGGCCATCTGTTCAATCGCGAAATCGGCCCGCGGCCGGTGCGGCTCGCGCCGGATCTCGACGGCCTCGAACTCGATCCCGAAGCGACCGTGCAAGAGCACATGAGCGAAGTATCGAGCGCGCTGCATAGCCTGATGCCGGTGCAGATGCATGGGGAGATCGACAAGCACATCGCACTGTCGCGGGACGCCCCCGGCATGCAGGAAGCCGCGACCCTGGAAAAGATGGCCGAGATCGTAGAGCGGGGCAGGAAGGACTACGGGCATGTGATATTCGACACGGCCCCGTCCGGACATACCGCCCGGCTCATGGCGCTGCCCGAAATGATGACCGCATGGACCGAAGGCCTGATACAGCGCCGCGAACGCGCCGACCGCTTCGCCGAGTTCGTGCGCGGCCTCGGCTCGGATTCGGCATTGGCCGAAGACATCGTCGGCGAAAAGAATCCGGCCGCCGAAAAGGAAAGCAAGATCCGCGGCGTCCTCAATCGCCGCCGGCTCAAGTTCGTGCATCTGCGCGAAGCGCTGGCGGATCCGGAATTGACTTCCTTCGTGATCGTGCTCGTGGCGGAACGCCTGCCGGTGTTGGAAACCATCGAATTGCGCGATCAATTGCGCAAGGCGGGACTGGCTATCGGTTGCCTGGTGGTGAACAAGCGTCTACCCGCGGGGACGGGCGGTTTTCTAGCGGAACGCCGCGCCCAGCAGGAAATCCATTTGCGGACTCTCGGCAAGGCGCTGCCGGAAATTCCCCGCGAACATCTGGCTCTGGTAGCGCAGGATATCACCGGCCTGGAAGCGCTGAAGAAGTTTTCGGCGGAACTGTACGACTAGCGTTGCACCCGCCCTGAACCCGTGCCGCGCATCAGTTGCAATACTTCCGCGGTGTCGACGCGATTGAAATCTCCCGGTATCGAATGCTTCAGGCAACTCGCGGCAACGGCGAATTCCAGCGCCTGCCCGCGGTCAGAGAAAGCGTTCAACCCGTAAATCAGTCCGGAAGCAAAACTGTCTCCACCGCCCACCCGGTCGACGATGTCGGTGATTTCGTAACGCCGCGACAAGTTGAAACCGTCAGCATCGCGCAAGCACGCGGACCATTGATTCCTGTCGGCGCTGAGCGATTCCCGCATGGTGATCGCGATGACGGACATGCGCGGAAATCTATTCAACATCTCCGCGCTGAGCAATTCATATTTGGCGGTGTCCAGTTCGCCGCTCTCGACATCGATATCGACTTCAACGCCCAGAGATTTCTGGCAGTCTTCTTCGTTGGCGATGCCGACATCGACGAACCGGACGAGTTCGTTCATGACTTCCGGCGCGGTCTTGCCATACTTCCACAACTTGCCGCGGTAATTGAAATCGCAGGACACAGTAACTCCGGCCTCGCTTGCCGCGGTCACGGCTTCGAGGCTGAGTCCGGCCGCCGAAGCGCTCAAGGCCGGTGTAATTCCGGTTATGTGCAGCCATTTCGCTTCGGCGAATATTTCATCCCAGTCGAAATCGCCTGTCTGCGCGATGCTGATGGAAGATCCGGCGCGATCGTAAACGACCTTCGACGATCGCTGGTTGGCGCCGGTCTCCAGGAAATAAATGCCGATGCGGTCGCCGGACCGCCTGATGTGCCCGGTATCCACGCCGAACTTGCGCAACTCGCGAATCGCCGCGTCGCCGACCGCATTGTCCGGCAAGGCGCTGACGAAAGCGGCGTCGCAGCCGAAATTCGCCAGCGAGACGGCGACATTGGCTTCGCCGCCGCCGAATGTGGCTTCCAGGTTCGGCGATTGAAACAATCGCTCATGAGACGGCGATTTCAAGCGCAGCATGATTTCACCGAAGCAGATGTATTCCGCCAAAACTCAAGACCCCTCTCTCAATTCAAACTCTTTAGGAAACCCGCGGAGATCCTGGGACAGAATGGCAGGATAGCCATTTTGGACGGCGCGCGGCGCCGCCCCGTCGGGCGAGGGACATGGAAGCCCCCAGTCACTTCGCGCGGGATGACGTGCAAGTGCGTCAGGAAAAATACAGTCCGCCGTTGATATCCAGACTTGCGCCGGTCATGAAGCTCGATTCGGACGAGGCGAGATACGCGACCAGGTCCGCCACTTCCTGCGCCTGTCCTTCGCGGCGCAGCGGCGTCGCCGCGGCGACGTTCGCCCGCACCTGATCCTTGGTGAAGGTGTCGTGAAACGTCGTGTCAATCATTCCGGGGCATACACAATTGACGCGAATGCCGGCGGGACCCAGTTCCTTGGCCAGGCCGCGGGTAAACGTCATCACCGCCGCTTTCGAAGAGGCATAGGCGACCGCCCCGGGACCGCCGCCGTCGCGGCCGGCCTGGGATGAGAAATTTACGATCGAACTTCCCGCGCCCATGTGGGGAACCGCATGTTTGGCTGTCAGGAATGCACTGGTCAGGTTCAGTTTCATCACGCCTTCGAAAAACGATTCGCTCATCTCCTCGAGCGTTTTGCGCGCGACCAGTCCGCCCGCGACATTGACGAGAATATCGATGGAATCGCCGAACTCGCTTCGTGTCCTGTCGATGAGGTTTTCCACGTCCGCGCTATCCGTCATGTCGCCGCGAACGCTGATCGCCGTTCCGCTGTTCGCCTGGATTGCCGCCAACGTGGCTTCGCCGTCCCCGGCGCTGTTCAGCCAGGTGAACGCGACCTTGGCGCCGTTTGCCGCCAGTGTTTCCGAAACCGCCCTGCCGATATCGCGCGAGCCGCCGGTAACGATCGCTACCTTGTTTTCGATATTCATACCTGTTTCCAGTAAGTATTTGATGATTGGGAATTCAACCAGCCGCTTCCGCTTCAGGAGTCGTGGCATCGGGCGCCGAGGTCACGGGTTCTATCCGGCCGCCGAAAATCCACACCGAAGCGACCGCGAGCGGAACCAGCACGGCTCCCAGCAGGAAAAACGGCACGTACGACTCCTGGGTGATGGCCGGCACCATCCAGGTTGTGATCAATACGCCGACTACCGCTGCCGTCCCGCCTACGCCCGCCAGCGAACCTACCGATTTGCCGGCGAAAAAGTCGCTGGGCAGAGTCTGAATGTTGCCGATGGCGAATTGGAATCCGAACAGGATCACTGCGATCAGCAAAACCGCGATCAACGGAGTGGACGCGAATGCGGTTGCGATCAGCATCGGCATCATGATCACGCCACCCAAGGTAATCGTCAGCTTGCGGGCGGCATTGACGGACCAGCCTGCCTTGATCAGCTTGCCCGCCAGCCAGCCGCCGAATATGGCGCCCAGGGCTGCTCCTACGTAGGGCACCCAGGCAAACAATCCGATTTGGGCAATGTCGAATCCGAATCGGTCGGCCAGATAAATCGGCAGCCAACTGACGAAAAGCCACCAGACCGGATCGAGAAAAAATCGCGAAGAAATCACAGCCCAGCTTTGCCGGTATCTGAGCATTTCGCCCCAACCCGGCGCTGCCTGTTCACTGTCTTCCTCGGACAGCTTTTCCGCTTTCTGTCCGGAGAGAATGTATTCCCTCTCTTCGCCGGTAAGCCATGGGTGCCGTTCCGGCGGCGCCTTGTACACGAACAGCCAGGGAACAAGCCACAGGAATCCCAGCAAGCCCACCGCGATAAACGTTCCCTGCCAACCGAATTGAAGATAAAGCAATGCGATTACCGGGGCGGAAACTATCGCGCCCACCGAAGCGCCCGAATTGAATATTCCCTGGGCGAGAGCCCGCTCCTTGATCGGGAACCACTCCGCGTTGCTTTTCGTCGCCCCCGGCCAGTTCCCGGCCTCGCTCACGCCGAGCATCGCCCGGACCAGCCCCAGCGAAAGCACGCTGCGGGTGGCGGCATGCAACATGATCGAGATGGACCAGACTACGATGGCCAGGACAAATCCCAACCGCGTTCCGATCATGTCGAAAATCTTGCCGAACAGGGAATGACCGACCGCATAGCCGACCATGAAGAACGAAACGACCAGCGCGTAGTCGTTCAGGTCCATGCCCAGATCTTCGGAAATGGCCGGCCACATGATCGCCAGTGCGTTGCGGTCGATATAGTTGATCACCGTGGCGATGGCGACCAGACTTACAACGACCCATCTCAAGTATCCGCGAAACATTCCTCACTCACTCCCGCAATTCGCGCTCTTCACCGAGCTCTTCACTGAACAACGCGTAAAAACCGTTCCAACTGTATGGACGGCCTTCCAGGCTGACCGTGTGCGATGCCGTTTCGTCCGGATCAAGTGACAAGGCAAGGGTTGTTTGCGAACCATCGCCGGTTTGAATGCTCAGGACATCGGAGCCGCCTTCACGCAGAAATCGGACATCTTCTATCGAGCCGGCGCTGTTCAACGTAAATTCTTCCGCCCCGTTGTATTCGCCGTGCGGCTCGAATACGGAAACGAACCAGTTTGAACTTGCGCCATCCACCCGAAACACGAGCGCCTGCTCCCTGCGCAGGTTGAACAGCGGGTCGTTGGCGCCCAGTTCGGTAATAAATACTTCCATATCGTGTTGCGCGGCGACCGTATAGGTGTAGAAGCGATTTTCGGTCAGCCAGGTAACGGAAAAATTCTCGCCGGCGGGGACTTCAGTACTTGCGCGCAGCCACAAGTGCTGATAGCCGTTTGCTTCGCCCAGCGGCCGCAAATTCGAAATCCTGGGCTCCAATGAGTGGCTTGTATCGACGACATGCCCATTGAAATGCACCGGCAGATCGTATTGATGTTCACTCGAACTGCTTGCATGAAGGACGTCGATCATAACCGGATTGTCGGTGTCCGGATCGTCAAGCAAGGCTACGGTGCGATTGAACGATGTGTCCTCGTAGGCATCTTCCATGCTGGCCGAGGCGATCTGAACTTCGTCGGTGCTGTCAAAGAAGAGGATTTCGGGGTGACTCTGCTCCGCAATGCTCAAGCGGCCGCTGAAATGGCTGGTTTCGTCGACCACCAGCGTATTGTGTGCGACGGTTTGCTTGGCCCAGGTTTCGTTTTCAGGCAAATAACGTCCGCCGTTTTTCTGTTCGACGTTCAGGAAGCGCGCCGCGCCGTAGTCGGTCAATATTTCATTGCCGTTGTCGTAGAACAGCAGCCCCAGTTTGTCGAAATGACCGTGTCCCATGCCCTGGGACGTGGCCTTGAGCACGAGAGCCTGTTCATTGGAAAAATCTCCGCTGCGAAGTACGGCCAGCGCGCCTTGCCTTCCTTCCGGCCCGTCGCGAAACAAACGCGAGCGATAGTCGAACGGTGATGTTTCGCCCTGATCTTTGGCCCGCGCCAGCCTGAAACCATCGCCGTTCAATACATGGGAGCTTTGCAATCCCGCGATGGACAAAAGCGTGGAGTCGCCCGTCAGGGCATAGGCCATCGCGATTCCGTAGCGCAATTCCACGGTGTCCAGTCCCTTGTCCTTGATCGCGTCGTTCAACGGGAAAAACAGCCCGGCATAGGACAGGTCGACACAGGCGTAGATCGCCTTCAGCAGGATTCCTTCACGGTGCTCGAATATCTTCAGCTCCGGCTCGTTCGCTTCGATGCTGCGGGCGAACAGAAGAAAGGGCATCATGGCGTAACGCTGGTAGTAAGGCCCCTCGCTGTAATAGCCATCGGGCGAAAACAGCAGATCGATCTGCCTGATGAATCCCGAGTCCCCTTCACCCGTCAGTCCATGTAGCGCCTTGCGAACGTAGTCTTCGTCATCGAGCGCATAGCCGGTCATGCCGACCGCGGCAACCGCCCAGGTTCCATGGTTATGAATCCTGTCGAATGTGCCGGGTGATCCTTCGGAAAGAAAGTCGGCCATCGGACGCAGCAGATTGTTGACGATCCGCTCTCTTTCGGCGGCCGACAGGGTATCCTGAATCGCATCGAATCCTTGTATGGCATAGGTAAGCCATACCGACTCGTTGAGGTTTTGCCAGAAAAGCCTTCCCGGATTCGACCCTCTGCTTTGCGGGTGGTTGCCAAGCCCCGGATACATCTCGGCGTACGCAAGAAGCAGGCGAGCGGCATTGCGGGCATCAGTCTCGTCTCCGGTCAATTGGTAGACGATTCCCGCGTCGTGTATCGCGATACCGTTCCTTTTATGGGTTTCGTGGGAGTAACCGCCCCCGGCGTCCACCGGCTCCGGCACATCCGGCGCCGTTTCGAAGTAAAGGTCGAGTTCGGCTGCGGTTTCCTCGAGAATCCGGGAAAAAGCGGGGGATTCGTGCTGGAACTGCCTGATGAACTCCACATCCGCGGGCGAAAGCAGCAGGCCGGGGCGTTCGGCGGAGTATCCGGGAGTCCACAAGACCAATGTGGCGGCGGCTAAAAACAGAGTTCGCGAAACTTTGAATCTCATTAGCCGAATTCGTTCAGGTCGCCGATTCAGATACTTGCGATCTTGAGAAAGCGATGGCGACTTTCCGATGCCTTCTTGCGTATTCTTTCGAGTGCCTGCTCTTCGGTGATATCGAGCATGGACCCAAGCAGGCGCGCGAAATGTTTACGCATGGCCACTCGGGCGGCGGCGGGGTCCCGCTTGCGAAGAGCAACGTAGATTTCCATATGTTCATCGCCCCTCTGCGATGTGTCTTCGAGACAAACGGCCTCATAAACTTCCTTGACTTGCGGCAGTTCGTCGCGCATTTTCCAGAGGAGTTCGACGATATGTCGCGCGGCGGAGTTCCCGGAAGCCGCTGCGATCGTGAGATGGAACTCCCGATCGGCCATTTCCGCCGCTTCTTCGTCGTCGGGATCGTCGGAAGCCATTTTTTCTATGCAGCCGGAAAGTTTATCCAGCTCCTCGTCGCTTATATTCAGTGCAGCCAACGCAGCCACTTCCGATTCGAACAAGGACCTGGCTTCAGTCACTTCAAAGGCGTTTACTTTCGGAAGACTTTCATGACCCGGGTCAATGTCTTCGAGTACGTAAACTCCCGAGCCGGTCCTGATGTCAACCTTGCCGCGAGCTTGCAGGGCCACCAGGGCCTGACGAATCGTGACGCGGCTTACCTTGAATTGTTCCGCCAGATTTCTCTCCGCCGGCAGGCGGCTGCCCGCCGGATAGACACCACTGTCGATCAACTCCAGCAGTGACCGGGCGACCGTGTTGTAAAGCCGTTTATCGCTCATGTGGCGCTGACCCTTTCAAGTGCTCAATTTGCGGGTCGCCAATACTCACCAGAAAGCACATTGATTTCAAGCGATCGGGGACTGCAACCGGACAGTCGTTGATCTGCATCTGATGCGCCTCGATTGGGACAGTGGATGGATAGTCCAGTCTTTATACCAATATGCCGAAACTGTGTAAACAACTTTGTGTCGGTTCCGGCGCGGAATGAAGGTCGGGGATTGAACTCAGTTCAGGTCATCGGGAGGGTTCGGCACGAAGTCGCCGGTGACGGCGGCGAGTTGATCGTCGACGAACAGGATCGTGATGCGTTCCTGGGTGCGGGCGCCGCCGCCGGGCTGGAAGTTGTAGACGTAATCCCAGCGGTCCTGGTGGAAGGGGTCGCGCACGAGCGGCGTGCCCATGACGAAGATGACCTGGTTCTTGGTCATGCCGGGCCGCAACTGATCGACCATGTTCTGCAGGATCACGTTGCCCTGGGTGATGGAAATCTTGTACACGCCGGGGAAGTCCAGCGAGCCCGGGTTGTTGGAGCAGCCCGCCAGGACGGTCAACAGCAATGCGGGGAGAAATCCGGCCGGTCTTGACATGTGAAAATCCAGATCTTGCGGGGCCGCCGAAGGCGGCGGCTTTCATAAGCGAATCCAGCCATGCATAATAACGCATGCGTCCTTGTGGGAACAGCCGGGAAGCCCCCACCGAATCCGCTGCGCGGATTCGACTCCCCCGGAGGGGGAGTGTTCAAAACCCGCTCGATGACGAAGTCACGCCAATCCGATTCCATTTGTCGCGAGGCATGCATGGGCACTGAAAATCAGGAACTGCGCAAGGCCGGGCTCAAGGTTACGCTGCCCCGGGTCAAGATTCTGCAGATTCTGGAAACCTCCGAAAACAAGCACATGAGCGCCGAGGACGTGTACAGGGCGCTGGTGGAATCCGACCAGGAAGTCGGTCTGGCGACGGTCTATCGCGTATTGACCCAGTTCGAGTCCGCGGGTCTGGTCTTGCGCCACCATTTCGAAGGCGGCCATTCGATTTTCGAGTTGATGCCCGGCGATCATCACGACCACATCGTCTGCACGAAATGCGGCAAGGTCGAGGAGTTCTACGACGACATCATCGAAGACCGGCAGGTCAGGGTCGCCGAAAAGTTCGGCTTCAAGATCACCGACCACAGCATGTATTTGTACGGCATCTGCCCGGATTGCCAGCGGGAATGCTAAGGAGCCTCTGAAAAATTCCATCCGTGGAGTTTTTGACTATCGCAAAACAAAAGCGTGGTTTTGTTTTGCTCACGGATTCAATGGCTTACGCCATCGAATCCGGCGGCACATCCCTGTGCCGCGGGGAAGCTCCGACTTAATCGGAGCTTCCCCAATCGCCCGCGAGCATCTGCCGGGCGTGGGCCAGTGAAGCGTCGCTGAATTCCGCTCCGGCCAGCATGCGGGCCAGTTCGAGCGCTCTCGCATCCCCGTCGAGTTCGCTGATCGAAGTCTGCGCGCTCGCGCCGTCACTGCTCTTGTCCACCGAATATTGCCGATGCGCGCGGCTGGCCACCTGGGGCTGGTGGGTGATGCAGAGTATCTGGGCCGACCCGCCGAGCGTCCGCAGCAATGCGCCGACCTGGGCGGCCACGCCGCCGCCGATCCCGACATCGACTTCGTCGAAAACCAGGCAGGGCGTCTGGGAGGTTTGCGCGGTCACGACCCGGATCGCCAGACTGATTCGGGACAGCTCGCCGCCCGAGGCGATCTTCGATAGCTGACCCGGCTCCTGCCCCGGATTGGTGCTGACGAGAAATTCCACTCTTTCCAGGCCGCGGGCGTTGATGGCGTCGGACGCCAGCGATTCGAAACGGATTTCCATGCCCGCAGCGCCCATGCCGAGGCGGGCGATGCGCTTTTCGATCTCCCGCGACAGCGGACCCGCGCCTCTGCGGCGTTGTTTGCCGACCTGCCCCGCGACTTCGGCGAATCGTTCGCGCAATTTCGAGTCTTCCTCCCCAAGCCGCCGCAATTCTTCTTCGCGGCCGTGAATGGCCTGCAATTGCTCTTGCAACGACCGCGTCAATTGCGCTAGTTCGGCCGGCTTGACCTTGTGCTTGCGCGCCATGTCATGAAGCTTGCCGAGGCGATCATCGACCTGGGAAAGGCGCTC
The DNA here is from genome assembly GCA_963664805.2 of Pseudomonadales bacterium. GTDB lineage: Bacteria > Pseudomonadota > Gammaproteobacteria > Pseudomonadales > Pseudohongiellaceae > UBA9145. Next base: position 1,545,514 of record OY761612.1, on the reverse strand, counting down.
CGGATCGATGGGAAACTCGTCCGCCGCCGCGCGCAGGTCCGCGGCAGCCTCGTCGATCTGGATGCAAGCCGATTCAAGCAAATCCATCGCATTGGCGATACGGCTGCTGTCGCCTTGCAGATCGCCGAGTAGCCGCAATGCGCGCCGCAGACTGCCCAGGGCGTTGAACTGCTCGTTGTCGGCAATGTCTTGCACCGCGCCGGCGAGTGCCGCCAGCGCTTGCTCGGCGCCGCTCAGGCGGCGATGTTCCCGCTCAAGCGTTTCGGTTTCGCCGTCTTCCGCGGCGAGTTCCCGCAACTCGTCCAACTGGTATGTCAATAACTGGATGCGGCCTTCGTCGTCATCGCCGCGCAGCCGCGCGACGTCGCGCTGATTGGCCTGCCACCGGCCGTGCAGCGAACGCAGTTCCTCGAGCAGGGTGCGTTCGACGCAATAATCGTCGAGCAGGGAAAGCTGGGTCGCGCGTTGCAAGAGGGACTGGTGTTCCCGCTGGCTGACGATATCCACCAGCAATGCGCCGAGTTGTTGCAGGCTCGCCATGGTCACGGGCGAGTCGTTGATGAATGCCCTGGAGCGCCCGTCTGCGCCGACCGCCCGGCGGACAAGGCAGGAGCCCGCCGCGTCTCCCCGCAACTGGTTGTCCTCCAGCCAGGCGTCCGCGGCGTCGTTGTTCGAAACATCGAATTCCGCGGCGATCTCGGTCCTTTTCGCGCCGGTTCTGACGACAGTCTTGTCGGCCCGGTCTCCGAGTGCGAGCCCGAGCGCGCCGACAATGATCGACTTGCCCGCGCCGGTCTCGCCGGTAAGCGCCGACATGCCCGGGCGGAAGTCGACATCGAGGCTTTGCGCCGTGGCGTAATTCCGGATCGAGAGGTGTTGCAGCATGGCGCGAAAAGTATATTGGATGGGTTGAAACATCAATCCATGTCCCCATATAGGCTTTCGTGACCTGAGAATCGGGTCAATGGCTTCGTTTGTTTCTTCATTTGATTCAAGGCAAGTCGGAAGAGGTTGGGCCGGGACGTCAAGGCATGAGCGGAACCAAAAAGAAATCCAGGATCGAGTCAGAGCAGGCGGATACGCGGGAAACCGCGGAGCGGGAGGCGGCTGAAGAGGCGGCCGAATCCGGGGAAGCCGAGGCCGAGACAGAGGAAGCCGCGACCGAAGAACTTGCCGACCTGAGCCTGGAAGAGGCGCTGGCCCGGCTGGCCGACGCCGAAGAGGAATGCCGCCGCGCCGAAGACAAGCTGTTGCGGATTCAGGCGGAAATGCAGAATCTGCGCCGCCGCACGGAACAGGACATCCAGCGCGCGCACAAATTCGGCCAGGAAAGATTCTCGAGCGAATTGCTTGTGGTGATGGATAACCTGGAACGCGCCCTGAACGCGGCGAGCGAACACGATGACGAAGTCGTCAAGGCGATTCACGAAGGCGTGAACCTCACACTGAAGAGCTTCGCGGACTGTTTCGCGAAGTTCAATATCGAAGTGGTCGACCCGGTGGGCGAACCTTTCGACCCTGCGTTGCATCAGGCGATGTCAATGCAGGAAAGCGGCGAAGTGGAGCCGAATACGGTCATAGCGGTCATGCAGAAAGGCTATACCTTGCATGGCAGAGTGCTGCGGCCGGCGATGGTGGTCGTATCCACCGACCCGGCCTGACCAAAACCGGACGGCAACAATTTTCAAGTCAGTCCGTACGACGCGGGCGGCAAGTTCAACGGAGACCGAATATGGGCAAGATCATCGGCATCGACCTGGGCACGACCAATTCCTGCGTGGCGATTATGGAAGGGGGCGAGCCGCGGGTCATTGAAAATTCGGAGGGAGATCGCACCACCCCGTCCATTGTCGCTTACAGCAAGGATGGTGAGACGCTTGTGGGTCAGCCCGCCAAGCGCCAGGCCATTACCAATCCCGACAATACCCTGTTCGCCATCAAGCGCCTGATCGGTCGCCAGTATGAGGACGAAGTGGTGCAGAAGGACATCAAGATGGTGCCCTACAAGATCGCCAAGGCGAGCAATGGCGACGCCTGGGTGGAGGTCAACGGCAAGCAGATGTCGCCGCCGCAGATTTCGGCCCAGACGCTGATGAAGATGAAGAAGACCGCCGAGGATTATCTCGGCGAAGAAGTGAAGGAAGCTGTCGTTACCGTGCCCGCCTACTTCAACGATTCCCAGCGTCAGGCGACCAAGGACGCCGGCCGCATCGCCGGACTCGACGTCAAGCGGATCATCAACGAGCCGACCGCGGCGGCGCTCGCCTATGGCATGGACAAGCGCGCCGGCGACTCGACCATCGCGGTCTATGACCTCGGCGGCGGCACCTTCGACATTTCGATCATCGAGATCGCCGAAACCGACGGCGAACACACCTTCGAAGTGCTGTCCACCAATGGCGACACCTTTCTCGGCGGCGAGGATTTCGACCTGCGCCTGATCGACTATCTGGCTGACGAGTTCAAGAAAGAGCACGGCATGGATCTGCATAACGATCCCCTGGCCCTGCAGCGTCTGAAGGAAGCCGCGGAGAAAGCGAAGATCGAACTGTCTTCCGCGCAGCAGACCGAAGTCAACCTGCCGTACATCACCGCCGACGCGAGCGGTCCGAAGCACCTGGTGCAGAAGCTTACCCGGGCGAAGTTCGAGTCCCTGGTCGAAGATCTCGTCGAACGCACGCTGGGGCCGGTGAAGATCGCGCTGAAGGATGCGGGCATCGACACGTCCTCCATCAACGACGTGGTGCTTGTCGGCGGCCAGACCCGGATGCCGCTGGTGCAACAGAAGGTCGCGGATTATTTCGGCAAGGAAGCGCGCAAGGACGTCAATCCCGACGAAGCGGTCGCCGTCGGCGCGGCCATCCAGGCCGCGGTGCTGGCCGGCGACGTCACCGATGTGCTGCTGCTCGACGTGACTCCGCTCTCGCTCGGCATCGAAACTCTTGGCGGCGTGGCCAGCGCGCTGATCGAAAAGAACACCACCATTCCGACCAAGAAGACCCAGACTTTCTCCACCGCCGACGACAACCAGACCGCGGTAACCATTCACGTGGTGCAAGGCGAGCGCAAGCAGGCGGCCCAGAACAAGTCGCTTGGCCGTTTCGACCTGACCGACATCCCGCCGGCGCCCCGCGGCATGCCGCAGATCGAAGTCTCATTCGACCTGGACGCCAACGGCATCCTCAATGTGTCGGCCAAGGACAAGGCGACCAACAAGGAACAGTCGATCGAGATCAAGGCATCGAGCGGACTGTCGGAAGACGAAATCGAAAAGATGGTCCGCGACGCGGAAGCGCATTCCGCCGAGGACAAGAAGTTCGAGCAGCTTATCATCGCGCGCAACAACGCCGACGGGCTGATTCACGCCACCCGCAAGACCATCCAGGAAGCGGGAGAGAAGGCCACCGACGAAGAGAAGGCGGCGATCGAAAGCGCGATCGGGGATCTGGAAGAGGCGGCCAAGGGGGACAATCTCGAAGCCATCGACAAGGCCACCGAAGCCTTGACCCAAGCCTCCACGCCCGTGGTGCAGAAGATGTATGCCGAACAGGCCGCCGAAGGCGAAGAGGCCGCCGGCCAGGCCGAGACGGACAAGGCCGACGACGAAGCTGTCGACGCGGAGTTTGAAGAAGTCAAGGAAGATCAGAAGTAAGCCGCTCGGCTTGGACGCGGCGGCATCATGGCAAAGCGCGACTACTACGAAGTCCTCGGCGTAAGCCGGGACGCCGGCCAGGCCGACCTGAAGAAGGCTTACCGGCGCACCGCCATGAAGCATCACCCGGACCGCAATCCGGGCGACAAGGACGCGGAAGCCAAGTTCAAGGAAGCGAGCGAGGCGTTCGAAGTTCTGTCCGACGAACAGAAGCGCGCCCGCTACAACCAGTTCGGGCATGCCGGCGTGGAAGGTCAGTCCGGCGCCGGCGCGGCGGACTTCGCCGACATCTTCGGAGATGTTTTCGGCGACATCTTCGGCGCGCGCCATGGTGGCCGGGGTGGCGGACGCCGCCAGCAGGGCGCCGACCTGCAATATCATCTTGAACTCGGCCTCGAAGACGCCGTCCAGGGCGTATCGCGAAACGTTCGCGTTCCTTCCAGAGTGCGTTGCACCGCCTGTGGCGGCAGCGGCGCGCGCGCGGGTACGGAGCCCGTGGAATGCAGCGCCTGCGGCGGCGTCGGCCGGGTGCGCATGCAGCAGGGCTTCTTCTCGGTGCAGCAGACCTGCCCCCGCTGCCGCGGCGAAGGCAAGCAGGTCAAGGATCCCTGCTCAAGTTGCCGCGGTGCGGGCACTGTGGAGGAATCGCGCACCTTGTCGGTGAAAGTTCCCGCCGGCGTCGATAGCGGCGACCGCATCCGTCTCACGGGCGAAGGCCAGGCGGGCGCGCGCGGCGGCCCGCCGGGGGATCTCTACGTGCGCATCGAAGTGCGGCCGCATCCGGTTTTCGAGCGCGACGGCGCCGACCTGCATTGCGACATCCCCATCGGTTTCGTCGACGCGGCACTCGGCAACGATCTCGAAGTTCCCACCTTGAGCGGCAGAGTCAAACTCAAGATTCCGTCCGAAACCCAGACCGGTAAACTGTTCCGCCTGCGCGGCAAGGGCATTACCCCCGTCCGCGGCGGCCCGCCCGGCGACCTGCTTTATCGCCTGGTTGTCGAAACGCCGGTCAAACTCACTTCGCGCCAGCGGGAACTGCTGCGGGAATTTCGCGAGATCCAGGAAGAACAGGGCAACCGCCAGTCTCCGAGACGAAAAAGCTGGCTCGACGGGGTTAAGCGATTTGTTGATGGGCTAAGGCCCAGTCAGCGAAGCTGATCGAAAGCGAAGCTTTTGAAGGGCCGTGCGACTTGCCATGGATGGCAAGGCTGGGGCTAATCGAAGCCAATACTGTCGCGCCAGGGATGGCATGCACGAACCGATTCCACGGCGCGTTCAGCCTGGTAGCAAGGTCGCCTATCGGAATACGCCCAGCGCGCCGGGACTGAAAGTTGCGGATACCAGTGGCGACCTCTGCAACCGCGCCGCGTTGACTACGACGCCGGTTATCGACATGGCGGTCATCATCGAACCGAAGACGAACCAGACGATCTTGGTGGCAATGCCGCCGAAATAGCCGAAATGCAGCGGATCGGAAGCTTCGGAAATGCGATGGTGGACATCGAGATTTTCGCCGCGGAAGCCGCCGACCGCCTCAAGTGTCGTCGGGTCGAAGTAGACGCTGTTCGCTCTCGGCCGAACCAGGGTGGCGGACAATTCTCCCTGGATCGTCAACGGAGATCGCGCGTTGCCTGGAAACAGGATCATGCGCGTATTGAATCCCGGCAGTTCCTGTTGTGCCTTCTCTATCGCCAGTTGCAGGTCGGCGCCGCTGAAACCGTCGGGCAAGGCTGAAGTCCGGCTGGCCAACTCCAGTTCGGGCGCGGGAAACGGCGGTGCGCGTCCGCCGAGTTCCTCGATGAAATACCACACGCTCGTGATGGCGATCAGGGCGATAAACCAGCTTCCCCAAAGTCCCATGAGCCGGTGCAGGTCTCCGTTCCAGATTCGCGTGTTGCGGCCGAATCTCGGCCATCTGAACAATCCCCGCCAGAACTTCTTGTAGACCACGAACCCGGCGATCAGCGAGATCAGCAATGGAAAGGCGAGAAAAGTCACGATCGGGATGCCGATGTTCAATGGCATCATGAGATGCCGGTGGGTGGTGCGGAAAAAGCGTTGAACGTTGAAAAACGATGTCACGCCGAGTGGGCTGCCGTCGGAAGGATTCAGCCAGATCCTGACGTTCTCGCCCCGGGGCGTCAGGGCGAGCGCTTGCAGGGAAAACCAGTTGTCCTGAAACCTGCTGAGGTTCAGCAACCGATATTCGGGATTTTCCCGTCGCACGTTATCGAACGCCGCGCTCCAGTCGATGTTTTCGGGCGCAATGCGCTCGGTCGCCCGCATTTCCGGGTTCAGCAGCCAGTCGATTTCGTAACTGAACACCGCGATCGTTCCGGTCGCCAGAATAAAGGTCATGAGCAGGGATAATTTGAGGCCTATCCAGGAATGGATCGTGAACCAGGCCCGGTCACGCTTCTGTTTGCCGGACAAGCGCCGTTGCGCGGTTTTGCCCGGGGTCATTGCAATACACGCCGAACCAGGCCGAATGCCGACAGTCTGCGGATCGTCTCTGTCCGTTTTTCCTCGCCCAGATCGGAAAAATCAGCTTTTGAAAAAGGTTTACCCGCAAGGAACAACTGCAAGCCCGGCAGCGCCTCCTTGTCGAAATGGATATTGCCGCCCGGGCAGACGATTACGACTTCGGAATCGTCATGCCGCAGCAGAACCTGCAAAAATGGGCGCCGCTCGTACAGATCGGCGCTCGAAACAGGCGAGGAGGCGTCGACCAATGCGCCTTGCAATTCGGGGCGGCGTTCGCGCACGAAACTTGCTCTGAAGAACGACAGCACTTTGCTGAAATCGGCCTGTTTCGCGAACTCCTTCGCCAGTTCCCGGAAATGCTTTTCCAGGGACGCCTCGTCGAAATCCGGACGCGCGAATCCCACCGGCAGCGAACGGCGGAATTTCGGGTTGCGCAGCGCCACTTCCGATATGGCTTCCAGCATGAGGTCGGCCCACTTCCTGACGATCAATCCGGTGGTGATGTGCAGGGACGGTTCGTCGCCGTGGCTTGAGGCGTCGTGCATCAGGCCCCGGGGAATGTAGAGGCAATCTCCGGCCTGCAGCAGGAACTCCTGTTCCAGAATTCCAGGATCGTGTACCCCGGCCTTGAATCCTTCGCCGCTATAAGGATTGTCTACCGGCCTTTCATACAGCCGCCACTTTTTCGCTCCGGATACCTGAACTATGAAAACGTCGTGGTCATCGTAATGCGTGCCGAACCCCTGGCTTCCGGGAGGCGTCAGGTAGACATTGGTTTGCACGCGGCAACTCAGGAGGTCTTCAAGCGATCGGCAAAAACGGGCGAGACGCGCGTCGGCAAGATGCAACTGATTCAATATGATCGTCGCGCCGCGCTGGAATTGTCGAATGACGGCGCCTCGATCGATATTGCCGCTGCTGAAAGTATAGTTGGAGCGCTTGATCGGCGGCTGGCTGCGGGCCATCGACAGCGACGCCGGTTTCAGATCGGTGCCGGAGATGATTTCGTCGATTCGGCCGACGCTCAGCAATTCGGCGAAGCGCCCAGCATCGCGGTGCCCGCAATGCAGGGCGCGCTGCTCATGGTAGCGCTCGAAGAAATCCGTCCTGGAAGTCGGTCCGATCAGCCAGGACAGCGAGTCTCTGATCCCGTGCTCTTCAACCATGGACCGTCAAATTCAGTCGAGGCCTCTGCTGTTCCGGCCGCTGTTGTCGGTGCCTTCACCGCCGGTCTGGTCGGCGCTGTCGGTGCTTTCGCCGCCGGTTTGATCAGCGCTGTCGGTGCCTTCGCCCCCGGATTGATCTATATCGTCGGTGGCTCCGCCCTCGGTCTCGTCGGTGCTTTCGGCACTTTCGCCTTCAGTCTGGTCTGTGCTGTCGGAATCTTCGCTCTCGGTCTGATCGGTGCTATCTGTGCTTTCACCCCCGGTCTGGTCGGCGCTGTCGGTGCTTTCGCCCCCGGTCTGATCGCTGGTGTCGGTTCCTTCCTGCCGCCCCAAGGCGTGGGTGGACGAAACCAGTCCCAGAAAGGAAGCCGTTGAAACCGCTGCGGTTCCCGTGACGATCTGCAAAAAAGATCTACGGGTCATATCGTCGTTATTGGACATTTCGTTTCCTCATCGCGAACCCGGTCGGGCTCATATCTGCGCCGGTGGCGGCAGCAGGCAAATTTCCAAGCCAGACGGAGCCGCCAACTAGTGGAGGCGAAATAGTAATACGATTCATATACGAACGCAAATGCGATTTATTCGCATTGACAGGCGCGGCCTTGGAGCGGATATGGAGAGCGGATATGGGACACTCATCGTCCAATCCGGAATTTCCGTGCGTCCCATCCGGAATTTTCGGGTAGCATCCATCGTGAATCACCCGCCGCAATATGGTTTACACTTTCTTGAGGCCGACAGGAGTCCGAACATGAAACCAATCGCAATGCCCGCTTCAATTTTCGCGTCGTTGCTGCTGTTTGACGTGGGCGGCAACGCCATTGCGCAAGATGGCGATTTCGTCTTCTACTCTGAACTCGCCAGAGCCTGGTACGAAGCCGGATCCTACTTCGAGTGGCAATCGACCACGGAAAACAACAACGGCGCCGTGGTCGATGTGCATTACCGTACCTTCGGGGACCCCGAGGATCCGCAATTGCTGCTCGTGCATGGCTATCCGAGATCCAGCTTCGACTACGAAGAAATGATCGTCCACCTGCAAGATGACTACTACATCGCCACGCTCGATTTCCCCGGCTTCGGTTTCTCCGAAAAGCCCCTGAACGACTATTCCTACATGCTTGAAGACGACGCCCGGCTGCTCGACTTTTTCGTGCGCGAAATCGTTGAGTTCGATAACTTCGCGATGTTTACCCATGATCGAGGCGTCAGCGTCGGACTTGCGTTTCTCGGCCACTACCTGGACGAAGATCGGCCCTATACGATCAACTATCACTTTCTTTCGAACAGCGGCATGTTCCTGCCGCTGGCGAATCTCGTCCCCGGTCAAAGAGTATTGCTGGACCCGGTGCGCGGCCCGGCCGCGATAGCGGAGCTGAAGTCCAGGCCGCGCCAGACCGAAGGCGATCCGGAAAGTCTCGCCTACGCCGACATCCAGGCCTTCAACGACGGCATCGGTGCCAGGCTCCATGTCGGCAAATACCTGCTTGAGCGCGTTGCAAACGAATATCGCTGGCTCGACAACCTGCCCCGAAGCCCGATTCCGGTCGCCTATGTCTGGGGCGCGCTCGACCCGGTCAATCCCCTCCGCACGGCCAACTACGTCTGGGCCGAATACCTGAACGAGCGCGATGTCGAAAGTTCCTTCTGGGTTCTACCCACCGCAAGCCACTATCCGCAACGCGACCGACCGGCCGAACTGGCCAAGATCGTCAAGCTCGCGCTCTCCGGCGGAGTTCCAAGCCAGGAAAACGGGGACGATTTCATGTGGACCTGGAACCGCCAGCGAACCGAACACGACGCGATCTTCATCGGCCATTCCATCATCAGGGAAATGGAATTCGAGGGGGCGGTGGAATATACGCCGCAGGGGTACATCATTGATTAATTCGGTCAGCGCTCGTAAGTGTCCGTCGCTTCTGCCACTACTCTGCCGGAAGAGTGCTTGGGCATTCTTCGACCTGTATTGCGATAAGCCAGGTTTTCCTACAACGATTGGTTGTTGGATGGATCGACTTTCAAATCTGCTTGCTTGCGCAAGAAATCAATCGCTGAAGGAACATTGGCTGCCAGGCGCAGCAATTTGTCCATGGCTTCGGATTGGGCTATGTCATCGCTTTCGTATTTGGAAAATGCGACTGGACCTCCACCAAATACGCGGGCGGCCTCAGCTTGGGACAGACCCAGTTTTTTCCGGATGGATCGCACTTTGGATCCGGTCAGCAATCCATCGACTTTTTTTCTGAATCTGATTGTAGAGCGCTTGTTTTTCCTCAGTTCGACAACACCCGCTTGCTCGCTACCACATGCGTCGCATATCGAATAGTGGAGATCCAGCAGGGCGCTGCGACCCCGGTATTCAATCAAGTTGGAGCCAACTTGCGGGTGCAATTTCCCTTCCTCGCAGATGGGGCAGACAGACTGTTGATCGTTCATCGCAACTATTCTCTCTCAAGAAAAGTGGCACGAAGCCAGCAAAACCTCGTTTCCGGACTTGGCTATCGCGAACTTGACATAGTATTCAAGCCGCATTTTCTTGTGGGCGTGGGAAACCCATTTCCGACGTTCGACAGCATAGGCATCGCAGGCCGCCCACGCTTCGCCTTCCCGCTGCATACACCACTCCGCTCCGCGAAATTGTCCGACATTCATCGCCAATCGCAGCAATTCGCATAGATCATCCTGGTTGAATCCCAAGCTGTGCGCATCCTCGGAACATTTTCTGGTCCAGGCAACTACTGGTTCGCTTTCGATATCCGCCAACAGTTCCAGTACCTCGTTGGCCCCATGTAAAGGCTCTCCCGCGAGCTTGCGGTTGCCGCCGCTTGGCGGGAGTGTGCCCACCCCGTAACGGCTAACGATACTAATTCTTACCATAATGGTATGTCGAACATTGCCGAAATTTCTCAACCGACGCTGGGGCAACGGTTGGAGTTAAGCAAGACACGCAAGCGGGGTGTCTTATTTCACAGTAGCTCGCGGTAATCGCGTGATCGCAGCCGGGGGCCGAAGCGGCTGACTACCTCTCCGGCGGCGCGGCTTGCCAGTCTGCCGGATTCGGCGAAGCTCCGGCCGCTGGTCAGCCCGTACAGGAATCCGCCGGCGAAGGCGTCGCCGGCGCCGGTGGTGTCCACGGCCTTGACCTTGTGGGCGTCGATTTCCACGAAATAGTTGCCATCGAACAGCACCGATCCGTTTGCGCCCCTGGTGACAACGAATTGTTTCGCGACGGGCCTTAGCGCGACGCAAGCCTCGCTGAGATTTTCAGTTCCGGTCCAGAGGCAGGCTTCCTCCTCGTTGCAGAACAGCAGGTCGAGGCCGCCGCCGAGCATTTCCTTCATCTGTTCGGGGAAGATTTCGAGTAATGAGGGATCGGAGAAGGAAAGGGCGGTCTTGACGCCGTTGGCTTCGGCCAATTCCCGCAATTCGATAGCCGCGGCGCGGCCGCTGTCGGAACTGACCAGGTAGCCTTCGATATACACGTATTGCGAGCGCCGCACGGCCTCGAAATCGAGGTCGGCCGGAGACAGGAATTCGGATGCGCCGAGAAAGGTGTACATCGTGCGTTCGGCGTCGGGGCTGATCATGATCAGGCAGCGGCCGGTTTCGACTTCGTGGAAGTCGCCGCAGGTCCGGATATTGTGCTCGCCGAGTTCGCGCAGATAGAAGTTTCCGGCCTCGTCGTCGGCAATCTTGCACGAGAAGAAGGTCTGGCCGCCGAAGTTGCTGATCGCGTAGAGCGAATTGGCGACGGAACCGCCGCCCATCATCTTGCGCACGTCGCCCCGTTCGCGCAGCGCCGCGATAACCTCTTCCTGGCGCTCGTGGCTGACCAGCGTCATCACCCCGCGCCGCACTCCATGCGCGGGGAAGAAGTCCTCTTCGACCTCGTATTCGATGTCTACCAGTGCGTTGCCTACGCCGTATACGTCGATCTGGTGCATGGATCCGGTCAAGCCTGAATCGCGGCGAAGGCCTTTTCGGCGGCGGCGAGGGTCAGTTCGATCTCGCGTTCGCCATGGGCCGCGGAGATGAAGCCGGCCTCGTAGGCGGAAGGCGCCAGATACACGCCGTCATCGAGCATGCCGTGGAAAAAAGAGCGGAAGTGTCCGATGTTGCAGGCCATGACTTGTTCGAAAGAACCGATGCTCTCTTCCTCGCTGAAAAAGAGTCCGAACATGGCGCCCGCCTGGCTCGTGGTGAATGGCACGGAAGCGGCTGCCGCGCGGCTTCGCAGTTCGCCCAGCATGGTTTGGGCCCGTTCCCGCAATGATTCGAAGAAATCCGGCGCCTGTATCGCCTCAAGAGTCGCCAGCCCGGCCGCGACCGCGAGCGGATTGCCGGCGAGCGTGCCGGCCTGGTACACAGGACCTTCGGGTGCGATGCGCGACATGATCTCGCGGCGTCCGCCGAAAGCGCCGACGGGCAAGCCGCCGCCGATCACTTTGCCAAGGGTGGTGAGGTCGGGTTCTATGCCGTAAATCGACTGGGCGCCGCCGAGCGCGACCCGGAATCCGGTCATTACTTCGTCGAAGATCAGCACCGTTCCGTATTCATCGCAAAGTGCGCGAAGCCGGGACAAGGCTTTTGCGTTGGCAGGGACGCAATTCATGTTCCCGGCAACGGGTTCGATGATGACGCAGGCGGTGTTTTTTCCGGAGGCCGCGAAGTACTCCTCTAGCGCGGGGATGTCGTTGTAAGGCAGAACATGGGTCAATCCGGAATAGCCTTCGGGCACTCCGGGCGAATCTGGCGCGCCCAGCGTAAGCGCGCCGGAGCCGGCCTTGACGAGCAGACCGTCGACATGGCCGTGATAACAGCCTTCGAACTTCACGACGGCGTCGCGGCCGGTGAATCCGCGCGCCAGACGGATCGCGCTCATGGTCGCCTCGGTGCCGGAAGTGACCAGGCGCAGTTGTTCGATGGAAGGAACGAGGCGGCAAACTTCCTCGGCGAGCCGCACTTCCGCTTCGGTTGAAGCGCCATAACCGAGGCCTTTTTCCAATTGACGCCGCAAGGCTTCGACAACGGCCGGATGGCGGTGGCCGAGAATCAGCGGTCCCCAAGCGCCGACGTAATCGATATAGCGATTGCCATCGGCATCGGTGAGCCATGCGCCCTCGCCCGATTCGAAAAACAACGGTTCGCCGCCGACCCCGCGAAACGCGCGCACCGGTGAATTCACCCCGCCGGGGATGTACTTCCGCGCTTCCGCGTATAGTCGCTGCGATCTCTGCCTGCTCATTCTCGCGTGCCCATGCGCGCTCCACCGCTTTTCGCCGGGGCAGATGTTAGACAATCCATGACCATAGTGAAACCGGCTCCAGAATTTGGGTTCGGCAACTGCAACATCGCTTGTTTTTGGGATAAGCTATTCCGCTGAACCATCAGCCACGGCGGAGTGTCCGATGAAGAAAGTCCTGTTGCTTGCAATCGCTCCCGTTCTGTTCGCCTTCCTGCAACCGTCATTCGGCCAGCGGCCCGCGCCGACCCCCCTGCCCGAAGGTCCGGGCAAGGATCTGGTGCAGAATCATTGCTCCAGTTGCCACACCACTGCATCGATTACCCGGTCCGCCGGGTACAGCACGGTCGAAGAATGGCGCCGCGTCATGGCGACGATGATCGAACTGCCTGACGCCCAGGCGAACACCATGGCCGAGTACCTCGCCGAGCATTTTCCCGAGGACGTATCGCGCCGGCCCAAGCTGATCGCCGGCGATACCGAGATCGAAATCATCGAATGGACCGTACCTACTCTCGGTCAGCGTTCCCGCGACCCGGCGGAAGCGCCTGACGGCTCGATCTGGTGGACCGGCATGTGGGCTTCGCTCGCCGGCAGGCTGGATCCGGACACAGGTGAAATGGAAGAGTTCCGTCTGCCGCCGACCGCACGGCCGCATACCATCGTGCCCGATGCCGACGGCAACATCTGGTACACAGGCAACAGCAACGCCACGATCGGCATGCTCGACCCGAAATCCGGTCTCGTCACCGAGTATCAGACCGAAGCGCGCGACCCGCACTCGGCGGTCTGGCATCCCAACGGCAACCTGTATTTCACCGCCCAGGGCGCCGCCGTTCTCGGCCGCCTCAATCCCGATTCAGGCGATATCACCGAAATTCCCACCGAGCCCAGGCCATACGGCATCCAGGTTGATTCAAAAGGCACCGTCTGGGTCGCCTACAACGGAACCAACAAGCTGGGCGCGCTCGACCCGGACAGCATGGAAGTGCGCTACTACGAGGTGCCCGACGACCGCACGCGCATCCGCCGCCTCGGCCTCGACAGCAACGACATCGTCTGGTTCGTCAACTCGACCATGGGCAAGATCGGGCGGCTCGATCCCGCCACAGGCGAAATCAGGCAGTGGGATTCACCCAGCGGGCCGGACTCGCATCCCTACTCGCTGGCGGTTATTGACGACGTCATCTGGTACAACGAATCGGGCAAGCGGCCGGACGCCCTCGTGCGCTTCAATCCGCGCACCGAGTCATTCCAGAGTTGGGCGATTCCTTCCGGCGTGGGCATCGTGCGCCACGTCTGGGTGACCGAGGACAACAACCTGCTGATCCACCAAAGCAGTTCCAACCAGATCGGCCTGGTGAAGATCAACTAGGGATCAGATCTCCATCATTCGATCGATGTCTCGCGCCAGGGTTGGCGGCGGGGTGGCGAAGGATACGGCGAAGAACAGGACCAGTGAGGTGACGAAGGCGGCGAGGCCGCCGGAGATGCCCCAGGGCAGGGGGACGCCCGCCAACTGGACGACGAAATTGATCAGCAAGGCGCTGGTGACGGCGGCGACCGCGCCCGCGGTGGTGGCGCGTTTCCAGTTCAGGCCGATGGCGAGTACCGGGAACAGCGACGCGGCGAAAGTGCTCCAGCCGAACGCGCCGAGCAGGGCGACGAGGGTGGCGTCGCGATAATAGGAAAACAGCGCGAAGCCGGCTGCGACCACGGCCAGGACCACGGTGACCACGCGCGCCCAGAACAGCTCGTTATTCACCGGGCGATTGCGCAAGGCGCGGGGAATGTCGTGGATGATGGCCGCGGTGCCTATGTTGAGAAAGGCGTCGGAGGTCGACATGATCGCCGAGAACAGGGCGGCGAATACGACGCCCGCGAGCAACGGGCTGGCGAACATCGCCAGGAAAGTCGACGCGGCGTCGTCCGGTTGCGACAAGGGTTCCGCCCCGCCGCCGACCACGACCGCGCGCATGACCATGCCGATCGAGATCCACAGCAATGCGGAGACGATGTAGCCGAGCAGGGACAGCGGCAGGATGCTGCGGTTGTCGGCCAGATTCTTGTTCATCATCATCTTGGTGACGATATGGGGCTGGCCGGCAAGACCGATGCCGAAGATGAAGAACCAGCCCAGCGAGGTGACGATGCCGGCGGCGCCGAAAGGCATCATCGATTCGCTGTCGTCCGCAAGCACGATCTCGCTCGCCTCGCGCAGGCCGCCGTCGAACGCCTGCATGGCTGTGATCAGGATCAGGAAGCCCGCGACCATCATCACGAGCCCCTGCAGGACGTCGGTATAAACCGAGGCGATGACGCCGCCGGTAACGCAATAGAAAACGAGCACGGTAGAGGAAAGCACGACGCAACTGAGTAGGCTGATATCGGCGAACATCTCGGTGTCGGCGAAGATTGCCTGCATGACAACGGACATCGCCAGAATCTGCGTCGCGAGATAGCCGAGCACGCCGAGCACGATGGTGACCGCCACGAGCAGACGCGCGAGTTCGCTGCCGTAACGCGCCGCGATCACATCGGGAATCGACATGCAGCCGCGCAACTCGGCGACCATGCGGATGCGCTTGGCGACGAGAAAGAAACCCAGGCCGAAGGCGGTGGCCGAGATCACCACCATCCAGAACGAACTGACGCCGATCGAATAGACCAGTCCGGGTCCGCCGACGAATCCGAACCCGCTCAGGGTGCTGGCGAATACCGCCAGCGAGATGACGATGGGGCCGAGACTGCGGCCCGCGATAAAGAAGTCGCCCGGGTTGCGGGTGCGGCCCATGCTCCACAGACCGATCAGCACGCATAGCGCCATGTAAAGCGCGATCGTGCCGAGGATGATCTCCTGCCGGAATGCTTCCATGCCGTCAGTCCCGAAGCTCCCCGGATTCCCGCAACAATTCCTCGAAGCACCGCTCGTCGTCCCCGCTGAGGATGTAACGGCGGAAACCCGCGCTGTAAACCGCGATCAGTACGACGCCGGCAAACCAGACGCCGTAGACCTGCCAGGCCGTGGCCGTCGGGAAGCCCAGGAACCAGCCGGTTTCGCCCGTTTCCAGAAATGTCTGGTGACCGAAATACATTTGCTGCCACACAAGCATGTTTACCGCATACGTGAAAACCATCCAGCCAATGAAGGCCGGAGTGCGCCTGGTGGGTTTGACGCTGAGCACGCAAAGCAGGATCGCGAACAACAGCACGAGACTCTGGAAAGCGAAAGCAAAGCCGCCAATGGCCTCAAGGCGCAAGGCGCCGTCGCCGCCGGCCTGCATCGCGGCGACCGTATCGTGGGCCACACCGGCGGCATTCGGCGGTGCCTCGATCAAACCGATGAGCAGCAGCACGGCGGCCATCGCCAACACGACGGCAAAGATGACGCAAACCAGCAGCCGATCCATCTACCTTAGCTCCACTTGAATCAGCGGGCAGCTTAACTGCGGTCCAGTCGCTCGTAAAGCTCCCGCGCCCCGCGCAATCTGAGTCACCGTCTGGGGGGCGGAGTGCAGCGGGCGTGCGAGACAGGGTTGGGCCCGTTCGGCGCAGCCGACAAGAAGCAGAGCTTCTTGAGGGTTGAACGGCTCGACAGGATGTCGAGACTGGAGCCGGTCGAAGTCGCTGAAGTCTCGCCACGGATGGCATGTGCAAATCAACTCGAAGTAACAAGCCCAACGAGATTCTGCGACTACGCTTCGCTTCGCGCAGAATGACGGAAGGCGGCGACGGATCGAAGCCACTGATTTTTTGCTCCCCCGGTTGTTCTTGACAATGCGGTAGCCACGGTCCATTTTTGTGGCGCTCAAGACAATCCATTGTCAACCAATCCCAGATTCTTCGAGGTGAACGATGAAAAAGACCTATTCGACCGGCAGCACAGCCGGATTCGCGTTCAAGGCCGGAGCGGCGGCCATGCTCGCATCGCTCGTCTGTGCGACGGCCTTTGCCCAGCCACCCCGGCCCGGCGCCGTGTATCCGGCGGCGCATGCCGGCCAGCAACCGGTCAACAACCTGCCCAATCCCTATGAAACCCAACGCAATTTCGGCACATTGCCCGACGGCAGGAACTGGGGTTCGGTGAGCGCTGTCAACATCGACATCGACGGAGTCCACGTCTGGGCGGGCGACCGCTGCGGCACCAATTCCTGCGCGACCTCCGACGTCGACCCCATCGTCAAGCTCGATCCCGATGGCCGCGTTGTGCAAGCCTTCGGCGGCGGCCAGATCATCTGGCCCCATGGCATCGACGTGGACGGCGAAGGCAACGTTTGGATCGCCGACGCGCGTCTGGCCAATGACAACGAACTGGCGGAGAATCCCGACGCGGCAAACCGCGGCAGCGCCGTCCTCAAGTTCAGCCCCGAAGGCGAATTGCTGATGACCCTCGGCACACCGGGCGAAATGGGCGATCCACCGACCCATTTCACCGAACCCAACGATGTGCTGGTGGCGCCGAACGGCAATATTTTCGTGGCCGAGACCCATAGCGCCCAGTTCCAGAACGAGCCCGGACCCAATGCCAAGAGCCGTATCTCGATCTTTGCCCCCGACGGCAGCTTCATCAAGAGCTTCGGCCAGTGGGGCTTTGAGGACGGCGAGTTTCGCTCGCCTCACTCGCTGGCGATGGACTCCCGGGGTCGCCTGTTCGTGGCGGACAGAGGCAACAACCGCATCCAGATTTTCACCCAGGACGGCGAGCATCTCGATACCTGGTATCAGTTCAGCCGCATAAGCGGTATCTATATCGATCGCGGCAACGACATGCTGTACGCGATCGATTCCGAGTCCGATCCGAACTACAACCCGGGCGGCTGGCGCAAGGGCCTGCGGGTTGGCAATGCGCGCAACGGCCAGGTGCTGTATTTCGTGCCCGAGCACGTCTCCGAGCGCTCGTCGGGTATGGGAGGAGTCGGCTCCATGGGCGAAGGCGTCACCGTCGACAGCGAAGGCAACGTCTATGCCGGCGAAGTCGGGCCGATCCAGGGCATGACCAGGTTCGTGCCCAGGCTGCGGCCTTGATCTTCCGCGGGCGCCGGTGAATCACCGACGCCCGCCGCCTCGTTTTTCTTTCGGATCGCCAAGACCTTGACTTACTTCCAGGCGACGCTGGGAATCTTCGCCTTCATCGGCATCGCCGTCGCCTTGAGCGAGAAGCGCCGGCTGCCGAGTTGGCGTCTGCTCGCCGGTGGGCTGGGCCTGCAATTCCTGTTCGCCTGGCTGGTATTCCGCTTCGAATTCGTGCAGGCGGCGCTGCGCGGTATCAACCAGCTCGTGCAGGTAATTACCACGTCGGTTGAAACCGGCACGGCCTTCGTTTTCGGCTATCTCGGCGGCGACCCGGCCAATGTCGCCTATCCGTTCGAGCTGAGCGACGCCAACGCAACCGTCATTCTGGCCTTCCGCATCCTGCCCCTGATCCTGTTCGTCACCGCTTTTTCGGCCGTGCTCTGGCATTTGCGCATTCTGCCCGCGCTGGTGCGCGCCTTTTCCCACGTATTGCGGCGCAGCCTCGGCGTTGGCGGCGCGGTTGGACTGTCCGCGGCGGCCAACGTCTTCATGGGCATGGTGGAGTCGCCGGCGTTGATCCGGCCCTGCCTGCGCTCGCTCACCCGCAGCGAGCTTTTCATCGTCATGACCTGCGGCATGGCGACCGTTGCCGGCAGCGTGCTCGTGCTGTATTCGGTCGTTCTGCAAGACGTGCTCGAAAATGCCCTCGGCCACGTGCTCACCGCCTCGGTGATCAGCGCTCCGGCGGCCATCATGCTGGCGGCGATCATGGTGCCCGAAACCGGCCGCAGCAGTGCCGACGATGTCGAATTGCGCAGCGGCTATCAGAGCATGATGGACGCGGTCACAAAGGGGACCGGCGACGGTCTGCGTCTGATGCTCAATGTCGGCGCGATGCTGATCGTGCTCATCGCGCTCGTGGCGCTGATCAACAGTCTGCTGGCGTTGCTGCCCGAGGTGGGCGGTAAGGAAATCAGCCTGCAGGGGCTGTTCGGCTGGTTGTTCGCGCCGCTGGTCTGGCTGATGGGAATCCCCTGGAGCGAAGCGCCGCTGGCTGGCGGCCTGATGGGGACGAAAACCGTATTGAACGAATTTATCGCTTATCTCGCGCTCGCGGAATTGCCCGCGGGCGCGTTGAGCGAACGCTCCACCGTGATCCTGACTTACGCGCTTTGCGGTTTCGCCAACTTCGGCAGCCTTGGCATCATGATCGCGGGATTGAGCGGCATGTGTCCGGAGCGCGGTGGAGAAATCGTCGAACTCGCGATGCCGGCGCTGGTGTCGGGCACCCTCGCCACCTGCATGACCGGGACAGTCGCGGGGTTGCTCGTCTGAATTCCGTTCAGTCGCGCGCGGCCGCGCTCGCGTCTCGGGTTTCCTTGAACTCGTTGCCTTCGTACCACGCGGGCCAGTTCGATTCGTTCGCCAGGCGATTGCCGATCTCGAAATACAGCAATACGTCTTCCGCGGCGCCGGTCAGGTTCCAGCTCGGATCATATTCGTCGCCGGGAGCGTGATAGCGGTTCGCGACGTAGTCCTCGCTCTGTACCACGCCCCAGTCATTGCCGTGCTCCCGGCTGTCGGTGCCGCCTTCGGCGTACAGCGAGGGCACTCCGGCCCGGGCGAAATTGAAATGGTCCGAGCGGTAGTAGAATCCCCGTTCGGGAGTCGGTTCCGGGACGATCCGGCGACCCTGCGAGACCACTGCTTCAGCCAGATAATCTTCGAGTTCGCTGCTGCCATGGCCGATGACGACGATGTCGCGCACCCGGCCCCAGGTGTTCAAGGCGTCCATATTGATGTTCGCCACCGTGGTTTCGATCGGGTAGACCGGATTCTCCACATACCACTGCGAACCGAGCAGGCCGGATTCTTCGGCTGTAACGGCCAGAAAGACGACGGTGCGTTCAGGTGGCGCGGGCTGCCCGAGATGGAGTTCGGCGAGCGCGAGCAATGCGCCCGTGCCCGTCGCGTTGTCGACCGCCCCATTCCAGATGTTGTCGCCTTCCATGTCGGCCACCATGCCGAGGTGGTCCCAATGGGCGGTATATATGATGGACTCGTCGGGACGCGTCGAGCCGGGAATCGCGGCGATGACGTTTTGCGAACTCGAACCGCGCACGGCGGTTTCGACCGACATGGAGGCGCGGATGTCGCCGAGCGGCACGGCGCTGAAACCCGGAACGGCCGCCTGGGCCTTCAGTTCCTCATAGTCCATCCCCGCCGCGGCGAACAAGGCATTCGCGGTCTCAAGCGTTAACCAACCTTCAATGGGTGCGAGATGCGAATTGCCGTTTTCCGCCGCCAGGGTGATTTGCGGGCCCGACCAGCTATTGTCGACCACGTCCCAGCCATAACCCGCGGGGCCCGTCTCGTGAACGATCAGAATGCCGGCGGCGCCTTGACGCGCCGCTTCCTCGAACTTGTAGATCCAGCGTCCATACCAGGTCATCGCGTTGCCATTGAAGAGTTCCGGTTCCCGGGTGGCGTAGCCAGGGTCGTTCACGAGCACGATTACGGTCTTGCCTTCCGCGTCGACGTTCGCATAGTCGTTCCAGCCGCGTTCCGGGGCATTGATCCCATAGCCCGCGAAAACCACCTCGCTGTCTTCCACCACGATGGGCGAGGCATGGCGGCGGCTGCCGATCACCATTTCGGTCTTGTATGCGGGACTGGCGTCGAAACCGCCGCTGAATTGCAGCACGGGCTCGGAGCCAGCCGTGATTTCGACCACGTCGACCTGTTGCGTATAGGAATCTCCGTTGCCCGGCCCGACACCGAGGGCGGCGAATTGCTCCGTCAGATAGTCGATGGTGAGTTGACCGCCGCGAGTGGCCGGGGCGCGGCCTTCAAACTCGTCCGAAGCGAGTACCGCCGTGTGTTCATGCAATACTCCGGCGACCGCATCGCGGGTAATGGTCGGCGCCGGTTCCGGAACGCTGTCATTGACGGAATCTCCGCAGGCGGCAAGGATAAGAGAGATGCCGAATACTCCCGGCAGACGGTTTTTCATTTCAACCTCATCAGACAATCTGGAAAGGGGAAAGCATACCGGGAGCGCGTCCTGCGCGAAAGCGGCTATCGGCGGCGCGGAGCGAGATCGGGCTCGGGGTCTCTCGGTGGCAGATTGCGTCCACGCGGGCCGTCGCGGCCGGCTCGGGGCGGACCGCCGCGCCTGACGAATTCGGTCACCGCCCGTCGCTCGGCCGGCGTCAATCGTTCGAGAATGTTCACGGTCTGTTCGTGCGACAGCGTCTGGTAATCCATGCTGAGTTCGCGCAGTTGCGCGAAAGCATCTTCAAGCGCGTCCCGGTCGAATGCTTCGTCACCGATGAGTTCATTTACGCGGCGTTGCGCGCGAAACATTTCGATGCGCGCCGGACGAACGGATTCGAAACCCTCCCGCGCCGCGGGCTCGAGTTCCGCGCGCCGCCCCTCGGAAATATCGCGCAGAATCCAGCCGGTATTCGGCGGGACCAGCGACTGTGCGGACTCACGCCTGTCCGCCATGCGCCAGCCGATACCGCCGACCAGCAGCAGATTCAGCCCCAGCGAGGCGATCAGCAGGATGATGAGCAGATTGCGTTTATTCATTGTCCGTCTCCGCCGCTCTCGGAAAGAGCTTCGGAATCAGCTTCGGCATATTCGTAGAGCGACAGCAGGTACAACTCCTGGTCCCAATAGGCGTAGCCGGGATCCTGCGTGTCCACGCCGAAACTGAACCAGCCGGAAAGGGCGATACCGAACACCAGCGGCAGGCAGGCTGCAAAAGTGGGGCGCCACCATGCAAGTGGAGAACGGCCGGGCGTCAGCCAGTCGATTATCCGGTCCGCCAGCGCTCTGGTCCGGGCCGGCAACGGCTGACGCATCACTCTGGCTTCCAGGCCGGCAAATTCCGGCGCCTCGATTCGATCGAGCAGGCTTTCCATTCTTTGTTGCATCCGCAATACATCGCGCGCCTCGGCGCTTTCGCGCAACAGGACTTCGGCCTGTTCGCGCTCCCGCACCGGCCAGGCAGCGCGTTCGCAGCCGCGGACATCGAGCAAATGGGTGAATTTTTCCAGGTTCATGGTTTCCGTCTGCCTTCGGTTCATTCTTCTCCGGTCTTCAATGTCTTGCGCAGTGATCGCTTCGCCCTTGCCAACAGCGATTCCAGCGCCTGTACGGACACGTCCATGATCGCGGCGGCTTCCCTGTTGGAAAATCCCTGATAGTGGCACAGGGAGATGGCGCTGCGCTGGGATTGGGGCAATTGCCCCAGCGCCGCGCGCAAACGCCCCATTTCGCTTTCCGCCGTTACTTCATCGAGCGGTCCCGTATTCTGCACCGCTTCCTCTTCCCCCAGTTCTTCCCGGCGCTTGCGCAAATGATCGATGCACAGATTGTGCGCGATGCGATGAACCCAGGTCGAGAGCCGGGCTTTGGCCGGCTGCCAGCTTGCCGCGTTGATCCATAGCTTGAGAAAAGTGTCCTGGGCGATGTCCTCCACGTCGCGCTGATTGCCGAGCATGCGCCAGGCGTATTGACTCACCGGCTTCAGATGACGCCGGACAATGGCTTCATACGCGGAGTTGTCGCCGGCACAGATTGCAGTCATCAGTTCTTCATCGGTCATCACGCGCAATCATAAACGTCCCTTGGCAAATGCCCGAATCTGGCGCTAGTTCCCCTGGTCGGCGTCGGTCCGGGCGCCTGCGGGCCGGTCCCCTCTGCCTGGGCCGCCAAGTCCGCCCGGTCCGCCCCTCAGTCCGCGCAGCTCGCGCCGCTGGAGCAACCCGTCGTCGTTGCGGTCGAGATTCTCAAACATCTCATGGCGATATTCGGCCAGGGTGATTACGCCGTCATCGTCGCCGTCGATGCCGGCGAAGCGCTCGCTCAGGCGCTGCTCGACGCGCGCGCGAATCTGCTCGCGGCTCGCGCCCGCGCGGGCGCCAGCCAGCCGCCCGTCGCCCCGGACGCGGTCGAAGTTGGCGACATATTCCTCAAGTGTGATCAGGCCGTCGCCGTCACCGTCGATCCTGTCGCCGGCAGTCCCGGCGAGATACTCCTCGATGCTGACGGCGCCGTCGCCGTTAGTGTCGATCCGAGCCAGCCGCTCGGCGGCCCGGGCCTGCCTTTCCTGGTTGTCCTCGGTCTGGCTGTCCTGCGCCAGCGCGGGCGCGGAGAATGCCAGCGAACCCGCCAGCGCCAGTGAAATCCTGCGAATCTTGCTCATGTCGGTATCCTCGTGGATAGCTGTGGATTGCGTTCGTCTGCTTATACGCCCGAGCGCCGCTTTTCCGTCGCGGCCCGCTCCGCTTAAGTGAAGCCAATCTTTCGCCGCGCCCGCCAATGGGTGTACACTGAACGTCTTTCGCCCCGAATTGCGCGAGGTGGCGACCATGCGAAATTCTTTAACACACAAACCCTGGCTGACGGCTCTGTCGTTTCTGCTGGCGCCGGCCCTGGCATCCTTCGCCGGCGCCCAGCAATACGTCATGGATCCGGATTGGCCCAAGCCGCTGCCGGATGAGATCGAATGGGGACAGGTGCCCAATGTCACCATCGATCATGAAGGCAATATCTACGCCTTCCACCGCTCCGACCCGCCGGTGCTGAAATTCGATCCCGAAGGCAATCTGGTCGACTCGTGGGGCAGCGAGTGGATACAGCGGCCCCATGGCTTCCGCGCGACGCCGGACGGCAACATCTGGGCGACGGATTACCACCGGCAACTGGGCAACACGATCTCGCTGTTCGATACAAAGGGCAAATTGCTCAAGCGCCTCGGGGCGGCCGGATTCACGGGCGCGGGCCCCAATACTTTCGACGGGCCGGCCGATGTCGCGCAAGCCGAAAACGGCGACTTCTTCGTGGCCGACGGTCACTGGAACAACCGTATCGTCAAATTCGACAGTCAAGGCCGCTATCTAATGGAATGGGGCAAGCGGGGCTCGGGCCCCGGCGAATTCAACCTGCCGCATACCCTGGTGATCGACCAGCGCGGGCGTCTGCTCGTCGGCGACCGGGGCAATGAGCGAATCCAGATATTCGACCAGGAAGGCAACTACATCACCGAGTGGGATCAGTTCGGTTGGCCCAGCGGCATGTTCATCGACAGGAACGATATTCTTTACGTAGCCGACTACCAAAGTCTGCGCGGCGTGACCTATGGCAGCGCCGAAACGGGCGAGGTCATGGGCTTCATCGAAGGCTCCGAGCCCGAGGGCGTCGTGGTCGACGCCGACGGCAACGTCTACACCGGCGAAGTGACCGGCGGAGAAGGCGGCGACGGCATGATTATTCGCAAGTTCATCCGGCGATAAATTTTTCCGCCGGAAGGACTTGCCATAAGCGGCGATGCGCGTATAATGCGTCGCCTTGCCCGGACAACCGCGCCGGGCATTGTTCTGTAACAAGTGGGTCAAGCAATAGAGGTGGGTGCTTGCCGAGCGGATCCGGACGCTAATGAGCCGGATTGTTCTGCGTCAGCAGAATCGTCCGCAAGGTAGGCAACTGCGTTAAATTTATTCGAGTCGGCGTGATCTTTCGTTCCTCGCGGAGCGAAAGGCCGGAGCGCATGAAAAGCATTCAGTTGTCTGTTACCTGTTTACAGGTATTCGAGACGTTCATCGAACGTCTCTGCAGGTCATAAACTGAAGAGTTTGATCATGGCTCAGATTGAACGCTGGCGGCAGGCTTCAGACATGCAAGTCGAGCGGAAACGACAAAGGCTTGCCTTTGGGCGTCGAGCGGCGAACGGGTGAGTAACGCGTAGGAATCTGCCCGATAGCGGGGGATAGCCCGGGGAAACCCGGATTAATACCGCATACACCCCACGGGGGAAAGGCCGGGATCTTCGGACCGGCCACTATCGGAGGAGCCTGCGTTGGATTAGCTTGTTGGTAGGGTAACGGCCTACCAAGGCCACGATCCATAGCTGGTCTGAGAGGATGATCAGCCACACTGGAACTGAGACACGGTCCAGACTTCTACGGGAGGCAGCAGTCGGGAATATTGGACAATGGGGGAAACCCTGATCCAGCCATGCCGCGTGTGTGAAGAAGGCCTTCGGGTTGTAAAGCACTTTCAGTAGTGAGGAAGGGACTTGGGCGAATACCCCGGGTTCTTGACGTTAGCTACAGAAGCAGCACCGGCTAACTCCGTGCCAGCAGCCGCGGTAATACGGAGGGTGCGAGCGTTAATCGGAATTACTGGGCGTAAAGCGCGCGTAGGCGGTTTGGTAAGTCGGATGTGAAAGCCCAGGGCTTAACCTTGGAACTGCATTCGATACTGCCTGACTAGAGTATGGTAGAGGGAGGTAGAATTCCACGTGTAGCGGTGAAATGCGTAGAGATGTGGAGGAATACCGGTGGCGAAGGCGGCCTCCTGGACCAATACTGACGCTGAGGTGCGAAGGCGTGGGGAGCGAACAGGATTAGATACCCTGGTAGTCCACGCGGTAAACGATGTCAACTAGCCGTTGGGGATCTTGTTATTCTTAGTGGCGCAGCTAACGCGATAAGTTGACCGCCTGGGGAGTACGGTCGCAAGATTAAAACTCAAATGAATTGACGGGGGCCCGCACAAGCGGTGGAGCATGTGGTTTAATTCGACGCAACGCGAAAAACCTTACCTGGCCTTGACATCCCCGGAACCTGCCAGAGATGGTGGGGTGCCTTCGGGAACCGGGTGACAGGTGCTGCATGGCTGTCGTCAGCTCGTGTCGTGAGATGTTGGGTTAAGTCCCGTAACGAGCGCAACCCTTGTCCTTATTTGCCAGCAACTCGGTTGGGCACTCTAGGGAGACTGCCGGTGACAAGCCGGAGGAAGGTGGGGACGACGTCAAGTCATCATGGCCCTTACGGCCAGGGCTACACACGTGCTACAATGGGGCGTACAAAGGGCTGCAAGCCTGCGAAGGTTAGCCAATCCTCAAAACGTCTCGTAGTCCGGATCGCAGTCTGCAACTCGACTGCGTGAAGTCGGAATCGCTAGTAATCGTAGATCAGCATGCTACGGTGAATACGTTCCCGGGCCTTGTACACACCGCCCGTCACACCATGGGAGTGGGTTGCAAAAGAAGTGGGTAGTCTAACTTCGGAGGACGCTCACCACTTTGTGATTCATGACTGGGGTGAAGTCGTAACAAGGTAGCCGTAGGGGAACCTGCGGCTGGATCACCTCCTTAACGAGCAGTCGGTATTCGCCGGTAAGTGCTCACCTCTATTGCCTGATCCCTTGACAGGGACAGATCATGACGGGGCCATAGCTCAGCTGGGAGAGCGTCTGGTTTGCATCCAGAAGGTCTGCGGTTCGATCCCGCATGGCTCCACCAACTGCCCGCCGGCTGCATGCCGGCAAAGCCGCCAGCGTAGCTGGCCAAGCCAGCCCCGTCATGAGGCCTGTTCTGTAACAATTCGGTGAAAGACATGGCGTCGGCAAAGACGGCGCCTGGCCGGCAACGGTCGGGCGGAATCATTGCCGGCGAAATGTATGCTGTAACTTAACAAGTTGTACAAGCGCAAAATCCGTATGAAATCGTTACGAGTCGCAAGCGGTTTTCCGCAACGCCGGGATTGAGTTTCTGGTTATGCGGTCAAGCGACGAAGCGTGTGTGGTGGATGCCTTGGCAGCCAGAGGCGATGAAGGACGTTGTAGACTGCGATAAGCTTCGGGGAGCCGTCAAACAGGCTTTGATCCGGAGATTTCCGAATGGGGAAACCCGGCCCTTCGGGGTCATTGCACATTGAATCCATAGATGTGCAAGGCGAACGCGGTGAACTGAAACATCTAAGTAGCCGCAGGAAAAGAAATCAACCGAGATTCCCCAAGTAGTGGCGAGCGAAAGGGGAACAGCCCTGAAGTGGTGCAGAATTTAGCGGAACAGTCTGGGAAGGCTGACGATAGAGGGTGACAGTCCCGTACGCGAAAAATTCCGCATCATGATTTCGAGTAGGTCGGGACACGTGAAATCCTGACTGAATATGGGGGGACCATCCTCCAAGGCTAAATACTCCTGGCTGACCGATAGTGAACGAGTACCGTGAGGGAAAGGTGAAAAGAACCCCGGTGAGGGGAGTGAAACAGAATCTGAAACCGCATACGTACAAGCGGTCGGAGCCTGGCGCAAGCCGGGTGACGGCGTACCTTTTGTATAATGGGTCAGCGAGTTATTGCCGGTAGCAAGGTTAACCGTATAGGGGAGCCGTAGGGAAACCGAGTCTGAACAGGGCGCTCAGTTGCTGGTGATAGACCCGAAACCGGACGATCTAGCCATGGCCAGGCTGAAGGTTGAGTAACATCAACTGGAGGGCCGCACCCACCTATGTTGAAAAATGGGGGGATGAGCTGTGGCTAGGAGTGAAAGGCTAATCAAGTCCGGAGATAGCTGGTTCTCCTCGAAAGCTATTTAGGTAGCGCCTCATACATGACTGCCGGGGGTAAAGCACTGTTTCGGCTAGGGGGTCATCCCGACTTACCAAACCGATGCAAACTCTGAATACCGGCAAGTTCGAGTATGGGAGACAGACGGCGGGTGCTAACGTCCGTCGTCGAAAGGGAAACAACCCAGACCGCCAGCTAAGGTCCCTAATATCAGTTAAGTGGGAAACGATGTGGGAAGGCACAAACAGCTAGGAGGTTGGCTTAGAAGCAGCCATCCTTTAAAGAAAGCGTAATAGCTCACTAGTCGAGTCGGCCTGCGCGGAAGATGTAACGGGGCTAAACTGATAACCGAAGCTGCGGGTTCGCGAACACCCTCGGGTGATTGCGGACGGTAGAGGAGCGTTCTGTAAGCGGGTGAAGCCGGGCCGGGAGGCCTGGTGGACGTATCAGAAGTGCGAATGCTGACATGAGTAACGATTAGGGGGGTGAAAAGCCCCCCCGCCGAAAGATCGAGGTTTCCTGCCCAACGTTAATCGGGGCAGGGTGAGTCGGCCCCTAAGGCGAGGGCGAAAGCCGTAGTCGATGGGAAACCGGTTAAAATTCCGGTACCCGGCTTTGCTGCGATGGAGGGACGGAGTAGGCTAGGCCAGCACGGTGTTGGTTATCCGTGTTCAAGCGTGTAGGTAGGAAGCTTAGGGAAATCCGGGCTTCCGTTAATCTGAGGCGTGATGACGATCTTCCCGGGCAACCGGAAAGAGAAGTGGTTGAGGCCATGCTTCCAGGAAAATCTTCTAAGCACCAGGCAAAGTTGGACCGTACTTAAACCGACACAGGTGATCAGGTAGAGGATACCAAGGCGTTGAGATAACTTGGGTGAAGGAACTAGGCAAAATGGTACCGTAACTTCGGGAGAAGGTACGCTTCCTCCGGTGACCGGACTTGCTCCGTGAGCCGAGGGAAGTCGCAGTGACCAGGTGGCTGCAACTGTTTATTAAAAACACAGCACTCTGCAAACTCGAGAGAGGAAGTATAGGGTGTGACGCCTGCCCGGTGCCGGAAGGTTAATTGATGGGGTTAGCGCAAGCGAAGCTCCTGATCGAAGCCCCGGTAAACGGCGGCCGTAACTATAACGGTCCTAAGGTAGCGAAATTCCTTGTCGGGTAAGTTCCGACCTGCACGAATGGCGTAATGATGGCCACACTGTCTCCACCCAAGGCTCAGTGAAATTGAAGTTGCTGTTAAGATGCAGTGTACCCGCGGCTAGACGGAAAGACCCCGTGAACCTTTACTATAGCTTCACACTGGACTTTGACTGTACTTGTGTAGGATAGGTGGGAGACTGTGAAAGCATCGCGCCAGCGTTGCCGGAGTCAACCTTGAAATACCACCCTGGTGCTGTTGAGGTTCTAACCCAGGTCCCTTGACGGGATCGGGGACAGTGTGTGGTGGGTAGTTTGACTGGGGCGGTCTCCTCCTAAAGAGTAACGGAGGAGCACGAAGGTACCCTAAGGGCGGTTGGAAATCGTCTGTATTGTGCAATGGCGTAAGGGTGCTTGACTGCGAGAGTGACGATTCGAGCAGGAGCGAAAGCTGGTCATAGTGATCCGGTGGTTCTGTATGGAAGGGCCATCGCTCAACGGATAAAAGGTACTCCGGGGATAACAGGCTGATACCGCCCAAGAGTTCACATCGACGGCGGTGTTTGGCACCTCGATGTCGGCTCATCACATCCTGGGGCTGAAGCGGGTCCCAAGGGTATGGCTGTTCGCCATTTAAAGTGGTACGCGAGCTGGGTTTAGAACGTCGTGAGACAGTTCGGTCCCTATCTGCCGTGGGCGCAGGAGATTTGCGAAGAGTTGCCCCTAGTACGAGAGGACCGGGGTGAACGAACCGCTGGTGTTCGGGTTGTCTCGCCAGAGGCATTGCCCGGTAGCTATGTTCGGACGGGATAACCGCTGAAGGCATCTAAGCGGGAAGCCTCCTTCAAGACTAGATCTCCCTGAGAGCCCAAGCTTCGGCTTGGTCTCTCCTGAAGTGCCGTTGAAGACGACGACGTTGATAGGCCGGGTGTGTAAGCGCTGTGAGGCGTTGAGCTAACCGGTACTAATTGCACGTGAGGCTTGATCGCATAACCAGGGGCTTATGCTCCGGTTGCGGAACAAGCTGCGATCGTAATGTTTCATGCGGACAAGACGCATTGCGACTTGCCAGATACAGCATGCTCCATGTCTCCACCGGATTGCGCCGCGCCATATTGTTTGAATGTGCGCCCGGCGTCAGTTTATGCCTGACGACCTTAGCGAGTGTGAACCACCTGATCCCATCCCGAACTCAGCAGTGAAACCACTCAGCGCCGATGATAGTGTGGGGCCTCCCCATGTGAAAGTAGGTCATCGTCAGGCGCCACTCAAAAGGCCCCAGCGGCATTCGCCGCTGGGGCCTTTTTGTGTGACGCCACCATGACGCGGCGCCTTTGGCGCCGGTCATGGTGACTCGGGGCATCCATGCCCCTCGTTCCAGCCACCGAGCACAGCTCGGTCTGCGCACAAAGCTGCGCTTCGTAATCGCTTGCCCTCGCCCTTCGGGCGGCGCTTCGCGCAGGATGACCGTTTACGCCCACCGTCATTCTGCGCGCGGGGAAGCGAAGTCGCAGAATCTCATTGGCATAGTGAGAATCGTTAGATGGGGAGTAAATATGTTGTAAAAACAGCATCATGATGCTGTTTTTGCGACATGCTCAAACGTCGTATCCAACAATCGGTCGAAGAGTTGCTGGCGGAACAGGCCGCAGTCGCGCTGCTGGGATCGCGGCAGGTCGGGAAGACCACGCTCGCCCTCGAAATCGGTCGTTCGCACGATGCCGCGTACTTAGATCTGGAGAATCCGGCGGATCGGGCGGCGCTCGAAAACCCGGGCGATCTTCTTCCCCGATTTGGGGACAAACTGGTCATCATTGACGAAATCCAGCGCTTGCCGGGATTGTTCGAACCCGTTCGCGGCCTTATCGACAGCTATCGGAGAGAGGGTAGGGGAACCGGAAAATTCCTCTTCCTCGGCTCCGCTTCGATAGATCTGCTGCGGCAGACTTCAGAATCGCTCGCCGGGCGTGTGGCGTATCGGGAACTGATCCCGCTCGATCCGATCGAGGTCGCTGGTTCGGTCGACGGAGCAGCGGAACGACTCTGGCTTCGCGGCGGTTATCCCGATTCATTTCTCGCCAAGTCCGACCGCGCCAGCATGAACTGGCGGCGGGATTTCGTCCGCACCTATCTGGAGCGCGACTATCTGAAAACGTCTGGTCAGGTCCCCCAAGATTTATCTCCGGGATAGCGGAATCCTCCACAGCCTGCTGAATCTCGAGTCTCTCAAGGACATGCTGAGCCACCCGATAGCCGGAATGAGTTGGGAAGGATTTGTGATCGAGAGCATTCTCGCCATGGCGCCGCACTGGGCGCTGCCCTTTTTCTTTCGTACCCAGCGCGGCGCGGAAGTCGATCTCGTTCTTGAGTTCAGTCCCGAAGAGCGCTGGGGCATCGAGATAAAGCGTTCCATGTCCGCGACGAAGCCGTCCGCGGGATTTCACCGCGGTTGCGAGGACATTGGCGCCAAACGCCGGCTGGTGTTGTATCCGGGCGAGCACAGCTTCACTCAGCCGGGGAAGGTGGAAACCCTGCCGCTGGAGAGATTCCTGGAAGAACTGATCTGACGGCTTCCCGGCAAACAAAAAATCGAGCCGACGCTTCGGTCCTGCTCATTACTCCGTCCGTGGCTTCCGTTCCCGAATTTCACCATGATCTGAGGTGGTCCCACTTTTTTGGACAGTTCGCTAAGGTGTGCTCGAATGCCGAGAGGAGGCATGAGCATGGCCAGGAAGAGACGCCGTTTCACGGCGGAGTTCAAGAAGCGCGTGGCGCTGGAGGCGTTGCGCGAACGCGACACGGTGCAGGCGATCGCGTCGCGTTACGAGGTGCATCCCAATCAGGTGAGCGCCTGGAAGCGGCAGGCGGTTGAAAGTCTGGACGAGGCGTTTTCGAGCGCCGGGTCCAAACGCGACGCGGACCGGGAAGCGACAATCCGGGACCTGCACGCGAAGATCGGCGAGTTGACGGTGGAGCGGGATTTTTTTCTGCGCGGGTTGGGGCGCTGAGCCGTTCCGAGCGTGTCGGCATGATCGACCGCGGCTGCGGGCTGTCGCTGTCCCGCCAGTGCGAGTTGCTCGGCGTGAGCCGTTCGTCGCAGTATCGCCCGCCCGCGGGAGAAAGCGCGGAGAACCTTGCGCTGATGCGCCGGCTCGACGAGTTGCATCTGGCGCGTCCGTTTTACGGCAGCCGGCAGATGGCGCGTCATCTGCGGCGCGAGGGGATCGTCGCCGGCCGGCACCGGGTGCGCAGGCTGATGCGGCTGATGGGCATGGAGGCGATCTACCGCAAGCCGCGCACCAGCGCGCCCAACCCGCAACACCGCGTGTATCCTTACCTGCTGCGCGATCTGGTCATCGACCGCCCGGACCAGGTGTGGTGCGCGGACATCACCTATATCCCCGTTTCCGGCGGTTTTTTCTACCTGGTCGCGGTGATGGACTGGGCCAGCCGGCACGTGCTGTCGTGGCGCCTGTCGAACACGATGGACGCCGGCTTTTGCATCGAGGCGCTGGAGGGGGCCCTGCGGAGCGGAGCGCCGGAGATCTTCAACACGGACCAGGGTTCGCAGTTCACCAGCATCGACTTCACCGGCCGCGTCCAGGCCGCCGGGGCGCTTTGCTCCATGGACGGCCGGGGCCGCTACCTGGACAACATCTTCATCGAAAGGCTGTGGCGTTCGCTGAAGTACGAGGCGGTGTATCTGCGCGAACTGCTCGACGGTTGCGCCGCCGAGCGCGAGATCGGCAACTGGTTCGACTTCTACAACCACGCGCGTCCGCATTCGTCGCTGGGCGGACGGGCGCCGGGGGAGGTCTACCGGGACAGATTGACGGAAGCGGCATGAGGGTCGCGGCGGCGGCGCGGCCTTGCGCTCCGGTCGCTACGCTCCCTGCGCGCAAGGCCGGATTGACGGCACTCCGCATCAAGCATAGACTCTGGAAATCGAGGGCTGCAAATCAACCCGGGCACACCTTAAATCGGCCCTCGGACTGTCCTGCAAACCAGGACCACCTCAATCTTCATTCGGAATCGGTCGAAAATATCGGGAGGGGAACGATGCGCTTCCTGGTTATGCGGTCCGCCGCGGCGTAGGCGCTCGACTAGGAGGGGCCGTCATTCGTGTTGCAGGACAATGATTTGGCACCTTTCCTTCAATTGTGTAGTAACATCGGCGGCTCGCTTCCGGCCTTTCGTAGTCACGATGCAAGGATCCCAAAATGAGAAGACTGATTTGTTGCATGACCGTTTTCGTGTGTTTGTTTTCTGCCGGCCCCACGCTGGCAGACGAGAATGATATTCTGATATTCGTCCGCGACGATTCGCGCAATCTGCAGTTGATGCTCGAAGAGGAAGTGCTGGTAATCAAGGCCATGCTGGAAGCGGAAGGATTCGACGTGGATATTGCAACTGTAGACGGAGAAGACCTGATTGCCGAAGGCGTAAGCGTTCCGGTGGACCACAGGATTGCGGACGTGTCCATGGACGATTATGGCGGCATCGCTCTTCCGTGCATGGCGCCGCCGCCGGGTTCCGCGCTGGAGCGCACGGTCGTCGGGCTGGTGGCTGAAGCGGCCGCGAGCGCCAAACCCGTTGCGGCTTCTAGAGGCGCTGTCGGCTTTCTCGCTGAAGCCGGCGTGCTTGAGGGCAAGCGCTTCGCCTACGCTTCGCCGGTAGACGTGGACGACCGTCCAAGCTTTCGCGGTGCAACTTTTACCGGGACCGGAACCGAACGGGATGGATTCGTTACAACCAATGGCATCTGCCCGCTGGCTTCACGTTCGCTCAATTTGCCCGACGGCACGCGGGACATGACCATGGCGTTTATCGAATCTCTCAAGTCGCGAAACTGAGCTTGTATGGAATATCACGCGGTCTTTATCAGCTCAAAGGAGACAGGATCTGCCAGCTTCGTTCGATGAACCAGTAGGCGGCAATGCCGCCGGCGGCGTACAGGGGGAGTTGGTGCAACGCACGAAGATGCTGCACTCGTATTACGGTCAGCAGCGCCAGCACCAGGGCGATGATGGCGAGTTGGCCCACTTCGATGCCGACGTTGAACAGGAGGAGCGCCATGAGTTGGCTGTTTTCCGGCAAGCCGATCTCGGCCAGCGCTCCGGCGAATCCCAATCCGTGCAACAGGCCGAAAATGAAGGCGATGACGGCAGGGAATTGCCTGGTGAGCGAAGGTTTGTCCGAGAGGTTTTCGTAAGCCAATAGCACGATACTGCCGGCGATCGCCGCCTCTACCGGCGCCGATGAAAGCGTGAGCAGATCGAAGGCGGACAGGGCCAGCGTCAACGAGTGAGCGACTGTGAAACTGGTCACCACGACAAGGATATCCAGCGGCTTCCGCACGATGTACAAAAGCATGATCACGAACAGAACGTGATCGAATCCGAAAACCAGGTGCTCGATCCCGATGGCGAGGTATACCGGCACGCCGGGAGCTGCTTCGGACAACTGAATGCGCGGTTCATCGCCGTTGATCAACAACTCCCGGGTCTCGCCATTGAGGCGCTCGATACTGACCAGGGTATCGATCAGGCTTCGTTCCAGTCCGGAAATTTCGATGGTTTCCAGCGCCGACTCGCTGCAGTTCAACTCGAATACTTCGATCACCGCGCCGCTGGTCAGGCCGGCGGAGACCGGATTCGATTCACAATTCGTTTCCAGTTGCAGCCCAAGATAACGCCCATCGATCTGCGGCTGCCGCAATGACGCTTCGAACAGTTCCCCGCCTTCGCCAGCCTCCAGTTCTGTCAGTTTCAGAAAGGCCGGCCTGACTTCGTGGGCCTGCGCCGGCAAGGCAACCATCAACAACAGCAGAAACAGCGATGTTCTCGTCATGTTGGCTCCACGACGATGGTGTATTCGTCCAGCAGGTTTTCGACATAGGCGTCCCGCGCCCGCAATTGCCGCGCCCGTTGGAAGTCCTGCAAAATCTGTTGCCGGATTCCCTCGATCGGCGTCACCTCACTGGGATGTATCGTGTCGATCCACACGAGATGAAAACCGAATCCGCTTTGCACCGGGCCCTGCCAGCTTCCGGCCGTCAGAGTCGCCAGTTGGCCGTCGAAGCCGGCCCCGAAAGTCGCGTTCAGATCCAGCGCGCCGCGATAGGCATAAGCGGGATTCAACATCGTGGGTTCGCCGAATTCCTGCGCTGCTGCGCCCTCATTTATCCGGGCCAGCGCATTTTCGGCCGCTGTGCGCTGCTGGAAATAGAGATGCCGAAAGGAATACCTGACGGGCAACGTGTAGTCGTCGATGTTCTCCCGGTAGAAGGTTTCGAGTTCACCTTGTTCCGGCGTGGGAATCGTCTCCGATTCAGCGATGAAGCCCAGTTTCTGCACCAGGCGGCGGCGGACGATGGAATCTTCCCGGTCCAGCCCCAGGCGCAGGGCTTCCCGGTACAGCACTTCTTCCTTCAGCCAGTTATCCAGCAGGGAATTCAACTCCGCCTCGGTTGCGACGAGGCCGGTCTGGGTCGTCCACAACGTGGCCAGCCGATCGCGAAGCGCGGGTGTTATGACGATTTCGTCGCGGTTCTCGGGAATCCGGCTATCGGCAATAAAGAGCGTCAGCCCGATTGCGAGAAACCACAAGAGCGGCTGTTTCAGCAGGCCACCGGGCGCCATGATCAAGCCATCAGAGTTGTGCCGGGGTCAGCCAGATCGGTGATGACCAGACGCGCTCCTGGATCGTCGGCTGCAGATCGGGGTGCGGATCGACGCCCGCGCGAATCGCATCCCAGGTCGACCAGCGGCAGGTGGGGTTTTCCAGCCCGCGGACATAATAGAAGGCGTGCTGATCCGGATCGAAGTCGGGATCCTGCCAGGCGGCGCGCAACTCGGCGGCGCCGACGCCTTGCGTAATGCCGCAATCGCTGATGTCGACACGGGCGCCGTTGTCGGGACAGCGATGCGTCTCGGGATCGACCGTTCCGACCGAACAGGCGATGTCATACACTTCTTCCCGGGCTTCGCCGTCGTCGACCCAGCCCTTGATGATCTGCAGTCTCTCCAGGTTTGCGCCGTTGGGATCCTTGGCGACCCAGGCGATAAAGCCCGGCGATCGATCCGTTTCAGCAAGCAGGTCGCCTCCCATGGGCACCCCGCCGGCATAGGCTTGGGCGAGCATGTCGGGATCGTCGGCCGCCGGCAGCTCGTATCCGCCGAAGAAGCGCACTTTCATGCGCGTTCCCGAAGTGCCGAAAGTCTCTTTTCGCCGAAATGCGTCATAAATGCTGCTCCGGGTGTTCTCTTCGGCCCATACGCCGGCCAGGCCCGCGGCGCTCCAGGTATCGTAATAGGTATCCCTGTAAAGCTCTCCCTCGGGCGTAGGTTCGGCCAATGGCACCGAACCCCGCAAGACGGGAGTGGCGTCGTTCAAACCGACCTTGCTCCAATAGTCGTGCTCTTCGCCGGCGTAAGTCGCGTTGTGCGTGTCGCTGGAACCGATAACGCCGAACTTGTAGGGATTGAATCCTTCCTCGGCCTGCATCTTCAGTCCGTTGAGATATGCCTGGCGCACGTAGCCTCCGTTCGGCTCGCTGTAGAGATTGGTGGCTACCCGCAGCGGCATGATCTCGAAATCGGCCCATTCGTCGTTCGGCGAAAGGGCCGGATGCGTGTCGGATGTGCCCTTGACCTGGCTGATCTCCACCAGGGGCTCGTTGCGCATGCGCTGATTGGCGTATGCATCGTCCAGGGGCCTGCCGGCATTGTCGGTCAGCATGAACATCCTGCCATTGGAGCCGTTGGAATTGTGCGGAATGGCCAGGCTCTCGATGCCCTGGGCGCGATTGCCGTCCATCCAGTTCCACAGGTCTTCCGGATTGCTCGAATCGAGGCGCGAAAACGGCAACTCCGGCCCCACATCGCCGCGAAAGATCACGTTGCGGTGCAGGTTGCCGCGGTCGGGTGCGCTCGCGGTGTATTCGTAACCGATGAAGGTCGTGAAGTTGCCTGGATCGTTGTGCCGGTTGGCGGCCGCGATAATGTCGTCCCAAGCCGATTTGCGGATCACGGGATCGTTGATTTCCAGCCCGTCTTCGCTGCGCATGAAGGCCAGAATCTCCTGAAATTTCGCTCCTCTCTCCACGGAGCCGCCGAGCGTGGACATGCCGGCGGCTACCGGATGCCGCGATATTTCCGAATTCGGGTTGGCCATCTCCCTGAGCACGCCGATGTAGAACGCATGATCGGTTACTCCATAGAAATCCAGCGGAACCTGCAATTGCATTTCGAATCCCGCGGGGTGGGTGATCGAACCGCCCTTGGCGAACTCGTATGCGTCGTCCGGCGATGAAGTCGTGCCGAATATGAAGGCGTCGAACGAATACATGGTGTGCACATGCAAATCGCCGAAGTACGCGTTGCGCAATGCGCTGTAACCCGCGGTTTGGGCCGGAGCAGCCTCGGCGGCCGGTGCCGGAGCGGCGGAAACTTCCGGTGTTTCCGGTACGGAGGAGGTATTGTCGGAGCATGCGCTCAGAACTGCCGCGCAAGCAAGGGCGGAAACCGGATAGCTCAATTTGGCCATGGACTTGTTCTCATCTTGGGTGAATGTCGTCACGCATCATCGCCGGCTGATGCCGAATTCTTCTTCGAGTTCCAGCAGGCGGGCGCCCGCGAGGGTGCCGGGCATCGAGTAATTGCCTTCGTGGCAGGCGTATTCGTATACCTGGTCCTCGGTGGCGTAGAAACTCAGCTCGGCCGTCCACGATTGCAGATAGATGTTGTCGTCCTCAACCGTGAACTGATAGAAGATTTCGTTATCCGAGTAGCGGCTGAAGCGCTCGACGATGCGGCCCTGCCTGGTAATCGGCACCGAGCTCTGGCTCAGTTGCAATGGATGGATATTGACGGTCTCGACCACGAGTTCGCCGTCTTCGTACCAGCCGACTGAATCTCCGAACCATTGCTCGAGTTCGAGCGGCCTGCGGCCGGCCCGGGCCTCTTCGGCCGAATCGAAGATCGGAATGATGCGGGCGTCGTGCACCATCTCCACGAGAATCATGAGGTAATCGTCGGTCTGCACGAACTGATAGGTGTTGTTGTAAAGGGCGCCCATCATGCCGGGGCCGGCCTTGTTGCCGAAACCGAGCAGGCAGCGCTCGGCGTTCGGAATGGCCTCGGGACCCCGGGTGTCGCCGATTCCGGTGGCGTAGCGCGAGCCGAAATTGCGCCGCTCGAAATCGTATCGCGGATCTTCCCGGCGCGGGACGCGGCCATCGGGCGGGTCGACGACATATGAAGTGCGGAACTCGCCCTTGATCAGGGCGAGATTGGAACCCGTGTCCACCCAGAAGTTGTTATAGGCCCGCACGCCGAAATCCGCGCCGCCCTGTTCCGGCAGGTTATTGACGCCGTCGCCTTCATCGAAGCCGCCCTCGATTCCTCCGATGGGCGTCCTCGCGGCGATAACGAGCGCTTCTTCCGGCGACACGACGAGGGATTCGACGCCCTCCGGACGATTCAGGTTGGTCAGCGAGGCATTGGACCAGATGCCTTCGAGGTCGGGCCGCGTGGCGTCCTGCGCCGCTGCCGAACCGAACAGCAATGCGCCGAGAAGCGCGGCGGCAGGCTGGACAAGACGTCTCAGGGCCGGTGAACTGTCGATTGAATCAGGGAAATGAGTCATGGAGACTACCCGGTAATCCGCTAGAGCATATCTTAAACCACTGGGAGCCGGACTTTGCAACCATTCTCAATTTGGCGACGAGATTCTCGGCTTCGAACCGTCGCCGCCGGCTGGCGCGGGGTTCAGCGGACGCCGTAAATACATCCCTGTAGGCTTCGGCCTCGACATCCATGTCGAGGACGCCCGCTGAACCCCGCGCCAGCCGACGGTGACTCACACCGTGCGGGCTCCACCGGGATTCCGCTCGAAATGCGAGCCAGCCTTGGTCATTCTGCGCGCAGCGAAGCGAAGTCGCGGAATCTCATTGGCATGGTGAGAATTGCCGTTCGATTGTTGCTATTGTTCGGGCATGCGGATGCGCAGACTGATTTCAAATACCCTGGTCGGAACCGGGGCCGGCACAATGCTGGCCGGCATGGCTTTCGGTCAGGAGCCCCGGGTAGAGGAAATTCTGGTCGAGGGCGTGCTGCGGCGCGACAGTTATCTCCAGGACGAGAACAGCGTCGGCAAACTCACCGAATCCCTGCTCGACACGCCCCAGTCCGTGACCACGCTTTCATCGCAGATGATGCAGGACCGCAACGTCATGAGCCTGGACGAGGCCTTGCGCAACGTTCCGGGCATCACGCTCGGCGCCGGAGAATTCAGTTGGCAGGGCAATAGTCCGACCGTGCGGGGATTTTCGTCGCGCAACGACATGTTTCTCGACGGGATGCGCGATACGGGCAACTATGCGCGGGACCCTTTCAACATGGACTCGGTACAAGTGTTGCTGGGACCGTCTTCCGTCGTGTTCGGCCGTGGTTCCACCGGAGGAGTGATCAATCAAAGCACCAAGAAACCGCGGCAGGATGAACTGCGAAGCTTGCATCTAAACATGGGCAATGCCGGAATCCGCCGGATTACCGCGGATCTGAATCAACCCTTGAATATGAGAGGGAGCACGGGAGAAAGTTCGGCTTTTCGCGTCAACGTTCTCGCCCACCGCGCGGATGTGCCGGGCAGGGATGTCACCGAATCCCGACGTTACGGCCTGGCGCCGAGTCTCAGCCTGAGTCTGGGCAGCGCCACGAGACTGACGCTGAGCTATATGCGTCTGGACAGCGAGAGCATTCCCGACTACGGATTTCCATGGATCGAGGGCCGCCCTCCCAGGGTGGACAGGGAGAACTTCTACGGGTTTGAAACCGACTTCCTGGACACGCGGGCGGAAGTGGCGTCGGCGGTTCTCGATCACCGGATCAATTCCGCCGTCTCGTTCGATGCGCAAGTCCGTTATGCCGGTTACGAAAGGAAAAGCAGGATTACCGAGCCCCAGGTAGACAGCTTCGTATCGCTCGACGACGATCCGCGCAAGGTCATCGTGCACCGAATGATTTTCGGCGGGGAAAGCAGGGAAGAGATGTCTCAGGGACAACTCAACCTGCGAGCGGACTTCAGCACCGGCGCCGTGAACCATACCCTCGCCGCTGGCGTGGAAATGTCCAGCGAGACCTCGAATCCCGCATTCGGC
Source organism: Pseudomonadales bacterium (assembly GCA_963664805.2). Lineage (GTDB taxonomy): Bacteria > Pseudomonadota > Gammaproteobacteria > Pseudomonadales > Pseudohongiellaceae > UBA9145. The sequence continues at coordinate 1,506,288 of OY761612.1, read as the reverse complement.
TTCGCCTCGCAAACGCCGTTCTTCGATTACGGGCTGCCGGTCCCGACCACGCATCTGGGCAATCCTGGGGGATTTTTCGACGGGCCCACCGCCCGCAGACTGCGGGCGGAAACGACGAGCGATACGCTGGCCGCTTATGTACTGGATACGCTGCAACTCAATGAGCGATGGAGTCTCAGCGCGGGAATCCGCTGGGACCGTTTCGACACCGATTACTCCGAAAATCGGTTCGACGTGAATGGCGCGGCTACCGGCAATGCCGATTTTCCCGCGATCGATATCGAAACCAGCTATCGCGCCGCCTTGATCTACAAGCCGATCGCGGAGAGCACTGTCTATCTGGGATGGGGCACCTCGTTCAATCCCTCGGCGGAGTCGATTTCCTTCATCAGCAGCGGCAGGGGGCTGAACACGAGCAATGCAAGCCTGGAGCCAGAGGAAAACGAAAGTCTCGAATTGGGTCTGAAATGGATTCCGCTTGACGGGCGGATGGCGGCGGATGCCGCGCTGTTCCGCATCGACAAGACCAATGCCCGTGTGCCCGACCCCTTCAATCCCGGTTTCAATACGCTCGCGGGAGAACAGCGGATACAGGGGATTTCCTTCAATCTGACCGGAAACATCAATGAAAGTCTGGAACTGATGACCGGCTACACCCGCCTGAATGACAAACAACTGAACAGGCTAACGGGCGCCGGCGGCAAAATCGACAATGTCGCCGCGAATACGTTTTCGTTCTGGATGAACTGGATCGCAAGCATCCGCTTCGATCTGGGGGTCGGCGCCCGATACGTCGACGAGCGAACGGTCAGCAACAGCAAGTGGGTCGATGACTACTGGGCCTTCGACGCGATGCTGGAATACGCGTATTCCGACAATCTCAGATTCAAGTTGAATCTCACCAATCTCGCGGATGAAGTATATTTCGACCAACTCCATCCTTGGCACGTCATCCCCGGCCAGGGATTGACCGCGGTATTCGCGGTCAATCTCGACTACTAGATTTTCCGAAAAATTCCTTCCTTGGAATTTTTCTCTTGAGCAAAACAAAAGCGTGGTTTTGTTTTGCTCACGAATTCAATGACTGGCGTCATCGAATTCGGCGGCACATCCATGTGCCGCTATGCTGCTCTGCTAGACTGCAGGCTTGACAGGAAATTCAACTTGCGATGCTGATACATCTGAAACAGGTTCTTGATCGGGAAAGCCTGGAACAGTGCCGCGCAACTCTTGAGCGGGCGGATTGGTCCGACGGCCGCGGCAGCGCCGGCTATCTGTCCCAGGCGGTAAAGCGAAATCGCCAGCTTCCGGACGATCATCCGGCGGCGAGGGAACTCGGGGAGAAAATCATCCGGATTCTCGACGGCAATCAGCAATTCACCGCCGCGGCCCTGCCGGCGAAGATCGTACCCCCGCTGTTCAATTGTTATGCGGAAGACAACAGCTATGGCCGCCATGTGGACGGTGCGATTCGACCGGTTTTCGGAACGCCGCACCGCGTGCGCACGGATATTTCTGCCACCCTCTTTCTCTCCGAGCCGGACAGTTATTCAGGAGGGGAGTTGATCATGGAAGATACCTATGGCCCGGTCGAAGTGAAGCTGCCCGCGGGAGACATGGTTCTTTATCCCGGCTCCAGCGTGCATGCCGTCAAACCGGTTACGTCGGGCCGGCGCCTGGCCGCGTTTTTCTGGATTCAGAGCATGGTCCGCGGCGATGGCCGGCGATCGATCCTGTACGAACTGGACAAGGCGATTCAGCGGGTCGCCACGGAAACTCCCGAACAGGAAGCGCTAGTCGATCTGGCCGGCGTATATCACAACCTGCTGCGCGAATGGGCGGATCCTTGATGTGCGGGGAAATTCAAAGTTCATTCAGAAACTCGAGCAGCAGGCGGCTGGTTTCCCGGGCCTGCTCCTGTTGTACCCAGTGTCCGGCGCCTTCGACAAGATGCACGGCGCGCATGTCGGTGCAGACTATCTCCCGCATGCGTTCGAAACTGCCGGGATTCTGGTAGGTGCCCCAGTCGCTCGCGCCGCTGATGAACAGGCTGGGCTGGTCTATGGTCTTGCCGGCGTAAAGCTGGGATTCCGCGGCGCCTATGCCGGTAGCTCCCATGCGGTAGCTGTTGAGTCCGCCCTGGAATCCCGTGCGGCCGAATTCTTCGGCGTATACCGCCAGTTCCGCCTCCGTCAGCCACTCGTTGGCCGCGATCTGATCCGGTGACGGCATATGTGCGGCCACGGTTTCCGCCATCCCCTCCGCCAGGTCCATGATGTAATAGGTCGGCATCTTCGCCCACTCTTCAGCCGTTCTGGCAGCCAGCCGGTACGGCCGGTTCTCCCCCCAGTCCGCGCTCTTGTAGTGGTAGTAGGCGCGGATGAAGTCGCTCAGGCCCTGCTCCGCGTGCCACATGTTTCCATTTGCTTCTCGGGTCGTGTAATAGCGCTGGTAGTGCTTGCGGGGCCGGGGCAGATTCGCCAGATTTTCGTAGATGCCCGGGCCTTCCGGCGGCGCCGGCGGCGGGTTTTCGATCGTATCGAAAGGTATCGTGGGAACGCCGCCGAAAGGCGCGCTCATCATGACGACGGCGCGGAAGATATCGGGACGGGTCAATGCGCACCAGCCCGCGAGGGGCGAACCGAAATCATGCCCGATGACACAGGCCACATGCTCGTAGCCATAGGCGTAGATCAGCCCGATCACGTCCCGCACCTTGTTGAGCATGCGGAAGGGCGCGAGGTCGGTATCGTAGTCGCTGCTCCAGCCGGTGGTGCGACCGTAACCTCGCAGATCGGGAACGATCACGTGATAGCCCGCGTCAGCCAGCGGCTTCATCACATTGCGCCAACTGTAGGCGAGTTCCGGGAAGCCGTGGAGCATGACCAGTGCCGGCCGGTCCCCTGTCTGTAATCCAGCCTCGAATCCCGCCTCCAGCACATGCATGCGCAGGCCGTTGACGTTTTCCACAAAGCGCGACCTTACGCCTTCCGGCAGCCAGGCATCGGGATAGGGGCCGATGCCTGGGTTGACGGTATCGGGTATTGAAACCTGCGCGACAAGGCGACCGGGCAATGTCAGTGCCGAACCGGAAATTGCCACGTACTGGAGAAATCTGCGGCGGGAATGCTCGTTCATGGTCTGGACTCTTGTTGTCGATGGCTTCGCGTTATACTTCAATGCAGCCCGGCGCTTCGCGCGGCGGATGCCAGGTAAGCGCTCTGGCTTAACCTACAGAGGATACATGATGAAGTGGATTATCTGCATTCTTGTATCGCTTGCCGCGGGATACGGAATCGCTGCCGCCGCCGAGCGGCAGACCGAGCCACACGCGGTAAACCTCGAAGAACTCGAATGGGGGCCGCCGGGAGAAGGCAACGGGCCGCCCCTTGGCACCCGCACGGCCCGGCAGGGCGTGGACCCGGTCACCGGCGGCGTAACGTATTACGCCATGTTTCCCGCTGGAGGCCACTTCGACCTGCATTGGCACACTCATGACGAATTCGTCGTGGTCGTGAGCGGGTCGGTCATGCTTCAACTCGGCGACGAAACGCATGAATTGCACGCCGGCGCCTATGTCGTGATACCCGGCGGCATGAACCATTCCTGGGACGTGCCTGAATCCGGCGACGTTGTCATTCTCGTGCGACGCGCCGGGCCCGCGGACTTCAACTACGTCGCGCAATAACGATGAGTTAAGTGGCTTCGATCCGTCGCCATCGGGTGGTGGGAGGTTCAGCGGACGCCGTAAATACTTCCCTGTAGGCTTCGGGCTCGGCATCCTGCCTCGCACGCCCGCTCAACCTCCCACCACCCGACGGCGACTAACGTCGTGCGGAACCGACAATTGTTTCAAATCGTAGTGAAGCCTTCGCTTTTCTGTCAAAGCAAAGTAGAAATGTCCCCTTTTCTCCAAAGTAGAGATGTCCCCTTCGGCCTTGCGCGCAGGGAGCGTAGCGACCGGAGCGCAAGGCCGCGCCGCGGCTATCCGGCGGCCGCCCCCGCGCCGCGGCTATCCGGCGGCCGCCCCCGCGCCGCGGCTATCCGGCGGCCGCCCCCGCGCCGGGCTTGAGCGGACGCCGCCAGGGGTGGTCCGGCGGCGGCTTCCAGGCCGGCCGGGACCGCTGCCGCGCCTTGGCCCTGTCCACCCGCGACCGCACGCTCTTCCCGTCCTCGACCGGCAGCGGCGTCCCGCCTTCGGCAAGCAGCCTGACCGGCAGCTCGCGTCCGTCGCGCAGCACGGTCACCGCGCCGTCCCAGCCCTTGCACACCGTCACCGCGGCGCCCCGCAGCCGGTAGCCCCGGCCGTGGCCGGTCACCTGGTAGGTGTTTCCCTCGAAACCGATCGACAGGTTCTTCGTCAGCTTGCGCTCGTGCTGCTCGCACAGGATCAGGTCCAACTCCCGGTCGTCGTGCAACACCGCCCGGTGCGCGTCCGCCGGATTGCGCGGCGCCACGCCGAAACGCCGGTTGTAGTCCGCCATGAACGCCGGCAGGTAGGCGTTCCCCGCCTCGATGCCGCAGATGCCCCGCAGCCGCATCTCCTTCACCAGCCGGTCCTGCAGCGTCCGGTTGGCCCGCTCGACCCGACCCTTGGCCTGCGGACTGCCGGCGTGGACCGGCGCGATGTCCAGCGTCTCCAGCGCCCGCCCGAACTGCGTCAACTCGTCCTCCCGTCCCCGCAGGTTCACCCGGAATATGCTGTGGCGGTCCGAGTAGTACGCCACCGGACGCCCGTGGGCCGCCAGATGCGCCCGCGTCGTCTCCATGTAGGCCTCGGTCGTCTCCGCCGGCCAGAACCCCATCGCCAGCAGCCGCGAGGTCGCGTCGTCCACGTACACGATCAGCGCGCAACGCGGCCCCCGGTCCTCGAACCAGTCGTGCGGCGAACCGTCGATCTGCACCAGATCGCCCAGACACTCCCGGCGCGGCCGGCTCGGATGCGCGCGCGCATCCCGCCGCGCCTTCGGCCGCCACAGCCCGTCCGCGATCATCCAGCCCCGCAGCGTCTCCGCCGACAGCTTGAAACCGTGCGCCTCCACCAGCTTCTCGCACGCGAAGGTCGGACCGAAATCCGGGTAGCGCTCACGAACCAGGTCCAGCGCCGCCCGGCGCACCGCCGGATCGATCGCGTTGTTCGAGCGCTTGCCCCGCCGGCCCGACACCAGACCCGCCGCGCCGCGCTCCCGGTAGCGCGCCGTCAGGCGCTTCACCTGGCGCACGCTCAACCCGAGCCGCAACGCCCCCTCGCGCTGCGTCAGGCGCTTCTCCACCACATCACGGATCACACCCGCCCGATCCGACTCCCGCATGCTCAACAGCACCTCCGCGCTCGACAAGACCGCCCCTCCTCAATGAAAAAGGGGACACTTTAACTTTGCGCAAAGGGGACATTACTGCTTTGAGCTAACAGAAGCCTTCGCTTTTCTTGCGCGGGCATGTTGGATTGCTTATTCTTGCCTGCTGTTTCGGCCCTGCCGGTACTTCAAAAAGCAATCCGGAGAAACCTGGATGAAAAGAGCAATGCGTTTGATTTCGATTGTCGCCGCGGGCGCCTGGGTCCTGACCATGATTCCGGCCGCATTGGGCCAGACCGGCACCGACGTCTACGCGGGAGACTGGCCGACCCATCACGGCAACGAACTCGCCCAACGTTATTCGCCGCTCGACCAGATCAACGCCGACAACGTCGGCTCGCTGCAGATCGCCTGGCGTTACTCGACGGCGAACATCGGCCCCCAGCCTGAATTCAACGCCACCTTCACACCACTCGAAGTCGACGGCGTCATGTATACCACCATGGGCGCCACGCGCAACGTCGCGGCGCTCGACGCCACCAACGGACAATTGCTCTGGCTGTGGCGGCCGCAGGAAGGCGAGAGATTCGACGCCGCTCCGCGCAAGGGCTCAGGCCGCGGGATTTCCTATTACCGCTTCGGCGACGAGCGGCGCATCATTACCGTCACGCCGGGCTTTTTCCTCGTTTCCCTCGATGCCGAAACCGGCATTCCCGACCCGAGTTTCGGCGACAACGGCTGGGTCGACATGTTTGAGGGCCTGCGTCTCGGCCAGGGCCGCGAAGATGTCGATATAGGCTCATCCATGCCGCCATTCATCATGAACGACGTGGTCGTGGTCGGTCCGGCGCATCGGGTTTCCATGCGTCCACCGTCAATGTACAACGTCAAGGGCGACGTGCGCGGCTTCGACGCGCGAACCGGCGAATTGCTCTGGACTTTCCACACCATTCCCGAACCCGGCGAGGTCGGCATCGAAACCTGGCTCGGCGACGGCGCGGAAATCAGCGGCAACGCCGGCGTCTGGGCCACGATGTCGGGCGATCCTGAACTTGGACATGTTTACCTGCCCACCGAATCCGCCACCGGCGACCGTTTCGGCGGCGACCGTCCGGGCGACAACCTGTTCTCCAACAGTGTGGTCGCGCTCGATATCCAGACCGGCGAGCGGCAATGGCATTATCAACTGATTCATCACGACATCTGGGACTGGGACAATCCCTCGGCGGCGGTGCTGGCCGATCTGCCCAATGGCCGCAAGATCCTCGCCCAGGTCACCAAGCAGGCCTTCGTCTACACCTTCGACCGCACGAACGGCGAGCCGATCTGGCCGATAGAGGAACTGCCGGTTCCCGCCGGCGACGTGCCTCGCGAGTGGTATTCGCCGACGCAGCCTTTCCCGACCCGGCCGCCCGCGGTTGACCGCCAGGGCTTCACCGAAGACGACCTGATCGACTTCACTCCCGAATTGCGCGCCGAGGCGCTGGCCTCGCTGGAAGGATTCCGCCTCAGCCCGAGCCTCTATTCGCCGCCCTCGGAGAGGGAAGCGGCCGACGGCACGAGAGGAACCTTGAGTCTGCCTTCGGCAACCGGCGGACCCAACTGGGAAGCGAGTGTGCTTGATCCGGAAACCGGTATTCTGTACGTGCCTTCCCGAACCGTGATCTCGGTGCTTTCCGTGGAGAAGGATCCGAATTCCGATGTCGATTTCAGCATGGCGTTCGGCGTTCGCGTTCCCCGGGTGCAAGGCCTTCCCATCGTGCAACCGCCTTATGGCCGCATTACTGCGCTCGATATGAACGAAGGCGAAATGCTCTGGCAGATCGCCAATGCCGATACGCCGGCAAACATCGCCAACAATCCGGCGCTGGAAGGCGTCGACGTGCCGCGCACCGGCGTCGAGACCAAGTCGGGTCTGCTGGTGACCAGAACCTTGTTGTTCGCCGGCGAAGGCGTCGGCGGCGGCAATATGTTCCGCGCCCACGACAAGGCGACCGGCGAAATCCTGTTCGAGATGGAACTGCCGGCGACCCAGACCGGGGTGCCGATGACTTATGAACACGACGGCAAGCAATACATCGCCATGGTCGTCAGCGGCGGCGGCACGCCCGCCGAAATCGTGGCCTACGCATTGCCGTAAGCCAGTTAGTGAGAAATTACCATCCATGGAATTTCTCAAGGCGCAAAACAAAAGCGTGGTTTTGTTTTGCTCACGGATTCAATGGCGCGCGCCATCGAATCCGGCGGCGCATCCATGTGCCGCATACGCGCTCGGAATTGGAGGAGAGTGAGATGAAGAAGTTCTTGTTCGCGGCACTGTCGCCGCTGCTGTTGCTGATCGGCCTGCCTGCGCTCGCCCAGACCTGGGTGATCGACAAGGAGCAATCGAAGGTCATCTTCCACTACACCTATACTGGCGACCCATACCAGGGCGAGTTCAGAAACGTCGACGCGGTGTTCGATATCGACCCGATGGATCCGGGTTCGTGCAATTTCACCGTAACGATCCCCATCGGCGATATTTGGGTCGATTCGCCCGAGGCGATCGACTACCTGCTCGACATCGAACTGTTCGACGTCGACCAGTTTCCCACCGCGACCTTCGAAGCCGTGGAATGCCGTTTGACGTCGATGGATTCCTTCACGTCCAACGGCAGCCTGACGATCCGCAACGTGACCCGCCCCATGAGCTTTCCGTTCACCCTCAGCGTCGAGAACAACGACGACCGGATTGGCTTTCGCCTGAACAGCAACGTGACGATCAGGCGGCTCGAATTCGGCGTCGGCCAAGGCTACTGGGCGAGCACCGCCGAAATTCCCAACGACATCGGCATCGAAGTCGACGTCTTCGCGTACCGGCAATAGCGGGAGTGATCAAATCAAAATGAACTCAATTTCAAGTTTCGGGCGCGTCGCGCCGCTGCTTGCAGTCCCGCTGCTTCTCGCCGGCTGCGACAGCAGCGTACTGACACCCGATGTCGAGACCGAGATCGCCGAAATCCGCTCGGGGCAGTACAGCCTCGACCGGGATCACGCGACTCTGATCTGGAAGGTCGATCATCTGGGATTTTCGACTTACATCGGCCGCTTCAACGATTTCGACGCCAGTCTCGATTTCGACCCGGAAAACATCGGAAACTCAAGCCTCGAAGTCATCGTCAATACCGCCAGCCTTGACGTGAACCTGCCCGCGTTCGAGGACGAACTGCGCGCCGACTGGTTCAATGTCGAACAATTTCCGCAGGCCGTCTACCGCACGACTTCTCTCGCAGAAACCATCGACGAAAACACTTTTGTCTTCAACGGTGAATTGACCTTTATGGGAGTAACGGCCCCGGTCGCGCTCGAAGTCGATTTCCATAGAGGAGCGCGGGACATCAGCAGGAGGCTCCAATACGTCATCGGGTTCTCCGCAAGCGCCAGCGTTGAGCGCTCGGCCTTCGGTCTGGACAATCTCGTAAACATCGGCATCGGCGACGAGGTCGAACTCGAAATCCACGTAGAGTTCATCAATACCGGCGGCGATTCCTAGTATCACTGAAACGAAACTTCCAGCGTATTGCTTTCAATTTTTCTACAGGATTTCTTGCATTGATTCACAACGGCACATGACTGTGCTAATGGGCGCTGCCATCTTGCGGGTTGATTATCAATCGGCAACTGGTTTTTAAGTCGTTTCATCAGATGAAGTGTTTGGGCATTATCCACCTCAACCAAGCACTGATAGCGAATCGGTTTGTCAAGTTTGTTTTCCGCCCATCGGTAGAGTAAAGAGTCGCGGAACTTTGTCTTCAAATTTTTTATGAGTTCCGATTCATTTTTTGAAGAATCATATTGACTGGGATTTTTTGGAAACTTAACTTCGATAAACAAATAGTGATCGGAATATTCCACAATGAAGTCGACTGCCTTCATGCAATGAGAAAGTCCGTGGAAGTTCGTGTGGGAAGAACTTTGCTCATCAAATTTGAAAGCGCTAATCTCGCCTGAGAAGTGAAATGTTAAAGATCCTTCAGTTAAAATCATTTTTTGATCCCGTCAAACCTTTCTGAATTTCTCTGGACACCAAATCACCGAATGTTTCATCGATTGCATTCGGAGTAATATCTGAATAACTGGATGTAGTAAAGCGCTCTATTTCGCCATTTTCCGCATTTCGGAAAAGACTGTGGTATGAAATTTCATCGCTCTCCCGTGATTGCAGATCAAATTCCTTTAATGTGGCATAGTCATGAGTTGCCAGAAGAATTTGCGCACCAATTCGCTGCATCTCGAGAAGAATTCCGACTACCGCCTTCATCAATTTTGGGTTTAGGTTAGTTTCTGGCTCATCCCAGAACAGAACAGACCCCTCCAAAAGAGTGGCGTTTTGAATAAGCATCCAGAGCAATCCCAGTTTTCGAAATCCTTCTGCCAATAGTGTAAACTCCAACTGACCATGTCTATTTCGCAAGAAAAACTCTTCATTCTTGATTATTACCTTCCCATCCATGGCAATTTGCAGTCTTTTCATTAGATGTTGGCGCTTACTGCCCGGATGGCCTTTCGATATAGGCAGGAACGCTTTGCTAAGGATGTCGTAATAAATTTCTTCAAAATGAATCTCTCTTTCCTCATAGAGAGAACGAAATCCGGGTGCATTGGCCATCATGTCTTTAGCGGGAATGTACGCAGACTTGATTTCTGTATCAGTCCATGTTTTTTGTGGAACCCGATATAGTTGCCTTTTCTAGTGTCGAAAATGATAACCTGAGATTAATTGATTTCTCATCAAGTTTTCTTGATACTTCAACATATCCTTTTCCCCTCCCAATGGATCTTTTCACCAAACGACCAATACCTTTTCCAGAAGGTAGAAAAACATTGTTGATTTTCTCGGCAAAACTGACCTTGCCTTTTGTAATTGCACAAGCGGCATAGGCAGCTTTGAGAATATGGGTTTTTCCTGTACCGTTCTCACCAACAAAGATATTGACTCCTGGAGAAAATGGTATCTCCATTTTTTCGAAAACTGTAAATTTGTCGAATTTGATTTTCTCCAGCATGCCAGTTCATCCTAATCTAATCACCACCGAACATTATGTCGAAACGAACGAGCAACGCCTTAGCCTGCTGTGGCGTATTAACACTAGAAATCCGTGTCGATCCGCAACCGAAGGCGCATCACCACTCTATTGTACCTTGATCTTGGGCAAACCGGGCAATGAAGGCCGCTGTTCGGACAAATGCACATTCGACGCGGGCTTCCGTGCGCGGTCTCGCCTCTACGCGGGGTAGAAGGGGATTTCGTGAAACTTGGGCGCATCTTTTCCAGAGCGCCCTCGGTCCCGGCATATGATGGTGTTGTCGGCGGTCGCAAAGTCATGCAACTCTCGCAATAACGCGATTACTCCCATACGGTCGTCTATTCGCCACTTCATCGGCGGACGCATATAAAACGCATAAAGCTTGTCCTATGCTCGATTCAATGCGTACAAGCATTGAATCTGCGTCAATGCTGATTCTAACGCTCGCGAGCACTGGCCGCTTCGGCTTGAACTAATAAAGCAGCGATTCGATGAAAATGGCGTTTCGCGCTGGCGTTTGGTGATGTGATTGGCGAGCAATCGCTCGTTCTCTGACAGTCAAGTTCCCTGTTGGGCTGGTCAGCCATTTGTCACATCTGATCGCTCATCAACCCAAGCACGTCGCATACGCGCTTCGAATAGCCCCATTCGTTGTCGTACCAACTCAGGGCCTTCAGGTAGCGGCCTCCGCCGACCTGGGTGAAGCTGGCGTCGAAGATCGAGGAATGGGGATTGCCGATGATGTCCGACGACACCACGGGCTCTTCGGTGTATTCGAGCACGTTGCGCATGCGCTCGGAGTTCGCCACCGAACGCACCGCCTCGTTGACCCGCTCGACCGAGACTTCCTGTTCGAGTTCGGCAAACAGGTCCACCACCGAGCCGTCGGGCACGGGAACGCGCGAGGCGATGCCGTCCAGGCGACCGTTCAGTTCGGGCAATACCTCGCCCACGGCCTTGGCGGCGCCGGTGGACGTGGGGATGATGTTTTCCGCCGCGGCGCGCGAGCGGCGCCAGTCGGAATGGGGCACGTCGGCCAGGCTCTGGTCGTTGGTATAAGCGTGGACCGTATTGATGATGCCTTCGCGAATGCCGAAGGCGTCGTGCAATACCTTGGCTACGGGGGCGAGGCAATTTGTCGTGCAACTGGCATTCGAAACGATCCGATGTTCGGGCGCAAGGCCTTCCTCGTTCACGCCCATGACGACGGTGTAATCGATCTCGTCTTTCGCCGGCACCGTCAGCAGCGCGCGCCCGGCGCCGGCTTCAAGATGCATCGAGACCTGGGCCTTGCTGCGGAAAACGCCGGTTGATTCGACCACGACATCGACTTCGAGTTCCTTCCAGGGCAATTGCGTCGGGTCGCGTTCCTGCAACATTCTGGCCCGGGTCCTGGGGGTGACCATCTCCGAATCTTCGATGCTGACCTTGCCGGGAAAACGGCCCATGACCGTGTCGTAGTTGAGCAGGTAACGCAAGGCGTCGTTGTCGAACAGGTCGTTGATGGCGACGATTTCGATATCCGGCAATGACTCGGCGATTCTGAAGACCGCCCGGCCGATTCTGCCGAATCCATTGATTGCAACTCTCATTACGCGGCCTCCCGGTCGGTTCTTTCGTTCAGACTCGAATACGCCTGGATCACGTCGAGTATTCTGCGGGCGTGGCCGAGAGATTCGTGCCAAGCCAGAATCTTCAGCATGCGCGCGCCTGCCGGCATGCAGCCTTTCAGATCGACGAGCAATGACTTGCCGCAGCCGCGCACATCGGACGAAACGATCGGGTCGGCCGTCGTTTCGATCAACTCCGGCTGCGCCTGGGCGGCTTCGATGAACAACTTGCGCACGCTGTCGATATCCGCTGCGCGGTCTTTCAGCGACACGGTGATGTCGAGCATCGAGCCGGTTTGCACGGGAACGTTCAAGGCGTAGGCGGTCATTCGGCCCTGCAATTGCGGCATCAGTTCCTGGATCCAGCGCAGGGCGGGGGTATCGTTCGGAATGATGTTCCTGGCCCCCGAACGGCTGCGGCGATAATCCGCTCCCGCGTAGTCCTGCAGGCTCTGGTCGCTGGTATAGGCATGCACCGAAGTCATCGAAGCGTGTTCGATCGGATAGCGTTCCGAGAGAATCTTCAGGGCGAGGGCGGTTGCCGTAGTCGAAGCGGAACCCGCGGAGACGATACGGTCCCCGCTTTCGACCTCCTCGTGATTGACGCCGAACAGGATCACGCGATCGATTTCGTCCACCGGCAACATCGAAGTGACGACTCTCGCCGCCCCGGCATCGAGATGAGGCGCGAGCTCGGCGTGGGAACGAAAGCGTCCGGTCGCGTCGATGACGAAATCGACCTCGAACACGTCCCACGGGATTTCTCCGGGCTTTTCGGCGGACAACAGCCGGGTGCGTGAACCGGCGCTGACAAGATTGTTGTCTTCCAGCCGCACTTCGCCGCTGTGGCCCATTTCCTTGTCGAGCAGATGCCGTAGAATATCGGGCCGGCCGATATCCGAAACCGCGACGACCTCAAAGTTCTCGTCATTGAGCGCGAGTTTGTATATCTGCCGGCCGACGTGGCCCAGCCCCATCATGCCAATGCGAATCCGGCTCATGCACACCTCCGGAGCGTTCCCGCGAAAGCGGGCATTGTAGAACAATTCCCAGAAAAGACAACGTTGTCACAGAGTAAATTCGCACACGCATTGTAGTATCACTGAAATTGAAAGCAAGGTGGTTTCATGAAGAAATCGTATGCGATGCGGGAACTGGCGCCGCAGACAAGCTGGAGCGGACCGCCGGCGCAGGCCCCCGCCGCGGAAGGAAGCCTCGATGTCGGCGGCGCCCGCATCTGGTACTGGGATACCGGCGGCGCGGGGGAAGCGGTAGTGCTTGTTCATCCTTATAGCGGCAGCGCCTTGAACTGGGGCTATCAGCAGCCCGCGCTCGCTGCCGCCGGCTATCGCGTGGTCGCGTATTCCCGGCGCGGGCATCATGGTTCGGATGCCGGTCCGCCGGAGAATCCCGGCACGGGCGCAGGCGATCTGAACCAGCTTGTCGAAGATCTACGCATCGACCGGATGCATCTCGTCGGGCTCGCAGCGGGCGCCGACATCCTGCCCGACTTCGCCATTTCCCGGCCGGAACGCTTGCTGAGTCTCGTCATCGGCTGCACGATCGGAAAACCCGGTGACCCGGCTTGGTCCGCCTGCGAATCCGAATTGCTGCCGCCGGAAGTGCGGAAACTGCCGCGCTGGATCAGCGAACTCGGTCCGTCGTATCGCGCTGCCTGTCCCGAAGGCGTACAACGCTGGCGCGAACTCGAAGCCAGGTCCAGAACGCGGCGGGAACGCGTGCCCGTTCCCGCCGAGAACGAAGTCACCCCGGAACTGATCGCGCGAATCAAGGCGCCCACGCTGCTATTAACCGGCGATGCCGATCTGTACATGCCGCCTTCGCGGCTGCGCGCCTATGCCGCGTATTGGTCCGACCCCGAAGTCGCGCTGTTCGCCGAGGCGGGGCATTCGGTCTATTGGGAACAATACGAAGCCTTCAACGCGGTCCTGCTCGATTTCTTCCGGCGCCATCGCGGCTTCGATCCGTCACCGTAGGCATGGGGGTATGCAGCGGACGCCGTAAATACAGTCCAGCCGCCAAGCACCGCTTGGCGTCGTTCCGGCTACGCATGAAGCTGGCGCTTCATGTACGCTTGCCTCCACCCCTGTAGGCTTCGGGCCCGGCATCCCGCCTCGCGCGCCCGCTGCCCACCCCATGCCTGCGGAGACTAACGTTGGAGAATTTTTGATGAACAGTGACCACTGCCGCATTCCGATGGTGGATCCCGGCGACTTGAGTCCGGCCCAGCAGGCGGTTTACGACAAGATCGTCGGCGGCAAGCGGGGCAGGCTCGCCGGGCCCTTGCATGTCGCCCTGCACGTGCCCGAACTCGCCGAGCGCTGGAGCGCTTTCGGAGAATACGTGCGATTCGAGGGCGAATTGCCCCAGCGGATACGGGAACTCGCCATCATTTCGGTGGCGCGATTCTGGAACTCGCAAGTCGAATGGGCGATCCATTCCCGCATTGCCGCGAGCGAGGGTCTCGAACCGGAAATCATCGAAGCGATCCGCCGCGGCGATGTCCCGGAGTTCGGCGACGAGTTGCAGGCGCTGGTCTATGAATTCACGCGCCAGTTGCTTGAATTCGGCCAGGTTGCCGATGGCGCCTACCGGGCGCTGCATGACCGCATCGGCACGGCGGCCCTCGTCGAACTAACCGGCGTGGCTGGCTATTACAGCCTCGTCGCCATGACCTTGAACGTCCACCATGTGCCCGCTCCCGATGACGCGGACGCTGCCGCATTGCCCGACCTTCCCGATGCGACACCCACCCGGGATGGGACACCCATCAGGCATCCCGCCAGACTGCCGCGGTGCAAATGGAAGGGATCGGCCTGATTGGTTAACGCCATACTATCGGAAGGCTGCGGGGGAGACAACGGCAAGGGCGGGTTCGTGCATAATTCGAGCCGCCGAAATCAGTTGGAGAAATACGCAATGGCCTATTTGTATCTCGCGGGAGCGATCGTCTTCGAAGTCACCGGCACCATGCTGTTGCCCGTTTCGCAGAATTTCACGCGGCTCCTGCCGAGCGTGGTGCTGATCGCGGCCTACAGCACCTCGTTTTACTTCCTCACCTTCGCGATCAGGGACATACCCATCGCCATCGTTTATGCGAGTTGGGCGGGACTCGGCGTTTTCCTGGTGGCGCTGCTGAGCCTGATGTTCTACGACCAGGCCCTGCCATGGCAGGCGATTGTCGGACTCGTTCTCATCGTCGGCGGCGTGGTGCTGGTGAACACCTATTCCGGCGCCCACTCCGCATAGGGCGGGCGAGGCGTGCTTCGCCCCTGCGCTGACAAAAGAGATCGCGCGTTTCTGCGGGGGCGACGCAGGCGTCGCCCGCGGCTTCAGAACCGGTCCGGCCGGAACGGACGCATGTCGATGGGCGGCGTCCGCCCGGCGACGAGTTCGGATACGATGTCCGCGGTGATTGCCGACAAGCTCAGGCCGAGATGCTGGTGTCCGAAGGCGAAGATCGCATTCGGATTGGCGGGCGAGGCGCCGATCACCGGCAGCATGTCCGGCAGCGAAGGCCGGAATCCCATCCATTCGGAAAGCTTGCCCAATTCGAGTTCGGGCGCCAGCTCCCGCAAATGCCGTTTCAGATCCTCGTGGCGCCTGGGATTCGGCGGCAGACCGAGACCGCCGAACTCGACGAGTCCGGCGATTCTCAGGCCGCAGTCCATCGGCGTCATGATGATCCTGCGTTCGTGGGATTCGACCGCGATGCCGCCGAGGTCCGGCGCGCCTTCGGCGGTGACGTGGTAGCCGCGTTCGGTGTCGAGCGGAACGGCATGACCGAGTTGCCGGGCCAGCGGCGCGGACCAGGCGCCGGCCGCCAGGATCAGCTTGCCGGCCTCGATTGCGCCGGCTTCATGCCGCAGGACGAAGCCGCCGTCGCCGGTGGATTCGATGTTTTCGATGCGCCCGCGCAACGTCAGCCCGCCGGCCTCGCCGTAACGCTCGTGCAGTCCGGTGCAAAGGCGATGCGGATTCAGCACATGGCCGGTGCGCGGCAGTAACAAGGCGCCGGCGATACCGCGCTTCAGAAACGGCGACTTCGCCGCCGCCTCGTCCGGCGCGAGCGATATGGATTCGATGCCATGCCGCTCAAGCATCAGCCGCTTGGCGTCGAGCGCGCGCAGTGATCTTCCCGATTCGGCGACGACCATGTGGCCTTGCATGCACAACAGGTCCGAAAGCCCCTCATCCCCGCAAAGCGCCTGCATCGATTCAAGCGATCTTTGCTGCAGGGACCTCAGGGCCTCAATCCCGCGCCGAAACGCCGAAGGCCGTGAAGCCCAAGCGAACCTGAGCAGCCAGGGGGCGATCTTCAGCGCGTATTCCAGGCGGATATGCATGGGCGAGTTCCCGCCGAACAGCAGGCGGGGCGCGGCGAGCATCGTTTCGGGCGACGCCAGCGGAAAGATCTGTTCGGTGGCGATGTGGCCGGCGTTACCGAAAGAAGCCGCCGACCCGGGAGCGAGCGGATCGACGAGCAGCACCTGTTCGTGCTCGCGCACCAGGCGGCAAGCGATGGAAACGCCGATGATCCCGGCGCCGACAATCACGATCGTTCGTTTGCCGCCGCTCAGGCTCCGCTTTTCCGATTCAGGCATAGGGGATTGCCGCGAAACGGCTTACCGAACGGCCCCGGCGTTCTCGATGTATCGCTCGATCTCCCGCTCAAGCATGTCCATCGTCAGCCCTCCGGTCAGCAGCACGGCATCGTGGAAGTCCCTGATGTCGAAGTTCTCGCCGAGTTCGTTTTCGGCGCGGCCGCGAAGTTCAAGTATCGTCAATTCGCCGATCTTGTAGGCCAGCGCCTGGCCGGGCCAGGCGATATAGCGATCGATCTCGGTGCGCACGTTGTGCAGCGACAACGCCGAGTTCTCGGCCAGATAGTCCTGCGCCTGTTCCCGGCTCCAGCCCTGATAATGAATGCCGGTATCGACGACGAGGCGGACCGCGCGCCACATCTCGTAGCTCAGGCGCCCGAAATGATCGTAGGGTGTTTCGTAGATGTTCATCTCGATGCCGAGCTTCTCGGCGTACAGGCCCCAGCCTTCGCCGAACGCGTGCGGATAGAATGCGCGGCGGAAATCGGGCAGATCTTCGATTTCGTTACGGACCGAACCTTGATGATGGTGGCCGGGCACGCCTTCATGGGCCGTCAATGCGGCCAGGGTATAGAGCGGCCGTATGTCGAGCGCGTAGGTGTTGACCATGTAATAGCCGCCGCGCCGCCCGCCGGCGGGGGCGCCCCAGTAGCGGCCGGTGGTGTAATTCGGCGCGATGTCGTCGGGAACGGGTTCGACGCCATACGGCATTCTCGGCAAGGTGCGAAAGAATGCGGGCATCTGGCCGTCGATTTTCTTCGCGATCCAGGAGGCTTCCTTGAGCAACTGCTCCGGCTCCTCGACGTAGAATTGCGGATCGGTGCGCAGAAATTCGATGAAGTCGGCAAAGCCGCCGTCGAATTCGAGTTGCGTGATGATGTCCTCCATCTCCGCCCGAATTCGCGCGACTTCACGCAGCCCCAGTTCATGGATCGCATCCGGCGTCGCATCCTCCCGCGTCGTGAAGAAACGCGTCAGTTCCTCGTAGTAGGCGCGGCCGTTTTCCAGCGCCGACGCCCCCAGGGTTTCCCGCGCGCCGGGAATGTACTCTTCGGTGAAGAAGGTCAGGAACCGCTGATAGGCGGGAACGACGGTCCCGGTGATCGCCTCCCGTCCCGCCTCCCGCAGCCGTTCGGCGGTGGCTTCGTCGAAATGTCCGGGCAAGTTCCGAAATGGCGTAAAGAAGACGCTTTCCTCGGGATCTTCAACGATCGAACCCGAAATCGAGGGCAGGATTCCTTCCAGGATCGCCCGCGGCTGGGTGAATCCATCGGCTGTCCCCTGGCGCATATTGGCGATGTTCTGGTCGAAATAGTTACCTGTTGCCTGCAATCGCGCCAGATATCGCTCGTAGTCTTCAATGGTATCGAGCGGCGCCGATTCATACATGCGCTGCACGCTCATGTGGAATCCGCCGTCGCTGAGGATGGGGATGCGCCAGGGCCGATACGCAGCGAGTCTTACCCGATTTCCGACGATGAATTCGAACAATTCATGGTTTGTGCCGTCTGCCGCGGACAGCGCTTCCCGGTCGATGCCGGCCAGCCGTTCGAGAAAACTCCTGTCTTCTTCCAGATAGCGCTCCTGCGCGGCAGGCGAGACATCGGGCAGAAGTCCGTTGTAATCCGTGACTCCCTGGTAGCTGGCGAACAGCGGGTCGCGCGCGAGCCGGCTGCGCCATTCGTCTTCGAACAGCGCATGCAACTGCGCCGCAATCGTGTCGGCCGAGGCGGCTTCGTTCGAATCTGCCGGCTCCCGGCTCTCCGGCGGCGTACACGAAAGCAACAGCATCGGGACGAGAACGAGCGGCAATAGCTGTTTCATATCGATGAGCCTATGCCAAAGCGGAAAGGGTCCGAGGCATCGAGCCAAAGCGTACTTTGCCCGGTGATGTAAGCGCTGCCGGTGAATTCCGGAATGATTTGTCCCTCGTGCAGGATAGCACGCGCCTCGAAAATCGACCCGGTAATACTCTCCTGCCGCCAGACCTCGCCCGGGCCGATTTCGCCGTCCTCGATCAGGCAGGCCAGCTTGGCGCTCGTGCCCGTGCCGCAAGGCGAGCGGTCGTAGACGCCGCCGGGGCACAGCACGAAATTGCGGCTGTCGGCGCCCGAGTCTTCCGAGGCGGGCCCGAACAATTCGACGTGATCGATCAATTCGCCTCGCGGGCCCCGAATGCCCTGGCCGTCGAGTTCCCGGCGGACGATGCGGGTGAATTCGGTCAGGGTATCGACATTGTCGTATTCCAGCCGCTGGCCATGTTCGGAGACGAGGAAGAACCAGTTGCCGCCCCAGGCGATGTCGCCGCGGATCTGTCCGAATTCGCGCGTTTGCAGCGATTGCGCGCGGCGGTAGCGATAGCTGGGAACGTTGCCGACGGTCACCCGGTTATCGTCATGCAGTGTCACGCTTACTTCGCCGGGAGGCGTTTCGAGGCGGTGCGTTCCCGGGCCGATGCGGTCGAGGAAGGCGAGGGTGACGGCGAGTCCGATTGTGCCGTGACCGCACATGCCGATGTAACCGACGTTGTTGAAAAAGATCACGCCGCCGACATTGGCCGGATTAACGGGAGGGCAGAGCAGGGCGCCCACCAGCACATCGGACCCCCGCGGCTCGTTCACGGTCGAGGATCGCAGCCAGTCGTGCCGGTCGCGGAGTTGCACAAGCTGTTCCGCCATCGCGCCTTCCCCCAGTTCCGGGCCGCCGGCGACGATCACGCGCGTCGGCTCGCCGCCGGTATGCGAGTCGACTACCTCGAGGCTATGCTTTGCGGGGATGTCCAGTGCTTTCAATTGCCGGGCCCGTTTAGCTGGTCTTATATATCTGGGCGGAATATACAATGTATGCTATCTATTCTACGAAAAATTCCATCCATGGAATTTTTCGTTATCGCAAAACAAAAGCGTGGTTTTGTTTTGCTCCCGAATTCTATGGCTGGCGCCATCGAATTCGGCGGCACATCCCTGTGCCGCAGGAAAGCCTTGGATTAACCAGTGCTTCCCTATTGTCGCGATAACCGCGATCGATGACTGCCCGACGCCGTCCCCTGCGTTCGGCATGACAGGAGGGGGTTTAGATGAGAAGCACGCTCGGATTGCAAACCGCGCTCGCCGGCGCGGCCCTGGCCCTGTTTGCGGCGGGCGCCGGATTCGCCCAGGACGGGCTGCCCGTCATTCCGGAACGCGACGAAGGCGAAGGTCCGTTCGAACGCCTGATTCTGCGCGGCGCCTACATGATCGACGGAACCGGCGCCCCCACCCAGGGGCCGGTCGATATCGTCGTCGAAAACGACCGCATCGCCGAAATAGATGTCGTCGGCTTTCCTCGGCTCGAAATCGATCCGGACGACCGCCCGCCATCGGACGGCGGCCGGGAAATCGATGTTTCGGGCATGTACGTGCTGCCCGGCTTTATCGACACGCATCTGCATCTCCACTCGGAGCAGACCGGCCAGAACGTGCCGCCGGACTATATCCTCAAGCTCTGGCTGGCCCATGGCGTCACCAGCGGCCGCACGGTCAGCGGTAGCCATGGCACGCCCTGGGAAGTCGATGTGGCCGAAAGGCTCGCCGCGAACGAGATCACCGGCCCCCGCCTTGAGGTGTATCCCGCTTTCGATGCCCGCGAGGCAGGGGCCGTCAATACTCCGGAGCAGGCCAGGGAGCGGATTCGCCGGATTCAGGAGATGGGCGCGACGGGCGTCAAGTTCTTCGGCGCGCCCGAGGAAATCATGATCGCGGCGCTCGACGAAGCAAGAGAGATCGGCCTCAACTCGACCATGCATCACGCCCAGCTCGCGGTAAAACACGCCAACGTGCTGGACACTTCGGGCTGGGGGCTGCGCTCGATGGAGCATTGGTACGGTCTGCCCGAAGCGCTGTTCGAGGATCGCACGATCCAGCACTACCCGGACGACTATGTCTATCAGAACGAGCAGCACCGCTTCGGCGAGGCCGGGCGCCTGTGGGAGCAGGCGGCGGGACCGGGCAGCGATAGATGGAACGAGGTCATGCAGACCTTGCTCGACCGCGACTTCGCATTGTCGCCGACCTTCACGGCATATCTGACGAGCCGCGACTTCATGCGGACGAGCCGGGCGATCTGGCACGAGAAATACACCATGCCCGAATTGTGGGAATTCTATCGCCCGAATCGCGACGCCCACGGCTCCTACTGGTTCTACTGGACGCTCGAGGACGAGATCGCCTGGCAGGAGAACTATCGCCTGTGGATGGCCTTCATCAACGAGTACAAGAACCGCGGCGGCAAGGTGTCGGTCGGTTCCGATTCCGGCTACATCTACAATCTCTACGGATTCGGCTACATCACCGAGATGCATCTGCTGCGCGAGGCCGGGTTCACGCCGCTGGAAGTCATCCATGCGGCGACCATGGTGGGCGCCCAGGTGATCGGCATAGAGGACGAGGTCGGCACGATCAGGGTCGGCAAGAAAGCGGATTTCGTCGTGGTCGAGGAGAATCCCCTGGCCAATCTGCATGTGCTGCATGGCACCGGCGCGATAAGGCTGAACGACGACAACCGTGAAGTCGAACGGGTTGGCGGCATTCGCTATACGATCAAGGACGGCATCGTCTACGACGTACCGGAACTGCTCGTGGAGATTCGCGCCATGGTTCGCGCCAGGAAGGACGAATACGGCATTCCCGAAGGCCCCATGCCGATCGAAACCGTGCCCGCCCCGAACTGGTGACTTATATTGCCCGGAGAGAAATTTCAGCCGCCTCGACGATGCGCGACAATTCGCCGCGAAGTTCTTCGTTCATCGGCTGGAAGGGAGGTCTGACCGGCCCGCCCGGACGGTCGAGCAGTTCGCAGGCGTACTTGACGCTTTGCAGGAATTTGCCGCCTTTCTCCAGGCAGATCATGAGCGGCAGCAAGGCGGAAGTCATTCTGCGGCCTTTATCGAAATCGCCTTCAAGCACGCAGGTCTCGTAAAGGCGCACAGCCTCGCGGGGGAAGAAGTTGGCCACCACCGACACCCAACTGCGCGCGCCCCAGGCGAAAAATTCGAGCACGAGGTCTTCCGAGCCGGCGCTGAGCTGGAGTTCGGGATATTCGCGCGCCAGCATTTGAATGCGCTCGATCTCGCCGCTCGATTCCTTGATCGCCTGGAAGTTGGCGCTTCCGGCGATGCGGTCGAGGAATTCCCGCTCCATGTTGACGCCGGTTCGGCCGGGATAGTTGTAAAGGATGATTGGCAAGCCGGCGGCGCGATCGATCCGCAGGCAATGCCCGGCGAGTTCTTCCTGGCCCGGCAACCCGTATGGCGGCGCCGCGACAAGCAGCGCATCGGCGCCGGCGTCCCGGGCCGCTGCCGCCAACTCGCAGCAACGGTCAACGAGCAAGTCGTTGACGCCGGCGACCACGGGCAGCCGTCCCGCGGCGCGCTCCACCGCGAATTCGAACTGCTCGACCCGCTCTTCCCGCGTCAGGGAGAAGAATTCCCCCGTCGAGCCGCCGACGATTATGGCATGAACGCCGTTGTCCGCCTGCCAGTCGATGATTCGCCCGTAAGCATTGAAGTCGATCGACAGATCGTCCCTGAACGGCGTGACGATCGGCGTGTAGATCCCCTCGAATCGCATTTCATTTCCCACGGAATGACGCTTTGTTCAATCGACTTCAGGGCGGCGGATTTCGGCGACGAGGGCCTGTACTTCGGCTGGGGGTTCGGGCGTGAAGCGGCAGACGGTCCAGGCGACCAGCAGGTTGAGCAGCGCACCCAGGCTGCCGATGCCTTCCGGAGAAATGCCGAACAGCCAGTTTTCGGCGTTGTCGACCGCGGGATTGACGAAGCGGAAATAGATGATGTAGAGCGCGGTGAAGCCGAAGCCGGCAATCATGCCGGCGACCGCGCCATGGCGGTTCATGCGGCGCTGGAAAATCCCCATCACGATGGCCGGGAAGAACGAGGCCGCCGCGAGTCCGAAGGCGAAGGCCACGACCTGGGCCACATAGGCCGGCGGATTGATGCCGAAATAGCCCGCCACGAGCACCGCCATGAAGATCGACATGCGCGCGAAAAGCAATTCTTCCTTTTCGGTGATCTCGGGCATGTAGGCGCGTTTGAGCAAGTCGTGCGACACCGCCGAGGAAATCACCAGCAGCAGTCCCGCCGCGGTGGACAGCGCCGCGGCCAGGCCGCCGGCGGCGACGAGCGCCACCACCCAGTTGGGCAGTTCGGCGATCTCCGGATTCGCCAGCACCATGATGTCGCGGTTGACGTCCAACTCATTGGTCGCCGCATTGCCGGTGTATTGAATCAGGCCGTCGCCGTTGCGGTCCTCGAAAGTGATCAGCCCGGTCGCTTCCCACTTGTTGAACCACTCCGGCATGGCGCTGTATTCGACGTTGTCCACGGTATTGATCAGGTTGGTGCGGGCGAAGGCGGCGACAGCGGGCGCGGTGGTATAGAGGATGGCGATGAAGATCAGCGCGTAGCCCGCCGATTTGCGCGCCTCGCGCACCCCCGGTACGGTGAAGAAACGAATGATGACGTGTGGCAGGCCGGCGGTGCCGATCATCAGCGCCGCGGTGATGAAGAACATGTCCTGCATGCTGCGTTGGCCTTCCGTATAGGCTGGAAAACCGAGTTGCTCGCTGAGGCCGTCGAGCCGGTCGAGCAGGTAGCCGCCGCCGAAGGCTTCGGTAAGTTGCGACCCGAAACCGATTTGCGGAATCGCCTGGCCGGTCATCAGAATCGAAATGAAGATCGCCGGCACCATGAAGGCGAAGATCAGCACGCAATATTGCGCGACCTGGGTGTAGGTGATGCCTTTCATGCCGCCGAGCACGGCGTAGAAAAAGACGATGGCCATGCCGATCATCACGCCGTAGACGATATCGACTTCGAGAAAGCGGGAAAAAACAATGCCGGCGCCTTGCATCTGCCCGCAGACGTACACGAAGGAAATCACGATCGCGCAGAACACCGCGGTCAAGCGCGCGGTCTGGGAATAGTACCGGTCGCCGATGAAATCGGGGACGGTGTACTTGCCGAACTTGCGCAGATAAGGCGCGAGCAGCAGCGCCAGCAGCACGTAGCCGCCGGTCCAGCCCATCAGGTAGAAAGCGCCGTCCCTGCCGAGAAAGGAAATCAGCCCCGCCATCGAGATGAACGAGGCGGCCGACATCCAGTCGGCGGCGGTGGCCATGCCGTTGGCGATGGGCGGCACGTGCTTGCCCGCGACGTAGAAATCCTGGGTCGAACGCACCCGCGACCAGATGGCGATGCCGATGTAGAGGCCGAAGGTCAGGATAACGAACAGAAAAGTCCAGAACTGAACGCTCATTGCGTGGAGTCTTCCCTGTCCGACCCGGAGCGCCGGTAGCGCTCATCGAGTTTGTCCATGCGGTTGATGTAGACGAAGATGAGGACGATGAAGACGAAGATCGAACCTTGCTGGGCCATCCAGAAGCCGAACTTGAAGCCGCCCATGCGGATGTTGTCGAGCACTTCGACGAACAGGATGCCGGCGCCGAAGGAAACGATGAACCACACCGCAAGCAGGCTCAGCACCAGCCGGATGTTGGCCTTCCAATAGGCGTCGTCATTCCTTTCCGGCATGTCGTCCCCGATCGTTATCGTCCGGAATTCGCAAGTGGCTGCGATGGTAGTACACATCCCCCGGCGAGTAAAACACAGCGTACTGCCGTCATTCTGCGCGTAGCGAAGCGAAGTCGCAGAATCTCATGGGGATAGCGAGAATACTTGAAACTACTCCGCGAGGCCCAGTTCGTCCAAGGCATCGCGCCAGTGTAGACACAGCACGCCGCCGACCTGCATGCGCGCCGCGTCCCTGCTGACGCACAAGGCCAGCGGGCGGTCGAAATCTCCGGTAAATCCTTCGAGGATGCGCGTGTCGCGCTCGTCCACGCGCTCGGTGGATTTGATCTCGATCAAAACCGGGGGCAGGCCGGGCCGCTCGATCAGCAAGTCGATCTCGGCCCCGGCGCCGGTTCGAAGGTGGAACAGCCGCCAGTCCGGGAAGCGGTAACGCGCGAGGTGTGCGATCTGGGTAACGACCAATTGCTCGAACAGCTTGCCGAATTCGTAGGTTCCACTTCGAAGCGGAAGTTCCAGGGTTCGCTCCAGCGCCCGTTTGACCCCGATGTCGAAAAAATAGAACTTCGGGTTGGCGCGTTGTTGTTTCCTGACCGACCGGTGATAGGCGGGCAGGTGAAAGCCGATCAGCGTGTCTTCCAGAATCTGAAAGTAGGTAACGACGGTCTTGGGATCCACTCCCACGTCGCGCGCGATATTCGCGTAATTGACGATGGTTCCATTCGCTTGGGCCGCGACTTCGAGAAACTCCCGGAACGGGTCGAGCCGCCTGGTGATCTGTTCGGCGGCGATTTCTTCTTTCAGATAAGTAAGTGCGTAGGCGCGAAGGTATGCGTTTTTGTCGGCGCTGTCCGCGAATGAGTAAATTTGCGGCAAGGCTCCCCAGCGCAAGGCGTCTTCGAGCACGAAAGCATCCCGCAACTCCGGCGCGGTGAGCGGAAAGAGATTGTGCAAGAGCGCCCGTCCGGCCAGCAGATTGGACGCCCCTCGTTTGAGCTTGCGGGCGCTTGAGCCAGTCAGCACCAAACATTTGTCGGTGTTCTCGATCAGCCGGTGCGCCACATCGAGCAGTCTGGGCGCCCGCTGCACTTCGTCGATCAGCACCCATCGCACCGACGCCGGCAGCGCCGAGACTTCGCTTTCCAGCCGGCCCGGTTGTCTGCGGTAGTTATCTTCGGTTTCAGGGTCCAGCAAATCGACGTACAGCGAAGCATCCGGGTCGAACGCCCGCTTGATAAAGGTGGTTTTGCCGGTTCCCCGCGCGCCGAACAGAAAGCAAGAATGGCCGCGCGGCAACTGTAAAATCCGCTCAAACATGGCGAAACTCTATACCGATTCGGGACTTAATTCCATATTTCGAATCGAAATCGGGAATTAAGTCCTGAATTTCAGCTTCTGATCAACTGTGCGAGAACCGGATTTCTGCCCGATTTCGCGGATTCCACTCAAAATTCAGCGCGGTTCGCCTTCAAGGGCTATACCTATCGGTGGGGCTGCGTGAAAGGTAGAGAACAATCGAGAGGACGAACTTGACTAAACTAACCCAATGGGGCATACAATTGCAGTTGAGAACAGTTGCCGAGACACCGCTTTTTGCCGACAGGCGGATAAGTTGTTCAACGACGCGGAGCGGCGGGATTTAATTTGGCTGCTTGCGTCCAATCCGCTTGCGGGGACCGAAATTCCCGGCACGGGAGGGGTGCGAAAGGAGGTGAAATGAGTACTTTCGGTGAAGATTTGATTCAATCCCTCAGGGAAGCGCTCGCCCATGCGAAAAGGGAAGGTCCTGCGACTGTTCACGAATTTCTCACGCCGAGGGAGGTGCGGGAACGGGTAAGCCTCACCCAAGCGGAAATGGCGCCGCTTATGGGAATGAGCCTTTCGGGATACCGAAAATGGGAGCAGGGTGAGAGGAAGGTTAGCGGTTCCGCGGCCAATTTGCTGCGTGTGATAGCCCATGAGCCCGAAGCGGTGATCCGCGCCTTGCGACCACAACACATCTCCAAATCAAATCAATCTGCCGCCGCATCGCGGCCTTCGCAGATGGCCGGGTAACCAGAGACTGCAAATTCCCAACCGCACAATCCATAACGTGCCAAAGCTCGTCGTGTCGAAACGCGTTGGTGAACCGTCGATCGAGTACGGTTCGATTTTGGTTGGGGCGATGCGCCGCTACTGAAGGGTGAGAGTCTTGAACGCCCTGAGTTATCGGTCATTAGAGATGCCTCGCCAAGTCGCCGGACCAGAGTTTTTCGAGAAACGCTTGCCAGGGGAGGACGTCGATGGCGTCGACTCGGCGGGCGTTGGATTCGGCGCACACGATCAGGGCTGACTCCGGTTCGTGTTCCGCGTTGTAAGCAGTGATGCCGTTGAAGTCGTTCTGGCGAACGCGGCCGCCCTTGACTTCGATGGCGATTTGCCCCGCGGCGCCCAGCACGAAATCGACTTCGAGGCCGGACTTGGTGCGCCAGAAGCGAATCGGAAAATCCGTTTCCGAATAGCTGCGGTAGGTGAGCAACTCTGTCAGGATGAAGTGCTCCAGGGCGCGGCCGAAGTCCGGTCCCTGTGCGCGCTCGATTCTGCGGTCCGTTAAATGGCCCGCCACGCCGACGTCGAACAAATAGAATTTCGGCGCTCGCGTGATGACGGCCCGTGAGCGGCGCTTGGCGTATGGTTCGATCATGCAGCCGAGCAGCATGTCGTCGAGAATCTGGAAATACTCCTTGACGGTTTTCGAATCGACGCCGCAATCTCTCGCCAGGCTCGAAAAGTTGAGAATCTCGCTGTGGCTGAAGCCGAGCGCGTCAAAAAATCGGGAGAATGCCGCGGCGTTGCGGGTCAGGCCTTCGTCGAACACTTCCTCCTTGAGATAGTCGTTGAGGTAGCCGTCGAGCGTTCGGCGATGCGCGCCGCTGTCGTAGTGGGCCGGCACCAGTCCTCTGTTGAGCGCCCGCATCAGGTCGAATTCCGGGATTTCCCGCCAACTCAGAGGGTGCAGATGAAACCGCCAGGCCCTGCCGCCGAGCAGATTGGCGCGTCCCCGCTTCAACTTTCGGGCGCTGGAACCGCAGAGAATGAAGGAAAGGCCCTGGCTCTCGATCAAGCCGTGAACTTCATCCAGAATCGCCGGCGCCTTCTGCACTTCGTCAACGATAATCGGGCGCAGACGTTGCGCTTCCGGCAAGGCCAGCACTTCCTGCCGGAAAGTCCAAGGCTCGCGGGTGTACTGGATGAGCTTGTGCGTATCCAGCAGGTCGAACCGCATCGAGTCGGGAAACCGCTGGGCCAGGAGCGTAGACTTCCCGACTTTTCGCGGCCCCCAGAGGAAGGCGGATTGCCCACTTGGTAGGTCAAGAGATAGCTGGCGTTCGTACAGACTCATTTGGAATATATTCCGAATTGGTCAAGCTAATTCGGAATATATTCCGAAATGGTTCGCGGCGCAAGCCGAGATTCAGAGGTAAAACACCTGTGCGAGGACGAGGACGGCGAAGAAGCCGATGGAGTCGGTGAGGGTGTGCAGGACTACCGAGCCGGCGAGGGCCGGGTCGAGATTGACGCGGCGCAGGAACAGGGGCAGCCAGGCGCCGGCGAGGGCGGCGCTGACGATATTGAACATCATGGCGGCGCCGGCGATCAGCGCGAGCAGCAGGTCGCCGTACCAGAACATCGCGATCAGCCCCATGCCCACGGCCCAGACCAGGCCGTTGAGCATGGCCACGTTGAGTTCGCGGATCACGAGCCAGGCGCTGTTGGAGGGACTGATATGGCCGAGGGCGATGCTGCGGATCACCAGGGTGAGGGTCTGGGTGCCGGCGACGCCCCCCATGTTGGCGACGATGGGCATGAGCACCGCCAGGTAGACGAGTTGATCGACCACGTCCTGGAAGGCGTAGATCACGAGTGCGGCAAGCGCCGCGGCGACGAGATTGACGCCGAGCCAGACGGCGCGCCGGCGGGCGGTCTTCAGCACCGGGGCGAAGGTGTCGTCTTCCTCGTCGAGGCCGGCCATGCTCATCAGCGAGTGTTCGGTGCTGTCGCGGATGACGTCGACCACGTCGTCGATCGTAATGCGGCCGACGAGCTTGCCGTTCTCGTCGACCACCGGCGCCGAGACCCAGTCGTGTTGTTCGAATAACTGCGCCACCTGTTCCGCGGGCATGGAAACCGGGATCGCTTCGATATCGGTGCGCATGACGTCCATGACCAGGGTGACCGGATCGGACACGAGCAGTTCGCGCAACGGCAGGATGCCGAGGAACATGTCCTGGCGGTTCACCACGTGGATGTTGTCGGTCATTTCGGGAATTTCGTCGTGCCGGCGCAGATAGCGCAAGACGAGCTCCACCGAATGGCCCTTGCGCACGGTGATGGTGTCGGTGTTCATCAGGCCGCCGGCGGTGTCCTCGTCGTGGGACAGCACAGTCTCGACGCGCTGGCGATCCTGTTCGTCCATCGCCTGCAGCACTTCGGCGGCGACCTGCTGGGGCAGTTGCTGGAGGATGTCGGCCAGGTCATCGGGCTCGAGTCCGGCCGCGAGTTCGGCCACCTCGGCGGCGTCGTATTCGCTCAGGAACACGCTTTGCAGGTCTTCGTTGAGGTACTGGATGACCTCGCCTTCGGCGCCCTTGTCGAGCAATTGCCAGAGTACGCTGCGAGCCTTGGGCGGCGAGGATTCGAGCAGATGCGCGACGCCGGCGGCCGGCAGCGTCTTGATCATCTGCCGCACCTGATAAAGCGAACCGCTTTCCAGCGCCTGATTCAGCAACTGGACGTAGTCGCTCTTGTACTCGGTCTCGGACATTCGCTCTTCTCGTTGATCCTTCGCCCGGCTTAGAATTCTGAAAAATTCCATCCATGGAATTTTTCATTATCGCAAAACAAAAGCGTGGTTTTGTTTTGCTCCCGAATCCAATGGCTTGCGCCATCGAATTCGGCGGCACATCCATCTGCCGCAAGGAAGCGCTGACCAAGTCAGAGCTTCCCTAGGGATCTTCGCCGAATCCGTCCTCGATCAGCCCGATGATCGAGGGCAGGGCCTCGTGCTCGTCGGCCCCGTCCACTTCGATGCGCAAGGTGGTGCCTTTCACCGCGGCAAGCATCATCAACGCCAGGATGCTTTTGCCGTCGACCATTTTCTCATGGCCGATGCGAATGTCGCTGGCGAAGCGCGAAGTAAGTTCTACCAGTTTCGAAGCCGCCCTGGCGTGCAGTCCGGCCTTGTTGACGATGAGAGTTTCCGCGCTGCGCATGGTCAGGTCCGCATTTCCCGATGACGGACCTGGACGTTGGCGATCCTGCCTTCGAAATGACGCGCGAGTTTCTCGCAGAAAAAGACCGAGCGGTGCTGGCCGCCGGTACAACCCACAGCCACGGTGATATAGCTGCGGCTGTTCTCCTCGAACCGCGGCAGCCAGGTTTCAAGGAACCCGCAAATGTCGGTAAACATCTCCTGCACGATATCGAACGACTCCAGGAACGAACGCACCGGATCGTCGAGTCCGCTTTGCGCCCGCAGGCGCGTTTCCCAATACGGATTCGGCAGACAGCGCACATCGTAGACGATGTCGGCGTCCGCCGGTATGCCGTTCTTGAAGCCGAAGGACTGGAACTGCAGGGCAAGGCCGGTTTCCGATTTCTCGATAATGCGCTGGCTGATCGCATCCTGCAATTGCTGCAGGGACATGCTGCTCGTATCGATGCTCAGGCTGGCAAGCAGGGCGATGGGTTCGAGCAGTTCCGATTCCTTGTCGATGGCCTCGCGCAATCCGACCTGGTCGGTCGAAAGCGGATGCTTGCGGCGGCTTTCGCTGAAGCGCTTGAGCAGGGTCTCGCCGCCGGCGTCGAGGAACACGACGTCGACCGGAATCTCGTGGCGTTTGAACTGTTCGACGATGCCGGGAACGAGCGACAGGTCCACCGACAGGTTGCGCGCGTCGATACTGACGGCGACGTTGACGATGCCATCGGACCCGGTGGCGATGCGCTCGGTCAGGGCCGGCAGCAGACTGGCGGCGAGATTGTCGACGCAGTGATAGCCGTGGTCCTCAAGATAGCGCAGCACCGTACTCTTGCCGGAACCCGAACGTCCGCTGATTATGGTCAGTTTCATGCAAGGCGCTGTTCGTTAATCACGGGTTGTCAAGCCCGGGACAAAGCACGGGGCTTGAGCCGGATGTCACGCCTGGTACGTGACGGTGACAGTATATAGATCATCCACATCGCTTGTATTGCGCAAGGTGAAACAGAAATCCCCGTCGTTGAACAGGGTCGCCACGGACGCCAGCGTGCGCACGTGATCGTCGTCCCTGACGTTGGGCGCCACGAGAAAGAAGAGCAGGTCCACAGGACGGTCGTCCATTGCGTCGAAGTCGATCGGTTCGCGCAAGGTGACAAGCATGCCGATCACGTCGGAACAGCCTTCCACGCGGCAATGGGGAATGGCGATGCCGTTTCCGAGACCGGTGCTGCCGAGCTGTTCCCGGGCCATGAGGGCATGGAACACGGCGTCGGCGTCGACGCCGGGAACCTCTTCGGCGATCCGTTCGCTGATGTTGTAGAACAGCCTCTTCTTGCTATGGCCTTCGAAGGCGCAGAGGCAGCGCGAGGGTGCTAGGATGTCTTCCATCTGCATGCTGAGAATCCCTTTTGCAATGTCCTGGGTCGTCGTCCTGGTCCGACTACCCGGTTGCCGGCGGCGCCAGCCGCTTGCGCTCGTTGGAAGGGGGGATGGAAAGCGATTCCCGGTACTTTGCGATGGTGCGGCGGGCGACGTTGATGCCGCGCTGTTGCAGCAGCGCGGTGATCTTGCTGTCGGACAGGGGCTTGCTGGCGTTCTCCTCCGCGATCAGCTTCCTGATGATGGCGCGAATCGCCGTCGACGAACACTCTCCCCCGTTGGCGGTGGAGACGTGAGACGAGAAGAAATATTTCAGTTCAAACACGCCCCGCGGCGTATGCATGTACTTCTGCGTGGTCACCCGGGAAATCGTCGACTCGTGCATGTCCACCGCCTCGGCAATGTCGTGCAGCACCAGCGGTTTCATGGCTTCTTCGCCGTTTTCGAGGAAATCCCGCTGGTGTTCGACGATCTTTGTCGCGACTTTCATCAAGGTCTCGTTGCGGCTTTGCAGGCTTTTGAGAAACCAGCGCGCTTCCTGCAGATTGCTGCGCAGATAACTCATGTCGTCTCCGTTGCCCGATCTCGAAGCGAGCGCCGCGTAGTCCTGGTTGATTCGAATGCGCGGCGCGCTGTCGGGGTTCAGATCGACCCGCCAGGCGCCGGATACCGCATCGCGGCTGACGATTACGTCGGGAACCACATATCCCGCGGTCGCCGGCGAGATATGCGCGCCCGGCCGGGGGTTGAGCGATTCGATGAGGCGGATGGATTCCCCGAGTTCCGCCTCACGCAGCCGGGTGCGCCGCTTCAGTTGTGAGTAGTCGTGGCTTGCCAGCAGATCGAGATGATCTTTCACGAGCACCTTGGCATTCGCGGTCGGCTGTTCCAGTTCCGGATCGGTGATCTGGTCGAGTTGCAGCAGCAGGCATTCCGAAAGATTGCGGGAACCGACGCCGATCGGGTCGAATTGCTGGATGCGATGCAGAACCGCCAGCGCCTCGTCGGGGCCGACTTGCGATTCGGGGTCGAAGCCGGCCAGGATCGAGTCGAGATCGACGCTGAGCATGCCGTTGACGTCGATGGCGTCGATGATCGCAAGAGCGATGGACCGGTCCCGGTCCGACATGGGCGTCAGGTTCAATTGCCAGAGCAGATGATCCTGCAAACTGTCTTCTTCGGAACTTCCCGCTTCGAAATCGAAGGGTTCGCCGTGCCAGGACGAACCGCCCCAGGTGGAGGGATAATGGTCCTGCCAATTCTCGCTGACCGTAACTTGCGCGCTGAATTCTTTCTCTTGTTCGTTCGCCGCTTCTTCAAGCTCGAGCATGGGATTGGATTCGAGCATTTGCACGACTTCCTGGTGCAGGTCGAAATTGGAAAGTTGCAGGAGTTTGATCGCCTGCTGAAGCTGCGGAGTCATCGCCAGATGCTGGCCGAGCTTGAGCTGAAGCGAGAGTTTCATAGGTTCGATGGGACCTGAAATTCGTGATCTGCCGCCCTTTTGGAGCGACTCGGTGAGTATAGCGCATAAGATTGGCACTGTCCTTGCTTAAGTGTGCTGTCTCCTCCTCCGGCAAGTGGCTTCGAACCGTCGCCGTCTGGCGGGCTGTATGCAGCGGACGCCGTAAATACTTCCCTGTAGGCTTCGGGCTCGGCGTCCTGCCTCGCACGCCCGCTGCATACAGCCCGCCAGACGGCGACTCACGCCGTGCAGAGCCGGGAAGCTGTCATTCTGCGCTTGACAAAGCATGACGCAAAATCAATACGCTAGACATTCGTTTGTAAGGAAGGTTTTTTGTAACCTGCAATCCGGCCAAACCGGTTGGTGTTTTTCGATAGTTACTGATACGCTAGATTCATTTTGAGGGGGGTACCTTAAGGCTGCGATGCGCCCGACGGCTGATTCAGTTTCCAATGGCCCCCTCCTTGGCATGCCGTTGGAATCTCGGGCTGCACTATTCACCCACTAGGAGCAATACGAAGTGAGCAATGTTGTACGTCTTACTCTAAGGAAATCTGCAGAATCTGTGATCCAAAATTTAGTTGAGAATCATAGAGATAACAAAATCAAATCTATTGTAGTTACTTATACTTACGAAGATGGCAATAGTGGTGAACATGAAATGTATGTTTCAAGCCCAGAAGATGTAACACCAATGATAGGTATGTTGGAGCTTCTTAAAAGTGATCTTGTGGGAATGATTAAACACTACCTCTTGACTGGAAATCTGAAATGATCAGTAGACATCCAAAATATTTTTTTGAAAATGAATCAGGCTATGAAGAATGGCTGAAACAAAATCAAAATAGCGGCTTTGTAGCTAGCGGATTCATAAATAAGGAAGGGACGAAAGTTTTGGAAGGAAAGTTGACTATACACAAGTTGCCCTGTGATTCTTCACTCAATCACGAGCGATTTAAAGGAAGTCGAACAAACTACGGCAAACTGTGTCATCTTGATGAAAACATCCTTTTTGAAGACTGTAGGCAAAGGTTGAAAGGAGATTACAAGCTAGGTCAATGCCGTAGCTGCCAAAGAAACCGAAACTAACTGGCTTTCGCCTCTTATATCTCGTGGATAGCTTCGATCCGTTCCAGAATAAGATACGGAGTTGCGGTTACATCTAATCAAAATGAGAGTTGTTGTCCTTGACACAAATGCTAATCGTCGCTTTCCAAGCCGATAATTGACTTTCCATAGTTCGCAAGAAGCAATCCGAGATGTTCTTTGAAAATAAGTGAGATACGACTCGATTTAATCTGATCATGTTCCAAAAGATGTTCGTTTCCTTTCTTGCTTACCCTAGTAAAAACAACAATTTTTTCGATCAAATTGAAACCTTCTTGGTCTTGCTAATATGTAGCTTTAGCAATTTGATTAATTACACCATCAATTGATACATTGCCAACCCAATCTTTAATTTGGATAGCAATGGCATGCTGCTTCTCTTCTGATGGAGAGGGAATCTTGATTAAAATGTCAGAGCCATGAAGTTCTTCTTTCTTACCCCCAACCTTATCAATTTGCGCACTCGGATATCGCTTTTGAAAAACCTGTTCGAGAATTTTCTCCCAATCTTCATTGCTGAATTTTTTGTTCAATTTTTCAATCAAATTTTCCGCAAATTTTTGTTCATCAAACAAGTTTCTAAATTCATCTTTGATAACTTCACTCACGCTATCCGTAACGTCGAGACTGGTGCCGAGATCCTCGTCGCTCGCATCAATAATCTTTTGCACATCTTCGGCAAGGCGATCAATATTCCAGAACCGCATTGGGTGTTTTAGTGTTGACTTGATTGCTCCCGTTACTGGCGGGCTTGTTCTCTTAAAACTTTTCAGATGCTGTGCGGGAAATATGTGCCCGTAGTCCCCGAACTTATCGCTAATTTCAAACCGATAACCATCTTTCCAATCTGTTGTGGCTTGAACGACCGCCACTTTGCCCCAAGTAGGTAATCGTGGAACTAAAAGAATATCCCCTTTTCTAACGGTTCGCATTCTTTTGTTCCGTGCAGCACCTTCATCGACAGAAAGAATACGCAAGTCTTGGCCCGGATCATACCCCCAACCTTGTCTTAATCGGTTTTCCTCCAATTCTTCCCAAAAGAATGGGATTCTGTCTGTGTCAATTCGGTAGCCCCAGTAACGGGCATTAGAAGTATCAAACATGGCACATCTGCTTCAAGTCTGAAATGACGATTTTTGAGCAGCTTAGCATATAGCATGGGGGCAAGTTCAGCCCAATGCCTCGCGGCGGATGAATTCGTCGAATAGCGGCACGGTGAAGTCGATCTCGCCGTGGCCTGGGCTGTAGACGATGCCTTTCTTGACGATACTGGCGCGGCGCGGGCCGAGCGCGGTGATTTTTTCGCCCATGACTTCGGCGACCTCGGCGGTATTGCAAGGACCCTGGCCGAGTTGGGCCATCGCCTTCACATAATCGCGCTCACTCGGAGTCAGACTTTCGTAGCGAACGCGAAAAAATCCGCCGTCCAGATGTTCAAGCGACTCTTTGGTGGCCGCTTCGACGACAGATTCGGCGATGGGCGATACGTCAGCAAGCTTCCATGTTTGGAAGCCCCATTCCTGGAGGAAGTAAGGATAGCCCCGGGTTTCGCGAATAATGCGTTCGGTCGCGGCAGCGGTAATGCTTTCGCCTTCGGCGCGGATGGGTTCGATGATTGCGCGGCTGGCGGGATCCGAGCCTAGAGCGCCAACTGAAATGAACGAGAACAGTCTTTCGGCGTAAGACTTCGCTTCGCCCGAAAGTTTCGCCACTTGCGGCAATCCGGCGCCGAAGAAAAGGATGGGCAGTCCCCTTTGGCTGGCGCGATGCAGCGCGACAATGACCGCCGCCAGTTCTTCGTTGCGCAGGTATTGAATTTCGTCGATGAAAAGCGTCCAGGCTTTTCCAGCGCTTTGGGCCGCTTCGCCGATGCGGATGAACAAGTCCGCGAGGTCGGACTCAAGCATGCCACTGTCCGCGACGCCCGGCTCCGGGTCCGCCGGCAAAGCAATCTCCAGCGAGCCCACTTGAAAGGCTATCGAAAATCCCCGCAGGGCCCGCATACCCGCGAGGACATGCGCTTTCGCCGATTCCATTGCGGACAGGCGTCGCAGCACCCCCGCCATTTGTGGATAAAGCGTTCGTACCAGACTGTCGTCTTCCGGCGCTTCGATGAAGGATGTCAAATGCCCGCGCAACTCGGCGGTTCGTTCGATTTTGTTGAGCAGCACCGTCTTGCCGACTCCGCGCAAACCGAGCAGCATCCGGGAACGATCCTGCCTTCCCCGCAGCACGCGCTGAAGCGCAATGTCCGACTGTTCAAGGATGTCATCGCGACCGGCAAGTTCCGGCGGCTGCGAACCGGCGCCAGGTGCGAAAGGATTTTTCAGCGGGTCCATATTAACCTCTAACCAATTTATAGCGGTTTTTCTTATACTACCTTATAAACGCATATAAAAGGTTATAAACCGATGTCGAAATGCTCTCCGAGATAGACCTCGCGGACGGTCTGGTTGGCGAGGATTTCGGCCGGTTCGCCGTCGGCGATGATGCGGCCTTCGCTGACGATGCAGGCTTTTTCGCAGATGTCGAGAGTTTCCCGGACGTTGTGGTCGGTGAGCAGGATGCCGATGTCCCTGGATTTGAGATGACCGATGAGATGCTTGATGTCGGCGACCGAGATCGGATCGATGCCGGCGAAAGGTTCGTCGAGCAGCAGATAGCCCGGATCGGTGGCGAGGGTGCGGGCGATCTCGGTGCGCCGCCGCTCGCCTCCGGAAAGACTCATGCCCTTGCTCGCGCGCACATGGCCGATGTTGAATTCCTCAAGCAGGGTTTCGAGCCGATTCCGGCGCGCCTGCCGGTCGAGATCCTTGCGCGTTTCGAGAATGGCGAGAATATTGTCCTCGACGCTCAAGGTACGGAAGATCGACGCGTCCTGGGGCAGATAGGCCAGACCGTGTGCGGCGCGGCGGTGGATCGGCAGGGAAGTGACCTTGCCGCCGTCGATAAAGACATCGCCGGCGTCGGGGCGGATTAGCCCGACCATCATGTAAAAGCAGGTGGTCTTGCCGGCGCCGTTGGGACCGAGCAGGCCGACGACTTCGCCGCGGCCGATGCGCAGCGAGACATTGTTCACCACCTGGCGTCCCCGGTAACTCTTGACCAGGCCGGCCGCTTCCAACATGGGCTCAGTCGTTCCCCGGGGTGAAGGCCCCCGCACAGTTGCCGCTGGCGCGAATGAGTTCGAGTTCGGTCACGTAGAGAATCGTTTCGCAACTGGTGTTCATGTCGCGCGAGCTGATATCGGCATTGCCCACGAGTTCGATGACGGTGTTGCCGTCTTCGTCTTCATAGAACAGGATCGTGTCGCCGCTGCCGGAGACGATGCCGTCGTCGTCGTCGAGGGCCTGACGATAGCGCGCGGGCGCGCCCTGGACGGTCACCCGGCTCAACTCATTGGTATCGGTGCTGTATTCGAGCAGCGCCTCGTCGCCGTTGATTTCCAGGCTGCCCTGGGTAATGGCGACGTTTTCGGTCATATGCAAACGGCGCGCGCCGCCTTCGGTCGACATCGAAGAATCGCCGTCGGCGCTCCATTCGATCACCTGCCCGCTGTCGTTTTCCAGCGTCTTCGCGCCGGTGGCCCAGAATAGCAGGGCGGCGCAAGCAAGCGGACGGGCGCGTTCAAGCATGAACATGCCGCAACTTTCCCATCGGCAATGGATGAATTCCGCGACCGCGCGCGGAATGACGACCCTTGGTCGGATTTCCGCGCTCAGGGCCGCACATGACTGCCTCTTACACCGCCGAACATGAGCAGGGAGTCTTCCGGCAGATTGAGTACGAATCCGGCCGCGTCCTGACGCAGGCCGCCGGCGATCATTCTCACCGGTTCGTCGGTGGACAGGATTTCGCCGGCCAGGTCTATATCGAGCATATTTGTGGTGAGCGTCAGCGCGTCGCCGTCTTCGCGTTGCCGGAGCAGGGCGACATTGCCGCTCAAACGCAGACTGTCCCCGGAAGGCGCGGCGAAGCCCTGTTCGGCTTCGACATGCCAGTCGGCGGCGCCGTCTTCATACCATTGCAGGGAGGGCCGCGACCATTCGATGCTGTCGTCATTGAAGCGGGTCTGGCTGACTGCCCGCAGCGCGTAAGCAATCGCGCCGCCGGCATCGTGGAATTTCAGATCCACGCCTTCGGCGAATGCGTTGAAGGACAATTCCGCAACCTGTGACGGCGGCGGCTCCTGCATCGTTTCCAGTCCCCCCATTGCCGCCAGCGCCACCACGATGGCCGCCCCCAGGGGAATCAGCGTTCTTTTCAATCCGGCCAAGACAGCAGATTTCCATTCAAATTCGAAAAAAGTCTAGCATGGCGAGGGCCGGTCTGCGTAGCAGACGAAAAGCAACGCTTTTCGAGGCCCGAACGGCTCGACAGGATGTCGAGACTGAGGTGATCGAAGTCGCAAAATCCGCGCCAGGGATGGCATGAACGACCTCACAGAATCCCCGAAGAGATTCTGCGACTGCGCTTCGCTCCGCGCAGAATGACGAAGTGGGAGCGCTTCGCTCCGCGCAGAATGACGGTGTGGGGTGCTTTGCTTTGCGCAGAGACGGAGAGGGTAGCTCGCTTCAAGGCGGCAGAAACTGATCGTAGGTATTTTGACAGCGCAGCAGGAAATCGGTGATTTCACGCACTGCTCCCTTGCCGCCCGGAGCGGAAGTCACGATATGCACGCGGCTGCGCGCGTCCTCGTGTCCGCCCGGAACCGAGCAGGCCAGACCGGCGGCCTGCAGCACGGGCAAATCCATCAGGTCGTCCCCGACGAAACAGAATTGATCCGTTTCGAGGCCGGCGAGCGCGAGGAAATCCGCAAGCGCCGCGAGTTTGTCTTCAGCGCCCTGGTACAGATGGGTAATGCCGAGATCTTTGCTGCGCCGCTCGAGGATGGGCGAGGAGCGGCTCGTGATGATCGCCACTTGCAGCCCGGCCCGCATGAGCATCTTCAGGCCATGGCCGTCGAGCGCGTGGAAGGCCTTCATCTCCTCGCCCGCGCTCGTGAAGTAAAGACGGCCGTCGCTGAGCACGCCGTCCACGTCGAGTCCGAGCGCGCGAATCGACGCCGCGCGCCTGCGCGCCTCCGCTTCGCCGCAATTGAATTTCACTCGTTCTCCTTGACCACGGGTCTATACCACGTTGGCCTGAAGCAGGTCGTGCATCTTCACGATACCGCTCGGCTCGCCGTCTGAGCCGGTGACGATCAGCACGTAGACCTGTGCTTCCTGCATGATGCGCGCCGCTTCCGCAGCCAGCGCGTTCTCGTCGATACGGACGAAGTTCTCCGACATGACTTCAGCGACCCGGGTCTCGGCGATGTCGCGGCCGGCGTCGATGGCGCGGCGCAGGTCGCCGTCGGTGAAAACACCGGTCACGCGCCCATCGGCGCCCGTGACCGTCGTCAGCCCGAAGCCTCCCGCGCTGACCTCGCGCAGGGCTTCGGCAAGTCGGGTTTCGGCGCTCACGCGCGGAATCTCGCTCCCGGGATGCATCACATCCGCGACCTTGACAAGAAGCCGGCGACGCGTATCGAGTTCTCCGCCGGGGTGCAGGCGCCCGAAATCTTCAATACTGAATCCCCGGGCTTCGAGCAGGGACATCGCGAGCGCGTCGCCGAGCACGAGCGCCGCCGTGGTGCTCGATGTCGGCGCCAGGCCGAGGGGGCAGGCTTCTTCGCGCACGCTGGCGTCGAGATTGATCGTGGCGGCCCGGGCCAATTCGGAGTCGGTCTTGCCGGTCATGGCGATCAGCGGAATGCCGCGCCTGCCCAGCATGGGGAGCAAGGCCAGAATTTCCGCGGTGGCGCCCGAGTTGGAAATCGCCAGCACCACGTCGGCGCCGGTGATCATGCCGATATCGCCATGGGCGGCCTCGGCCGGGTGAACGTAAAGCGCCGGCGTGCCGGTGCTGGAAAGCGTGGCGGCGATCTTGTTGCCGATATGACCCGATTTGCCCATGCCGGTCACCGCCACGCGGCCGCCGCAGTCGAGAATGATCCGGCAGGCCTGTTCGAAGGCGGGGCCGATTCGCCGCGGCAAATCCGCCAGCGCCGCACGCTCGATCTCGATCGTGCGCAAGGCGCTGTCAACAAAGGGAAAATCTGTATTCATTGCCAGATCGGGCGGATTGCGCTCAGGTATGTAGCAGCATTAACGTAAACCAGCCGCTATAGATTAACAACAAGGTCAGTCCCCCCAGCCGGCCGATCCCTTTCCCGCGCCGGATGCTGACGAAACAGAACAGCGCCAGCACCGAACAGATGAGCAGCACCGCCATGAAATCGAGGTAGAGAAAGCGCGGCTCCAGCGGGCCGGATGCGAGCAGGCCGGGAAAGGGCAACACAACAAGCAGATTCATGATGTTTGAGCCGAGGATGTTGCCGATGGCCAGTTCGTCTTCGTCCTTGAGCGCGCAGGTCACCGACAGCGCCAGTTCGGGGAGACTGGTTCCAAGCGCGACGACCGTGAGCCCGATAACGCCGGTGCTGACGCCGAGAGTCGCGGCTATCGAACTTGCGGCCAGCACCAGCGCCTGGGAACTGACCACCAGCAATACCAATCCCAGCAGCAGAAAGAACGCAGCCTTGAGATTGCTGACCGGCTCGATCTGGAATTCGTCGAGCACCCGCGGCGATACGCTTTGGGCGTGGGGCAGCATCAGCTTGCGAATGAAGAACACGGCGATGAGTATGAGCACGACGGCGTCGAACCAGCCCAGATGGAGATCCAGGAACAGCAGGCCGGTAACGACCGTGACGAGCAGCATCGCGGCCATTTCCTTGCGCATCAGCGTCGGTGGCGGCGTCAGCGGCGCGACCATCGCCGCCACGCCGAGCGCGATGCCAACATTGAACAGATTGGAGCCGAGCGCGTTGCCCACGGCGAGTTCGGGTTCGTCGTTGAGCGCCGCGATCGCCGATGAGAAAAATTCGGGGGCGGAAGTGCCGAACGCGACGATAGTCAGGCCGATGAGAAGAGGGGATACCCCCAGATTGCGGGCCAGCGCCGAGGCCCCGAAGACGAACATGTTCGCGCCCCAGGCGAGTCCGATAAAGCCGAGGACGATGAAGAGAATATCAAGAAACATGAACCGCGGTTTCCGCCGGGTCGAAATCAAGCGCCCAATTAGAAGGATGTTTCAAACGCTTTGCAAGAGGGAATTTATAGACAGCATCAATTCATGTACACTGACGGCTATGCGGAAAACGATCACAATCCTATGCGCGTTGATGCTGTTCGCGGCGGGCCACGCCGCGGTTCGGGCGCAGGAAATGACGGCGAGGGAAACCGCGCAACTGGCGGTGGAAACGCTGCTGCAACAGGTCAGGGACACCAGTCATCTCTTTGCTGCCGACAGCGAAGCGTACTACACCGGCGTGGAAGAAGTGCTCGACCGCTTCGTCGATTTCAATGTGGTGGCGGAAGTGGTCATGAACCGCTTCGCCGACGCCGCGAGCGAGGAGCAGAAGCAGCGCTTCGGCCGGATCCTGCGCCGGAACCTCACGCGCTTTTATGGCGCCGCCCTGCTTACCTATGCCGGGCAGGAATTGAACTTCCCTCCCGCGGAGAATCCCGAACGCGACTCGCCGCAAAGCACCATCGTCGCCATGGAGTTCACCGGCGGCGGCGCCCAGCCCGTGGTGATTCAGTACCAGATGTTCCTGACCGAAGGCAATGAATGGAAGTTGCGCAATTTGAATTTGGCCGGGATCAATCTGGGACGGCAGTATTTCACCCAGTTCAGCGCCTTGATGACCCAGCACGGCAACGATATCGAGGCCGTGCTCGACAACTGGCAATAACACGGGAGCCCCGTCTTGGACCGCGAAGAAATCGCCCGCCTGCTGCGGGCGGGCCTGCCGGATTGCGAAATCGAGGTAAGCGGCGGCGACGGCAAGTTCGCGGTCGCGGCCGTTGGCCCGGCCTTTGCCGGTCTGAACGCCGTCAAGCGGCAGCGGAAGGTCTACGCGATTCTCGGCGACCATATCGCCAGTGGCGCGATACACGCGGTATCCATGAATCTCAAGGCGCCGGACGAAACTTAATTCGCCGCGACACCGCTACGTCGCGGCACAACATGGCGGCACAAGGATGTGCCGCCGGATTCTATGGCGTAAGCCGTAGAATCCGCGAGCTAAACAAAACCACGCTTTTGTTTAGCGACAGAGAAAAATTCCATGGGTGGAGGCAAGCGTTTTCGAAGCACAGCTTCGAGCGCAGCCGGAACGGCGCGGAGCTGCGCTCCGCGACTGGAACGGAATTTTTCGGAGAGAACAGTGGACAGATTGCACATCAGTGGGGGCGTCAGCCTCGAGGGCGAGATACGCATAG
This sequence comes from Pseudomonadales bacterium, assembly GCA_963664805.2. Lineage (GTDB taxonomy): Bacteria > Pseudomonadota > Gammaproteobacteria > Pseudomonadales > Pseudohongiellaceae > UBA9145. Next base: position 1,464,584 of record OY761612.1, on the reverse strand, counting down.
CCGGGGCGAAGAACTCGGCATTGCCCGTGCTCGCCGCGAGCCTGCTGACTCGGGAACCGGTGAAGATCCGCAACCTGCCGCACCTGTTCGATATCACAACGATGCTTGAACTGCTCGGCTGCATGGGGGTGCGGCGCGTCGTGGACGAGAAGATGAACGTGCAGGTCGACAGCAGCTTGATCGGGAATCTCAACGCGCCTTACGAACTCGTCCGCACGATGCGCGCTTCGATCCTGGTGCTCGGTCCCTTGCTCGCGCGTTGCGGCCAGGCCGAAGTGGCGCTGCCGGGAGGCTGCGCGATCGGCAGCCGGCCCGTGAACCAGCATATCGCGGCGCTGAAGTCCATGGGCGCGGTCATCGAAGTCGAGAATGGTTATATTCGCGCCCGGTCCGAAGGCAAACTGAAGGGCTCGCATATCTTCATGGACATCGTGACCGTTACCGGCACCGAAAACGTGATGATGGCGGCCACCCTGGCCGAAGGTCAGACGATCATCGAAAACGCCGCGCGCGAACCCGAAGTCGTCGACCTCGCCACCTGTCTGAACATGATGGGCGCCGATATCAAGGGTCACGGCACGGACACGATCGTGGTCAATGGCGTCGACGAATTGCATGGCTGCAGTTTCGCCGTCATGCCGGACCGCATCGAAACCGGCACCTACCTGATAGCCGCCGCCGCGACCCGGGGTCATATCAAGGTCAAGGACACCAGGCCGCACGCTCTCGAATCGGTATTGAGCAAACTCGAACAGGCCGGCGCGTCGCTGCGCGTGGGCGAAGACTCGATCGAACTCGACATGCGCGGCCGGCGGCCGCGGGCGGTATCGTTGCGCACGGCGCCGTATCCCGCCTTCCCGACCGACATGCAGGCCCAGTTCACGGCCTTGAACGCGGTGGCGGCGGGCACCGGTTCGATCACCGAAACGGTATTCGAGAATCGCTTCATGCACGTGCATGAGATGAACCGGATGGGCGCGAGCATTCGCGTCGAAGGCAATACCGTGATCGTCGAAGGCGTCGAAAGACTGAACGGCGCCCCGGTGATGGCGACGGATCTCCGCGCCTCGGCCAGTCTGATCATCGCTGGGCTGGTATCCGAGAACGAGACCACGGTGGACCGTATCTACCACATTGACCGCGGCTACGAATGCATCGAGGAAAAGCTGCAATCTCTCGGCGCCAGGATCAGCCGCATTCCCGTGCGTTAGGTTCACGACCATGAGTTCAGCAACCGAATCGGTAACTTTCGCCTTGACCAGGGGCAGGATTCTCAAGGAGACCCTGCCGCTGTTGCGCGAGGCGGGGATCGAACCGCTGGAGGACATGAGCCGCAGCCGCAAGTTGAAGTTCGCCACCAGCCTCGACCAGGTGAGCCTGCTCGTGATGCGCGGTTCGGACGTTCCGGTCTATGTCGAAAACGGCGCCGCCGACATGGGCGTTGCCGGCAAGGACATGCTGCTCGAATACGGCGGCGAAGGACTGTACGAACCGCTCGACCTCGGCATCGCGCGCTGCCGGTTGATGGTAGCGGCGCCGGTGCGGGCTCCCGCTTCCGGCGCCCGCCTGCGGGTGGCCACGAAGTTCACCGGTATCGCGAAGCGCTGGTTTGCCGAGCAGGGCCGACAGGTGGAATTGATCAAGCTCAACGGCGCGCTGGAAATCGCGCCCGCCATGGGCCTCGCGGACGCCATTGTCGATATCGTCGATACCGGCGGCACCTTGCGCGCCAATGGACTCGAGCCCAGGGAAACCATCGCCGAAATCAGTTCCCGGGTCATCGTCAACAAGGCCTCCATGAAGATCAAGAGCCAACTGATCCGGGCTATACTCGAAAGGCTTGCCGCCAGTGTGAACCGACGCGCAAGCTGAAGAATTCCCATGAACAAGCCGGCGCTCGACATCAGTTTCCTGTCCGCTTCGCAGCCCGATTTCAGCGATCGGCTGGCCACCGCGCTTGACCGGCGGATGCTGGTAAGCGAGCAGGTAACGGAGCAGGTGCGCGTCATACTCGATGACACCCGTTCGCGGGGGGATGAAGCGGTACTCGAATACACCCGCCGCTTTGACGGACTCGATGCCGAAGACATGGCCGGCCTGACCGTGGAGCGCGAACGCATGGAGCAGTCGCTGGCGCGGCTGCCGGCTGCGGGCGCCGAGGCCTTGCGTCATGCCGCCGAACGCATCCGCCGCTACCATGAAGCGCAGAAACAGGATTCCTGGCAATACGCTGAAGACGACGGTTCGGTCTACGGCCAGAAGGTCAGCGCCCTGGAACGGGTCGGCGTCTACGTGCCCGGCGGCAAGGCGAGTTATCCGTCTTCGGTGCTGATGCTCGCGATTCCGGCGAGCGTCGCCGGCGTGCGCGAGATCATCGCCACGGTCCCGCTTGCCTGGGGCGAAGGCAACGACATGGTTTTCGCCGCCGCGGCGCTGGCGGGCGTGGACCGCCTGTATACCATCGGCGGCGCCCAGGCCATCGGCGCCCTGGCATATGGCACCGGGACCGTGCCGAAAGTCGACAAGATCGCCGGCCCCGGCAATATCTATGTCACGGTCGCCAAAAAGCTCGTCTTCGGCGAGGTGGGGATCGACATGATCGCCGGACCCACCGAGTTGACCGTGATCTGCGACGGCGGCACCGATCCCGACTGGATCGCCATGGACCTGTTCTCCCAGGCCGAACACGACGAGCAGGCGCAATCGATCCTGATCGCCACGGACGCCGCCTATCTGGAAGCGGTGGCGGCAGCCATGCGGCGCCATCTGCCGGACATGGAGCGGCGCGACATCATCGCGGCGAGCATCAGCGACCGTGCGCTGTTCATTCTCGCCGACGATCTCGAACAGGCCGCGGTGGTCAGCAACCGCATCGCACCCGAGCATCTTGAGTTATCGGTCGAAGACCCGGAGGCCCTGCTCGAACACATCGAACATGCGGGCGCGATCTTCATGGGCCGCTACAGCGCGGAAGTGCTCGGCGATTATTGCGCCGGTCCAAGCCATGTATTGCCGACCTCGGGCACGGCGCGTTTCTCATCGGCGCTTGGCGTGCCCGATTTCCAGAAGCGCAGTTCGATCATCCACTGCTCCGCCGCGGGCGCCGCCACGCTCGCGGTTACGGCGGCGGAACTCGGCCGCAACGAAAATCTCTACGCCCACGCAAAATCCGCGGAGTACCGCCTTAAGTAAAGTTGCTGTCATTCTGCGCGAAGCGAAGCGTAGTCGCAGAATCTCTTTGAGTTCAGCACCATTACCGCCGAGATCCTGCGACTACGCGCAGGATGACGACTTTCCCATGCTTAGGGATCAAACAAAATCGCCTGCCCGAAGCCGAGGGGGGCCTCGAATTCGAGCGAGCGCCCTTCGCGATACACCTGCACGCGCACGATATCGCCGGGCTTCTTCTCGAGAACTTCCATGACGATGCTTTCGTCGTCGATCACCGTGGTGTCGTTGATGGCGGTAATCACATCGCCCGGCAGGATGCCGGCCCGGGCCGCGGCGCCGCCTTCGTCGACGCTTTCCACCAGCATGCCGCGGATATGATCGACGCCGAAGAAGAGTTCGCTCGACTGGGCGGTAAGCGCTTCGCCGGTGAGTACGCCGAGATAGCCCGAGTTGGTGGCGATCGCCTCGGCCACGAGTTCGCGCGCCGCGCCGACCGCCACCGCGGCGGGCGTGGCGAAGCCGATGCCTTCGAAATTGCCCGACTCGGACAGGATTGAGGAGTTGATGCCCACCAAGGCGCCGTTGGCGTCGATCAGCGCGCCGCCGGAGCTGCCCGGATTGATGGCGGCGTCGGTCTGGATCATGCTGACGGAGAAGTCGAGATCGTGCCCGAGAGAACTGACGATGCCCTGGGAAACCGACTGGCCGATGTTGTGGGGATAGCCGATCGAGAACACCACGTCGCCGACGGCGAGTTCGCCCTCATCGCCCACGGAAATCGGCGTCAGCTCGTCCATGTTGATATGCAGCACCGCCAGGTCGTGGGTTTCGTCCAAGGCGATGACCTTGGCGGGCGTGCGGCGGTCGTCGCGCAAAGTGACGGTGGCGTTGAAGGCGTCGAACAGGGTGTCGACGACATGCAGGTTCGTCAGGATGAATCCGCGCGCATCGATGATGACGCCCGAGCCGAGACTTTCCTGCTCGCCGAGATAGAGATCGACGCGGTCGTCGCCGGCGCGTTCGATGGCTTCGACATTGACCCGGGTGGCGCTGATGCTGACCACCGACGCCCCGGCCCCGGCAATGGCGTCGAAGTAACCGGGCGGCGATGGCTCTCCGTTTCGCGCCAGTTCATCGAGCGAGTCGCGGATTCCACGCAACTCGAAGAATTGCAGGGCGACCACCGCGATCAATACGCCGCACATTGCCGGCCAGCCGGCAAAGTTCGCCATTCGCAGCAAACGGCTCATAAATCCCTCCCCCAATCCGCATGCTATCATGGCCGCGCGTCGGAGATGGGGGAATTCGCGATGGCTGTGAGTCTGCGGGAGTTTTGCGCCGAGTGCGACGCGCTGCTGCGACCCGAACAGTTGAGCGACTATTGCCCCAACGGCCTGCAGGTCGAGGGCCGGTCCCGCATCGGCAAGATCGTTTCCGGCGTCACCGCCTGCAGCGAATTGATCGAGCGCGCGGCCGCCGCCGAAGCCGACGCCGTGCTGGTCCATCATGGCTATTTCTGGAAGGGAGAGAGCCCGGTAGTCACGGGCTATCGCAAGCAGCGGATTTCCGCGCTGCTCAAATACGATCTCAGCCTGGTCGCTTTTCACCTGCCGCTCGATGTGCATGGGGAATTCGGCAACAACGTGCAACTCGCGCGCCGGCTTGGATTGCGGGTCGAAGGCGATATCCACCGCCACGACGGTTTTCCGCTGGTATTGCGCGGCAGGCTTGCCGAACCGCTTGGACTGGAAGCTTTCGAGAAACAGCTAACCGAAACCCTGGGCCAGGCGCCGCTGGCGATCCGCGGCGGCGATCACGCGATCGAAACGATCGCCTGGTGTACGGGCGCGGCCCAAGGCTATATCGAACAGGCCGCCGCGGCCGGCGTCGATGCCTATCTGAGCGGGGAGATTTCGGAGCAGACAGTACATGCCGCGCGGGAGTCCGGTCTGCATTACTTGGCGGCCGGCCATCACGCCACCGAACGATACGGTGTGCAGGCGCTTGGCGGGCATCTTGCCGAACGCTTTGGCATCCGACACGAATTCATCGACGTGCCCAATCCGGCCTGACTCCGCCTAGATAATCTTCTCGGCTTCCATCAGCGCCATCACCCGGTCGACGCATTCCTCGACCGACAGCGCGCTGGTATCGAGTTCCAGTTGCGGCTCCGCCGGCGCCCGATAGGGGAAGGTCAGGCCGGGCACATGGGCCGATTCGTTTCCGCGGGCGGCGGCATATAGCCCGCTGGGGTCGCGCTGCATGCAGACATCCAGCGGCGGATTGAGCCAGACCAGATAGCAGTTCCACCGACCGATAACACTGACGGCGTGTTCCCGCGAATCCTCGTTCGGCGCCACGAACGCCGCGCAACAGATCAATCCCGAATCGTTCAGGAAGCGGGCGACATGGGCGCTGCGGCGCAGGTTTTCGGCCCTGCCTTCGGCATCGTGAGGCAAGTCCCGGCTGATGCCCAGGCGCATGGTCTTGCCGTCGAGCACGGTGCTGAAGCGGCCGAGATCGAACAGCCGGCGTTCGAGCGCGTGGGCGAGAGTCGATTTGCCCGATCCCGAAATACCGATGAACATGATGGTGGCCGGGCGCTGGCCGTAACGCGCGGCGCGTTCCTCGCTGCTGACATGCCCGCCGGAGTGGACCGCGCGGGGGCTGCGGCTCTGTTCGCAATGAATCATTCCCGCCCCCACGGTCACATTGCTCAGCCGGTCGATCAGGATAAAGCCGCCGGTGGCGCGGTTTTCGCGATAGCTGTCGAAATGGACGGTTTCTTCCAGGTCGATGTCGAGCCGTCCGATTTCATTCAGGTCCAGCCGGCTCGCCGGACGTTCGAGCAGATTGGCAATGTCGATGACATGACGCACGGACTTGACCGTACCGGTGACCGTGCGCGCGCCAAGCTTGAACTTGTATTGCACGCCGGGCAGCAACGCCTGTTCGGACATCCAGACCACGGTGGCGTCGAGCCGCTTGCCGCCCGTGGGCGGGTTGTCGGGGTGCGCGAGCAGGTCGCCGCGGCCCACGTCGATCTCGTCTTCCAGCGTCAGGGTTACCGCCATGTTGGCGAATGCCAGTTCGAGTTCCTCGTCAAAGGTAACGATGGACTTGATCCTGCTTTTGCGGCCGGAAGGCAGCACGACGACATCGTCGCCCTTGCGCGCGACGCCCGAGGCGACGGTGCCGCAATAGCCGCGGAAATTCTGGTTCGGCCGGTTGACGTATTGCACGGGAAAGCGGAAGTCCGAGAAGTTGCGATTGGCGGACAATTCCACTGTCTCGAGCATCGTCATCAACGGCTGGTTCCCGTACCAAGGCATGTTCGGACTAGCGTGAACGACGTTGTCGCCGTGCTTGGCCGACAGGGGAATGAACCGCGGCTCGACGCCTTCGAGCTTGGCGCTGAATTCGAGATATTCGTCGCGAATGCGATCGAAGACTTCCTCGGAGTAGTCGACCAGGTCCATCTTGTTCACGGCGACGATGATGCGCTGGATGCCGAGCAGGGAAACGATGAAGCTGTGCCGCCGGGTCTGGGTCAATACGCCATGGCGGGCGTCGATCAGGATGATCGCGAGATCGCAGTTCGAGGCGCCGGTGGCCATGTTGCGCGTGTATTGTTCGTGGCCGGGGGTGTCGGCGATGATGAACTTGCGCCTGGCCGTGGAAAAATAGCGATAGGCGACGTCGATGGTGATGCCTTGCTCGCGTTCCGCCTGCAGGCCGTCCACGAGCAGCGACAGGTCGAGTTTGCCGTCGAGACTGCCCGATTTGAGGCTGTCGGCCTCGATGGCGGCGAGTTGGTCTTCGTAGATCAGCTTGGAATCGTGCAACAGGCGTCCGATCAGGGTGCTCTTGCCGTCGTCGACGCTGCCGCAAGTGAGAAAGCGCAGCAATTCCTTGCGCTCGTGTTGCGCCAGATAGGCCTTGATGTCGGCCATGGCGTGTTCGGGATGTTCGTTCACCTAGAAATATCCCTGGCGTTTTTTCTGTTCCATCGAAGCGGCCTGATCGGAGTCTATCAGTCGGCCCTGGCGCTCCGAACTCGTAGTCAGCAACATCTCGCGGATGATGTCGGGCAAGGTCTCGGCGTCGGACTCGACGGCCCCGGTCAGCGGATAGCAGCCCAGGGTGCGGAAGCGCACCTTCTTGATGGTTACCGGCTGATCCTTGCGCAAGGGCATGCGGTCGTCGTCGACGAGGATATCCACCCCATCGACATTGACTACCGGACGGCGCTTGGCGAAATACAGCGGCACGATGTCGATTTCGTTCAGGTAGATGTATTGCCAGATATCGAGTTCGGTCCAGTTCGACAGCGGGAACACGCGAATGCTTTCGCCCTTGTTGATATGCGTGTTGTAGAGATTCCACAACTCGGGCCGCTGGTTGCGAGGGTCCCAGACGTGATTGCTGTCGCGGAACGAAAATACACGCTCCTTGGCGCGCGACTTTTCCTCGTCCCGGCGCGCGCCGCCGAAGGCGGCGTCGAAGCGATGCTCGTTGAGGGCCTGCTTCAGCGCCTGGGTCTTCATGATGTCGGTGTGCTTTTCGCTGCCGTGATCGAAGGGATTGATTCCCGCCTTCACGCCTTCCTCGTTCATGTGCGCGATCAGGTCGAGGCCGAGTTTTTTCGCCTGGGCATTGCGGAAGGCGATCATCTCCCGGAATTTCCAGCCGGTATCCACGTGCAGCAGCGGAAAAGGCAGGCGGCCGGGATAAAAGGCCTTGCGCGCCAGATGCAGCATCACCGACGAGTCCTTGCCGATGGAATACAGCATCACGGGATTTTCGAAGGCGGCGGCTACTTCGCGGATGATATGAATGCTCTCCGCTTCGAGCTGCTTCAGATGGGTAAGATTGTAGGCGGTCATCGGCGGCGCGGCGGTCCCGGACTCAGGAGTTCTTTTCGCCGGCAATCTGATCGTCTTCGGATTCGAGTTTCGGCTTTTCGAGGCCGAAGTCCTCTGCGAGCGCGCCTTTGCGCGACGGATCCTGTTTCGTAGCGTAGTCCTTGGGCGGCAGTACGCCGATTTCCCCGGTTTCCGCAACGCTGCCTTCGAAGACCGAGTCGGTATTGGTCGGCAGCAGCCGGCTGGCAACTTCGGCGGAGCACAGCGACTGGGCGCCGGTGGCGAGATGCTGGTACACGTCCTTGTAGCTTTCGGTCATGTGCTTGACGAGTTCGGCGGTGGTGCTGAAATGTTCGGAAACGCTTTCCCGGTATTCACGGTCGCTTTCGCGCAGGCGGCGCAGTTGTTCCTCGAGTTCGCGCACGCGCGTGGGCCCGCCGCCGAGCCGGCTGGCAAAGGCGGCGCCGATAACGAGCCCGAGGGCCAGACATGCAATTCCGGTAAGCCAGATGGTCAAGTGAGGAAGCCTTTGTTGTTGCGTTGCTGCGCGAGTCGGAAAGTGGAGTCGGGGCGACGCGGCAAGTATACCTTATGTAGCGATGTTCGGCTTGAGGCTTCGATCCGTCGCCGTCGGCGGGCTGGATGCAGCATAGTCGCAGTATCCCGCTGAATTTGTTACTTCGATTTGATTTGTACTTGCCATCCATGGCGCGACTTCAGTGGCTTCAGTGGCTTCGATTGCCCCGGCCTTGCCATCCATGGCAAGTCGTTCGTCCAGCCGCCAAGCACAGCTTGGCGTCGTTCGGCCTGCGCACGAAGCTGCGCTTCTTATCGGCTGCGCCGACCGGGCCTCGCCCTCGCACGCCCGCAAAACCCACTGCGCTCGATGACGACTCACGTTGTGCAGGCTCTGACCCCGTCATTCTGCGCGGAGCGAAGCGCAGTCGCAGAATCTCTGCCCGTTGTTGGTGGAATTGGAGTTAGAATGCCGCGTCGATTGAGGTGGGTGGATGGACGTCTTTAGTCGTTACATGAGCGCGGCGCATGCCGGCGCCATCGCGCATGACGCTGCGCAGGAAGAGGTGGCGTTGCGATTGCGGGAACTGGGGCGGGGGATTGCGCCGCGCTGGTGTCGCAAGCCTTCGCGGCTGTTGTTGCGTTTCGGTCTCGCGCGCCGCGGGGCGCCGCCGCGGGGGATGTATCTCTGGGGTGGAGTAGGGCGCGGCAAGACGTTTCTGATGGACCTATTTTTTGACTGCCTGCCCGGCGACCACAAGATGCGCGTGCATTTCCACGCCTTCATGCAACGCGCGCATCGGCGGCTGGCGGCCTTGCAGGGTGTGCGGGATCCACTGGAGGAAGTCGCGGAGGAACTCGCCGCCGAAGCCGGGGTTATCTGTTTCGACGAGTTCTTCGTTGCGGATATCGGCGACGCCATGTTGCTCGGCGGCCTGCTCGACGCGCTGTTCCGGCGCAAGGTGATCCTGGTCGCCACTTCGAATATCCCGCCCGGCAAGTTGTACGAAAACGGCTTGCAGCGCGAACGCTTTCTGCCCGCCATCTCCTTGCTGGAGGAAAATTGCGCGGTCGTCGAACTGCGCTCGCCGGTGGACTACCGCCTGCGCAGTCTTGAACAGGCCACCCTGTATCACTCTCCGGTGACGGCGGATACGGGCGAATTGCTCAAACGGAATTTCAGCGAACTTGCCACCGGCGGTGCGAGCATCGCAGCCGGCGGCTCCATCGATATCCAGGATCGCGAAATCGAGGTGATGTATCTGGATCAGGACGTGGTCTGGTTTGATTTCGGCGCGATTTGCGAAGGGCCGCGCAGCGTGGCGGACTATGTGCAGATCGCGAAAATGTTTCACGCCGTGATCATCAGCGACGTGCCGCGGCTGAGCGACGCCGCGCTCGACGCCGCCCGGCGCTTCGTCAACCTGATCGACGCGTTTTACGATTGCCGGGTGAAACTGATACTCAGCGCGGAAGCGCCTATCCAGGGTCTCTATGCCGGTACGCGGCTCGCCGCCGAATTCGAGCGCACGCGCTCACGCCTGCTGGAGATGCAGTCGAGGGATTATCTCGGTCTCGAACATAGGGTCTGAGGAATCCAGCTTAGTCTTCCTGCTGGAGCAACTCTACGAGTCGCCACACATCGCTGTGCGGATTGGCGCCGTATTCAGTTCCGTCCTGTTCGCGTCTGCTATCGAGTTCTTGTGCCCGTTGCTTGGCGGCGGAAAACCCTTTTACGAGTTTGGGAATAGCTTCCCTAGTAATGTGTTTGCCTTCCGTTATGCCCAGATCCCGGCTTCGACGCTGAACTACATTGCGCTCGACATGAGCCGTACAATTTTCCAGATGCCAAACTAGCCATAGCTCGAAGCATGGGTTGGAGAAGGCTATTCGTACTCCAGCATCGCGAGCTTCCCTTATCGATTGTTTCAGATTTGGATGATCGTCACGGTCGAACACACACCAGATTTCATCGAACCTGTCGTCCTTGTGTGCGCGCCTATTTGCTTTCAGTTCTGCTCTGGCTCTTTGTACGAGGGTCAAGGGTACACACCCCGAAGTTTGCCCGAACTCCAGATTCACATGCTCTCCGCAAAACGCTCGCAAATAGATTTGTTCCGTAACTTCTCCTTCCGTTAGCACCCGAATTATCCTCTTCTGTTTCCTAGAAGTAAGACTTCGGCGTGACTGTCGTTGGGGCTGTCTTGCCATGTGCTTAACGATTCGCTTGAGAAGAACTTCTCGGTCTCCTCAATTTGCTTTCGCGAGAAATTCGGCTGAAATTTCCGGCGTTCAGTCGAGGCACTCCGCCATAACGTCCACGCAAGTATCGGCGCCCTATGGCTTCATCGCGCCTTCCTCGATATTCGGCGAGTGCTGTCAGACGGCTGGCACCATCCTTGTGCTTTTCAGAAAACCAGACTTGGTCCCGACCTAGCGCCATTGGTTCGGTGTTATCAAGAATCGTTGCGTCGTGTGAATTAAAGATGATTTGTGCACAGTGGCTATTGATAGATGGATTTTGGAACAGTTCAATTAACTTGACCACGAGGTGGGGATGCAGACTTGAGTCCAATTCGTCCACAAGCATTAGGCTACCGAGTTCCAAAACATGCAAGACTGGTCCAATTAGTCCCAACCAGGCACGGGTTCCAATAGATTCATCATCTAACTCAAAATTGATTTCTTGTGCATCGCTTGTATGAATAAGTTCCATGCCATACTCAATATCTGACTGGTCTTCTTGGTCAGGCTCAACCACTTTAAAATTAGTAATTCCCAGGTCGGCCGCACGAAGCAGATTAAGTATGTTTGCTTTTTTTTCCTCCTCCATAGCCAAGGCCGCAGTAAAATTTTGACCTGATTTCCGGTGTGCCAAGTTATCGAAAAGCCATCCATTCTTTCGCCACCAATTGAAGAGGTTTCCAAACTCTGGATTCTCCAAGGCTCCGATGAAAGAAAGTAAAAGCACATTTCGTCTAAGCAGGGGTCGCAACAATTTTTCGAAGTGTTTGAATTTGCCCCCAAAAAGAATGCTTTCTTCGTCCCGCTCAAAGACGAGAGCCCTGCGGCCAAGAGGGTAGTGTTGGGCATATTCCGTTAGTACACGTTCGTCGTTCACCTCGAATCCGTATTTCCATAGGACTCCATCGAGAATCAATTCCACGTCAAATCCTGAAGAATCGGACGGACTCGAATCGAATTTGAATGGTTGTCTATTAATGCCACTGTCAGGATTACCCTTCCGGAAGGAATTCAATACAAGATCTTGCATATCCAAAAAGGCTTTCAAGATGGCCGATTTGCCAGACGCATTTGCTCCGAAGATGCCGGCGCAAGGGAGAATACGTTCTGGCTCCACGGCGCCGGTCCGCAGTTCCCGCACGACCTCCTTGTTGGCCAGTCGAGTGGCCTGCATGGAAAGCGTGACTGGGTCGCGATAGCAGCGCACGTTCCTGGCGGTAAATGACACTAAGGCGCTTTCTTTAAGTGATGCCGTGCCGTTCATGGCGCTTCCTCAAGTAACGCGCCCAAAGCGGGCGCATTGATTCTGAAGCACATTATTGGCGCATTTAATGGAGTTTTCAAGTCTATTTATGCGATAAAATCGCAAAAAATTGACTGTAATATGGAATTTTGTGCGTTAGGGTGCACTGAGGTGAATTAAGGGGGGGTGGCCGCGAACTTCCTTGTTCGCGTGTCCATGCTTTTGCACCGTTTCCCCGGTATTGGAGTCGACGGCGCGCCGCCCGGCCGGCGTGTGCCGGCTAATTTTCGTGCCGCAGTATCCGCACCGAGCCGCCCGAGGTTCTCATCACGAGTTCAGGGCCGCCGCCATTGAGAGCTTGTTCGAGGTTGCTGCGGCCGGTCGAGTTTTCCGGCACGACGCCTGGAATATCCGATGTGACTCTGCCACCCGACGTGCTTGCGTCGATATTCGCCTGAACGTCGTCGTTCAGATATGCGGTTACGCTGCCGCCGGAAGTCCGCAGTTCGCTGTCGCCTTGGGGCTGGCCCGCGAAGCCGACTTCAACCGAGCCGCCGGAAGTCCTCGCGAACACCGCGCCTCCCGCGCTTTCGATGTTGATCGAGCCGCCGGAAGTTCTCGCCTCCACAGCGGCGGCGGTTTCGCCTATGCGGATGCGGCCGCCGGAGGTCTTGGCCGAAACTTCGCCGCCGACCTGATTCAACCGGACCGAGCCGCCCGAAGTTTCCGCGACAACCGGACCGCTGGAACTCTCCAGGCGAATCGTTCCGCCTGAAGTCCGCATGTTGCTGGAACCGTCGATCACGCCTGCGTCGATGTCTCCGCCCGATGTGCGGGCATTGAATTCGCCTTGCAGGCGGTCCAGATCGATATCGCCGCCTGAAGTCCGCAGGTCGAGATTCTGCCGGTAAGGCACGTTCATGGTGACGGTCGCGGAACGCCGCTTGGAAAACCCGCCGAACAGAAAGCCCGGCCTGTCGTATTCGCCGTTGACGGTTACCACGCCGCTCTCCTGGCTGAAGTCGAATTCATACCTTTCGGTATTGCTGACGCTGATACCGACTTCGGGACGGTCCCAGGCGGTGATGTTCAGATCCGCGCGCTCGACGTCGACGACCACCCGGTCGCCTTCGGCCACGGTGAAACTGCGTTCGATGTCCTGGCCGCTGGCGGCCCAGGAGTATCCCGCCAGCGCCACGGTGACGAGGCAGGCGACTACGGTCTTGAAAGTGGACTGATACATGTGACGCTCCTTCAGGCGTTGGATGCTCATGACTGCTTCCGAGCAATCCCCGTGCCAATATTCTCTATCTGTTACAAGGCTTGTGCGCACAAGTAGTTACAGCCGTTCGGCAATTCTGGATCAATCGGGAAATGGAACCGCGGGGTGGGCTTTTTCGCCGCAAATCGGTGAAATCGCCTCCATGCCCCATCGAAAGCATCGCCGAGGAACCCGCAAACCAGCTCCCTGGATGATCCGCGAACTCGATTCGCTGGCATTGCCGCCGGTTCGCAAATATGATGCAAGCGGTTTGAACGGTCCAAAAGGAGCGCGGGAGTTCTTGGACAGTCGATTCTTTGAAAAGCCCATTCCCAACTCGCCCTACGAGCATCCTTCGCGGCATTGGGAGTTGGACGAGACCGGCCATCCCACGCAAAAAATCGAGGAGGGACGCAGGCCCGCCGACTTCATCACTCCAATCCCGAAGCCGAAAAAGAGGAAGGGAGGTTCCCGGGAAATCGGTTCGCTCTTCGATGACCGGCTCGGGCTGTCCTCACCGGATCAAAAGTACGACCATACTGCGCTCATCACCAGCGTTCGCCAACAGGTGGACAGTTGGCGCAATCTACCCAACCCGAATCAGTGGCAGGTGACGGCGGAAACAGGGCGGTTGCTTCAACACTGGCGGCGCCACCGGTTCAGTGGCATCCGCCCGTTCTTTTGCCAAGTGGAAGCCGTCGAGACTGCCATCTGGCTTACCGAAGTGGCGCCGAACGCGGGAAGCAGGGGCAAGGAAATCCTCGAACACCTCGACAATGCCAACAATGGGGCGAATCCGGAGTTGATGCGCCTAGCCCTGAAGCTGGCAACCGGCGCCGGCAAGACTACGGTAATGGCCATGCTGATCGCTTGGCAGACCATCAATGCGGTCAGGCATCCGCAAAGCAAACGCTTTTCCAGAGGATTCCTGGTCGTGACTCCGGGCATCACAATTCGCGACCGCCTTCGGGTTTTGCAGCCCAACGATCCGGATAGCTATTACCGGAGCCGGGAACTCGTTCCGCAGGACATGATGCCCGAGATTGAGCGGGCGAAGATCGTCATCGCCAATTTCCACTCATTCAAGTTGCGGGGGACGCTTGGGCTATCCAAGGGTGGCCGTTCGTTGCTGCAGGGCCGGGGCGAAGAACTGAAAACCATCGAGACCGAAGGTCAGATGCTGCAAAGGGTGATGCCCGGACTCATGGGATTGAAGAACGTTCTCGCGATCAACGACGAGGCGCATCATTGCTATCGTGAAAAGCCCGGCGAAGCGTTGGAAGGAGACTTGAAGGGCGACGACAGGAAAGAAGCCGAAAAGAACAACGAAGCGGCCCGGCTCTGGATTTCCGGGCTGGAAGCCGTCAACCGAAAACTCAAGCTGTCGCGAGTAATCGATCTTTCGGCGACGCCGTTTTTTCTGAGCGGCTCCGGTTACGCCGAAGGCACCTTGTTCCCTTGGACCATGAGCGATTTCTCGCTGATGGACGCCATCGAATGCGGCATCGTGAAACTGCCGCGCGTTCCGGTCGCCGACAATATCCCGGGCGAGGAAATGCCGATCTTCCGCAACCTGTGGCGGCACATCCGCACAGCGATGCCGAAGAAGGGGCGCGGCAAGACAAAGGACTTGGACCCGCGTCTACTTCCACCGCAGTTGCTTACCGCGCTGGATGCCCTCTACGCCCATTACGAGAAAACGCATGCGTTATGGAGAGAGGAGGGCATCAAGATGCCGCCTTGCTTCATCATCGTCTGCAACAACACGTCCACGTCAAAGCTCGTTTACGACTACATTTCGGGATTCCTTCGCGAAAACAAAGTACATTCCGGATTTCATCGTCCTGGTCGACGACGGCAGCGGCCGGGACAACCCATTGCATCCGGTGGTCGAGATCAAGGGCTACCGCGGCGAAGACGCCAAGGACAAGAAGAACACCATGGACACGTACTGGGTGCCGGGCGTGAACAATCACGGCGGGTTCAGTCGCTGGGCCTTCGCCGAATTCACGGACGTCTGGGGCATGGAGTCGGATTTCGAGTCCGTCATCGCCGCCCGCTTCGATGACATGCTGAGAGGTTTGGCCGCATGATGAAAATGCGGCGTGAATTTGTTGGTCAGAACTCAAATTTGCACTATAATCGTGTGCACTATATTTGTGAAAGGGCTTTGATATGAAGAATATCACCTTGAGCGCCGACGAGAATCTGATCGCGGCGGCCCGAGACATGGCCGCGAACGAGGGCACAACGTTGAACGCCCGATTCCGCGAATGGCTTGAAGACTATGTCCAGCGCAAACGCAGAGCGGAAGAAGCGATGGAGTTCATCCGTGAATTGAGGACGCGCGTTCGCACCGGCGGGCGCAAATTTACGCGGGACGAGATGAATGAGCGCTAGTTTTCTTGATTCCAACGTCATGCTTTATTTGTTGGATGAACGCGAACATCGCAAATTCGCGGTTGCCGAAAAACTCGTCAACAAGGCGTTGCGAACCGGAAACGCGGTTATCAGCTTCCAGGTCGTGCAGGAAACCTTGAACGTGGCTACGAAGAAGTTGGAAGTTCCCCTCAGTGCCGCGGACGCAAGCAGATTTCTGGAAACTACCCTGCAGCCGCTGTGGAAAGTGAATCCAAGCCGGGAACTGTATCGCAGAAGCCTCGAAATAAAATTTCGCTACCAATTCGGCTTCTACGACTCGCTCATAGTCGGCGCCGCGCTTGAGTCGGGTTGCGACGTGCTTTATACGGAAGATCTGCAACACGGACAAGTCATTGAAAGAACTAAAATTATAAATCCATTTTTGCTGGACTCCTAAATGGCCAGACGAACCAGAAAGCCGAAACTGAAATCAGTGGAGTCGCTTACCCACGACGAGGCGAGCCGCATCAATATTCCGACTGTGGAATACCAGTCGATGATGCGGAAGGAGCAGCAATCTCCAGTCAGGGTCGCGTACGAGCGCCGCAATCGCGATCTTGACCCGCAACTGGTATGGCGCGGCAAGGATGAGCGGGACTGGTCCGATCTGATGGTCAATGCGCCGCCGCTCTACATTCAAGAGAAGGTGCATCCCAAAGCACTGATCGACGATCTGTTGCAACGCACCCAATCCGATGAGCAGGCAGCCGACCCTCAGATCGACCTGTTCGCGGATTTCAACGGGATACCGGAAGACAGTTCCAAGACTGAGTTCTACCAGCACGACGCGAATTGGACCAATCGCATGATTCTCGGCGACAGCCTGCGCGTGATGGCATCGCCTGCTGAGCGTGAGGGGCTGCGTGGCAAGGTGCAGTGCATCTACATCGACCCGCCCTACGGCATCAAGTTCAACTCCAACTTCCCGTGGTCAACAACCAGCCGAGATGTGAAGGACGGCAAGGTCGATCACATTACACGTGAGCCCGAGCAAGTTAAGGCATTTCGGGATACGTGGCAGGATGGGATTCATTCGTATTTGACATACTTGCGGGATCGGCTGACAGTGGCGCGCGACTTGCTAACAGAAAGTGGGTCGGTTTTTGTACAGATCGGGGACGAGAACGTGCATCGGGTACGGGCACTTATGGACGAGGTGTTTGGAGATGACAATTTTATTGCACAAATCTCAGTACGAGTGAAAAGTCCGCTATCCGTTTCTGACCTCGCCCGAACAACAGATTTTCTGGCGTGGTATTCAAAGTCCAAGACTTCCCTAAAGTTTCGAAAACCGCAAGTCGAGAAACGACTAGATCAGCATTCGGAGTTCTCACTTGCAATGACCGGCTTTGGTGAGGTCGTCAATCGAAGAGAGGCCGAGAATAGGTCTGGGGAAGTCCGATACTTTACCGCGCAGAATTTTGGGTCTTCTGGATACACGCAATCGTGTATGTATGATTACACTACTCAAGGTAAAACGTATTCCTACCCTAAAGGGAAAAGCTGGAAAACTCACTCCAAAGGAATGGCTCGCCTTGACAGGGCAGGGCGTCTCCATCCGCTCAAAACCAGTCTCAGATGGCGTTACTTTTACGACGATGCTCCGAGTGAAGCTATATCGGACATCTGGTCCGATACGTTTGCCGCATCAGACAAGATCTACGTCGTGCAGACGTCTAGTTCAGTCATCGAACGTTGCATTCTCATGACCACTGACCCCGGCGACTTGGTGCTCGACCCGACTTGCGGATCCGGCACCACGGCCTACGTCTCAGAACAATGGGGTCGCCGCTGGATCACTGTTGATACATCTCGAGTAGCCCTAGCGCTTGCCCGCAGCCGCATCATGGGCGCTCGCTATCCTTTCTATCTGCTTGCAGACAGCCGTGAGGGACAAACGAAAGAAGCCGATGTCTCTGGCAAGGCTCCCTCGGAAACACCTGTGCACAACGATTTAAGTCAGGGCTTCGTATACGAGCGTGTCCCGCACATCACCCTTAAGTCCATCGCAAACAATACTGAAATCGACGTGATCTGGGAAAAGTTCCAGCAATCTCTGGAGCCATTGCGGCAGAAACTGAACGGAGAACTTGGTACATCCTGGGAGGAATGGGAAATCCCCCGCGATGCCAGCGACTCCTGGTCCGGGGAAGTTACAAAAATTCACGCGGAGTGGTGGGAACAACGCATTGCGCGCCAGAAGGAAATCGACGCGTCCATCGCCGCGAAGGCGGATTACGAATATCTTTACGATAAGCCATACGAGGATAAGGGCATAGTCCGGGTGGCCGGCCCGTTCACCGTGGAAAGCCTCTCGCCACATCGCGAACTTGAAGTCGACGAAAATGACGAGCTGATCGACAAAGTCGCGGACATGCGTTCCCATTACGGAACGGGCATGGATTTCACGCAGTCGATTCTGGAAAATCTCAAGATTGCCGGAGTCCAGCAAGCCCACAAGGAAAACAAGATTAAATTCATTTCTCTGATGCCGTGGCCCGGAGACATGATCTGTGCGGAAGGCCGCTATATCGAAGGCGACGAGTCGGGTTCTGAGAAACGAGCCGGAATATTCATCGGGTCGGAGTTTGGCTCCGTATCTCGGCTGGATTTGGTTGCGGCAGCACGGGAAGCCGGCGATGCCGATTTCGATGTGCTGATCGCCTGCGCCTTCAACTTCGACGCCCACTCGACGGAATTCGACAAGCTTGGGCGAATCCCCGTCCTCAAGGCCCGCATGAACGCCGACCTGCACATGGCCGACGATTTGAAGAATACCGGCAAGGGCAATCTGTTCGTGATTTTCGGCGAGCCCGATATCGACATCCTCGATGCCGGGGATGACCAGATTCAGGTAAAGGTAAACGGTGTGGACGTATTCCACCCCCAGACCGGCGAAATCCACTCCGATGGCCCCGACGGCATCGCCTGCTGGTTTATCGACACCGATTACAACAAGGAGAGCTTCTTTGTCCGCCACGCCTATTTCCTGGGCGCCAACGATCCGTACAAGGCGCTCAAGACGACATTGAAGGCGGAAATTAACCGCGAGGCCTGGGAAACCCTGCACAGCGACACGTCCCGCCCATTCCCGAAACCGTCCACTGGCTACATCGCGGTCAAGGTCATCAACCATCTGGGCGATGAAGTCATCAAGGTATTCCAGGCTTAGGGTGGCGCCATGTCGCAGATAAAATCCATCTCCATCGAAGGCTTCAAAAGCATAGCCTCCATCAAGGATCTGGAGCTTCGCCCATTGAACGTGCTGATAGGCGCCAACGGCTCGGGCAAATCGAATTTTCTTGCCGCCTTCGCCGTATTGCGCAACGCAATTGTAAATCGGGATTTTTTTCACGAATTTGTGGAAAGGTCCGGCGGAGCTGATCGCTTTCTGCATTACGGGTCCAAAACGACGCCGGCGATGAGGTTCAAAATTGGGTTTCATGACGAAGTAGCTAGTCTTGAAATACAGATGCGGCATGGCGTCAGCGATAAGTTGTATCCCAATATTTCGATTGACAACCGGAAAATACCGCCGGAATTTGTTGCCAACTTGATTCCCAATCCAGGAATGGCGCCTGCCATGGAGTTCCTAAAAGACAGGCTGGGAGGCTGGAGTCGGTACCACTTTCTCGATACTACCGATTCCTCGCCGTTGAAAAGAATGGCGAATGTGCATGACAATCGACGATTGCGGGAAGATGGTTCGAACCTCTGTTCTTTTTGTATTTACTTCGGGAGAAATATTCTACCGAATACTCCAGCATACGGCACACGGTACAACTTGCAGCGCCATTTTTCGATAATTTCCACTTGGAACCATTGAAGCAGAATGAAAGAATGATGTTGCTCGAATGGAAGCATTTGGGTACTGATGCATACTTCGATGCATCCTCGTTTTCCGATGGAACATTGAGATTCATTGCGCTCGCCACACTTCTTCTGCAACCAGCATCAATGCGACCGTCCGTGATTCTGCTCGATGAACCTGAAATTGGTTTGCATCCGTATGCAATCGAGTTATTGGCGGCTATGCTCAGACAGGCATCATTGGGATCGCAGATAGTCGTTGCAACTCAGTCACCGATACTGCTTGATTATTTTGAGCCGGAAGACGTAATTGTCGCAGATCGGGATGCCGGTGCTACCAAGTTCAATCGACTGGAACCGGGCCGGCTGGCAGCCTGGCTTGAAGATTACAGTCTCGGTGAGCTTTGGGAGAAAAATTACCTGGGAGGCAGGCCGGCGCTTGAGTCGCAAAAGGATACGCTAGAGGAATGATTAGATTACACGCTCATGTTGAGGGGTCAACGTCATCGTGGCGGCATAAAGGGTTGGTCAACCGTTCGCAAGGATATCGCAAGTCAACTTAGGGAAGACAGGGTATCCATTGCTACGACTATGGTTGATTTCTATGGTCTTCCAAAAACCGGCCCAAAAGCATGGCCCGGTCGAAATGAAGCAGGCGATAAACGAATTCAAGATCGAGCCGACCTCGTTCAAAGCGCCATGGCTGAAGACCTGAGATACCAGATTGGTGCCGGATTCAACGACAAGCGATTTGTGCCTTATCTCATGATGCATGAATTCGAAGCTTTGCTGTTCAGCGATTGCGCGAAGTTCTGTATCGCCATCGAGAGGCCGGATGTTCAAACTCAGCTACAGGAAATTCAGAACCAATTCTCAACTCCGGAGCACATCAACGATTCCAAAGAAACCGCTCCATCAAAAAGGATTATGAGCTTAGTCGAAGGTTACGAGAAAGTGCTAATGGGAACAAGGGGTGTGCGGGTGATAGGTCTGGAGAAAATCCGCGCCGAGTGCCCGCACTTCTCCAACTGGTTGAGCCGCTTGGAGAGTCTGTCGGAAAATGCCTGAATGAACTTCCTGATCTCGGATACGTTCACGGACAGTCTCTCCAGGCTGACGAACATGGAACAAAAAGCCGTCAAGGCCGCGGTGTTCGACCTGCAAGTGAATCCTGCCAATCCAGGCTTGCGTCTCCACAAGCTTGGATCGGTTCGGGACCGCAATTTTTCCTCCGTTCGGGTCACCCGCGATATACGAATCATCGTCCATCGCGACGCTGGAAGCCTGATGGCCTGCTATGTTGACCATCACGACAAGGCATACCAATGGGCGAGCCGCCGAAAACTCGAAACCCATCCCACAACCGGTGCGGCCCAATTCGTTGAAGTACGGGAAACAGTTGAGCAAATTGTCAAGCGGGAGGTCGTTGGCCAGACTGCTCCGGCACCGGAAAGTCCACCGTTGTTCGCGGATGTGCCAGATGAGGAACTTTTGGCTTTCGGCGTGCCAAACGACTGGATTCGTGAAATCCGCGAAGTCAAAAACGAGGATGAAGCGTTGGATGTCGCCGGCCACCTGCCGGAAGAAGCCTCGGAAGCCCTGCTGAAAATCGCGACAGGCGACAAACCTCCGATTCCCGCGAGAGTCTCCGCGGACATCGACCCGTTCGAACACCCGGATGCGAAGCGCCGCTTCCGCGTCATGGCGAACAAGGACGAACTGGAACGCGCCCTGGACTATCCATGGGAGAAATGGACGATATTCCTCCACCCGGAACAGCGCCATATCGTTGAAAAGAATTTCAGCGGCCCGGCGCGGGTGTCGGGTTCCGCGGGCACAGGTAAAACCATCGTTGCCATACATCGCGCCGTCTATCTGGCGCGCAATCATCCGGAAGCCAGAGTGTTGCTGACAACTTTCTCGGAGACGCTGGCCAATTCCCTGCGCATCAAGTTGCGGCGACTGATCAGCAACGAACCACTGCTTGCCGAGCGGCTGGAGGTGCACGCGATCGATGAAATCGGCAAACGCTTGTACGAGGCGAATTTCGGGAAGGCCCATATCGTCGGACCTGATGAGCTTGCCGCAGTGATTGCCGAAGCCGGCGAGCGCGAGCCGGCGCATGGATTCACACAGAGATTCCTGCTGGGCGAGTGGAAGGAAGTCGTAGACGCTTGGCAATTGCGAACATGGGAAGACTATCGCGACATCAAAAGGCTGGGGCGCAAAACCCGTCTGCCCGAGCGGCATCGGGCGGTCTTGTGGTCCGTATTCGAAGATGTGAGGCGGGAACTGCGGGAACGGCAACTTATAACGCAAGCGGAGATTTTCGGCGGCCTCACTGAGTCACTTGGCAAGAGGCGCAATCCTCCGTTCGATTTCGCCGTTGTTGACGAGGCTCAGGATGTCGGCGTCCCGCAACTGAAGTTCCTGGCGGCGTTGGGCGGCGACAGGCCAAACAGTCTGTTTTTCGCCGGCGATCTGGGCCAGAGAATTTTCCAGACGCCATTCTCATGGAAGTCGCTTGGCGTTGAAGTCAGGGGCCGTTCCCAGACACTGCGAATCAACTACAGAACGTCGCATCAGATAAGAATGCAAGCGGACCGATTGCTCGGTTCCGAGGTCGCCGACGTTGACGGGAACGTGGAGGATCGCACAGGCACGGTTTCGGTTTTCAACGGCCCCGGCCCGGAAATCCGTGTGCTCGAATCGAATGCGGAAGAGTCGGATCTGGTTGGTGCGTGGCTAACGGATCGGCTCGAAGAAGGGATTTCACCAAATGAGATCGGAGTCTTTGTTCGGTCCACGAGCCAACTTGAGCGCGCAACCGACGCCGTTCGCCAAAGTGGAACGGAATACAAAGTGCTTGACGAGTTAATCGAATCTTCCCCCGGCAAAGTCTCCATAAGCACCATGCACTTGGCCAAGGGCCTGGAATTTCGCGCCGTGGCGGTGATGGCCTGCGACGACGAGGTGATCCCACTACAGGACCGAATCGAAAATGTGGCCGACGACGCCGACCTGGAAGAGGTCTACAACACCGAGCGCCACTTGCTTTACGTCGCCTGTACGCGAGCGAGGGATCGCCTGCTGGTAACCGGAGCCGATCCCGTATCGGAATTCCTGTAAGATCTGAAAGGCTACTGAATCTATAACAGGTTTGTTGACAACTAATCTGTTGGATCCGAGGCCGCGCTTTGCTCTACATCTTCTGGCGGCTGCAAATTCGATTGTCCGGCCCTTGGATCAGGTTCTCCACTTGGCGCGGCGGTCGCGACTTGAAGCGCGTAGAAGGCGATACTAAATGCGATGGCGAGCAGGCCGCCGAGCAACCAGACCTTCGTGGATTCGATTTTTGTATTCATTCGCTCCAGTTGTACGGCCATATCCTTGCCGATTCGTTCTTCCACCACCTCAAGATCCTTTTTGGTGGCGAGGGGCTTGATCGCCTCCGCGAGTTCTTCCTTGGTGGCGAACGCGGTCAAGTCCTCCTTGGTGGCGAACGCGGTCAAGTCCTCCTTCGTGGCGAATGCCGCCAGATCCTCCTTGGTGGCAAGGGGTTCGACGGCGGCGGCAAGGGCCTTGGAAATGGATTCTGCCTGCGCGCGATTCATTCCTTTCTCTTCAAGCTGATGGGTCGTGTCCAATATATCCTGTGCTTGCATGTCATCTCCAACATTCGGCGAAAATAATTCAGGGGCCACCTGCGCGGCCCGCCTTCTGTTCGTCCAAAAGCATAGTAGGCTCGTACGGAAACGCTCGATTTCGGCGCAAAACATTCCTTGGGCCAGTCCAACTGCGGGCGAAATCCATTTGCTTCCCGCCGGGCGCTCAGGTAACATCCGCGCTCCCTCGGAATGGCGTGATTCGAACGAGCGATGAAGACCTATAGCGCGCGGCCCGGCGAAGTGCCCCGCAACTGGCTTTTGGTGGATGCCGAAGGCCAGACCCTTGGGCATATGGCGAGCGCCATCGCCACGCGCCTGCGCGGCAAGCACAAGGCGGAATATACGCCCCATGTCGATACCGGCGACTTCGTCGTGGTCGTCAACGCGGACAAGGTTCGCGTCACGGGCAAGAAGGCGACGGACAAGATATATCATTCCCATTCGGGTTATCCCGGCGGGTTGAAATCGCTCTCCTTCGAGCAATTGCTCGCAAAGTCGCCGGAACGCGTCGTGCGTCTGGCGGTGCGGGGCATGATGCCGCGCAACCGGCTCGGACGGGCCATGTTGAAGAAACTGAGAGTCTACGCCGGCGGCGAACATCCGCATTCGGCGCAGCAACCGCGAACCCTGGAACTGTAAGCGCGAGACGAAATGCAAACCGAACAGTTTTACGGCACAGGCCGCCGCAAGACCTCCACCGCGAGAGTGTATCTGACCCGCGGCAGCGGCAAAATCGTCGTCAACCGGCGTCCGTTGGAGAACTACTTCGGCCGCGAAGTGGCGCGCATGATCGTGCGCCAGCCGCTTGACGTGGTCGATATGAACGAGCGCTTCGACATCACGGTTACCGTGCGCGGCGGCGGCAGTTTCGGCCAGGCCGGGGCGATCCGCCACGGCATCACCCGGGCGCTTATCGACTACGACGGCGAACTCAAGCAGCCCTTGCGCAAGGCCGGATTCGTATCCCGCGACGCGCGCGAGGTCGAGCGCAAGAAGGTCGGTCTGCGCAAGGCGCGCAAGCGGCCGCAATATTCCAAGCGCTAAACGGCTTTTTGCTTACATTTCAGTAAGTTGCCTTGATGCGGGCGGAAACTCACTTGATATTTTTCGGCGGATTCATTAGCATCCGCCCGGTTTTGCGAGTGTGCAAAGACCAACGAGATTCTGCGACTACGCTTCGCTCCGCGCAGAATGATAATCGGGTTCTGATCGAGGGTTTTGGCGAAGGTGACTGACGACAGTTCGAATACCGCGCGCAGGCGCTTTTTGGTGGGTTCGACATTGGGTCTCGGAACGGTCGGCGTAGCCGGTGCCGCGGTGCCCTTCGTCGGATCCTGGAATCCGAGCGCGGAAGCAAGGGCGGCCGGGGCGCCCATCCGCATCGACATCGGCAATTTGCTCGAGGGCGAGTTGCTCGGGCCGATTCCCGCCTGGCGCGGCCGGCCCATCTTCGTGGTGCGGCGCGGCCCCGAAGCGCTCGAAGCCCTGAACCGCGATTCGGGCCGGCTCGCCGATCCCGATTCGGAAGAGCCCGAGCAACCGGAATACGCGCGGAACGAGTTCCGTTCGCGCACTCCCGAAGTCATGGTGCTCGTCGGCCTTTGCCCCCACTTGTTCTGTTCGCCGACTCCGCATATCGAGCTGCGGCCCCAGCCTTTCGACGCCGAATGGAACGGCGGTTTCTTCTGTCCCTGTCACGGTTCCCGCTTCGATCTCGCGGGCCGGGTCTATAGTGGTTCGCCGGCTTCCCGCAACATGGAAGTGCCGCCGTATTCGTTCGAGGACGACGACATTCTGGTGATCGGCATCGACGAGGAGAACGCCGCATGAGCGAACAACCGCAAGCGGCGAAGCCGGGCGGCCGGCTGCAATCCGCCTTGATCGCCGGAGTCGACTGGGTCGACGCCAGACTGCCCGTCGTCAACGCCTGGGAAAAGCATATGTCCAAGTACTATGCTCCGGCGAATTTCAATTTCTGGTATTTCTTCGGCGTACTCTCGCTGCTCGTGCTCGTGATCCAGATTCTTTCGGGCATCTGGCTGACGATGAACTATACCGCCAGCGCCGAGGGGGCCTTCGCCTCGATCGAGTACATCATGCGCGACGTCGAATGGGGCTGGCTCTTGCGTTACGTCCATTCGACCGGCGCGTCGGCCTTCTTTTTCGTGGTCTACGTGCACATGTTCCGCGGGCTGATGTACGGTTCCTACCAGCGGCCGCGCGAACTCATCTGGGTCTTCGGCATGGCTATCTACCTGATCCTGGTGATGGAAGGCTTTCTCGGCTATGTGCTGCCCTGGGGCCAGATGTCGTATTGGGGCGCCAACGTCATCGTCTCGCTGATCGGCGCCATTCCCATCATCGGCGAAGACCTGCTGATCTGGGTGCGCGGCGACTACCTCATCTCGGGCGCGACGCTCAACCGCTTCTTCGCCTTGCACGTGGTGGCGCTGCCGCTGGTGATGATCGCCCTGGTCGCGCTGCACATCCTGGCCCTGCACGAAGTTGGCTCGAACAATCCCGACGGCATCGAGATCAAGCAGAACAAGGGCCCTGACGGCGTTCCCGTGGACAGCGTTCCGTTCCATCCCTATTACACGATCTTCCACGACCTCGGCGGCGTGGTGCTGTTCCTGATCGTGTTCTTCGCGATCGTCTTCTTCGCCCCGGAAATGGGCGGCTACTTCCTCGAAATCGCCAATTTCCAGGAAGCCGACTCCCTGCGCACGCCGGAGCATGTGCCGCCGGTGTGGTATTACACGCCGTTCTATTCGATGTTGCGCGCGATAACGGTGCCGCTGTTCGGCATCGACGCGAAATTCTGGGGTCTACTGGTCATGTTTGGCGCCATCGCCATCATGTTTTTCCTACCCTGGCTCGACCGCAGTCCCGTGCGCTCAATGCGCTACAAGGGCTGGTACAGCCGCATCGCCCTGATGCTGTTCGTCGTCAGCTTTTTCATCCTCGGCGTGCTCGGCGTGCAGCCGGTCAGCCCGGCCAAGATTCTGCTCGCGCAGATCATGACCGTGGTCTACTTCCTCTATTTCATTCTGATGCCCTGGTATACCCGCATCGAAAAGATCTCGCAGCCGCCGGACCGCCTCACCGGACGCTGGGTCAGCATTCCGCAACTGATTGGCAGCATCGTGCTGATCGCCCTGCTCGTGGTGCTGCCCTTGCTGCTCGTTTCACAGCGGGCGGAAGCGGCGGAAGCCGGCAATCTCGAACTCGATCACGTCGAGACCGACTTCATGGACAAGGCCTCGCTGCAGCGCGGCTTCAATTACTACATGAACTATTGCGTCTCCTGCCATGCGCTCGGCTACGCGCGCTATGAACGCACCGCCGACGATCTTGAGATCCCCCACGAACTCGTACTTGAGAACCTGATCTTCGATGACTCGCTGATCGGCGATCTGATCGTCAATTCGATGTCCGAGGACGACGCCAACGAGTGGTTCGGCGTGGCGCCTCCCGATCTGACGCTGATATCGAGAGTGCGCGGCCCCGACTGGCTGTACACTTATCTGCGTTCCTTCTACAACGATCCGGCGCGGCCTTTCGGGACGAACAACAGCATCTTTCCCAACGTGGGCATGCCCAATGTGTTATACGAATTGCAGGGCGACGTGATCTGCGACGATCATGGCACGGACGATCCCACCCAATGCGAGCTCAGCCCCGTCGAAGGCTCCGGCGGCATGAGCGAAGCCGAATTCGACGCCATGGTCGGAGACATGGTCAATTTTCTGCATTACATCGGCGAGCCGATCCGTTACCGGCGCCAGCAGATCGGCATCTGGGTATTGGCCTTCCTGGGACTGCTTTATATCTCCATCGCTCTCATGAGCCGCGAATTTCGCAAGGACTATCACTGACGGACGCCAGTCGTCCGCAATCGGGGACAAGCATGGGAGTTATCGCGAAACGGTCGTCCATGACCTTCTATTCGGACCCGGTCAGCCACTACAGCCACCGCGTGCGCATCGTTCTCGCCGAAAAGCAGGTGACCGTCGACCTGCTCGACGTCGATTCGGAAAATCTGCCCGAAGACCTGGTGGACCTCAATCCCTACAACAGCCTGCCGACCCTCGTCGACCGCGACCTCGTGCTTTATGAAGCCGACATCATCATGGAATATCTCGACGAGCGCTTCCCGCATCCGCCGCTGTTTCCGGTTTATCCGGTCGCCCGCGCGCAAAGCCGGCTATGGATGTATCGCGTGCGGCGCGAATGGTGCTCGCTCGTCGATCCCCTGGTGGCCAGCGAGGGGAGCGAGAAAGAATTGGAAAGCATCCGCGAGAAATTGCGCGACAGCCTGATCGCCACGGCGCCGATATTCGGCGAAAAACCCTTCTTCATGAGCGACGAATTCACCATCGTCGATTGCTGCGTGACGCCGATCCTTTGGCGCTTGCCGGTGTTGGGGATCGAGTTGCCGAATACCCGCGCCACCAAACCGTTGCTCAAGTATCGCGACCGCCTGTTCAATCGCGATTCGGTAAAAGCCAGTCTTTCGGAACTCGAGCGCGAGATGACCGCTTGAAGCAGTTTCTCCGAAAAATTCCTTCCACTGAACCGGAGCTTCCCCTGTCTCAATTCAGATATTCGAATATCTTGACGACCCGGGTCACGCCGCTGACGTCACTGACCAGGGCGGCGGCCTGATCTCCCAATTCCCTGTTGACCACGCCCAACAGATACACGGTGCCATTTTCGGTCACGGATCGGATATTCGCGTCGGCGACGGTTTCGTCGGTCGCCAGCAGGAGGCCTACCCTGGTGGAAATCGAGGCGTCGTTGACGCGGGCGAGAAAGCCGGTGTTGCCGGTGATTTCGAGCTCGTCGTGAATGCGCCGGATTTGCGAACTCGCCTCGCTGGCGATTTTCACAGCGCGCTGTTTCATCTCCGGCGATGGGACCTGGCCCACGAGCAACACCACGCCATTATGGGCGGTGACGTCTATATTCGACGCGTCCAGCGTGGCTTCCTGGGCCGCAAGATTGGTCCGGATGCGGGACTCGATGGCATTGTCGTTGAAGCGGGTGCCAAGGGTGCGTTGAGTGGGGTCTTCAGTGATGCCTTCTTCGCTGCGGGTTCCCGCCAGAAACGGCGCGCACGACGCGGCCAGCAGCAGCGGGATAAAGATCAAGAGCCTGATTTTCATGCGTCTTCTCCTCCGAAAATCGCGGTGTCGATGAAGTCGCAAAGACAATGAATCACGACCAGATGCACTTCCTGAATCCTGGCCGTGCGTTCGGACGGCACGCGCACCTCGACGTCTCTCGCACCGAGATTCGCCGCCATGCGGCCGCCGTCCCTGCCGGTCAGCGCAACCACGATCATGTCGCGTTCATGGGCGGCGCGGATGGCCCGCACCACATTGCCGGAGTTGCCGCTGGTCGAGATCGCCAGCAACACGTCGCCCTGTTGACCGAGGGCGAGCACCTGCTTGGCGAAGATCTCGTCGTAGTCGTAATCGTTTGCGATGGCGGTAATCGTGGAACTGTCCGTGGTAAGGGCGACGGCGGGCATGCCGGGCCGTTCCCGCTCGAAGCGATTGAGCAGTTCGGCGGAAAAATGCTGGGCGTCGCCGGCCGAACCGCCGTTGCCGCAACACAGAATCTTCCGGCCGTTCAGCAGGCTTTCGACCATGATCGCGCCCGCGTCCTGGATCGAAACCGGCAATTCCCCGGCGGACCGCTCCTTGACGGCGATGCTGTCGAGAAAATGCTGGGTAATGCGCGAAGTCAGGTCCATGGATGCAGTTCCACACCGGCTGCAATTTGTATCGGCTGCCCCCGGTCTTTATTTTAGCGGGTATCGGCAGTGCTAAAAGGCGTCGCGAACCCATTCGAGCCGATCTTCTCCCGCCGGGCCGCCACCGGTGATCGCGACCACGTCGAAGCGGCAGAACTTGTGCTGCCAGTTCCTCGATTTCAGGAACCAGGCCGCCGCCAGCCGCAGTTTCCGCTGCTTGGCCGGCCCCACGGTTTCAAGCGCGCCGCCATAGCGGTCGCTCTTGCGATAGCGTACTTCGACGAAGACCACATGTCCCCGCCGGTCGCGCATGATCAGGTCGATCTCGCCGACCCGGCAGTTGAAATTGCTTTGCACCAGCGACAGGCCGTGACCGGCCAGATATCGAAGGGCCCGCCGCTCCTGCAAGCTTCCCAGTTTACGGCGGTCTATCTGGCGTCCTGTCATCGCGGCGACTCTCAAACGCCGGGTTCGGCGAGAGGCACCGCGATGCCGTTTTCGAAGCGTCCCGGCGTAAGCCGGCGATGAATGCGCCGGCTTTCTTCCATGTGCAACTCGCCGGTGGCGCCGCGCAAGCTGGTGACCTGCCGCTGCAGAAATTGTTGCAGCCGCGGGTAGAGGCGGAAGCTGTCGATGCCCATGGCCTGCAATCTGCGCTCGGTTCCGCCGCCGGCGAGGGGAACTTCGGGATCGAGCCACATCAGCGGCGCGTCGGCGAAAATGACGCCCTCAAGGTCCTGATTCAAATCCGGATCGTCGGAGCCGTCGTAGATCGACGGCAGGGCGAATACCGGTAGGTCATCGGCAAAATAGAAATCGAGCGCGGGCTTGATCTGGCGTCCCACCTGTGGATTCGCCATCAGAAAAATGAAATCGATGTCGCGGCGCCGGCGCGGCGTGAACGCGACGTTGGAGCGCGGCAACACATCGAGCAGGCGTTGCAACCGCGCCTCGCTGGCGTCGATGTCGAGCACGCCTTTGACCACGTCGGTGAAATCTCCCACTCCGAGATACGCCGCCCGCGATACCAGATTGCCGCCGCGGGCCCGCCAGCGTTCGGCGAAGATGTTCTGCAAGCGCAGGAATACGTCGTTGGCGGGGTAAATCACCGCGGCGTTGCGGTGACCGGCCCGCCAAGCGAGATCGATGATGGCGTCGATCTCGTCTTCCGGCGCGAGGGCGAACTGGAACAGCCGCCCGTCGCCGGGCGGCGGATCGGCGTCGGTGTAGTTCAACGCCAGCGTGGGGGTCGGCAGCTCACCGGCTTGAAGCAACTGGTTGACCAAATCCTTGAACAGCGGTCCCACGATCAGGTCCGCGCCGACCGCCACCGCGCGCTCGTAGATCGGCAGTATGTCGGCGGCGCCGGAACTGTCGAACAGCGAGATGCGCGGCACCTCGCGCGAAACCGCCAGCGCTTCGTAATATCCGGCGAGGAAGCCTTGTTGAATCGCCGCGCCCGCGGCTTCCCGCAAGGGCAGGATGAGGGCGATATGGCGCGGCCGTTCGGACCAGGCCGCCTGCAGTTGCCGCAATTGTTCGGGCAGTTGGCGCGCGGCCGAATGCTGTTCCCAGGACCGGCGCCAACTCACCAGCGATTCGAGTTGCCGCGGGATGCTGTATTGGCCCGAATCCACGACCCGGGCCAGTTCGATCCAACCGCGCAACTCGTAACTTGTGCTCGAAGCGGCCATCTCTTCGAGTTCGCGCGCGGAAAGCGCTTCCAGCGTGGCCCAGATCTTGCGGCGCACGTCTTCGCCGCCCGCGCCGTCGCGCAGACCACTGATTTCGGCCCAGGCGCCGATCGCCTGCCGCGGCTGCTCAAGGGCGTTGTTGATATCTCCCAGAAGCTGATAATAGGCGACGAAATAATCCGCCGAGCGGCCCGGCACGCCGGTCTCGCGCAGCCGCGCCATGGCCGCCGCGCCATCGTCCGCCGCCAGGCTGATGCGGCTGCGCAGCAAGACGAGCCGGATCTCGAGCTCCGGCGGCGCCGGCATGGCGGCTTCGGCAACTTCTTCGGCCTCCGACAGGCGTCCTTCCGCGAGCAGGCGTTCGCCCGCGTCCAGCCGCAGCAGCGCGGCCTCTGCCCCCGCCGCGGTTTCGGCCCGGGCGAGCAAACCGGCGATGGAATCTGCCCCGCGATCGACGGCGGCGGGCTCGCGCACGCCCGTTGAGGCGCCGCAGCCGGCAAGCAGGAGCAGCCAGAGCAGGATATACAGACGCATTGATGACAAACTAGAATCCAAGAACCGCAAATCTGAAGTCGGCGTGGCCAAAGCCTCGCCTCTGCTGAAAGACTAATACAGCTTGCGGCTTTTCACCAATTCACGGGAGAAATTTCCAGCGTGGCGGAAACAGGTTGTCTTTACGTGGTGGCGACTCCCATCGGCAATCTCGCTGATTTCTCGGACCGCGGCCGGGAAGCGCTCGCCGGCGCCGACTGCATTGCCGCCGAGGACACCCGTCACAGCGGCAAATTGCTCGCGCATTTCGGCATCAGGCGGCCACTGCTCTCCTATCACGACCATAGCGGCGAAGGCGCAAGGGAAAAGCTGCTGCAAATGTTGCGCGACGGCGCCAGCGTCGCGCTGATTTCAGACGCCGGCACGCCGCTGATCTCGGATCCGGGATATGCACTCGTGAAGGCCGCCCGGGAAGAAGGCATCGAAGTCCTGCCCATACCCGGCCCGAGCGCCCTGACCGCCGCCTTGAGCGTTTCCGGATTGCCAACGGACCGATTTCTGTTCGCGGGTTTTCTTCCCGCCGCCCAAGCGGGGCGAAGAAAACGGATCGAAGAACTCAAGGACGAGGCGGCTACCTGGATATTGTACGAATCGAGCCATCGCATTCTCGACTGCGTCGACGATCTGATCGCGATTCTCGGCGGGGAGCGCCGCATTTTCATCGCCCGCGAATTGACCAAGCAATTCGAATCCCATTTTCCCGGCACCCTGGAGCAAGCGTCGGCCTGGCTGCGCGCCGACGCAAACCATCTCAAGGGCGAATTCGTGCTCGTCCTGGCCGGTCGCGAAGCAAACCCGGGAGAAGACGAACGCCTCCCCGAAGCCCTGCGCATCGTAGCCCTGCTCCAGAACGACCTCCCCCTACCCAAAGCCGCATCCATCGCCGCGAAAATCACCGGCCTCCGCAAGAACACCATCTACCGCGCCGCAGTCCGCACAACGTAAGTCGGCGTACTCGCCTAAAAGTCATTCTGCGCGTAGCGAAGCGCAGTCGCAGCATCTCGGAGAACAGTGGCTTCGATCCGTCGCCGGCGGCGACTCACGCAGTGCAAGATGACGGGGGGTAGACTGGAAAGGCCGAGTCAGCCTGTAAGCCGGGTTCTGTCGAGGGCAATCATTCATCTGCGGCCCGCGTCACCGCGGACCTGTAGCGGCCTACCCGAATCCAGTGCGAGCAGCACCATGGGATTCCTATTTGGCCTTGCTCCGGGCGGGGTTTACCTTGCCGCGGACTGTTACCAGCCGCGCGGTGCGCTCTTACCGCACCATTTCACCCTTACCAGACGGCTGTCTGGCGGTATGCTTTCTGTTGCACTTGCCGTGGGCTCGCGCCCCCCAGGCGTTACCTGGCGCCCTGCTCTATGGAGCCCGGACTTTCCTCCACCCGCGTCCAGGGACGCAAACGGCGATTGCCCGGCTGACTCGAACTCACAGCCTAATGAATTTCTCCCCCCAACGCAAAACACCGCAAATCCGCAGAGTGGGTGTCCCCTTCTCTCCACTTCTCTCCCTCCCCTTCTCTCCCAGAATGACAGTGGGGACCTGCACTGCGTGAGTCGCCGCCGGCTGGCGCGGGGTTTAGCGGGCGTCCCCGACATGGATGTCGGCGCCGAAGCGTACAGGGACGTATTCACAGCGTCCGCTAAACCCCGCGCCAGCCGGCGGCGACGGACCGAGGCCACAATCAAGAATATGTTGAAAAGTGGAAAATGATGGTATTTTGTGGGTGAATGTGGTTTATTTAGGGAAATCTCGAGGGAAGCGCCATGTTTCGCGGAATGAACACCGTCAGCCTCGACGCCAAGGGGCGTCTGGCCATGCCGGCCCGCTATCGCGAACGCCTGTCGAACGACCATGGCGGTCGCCTCGTCGTGACCATCGATCTCGATACCAGGCATCGCTGCCTGTCGCTGTATCTCCCGGTCGAATGGGAAAAGATCGAACGGCAGATCGACGGCATGTCCGGACTCAACGAGCATGTGCGCCGCATGAAGCATCTGCTCATCGGCCACGCCAACGATCTCGAATTGGACAGGAGCGGCCGCGTATTGCTGCCGCAGGAATTGCGCCAGTACGCCGGACTCGAAAAACAGGTCTGTCTGGTCGGCCAGGGCAAGAAACTGGAAATCTGGAGCCAGGAAAACTGGCTGACCAAGCGCGACGAATGGCTGGAAGAAGTACACGAACAAGGAGAGTTGCCCGAAGAACTCACGAATCTGGCTCTGTAAGGGCATGCGGCGATGAATGGCGCAGCCGGGCATCAGCCGGTAATGAGGGCGGCGGTCGTGGAAGCATTGAACCTTCAACAGGACGGAGTTTATCTCGACGCCACCTTCGGTCGCGGCGGACATAGCGCCGCCATCTTGCGGCGGCTCGGAAGCGGCGGCCGCCTGCTCGCCATGGACCGGGATCCGGAGGCCTTGGCCGCGGCGCGGGAAATGGCCGCCGGAGACCCGCGTCTCGAAGTCATCGACCGCCGCTTCGGCGAATTGCGACCCGAACTCGCCGAGCGAAGGCTCGAAGGCGCGGTCGACGGCATCCTGTTCGATCTCGGCCTGTCTTCGCCGCAAGTTGACGACAGCAGCCGGGGCTTCAGCTTCAGCGGTGACGGCCCGCTCGACATGCGCATGGATCCGCGCACCGGAGTCAGCGCGGCCGAATGGATCGATACCGTATCCGAGCGCGAACTGGCGGACGCGATTTTCCGTTATGGCGAGGAAAGACATTCCCGCCGCATCGCCGCGCGCATAATAAAGGAAAGAGAAAGTGAACCGATCGCGACCACCGCGCGGCTCGCGGCGATCGTCGCCGCCGCCTTGCCCCGCCGGGAGCGCCGCAAGCACCCCGCCACCCGCGCCTTCCAGGGCATTCGCATTCACATCAACGAGGAACTCGACGAACTCCGCAAGGGTCTGGCGGGCGCGCTGGAAGTATTGCGCGCCGGAGGCAGGCTCGCGGTGATCAGTTTCCATTCGCTGGAAGACCGCATCGTCAAGCGTTTCATTCTCGATCAATCCCGGGGCGACGGGTTTCCCCGCGGACTGCCGGTGACAAAAACACAACTGCGCGCGCGAATTCAGCCGATAGGTAAGTCAAGACGCGCCACCGCCTTAGAAGTGGCGCGGAATCCGCGCGCCCGCAGCGCGGTATTGCGCGTGGCGGAGAAATTGCAATGAACAGCGCAGCCGGAACCCGGCGCCGTCAGGCCCGGCCGGGCGGAGCCCATGGGCGTCCGTCACCCTGGGCCTGGGCCGGGCTGGGACAGGCGTCGACCTGGGCTTTGCTGATGATCCTGCTGGCGATTTTCCTGACCGGGCTGGTCATGGTCGATGTCACCCAGCAACACCGGCAGATGTCGCGGGAGTTGCAGGAACTGCGGGAGCGGGTTTATCTGCAGGAAGAGGAAAGAGGGCGCCTGTTGCTGGAAATAAGCACATTCGGCCTGGCCGAAAGGATCGAGCGCGTCGCCCGCGAGGAATTGCGGATGCGCGCGCCCGAACCGGAGGAAATCGTGGTGGTGCGCAATGACTGACACGAAGAAAACCGAATCCGCCGACGCCTGGCGGCCGAAGCTGCTGCTGCTGTTGATGGCGCTGTGTGTCTGCGCCGCAGGCTGGAAGGCCGTGGCCCTGCATGTGCTGGAGCGCGAATTTCTGCAAGAGGAAGGCGATGCGCGCACTGTGCGCTCGGTGCCGCTGGTGGCCAATCGCGGTCTGATCACCGACCGCAACGGCGAACCCCTGGCCATAAGCACGCCGGTGAAATCCATCTGGGCGGATCCCTCGGAAATCAATCCGCGCGGCGAACGCATCGGCGAACTCGCGCGCCTGCTCGAACTCGACGCCGCAGCCTTGCGCGCGCGCCTTGAAGAGAATCGCGGACGCCGGTTCATGTACCTGCAACGCCATCTGGCGCCGTTCGAGGCCGAACGGGTGCTCGCGCTGGGCATCGCCGGCGTCTACGAGCAGCAGGAATATCGCCGCTTCTATCCCCATGGCGAGGTGACCGCCCACCTGGTCGGCTTCAACGATATCGACGACAACGGCCAGGAAGGCATGGAGCGCGCTTACAACGCCTGGCTCAAGGGCACGCCCGGCAGCCGCCGCGTGATCAAGGACCGCCGCGGCAACGTCATCGAGGCGCTCAACACGATCGAGTTGGCCCAGCCCGGCAAGGATCTGCGATTGAGCATCGATATCCGCTTGCAGAATCTCGTCTATCGGGAATTGAAATCCGCCTATCTCGAACGCCGGGCCACCGCCGCCACGGCGGTCGTGCTCGACGTGGGAACCGGCGAGGTGCTCGCGGCCGCCAACCAGCCCTCCTACAATCCCCACAACAAGACGCTGATCGAAGATCACAGCGTGACGCGCAATCGCGCTTTCACGGACATCTACGAACCCGGCTCGACCATGAAGCCCTTCACCGTCGCGGC
Source organism: Pseudomonadales bacterium (assembly GCA_963664805.2). GTDB lineage: Bacteria > Pseudomonadota > Gammaproteobacteria > Pseudomonadales > Pseudohongiellaceae > UBA9145. The sequence goes on along the minus strand of OY761612.1, from coordinate 1,428,943 downwards.
CGCGCTGGAATCGGGACGCTTCACCCCCGACACCGTCATCGAAACCGGCAACGGCTGGATGGTCGTAGGCGGCCGCACGGTGCAGGACCTGTTCGCATACGGCACCTTGACCACCACCGGCGTCATAACCAAGTCGAGCAATGTGGGCACCAGCCTGATCGCCGCCGAGATCGGCGCCGGTCCCATCGTCGACGTGCTTGAACGCTTCGGATTCGGCCGGGCGCCGGAAACGGGATTTCCCGGCGAGCAGGCCGGCGTCGTTCCCGATCCCGGCCGCCTGGGTCAACACGCCACCGCGGTGCTTTCCTTCGGTTATGGCGTATCGGCCACCGCGGTGCATCTGGCCCAAGCCTATTCCATTTTCGCCGACGAAGGCCGCCGCAAGCCGGTTTCCCTGCTCGGCTTGAGCGAGAGAGAGGTCGCCGGGTTGCCGCGGCAGCGGGTGATCAGTCCGATCATCGCCGCGCAGGTGCTTGAAATGCTCGAAACCGTGGTTGACCGCTCGCGGGGAGGCGCGGTCACCGGCGCGCGCATACCCTTGTACCAGGTTGCCGGCAAAACGGGTACCTCGCATGTGGTCGGCGCTTCTGGCTACGAGGAGAACCTGCACAATTCGCTGTTCGTCGGACTGGCGCCGGCGGAGAGCCCCGAGATCGTGGTCGTCGTCATCGTCAACGAACCCAGAGGCGACGAGCATCTCGGCGGCCAGGTCGCGGCGCCGGTGTTTGCCGGAATTGCCGCCGGCGCAATGCGCATCCTGAACGTGCCGCCGGATGCCGCGCCGCATCCCGAACCCGCTCCCCGGGCTTCCCTGCAAACCGGCGCCGAGGGCCTGCCCGAACCATGAACTCCGCCGGACCGCTGCCCGTCAATGCCAGTCTCCCGGAATTGATTCACGGGCTGGTGGACTTCGGACGGCAGGCGGGTGAACTCGATATCGAAGTCGGCGGGGTGCAACTCGACAGCCGCAAGCTAAGGCCGGGCGACCTGTTCATGGCGACATTCGGCCGGACTCACGATGCCCGTGAATTCATCGGCGCGGCGGCCAGCCGCGGCGCGGCCGCGGTGCTCGCCGAATCCGGACGCGATTGGCATGGCGTGCGCCGGCTCGGCAAGGTTCCGGTGATCGCGGTCGATCAGTTGATGGCCAAGACCAGTGAAATCGCCGGTCGGTTCTACCGGGAGCCCTCAAGGCGCCTGTCGGTCATCGGCGTCACAGGCACCAACGGCAAGACCACTTGCGCCCAATACATCGCCCGCCTGCTCGAGCGGACTGGCTGCCCCGCGGGAGTCATCGGCACCCTCGGCTATGGGGTTCCCGGCAGACTCGCCGAAAGCCCCCTGACCACGCCGGACGCGGTCTTCACGCAACGGGCGCTGGCGGAAATGGCTCATGCCGGCCTGCGCGCCGCGGCGATGGAAGTCTCCTCCGTGGGACTGCATCAACGGCGCGTGCAAGGCGTGCGTTTCAAAACCGCCGTATTCACCAATCTGACCCGGGACCATCTCGATTACCACGACAGCATGGAAGCCTATGGCGCCAGCAAGCGCAGGCTGTTCTCCGGCCCCGGATTGCGCCATGCGGTCATCAATCTCGACGACCCCTATGGCATCAGGGTCGTCAACGACTTGAACTCCTCGGTGGAAGTCACCACCTTCGGCATCGGCAATCGCCAGGCGACAATCCGGGCGGAAGACGTGAGCGTCACGAAACGGGGTTTCAGCGCGCGGATCCACACGCCGGCGGGCGTCGGCCTCATCGATTGCAAGTTGCTCGGCAGGTTCAACGTCAGCAACATGCTCGCGGCAATCGGCGTCCTGCTCGCCGACCGCGACAAGCCCGGCAGCCTGGAAATCGAACGGGTCTGCGAACTTGTCTCGGACCTGCGTTCGGTAGACGGCCGCATGGAAGTCCGGGAAAGCGGCGACGATGTCGCCGCCGTGGTCGATTATTCCCATACTCCCGACGGACTCGAAGGCGCCTTGCGCGCCTTGCGCGAACATTTCGCGGGCCGATTGTGGTGCGTGTTCGGCTGCGGCGGCAATCGGGACCGGGGCAAGCGGCCGATCATGGGCGCCCTTGCCGAAAAACTCGCCGACCATACCGTGATCACCGACGACAATCCGAGGCTGGAAGACGGCGATGCGATCGTGAGCGAGATCCTCAGCGGCATGGCGGCGCCGGCGGCGGCGCATGTCGAGCGGGACCGGGAACGGGCGATCCGCCATGCCATCGCCGAAGCCGAATCCGGCGACGTAGTGCTCGTCGCCGGCAAGGGGCACGAGGATTACCAGGAGATCGGCGCGAAGCGAAGCCGTTTCCGTGACGCCGGCGTAGTAAGAAAAGCGCTGCTGGAGCGTGCTTCCGCGGCGCGGGAAGCGCAACCGGAAATGCAAGAATGATAGGTGCGATGATGCTGGCAGCGCTGGCGGCGGAGTTGGATGGAGAATTGACCGGCGACAACGGCGGCTTTGACGCGGTATCCACTGACACCCGCAATTTGCGTCCAGGCGAGTTGTTCGTCGCGCTCAGCGGCGAAAACTTCGACGGCAACGAGTTCGTGCCCGAGGCGCGCCGGCGCGGTGCCGCGGCTGCGGTGGTCAGCCGTCTTTCCGGTGAAGACCTGCCGCAGTTGCTCGTCGCCGATACCGGCTTGGCGCTCGCAAGGATCGCGCGCATGAATCGCGAGCGTTCTTCGGCCCGGGTGCTCGCGGTTACCGGCAGTCAGGGCAAGACCACGGTCAAGGAGATGCTGCGCGCGATCCTGTCGCTCGAAGGCGATTGCCTGGCGACCCGCGCAAATCTGAACAATACCGTCGGTGTGCCCTTGACCCTGTTGCAACTCGAAGCCCGACACCGCTTTGCCGTCATCGAGATGGGCGCCAACCGGGCGGGGGAAATCGCTTTCTGCACCGCCGCGGCGCGGCCCGACATCGCGCTGATTACGAATGCCGCCATGGCCCACACCGAAGGCTTCGGCGGCTTGCGGGGCGTAGTCCGGGCCAAGGGTGAAATCATCGAGGGCTTGCGGTCGGACGGAACCCTGCTGCTGCACGCCGCCGATCCCAATGTCGACCATTGGCGCCGGCGCGGCGCCGCGTTCCACCTGCGGCAATTCAGCTTGCATGAAGTGCCCGGCCAATCGGACTACCACGCAGAGCATATCGCGCTGAACGAAAGCGGCCAGCCCGCATTCACGCTGGCCGGCCCCCATGGGCGGCTCGGCATCCGGCTGCAATTGCTCGGCGAGCACAACATCGCCAATGCCGTAGCGGCGGCGGCGGCGTCGTTCGAGGCCGGCGCCGGGCCGGACGCCGTGCGGCGGGGTCTTGAATCGGTGCAGCCGGTTCCCGGCAGACTCTGCCCGGCAGCGGGCCGCGGCGGTCTGCGCATCATCGACGACAGCTACAACGCGGGACCGGGCTCGTTCCGCGCGGCTATCGATTTACTCGCGGCGCTGCGGGGTCCGCGCATGCTCGTGGCCGGCGACATGCTCGAACTCGGCGACCGCACCGAAGCCATGCATCGCGAAATCGGGTGTTACGCCGCGAGCCGCGGCATCGGGCAACTGTGGGCCACGGGGGAGCTTTGCCGCTGGATGGTCGGCGGATTCGGCGCCGACGGCCGGCACTTCCGCGACCGGCGGGAACTGATTGAGGCGCTGCCCGGCTCGCTCAAGCCGGATTGCGTCATTCTTGTCAAGGGCTCCCGGGGCTCGCGCATGGATGAAGTCGTCGCGGCGCTGAGGAACGGAGGTACAAGCCGATGATTTACTGGTTATCCGAATACCTGATGCGTATCGACAGCAGTTTCGCGGTATTGCAATACATTACCGTGCGCGCGGCTTTCAGCGTCATGACCGCGCTGATCGTTTCGCTGATTTTCGGCCCTGTCATCATCGACCGTCTCAACCTCGCCCAGGTCGGGCAGGTGGTGCGAAGCGACGGGCCCCAGACGCATTTCGAAAAGGCCGGCACTCCGACCATGGGCGGCGCGCTGATCCTGCTCAGCATCGGCGTCAGCACGATTTTATGGGCGGATTGGAACAATCACTACGTCTGGATCGTGCTCGCCGTGACCTTGCTGTTCGGCGCGGTGGGATTTGTCGACGATTACCGCAAGCTCGTCAAGCGCGACCCGGCGGGGCTACCGGCGCGCTGGAAATATTTCTGGCAGTCGGTATTCGGTCTCGCCGCCGCGGTCGCGCTCTATGTTTCCGCTCCCGGAAGCGTCGAGCTTGAATACATCGTGCCCTTTTTCAAGGATGTCGCGCTCAATCTCGGCATCGTCTACGTCGTTATCAGTTACTTCATCATCGTCGGTTTCAGCAATGCGGTGAATCTCACCGACGGTCTCGACGGTCTCGCGATTCTGCCGACGGTGCTGGTCGGCGGCGCGCTCGGCGCGATCGCCTATCTCGCGGGACACGGCGAGTTTTCCGCCTATCTCAATATTCCCCATATTTCGGGTTCCGGGGAAATCTCGATCTTCGCCGGCGCGCTGCTTGGCGCCGGTCTCGGTTTTCTCTGGTTCAACACCTATCCGGCCCAGGTTTTCATGGGCGACATCGGCGCGCTGGCGCTCGGCGCGGCGCTTGGCGCGATGGCGATCATATCCCGGCACGAGATCGTACTTTTCATCATGGGCGGGGTGTTCGTCGTGGAAACGGCATCGGTGATCATCCAGGTGGCCTCGTTCAAGCTGACCGGCAGGCGCATCTTCCGCATGGCGCCCCTGCACCATCATTTCGAGTTGAAGGGATGGCCCGAGCCGCGGGTGATTGTGCGCTTCTGGATCATCACCCTGATGCTGGTCCTGTTCGGACTGGTGACGCTCAAATTGCGCTGAGGAGACGCTACGCAAATGATCCCCGGTTCGCGGCAAAATCCAGCCAGCGTTATCGTCGGTCTCGGTGATACCGGGTTCTCCTGCGCGCGTTACTTCATCCGGCGCGGTCGGCGGTTCAGGGTCGTGGACACGCGTTCCCAGCCGCCGCGGCTCGCGGATCTGGCGAATCTGAAGCCGGACGTCGAAGTCGAGCTCGGGGAATTTCGCGCAGAACGTTTGCTCGGCGCGAGCGAACTTGTCGTCAGCCCCGGAGTCGATCCGCGCACGCCGGCGCTGGCGGCCGCGGCCCGCGCCGGCGTGCCGATAACAGGCGATATCGATATCTTCTCGCGTGAAGCCCGCAGCCCGATCGTCGCGGTCACCGGCTCCAACGGCAAGAGCACCGTAATCGCGATGTTGGCGGAGATTCTCGATCAGGCCAATGTCAACTACGGACTCGGCGGCAATCTCGACGGGCGTCTTTTCCGTCCGGCGCTGGACCTGCTCGAAGAAGAGAGGGACTGGTATCTGCTCGAAATTTCGAGTTTCCAACTCGAAACGACCCGGCGGTTGAACGCCGATGTCGCATTGATCCTCAACATCAGCCCCGACCACCTCGACCGCTATGGCAGTCTCGACGACTACATCCGCGCCAAGCAGCGCATTTTCCGCGGCTGCGGCCGGATCGTGCTGAATCGCGACGAAGCTCGCGGCCGACCAACGGATCCCGCCGCCGCCGCGGTCATCAGTTACGGGCTCGATGCGCCGGCGCCGGGTCAGGCCGGATTGCTGCGGCGCGACGGCGTGCGCTGGCTAGCCTCGGGGAACGAATGCTACCTGTCCGCAAGCGCATTGAAGATGCCGGGCGAGCATAATGTCTCCAACGCGCTGGCCGCCATGGCGCTTGCGCTTGCCATGGGTGCGGAGAGGGAACACATTGTTGCCGGACTCGCCGCGTTCGCCGGTCTGCCGCATCGCTGCCAGTGGGTGGCGAATGTCGCCGCAGTGGACTATTACAACGACTCCAAGGCAACCAATGTGGGCGCCGCGGCCGCGGCGGTGCGAAACCTTGCGGCCGCCCGTTCCGGCCGGGTATTGCTGATCGCAGGGGGAGTCGGCAAAGACGCCGATTTTGTCCCTCTCGCGCCGGCCGTGCGCGAATCGGCTCGCGCCGCGGTGTTGATAGGCCGCGACGCGGATCGGATCGCCGCCGCGCTGGAACCCGAAATTCCACTGTTCTTTGCCGATACTCTGGATGAAGCGGTGGACACGGCGCGGGCGCAAGCCTTGCCGGGAGATGCGGTGCTGCTGTCACCGGCCTGCGCCAGCTTCGACATGTTCGAGAATTTCCAGCATCGCGGCGAGTCTTTCATTCGCTGCGTGGAGGGATTGCGATGACCATTCCCGGCATGGCGGCAGGACATCCGCAGCCCGGCGCGAACCGGTCCCGGGAGCTGCGGCCAAGCGCCGTGCTGCTGGTGACCATGCTGCTACTGACATTCGGCTTGTTGATGATGACCTCGGCCTCGGTCGAGATCGCCGCGAGCCGCTATGGCGACCCGCTGTATTTTCTCAAACGGCAAACGATTTTCGCCGGCATCGGCGCGGGGCTCATGCTCATGCTCATGCTCGTGCCGATAAATTTCTGGAACCGGCTGAGCTGGCTTTTGCTGTTAGGCGCCTACGCCATGCTCATCATTGTGTTGCTGCCGGGAATCGGTCGGGAGGTCAACGGTTCGACGCGCTGGATCGATCTCGGTTTTTTTGCCGTGCAGCCCTCCGAACCGGCCAAGGTGCTGCTGGTGATCTATCTGGCCTCGTATCTCGAACGCCACCGGGAACGCGTCCGCGCAACCTGGCTTGGATTTCTCGCGCCCCTTTTTCTGGTCGGCATCGCGGTGGCGTTGCTGCAAATGGAACCGGATCACGGCGCCATGGTGATCCTGGCGCTGACCGCGCTCTGCATGGTGTTTCTGGCCGGCGCGGGAATCCGGCGAGTGTTTTCCCTGCTGCTGCTTTCGGCCAGCTCGATCGCCTTGCTGGCGTATACCCAGCCCTATGTCGTGAGGCGATTCACGGCATTCCTCGATCCCTGGGCGCCGGAGAACATTTATGGCGCCGGCTATCAACTCGGTCAGGCCCAAATCGCCTTCGGCCGCGGCGGGCTGTTCGGCGCCGGGGTCGGCAACAGCATTCAGAAACTCGATTTTCTGCCCGAAGCCCACAACGATTTCCTGCTCGCCGTCATCGGCGAAGAACTCGGCATCGGCGGCGTGGCGCTGATGGTCCTGCTGTTCTGCGTTCTGGTCTGGTGCTGTTTTGCGATAGCTCGCGAAGCGCATCTGCGCGAGCGTTTTTTTTCGGCCTACCTCGCCTGGGGGCTGGGCCTGCTGTTGGCCGGCCAGGCCATGGTCAACATCGGCGTCAATCTGGGCCTGCTTCCCACCAAGGGCCTCACTTTGCCCTTCATGAGCTACGGCGGCGCCAGCCTCATCGTCTGCTGCGGCATGATCGGACTGCTGTTGCGCATTCAATACGAAACCGAATGCGTATCCGCGCCGCGCGCCGGTCGCCGGAGGCTGCCATGAAAGCGGAGCGCGCTCCGGTCGTGCTCATCATGGCGGCCGGCACCGGCGGCCATGTGTTTCCGGCGATTTGCATCGCCCGGGAACTGCAACGCGCGGGCGCCCGCGTCCATTGGCTCGGCACCCGCACGGGTATGGAAAACAAGTTGCTGCAGGAGGAGAGGTATCCCTTCCACGCGATCACCGCGACCGGATTGCGCGGCAGCAGCCTGCGGGAGCGCCTGCGGGCGCCATCGATGCTGCTGCGCTCGCTCTGGCAGGCGTTGCGGATATTGCGCCGGGTCAAGCCCGACTGCCTGCTGGGCATGGGCGGCTATGTATCCGGTCCCGGCGCGCTTGCCGGACGCCTGTTGCGGATTCCGGTTCTGATTCACGAACAGAACGCGGTTGCGGGCTACGCCAATAAACTGATCAGCCGCTGGGCCAGCCGTATTTTCGAGGCGTTTCCCGGTACTTTCCCGGCCGACGGCAGGGTTGAGTTCACCGGCAACCCGGTACGCGATGAAATCGTCAAAATCGGTAGCGAACGCCGCTACTCGCCGCGCAAGGGCCCCTTGCGCCTGCTCGTGCTTGGCGGCAGCCAGGGCGCCCAGGCGCTGAATGTGCTGATACCCGAATTGATCGCGACCTGGTCCGGTTCACAGCCGCCCGAGTTGCTGCATCAATGCGGCGGCGCCACGATGGCCGCCACCATGCGGCGCTATCACGAGCTCGAGGTCGACCTCGCCGATTCCCGCCGGCTGGTGGGATTCATCCGTGAAATGGCCGACGCCTACGCTTGGGCCGATCTGGTGTTATGCCGTTCGGGCGCAAGCACCGTCGCTGAAATCGCCGCCTCCGGCTTGCCGGCGATTTTCGTGCCTTATCCGCATCACGAGGACCGGCAGCAATTGCTCAACGCGCGCTGGCTCGCTTCCCGCCAGGCGGCGGAAATCGTCGAACAGGCCGATCTTTCGGTCGCGCGCCTGCGAGAGATACTTTTGCGGCTCGACGGCGACCGGGAATGGCTGGCGGAGATGGCTCGGCGCGCACGGGATATGGCGGTTGCGGACGCGGCCCAGCGCGTGGCGCGGGCCTGTCTGGAGGTGGCCGATGACTGAATCCGCCCCGCCCCGGTTTCCACCCGGCATGCGCCGCATCAAGACGATTCATTTCGTCGGCATCGGCGGCGCCGGCATGTGCGGCATTGCGGAAGTGCTGTTCAATCAGGGCTATGCGGTGACCGGATCGGACCTGCGTCCTTCCGCCGTCACCGCAAGACTCGAACGCATGGGCGTGAAGATATTCGCGGGACACGAAGACGGCAATGTCGCCGACGCCGACGTTGTGGTCCATTCCGCGGCCGTGCCCGGCGACAACGTCGAATTGCTGGCCGCGGCGGAGACCGGCAAACCCCTTATTCCCAGGGCTGAAATGCTCGCCGAACTGATGCGCTATCGCCACGCCGTCGCGGTAGCGGGAACGCATGGCAAGACCACAACCACGAGTCTGGTCGCATCGGTGTTTGCCGAAGGTGGTCTGGATCCCACTTTCATCATCGGCGGCGTATTGAACGGCGCCGACAGCAACGCCCGCCTGGGCGAAAGCCGCTACCTGGTCGCCGAAGCCGACGAGAGCGACGCTTCCTTCCTGCATTTGCAGCCGCTGGTGGCGGTGGTGACCAACATAGAAGCCGACCATATGGCCACCTATGGCGGCGACTTCGAGAGTCTGAAGCGGTACTTCGTGGACTTCCTGCACAACCTGCCCTTCCATGGCTTGGCCGTGCTATGCATCGACGATCCCGCCGTGCGCGCAATCATGCCCCGAATCTCCCGGCCGGCGATCACTTACGGTTTCGACGAACAGGCGGATTACCGCATTACCCGGCTGCGGCAGGACCGGCACCGGATCGAATTCGAAGTCAGCCGTCCCGACGGCCGCGGATCCCTGCCGCTGGAATTGCAGATACCGGGCCGCCACAACGCCCTGAACGCGGCCGCCGCGGTGGCGGTCGCCAGCGACGAAGGCGTAGACGACGCCAGCATCCGCCGCGGCATCGCGGGTTTTTCCGGCGTTGGCAGACGTTTTCAGCAACTCGGCGAATTCGCCGTGCCCGGCGGCGCCGTCAAGTTGATCGACGATTACGGCCATCATCCAACGGAACTTGAAGTGACCATAGCCGCCTTGCGGGCAGGCTGGCCCGACCGTCGTCTCGTAATGGTTTTCCAGCCCCACCGGTACAGCCGTACGCGGGATCTGTTCGAAGACTTCGTCAACGTGCTTTCCAGTGTCGACGCGCTCTTGCTGCTCGAAGTCTACAGCGCCGGCGAGAAGCCTTTGCCCGGCGCGGATTCGCAGTCGCTATGCGCTTCGATTCGGCGGCAAGGCAAGGTGGATCCGGTTTACGTGGCCGAAGACGGGCAGTTGCACCGCATTCTCTCCGGCTTGTTGCGGCCGGACGATATCGTGCTTACGCAAGGCGCCGGCAATGTCGGCGCCCTGGCGCAGAATCTCGCGCGGGATCTGGCGGACAGCGGCTTTGCCCGCGGCAATGAAGAGAGCGGACGATGAACAGGGGCAAGCTTCCGGAAAGCGTAAGCGGACTCGGACGGATCGCGGTGCTCATGGGCGGCGATTCGCCGGAGCGCGAAATCTCCCTGCGCAGCGGCAATGCCGCCTGGAACAGTCTGCAACGGCTGGGGCTGCCGGCGGCCGCGATCGACGCGGGCCGGGATGTCGCCGAAAAGCTGGTCGCCGCACAGGCCGAGTTCGTCGTCGTGATGCTCCACGGCCGCGGCGGCGAAGACGGTTCGGTCCAAGGCTTGCTGGAAATTATGGGGCTGCCTTACAGCGGCAGCGGAGTACTCGCCTCGGCGCTGGCCATGGACAAGGTCAAGAGCAAACTCATCTGGCGGCAACTCGGCCTCGCCACCGCGGACTTCGTCGAACTCGGGGCCGATACCGACTGGGATGCGGCGATCGCGCGGCTCGGTCCGGCCGTGGTCAAACCGGTTTCCGGCGGTTCCAGCCTGGGGGTCGGCATCGTTCACGACGCCGGCGGACTCGCGCGCCAATACTCTGCCGCGCTGGCTTTCGATTCACCGGTAATGGCCGAGACATACATACAGGGCAGGGAATTTTCCGTCGGCATATTGCAGGACGAAACCTTGCCCGCGGTCGAACTTCGCACCCGGCGCAAGTTTTTCGATTATCGGGCGAAATATGAGGATCGGGATACCAAATACATCTGTCCACCCGAACTCCCGGAGGAAAAGCACGGGCAATTGCTGAACCTGGCCCATGACGCCTATCGCGCGCTCGGCTGCCGGGGACTGGCCAGGGTGGACCTGATGCAGGATCGCCAAGGGGAGTTCTTCCTGCTCGAAGTAAACACGGTGCCGGGTATGACCGGCCATAGCATTATTCCCATGGCGGCGAGCCGCCTGGGCAGGAGTTACGACGATTTGATGCTGCAGATTCTTGCCGGTGAAGCGGAGGTGCCGCGGCCATGAAGCGCATGCTTTTCCTGCTGTTGCTGGCGACTTCCGGAGCGAGCGCGGCGCTGCTGGTCTGGCGGCATTGGAACGAATTGGCGCCGCGGCTAAATCCGCCGCTGACGCGGATCGAACTCGGAACCGAATTGCGGCGTTTGCCGATGGAAGAAATCAGAGCGGTGTTGTCGCCTTATGCCGGGAAGGGTTTTTTCGACATTGATCTGGATCAGGCGCGCGAACAGGTCGAAAGCCTGACCTGGATCGAATCCGCGGCGGTCGGACGGCGCTGGCCGGATACGCTCAGCGTGCGGATTACCGAGGAAACCGTTATCGCGCGCTGGGGCGAGAACCAGTTGATCACCCAGCGCGGAAGAATAGTCGATTCAGCCTCCGCCGAAATCGACCCGTCGCTGCCGAGTCTGAGCGGCCCGCCGGATTCGCATTTTGACGTAATGCGGCAATACCAGCGCTTGAATCAGATTCTTTATCCCGCCGGCCTGCGTCTGACCGGCCTGAGCGCAAGTCCGCGGCGCAGTTGGCGGCTGCAATTGAACGGCGTCACCGAAGTCGTGCTGGGAAGCGAAGATCTGGTCAACCGGTTGCAGCGCTATGTCGATTTCTACCGCCGCCAGCCGGAAAGCGAACGGCGCCGGCATGAAGTGGCTGATCTGCGTTACGGCAGCCAGTTCAGCATCAGATTGCGGGAAGCGGATTCCGGCGCCGGTCTGGCGCGGCGCTGACGGGGAAAATGGAGATGAATGAGGCAACCGAGCAAAAAGACAACGTCATCGTCGGACTCGACATCGGCACGACCAAGGTGGTCGCCCTAGTCGGCGAAGTTTCCGACAAGGGCGAACTCAACGTCGTCGGCATGGGCAGCCACCCTTCGCTGGGCATGAAAAAAGGCGTTGTCGTCGACATCGAGTCCACCGTGCTGTCGATTCAGCGCGCGGTTGAGAAAGCGGAGCAGGAAACCGGCTACAAGATTTCATCAGTCTATGCGGGCATTGCCGGGAGCCACGTCAAGAGCATGAATTCCAGCGGCGCGGTGTCGATTCGCGACGGCGAAGTGACCAGTGCCGATGTCGACCGCGTAATCGATTCGGCGCGGGCCATCGCCATTCCGCCGGACGAGCGCATTCTGCACGTCGTGCCCCAGGAATATACGATCAATTCCCAGAACGGCGTCAAAGAACCCCTCGGCATGTCTGGGATGCGGCTCGAAGCCAGGGCGCATCTGGTCACTTGCGCCGTGAACGCCATGCAGGATATCGAGAAGTGCATTCGGCGCTGCGGCCTGGAAATCGAACAACTCGTGCTGGAGCAACTCGCTTCCAGCGAAGCGGTGCTGACCCCCGACGAGAGGGAACTCGGCGTATGCCTGGTGGATGTCGGCGGCGGCACCACGGACATCGCCATCTTCACCCAGGACGCATTGCAATACACCGGCGTCATTCCCGTCGCGGGCGACCAGGTCACCAGCGACATCGCAACCGCCTTGCGCACGCCCCGCAAGAACGCCGACGAGCTCAAGATCAGGCATGGCTGCGCTCTGGTGCAATTGACCAATCCCGAAGAAAACATCGAAGTTCCCAGCGTCGGCGACCGCGACCCGCGGGAGTTGTCGCTGCAAAACCTGGCCGAGGTGGTCGAGCCCAGGTATGAGGAATTGTTTCATCTGATCCAGCAGGCGCTCGTCAGCAGCGGCATGAAAAACCTGCTCGCGGCGGGCATCGTCATGACCGGGGGATCGAGCAAGATGCTCGGCGCGATGGAGTTGGCCGAAGAGGTATTCAATGAGCCCGTTCGCGTCGGCGCGCCTCAGAATGTCAAGGGACGTGCCGATATAACTGGCAATCCGATCTACTCCACGGGCGTCGGATTGCTGCTGTATGGATTGAAGGATTTCGACGAAAGAGGCGGCTTGGATTCGCGCGAAAAAGAAGAAAAATCGGCGAAAACCGATTTTCTCGGCCCCGCCAGGCGTTTTTTCAGGCGATTCATGTAATCGCCGTCAGGAGACAGGAATGCGCGGGTGACGCGCGATTTCACAATCAGGAGTGTAGCAATGGCAGAAACAACTGAAACTTTCGAAATTCTCGAAAGCCCGATTCATGCGGCGAAGATCAAGGTAATCGGTGTCGGAGGAGCGGGCGGCAACGCGGTGGAACATATGATCAACCGCAGGGTTACCGGCATCGAATACTATTGCGCCAACACCGACGCCCAGGCGCTCGGTCTCCTCAGCGCAACCAACAAATTCCAGCTCGGCAGCAAGATCACCCGCGGCCTCGGCGCCGGAGCGGATCCGGAAGTCGGCCGCGCCGCCGCGCTGGAAGACCGTGAACAGATCGTTGAAATCCTGCAAGGCGCGGACATGGTTTTCATCGCCGCCGGCATGGGCGGAGGCACCGGCACCGGCGCGGCGCCGGTGATCGCCGAGGTGGCCAGGGACTTGGGCGTGCTGACCGTGGCCGTCGTCAACCGGCCGTTCCCCTTCGAGCAGCGCAAACGCATCTCCGTTGCCGAAAAAGGCGTTGCCGATCTCGCCAACCACGTGGATTCCCTGGTCGTCGTGCCCAACGCGAAACTGCTCGAAGTGCTGCCGCCGGATACGACCATCATCAAGGCTTTCGAGGCGGCCAACGACGTATTGCACGACGCGGTGAAAGGCATTTCCGACATTATCACCAAACCCGGCCATATCAACGTCGATTTCGCCGATGTGAAAACCGTCATGTCGAAGCGCGGCATGGCCATGATGGGAACCGGCATCGCTTCGCGCGACGATTCCAGTCCCGGCGCCGCGGCCGCGCGTGCGGCGGTTTCCAGTCCGTTGCTCGAGAATGTCGACATCAGCAGCGCCGGCGGAATTCTGATCAATGTCTCGGGTGGGGAGCATCTGACGCTCAGCGACCTGACGGCGGTGGGCGAGGTAACCAGGGAGGTCTGCGACCTCGACGACGACATGTTGATTTCCGGCATGGTGGTCGATCCCGAACTCGGCGACAAGGTACAGGTCACGCTCGTTGCAACCGGTCTGAGGGGCGGGGCGTTCCAGGCGCCTGGCCTTGAAGAAGCCGGCCCGGAACAGTCGCCGCGGGACGGGCAATCGCGGGAGCGGCAACGTCCGGGGAGGCGGTCGGCCTCGCAGGGAGGTGCCGGCGCGGTTATGCGGCAGGACGCCGGAGAAGGGGAAAAATCCCGGAACCCGCGCGGCAATAGTACGGCAAGGCCGGGAGAGCACGCATCCGGACAACCGAACGATCTGGACCGGGCAAAAGCGAAAAAGGCCGCCAACGAAGCTCCAGCGAATCTCGATTATCTGGACATTCCGGCTTTTCTCCGCTGGAATGTGGATTGATTGGCTGCGGGCGGATCGTGAACTTTTTTCATTTCCTTTGGTCTCAGGGTAGAATGCCGCCAAGAGAAAAAGCGTCGACCGGCCGGCTCGAATCCTTTGGAAGCCGCGCATAGTCTGGTAGCATTTCGATAATTTTTTGGGCTGGGCGCCAATTTCGTGCTGAAACAGCGAACCCTGAAGAATTCGATTCACGCCACCGGCGTGGGATTGCATACAGGCAAAAAGGTTACCTTGAACCTGCGTCCGGCGCCGGTCAATTCAGGTATCGTATTCCGCCGGGTGGATCTGGACCCGGTCGTCGAAATCGCCGCGCTTGCGGGAAATGTCGGCGACACCACGCTTTCGACGACGCTGGCCAGGGAAGGCGTGCGCGTAGCCACCATCGAACATCTCATGTCGGCGCTTTGCGGCCTTGGCATCGACAACGCTGTCATCGAGGTGGATGCCGCCGAGATTCCGATCATGGACGGCAGCGCCGGCCCATTCGTATTCTTGATCCAGTCCGCCGGCATTGAAGAACAGCAGGCGAGTAAAAGTTTTATCCGCATTACGAAACCGGTTTGTCTGCGGCAGGGCGACAAGTCGGTGAGCCTCGAACCGTTCAATGGTTTCAAGGTCAGTTACACGCTGCTCTACGATCATCCGGTCTATCGCAAGTACACCAAGTCCGCCACTGTGGATTTCTCCACGACTTCCTTCGTCAAGGAAGTGTCCCGCGCGCGCACTTTCGGCTTCATGCACGAGTTCGAGGAGTTGCGCAACCGCAATCTCGCTCTTGGCGCAAGCATGGACAACGCCATCGCGGTGGGCGACTACAAAGTGCTGAACGAGGACGGATTGCGCTACGAGGACGAATTCGTCAAACACAAGATTCTCGACTCGATCGGCGATTTGTATCTGCTTGGCCGCGGTTTGATCGGCGCATTCAATGGTTACAAGTCGGGACACGCCTTGAACAACGCGCTGCTGCGAACCCTTGAAGTAACCGATGACGCTTGGGAAATCGTTCACTTTGAAAAAGAGGCCAGCGTCCCCATTTCCTACGTCAGGCCCGTACTCGCGGCGTAGTTTTGTGGCTTCAACCCGTCGCCGCCGGCGACTCGCATCGCGCGGAACCGCGGCAATTCCCATTTTGGCGATCAGCCAAGCGCGGGAGTCCCCCACCGAATCCGCTCCGCGGATTCGACTCCCCCGGCGGGGGAGTATTCAACGCATCCGCGGGCGTCGCGGAACCGGATACTCTCCCTTGAGAGAGTCAAAACCGCGCAGCGGTTTTGGTGAGGGCACACCAGCGGCCGCAGTCGGCCAAAACGAGCGTTGCCGGCGGAACCGGCAATTTCTCTGAATCGAAAGCGCGACCGGACTATAATTGGTCTTTTTCGCGCCGACTCCAAGTATTAATCCCGGATGAATCTACTCAGCAAAATCTTTGGCAGCAGCAATTCGCGCAAGCTGAAGCGGATGCGGAAGACGGTGGCTGCGATCAACCGGCTGGAGCCGGAATACGAGGGCAAGACGGACGAGGAGATTCGAGCGGGAACCGGAGAACTGCGCGCCCGGCTGGAACAGGGCGAAACGCTGGAGCAACTGCTGCCCGAGGCATTTGCCGCCGTGCGCGAGGCGAGCAAGCGAACTTTGGAGTTGCGTCATTTCGATGTGCAAATGATCGGCGGCATCGTCTTGCACGAAGGTTCGATCGCCGAGATGCGCACCGGCGAAGGCAAGACCCTGGTGGCGACCTTGCCGGCCTATCTGAACGCGCTTGCGGGCGAGGGCGTGCATATCGTCACGGTTAACGAATATCTTGCCGAGCGCGACGCCAACTGGATGCGGCCGATCTACGAATTTCTCGGACTCAGCGTGGGCGTGATCAAGGCCGGCACGACGGTGGCGGAAAAGCAGGCCGCCTACGGCTGTTCCATCACTTATGGCACGAACAACGAGTTCGGCTTCGACTACCTGCGCGACAACATGGCTTTCAGACGCGAAGACCGCATGCAGAAGCCGCTCAACTTCGCCATCGTCGACGAAGTCGACTCGATTCTCATCGACGAGGCGCGCACCCCACTGATCATTTCCGGCGCCGCCGAAGACAGTTCCCAGCATTATCAGGACATCAACAAGCTCATTCCGCGGCTCAAGCTCGGCAAGCGGGTGGAAAAGTCCAAGCTGGAAATGATGGACCGAAACTATGTCGCCGAGGAAAGCGGCCATTTCACCGTCGATGAGAAGACCCGGCAGGTCGAACTTACCGAGTCGGGCCACGCCTACGTAGAGGAATTGCTGACGGCCCGCAATTTGCTGAATCCGGGTGAATCGCTATACGCGGCGACCAACCTGAGCTTGCTGCATCACGTTCAGGCCGCGCTGAAGGCGCATCATCTGTTCCAAAAGGATGTGCAATACATCGTGCAGGACCAGCGCATCGTATTGATCGATGAACATACCGGCCGGACCATGGAGGGCCGGCGCCTTTCCGAGGGCCTGCACCAGGCGCTGGAAGCCAAGGAAAGATTGCCGATCCAGAGCGAAAGCCAGACCCTGGCCTCCACCACCTTTCAGAACTACTTCCGCATCTACCGGAAGCTTGCCGGCATGACCGGCACGGCGGACACGGAAGCCTTCGAATTCAACCAGATTTACGGGCTCGATGTCGTCGTCATTCCGACCAATGTGCCGATGATCCGCATCGACGAAAACGACCTGATCTATCTGACCATGGAAGAGAAGTTCGAAGCCGTCGTCGCGGACATCAGCGAGATAAGCGGCAAGGGCGCGCCGGTGCTCGTGGGCACCGCCTCGATCGAGAATTCGGAACTGCTTTCGAACTTTCTGAAAAAGAACGGCGTCAAGCACGAAGTGCTCAATGCCAAGTTTCACGAAAAGGAAGCGCATATCATCGCCCAGGCCGGCCGCCCCGGCGCCGTGACCATTGCCACCAATATGGCGGGCCGCGGCACCGATATCGTGCTCGGGGGCAAGTGGGAGGCCGAAGTCGAAGCGCTGGAGGCGCCCGACGAGGCGCGAATCCGGCGAATTCGCGACGATTGGCGGGAACGGCACGAGCAGGTCGTGGCGGCCGGCGGATTGCACATTGTCGGCACCGAACGTCACGAATCGCGCCGCATCGACAACCAGCTCCGCGGACGCGCCGGGCGCCAGGGCGACCCGGGCCATTCGCGTTTCTACCTGTCGATGGAAGACGATCTGATGCGGATTTTCGCCAGCGAAGGCGTGAAGAACTTCATGCGCCGGCTTGGCATGCAGCGCGGCGAAGCGATCGAGGCCGGCATGGTCACGCGCTCGATCGAAAAGGCCCAGCGCAAGGTGGAAGGCCGCAATTTCGATATAAGAAAGCAATTGCTTGAGTATGACAATGTCGCCAACGACCAGCGCACGATCATCTATCGGCAGCGCAATGAGCTGATGAGCAACGAGGATGTCACCGAGATGCTCGACGGCATGCGCGACGAGGTGACCTCCCAGATTGTCGACCGCTTCATCCCGCCGCAGAGCATCCCGGAACAATGGGATCTCGAAGGCCTGGAGCAGTCCATCGAAGCCGAATTCCGCTCGAAGCTGCCGGTCGGCGACTGGATGGACGCGGACGAATCGCTGCAGGAACACCTGCTCAAGGAAAAGATCAACGCGGTGTTGAAGGAGGAATACATCGCCAAGTGCTCAGTCGTGGGCGAGAAGATGCGTTTGTTCGAGAAGCAGATCATGTTGCAGATTCTCGACACCTTGTGGAAGGAGCATCTGGCGACCATGGATCATCTCCGCCAGGGCATCTTCCTGCGCAGTTACGGCGGCAGGAATCCCCGCCAGGAATACAAGCGCGAGGCCTTCGCCCTGTTTCAGGATCTGCTGTCGAATTTCCAGTTCGAAGTGGTCAAGATGCTGAGCCAGGTGAACATCCGCCAGGAAGACGAAGCGGCCGCCATCGAGCGGCGGCGGCAGCAGGAGGCGGCGCGGGAACGCATGAATTTCCAGCATCAAAGCGTATCCGCCCTCGGCGGCGCGGCTGCCGGGCAAGCGCGGACTTCGCCACCCCCCGGACAGACCATGCCCGGACAGGCGCCGCCTCCCGGGCCCGGGCAGGCGCCGGGGCAATTGCGGCCGCAACCTTTTATCCGGGAAGTGCCGAAGGTAGGACGCAACGCGCCTTGCCCATGCGGTTCCGGCAAGAAATACAAAGTCTGTTGTGGCCGCATCCGCTGACGGCGGCTTGCCGCCGGCGCCCGTCAGAACCGTTCCGGGCGTACGCCTGTCGGCGGTTAGCGCGAATATCCGCTACCGGGACCGGCCCGATCTGGTCGCCATCGAACTTGCTCCAGGCAGCGAAACTTGCGCGGTGTTCACGCGCAACGCATTTTGCGCCGCTCCGGTGGAAATCGCCCGGGCGCATCTGGCCGCGGCCCGCCCGCGTTATCTGCTGATCAATGCCGGCAACGCAAATGCGGGAACCGGCGCCGCGGGCCGCAGGGCAGCACTCTCGTGTTGCGAGGCATTGGCCCGCCGCTGCGGTGTGCCGGCAGAGCAGGTGTTGCCGTTTTCCACCGGCGTCATCGGCGAGGCGCTGCCGGTCGATCGGATAACGGACGCGCTGCCGCAATTGACGGCGCGGCTCGATTCCGGCGCGTGGCTGGAGGCGGCAAAAGCCATTCTCACCACCGACACCCGGCCGAAAACCGCATACGCTGAACTTGATTTCGGCGGCAAAAGCGTGCGTATCGCCGGTATCGCCAAGGGCTCGGGCATGATCCGACCCGACATGGCGACGATGCTGGCTTTTGTTTTCACCGACGCGAAACTCAGCCGAACCCAGGTCGATTCGCTTTTAAGCGAGCAGGTGGAAATCAGTTTCAATCGCATAACCGTAGACGGCGATACCTCGACCAATGACGCCTGCGTATTGACCGCAACCGGCGCCGGCGCGACCCTGGGCGAACAGGACGGCGACGAGTGGGAAAGGTTCCGCTCGGCACTGGCGGAAGTGTTCCGGCGGCTGGCCCAGGCGATCATCCGCGACGCCGAAGGCGGGAGCAAGTTCGTTACCGTGCGCGTGAGCGAAGGCGCCACTTCAGGCGAATGCCTGCAAGTCGCCTATGCGGTGGCGGAATCGCCGCTGGTGAAAACCGCCTGTTTCGCCTCGGATCCGAACTGGGGCCGCATACTCGCCGCCGTCGGCAGGGCGGGGATTGCGGATCTCGATCTTGCTGGACTGCGGATTTACCTCGGCGGAGCGCCGGTCGTCGCCGACGGAGAACCGCATCCGGATTATTCCGAAGAAGCCGGCCTCGCCGCCATGGCCGGAACCGATATCGACATCGATATCCGTCTGGGCCGCGGCGAATGCGGGGAAACGGTATGGACTTCCGATCTGAGCCACGAATACGTGCGCATCAATGCCGAATATCGCAGTTGAAGCGTCGCCGGCGCGGGCACGCGCCGACGGGAGGCGGAACATGGCGGTGAATTCGCCGAACGACGCGGCTGAGGCCCCGGAGGCGCGCGCCGCAGCGGTTCACGTCATGGTGGCCGTGATTTTCAATCACCGCGACGAAGTGCTCGTCGCCTTGCGCGGGCGGGACAGCCATCAAGGCGGCCTGTGGGAGTTTCCGGGCGGCAAACGCGAGCCGGGCGAGCCGCGCTTGCAGGCGCTGCATCGGGAAATTCATGAAGAAACGGGACTGCGGCTGTTGGCGAGCCATCCATTTTGCCGGGTGGAACATCGCTATGCCGACAAACATGTGCTGCTGGACGTCCATCTGGTAAGCCGCCATGCCGGCGAGCCTTCGGGCAGGGAAGGGCAACGGATCGAATGGCGGGCGCGGCGGGACTTGCTGGCCGCCGACTTTCCGGCGGCCAACGCGCGCATTGTCGAACTGCTGCGCTTGCCGGAAACGATCGCGATTACGCCCGACATGGACAGCGACAGCGATTTTCTCGAATTGATGCGAAAGCTGGTCGCCTCGGGCCGGGAACTGATCCAGGTGCGCCAGACGAAAATGCCGCCGGACGGCTATCGGAAACGCTTTCGGAAAGCGATGGAATTGGCCGCGGGCAGCCGGACGCGGCTGCTGTTCAATAATCTTCCCGAATATTGCGAGTTCGAATCGCTGAATTGCGGATTTCACGCCTCGAGCCGCGTCCTCGCCGAACTCGATGGGCGCCCGGTTCCACCGGGCCGGCTGTTCAGCGCTTCGTGCCATTCGCCGGCGGAACTGCGCCGGGCCGAGGCCCTCGGGGCCGATTTTGTCCTGCTTGCGCCGGTGGCGGCGACGGGCAAGTACAAGGCCTCGCAACTACTCGGCTGGAATGGCTTCCGCCGGCTCGCGGACCAGGTCAGCCTGCCCGTATACGCCCTCGGCGGCATGCGCCCCGAACTGGCGCGTGTGGCGCGGGCGCATGGCGCTTTCGGTGTGGCGGGAATTCGCGCGTTTTGCGAAGGGTAGCGGCTTCGATCCGTCGCCCTCTTTTGTCATTCTGCGCGGAGCGAAGCGCCCCCTTCGTCATTCCGCGCATAGCGAAGCTCTCCCTTCGTCATTCTGCGCGCAGCGAAGCGTAGTCGCAGAATCTCTTGGGGATTCCGAGAGGATGCGCATGCCGTCCATGGCGCGAGTTCAGTGGCTTCGACTACCCCCCAGCCTCGCCATCCATGGCAAGTCGTTCGGCCCGCAAGAAGCTGCGCTTCTTGTCGGCTGCGCCGACCGGGCCTCACCCTGCCTCGCACGCCCGCTGAACACACCGCCAGCCGAAGGCGACTTGCATCCTGCGGGACCGGCAAGCAGTTTTTATTTGCACAGTTGCAAAATCTCCGATGGGGTTGAGGGCCAGACATCGGGGCGTGATGTGATGTAGTCGAGCGCTTGTTCGAGATAGGCGATGCGGTGGGGCTGGCCCACTAGCCAGGGATGGAGGTTCAGGGAAAGGATGCGTCCGCCGGTATCTTCCGCCTCCTTGAGCAGGAAATCGCAGGCGTCGCAGACTTGCTCGACCCAGGACTCCTCGGAATGCAGGTTCTGCATGAGGATGAAGCGGTCTTCGAGTTCATTCGACAGGGGCATTGCCCACAAGTCGCCGTTGGCGGTGCGGAATTTATAGGGCATGTCGTCGTTGACCCAGTCGGCGAACCAGTGGATACCCCGCTCGGCCAACAAATCCGGCGTATGCGGGCTTTCGTTGCGCGCCGGGCTGAGCCAGCCGCGCACTTCCGCGCCGAATGCATCTTGCAGGCTGTAGAGGCTGCGTTTGATCAGTTCGGTTTCTTCTTGGAGCGCGAGGTCGCCGTGATGCAGGCTGTCCATGTCCCAGCCGTGGGCGAGGATCTCGCCCCCGCGTTCGCGCAGGGTCGAGACCAAGTAGGGCGTCCGTTCGGCGATGGCGCCGTTGACGGCGAAACTCGGCTTGGCCCCAAAGCGGTCGCAGGCGTCGAGCAGGCGGAAGATGCCGACCCTGTTGCCGTATTCGCGCAGGCTGAAATGGCGCAAGTCGGGATAGGGCATGGTCATGCCGCCGGGAGTTGGAAACGGCTTGCCGCGCTGGTTGAGCGGGTAAAATTGCACGCAGACATTGATCCACAAGGCCAGCCGCGCTCCGCCGGGCCATTCCACCGGGCCGCGTTCGTGCAATTGCGACCACTCGTAGCGGTCGTGGTCCATGCCGCGGCGGCGGTGGGGGTAGCGCAGGAATTCCGGGTCAAGCGCCATCGGCCACCTCCCGTTTGCGGCGGATGTCTTCGAGCGCGGCGTCGTAGCAATTGTCGAGGAAATATTCGGCGATCTCGCGTCCGGTGGTTACCCAGACCTCCGCATGTCCCGTGATGTAGTCGAGCGCTGTCTCCAGCGCGTGGAGGCGATGCGGGCAACTTACCTGGTAACTGTGCGTGGGAATGCACATCACCGTACCGCTGGTCTCCCCTTCCGCGTAGAGGCGGTCGAAATTGTCCCGCAGCATGCTGCCGTAACGCCGCGGCTCGATACGATTGACGACGTAGGCGATGGTGTCGTTCATCTCGAGCGAATACGGAATCGAAATGAAGCGCTGTCCGCCGCGCACCCGCACCGGGGTCGGCTGATCGTCGTGGAACAGGTCGCAGGTATAGATGCCGCCGGCTTCGGCGAACAGGTCCATGGTGTGTTCGGAATGCGACAGCGCCGGTGCCAGATAGCCGGCCGGGCGCCGGCCGGTATGCTTTTCGATGGTGTCCATGGCGTCGAGGATCATTTCGCGTTCCTGTTGCTCGGACATGCCATAGGTGTAACGGGTGTTGTATATGCCGTGGCTGAAGAACTCCCAATCGAGTTCGGCGCAGGCCTGGATGATTTCGGGATGGTGTTCGCACAATGCCGCCGACAGCGAGACCGAACCGCGGATGCCGCAGCGTTCGAGCAGGCGCATCTGCCGCTCGTGGCCGACGCGATTGCCATAGTCGCGGATCGAATAGCCGCCGACGTCGGGATGGGGCCGCGGCCAGGGCTTGCGATAAGGATTGGCAGGCGGGTCGAGTTCGTAGAATTCGATATTCGGCGCCACCCAGAACGCGAGCCTGGCGCCGCCCGGCCAGACGATGCGGGGCCGGTCGCGATACGGCCAGTAGTCGTACAGTTCCAGGTCGGCTTTCAATTTGACTATCTCTCCGGTTCGCGGCTCCACCCCCACCAAATTCGCTATGCAAATTTGACTCCCCCGAAGGGGGAGTGGATCAAAGCTTCCTTTACTCCAATTACTCCCCTCCGGGGAGTCAAGTCCGCGCGGCAGATTTGGTGGGGGATGGCCAGTCGAGTCTCAGCCAGCCGAATGTTCCGCTGGCAAGCCATCAAGCCACGACATCGCTTCGGCAACCGGGATCACGTCGGCGTACTTGAGCGCGAGATCCATCAGATTGGCGTAATGCACGCTCTCGTGCTTGTCGGCGACGCATTCCTCCGGAACGACGGTGCGGTAACCCCTCGACAGGGAATCCACGGCGCTCGCGCGGATGCAGCCCGAAGTCGAACCGCCGGTCAGCACCACGGTATCGACCCGATGCCAGACGCAAAGCGACTGCAATCGGGTCTCGAAAAACGCCGAGGGCATTTTCTTGCAATAGATCACGTCGCGGTCGCGATCGATCTCGAGCCGGTCGTCGAACTCGGCGCGCTCGGAACCGTGCTTGATGTTCTGCAGGGAATCGGGCGTGTCGGTGCGGGTGCCCCAGATGCCGCAATCTTCGCCCGACTCCATATAGGCCACATAGGTCCATACCACCGGCCAGCCCACGCGGCGGAAACCGGCGCTAAGGCGATTGACGTAATCCTTCTGCCTGGGATCGGTTTCGTAAGCCGTGGCGAACAGGTCGGGCCTGGTATACACCTTTTGCAGGTCCACGTTGACCAGGATCGCCTTGTCGCCGAAGCCGAAACGCGGGCGCGGATTCGCCTTGATCTCAAGATAGAGTTCTTTCGCGGTCTTGTCGGTCGATTCCATGCCGCCTCCGTTCGCTCCCCGTGAAAGCCTTGCAATTCCTGACAAATTCGCAGGTTTGCCCTAAAGGTATAACATTATTACAATAACGCCTGATCGAGACAATGTGTCGATGCTTGAGCGTCAACTCTTCGGACGGCTGACATCGTCGCCCATCGGTCTCTGAGTTGCAAACTGCGGGGAGTTGAGTGGCATGTCCGGAGCGCTCGAAGGAATTCGCATCCTCGACCTCACGCATATGCTGTCGGGGCCTTACGCGAGCATGATCCTGGCCGACCTCGGCGCGGAGACGATCAAGGTCGAGCCGCCGGCGGGCGAAGGCACGCGCAAGTTGCTCGCCGATAATCCGAATTACTCGCTGAATGGCATGGGCGCCTACTTCATTACGCTCAACCGCAACAAGAAAAGCATCGCCATCGACCTGAAGAACGAGCGCGGACTGGCGCTTTTCCAAAAGCTCGTGGCGGTATCCGACGTCGTCATCAGCAACTTCGGCGCCGGGGTGCCGGAGCGGCTGCGCGTCGATTACGCCAGTCTGGCCCAAGTCAATCCGCGCATCATCGCCTGCACGGTTACCGGCTACGGCGCCAGCGGCCCCGGCAGCAAACGGCCGGCCTTCGACCAGGTTGCCCAGGCCACCGGCGGCGGCATGTCGATCACCGGGCCGGACCGGGAGCATCCCGTGCGCGCCGGCATTCCCATCGGCGATCTCGGCGGCGGCATGTTCGGGGTGATGGGCGTGCTCGCGGCGTTGCACGAACGCGAGCGCAGCGGCCGCGGGCAGGAAGTCGACATTTCCATGCTCGATTGCCAGATCTCGCTGCTCAACTACATGGCGACGATGTACTTTCTGTCGGGCGAGAATCCGCACCCCATCGGCAATTCCCACTTCGTGCATGTGCCCTATGACACTTTCGGTTGCGCCGACGGTTTCATCGTCATCGCGGTCATCACGGACAATTTCTGGCAGAACCTGAAACAGGTGCTCGATTGCCCCGACCTCGACAAACCAGAGTACGACACCCAGCCGGGGCGTTGGCGCGAGCGCGACTACATAACGCGCCGCGTCAATGAAGCGCTTTCGGGCGACACCTGCGCCAACTGGTTGCGGCGGCTGGAGGAGCAACGCATTCCCTGCGCGCCGGTGAACAATTTCGAGCAGGCCCTGTCGGACCCGCAAGTGCTGCATCGGGACATGGTGGTCGAATTGCGGCACCCGGATGGCGCGAGCACCCGCGGACCCGGCAATCCGATCAAGCTGTCGCGCACGGCGACCGAGAATTACAGCGCCGCGCCGCGGCTCGGGCAACACACCGATGAAGTGCTGCGCGACTGCCTGGGCATGGACACGGGCGAAGCCGCCCGGCTGCGCGAAGCGGGAGTTATCGCCTGATGCCCGACATGGTTACCGTCAATGAAGTCGGCCCGCGCGACGGGCTGCAAAGTCAGAGCCGCATTCTGCCGGTCGCCGAGCGGCTGCAATTGATCGGGGCGCTCGAGAATGCCGGCATTTCGCGCATCGAGGCCGGCAGTTTCGTTTCTCCGAAAGCCGTTCCGGCAATGGCCGGCGCCGATGCGTTGCTGAAATCCCTGCGCCCACACGGTACGGCGAATTACAGCTTCCTCATTCCCAATATGAAAGGCTACGAACTCGCCCGGGAAGCCGGCGCGGAGTCGGTCACCATGGTCGTCTACGCCAGCGAGACCATGGCCCGGCGCAATGTCCGCATGGGCATGGCCGAGGCCGAACGCGATGCCTTCAAGATCATCGATCTCGCCCGCGCCGACGGCATCGAAGTCATCGTCATCGTCGCCGTCAGCTTCGGCTGTCCATTCGAAGGCGCGGTGGATGCCGCCATCGTGCGCGACATCGCCGCGCGCTTCGTCGCGGCGGGGATTCATCGCCTCGTGCTCGCCGACACCATCGGCGCGGCGGATCCCGCCCAGGTGAGCGCCTTGCTTATTTCCCTCGCCGAGGATCACGGACCCGGAATTTTCGGCTGCCATTTCCACGACACCCGGGCAATGGCCCTGGCCAACGTCTATGCCGCCTTGCAGGCGGGCATCCGCTGGTTCGACAGTTCCATCGGCGGCCTCGGCGGCTGCCCCTTCGCTCCCGGCGCCAGCGGCAATGTGGCGACAGAGGACGTGGCGGTAATGTTGCGGCAGATGGGAATGGAAACCGGCATCGACGCCGCCAGGCTGCTCGATGCTTCGGACCTGGCCACCAGATTGACCGGAACGGCGCCCGGAGGCAGAGTCAGGGAATGGCTGCGGATGAAGCACGGTCGCCGCAACGGTTGACAGCCGGCGCTTGTTTGGCGGGGGGTGGAATCCGCGCAAATTTGCTCAATCAAACCGCAATGATCGTTTTGCCGAAGTTTTCGCCGAGCATGAGACCGCGGAATGCGTCCGGCGCGCTTTCCAATCCGTGGCTGATGTCCTCGCGCTGGTGGATCTTTCCCGCGCGCAGCAAGGGCAGACAGTTCCGGATGTATTCAGTTCGCCGCGACTCGAAGTCGTAAACCACCAGTCCACTGACAACCGCCCGTTTGGCGATCAGCAAGCCCGGGGACGGGCCTGGATCGCGCTCGGCGCGGTTGTATTCGGCCATGAGTCCGCACAGCACGATACGGCCGTAGTTCGCCAGATGTGAACAAGCGGTTTGCAGCAGGCCGCCGCCGATCAGGTCGAAATAGACGTCTATGCCGGCGGGACAAAGTTCGCCGAGTCTTGTGCCGATATCCTCGGTACGCCGGTCGATGCAGTCCGCGACGCCGAGCGATTCCGTCGCGAAGCGGCATTTTTCCGGCGAGCCGGCAATGCCGATCACTCTCGCTCCGTGCAAGGCGCAGAACTGCGCGGCCGCGGAACCGACCGCCCCGGTCACCGCTGGAATCAATACGCAATCGCCCTCTTTGACTTCGGCCTGCCAGACCATGCCGGCCCAGGCCGTCAGTCCCGTCATGCCGAGAATCGACAAGGCGTGGGACGGCGGCGAAATCCCGTCGTCCAGCAACTCCACCTCCCCGGCCGCATGAGCCGAGTATTCTCGCCAGCCCCCCATGCAACGCACCAGCCTCCCAGCCGGCAGTTCCGGCGCATCCGAACGCATGATTTCGCTGACTGTTTCGCCGCGCAAAACTTCACCGGGCGCCACCGTGCCGGAAGGATGCCGCCCGGCTATCTGGCTGCGCATATAGGGATCGAGAGAAAGAAAGCGAGTTCGACAAAGCACGCCGCCCGCTGGCGTTTCCGGCAGAGGCGCCTCGCGCAAAGCAAAGTCCTCGGGCTCGGGTACCCCCTCGGGTTTCTTGACGAGAATGATCTGGCGGTTAGTTGGCATTTGGGATTACCTTCACTCTAGGGCCCGCACAACGTGAGTCGCCGTCGGGCCTGCGTGGGTGTGGCGGGCGTGCGAGGCAGGATGCCAAGCCCGAAGCCTACAGGGATGTATTCATGGCGTCCGCTACACCCACGCAGGCCCGACGGCGACGGTTCGAAGCCACAGACCTCGGGCAGCTACAGATCGTCGGCCGTCATGCCTATTTGCAGCCAGCCGAGATTGATGCCGATCCTGTCTGCGCCGGGATTGGCCCAGGAATAGGCCACGGTCTCTCCGGTTTTCGAATCGAGGATGCCGAGCTTGAGCACCGCGACGCGGGTGTTCTGGTAGGTCAGCCGCGCCAATTCGACGCTGAAGCCAGTCGCATCGCCCTCCGCGGTGACCAACGGCACAATCTGCCCTTCGTTGTGCAGGCGCAAGTCGGGTACGAGCAGCATCTCGTCGGGATTGTCAGAGTCCGGAGCGAACGCGCCGCGCCGGACGGCGCCCCAGCCGCCGAACTGCCGCACCTTGCGGTTGCGATGGGGCCCATCCCTGCCGAAAAGCTGGTTGCCGTCTTCGTCGTAAGCCTTGTCGCCGATCCAGATTTCGTTGGCCGTAAGACGCAAGGTGTCGGTTATGTAGACATTTTGCCCCATGGCCTCGGAGTAGTAGAAACAGGCTCCCTCATCCATTTCGCCGACGTAGTGATCGCCATCGAGCCGCCAATAGACATTGCAGCCGGGCACATTGCGCAAGTCGGCGGGCCCGAGATCCGCCAGCAGCGACGGGTTGCGGTCGGCATAGCGGTATTTTCCCTCGTCGCTGAAACTGTGGATCGCAAGTTCGATCGCGCCGCGATCCTCATTCACGCTGAAGTCGTACAGGCGCTGACGATAGACGTTCTCGTAGTCGCGGCCGAGATATTGCTTGATGAAAAAAGTGTGCTCGCCGATGGCCGGGGCAGGCGCCGACACGAAGATGTGATGGATGTGTTCGTGCCGGTCTTCGGGCGCGACGCCGTCCTCGCCTTGCTGCCAGACTTGTTCGTTGTTGTCGTATTCGCCGGCGAACCAGCCGAGAAAGTGCTCCAGGTCCTGCCCCCCCGCGCTCGCCGGCAGAAACAACAACGCGGCGGAGACGGCAAAGCTCCCCGCCGCCGCGGTCCATTCATACGGGCAGCCAACAATTGCGCGGATTTTATTCATTGCAGTGTACCCCGTGGTCTGATGAGGCGGAGTGGGACTTCAAATGTTCCAGATTGCTTTGTATTATTGCTTTGTACTATTGATAGGTCAATATATCTAACAGGAGCAATTCTCGTTTTGGCGATTCGCCAAGCGAGGGAATCCCCCACCGAATCCGCTCTGCGGATTCGACTCCCCCGGAGGGGGAGTATTCAGCGCATCCGTGGGCGTCGCGGAACCGAATACTCTCCCTTGGGAGAGTCAAACCGCGAAGCGGTTTTGGTGAGGGCACACTTGCGGCCGCATTCGGCCAAAATGAGGATTGTCGTATCTAAAGTCACCAGGAATCAATTGTCCACGCAGAACCTGAGCCGCGGCGGCTCGAAGCCACAAAATGCCAGCTACATTGCTCGAAAAACTCTGGAATCTCCACGAAATCGCCAATCTCGGCGGTCGCGACAGCCTGGTCCATATCGACCGGATCTTCCTTCACGAACGCACCGGCAGTATCGCCCTGCGCGGCCTGGAACAGGAGGGACGCGGCGTGCGCGCCCCCCGGCGCGCGTTCTGCACCATGGACCATATCGTGGATACAAGGCCGGGGCGGGGCGACATTTCCCTCGTGCCTCACGGTCGAGAATTCATCGAAGCAACCCGGCATAGCGCCAGAAACGCGGGAATTCATCTGTTCGACATCGATGACCCCCGCCAGGGCATCGCGCATGTGGTAGCCGCCGAAAACGGCATCGTCCTGCCCGGCATGAGCGCGGTCTGTCCGGACAGTCATACCTGCACGCTTGGCGCCCTCGGCGCGCTCGCCTGGGGCATCGGTTCCACCGAAGCCGAACATGCATTGGCCGCGAGCTGTCTGAGGGTGAGCCGACCGCGCTCGATGCGGGTGAACTTTCTCGGAACGGCCGCTCCCGGCGTGACCGCCAAGGACATGATTCTGCATCTGATCGCCAACTTCGGCAGTCGGGCGGGCAGGGGCTTCGCGGTCGAGTTCGCCGGACCGGCGATTCGCGCCCTGAATATGGACGGACGCTTCACCATTTGCAATATGGCCGTGGAGATGGGCGCATTTACCGGCATGATCGCTCCCGATGAACGCGCAATCGCCTATGTTAGAGACACCCCTTTTGCTCCGCCTGGACCGCTGGCGGATCAGGCAGAAGCCCATTGGCGTGATTTGCATAGCGACGACGGCGCCGAATTCGACCGCGAACTCGAGGTCGACTGTGCCCGAATCGCTCCTTCGGTCACCTGGGGCACCAACCCGGAACAACTCGTCGACGTCGATGGCGTCGTGCCCGAACCGGAGGCGTTCGACGACCCGCAACAAACCTTCGCCGCGCGGCAGGCGCTGGACTATATGGGCCTCGAATCCGGCACGCCCATGCGTTCGGTTCGTATCGACGCTGCCTTCATCGGTTCCTGCACCAACAATCGCCTCGAGGACCTGCGCGACGCGGCGAACCATTTGCGCGGCAGAAAAGTCGCCACCTGGGTGCAGGCCTTGTGCGTACCCGGCTCGAGCGCGATAAAACGGCAGGCGGAAGCCGAAGGACTCGACGAAATCTTTCGGGCGGCGGGATTCGAATGGCGCGAAGCCGGCTGTTCGCTCTGCTTCCATGCCGGCGGGGAGTCCTTCGGCGGCCGGCGCGTGATTTCCTCGACCAACCGCAATTTCCAGGGTCGCCAGGGTCCCGGCGCTCGCACCCATCTCGCCAGTCCCCTGACCGTGGCGGCCTCCGCCTGCCGGGGTTACATCAGCACCGCGGAGGAATCGTGACGAACGCGCGAGAACAAGTGTTCCATCGCGGCATCGCGGCGCCCCTGTTGCAGCCAAATATCGATACCGACGCTATCATTCCCTCCCGGGAAATACGGCGGGTTTCGAAGGAAGGACTCGGAGACGCGCTTTTTTCCGGCTGGCGCTATCGCTCGGCGGAGAGCCGCGAGCCGGAACCCGGTTTCATTCTGAACCAGACGCGATATCGCGAGGCCAGCATTCTGCTTGCCGGCGACAATTTCGGTTGCGGATCTTCGCGCGAACACGCGGTCTGGGCACTGAAGGATTTCGGCGTCAAGGTAATCCTGGCGCCTTCCTTCGGCGGCATCTTTTTCAACAATTGCGCATTGAACAGCATCCTGGCGATCGAGCTTGAAGAGGAGGCCATTGCGCGGCTGGCTCGATGGGTACAGGCCGACCCCGGCGGCAACAGGCTCGAAATCGACTTGGCGGCACAACGGATCCGCTGGCGGGAAGGGAAGGAAATGCGCTTCGATATCGAACCTGCCCGGCGCAGCCTGCTACTCGAGGGGCTCGACGGCATTGCCGCCACCTTGCGCATGGAAGCCGAGATCACTGCTTTCGAAGACGCAGATCGGCAACGCAGACCCTGGGTTTACGATTAGGGTTCTCGAAGAGATCCTGCGACTTCGCGTAGGATGACGTTCCCGCATCGTCATTCCGCGCGAAGTCGCGGAATCTCGGCGGGATGGCGCGGCGCCAACCTATTGCGGCTGACCCACAAGGCCGAGCTGTTTCAGTTCGGCGGCTTCCTGCTCAGTCACGCCCGCGGCCGCCAGGATTTCGCTGCAGTCTTCGCCGGCGGCCGGCACGTCGTGGCGCACGCCGAAGCGGCTGCTGCCCCATTCGATGGGCAAAGCCGGCAAGCGGGTGCCTTGACCGGCCCGCTCGCCATCGCGCAAGCTCACCGGCACCAGGCCCTCGTTGGCGTTCAGGTGCGCATCGTCGAACAGGTCCGAGGGCTTGTTGACCCGGGCGAAAGCCACGCCGGAGCGATCGAGCCGTGCAAGCATTTCGTCCCTGTTCATGGCGGCGAACATTCGCTCGACTTCCGGCAGGATACGATCCCGCTGGCGGACGCGCGCGTTGTTCTGCCTGAGAGAATCGGCGGCCGCGAATTCCGTCAGATCGAACTCCTCGCAAAAACGGCGCCATTGGGTATCGCTGACCACTCCGACGAATACCTTCTCGCCCTCGCGGCATTCGAAAATGTCGTAGATCGCCCAGGCCGAACTGCGAATCGACATCGGCAGAGCGGCCTCGCCGGTGACCGCCTGCTGCGCCATGTGCTGGCCGACGAGAAAGGCGGTGGTTTCGAACAGCGAACCGGTAACGAGTTCGCCGCGGCCGCTGCGATGACGCCGTTCCAGCGCCGCGAGCACGCCGATGACGCCGAACATGCCGCCGGTGACATCGATGACCGAAGCCCCGGCCCGCATCGGCCGGTTCGGCAGGCCGGTCATGTAAGCGAGTCCGCCCATCATCTGGGTGACTTCGTCGAGCGCCGTGCGATTCTCGTAAGGGCCGGAAAGAAAGCCCTTCAGGGAACAATAGATCAGTCCCGGATTCGCGGCATGCATCGCTTCCCAGCCGAAGCCGAGAGCGTCCATCGCACCGGGGCGGAAATTCTCGACCAGCACGTCGGCGCCGGCGACCAGACGTTGCGCGAGTTCGCGTCCGCGCTCGCTCCTGAGGTCGATGCAGATGCTTTTCTTGTTGCGGTTGTACATCGGGAAATAGCCCGCGCCCGAGCCTTGCAGGCGGCGCGTCTTGTCGCCGCCGAGCGGTTCGATCTTGAATACTTCCGCCCCGAGATCCGCCAGGATCATGCCCGCGGAGGGCCCCATGACCATATGGGTGAATTCGATGACCCGGATGCCCGACAAGGGCAATTCATCGACGCTTTGATGCATTTCTAATGCTCCGGTCGCTTTCCGTCGGAGTCTGACTACTTTCCCAGCTTGCGCTGGGCCCCTTTCAGCCGCCGCCACGCTCCCTCAGTGCCAGAAGCCAGGATTGTTGTTTACCGATTCCATCCGCTGTGCAGCAATGATATATTTGTCATGTTGTTATAACAATAGTCTATTTGAAATCAGATGACGGTTGACGTATTAATCAGCGAAGTCGGATTACGCGACGGACTGCAAAGCATTTCTCCGATCATGCCTACCGGGGACAAACAGGCATGGATCGCCGCGCAATACGCGGCGGGTTGCCGGGAAATGGAAGTGGGTTCCTTCGTTCCCGCCAACTTGCTGCCGCAATTGGCCGACACCGCGGAGGTCGTGCGCTATGCCGTCGGGCTCGAAGGCCTGTGCGTGGCCGCGCTGGCGCCTAATCTTCGCGGGCTGCGGGACGCCGCGGCCAATGGCGCGCACAAGGTGACGCTGCCGTTTTCGATGAGCGAAGCGCATTCGCTGAAGAACCTGAACAGAACCCGCGCCCAAGTGCTCGCGGAAATCGGGGACTGCGTCGAATTTCTCGAAAGCTTGCCGAGAAATCGGCGACCGCATTTCGAAGTCAGTCTTTCCACGGCGTTCGGTTGCACGCTGGAAGGCCCCGTGCCCGAACAGCGGGTGTTGAAGCTCGCGGAACAGGTGGTCGAACTTGGCGTCGACGAAGTGAGCCTTTCCGACACCACCGGTTACGGCAATCCGCGGCAACTCAAGCGCCTCGTGCTCGGCATCCGGGCCAACTGCGGCGCCGACAAACTCCAAGGCGTGCATTTGCACAACACCAGGGGGCAGGGACTGGCGAACGCGCTGATGGCGGTTGAACTTGGCATCACCACGCTCGACGCCTCGCTCGGCGGCATCGGCGGCTGTCCTTTCGCGCCGGGGGCCAGCGGCAATATCGTTACCGAAGATCTGGTGTTCCTGCTCGAATCCATGGGCATTTCCACCGGCATCGATTTGGAAGCGCTGATCGAAGTGCGGGAACTCGTCGGCGCGGCGCTGCCCGATGTCGAGTTGTTCGGATTCACCCCCGACGCTGGACTTCCCATCGGTTACCGCGCGGAATGAAGACGATCCCGACAAGAAATCCGCGAACGGGCCGGATTGATGGCGAAATCGAGAACTGGACGCCGGCGAGAATCGGCGAACTGGCCGATGAGTTGCGGGGCGCCCAAGCCGAATGGCGCAGCAAGGGCCTGGACCACCGCGGCCGGGCGCTGCTGGCTTGGCGCGACGAAATCGAGCGGCGCGGTGAAGCCATCACCGCAGCCTTGACGGCGGATACCGGCCGACGGCTGATTTCCCGGCTTGAAGTGCTGAAGCCCATCAACCTCATCGATTACTGGCTTGCGCGGGCGCCGGCCTTGCTCGAAGGCGAAACGGGCCGCTCGAACATGGCGCCCAGCGTCGATTGGCGGCATGTGTACGCGCCCTATCCTCTCGTCGGCGTCATCAGCCCGTGGAATTTTCCGCTCGCGCTGGCATCGCTCGACGCGATTCCCGCGCTGCTCGCCGGTTGCGCGGTGATCGTCAAACCCAGCGAGGTCACCTCGCGATTCGCGCGGCCCTTGATGGAAAGCATCGCCGCGATACCCGAATTGCGCGCGGTTTTCCGTATCGTCACCGGCGCCGGCGGCGCCGGCGCGGGCCTCGTGGAAGTGGTGGACGCGGTTTGCTTCACCGGCAGCGTCGCCACGGGACGCAAAGTGGCCGTTCACGCGGCGCGGCGGTTCATCCCGGCTTTCCTCGAACTCGGCGGCAAGGATCCCGCCATCGTCACCGCCGGCGCGGACTTGGAAAACGCGGTGCGCGCGATCGCCCGCAGCGCTTTCGGCGCCACCGGCCAAGCCTGTCAGTCGCTGGAGCGCGCCTATGTGGCGCGGGAAGTTTTCGAACCGTTTCTCGCTGCGCTGGTGGAGGCCGCCGAGGGTATTCGCTTGAACGATGTCGACATCGACACCGGCGAACTCGGCCCGTTCATCTTCGCCGGCCAGGCCGCGACGATCCGCCGGCATCTCGACGACGCGCTCGCCCGCGGCGCGAAGGTGCATTGCGGCGGCGAAATCGAGCATCTCGGCGGCGGCGACTGGTGCAGGCCCACCGTGGTGAGCGAAGTTTCGCCGGATATGCTCATCATGCGCGAGGAGACTTTCGGGCCGGTGATCACGGTTTCACCCTTCGATACCGCCGACGAGGCGGTCGCGTTCGCCAACGAGTCCGATTATGGATTGTCCGCCGCGGTCTTCGCCGCTTCGCGTGAAGAAGCCGAGTCCATTGCCGCGCAACTCGAAGTCGGCGGCGTAAGCATCAACGACGCGAGCCTCACCGCCGCCGCCAACGATGTCGAAAAGAACTCGTTCCGCTTCTCGGGCATGGGCGGCTCGCGCATGGGCCCGTCGGGCATGAGCCGCTTCCTACGCAAACGCGCCCTGCTTCATCAAAACGCGCCTGCCGCATCGATCCATTTCGATGGAATCTCCTGATCGGCGCCATTCGCAGGCCGCACATGTCTCCGGATTTTGCTTTGAAACCCTCCAGTTTGGCAAACCGTTGGCACGGAAAAGGGAATCCTAGAATCCTATAAATCCTATGGGACACCCAATTATAAGAATCCTATGGGACACCCAATAGGAATCCTATGGCGGGAATCCTATGGGGGAATCCTATGGGACACCCATCACCAAGCATAACCGCGGACACGCGGGCCGGGAAACATCCGGGAGCAACCAACCAACCGATTTCGCCGGAATTTGGCATCCCGGAAATCTTCTACTATACCTATCCGCAAGACCTCCACCGACTTGCAGGCAAAGCATGACCCGGCCCCGATCGGAAATCGTGTCGCTGGCCGACACCGAGTTCTACCACTGCGTCTCCCGCTGCGTGCGGCGCGCCTTCCTGTGCGGCGACGACAGCTACACCGGCGAGAATTTCGACCACCGCAAGCCCTGGCTGGTCGACCGCCTGAAGCTGCTCGGCGAAGTCTTCGCCATCGACATCGCCGCCTACGCGGTGATGAGCAACCACTACCATGTCGTCCTGCACGTCGATCCGGCCCGCGCCCGGTCCTGGAGCCGGGACGAAGTCATCCACCGCTGGCTGCGCCTGTACAAGGGCGACCCGCTGGCGCATTGCCACCTGCGCGGCGAACTGAAGTCCGAGGCGGAATTCCGGCAACTGGACCTCATCGTCGAAACCTGGCGCGAACGCCTGACCAGCATCAGCTGGTTCATGCGCTGCCTGAACGAGTACATCGCCCGCAGGGCCAACAGGGAGGACGACTGCACGGGGCGATTCTGGGAGGGGCGGTTCAAGTCCCAGGCGCTGCTGGACGAGGCGGCCCTTTTGTCTTGCATGGCCTATGTCGACCTGAATCCGGTGCGGGCCGGAATCAGCGAAACGCTGGACGAATCGGATTTCACTTCGATTCAGGCGCGCGTCCGGCGGTTGTCGGCGGAGAAGCCCGGTACGGCGAACCCTCCGGCTCCCGGGCTGATGCGGTTCCGAACCGGGGCGGAACGCGTTGAAGGATCATCCTCCCTGCCGATCGGTCTGCGCGATTACATTGAACTGGTGGACTGGACGGGGAGGATCGCGCGCGCCGGCAAGAAGGGTTTTGTTCCCGACGATGTTCCGCCCGCCCTGTCGGACTTGAATCTGAGCGGCGCGCAATGGCGGACGCTGGCGCTGGAGATTCAGAAGGAAGCGGTCACGATGTTCAACGGCTTGGAAAAGCTTGCGGCCCGGGAAAGGAGCGTGACTGGAAAAGCCGCCTAGTCCGGGCCGGCCCTCGAAATCATGCCTGAACGGGCAGAGTTGCCCGTGCCCGCGAAAAAGATTTCCGGGCCATCGGTCTCGAAGCCACTTCAATTTTCTTCAATCGACCCCCAAGTTGCGCTTGATCCGATAAAGCGTGGGTGTCCCAGAAACACCAGAAACACCTGGGATGGGTGTCCCTGAAGACTTAGAAACACCTCCTGAAGACTCCATCCTGAATGGAATCAACGGTTTATTCCAAATCATCTGCAACATCCTTATCGTAACGAAAAAGATACCGCATATCGGGCACGGCGACGCCTTGCCCATCCAAGACCCTGGGTTGATACTTGAATTCGGAAATGGCGCGGATTGAAGAGAGATCAAAGATATCGGCAGGTTCCGCATCAACCACGACTATACTTTCCTCGATGACATTCCCCAAACCATCTACTGCAAAGCTCACCAGGCACCAACCTTCAATGTCTTGTTGAATCGCTCTTTCCGGATACTGCGGCGGAACGGTGACTAGGGGCTCGAGTCCGCTGATTGCGAAAACACTTGCATCGTCAATGTCCGAGGGTCGCGATATGTACCTGTCGCCGAGGTAGTCCAGAACCCGCCTGATGTAGTAAACCGTGCCCATTGCGAAAGTGTCTTTTCCGCGCTCATCCCGTCCCATGTCGAGTTCGTACGGCCAGACTTGCCATGGCGGTACACGGATTCTTACGTTTCCCACTCCGTAGCCCAAAGAAAATACCGGAAACCCGAAGTAGTCTCTCAAGACGCCGAAGATCGCGATTGACTCCTCGGAGGGAACGAACATGACTCCCGAGTAACGGACGTTGCGCAATTCGTTTCTCGCCAGTCTCAGCGCGTCCTGATTGAAAACGGAATAATCCTTCACTTGGCGATCTGGAGTTTCGCTGAAAGTGGCCCGCACCAGGAAATGGAGGTCCGGATCGTCCGGATCGTTGTCCGCGTCCGACAAGCCGACCCGGTAGGGCGTCTCGGTATAATTTACGACAACGGCCTCGCCCGCCGAAAACCGTTCCGGGTCGCGCGCGTCTGCGACCACGTCGAAACAATACACCGGGCCGGCACCGCAATCCGCCAACAACGACTCCCTCGAAAGTGGTTGCGAATCTCCCGGAACGTTTTCTGATTCGTCCCTGAACCAGACCAGTTCCAGCACTTCCGGCACCGTCGCCAACACGGGCGCACGGTTGTCGAAGTAATCCTCAGTAACGATTGTCCATCTATACAAATCCCGGTAAAACGTATGGAGCGCATTATCCACTTCCCTGTGGAATCTGGGAACGATGTCAAATTGGAATCCAATAACTGGTTCACCGGGGGTTTTGGGGTGACCGAATATAATCTGATCGTTTGCGTTGGGAATGAACTCGGAAAGTCCGATCAACGCAATATCCCTCGACAGGTCCATGTTCAGTTCGGTCAGCCAAAGCGTGGACTGAATGGAGGTCAATTCCGGAATCTCATGGTTTCCGGCGTCTTCAATGACGAAACTGTGATCCGGCTGTTGAATCATGACGAAATCCCGATAGACGGGCAGAAAGCCTTCGCTCGGGTCGCTTATGAATATGTCAAGCAGGTCGTCGTCGTCGATCAGGCCCATCCCGGCCGTGTAAAAGCAGTCGAATCCCGCGGTGGTTATTGGTATGACTCCGGGATAGTGGCGGGCATGCCATGGATTGGTGTTGGCCCGATACTCTTCGAGATTGGTGAATCCGTCATCGTCGGGATCGAGTCCGGCGTCGCCGGGATCTTCGGGATTCAACCCATACCTTTCTTCCCAATAAAAGTCCGACATCCGGTCACCGTCTCGATCGTCTTCCGGCGGCGGGTCGTCGTGATTGGAACTGGTGTAAGCGAGAGCCTCATTATAAAAACCTCTGACGCATTCCGGTCGGTCAGGGTTTTCCAAAAGACTCGTCACGCCGTGGTTTCGCTGGCGAATACCATCAAATGCGTATCCGAAAAAGAATGCCGAGGCCAATGACAGCGCTCCTACAGCAACCCCATAAAGTACCATCAGCTTCTTACCGGTCATCTAAATCTACCCCCCATCAGTCGGTACATATCAACCGTGCCGAATGCTCTTTGTACCCACCCACATTAGCACCACTGACCATATCCATATCATACGGCGTACTTACAGTTATCCAGGCATTCCCGACATCCACTTGGTAATCGAACGGTATGTTCATCGTCATGATCGATTCGTTCAACACCTGCCGAACCGACGCCTTGCTCAAACTGGCGCCCGATGCGTAGGCCGTGATGTTATTACCCGCACTGCAAGCTGCGTCCAGATGATTAAGTGCGTACACAACCGCATCCCACCACCATATGTCACTTCCTGACGGATGGTTATGCCACACGGACTTTCCTTCAGCCAGATCACGTGCGGAATTTCCAACGCTTCTGGATTCGAAATCCGTAACCACGGAGTTTTCGATTCTCACGGGGTAGACAGTGTCGTCGATTATCGCGCCCACCTCGATATTGAGAAAATACGCCAGCTTGTGCAACTCGGAATCGTGGAGCGCCCTCGCGGCGGCGTCCGCGGACTCGTAAGTTCTTCCGGCCAAATCCGCAATAAGCCCATCGAGTCTATTCTTAATGGCCCTTTTTTCTCTTGTGCCAAAAAAATCCAAATTGGTTCTGGTGCATTCAGCTTCCTCTAAAAATGTGCAGGCGGGCATGACCGCAAGCAAGTCCCAATAACCG
This sequence comes from Pseudomonadales bacterium, assembly GCA_963664805.2. Lineage (GTDB taxonomy): Bacteria > Pseudomonadota > Gammaproteobacteria > Pseudomonadales > Pseudohongiellaceae > UBA9145. The sequence goes on along the minus strand of OY761612.1, from coordinate 1,390,432 downwards.
GAAGCTTTCCGCTCGTCGAGGGTTATCTGTTCCCGGTAACCCACCCGCTGCGGCATCGCGTCCCGGAAATACCCCATGACGTTCAGCATGTCACCCGTAACGCCGGAAAACGACGAGTCGTCCTCCACGCCCGGCAGCGTGTCGTCTCCCCAGGACGCCAGGCCGCCGTCGAACACCGTCGTGCCGAGGTAAGCCTCCAACGTGCGCGAAATCGCCAGCGCCGCGGCCGAGCCGGGCTGGACGGCGCCGGACGACCGGATGGCCGGCAGGTAATCCCGGTACAAGGCGTGGGCGTCCGGGTTGAAAATCGTGAAATCCCGCACGGTGACCCGTTCCTCCGTATCGAACACCGTCCGGATCACCACGGTTTCGTTCGGCTGCGCCGGATCGTCCGCGGCGTCCCTGACCGAAACGACCTGGGATTCGGGCCCGTAGTCGCACACGAACATGCCGCTCGCGCAGGGGTCGGCGGCCCATTGCCCGTAGACGATGTTCCGGTTCGAGGACCGCGTCAGGACGAGGTTCAATCCCCGGATGTCGCTGCCGTCCCCGCTGAAGGTGTCGCAATCGATGTTGAATCCTTCGCAGACCGGATCGCCCGGAAGTCCGCAAAGAGCTCCCTCCAGGCAGCCTTCGTTGCTGTTCACGCCGGCTTGCGCTTCTTCCAATCTCTCCCTGCTATAGATTTCCCCTTCGGCATCGAGCGGGAACGAGCGGCTTTTGACCTTGGGCACCCGCGGGAGATTGTTCTCGAAGTAGTTGGCGTTGTCGACCCACCCGCCCAGTTCGCGGAAAAACCGCGCCGTCAGGCCGGGAATGTTGATGTGGGCTTGCGGAATCGTGTATCCCCGGCTCGTGTTTCCATAGACAATCCAGTCGCTCGAACCCGGAAAATGGGTGTCGAGTCCGGTCAGAATCAGGTCCGGGGATCCGTCCCCGTTCACGTCGGCGACTTCGGCCGCCGAGGTGATATCGGTCAACGGGGTCTTGATGGCGTGGCCGTCCGCGTCTTCCAGGCTGAACCCGCCTTTCGAATTCTTGATGAGCGCGAAGTCGGATATGCCCGGCAGAATTCCGGGGGTGGGGTCGCGTATCAGCATGTCTTCCAGCGCGTCACCGTCAATCAACCCTTTTTCGACTGTGAAGTTGTCGTTGAAACCGAACGAAGCCGCGGGAATGCTGCCGGGATGGCTGTCCCCCCAGTTCGTTGAAACCGAACGAAGCCGCGGGAATGCTGCCGGGATGGCTGTCCCCCCAGTTCGGGTCGGTTCCAGCATTGTACTCGGTCAAATTGCTGTGGCCGTCGTTGTCGTCGTCCAACCTGGCGTCGGAAGGATCCGCCGGATCAAGTCCGACACCGAGCTCCCAGAGGTCGGGCATGCCGTCGCCGTCGGTGTCGGCGTTGGCGGCGGGCGCTTCCAGCACCGTCAGCGTCACGGTCCGCTGCGGCGACGCGCCGCCCGGGCCTTCGCAGATCATCGCGATTTGCCAGGTTCCCGCCTTGAAGTCTCCCGGTTCGCTCGACAGCGGTCCGGCCGTTCCCAGATCCTTTTCGGCTTCGTCGTCGGCGAAACGGCAGGTCGTGGCGTAGCGCGAGTTCCAATGGAACACGGCGGTTCCGTTGGTGTGGATCGTGTCCGCCGCGAGCCGGAAGTCGGTCAACCGCGCCACCTCGTGCTTTTGCGGGTCGGTGCCGTTGTCGTACCCGGTCAGATTGTTGTCGCCGTCCTTGTCCGGGTCGCCGGCGGTGTCGTCCGCCAGCGGGTCGAGGCCGTTGGCGTTTTCCCATGTGTCGGGCATGCCGTCGCCGTCGTCGTCGCTGTCGTGGTCGTTGTGGGCGCCGTCGCCGTCGGTGTCGATCCATTTCAGCACCGCAAGGCTGACGCCGCGGGTGTTGGATGAGCCGCCGCAGCCCGTGCAGCGCATCTAGCCGCCGATCATGCCGCGACTGAAACTCCCGGCCGGGAAGGCCAGGCTCGAATTGGGGGAAAGCGCCCCGCCGCCCGTGCTCAGGTGGCAGGCGTTGGCGCCGGTCGAATCCAGCTTGCGGTGACGCTTTCGTTGTCGTAGATCGTGCCCGCGCCGAGCGAGAAGCTGTCGAGCGTCGGCGGCGGCCAGGCGGTCCAGCTTATCGTGTGGGAGGTGGAACCGTCCCTGGCGAAGCAGGTGAAGGTGACGGAGTGGTCTCCCGCCGCGTGGGGGCCGGCTTCGACCGAGCCGCCGGTGGGAATCGTCGCGCCCTGGAACTCGCAGTAGGCCGCGCCGCTGCTGCCCCAACTGAGCGTGACCTTGCCGCTGCCGGCCTTGATGTTTTCCGGCGAGGCGTTGCCCCAAACGGTGGGAACTTGCGCTTGGGCGGTAGCGGCGGACAGGCATAGCCCAAAGCAGAGCAATGCGGTCGGCAGTCGCCGCGAGATGCGAAAACGTCCCGCGCCGAAATGGTTCGATCTATACCACATCCAGACCCTCTCTTGGCCGCTCGTTCATCCGACCCGCGCAATCGTACACGGGTCCGCACCCATTTTCATTACAACTCCTTGCGCATTCTTGCGATAGCCGCGGTCGAACGCGCTTCAGGTCGCGCGCTACCCCCGGGCCAGCGCCCGCCGCACTTGTTGTTCTATGTGCTCCATCGGCAATACGTCGCGGCTGCGGTTGAGGATGAAGTCGAGAAAGCGCTCGGCGATCAATGAGAGTTTCTTCGACTTGAGATTCACCACATGCCAGTGGGACATGATCGGGAATCCCTTTACCCGCAATTGCGCCAACCCGTCTTCCCTGGCATTGGCGAGCACGTACGCCGACAGAATGGTTATCCCCATATCCGCCATCACCGCGTACTTGATCGCCTCGTTGCTTTCTATCACCATGGTTTTACCGAGCGACAGTCCGTTCTCTCGCAGGTGTTTCTGAATCGTGATATGCGTGCCCGAGCCCTGTTCGCGCAGCAGGAACTTTTGCTCCTGCAAATCCTCCCAATTCAGCCGCTTGCGCCGATTCAAGGGATTTTTCGCCGAAGCGACGACGGCCAGCGGGTTGGGCAGGAACGGCCTGCTATCGATTTCCAGATCGTCGGGCGGATCGCTGAAAATGTAGAAATCGTCCCTGTTGCCGTTCAGCCGCTCGATGATCTGGGCGCGGTTGCCGACCATGAACGCGACATCGATTCCCGGGTATTCCCGGCAGAAAGGTCCGAGTATTCGCGGCAGAAAGTACTTGGCGGTGGTGACCACGGCGATGCTCAGCGAGCCGGCGTTCAGCCCCTTGAGGTCGTTGAGCTTGCCGTCGAGCCGGGCGATCGCTTCAAACAGCTCCCGGCCGCTCGCAACCACCTCTTGTCCGGCCTCCGTGAGGTAGAGTTGCTTGCCGATCACTTCGTGCAGGGGCAACCCCACCGATTCAGCCAGTTTGCGAATCTGCACCGATACGGCGGAATGGCTGAGATAGAGCGCCTCCGCGGCCCGCGCGATACTCTGCGTCTCGGCCACCTTCATGAAGATTTCCAGTTGACGCAGCGTACCCAGTCTTGCCGGCGGCCGTTTATCCATAAGCTTGCGGTCACGGGCTGGGCATGCCCAGCCCCTACTGTAGGGGCGAGGCATGCCTCGCCCGTTACCTTTATAAATGTAAACGAATATCCTAGATATTAAATACTATTATTTATGGAAAGTCACCGCTAACATGGCGTTCTGGAAACATCGAAACTCTTGGAGGGCGCAAAGATGAGGCCTCATGTTGAACTGATCGACGAAGTGGACCTGCTATGGCACGTCGCCGAACTTCCCCACGCCAGCGGCGAAGCGCGCCAGCGCAACCTGTGCTATGACGAGGAAAACGGCGCCGCTTCGTTGAAAGTGGAATTCCTGACCGACTGGCGGCGGCCTGCCGGCCTTCACGCCGCGCAGACCGAATGGTTCGTGCTGGAGGGCGAGATCGAAATCGGCGAAACCAGGCTCGGAAAAGGCGGTTACTGGTGCGCTCCGCAAGGCGCCTGGACACCCGAGGCAAAGGCCGCCAAAGGCACGCAGATACTCTTGTTCCGCGAATACAGCGACTGGAGTTTCACCTGCACCGGTCGCGGCGGCGCGGACGTGGACCCGGAGGCGGAACTGATCGTCTGCGATTCCGAGGCCATGGAATGGTACGACGTGGTAGACCCGGAACATGGCAGCCCGATGAATTTCGAACGCGGCGGCACACCCGTCCCGGGACTATTCATCAAGCTGTTGTTCCGCGATCCGAAGACCGGATTTTATACCCGCCTGATCAAGGCCAAGCCGGGCTGGCGCGAGCATCCGCTGGCGCATCATCCAGTCTATGAGGAGGCGTATTGTCTCGACGGCGAGTTCGACTACAACTTCGGCACCATGACCAAGGGCCAGTACTTCTTTCGACCCGCAGGCGTGCGTCATGGCGATTTCACAGCCGGCGAAAAGGACGGTTGCACCTGGATATTGCGCTGCGACGGCGATCTGGTGGATTGGTACACGGAAAACGCCAGCATCGAGATGAAGGGCGATCCGGTAAACTGGGGCGAAGGATTCCCGCTGTCGGAACCGCCGGAGCTGATTCAGCCGGTGCGGTCGCGCTCCATCGGAGCCTGGAAAAATCCTTATTATCAATAGCGGCGACGAGGTCCTGAGACTACGCTTCGCTAAGCGCAGGATGACTGCTCTCCCCATTGTCATTCTGCGCGAAGTCGCAGAATCTCTTTGGCCAAGCGGGACATGAGGATTGCGTTATGACTGACGTTCTCGGCTGGAGGGCAAAATTCGGCGTGCTCGGCCCGTCGACCAACACGATTGTCCAGCCGGAGTTCGACGCCATGCGCGTGCCGGGCGTCACCAACCATTACAGCCGCATCATTATCGAGAACGCCGATGCGGTCTCCGACGAAACCTTCATCGCCGGCACCATGCTCATTTCCGACAACACCCTCGATGCCGTCCGGGGCGTCCTGACCTGCGCGCCGGACTATCTCGTCATGGGCATGTCCGCCGTCACCTTCTACGGCGGCGCCGAAGGCGCCAGAAAATGGCGGGAAAACATCGAGAAGGAGAGCGGGCTGAAGTTGAGCATCGGTTCCGAGTCCTGCGCCGCCGCCATGGAAACCTGCGGCGGCATCGAGCGGATCGCCGTGATTTCCCCCTATTTTCCGGCGGCCAACCGCGAAGTGATGCGTTTTTTCGCCGATTACGGCTATACAACGGTACGCGATTGCTGCCTGCGCTGCCCGAGTTGGACCGCTATCGCCGAAGTGACCGGCGCGACCTTGCGGCAGGTCGTGGCTGAACTCGACGGAGACGATGTGGACGCGTTCGTGCAGGTAGGCACGAATCTGTGCATGCTGGAGCTTGCCGCGGAACTCGAGCATGAGTTGCAAAAGCCGGTCATCGCCATCAACGCCGCCACCTACTGGCACGCCCTGCGCCAGTTCGGCATCGACGATCAGATGCGGGGCTTCGGACGACTATTGGAAGAACATTGAGATTTCTCGGGTTACGCATTGCCTGAGTCGCCGTTGGGTTGTGAGGGATTCTGCGGGCGTGCGAGGCAGGACGCCGAACCCGAAACCTACATGGGCGTAGGCAAGCGTTCATGAAGCGCAGCTTCATGCGCAGCCGGAGCGACGCCAAGCTATGCTTGGCGGCTGGACCGTATTTACGGCGTCCGCTGAATCCCTCACAGCCCAACGGCGACGGATCGAAGCCACAGCGTCTGACTATTGAATCTGCCGATTCGCGCCTGCTAAACTGAATTCATCCTCACATGGGCGGAGGAACGACGGTGATCGATCCTGTCGACGTGCAGCGGATCGTTCTGGCGACGCTCGCGGCAGGCGCCGCGGTTCTGTTCGGCGCCTGTTACGCCATCTTTCTTGCCTTGTCGCGCCTGCGGGATCTGGCCGTATTGCGCCGACTCTCCAATCTCTCCTATCTGGCGCTGGCCGTTTCCGTACTGGCGCTGGCCTGGTATCTGCGCCTGGCGGGCGGCTGGCTGGCGCTGGTCGCAGTCCTGCTGGCCGGCTATTACCTGGCTCCACGCTTCATCTGGCGATTGTCGGTCGCCACTCACGATTCCGAAGAAGATCGAAAAGGAGGAAGCCATGACTGATCCGGTCTGGTGGGCAAGCGAGAATTTCTGGCGCAAGACCGCGATCTTCGTGACCGCGTTCATGTTCGTGATTCTCATCTTCCTCACGTTCCATTCGATGTCCGTAATCCTCGCCGGCAGCGAGGCCGAACGGGTGCCGGCCTATTCGGTAATCAACCACCGCATCGATTACACGTTCGATAACGAACGCGGCATGTTCAGGCCGGTCATCGGCGGGGAGGCGCCTCTGTTCGGCACGATCCATACCGAAGCCGAGGCGCGGGCGCTTGTGGACCTGGGCAAGCTCACGGTGCAGGCGAAGAACTGCATGAACTGCCATACGCTTTATGGCAACGGCGCCTATTACGCGCCGGATCTGACCAAAGCCTGGCTCGACCCCGGCTGGGGCAACGAGCAGTCGCGGGAAACGCTGATGCTGATGTTCCTGACCGATCCGGTCGGCAACGCGCGCACCTATGGCACGGGTCGGCGCATGCCGGACCTCGGCGTAACCGGGGAAGAGGCGCGCGGCGTCATCGCATTTTTGAAATGGATGTCCGCCGTGGATACGAACGGCTTTCCCTATGGATTCACACCGCTGCCCCAGGGAAGTGATTGAGCATGGCCATTTCCGCCGACATCCCGGTGACCGGCATCGACGCCGCCTCGCCCAGCGCGTCCGAACTCTCCGCCGGCCAGAAACTGGCGCTGAAGTACTTTGTCGCCGCGATGGTGCTGTTTGCGGCGCAGACAGTATTCGGCCTGCTTGCCGGTTTGCAGTTCATCTATCCGGATTTCCTCTTCGGCGTACTCGATTTCAACGTCAACCGCATGGTGCATCTGAACGCGATGATCGTGTGGATGCTGTACGGCTTCATGGGCTCGATCTACTGGCTGGTCGAAGACGAGGCCGGCACCGAACTGGTCGGCCCGAAACTCGCCAACATAAATTTCTGGGTGTTGACCGCGGCGGTGACGGTAGTCGTACTCGTCTATCTCGTTGTACAGGTGGGCGACGGCACCCGGGCCAGCATCTGGCTGATCAACGAAGGCCGCGAGTACATCGAGGCGCCGCGCTGGGCGGACATCGGCATCGTCGTCTGCACCGGGGTGTTTTTCTACAACATCGCGGCCACTTTCATGAAGGGCCGCTGGAGCGGCATCTCGGGCACGCTGGTGCTCGATCTCATCGCGCTGGCGGGGCTTTATCTCGCGGGCATGTTCTATACCACCAACCTGTCGGTCGACCAATATTGGTGGTGGTGGGTCGTGCATCTCTGGGTGGAAGCGACCTGGGAGGTGCTGGTCGGCTGCATCATGGCCTGGGGCCTGATGAAGACGCTGGGCGCGCGCCGCCGGATCGTGACCACCTGGCTGTACATCGAGGTTGCGCTGATGTTCGGCTCGGGCATTCTCGGCCTCGGACATCACTATTTCTGGATCGGCACGCCGGAATACTGGCTCGGCCTCGGCGGATTCTTCTCCGCGCTGGAGCCGATTCCGCTGGTGGCGATGGTCGTGCATGCCGTCTACGACGCCGGGCGCCATGGCTTCAGGAGCAACAATCATCCGGCGCTGGCCTGGCTGATCGCGCACGCTTTCGGCAATTTTCTCGGCGCCGGCGTCTGGGGCTTCATGCAAACGCTGCCGCAAATCAACTTGTACACCCATGGCACGCAATGGGCGGCGTCTCACGGCCACCTGGCCTTCTTCGGCGCCTATGCGACGATCAACATCGCGTTCATTTACATCGCCTTGCAACACTGGCGCGGCAATGTATGGATGTCGGGAGGATTGCCCGACGGCGGCTGGAAATGGAAATGGTCGCTGGGGCTGCAATGCGTCGGCGTCATGGGAATGACGGTGGCGATGCTGATCGCCGGTTACGAACAGGCCTTCGTCGAACGCGCCGTCGGCGGCTCCACCTGGGGCGCCTTTTTCGATGGCCAGACCCGGCCCTGGTTCGTGCAGGCCATGCAATGGCGCATGGTTTTCGGCGTCGTGACGGCGGCCGGCATGGCTATACTGTTCTGGGATCTGCTGACCATCGGCCGGGATGAGACGCGGCCGGCGAAACAGGTGCCCGATCCGGAAGCCGAACCGGCGGCCACGGGCTGATTGAACAATATGGAGGAAGATCGATGACTCAGCACTTCTGGCGACGCTCGATTCGCCTTCGCACGAAGTTCAGGGTCGCAGCGCTGGCGGCGGCGGCTCTTTTTGCGGCGCAGGCGCTGGCCCAGGAGGGCGACGCGGACGCGGGCCGGGAGAAGGCGGCGCTATGCGCCGCCTGCCATGGCCCGAACGGCATCAGCTCGAATCCGCTCTGGCCCAATCTCGCGGGCCAGCACGAAGCCTATCTGGCGAAACAGATCAGGGATTTTCGCGACGGCGCGCGCGAGGACATCTCAATGCAGCCTTTCGTGGCGCAATTGTCGGAGCAGGACATCGCCGACCTGGCGGCGTTCTACGCGTCCTTGCCGGCAGGAGGGTGAGGCCCGTTCGGCGCAGCCGACAAGAAGCGCAGCTTCTTGAGGGCAGAACGATTTGCCATGAATGGCAAGGCCGGGGGTGAGCAAAGCCTCGGAACTCGCGCCAGAGATGGCTTGCACCAACCAGGCGGACAAGATTGTCATGGCTGGACGATATGAATCTCGTCCATGCCGTTATCGGGGTCCAGCGGAGTCTCACCCGCGGGAAACCCCTGCTCGGCAAGAATGTACGCCACCACGTCGGTATATTCCTCAAACATGAGCGAGCCGGGATTGTCGGCCGGCATGGTGCCCAGGATCGATTCCCAGAACCAGAGCAGCGGCTGGTTGTTCCAGGACCGCAGCGAGTCGCGATAGAAACGCATATCGTGGCAGGTGCGGCAAACATTGTCGTAAACCGGTTTGCCCGCATCCACCTGGGCCTGGGTGAAAACTCCGTCCGCAACGGTCTTTTGCTCGGCCAGAGACCACTGCGCCCCCAGCAGAAACCCCGCGAGAATCGCAACCCGAAACGCTGTTTTCATTTCAATCCTCCGCGCCCCATGCCGGTCGGATCACTCATCCGATCACAGTCCGGACGGCCTCGAACATTACCCCACAAGTCCAATGCTTGCAAGCGCCGGCGCACCTGCTACTCCAATGGGTTGACGTGGAGCAAGCCGGGGAATCGTTTGAAGTCGTAGTCCGTCGAACACAATCTTGCGGAGTTTTCTATGGCCAGCGCCGCGCCGCCTTGTGCCGATTGGCGCTGGCGTTGACCGCGCAAAGCAGGATGTTGGCGTCGACCAAAATCATTTCCGCAGCGCCAGTTTGCGGGCGGTCTCCGAGTCTTCCAGCTTGTCAGCCAGGGCCAATGCCTTGATCAGATCGTATTCCGACCGGGGTTCGCCCACCTCGACGGGCTTGAGCTTGTGGGATTTTGGGCGCCGGGAAGTTTGCCCGCGCTCCAGCCCGCGCCGCGGGTCGAAGCCGCAATCTTTTTTTCGCGAAAATTTCTCCTTTTCCGAAAACGTTCCTACGCTTTGCTCCGCAGTCACAAGGAGACGGAAACCATGCAACACTCTCAAAGGGGTTTCACCCTGATCGAGCTGATGATCGTCGTGGCGATCATCGGCATACTCGCGGCGGTCGCCCTGCCCGCCTACCGCAACTATACGGATCGCGCCGAGTTCTCGGAACTCGTGCTGGCTGTGACGCCGCTCAAGACCGCGGTGGAGCTGGCGATCCAGACCCGGGGACCGGGCGCGCTGACGGACCTCGACGGCGGCGTCCTCGGCATACCCGCCAATGTCGAGGCAACCGCCACGGTCCACGGGGCGGAGGTTACCGACGGCGTCATCACCATGACATGGCGGGACGAAGACAGTTCCAACCTGAGCGGCGTGACCTATACCCTGAGCGCCGACGGCGTGACCGCGCCCGTTGGCTGGACCGAAGGCGGCACTTGTCTGAGCAACGGCCTGTGTTGAACGCGGCGGCTGACCGGTCCATGCCGGGGACAGAAAGCGGGCCAGCCGCATCCCCGAATTCGGCCATGCCGGAAATCGGAACCGACGCAGCCGCGGCGCTCGGCGCGCCGCTGCTCGATCTTGACGCCTTCGATCCGCGGCATATCGAGCGCGGCCTGATCGGTCACGAACTGATCCGGCAGCATCGTGTACTGCCGCTGACGCGCCTCGGCGGCCGGTTGCTGCTTGCCTTGTCCGATCCCGCAGCGATGGCCGCGCTCGACGAGATCAAGTTCCGCACCGGCCTCGCGGTCCAGCCGGTGGTCGTGGAAGCGGACAAGCTCGACCGGGCCTTGCGCCTGCAAGGCCGTGGCGAGGGTCTGCTCGACGAACTCGGCCTTGACGAGTTGCAAGCCGAGCCGGCGCAAGACGCGGGAACGGCGGGCGAAGCCGCGGGCGCCGACGAGACGCCCATCGTGCGCCTGGTCAACCGGCTGCTGCTCGACGCCTTGCAGGCCGGGGCTTCGGATATCCATTTCGAGCCTTTCGAAACGAGTTGCAGGGTGCGCTTCCGCATCGATGGAATCTTGCACGAGATCACCCGCCCTCCGGTCAATATCGCCCGGCGCATCGCATCGAGACTGAAAATCATGGCGCAGATGGATATTTCGGAACGACGGCTACCCCAGGACGGCCGCATCCGTCTGCGTCTGGCGGACGGCGGCGGGGTCGATTTCCGCGTCAATACCCTGCCCACGCTTTGGGGCGAAAAACTGGTGTTGCGCATACTCGACGGCGGCGGCGAACAAATGGATATCGACGCACTCGGCCTAACGGATTTCCAGCGCGAACAATACCTTTACGCGCTACAGGCAAGCCAGGGCCTGATTCTCGTAACCGGACCCACCGGCAGCGGCAAGACGGTAACGCTATATGCCGGGCTGCGACTCCTGAATACGGCGGAAAGAAACATCGCCACGGTCGAGGATCCGGTGGAGATCAACCTCGAAGGCGTCAATCAGGTTGCCGTCAACTCGCGTATTGGGCTGGATTTCGCGCTGGCGCTGCGCGCATTCCTGCGTCAGGATCCGGATGTGCTCATGGTCGGCGAGATCCGCGATCTGGAAACGGCCGAAATCGCTGTGAAGGCCGCCCAGACCGGTCATCTCGTACTTTCGACCCTGCATACGAACAGCGCGGGAGAAACCCTGAACCGGCTCAAGAACATGGGCGTGCCAGCCTTCAACCTGGCGACTTCGGTGCGGCTGATCGTCGCCCAGCGTCTGGCCCGCAAGCTTTGTCCGCATTGCCGCCAGCCCTTGCGATTGCCGCGCGAAGCCCTGCGGGAAGCGGGGTTCGAAGCCGCCGGAATCGATGACCCGCAATTGTTCGGCGCCCGGGGCTGCGAAAACTGCAAGGGCGGTTACCGCGGTCGGGTTGGAGTTTACGAGTTCCTGCCCATCAGTCCAGCCATGGCGGACATCGTCATGCGCGACGGCAACGCGCTCCAGATCGCCGCCCAGGCGAGCAAGGAAGGGCTTGGAGACCTGCGGCGGGCGGCGCTTGCGGCGGCCGCGGCGGGCCTGACCAGCCTCGACGAAGTCAATCGCGTCACTTGAGACGCTGTGGACGGACGGCGATGAACAACGCTCCCATCGATTTCATCTGGCAGGGAACCGACCGTCAGGGAAAGCCCGCGCAGGGCGAAATCGCCGAGGCGAGTCCCGAGTTGGCCAAGGCGCGGCTGCGGCGTCAGGGCATCCGGCCGTCGCGGGTCCGGCGCAAGCCCCGGTCCTTGTTCGGTGCCGGCCGCGAGCGGATCACCGCGGCCGATATCGCCATTTTCACCCGCCAGTTGGCGACCATGATCCGCTCGGCGATACCCTTGGTGCAAGCCTTGAACATCATGGCCGAAAGCGCCGACAACGCCCGCATGCGCGCCTTGACCCTGAAGGTGCGCGACGATGTCGCCGGCGGTCACGGTCTGGCGGACAGCATGGCGCGGCATCCGCGCCATTTCGATTCGCTTTATTGCAGCCTGATTGCGGCGGGCGAGTCTTCGGGTACCCTGGATACCATGCTGGACCGGCTCGCGGGCTATCGGGAAAAATCGGAAAAGCTCAAGTCCCGCATCCGCAAGGCGCTGACTTATCCGATCGCCGTGGTCGGCGTCGCCCTCGTGGTCACCGTTGTGTTGCTGACCCGGGTCGTTCCCACTTTCGCTGAAACCTTCGCCGGACTCGACGCCGAATTGCCCATGTTCACCCAATTCGTATTGCGGCTTTCCGATTTGGCCGTGGCGCATTGGCATCAAGCCGCCGCTGCCGCGCTCGCTACGGTCGCCGCGGCGGTATGGCTGCCGCGCCGTTCGGCGCGGGCGGCCGCCTTGCGGCAACGCATGCTGCTGCGCCTGCCCGTGATCGGACCGCTGCTGCGCAATGCCGCCATCGCCCGTTTTTCCCGCACCCTGGCGACCTTGTTCCGCGCCGGCGCGCCGCTGACCGATGCGCTCGAATCCGTCGCCGACGCAACGGGCAATGTGGTTTACGCCGCAGCCGCCCGCGCCATCCGCGAAGACGTGCGCAACGGCCAATCGCTGGCCGGCGCGATTCGCGCCGCGAAGCTGTTCCCCCCGCTGCTCGAACAACTGGTCGGCATCGGCGAAGAATCCGGCGCGCTCGACGGCATGCTCGACAAATGCGCCAGCTTTTTCGAAGAAGACGTTGAAAGTCGGGTGGACCGCTTAACGGCCCTGCTTGAGCCCTTTATAATGGCCGTGCTCGGGCTGCTGGTCGGTGGACTGATGATCGCCATGTACCTGCCGATTTTCCAGCTCGGATCGGTCCTCTGATTTACGGCTACTCCATGCAATTCATGGAACTTCTCGACAACTCGCCCGGCCTGACCTTCAGCGTTTTCCTGGTTCTCGGTTTGCTGATTGGAAGTTTCGTCAATGTTGTGGCGCATCGCCTGCCGATCATGCTCAATCGGCAATGGCAGCTCGAAACCAGGCATTTTCTCGGCCTGCTGGGAGACCCCCGCAACGCCGAAGGCGAGCCGTTCAACCTGATCCGGCCCTGGTCCCATTGTCCGAATTGCAAACGCCGCATCAAACCTTGGGAAATGATCCCCGTTTTCAGCTATGCGCTATTGCTCGGAAAATGCGCCGGCTGCCGGCAGCGGATCCCGCCGCGATATCCCTTGGTGGAATTGGCCTGCGGCTTGCTGGCCGGATTGCTCGTTCTGATCTACGGCGTCGATTGGCTTGCCCTGGCGCTGCTGGTGTTCTGTTGCGCCCTGATCGCGCTCGCGGTTATCGACGCCGAAAACCAGTTGCTGCCCGACCTACTTACCTTGCCGCTGCTCTGGCTGGGCCTGCTGCTGAATGCGATTTACCCGGACCTGCTCGGCACCGGCGCCGCCGACGCCATCATCGGGGCGGCTGCCGCGTATGTTCTGCTCGGCGGATTCCACTACACCTATTACCTGTTGACCGGCAAGGAAGGCATGGCCCAGGGCGACTTCAAGCTGCTCGCCGCGCTGTGCGCCTGGCTGGGCTGGATCGCCTTGCCGTTCATCGTACTCATTGCGTCGGTCACCGGCGCGATCTGGGGCCTGGCCCTGGTCATGATTCGCGGCCGTTCCTGGTCGCAGCCGCTCGCTTTCGGACCTTTTCTGGTTTTCGCGGGCTTCACGGTGTTGCTCATGGGGCCGGAACGCATGGCCGGCTGGCTCGGCTGAAGGAATTCCCGGATCGTGTTCACGGTGGGACTGACCGGCGGCATCGGCAGTGGCAAAAGTACCATTGCCGGCAATTTTGCCGATTTGGGAGTGGAGATCATCGACGCCGATCTCGTGGCGCGCGAAGTCGTCGAGCCGTCGAGTGCCGCGCTCGACGCCATCCGCGCGCGTTACGGCGAAGAAATATTGACCGCCGAAGGTACGCTCGACCGGCCGCGTATGCGCAAGCTGGTCTTTTCCGACGAAGCCGAGCGCACCTGGCTCGAAGACTTGCTGCATCCGCTGATCGATGCGCGCATCCGGCAGAGAATAGCCGCCTGCCAAGACGCCTATTGCATGCTCGTTTCACCGCTCTTGCTGGAAACTACCCAACGCCGGCTGGTCGACCGCGTGCTCGTGGTCGATGTCTCCCGGCAAACCCAGTTACAGCGCAGCTTGTTGCGGGACCAGGGCGAGCGTGCCACCATTGAGGCGATCATAGACGCCCAGGCCAGCCGCGAGGACCGTCTGCGCGCAGCAGATGATGTGATCGACAACGAAGGCCCCCAAAGCGTACTTGCGGCCCGTGTGAGAGACTTGCACACAGCTTATCTGGCTTTTGCAAAAGCTCATGAATGACGAAATCGATTCGATAAATTGCCCGAATTGCGGCAAAGAAGTGGAATGGACCAAAAACAACCGCTACCGCCCCTTCTGCTGCGAGCGCTGCCGGCTTATCGATCTGGGCGAATGGGCCGCCGAAAGATACCGCGTCCCGGGCGAACCAACTCAACCGCCCGACAAACCCGATTCCCTGCAATAGCTACATCAATCGTCGGTTGCGCACTATGTGGGTCGCCGTCGAGTGGCAGCGGGTTCAGCGGGCGCGCGAGGGTGGGGCCCGGTCGGCGCAGCCGACAAGAAGCGCAGCTTCTTGAGGGCCGAACGACTTGCCATGGATGGCGAGGCTGGGGTAGTCGAAGCCACTGAAGTCGCGCCACGGACGGCATGCGCATCCTCTCGGAATCCCCAAGAGATTCTGCGACTACGCTTCGCTGCGCGCGGAATGACGGAGTGGGGCGCTTCGCTATGCGGAATGACAATATCTCACACAAACTTGGTCGCGCCGAGAAAAGCCACGGTGGCGATGCCGGTCCAGTACACATAGGCCAGCCGCTTGCCGAAGCGCAGCGATTTCTCCAGCGTGCTTTCCGCCTCGGCGTTCGGTCCCGCGGCGAGCACTCGGAACAGTTCCGTCCATTCGCGCATGATGTAGCGCAATTGCAAGCCGATGATCAGCAACAGGCCGTAGATCAACACCTTCCAGGAAAACCACTTCTGTCCCGTCCCGGCTTCGAAAGGCCCATAGCCGAGCAACGACAGGCCGGCGGAGATCAGCAAGGCGGGAATGACGAAATAGCGGATGCGCTCGTCCCAGACCGTAAGCCGGACGCCGCGGTCGGTCTCGCGATAGACGAAAGCGGCCCAGCACAAGGCCAGCCAGCCCGCCGACAGCAGCCAGATCAGCCACAGCCAGCCGCCGCCGAAAGGTTGCACGCCCCAGACCGTGCCCATGTGCAAACCGAGCGGCAGCAGCAAAATGATGCCGGTGCGCGCGAGAATATCGATGCGGTACGCGGTTTCCATGTGCCGCCGCCGTTCTTCCATCGGCAGCTTGCGGTTGATGACGTGCGTCGAAGTCTGGAACACCCCCCATTCGCCGCCCAGCCAGTAAACCATCGCCAGAATGTGCAGCCAGCGCAGCACCGCGAGTTCGGTAATCATTTTAATTCTCCCCCAACCAAGTTCTTTTGGCCGCTGCGAACGACAGGTGCCGGCCATCCCATTCGGGAATCGCCGAATTTCCCCAGGTTCAAGCCGCCGCCGCGGCTTCGGCGCCGAGCGCGGCGACCGGCTGACGCACCTGTGTTAGCGCGACCAGCGCGACCAGGATCAATGCGGCGAAAATCAGGAACGGCAGTTCATAGCTGCCGGTCGTATCGTAGATCACTCCCGTCAGCCAGATGCCGAGGCCGCCGCCGCTGGCGTCGAGCACGGTGATCGTGCCCAGGATCTTGCCGGCGTCGCGGGTGCCGAAGATGTTCATGACGGTAAGTTGGAGCATGGTGTAGACCCCGCCCCAGCCGAGCCCGAAGGCGGTCACCGCGACCCAGATCAGCGCCACATCCATCCGGATCAGGATCAGCGAACCGAGCAGCATGACCAGGATGTTGCCGTAGAACACCTTGCGCTTGTCGAAGTAGTCCGCCGCCAGACCGAAGACGAATTTCCCGATCAAGGCGCAGAAGAAGAACAGGCTGATGGCATTGGTCGCCACCTGGGCGCTGAAATCGGCGTCGGTCATGTAAATGAAGATGTGGGCCTGGGTGCCGAGCACGGTATAGAAAGTCGTCATGGCGATGATCGCCAGCGCCCAGAACGAACGGCTGCGCAAGGCGTCCGCATAGGCCATGCCGGTGTCCGGCGCCGCGTCCGCGCCGGCTTGTTCCGGCAATTCGGGTTTGTCTTTTACCAGCAGCCATGTCGCCACCAGCATGATCGCGGGAAACAGGCTGCCCCAGGCGAAAGCGCCGCGCCAGTCGAGCGCCTCGATCATCGCGGTGCCGTATTGGGGAAACACGATGCCGCCCATGCTCGTTCCCATCAGCGCTATGCCGATGGCGGTGCCCCGGTAGCGCACGAACCACTTGGACACGAGAATCACCGCGGCATTGAGGCCGCAAACCACGAGCACCAGGGCGAACAGGGCATGGACCAGGTACAGGCCGGTCAGGCTTTCGAGCCGGCTATAGGCGATATTGCCCAGGGTCAGCAGCACCCAGCCGACCAGCATGCAGCGGCGCACGCCGAGCCGGTCGATGAGGATGCCGATGAACGGCGCGAACAGGCCGGCCAGCAACAAGGTGATCATGTCCCGGAACTTGATCTCGCCCAGGGACCAGCCGAATTCTTCGATGAACGCGACGTCGAAAACCGACAGGCCGGAAATCGTCTGTCCGTTGCTTACCATCAGCACGATGCAGGCGAAGACAGCAATGAACCAGGGATACAGCCTGTTTCTACTCATGGCGACCATCGGGATACTCCCCGCAGTCAAGAATATGACCTAATGTAATATCATTATGCGTAAGTTGCAATCTCGTGCTCGCGCGGGATTATTGTCATTGACTATCTTTGATATATCATTATAACTATGTATAACAAAGGTGCCTGTCGTGAACGCGTTCGATACCCTGAGTGACGAGTCCCGCTTCAAGGAACTCGACAAGTCTTCGCCGACGCCGCTGTATTTCCAGCTATACAGCCTGCTGAAGACGCTGATACTCGACGGCACGCTGCCGTACGGCAGCCGCATGCCCACCGAGGAAGTGCTGGCCAACCTGTTCAAGGTGTCCCGGATTACCGCCAAGCGGGCGATGGACGATCTCGCCGGCGAGAGGCTGCTCGCCCGCAGCCGCGGGAAAGGCACGCATGTCATTTACAAGTATTCGCCGCGCCCGGTAAAGGCGCCGCTGGTGGGGATGCTGCAGGAAATCGAAACCATGGCGCGCAACAGCCGCGCCCGGGTGATTCGCTGCGGTTGGCAGGAACCGCCCCAGGCGGTCCGCGACGAATTGGGCCTCGCGACCGGCGAGAAGGCTCTGCATCTCGTCCGGGTGCGCCAACGCGACAAGCTCGATTTCGGTTATTACACGAGCTGGACCGCCGGTGTGGAGATGCCTTCGAAGCCATCGATATTCGAGACGACGCCGAGGCTCTCGTATTTTCGCCAGAAGGGCCTGGAAGTGACCCACGTAAAACAGACCCTCAGCGCCGAAGCCGCCGACGCCGAGGCGGCGAGGGCGCTTGCCGTGGCCGAAGGCAGCGCCTTGCTGAGTCTCACCCGGCGTTCCTACAACAAGAGTGCCGAAGGCGAACGCATGCACGATTATCTGCGCGTGCTCTACAATCCCGAGCATTTCCGTTACGAGATGGATCTGGAAGTCGAGTGATGGCTTCGATCCGTCGCCGTCGGGTGGCGGGGGGGTCGGCGGACGCCATAAATACGTCATTTGTGTTGGAGTTCTAATGGGTACTGCATGCCATCCTTGGCGAGACTTTGGCGGCTTCGACTACCCCAGCCTCGACTTCCTGTCGGGCCGTTCGGCCCTCGAAAGCTTCGCTTTTTGTTAGCTGCGCCGACCGCCTCACCCTGTCTCGCACGCCCGCTGCCCCTGCCCGCCAACAGCGACCAACATCGTTCAGGCCCCCCACGGTCATTTTGTTCGCGGTCGC
This sequence comes from Pseudomonadales bacterium, assembly GCA_963664805.2. Taxonomy (GTDB): domain Bacteria; phylum Pseudomonadota; class Gammaproteobacteria; order Pseudomonadales; family Pseudohongiellaceae; genus UBA9145. The sequence continues at coordinate 1,372,383 of OY761612.1, read as the reverse complement.
AGAATTTCCCTTCGCGCGGGGATGTTGAGCATGGCGGTTTTGGCTCGTTCGCGGCCGAGAGATTCGATGTCGAGTTCGGCGAAGGCGCACATGGATTCGCCGAAGGCGGCTTCCGCCAACAGCCTGCCCTTGAAATCCACGACCTGGGAGTGACCGTCGGTCGAATCTTCGGGGAAACCCGGCCCCGCGATTCCCGCGCTGTTGGCGGACACCACGTAGGCCTGGTTTTCGAAGGCGCGCGCGCGTTTGGCGATGTTTTTCGGCGTCAGTTGCAAGCTGCCCTGCTCGCTGGATGAGTGGCAGATCACTTCGGCGCCGCGCCGGGCGAGTTCGGAGCTGATTTCGGGAAACAGGATTTCCTCGGAAGCGACACAGGCAAGCCGGCCGATTTCGGTATCCGCCACCGGATACAGCGCGTCTTCTCCGTAGATTTCCAGGTATCGCTCAAGCACGTCGTGCGGCGTCGGCGCGAACATGGAAATCTGCCGGCGATAACGCAGAATCAACTCGCCCGAAGGATCAATGATGAAACTGCATTGGAAATGGAGGTCGGGAAAATTGTCGTCGGTTTCGTAAGCGTTGCCCGAAAGATAGACACCGTTGCCGCGGGCGGATTCGCCGAGCAGTTGATATTCCGGACCGTCCGGGTGCAAACAGGCCCGGGCGCGCCATTCGGCGGAGTCTTCGCCGCGGGGGTAGCCGGTCAGGAAGTATTCGGGCAGCACCACGAGGCGGGTCTCGTCGCCGCTGTAGGTCTTGATGAATTGCCGGCTGCCATGGATCAGCCCGTCGCAACGTTCGATGCTTGCCCGGATTCGCGCCCTGGCGTCGATGGCCGTGCGGCAATCATTCACGGCATGGCAGCGCATTTGCAGCGCGAGCGCGGCGTAGGGCGCGACCGCCTTGTCGTTCCCGCTGCCGTTCATTCGAGTTTCTCCTTGTGGCGTCCTTCGATCAGCATAACGCGAAATTCGCCGGCGCCTTCACGAGATTTCCGCACTTCCGCGTAGTCCGGAGAATTCCAGAAACGGCGCGCGCTTGCCATATCCGGCCAGCGATGCACGACCAGGCGCACATCGCCCCAGTCGCCTTCGAGCGCCTCCTGCGCGCCGCCGAGCACGAGGTACTCCCCGCCGAAGCGCGCCACCAGTTCAGGCACCGCTTGCGCGTAGGCCGCGAATTGTTCGCGATCGGTGATCACTGCCTCGACTACGAGGTAAGCCGCCATGTCTGGATTCTCCCCGACAGTTGTTATATTGTCATATCTTTATACCACGTGATACGGTCGAAACGAATGCAGGAGTGACACCATGAAACCTATCTCGCGCCGCCTGGCGTTACAACTGGCGCCCGTCCTCGCTTTGGCGTTCGCCGCCGCCGCGCCGGCCGCCGAACTCGATCCGGCCTCGGCCGAGGGCAATATCGCCATCAATCGCAAGATTCACTGTTCGATGGAAGACGCCTCGCCCCAGGTTTACCAGTGGTTCGGGCGGGCGTATTCCCGGGTGCCCGGGGAGCCCGACCGGCATCTGTTCAATCTCGACGGAATGAACATCCGGCAATGCGTGAGCATCGACGATCCGGAGCGGGGGCCGGGCTATCGCATGGTGTCGCGTGAACTGATGCTGTATCTCGACCCGCGGACCAATGAAGTATTGCGCAGTTTCGCCAATCCCTGGACCGGGGCGGACAACGACGTCATCCATGTCGCCAACGATCCCGTCAACGGCCGGCCGACTTTCGCCCGCAACGCCGAGGGCGAGGACATTCCCTTCGATTTGCACGACATCAACGGCAACTGGCTGATGCGGGTCGAAGTGCCGCTGTTCTACACCAATCCCCTGGGGGGCGACTATCAGACATATGTAGGGGGGACGTATCACGCCACCGAGATCTTCGACTTCAATGGCGATACCGCGGAATTGCTCGACGCGGAGTCTCCGGTGGCCTATCCCGTCGTTTCCTGGGTGCGGCTGGCGCCCTGGTTGCCGTGGATGCAAATGGGCAATCGCGCGGGCATGATGTATTTCAACGCCATGGGCCGCAAGCTCGAAGAGTTCGGGCAACTATCGGCGACCATGCGCGACGAGATCGCCGGGAATTATCCCGAATACACGGCGCCGCCCAGTCTCGACGATACCCGGCCCAACGAAACTTCCTGGACCTTCATGAAGAAGATCATCGACGGAGCAGACCGATGAGAGCAGGACTGATTGTCATTTTGGCGGCTTGGCTGGCGACCGGAGTTGCGCTCGCCGACACCGTGCCCGAAGACGAGCGCGTGGGCATCGACTTGCGCCGCACAACCCTGGTGGTGCGCGATATCGAGCGTTCGCTGGAATTCTACCGCGACGCCCTGGGCATGGTTCCAATCTACGACAATCTCATTCTGACACCACGTGACGCGGCCGGCGTCGAAGACGCGGAACGGGCGCTGCGGCTGGTGATGCTGCGCGCGAACGACGACTACATCGGCGTTGTCGGGCTGCTGCAATACTTCAAGCCGGCGAAGGAAACCGTCGATCTTGCGGGCACTTCCTTCATGGAAGGCACGGCGGTGCTGCTGTTCAACGTCGAGGACTTGAGCGGCGCGTTCGAGCGCGCCCGCGCGATTGAAGGCGTTGTGGTGCTCGACGATCCAATGCCGGTTTCCTACCCGTCCTACGATGGCGAGGGCGTCATCGACGTGATCGTGAGCACCTTGCAGGATCCTGACGGTTTCACCATCGAACTCAATCAACTGCAAAGCGAACTGAGATAGGTTCAAGTAGAGATTCTGCGACTCCGCTTCGCTTCGCGCAGAATGACGAAGGGGGCGCTTCGCTTGGCGCAGAATGACGGAGGAGGGAAGCGCCTTCATTTTCCACGATGTAAGTCGCCGTCGGCTGGCGGGGGGGGGGGGGGGGGGGGGGTCAGTGGGCGTGCGAGGCAGGATGCCGAGCCCGGAGCCTACAGGGGCGTAGGCAAGCGTTTATGAAGCGCAGCTTCATGCGCAGCCGGGGCGACGTCAAGCTGCGCTTGGCGGCTGGGTCGTATTCACGGCGTCCGCTGAACCCCCAGCCAGCCGACGGCGACGGATCGAAGCCACCAACTCCGCAACCGCGCCGCCGATGGCCGCAAGCCGTTCTTCCATCGTCGGGCCGCAATGAACCATGCCGATGTTCGCGGGCAATCCCATGTCGTCTAGGCGATCTGCGTATTTGCGCAGCATCCCGCCGCGCCAGCGGATGATCCGGGTCGGCGCGGAAACCCCGAACAGGCGGTTGGCGTCCTCGTTGAGAAAGGCGCCGCGATAGGCGCGGGCGTAGTCGGGCCCGGCGCGGAGTTGATCGACCAGCATCGCCTGCCTTGTCTCCAACGGAGCCGCGCCCGCCGACGCGAAGCGGTGTTCCTCGTCCTGCTCGAACCAGGGAAACCATTGCCAGGTCGCGTTGACCATCTCCCAGGCCTTGCGCAAATGGGTGCCGTCCTCGCGTGGCGATAGATCGGGGAAGTAGCGCGCCAGTATGTATTCGCGCTCGGCGTCGGTGAAGTGCGCAGCGTTGTCCAGCACGAGAAAATCCGCGGCTTCGGGCCAGGCGCGGGCGAATTCGATGGCGATCTGGGCGCCGGTGGAGGAACCGTAGACGCCGACCCGCTCGAATCCGAGCGCGGCGATGAACCGCTTGAGCCAGGCCGCGTATCCGCTCAAGTCCTCGCTCGGTTCGCTCAAGGGGTCCGAGGCGCCGTAGCCCGGCGTGTCGGGGGCGACCGCGTACACGCCTTCCGGCAGCGCGGCCATCGTGGGTTCCATCCAGGCCGAAGACAAGGGCGAAGCATGCAACAGGATCAGCGGCAAACCGCCGCCGCGATGGCGGTAGTGGGTTTGCGTGCCGTCCGCGAGTTCAACGTAGGCGCGTTTACTCATAAGCCAAGCGCTCCCGGATTCATGCGCCGGTTCGGATCCAATTCCTTTTTCAGCGCCTCGATCAGGCGCCAGTTGGCGCCTTGCAGACCTTCACGGTACCGGTACGACTTGCCCAGTTGCAGATGCGCGGCGCCCAGTTCCGTGAACAGCGCTATCAGGGCTTCCCGGATTTCAGTAACCGCCGCCCGCGCCGCCGGGTTTTCCGGAAAGCCGCGGATTCCGCGCAAATGTCCCGGCTCTACACTCAAGCGATGAATCTCTTCCAGCGCATCGGGCCAGAAAAAGACGGGTTCCAGCACGGTGCAACCGCCGCCTACGGTGGCCAGCAGATGGCCAACGCCGATTTGGTGTTCGGTCAAGGCTCGCTGGCAACTTTCGAACAGTGCGCTGATTGCATTCATGGCCGCGACGGCTTGGGAGTGCGGGAAAATACCATGCACCGGAACCCAGCGTTCGCCTTCGGGTCCGATGATGCTATTGACCGGGCCGAAGGGATTGGCGCGCAACACCTTGGGAATGGTATCGGGCAATTCCCGTCCGCCTTCGCCGGCGACGATCCGCCGCACCGCTTCCAGCCGCGAGGCCGCGCCTTCCGGGGTTCTGTCCTCGATCATGACGCTGAAGGACCAATCGACGTCTTCCATGAAACCGCGTCCGGTCATGGCGATGCGCGCGCCTTCGGCCAGGGCCTTTCCCGCGCCGCCGGCGGATTTCATCACGCCAAGCAGATTTTTGGCGTCTGCGGCCAGACTCTCCCTGCGCATGCGCTGGGCTTGGAGGAAAGGATCGAAGCCGAAGCACTCCATGGCCAGATCTTGGCGCGAGATTTCGGCCATCGCCGGGAGCATGGCGGGATAGTCGTCGAAGGCGAAAGCGCCAAAGGCCCGGTTGGAGACTTCCGGCGCCAGCCGCAAAGTCGCGGCGGCCTTGACGCCGAGGGCGCCGCAATCGCCGCAGAACAGTCCGGTCAGGTCGGGGCCGTGCTGGCGAAAGAACGGACCGGCGTTCTTGTGGCCGGCCGAGCCGGTGTCTAGCACGGCGCCATCGGCCAGCACGACTTTCAGGGACAGTGCCGATTCGGCCGCCGAACCGTGATGGCCGGAACCCCAGAAAATGCTGTTCTGGGACAGGCTGCCGCCGACAGTGGCATGAATTCCCGACAAGGTGCCCCAATAGGGTGTGCGCAGGCCGGTCCCCGCCAGCGCCTCGTGCAATTCGCTCCAGGTCGTTCCCGCCTCCACGGTAACAAACATGTCCTGGCGATTGATTTCCAGCACCCGGTTCATGCCGCGCATGTCGATCAGCACCGAATCGGCCTCGGCTGGAACGTAGCCGCTGCTATAGGACATGCCGCCGCCGCGGGCGATCACGGCACAGCCGGCCGCGGCAGCTTCCGCCACCGCCACCGCCAGTTGTTCGATATTGGCCGGGCGCAGAACCAGACCCGCGGGATTGCCGCGGGTGAAAATGTCCTGGGCGAGAAAATCGCGGGTTTCCGCGTCCCGGCTCAGCGCTTCGTTGCCAAGCAACGCGCCGAGCCGCCCGACCAGGGAGTCGTCGATCACCCGAGCGCGGCCGTCAGGACTTCGCGGGCGGCGCGCTCGCCGGATTCGAAAGCGCCTTCCATGCCGGAGAATTCGGAAGCGGTATGTTCGCCGGCGAAAAAAACTTCGCCCGCCGGCCGCCGCAGCGCTTGGTAATGGCGTCCGATCTGACCCGGCGCCCAAGCGGGCCAGCTTCCTCCGCTGAACGGGTCCGCGCCCCAGCGTACGAGCCAGCGCAAATGCAGATTGCCGCGGGCGCCCGGCCAGACGCGAACGATATCGTCCAGAATGAGTTCGCCGGCTTCGGCATCGGGCAAGGCGTCGTAGCGGTCGCAGCCGTCGCCGTTGATCCAGACGGTGACCAGCGTGTTGCCGGTAGCCGTGTCGCGGCGCGCGAACAGCCGGCCGAATTCGGCATTGGACCAGATCGAACCGGGGATGCCGCTTGCTTCCCAGCCATCGATCGAGGCTTCCAGGTAGGCCTGCGTCACCTTGTTGAAGACGATGGCGTCGATGGCTTCGCGCTGCCGGACGGGCAGGGCGGGGCTGAACTCGACGCGCTTGAGCGCCGGCACGGGCAAGCTCATGATCGCCGCATCGGCTTCGATTTCCAGGCCGCTCGCGCAATGCAGGCGCACGTTGCCGCCGCCGTTTTCAACCCTTGCCAGCGTTTCTCCCAATAGCACGGGCTGGGCAAGGCGCGCGGCCATCGCCTCCGGCAGCCGCATGTTGCCGCCTTCGACTTCCAGAATGGACGCGCTTTCGGCGGCGCCGCGCTGGAAGCCCGCCACGACCCGGTACAAACTCAACAGGGAAGTGCCGGCGAATGTGTTGCCGTAGCCGTTGTTGGCGTCGAGCAGGGCCAGCCCCGCGTCGTCGAGCCCTTGGCCGCGAAACCAGTCGCCGGCGGAGACATCGTGCTGCGACATGCTTTGCGCATGCCAATCGGAAGTCTGCCGAAACGGGGGCTCGCGCAACAGGAAACTGGTCAGCCGATCCGGAGTGATCGTCTTCAGTTCTTCCGGAAACGGATTGCGCGGCGACTGCGGCCAGGACTGCCGGGTTTCGGCCTGACCGTCGATCAGATAAGACATCGGCAATGCGCCGCCGGACCCACTGGTCAGGAGCGTCACCCCGGCGTGCGCGGCGGCCGCCAGCATCCGCCGGTAGTTTGAGCCAATCTGCCCGCCGCCGGCCTCGGGGCGGCCCGGCACGTCGTCGAGGGTCAATACGCGTCCGCCGACGCGGTCGCGGCCTTCGATGACGATTGCTTCGAATCCCGCTTCCTGCAGCAGCAACGCGGCGTGAAGTCCCGAAAGTCCCGCTCCGGCGACCGCCACCCGGCGTTGCTGGGAATGGACCAGCGTTGGCATGGCCGCGAAAACCGCTGCGGTCGATGCGCCGGCAAGGAAGCGTCGCCGCGTGAGTAGCGAGTTATCGCGTTTTCTCATTTTGCTGTCATCCCGCGCGTAGTGACTCAGGGCATCCATGCCCTTCGCCCCTGTGGGGCGGCACAGGCGCCGTCCAATTTTGTCGCAGGATCTCCCTGAGTCGGTGCGGAACCAGGGGAGATTCCGCGACCGCGCTTAGCTCCGCGCCAAATGACGGAGTGGGATCAAAAATCATAACTCAACTCAAGCCCCAACTGACGTTCGCGCCGCGGCAAGGCGAAGAAGGCGCGCGGCGCGCTTCGGTCCGCGGTCGGCGGCGCCACGTTGAGCGACGCGAAAGTGAAATACGGCGATTGCAGCCAGCGCGTGGCGAGAATCGCCGAATCCTCGTTCGTCAGGTTGCGTCCGAGCAAGGCCAGGCTCCAGTTTTCGCCTTCTATGCCGATGCGCGCGCCGACGAGGGTCGCCGCGCCGGTATAGGACGACTGATGCAACTGGGTATAGCGCTTCGATTCGTAACTCACGTTGACGTTGCCGACGAAGTTCAGGCCGTTGCTCACCGGACGGGAGAAGTCGAGGAATGCGCTCGCCTGGTGTTTTGAACCCATCGGGAACTGGTGTCCCGCCACCGAGCAGTCGCCCGCGCCGGTTGGATTCATCGACGTGGCCGGATCCCCGGTGAAACGGCCGCCGCCGCTGGTGAGTGACCATTGGAATTCGTCGCAGCCACTGGTGAACTCGGAGTCCGCCAAAGCGTAAGTGACGCCCGCCCGCACCGAGTCGCTGAGTTGCGCGAGCAGATCCAGCTCAAGTCCCAGCACCTCGCCGTCCGCCTGATTGGTGACGATGGAGTTGAGCGCGCCGGAGGGGTCGGCTACCGGGGTGGTGAGCTGGTACTTGCTGATATCGGACCAGAACAGCGCCAGGTTGAGTTGCGCCCGGCCGTCGAGCAGCGCGGTCTTGATGCCGCCTTCAAAGTTCCGCGATTCTTCCTCGTCATAGGAGGGGCGGCCCGTGCTGGCGCCGTCGAAGCCGTTCAGGCCGCCGGGCTTGATGCCTTCGGAGTAGATGCCGTACAGCATCGCGTCGTCGTTCAATCGATAATCGAGCGTCACCCGCGGCGCGAAACTGACGAAACTCTTGGCGCCGCTGAAAGCGACCATGCCGGCGGCATCGATGTCCACCTGCGACTTCTCTTCATCGGCGTAACGCAGTTCCACGGTGGCGCTGGCGCGATCCGAAAAGTCCCAGCCAACCGAGACGAACGCCGCGGAGTTGGCGATGAAGTTGTCGATTCCGTCCGGCGAAAAGCCGCCCGGCACGATATCGGTCTGATCTTCTTCGAGATCGTATTGGAATACCCCTACGCTCCAGCGCAGCGCCGCGTCGGCGGCGGAATCGAGCCGCGCCTCATAGGCGGTTTCAGTAAACTCGGTGACGTTCGAAAGCGCGAAAAAGGCTTCCGGGCCGAGGAAGAAATTGGTGGGCCCATGGTCGGAATCAGATCCGGTCTTGGCTTCCTCGTCCCGGCGGGAAACCTGGAATGTGAGTGTGTTGCCGGATGCCATCTCATAGGCGGCGGAAAGCGCGTAATTGTTGAGCTCCCGCTCCACGCCGCTGAACAGCACCCCTTGGCCGAGGGAATACACATTGCCGAAAAAAGTGCTGCCGGGGTTGATGCCGGGGATCAAGTTGGGCACGCCGTCGGCGTCGGGGCCGTCGTTGAGCGCGATCGGCCGCGGCAGAATTTCCCCGCAGAAGTACTGATTCGGGTTGCGGCTTTCCACCATCGGCCAATACGCCAGCGAGCGGAATCCGGGGTAGCAGTTGTTCTCGGCCGCCGATTGCAGGAAGAAGGGGCGGGTGCCGTCGTTGTCTTCCTGGTATTGCACGCGGCCGGTGAGCGAAAACGATTCGCTCGGGGTCCAGTCGAGCGTGACGTTGATCGAGTCGCTTTCTTCCTGTCCGATCGGCTGCTCGGTCACCGTGTTCGTCCATTGCCCGTCGAATTCGTAATGCCGCACCGCCGCCTGCATGGCGAGCACGCCGTCGATCAATTGCCCGCCGACGCTGCCGACGAGTTCCCGCTCGCCGTCGCCGAGGCCGCGGACCCGCGCCCTGCCGGAAAAATCCTGCCCCGGCCGGCGGGTGACGAAATTGATCGCCCCGGAATAGGTGTTGCGGCCGTACAGTGCGCTTTGCGGTCCCTTGATGACTTCCACCCGCTCTAGATTCGACATGTCCAGCGATTGTATGTCGCCGGCGTAGTACATGCCGTCGACGAAATAGGCGACGCCGCTTTCCACGCCGAATTGCACCCTGGCGAGAATATTGCCCTGGCCGCGGATCACCGGCCTTTCGGTCGAGCGGCCGAAGGCGCTGGAGAAGCTTAGTCCCGGCGTGAAACGCGCGATATCGGTGACGCTGTTGATATCGAGTTGTTCGATCGACGCGGTGGTGAACGCCGACACCGTTACTGGCGTCTCGTTCAGGCTTTCCTCGACCTTGCGCGCGGTGACGGTGATTTCCTCGACCAGGCTTTCCTGGGCGAGCGCCTGCCCGCCCACGGCCAAAGCGGATAGGATCAAGACCGTTCTTGGGATTCGGAATCTGGTGAGACTGCTCATGTTGTGGTTCCTCGTTTTGAAACCTGGCGAAAATGCGTTCTCGTTGTCTGGCTGTCCGGTGATTCATGCCCCGGTGGACCAGAGCCCATGTAATCATATTTGTATAATGTTATATTTTTAAGCGTTACGCTACCCCAAAGGAGCAAAAAAGTGGCAAAAGCGGAAAAAGTACGCAGCATCGTCAAGCGCACCACGCTGATCGTCAGGGATATGGCGGCAAGCGCGCGCTGGTACGAACATGTGCTCGGCATGTCGGTCTGGCTCGATACCGAGTACGTGCTTTCGGGCGAAGGCATCGCCGCCGGTTCGCCCGGCGACCGGACCCGTCTCGTCATCATGAAGGCCGAACACGACAAGATCGGCATGATCGGCCTGTTGCAATGGCTCGACCCGCCCTTGCCCGCGCCGGAGATCGATTATTCCGTCGGTTACGGCACCCCGGTATTCGTCGTCGAAACCGATGGCGCCGCCGAACTCGCGCGCCGCGCGGAGGAACTCGGCACGCGGATCAAGACCCGCGAACGCCATTTCACCGTAACCGGCGCCGGAGGTCAGATCCGCCATTTGAAGGGGACCGTTGTGTACGACCCGGACGGCCACATTTTCGAATGCAACCAGGTTTTGCGCATCGAGCAGCCCCCGAAACAAGAAGGGGAATCCGGGAGGGGATCCCAATGAGCATCCGCTTTCAACGCGCCAATTTCCTGGTTTCCGATATCGAAGCCGCCTTGCGCTTTTACGTCGATGTTCTCGGTATGGAAGTCGCCTTCCGCAGGCCCCACCGCGACGAAAGCTATTCCCATGTCGTGTTCGATCTCGACCGCGCGAATCCGGTCGGTTTCGTCGGCTTGAGTACGCCCACGCAGCCGCGGGTAATGGGCCTGACCGAAGTCGCCGGCCTCGAGCGGTTGCCGGTGCCGCGGCGTTCGACCATCGTGCTGCATGTCGACGACCCCGACGCCGTGATTGAACGCGCCCGCGCCGGCGGCTACGAAATTTTCCCCGAACAGGAACTCATCACCCACGACGGCCGCCGGGGCCGGGAGATCGGTTTGCTTGACGCGGACGGCAATGTAGTGGTGATCTATCGAATAACAGCATCTGCGCCAGCCTAGCCCCTCCAAATCCGCTGTGCGGATTTGACTCCCTCAAAGGGGGGAGTGGAACAAAGGATGCTGCCCCGGCTCACTCCCCCTTCGGGGGGGAGTCAAATTCGCCAGGCGAATTTGGTGGGGGTGGCGGTCGGAGAACGCATAAATGACCATGCAGACAACTTCCGGGCATCTATCGACATATCCCTCGCCTTCGCGCGCCTGGTTGCTGGTTTCGCTGTTGACCGTCGCCTATGTCGTCTCCTTCGTCGACCGCTACATCCTCAGCTTGCTCATCGATCCCATCAAAGCCGATCTCGGCTTGAGCGATTTCCAGATCGGCATCCTGCTCGGCCCCGCTTTCGGCATCTTCTACGCGACCATCGGCCTGCCGCTGGGCTATCTCGCCGACCGCTCGCGCCGGACCTGGATCGTCGCCGCCGGCATCGCCGTCTGGACGGTGGCGACCGCCGCTTCGGGGCTGGCGCGCAGTTTCGCCCAGATGTTCGTCGCGCGGCTTTCGGTCGGCATCGGCGAGGCGGCGCTCAGTCCCTGCGCGATGTCGCTGATCGCCGACTCGTTTCCAGAAGACCGCCGCGGCAAACCCATCGCGCTGTATTCGAGCGCCCTGTCCCTCGGCGCGGCGCTCGCGGCCTTGCTTGGCGCCGCGGTGTTGACCTGGACGAACACGACGGGAAATCTGAGCTTGCCGCTGGTCGGCGAATTGACGCCTTGGCGCATCGCGTTCCTTGTCGCGGGCCTGCCGGGGCTGCTCTTGGCCGTGCCGTTCCTGCTCATGCGCGAGCCGGCGCGAATCAGCGTTTCCGCCGATCGTCCGCACAAGCATCTCGGCCACATGTTCCGCCATGTCTCCCGCCATGGCCTGACCTATGGCTGTTTCGTCTCGATTTTCTGCTACATGACCATCGTCGCTTACAGCCAGGGCTGGCTCGCGGTCATGTTCGACCGGACTTTCGGTTGGCCGGTGGAAGTGTTCGCGCTATACGATGGCTTGCTGCTGATCGTTATCGGGCCGGTGTCGGTGATGTTCGCCGGCTGGCTGTCGGATTACTGCACCGGGCGCGGCGCCGCGGACGCGCCGATGCGGATCGCCATCCTCGGATTGTTTCTGTCGGTGCCGCCGGCGGTTGTCGGACCCCTGCTCGGCAACGACATTGCCGCTTTCCTGGTGGTCTCGGCCGCGACCATCGGCGCGGCGTTCATTTCCGCGGTCGGCATTACCGCCTTGCTGAAGATCATCCCCTCTGACATCCGCGCCCAGACCATCGCCTTGTATTACATGACGATCAGTCTGGCCGGACTGTTTCTCGGGCCGAGCCTGGTCGGATTGTTGAACGACATGGTGTTCGGGGCGGACGGCGTGCGCTACAGCGTGGCGGCGATACCGCTGATCTTCGGCTTGCCCGTGATGCTGCTTTCGCCGCTGACGCTGAAATTGTATCGCAGGGCCTTGAATAATCCTGAATTTTCGGATTGAGGCTCCCTGCTGTCATCCTGCGATTCCGCGCGGAATGGCGGGGGACGCTATTCTGAGCAAGCTTCGAGAATGTCGTCCATGGCGTTGCGGTCCCGGTTCGCGATAAACAGGTCGTATTTCTCCGCGATGGCTTCCCACAGCCGCGCGTATTCGCACTGGAATTCCTCCCGCGGCAGGTAACGGCTCGGGCCGCGGTCGCGCTTGCGGCGGATCTCGCGGCGGTCGACCATCATGATGTTCAGCGGATCGTTGGCGAATTGCAGCTTTGTTCCGGGATCCCAGCGGTCGCCGCCGTGGGTGTGGGCGTACATCAGCGGAATGACGTGGTCGATATCGAGTTGCATGGCGACTTCGAAGACTTCGCCGGTATATTCGTCGACCCATTCGCCGGTGCGCACGACGCAATTGCGCGGATTGGTGTAACGCACGGGAATCCGGCTCGTGAGAATCAGCACTTCCTGCCGCGTCGACTGGCAGTCGCCGTCGAAATCGAGTTCGAAATTCCAGTCGTCGGTGTTGAAGAAGCGCTCGCGGGCGCGGCGGTTCGACGCCATGCGCTCGGAGCCGATGCGCGTGAAGGTGTCCGGGTACACGCAGCCCGGCATGTGGCAGTGGTATGAGCGACCGTAATAATGACCGCCGTTCTGATCCAGGTTGCCGACATGGGCCGACGCGGCCGGTATGAACAGGGCCAGCAGGCCCAGCAAGGTTGGATGTATACGCTTCATGATTTCGTGCCTCCGGCCCCAAGCTTGCGGGACGATTCAGCGCCAATCCCAGCAAATTCGCCCAGCGAATTTGACTCCTCCTCGACTTACTCCAGCAGAAATGACAAGTCCGCGGCGCGGCAATGTTTCGTCAATATGCCCAGCGAGATATAGTCTACGCCAGTTTCGGCGATTTCCACCAGTGCCCCCTCGCCGATGCCGCCGGAAGCTTCGAGCTTGCAGCGCCCGGCGGCCAGCGCCACCGCTCCGCGAATCAGCTCAAGGCTGAAGTTGTCGAGGAGGACGGTATCGGCGCCCGCGGCGATGGCCTCCCTGAGTTCATCGAGGCCGCGAACTTCGATTTCCACCGGTTTGCCGGGCTGCGATTGCCTGGCGCGGCCAATGGCCCGGGCGACGCCGCCGCTGGCGCGGATATGGTTTTCCTTGATGAGGAAGGCGTCGTGCAACCCCATGCGATGGTTGTGGCAGCCGCCGGCGCGCACGGCATATTTCTGCGCGCCGCGCAGGCCCGGCAGCGTCTTGCGGGTATCGAGCAGCCGGCAGCCGGTATGCGCCACCGCGGCCGCCAGTTCACGGCTGCGGGCGGCGATGCCGCATAACAATTGCAGAAAATTGAGCGCGGTTCGCTCCGCCGTGAGCAGGACGCGCGCATTGCCGTGAACCGTGTAGAGAATCGAGCCGGCGGGGACGCCGTCTCCTTCCGCGAAACGCCACTCCGCCGCGAGCTTCGGGTCCAGTTGCCGATAGACTTCATCGACCCAGAGCCGACCGCAAAGCACGGTTTCTTCGCGCGCAATGGCGTGGCCCGAGGCGGTTGCGGTCTCGTCGAGCAGGGCGGCGGTGACGTCGCCGGCGCCGATGTCCTCGGCCAGCGCCCGGCTAACCTGTTCACCAAGATCCGAAGGTATGTCCAGCGAAGCCTCCCCTTCCGTCACTCCGCGCGGAGCGAAGCATGGTCGCGGAATCTCTTCGGCGCTATTGGACGCATGATCAGCGCGGCCGGTCGAACGCCAGGGAGAAAAACAGGCTGTTCATGAACAGTTTGTTGGTACCGAAGAAGTAGGCGCGGAAATTCGGGTTGTCGGCGAACGCGATGACGCTGCCGCCGCCGTGCCGTTCGGCGATCGCCATTGCTTTGCCCGCCAGCGCCGCCTGGTTTTCGGCCGAGGCGAAGCCGGAGAGCAGGGCGTTGTCGGGAATCCGGATCAGGCTCGCCCAGGGATTTTCCGGTGGGTCGAAGGCGATCAGGGTGTTGCGGTGGCTGGCGATGGCGCGGTTGTGGATGCCGAATCCGATGGGATGGGTGTTGTCGATGTCGCCCAGCATGATGGCGCCGCCGATGATGTCCTGGGCCTCGATGTCGTCCTTGTCGGCGTAATCGAATCGTTGGGTTGCGGATTCCGCCGCGACTTCTTCGTCTCTCTCGATCTGGACTTCGACTTCGATTTCGGTTTCCGCACCGGATTTATCGTTCGCATCGTCGGGGTGGAGAATGTTGTCGAAGGCCCAGCGCGCGCCTTGGCGGATTCCCACCAAGGTGCCTCCCCGCCTGACCCAGCGGTCAATCTCGCCGGTGTGCCCGGACAAATCGCCGTGACTGCCGCCCACCAGCACGATATGGGTGTAGTCGCGCAAATCGAGGCCGTCGATGTGCCTTTTCTCGGCCATCTGAACCGGCATCTTCATGCGCGCGTCGAGCTGATGCCAGACTTCGCCGGCGTCGTAGGCTTCAACGCCTTCGCCCACAAGCAAAAGCACCTTCGGCAGGGGGATGTTGGCGAAGTTGTTGCTCCCGAGGTCCATTCCAGCGACCGGCGTATGGGCGCTGTCCACCGCGTGTACGGTGACGCCGTCTTCCATTGCGATCGCGCGCATCAGCTCGTGAATTTCCGCATCTTCCAGCTCGCCGCCTTGCCAGCCCAGCGGAACCAGTATCGCTCCAGCGTCGAGGCTGACCGCTTCTCCGCTGCTGTCGGCGACCGTCAAGGGCCTCGTCGCCACCTTGGGCCGCGCGCCGGCGTCGAGCAATCGGTACAGCGCCCGCGGCGCATAGTAATTCGACCACGAAAACAGATAGGCGAAGCCAGCCTCGGCGGGTTCCGGGGCGACGGGAAATTCGGCGCGCACTTCGTCGCCGATCACGTTTCCGCGAATATCTCCCGCATCGAGCGGCGTGTAATCGAAATCGAAAGCCAGGGGAAGCGTCCAAGCGGACACATCGTAGAAAGTCTCGTCTTCAAACTCCGTGATCAATTCGAAAAGCGCCTTGACCATGCGGTATTGCGCCTGATCGGTTTGCACTACGTAAGAATCTTCGGAAGAGAAGCGCATCCCGCCGGCTTCAATGTCCTGGTTGAGCTGCTGCACGCTGATTTGGTGCCGATTCAGCAGATCTATCGCATGGTAGGCCCTGGCGGAGTCGCCGGGAGAGGAAAAAACATAGGCCTTCACGTCATCTCCCGCCGCGAGTTCCGGGGTTTCGCGGGAGAAATCGCGCTGGAATTGCAGCAATTCTTCGCGCATTTCCACGCCGGCGCGGATCATTTCCAGCGAGGTGCGATATTGCGTGCGGGTATTGTCCCGGAACGACAGAATGCCATGGGGCGTTTCCAACAGCCCTTCGCTGCCGGCCTGCTCGAACAGCATGCCCATGCTGGCGTGCATGTGGGGATAGGTCGAACCCTTGCCGATGTAGAAGTTGTCGTAACCCTCCTCGTTGAAGTAGAGCCGCTGCTCGCTGTCCAGCCACGAACGGGGCCGTTCGGCCACTTCGTCGAGCAGTTCCATGGATCGCGGCGGTATGTAGGGGAAGGTGCGGTCGGGAACCCCCGGGTGGAAGTAGTAGGTGCTGTTCTGCCCCATCTCGTGATAGTCGACGGTGATGTTCGGCCGCCATTCGTGAAACTTCGCCACCCATCCCCGCGGCTCGGGATGCTGCATGATCAGCCATTGCCGATTGAGGTCGAACCAGTAATGGTTGGTGCGTCCTCCGGGCCAGAAGGTATTGTGCAACTGGTGCCGGGGGTCCGACACCGGCACGTTGGCGCCGTACATATGATTCCATGCCGACATGCGGCTGTTGCCGTCGGGATTGAACACGGCGATGAGGATGATCACGCTGCTCTCCAGCGTGGCTTCGATTTCCTCTCCGCGGGCCGCGGCCAGATGGTAGGCCACCGCCATCGAAGAATCGGTGGAGCTCACCTCGGCCCCATGTACGCCGTAATTCAGCCAGGTGACTACCGGCATGTCCGCGTCCACTTCCTGCGCGCTGCCGGGGTCGCTCAGCGCGACATGGGCCGCCTTGATCGCATCCAGACGTTGATGATTCTCCGGGCTGGTGATGGTCAATCCGAGGATCGGTCGGCCTTCATGCGTGTGGGCGATGTCCTCCACCGTGATTCTCGGCGACATTTCCGCCAGCGTGCGCATGTATCGGACCAGCAAGTCATTACGGGCAATGCGTTCGCCCAACGGGTGACCGATGACCGATTCCGGGCGCGGGATGTCCGGATCGAAGTCGATTCCGGGCGGATAAAACGGTGTAGCTCTGGCAGGAGTCTGCGCCGCCGCGACAGGGCATAACATCCAGACCAGAAGTAAAACAGGAACCAGGTTCTTCATAAGCCTCACCAGCGCCAGACCCCTTGGGGCGATCGATTCAAAGTTGCGGATTGTCTCCCGGAGCGGGAATTTTTGCCACCGCAACCTCCCACTGCCATTCTGCGCGGAGCGAAGCGGAGTCGCAGAATCTCCGGAAGGTCTACATGTGTTTGAACAGATAGCCGTAAGCTTGACTCGAGCGCAGTTTTTCGGGGCGGTCCCGAAGGGAGAGCACATAGCGGCCGCGCAGGTCGCGGCTGGCGGAGGCGATCTGGTCGACGCGCACGATGATTCCGCGATGGATGCGCCAGAACCCGGCCGGATCGAGTTGCGACTCCAACTGGCTGATGGCGCGGCGCAAAAGGTGTTCGCAGTCCCGCGTAACGGCGCTGGTGTATTTCGATTCGGCGTGGAAGTAGATGACGTCATCGACCGGCACGAGCACAGTGGTTTCTCCAAGTCCGGCTCGAAGCCATTGCAGGTAAGCGGGCGCCGCGCCGACGCCGGCCTGTTTCAACAAGGCGAGCAGCTCTTCGCGATTCTGACTTTCCTTCCGCCGCAGTCGTTCGATGGTCGCCCCCAGCCGTTCGTCGCCAACCGGCTTGAGCAGGTAATCCACCGCCGCGGCGCGGAAGGCTTCGACGGCAAACTCGTCGTATGCGGTGACGAATACGATCCGGGTACGGGAGGGCAGGGCGGCGGCCACTTCGAGCCCCGACATGCCGGGCAGGCGGATATCGAGGAAGGCGATATCGGGCTCCGCTTCGCGGGCAAGCCGCAGCGCCTCCCGGCCTTCGCCCGCCATGCCGACGATTTCCAGCTCCGGCCACAGCGAGGCGAGCTTGCCGCGCAACTGCTCGGCGAGCAGCGGTTCGTCCTCAAGAATCAGCGCGGTGGTCACGCGGGCGCCGGGGCAAGCTCGTCCGCCGCGGCGGATTCGCCTTCGGTTCGCAGCGGGATGCGGACCAGGGCGTTTACGCCGCCCGTCGAGCCCGGCGTCAACTCAAGCGAAGCCTCTGCGCCATAGCGCAGGCGCAGGCGGTCGCGGACGTTGCGCAGGCCGGTGCCGCCATTGGCGCCGGTTTCGCTGATTCCGGCGCCGTTGTCGCTTACGCTCAGAATCAACTCGTCGTCGATTCGCCGCGCGGTAAAAACGACTTCGCCGCCTTCGGCTTGCGGCTCGATGCCGTGAAGCACCGCGTTTTCGAGCAAGGGCTGCACGAGCAGCGGCGGCAGTGGAATCTCCCGCAGCTCGTCCGGCAGGTCGAGTTCGTAGCGTAGGCGTCCCCCCATGCGGGTTGCCTGAATCGCCAGGTAGGCGGCGGCGAAATCGATTTCCTGGCCGAGGGCGCTTTCGCCGGCGCGGGTTCGCGCAAGCGAGGCGCGGAGCAAGGTGGTGAGATTCTCCAACGTGCCCACCGCGCGCTCCGGGTCGCTGCGAACGAGTTGCGTGATGTTGGAAAGCGTATTGAACAGGAAATGCGGTTCGATCTGGGCCTGGAGCAACTTGAGTTCGGCTTCGGCGAGCGTTTTTTCCTGCCGCGATTGCTTCAGTTCGGCCTCGGCAAGCCGTTCATTCGTTGCGCGCAGCTTTTCCCGGGCGCTGAAGATCAGGGAACCGGTGATGCCGAAGAACAGGGCCAGGCCAAGTGTCGCGAAACTCTGGGAAAAAAAGAACAGCGGATGATTGCCGACGAGCGCGCCGGCAATCAGCAGGCCCGCCGCAAGGCCGAGGGCGACGACCGGAACCGGCGCCAGCCAGGGGCCAATGCTGTTCGACAACCAGCCGTGCATCAGCACGAAGGCCAGATTTACCGACCAGCCGATACTGAGCGACACGAACAGCACCGGCAGAAATTCGCCGAGTTCGGTCAACCACCAGATCAGCACCGCCACCGCGGTGGAAAAGAGTCCCACCTGTAAAAATCTTATTGTAAATCGCATTGTGTTATCCCGTCCTCATGCAAGTCCACCCCCAACCAAAACCGCTGCGCGGTTTTGACTCCCCAACGGGGAAGTGTCTGGCGTCCGGTCAAGTGGAATACTCCCCCTCCGGGGGAGTCGAATCTGCGGAGCAGATTCGGTGGTGGATCCCCGCTCTCCGCCGATTGCCAAAATGAGACTGTTCCCTCGTTCCCCACTTCGCTGCGCGCGGAATGACGGGTGGAGATTCTCAACTTTCAACGAATTTTCCGTGCAGTCCCAGGGGAATCGCATAGGGGAGTTCAGCCGCGGCCACCGGGCCGTCGGCCACGCGTTCGGCCTCGAACAGATTGAGAATCTGCCGACCCCGCTCCCAGTCGAAAGCGGTGCCGAGAATCCAGCCGTCGGCCTCCGGTTCGCTGCCGGGCCGCGGCACGTACAGATGCTCCTCCGGGATTTGCGTGTCCGGGTAGCGGAAGCTGTCACGCTGCCCGCTCTCCATGTCGAATAGATTGACCGCGTTCAATGTGCCATGCTCCGCCGGTTCCCGATCATTCTGGGAGAGGAAGACGAGCTTGCGATACTGTCGGCATCCCACCCGCGGGTCAATACTCGGAAACTCGGTGAATATGCCCGGCTCCAGCATCGCTTCCTCGGCAATAGTCCGCGCCCGCGTATCGAGCCGGTAGCCGAAGTGGCTCGCGGCTCTGGCATAGTCCGGGTCGCCGCGCATGATTCCAGTGAAAGTCTGCGTCATGATGCTGGGGTCGGGCGCCCTCGCGGCGTCGAAGCGGATGACCCCGGCGTCGTCTTCCCAGGCGTTGCCGAAATGGAACACCCATTGCGCGGGCAGTTCCAGGAAGAAATGGCTGGACAGGTCGTTCTTGTCCACCACCAGTACGCGGCAAGGATCTTCCGGCGTCCATACGTGCATATTAAGGAAGCCTTCGGCGTTCGCCCGCGGCCGGTAATGGAATGGCGGCAACAGCAGCACCAGGTGCCGCTCGGTAACGACGAAATCGTGCGGCATCGTCATCGGATCGACCGCCACGCGCCCCGCGTTCCGCAGGGAACCGTCGGCGCCGATATGCCAGAAAACCAGCAGGCCCGCGGTCGAGGCATAGCCGAAATTCCACACGCTGCCATCGACATCGACCCGGGGATGGGCCGAAAACGGCACTCCGCGCATGTTTGATGCGCCGCCGGGTTCCGCGAACGCATAGGGGCCCACGGTGGACAAATCGTCCTGATCGATTTCATAAGGGCTGCCGGCTTCCCAAAGCGCCAGCAGGCGGCCATGATGATGGAGAATGCTGGTATTCGCCAGATTCAGATCATCGGGGCCGGTCAGTCCGGCGGCGCCGGGGGGCGCCGCCGCAAGGCCCGGATACAGGGCGCGGCCGGCGGCCCGCTCCGCCTTGACTTTGGCGGTTTCCACCAGCCGCGCCTCGTGCCGGACGCCGCCGCCGCCGATGCGCCAGGCGTGTACCATGCCGTCGCCGTCGAACCAATGGTGGTTGCGATAACCGAAGACTTCGTGTCCGGCGGGCCCGGTGCGGTACAGCGTGCCGTTCAACTCTTCCGGCCAGCGGCCCGAAATCTCCGCATCGCTGCGATAGTGGTCGCGGTCGATATTGCCCCAGGCCGCCAGCCAGGGAAATTCTTCCAGCGCCAGCGCGAACCGTTCGGACCAATCCGAACCGCCCGCCTGGGCCAGCGCGCCGGTCGGCCAGGGGCAGGCCAGCAGCGCCAGCAGCTTCGAAAATTCGCGTCTTTGCATCGTTGGCTCCTCGTTCCTGTTTTCCGGAGAAACTAGTGGATCAGGCTGATCACCTGGGTGACATCGCCTTCGAGCGTGAAGCGCGCGTCTTCCCACTTGGCCGGTCCGAACATCCCCTTGGCGTTGTTGGAGAAGGCGTAAGGCTCGGTGGGCGCGCCGACGAAGTTGGCGTCGAGTTCGTCGTTGCCGTTCACGTCGTGCATGATTCTGATGGCGTATTCCCCCGGCGGCAGGTTTTCCGCCGTCAAGGTAACCGATCCTTCCGCCGCCGGCTCGATGAATTGCGCCACCGCGCCTTCGCCTTCGAATTGCGCCTGCCCGGCGAGCACCTGCACCTGCAGGGCGCCGCTTGCTTCGCGGATGTCCTCGATGACGATGGTCAAAGTCTCGGCCGAGACTTGGGTATAGACGCCGAGCAAAACGGCGAGCAGGCATGCGCTGATGAGTTTGGCCGTTTTCATGTTCGTGCTCCTTCGCAAGTTTGATTGATTTCGGGAATGCGGGGCCAATCTAGCCCCGCCGGTTCGACCTTGGCAACAGCCATGCGACGAATCGGCAATTGCGGGAACGAAAGCGCGCCGAGGCGGATGAATCGGAACTCCCGGGCTTGTGAGACGAGCGATTTCCTGGTCGCGGGGCCGAGTCTGGGTCTGGAATTATTATGAATAAAAGTGGATATTCTATGCGTACATCTTTCATAAAGTGAATTAAATGTGATTAAAGTTGTAAATTTATGAGTTATTAGTAAAATGCGCCACGTTTTGGTGCGGAAATTGGATCCGCCAAGTCGCAAGTGGAACAAGGAATCCAATGATGACTTCGAAAAACATAGATTCCGATTCGCGCTCGGTCCGTGCGATACGAGCACTGCCCCCCCCCCCCCCCCCCCACACACACTAAAAAAACAAAACTTGACGATCGAATCGGGACTTGAAGTGATGGAACGACAATCCAGAAGGTCACATACGCGGCGGCGCATTTCTTTCTCCGCCGCGCTAATCCTCCTGCTCTGCGCTCCCGCCGCCTTCGCGCAGCCCGGCAAGCCGGAAATGATCCCTTTCATCTCCGGAACCGGCAATTTCGGCGCCTACTTCCTCGTCAAATGGACGCATCCCGCCAACGGCGCGCCCAACTACTACGAAATCCGCACCGCCGACGAGCAACTCACCCAGACCGGGTACTCCGGATCCACCACGGAAGCCAGGTTTATGAGGAGCCCGACGACCCTGAGGCGGGGTTACAATTACACCCTGAAGGTCCGCGGCCACACGGTCTCCGGCGGCGGCGTCTTCGGCCCCTGGTCCCACACCACGACGGCGCGGGCGGCGTTGCCGACCGTCACCGCCGGCAACGTCAAGATGACGAGCGCAACCCTGACGGTGGACAACCTGCCGGCCCAGTGGTGGTACAAGGGCGAGCAGGCCGGCGCGACATGCACCGCAGTGCCCAACGGCACCAGCGCGGTCACCCTCACCGGCCTCAACCCCGGCGTCTCCTACACCTACAACGTCTACTACCGCGACACCTGTACGGAAGACTCGGACAAGGCCGCCCACTGGGACGTCGAAACCACCTTCACCACCGCCACGGCGACGCTGGCCGCCAGCAACGTCAAGGAAACCAAGGCGACGCTGACGCTCTCCGGTCACACGGCGGCGTGGTGGTACCAGGGGAACCAGACAAACGCCGCCTGCACGTCGGTCGCGGCCAGCACCGCGACGGCGAACCTGACCGGGCTGACGGGCGGCACGAACTACACCTACAAGGCGTACAGCGACAGCGGCTGCGCCACCGAAATCACCACCGCCTCGACCGACGCGGAGTTTTCCACCGTCGGACTGACCGCCGGCTCGGTGACGGCGTCCGGGGCGACGCTGACCCTGGCGAACTGGACCAATGCGTGGTGGTACAAGGGGGACCAGAGCGGAGCGCTGTGCGAATCGGTCGCGACCAACACCGCGACGGCTAACCTGAGCAGCTTGGACGCGCTGACGAACCACATCTACACGGTGTACAGCGCGGCGAACTGCAACGCCGCGGACAAGATCGCGGACGTGGCCTTCACCACCCTGAGCGACGCGTCGCTGGACGTGAGCGCGATCACGGAAACCACGGCGACGCTCACCCTCGGCGGCACTTGGCCGGGCAACTGGTACCACAAACAGGTGGATCCGACCGGCGGGACCTGCTCCTCGGCCCAGACCGGGACCACCGCCAACCTGACCAACCTGACCGGCGGGGTCCAATACAGCTGGCAGGCATACAGCGACAGCAACTGCATGACGGATCTCGCCGCCACGTTTTTCTCGACGGTGGGCCTGACCGCGAACCCGACGTCAACCGGGGCGACGCTGACCCTCGCGTTCTGGCCCTCGGCGTGGTGGCACAACAAGACCACCGGGCCCGGCGCCGCGTCCTGCACGTCGGTCGCCGCCAACACCAGGACGGCCGCCCTGTCGGGCCTGACGACGGCGTCGGACTACACCTGGACGGTGTACAGCGCGGCGAACTGCAACGCCGCGGACAAGATCGCGGACGTGGACTTCAGCACCTCGACGGTGTCGCTCGCGGCCAGCGGCGTCAAGGAAACCACCGCCACGCTGACCATCGGCAACCACACCGCGGCCTGGTGGTACCAGGGCGACCAGGACGGGGCCGCCTGCACCGCGGTCGCGGCCAGCACCGCGACGGCGAGCCTGTCCGGCCTGACCGGCGGCGCCGAATACACCTACAAGGCCTACAGCGCGACCGGCTGCAACGCCACGAACCTGCTCGCGACGGCGGCGGCCTTCTCCACCGTGGGCCTGACCGCGACCTCGGTGACGCAGACCGGGGCGACGCTGACCCTGTCCAACTGGACCACGGCCTGGTGGCACAAGAAGACGGCGCCCGCGACCCCGGCCGGAACCTGCGCCTCCGTGGCCGCCAACACCACGACCGCGGACCTGGCCGACCTGACGCCGAACTCAGACTACACCTGGACGGTCTATAGCGCGAGCGGCTGCGCCGACACGAACGAGGTCGCGGACGTGGACTTCAGCACCCCGGCGCTGCCGCTGGCCGCGCCCACGCTGTCGGCGCCGGACGCGAGCGCGAACGCGCGGCGAATCAGCCTGAGCTGGAGCCATCCGGCCAGCGTGAGCGGCCTCGGGGCGTACCGTATCCGCTACCGGGAGAAGGGCCAGGACACCTGGACCTACGCCGACGCCAATTCGAACAGCGGCGAGCAGAATTTCGCCGGGAGCGCGACCAGCGCCACCATCCCCGCCCACGAATCGTTTACGATGAAGGACAACACCATCTACGAGGTGGAGGTCCGCGCCGGCAAGTGGAACGGCGGCTATGGCGGCTGGGGAACCTGGACCGACACCGCCGAAGCGCTCACCCTGCCGGGCCAGCCGGCCAAGCCGGAAGCGACGTCCGGCGCCGGCAGCGGCACGCTGACCCTGGCCGCGTCGGTCGCGGGCAACGGCGCGCTGAGCAAGTGGCAGTACGTCAAGAAGGAGGGCGCCGGCAACTTCGAGACCACCTGGACCGACATTTCCGTTACTTCGACCTCGCTGAACCACGTCGTCGACGGCCTGACCGACGGCACATCCTACCAGTTCAAGGTGCGGGCGGTGAACGCCACCGGCACGGGCGCGGACTCCGACGCCTCCGACGCGGCGACGCCGGCGGACGAGACGCTGACGGCGAGCGCGGTCACACAGACCACGGCGACGCTCACCATCGGCAACCACACGGGCAGTTGGTACTACAAGTACACGTCGCCCACGGGCGGCACCTGCTCATCCGAGCAGACCGGCACGACGGCCGGCCTGACCACGCTGACCGGCGGCACGGCCTACACCTTCGCCGCCTACAGCGACAGCAACTGCACCAACACGGTCGCGACGGCCGCGGCGTTCACCACGAAGGACCTCGCCGGCAGCGCCATCACCGCCACCACGGCGACCCTGACCATCTCCAGCCACACCGGCGACTGGTACTACAAGCACACGTCGCCCATGGGCGGCACCTGCTCATCCGCGCAGACCGGCCCGACGGCCAGTCTGACGGACCTGTCCACGAACACCAGCTACACCTACAAGGCCTACAGCGACAGCGGCTGCTCGACGCTGCTCGCGACCGCG
Source organism: Pseudomonadales bacterium (assembly GCA_963664805.2). GTDB lineage: Bacteria > Pseudomonadota > Gammaproteobacteria > Pseudomonadales > Pseudohongiellaceae > UBA9145. Next base: position 1,348,158 of record OY761612.1, on the reverse strand, counting down.
GCGGCGTTCACGACCAGACTCGGGCCGCCCGCCAACGTCGCGCTCGAGGCGCGGAACGCGCGCATCGGGGTCTCGTGGGACGCGAAGACCGGCGCCACGGGCTACAAGGTGCAGTGGAAGTCCGGCAACGAGGAGTACGGCTCCGCGCGGCAGAACACGATCTCGGGCGGCTCCTCCACATCCTCGGACATCTCGTCCCTGACCAACGACACCACGTACACCGTCCGGGTAGCGGCAACCAACGCGAACGGCGACGGGGACTGGTCGACCGAGCTGACCGCGACGCCGCGGGCCGCGACCCTGACCGCGAGCGACGTCACACAGACCACGGCGACGCTGACCATCGGCAACCACACCGCGGCCTGGTGGTACCAGGGCGACCAGGACGGGGCCGCCTGCACCGCGGTCGCGGCCAGCACCGCGACGGCGAGCCTGTCCAGCCTGATGGGCGGCACCGAATACGCCTACAAGGCCTATAGCGACAGCGGCTGCACCACCGAATTGACGACCGACGCGACCGACGCGGAGTTCTCCACGGTGGGGTTGACCGCGAGCGATCTGGCGCAGACCACGGCGACGCTGAACCTCGCCAACTGGACGGCGGACTGGTGGCACAACAAGACCTCCGGTACCGGCTCGCATACCTGCACGAAGGTTAACCAGGGCACGCACACGGCGAACCTCGCCGACCTGACGCCGAACTCGGACTACACTTGGGCGGTGTACGGCGTGGCCGATTGCGATGCCAATGACAAGGTCGCGGACGTGGCCTTCACCACCAGCGCAACGCTGTCGTTGGCCGCGCCCACGCTGTCGGCGCCGGACGCGAGCGCGAACGCGCGGCGAATCAGCCTGAGCTGGAGCCATCCGGCCGGGGTGAGCGGCCTCGGGGCGTACCGTATCCGCTACCGGGAGAAGGGCCAGGACACCTGGACCTACGCCGACGCCAATTCGAACAGCGGCGAGCAGAATTTCGCCGGGAGCGCGACCAGCGCCACCATCCCCGCCCACGAATCGTTTACGATGAAGGACAACACCATCTACGAGGTGGAGGTCCGCGCCGGCAAGTGGAACGGCGGCTATGGCGGCTGGGGAACCTGGACCGACACCGCCGAAGCGCTCACCCTGCCGGGCCAGCCGGCCAAGCCGGAAGCGACGTCCGGCGCCGGCAGCGGCACGCTGACCCTGGCCGCGTCGGTCGCGGGCAACGGCGCGCTGAGCAAGTGGCAGTACGTCAAGAAGGAGGGCGCCGGCAACTTCGAGACCACCTGGACCGACATTTCCGTTACTTCGACCTCGCTGAACCACGATGTCTCCGGCCTCACCAACGGCACGTCCTACCAGTTCAAGGTGCGGGCGGTGAACGTCACCGGCACGGGCGCGGACTCCGACGCCTCCGACGCGGCGACGCCGGCGGACGAGACGCTGACCGCCAGCGCCGTGGAGGCCACGACCGCAACGCTGACCATCGGCCACCACACCGGCGACTGGCACTATAAGGCCAATGCCGCGCCGCACGCGTCCTGCTCGTCCGCCGTGACGGGAACGGCCGCGCGCTTGACGGGCCTGTCCACGAACACGAACTACACTTACAAGGCCTACAGCGACAACGGTTGCAACACGGAACTGGCCACCGAGACCCTGCTGACCAAGCCGCGCAAACCCAGCAAGCCGACCGCGACGACCGGACCCGGCAGCGGCGAACTGACCCTCGCGGCCTCGGTCGGGGGCGACGGCACGCTGAGCAAGTGGCAGTACGCGAAGAAGGAAGGCAACGGCGACTTCGAGACCGCCACTTGGACCGACATCTCCGTTACTTCGACCTCGCTGAACCACGTCGTCACCGGCCTGACCGGCGGCACGTCCTACCAGTTCAAGGTGCGCGCGGTGAACGCCACCGGCACGGGCGCGGACTCCGACGCCTCCGACGCGGCGACGCCGACCACGGCGCCGGGCGCGCCGTCGAAGCCGGACGCGGCGGTGCCCGACTCTAAGCCGGACACGCAGCGCGTCGTGCTGTCCTGGACCCTGGGCAGCGACGGCGGCGCCGCGGTGACCCGCTGGCAGTACGCCTACAAGACGACGGGCGACTACGGGAGCTGGACCGACATTCCGAACAGCGGCCCGAACACCACCAGTCACACCGTCACCGGCCTGACCGCCGGCGTGGCGCACCAGTTCAAGCTGCGCGCCTGGAACAGCGTGGGCGCGGGCGCGGAGTCGCCGGAATCGGACGCCGTGACGCCTCTGGCCGCCGGCGTCGGTGGTATCGGCGGCGGTGGCGGCGATTCATCCGATCCCGAGTTGAACGTGACCGCCGTCACGGCGACCGCGGCGCAACTGACCATCGAAGGACACTCCGGCGAATGGTGGTACAAGCTTTCCGGCGGCGCCTGCGTGGGTCCCAACGCGAACGACGCCACGATGGAACTGGCTGGATTGACGGCGGGAACGGATTACACGGCGGTGGCCTACGGCGCCAGCGACTGCGAGACGGAACTGGGCACTGCCGCCTTCGCCACGCCGGGACTTGTTCTCTCTCTGCACTCGACCGAACTGTTGGAAGGCACCACGACCTCCTTCACCGTGAAGCTGTTCACGCGCCCCGCGGGGCCGGTGACGGTGGCGCTGAGCTTGACGGGCGACACCGCCGGCCTGACGCTGGATACGGGCGCGGGCGGCGCGGACGGTTCCGCCGAACTGCGTTTCACCACCGGGAATTGGAACCAGCCGGCGACCGTGACGGTGACGGTGGCCAAGGACGCCAACGGGGTTGGCGAGCACGCCGTCATCGGCCACGCGGCCTCGGGCGGCGGCTACGACGGCGTGTCGGCCGTTCTGGCGGTGAACGTGGTCGACAACGACACCGTCGGCCTGGCGTTTTCGCCGGAGCGCATTTCGCTGGCCGCCGGCGCTTCGGCGACGTACACACTGCGGCTCACGGCGCCGCCGACCGAAGCGGTTTCGGTATCGCTTTCCAGCGCCGACGCCGCGCTGAGCGCCTCGCCGGCGCTGCTGCAATTCGCGGCGGACGAATGGCCCGCCGAACGCGGCGTGACGGTTTCGGCCGCGGCCGACGCGCCTACGCACACGGCCGCCCTGAATCACAGGGCCGCGGGCGGGGAATACGAAGGATTGGAGGCGGCGCTTGAGGTTCAAATCACCGCCGACCTGCGTCCCGCCTTCGCTGCGGACGCGGTGATCGCCGACCAAAACTACATCCAAGGCATCGAGGCGGCGCCTCTGGTGCTGCCCGCCGCGAGCGGCGGCGACGGCGAACTGCGCTACGCGCTGAGTCCGGCCCTGCCGGCGGGTCTGACCTTCGACCCGGCGACGCGGACGCTTGCCGGCGCGCCGACCGAAGCCGCGCCCGCCGCGGTCTACACCTACACCGCCACCGATTCGGACGCGTCCGGTCCCGACAGCGCGAGCCTGGGTTTCAGCCTCGCGGTGGCCGCGGACCTCATGCCTGACTTCGCCGGCGCAACCGTCGCTGACCTGAAACTGACCCAGAATCTCGCCATGGCCCCGCTGACGCTGCCCGCCGCATCCGGCGGCGATGGCGAACTGCGCTACGCGCTGAGTCCGGCCCTGCCGGCGGGTCTGACCTTCGACCCGGCGACGCGGACGCTTGCCGGCGCGCCGACCGAAGCCGCGCCCGCCGCGGTCTACACCTACACCGCCACCGATTCGGACGCGTCCGGTCCCGACAGCGCGAGCCTGGGTTTCAGCCTCGCGGTGGCCGCGGACCTCATGCCTGACTTCGCCGGCGCAACCGTCGCTGACCTGAAACTGACCCAGAATCTCGCCATGGCCCCGCTGACGCTGCCCGCCGCGTCCAGCGGCGACGGCGAACTGCGCTACTCGCTGAGCCCGGCCCTGCCGGCGGGTCTGACTTTCGACCCGGCGACGCGGACGCTGTCCGGCACGCCGGTCGAAGCCGCGTCCGCCGCGGTCTACACATACATGGCGACCGATTCCGACGCGGCCGACCCGGACAGCGCGAGCCTGAGTTTCAGCATCGAAGTATCCATTTCGGAAGTCGAGAAGAAGATGCTGGAAGACGCGCTGTCGGCGCAGGGACGAGCCCTGCTGACGAGCGCGACGGGCGTGATCGGCGGGCGCTTCCGGGCACCCGCCGCTGCGCGGGCGGAAGTCGCGGACGGCGAGGGGGAACGGGACCGCGCCGAGACGATGCTGAACGCCTTCGCGGGCTGGCTCGCCGGAGCCGGCGGCGGTCGCGGCGGGTACGGCGCACATCCGGCGGCGGGCGGGACGCCCGGCTTCGGGCCGGTCGGCGGACAATTCTCCGCTCCGCGGGGGGCGTTCGGAACCGGTGCGGCGGCGTCCGGCGGCAATTTCGGTTCGGTCGGCGCTCCGCTTCCGGTCGCGGGCTTCGGCTTTGGCGCGGGCCGCGCCCCCGCGGCGACCGGTGGCTACGGCCCGGGCGCGATGTCCGGCGCCGGCGCGAATTTCGGCGCCGGCCCGGCATCCGGTTCCGATTTCGGCGCGGGCGCTCTCGGTTTCGACAACGCCTTCGCGGACCGCACCTTCGCGCTGCCGCTGAACGCCGCTACCGGCGCCGAGGCGGTCGCCAACCCGTCGCCGGCGCGATGGACGCTGTGGGGCGCGGCCGACTCCCAGCACTTTGACGGCGCCTCCGAATCCGGCGCCTACGACGGCGGCGTGGACTCGCTCTGGCTCGGCGCCGACACGCGCCTCGGCAACGGCGTCTTGATCGGCGCGGCGGTGTCGCGCAGCCGCGGCGAGACCGACTACGACATCGGCGGACGCCGAGGTGGCCTGGAAACGTCCTTGACCAGCGTGCTGCCCTATATCCGCGGCGAAACCGCTTCCGGCTTGGAGCTCTGGGCCCTGGGCGGCGTCGGCGGCGGCGGGGCGGAGAATTTTTCCGGCCCCGCGGGCGCACCGGTGGAAACGGCGGATCTGGACATGAACATGGCCGCGGCGGGTCTGCGCCAGCCGCTGGCGCAACGCGGCGCGGTGCAATTCTCGCTGGTGGCAAGCGGCGGCTACGTCTCGCTGCGCACCGATGGCAACGGAGCCCGGCGCGCCGTGGACGGTCTCGACGTGAACATTTCCCAGGCGCGTCTGTCGCTGGAGGTTTCGCGTCCCGACGGGGCGCTGCGGCCCTACCTGCGCCTCGGCGCGCGCGGCGATGGCGGCGACGGTCAGGCCGGCGGCGGGCTGGAAATGACCGGCGGCCTGCATTATGCCGGCGCCCGGTTCGATTTCGAGGCGCAGGCGCGCTGGCTGGCGGCGCATTCGGTCGAGAACTACGAAGAGTTCGGCGGCATGGCGCGGCTCACCGTGAAATCCCGCGCCGACGGTTCGGGTCCGCGCCTGACCTTCGCGCCGACTTGGGGCGGAGTAAGCGAAACCCTGCTCGGCGGCGGTTCGGGAACCCGCGGCGGCATGATGTTCGGCGGGCCGGACATCGCCGCCCTGGCGGGTCGCGGCGCGGCGGCGGGTGCTGGCGCCATGACGCTGGAAAGCGATCTTGGCTGGGGTTTCGCCTTCGACCGGGGCCTGCTGACGCTGGGCGCAACGCACAGCCGCATGGGCCCGGGCGGGCGGGAAACCGTCGGCTTCTCTTGGGATTCGGCGACCGGCGAATCGGGCGCCGGGCTGGGCCGGGGCCTGAAGCTGCGCTTCGGCTACGAACTGCCCACCCCCATCCTCGAAGGCGGTCCCCGGCTGGAGTTGAACTATACGGCCCGCTTCTGACCGAAGGCGGGCGCCACACGGACGGCGCCCGCATTCGATCCATCAATAAACACCTAGGAGTCTGTCGGTTTTGAGGCTTTGACATCGCTTGGCAAGGCGTTTCCTGATTTTTTCGCGCCCGTCGCCAGGTGCGGCGGGTTTTTCCGATTCGGGCCGCTCTTCCGGCATCACGCCGCCCAGGCGCGAAATCGGCGCGGGCAGCGTCGGGAATGACCGCCTCCGGCGGAAAAACGGCAACCGCGCCCCTCACCGCAAGGCGTGCATCCGTTTCAGGTTCCACGCCAGACAGGCCAGCGTCCATTCCCCGCGCGCCGCCTCCAGCCCGCGCAAATGGAAACGCCGGAACCCCATCGTCTCCTTGATGACGCCGAACACCGTTTCCACCGTCGCCTTGCGCTTCGCGTACAGCTTCCGGCCCTCCGGCGTCCGCAAGCGGTGCGCCTCGCGGCCCACGGCGATGTGCGGCGTCAACTCCGCCGCCCCGCAACGTTCCACGTTCGCCCCGCTGAAATAACCCGCGTCCGCCAACAGCGCTTCCGGCTTCCCCAACGCCGCCGCCAGCGCCGGCTCGACCTCCCGCTTGTCGTTGCAGCGGTCCACCACGTCCGCCGCCACCACCAGATAACTCGCAACGTCCACCGCCGACTGCGCGTTGTACGCTTGCTGGAAACCGTCCGCCGTCGGCATCGCCCGCGATTCCGCGTCCATCAGGTTCACCTGGTCCTTCTCCCGCGGCCCCGGCTCCGGCGCCTTCGGCGCGCGGCCGCGGGGCTTGCGCCCCGTCGCCTTCTCCTTTTCCCGCCGCGCCTTGAGCTTCTCCTCGTACTCCTCCTGTTCCTCCGCGCAACGCTCCCGCGCCCGGCGCCCGATCTCCGCCAGCCGCTCCTCCCGGCGCTTCAACTCCTTCGGCACGTCCAGCCCGGGCGCCGCGTCGTCCGCAGCCTCGGCCCGGTCCAGCAACGCCGACACCTCGGCCCGCAACTGCTCCTCAAGCCGCTTCGCGTATCCCCAACTCAGCGCCTTGCGCCTGCTCGCGTTCGCCCGCACCTTCGTTCCGTCCAGGCTCACATTGCCCAGTCGCAACAGCCCCATCTCCCGCGCGATCAACCGAATCTCTACGAAAAAGCCCCGCCACTCCCCGAGGAAACGCTTGCGGAAAGACGCGATCGTGTCATGGTCCGGATGCGCGTTCGCCGCAACGAAACGGAACGCCACCGAATCGTAGGTCGCCCGCTCCAGCTTGCGGCTCGAAAACACGCCGGTCGCGTACCCGTAAAACAGCAAACCCAGCAACAGCGACGGATGGTACGGATCCTTGCCGCCGTCACCGTATGCACGCTCCAACGCGCCCAGGTCCAGCCGGTCCACAATCTCCACCACAAAACGCGCCAGATGATCCTCCGGCAGCCGGTCCCGCACCGACGGCGGCAAAAGATAAAGCGTGTCCCGGTCCACGAGGCGAAACTTCGAAGACATCGGTAAAATACCCTCCAACAACCTGAAAACGATTTTACCTCAACCTAAATCCGACAGACTCCTAGGGTTGAGGTTTGTTTGGAGCCACGTTCTCCGGGGATTCAAGGTCGGAACCGCGCACCACCAGTTGCAGCAACAGTTCGATGCGTTCCAGGCGAGCGGAAGTATCCAATTTGAATTCGTTCACTTCCCGCTCAGCCTCCTGAATCCCCCGCCAAACCGTACCATCTGCCTGCGTTTGGCGAAACGTCGGCGATGCGGAGCACGCTGCCAAAGGCTTGGCCGCCATGCGCCGCGGATGTGCTATAGTCGGCGGGTAGACATAGGGGGGTCTGCCCGGATTCGCCCGGGGGCGATCGGGGCGTTTTCGACCTGTTGAGGAAATGCGACGCCACATTCTTTCCCGCCGCGCATTGCTGAGATCGACGCTGGAAGCGTTGCCGCGTTCGGCGATCGCGCTCAGCATGCCGGCGATACTCGCCGCGTGCTCCCGCGCCGGGCAAAATCAACTCGACGGCATCGGCCTGCAACTCCTGGGCGGCGAAGAGGCGGAGGAATTCGCAGCCATCGCCGACCGCATCATTCCGCCGGACAACACCCCCGGCGCCCGGGAAGCCGGGGCCGTGCATTTCATGGACGCCGTGCTCGGCGACCAGCGTGAACGGGAATTGCAAATCCTGCGCGACGGCCTGGAGGAATTGCAAAACCGGGCAAACGCCGAATTTCAGGCCGCGAGTTTCTCCGCCTTGAACGCCAAACAACAGGACCAACTGCTGCGCGAGATCGAAAACACCGATTTTTTCGCCACGATCCGCTATCTCACCGTCGCCGGCATGTTCGCCTTGCCGGAATACGGCGGCAACCGCGACGGCGTCGGCAATGAACTGATCGGCTACGAGCCGCGCAGCGTGTGGCAGCCGCCCTTCGGCTTCTACGACGAGGACTATATGAACAGGGGAGGGCAATAGGCATGGCCGGCGCGTCGTTCCCGACCCGGGAAGCAGTCGATTTCGTCGTAGTCGGTTCCGGCGCGGCGGGCGGCGTCGTCGCGAAGGAACTCGCGGAAGCCGGGCATTCGGTCGTGCAGCTGGAACAGGGCCCGCATTTGCAGGCGGCCGACTTCCGGCACGACGAATGGGGCACCTTCAACAATCACGACCTGACCTGGAGCCACCGCCAGGGGCATCCGCAGACATTCCGCAAATCCGCGGACGAGACCGCGACCGTGCGCGACAGGGTATGCAATTACGCGCATAACGTCGGCGGCAGCAGCTTGCATTTTTCCGGCAATTTCTGGCGCTTGCGGCCGATTGATTTCATGGAAGCCAGCGCGCGCGGCACGATCGCCGGCACGAATTTCGCCGATTGGCCGATCCGCTACGAAGAACTCGAACCCTATTACACCCGGGTGGACTGGGAAGTCGGCGTGTCCGGCCTGCAAGGTCCGTGGGACCCGCCGCGCTCGCGCGACTATCCCTGCCCGCCGATGCCGGTGAAAGGCTCGGACGTGCTGCTCGAACGCGGCGCGAGGGCGCTTGGCCGCACCGCCTATCCGGCGCCGGTGGCGATCCTGTCCCAGCCCCACAACGGCAGGCCGGGCTGCATTCATTGCGGTTTCTGCCTGGGCTTCGGCTGCGAGGTGAACGCCAAGTCCTCTTCGATGATCACCATGATTCCCGCCGCGCTCGCTTCGGGCAATTACGAGTTGCGCACGCATTGCACGGTCTCCCGGGTGGAAACCGATGCATCAGGGCGCGCCAGCGAGGTTGTCTATTTCGGGGAAGACGGCGCGGAACAATCCCAGCGCGCCCGCGCCGTGGTGATTTGCGCCAATGGCGCGGAAACGCCGCGGCTGTTGCTGATGTCGGAATCGCCCCGGCATCCCGACGGGCTGGCCAACAGCAGCGGATTCGTCGGCCGCAATCTCATGTTCAATGGCTACAGCGAAGTGACCGGACTGTTCCCGGAACCCGTCAACGCCTGGAAGAGCATCCCCGCGACCCGCGTCGTGCATGACTGGTACGAAATCGATCCCGCCGAAGGCTTCTACGGCGGCGGCGGCATCGACGGGCGCCACCCGGTGCGCAGCGGCACGCCGATGGAGTCCGCGCTCGCGAGCAGCATGCTGGGCGGGCCGACCTGGGGCGCCGAATACAAGGCGCGGCTGCGGGAGGAATTCAACCATACCGCGGCCTTCGACGGCCATACCACGTCCTTGCCGCTCGATTCGAACAACATCACGCTGGACCCGGAAGTGCGGGACAAATGGGGCCGTCCGGCGATCCGCTGCACCTATATGGATCACCCGGACGATCTCGCGACCATGCGCTTTTTCATGGAACGTTCGGTGGAAATGATGGAAGCGGCGGGCGCCCTGCAAATCCACGCGACCTATCCGGAAGACGGCCAGACCAACAGTTCGCACATGCTCGGCACCTGCCGCATGGGCGACGACCCGGCAACTTCGGTCATCGACCGCCACCACCGCTCCCATGACGTGCCCAACCTGTTCCTATGCGACGGCAGTTCCCTGGTCACCTCAAGCCGCGGCCAGCCGACCATGACGATCATGGCGCTGGCCTTCCGCGCGGCGGAACATATCGACCGGTTCGCCCGGAGCAACGAGATCTAGCTGCGCAGAGAAGGAGACGAACATGGACGCGGAAGAAAACGACCAGCACTCGAGCATCCGCTACGAAGCCGACGAGAACCCGCCCGGATCGCTGACGGCCGGTCTCGGGCTGCAACTCGCCCTGCTTTGCGTCGCCGGCATCGTATTGACCCCCGCGATCGTGATCCGCGCCGCCGAAGGCAGCGAATCCTATCTCAATTGGGCGGTGTTCGCGGCCGTCATCGTCAGTGGCGTCAGCACCGTCATACAGGCGGTTCGCGTGGGCCGCATCGGCGCGGGCTATGTGCTGGCCATGGGCACTTCGGGGGCGTTCATCGCGGTTTGTGTCACTGCCCTGATCGAGGGCGGCCCGGCGGTGCTCGCGGCGCTGGTGATCGCTTCTTCGCTGTTCCAGTTCACCTTGTCGGCGCGGCTGTCGCTGTTGCGGCGCATTCTCACCCCGGTCGTATCCGGCACCATCATCATGCTCATCCCCGTCACCGTAATGCCGATCATCTGGGATTTGCTCGAAGATATTCCCGCCGACGCCAGCCCGATCGGAGCGCCGATCAGCGCGCTCGGCGCCTTGCTCGTCGTCGTGCTGATCGCGCTGAAGGCGACGGGCGCGTTGCGGCTCTGGGCGCTGGTCATCGGCGTCGTCGCCGGCTCGCTGGTTTCCATGCTGTTCGGGCTTTACGATTTCCAGCGCATCGCCGACGCCGCCTGGGTGGGAGTGCCGGCCACGGGCTGGCCCGGCATCAACCTGGAATTCGGCGCCGTGTTCTGGACGCTGCTGCCGAGTTTCATTTTCGTCACGCTGATCGGGGCGATCGAAACCATCGGCGATTCGGTCGCGATTCAGCGCGTCTCCTGGCGCAAGCCTAGAGCGATAGATTTCCGCGCGGTGCAAGGCGCGGTCGGCGCCGACGGGCTCGGCAACCTGCTCTCCGGTCTGGCGGGCACGGTGCCGAACACGACCTATTCTTCGAGCGTCGCCGTCACCGAACTGACCGGCGTCGCCTCGCGGCGGGTCGGCGTCGCGCTGGGCCTGACATTCGTCATCGCGGCGTTCTCGCCGAAGTTTCTCGCCTTGATTCTGGCGATTCCCGGCCCGGTCGTGGGCGCGTACACCACAGTGTTGCTCTCGATGCTGTTCGTGCTCGGCATGAAGATCGTCGTGCAACACGGCATCGACTATCGCGGCGGGGTCATCGTCGGCGTTTCGTTCTGGATCGGCGTCGGCTGCCAAAGCGGGGTGATCTTTCCCGAAATCGTATCCGGATTCGCCGGCGGCCTGTTGCAAAACGGCATGACGGCGGGCGGCCTTTGCGCCATGCTCATGAACCTGTTCGTGATGGCCACGGCGCCGCGCCAGCGCACGATCGAAATGCCGCTTGAGGCCACGACGCTGCCGCTGATCCAGAAGTTCCTGGCGAAATTCGCGGCGCACAACGACATGGACAGCCGAATGGAAGGTCGGCTCGAACTCGCCGGCGAAGAAACGCTGTACACCTTGCTCGGCGACGAAGACGAAACCGAAGAACCGCGGCCTGAGCGAAGCTTGCAAATCGTGGCCTTCCGCGACGGCGGCGACGCCGTGCTCGAATTCATCGCCTCGCCGGGCGGCGAAAACATCCAGGACTTGCTGACGGTTATCAAGGATACGCCCTCGGAACCCTCGGCCGACCGCGACGTGTCGCTGCGGCTGCTGCGCCACGCGGCCTCCTCGGTCAGCCACCAGCAATACCGCGACATCGACATCGTCACCGTCCGCGTCGAAGCCCGCTAGCCGCAATCGGATGCTCCGCCGACTCGGTGAGATTCCGCGACTTCGCGCGGAATGACAGTCTCCTCCTTCGTCATTCCGCACGGAGCGAAGCGCGCCCCTCTTCGTCATTCTGCGCGGAGCGAAGCGGAGTCGCAGAATCTCATCGCGAAACTTGAGCCCGGTTCCCCCGGTATTGACCACACCGGGGGATGCGCTTAGCATCGACCTGATTTCATCGCCGCAAGGCATTCCCTGAGAGGAGACCATAATGAACCGCTTGCAAACCCTGTTGACCGTGCTTGCCGCCGTCATCGTGAGCGCGCCGACTTTCGCGCAGGAGGAAGCGGAGCCGGAGATTTTCGTCCGCTATTCCCAGGATGGGGGAGAGATTTCCTGGGGCATGGTGCATGGCGACCAGGTATGGCAACTCGAAGGCGCGCCTTACGAGACCATGGAGCATACCGGCGTCTGGCACGAGCGCAGCACCGTAAAACTCGAAGCGCCCGCCGAGCCGAACCAGATATTCATGACCGCCTTCAACTTCCGCAGCCACATTTCGGGCGATCCGGCCGAGGAACCGGGCCTGTTCATCGTACCGGCAAGCTCGCTGGTGGGACCGGAAGATCCGATCGTACGCCCTGCGGGATCCCAGAACCTGCATTACGAAGCCGAGATGGCCATCGTGATCGGCAAGCGCGCCGAGAACGTGGCGGTGGAAGACGCGCATGAGTACATCTTCGGCGTCACAGCGGGCAACGACGTCAGCGAACGCGCCTGGCAGTCAGGCGACATCCAGTGGGTGCGCGCCAAGGGCGCCCGCGGATTCAACGCCATCGGGCCCGTGCTGTACAAGGACGCCGACTACAAGAACATCCAGATCACCGGCCGCCACAACGGCGAAGTCGTGCAAAGCGAGAATTCCTCCGACCTGATCTTCGGCATGGAGGAAATGGTCAGCTACATTTCCCGCTTTTTCACGCTCATGCCCGGCGACATGATCTGGTCAGGCACCATGGGCAGCACTCGCGCCATGGTTCCCGGCGATGTCTACGAAGTCGAACTGGAAGGCATCGGCACCTTGCGCAACGAGGTCGTGCAAGGCAAGTAGGGTCGAGTTGATTCAACTCGCAAACAAGCCGACCATTTCAGATTGACAAAGGTTACGCGATGACCGATGCAATCACTGCGGCGCTCCGTGAGCGCCTCGAACGCGAGAGGCGCCGGACGGATGCGGATACCGGCGTCAGCGATCTGCTCGTCATTGGCAGGCGCTGCGCGAAGTCGCTCAAGCCGGCACCGTCCGCGGTCGAGCATGGCGGCCTGTTGTATGACGAACAGGGTCTGCCCAATTGATCGTAGGTAGATAGTTCCGGTAAGCAGGCTGTTTTTCAGGGCGAATCGGCGACTGCGGTGCGCAATTCGTCGTTTATCCATTGATTGAGGCTCTTGCCTTCAGCGGCGGCGGCGGCAGCGATATCGGCGTGCAGTCCGGGAGACAGCCGCAAGTTGAGTTTCCCGGAAAAGGGCCTCGCGGGTTCTACGCCGTCTTCCCGGCATATGTCGAAATAAACCCGTAGCGAAGCGGCGCCTTCCCGCTTGAGGTTGTCGATGTCGGTTGCGTAAAAGTCCGCTCCGCCTTGTAGGTCAACAAATTCGCCCCGAAACATTTCAATTTCCGGGTCGAATTGAATGATAGCCCGGTAGCCATTGATTTCCATGATATTTTTCACGGTTTCACCCCGTTTGTGCGAAGCCATTCCCGAATGCTCGCCACGGCTCCCTTGTCCGTAGTGGGCTGCGGGTGTGGCCGATGGAATACCCGCCGTTCACCGAACAGTCGAACGCCTTTCCGAGAACCTTCTCTCTCGCTGATTTCGGCGCCGGGCTCCAGCAACAACATTTCAATGTCTCGCCACTTTATGTTTCCGCTCGTCGGATGGCGAAAAATTGCGTCCAGGGTTCGTTGGTGTTGGCGATTCATCCAGCAACAGTACCATATTCTGGTATCACAAATTCGCCAAAATCGCGATCATTGGCGAAATTGATACACTCGAACCGATATCGAAGCGGCCTGACTCCGGTCAAGATTTGTAACTTTTTCCTGCTTGTCAGGGGGGTGCCCCTGCATTAAGCTGCTCTGCTGTTTTTGTCCAAAAGATCAATCAGTTGTCTGCATTGACGCGGCGCTTTCCAGAGGTAGAAATGAGCATTGCACGTTACGGAACGACGCTGGTCTCGGCATTGCTGATTCCGCTCTTGAACCTGATTGCCTCCGGTTCCCTGGCGCAGGAACTGAATACCTTGTCCGTGCCGCCTTCGACCACCGCCCATGCGCTGGAACGCGCTCCGGTCGTGGACGGCGCCGTTGCCGGAGATACGGCATGGGAAGGTGTGACGCCGGCCACCGACTTCTCCCAGGTGCGGCCCGATGAAGGCCAGCCGGCGACCCAGCGCACCGAAGTGCGGGTGGGCTATACCGACGAAGCCCTGTATATCGGCCTGATCGCCTATGAATCCGACCCCTCCCGGATCATCGTGACCGACAGCCGGCGCGATGCTCCACTCGACGATACCGACAGTTTCCGCGTCATCATCGACGGCATGCTCGATCGCCAGAACGGTTTCGTGTTCGGCACCAATCCCGCCGGCCTGCAATTCGACGCGCAGGTCACCAACGAGGGCTCCGGCGGATTTCGCGGCCCGGGCAGCGGGTCCAACATCAACTGGGACACGACCTGGGAAGTGGAAGCGCAAATCCACGATTACGGCTGGAGCGCCGAAATGGAGATTCCCTTTTCCTCGCTGCGCTACGGCAATGGCGCCGAACAGACCTGGGGGATCAATTTCCAGCGCAATATCCGGCACAACAACGAAATCGCCTATTGGGCGCCGCTGGAACGCCAGTTCGACCTGAATCGGGTTTCGGAGGCCGGACTGATCGAAGGCATCCGCGTGCCGAGCCAGCGCGCCTTGCAGTTCACTCCCTATGTGCTCGGTTCCACCGAACGCGGCGGCAGCATCGCGTCGGGCACCGTGGACCAGCAGGAAATTGGATTCGATTTCAAATACACGATCACGCCGAGCCTGGTGCTCGACGGCACCTACAACACCGATTTCGCCCAGGTCGAAGCCGACGAATTGCAGGTAAATCTCGACCGGTTCAGCCTGTTCTTTCCGGAGAAGCGCCCTTTCTTCCTCGAAAATGCCGGCCAGTTTTCGGTCGGAAATCCGCGTGAAGTGGAATTGTTCTTCAGCCGCCGCATCGGCGTCGGCGCGGGCGGAACCCAGTTGCCGATAGACGGCGGCGCGCGGCTGACCGGCAAGATTTTCGACAATACCAATATCGGCCTGCTGCAGATGCGCACCGACAGCGTCGACGGCCGCATCTCGCAGAACGACTTTTCCGTTGTCCGCCTCAACCAGGAACTCGGTAATCGTTCGACTGTCGGCATGATGTACATCGAACGCGACGGCGATGGCACAGGATTGAATTCGACCAGCGAAAATCCCGGCGAAGACTACAACCGCACGATGTCTGTAGATGGCCGCTGGGGCATCGGCGATACCACGCTGATTACCGGCTGGGCCGCCCGCACCGAAACGCCGGGCCTGCAAAACCGCGACGCGGCCGGCGGCATACAGGCCTCGTACCAGGACGAGGACTGGAATCTGGACGCCGGTTATTCCGAAGTGCGCGAGAACTTCAATCCTGAAGTCGGCTTCCTGGCGCGCCGCGCATTCCGCAGATGGACCGCGGGCTGGCGCTACCGCTATCGTCCCGAGGACTGGTGGGGACTGCACGAATTGCGGCCGCACATGAATTATCGCGGTTATTGGGGATTCGACGGTTTCCAGGAAACCGGCTTCCTGCACGTGGACAATCACTGGGAATTCCAGAACGGAAGCGAAGTCCACACCGGCGTGAATTTCACGCTGGAAGGCGTGCGCGAACCTTTCGAGATTGTCGACGGCGTTTCGGTTCCGGCAGGCACCTACGAGCACAGCGAGGCGCAGTTGGTTTACTGGACCAACCAGGCGGCGCCGCTGAGCATCAACATCCGCAGCTTTATCGGCGGCTTCTTCGGTGGCGACCGGGTATCCACCGACTCCACGCTGCGCTACCAGCTCGACGAGCGTTTCAGCACCGAAGTGTCCTGGAACCGCAGCGACATCTCGCTGCCGGTGCCGAACGGAGATTTCACCGTAGATCTGGCGCGGGTGCGCGTTTCCTATTCGTTCACGCCGCAAATCTCGCTGCAGACGCTGATCCAGTACAACAATCGCGACGACGTGGTGGCGGCGAACGTGCGTTTCGCCTGGCTGCAATCGGCCAACGCGGGCCTCTACCTGGTCTATAACGAAGTCGACGAGTTCAGCGGCCTGAACATGCCGCATTACGAACACGAGAACGCCCGCCAGTTCATCCTCAAGTACAGCCGCATCCTCGACATCTTCAATTGACCGGTAACCGAAAGCCGCGTTTCTCAATAGCTTAAGCTTGTCCTCAACCGGCGTTGACTCTATACTTCCCGGTAACAAGACCCGCCACGCCTCGGACGGATTTAAATTCTGCACTGCGCACCCCGGCGGGTTACTTGTTTTTGGGAGATCCGTTCCAACGGAGGGATAGGGTGTTGAAGTTCAGGAAGCCAGCCATCTCAATTCGCGATCAGGTGGGACTTCTGAAACGCCGAGGCATGGTTATACGTAACGACCATTTGGCGCAACACTACCTGAATTTCCTTTCCTACTATCGTCTTCGGGCATACTGGTTGCCGTTTGAAATTCCCACTGACACAAAGGGCGACCATGCATTTCGCAGTGATACGACGTTCGACGCCGTGCTGGCGCTCTACATTTTTGACCGCAAACTTCGGTTGCTGGTGCTGGATGCCATTGAGCAGGCGGAAGTAATGGACCCATTGCATGGCAATACGACACGGCGCTCACGGGTATCTGAAGCCAAGTCTCTATGCAAGCCAGATCCACTACGACCAAGCTGTAAGGAAGTTGGAAGACGAGTTCAGCCGTTCGCGTGATACATTCGCCGAACACTATCGCAACAAGTACGATTCGCCGAAATTGCCGCCAATCTGGATGGCCGCTGAAACAGTCTCGCTTGGCCAGTTATCCAAGTGGATGCGCAATTTGAAGTCTCGCGCGGACCGCAAAGCGATCGCCGATCCCTTTGGACTGGATGAACGCAGCTTTACTTCATTTTGCCACCACGTCAGTTACGTCCGTAACATCTGCGCACATCACGGTCGTCTCTGGAACAAGAGATTTACGGTCACGATGTCGATTCCGAAGCGACCCGCTGAACTCGCCAATGCCATGGCAGGCGCGGAGCCACGCAGAATTTATTGTACTTTGGTAACGCTCGATTTTTTGCTGTCGGCCATCTCTCCTGGAAACGATTGGAGCCAGCGTGTGATTTCGCTGATTGAAGATTCTGCATGGGTCGATCCAAAGAGTATGGGTTTCCCTCAAGATTGGAGACAAAAGCCAATCTGGCGAAAATCGAATTGAACGGCGCTGCAGCTGTGCCGAATTGAATCCGACTGACTCCGTCGGCGATCTAGACGGTTCCCGACTGGAGTGCTATTTGCCAGCGGCGGCGCGAGGGGGTAAATTAACGCGGATCACGCGCCTGTAGCTCAGTTGGATAGAGTAGCTGGCTTCGAACCAGTTGGTCGGGAGTTCGAGTCTTCCCAGGCGCGCCAAATCACGCCGGTTCGAATTGGCCACTCTTACCCAAATTGCTGCATCATCATCCCTACCGACTCGCGCTCTGTTTCCCCAAGTACGGCCATGTCGATTACCGTGAGAAGTGGTCGGGCAAATTTGGACAGTCTGTTAAGGTGGTTTTCGAGGACTGGGAGACTGTCTGATGAAGAGGAGGAGATTCAGCGCGGAGTTCAAGCGCAAGGTGGTTTTGGAGGCGATGCGGGGTGACGAGGCGTTGCGTGTGATCGCGGCGCGTCACAACGTCAATCCGAACCAGGTTGGCAAGTGGAAGGCCGAGGCTCACGACGGGCTGCTGGAAGTTTTTCGCCAGGGGAAAGGCGGCGGCGTGTCCAAAATACCGAGCAGCTGATCGAGCGGCTGTACGCGCGGGTCGGCGAGTTGACGGTGGAACGGGATTTTTTTCTGAAGGGTTCGCGCGGCTCGGGCGGGCCGGGCAAGTGAGGTTGATCAAGGAAGACAAGACCCTGCCGCTTGCGCGCAAGTGCGCCCTGGCCGACGTGAGCCGCTCGTCGCTGTATTACGCGCCGAAGCCGCCGGACGCGGAGCGGCTGCGCCGGCTGGTGGACGAGTTGTACATGGCGTTTCCGTACCACGGCACGCGGCGCGTGAGTTTGCACCTGCGCCGGCAGGGGCGCGACGTGGGCCGCGGTCTGGCGCGAACCCTGATGGCCGAGGTGTGCTGGCGAACGGTGTACCCGCGTCCACGCGCCTCGCGCGCGCAACCCGGCCACAAGATCTACCCGTACCTGCTGAACGATCTGGAGCGGATCGCGCCGGGCGAGGTGATCTGCGCGGACATCACCTGCATACCGATGCGGGGCGGTTTTTCGTATCTGGTGGCGGTGATGGATTGGGCGAGCCGATTCGTTCTGTCGTGGGAGTTGGACAACACGCTGGAGGCGGGTTTTTGCGTGAGCGCCCTGGAAGAGGCGCTTGAGCGCTGCGGGACGCCGCTGATCTCGAACACCGACCAGGGCGTCCAGTTCACCTGCGAGGCGTATTTGCGCCCGTTGCCGGACCGTGGCGTGAAGATCGGCATGGACGGGAAAGGCCGCTGGATCGACAACCGGTTTATCGAGCGACTATGGCGTTCGCTGAAGTACGAGTCGGTTTATCTGGAGGAGCTGACCGGCGGCCGTCACGCCCGGCGGGTGATTGCGTCCTGGCTGGGCCACTACAATCACCGGCGTCCGCATCTGGCGCTGGCGGGACGGACGCCGGCCGAGGTGTATGCCGCGGGCGGGAAGACGGCATGTCTGGGGGCTGCGGCGTGAAAATGCGGCGCCGCCCCCCGCCGCGCTCCGGCCGCTACGCTCCCTGTGCGCGGCAGGGGGGCAAACCCATCACGATATTGGTGGGGAAAGAGTGAAACCGAGGGTTTGCAATCATGGGAAAACTACCTTAACTTTGCCCTCGAACTGTCCAACCAGACCCGACCACCTCACCCCCTTTATACGGGATGAGTTTCGGGCGGATTCAATAATATAATTTGAAGCTTCCTTTCCTACGCCTACGACCGAATTAGGTCCGCCAGTTTTTTGACTAATTTCCATGGTGGCAGGTTCGGTCCCCTTTCCCTATCAATCGAAATATCAAATCTCATATCGGTAAGGGCGGGATTCTCTTTAGCGCTTTCTCCCAAGAAAGATAGGAAGCAAATGGTCGTGTGATACGACTTGACGTAGAAATTAGGTTTCTTGCTGCGGGTGGATGTTGGGAATATCAGCTTTTTGCGTATCGCTTTCGCATCACCGCGACCGACTCGCGCACGAGTTCGGCGAGCACGTCCAGATCGACGTCGGCGAGCTTGTTCAGATAAAGGCAGGACTTGCTCGTCTTGTGTTTGCCGAGTTTCGCGAGCAGGTCGGCGAAATCGGCGAATCCGGGCATGATGTAGACCGTCAGGTTCTGCTTGCGCGGGGAGAATCCGGTGATCATCCAGTCGCCTTCGCGGCCGCTTGCGTACTTGTAACGGTAGCTGCCGAAGCCGACGATGCTCGATCCCCACATTTTCGGCGGCTCGCCGGTCACGTCCCGCATCAGTTCGAGTACGCGCCTGGCGTCTTCTCGCCTGCGCGGATTTTCGACGGCGTCGAGAAATTCGTCGACATTTCCATCGTTCTGTACGGTCTTGGGTTCGCTCATCGATCGAGATTCCTCCTTGGCTGCGTATATGAATATAAGTGGTAATCTTGCCACTTTCGCCCGTTATGCGAACACGCATTATGCCTCAACCGCCCCTGTTGCTGTTTCCGACTCATTATCTGGGCAATCTCGTGCTCGGGTTGCCCTGGGTGCTGCGCGTGCTGGAAAGGCACGACGAGGTGGTGGCGGTTTTCGATGCAAGTTTTCAGCCATTGCTGTCGATGTTGCCCGAAGCCGATTCGAGGGCGCTGTATTACCCGAGAAAGGAACTCGCCGCAGGCAAGGGCTTCGGCCATAGATTGCGCCACTACCTGGATTTTCTCGGGGAGTTGCGCAAATACAAGGGCCATTGCCTGATCGACATGGAAGGCGAGCGCTTTTCGGGCGCCATCGCCAGGCTCAGCGGTTGCCGGCGGCGAATCGGACCGCTGGCGAAACGCGCGCGATGGTTCTACAGCGATGTGCTCGACCTGGACTATCAGGCACATCGCTATAACGCTTTCGGTGAGATCATCGGCGACTACGGCGCCGGCGAATCGCCGTCGAGCGCGCTCGATTTCAAGGTGGCGCCGGAACTGGCCGACCGATTGCGGGCCTTGCTCGACGGTCATCGCGCAAACCGCCCGCTGGCGGTCATTCATCCCGGCGCCAGCGTGCGCTACAAGTTGTGGCCGAGGGAGCATTTCGCCGGGCTCGCGCGAGGCTTGCACGACGCGGGGCTGCAAGTGGCGTGGGTCGGCGCGGGACAGTTCGACGCCGATGTCATTGCGGGCATCGACCGGGAGCTTGAAAACCGGCAACTTCCGCAATCGCCGGCGATCGATCTCTGCAATCGCCTGTCGCTGCCTGAACTGGTCGCATTGTTCCGCCAAAGCCGGCTCTTCATCGGCTGCGACAGCGGCCCCATGCATCTGGCCGCCGCCGCTGGCCTGCCGGTCTTCGCGCTGTTCGGCCCGAGCCGGGAAGCGGTCTGGGCGCCGCTCGGCGGGCACAGCACGGTATTGCGGGGCGAATTGCCCTGCGCGGAGGATTGTGATGCGTGGCATTGCCGGAACGATTACCATTGTCTGACATCGCTGCAGCCGGAAAGGGTGCTTGACAGTATCACCGAGGCGTTTGGCGAGACCTCGTATTCGCATCGCTAGGCACCGGAGAACCAGATTCTGCGACTGCGCTTCGCTCCGCGCAGAATGACCAAGGGATAACCTGTCATTCCGCGCGCAGTCGCGGAATCTCGTCGAGGATATGGGTCATCGAATGAAAGCGAAAATCCCCGTCAGCATCTACATGATCACCTTGAACGAGGAAGCGAACATCGGCGCCGCGCTCGAGCGCATGACCGAATTCGACGAGGTGGTCGTCGTCGACAGCGGCTCCCGCGACCGCACGGTGGAAATCGCCGACGGCTATTCCAATGTGCGCGCGTCGTTTCATTCCTGGGGAGGATTCGCGGCGCAGAAAGCCCATGCCATGTCGCTTTGCCGCAACGAATGGGTGCTCAATATCGACGCGGACGAGATTCTCACCGACGCATTCATCGAGGAAGTGCGCAAGACCGTCGCGGCGGACGAAGTGGACGCGCTGGAATCGACCCGTACCCTCTACCGCTGGGGCAAGCGGCCGCGGCATCCGGGCGGCACGGACCGGCTCATCAGGCTGTTTCGCAAAAGCGCCGGGCACTATCCCGAGCGCCGCGTACACGAAAGCATCAGTGTCGACGGCAAGATCGCGCGCACCGAGGCCACCATCCTGCATCACGAGAATCTGACCTACACGGAACGCGTGGCCAAGGCCAATCGCTATAGCGAGGCGCGGGCCGAGGACAAATTCGACGCCGGCGACACGGTGTCGCTGTGGACCTTGCTGTTCATCTTCCCCTTGACCTTCCATCAGCACTATTTCCTGAAGGGCCACATCCTCGACGGCGTCGATGGCCTGCTGACGAGCATGAACGCGGCGTTCTACGCCTTCATGAAATACGCCAAGTTGTGGGAATTGCGCCGGGGTCGCCGCCATTGAAGCAGACACCTTGTCATTCCGCGCGAAGCCGCGGAATCTCGTTGTCGGTCGAGGAGATTCCGCGACTCCGCTTCGCTTCGCACGGAATGACGCAGGGGGAAGCGCTTCGCTTCGCGCGGAATGACCGGGGACAGGCTTCGCTATGTGCTTTCCATCAACGTCGCGAATAGGGTAGAGTGGCGCAGTTTTCCACCACAGGAATCCTGAGACGATGAATCCGAAGAAGCACTTTGCGGCTTGGCCGCTTGTTCTGATCCTTTCCCTGGCCGGCTTGCTGGCGGCCTGTAATCCGGCCCTGGAATCTCCGGCTCCCGCCATTGCCGAAGCGGTGGTCGAGCAGGTTCCCGACCTGACCATGGCGGCGCCTGAAGACGCGGGCATGGACTCCGGCCGTCTCTCGCGTCTGACCGACGCCATGCAGGGCCTGGTAGACGAGGGCCGGCTGGCCGGCGTCGTCACCGCGGTGGTGCGGCACGGCAAGATCGTGCATTTCGAGTCGGCGGGTTATCGCGACATGGAAGCCGGCGCGCCGATGACCAACGACGCCCTGTTCCGCATCTATTCGATGACCAAGCCGATTACCGGCGTCGCGCTGATGATGCTTTACGACGAAGGAAAGTTCCGGCTTTCCGACCCGGTCGAGATGTACATTCCTGAACTGAGCGATCTGCAAGTCGCGGCCGGCACGGATGAAAACGGCGAACTTGTTACAGAACCCGCCGATCACCCCATGACGGTCCGCGAGTTGATGGCCCACACCGGCGGTCTCACCTACGGCATCTTTTCGGGTTCGGAAGTGGACAGCATGTATGTCGAAGCCGACTTGCTCAACAGCGGCATCACTTTGCAGGAAATGGTGACCAGGCTGGGCGCGATCCCGTTGCGGCAACAACCCGGTTCGATGTGGCATTACAGCGTCGCGGTCGACGTGCAGGGCTACCTGGTCGAAGTTCTTTCGGGCCAGGCATTCGACGATTTCCTCGACGAACGCCTGTTCGGGCCGCTGGGCATGAACGACACCGATTTCTACGTGCCCGCCGAGAAAGCCGAGCGTTTCGCCCAGATTTATACCTATGACGAGGAAGGCAATCTCGCGTCCTCGGAGATGTTCGGCGCCGCCAACGACTACATGGCCGATCCGGTGTTCAAGAGCGGTGGCGGCGGCCTCGTCTCGAGCACCATGGACTACCTGAAGTTCACCCAGATGATGCTCAACGGCGGCGAACTCAACGGCGTGCGCATCCTGTCGCCGCTGACCGTGGACTTGATGCATCGCAACCAATTGCCGCGCGGCATGCCCGACAATATTCTCGGTGCGCCGGGAACGGTCTTCGGTCTCGATTTCGCGGTGGTAACCGACCCGGTCGAAGCCGAGTCATTTTCCGCGGGCGAATACTACTGGGGCGGCGCGGCCGGCACCTGGTTCTGGATCGATCCGGTGGAAGACCTGATCGTAGTGGGAATGATCCAGCAATGGGGGCAGGGTCTGCCGAATGTGCGGGCGCTCTCCCGGCAACTCACCTACCAGGCGATCATGGAGCCGCTTGGCGTCAATTGATAGTTAGTGGCTTCGATCCGTCGCCGTCTGGCGAGCGGGGTTCAGCGGACGCCGTAAATACGTCCCTGTAGGCTTCGGGCTCGGCATCCATGCCTCGCACGCCCGCTGCAAGCCGCTCGCCAGACGGCGACTCGGGTAGTGCAGGCCCCAACGTCCGTATCGATTACGGGGCTAGATAGATTGAGAATCTGTCGGCGTAGGCGTCGCCCGGCTCGGCGACGTGCTGCTCCAGTCCTTCGACTCCGTCGAGATAGGCTTTCAGGAAGGCCAGGGTGAAGCGGCCCATGGTGGCGAGTTCCGGGCCGCCGTTGGCGGGGAACATGTGGTCGCCGGCGGCGAATTCCATGTAGATCTTGTTCTCGCTTCCCAGCGAATCGTATAGCAGCCGCGCGTGGGCTTCCGGTGGCGCCACGGTGTCTTCGGCGCTCGCGATGACGAGAGCCGCGGCGGACAGGGAACCGTAGTCGCCTTCGAAGGAACCGCCGGGATTGCAGCAATACAGCGCCAGCGGAATCACCGCGCCGACCGCGTCGCCGAGCCGGTCGGCAGCCGCCAGCGCCGCTCCGCCACCCATGGAATGGCCCATCAGCGCGATCCTGTTTTCATCGATCTTGTTTGCCACCGGGCTGTCTGGATTGGCGTTCTCGGCCTTGATGAAATCCACCAGCGCGGCCAGCGCGTCGGCGCGCGCGTCAAGGTCGTCGGTCGGCTCGTTGGTATTGAGAATGAAGACGTTGTAGCCCAGTGAAGCCAGCGCCGGACCCCACCATTCGTAGTTGTCCGCCGCCGCGCGGAAGCCTGGGGAAAAGGCGATTGCGCCGTTGGGCCGGTCAAAACTCAAGGTGAGCGGATAGAAAACCATGACGTCGGCGAATTCGGCAATGCCGGGATTCGTCTCGTATGTGCGGACTTCATAGATCCGCTCGCCGAATTCGCGCCCGGAGGCGACGCCGATCTGTCGGCCTTCGGGCCGGTACCGCCCCTGGCTGTTGTCCTGGGCGTAAGCCGCGGGCAACAGCAACAGGCCCGCCGCCAGCAGGAGCAGGGCATAGGAAAGGATCCGGTTGATTCTCGCGCTTGTCATGGTCGATAACCTCCGCAGATGTCATGACTGAAGGCGGCGTCAAGAACCTACCGCCGCCTTCACCGGTGATACGACGCCAAAATATAACAGACCCCGCGCCGCTGCGCCTCTCACGAACCACGGAATGGGACATTCCCCATTCCCATTGGACCCGGCAAAAGGTAACCGAGTGGCTGCTTAACGGAGAAGAAACGCTTCTTTCCGTACCCAGCGCCGCCGTGCCAGGCGGCTTGGAGAACATTGTGCTGGCTAGTCCGGCCAGATTGGCGTCCGCCGGGATTCGCCTGGTAGAGGCCGTCAAGGACATCTACAACCCGCGGGCGTTCTCATCCGCTCCGCCCCGCGCAGGATGACGGTGGGGAAACCGTCATCCTGCGCTTAGTGAATCGAGAAATCCAAGCCCCTCGCCCCTGCCGGGCGATGTGAGGCGGATTCATATACCTTTGCCATATACAAACGGGCAACATACAATGATATTCAGTCGCATGGCATGAATTGAGGAGACGGCAATGGCGATAGGTTCCATATTTGAAAACAATCGCACCCAGGCTGTTCGCTTGCCCGTTGGAACGCGCTTTCCGGCGGAAGTGAAAAAAGTAAAGGTCCGCATATGCGGGTGCGACCGTGTGCTGTCCCCCATAGACCGGACCTGGGACAGTTTCTTTCTGGCCGGCGATAACGAAGACATCGATATCGAACGCGGCGATCAAGGGGTTCAGCGGGAGCGGGAACCGATCGAATGATCAAGTACATGCTCGATACGGACATATCGATTTACATAATCAACAAAAGACCCGTCGAGATTCTGCACACGTTCAACGAACACGCCGAATCGCTGTGCCTCAGCGCCGTCAGTCTGGCGGAGTTGCTGCACGGCGCCAACAAGAGCGGGAATCCGTCTGCGGCTTCACGACGGGTCGAAGACTTCGCATCCCGCTTGCGTGTGCTCGATTACGGGCGGAAAGCCGCGGACCACTATGGCGATATCAAGGCGCAACTGGAACGCAAGGGCACGGTAATCGGCCCCAACGACTTGCATATAGCAAGCCATGCCCGCAGTGAGAGTCTGGTGCTGGTGACCAACAATCTGGATGAATTCAAGCGGGTTGAAGGTCTTCGCCTGGAAAACTGGCGCCGATGATTTCGAGGCCGGGCGGCCGGACAAGGCCAGTCCCATCGGCTGTTCGCCGAAGGCATGGACCGAAAGCGGGCAAGCGGCTATGCTGCCGGTTTTTCGGGCTGGAGCGGGGAAGGCGAAGTCATGATTCGAGCCAAGTTGGGCGCGGGCGTCTTGTTGCTGGCATTATTGGCCTTGCCGCCGCTGGCGCGGTCCCAGGCCGTGGGCGATCACCAATACACTGCCGAAGCGATCGAACTCGGGTCGCGCATCTACACCAGCCAATGCGCCTTGTGCCATGGGCCCCAGGGCGCGCTTGTCGACGGCATAGACCTGCGGCTGGGAATCTTTCGCGGCGTGGCGTCGGACGAGGATCTGCGCCGCGTCATCGCCGAAGGTTCGGGCGAAGGGCAGATGCCGGCGGCAGCGCTCGGCGAAAACGAGATGGAGGGCATCATCGCCTACATCCGGGCCGGGTTCGACCCCGAAGGCGTTGCCGTGAGAATCGGCGACGCGGCGCGCGGCGAAGAACTCTTTTACGGTCGGGGCGGTTGTGCGGACTGTCATCGGGTGAACGGGGAAGGGCCGCGCACCGCGCCCGATCTCAGCGACATCGGCGCCATCCGCACGCCTGCCGTGCTGCAACTCAATCTGCTCGATCCGGCAGCGGCCCTGATGCCGATCAACCGGCCTGTCCGGCTCGTTACCCTCGACGAGGAAGTGGTCACCGGCCGCCGCCTCAATGAGGACACTCATACCGTGCAATTGCTCGATTCCACAGAGCGCCTGCGCTCTTTCGCCAAGGCTGATCTCGGCAGCTTCGAGATCAGCCGCGAACCGAGCAAGCCGCCCGTCGACATGAACGAAGAGGAAGTAGCCGACCTGGTGGCTTTCCTGCTGACCTTGCGAGGTGCGCTATGAAAAGATTCGCGTGGACGATTTTGCTGGCGCTGCTAGCGGCGCCGGCATACGCACAGATATCCTACGAGCGGATACTCCAGGCCGAAGACGAACCGGAAAGCTGGCTGACCTATAACGGCAGTTACATGAGCCAGCGCTACAGCAGGCTGACCCAGATCGACCAGGAAAACGTCGGAGATCTGGAATTGCGCTGGCTGTTGCAGAACCAGGTCTTCGGCGCCTGGCAGTCGAGTCCCATCGTCGCCGATGGCGTCATGTATCTGACCGAGCGTCCGAACAGCATCATGGCGGTGGATCCCGTCACCGGCCGCGTGTTCTGGAAATACGTCCACACTCCCGCGGACAACGCCCTGGTCTGCTGCGGCGCCAACAACCGCGGCGTGGCGGTGCTCGGCGACCGCGTCTTCATGGGCACGCTCGACGCCCGCCTCGTGGCGGTGGACCGAATCAACGGCGAACCGATTTGGGATGTTGAAGTCGGCGACGTGAACCTGGCGTATTCGGTGACCATGGCGCCGCTCGCGGTGAAGGACAAGATCATCGTCGGCGTCGGCGGCGGTGAATTCGGCATCCGCGGCTATGTCGCGGCCTATTACGCGGAAACCGGCGAACTCGCCTGGAAAACCTATACCATTCCCGCTCCCGGCGAGCCGGGTCACGAGACCTGGGAGGGCGACGACTGGCAATACGGCGGCGCGCCGGTCTGGATTACCGGCTCGTTCGATCCCGAAGAAAATCTCACCTATTGGGGCGTGGGCAACCCCGGTCCGGACTGGAACGCCGCCCAGCGTCCCGGCGACAACCTCTATTCGGATTCGGTCATCGCGCTGGACGCCGACACCGGTGAATTGCGCTGGTATTTCCAGTTCACGCCCAACGACGGCTACGACTACGACGCCGTGCAGGTGCCGGTGCTGGCGGACATGGAATGGCGGGGCGAGCAGCGCAAGCTCATGCTCTGGGCGAACCGCAACGGCTATTTCTACGTGCTCGACCGCACCGACGGCGAATACCTGCTCGGCAGTCCCTTCGTGCGCGTCAACTGGTCGAGCGGACTCGACGAAAACGGCCGGCCCATTCCAACGCCGCAGCCCGAAGGCATGCCCACCTGGCCCGGCAACCAGGGCGGCACCAACTGGTATCCGCCGTCCTGGAGCCCGCGCACGGAACTGTTCTATTTCAGCGCCTGGGAGGACTACGCGACGATCTACGAGCCGGAGGAATCGGAATACGTGCCCGGGCGGGCCTTTCTCGGCGGCGGCTTCGAGGTGCTAACGCCAGCGCCGGGAGCGCCCGGAGTCGGCATCGGTCGCACCAATCCGATCAACAACTGGACCGACGAAGTGGGCCATGCCTCGTTGAAGGCGCTCGATCCCCGCACCGGCGAGGAAGTCTGGGAATTCGAGCAATTCGACGTCAGCGACAGCGGCATGCTCACAACCGCCACCGACCTCCTATTCACCGGCGGTCGCGAAGGCTACATCCACGCCCTCGACGCCACCAGCGGCGAACTGCTCTGGAAAAAGAACCTCGGCGGCCAAATCGTCATGGCGCCAATCACCTACATGGTCGACGGCATCCAATACCTGAGCTTCATCTCAGGCCACGTTTTGGCATCATTCGCCCTGCCCGAGGATTGAGAAAGCCTGACAATCCTCGTAATGGTAGATTGAATCTCAACATGCTACATTCCTGACAGTTCACTCAATACACGTTAAGGATTCCCCATGTCTTTTCGCAATCGAATCGTATCCGTGGCCGCTCTGCTTGGACTGGCATCTTTGCTCGTACCGCTGCATTCCGTCGCGCAGAATTCCACAAATCACTATCAAATCGTCGAAGGGTGGGCAAAACTGCCTGGCGGCAGGACAATGGGCGCAGTCGGCAAGGCAGAAGTCGACATCGACGGGCGCCATGTCTGGGCGATTATCCGTTGCGATGCCCCACAGAGTCAGTTTGGTGCGGAATGCGTTGATTCAGACCTGGATTCCGTCTTGAAATTCGATCCCGATGGCAACGTGGTCGAGTCCTTCGGTGGCGGCATGTTTATCTGGCCCCATGGGCTTGATGTGGATTCCGACGGCAACGTTTGGGTGACTGACGCCGTAGCTGATAGAAATATTCCGCCGGGCGACGATCGCGGCCATCTCGTCGTCAAGTTTAGCCCCACCGGCGAAGTCCTGCTGACAATCGGCACGCCCGGAGAATCGGGAGACGGCCCGTACCACTTCACCGAACCGAGTGATGTAGCAGTCGCGGCCAACGGCGATGTGTTTATTGCTGATGGCCATGCTGCGAATGGAAACAATCGAGTGGCAAAGTACAGCAGCCGCGGTCAATTTCTCATGTCCTGGGGAGAGACCGGCTACGGACCGGGAGAGTTCCGCGCCCTGCACGCCATTGCCATCGACCCGAACGGCCGGGTGTTCGTGGGAGATCGTAGCAACAGCCGGATTCAGATTTTCGACCAGGAGGGCAACCACGAAGGCACCTGGACCCAGTTCGGGCGACCAAGCGGAATTGCCTTCGATACCATGGGGCGAATCTATGTCGCCGACTCAGAGTCAGACAACGTACAGAACCCGGGGTATGAAATTGGCATCCGAATCGGCGAATACGAGACTGGATGGGTGAGTGAGTTTATTCGCTTCCCCTGGGCAAATCCCAACATCATTCCAGGGAATGGAGCGGAGTTCGTTACTGTCGACCTCGATGGCAACATTTATGGTGGAGAGCCCATCCCCGCCCCTCATGCCAATGCCCGAACGCTCAGGAAGTATGTGCGCGTGCGACCCTGAGGGAACCTCTTAATCCTTTAAATGGATTGAAGCCACAACAGATGAATTGTCAGTGAAAATGTGGGAATATCGGCCGGACTTTTTGGAGGTCATTCCATGCGAATTCCTGAATTGAAGAAAATCCTGCCCGCGCTCGCGCTGTGCGTCGCTGGATCCGCCCAGGCTGCCGACGGCGAGTTGTACAGCAGCGACGCCGGCCAGTGGTTTACCCTGGGCAATGATTTCGCCCACACCCGCTACACCCCCGCGGATGAAATCACCGCCGAGAACTTTTCCGAACTCGAAGTTGCCTGGGAATGGGATGGCGCGAGCTTCAACGCCGTCAGCGGGCGCTCCACACCATCGCTGATCGACGGCATTCTCTACACCGTCGTGGGCTACAAGCGCTACGTCGTCGCCATCGACCCGAAGACCGGCGACACCATCTGGACCTACCGCGAGCCCGACACCCCACGCGCCGAGTATTCCATGCGCGCCGACTACGGCAAGGGCGTCGCGTACGCCGAAGTTGACGGCCGCGGCGTGATTTACATCGTCTCCCCCGGGTTCTTCCTGACCGCGCTCGACGCCAAGACCGGCCATCCGCTGGAAGGCTTCGGCAACCCCGTGCCCATTGATGGCTTCCCTGAAACCGGCGTGGTCGACTTGCTTGCCGATCTGGGCCATCCCTATGACCCTTACGAAGGCATTCCGCTGGAAACCGGTTACATCACCTCCTCCTCACCGCCTATCGTGGTCAACGACACCATCGTCATCGGCAACTCTGCCGAACAGGGCTACCTCCAGGCGCGGATCGAAAACGTGCCCGGCGACATCCTCGCCTACGACAAGAACACCGGCGACTTCAAGTGGAAATTCAACGTCATTCCGCGCCCCGGCGAATACGGCCACGAGACTTGGGAAAACGATGCCTGGCAATGGACCGGCGACGTCTCCTCCTGGGCGCCGCTGTCAGCCGACCCGGCCAACAACCTGGTGTATATCCCCACCAACAGCGCCACCATCGACTACTACGGCGGCTTCCGTCCCGGCGACAATCTCTACGGCGCAAGCATCATCGCACTCGATACCCGCACCGGCGAGCGCGCCTGGCATTTCCAGTTCGTGAAGCACGAGATCTGGAATTTCGATACGCCCACGGCGCCGTTGCTGCTCGATATCAATGTGGACGGCCAGACCATTCCCGCGGTCGCCCAGGTGACAAAACAGGCCTGGGTATACACCTTCAACCGCCTTACCGGCGAACCGGTCTGGCCCATCGTCGATCGTCCGGTGCCGCCTTCGATCGTGCCCGGCGAGGTGCTCTCGCCGACCCAGCCCCATGTGACCTGGCCCGAACCATTCGATATGCAGGGCTTCACCGAAGACGATATTGTTGACTTCACGCCTGAGCTTCGCGCCGAAGCGCTGGAAGTGATGGATGACTACGTGATGGGCGGACTGTTCAATCCTCCCATCCACTCCGACAATCCCGAAGGCAAGTACGCCGCCATGAATTGTCCGGGCGGGGCAGGGGGCGCGAATATCACTTCGCCGCCGGTCGCCGACCCCAATTCCGGCGTGTTGTACATTTCCTCGCACAAGGCCTGTTTCGCGCTGCGCCTGATCCCCGGCGAGGAAGCCGATCTGCTGTTCCCGAATCCGACCGGCACGACCCTGGCGCAATACGCCAACGCCGTGCGCGGCGCGACCGCCCGCCCGCCGAGGCTGCGCTCGGGCATTCCGGTCTGGAAGCCGCCTTACAGCCGCATCGTCGCCATCGACATGAACACCGGCGAGCACCTGTGGCAGATTCCCACCGGTGAGACGCCGGCCCGCATTGCCAACAGCCCCGCGCTGGAAGGCGTGGACATCGGCAACACCGGCACCGGCAACCTGGTGCCCATGGTGATCACGCCAAACATGCTGGTCTATACCGATGTGGCGAGCGACGGTACGCCGATGTTGTACTCGATCGACAAGGACAGCGGCGAAATCATGGCCGAGATCGAAGTTCCGGCACGCTCGAACTACGGCATGAGTTCCTGGGTGTACGACGGCCATCAATACATCATGCTGCAGACCGGCTCGAAACTGACCGCCATGGCCCTGCCCGCTGCGGCGCCCCAGTCTTCCGGTTACTGAGACGGGACGGATAAAGCGAGGGCCGTGCGATGTTGCGACTGATCCTGCAATTGATTGGCATCGCGGTGCTGATTCCAGTGGTGGCCTATGTCACCCTGAGGATGGAAAATCGCAACGCGGATGGCCCTTCCATCGTCTTTCCGGGCGGCGAACTCGTCTCCGGCGAGCTCTACACCGGCCCTGAACCCGACTGGGGCTTCACTCGGGACATTCAGCTTGTTGAACTCGAATTGACCAACCCGGCCCCACCGAGTT
Source organism: Pseudomonadales bacterium (assembly GCA_963664805.2). Lineage (GTDB taxonomy): Bacteria > Pseudomonadota > Gammaproteobacteria > Pseudomonadales > Pseudohongiellaceae > UBA9145. The sequence continues at coordinate 1,316,786 of OY761612.1, read as the reverse complement.
CACGCCTGATTTTCATACTCGAAAGCGAGGGAAAACTGTACGTCGTCAGCGGCTACATGGGCACGACGCTCGGCCGCATCTGGAAACATTGGGCGGTGGACGCGGACGAAGGCGATGGCATGGCCGTCGTGCGAATCGACGGCGTTCGCTACGAGCGTCAAATCGTGCGCATCCGCGAGGGCGAAGCGCTCGATGGCGTCACGGCCGCCCTGCGGGAAAAATACGGCGGCAATTCCAGCCGCGAAAGCGTGGAATCGGGCAACCTCTGGGTATTCGAACTCGCTCCGCGCGGTATGAACGTCTAGGAGGCAGCCATGTCCAACAGAACCTATCTCGCGGTTTGCCTGGCCGTCACCGTGCTGGTGGCCGGCTCCATCCTTTTCGTCCCCGGCCTGTCCGAAGCCATCGAACAGAACCTGCTGATCTTCCTCTCCACCAACGCCAGCTAGCCGCCACGCAGCGATGTAGAGCCGCTGATGAAAGGCTTGGTGGTTCCATTGTTGCTGGCCATATCGGCCCACGCGCTCCCGCAGACTGAAGCCGATTCCCGATGCGAGCCCGACGCGCTCAATAGATTGGCTACAGAAAACTACGATACGAGTGTGTGGTTTTCGCTTGACCGTTTCCGCGCGCTCGAACATGTCTGTGTGCCCGGGCCGCATGCCTACTCCTATCAATCGTACCGAGGGCAGTTGGAGTCGTTCGTCGGCAATCATGTAACCGCGCTGTCGCTCTATGATCCGGCATCTTCTCCAGATTCTTCCTGGGAGTTCTCTACTCCGGTCACAAGCGTTCCGGCGGTCGAATATGTGACCGAGAGAGCGCGGGACTACCGCATTGTCATGGTGAACGAGCGTCACCATGTGTCGTCCGACAGGCTCTTGACGATGGAGTTGTTGGCACCGCTCGCCGAGCAGGGGTTCCGCTATCTCGCCATCGAGGCCGGCTGGAATGGAGATCCCGTCAATTCGCGCGGCTATCCGATTCCACAGACCGGCTACTATGTGAACGACGTTGTCTTTGCGGAACTCGTCCGGTCGGCGACCGAACTCGGCTATCGGATCATTGCCTATGAGGAAGAGGACGGGCAGAGAACATCCGCGGAAACTAGCGCAATGAACCCTCAGGAGCGGCGGGATTGGTGGCAGGCGAGAAACATCGCCACGAGGGTGTTCGACATTGACAGCGAAGCAAAGCTTCTCGTTCACGCCGGTTATGATCACATTCGCGAATCCAGGACCGACAATTGGGCGCCCATGGCCCACTTCCTCCGTCAATTTACCGGACTCGATTCGCTGACCGTAAGCCAAACGGCGTACAGCGAACGCTCCAGACCCGAACGTGAGCATCCACTGCGGAGGAAGGCGAGAGAACTGGGCTTGCTCGGCGACGAAGCAATCGTGCTGGTCGATTCCGAGGGCAAGTCAGTGATTCCACCTCCCGCGACCGTCGATCTCGCGGTACTCGGCATTTCCACCAGCTACGCCAATGGCAGACCAACATGGATGGAAATGGGCGGTCGCAGGCAGGAGACCTCCTTCGATACGCCGGAGTGCGCGGCGCGGAGATGCATTGTGGAAGCGCGAAGTGCCGGATTCGACGACGAAGTGCCCCTCGATCGGGTTGAAGTCACCAACACGGAGAGCACGACGATTTATCTCCCCGCAGGCGAGGACATAGTCGTCCAAGTGATGGGATTGGATCGAAGCACCTTGGCGATGCGGAACATGCACGTTCCAGAACCGTAGAGCACATACATCGTCCAGGAAGAAGGCTCTGACGAGTGCTGCTGAAACCTTTGACGATAGATGCGTCACTTGGGCGGAAGAGAGCCGGAAAATTCAGCGGCCCTGTCCAGCCATTTCGCAAGCTTTTCGTCTGATGCAATTCCCGCAGAATTGACAAGCACCCATCCTTTCATGATGCGACCGTTCATGTCAGCCGGTTTTACATGCGGTTTGGTCAGCACCTTGTCATATCCGTTCTTGCCAAGTCGTACGATAAGGGAATCCTGCCAGACGCTGGCACACATGTTGCCATTTATCATGAAGCAGACGGTTCCGAACATATTACGTTCAGAATATCCCTTGCGTAGTGACAGGAATTGTCGAATGCGGTCAACTAACAGTTGGTCACTCATCACGTTGCAATTTGACAGTGGATGGGGGAAGTCAATTTCTGCGCTCTGAACCAACCTGAATTTATTCTACCGTATGGTTGACAATCAGGGTAACAGACTATACATTAAACCGTATGGTTGAACAAAGTTTGAATCGAGTGTTTCATGCACTTTCCGATCCGACCCGACGCGCTATCCTGAGTGGTCTGGCCTCTCGGGAAGCTACCGTGGGCCAGATTTCCCAACCTTTTCCCTTGTCATTGGCTGCGGTATCGAAACATCTCGGCGTGCTCGAGCGCGCTGGCCTCATCACCCGCGAAACGCGAGGACGAGAAAGAGTATGCAGGATCAATCCTGGAGCAATTAAGGATGCGCGGGACTGGCTCGAATTTCATGCGCGTTTTTGGTCAGGACGACTGGATGCGCTCAATACACTGTTTGAACCGGACAATGGAAATCCGGAATAGTCTGGAGAATCGAAATGGCAAGACAAGAATCAGCGGTACGACAGCCCTACGCAGAAAGCGCCAAGTCTGGCGCCTTTACCGACAAGGCGCGCGAATCCGATATCCGCTTGACGCTGAATCGTATTATCAATGCACCATTGGATGAGGTTTATGCTGCATGGACAAACTCTGAAATTCTGAAAAAATGGTTTGCTCCCGGGGATGCTGAAGTAAAAATCGCGGTTGCCAATGTCATGGTCGGTGGGGAACTCCTCGTCGAGATTCGAGCATCTGATGGAACGATATGGCGCCTTCGAGGTGTGTATCGGGAAGTCGAACCGCTCAGACGATTAGTGCATACCTGGGTGTGGGATGGCAGTGGTGTCGAGTCATTGGTCGCTGTAGATTTTGAGTTGGCAGCGCCCGGCAAGACGTTATTGACACTTACGCATTCTCGGTTCGAACAAACCGAAACCAGAGATGAGCATGAACGGGGCTGGTCCGGCTGTCTGTCAAAGCTTGAGAAATTGTTGGTCTGATGAGCACTACAGTGTCGAGTTCTCGTCCCGACTGGGTTTCTTGTGACTTGTATCCGTTCGAATCCCGGTACTTAACAATAGCGCCGGATCATCTGATGCACTTTATCGATGAAGGGAAGGGCGAACCGATTGTCTTTGTTCACGGCAATCCAACCTGGTCTTTTGTCTTTCGCCAGCCAATCGTCGGGCTTCGTTCCAATTTTCGCTGTATCGCTCTCGACCATATCGGCTTCGGTCTCTCATCGCGCAGTAACCGGCATGAAGATCCTAGCCCGGAAAGCCATGCGCATCGCCTCGCCTTGCTGCTCGATCATCTTGACCTCCATGACATTACTCTATTCCTGACTGACTGGGGTGGACCGATCGGCCTAGATTTCGCGCGGAAGCATCCAGAGCGTATCAAGCGATTGGTTATATCGAATACGTGGTGCTGGCCGGTTGGCGATGATTTCCATTTCAAGTCTTTTAGCTTTCTTATGGCGAGTTGGCTGGGTCAGTACCTCATTCGAAATCACAATTTTTTTGTAAACAGGTTGATGCCGATGGCGGTAGGCGACCGCAAAGTTCTGACATCTGATGTCATGGCGCACTACCGCAGTGCATTACCGTCACCTGTTGCGCGTGCGGCTAGTGCAGCTTTGCCGGGCCACATAGTAGGCGCAAGCAATTGGTTGGAGCGGATCTGGAAGGACCGTGAGGCTTTTACCGGCAAGCCGGCATTGTTGCTTTGGGGTTTCAAGGACATCGCGTTTCGCCAAAAAGAACTTGAACGCTGGAAATCCGAATTGATGGATTTCGAACTGCATGAATTTGCCGATTGCGGGCACTATCTGACCGAAGAAGCACCTGAACCGGTAGTATCGGCGCTCCGCGATTTCATGGATCGCACCTAGAGTCGGCATAGCAAGCGCCCGTAGCCATCACATGGTGACACGCGGTCGTTTCGTGGATTATCATTGCAAATCCACGGAGCAACTGCGGATTTGCAATGATTTTTCGTCAACTCGATTTGCCGGAACTGCTGGGCAGATCCTCGCATTTTCTGTTGGGACCGCGCGGCAGCGGCAAAAGCTTCCTCATTCGGGCTAGCTGTCTGGACGTGGCGGACTATATCGATCTGCTCGATTCGCGCACCTATCTGCGCCTTAAGGCGGACCCATCACTGTTGCATTCCATGCTCTCGAAGCCGCTGACGGTAATCGACGAAATTCAGCGCATCCCTGAATTGCTCAATGAAGCGCATCGCGCCATCGAGTCTCGGCAACAGCGGTTCCTGCTGACCGGAAGCAGCGCGCGCAGCCTGCGCCGGCAAGGCGTGAACCTGCTGGCGGGCAGGGCGTTCCGGGCCGAGTTGTTTCCGCTGACCTGGTTCGAGTTAACCCGCCACGGCGGGTTCGACCTGCACCGCTACCTGCGCTTCGGCGGATTGCCGACGGCATGGCTTGGGGAGGACGCGGATGACTACTTGTACGCCTACGTGGAAACCTATCTGAAGGAGGAAATCCAGTTCGAGGGACTCGTTCGCAATCTGCCCAACTACACGAGATTCTTGCAAAGCGCGGCGTTCAACAATTCCCGTGTACTGAACTACACGAAGGTCGCCAACGACGCGCAACTCGCGCCGAATACCGTCCGAGATTACTACCAGATCCTTGAGGACACGCTGACGGGATTCCAAGTGCCTCCCTGGCGTGGTTCGACGGCGAGGAAACCCGTACATACCGCCAAGTTTTACCTGTTCGACCCTGGCGTTGCGCACACACTGCGCGGCGCCCGGCCGCTCGACCCATCGAGCGACGTTTTCGGTATGTCATTCGAGCACTTCCTCGCCTGCGAAATTCGCGCCTTCCTCAGCTACAACCGGATCCGTCAGCCCTTGCAGTATTGGCGCACGCGCACCGGTATTGAAGTTGATTTCGTGATCGGCGAAGAACTCGCCATCGAAGCCAAGAGTACGGAATCGGTGAGCCAGCGCGATCACAAGGGCCTGCGGGCAATCGCGGAGGAGCGGAACTGGCAACACCTGTTGCTGGTCTCGAGGGACCGGCAGGCAGCCCAGTTCGACAGCGGTGTCCGGCACCTTCATTGGGAAGATTTTCTTCGCAGCCTCTGGCAGCGGGAATTCCTCTAACCCTGATTCGCTGACGTTTTTCAGGGCAGGGCAAACACCACCAGTTCGCCGAAATCTCCGTCGCGGCCGCCGGCGGCTGCGGCGATGTATTGCCGGCCTTCGTGTTCGTAGCTCATTGGGGCGCCGTGAAGGCGCTGGTCAACCATGATCTCGCCGAGTAATTCTCCTGTTTGCTTGTCGTGGGCGACGAGGATCGAGCCCGTGGCCTCCCGGTCGATTTCATCCCTCTGCGCCAGATAGGAGATGAGCAGGGTTTCGGTGATGAGTACGCCTCCCTCGGCGATGACATCGTTGAACACGCTGCCCAAGGGGCCGAGATTCAAATGGGCGATGGCGGGGTGGTCCGTGGGGCCCTTGCCGAAGGGAATCTGCCAGATGTGTTCGCCGGTATTGAGGTCGATGGCGGTAATGCGCCGGTAAGGCGGCTTGAGCAAGGGCAGACCTTGCGGTCCGGAGGTGCTGTCGTAGCGGATTACGTAGGGCCAGTCCGAAGCGCCCGGGGTAGGCTCGACCAGGGACATGCCGGTGGGGCGGGTTACCGAAGGAATGTAGAGCACTCCGGTTTCCGGATCCAGCGAAGCGCCGGGAAAGTTGGCACCGCCCCCGGCGCCGGGCACGACGATGGTCGAGCGCTTGCCGTCCTGACCGGCAACGATGGTTGGCGTAAAGATTGGGCCGATAACGTATTCGCTCGCGATCCGTTCGGCTTCGGCGCGCAATTCCGGCGTGAAATCGATCAGGTCGTCTTCGGTGATGCCGATCTGCTCGAAGGGCAGGGGCCAGGTTGGAATGGGCTGGGTCGGATGCAGTCTCTCGCCGGGGACCGTGCTAGGCGGCACGGGCCGCTCTTCTATGGGCCACACCGGTTCTCCCGTGAGACGGTCGAACACGTAGGTAAAGCCGGTCTTCGACACCTGCGCGACGGCCTTGATCGGCGTGCCCTCGACGACGATGTCGACCAGGTTGGGCGCCGACGCGATGTCGTAGTCCCAGATGCCGTGGTGCACCGTCTGGAAATGCCAGATTCGCTCGCCGGTATCGGCATCGAGCGCGACCAGGCTTTCGGCGAAGACATTCTCGCCATGGCGCATGCCGCCCCAATAGTCGTTGGTCGGCGTGGAAACGGGCAGGTAGACGATTCCCGCTTCGTCGTCGGCGGACATGAAGGACCAGACATTGGTGTTGCCCGTGGTCGCCCAGGAGCCGTTTTCCCAGGTCTCGTTATAGGGCTCTCCGGGCTGGGGAATCGTATTGAAACGCCATTTGAATTCGCCGGTGTAGGCGTCGTAGGCGCGCACATGGCCCGGCGGGCTGCGGTTGGACATGATGTAGTCGTAGATCTTCGAGCCGATGATCACGCTGCTGCCGACGGCGATCGGCGGCGCGCCATGGGTGATGTTGTTCATCTCGAATTCGAGTCGGCCAAGTTCGCCGCGCAGATCAACGAAGCCGTTATCGCCGAAATTCGGGTCAGGACGGCCGGTTTCGACGTTTATCGAAACCAATTGCTTTCCTAATGTGGCGATGAATATGCGTTCGATTTCGCCGTCGGTCCAATATTCGATGCCGCGGGTCTGTACCGGAGAGAAATTGGGCGGCCCGGCGCGATAGCTTTCCGGGTCGAACAGCCATAGTTCCTCGCCGCTTGCCGGATCGAGCGCCACGACCTGGGAATGATTGGTGGCGGTATAGAGCACGCCATCGACAAAGATCGGCGTGGCGCGGTAGTCGCCGGTGAAATAACGCAATTCCTCGTCGATGCGCGAATCGGCCGAGGCCCAGGTCCAGGCGATTTCAAGCTCGGAGAAATTGTTGCGGTCGATCTGACCGTGCGGCGCGTACTTGCTTGAAGAATGATCGGCGCCGTGATGCGGCCAGGTGCCTGCGGCATCGTCTTCAGGTGCGGGACGGCAGGCCGCAAGCGCTAGACATAGCGCCGCAAATGCGGAAATCCATATCGCACGAATGGGTGTCCCATGAGTTGGCAAAGCGGAAATCCGCGGTGCGCGGATGGATGTCCCATGAATTGCGCTGTGGGGGCCAGACATGCCTCGCCCGTCGCGGGAACGGCGTCGATTCCCGTTCCGGGCGGAACATGCCCCGCCCCTAAAGAGGTTCAACAATCGCATTGTATTCACGCAGGATTTCGAGTACTTCATCGAGGGGAATCGCGCGCAACTCCCCGCGGGCGCTGCTGACCGTTGTCGCCTTGAAGATGGCGTTGTAGATCGCTTCCTCGGTCGCTTCGGCTGTGGCCGCGAACAAGGGCGACATGGCCTCGTTCACCAGCACTTCGGTCGGTACCGGCGCATTGCTGCTGCGCGGGCGGCGCACGCTGGGATTGGCCGAAAACGCAATCACGTAATCGCCCGAGCCGTTGCTTGCGAACGAACCGGTGCGCGCAAGGCCCATCATGGCGCGCATCGAAAGCCTTTGCAGGCCGCGGCTGTCGAGCGGAGCGTCGGTCGCAACCACCATCATGATCGAGCCGTCTTCGCGGTCCTGGTCCTCGCCCTCGATCGAGGTCCGGAAGGAATAATTGCCCAGTTCCCGGCCCACGGGGGCGCCGTTGATTTCGAGTATGCCGCCATAGTTGGTCTGTACGAGCACGCCGATGGTGTAGCCGCCGAGATCGGCTGGCAATACGCGCGAACTCGTGCCGATGCCGCCTTTCCAGCCGAAGGCCTGGGTGCCGGTTCCCGCGCCGACCGAACCCTCGGCGACGGGCCCGGAGGCGGCGTTGTCGAGCGCCTCGAAAACTTCGTCGCGCCCGACCGGATCGGCCCACATGTCGTTCACGCGGCCGTCGTTGGTTTCGCCGACGATGGGATTCAAGGTGTGTTCGCCCATGCCGGGCTGTTCGTAATTCCATTCCTTGAGCGCGTTGGCGGCGCTCCAGACGCACAAGGTGCAAACGAGCAATATGGGAGTCTCGATTTCGCCGAACTCGCGCACCTGGGTTTCGCCGATCAACTTGCCGTAGCCGTTGCCGACGTGAATCCACGCGGGAATCGGGTGGGTGTAAAGGTTGCCCGGTGCGGGGATGATCGCCGTGACGCCGGTGCGGATGTCGTCGCCGCGGATCACCGTGCTCTGGCCGACGCGCACGCCTTCCACGTCGGTGATGGCGTTCAGCGGACCGGGTTCGAAAACGCCGACGATGACGCCGGCTTCCCGCGCCCGCGGCCGCTCGTCCGAGTCCTGGGCCTGGACGGACGCTTGCGCGAACAGCGCCAGGCAGCTCAAAAGCGCGAAAAGCCGCGAAATTTGCAGTCGAAAGAATCGAAATGAGTTCATGTCTGGGTCTCTCTCAAGGGGCGTCAAGGCGCGCTGATGACGACAGTGTCCAATTCGCCCGAGGCATTGGCAAGATCGGCGCCGCCCGCGGGATATTCATTCTGCTCGAGGATGTACGCGAGGATGTCGAGATACTGGCCTTCCGTCAGCGAGCCGGGACTTTCCTGCGGCATGGTCGTGCGCATCTGCGTGTAGAACTCGCCCAGGCTGCGGCCCTCCCAGACGAACAGGAATCCGATTCCGCGCAGGCCGGGAGAATTGCTGTTGCCGCGCAGATCGAGCGCGTGACAGGAGGAACAGGTGGCGCGATAGGCTTCCGCGCCGCGGGCAGCCTGTTCGGAACTGTACAAGCCGTCGCCGAGGCCGGCCGCCGATGTTGCCGAAGCCGCTCCCAGCGCGGCCCAGCAGGTCGTTGCCAGGGCGAATCGCAAGGGCTCAGTTCTCCGGCAAGGCAAAAACGTGAATCGCATTGCCGCGCGCGGGGCGGCGCAATTCGGGCGCGAGTTCCCGCGGCAGCATGTTAGACCAGCTTGCCCCGCCGACTCCGGCGGGCAAGGCAATGTATTGGCGCCCGTCGATCATGTAAGTGATCGGAAAGCCCTGGGCCGAAGTATTGACCCGGGTCTGCCAGAGTATCTCGCCGTTCCCGGCATCGAAGGCGAACACGCGCCGGTCGTAGTCGCCGACGAAAATCAGGTCGCCCGCGGTCGCCAGGGCGGCGGTATTGACGGGCGCCCGCGAGCGATAGCGCCAGCGCACTTCGCCGCCGGGCACGCCGAGCACGAGCAATTCGCCGAGATTGCCTTCGGCATCGGGATGCGGATAGTTGATCCGGCGCACGGGACCGGTGCCGCCGCCGCCGATTTCGAATTCAACCGGGCCGAAGGTCGCCAGTTCGCAGTTCAGGGTGATGGGGATGTACAGCGCCTGTGTCTGCGGCGAATAGGACATGGCGCGCCAGCTCTTGAAGCCCGAGGTGCTCGGGCACATGTCGAGTTCCTGGCCGATGCGCGGGATCATGCCGTCGCGATAGCGCACGCTGCCGGTGACGGGATCGAGGTCGACGATGGTCTGGTAGCCGATGTCGGTGCCGGCGATGAATTCGCCCGTCATCCGGTCGAGTTGCCAGAGAATGCCGAGCTTGCCCATCTTGAACAGCGACCGGCGACCATCCACATCGATCAGCACCGCTTCGAAGACTTCGTCCATGTCATGGGTTTCGCCCGGCAGATGCTGGTAGTACCAGACGATCTCGCCGCTATGCGGGTCGAGCGCCAGGGTGCTGTTGGTGTAAAGCGCGTCGCCGTCGGTGCCGCGCACGACGCGCGCCCAGGGCTTGGCCTGGGCGGTGCCGATATAGACCAGGCCGGTCGCGGGGTCGTAACTGCCGGAGATCCAGCTATCGCCGCCGGCGCGGAACTCCAGCGGCAGGTCGCCCCAGGAGTCGCCGCCGGGTTTGCCGGGCAGGGCGATGGTGCTCGTGCGCCAGAGTTCCCGGCCGGTGTCGGGATCGTGGCCGGTAATAAAGCAGGCGCCTTCCTTGAAGCGCTCGCAACCGCTCATGCCCGTGACGACAACGCCGTCGGCGATGATCGGACCGGCGACATAGTTGTACCCCATGGCCGGATCGACCACCGGAGATTCCCACGCCAGCAGCCCGGTTCGGGCATCCAGCGCGAGCACGCTGGCGTTCTCGGTCGCGGCGAAAATCCTGTCTCCATAGATGGCGATGTTCTTTTGCACGCCGCGGCCCACGCCGGCCCAGGCGGTAGCGGGCAGGACCGCGTCGCCAAGTTGTTCGGGGCCGAGCGGCACCGCGCCCGAGCCTTCCAGCGCGGGGGTGACGCCGGGTCGATATTCCCACAACAGATCGCCCGAAACCGCATCGAGCGCCTGGATTACGCCCCGCGGCGCCGGCAGGAACAGGACGCCGTCGTGCACGAGCGGCGCGGCTTGGCCGCCGCCGGTATCGTCAAAAGACCAGGACCAGACCAACTGCAGCTGATGCACATTGCCAGTATCGATCTGATCGAGTTCGCTATAGCCCCAGCTTCCCTGGTCTCCGCGCCAGTTCAGCCACGAGCCGGGCGGCGGGTCCGCCAGCATGGCGTCGGTGACCGGCTCAAGCGGCCCGGTCTGGGCCACCGCCAGTGGTGCCAGCAGAGCAAGGTACAAGCAAGACATTCTGTGCATGGCGCAATTCTCAAGCGCTGATTGCGGCAGCATAAACAGCCTCTGCGGATCAAGTCAAAGATTGCACCAACGGGATCCTGCGATCGCGTGCAGGATCACAGCTTTCCCGTCATTCTGCGCGAAGCGAAGCGGAGTCGCAAAATCTGTGGAGCGAATCACGCCTCGTCGGCAGCAATTCTCATTTTGATTTTTGGTGGGCATCCGCCCTCCCGGCAAGCGGCTCCGAACCGTCGCCATCTGGTGGGCTGTGTTCAGCAGACGCCGTGAATACATCTTTGTATTGGAATTCTGGTAGGTACTGCATGCCATCCTTGGCGCGATTTCGACACTCGTATGCCATACAAGTCGATTATATGCTAACCTTAGCTCGCGTTCCGTCTTCATTCGTCCGGTCGGTTCGCTGTCGCTATCTCGGATTAACGCCTACCGGTTGCAACCGGATACGGGGCTAAGCTGCAATATTCGGAGTCTGTTGTGATGAAAAAACGCTTGATGTTGGTTTATTTTGGATTTTTTTGGATTTTCATTGCTGATCGTAGTGGTATTGTCGACTTGGATAATTTTGGACTGAGTATTGAGATTCTCGCTGTACTGCTGGTTCTGGCTGTTTTGGGCGTTAGGCTGCGGTTTCGCTAGGGAGTAGTAGTCTTCACTTACCTGTTCTTCAATCTCTCCGGGCCCCGGTCTCTCTGCGACACCCTGTCCCGAGTTATCGGTGCCCTCTCAGCAATGTCAACAAGAATCGATGAGCGATTCAGGGAGCTTCCGACCTGCATCTCGACTCCATTGTTGTCTACATCGCATTTTCACTCATAGCCTAGCGGCAGAACGGCAGACCAGACCAGCTTGCACCGGCTACCCTTCTACCTGCCCAGCGAGGGCGGATTTAAAACTGCGCGTTTGTGAATTGTTAGTCGTCAACTAATCCTAGTCTGCGCCCCAAGTTGAAGAGGTCTCGTCTTTCAGTTACTTGCGGTGCTTGTGCGTTTGCGCCAGCATCAATTAGCATCTGCTCCATTTCACGGTCGCTGAATTCAATAGCATTTACAAGCGCGGATTCTCCAGCAATGCCAGAAGCATCCGCGCCCGCGTTCAGCAGTAAGCGGACCATTTCAGTATGTCCGTTTCGCGCGGCAGACGACAGTAGTGCGCTCAATGGATTGTCCGGGTTGGTCCGATGGTTCGGGTCGGCACCGTATTCGATAAGTAACCGTGCCGCATCCGTATTGCCGTAATTTACCGCGTCCCACATCGCGCTTATGTTTCCGGGCATTTTTGCTAGGTTGACATCTGCACCCGCGTTGATCAGTGCCCGCAACATTTCCGGATTGTTGTTGATTGCGGCTTGACGCAATGCGCTTAGTCCGTCCGATGTAAAACGGTTTGGGTTGATTCCCGAGGCCAGATAGGCTTGCGTGGTGGGCAAGTCGTTCTTGATTGCGGCCAGAATTAGGCCGGAATATCCCATGTCGATAAGTTCTTCCTGGAGTGCTTCCGAAGACGCAAGAAAATCGGTTTGAAGGCGTTCCTCGTGATCAAGGAATGCCGTCAATTGTTCCGGTGACAGAATTTCGTAGAGTCTTGAATAAAGCCGGTTGTTAACTTCTTCTTGTGCTTTGGCAGCGATTCCTGTTTCAAGTGTGCCGTTTCCCGCGGCGATGCCCAGTTCGATAAATCTGGCCTCCGATTCAACCCAAATATCCCTTACAAGTCGGGCAACTTCTGGGCTTAGGTTTAGACTATCGACGAATTCAGACCATTCCCCATCAAATTGAAAGTTGGCGTGATCGTAGGGAGTGAGAGGATTTTCCAATAAAGCTTGTTCTCGCTCATCGGATGTTGGCGGATTGAAAACATGATTCAATTCTTCAAAGCTGTATCTTTGCTGAAGTTCGGCAAATTGGGCGTTTTCCTGAATCGTCAGTGTATTTTGTAGAGCGCGAGGGTTGTTTCTCCAATCCGTTTCAAGTGCCGGGATTTCCCGGTTGCCGACTGAATCGGCTTCTCTGGAAAGTTCAAAACCTTCCCGTATGAGTACCGCTGCAGCTATCAAGGCAATAGCGGAGAGTGCCGCTCGTAGTTTTGCATTGTGACTCGTATTGTCAAGTTTCATGTTGATACCTCTTTTCGTGGCCCTATCAGCCAGCGTCATTTTCTTGTTGTAATTCGTCAAGGTCAGTTTGCGACGGTACATAACCCCATGTCCTAGTCCTTATGATTGTTCTTGTCGGTATAACCATCCAACTGTTGACACCCAACGACCTTGTACCATAACTGATTTCGAATCTGTCAGCGTTCCCATTGTTCCTGTCGTTTCTTCTTTGAAAATCATTTGTCTCTTCTGCGCAACGTGTGGTTTGTCCTCGCAAGTACGATTCCGTTTCTAAGTGTAACTCATCGAAGTGGGCATTTATGGCCCTCTCGATTGTGGGTTGGTCGTAGTTACGTATGGTTTCGAGAACTGCATTGGTTACTACTTTGGCGTCAGCAAAAGCAAGGACTGCTATTATGACTACATTCCCTCCGGTGTACCTGACTCCAAATCCCGGGGAAGATTCGATCTGTTCTTGCATGTTTTCATCAAAGTTGGTGAGAATACTCTGGTTGTGAGGCGCGTTGGCAAGATTGCTCTGCCTTGCTTCTTCAATGAGCCTAGCACGACTATTTCCGTAAACTATCGAGGGTGTGGCACAGTCTTCCCAATGCCAATGCGTAGGTGCAAGAAAAAAAGAGTACCTGTCTTGGCTAAATGCCAAAACAGCTACGCCCAGTAAGACCAAAGGTGAAAGCCCCAAGGCCCATTTTGCGGCAGTTGCCACGAATTGATTATGCTTCATTGTGCGTTTCTCTTGGTTAATGGCATTTTTCCGACATGGTGTCGGGCCGTTGCCATACCAAGAGAAAAATGATATCTCGCCTATTTGCCGGACTTGAGGGAGCTACCCTTAGTCGGGTCGAAAGGGGCTATTCTATTCAGCGAGTAACCCGACTTATCGGGCTTCTCTTGCTATGGCACTGTCAAAGCTACCGGATGTGATTTAGGACTGTCAAGCGGTTCGCCAAGGCGATCATATAGTCACATAGGTTGTTGGCCATCACTGTTGCGTGGTTAGCCCGCGTTCGAGCTGTGGAGCGATTTGGGCTGTTTCCTGCAGTTTCGATGGTTCCGGTTGTCCCGCGGGTGGGAGCGGCTGCGCCGGGACCGGTCCCGGCGCAGTTCGGTTTGGCAGGCGCGGGCCGATCCAGCGTTTCCGGGTCTGGGTCAGGCGGTGCTGAGCACCTTCCAGAGGGCGCAGCCCCGCCGGGCGTGCGCCCGCGGTTGATGCTGGAATCAGCCGTGCGGGCGGACGATGGAGATGGCGGCGTATTCGTGCGCTCGCCACCACCCTGTTCGCGCCAGGACGAAATCCGGCCCTGCCGTTGCCGTCGGAGTTCCCCGCGCCACGGGAAGGACACGACAAACAGGACTGCGAGCGCGCCGCTCCAGCCGCTGGAACCTCGAAAACCAATCCCGTTCGTCGAAACAAAGCCGAAACCACGGAGCAAGATACATGTAACCGCTAAAATGAGAATTGCTGCCTCGTCGGGTCGGGGCTGTGCATGTCACCGGGTCTCAAGTATCATCGCTGCATTCTGCCGGGACGAATCCAGTTGCGGCGTACGGCCGGCTTCAACGGCGGCGAACTTCAAGGGGAAAAGAATGCGCAAGTTGAAACTTCACTGGCAGATTCTGATCGCGATCGCGCTGGCGGTGATCATGGGAGCGATTACCGGCACGGAAACGGGTTTTCTCGGGGTCACCTTCTACGGGATCTACGACTTCCTCGGCACATTGTTCCTCAATGGCCTGCTCATGATTGTCGTGCCGCTGATCATGTCTTCGATCATCGTCAGCATCGCCAAGCTCGGCAGCGGTTCGGACCTCGGTCGGCTAGGCGGAAAAACCTTCCTCTACTACGCCACCACGAGCACATTGTCGATTCTCGTGGGGCTTTTCTTCGTCAACCTGATGGCGCCGGGAATAATCAACGGCCAACCCGCCGGCGGCGCGCTCAACCTGACCGTCGACGGCGGTGAACTCGCCTCGACCATGGCGGTCGTCGAAGGTCGCGGCGGCGGCGACATCGTCAACATCTTCCTGCGCATGGTGCCGACCAATATCGTCAACGCGGCGGCGCAAGGCGAAATGCTCGGGCTGATTTTCTTCAGCCTGGTCTTTGGCTTCTTCATGTCGCGCATTCCGGAAGGCCCAAGAGAAACCATGCTCAGCTTCTGGACCGGCGTTTACGAAACCATGATGAAGATCACCATGTGGATCATGAGCTTCGCGCCCATCGGCGTATTCGGCCTGGTGGCGGAAACCGTGGCCTCGACCGGATTCGGCGCCTTCGAGCCCTTGCTCAGATTCTTCATCACGGTGGTGCTCGCGCTTTCGTTCCACGTTTTCGTGACCTTGCCGCTGATGCTCAAATACCTGGCCAAGGTCAATCCCTTCCTGCACTTCCAGGCAATGGCGCCGGCGATTCTGACCGCGTTTTCCACGGCATCGTCTTCCGGCACCTTGCCGCTGACCGTACGCTGCACCAGGGAAAATGCGGGGGTTTCGGACCGCGTGACGAGTTTCTGCCTGCCGCTTGGCGCCACGATCAACATGGACGGCACGGCGCTTTACGAATGCGTCGCGGCGATCTTCATCGCCCAGGCCTACGGGCTCGACATGACCTTCGGCACGCAGTTCACCGTGGTGCTGATCGCACTGCTGACCTCGATCGGCGTCGCCGGTATTCCCGCCGCCAGCCTCGTGGCGATCGCGGTGATTCTGACCGCAATCGGCCTGCCGATCGAAGCGATCGGACTGCTGCTCGTGACGGACCGCGTACTCGACATGTTCAGGACTTCGATCAACATATTCTCGGATTCCTGCGGCGCCGTCGTAATCGGCAAGTCCGAAAACGAAACCGGTATTCTGCAAGCTCCGGCACGAGCCTGATTCGATATCAAGGAATGGATATGGACAATCTTGAAATCACCCTCGGCGTCGAGGAGGAATTTTTTCTGGTGGACGCCGCCAGCCGCGATCTGCTGGCTGACCCGGCGCCGGAAATCTTCGAGCTATGTGAACGAAACGCGGGCCCGCACAAGGTGGTTCACGAGTTTCTCCGCTCGCAGATCGAAGCCAATACCCGAGTATGCAACTCGGTAGCTGAAGTGCGCCGGGCCCTGCTTGAGACGCGCAAGCTCGTGGCGGATGCGGCCAGGCAACACGGCGCGAAGGTGATTGCCGTGTCGACGCATCCTTTCGGACGCTGGCAAGAACAAATGCCCACGGAGGGGGACCGCTACCGCCACTTCGCGGTGATCTTCCAGGAAAGCATGCGCCGCTCCGTGAACGGCGGCCTGCACGTTCACGCCGGTTTCGGCGACGCCGACGACCGCATTCGGGTAATGACGGCGCTGCGGCGCTATCTGCCGCTGTTGCACGCGCTGTCCACTTCTTCGCCGTTCACCGAAGGGCGGATGACCGGCTTCAAGTCTTACCGGCTGAATCTGCTGGGCGCCCTGCCGCGCACCAGCGTACCGGGAGCGCTGTATTCGCAAGCCGACTACGACAAGTTGCTGGATGACTATCGGGAAATGGATTTCGTGCGCGACGGCAGCGAGCTCTGGTGGGACATACGCCCGTCGCAGAAGTATCCCACGATTGAAATGCGCATCTGCGACGTCGGCACCCGCGTCGAGGAAACCATGACCCTGGTCGCGTTGTACGCTTGCCTGGTGCGCTGGCTGATGCGCAACAGGGACTCGCTGCCGCCCGAGCCGCCGACCGAAATCATCGCCGAGAACCGCTGGCTGGCGCAGCGTTATGGCGTGTTCGCGATTCTCGGTTCCCCGCTGGGCAAGGATCGCAGGGATATCGGCGATATTGCGGAATGGCTGACGGGAGAACTCGCCGAAGACGCCGCGGCGCTGGGTTGCGAAGCCGAGTTGAACCACGTCCACGAAATCATCAGGAACGGTTCCAGCGCCGACCGGCAGATCGACCTGTACCGGCTGCGGCGGCTCGAAGGCGACAGCGAGGAAGAAGCGCTGGTTGCCGTAGTGGACGCCCTCATCGAAGAGACTTGCGAGGGACTCGCGGCGTGATGGCGGCATGGCGCGGGCAAATTGCGCTCGCTGCCGCGCTGCTGGCTCTTGTTTCGGGCGCGTTCGCCCAGCCGAATACCCTGGCCGATATCGACGCCGAACTCATGCGCCGGGTGCTTCCCGGAGCGAGCAGTTTCGAACCGGCAGAAAGCACCCTGCCGATTTACGCGGGCTACATGGGTTCCGGGCCCGAGGCCGAACTCGCCGGTTACGTCTTTTTCACGCCGGATCTGCCGCCCGAGGAAATCGGCTATAGCGCGCCCATCGACATGCTCGTCGGCATGGATACCGAAGGCACGGTCACCGGACTCGAAATCGTCCATTACACCGAGTCCTACAAGAGCATTCGCGGCGATTTCATCAACTCCGAAGGTTTTCCCCAGCAGTTTTCAGGCATGGAAATCAGCGAGGGATTCCGCGTAGGACGCGACGTCGACGGCATCTCCCGCGCCACGATTACCGCCTGGGCGGTCGCCCGGGGCATCCGCAACGCCGCGCGCAGGGTCGCGCTCGAACACCTGCCGGACACCGATTACGCGCGCTCAACAAACGCCGACGGCCGCGCGCTGCAGTTCCTGGAAGGCAAAAGCTGGGACGACTTCAAGGCCGACGGCCTCGTGCGCGAACTCGACGTCGAAATGGCCGATGGCACGATATTGCATCTGGAAGTCGCCTTCATGGCCCATGACGGACTCGGCGAACTGCTCGTCGGCGCCGACGACTACTCCCGCGCCGAACGCGAAGCCAGCGCCCGGGTGCGCGACGGCAATCTCGTGCTCATGGGCATCGACGGAAATTCGAGCATGCCATTCAGGCAGGAGCGGCTGGCGGTGGAGCAGAACGGCGAGTTCATGCGGCTCGAACGGCGGCGCTTCGTTTACGTCGGCAGCGCCGACAACGGCAAGATCGCCGATCAAGTGCGCTTCGCCGGCGCCATGGTGCTCGACGATCGCATCGATATCTCCCAGCCGTTCACCGTGCATTACGACCTCAGCGACCAGTTGGCGCAATTCGGCTACGTGGCAAGCCTTGAATACCAGGTGCCTTCACTGCCGCTGGCGTTGGCCCAGGGCACGGAGCTGCCGCCGGAATTCAGCGTATTCGACGAAGACGACATCGCGCTGACGACGGATACGAGCCGGATCGCCTACCTGATACAGACCGCGCCGCCGATGCAGACCAGCGCATTGCTCTTCCTGCTAGCCCTTGTGAGCATCAGCTTCGCCACCAAGAATTCGACACTGCGCTGGACCACGCTCGCCTTCACCCTGGTCTGGCTCGGCTGGATCGACGGCGGCTTCCTGTCGGTTTCGCACATCACCAATTTCGTCAAGCAGGGCCCGTCGATGTTCCTGACCGACCTGCCGACCTTGATCATCGTCGTATTCACGGTGGCGACTACGCTGTTCTGGGGCAGGGTGTTCTGCTCCTCGCTATGTCCCTTCGGCGCATTGCAGGACGTTATCAGCCGCTTCCTGCCGCGGCACTTCCAGAAGGAACTGCCGCGCGCCATCCACAACGCCGCGATTTACATCAAGTACGCCGTGCTGGGCTTTCTGCTGCTGATGGCGGTGGCCTGGGCCGACCTGAGCCTGTTCCAGTATTTCGAGCCATTCGGCACGATCTTCTATTTCAGCCAGTCGGTCTGGCTCTGGGTGATCCTGTTCGGCTTCCTTGCGGGCTCAGTCTTCATCAGCCGCTTCTATTGCCGCTATGCCTGCCCGCTGGGCGCCGCCCTCGGCGTGGTTTCGCTGATCTCGCCTTTACGCATCAAGCGCGTACGGCAATGCCTCTATTGCAAGGTCTGCGAGCATTCCTGCCCCACCGGCGCCATCGAAGGCCCGAAGATCGATTTCAAGGAATGCGTGCGCTGCGACGATTGCGAAAGCAAACTCATCCACAAGGCCGGCGTGTGCAAGCACCCGGTGGAAGAAGTCCGCTCAAGAATCAAGCATCCGGAACTGATTGCAGTGGGGTGAGGCCCGGTCGGCGTAGCCGACGAATAGCATCGCTTTTTGAGAGGGGTTGTATAGTTATCTTTATCTTGGCAACAGCGGTAATGGCCTGATACGATCCGGGCCATGAAAACGAACTGGACCAATTCTACCGTGCTGATCGTCTTGCTGGTGTTTCTGCAGGCTTGCAGTGCTCCGGCTATGTCTCAAGAACAACCAACTGCGCCTGCAGGCAGCCTCTGTATTGATATTTACGATACGTTTGACCTGCTGCGAGTGGATTGTGCAGATGAATCCATTGCATATTTTCGCGGGTTTTTTGAGGGACAACGCGCAGCGGGAATTGCTTTGGCTCAGCAACTCGGAGTAGACCAACCGATAAACTTCGCTTGCCCGCCTGTGGAGGCATTAGAGGCACCGATAAATGACATGTTTTATACCGTCTTGGAATATATTGCATTGCGCCCAGAATTGATTGACCAATCCGCGAGGATGGCTCTATTCGTGGGCTTAGCGGGATCTTATCCGTGCCCGGAATAAATATTAGCGGGCCACCTCTCCAATCTGCTACACTCTGGTCGCCCGCGACGCCTTATGCTAGCTATTGGCAGCGGGCCGTGCCGGTGTCGGGACCCGTCCAAACGGCAACCTGCCACCGGCGCGTTCCTTCTGACACAGCCCACCCTTTTTGCTATTCCGCTTGAATCCGTGCCGGCATCGCCGATATTGTTGTCAATGCTTGTGGAGAGCTACATTATATAGTGGTATTTACAGCGATTCGTTCGCGTGTAAAGATCATCGGTCGTATTTTTTGCTCGCAGCCATCGGAAAGGGGAGGTGGTGAGCCATGAACACACTTAGCAACGAAATTCAGGCATTTGAGAGTATGCGAAATCGGCTAGAAGTCGATTATTTCGGGAAATGGGTAGTGATTTACGAAGAAGAATTTGTCGGTTCTTTTGATGGATTTCAAGACGCGGCAAATTTTGCCGTACAGAAGTACGGTCGCGGACCCTACCTTATCCGAAAAGTAGGAGAGCAAAGCGTAACGCTACCTGCATCGGTTCTTTACAGGGAGTATTCCGGTGCCAACGATTCAGTGTAACGACCGGGGAGCAGAAGGTCTGGTCGTTTATGGGCCGACAATCAGTGTTCGTATCGGCTTTGATCTGAACTATCGTCCAGGAGAGACAATTCCGGCATTGCCTGCGCACCTATATCCGGCCTTGATAGATACTGGTGCAACAGAAAGTTGCATTGACTCCCGCTTGGCTGAACTGTTGGGCCTTCCTATCGTAAACAGGTCGCCTGTGTCAGGGGTACACGGGAAAGAAGAACTTAATGTGCATCTTGGACAATTGTATTTTCCAGATATAGGTCGAACCCAGTACGGTAGGTTCCTCGGTGCGCACTTGATCGCTGGGGGCCAGCCTTACGCCGCGTTGTTGGGAAGATCATTTCTACACGGTGCAATGCTCCATTACAACGGCTTGACTGGGGAAGTAACGCTATCAACTCCAGATCATTGATCTCGGAAAACTGCCATGAAAGCCATACTCGATCCCAAGCGCGACCTAAGAGGCGCTACCCCCCGAAACACTTGCTAAAGCGCTACTTGCTTCTGGTCCCGCTTGTCAGTCCATTGTCCGCGATAAGGCGACTGTAATGCAGTCGCCTTCCGGCCAGACTGACAGCAGTGTGCCGCACCTGCTTAAGCGTGTCTGAATTTCTGATATTACTCTTGCCCACAAACTCCTTGATGTAACAGTCGATGTGCTTCGGGCCCATCTTGTGAAACGTACTCTTGCGCGCCCACTTAAGCTCGACCAAATGGTTTCAATGCTGTTTGTTTGTACCTTGCCGCCCAGCCATCCCCCAATCAAGTGATTGACGGATTCGTGATTATTCGGCATTTCCCGAATACACGCCTGATTCGTCGATTTAGACAGCGGCTTCCGGCAACACGTTCTAGGCGATGAACCCGTGCCTTGTCATTTTGTCCACCTTCAGGATAACCTTCGCCCATATCTGGTTGGTTTTCCGATCCTTCGCGCCTACCACGGCAGTCTTACCGAACATGTAGCGTCCTTCGTGCAGCTTGTCCTTTGATAGTTCGATTCTCTGCCGACGATATAGGTTTCGTCAACTTTGACCGGCTCGCCGAAGGGATTGTCAGCGCTCGCCATTCCCGCCTAGGCCAACTGGATACGGTGGATCATGAACTACGCGGTCTTTTTGGGTAACGCTGAGTTCGCTGTGCAGCTTCATGCTGGACATGCGTTTCAGCGAAGTAAAGCAGAGATGTATAGCGAGAGCCTACTTGCGAAGCAGGACGCGGGAAGATTCCAGCGCGGTCTGTGCGGATGCTGAAATGTTTCTTGCAGTCGCGGCAATGGTAGGGCATGGGCTTGGCGCCCTGTACTTCGAGCGTGTTCGCGCTGCCGCATTTCCCGCACTTGGTTCCTTCCCGCCAATAGATGGACTCGAACCACTTCGCCGCCGTTTCTTCGGTGGCGAACATGTCTATTGCTTGAGCGAATAAAAGCCCTTCTCTGAATGATCTCCCGGGTGCTGGCAAGGCTGGGGGCTGGAGAAATCAGCGAAGTTTCGCCAGGGACGGCATGCACAAACGTCTTTCAATCGCTAGATTGCATGCGTTCGCGGGCGCGGCCGGCGCTGAGGATGTTGGGAATCGCGTAGTTGCCTTCGTGGCAGGCGTATTCGTACATCTGGTAGTCGTTTTCCAGCGTCAGCGGCATCGAGATCGTCACCGGGGATGAAAAGGCCTCCGGGTCGGTCATGGTGGCTTCCCAGATGATCGTTCCCTCGCTGACGCGGGTGAATCGCTCGATCACGTGCAACTGATCCGAGGCCGGCACGCCCTTGAGGCGGCCGCCGGCGCTGCTGTTGGCGATCATGCCGCGGTCGTTGAAGTTCTTCGTCTCGATCACCAGGGTTTCGCCTTCCCAATGCGCCACCGAGTCGCCCATCCACAGTCGCACTTTCGGGTCGATATGTTCGGTCTTGCTCAGCGGGATGACGCGAACGTCGTGAATCATCTCGTAGACGATTGTGATCGTGTCGGGGGTCTGGATGATGCGATAGGCGTTGTTGTAGCCCGCCGGGAGCATGGAGCCGGGTACGCCGCGAGTGATGCAGCGGTCCCAGACGGTGTGATAGACGTAGTGATTTTCGACGTTGGCGAAATAGAAGTCGCGCTCGGCAAGGGCGCTCTTGATGATCGGAGCGCGTCCGTTGGGCGGGTCGACGATCATCGAGGTCTGGCCGGTGGAAAGCACGGTGTCGCCCGAATCGAGCCAGATCTGATTGTAGCCGCCGACATTGCCGCCCGCGCGGACGACGATGTTGTTGTCGGCCTCGGTCCTGCGCTGGGCGATGCCGGTCTCCATGGCCTCGATTTCCTCGGGCGTGAGGAAATCGCGGTCGGCCAGTGAAGCCGGGCGCTCTATCGGCGTGATCGTGTCATTCGTCCAGACACCTTGCAGGTCAGGCTGCCCGTCGGGCGTGCGGCCGTTGACCCAGCCGTCGTCCGATTGCGCGAACGATTGTGAGAGCAAGGCGCCGCTGGCGAAACTCGCAAGGCAGGCCGCCGCCGTCAGTTTCCAGAGATCAGTTTTCATTTACCGCCTCCTCGAATAATCTCCCGGAGAATTTTGGCTTCGATCCGTCGCCATCGGGCGGTGTGTGGTTCAGCGGACGCCGTAAATACATCCCTGTAGGCTCCGGGCTCGGCTTCCTGCCTCGCACGCCCGCTGAACCACACACCGCCCGACGGCGACTCACATCGTGCGAAATCAAGGCCCCTGTTACTGGCTGTCCTCAGTCAGCCAGGAAAAGTCGTCCGCGCTCTGGTCGAGCAATTCGGTCCGCTCGCGGCGCAATTGTTCGGTCGCCCGCGCGGTTTCGAGCACGTCCTGGGGCAGGTCGCGGCCGACCACGATGCCGCGCTGCTTGACCGGCGCGTAATAGATGCGCGCGTTGGCCATCTCATCGGTGGTTGCCGGGCCGTACACCACGTCCGCTGCCGGGTCGGGGTTGTAACGATTGCTTTCCGAGTTGTTGAACCACCAGGACATGTGCAAGGTGGAGCCTGCGGGAATAAACCTGGGCTCCTCGTATTCGTAGAGGAACTGCCAGTTGAAGTCGTAGTTCGGCACCCAGAGCAGGGTTTCCATCTCGCCGTCGGGATACTCCAGCTCGTAGCGCATGGCCTTGCCGCGATAGTGCATGTGCGGACCCATGGAAAGCAGGTAGATGTCTTCCTCGATCTCGAAGGTGTTGTTCACTTCGAAGTTGGGATCGCCCGCGGGAATGGTCCAGTTGCGATGCGGCAGCAGGTTGGTTTCGACCACATGGTCGATCACGGCGCCGTCTTCATAGAACTTGAATGCCGCCTGGGTGTCGTCATGGACCGCCGAGCCCGGCACCGGGTCCTTGTGGTAATGCATGTTCACCGTGATGAACGGGTCTTCCGCGAGCAGCACGCCCCAGCCTTCCGGATAGGTGAAGGGCCCCCGGCCGGGAACGCCGACGCCCATGTGGCTGGAAACGATGTGATGCACCCAGGGTCCGCCGGGCCGCAATTCGGCCATGGAGATCCAGCGCGGCTCCTGGTGCGCGCCTTCTTCGTAGTTCATCCGCACCGTTGGCTGCCAGTCTTCGACTTCGTCTGGCACGTAGACCGGTTCATCGAATTTCACGACCAGATCCGGGTCGCCGATCCACCAGCCCGACTCGGGCAAGGTGGTGCCGACACTCGAAGCGACCAGGCCCTCAGCGTTGGCGGCCTTTTCGGGATCACCCTCCGGCGCGCCGCCGTCAACCCAGGCGATCAGCAGGTCCTTCTCGGCCTTGTCGATGTATCGCTCGCCCTTGAATTCGCCGCGATGGCGCTCATGGGCGCCCCAGGGCGGCATGTAGCCTGTTTCCAGCGCGTTCCTGATGAGCGGCGCCCAAAGTCTGGCCGCCTCGTAGTCCATCAGCGACATCGGCGCATAGATGCCGCCGACGCTGGGACCGTCCGGCTGATGGCATGCAACGCAGTTCTTCTGGAAAACGGGCAATGCGTCCTGATAGAAAGTCGGAGCGTCCTGGGCCAACGCGCTCAAGGCGAAAGCGGGCAGGGCGGCGAGTGAGAGATACCTGGCAATCTTGCGTGTCATGGCGTTTCTCGCTGGGTTAACTGGATCAACCAAAAAGAGTAATGGGAACCGGCTGAAATGTCTAACTTTTTCAGGCGAATTCAGCAGTTCTGACTGTAAGGTTCGGTGGGTATGCCCTTACTTGGCAAGCGACTTCGAACCGTCGCCGTCCGGCGGGCTGTGCGCAGCGGACGCCATAAACACGTCCCTGTGGGCTTCGGGCTCGGCGTCCTGCCTCGCACGCCCGCTGCGCACAGCCCGCCGGACGGCGACTCACGCCGTGCAAGCCCCGGAAATACGTCATTCTGCGCGGAGCGAAGCGGAGTCGTGGAATCTCAAGCGGCCCAGGGATCGTCCATCGCTTCGAAAAACGTCCGGTGCCCGTCGATGATGCGGCGGGTGGCTTCCGGGTCGGGTTCCAGGCTCCATTCGCCGCGCTCGTAGGTGCCGCCGAGCAGGATGCCGTCGCTGCGCGGGAACATGTAGAGGCCGCCGTTGCCGATAATGTTGAACTCGACTTCTTCCTGGGGCAGCAGGAAAGTGAGTTGCCCCTTGACCGGCATCAGCATCTCGTCGCCGAACAGCGCGTGGGAACCGAGGCCGGTGCAATTGAAGATTACGTCTTCTTCGAGCGCGAGGATTTCCCCGGCGCCGGCGAATTCGCGGATGTTGATCCTGCCGCCGGCGCCGAAGAAATCGGCCATTACCGCGGGCAGGAATACCGCCGGCTCGATCAGCATGGTGTCGTAATGGCGTGCGAAAGGGACGGGGAAAGGATGGCTGCCGGGCCCGAGGTCGCGCAATTGCGGGTAGAAGCCCGCGTATCGGCGCTGGAAATCCTCCTCTTCGGGCGAATCGCTTGAGAAGTTGTAATTGCTGATCCAGCGCACGCCGTAGCGCGGCCCGACGAGATTCTGGAAATAGCGGTAGGCGATCGCCATGGCGCGGTCGAACTGCCGCCGGAATGCGGGCGTGACGAATTCCGAGTCGTAAGTCGAAGTAGGGGACCATTGCCCGCCGGCGACATTGGAAGTGGTGTCCGGCGGCAGATCCTTCGAATAGACCGTGACGTTCCAGCCCCGATCCTGGGCCAGGCGCGCGGTGGTCAGGCCCATCACGCCGGCGCCGATCACGGCGCAATTGCGCCGATTGCCGACGCCGGCAAATTCCACCGCAAGAGTCGATGTACCCCAGGAAAGCGAAATACCGCCACCGCCATGACCATAGTTATGAATCAGAGTCTTCGTGCCGCGCTTCTCTGCCGAGACGTTGAAGCCATTGCGGCGAAACGGCCGCAGACCGGCGATGGTGCGGATCACGCGCTCGTCGGATACCTTGACCCGCCGCAATGGCACGCCGGACGGCGTGAAATTGGCCGGCGATGCCGGCGCGCCGGCCGCACAGGCGCCAAGCAGGGGCAGCGCTCCAAGCGCCTGCAACAGTTGTCGTCTCGAAGCCATTCCCGACCCCATTTCCAAAGTCGCCCAAGCATATCGCAAGGGCGGCCGGAAGTTCTATCCAGGCAATTTCGGGTCGATGGGCTCGCAACCTTCAATTTGTTCGGCTTCCCACTCGATGTCCAGCGGTTCAATGATGTCGCCCATGACTTCGATCTTGTCCCTGTCTACGCCGAGCAGGCCGACAGGCTTCCCCATTTTCTGCTCGCCGGTTTTGGTACTCATCAGCTTATACCTGAATTCGTGGGTCAGTCCATCGTAGCGTAGTGGGTTTGAGTTGGTGCCCGCTGTTCGGGTTTCCGCTAGAATCCCGGAATTCATGTTCAAGAGACTAAGGCGCCATGCTTATGAACAGGATTCCCGCCTTACTGGTTTTCACGCTGTTGACGGGAATTGCCGTCAATGTCCATGCGCAGTCCGATACCGCGCGCTACGAATGGGACCTGACTGACATCTATCCGACGGTGGAGGCGTGGGAGGACGCCATCAGCGCCGTGACCAATCGGCTCGACGCCCTGTCGCGCTACCGCGGCACGCTCGACAACGGCGCCGCCGAACTTGCGGACGCCCTCGAGGCCCAGTCCGACACCACCAAGGAAGCGTATCGCGTATACGTCTACACCAGCCTGATGCGCGATGTCGACCAGCGCGAGCCCGCGGCCCAGGCGCGCTTCGCCCGCGCCCGGCAGATGCTGACCAACCTGGAGCAGGCCAGTTCCTGGATACGCCCGGAAATTCTAGACCTCGGCGCGGACAACATCCGCAGCTTCCGCCAACAGGAACCGCGACTTGAGAAGTTCGGGTTCATGCTCGAAGACATCCTGCGGCAGGAACCGCACACCCTCGACCAGCGCACCGAGGCGATCCTCGCCCAGGCCGGCATGGTGCTCTCGGCCCCACAGCAGATCTACGAGAACTACGCCAACGCCGACATCCCCTGGCCGACGGTGACCCTGAGCGACGGCACCGAAGCGACCTTGAGCCAGGCCGGCTATTCCTTCTGGCGCGCCGCGCCGAACCGCGACGACCGCAAGCTCGTCTTCGACACCTTCTGGGGCGCCTGGAACCAGTACGCCGACGGCATGGGAGCGACCCTCGCCGCCGAAGCCCAGGCCAATGTCTTCAGCGCCCGGGTGCGCAATCACCCCGGCGTACTCGAAGCCAACCTGTTCGCCGACGGCCTGCCGCCCGAGATCTACACGCAACTCGTCACCCAGGTAAACGACGCCCTGCCGCTGTTCCACCGCTATCTCGAACTGCGCGGCCGCCTGCTCGGCATCGACGACCTGCGCTACTACGACATCTACCCGCCCCTGGTGCAGGCGGAAACCGGCGTCTTCGACCTAGAACGTTCGTCGGAAATCACTTTCGCCGCGCTGGAACCCTTTGGCGAGCAATACCTCGAACTGCTCGAGTATGGCCTGTCGCAGCAATGGATGCACAGCCACCCGCAGCCCGGCAAGCGCTCGGGCGCGTACATGAACGGCTCGGTCTACGACGTGCACCCCTACGTGCTGCTGAACCACAACGAAGACTACGAGTCGATGTCGACCTTCGCCCACGAGTGGGGCCACGCCGTCCACAGCCTGCTTGCCAACGCCAGCAACCCCTTCGAAACCGCGGGCTATTCGACCTTCACCGCCGAACTGGCCTCGACCATCAACGAAATCCTGCTGCAGGAATACATGATCGCGAACGCAAGCACCGACGCCGAGCGGCTGTTCTACCTCGGCGGCGCCCTCGAACAGATCCGCGGCACCCTGTTCCGCCAGACGATGTTCGCCGAATTCGAACTCGCGATTCACCGCGCCGCCGAACGCGGCGAACCCCTCACCGGCCCGCGCCTGACCGAAATCTACGGTGACCTGCTCAAGCGCTACCACGGCCACGACCTCGGCGTCCTCACCATCGACGACGCCTACACCGTCGAATGGGCCTTCATCCCGCATTTCTACTACGACTTCTACGTCTTCCAATACGCCACCTCGATCAGCGGCGCCGCCTGGTTCGCCGAGCAGTTCCTGGCCGGCGACGAAGCCGTGCGCGATGCCTTCATCCGCGTCCTCAGCGCCGGTGGGTCGGACTACCCGCACAACATCCTGCTCGACGAGGCCGGGCTGGACATGACACAGGCGGAGGCCTATGAGCCGGTGCTGCGGAGAATGGAAGATTTGATGGATCGGATTGAGGGGTTGTTGTAAACAAAATCAATGCCGGAGAATTTAATAGATGAAATCAACTCGCGAAGAATTGCAATTTGATGAACAAGAGATCCAGCTCTTGTTTGGGTGCGAGGCTGCTGAAGATGAGTCGAGAGATCGGTTAAGAAAGTACTACTATAAAACCCATGTCTACAATCAAGTAATTACTGATTTGCCTTTAAGAGTACTAGTGGGACACAAAGGGATTGGAAAATCAGCACTTTTTCAAGTCGCCATGAGCGAAGAAGAAGAGCAAAATAAGCTTGTAGTATTGATTAAGCCGGATGACGTTATAGATATAGGGAAGAAGTCGACAAGCTTTATGGAAATGATCAGAGAATGGAAGACAGGAATTATTGAAATCGTAGCGCGAAAAGTTTTAACCAATCTCGACATACCTGAAAAAAGTTGGTCAAAGAATATAAAGAATTTGGGAGGAAAGTTGACAGATTACTTGCTGCAAATTCTTGGTAGTATGTCCGAGATAAACATACAATTTGCAAAAAAGGAAATCATTCATCAGTATCAAAAATCTAAATCGATATATATCTATATAGATGATCTAGATCGCGGATGGGAAGGCAAAAAAGAGGATATCAATAGGCTTTCAGCACTTCTAAATGCCGTCCGTGATTTGTCAACTGAAAGAAATCGTCTATTTTTTCGTATTGCGTTAAGGTCCGATGTCTATTTCCTGGTCAGGACTTCAGATGAGTCAACCGATAAAATTGAAGGGTCGGTAATCTGGCACACTTGGTCGAATAATGACATTTTTCTACTATGGATTAAGCGAGTGGAGAGCTTTTTCGGCAACGAAATTGATGAGCACACGCTTAGGTACAAGAAGCAAAAAGAACTGGCATATCTGCTAAATAGGATTATGGAGAATCGATTCTTGGGTGTAGGACATTGGCGAAACGCTCCGATGTATCGAGTATTTATGTCTCTAATCAGACAGCGACCTAGAGATTTGGTGAAACTTTGTACTCTTGCCGCTAGAAATACCTATGAACGGAGAGGGAATTTGATTTCAACACTAGACGTCAAAAGGTCATTCGAAGAATATTCGCAGGGTAGAATGCAAGACACAATTAACGAGTTTCGATCAGAACTGCCAGCAATTGAAAAATTATTGTTAGGAATGAAGCCAAATAGGAAGGAAAGAACCACTCGACAAGGCTATGTATATACTACTGGAGATTTAATACAGAAGATTCGAAACATTCAAGAACTTGGCGAATTTAAGTTTTCGACCAAACAGCGTGCAACAGAAAGAGAGCTTGCTGCTTTTATGTACAAAATTAATTTTCTCACGGGTCGTAAGGGTACAAGTGAGGACGGTGGAATAATACGGACGTATTTCGAGCAGAACAGGTATTTAGCCAGTACTTCCGTCGAGTTTGGGTTTGACTGGGAAATTCACCCAGCATATCGATGGGCTCTGCAACCGGACGATATTGGTAGTATCCTTGAATCTCTCGAACCTTCTTCTGATGACTGATTCATTCTGAATCACTCATTATTCAATTTGAATTTGGAGAGCGCGAATCCCTATGAGCCTATTTTCAAACTTTGTTTATTCGCACAATCTTCCAGCTGAGCCAGCAGCGACAAAAGCGATGGAATACATCTTGGGGAGTCAATCTGCAAGACGAAAGTTCGTTGATATGTTGAATTCAATTGGTATTAATTTTATCCCGGGCTCTGCACTCGGTGAAAAACGACTTGATGAAGGCCGCCCAGACTTAGTTATTTACGATTATGAAAATAAGATTCCACGAATCATCGTAGAAAACAAATTTTGGGCAAGTCTAACCAAGTATCAGCCCATAAAATACATTAATCAACTGCCTGATACCAAACATTCAGTCGTCCTGTTTATCGTGCCAGAGGAAAGAAAGCGGAGTATTTGGAATGAGCTTAAAATTCGTTGCAAGGACGAAGGCCAGGATTTAGTCGATGAGTCCCATGATTCTCCAATTCTTTGGGGGAGATTGGGGGAGTACAGAAAATTGGCAGTTACGAGTTGGAAGTACACACTACGAAATTTGGAGTCTGCAGGGGAAGAAACACTTAAAGAAATACACCAACTGAGAGATCTGGTCGATAAATTGACAACCATAACTTTCTCGCCATTACAGCCATACGAACTGGAAAATTTCAAATTTGCTCAGCGTGTAATCAACTTTAGGGATCTGGTTGATCAAATTGCAATTAATCTTGAATCGTCAGGTTACAAGAAGGTTCGGAGAGTCTATGATCACTACAGTGAGTACGGTGTGTATCTGTGCTTGGAAGAGCAATTGTACTTTTGGATTGGTGTTAGTTTCTTGGCGTGGGTGGAGAAGGGAACTACGCCACTCTGGTTTAATCTAGATCAGAGCAACTGTCCAGTATCGGTGTGGCAACAAGTTGAGATGGAGTTTGATGAAGTTAAGAATATAGGAGGTCAAAAATATTTGCCGATACAACTTGAAACTAGCGTCGAGTTAGATGCAGTAGTGAGTGAGGCAACTGAAAATGTTAAGAAAATTGCTGGGAAATTATTGAAGATATCTGATAACAAAATTGATAGTTTGTAAAGATGGAGTGTTTTCTGACAGTTTGCAAGTCCGGTTCTTCAGAATCATTCATTCAGCGTGTCCAGAGCGAGATGGTCGTCGTGCATTTCAACCGTGATCCCCTCAGAGCGAAGTCGGTCTGCTATAACGTGCTTTCCGAGGTTGCGATCGAGAAAAAGCGTAAGTTCAGGCTGCGGCCTGGAGTTCGCATCGGATCGCTTCTTCGATGTCCTCTTCCGTGCGTTCATAGTCCTGCGCCAAAGCCGAAATTGATTCGCCGGCCTTGTAACGTTCGGCGATAAACTCAGTGGTCAGCCCGGTGCCGGCTATGACGGGGCGTCCGGCAGAAATTGTCGGGTCGATGATGACCTTTGTGGGTGTCCCCTCAATTGCAGACCGTGTGTATGGGAAGAGCTTGATAGGGATCCCGGCAGGGTCTCGATGAATCCGCTTTAGCGCCCCACTGATTATCTCTTTCATGGCTATCTGACCCGATCTACTGATATTGATCAGTTGGCCGTATTCCTCGATGAAGAGATCCAGCCCGTCCGTTTCCAGATCACGGCTGATTAGCGGATGGTGCTTGTCCACGGCGCTACGGGCATTCCTCACCAGGTAATCGATTGCGCTTCTGATGCTCGGCATTTTCACCAGGTGCCTGCGTCGAATGGCTGCGAGCACGTGCAACTCGGTTAGATTGAGGAAAGATAGCAACGTGGGGGAGTGTCTAGGCACCTCGATCAGCGGCGCATGGTCGTCCCGGCCCACCGACCAGTAGCGAATTGTCGCCGGCGGCACGGTGAGATAGTGAGCGACTTCCGTGATGGTGTAAGCGGGAAGCGCTCGGGGATCGTTTTTGGTCAATTGATACCTGGCCATTGGTCTCGCTTGCAAACGAAATTGATCATCTGTGAGGTCGAGGCGAAATATACGCGATTCGCTATTCACATTCTATCGGCACCTGTTCGCAACCCCTGATTGAAGTCGTTCCTGGTATCGTCGCATGGGACACCGACCCCGCGGCATTAAATCCTGGCTCATTCACCAGCCGCTTGAGTTCGCCGGGCCAACCGGGGATGCATTCGTCCGCTGTTAACAGCCTAAGGCCATCGAGCGCTGTCGCGACAATGAGTCGATCAGCGGGGTCGGGGTGAAATTCGTGGAGAACGGTCGCTTGGAGCCCGCTTTTCCCTTTGGCCAGCTTCCCACTCAATGTCCAGCGGATCAACGATGTCGCCTAAGATTTTGATCTTGTTCTTGTCCACGCCGAGCAGGCTGACGGGCTTCTCCGTTTTCCGCTTGCCGGTTTTGGTGTTCATCCGCATTCACCTAGATTCGTGGACCAGTCCATTATAGCGTAGCGGCCTTTGGTCGATCATTCCGCGAATAGACCATGCCTGCTTTGCGGTCGTTTCCAGTTCAGCATCTCTTCCCGCCGTGATAGAGTGGCGCGCGTCGTGAATGGCGCCGACCTGGAGCGGCGAATCAGGCGCTGGAGAAACATCACGGGCAACGGCAGGCGGAGATTCAGGATTGCTCCTGAACTTCGTACATTTTTCTGTTCCACAGATAAAACACCGCCGGGAGCACAAGCAGCGTTATCAGCACGGCGCTGACCATTCCCAACCATGGGAGCCGCCAGACGGCTCAATACCTCGGAACCCGTGCCTGTGCCGAGCATGATCGGAAACAATCCGATTATCGTGGAGCCGGCCGTCATCAACACCGGACGCACTCGCAAGCTGGCGCCATGAAGAACGGCGTCGAAAAGCGTATCGTGGGCCGGCGGCTGATCGGCAGCCGGATTCGTGTCCAGAACGCCCTTGCTGCAGCGGTTGAGGTAAACCAGCATGATGACGCCGAGTTCGACCGCCACGCCGGCCAATGCAATCAGGCCCACACCGACCGCGATCGAAAAATTGAACGACATACCGTACAGCAGCCAGAAACTGCCTGCGAGAGCCAGCGGCATTGTACCCATCAACATCAGAACCGGCGCGATTTGCCGGAAATTGATAATCAGCAATACGATAATCGCGGCGAAAGTCAGCGGCACGACATAGGTGAGTCTTTCCCTGGCGCGGAGCATGTATTCGTATTCGCCCGACCAGTTGATCGAATAGCCGGCCGGCAGGTCGAGTTGCTCATCTACCGCCTGCATGGCTTCCTCAACGTATCCGCCGATATCGACTCCGTCGATATCGATATAAACCCAGCCGTTGATTCGCGAATTTTCGCTCTTGATGCCGGGAGGGCCGTCTTCGATAAACACGCTCGCGACATCGCCCAGGGCTATCCGTTCGCCGGACGCTGTCACGATCGGCAGCAGAGACAGTTGTTCAGGCGAATTGCGATAGGATTGCGGATAGCGGATGTTGACCGGATAGCGTTCCAGACCTTCGACGGTCTGGGTGACGTTCACGCCACCGATGGCCGAGCCGATCACCTCCTGGACATCGGCTATGTTCAGGCCGGCGTCTAATTGGACACCCACCCCAATAGCCGTTCCCGTTTGTGGCAGTTTCCTCGCCAATGCAGCGGATTGCGGGATAAGATGCGACAACGAAGCGAGGAGAATTGACTGCCATGAACAAGGAATCGTTGGAGCAATTCGTTCCGAAGGAATTGCGCGGGATCGATAATCCGCAGACTGAATTGCCGAAGATCGCGAAGGACGCACATCTTCTCGCACGCATCGAATACTCGCTTCATCAAATTCCAACGACTCACAATCTGTTATTGCAAAATTCGCGGCTGCTTGAGCTAAGCCCGGAGAGCGTCCATCTGATCGTCACGTCGCCGCCGTATTGGACGCTCAAACGCTACAACGAGCATGAAGGACAAATGGGGTACATCGCCGGCTACGAACAATTCCTGGACGAACTCGACAAGGTCTGGAAGCGTTGCTACAAGGCCCTTGTCCCAGGTGGCCGGCTGATCTGCGTGGTTGGCGACGTATGCCTGTCTCGAAGAAAGAATAATGGCGAACACTCGGTTATGCCTTTGCACGCTTCGATACAAGAGCGCTGCCGCAAGATGGGCTATGTAAACTTGGCCCCGATCATCTGGTACAAGATCGCGAATGCAAATTACGAGGTTCCAGGCGGTTCGGCTTTCCTTGGAAAGCCCTACGAGCCGAACTCGGTCATCAAGAACGACATCGAGTACATACTCATGGAGCGCAAGGGCGGCGGTTATCGAAAACCCAGCTTCGAAAAGCGAGTCCTGAGCGTCATTTCGCACCAGAATCACAAGCTCTGGTTTCAGCAAATCTGGCAAGGCGTTACGGGTGCTTCGACCCGAGACCATCCGGCTCCCTTCCCGTTGTAGGTCGCGGAACGGCTGATCCGCATGTTCAGTTTCGTGGGCGATACCGTGCTTGATCCGTTTCTCGGCACGGGCACTACCAGCGTGGCGGCCGCAAGATGGGGCCGCAACAGCATCGGAGTGGAAGTTGACCCCGAGTATCACAAGATGGCGGTCGACCGCGTCAACAAGGAAACCAGCGAATTGTTCAGTGACGTTTCGGTGATAGCTGCGTGAGAATCGAGTCTCGGCTGCGTGGCGCTGTCAGGCATTTCTGGGAAACCCGGGCCCACCACGCTAGAGGGATACCCATGTGCGTAGGGGATTCTGTTTCAAAGGATGTCGTACGCCGTGACGGTGCCGCTCCTGTAAATTCCGGCCACAAACGGAGAGGGCGTCCTCTCCGCGAAGAGGCCAATGCGATTCCTTGCTTATACCAGCAGATCAGCGATCTCAGGCCCGGTCGCGTTCTTCATTCTGATTACAATGACCCGCGCTGAATGCCTCTGGATCGCTTCCAATTCTGCGGCGCGGTATCGGACGCCCGTTTTTGGATATAACAAATTCCTCCCCGGTTTCCGCCACATGATCCATCAGCTTGAGGCATTTCGCCTTGAATTCCGATGCCTTGATCGTGATTTTGTCGGTTTCGGTGCTCATCCGCATTCACCAGGATTTGTGGATCGATTGGCTAGTTCCGGAAATTATACTATGGTCATGACCATGGTCAATTTATAGTTTGTTGGGACATACAATTACCAGCAGATCAGCAATCTTAGGCCCGCCGGATGGGATGTCCAACCCTTGTCGGTGTCAGATCCAGGTCGAATTTACCGAGCATTGGACAGACCTGTAAACAGGTGCTATCGTGAGTGCTGATAACAGGCCTGTAATACTGGAAGTATATAAATGAAATTCTCCGAAGACCTAGTTGCCCTGACGGACCTGAAGGCTAATCCTGGACGAGTGGTAAAGCATGTAAACCAGGTGCGTCGTCCCGTATTGCTGACCAGCCGCGGTCGCGGCGTCGCTGTCGTTCAGTCGGTATCCGATTATGAAAAGGCCGAAGAAGAGCGGGCGTTCATGAGGGCGGTAGTTGCTGGATTGACGGATCTGGAAGCGGGGCGAGAGGTTACGCTCGTTGAAGTAAAACAACGGCTTGGTCTGAAGTAATATCTTGTCAATGGATATCTGCTTCGCGGAGTCCGCTCTCGGCGACCTTCAAGCTATCCTGGATTGGTACGCGGAACAGGGAGTGCCGGAGTCGGGCGCCAAGTTTGTGGAGCACATCCTGAACCGTGTACAGAATTTGGCAGATCATCCGGCCCTAGGTCGGGTCGTGCCGGAATTTGATCGGGCTTCCCTGCGCGAAATTATCAATCCGCCGTTCCGAATCGTTTATCGGCACGAAACCAATCGCATCAGAGTAGTGCGAATCTGGCGCAGCGAACGCCTGTTGAGACTTCCGATGGGCGATGACAACTGACTGTTTCCCTCAAATAACAGGGTGTGATTCCAAAAGAGATCGGGTACGCATCCGGTTCAGCATCTCTTCTAGCCGTGATAGAGTGACGCGCGTCGTGAATGGTTCCGACCTGGAGAGATGAACCAACCGATTTCCAACTCAAGAGAGATTCAGCAATGACGGAACAGATACAAAAACTGCTTGATTTGAGCACTCCACCCGTTGCCATGTCGTTTTGCGACGAGCCGCCGGAACATATTCCGCATGTGGGGAAGGCCGAGGCTTCCGGCTGCACCTATTGGCGGCGCGCCGCCGAAGGCAAATCGTTC
Source organism: Pseudomonadales bacterium (assembly GCA_963664805.2). GTDB lineage: Bacteria > Pseudomonadota > Gammaproteobacteria > Pseudomonadales > Pseudohongiellaceae > UBA9145. The sequence continues at coordinate 1,281,481 of OY761612.1, read as the reverse complement.
TATACCGAAGCCGCCGATCATTACAACTGCCCGATAGGCTGCCATACGCACAATGTCGATCTGCCTGCGGAGCGGGCCGGGGAACTGCATGACACGCTGGGATTGATGGGAGAACTCGGCTACATCGCCATGGAGGAAGTGCCCGGCATTCCCCGTCGTCAGGAGGCTTTCCGCCGTGCGGTCTATTCTCCTCTGAAGGATGCCGCCGAAGTTCCCGATGTCGTCATCATCTCCGGTGAACCGAGGCAAATGATGCTGCTGGCGGAAGCCGCGGTCGCTGCCGGGGTCGGCATCGAGAACTCGGTGATGGGACGCCCGACCTGCGCGATGATTCCCGCCGTCATGCAGGCGGGCAGGAGCATGAGCAGCCTGGGCTGCATCGGAAACCGGGTGTACGCGGGTCTTCCCGACGACGAATTCTATTTCGCCCTGCCGGGCGAACACGTCCAGGCGCTTGTCGACAAGCTGGAGATAATCGTAAACGCGAATCAGGCGCTGGAAGAACATCACCGGCAACGGCAGGCGGAGATCTGACGTAAAATTAGCCCCGATACTCGTCGGGCTTCATGACATGTTCGAGAAGGGTACAACTGAGCGTGTGATCCTGGGGTCGTTCTCCTTCTTCATGGGCGGTCCCGCCATCGTAGCCGGCATCGTCCCGTACGCATTATCAAGTTGGTCGATGCAGCCGCCGCTGTTCGGTCTGCCGGGCGAGCAAGTAGCAGGCGGGGTGGCAGTCGTCGCGGGCTTGGCCTGCCTGCTGGACTGTTTCGCCCGCTTCGCTCTCGAGGGACGCGGCGCGCCATCGCCGATCGAGCAGACCGAAGTGCTGGTAGTGTCCGGCCTCTACCGATTCGTGCGGAACCCGATGTATATCTGTGTGGCGACCATCGTCGCAGGGCAGGCGCTGATCTTGGGCCAGGCCATCCTGTTGGCCTACGCGGGATTGCTTATGCTCGTGTTTCACCTGTTCGTGCGGTTCTACGAGGAGCCGCGACTCCGTCGAATATTCGAAGGATCGTATGACGCCTATTGCCTGAATGTGCGTCGCTGGAGGCCACGCCTGAAGCCGTGGCGCGGGCTAGGCTAGTAAGCTCTATGATGTTTTGATGTCTGAAGTTCGTCTGCTATTATGCGTCTATCGATCTCGGGAGCAGCAGACATGCGCACTACGCTAACGATTGAAGACAAAACGGCAGCACGATTGAAAAGTCTGGCCCATGAATCGGGCAAGTCTTTCAAGCAAGTGGTTAATGAAACGTTGCGGCGTGGGCTGGAGCGCGGGCAGACATTCCAGCGCCGTAAATCTTACAAGCTCAAGCCTGTCGAGATGGGCGAACCCCGGCCGGAATACGATCTGACGAAGGCATTGGCCCTGGCCGACAATCTGGAAGATTCGGAGATCGCCCGCAAACTGGCGCTGCGGAAATGATTCTCGTCGATGCCAACATCTTGCTATACGCAGTCAACGCCAGCGCCAATCAGCACAAAGCGGCACGGCACTGGCTGGAAGCCGCGCTAAACGGGGAGGTCGAGTTGGGATTTCCCTGGATAGTACTGCTTGCGTTCCTGCGAATTTCGACACATCGCTCAATACTTGAGAAACCATTGCCGATCGACACGGCGCTGGAATTCGTGGATTCCTGGCTGCGGCAACCAGGATCGTCAATCGTTCACCCCGGAAGACGCCACTGGGAAATTTTGCGAAATCTCATCGACCTTGCCGGAACCGGCGGCAATTTGACGACAGACGCCCATATTGCCGCGCTGGCCATAGAAAACTCAGCAAGATTGTGTTCGGCGGACTACGACTTCAAACGATTTCCCGGCTTGCTCCATGTCAATCCATTGGAGCAGAAGCAGAACTAGGTGCGTAATTCAGAACCCCACTCCTTGCATTGGTCTATAAAGAACTCAGTTCTACGAACACCTCAAACCAATCCCGCTGCTCATTGGTGACTACTAGTGTTTCCTCATCAAGCCAGGCAATAGCTTCAACTTGTCTGGCTGCATCTATGTCCAGTGGCAATCGGCATGAAGGAGCCGACTGAGGTGGTCGGGTCTGATTGGACAGTTCGAGCGAAAAGTTAAGGTAGCGCTAGAAGGACACCCATGTGCGTAGAGACCGCTCAAGGGACACCCATGAAAGCCGCAAGCGTTCGCGAACTCAAGATTAATCCCTTGACAGCGTTGCGCGCGTCATGCGAGACCGCCGAGTCCGTGGTAGGGTAGGGCATCATGGCGATGGTGACAGTTTCCCCCAAATACCAGATCGTGATTCCGAAAGAGATCAGGGATGCAAGTAGAATCGTCGCGGGACAAAAGATGCTAATGATCGGTTTCCGCGACGAAATACAGCTTTTTCCGATTCAGCCCATCGAGAGCTTGAAGGGAACACTGGAGGGTATCGACACGCAAATCGCACGCGAAGCGAATCGGCTATGATCAATCGGGAATGGGAACTAACGCGCTCAATGGAAGAGCGTAAAATATCTTGTCCTTGATTCGGAACGGCAGAACACGATATCCGGTGTAAAGCAAGACGCCTTGCTGAAACTTTGCTCCGGCGAATTCGGAAAGGGCTGACAAACCGCGAAAATCGTGCGCAGAGACACTGGCCGAGGCCTTGACCTCCATCCCCGTCACACGCCCGTCGTCTCGCTCAATCAATAGGTCGACTTCGTGCTGATGCCGATCCCGAAAGTAATACAGAGAGACGGACTGTTCGGCCCAGGCGGCGGCCTTGCGCAGTTCCAGATACAGCAGATTTTCCAACAACGCGCCATAGTGGTTTGTAGTCAGTAGTGTCTCCCCATCTCGAATGCCAAGCAAAGCACACGCCAAACCAGTATCGATGGAGTAAATCTTAGGCAGGCTGACGGCAAGCCGTTTGCCGCGGTTTTTTGCGTATCCCGGAACGCGCTGAACGATGAACATCAGTTCCAGTGTCTCTATGTATCTCTTCACCAGCCGGTCATCGAGGCGCAGGTCGCTGCCGACCCTGGCGTACTTCAATAGATTGCCGGACAAACCCGACAGGTAGGGCGTCAGGGTGGCGATATTGGTGTGGCAGTCCGTGCGGGTGGCGTAGAGCGATTCAAAATCCTTCAGCAACCGGCCCCGGATGTAGGAATCGAACCATACACGCCGAAAGCGTTGACGTTTGCCGACCGGCTCAGGGTAGCCGCCCCGGATGATCGCGTCGGCAATCTGATTGCGGGTCAATGCCGGATAATCAACTTGATGCGAATACTGCTGCTCCATCAGAAAATCAATCGCATTTGGCCGCCCGCCCGCTATTTCGTTCGCGGAAAGCGGCAGCAACTCCGACCGCGCCAAATGACCCGGCATGGCTTCCTGGGTATGCGCGGAGGCGAACAGGTCGGCGGAGCCCGTAAGCAGGAATTTACCGCGCTGATCGGGCGTCAGTTGATCCGAAGCTTCCTTGATGGCGGGAATCAGCGCCGGTACATATTGAAACTCGTCTATCACCACGCGCTCGTCGCCAAGTGAGCGAATGAACCCATGCGGGTCGAATTCCGCTGCGGCGCGGGTTGCCTGATCGTCCAGAGAAACGTAGCGCAACGACAGATTCTCCGCCAAGATGCGGACGAGCGTTGTTTTGCCGGACTGGCGCGGCCCGGTAAGGTAGACAATGCGGAATTCGCTCAGCAGCTCATGGAGCAGGCTCTGGATATTTCGTTGGTACATAGCCTCGATTATAGTCCCTATTGCGAGTTTTCCGAAGTCCTATTGCGAGAAATACGGACTATTCTTGCGAGATTTACGGCACGCCCGTTGTAGCGACGAATCAGAGGTCTGACACGCCAGTCTAGCGCGAGGAGATGATCCCTACTTCGAACTGGGATTCAGAGCTTACAGACGCGCCGACACATTGCGTAATGCCGAAAGCGATGGATACGTCGAGAAACAGATTGTGCGCCCATGGCATCTGGCGGCTGTCCACGACAATTAAGTCACTGTAATTGGCCGTAAGCAGGTGACTCGCAGAGAAACCGCGAAAAATGCAAGCAACATGAACCTGGCGGCATAGCCGATGGAGTCTTTGAAATGAGCGCAATGAAAAAAGATCAATGCGGCATACATGACCATGATCAGAGTTGGATAGATTCCGTTCCAATCGGCTTTCATCTGCACGGGTTAACGCGGATCGGAGTTACGGTTCCGAGGGCTGAAACAACGCCGTTGGCGCCTCAAACCAGTCCCGCTGTTCGTTGGTAATGATCAGGGTTTCGTCATCTAGCCAGCCGATCGCTTCAACCTGTCTGGCGGCATCTGTATCCAGCGCCAATTTGTGTGAAGGAGCCGACAGCCAGGCATCGCCCGTTTCTGGCCGCTCGAAAAGCCATATTGCTGTATAGGAAAGCACGGCAAGGGTCTCGCCATCCGGCGATAACTCGGCTGCTGTTGCGGAAGTGAGGTCAGGATGGTGGTCGATCAAGGTCAGTGCGTTCGACGCTGTTTCAGATTGCGAATCGAGTCGATAGAGATTCGCTCCCGGTTGCGGTTGCTGAATCGGAACCGGTTGCCGATGCTTGGTAACTGCATACAGGATGCCGTCGGCAAAGAACAGGCTCTCGCTGTCGAAATGTCGCTCCAGCGGGGGGAAACCGGTCTGTTCGGGATAATGCACCGGAATAAAGCGGGTCGCGTTCGCTGTTTGGGTATCGCTTAGTGAATCCCATGGCACGACATAAATGCCAAGGTCGCGCCTGGTATTGCGGTTATTGCCCATATCGGCGACGTAGAGGTTGACGCCGTCACTGGTGACATCTTCCCAATCTTGATTGACTGCATTCTCGATGAACACTCCCGGCCACGGTTCCTTGTCGGCTTCCGTTTCTTCGCCGTGAAAGTCGTCGGCTAGGTTTTCTGGAATCTGCACTCTTCCCTCTGCGTCCAAAGCAAACAGCCGTGGTTCATCCCCGCTATCGTTATGCACCCAGAACAAGCCATCGAGCGGATTCCGCGCAATGCCGCTCATTTCACCGATGGGGTCGAATTCAATCCGGTGTGAAACTTGCAGCCGATAGCCTTCGTCGACTTCGCTGCCACAGGAAGCGAGAACGGCCAACACCGCCATCGCAAGTGAACAATTCAGGCCTTGGCGATGCCGCATGGCCAACTCTTGCCAGGAAAGAAAACGGGCCGGTGCCGTTCTAACGGACATCCGGCCCGCGAAGACTGATCTATCCGCTTTCGCCCCGGGTCTTCGGGTGCGCCAGCAGCCATTCGACTACCTGCTCGGCGAAGGTGTTCGAGAGGATTGGCGAGTGGGCGCCGGCCGGGATGGTCCACAGCTCGGCGGAGCCGCCGGACTTGCAGCCGGCTTCGAAAAGGTAGGTGCCGGATTCGTGGCCGGGGAGGCTCGCATCGAGATCGCGCAATTCGCGTCCCGCGCCTTCCATTGAGCAGCCGTTGTAGGACGCCCAGCGCCGCACGCTGTTGAGCGCGCCGGGGTAGCGGACATCCTGGATATCGCCGCCGCCGTAGACGATCACCGAATCGGCGGTGCCGTGGATCTGCAGGATGTGTACGCCGTTTGGCGGCGCGTCGCGCATTTCCATGTGGTTGGCGCCGGCGAGGCTGACGATTGCCGCGATCGTGTCCGAATGCTCGTAGGCCATGCGGAAGCTCATGAAGCCGCCGTTGGAATGGCCGACCAGGTAAACGCGGTTCTCGTCGACGTTGTACTCGGATTTCACCGCTTCGATGATCGAGGCGATGTAGCCCGCGTCGTCGACTTCGGATTCATAGAAATTGCAGCAGGCGTCGCTGGCGTTCCAGAAGCGGTTCTGGTCGCCGCCGGACTCGCGCGTGCCGTCGGGGGCCACGAACAGGAAGCCGTAGCTGTCGGCGAGTTCGCTGAAGCCCATGTAGCTATCCTGATTTGCGCCGCTTGAAGTGTATCCGTGCAGCAGCACCAGGAGCGGCGCCGGAGCGCCGTCGTCGTAGCCTTCGGGTACGGTGACCGGCAGCTCGCCGCGGCCGAGGTCAATTGACTGCGCGGCCAGGCTGCCGGCGAACAGTATTGTGCAAGCGGCGAGCAGGAGTTTGCTGATTTTCATGAAGATTTCCTCGATTGTTGGGTTCGATTGCTTATCGTTGTCGATCTGGTAGAACGGCGAGCGGCTAGGTTCCTTCCGGCTTGAGCAACACCTTGCCGGTTGTGCGCCGGCCTTCCAGGGCCTCGTGGGCAGCGCGGACCTCGGAGAGCGGGTAGAAATGCTCCATCCGCAGGCGCAGGCGACCCTCGCGGATCCAGTTGAAGACGTCGCTGCTGCGTTCGATGAGTTCCTCGCGCTCGGCGATGTAATCGAACAGGGCCGGGCGGGTCAGGAACAGCGAACCCCTGGCGGCGAGGCTGGCGGGATTGAATTCGGTCACCGGTCCGCTGGCGTTGCCGTAGAGCACCATGTAGCCGCGTTTGCTGAGGCAGTCGATGCTGTTCTCGAACGTGGCCTTGCCGACGGAGTCGTAAGCGACGGTGACGCCTTCGCCGCCGGTGATGCGTTTCACTTCGGTCTTGAAGTCCTGTTTCGTATAGAGAACCACCTCGTCGGCGCCGGCGGCCGCGGCGAGTTCGGCCTTGGCTTCGGTTGAGCAGGTGCCGATGACGAACGCGCCCGCGTTCTTTGCCATCTGGATCAGCAACAGGCCGACGCCGCCCGCGGCGGCGTGGATCAGGCAGCGGTCGCTCTTGCCCAGCTTGTAGGTGGTTTGGCTCAGGTAGTGCGCGGTGCAGCCCTGCAGCATGGCGGCCGCGCCTTCGTCGAATGAAACCCCGTCCGGAATGGGGACGAGCCTGTCTTCCTGGGTCTTGACGTAGTCGGCGTAGGCGCCCATGACATTGGTGAACGCGACCCGGTCGCCCGGTTTCAGGCTTTTCACGTCGGGGCCGGCCGCTACGACGCTGCCGGCGCCTTCCAGGCCTAGCGTCGTGGGCAGCGGAATCTGGTACAGGCCCGAGCGTTGGTAGGTGTCGATGTAATTGAGACCCGCCGCTTCGATCTTGACCAGCACTTCATCATCGGCAGGGGAGGGCACATCCAGTTCTTCGACGGAAAGGACTTCAGGGCCGCCGAACTCGTTCACTCGCACTGCTTTCATATTATTGCTTTCGCTCCCCGGTTCTCAGGAGGTTAGGAGTCCAGGAAGCGAATCAGTTCCGCGTTCACGATGTCGGGCGCTTCCTCATGCGGGTTGTGACCAATGCCCGGGATGTTGACGACCTCGCCATTGGGGAAAATCTCCGCGGCGTTTCGCGCTTCTTCGGCGTATGTCGGATAGTCTTCCGCGCCGCCCAGGATCAAGGTCTTGGTCTCGATGTGCTGCCAGTCGTTGACCACGGTGTCCATGCCGCGCATCTGGCCGGTCAACCGGCTCACATAGGCCATGCGCGGCCAGTCGCCGCTCAGCCGGTTTCCATAACGGATGCGCATGTGCTCGGCGAATTCCGGATGCCAGTTGACATAGTTTTCTTCCGCCCAGCGCAGCAGACCGGCATAGACTGCGTCCATGTCCGGATTGACATCGACTTCACCGGTAAGCGGTTGAAAGCCCCGGCCCCTGCGGCCGTCGGTGAGACCTACCTGGTTGATGGTCACCACGTGGGTCGCGCGTTCCGGGTAAAGGAAGGCGAATCGGGTCACCATCTGGCCGCCGATGGAATGGCCCACGACCGCCGCCTGTTCGATGCCGAGATGATCCATCAAACGCGCGGTGTTGGAAGCCCAGAGGTTGATGCTGTAGGGGATGACCGGCTTGGATGATTTTCCCCAGCCGAGGCGATCCTTGGCGATTACCCGATAGCCGGCTTCGCTCAGCGCCGCAATCTGTTTCTCCCAATACCAGCCGTAATAGAGCCCGCCGTGATGGAAGATAACCGTGCGGCCGTTGGCGGGCCCTGTGGGCGCCACATCCATGTAGGCGAGCCGGACATCCTGGTTGTAAACCCGAAAGTCCATGTAGCTGACCGGATAGGGATACTCTACCTCCTCCAGGTTGATGGAAACGGGTCCCCAATCCGCTGGGGGAGACGGGGGAGGCGCCGATTGCGCGGATACCGCGCCAGCCGCGAAGATGGCGAAAAACGCCAGAAGCGCTCTGAACGGATGAGGATGGATCATGTTTCCTCCGACTGGTCGGTTAGTTGGATGCGCTGCCTACCGCCTCGACGCCGGCCAGGGCCGCTTCTTCGTCCTGCGCGGCAGTGACGCCGCTGACGGCTATCGCGCCGACACGCTGACCGTCGACGAAAATCGGAACTCCGCCGGCAAAGGTGACACCGCCTTCGATTTCTTCCATTTCGCCGGCTCCGACCCGCCGACCGTATTCACCGGAGGAAATTCCGGTTTCGTTCACCACCAGCGCCTTGCGGGAAGCGAATTCAAAAGTGCGTCCGCCAGCGCCGTCGATGCGATGCAGCATGACCGGATTGCCCATCTGGTCGGTGATGAGAATAGTGACGTTCCAGCCCTGATCGCGGGCGTAGGCTTCCGTCGCGGCCATCGCCTGCGTGGCCATGTCATAAGTCATCAGCGACTCGTCCTGGGCAAGGGCGCCGGTCGATGCCAGCAGGAAGAAGAAAGCGAGTAGCGACTTGTGCAGCTTGCGTGTCATTGTCTTGTGCCTCGTTTCGGGAAGTTGGATAGCCGGCCAAGATTAATGGGCGGATTGTGTCCCGTCAATTGATTCACGGCCAAGAATTGAAGCCGATAGATATTCGAGCCCGTACACTGACGAACCGATTTGCTCCAAACTTTGGCGTATCATGCGGCAGTGGACTAGTATTTCGTCTGCCCCCTCGGGGCGGGCAAGCTAACAGGGTGAAGCAACTGGCAATGGCGGTTAACTACAACAAGCCGGATCGTTGGAATGAGGATACTGCGCTTTCAGTGGACATGTATAACGACTGGTTCATGCGGTTCGCGCCGGAGGCATTCTGGAAAACTCGCGAGCAGACTACAAAGGACGTTCAGGAGACGTTCGCGGCGACTCGGAACCTCACCGATGTGGGAGTGGAGCTATTGCGGACGAAGCCATCTGTATTGCCTACGCTTCGGATGTCCACGTGTCCGCCACTTGCGAGGGACCGACTCGTTGGCCTCGCTGGCGTGTCCAGCAATCTAGTCGAGAGGATGGAAAAAGATCATTGTCTGCCTCCGCGCATGGGGCGGCAGGAATTAGACCGTGACTTGAGGAAGATAGGCGAAATCATTGTTCGATTAGCCGATCCCGGTCTATTTGTCTGGTTGGGGCGTGAGAAAGGTCCAAGCGAAAAGGAACTTTATCGGGCTGCGACGATCGTGGCGGATCGCCTGTGCGGGGCCGAAGCCAATCCCATCATCAGAAACGCTCAAGAACAACGTCAGCTATCTGCGATTGGTGATTGGCTGTCAGGCGAGAGGTATCGGTATGTGTCCTCAAGGGACGTCGCAGGAATTGCCGCAATGACGCCGGGCACATATACCTTCCAGCTGAATGTGCCCGTTTTCCAGCAGGATTCGGGCAAGTCTATAAAATTGCCTGTGGACGCTGTGGTTATGCCGAGAATGGCCAGGGTTGGGGATTTTCCATTGCTGATTGAAGCCAAATCTGCCGGTGATTTCACTAATGTGAACAAGCGGCGCAAGGAGGAAGCCACGAAGGTGAAACAATTGCGCGCCAATTACGGCGAGAGTGTGCGATTCGTCCTTTTCCTCTGCGGATATTTCGATAGTGGCTATCTTGGATATGAAGCTGCCGAAGGTATAGATTGGGTATGGGAGCATCGTATTGATGATTTCAGGGAATTTGGGCTTTAGCGCGTGGAAAAAATGGTAACGGAATTAGAATCACGACGGCTGGAACTTCAGGATCGGCTTGATGCCGAAAAGGATACGTTCGAGCGCAATCGGATGGGTCAGTTCGCAACCCCAACAAAGCTCGCAGTCGAAATGCTCGGCTATGCGCGAACCGTCCTTGATCGTGGGGAGAAAGTACGGTTCCTTGATCCCGCACTTGGAACCGGAGCGTTCTATTCGGCTCTGCTTGCAGAATTTCCCGCAGCCAGCGTCCATTCGGCCGCGGGTTTCGAGATCGATCGTCATTACGGGGTTCCAGCAGTCGAACTATGGAACGAGACGGGGCTTGAAGTCCGGCTTGAAGATTTCACGCGCAGTGTGGAACCCGAGGCTTCAAAGAAATTCAATTTGCTGATTTGCAACCCGCCCTACGTCAGACATCATCATATCGATAGCAGCGATAAGCGACGCCTCCAATTACGTGTCAAGGAGATTTGCGGTGCGGAATTCAGCGGGCTCGCCGGTCTATACTGCTATTTCCTCGGCTTGAGCCATGCCTGGATGACAAAAGAAGGCTTGGCAGGCTGGTTAATCCCGAGCGAGTTCATGGACGTCAATTACGGCAGGTCCGTAAAGCGTTACCTGCTCGACGAAGTGACGCTGCTGCATATTCACAGATTTGATCCGAAGGATGCGCAATTCCGCGACGCACTGGTATCTTCTGCTGTGGTCTGGATTAAAAACGAGCCTCCTCCCCATGACCACCAAGTGCGATTTACTTATGGCGGAACACTAGATACGCCCAAGATGGAAAAGTTGGTCTCCACCGAAAACCTGCGCCGTGAGTCCAAATGGACCCGGTACCCGGCAAAAGATGAGACCGAGATTACAAATGGCCCGATTCTAAGCGACTTTTTCAAAATCAAGAGAGGACTGGCGACAGGCAACAATAGCTTCTTTATTCTGACGGCCCAGGAAATCGAGCAAAAAGGACTGCCGCTGGAAGCATTCAAGCCAATTTTGCCGAGTCCACGCTATCTTCTTGGTGATGAAATCAGGGGTGATCGGGACGGTAATCCTCTGTTGGATAGGAGGTTGTTTCTTCTTGATCCACCTTGGACAGAAGCCGAGATCGAAAAGGATCACCCCAAATTGTGGGCATATTTGGAACAAGGAAAAAAGACCGGCATAGCCGCACGCTATATCTGCCGGCATCGAGCTCCATGGTACAGGCAGGAGCGCCGTCCGCCGGCTCCTTTTGTCTGTACGTACCTCGGTCGCGGAGACAAAAAGAGTGGTCGTCCGTTTCGCTTTATACTCAACGATTCCTGTGCGACAGCAGCCAATGTCTATCTGATGTTGTATCCACAGGAGCCCATTGCCCGAATTATGCAGGATCGACCAGAACTCAAACGGCGCGTTTGGGAATACCTTAACGAAATCTGTCCGCGGGCAATGCTTGGGGAAAGCCGTGTCTACGGTGGTGGTTTGCACAAACTGGAGCCGAAGGAGTTGGGCAATGTTCCAGCAGGCGCGATCGCTGAACTGTTGCCCGAAGCGGATCGCCACCAGATCCCAAAACAAATCGATTTATTCTAAGCAGGAATCACATGTTGTCGAAAACTGCACAATAGGCGCTGACAGCTTTGCTGGGGAAAAGAATTGATTACTTCTTTGGTAAGCTAATCTCAGTATCCGGTTGAGGCACTCTCTTGTTGTGAGGAAGTTCGTATTCAATACTCCCTTGATTCTTCATGTCCTTTAGAAGTTCGTTAATATGTGTCTTGCGAATTGAAACTTCTTCCATGATTTTGACTGCAAGAATGGAAAAATTTACGGATTTACGTTTTGACAAAATTTCAATTATCTGATTCCTTGCTTCACTCCGAAATTTTGCGCTTCCCATTCCGGAAATATCTTGCTTATCTTGTGCGATTTCATCTATGGGGAACAAATTTCTCCCTAATCTGACTTCATCCATCTGCGCCCGTAGCTTTGTTTCTTCGCGTTCGATCTTGGACTGTACATTTCGGAAAACCTCAACTCCGTGGCCTGAATTAGTGCCGAGCAGCAGCCGCATCTTCACCCGTTCTTGCAGCGGCTTCAGAATCTGGAAATGAGGCGTATAGGTGGCGGCTCCTACAGACCTAATTTTTGGTAATTATACGCATTACTGTTGTAAACAAATAAATGTGTCCGGTTCTAGAACAAGTAAACTGTCCGGTTTCCGGGCATAAGTTTCTGGTTCTCCGCGGGCACTGCGCGGAGGGAGCGTGGCGACCGTAGCGCAGTGCCCGCGCCGCACCGTTCAGGCCGCATCGGTCAACGTCTCCGCAATGGGTTGTCCGTCCGCGGCGTAGCGCCCCAGCAACCGGGGGCCATGCCATACCGACAGCCTGCCGTCCATGTGCCGGCGCACCTTCACCCGCGCCTTGAAGTAATGCGGCCGATGCCGATCCGACGGCAACTGCAGCGTCAGCCCCTCGAACCGGACGCAGTTGTCCCGGCCCACGGTCCGCTCGTGCAGTTCGCACAGGATCGCGTCCAGGTCGGTGTCCGGTCCCAGCGGCACGAACGCCGCGCGCTCCTCCTTCGGCGGCCGGGCGAACTCCGCGTTGAAAGCCGGCAGGTAGTGATCTTGCAGATACCGGTTCGCCGATTCCATCTCCGTGATCTCCGCCAGCGCCAGCTCTTTCACCAGCCGGTCCTGGTGCGTCTTGAACGCCCGCTCGGAACGGCCCCGCGCCTCCGGCGAGTACGCCGGGATCATGTCGATGCCCAAGTCTTGCATCATCGCCCGCCCGAACTGCGTCAGCCGCCCCTTGTCCACCTTGCCGCCCGCTTCCGGCGTCAGCCAGTAGTGCGAGGCCCGGTCGGTGTACAGCGAGCAGCAAAGCCCCCGGGACTCGATCACGTCGCGCATGCCCCGGAAACTGCTCCAGGCGCCTTCCTCCTCGCAGAAGAACATCGAGTAGTGCTCGTTGGTGGCGTCGTCCATCGTCACGATCAGATCCCACTCCACGCCCGGCGCCCATTCGTGCGTGCTGCCGTCCTGGTGCAGCATCATCCCGGCGCAAGGCGACGGCTCGCGGCGCTTGCGGTGCTTGCCCCGGCCCTTGCCCTTCGGCACCGCGCCCGCCGCCTGGAGCTTCGTCCGCACCCAGTTGTAACTGCGCGTCCCGCCGCCCCGCCGGTAGCGCGCGTAAAAGTGCCGCACGTTCCAGCCGGCATGCCGCGCGCGGTACTCGTCCACCATCCGCATCACCTCGTCGACCGGCGCCGCGCGGTGCGAGGCGCGCGAGATGCGCCGGTCCCGCAAGGCTTCGACGCCGCCGCCCTCCGCTTCTTCCTCCCGGTACCTTTCCACCCAGCGCCGGAACGTCCGATCGCAAACGCCGAGCATCTCCGCCGCCTGCGCCTGCGTCAGACGACGTTCTGTCCACATCGAATACGTATCCTCGAACAACATCAGCCTCCGATCCTCTCTCTGCTTCGCCAAGCCCATGCAACCTCCCGATCCAACTCCAGATCGGGAAATGTACGACCGGACACTTCATGTGTTCTTGAACCGGACACTTTATTTGTTCTCTACAGTAATTATACGCATTACTTGACAACATCCGGTTTTCTATGTATGGTGGACTCCAACGATTCAGGAGATTCCAGCAATGGCACACAAAGCACCCGGCAAACACTTCCGCGAAGGTTTGAGCCTCATTGAAGTCATGCGGATGTTTCCCGACGAAGCCTCCGCCGCCAAGTGGTTCGAGTCTGCCATTTGGCCTGACGGCGTTCGACGTTGCGGCAAGTGTGGCAGCGACGACACGCATGAAGTCCCGAACGCCAAGCCGATGCCCTACCGATGCCGCTCGTGCAAAGGCTATTTCAGCGTCCGCACCGGAACCCCTATCGCCCGTTCCAATATCCCCCTGCAAAAGTGGGCCATCGCCATCTACTTGTGCGTTACTTCGCTCAAATCGGTCTCCAGCATGAAGCTCCATCGGGATTTGAAAATCCGGCAAGCTACCGCTTGGTTCATGATGCAGCGCATCCGCGAGGCTTGGGCTTGCGAAGGCGAGGACGACCCGGATTTCGACGGCCCTGTGGAAGTCGATGAAACGTACATGGGTGGGCTGGAAAAGAACAAACACGCCAGCAAGAAGTTGAAGGCCGGTCGGGGAACGGTCGGCAAGACCCCCGTTGCCGGTATCAAGGACAGGGACACGAATCAAATCCGGGCAAAAGTCGTCCGCTCTGTCGATGCCGACACGATGGAAGATTTCATAGATGAACACGTTGAAATTGAGGCAGAGGTTTTCACCGACGAATCGACCGTCTATCAGGGATTGCTCCATGACCGCGAAACCGTCACGCATTCGGTCGGAGAATACGTCCGGGCGAAAGCCCATACAAACGGGATTGAGTCCTTCTGGGCGATGCTCAAACGCGCTCACGATGGAACCTTCCACAAGATGTCTCCCAAACATCTGAACCGGTATGTGCAGGAGTTCGCTGGAAAGCACAACATGAGAGGATTAGACGCCCTTGACCAGATGCGTCACGTCGTTGCCCGACTTGTCGGCAGGAACCTTCTCTACCGCAGGCTTATTGCCGACAACGGGCTTTCCAGCGCGGCGCGGTCGTAACAGCGCTCGCGCCAGTTGCTCAGGCGTTTCGCATCCCTTCAGGTCTCGCTCCTTTATCAGTGTCGGTGGTCTGGGCATAGTAGTCGCTCCGATTCAAATTACCATGCTTCAAACAATCTCAAGGTTCCAGACTTGTACAGAACCACATGCGGGGCCAAGCCCTCTTGCTTGAGGTCCAGAACCAGCCAACCCTGCTCGTCCAATCCATTGTCCGCGAACGTTCCGTTGTATACCAGCGTGTACGACTCATCGTCTTCCACCTTGAATATCCTGATTGATTGCGTGCTCAGGGCCACTTTCAGCAAATATGTCGATGGCTCAAAAGTCGCCACCAGCCAGCCTTCACGGTCAGTGCTCGTGGTTTGAACTTCCCCCTTGAAGACTTCCTTAGGAGGCAGCCAGTGTCCAACGTGACAGTGGCGCAGAACGGGCCGCACATCCGTCATGAACGTATCCAAACGCCAGGTTCCCACATAGCGATTTTCGTTATATGGAGTGACTGCTGCCGCGAACGTTTTGGTGTCGGACTTGGCAGCGCGTATCATCCCCTCGACTACTGAATCAGGCTGCCTGAAAAACGTAGATTGGTTGGTAGTCGATAGATTCGACAGTTCCGACTTTTGCGCCTCGCTTCCGAAGCGGTAAGTCACGCGGTTACCATTCTGATAATCGGAAATGTAATCGTCCCAATGGATATAAACTTCCAAATCTCTACGAGAAAGGAACGAACCCTTCTTTGTACAGCGAACGACCATATAGGGGTCGTCGATAAACGAGTATCTTTGCCCGGACGTGGTGTCCGCAGACCTGCCCACGGAAACCCTTTCGTCCCCGGACACAGGGTCCGTGGTATGGGTCAAACTCCAATCCGCAGCCAAGGTGGTATTGGGTGCAAGCAGCGTTGACATGATTGCCATTGCAGCAGTCCCAAAAAGAAGTAATTTTCTGAACATGCGTTTTTTTCCGTTCGCTTGAGTTGTTCCGGCAATAGGGCGCCGGGCCGTTGCGAACGACAGGCGGTGCATGAAATCCCCGCCTATTCGCCGGTTCGGGTAATTAAGCCGAACCTGTCTTGGGCTGTTGTATTCGGCGGGTAACCCGACTAGGGGCCACCACACGTCATTCGCGTGTTCAAATCCTATCACAGGAAGCATGGCGGGAATCATAGTCTTGTCGCCGCCTCCCTTCTCAACCACCACTCAAGCCCCTCCTTGCTGTATCTGCCGTCCTTTTCGATTTCGGGGAATTCAGCCACGGCCTTCTCCATATAGTGGGTGGTGGTTTCATCTATCTGCGCATCTTGAAATTTGATTCGGTTGCTTCCGTCCAATCTGTCTATGTGGTCTTGGAGTGCCCCGACAGTACCAGACCTACCGTGACTTGCTTTGACTTTGAGGACCACGCTGGACTGTCTGACAAGCGCCCGCGCCATCGGCCTCTCCAGCCACGTGCTTGATTCGGGCGGTCGAAACCCCCGCATTGGCACATCGGACGTAGTAGCGGGTTCGGGCCAAAGATGCGCCCACAAATACAGGACAAGCACGGTAACGCCAGCGGTTATGAGAACGGCGCTCATCAGGCCCGACCCCCCGAACAAAAGCGCAAGAGAATCGGGCAAAGTAAGAATGCCCACAACCTTGTCAAGTTTTTGTAGAATGCCCAATACGAGACTGACGACACCGTATTCGTACACTCGATTCCATCTGATAAGCAGGTTACGCATCCGCGCATCTTAGCCGACCCCTTGTGTGGTTTCAAGTAGTGCGTATAATTCCCTAATTTTTCTTCGCAAAAGACAAAGAACTTTTTGCTCGTTGTTCAGTTCATCCGGTAACCGATGAAAGTCTTGACGCCATTCGTTTGATGCGAGAAATTGACCGAAAGAAGCTTGAACTGAATCGAATCCAGCGTGTCGATTGACGTGCTCTGCCATAAAATTCAGCATAAATTCACCGTTTCGATCACGTAGAAACTTGAGTATAGGGCGCGAATCGATTTTCCAGCCTGTAGGATCAATAAACGTAAATGTAAAGCCATCTGCACACGCAGCAGCGATATCATTCAAGTTTTCTTCAAATTTGCCCCGAAAAACGCGAATCTCAAGATCATTGTTTGCTTGAGCATATCGACTTAGCTCTTCGAATGCAGCCTTACGTTTTTCACAGAAGCAAAATCGGATACGCAATTTCATACCACGTGATGATTCCAGTTGGTTCCGTACGCCTTGAAGCGTCTTCACTGCTTGGTCGAACGACGTATCTGAGTGACTGCTGCCGTCGGCAGTATTCCAAGGTCCGGCAAAAGCATCGACGAAATTGAATGTATTCGAGCGAGCTTGAAGTATTTTGTATGCGGCATCTAAGAGGATAGCCTTAGAAAGCGATGCTTTATAAGTGATTGTTCTCGGCCACGATATTTTTCCGACAACTGGGTCACGCTGCACATTTATCCCGCAATGAATCAACAATTTCCTTAGGCACGATTTGCCAAGGGAAGCCGTTCCATTCTTCGCCATCAAGAAGTCTCCCTCCAGATTTGGGCCGTGCCCCACCCCATTGCTTGAAGAAGAAAGCAACACCAGCCTCTCGGCATCGGTTTCGCAGGCAGATTGCCCAAGACGGTTCCATTGCTCTCGCTCCTGGGCCGCTCTCGCCACCTACGATAATCCATGCGATGCCGGACAAGTCTACTGGTCCTATCGGTCCAAGAAGCGGTTCGAACGAAATAAATCGAGCTCTAGAGTTGATTCTTCTCAGATGGTGGATGCGGCCAGTGTGGGCTGCATCTTCGACAGAGACGCCGAGCCAGATATGATCGGGGACTTGCTTATCACGGTAACGATTTTCAATGTATCGGTGCATGAGCGAACTGCGCTTGGTGAGTATCTGATAGATATGCCAGTTAGCGACTTCCATTGTGTCAAAGACGCGGTCCACGAAACGCCGGTCGATATTCTTGTGAAACAGGTCACTCATCGAGTTTACGAAGATCATCCGCGGCTTCTTCCACTGGACAGGCTGCTCAAGGCGTTCTGGCCATAGTCGAAGGTCGAATCCCTGCTCGTAAGGGTGACCTTCAAGTCCACGCCATCGCTCCGCGAACCGCTTTGCGTAACAGTTGTCGCAGCCTGGGCCAATCTGAGTACACCCCGTCACGGGATTCCAGGTCGCGTCCGTCCACTCAATCTGTGTATTTTGCGCCATGTCTCTGTCCCTAATTTCAAGTCATACATGCCATGATTTATCGATACAACGCGAAACATAGTCAATTGGTGTTCAACAACCTCCATTTTCCTACCTGATACGCTAAGGCCGCGCACGAAGCTCACAAACTTGTGAGCTCAAACAGCGGGCATACAGGCGGTATCGGCCATGCGAGCTATTGTTTGACACTCTGAATGTTGGACTGCGCTACATCTGGCCCACTCTTGCAGGAAGGCTTTCATGCGTGCAACATTGCCTCGGAGACATACGTTGGGGGCGCAAACAATGAAAACCAAAGCAGCAGTGGCATTCGCGGCGGGCGAGCCGCTGGAAATCTGTGAAGTCGATCTCGAAGGCCCGAAGGCGGGCGAGGTCATGGTGGAACTCAAGGCCACCGGGGTCTGCCATACCGACGCGTTCACGCTCAGCGGCGAAGATCCGGAAGGCGCCTTTCCCGCGATTCTCGGCCATGAAGGCGCCGGCGTGGTGGTCGAGGTCGGAGAGGGCGTGAAATCCGTGAAGCCGGGCGACCATGTGATTCCGCTTTACACCGCCGAATGCCGCACCTGCGAATATTGCCTGCATCCCAAGACCAATCTCTGTCAGGCCGTGCGCGCCACCCAGGGCCAGGGCGTGATGCCCGACGGCACCAGCCGCTTTTCGCTCGACGGCAAGCCCCTGTTGCATTACATGGGCTGTTCGACTTTCTCCAATTTCACCGTGCTGCCGGAGATTTCCGTGGCCAGGGTTCGTGAGGACGCGCCGTTCGACAAGATCTGCTATATCGGCTGCGGCGTTACCACCGGCGTCGGCGCCGTCATCTTCGAGGCCAAGGTCGAAATGGGCTCGACCGTGGCGGTATTCGGCCTCGGCGGCATCGGCCTCAACGTGATCCAGGGCTGCCGGCTCGCCGGCGCCAGCCGCATCATCGGCGTCGACATCAATCCGAAGCGCGAAGCCCTCGGCCGGCAATTCGGCATGACCGATTTCGTCAATCCGAAGGATGTCGACAATGTCGTCGATCATATCGTCCAGCTTACCGGCGGCGTCGATTACAGTTTCGAATGCATCGGCAATGTCGAAGTCATGCGCCAGGCGCTCGAGTGCTGCCACAAGGGCTGGGGCGAATCCTGGATCATTGGTGTGGCGGGCGCGGGGCAGGAGATCGCCACGCGGCCTTTCCAACTCGTCACCGGCCGCGTCTGGCGCGGCACGGCTTTCGGCGGCGCCCGCGGGCGAACCGACGTGCCGCGGGTCGTCGACTGGTACATGGACGAGAAGATCAATATCGACGATCTGATCACGCATACCATGCCGCTCGATGAGATCAACACGGCTTTCGATCTCATGCATGCGGGGGAAAGCATTCGTTCCGTGGTGTTGTATTGAGATTTCGCGCCCCCGGCGGGCGAGGCATGCCTCGCCCCTACATCCGACCGCGGGGACGGATGTGCCCCGCCTCCGTGGACGGGCTTCGGGGAACTGTAGGGGCTGGGCATGCCCAGCCCGCGGTCGGATCAATCGCATACGTGCCGACCATTCGATGTACGCCGCCACTGGAACAAAGGTTATGAGCGAATGACAACGGAAACAGTCAGTTCCATTGCCTGCTTCGGCGGCAGACAGTTCAAGTTTAAGCATCGCTCCGAAGTTCTCGGCTGCGAGATGACCTTCTCGGTCTATCTGCCGCCCCAGGCGGCGAAAGGCCTCGCGCCAACGATCTGGTGGTTGTCGGGATTGACCTGCACCGACGATAATTTCGTGCAGAAGGCTGGTGCCCAGCGATATGCCGCGGAAGCCGGCGTCGCCATCGTCTGTCCCGACACCAGTCCCAGGGGCGACGGGGTTCCCGACGATCCCGACGGCGCCTGGGACTTCGGCCTCGGCGCGGGCTTCTATGTCAACGCCACGCGGCCGCCGTGGTCGGCGAACTATCGCATGTATGACTACGTGGTAGATGAACTGCCGCGCGTCCTGGCGGCGAGCGACCTTCCCGTGAATGTCGAACGCGGCTCGATCATGGGTCATTCCATGGGCGGCCACGGTGCGCTCGCCATCGCGCTGAAGAATCCCGGCAAGTACAAGTCGGTCTCGGCCTTTGCCCCGATTTGCGCGCCCATGCAATGCCCCTGGGGCGAGAAGGCCCTGGGCAACTATCTCGGGCCGGATCGGGACCAATGGCGCAACTACGATACCTGCGAACTGGTTGCCGAAGCCACCGAACGCCTCCCCATCCTTGTCGACCAGGGCCGGGCCGACAGCTTTCTCAAAGAACAACTCAAGCCGGAACTGCTCGAAAATGCCTGCGCCGCTGCCGGGCACCCGCTGACCTTGCGCATGCAGCCCGGCTACGATCACAGCTATTTTTTCATCGCCACCTTCATCGTTGACCACATCCGCCATCACGCCAGAGCGCTTGCTTCCTAAAGTCCGGCTACTTGCAGTCATTCTGCGCGAAGTCGCAGAACCTCCTTGGGAGGGTGCGGTACCCGAAGAGATTCTGCGACTCCGCTACGCTTCGCGCAGAATGACGAAGTGGGGGCGCTTCGCTGCGCGCAGAATGACGGAGTAGGGTGCTACGCTTCGCGCAGAATGACGAACTAAAAGTTTCGCTTTGTGAAGAATTACGCGCCCGGGGTTTCTTCCACCACATTAACGTTGTATGCGATGGAGATTCGTTCGCCGCCGCCGGTGTAGGGATGGACCATGTGTTTCATCCAGCTCGGCCATAGCAGCATGCGGCCCGGTACGTTTTCGATGAATTCCCGGCCGTCGAGGATCGTGTTGCGGATCTGGAGGTAATTGGCCGCTTCGCGCGGGTCCAGCAGTTCCAGCAAGCCATTTTGGGGGATGGCCGGGTCGGGATTGCCCTTGGCGACGTAATAAACGCCCGACCACATGCAATTCGGATGCGTATGCACGACGTTGTAGTCGCCGTTGCGGTTGACGTTGCCCCAGGCGTCGATGAGCAGGCGGAACTGGCGCCGCCGGTCGTGGTCGCGAATGATCCGGTCGACAAGATTGAAGACGATGGTCTCGATGCGCCGTTTCAGTTCCTTGACCGGCGCATCGGGCCAGCCGATCAGATTGCCCGGCGATTGCCAGCCGCCGGCGTTGGAACGATTCTCGCCCTTGCGGGCGAGCGACCGCTCATTCGCCAGCAGCAATTCGGCGAGTTGCCGGTTGAGCGCCTCGCTGTCGGGCCAGTCATGGGCGACGAATATCGTCCCGAACAGCGAGGAAGTGCTCGGGCTGATGTCGAGTTTTTCCACGTCGCCGATTATTGCACACGACGGATGCGCACGAGCCGTCCTTCGCCTCCCACGCGCAGCCGGTACTCACCGAACAATCCCTGGGAAATCCGCACCGAAAACGGCGCATCCGCGGGCAGGGGCACGTAGCGGGCTTCGATCTGACGCCAGATCTGGCCGTTTTCCAGGTGAAAAAGGAGATTCCCGCGAGGCCCTTCGCTGACTTCCGTTACGGTCGCGCCGATGTCGTCCCTTTCCCGCGTCCGCTCTTCCCGCCGGTTATCGGGCAATTGCTCGACGCCGACGTTCTCCAACCGGTCCCGACCGGCTTCCGGCGCCGGAGCGGGAGGTGCCGGAACGGATTGCTCCAAGTCGGCCGCGGCCCCTGATTCCGGGCCGGATTCCGGCGTCGGGCCGGCGACGGGCGCCGCGCCAGCCTCCTGCGCGGGAGCGGATTCCGGTTCCGGCGGTTGCCCGCTTGCCCGTGTCGCGGATTCAGCGGCGCCGGGCGCGGGTGCGGCACCGCGCGCCGTCAGCGTCTCGAAGCAATCTAGCCGTTCGATCGCGCGTTCGATGGCGGCGCAGGCTTCGAGTTCCTGCTGGGAGGCTATTTGCGCGGCGGTGCTCGCGGCGGCGAGAGATACGCCGAGGAAAATCAGTGTTCGCATTGCTGTGGTCCGGTTGCATACATGGTCCAACCCCCAACCAGATCCGCTCTGCGGATCTGACTCCCCCCTCAGGGGGAGTGAGGTCGACGCGGATTCGCGCGGGCCGCTCCCCCGGAGGGGAAATGAAGTCGAAGCGGGTGCGCTTGGACTGCTCCCCCTTTGGGGCAGTCGAATCTGCGAAGCGGATTCGGCGGGGGCTTCCCGGTCGCGACGAATGGTCACAACGAGAAGCCCCACCGATTTCACGCCGCCGAGCCTCAGAAGTCCTGGGTGAACCTCACGTAGACGATTCTGCCGCGCAGATCGTGGCCGGCGCGGTCGTCGTAACCCGGGCGGTCCGACAGGCCGTCGTAGATCACGCCGCCCGAACTCGGCCGGAACGCCGGCAATTCGTTGCCGTTCGCGTCCAGCCGCGTCAGCCGGGGCGGATCCTCGTCGAACACGTTGTTCATGCCCACGGTAACCGAAGTATCGCCGGCGCCGAGCAGTCCGGGGAACACCTGGTTGTATTGGACGTCGAACACGTTCCAGGCTTCGACGATGCCGTTGCGGCTCTGGTCGTTGCGATATTCGTCGATGTGCCGGTACTTGGCGGTCAGGCTGCTGTCGCCCCAGGAATACGTCGCGCCGGCATGGGCGCGCAGTTCCGGCAGGGTCGAGAAGTTGTTGCGGAAGTTCCTGCTGCCCGCGCCATCGAAGCTGACCGCGCCGTCGCTGACGGCGAACTCGGTCACGTAGGTCGCCGCCGCGCTGAGAAACAGGTCGCCCGCGCCGACATCGACATCCCAGGCCAGATTCACGTCGAGACCGCTGGTTTCGACCGAGCCGATGTTGACGAACTCGGTGTTGACCTGGCGCAACTGGCCACCGGCGTCGCGGATTACCCTGGGATCGTTGGGTATGCCGTCGTCCTCGCAGTCGTTATTGACGATCGCCTGGGCGCCTTCGGACTGCGCGATCAGGTCCTGGTAGTCGAAGTTGAAGTAGTCCACACTCGCGTTGAAGCCGTTCTCGAGTTGCAACACCAGGCCGAGGTTGAAGTTCTCCGACTCCTGGGGCGCCAGATTGGGCGAGCCCTGCACCGCCACGGTGATGTTGTTGTTCAAGCCCGTGGAAACGCAAACCGTGCTGCCGCCGGGTCCGGTCGGCGAGGCGGGGTCGTCGATGAAGGCCGACGAAGTCGCCGAGGCCGTTTGCCGCACCGTGGGCGCCTGGAAGGAAGTGCCCCAGGAGCCGCGGAAGCCCAGCCAGTCGAGCGGACGGTACTCGAAGGCCACCTTCGGATCGGTGGTGGCGCCGATCCGGCCGCCGTAATCTTCCCTGCGCACGGCGAATTGCAATTCGAGGTTGTCGGTCGCCGGCACGACGATCTCGCCGAACACCGCCCACACGTCCTCGCTGCCTTCCACCGGGCCGGACAGACTTTGTTCGTTCGCTTCGCCGGCGGATTCGAGCGAGTCGCCGATGATCTCGATCTGTACGTCGCGGAACTGGGAGCCGAAGGCCGCCTGCACCGTATTGCCGTTGAACTCGAACAGGTCGCCGGTGAACACCAGGTCGGTGACCTGTTCCAGCACTCTGGCGTTGCTCGCCGATGGCGTGTCGAACTTGGCCAGCGTGATGTCGCTGTTGCCGGCCGTGCTCGTGCCGTCCTTCGGCGAAACCAGCGCGGGATTGGCGAGGCGGGTGCCGAAAGGATTCCATTCGCCCGCCTTGACGAGATCCTGGAAGACGTCGGAGCGGTAGTTGTGCGGCGCGTTCGTGGTGCGCGTGGAATTCGCCCAGCCATAGGAGAGGTCCATGCTCCAGGTGTCGCCGATATCGAATTCGACGCCGTTGAGGATGCGCGAATAACTGAGTTCCCGCTTGATGTATTGTGTCAGCGGCGTGTTGTTTACTTCCCGGCCCAGTGGACGCGCGGTTACCTGCAGGTCGGTCGCTGTGTGAACCGAATTGTCCCATTGTTCCGGCCCGACGTAGACGATGTTCTTCGGATTGGCCGGGTCGGTGACAAAAAAGTTGAACGGATGCGAAGCCGGAATCGTCCAGCCGCCGCCGACCGCCTGACCCGTATTGAAGGTGGCGCCGCCACTCGGCCGCTTGACGATGTTGTTGGAATAGCTCGCTTCGGCGTAGTAGCGCAGCCGGTCGCTGAATTCCCATTCGAATTCGTTGAACACCTGCACCCGCTCTTCGGCGGAAATGATCGCCACCTGGTCGACGAACAGATAGCGGCAGCGCGAGTCGCTCGGGCTGCGCAGAACGCCGCCGGCGGCTTCGCAGTCCGGGTCCGGCAGGCGGTTGCCGCCGGTGGGAACGGCGTTGCCTGCCGCGTTCAAGGTGGCGCCGCGATAGGTGCCCGGCGAGCCGGTCGAGGACAGGAAGCGCGATTCGCGCGGGCTCGGATTGAGCCTTTCGTTGAGCCAGTCGAAATCGGAGCGGAAGGCTTCGCCTTGCTCGTACCAGCTCGCGTAGATGTTGAAGCCGCCCCGGTCGAACTGGGCGCCGGCGGCGAAGCCGATGTCCTGCTGTTCGATTTCGGAGTTCGAATAGCTGCCGCTGAGTTCGAATCCTTCAAAACCCTTGCGCGTGATGATGTTCGCCACGCCGGCTACGGCCTGGGAGCCGTACAGGGCTGAGGCGCCGTCGGTCAGCACTTCGATGCGCTCGATCATCGTGATCGGAAACTGGTTGATGTCGAGATAGTCGGTGCCGGTGTCGTCGGCCACCGGCGCGATTCCCGCGCGCTTGCCGTTCAACAGCGTCAGGGTCGAACCCAGACCGAGATTGCGCACGTTGAACATCGCCGTGCCGGCCCGGTTGTTGGTCTCGTTGTAGAACTGCGAGCCGCTGTTCACGGTCAGTTCCTTGAGCACATCGACAGGTTGCGATGCGCCGATCCGCTCGATCGTCTCCTGGTTGATCACCTGCACCGGCTTGGTGCCGTCGAAACTCGTGCGGCGGATATAGGAGCCGGTTACGAGGATTTCCTCGAGCGCTTCCTCGTCCTGCGCAAATACCGGCGGCGCCGAGCCGATGGCCGCGGCGATGCCCACGGACAACGCGGTCAGTTTGAATTTGTCGGTCTTCATGTTCCTTCCCCCTTGAGAGGTCTGGCTGGATTGGACTTCGGTCCCCTAGCCTGCGTGTGAAAATTGCCGGGTTGCCGCTCTGGTCGCGCGGCGGCCCGGCGTGGAGGGCGCTGTTCCGTCGCATCCGGGTAGCAAGTGAATCCGCATGTCGGCGAAAAGTTCTGAGACGCGCCGCCAAGGGCGAGAATATGACTCTTTCGGCATTGAGTCCAGAACGACCGGGCTCGGTTGGGGCTAAAGCATAGTCGTCCCCAAGCTGGCGGCACGGGGAATAGGCTGGATTTCCAGATACTGTCGTGAAGAAAATTTACAATCTACGCGAATTTTTGTATGTTTGGGTTTTTTGGGGCAACCAGTGCGAGGTTCAATGTGATGAATCAGCGAATTGTGGCGCGACGCTTGATCGCTGCGCTTGCTGTCGCCTTATGCATGGGCGTCTTTGCCGCGCCGGTCGGCGCCGAGTCCGCGCCCGCAACGCCGGGTGCCGTCACCGTGACCCGCGCCGACGCCACGGTCACCGCGTCCTGGGCTCCGGTGGCCACGGCGACCAGGTACCACGTCACCTACAGCACCGACGGCGGCGCAAGCTGGCACGCGCCCGTAAACGACAACACCAACGTTGCGACCAACAGCATCGGCTTCAGTGCCGACAACGCCAAGACTTATATCGTCGGCTTGCGCGCCGGCAACGAGGCCGGCTGGAGCGGCTGGCGCAATTCGCCGCCCGCCGGGCCGTACACGCCGCCCGCCCTGGAGCCGGTCAACCCGCCGGCCGTTCCGGTGAATCTGGCGGCGACCGCCAGCGACGGCGGCGCAACCCTCTCTTGGGACGATCCTTCCGATCCGTCGATCGCCGGCTACGAGTACAAGGTGAACCACAACGACACGTGGACCGGCAGATTGAGCGGCTGGAGCGGTTGGACTGCGATCTTCGGCAGCAGTGCCACCACCACTTCACACACTATTCACGGTCTCGTCAACGGCAAGGAGTACCGCTACCGCCTGCGGGCGGTGAACGCGGCCGGCGCGGGCGGCGTCTCCCCCGGCGCCAGCCCCTGGTACGTCTCGACCACGCCCGCGCCGCCGCACCTCAATGCCATTAACGCGACCGAGACAGGCGCCACGCTGGAAATCGGCAGTTGGAACGGGGATTGGTATTACCGCCAAGACTACGCCAACGGTGGGCAGGCCGCATCCGCGGCGTCGACGAACGCCAACCAGCCGCAATGCGCCGGCCCGGTGAGCGGGAAGCGGACCAACGTAGGCGACCTGGATTCCGACAGCCAGTACACCTATGGCGCCTATCAGGACATACAGTGCAACGTGGCGATCGCGAGCGCCCAGGTCAACACGCTTCCGTCCGCTCCCGCCAAGGTGGCCAAGCCCAACGTGACCGCGGCATCGGGTGGTGGCTCCGTCTCCTGGACGGCGCTGACGCAGAACACCACCGGGTATCAACTCCAATACCGCCCCTGCGTCGTCTCCTACAAAAGCGACAGCGGCGGCTGTGTCTGGCGGCAGCAGATCGCCTCCCCGTGGCAGTCGGGTTGGGCCGAATGGAACTCCGGCGACTTGGGCGCCAACTACGGTCACGCCGGACAGCGCGATAACGTCTCCACCCCGCACAACCTCAACGTGATGCGGAACGGCATCTACGCCCAGGTGCGCGTCCGCGCCGTCAACGCGGGCGGCAACGCGACCAACTACGGCCCCTGGTCCGACGCTTCCAACGATTTTCTGCCCAACGAAACACCGCCCCCGCATCTCGCGGTGAAAAACGTCACCGCCACCGGCGCGACGCTGGAATTGTCGCATCACACCGGCAGTTGGTCGTACAAGCGCACGGAGGGGCCCGCGGACAGCACCTGTACCGATGTCGCGGCTCCAGCCGCCATGGCCACGTTAAGCGGTCTGGCCGGCGGCGTGCATTACGCCTACGCCGCGTATAGCGCCAGCGGCTGCAACAGCGCCGACGAAATCGCCTGGCTGGGATTCACCACACCGAACATCGCCGTGTACAACTGGAATTCAATCAATGGCTCCAGCGTTTGCCGCGTGGGTTCCCTCATGCATCTCCTGGTCAATAAGTGCACCACCGCCTTCACCACGGGCGGCGGTTTCAGCAGCTACACCTTGTCGGAAATCAAGGCGCGCTTCGCCGCGAAGACCGGCAATCCGGCCGATATCATCGTAGCGATTCACGCCGCCGACACCTCCAACAACGGCAATCCCGCAGCGTCGGCGCAGGTCACGCTGAGCGGCGGCAACCCGGACGCGGCGGGCTGGCACAGCTTCCGCTGCTCCGGCAACAACTGCGCCCTCAACGCCGACACAACCTACTTCGTAGTCATGTCAGCCGGGCAAATCACCGGCAATCATTACTACACTTGGACCGCCACGACATCGGACGCCGAAGACGCAGTTCCCGCCAACAACGGCTGGTCCATCGCCAACACCGCCAGAACCAGCGGCGGCTTGGGTTGGAACAACATCTCCAACAGCGCCACCGGCTCGCTCTACATCTCCGCCGCCGCGCCGGCATTGACCGCGACGAACGTCACCGGCGACAGCGCGACGCTCACGTTCGAGGGGCGCACCGCAAACTGGTGGTACAAGCGAACTCAGCCGACCGAAGCGAGTTGCACCGCCGTCACCGCCGGTTCGCAGTCCGTGAGTCTGAGCAGCCTCGACCACGGCACGGTCTACGAGTATCGGGCGTTCGGCGAGGCCGGCTGCGCCACATCGCTCGGTGCCGCAAACTTCACGACCCATCCCCTGACGGTGAGCAATCTTTCCGAATTTGCCGATGGCTATTATTCTGTGGGCAACGCGGGCACCGAATATGCCAACCAATTCACTTCTGGCGGCAACAGTGGCGGCTATACGCTGAGAAGCGTGACTGTCGATATCGATGGCAAGGTTGGCGACAGTCCCGGTGCGCTGCGAATTCAGTTGTGGACTGACAGCGGCGATAGCCCGGGTTCCCACGTATCGGGAGCGACGCTGACCGGCAACAACCCGCCCGACACCGGCGGGCAAGCCATCTACTACTGCTCAGGCAACTGCTCCTTGGTCGCCAGCACCGATTATTGGGTCGTGCTGTCCGCGCCTGCCGCCACCGCTGGGGAGGCATGGGATTGGAATTACACGTCTTCAACGAATGAAACACGTGTCCCGAGCGGGAACGGCTGGCAAATCGGCACGCTCAGCTACAAACTGACAAGCCTGAGTCCTTGGGCCGGAGTATCGAATGCTGGACAGTTCACGGTTGCCGCCACGTTGAATCAAAGCGCGGGCGCCAGCAGCGCCGCGGCGGAGGCTGTGGCGCCTGTCGCCGGTTCCGCTGCGGAATCCCCGTCCGAACGTGCGGTGCCCGCCTTCACGGCCGGTCCCTTCGGCCCGCAGCCCCCGGCCCGACTCGCCAAGACGTTCGAGGAGCAAGCGTCCGCCATCGAGGCGATGGCGGGCGCGGGCTTCGCGGCGCGGGCGCGGATTTCCCTGGACGCGCCGGCAGACGCCGGTTTCGACGGGGAACTGAGCGCCGGCGACGCGCTCGACCTCGTTGCCGAAGTCGAACCCGACCCGCGCCACGCGGGCTTGCCGGGCGTCTTCCATCTGCTGTTCGTGGACGCCTCGGGCCGCGTTTCGCAACTCGGCGCCGATGGAGAGGTGACGGGTTGGGACGGCACGCTCGCGGGCTTGGTTCCATTGCGCGCGTCGGCTTCGCTCGCGCCGGTCGAGCGCTTCGCCGTCGTTCGCGGCCTGATCCTGAACGCCGGTCTCGACGATTCGCCGTGGGATTTGTTCCTTGCGTACCGCGCCGGCGGACAACTCGTCTACGCAAGCAAACCCCTGCGCCTGCGCGTCGCCGACTAAGCGTCGGCGCCGATGCCGCCGGCGCCACCCAGTCCAAAGGCGACCATTCCGGTCGGTTCGACGCCATACTGGACCTGAACCAGTCCGGCGTTTATGCTTCCAAGCCTACCGTCCACGGGAGGCAAAGCCATGCGGAAAGCCATCGGGGGGATTCTTCGCGGGTTGGCGTCGGCGCTTGCATTGTGCCTGTTGACCACACCCGCCCATTCCCAGCAACAGATCGAACTGACCGCAGAGATGATCTCCGCGGTCGGGGAATTCATCGCCTCGCTCAATGAGATGCAGCGGAACAGCGCCCTGTTCGCTTTCGACGACGCAGAGCGCGGCAACTGGTTCTTCACGCCGGTCGACCGCAAGGGCGTGCCCTACAAGGCCATGAACGAAGAGCAGCGCGCCGCGGCAAGGCGGCTGTTGCGGGTCTTTCTCAGCGCCGACGGTTTCGCCAAGACCGAAGACGTGCGCAGCCTTGAGTCTGTGCTCGCCGAAATCGAGGTCAACGGCCGCTTCGATCGCGACCCGGAACTCTATTTCTTCTCGATCTTCGGTCGGCCCGGCATGGAAACGCCCTGGGCGCTGCGCTATGAAGGGCATCATCTGGCGTTCAACTGGACTTTCGCCGGCGCCGCCGGCATCGCCAGTACGCCGCAGTTTCTCGGCAGCAATCCCGCCGAGGTGCGCGGCGGGGCGCGCGGGGGGTTGCAAAATGGAACGCGGGTGCTGCACCGGGAGGAAGACCTGGCGCGGGAGCTCGTCACTTCGCTGAGCGCCGAACAGCAATCCGAGGCCATCCTGGAAGTCGCCGTGCCGCGCGACATTCTCACCGGCAACGAACAACTCGTCGAGCCGCTGGAAGACTCCGGCGTTCCCTGGGACGATCTGACCGCCGCGCAACAGGACAAGTTGATGGAACTCGTGCGCGAGGTAGCCATCGTGCAGGCGGCGCCCCTTGCCCGCGCCCGGCTCGAAAGCATCGAGCAGGCCGGCAGGGACGGCATCCGCTTTCTCTGGATCGGCGGCGTGGAACGCGGCGATGCGCATTATTACCGTGTGCAGGGTCCGACCTTTCTGATCGAATACGACAACACGCAAAACAATGCGAATCACATCCACCTGGTCTGGCGCGATTTCGAAGGCGATTTCGGGCGCGATCTGATCCGGATGCATTACGAGGCCGTCGCCGCTGTTTATGGCGAAGGCCACAACCACTGATTGAAACACCAACGGGAAACTGGAATCGGATGACGCCATGAGATTCAGAAAGATCGCCATATTGCTGGCGGCGGCGGCTTGCGCGGGCGCGGCCTTTGCCGACGTTGGCGAAGTCGAAACCGAAAGCGGCGTGTTGCGGGGCTTCGCCTCGGCGCATCAGCCCGAGGTAACCGTCTTCGAGGGTATCGCTTTCGCCGCGCCGCCGGTGGGCGACTTGCGCTGGCGCCCGCCCGCCGCGCCGATCCCCTTCGCTGGCGTGAAGGAAGCGGACCGCATCGGCCCGGCCTGCTGGCAGGCGCGCAATTCCGACGCGTCGCTTTACGCGCGGGGCAATCTGCATCGCTCCGAGGACTGCCTGTATCTGAACCTGTACACCGGCGCCGCCGACGCGGGCGAGCGCCTGCCGGTCATGGTCTGGTACCACGGTGGCGGCAATACCACCGGTCACGCCGGCGCGCGCATTTTCGACGGCGCCAATCTCGCGGCGCGCGGGGCGGTCGTCATCACGGCGAATTACCGGCTCGGCCCGCTCGGATTTTTCTCGCATCCGGCCCTGAGCGGGGAATCGGCGGAAAACTCTTCCGGCAACTATGGCCTGCTCGATCAGCTCGCGGCGCTCGAATGGGTCAGGGACAACGTCGCGGGATTCGGCGGCGACCCGGAGCGCGTGACCATCTTCGGCCAGTCGGCGGGCGGCACCGATGTCTGCCTGTTGCAAACTTCACCTCTTGCCGCGGGTCTGGTCGATCGCGTAATCGGTCAGTCGCCGGTCTGCATCAAGCTTGATCGAGATCTGGAGCAGGGGCATGCCGCCGGCGATGTCTACGCGGAAAACCTCGGCGTCACCGGTGGCGATGACGCGGAGGCCCTGGCGCGGTTGCGCGCGATTCCCGCCGAGCAGTTGATTGCAACACCAGGCGCGGCGACTGGCCCCGTGATCGACGGCTGGGTCGTGCCGGATCGCCCCTACGATGTGTTTGCGCGCGGCGGGCACAACCGGATTCCAGTCATGGTCGGCGGCATGTCGGATGAGTATTACGGCCTGCAGCATACTGCGGCGCCAATCGGCGAAGTCGAACTCGACAGCTATCTCGAAGGCGCCTTCGGCCGCGACGCCGGCGTGGTCAAGAACCTGTATCCCGCCGCGCTTGACCTTTCCCCGCTCGACGCCCGCAAGGAAATCATGGGGGACAACGCTTTTCTGCTTGACACCCGCATGTGGGCCAGGCTCGCCGGCAGCCATGGCGACCCGGCCTTCGTCTATTACTTCAGCCGCCCGGCGCCGGTATTCCGGTTGTATGTACACGAAGATCCCGATCTCACCGGGAACGGCGGCGTACGCAGTTTCGGGGCGTATCATTCAGGCGACCTCGCGTACGTCTTCGACAATCTCGATCTGGTCGGTCTCGACTGGGACGCCAGCGACCGGGCGCTGGCGGAGACTGTCGCCGGTTACTGGGTGAATTTCGCCGCCAGCGGCGACCCGAACGGACCGGGCCTGCCGGAATGGCCGGTTTACGACCCGGAAGCGGACATGGTGCAGATTCTCGATACCGAGGTGCGCGCCGCTGCGCATCCAAAGGCGGAGCAACTGGAGTTTCTGGAAGAGTTGTATTTGCGCGACCGCTGAATGAGAAGAAGAATTTGGCGAGGCCTATTGGAAGCCGGAATGAACGGTGATGCCCAAAGCGGAACTGGCAACATGGTAAGGTGCGCAATTTCCTGCCTGTTTTTCGGCGCGTTCGCGGCGGCTTCGGCGCAGGCTCAGGATGCCGCATTTTCGGCGGCGGAAATGCGGCGCGCGGTGAATACCTATTGCCTGGCTTGCCACAACGATTTTCTGCAAGAGGCCGACCTTTCCCTGCAAAGCGTCGATTTCAGCCGTCCCGGCGAATTCGCCGACGAACTCGAGCGCATGGTCAAGAAATTGCGGGCGCACATGATGCCGCCCGAGGGCATGCCGCGGCCGCCGTTCGAGATGTACGAAGTCATGACGTCCTGGCTCGAATCGGAACTCGACGCGGCCTGGGTCGCCAATCCGAATCCGGGCCGGGCGACGCCACTGCACCGGATGAACCGCTACGAATACAATAATACGATCAATGAATTGCTCGGCATTGACGTCGATGTCATGGAACTGTTGCCGGGCGACCCCACCGCCGACGGCAGTTTCGACAACATCGCCGCCTCGCTGCCTTTCACCACCGCCCATATGGAACGCTACATGTCGGTGGCGCGGCAGGTGACCCGGCTCGCGGTCGGTCTGCCGCCGGCGGGGCCGGCCTCGACAACTTACGAGATTCCCCTGTACATGAGCCAGGATTGGCGGCAGAACGACGACATGCCTTTCGGCTCCCGGGGCGGCGTCTCCGCGGAACATTATTTTCCGGTTGACGGCGACTACCGGATCGGCGTGCAACTCGAAACCAACTACCAGGATTACATCAAGGGACTCGGCTGGGAGCAGCTGCTCGAGATTCGCCTCGACGGTCGCCTGCTCGAACGCTTCAGCGTCGGCGGCGACGCGCCGGGAATTCCCGCGCCGCTCAGTTTCACGGGGACCGGGGAATCGGGCAGCGTCGAGTGGGAACAATACATGTTGTACGGGGCGGGCGAAGGGCTTGAGGTGGTCGCGCCCGTTACCGCCGGGCCCCACGTGGTGACGGCTTCCTACGTGCGCCAGCAAGTCGACGGGGAGGGCGTCCCGCAGCCGAATCAGGGTGGCCGGCTGCTGGCGAACGACGAAGTCTATCTCGACTACCAGAAGGTGCACGCCATCGAAATCGGCGGCCCTTACGGGAACTCCTCGGCGAATGCCGATTTGACAGAGCCGAATGCCGATTTGACAGAGCCGAATGCCGATTCGCCCAGCCGGGCGCATGTCTTCTCGTGTTATCCCCGCAGCCCGGCCGAGGAACGCGCCTGCGCAAGCGAGATTCTCGCCACCATGGCCCGGCGCGCCTACCGGCGGCCGGTCGGCTCCGGCGACACCGACTTGCTGCTCGGGTTTTTCAGCGAAGGCAGGGAACAGGGCGGCAGTTTCGATGCCGGTATCCAGTTCGCGCTCGAATACCTGCTTTCCGACCCGGAGTTTCTCGTGCGCACCTACGAACGCCCCGCACAGGTCGACGGCGTCCATGCACTGAGCGAGCTCGAACTGGCCTCGCGCCTGTCCTATTTCCTCTGGAGCAGCGCGCCCGATGAGCAATTGCTGCGCTTGGCCGAAGCGGGGCGCCTTTCCGACCCGAACGTTTATGCGCAACAGGCGCGCCGGCTGCTCGCCGACCGGCGCGCGACGGAGACGCTGGTCGAGGATTTCGCCGCGCAATGGCTGAACCTGCGCCGGCTCGGTGAGGTCGTGATCGATACCGTCATCTTTCCCGAATACGATGTCAGCCTGATCGAGGCCTTCGGGCGCGAAACCGAAATGTTTATAGCCGATTCCTTGCGCAAGGACGCGAGCATCCTCGACCTGCTCGGCGCCGATTACACCTTCGTCAATGAACGACTGGCGCGGCACTACGGCATCGACGGCGTTTACGGCAGCCGTTTCCGCAAGGCGGAAATTCCCGATACCGGCCAACGCGGTGGATTGCTCGGCAACGGCGCCCTGCTGGCGGTGACTTCCTACCCCGGCCGCACCTCGCCGGTATTGCGCGGCAAATGGCTGCTCGACAATCTGCTCGGTACGCCGCCCGCGCCCCCGCCTCCGAACGTTCCGGTACTGGCCGAGGCCGGGGGCGCGGCGCCGGAATCGATCCGCGAGCGGCTGGCCCGGCATAGCGTGGATCCGGTCTGTTCGAGTTGCCACGTGATCATCGATCCGCTCGGATTCGCGCTGGAGAATTTCGATGTGATCGGCGCCTGGCGCGATTTTGACGAGGCCGGCAATCCGGTCGATCCGAACGGCACTTATCCCGGCGGCGTCGAGTTCAGCGGATTCGCCGACCTGCGCGACTGGATGCTCGACCGCCCCGACCGGTTCGCCCATACCGTAACGGAAAAGCTGATGACCTACGCCCTCGGACGCAGGGTCGAATATTACGATCAGCCGGTGATCCGGCGCATCGTGCGCGAGGTCGCCGAACAGGATTACCGCTGGTCCGCCATCGTGCTAGGCATTGTCCAAAGCGAACCCTTCCGCATGAGCAAATGAATCCGCTTTGCGGCTTCGATCCGTCGCCGCCGGGTGGCGGAGGATTTCGACAGATTGTGCATGCCATCCCTGGAGCCCC
The DNA here is from genome assembly GCA_963664805.2 of Pseudomonadales bacterium. Taxonomy (GTDB): domain Bacteria; phylum Pseudomonadota; class Gammaproteobacteria; order Pseudomonadales; family Pseudohongiellaceae; genus UBA9145. The sequence continues at coordinate 1,247,495 of OY761612.1, read as the reverse complement.
GCTGCTGTCTTCGATTAGCCCCGCCTCGACATCCTGTCGAGTTGTTCGGCCCTGAAAATCGTTGCTTTTTTCGGCTGAAATTCTCGTTATGCTCGCGCAGCAGGCCGGTATCGGTCTTGCCGGCCATGCGCAATCTGAATAGTTCTCCGCCCGTGACCAAACTCCGATTGTCTTTTTGCATCAACTTGCTTCGGGAGCTTTGACGCCCGCGGTCGCGAAAAGCCCCGAACGCCAGCTTAGCGCGCGTGCGCCCTGCCCAAAACCGCTTTGCGGTATTGACTCTCCCTGACGGGAGTAGTCTGTTCCCCTGCGCTTGATTGCCATAATGAGAATTGCCGTCGCAGATCGGCAGTGGAAAAATGAGTTTTCTATATCTATATGTTGCCTTATAGCTATTATAAATGATTTACTTGCGAGAATAAGAGGTATTTATGTGATCTAATCGTGTATTTATCCTACGGGTTGATCAGTCTCCTGCAGACATGCGCTGTCTGGTATCGAGTCCGGTTCGGCTTCCGGGCCGCTGCTTTCGCGCCGCTGCTCTGCGGTCTGGCGTCGCTCCCGGTCTGGGCGCAGCAACCGCCGGAGCCGCCGAGCGATATCACCATGGTCGCCGGCAACGACAAGGTGAACATAAGCTGGAAATACAGCCCCAGCGGTACCGGCACCTTCAGGGAATTTCAACTCTGCTATCTGGGCAGCGCCTTCGCCTGCGGCAACTACACCGGAAACGTAATAATCAAAGATTCTACGGCGACCACCTACCAGCGGTCGGAATCGGGCTTGAACGGCACCCAATTCCACGTTTGGATGAGAACGGTCAATGAAGTCGTCCACCCTCCCCCAATCACCGTGCCTCCCACACCCATCGACAATGGATACTGGCGCGGTGCCGGCACCGTGACACCCTCGAGCAGTCCCCCGGACTTCGGCATGAAAAGCATCGCCGACCGGGAACTCGTCAGGGACACCGCGATGACCGACCTGGTGCTGCCGCTGATCAGCAGCGGCCCATCGCCCAGCGCCTACAGCCTGGCGCCAACCACCGGCAGCGGACTGCCCGCGGGGCTGTCGTTCAACGCCAAGACCCGCACGCTCTCGGGCACGCCGACCACGAGTCAAGCCTTCACGGAATACACCTACACCGCGACGGACGCAGACGGACGCACCGCCACCCTGGCCTTCGACATCGCCGTGGTCACCCCGCCGCCGGCGCCGTCCAAGCCCTCCGCCACGGGCGGCGACCGCCACGCGATCCTGACCTGGAGCTCGGGCGGCGACGGCGGCACCGCGATCACGCGCTGGGAGTACGTCAAGAAGGAGGGGAGCAACGCGTTCGAGACCACCTGGACGCCGATGCCCGCCAGCAACGCGCGCACCAGGCTCTTTCCGGTGGCCGGCCTCACCAACAACACCGCCTACCAGTTCAAGGTCCGCGCCGTGAACGGCGCCGGCAACGGCGCCGAGTCTCCCGCGTCCGACGCGGTGACCCCCAAGCCGCCGTCGCTGGCCGCAAGCTCGGTAACCTCGCGATCGGCTTTGATGACCATCACCAACCATTTCGGCGCCTGGTGGTACCAGCACACGACGCCCGCGGGCGGCGTTTGCACCAGCGCCGGGACCGGCGCCGCCGCGACCGCCGCCGGGCTGCTCGGCGGTACAGCCTACACCTTCAAGGCGTACAGCGACGACGACTGCTCGACCCTGTTGGCGACGGCCGCGGCCTTCACCACTTTGGCGGCCACCGCGCCCGCCGCGCCGGCCAAGCCCTCGCTGACCCGCGGCGATGGACGGGTCACGCTCTCCTGGACCGCACCCGACCACGGCGGCGCGCTCATCACCCGCTACGAGTACCGGAAAAAGACGGGCGCCAACAATTTCGAGGCCAACTGGACGCAAATTCCGAACAGCGCGAGCCTCCGCAGCCACACGGTGACGAACCTGGTCAACGGCACCAGCTACCAGTTCAAAATCCGCGCCGTGAACAGTGTCGGCAACGGCGCCGAATCCGTCGCGACCGACGCCGCCACACCGGTCGGCGGCTCGACGGTCATTGCGTTGTCGTCGCTCTCGCCCGCCAGCGTGCCCGAGGGCGGGGCTTCGAACTACACAGTGGCCCTGGGCGAGGCGCCGACCGCCGATGTCACCGTCGCCATCGCCAACCGCGGCGGCGGCGGCGACGATTCGAGCCTGAGCGCCAGTCCGGCGTCGCTGACCTTCACCTCGGCAAACTGGAACACGAAGCGGACGGTGCGCATCTCGGCGGCGCAGGATCCCGACACGGTTGACGGCACCGCAGTCTTCACGCACACCGCCACCAGCACCGACACGAACTTCAACCTCTTCGCACGCACCCTCACCGCCACAGAGGACGATGACGACACCGTCGGCGTGACGGTGTCCGCCACCGCCGTGACGGTGCATGAGGGCGCCACCGCAACCTACGAGTTGGTGCTGAACACCTTGCCCTCGCACGACGTGACGATCACCATCGCCAAAGCCTCGGGTGGCGACGGCGACATCGGCGTCAGCCCCTCGTCGCTGATCTTCACCACCGAGGCCTGGGATCTGCCGCGCACCGTGACCCTGTCGGCGTCCGAAGACGACGACGCGCTGAACGGCACCGCCGTCATCACCCACACCGCCGCCAGCACCGACCCGGGCTACAACGGCTTGACCATCGCCAGCGTCTCCGCCGCCGAGTTCGACGACGAGGTGGACTTCACGCTCTCGGCCAGCCGGGTCTCGGTGCCGGAGGGGAGCACGGCCAACTACACGGTGGTGCTCGACACCGCGCCGACGGCGAATGTCACCATCACGCTGGGCGGCGAGAGCGGTGGCGACGCCGATCTGACGGTGGACACGGATCCGAACACCAGCGGCGACCAAAGCGCGCTCAGCTTCAGCACCGCCAACTGGAACACGGCGCGGACGGTGCGCGTTTCCGCGGCGGAGGACGACGACGACAAGAACGGCACCAAGGTCGTGACCCATACCGTGACCAGCACCGACGCCAGATATAACGCCCTTCCCGTCGCCAAGGTCGCGCTTGTCGAGGTGGAGAACGACACCAGGGCCATCACCTTGTCGACGGCCAGCCTCGCGGTCGCCGAAGGCGGGACCGCGACGTATACGGTGCGGCTCACCGAGGCGCCGTCCGCGAACGTGACGGTGGCGGTGGCGAACCGGAGCGGGACCGGCGACGACACCAGCGTGTCGGCGAATCCCGCGACGCTGACCTTCACGACCGGCAACTGGAACACGGCGCAGACCGTGACGCTGACCGCGGGCGAGGACGGCGACAGCCACAGCGGGACGGCGGTGATCTCCCATAGCGCGAGCGGCGGCGGCTACAACGGCGCGAGCGCCGGCCTGACCGCCACCGAGGTCGACAACGACGCGGGGTTTACGTTTTCAGTCGGCAGCCTGCGGGTGCCGGAGGGGGGGACCGCCGATTACACGGTGGTGCTGGACACCGAGCCGACGGCGGATGTCACCATCACGCTAAGCAGCCCGCCTCCCTACGACAACGGCGACGGCGACCTGACGGTGGACACCAGCACTTTGACCTTCACCACCGCCAACTGGAACACGGCGCAGACAGTGCGCGTGAGCGCGAAGGAGGACCAGGACGACACGAACGGCGCGAGGACCATCCTCCACCAGTCAAACAGCAGCGACTCCCGGTTCAACAGCATCAATTTGGGCGGCGAGACCGTAACCTTCTATGAGGTGGAAAACGACGCCAAGGTGCTTGAGCTTTCGTCATCCAGCCTGTCGGTGACCGAAGGATTCGCCGCGACGTATACGCTGGGGCTGGCGGTACCGCCGACCGCGACCGTGACCGTCGCCGTGGCGGGCCAGGGCGACGCCGACCTTGATGCGAGTCCGAAGACGCTGACCTTCACCACGACCAACTGGAATACGGCGCAGACGGTGACGGTGACCGCCGCCGCGGACGGCGACACCACCGCCGGCTCGAAGGTGTTCACCCACACCGGGAGCGGTGGCGGCTACGGCAGCGCTAGCGCCACGGTGACCGTCACCGAGGTTGACGCAAACACCTTGCCGACGAGCGCCGACTTCAGCGTCGCGGTGCGCCGGGACCGCCGCACCGCCATCGCGCTCGACCAATTCCCGTTCTCCGACCTGGTCGACTCGCTCGACCGGGTGAGGATCGTCACCCTGCCGGGTACTGCCGCGGGCACCTTGGGCACGGTGCTGACCGGCATCGCGGTCGCCGCGGAAGCCAACTGCGTCGGCAGCATCGAACCGGTCACGACCGGCCAGGAGATCGTGAACTCGTTGCGCAAGGTGCTGTACTTCTGCCCCCGGCCCGGGTTCTCGCGCGCGAGCTTCGAGTTCAAGGTGATCGATAGCTCGGGGCAGGAGTCGGCCGTCACGTATACGGCGACGCTGGTTGCGCCGCCCGGCCAGGTGACCGGCCTCGCCGCGGCCGCGGGCAACACCTCCGTCACCCTGTCTTGGAACGATCCGAACAACGCCGCCATCGCCGGCTACGAGTATCGGCGCAAGTCCGGCGGCGCTTACGGCGCCTGGACCGCCATGACCGGCGCCGACGCGTCCACCACCGGCTACACGGTGTCGGGACTGACCAACAACACCGCCTACACCTTCCAGGTGCGGGCGAGCAACATGGGCGGGGTGGGGCTCGCCTCGTCCGAGGTATCGGCCACGCCGACCGCCGCCGCACCGGCCAAGCCGACCGGGTTCCGGGGCACCTCGGGGAAAGAAAACTGCAGGTTCTCCGGCACCGACTACTTCTGTGTCCATCTGTTCTGGGACGACCCGGTGGATCCCTCCATCACCCGCTACGAGGTGCAGCGCGAGCACCCTGTCAGTCCGGGCAATTGGGCGAACGGCAGCCTCGGCTGGTCGAACAGCCAGGTGCCGGGCAGCAAAGCCTCCACGACCTCGGTCAAGGTCGCGGCCGGCAGCCAGAACAACAACCCGTACAAGTTCCGGGTCCGCGCGGTGAACAGCAGCGGCAACAGCCCCTGGTCGGACACGCTTTCGGTGCGGGTCGACAGTGACCAGTCCGTGCCGATCCTGTCTCCGGCCACGGCCGGCAACGGTCGGGTCCGCCTTGACTGGCGGTATCTCGGGCCGCAAAGTTGTCCCAGCGACAAGGGCTGCTGGGAGGTGAACGGCGGCAATGTCTCCGGTTCGGTCGCCGGCACGAAAACGCATACGGTGTTGAATCTCGCCAATGGCCGGACCCACAGCTTCTATGTGAAGACCTACCCGGTGGTTGACAACGGTCGCCCGGTGCTCGGTCAGGCCTCGAACAGCGTCAGCATCGCCTTGCCCGCCGCGCCCGCGAAGCCTTCGGGCCTCAAGGCCGCGCTGGCGAACGCAGGAGCCTCCCTATCCTGGACCGACCCGGACGACGATGCCCTCACCGGCTACCAGTACCGGCTGAAGGTCGCCGGCGCCTATGGCGCCTGGACCCGGGTGCCGGACAGCAACGGCGACACGACGTCGTTCATCGTCCCGAAACAGACCGGCGGGGGCACCCACACGATCCAGATCCGCGGCCTGATCGAGTACCCGGCGGCGCTCGGCGGGAATCTGGCGGGGGCCGCGTCCGACGAAGTCTCGGCCGCTCCGCCGGGCGTCATAGTGCGGCCAAGCACCTTGCAGGTGCCCGAGCAGGGCACGGCGACCTATACCGTCGAACTGAGCAGACAGCCCGCCGTGAACGTGACCGTCACCGCCACCCCTGCCGGCGATTCGAGCCTCACCCTCGACACCGACACCGGCGCGTCCGGCGACCAGAGCGCATTATCGTTCACGCCCAGCAACTGGAACACGGCGCGGACCATTACCGTGTCGGCGGCCGGTGACACCGACGATCTGGACGGCCGGGCGATTATCGAGCATTCGGTGAGTTCCCTCGATCCGGATTTCGCGGGCGCCAGCCAGATCCCCGAAGTGACGGCCACCGAGATCGACGATGACATCCTGTTGTTGCTGTCGTCGTCGAGCCTGTCGGTGCCGAAAGGCTCGACCGTCTCTTATACGGTGGCTTTGTCGAGGCAACCGACCGCGAACGTGAAGATCGCCATCACGAAAGTCGGCGGCACCGGCCTGACCGTGGATACCGATTCGAACACGGCCGGCAATCAGAACACGCTTCCGTTCACGCCCGCGAACTGGAGCACCGTGCGGACGGTTCACATCGCCGCGGCGCCAAACGCCGCCGGGACCGCAAGCTTCAACCATACCCTCTCCGGCTGGAAGTACAGCGGCACCGCGACGCTGGGGGCCACCGTGGTGAGCTTGAGCGCGGGCGCGGTGACGGAGACGACGGCGACGCTGACGCTCGGCGGCTACACGGCGGCTTGGTGGCACCAAGGCGACCAGAGCGGGGCGCAATGCGTCGCGGTCCCGGCCAACACGCCGACCGCGGCCCTGTCCGGCCTCACCGGCGGCACTTCCTACACCTACAAGGCATACAGCGCGGCGGGCTGCGCCGCCGCCAACCTGATCGCGACGGCGGCGGCGTTCACGACCCTGAACTTGACGGCGACCGCGGTGCGGGCGACGACCGCCACGCTCACCCTCTCCGACCATGCGGCCGCCTGGTATTACAAGCACACATCGTCCACCGGCGGCCAATGCTCGAGCGCGGTGTCCGGAGGCGTCGCCTTGGTGAACTTGACGGGTTTGGCGCACAACACCTGGCACACTTTCAAGGCCTATCTCGACAGCGGCTGCGCCACCGAGATCGCCGCAGTTGATTTCGTCACCCTATCGGGCAGGGTGTCCGGCCTGCGGGCGGCCGCCGGCAGCGCCTCGCTCGACTTGAGCTGGGACGCGCAGGCGGGCGCGTCGAGGTACAAGATCCAGTGGCGATCGACCGCGGAGGACTGGAACACCGGCAGCCGGCAGACGACCTCGACAACCGCCTCAAAGACGCTGACCGGCCTGACCAACGGCACCGACTACCTCGTGCGCGTGGCGGCGGTCTTCGCCGCCGTCGACGCGGCCTGGTCCGACGAGGCGGCGGGCAAGCCGACGGCTACGCCGTCGGCGCTGCGGGTGTCCAACGTCACCGCGACCGGCGCGAAACTGTCGATGCGGGTCGATCCGGGCGCGAACAACTGGTATGTCAAGGGCACCGGCGGCGGCGGCTACACCTTCGCCTGCACCCGGGTCTCCACGGCCGGCGGGCACGCCCTGACCAACCTGAGCGGCAACACGAGCTACGTTTTCCAGTCCTTCGACCGCGCGGATTGCGGCAGCGACGCGAGTGGCACCGCCTACTTCACCACGCCGGGCACCTTCTCGCTGGCGGCCCACACGGTGACGAAGCACTCGGTGGTGCTGGAACTGCACGGCCACGACGGATCGGCGGACTGGTCCTACCGGGTCGAGATGGTCGGCCACGAGTCCGGGCGGTCGTGCTACGCCGTCCGCCGCGGCAACGCCGTGTCCTTCGGCCCGCTGCTGGCGGACACCTCCTACACCGCGCAGGCGTTCCGGGGCGTGACCTGCCAGAACGTCGAGCGCATGGCGTCCGTGACCTTCACCACCTTGGCGAGCGACGCCGGGCTGCCCGCGCTGAGCGTCACGAACGTCGGCGACACCCGCGCCTCGCTGTCGCTGGCGAACCACGCCGGCGAGTGGTTCCACGATGTCGACCGCGACGCCGACACCTGCACGCGGGTGGCGGCGGGCACCTCCGTGTCGCAGGCGATGGGCCTGAGCCCGAACACGAACTACACCGTCACGGCGTACAGCGACCCGCGCTGCAGCGCGGCGGCCGAATCGGTCGAATGGGAGAGCGCGGCGACCTTCACGACCACGGGTCCGGCCTACATCTCGGTCTCGGACAAGACCGCCACCGGCTTCACGGTCACGCTGTACAACTACACCGCCGCGAACGGCTTTCCGGCCAACTGGTCGATATCGGCGTGGCGTCCGCGCGGCGACGGCGGTTTCGAGGGCAGCGCCTGCCAGACGCTGCCGCGCGCGTCGACGGCCGCGATGGTCACGGGCCTGAAGGCCGGCCTGACCTACACCGTTTCGGTGTACAAGGGCAACTCGTGCAGCCTGGCCAGCGACGCGTTCAGCGACACGGCGGCGACGACGAGCCTGACGGCGAACGCGGGCTCGAATTCGGCCTCGCTGCAACTGAACCATCACGAGGGCGACTGGTCGTACCGGGGCGGGGCGGTTTCGGGCCAGACCTCCGCGGTGTTTTCCGGCCCGGGCGCCGGGGCACCCGGCCAGGGCGCCGGAGTGATGACCGCCGCGGCGCAATCCGTGGACCAATGCCGGGCCATGCCTGCCGGAACCTACTCGGCGGATATCGACGGTCTGAGCGCGAACACCAGCTATTTCTACACGGCCTGGGCGGGTCCGGTCTGCGCTGGCGCCGAACTCGGGCGGGCGGCGTTCACCACGCCGGCGGACGAGCCCGCGGCGGTTGCGCTGGAGGCCGCGGCCTTGAGCGCGACTTCGGCGCGGCTGCGCATCGCCAATCATTCAGGGGCGTGGTGGTACCGGCTCGACGGCGCGGACGGCGCGGATTCGGCTTGCGCCGCCGCCGGCGGGGCCGAGGTCCAAATTTCCGGCCTGACGCCGGGAGCACCCCACAGCTTCACAGCTTATTCGGCCGCGGAATGCGGCGCCGATTCGGTGTTGGCTTCGGCTTCAGCGCTGACTCCCGCATTGATGGATGGTCCGCTCGCGGGCCTGTCGTCCGATTCCGGTTTTCCGCGTCCCGACCTGCTGTCGGACCTGGACGGCGACGGTGTGACCAATGTCGTCGAGACCCTGCTGGGCACCGATCCTCTTTCGGCGGCCTCGCTTGACCTGTCGGAATCGGTGCTCGACGTGCTGGTGCTGCATACGGCCCAAGCGGCCGCTTCGCATGGCGGGGGCGGCGGACTGAAGCGCCTGATCGAAGAGCGTATCGACTACGCCAACGCCGCCTTCGCGGCGAGCGCGGTGCGGCTGCGGTTGCGCGCGGCGCTGGCCGCGCTGCCCGGAATGGAGCAATCCCCGACGGCGCTGCTCGCCGCGGTCGCCGCGGGCGACTCGCCGGTCCATGTGGAACTGCGCGCCCTGCGGGCGCGGCTCGGCGCCGACCTGGTGGTGTTCGCGGGTCTGAAGTCCGAGGCGGAAGGCGTCTGCGGTCAGGCTTACCTGAACGGCGCCGACGGCGGCTTTGGCGCTCAAGCGCGCGCCGGCGGCTGGTCGTGGGTCGGGCTCGACTGTTCCGCGCGCTGGCTCGCCCACGGCATCGGCAACAATCTCGGCCTGACGCATTCGCGCGGCGGCGGCATATTCGAGTTCAGCGTCGGCCACGGCGCCGAGGGCGAATTCGCGACCATCATGGCCGATCCGGCGTGGTGGGGCGTGACCGGGGAGCAGAAGCTGCCGGTGTTCTCCAACCCGGACCTGGATTGCGGTGGCCAGCCCTGCGGCGTGGATGCGGAGACGGGCGGGGGCGGGGGTGCGGATGCGGCGCGTTCGCTCAACATCACCGGCCCGCTGGCGGCGGCGTGGTTCCTGCCGCAATGGCCCTGGCCGAACGCGCTGCCGGCTTCGCCGGGTGCGGGCCTGACGGGCGAAGTCGAGGCGCGGATCGCGCTCGGCGCCTCGTCCGGCGGCGTCTACCGCGATCAACTGCGGGCCGGCGACACGTTCGACCTCGTGGCCGAGATCGAACCCGACCCGCGCCATGTGGACCTCGCCGCCGACTTCCACCTGCTGGTCCGCGACCGTTCGGGCCAGATCGCGCAACTCGGCGCCGATGGCGCGGCGGTAGCCTGGGATGGCACACTCGAAGGTCTGACGCCGCTGCGGAGCGTGGAGTTGCTGGCGGCGGTCGAGCGCTTTTACATCGTCCGCGGCCTTTCGGTCGACGCCGCCCTGGCCGGCCTCGAATGGGAGATGTTCCTGGCCTACCGCGTCGGCGGGGAACTCGTCTACCCGACCGAACCCCTGCGTCTGCGCGTCACCCGCTGAGGGCCGCACCCAATGCCGACCGGTCGCCGCGGCCAGCCGTCGGGGTCACGGGGCCTCCTTGGCGAAGACCGGAGGGCATTTCCGAATCGTCCGGACACAAGCCGATTTGTTTCGAGCGGGCCGCGACACTCGGGCGGATTTCCATCGGCCGATTCGCCTTGGCCTGTCGATTTTGACTTTTTTGGCGGCGATCCGGGCCGTGGTAAATTTCCTCGGCCCTGAAAAAGGGAGTGAAATCAACGGTATCTTCGACCGCATCCGCGACGACGAGGTGGCGGACATCTGGCTGAACGAAATCAAGGTATCCCGGGAACGATTCTCGCGCATGGGCGAGAAAGGCAATTTCTGGACCATGGGCGGCACCGGCCCTTGCGGCCCCTTTGCGCGCGGCGCGCTTCGACAGCGGAGCGCACGCATCCATCCCCTTGTCTTCACAAGCCTTCAACTGGTCGCCGGCGCAATAGCCCGCGTCCGCCAGACCAGTCACTTTCCCGTATCCCGCGCCGCTCTCCGGCAGGCGCTCCCGCAAAGCCTCCCTGTGCTCCCGCTTCTCCAGCAGCGACAACCCCCGGCATAGCGGCACGAACTCCCGGTTCGCCGCGTACCTCGTGGTTGACTGGACCGCTGGAACGCATAGCACGCGGGTCGCCCCGGAAACCCGGGGCGCGGCAATAACTTTCACAGTCTCGCAGTCGCGGAATCTCCAGCTTTAGGGCTGGCAAGAGCGTCTGATACAAGTACAATGGCGCAATGAGTCGCCGCTGAGGGCAAAAAATGAAACCAAGGCAGAACGCGACACCATTCCTTTCCGGCAAGACCATCTCGCGCCGCGCCATGCTCAAAGGCGCGGGCGCGGCGCTCGCGCTGCCCATGCTCGATGCCATGGTCCCGGCCCTGGCCCAGGCGCCGGCCCCCGCGCATCGCTTCCAGACCGTCTACATTCCCAACGGCATGGCGATGGAATATTGGTCGCCGGCCACTTTCGGCAGGGATTTCGAGTTGACTCCGGTACTCGAGCCGCTGGCGAAATACCGGGAGAAGATGCTCGTGTTCTCCGGCCTGAAGGCCAACTGGAACATCGCCCACGCCGGCGCCGGCGGCTCCTTCCTGACCGGCGTCACCCGCGGCGGCCGCAACGAGACCGAAATTCTCGCCGACGTTTCCATGGACCAGTTGCTCGCCGACAAGCTCGGCCGGGAAACCCAGGTCGCCTCGCTCGAATTGTCGATGGACGCTCCGGCGCTCGCGGGCGCCTGCACCGTCAACCTGAGTTGCGTTTACACCCACACCCTGTCATGGCGCGGCAAGACCGAACCGCTGCCCACCGAACACAATCCGCGCGCCGTTTTCGAGCGGTTGTTCGGCGACAGCGGCAGCACGGCGAAGGAAGCGCGCGCGGCGCGGCTGCAACAGCAGTCGAGCATTCTCGATGCGGTGCTCGACAAATTGAATGCGCTCGAATCGAAACTCGGCGCCGGAGACCGCCATCTCGTCGGCGGTTATGCCGAGTCGGTGCGCGACATCGAACGGCGCATCCAGAAGGCCGAAGAACAGATCGACATGGAACTGCCGGCACTCGACCAGCCCGCGGGCGTGCCGCCGGAGTTCGAGGACCACATGGCGCTGATGCAGGACTTGCAGGTGCTCGCCTTGCAGACCGACCTGACCCGGGTCATCACCTTCATGATGAGCAAGGAACAGAGCGCGCGGCCGTATCCGCAGATCGGCGTGCCCGACGCGCACCATCCGCTGTCGCATCACAACAATGCGCCGGAACTGATCGAGCGCATGTCGAAGATCAATACCTACCACATCAGCCTGTTCAGGAACTACCTCGACAAGCTGGCGGCGATTCCCGACGGCGACGGCAGCCTGCTCGACAATATGACGATTCTCTACGGCGCCGGCATTTCCAACAGCACCTTCCACGCGGGCAACAACCTGCCGGTGCTCCTGCTCGGCGGCGGCGCAGGCTGGCTCCGGGGCGGCGAACACCTGCATTACCCCGAAGAGCCGACCATGGCCGATTTGCATCTGAGCCTGCTGTCGAAATTCGGCGTCCACATCGACCAACTGGGCGGCAGCACCGGGTCCATCACGATCTGATGCGCATTCGCCTCCGTATTTCCGCGCGCAACGGAGCTCCCCACTTCGTCATTCTGCGCGCAGCGAAGCGGAGTCGCAGAATCTCCTTGGGTGCGCTCTTATGAGGCTTCGACGCGGAGATCCCGCGACTCCGCTCCGCTCCGCCCGGGATGACAGAAAAACCAATACACGCATCGCCGTCGTTACGCTGTTTACTGCCGGTCTTTTCGCGGCCCAGGCCCTCGCCCAGGTCATGCCGCCGACCGTCAGCGCGGCCAAGGACGCCGACTGGGAGCGCCTGCGAGCCTTGGTCGAAGACGGTGTCAATCCAAATGCCATTTACGGCGACGGCAGCACCGCCCTGCATTGGGCGAGCTATCACGACAACGCCGCGGTCGCCGGCCTGCTGATCGAGTCGGACGCGAACGTCAACGCCACCACCGATCTCGGCGCCACTCCGCTCTGGCTTGCCGCCGAAAACGGCAGCCTGGAAATAGTGAACCTTTTGCTCGAAGCCGGAGCCGACCCCAATATCGCGCTTTTTTCCGGTGAAACCATCGTCATGACCGCCGCGCAAAGCGGCAATGGCGCTGTCGCGCGGGCGCTGCTCGCCGCGGGCGCGGACCCCGACGCCGCGGTCACACGCGAACAGACCGCGCTGATGTGGGCGGCGAATCGCGGCCACGCCGAAGCCGTGGCGGCCCTGATCGAATTCGGCGCCGACGTCCACGCCCGCTCGCTCGTGCGCGAACAGTTCGTCAAGTCCGAAAAGGAGCAGGACAGCCATCCCGCCTACATGTACTGGATCGAGGAAGGCGGCAACACAGCGCTGATGTTCGCCGCCCGCGCCGGCGACCTGCGTTCGGCGCGATTGCTCGTCGCGGCCGGCAGCGAGATCAACGCGGGCAACGCCTTCGGCACGACGCCGCTGATCATGGCGGTCCACGGTGGCAATCCGGCCTTGCTGGAGTCGTTATTGGAGGCCGGCGCCGACATGGACGGCAACGGCCCGGGCCACACCGCCTTGCACGCCGCCGTGCTGCGCGGCAACCTGGCCGCCGTCGAAGTACTGCTCGCCCATGGCGCCGACACCGAAGCGATAATAGAAAAACCGACCCCGGTCCGCCGCCAGACCACCGACTACAACTTCCACGACGCCCTGATCGGTTCGACTCCGCTGTGGCTCGCCGCCCGCTTCGCCGAGCCCGAAATCATGCGGGCATTGCTCGCCGCCGGCGCCGACCCGTTCATCGTCAACAACGTCAGCTACCCCGCCCAGCGCCGCGGCGAAAACTACCAGGCCGAAGAAGGCGAAATAAATCTGCTCATGGCGGCCGCCGGCATGGGCCACCGCCGCCTGCGTCTGAGCTGGGGCACGCCTGAACGCCGCGCGGGCCAACTCGACCGCGGCCCGGAAGACCTCGTCCGAGAAGCCGTAAGCATCGCCCTGCAAGCCGGCGTCGACCCCAACCAACCCGACGCCAACGGCCAGACAGCCTTGGCCTTCGCCAGGGAACGCCGCTACGCCTCCGTAACAGCCCTGCTCGAAGCCGCCGGCGCGCTCGACCGAAGCCCCTAACCCGGTAAGCTGCACGGCGTGAGTCGTCGTCGGGGCAGGGGCTGTGCAGCGGACGCCGTAAATACATCCCTGTAGGCTTCGAGCTCGGCGTCCTGCCTCGCACGCCCGCTGCACAGCCCCTGCCCCAACGGCGACGCATCGAAGTCACTTCTCTCAAAAAATCAGTTTCGAATGATGCGTTGCTTGGGACCGGTCTGGGTCGCGGTGATCTTGTAGGCCAGTTCGACCCAGTCGCACAGCAGGGGCCGCGTATCCCGCGGATCGACGATTTCCTCGATGCCGAATGCCTCCGCCGTCCGCAGCGGCGAGCGATAGACTTCCATCATGTCTTCGAGTTCCCTGCGCCGGGCATCCGGATCCGGCGCCGATTCGATATCCCGCTTGTAAGCCGCCTGCACCCCGCCCTCGATCGGCAGCGAACCCCAGTCCGCCGAAGGCCAGGCATAACGCAGATTGAGCCCGTTCGACTTGCCATGGCCCGCTCCCGCCACCCCGTAACAGCGGCGGATGATCACCGAGATCCAGGGCACCGAGGACTGGTACATCGCCAGCAGCGCGCGGCTGCCGAGCCGCACCGTGCCGGCCTCTTCGGCTTCGATGCCGATCAGGAAGCCCGGATTGTCGACCAGGTTGACTACCGGCAGGTGGAAGGTGTCGCAGAGGTCGATGAAGCGCATCATCTTTTCCGACGCCGCGGCGTCGACGGCGCCGCCATGATGCCGGCAATCGTTCGCCATGACGCCGACGGGCCGGCCATGCAGGCGGGCAAGGCCCACCGCCAGCGCGCGGCCGTAGCCCGGACTGATTTCGAACCAGGAATCCCGGTCGACGATGGCTCCGATGATGTCGTGCACCGCGTACATCTCGCGCCGGTCTCGCGGGATAACGCCGATCAGCGATTCCTCGCGCCGGTCGACGGGATCGTCCGTCGCGCCCCGCGGCGGCGTTTCCCAGACGTTTTGCGGCATGTAGGAGAGGAAACGCGCGATGAGTTCGAAAGCCTCCTGCTCGCTTTCGACCTCGTTGTCCACGGCGCCGCTGCCATGGGCGTGGATTTCGGAACCGCCGAGTTCGTTCTTGCCCACGGGTTTGCCGAAGCTGCGCTCGACCACGGGCGGACCGGCCACGAACAACTGGCTGCTGTCCTTCACCATCAGCGAGAAATGGGAAATCGTCGCGCGCACCGCACCGAGTCCCGCGACCGAACCCATGCAGGCGCAAACCACCGGCACATGGCCCATCAGTTCCATCGTCGTGTCGAATCCGTGCAGCGCGGGGATATACGAATAACCCACCAACTCGATCGTCTTGACGCTGCCTCCGCCGCCGCTGCCGTCGATCAGGCGGACCAGCGGAAGGCGCATCTCGAGGGCGTATTTCTCGCCGTAACCCGATTTGTCGCCGACCTTGGCGTCGGCCGCGCCGCCGCGCACGGTGAAGTCGTCGCCGCCGACGACCACGCGGCGACCATTGATGTCCGCGGTGCCGAGTACGAAATTGGTCGGCACGAAAGACTTGCGCTCGCCCGCATCGTCGTATTCCGCGCGGCCGGCGATGGCGCCGATCTCGTGAAAACTGCCTTCGTCCACCAGCCCGTCGATGCGTTCGCGAACGGTAAGGCGATTGTTGTCGTGCTGGCGCTTGACGCGCTCGGCCCCGCCCATCTCCCGGGCGATGGCTTCCCGCTTGCGCAGTTCGTCAATTTCCTTTTGCCAGGACATCGCGGTCAATCCGGTACGCGGCAGGAGAAATTTTCGGCGGCGTCGGTGCTGCCGCTGCCGTCGTAAACGGCGACTTCGGGATGCGGGCAAAGCGGCCGCGAACGCACTGTTTCGCCGTCTTCGATCTTGCTTGCGACAATGCGCTCCGGGGCTATGCCTCGTTCCACCCAGTCCTCCAGCGCACTGAGCGCGTCGAAGCGGTCGGGGCCGGGCCCGCCGCGGCAATGACCCATGCCGGGAACCATGAACAGGCGGAAGAAATCCCTCGTGGATTCAAGCGCGGCCTCCCGGCTCGCGCCGGGCATGTCGGCCGCGATCACGTCGACCACGCTGTCGTAGTAATTCAGGCTGGCGATCGGAGAGATGTCCGGGTCGCTCCAGCCGTGATAGACGATGAGTTTCGCGCCGTTGTCGCGCAGCGGGCGCAGGTCGGGATCGTCGGAGTCCACTTCGCCCCCGACCTTTTCCAGCGCGTATTGCAGGTCGTCGTCGTAATCGAAGCTTGTGAAATCCCAGTCCGGGTCGTCGAATACGAACCAGCGGAAGAAACCTTCGCCGCCGAGCCAATGCAGGGAACGGTAAGGCGCGGCGCCGGTCACCCAGGTTTCCCAGCTGCCGGGCGCCGCCTCGCCGCCGGGTACGAGGCCCGGATAGACGAGTTCGCCCGAGGAATCGCGTACGCCGGACCAGATTTTCTCCACGGCGCCGACCTGCTTGGGGGTCAGGCAGGAATCGTTGTCCACGCCTGCCGGGCATTGCAATTGCCGCGGTTCGAAATCACAGGCCAGCGGGTTCATCAGGATGCCGTCTTCGATGCCGTCCAGGGCATCGCAATGCCTGTTCACCGCCGCACCGAACGCGGGCAGTTTGCTTGGCGGAATCCAGGCTTCCTCGTCGGCCAGCATCGCCAGCGAATACCACAAGTGGGCGCCGGCATAGAATCGCGTCCAGTCGTTCGCCGGATTGCCCGCGATCAGGCCGTCGAAATCGCCGGGATAGCGTTGCGCTTCCATCAGACCTTGCTGGCCGCCCTTGGAGCAGCCGACGTAATACGAGTACGCCGGCGGCTCGGCATAAAAGGCTTCCGTAAGCGCCTTGCCGTTGCGCGTCGTCAGATGCAGCGAACGATGGCCGAAATCGGCGATCAGGTCGGGCCGGCCTGAAGCCCAAGACGCATCGAAAGGTATCGGGCCGGCTTCATGACCGGTGTCGGTGCTTGCCGTGGCGTAGCCGCGTTGCAAGGCCCCCGCCATCGCCGCATAACTGATCGTGCCCGCCATGCCGCCATTGCCGACGCCCTGGTACTTGCCGTTCCAGTCCGCCATAGGCAGCCAAACCTCGAAGCGGATCGCCGGCTCGGTAACGCCCGCCACGCGGCAGAAAGCCGGGTGGCGCATGGCGCTGTCCGCGCCCGGCGGGACAAATGTGTTCTCGGCCTGGACTTCAGCGCTGGTTAAGCTGGTGTCGGGCAGGTTAGCATCGAGCAAACGCCGGCAATCGGCTTCGCTCGCCGCCAGCGCTCCTGCGCCAGGCAGCAGGCAAAGCACGACACAACTCGGGATGGATAGCTTCATGGAGGAAAGGCCCAGTAATGAATATTGAGCAGTCTGTCGTAACCTGCCTGCGCAAGTATGCAACATTTCGCGGTCGCGCTTCACGCAGTGAATACTGGTGGTTCGCTCTCTTCACGTTGGTGGTCGCAATCATGGCGGGCCGTGTCAGCGATACTCTGGCATTGATTCTTGATCTGCTCCTGTTCCTGCCGCTACTTGCGGCTCAAGTCAGGCGCTTGCATGACGTTGGCTTTAGTGGGTGGTGGCTATTTTTGCCGACTGTGCCCGCTTTTATAGTTGCTTTTGAACTTCCGCAATCTGAATCGATAGAGACGGCCTTTGGCTGGATCGGTGTCGCAGGAACGATTTACATTCTCTGGCTAATGGTCTCTCGGGGCGTGGCTTTCGAGAATCAATACGGTAAACCTGGCCCGGAGCTAGACTACGTGGAGATGAAGCAGTGAACCGGAATACCCAACGAATCTTGAGTTTGTTGCTACTTGCGGTCTTGCTGCAGGGTTGCGCCTCGATGTCCCAGGAAGAGTGCCTCAACGCCAACTGGACTGTCGTTGGCGAAATCGACGGGCAGCAGGGCAGGGGGCTCGATGTGCTTGACGACTATCGGCGCGACTGCGCGGAGTATGGCGTCGTGCCTGATGTACAGGCTTACGTGGCTGGCCGTGAGAATGGCCTGTTACTCTATTGCACGCCGGACAACGGTTACCGCGAAGGGCGCATCGGCCGTCAACTAGAAGCGGATTGTCCGCCCGCGCTCGCCGCCGATTTCCGGCGGAACTTCGAACTCGGGCGCGATGTCCATAATTCGCTGGACAATCTCCGCACCAGCTCCTATCTGATCAGATCGAAACGAGATGAGTTGGACGAACTGCGCAACCGCCGAACAGCGGAAGAACGCTCGCTTGAGCAGGACCCGCTGACCGACGAACAGGCCACCACCAAGCGCAACGAAATCGCCTCGATGAGTGACCGCATCGACGACCTGCGCGACGAGATCGCAGTAGCGGCCGCAGCGCTAGCGGTTTCCCTCGTCCGTTACCGCGATGCCGTAGGCGCGGCTCGCCTCGAAGGCCACTTCGAGCCTTTCGAAGACGAGTTGCTCAGGGAAGTGCAGCTTTTTATGCAGTGAAAATCCAATGTCAGGAACCGAGATCATATTCGAAAAACTAAAGGCGAAGCCGACGGCGTCTCTTCCTGGCCATGCTCATGCCTCCTCTCGGCATTGGAGCACACCTTAGAGAACTGTCCAAAAAAGTGGGACCACCTCACAGAATGACGGGCGCGAACTTTCTTAAGCAACTTCAATCATCAGTCTACAGTGGTCGCTTGAGCCCCATTCGTTGGGTTTGTTCAGAGCACGGACGCTGATTGTGTTGTGGAAGCCGCGGGATGCGAAGGCGTAATCGAGTTGACGGTTTGCTTTGGCTGGGGTTTGGTGGATTGTGTGGTAGGTCGGAACGTTTTGGGAGTCGGTGGGGACGTCAGGTTGTCGTGTTGCTGCGGGATTGCCGTTGGGTGATTGGGGGCCGATGAATTCGAGGCCGAGGGCTTTGAAGCGGGTCCAGACGGTTTCTTCCCTTTCGGGGACCGACAGCTCTTTGCCTGTTGCGCCGAAAAACATGTTCAAATCGCCAGCGGCGAGAATCCTCTGTTCGTTTGGATTCATGTAGTCAATAAAAACCGAAAGGTCTGAAAGGATTCGGTGCGCTGAGCCGTCCGCATAAATCCAGCTTTCTCCAGTGGTCGGATGCGACCGCATCCATCGCGCGTACATGGAAAATACGAGAAAAGCGTTTTGAGGCTGGTCGCGGGGGATTACCCTTGCCGCAGCGAGAGTCCCGATTCCGCTCACACCGATGGTGCGTTCGTCCAGGTCGCTGTTCGGCGGCGCCTGACGCAGCCACTCTACCTGTACCCGGTCGGACAAGCGTACGACGAGGGGCCAACGGTCGTAGAGATTCCGATTCCAGAAAACCTGGTCGTCGTATTCGATCAGGCCGGACGCCTCCGCGGGTGGGCTGCCGGCCTCCTGCAACAGCGCGACGTCGGCTTCACCCCGCTCAGCCATTGTCGCAAGCACACGCCACGGCTCCTGCTTCTTGTTGATGTTCCAACTTACAACGCGAATCATCGTTTCAGTCTGGCCTTGACTGAGATAGCTATGGGTTTGGAATAAGCCTGTTGCGCGAAAAGGAACCACAGTTTTCCAGTATCCATGTTGGACATGTCGAGTTCCGGCAGATTCGAGAAGCGCTTTCCCCTCCGGGTGCTGATATAGAAGGAATCCAGCAGAGCCTTTTCGGCTGTGGCCAGCAAGTACGGTGGATCGGTCTCGGAAGTCTCCACCCCCGCCACTGTCATTTCCGGCTTGATTTGCAGGAACTCGAATCTGCCGATTGGCGTGCTGGTCGTCCTTCCATGACCGGTCGACGCCACCTGAATGACCGCCGGTATCTGCGAAACCACGCCGTGAAGATGCAATGCGGTGATGAAGGATATATAGCCGCGCTCCCTGCCAAGCAGAATCGGTGCAGCCTGATTCGGCGTGAAGGCAGGATGCGCCGGCTGGCACCAGGCGCCCCGGGTGATTCTGACCACGACATCACGCTCTGCAAGTTTCCGAAGTCTGCGGGAAGCCGTGCTTCGGGAGAATCCGCAACGGAACGCGAATTCCCTGGTGGAAAATGTCGCATGCTCCTGGAGAAAGCGAATCTCGTTCATGGTTCGCCCTCAAGCAGCCGGAACACAAAATCCCGCATGTCCGTCCATGCCTCCCTGTCGCCAAACCGATCGAGAATGCCTTCTTCCAGGAACGGCAGAACCTGATCGCTATAGTGCTTGAATTCCAGCGAAAGCAATTGCTCTTGTGCATTACAGAGCAGTTCAGCATCAAGCCCCCGCAGGTCGAACTCATGCCCTCCCAAATGAAGGAGGTACAAATCAAATACATCCCTGGCCTGTACCGCGCTTCTTCCTGCAAGCGCGTGAATCTTTTGTCGCGCAGCCGCCGCTGCCGGATAGTGCCGACAGGAGAAAGCCAGCAACCGATATGGCAAGACGATAGCGCCGTCAATAGTGTCGGTGACAGGATCATCCTGGCCCCCGCGGCGGGAGAACTCGATCTTGGTCGGAAGCTTTTCATTCGCTGTGGTCAACAATTGCACACGGAATCGTTGCGTTGTCGCGGTATGCTTGGCCTTTTCGCGATCGCCCGTCAGCAAATCGGAAATGCCGTAAGCTTTCAGCGAACGCAGCATGAAAGCGCTGTCGAGTATTTTGTAGCCATTTTTCTTCAACGTGCTGACGGAGCCGCCCAATACGTCAACGTCCAGATCCTCCGAATATCTCGGACTGCGGAAAAAAAAGCGCAGGTTCGCTCCGCACTTGAGCACGAAAAGCCCCGAGTCCGAGACTTTCAGCAACTGCTCAAGGAACATCAGGTGGAAGACTTCCCGTTGCTGGCGATGTGTGAATTGCATGCAGTAATTATGAATATGAATTAACCTATCTGTCAATCCATATTCATAATAATATGTTTTCGTTGCAATGGCGCAATTTGCCTATCGCCAATGAGATTCTGCGCCTCCGCTTCGCTACGCGCAGAATGACGGGTGAGTCAGAGACTCAGACTCAGTCGCCCTTCTTGCCAACCAAAGGCACCAGCGCGGGGGTGGAATCGAGGTAGGCCTGGTAGTCGGGGTTGTCGCCCCAGCGCTGTTTGCCGGCGCGTTCCAGCATGTTGATGCCGCTGACCCTGGTGAGCAGGAATATCACGAACACCGGCGAGATCAGGGTGACGAATTGCCAGCCGGAAAGCGCCGGAAACGCGATCACCGCGATGCCGGTCCAGAGCACGATTTCGCCGAAATAGTTCGGGTGGCGGGAAATCGACCACAGCCCGCTGCTGATGAACTTGCCTTCGTTGGCCGGGTCGGCGCGAAACCGCGTTTTCTGCGTGTCTGCGGTCACTTCGAAGGCGAATCCCGCCAGCCACAAGGCGAGTCCCGCCGCGAAGAAGGCATCGAGACCGATTGAATCTGCCGAAGTTACCGCCGCCAGGCCGGCGGCCATCGTCACGTAGACCCAGGTGCCGCTCAGCGTCCACGTGAGCAGGAAGCGAAAGAAATTGATCTTGATCAAATCGAAACGGGAATCGCTGCCCGCACGTTTCACCCGCGCGAAAAGGAAACTGCCCAGGCGAATCGCCCAGATCGCGATGAGCAGGCTCAGCACGAGGCCGCGGGTGTCGAGCGACGGATGCAGGACCGCGACTACCGCCAGCGAGGAAAGGTAGGCAATGCTGCCGGTCAGGTCGAAGTAATGTTCGGTCTGATAGATGTACGACGGGACGAACGCCAGCCAGTGGATCAGATAGATGACGATGCCGGCGACCGCAAACAGCGGAAGTTCGCCCCAGGCGACGCTGCCCTGGCTGCCGGCCAAGCCGATGCCGGCGCCGAGCAGCAGGGCGATGATCGTGAAAACAATCGATTTCGATTTGCTCAATGGAACTCCACCCGCGCCAATGCGATGCCACTTTCGCCGGCTACCGCGTACAAGAGATAAACCTCGCCGCCTTCGACATAAATCGCCGGGTCGCGCAACTGGTTTACCTGTCCATACGCCGTACTGCGCACGGACGGTTCAATCGGAGCGTCGGCGCCCTCCCAATCGAATTCGGGCCGCAGCACTTCGACTTCGGGAGATTCCCGCCATGTGCTCCAGTCGCCGCTGATGTCGATGGTGCTGAGCAGGATCGTCTCCGGCGCGTCGCCGACCCGGGTCCAGAACACGTACAGCGTATCGTCCCGGACGATCAGCGCGGAATGGCGCATGTTCGGTACGAACAGGAGCGGTCCTTCCTCGAAATCGCTCAGGCCGTCCACGGAGCGGTAAAACTGGCCGGGCATGGACATGGCGTACGTCATTCCATCGTGATCGAAGATGCGCATATATGAGCGGCCGATGTTCTCGGGCATCGTCGTGAAATTGACGCCGTCATCGGACAGCGCGACGCGGGAATGCTGGAAGCCCGGTCCTTCGAGCCCGTGGAAATACATGACGATGCGCCGGTTTTCCTCATCGACATGCACATCGGGGGAGGCGATGTGCGGTTCGGTCAATTCGAGCGCGAGATCGTGGGAGACTCGCGCACCGCTGGCGCGCCGCTGCTCGACGAGGGCATCGAGTTCGGCCGGGGAAATCTCAGGTCTTTCCGGCGCGAAATACGATTCCTCTATCTGCAGGCTGCCGGGTTCGTGGACCTGCCACGGCCCGGTTAATTCATCGGCATAGGCAAGGCGGATATAGAGTCCCTTGTGATCGGCGAAATAGAGGTAGTAGCGTCCCATGCGGTTCGGCAGCCATTCCGGGGTCTGAATCAGTGAAGGCCCCTGGATGTTCACGCCAAGGCTCGGATGCAGTTCGGGTCCGATGATCGGCTCGTCGAGCAGGCGGGTGATCGTGACATCCTGGGCGCCTGCGCCGGCGGCAAAAGACAGGGCAAGCGCCAGCGCCGCCAATCGGATTCGTTTCATCTGCGTTTCTCCCGTCAGGAATTACTGGATGGTGGGCGGCTCGAATTGCGGATACTCGATACCCAACTGCTCAAGATAGGTGTCGAAACGGCTCGGGTCGTAGTAGAACTCCTCCAGCAAGGGCCGGAATTCTTCCTGGACGGCGCGGTTCTTGTCGATGGCCGGCGGGTCGTCGGGGCCGATGAAGGGCTGGTATTGCGCGTCGGCCGTTTGTACGTCGTCGAAATAGTTCCACGCTTCCTCGAGCAGCGTATCGCTCGTCAGCAGATCGAGCATCGTCGTGGCGACTACCTTGGCGCCGGCCTCGGTGCCCTTGTGGGCGATCGGCGTAGCCATGGTCATGGCGCTCGACCAGTGATGCATGATCAGGCCGCTGACGTTGGACGGAAAGCGCAAGGTCACCGTCGGCACGTTCCAGGAAACGTCGCCGATGTCGTCCGAACCGCCGGAGATGGGAAACGGCGAGGGTTCGCCGATGTCCGGAAGCTCGCGCGGCAGGCCGCGCGGATTCTCGTTGCCCATCAACTCCTGCAAGGCGCGCGCGTATAGCTGGTCGTCCTCGCTCCAGTTCGGCATGCCGATCTGGCGAATGTTCGCGTCCATCGCCAGTGCGATGGGGCGGTTGAAATGCCGCGGATGGGCGGCGCCCACGACGCGGCTGTTGAGGCCGGTATCGGTCATCATCGCCGCGCCCTCGGCGATGCGATTGAGCGTTGCGTAATTTTCCATGATGCCGTTCGGCTGTATCTCGCGCACGAAGTACCAGACGCTGGAATACGAAGGCACGACGTTCGGCTGATCGCCGCCGTTATTGATCACGTAATGCGAGCGCTGCAGCGGGTGCAGGTGCTCGCGCCGGTAGTTCCAGCCGATGTTGAGCAGCTCCACCGCGTCGAGGGCACTGCGGCCCGCCCAGGGGTCGCCCGCGCCGTGGGCAGAGATGCCGTCGAACATGTATTCGACCGAAATCAGCCCGGTGCCGCGCGCGTGGCCCCAGCTCACGCTCATGGTGCTCGACACGTGGGTGAAAAGCACGGCGTCGACGTCGTCGAACAGCCCTTCGCGGGCATACCAGGCCTTGGTGCCGAGCAATTCCTCGGCGACGCCGGGCCAGATTTCGATCGTCCCCGGCAAATTCTCACGCTCCATGATTTCCTTGACCGCCAGCCCGCCGACGATCACCGACGCCAGCCCCGAATTGTGGCCTTCGCCATGGCCCGGCGCACCCTCGATCATGGGCTGCCGGTAGGCCACACCCGGCATCTGGGAAGCGCGCGGAATGCCGTCGACGTCCGAGCCGATGGCGATCACCGGCTCGCCTTCGCCCCAGCGCGCCCACCAGGCCGATGGTACGCCGGCCACGCCCAACTCGACTTCGAAACCGTTCGCCACGAGCAGTTCCGCCAGATAGCGCTGGGTCTCGAATTCCTGGAAGCCGAGTTCGGCGAAGGAAAACAGGCTGTCGACGATTTCCTGGTTCAACTTGGACATCGACTCGACCCGCTCCACCGCTTCGGCCTTGAGACCCGTGAATCCCGCGGCATCCTGTGCCTGCAGTTGGAGGGATACCGGCAACAGCAATGCGCCGATGGCGAGAGTTCGCAAAATATTCATCGTTGATTCCTGGCAGATTTCGGAAAAGCCCAAGATTACGATGTTTACCGGCGCAGGCCAATACGACTTGGCGGATCACGGCGATCGTTGTTATATCGCAGACTCTCCCTGGGATGAGATTGCGTTTGACGCTTGTACAAGTCTGTTGTACATTTATTTCGGTTCAAGGCATCTATAAAGGCCAACCAGGCCGAAACACGAGAAGTAGCCGCTCATGTCTCCCGTCGTTTACAAGGTTGCGGAAGCCCGCGCCCGGTTTTCCGAATTGCTTGCGCGGGCAAGTTCAGGCGAGGAGATCATCATCGCCAGAGGCTCATCTCCGCTTGCGCGTCTCGCGCCAATATCCAAATCTTCGGTTCGAGAGGCGGCTCCATTGGCGTATCTTGCGTTGCCGGACGATCTGTTCGATGTCGAAGACGCTGAACAGGCAGCCATCGATGCCGGTGAATTCAACGATTCCCTGGGCATCTGGCAGGGCAGCAAGGACAAGCAGTGAGGTTACTGCTGGACAGCCATGCCGTCTACTGGTGGGCAAGCGGCAGCGACAGGCTTTCCCGCAACGCGAAAAATCTGATACTCGACCGTGGCAATACCGTATTGGTCAGCGCCGCGTCCATCTACGAAATCGAACTGAAAGCGCGTCGCGGACGAGTCAATCTGCCGCCGCGGGAACTTAGGGCTGCGCTCAGACGCAACGACATCGGCGAAATGGCGATCACTCCCGATCACGCGGAATACGCCGCCAACCTCGAATGGGCGCATCGCGACCCCTGGGATCGATTGCTGTTTGCCCAGGCGGTGCTCGAAAATTGCGCGCTCGTGTCGATTGACGCGATATTCGATCAGGTCACAGCGAACCGGTGCTGGTGAGACTTGGACGAATCCGATTAACACATGACGCCGTGAAACAGTACGGTCGTCTGCGCTGATTCAACTTGCGACCTGCGCCCGCTCCTTTTCGACCAGCAGGCGCCGCAGAATCTTGCCGGAAGCGGACTTGGGAATCTCGGCGACGAATTCGAGCCGGCGGATCTTCTTGTGAGGCGCCACGCGTTCGGCGACCCAGTCCATCAACTCCTGCTCGCCGAGTTCTCCCTTCCGCAAGACGAAGGCCTTGGGCACTTCTCCCGCTTCCAGGTCAGGCGAGGGGATCACGGCCGCGTCGGCCACCGCCTCGTGGGTCAGCAGCAGCGCTTCGAGTGTCGTAATTTCAGCGGGTATTGGCGTTTTGTATTATTGGCTCGCGTTGCCGGGAGACCCGGAAACGAACCAATACGGAGCTCCGCCATTAGCGGCACAGCGACGGGCCTAGTCGACGAGATTTCCAAATCCGCATCGACAACATCCCGAAATTGCTGCGCAGTCTGTGCGCGGGCCGGTCTGCGCGCGGGCCGGGAGGAAACCCAAATACTGGAAGAACAGTTGAACCGCCGATAAACAAAATGAATACGCGAAAATCTGCATGCTCCGACTCAAGGAACGCTAAGTTCATCTCAGCAAAATAATCGCTGCGCGTGTAACAATGAAGACATATATGGCGAACGATGGCAAAGCCAAAATAATAGACAAATAGTAGTATCTGCGCACCAGGTATCCCGAAAGGACTAACGAAACAAACAATGCCAATGCCGGTGGCCCCAGGCGTATACCAAAGCCCACCATTAAATATGCTGAAAGCGGTACAGCAAGAGCGGCGGCGACGTACAAAAATCTGCTGGACTTTAGAATCAAACCCAAAAGAGTAAAAATAGGAGGACAGGCAACGAATAGCACATAAGCCAGACCCCAACTGATGCCAATCACGTTGTTATTCCTGTGAATTCAGTTTCAGTAGTAGTAAAAGCTGGTCGATAAATCCCCACTCAATATATCTAATAGTTCGGATAATTCGCCCGTGTGGACAATGCTATGATTTACATAGGTAATGTTCTGCCAAAGGGTAAACTCTATAGTGTGTGGGGCCCACGTCGATTGATTTGGGTTCAAAAAATCATCGTTCTGATAGTATCCATACGTATCCGCATACGTCCAAGGGTAGTATGTCCATCGTGGAGATTGGCTGCTGCCTGAGTCGATCACAAACCAGTGTGTGTTGAAGAATGTACTCGGATTCGCCCAATGCCTTCGAGTTATAGTGTCCAGACGGTTTTGACAATAGTTCGAATCCCACGCTGCCCGTTGCTCAGTCTCGGCAAGATTGATTGTGACAGGATCATACGTAATTGCTTCAGCGGATAACAAAATCCTCCACATCCTTCCGCAGTTCCCAGCTTCGCTAGCGCCCGTCGCACGTGTAATGCCAGCACTTGATGCACCCATGTTCGGCGATAATCCGCCCATGCCTGTCGTACCTGCACCAGCCACGCCTGTTTGTAGTGCAGGGGCTTCCAATCCCTTTGAAGAAAATCCAACCGGACCCGCAACCAAGTTCAGTGAGTCTGTTTCGGTTAGCGTATATGTTCCGTCATTCAGGTTGATTTCGTAGGTGAAGCCAGCTACTTGCAATGAGTCCGCTCCGGATGGATCAATGGGAAGTTCCATCCCGAACGAAACTTCATAAGCGCCATTCAGTTCAAGCACTGTGAAGTTCGGCACGACAATGTCGGTATGCGGACTCGGTTCGAGTTGGGCCATCTCTGGCAGTTTCCAAGGGATGCGCACCTGGCGGATACGTTAGTGGAAACGGCCAATGCGGTCGCAACGCATAACAAACGATATATTGGGAACTTCATGTTGTGATCTCCTTTAATCAGACTCCGTGTGGGTACTGCGCGCCGGGGCGCAGCAGCAGTCTACACCATATTAAGTAAGGAGCATATATTGGATTACGCTGCCTGTAACTTCGATCTGTGGATTCGGTTTGGGATCAGCGAAGTTCGGCGATGAGCGCTTCGGTCAGATCCGGGTGTGCGGGAGTGAAGCCGATTTCCTTGTAGCGGCGGGAAACGACCCGGTTGCTGCCGAGCAGCAGGGCCTCGCCCATTTCTCCGAACAGCAGGCGGATGAGCCAGGCTCGGAGGAAGGGCGAAAACGCGGGCCTTCTCAAGACCTTGCCGAGGGCGCGCGTGAATTCGGCGTTGGTCGCGGGGCGATCGGAGACGAAGTTGATCGGGCCGCTGATGTTGTCGTCGCGCAGGCAGAGCTCGATCAGCGAAATCGCGTCGCTCAGGGCAATCCAGCTCATGTATTGGCTGCCGTCTCCGAGCTTCCCGCCGCCACCGAGCTTGAATGGCAGCAACATCTCCTTGAGCACTCCGCCGTCGCGGCTCAGCACCACGCCGAATCGCATGTTGACCGTACGGATGCCGGCAGCGAGCGCCGGCTCGCAGGCCGCTTCCCAGGCGCCCGCGACTTCGGCGAGGAAATCCGCTCCGCGCGGGGAAGATTCATCGACGGTTTCCGCGCCGGTATCGCCATAGAATCCGATGGCCGTGGCGGAAAGAAATACGCGCGGTTTGTGCGTCGAAGCCGCGAGCGCCGCGGCCAGCGACCGGGTGAGTTCGACCCGTGAGTCCATGATCAGCCGCTTGTAATCCTCGCTCCAGCGGCTGGCGGAAATGTTCGCTCCCGCGAGATTGACGACCGCGTCGAGTTCGATGGCCGGGTCGAGCCGGATTTCCCGCCGCTCGGCCGAATAACGGAAAGCCGCTCCCGCGTCGCTCCGGTCGAGCGCAAAAACCCGATGCCCCCGGCTTTCCAGGCGCTCTCGGAGCGCACTGCCGATCAGGCCGGTCGCGCCGGTTATCAATACATTGAGGCTGTCGATCGCCGTTTCTCCGGAACTTAACCTGCAACCTGCGCCCGTTCCTTTTCTACCAGCAGGCGCCGCAGGATCTTGCCGGAAGCGGATTTGGGAATCTCTTCGACGAATTCGAGTCGGCGAATCTTCTTGTGAGGCGCCACGCGCTCGGCGACCCAGTCCATCAACTCCCGCTCGTCGAGTTCTCCCTTGCGCAAGACGAAGGCCTTGGGCACTTCCCCCGCTTCGAGGTCGGGGGAGGGGATCACGGCCGCGTCGGCGACCGCCTCGTGGGTCAGCAGCAGCGCTTCGAGTTCGGCCGGCGCGACCTGGTAGGCCTTGTATTTGATCAGTTCCTTGACCCGGTCGACGATGTAGAAGCAGCCGTCGGCGTCGGCGTAGCCGATGTCGCCGGAATGAAACCAGCCATCCCCGTCGATCGTGTTGGCCGTCGCTTCCGGATTGTTGAGATAGCCCAGCATCACGTGAGGGCCGCGAACCAGAACTTCGCCGTTTTGGTTGGGGCCGAGCGCCGCGCCGGTTTCGACGTCGATGATCTTGCTTTCGGTATTCGGCAACACCGGACCAACCGAACCGGGCCGGTCGAGCTCGGAACCCGGAGGCCGCAAATGGCAAGCTCCCGCGACTTCGGTCAGTCCGTAACCCTGGATCACGCGGCAATCGATCCGCTCGGCGCAGGCTTGCTCCAGATCCACGCCGAGCGGCGCCGCGCCGCAGGTGATAATGCGCACGCAACTCAGATCGTAGTTGTCGACGATGGGATGGTTCGCCAGCGCTAGCACCAGCGGCGGCACGAGGTTGAGTATGGTGACCCTGTGATCTTGGACGGTCCGCAGGAACTGTTCGAGTTCGAATCGCGGCGAGGACAGCAAGGTGAGGCCGCCGTCCAGGGCCGCGCAAAGCAGCAGCGCCATGCCGTAGATATGGAAAAAGGGCAGCACTGCGAACATCTTGTCGCCGTCATGCGCGGGATTCACCGCTGTCGACAGCGTGAAATTGGCGATCAGGTTGCGGTGGCTGAGCATGACGCCCTTGGCCAGACCGGTGGTGCCGGAAGAGTAGGGCATGGCGACCATGTCCTTGGCCGGGTCGATTTCCGCCTGGGGTGCGTCGCCGGCGTTATCGAGCAATTCGGCATAAGGCGTGCAATTCCCGGCGCTGCCGAGGACGAAGATTTCCTCGATGCCGGTCGCTTCCGCGGCGGGCAGGGCCCGGTCGAGAAAATCGGGAATCGTGAGCAAAAATCGCGCGCCGGAATCCTTGAACTGGTGGATCAGGTCGTCGATCGAATAGAGCGAGTTGACCGTGGTGTTGACGCCGCCCAGCCAGGCCGCGCCTAGGAACGCGATCCCGTACTCCGGCACATTGGGCATGAAGATGGCGAGCACATCGCCCTTGCCGAAGCCGCGTTCGGCGAGCCCGGTGGCGAACCGGCGCACCATGACGGGCAACTGGGCGTAAGTGATCCCGCGGCCGCTCGGCCCGTCCACAAGCGCCTGCTTGTCTCCCAGCGTGTCGCAATGCCGCAACAGCACGTCGGCCAGACTGCCGTCGGGAATATCGAGGTCCGGAAGTTTGCTTCGGAAAATCACGGTAATGTCTCCTGTCGTTTGTCGCGGCCGGTCCCGCCGACCGCTTCGAAATTATAATTCGCTTATGGCGAAATGATGGCTGTTGATGTCGAAGCCTTCGCGCAGGTAAAACCTGTGGGCGCGGAATCGATGCACGCCGGAATCGAGATGCAATTGCCGGCAGCCGTTCTCGATGGCGTATTGCTTGAGCCAGTCCATCAGGCGGCGGCCCGCGCCGCGCGAGCGACTCGCCGCGGTGGTGACCAGGTCGTCAACGTAAAGATGCTTGTGCCATGCCAGCTTGCTGGTGATGACGAAACCGGCGACGGCGAGCACCTCGCCGTCTTCTTCCACATAGGCGACGATGTAGCCATCCTGTTGCTGGCGGCGAATTTGCGCGATCAGACCATCGGTGTCGAAGTGGTCGCGCAATTCGAGCATCACCGGCGCAATGCGCTTCAACTCCCGTTCATCCCCGGCGATATGTACTTTCATGCGGGTCATTTCCGCCGTGGCCCCTGCATTGCCAATGCTTGTCGATACAAGCGCGCATAGTAATATCTATGAAGGCGCTTCGCTACGGGATTGATTCCAGAATGAACCGGATTCCTCCGCTGATCCTGCTTCTTGGCCTGGCCTGGTCCGCTTCGGCACAGATTCCGGACGGATTTGTCGACATGGGCGAGTTTCTCGCCGATTTGCGGATCGAGGCGCGCTACGCCGGGCACGGCAATTTCGTTGGCGAGCCCATCGACGGTTACGAAGCGGAAAAAGTCCTGCTCACCCGGGAGGCGGCGGACGCCCTGCTGGCGGTGCAGATCGAGTTGCGCCAGATCGGGCTCGGCCTGAAACTGTTCGACGGCTATCGCCCGCAACGGGCGGTGGATCATTTCGCGCGCTGGGCGCGGGATCTGGAAGACGACGTGATGAAGTCGGTCTACTACCCGCATGTCGACAAGTCCGAGTTGTTCGCGCAAGGCTATATCGCCGAACAGTCGGGGCATTCGCGGGGGTCGGCGATCGATCTGACGCTGGTTGCGCTGGAAACCGGCGAGGAACTCGACATGGGCACGCGCTGGGATTATTTCGATCCGCGTTCGGCGCCTTCGAACCAGGAAGTTTCGCCGCAGCACCGGGCCCGGCGCATGTTGCTGCAGATTACGATGATGAAGCACGGCTTCGAGCCGCTCGCCGAGGAGTGGTGGCATTTCAAGCTGATTGACGAACCCTACCCGGATACGTATTTTGATTTCGTGATTGAGTGAGTGCAATTTCCGAGGAGATTCTGCGACTGCGCGCAGAATGACAGGGAAAGAGAGCGCCACATATCCCACTCTGTCATTCTGCGCGGAGCGAAGCGCAGTCGCAGAATCTCCCCCGGGAGACTACTGCCTTGCGAATACCAACTCGGGCGGGATGTCAATGCCGGCTTCCTCGTAGTAACGCAGGGCGCCGGAATGCAGGGGCAGGACGATGCCCGCCAGGGCGCGGTCGAGCATCATTTCCCTTGTGGCGCCATGGATTTCGCGCAAGGTGGGCAGGCTCTCCCACATCAGCTTCGTCAGTTGATAGACGATTTCCTCGGGCACGTCCTCTCGTGTCACGAGCACGTTCGGGCTATAGGCGGTGGTGATGTCCGCCTGCTGGTAAGGGTAGGTGCCGGCGGGCAGATCATAGAAATTCCATAGCGGCAGATCGCGATTGATCGCGTCGAGATGCCGCTGGGTGAAATTCAGGATCGTGATGCTGTCGCGCATCTGGGCATAGGACTGGGTAATGGCCGCCACCGGCGCTCCGGCCGGTACGTTCATGCCGATGATGTTGCCGTCCTGTATGGCGCCCGAGACGGCGCCGTAACCCATGTACGCAAGGCTGAACCGATTGCGGAAATCGATGCCGAGGGCGTCGAGAATGTAGGCGCCGGTCTGCTCGGCGCCGGAGTTGCGCATGCCAAGCACATAGCGCTGGCCGTCGATATTGGCGAGATCGTCGAGGGTGCCGCTGCTGACGAAATCGGTGCTCAGCACGAAATGTTCGACGTTCGGCCAGGTCGCTCCGACCGCGCGCAGATGCGATTGCGGCGTGCCGATCGGCCCACCGCCTTCCCAGGCCCAGGCGGCGAAGACGCCGAGAATCAGGCCGAATTGCGCCTGATTGTCGCGCAGCAACTTGATGTTTTCCATGGAACCGGCGGAACTGATCGCCGTCAGCGAAAAACTCTCCTCCCGGCGCGCGGAAACGATTGTCGACAGCGCCACGCCGACGGGATAGAAGGTTCCGCCGGTTGTGCCCGTGGTCAATACGTAAGTGCGGCGTTCGAACTGCCGGTCGGAGCAGCCTGCCGCGGTCAGGCAGATCAGCAGCAGGCACAATCCGGTCAGCCGCCTGGCGCGCATTCACCTGTTCCCGAACGCCCGCACAGGCTCGGGACAGTTGCCGGGCATGGCGGCGATCCAGTCGCGGATCAGGGTGATGCCTTCGTCGTGCGCCAGCGAGCGGCCGAGTTCGGGCATCATTTCGTCGAGTGCGGAGGATTCCATGCGATAGAGCAGGATCGAGCGTTCAGGCGCGCCGGGATGAATGCTGTAGAGGAGATCGCCGGCGCCGCCTCCCGCCGCCACCGGCGTCTTGCAGACGCCTAGTTCCAGCGGATTGCGGTGATTGCCGTCGAGCACCAGGGCCGAAGTGTCCGCCGCGCCGTCGGGATTGTGGCAATGACCGCAATGGATGTTCAGGTAGGCCTGGGCCCGGGTTTCGAGGTCGGCCCGGCCGTCTTCCCAGGACGCCGCCGCGGCTTGCGGCGGCGTCTCGTCCAGCCAGCCCCGGGCCCGCATCGCCGCGAGCGGGGATGGGTGTCCCATATTCGCCTGCAATTGCGATGAGTGTCCACCTTCCGGATCCGCGGCCGCGGCCGCGAGTTGCCCGGGAACCGCGCCCAGCGGTTGCAGCGGACCGTCGGGATGCGCGGTCACATGGCAGCCCGCGCACTGGTTTTCGTTGGGAACGAAATAGACGAAATCCGTAACGCCCGCCGCGCGTTGCAGGCTTGCCGGCACGCTCGCCCCGGCTACGCGCAGGAAGGCCTCGGTCTGCTCCTCGTTCCAGACGTAGGCCATGGCGTGCCAGCCGTCCTCGCGCCGCGCGAGCAACCGCGTTTCGATCATGCGATGCCGCGCGCGGTCGAGCTCGTTTTCCTGGTCCACGCTCTCGAGCAGGAGGCCGTCGGCTTCCGTCGGATAGTAGAAGGTCTTGCTCAGGACCGAGCCGGCGGGAAATTCGAGTTCACCGTCCACAAAGTCTGCCTGCTCCCCCGCCGGCAGCCACATGGTGCGCAACTTGCCCGCATAATCGGTGAACAGGGGATTCGCCGGCGCGAACACCAGGGTCTGTTCACGGGGGATGAACCGGGAGCCATCGTTCCGGAACAGATTCCAGTCCGACAGGCGCCGCGGATTTTCCTGCTCGAAAAATCGCGGTTCCGCGCAGGCGGCCAGCAGCAGCGCCGGCAGCAGAACCGGGAGCAGGGTACGGATCATGGCCCGGAAGTGATCGACACCTCGGGCAATTCCGCGCCGGAGCAATCGTGGGGGCCGATCTCGAACGAAGGCGCGGCAAAGCCGCCGGGAGCGTCGAGATTGACGAAATCGGCGTCGCCGTTGCCGCGCATGCAAAGCACGTCGGGCGCGGTCTTGCCCGGCAGGATCGTACCGTCCCAGACGACGTCGGGCACCGCCTGTCCCGTGGCCTGCCGCAACAGCGCGAGCGGCTCGGAGTCGGGTTCGGCGCCGCCGCCGCTGAAACTGTTGCCATGCACGTGGATCGATTCGGGGAAGGGATCGTAGTCTTCGTCTTCGATCGGCAGGCCGGTGATGTGGTAGCTGACGATCATCATGTTGGCGCTGTTGTTGTTGGCGAATTCGTTGCCGAAGACTTCGATATTGTCGTTCGCCAGCACCATCAGCCCGCTGCCGGCCGGCACCGTGGCGACGATATTGCCTTCCGGCGCGAAATTGGCGGTGTTGTTGTCGACGATGCTGTTGTTGAACACCCGCGTGTTGCGGCCGCCTTGCACCGGCAGGTTGGGCAGGTCGAAGACGAGGATGCCGCCGGTGTTGTTGGTGGCGATGTTGTCGTACACATCGGCGAAGGTCGAATTCTCGATCTCGATTCCCGCGACGTTGTACTCGGCGCGGGAGTTGCGCACGATGATCCGCGTCGACTGGCCGACGTAGATACCGGCGTCGGACGCGCCGATGGCGACGGAACCGTCGATGAGGATATTGCTCGACTGCACCGGGTAGATGCCGTAAGCGCCATTGGTGGTGAGCGGGCCGCCGGTCCACTCGGTGCGCACGCGGCGCACGGTGACGTTGTCGCTTTCGTTGATTTTCAGCGCGTCGCCGACAGTATCCTCGATCGCAAGGTCTTCGATGACGAAATCGTCGGCGTTCACGAGCAGCCCTTCGGCGCCTTGCAACTGATTGCGGAAGGAAAGGATCGAACGGTCCATGCCTTCGCCGCGGACCGTCACCCCGGGCACGTCGAGCGACAGGCTGCGCGTCAGTTCATGGGTGCCGGCGGGGATTTCGATGATGTCGCCGGGCTCGGCTTCGATCAACTGCCGCTGCAGCGATTCCTCGAAACTCAATTGCGGCTGCGGTTCGCCGCAGGCGGCAAGCGTCAGGACAACAGGGAAAACAAGGGCAATGCGAAAATCGGTAAACATATCTCGGGTCTCGGGAAAGTCGCAGGCGCGGTTGGGATCAGGTTACAGCATTCGCCGTCATTCTGCGCGAAGCGAAGCGCAGTCTCAGAATCTCTTGGTGATTCTGCTGGGTCGTGCATGCCGTCCATGGCGCGAATGTTGTGGCTTCGACTACCTCCGGCCTTGCCATCCCTGGCAAGTCGTGCGGCCCTCAAGAAGCTGCGCTTCTTGAGGGCCGCACCGACCGGGTCTCACCCTGTCTCGCACACCCGCCGCACCCCGCCCGCCGGATGGTGACTCGCGCCGCGCGGGCCGGTCGGGTTTCGGCTTCAGGGCCGGGTCGGGGTGGCCAGGTATTCTTCGTCGGTGGTCGGATCCATCCAGACGACGCTGCCTTCATAAATGGTCAATTGCAGCGCGGCTTCTTCCGGATGCGCGCCATGCCAGTGTTCGACATCGGCCGGAGTCCACCAGGGTTCGCCCGGATGCATCTCCATCACGGGTTCGCCCCGCACCTGGGTGAGTGCGCGGCCTTCCTCGATCATCAGCAACTGGCCCCAGGTATGGGTATGCCAGGACGAGCGCACGCCGGCGGGAAACAGAATGCGAATGGACGTCATGTCGGGCGCCTGGCTTACCTCGGGCGCGCCACCCTGGAAATTGCTCTGCTGGGCGACGATGCGGTCGCTTTGCAGACCGGTGACGACGATGGCCAGCGCGAGGGCGACGGATGCGGAAGCGAGGTATTCCAGCGTTCGCTTTTTGCGGGACGCTCCCTTGGAAAGTCTTGCCATGATTTTCTCCAACCAGGAAGATTCGGTAAGCCGAGAATTAACCAAGCGCCTCTGCTTGTCAACATATTGTGCGGGTTCAGGGCATGTGAGACTGAGCGGGGCTGTCCTTGTTTTTCCGAAGATCCTCGTCGGGCGTCGTGAAATCGAGGGCCTGATGGGGTCGGGCGTGGCCGTGGAAGCGCCGACACGCTCGGACCTGGGAAGGCGGAAGAGCGCCATGTCCGTACAGAACTTGTCTTGCCCGAACCGGGAAATGGAGATGCTTTCAGGTGCGTTTCCCGGATCCCAGGCTCCCAGGCGTTGGCGGATCGACTGATAGCGGAAGGCGATGTGGGATCGCGGGCCAGAAGTTTCACATCCGGCGCCGCTGAAAACAATGCAAACCTTTCAGTTTCTCATCGCCTCGTAGATCAGGCGCTGGGCGATGTTGTTGTCGAACGGCGCCGGCGGTCCGCCCCATTTCTGTTCCATGTACACCATGTAGAAGTCGTTCTCCCGGTCTACGATGAAGATCGTGCCGCCGATGCCGCGCCAGCCGAAGTTGTAAGGGCCGGCGGCGTTTTCTGTGGTGGGCTGCAGATGGAAGCCGAGACCCCAGTCACCGACGTCGCCAAAGAAATAGTATTCCCGCGATACGCTTTCGCCGATTTTCGGTTCGAGCATCTGTTCCAGCGTCGCTTCTTCTATGATTCGTGCACCGCGATACTCTCCGCCATTGAGCAGCATTTCAGCGAAGCGCACATAGTTCTCGGCGGTGGAGTTCAGTCCGCCGCCGCCCGAGAGCATTTGCCGCGGGACGGTGTTGTCGGTCATGGCTGTGCCGTGAATCGGTTCGGCAATGCGGTAACTTTCCCGCGTGGGCACCCAGAACGACGTGTCATCCATTCCAAGCGGATCGAAAATACGCTCTCGCAGAACCACGTCGAGCGTCTTGCCGCCCGCCACTTCCAGGATCGCGCCGAGGACGTCGGTGGAATGCCCGTAATGCCACGCCGTGCCAGGTTCGAAATAGAGTGGCAACCGGCCGATCCGGGCGGCGAATTCCCGGGCGGTAAAGTCACCTCTGAGTTCGCTGCCGTACAACTGTCCAAGCTCGCTATCGGGAGAAAATATTGCCTGGATGAGCCCGGACTCATGAGTCAGCAGATTCTCGATCGTCATTACGTTACTGGCGGGATTCGTTGCGCCGGTCTCATGGTCGATTACCCGGGCGTCGGCGAATTCGGGGATGAACTTTGAGACCGGATCGTCGAGGGCCATCAGCCCGTCCTCGACCATGGTCATGATCGCTACGCTGACAATCGGCTTGGTCATCGAATATATGCGGAAGATCGAGTCCTGATTTACCGGTTTGGGATTCTCCGGCGAAAGCAGGCCGACCGATTCGAGCACGCCGACACCCTCGCCGTTGCCGACCAGCAAAAGAGCGCCATTGAGAAAATCGCCGTCGACCGCGGCCTGCATCCGCGCCTTGATTTGCTCGATCTCTCCCTGGTCGATGCCTAAATTGGTCGAATGAATTCGCTTGATGGAAGAGTCGGCCAGCGCCAGGGACGCGGGCAGGAACAACACAAGGGCGGCAGCGGAGATCAGCCCGCGCCCGGAACGAATCGGATTCATGAAGATAGCCTCGCAGACAGTCAGAAAAGTCGGCCAAAAGTAACCCAGGCATCAACGGTGTTCAAGTTGCGGATACAGAGCCGATGCGGAGTCCGGATGCCCCGAGCCCGGTCGAAGACCGGTAGCGGCGGCCGCGCCGGTGCCGAAAAATCGCAGCGCGGTGAATAGCAAAGCCCCGACGGCGATGGTGAATCCGCACATGCAGACAACCCCCCACGCCTGCGACTTGCCGAGTTCCGCGATACTCAACTTCAGTTCGTTGAAGTTGGTGTCGATCTTTTCGAACTTCTCGTCGACTTTCGCAAAACGTTCGTCGAGTTTGCGGTCGATCTTGCGCTCGAACTTGCTGAATCTGCGGTCAAGCTCGGCTTTCAGATACTCTTTCGTCACCAGATTTTTCATGGCGTCGTTCACAACTTCGACTACAGCCCCGGCTTGCGGCTCGGGCATGCCCGATTCCTCCAGTTTCCGGCAGAGTGCCAAGCATTGCGTCCAATTTCCTCTCCCGAATCGTGAGAACGGCGTATGCGACGGTCCCCCGATTCCCGGTGTCCGCCCTGGAACCAAACTGTAGCCGCGTTTCGCCGAAACACCTCGTTTTCGGGAAAGATTGACTTGACTTCGGAGCCTTCCGTGCAGGGACACCCATTTTGATCAGGACGGCGAGCGTCCCCGCTCTTGTATACTCCCGCCTTTGGCAGATTCGGGCGAACGAACGAAATGGCTGAAATCAGAGGCAGCGACAGTTCCGAAACGCTGAACGGCACGACGGAAAACGACAGAATTTGGTCGAGAGACGGCAACGATACCGTTTATGGCAAGGAAGGGGACGACTGGATCAACGCCGAATACGACGATCAAGGAGACGATCTTTATTGGGTATATTCCGGTAGCCTAATCGCAGTCGGCGGCCTTGGCAATGACCTGATCGGCGGCAAGGAAGGGAACGACAGGCTTTATGGGGGAGCCGGGAGTGACAAAATCTATGCTTGGTCCGGAGACGATCTTTTGGACGGCGGCGACGGGGATGACGATCTATCAGGAGTCGATGGAGACGACACGATCTATGGGAAACGAGGAAACGACCTAATAAATCCGGGCGACGGAGACGATTCGGCATACGGCGGCGACGGTAACGATTGGATTAACGCCTTTTACAACAACGAAGGAGAATTGCGCTACTGGATTAATTCCGGCTCATTGACCGCATATGGCGGAGACGGCGATGACTTGCTAAGCGGCAAAAATGGCAACGATCACCTACACGGCGGCACCGGGGACGACCGGATCAACGGCAGGGCCGGGAACGATCTCATTGACGGTGGGACCGGCGACGACATTTTACGCGGCGGTGACGGTAACGACGAAATAAAACCTGGTGACGGAAACGATTCGGCATACGGCGGTGACGGCGATGATGTGCTTTTTGGGGGATCGGGCAATGATGAACTGTATGGTGGGGACGGCGACGACACATACCACATACGGAGCTTGAACGATCACATTTATGATTCTTCCGGCAACGACGCTGCCATCGTTTCGGTTTCTTTCGCGAAAATCCCTTCGTACATTGAAA
This sequence comes from Pseudomonadales bacterium, assembly GCA_963664805.2. Classification (GTDB taxonomy): domain Bacteria; phylum Pseudomonadota; class Gammaproteobacteria; order Pseudomonadales; family Pseudohongiellaceae; genus UBA9145. The sequence continues at coordinate 1,209,360 of OY761612.1, read as the reverse complement.
ACGTTCAGTACATTAATAACGCCGAGCCATTACCGTACTGGATCGATGCATTGCTACCGGATAGTTCCAACGGCTCCTACTTTCGGACCTTGCTCGGAGAGGAAAAAACTTTCCGGTATGTTTTCCCCGCCATTCCGCCTGCATACGTAGGCCGGGAAAAAGCTCTCGCCGGCTACAGGCAGTTGACGTCGACACAGCAGCAAAATGCCGAGATTGTGTTGAAGTATCTTGAGGAAATTGTCGATGTGAAAGTCAGGAAAACCGGCAACCCCATGCGCCCGCCGCCGGTCGATTGCTGGACAACATCGAGCAGGGCGCTGAGCGGGCATGCATTGCCTGGCATACGGTCTCGAATTTCTACTACCTCGTTGCGCCGTCGCGGGGCGGGAAGAACGCAAAGAAGTTCATCGTTGAATTGACTCGCTTCGTGGATGTTGCTGCGACTGACGCGCACGCTGTACGCTACGCTGCGTCGCTTCCAATGGCGGATTTCGAGGACGCATTGCAAGTTGCCGCGGCGCGCGCGGTGGGCGCCCGGCGTATTGTCACCCGAAATACCGAAGACTACGCCCGATCTCCAATCCCTGCGGTGCTTCCGAAAGATTCCATCGGAAACACTGCCTAGACATTCTCGCTCAGGTCATCGTAATAGGCGAGTGCGGGCAAGTGCCGCCGCCCGTGAACGATTCGCAATACAACCGGCGCACCGTCGGCGGCGTCCAGGCGCTGAAAGAAAATTACGTGCCTGTGGCAGTTGACCGACCGCATGCCTGGCACCAGGAGGCTGCGGTCCGCGCCGGTTTCAGGGTTCCGCGCGACCCGGTCAAAGGCGTTTGCAATCTCGCGGTAATACGCCAGCCATTGCGCTCTGCCCCATGTCTCGATCGTAAAGTCGCGCATGTCCTCAAGGTCTGACCGGGCAAGGTCGGAAAGCTGGATGGTCATGCGTCCCCGCTACTCGTTGAAAGCTTCCGGTTCGAATGCTCGGGCGTCGAAAGCGGCGAATGCGCCTGCTCCGGCCTCGGCGGCCGCCTGTTCCAGATCGGCTTTCAGCAAATAAAACTGGCGTGCGCCGTCCTTGTCCATCAACAACCGGATTCCGGCGCGCACAACCTCACTCAGGTTGGCGTATGCGCCTGATTCAATTTGTTTTTGCACATAGTCCTGCATGGGTTCGGTCAGGTAAACATTGGGCATTGGCTGATCCTCCATATGACTAATAGTATCACTTCCCGACATGTCTAATTAGCAGTGACGCGGATGAGTATCCAGCATTGGCCTAATCATCGGGCAGGAAAACGAGCTCCGGGATGACGACTTCCCATTCGCGGTCGCAGCGGATCCGGTCGTGGAACTTCGGTTCGGAATCCTTTCGGCTCCAACGAATGATCGCCAATACGCTGGCATGGTGGACTTTCATCTTCGCGGGCGGATTGTAATCCCGCGCGAGCCTGCCCACAGCATGGTTGAACCGGTCCAGCAGGAGCCATTGTTTCTCTCCCTGTGACGCCAGTGTCAAAGAATCCCCCGCGGACAGACCGGCTATCGCCTCGTGCTTTGCATGATCGCCAGCGTAGCTGCCGACGTACCCCAGATCGACGTCTTTCAGATCAAGGTGCTTGTAGCACAACCGCAAATCGGTCGGCTTCGGGCGCTCGTGCGCATTCGAACCGATTCGATAGACTGCGGCAGATTCCGCAGCCGCCCGTGCCGCCTCGCCTGTCATCGCCGCTGTCTCCACTAACGCCGGCGCGTCGCGGACAATCGCGCACGGATACTGAACCAACTCATCGACAAAGGGATGGCGCGTCTTGGGCATTCGCAATAGCGCCAGCGTTTGTCTCGCCCGTGTCATTGCAACGTAGTAAAGCCGGCGGGGAGAGTTAGGGTCTTCGTCCTTTTTATCCCAGCCGCCATCGAGAATTACGACATGATCGAATTCCAGCCCTTTGGCGCTGTGGGCTGTAACCAATAGCAGCCCGTATTGCCGACGCTTCGCCTGTCGCCCCCATTCGGCTAGCCATTCGATGAAATGAGCGATCGGAAATTTCCCCTCTCCGGCTTCTTCCTTGAAAGATCCGACAGCTTCCTTGAGCAATTCGACCCAGTAGCCGGAAGTCTGTTTCTTCAGCCATGAGAGAAGCGCGGAGGTGTCCGTCAAGCCGGATTCCGTCTGGCGCAACCAACTCAGCAAAGATTGGGTTTCCCGCAGACGCCAGAAACCGGAAAAAGACTCTTTCGCCAGTTGGACGGGTATGTCTTTGCTCTCGCACAAGGTTCGCACCGGGTCGAGAATATCCCATTCCTTTGCGATGACAGCGCATCGGCGCCATTCCCAATCGCCGCCCGCCAAACCCTGCAGCCGCAACAACTCCCCGAAAGCTGCCTTAGCTTGGTCGAGGCGGTCCGAAGCCGCGATGACCTGGACCCGCCCCCGAGCAACCGGATCCAGTGTCTCCCAAATTCCACCCTTCGGCTTTTCGCGCCGGGCGGAATCGATCTGGATGGGATGACCGGTTTTCATTCGCTTGGCTGCTTTTTCAATTACAAGGTTGGCCGCTTGAATGATGTGGACGGATGATCGATAGTTGTCCACCAGCCAGACGGGTTGCGCCTCGTAGTCACGCTCGAAGCGGCGAATGTATTCCACCGAAGCACCGCGGAAGGAATAAATGTTTTGATCGTCGTCGCCGACAGCGAACAAGTTCAGCTTTTCGTCTTGTTCCAGCCGTCCGCGGCCGGACAAAGCCGAAATCAACTCGTACTCCTGCTCGCTGATGTCTTGATACTCGTCGACGAAAATCCAGCGAAATCCGGCCAACAGCCGCTGGCGCTCAATATCCATCTCTCCCGGCGCGAGGTCTTTGCCCCGCAGCAATTCCGCCGCTTCGCTCAGAATGGCCTTGAAAGCATCGTCATTCGAGTTTCCGCGGCGGGTTTCGGTTTTGTCCGCTTCGTCGGCGAAACTTCTACCTATAAGTTGCATGTAGAAGCCGTGGCAGGTCATCACACTGACTTCACGCGCATCGTCTCCCACAAGTTCCCGCAACCGCTGGCGAATTTCTACCGCGGCATGCCGGTTGTATGTCAGCGCGATAATGCCGCGACCGTTTTCTCGTTTAACTCGAAGTAGCCAAGCGATGCGATGCACAAGCACCCGCGTCTTGCCCGACCCGGGGCCAGCCAGAACCAGTGTGTTGGACAGTTCATCTCCATCGCTGGTGACTATGGCCTGCTGTTCCGGATTGCCGAGTCGCTCGACAATGGTACGCCAGGATTCCGCAGTGGTCTGACGCGAAAGATCCGACTTGGCATTTGGCAGCCAGCGCCGGAGAAACTCTTCTTGATCGAGTTTGAAGTATTCCATCGCCATGCGCATCGCGTCCGCGATTTTCGACTTTCCGAGTTGCGCGAATTCCGCCATCACATGAATCTGTATCACTCGGTCCCGGTAGTGCATCGACAAGGGTAGGAAGTGCGCTTTGGTGAAAGATTTCTTCCAGTTGTCTCCGATTTCGATCGTCATTGCCTGCCGGAAAACCGTCAAGCCCTTGTTGAGCCGCACAATTTCCTGTTCGTGCAGCCATAGCAAGGCTCTGTCCAGCAGTTTTTGCGGTTTCGTGGTGTTTGCTTTCAAGAGCGCGTCGGCAAGCATGGCCTGTCGCAACTTGCCCATGGTGGTTTCCGCCAATAAGTCTTTGCCCTGCGCACCCTGAGGTAACTGATCGAGCAAGTGCCGCAGCAGCACACCGGCAGCGGTTCTGCGGCGCTCCGACAGATCATCGAGCGCTCGCCACGAGCGTAGCAAACGTACATTTACGGTGCCCCGGTCAATTCCGCGAAGTTCCAAGCTGGCTTTGCCGCCGCCTTCATCACGGCCGTCGTCAGCAATGCCGCGCAGCATGCGCCGGATTATTATGGGAGGAGCGCCTTTGTGTCCCTCGTTGCGCAGCCGCTGGGAAGCGATTCGTAAATGGAAAGGGAACCAGTCGGACTCACTCATGTTGGGCGCCATTTCGCGCATAAGCTCGATTAGGGTCTGTTCGAGATTGGTAGATTGTTTCCAGCGACACTCCGAACTGTCTTTGACCCCTTTACGCACATAGGCGGTCATGACGGTTTCATCGGTGGCGATGCCCCATTTTTCCAGATCGGCAAACGCTTGCCGGATTCCGTCGTGTTCAAGACCCGAGGCGTGCATCAGTTCGTCTGTGGATATGCCTTCGTCCGGGTCGGCATTTAGCAAGCGCTCAACTATGGCGAGAAACTTCTCGCGCTTATCGGTCGATTCGATTTGGCGCCATATTCTCTTCCTGGCTTCGTCAATCGAACTCACTCGCAACGCAGACGGCAAGATGTTGACTTCGTTGACTCCTCTCGATAGCAGTTTCGCATCTTCAAGCCAAGAAATGGCTGTGCGAACCCGAGTGTCATCGGTGTGAGTATCTCGCTGGAAATCGCCGCTTTCCTCTTCGAGCAGGATTTCCCCGCTGGTCGCGATAACCTCGCCCGCACGATGTTTGCTGTCGAGGCTTCTCAGCGCACGCAGCAATGCCTGGATTTCCCGCTGCGACAACCGCGAGCGCGACGAAAGCTTGAATTGCTGCTCAACATCTTCGCGTGTGTACAACAGCACGCAATGCGCATCTTTTTGGTCCCGGCCCGCGCGTCCGGCTTCCTGCAGGTAGTTCTCCAGAGAGCCGGGAATGTCGGCGTGGATAACCATCCGCACATCGGGCTTGTCGATTCCCATTCCGAACGCGTTGGTGGCGGCGATGACTTTCAGATTGCCCTCAATGAATTTGGTTTGCACTTCGTTCTTGATCTCGGGTGTCAGGCCGGCGTGGAAATGTCTCGCGGTAAGACCATATTCCGAAAGATTCTTGGCAATCGTTTCGGCGCCCGCGCGGGTGGCACAGTAAACGATTGCGCCGCCTCCATCTTCTTCACTCAAACCTTGCCGCAAGAAATCGAAAACATGGCTGAGTTTCTCCGTTGCGGTCGTGGGTGAGACCGTGAATGTCAGGTTGTCGCGCTTGGTGCCGCCGTCAAACAATTCAAGCTTGATGTTGAGCCGCTCCCGGAAGTGGTCCTGAATTTCACGGACGACCTCTTTTTTGGCGGTGGCGGTCAGGCATAGGATCGACGCTTGGGGGAGATTTTCTTGTTCTGTTTTCTGCTTGACGTATGTGGACACATAGCGATAGTCGGGACGAAAGTCGTGGCCCCAACTTGAAAGACAATGCGCTTCGTCAATCACCCAAAGTCCGATCTCGCGCGACTCCAAGGCCTTGCGCACGGACTTGTTGCGAAGCTGCTCCGGAGCGATGATGAGGATGGCCGCATCTCCCAATCTCACGCGTTCCAGCGACTTGGAGCGCTCGGGCATGGACAGCAATCCGTTCACGGTTACGCATGAATCGATGCTGATCCCTATACCGAGGCGCTTCAGTCCCGCCACTTGATCGGCCATCAGGGCAACGAGCGGCGAAATGACTACCGTCAACGCTCCTGTCTTGTCGTATCTCGATAGCGCCGGGATCTGGTAGCAAAGAGTCTTGCCGGTTCCGGTCGGTAAAATGCCGAGTGCGTGGCCACCGTTAAATATCTCGTCAACGATGGCCTGCTGCATGGATTTGCCGGACTTGGTTTTGGGTTCCGGACGGTAGCTCGGATAACCGATCCACCGCTTAAGTTCCTTGACCGAATTGTGCTTGTCCCGGCACCAACGACAATCCATCGCGCCGCAGGCTTTATCGCGCAGGTGTCTTACAATCTCGGCGGCTTGGGGAAATTCATTTCGGACCCAGGCAGGCATGACTGAGTTGCCTCCCGCAACCGAGAGCCATGAGAGTGCGAAAGCAAGAGGCCAGCCGTCTCGCTTGCGTTCGTCCAGCATACTGCTCCAGTTTCTGGAGCAGGTGTTGTTCTTAAGCCTTGCTTCAATCGCTGTTTTCGCTTCCGTTTCAGATGGGCGGGTGCGGTTTCGAACAGCGGTGAAAAGCGTATCAAAGCCGTTTGCTTTGGTGCCTCCGGTGGTCAACCAATGAAAACTGGCAAGCAGGTCGGTTTCCAACTTGCGCAATTCGACAATTTGCTCACCTAGCAATTGCAGCGTCGCTCGGCAATCCTGCTCTGGGTCATTGAATACACTCCGACCACAGTCTTTGTAGAGCTTCTCCAGTCGATGATAGGGATTTTTCGGAAATGCGAGCGGATTCAGCCAAAGCGTGTCGATTAGCGGCAGCGCCTCAAGCCTCGGAAGCGATGCGGCGGCCTGCATATGCGGGATATCAAATCTGATCAGGTTGTGACCGACCAGCACTTCCGAATCGCCGGCAAACGTGTCGAGTTGTTTCCAGTCCGATTGTTTGATCTTGCCGCCGAACTTCCTGTGGAACGATTCTCCGTCGCTGGAACGCACCGCCGCGAATGCTGCAACGCGTGGGTTTTGCTTGGTAACTTCCAAGTCGAGAGCCAAACATTTGAATGGCAAGTCCCCAAGACTGCCCTTATCCTTTGCGGATGTCTCGGCCATTGATTTTTCGTGCTTTTTTCAGTTCGCGCCGCGGACATTCTAACTGACATTTCGATACGCAAGCATTTCCGCCAGCGGTTCTCGCTTTGCCAAAGAGATTCTGCGACTTCGCTTCGCTACGCGCAGAATGACGGTGGAGAATGTACTTGGATTTTGCACAATGTTAGTCGCCGGTGGCTGGTGCGGGGTTCAGCGGGCGTCCTCGACATGGATGTCGAGGCCGAAGCTTACAGGGGTGGAGGCAAGCGTTTATGAAGCGCAGCTTCATGCGCAGCCGGAACGACGCCAAGCTGTGCTTGGCGGCTGGACCGTATTCACAGCGTCCGCTGAACCCCGCACCAGCCACCGGCGACGGATTGAAGCTGCAAAATCGAACGAACTTGCAGCTTTGATTGGCAAAACCGATTAACATGGGCCGATGGTTCCATCGCTCAGGCAGCTCAAGTACCTGGTCTCGGTGGCTGAACATCGGCATTTCAGCAAGGCGGCGGAGGCCTGTTTCGTTACCCAGTCGACCTTGAGCACGGCGATTCGGGAACTTGAGCGGCAACTTGGCGTGGTGATTTTCGAGCGCAATCGCAAGTCGGTGCTGATCACGCCGGTGGGTGAGAAGCTGCTCGACCAGGCCCGGGCGATTCTGGGAGAGGTCGAGGATTTCGTCAGCCTGGCCCGGGCCGAGAAAGGCTCGCTGGCCGGTGAAATCAGGCTCGGCGTCATTCCGACCATCGGGCCCTTCCTGTTGCCCGGGATGCTGGGTGAACTGCGTCAGGCCTACGGCAAGTTGCGGCTGTACCTGAAGGAAGAAATCAGTTCGCGCCTCGCGGTCATGCTGAAACAGGGCAAGCTCGACGTGTTGGTGCTGGCCTTTCCCTATCCGCTGCGCGATATGGAAACCGTGACACTGTTCGAAGACGAGTTTCTGCTTTGCATGCCGCCCGGACATGCGCTGGAGAAGCGGCAGTCGGTGCGGCAGAAGCAGTTGCGCGGCGAATCGCTGCTCCTGCTCGAAGAAGGCCATTGCCTGCGCGACCACGCGCTCGAAGCTTGCGAGTTGCAATCGGCCGAAACCAACCTGGTGTACCAGGGCACAAGCCTGCATACGCTGGTGCAGATGGTCGCGGGCGGTCTCGGTCTTACCCTGCTGCCCGCCATGGCGGTGGCAGGCGATGTGCTTGGCGACACGGGATTGTTGTTGCGCCGGTTCAGTTCGGAAAAAGTCAGCAGGCGCATCGGCATGGCCTGGCGCAAGTCCGACCCGCGCCGGGACGAATACCGCATTCTGGCCGAGTTCATCACCGAACGCTGTTCACCCTCGGCCGCATCTGATTCCGCCCGCAAATGAGCGCCCGAATTCACGCCCGAACTCACGAAAGCCTGCTGCAATTGCAACTATGGCATCTGCGTATCGGCGATGTTTCCGATGCGGATTTGCGCCTCGGCCTGTCCTGGCTCAGCCCCGAAGAACTCGATTACTTCCGCAATTGCGCTTCGCAATTGCGCAAACGGCAATTCGCGCTAGGCCGGTTGCTGCTGCGAGGCGCGCTTTCCCACCTCGAAACCAGCCGCGCGCCGGGCCAATGGCGCATCGTCGAAGGTCCTCATGGGAGACCGTCGCTGGCGGTCGATGAGCCCTTCATCGGCTTCAACCTGGCGCATTCGGACGACCGCATCGTACTCGTCACCGGGCCGCTGCAAAAGCTGGGCATCGACCTCGAATACGGGCTGAAGCAACGCAAGGTCGAACAGCTCGCCCGGCGCTGGTTCAATCCGTCCGAACTGGCGGAATTGATGCGACTGGAACCCGCTGCGCGGCAGCAATGGTTCTACCGGCTCTGGACCTTGAAGGAAGCCTGGAGCAAGGCTTGCGGAGATGCGCTTGCTCCCTCGATGCGGCGCATCACGGTGACCGGAGTCGGAGGCGGTGATTTCGGCGTGGCGGTGGCCGGTCGGGAAGCCGGCCGCTGGCGGTTCTTCCGGACACAGGCGCCGCCGGGATTCCATTGCGCCCTGGCTTGTCAAAGCGAAGCCCGGATCAGGCTGGCGTCACGCCGCATGTCCGGGCTGGCCCGTTTCGTATCGATCAATTGCCGGATTCTGAGCGAGGCCCGGTCGGCCTAGTCCACAAGAATGCTCAGCACTCACCATATTCGGCGAGTACTTCCAGCGCGCGTTCGTGCAGGAATTCTTCCCAGGCATTGCCGATGGGCAATTCGCGCGCGGCGCGCAACAAGCGCAACGCGCGGTCGCCATAGCGCCGCTCGCTCAGCAGCAGCAGCGAATAGCCGGTTTCCAGTTGCACGACCTTGAGTTCGGGGCCGTATTCGAGCGCAAGGTCGATATGCTCCAGCGCTCTCGCGCTGGAAGCGCCGAACAGCAGGCGCGCGACGATGCCGGCCTTGCTCAGCGCTTCCGCGTGCCAGGCCGCGATGCCCAGATGCGCCATCGCCGATTCGGGTTCGAGTTCCGCCGCCGTTTCCACCGCGTCGCGCACGCGCGTTACATAGCGATTGCCAAGCACTTCTACGACGCTCACCACCTGGGCGTAGCGGCCCATGGCGTGGGCCAACTGCAAGTGCGCCTGCACGTTTTGCGGGTCTAGCCGAACCGCTTCCAGACCGTAATCGGTGGCGCGGGCGAAGACATCTTCCCGTTCCTGACCAGGGGCGGCAATGTGGAAGCCGTATACCGCCAGCGATTCCGCCGCCAGCGCGTAGCCATCGACGGTATTCAGCGCCGCGGCCATTTCCGCGGCTTCGAGGAAGTCGCCCGCGTCATGAGCCATCCGCGCCGCTTCCAGGTTCTGGGCATGGAAGGATCCGCCGGCGAAGCAGGCGGTTGCCACGCAGGCGATGCGGATTACCCGGAAGATCGTGTTGATTCTTGTTGTTCTAGCCAAGAACATATTCCAGTACGAATTTCGAACCGTAGAATCCGACGACCAGCAATACGAATCCCGTCAGTGTACCCCGAATCATCGTGGTTCCGCGCCATCCCAGGCGATGATGTCCCCAGAGCAGCACCGCGAACAACAGCCAGGCGAGCGCGGTGAAGAAGCTCTTGTGAATGATGCCGTCCATGCTCCACACATCGTCGATGAAAAAGATGGCGGTGACGATCGCCAGGCTGAGCAATACTTCTCCGGCCCAGAGCAATTCGAGCAGGAAGGCCTCCATGTCCTGCAGCGGCGGCATTCTGGCGATCAGACCGCCGGCATGGCCCTGTTTGAGCCGGTGGTTCTGCCAGGAGAGGAACACCGCCTGCAAGGCTGCGATGGAAACAAAACCATACGCGAGCACCGATAAAAGCACATGGCCGCCGGAAGCCGGGTCGAGGCTGGTGGACGGGAAGTTGCTGCCGGTCGTCAGCGACAGCAAAATTGTCGCGATGGCCAGCGGAAAAAGGCCGAGGAACAGGTTGTCGAGCGGTTTGCGCAAGCTCGAACCGAGCACGAGCACGGAAATCGCCAGCGCAATCAGGGTGCTGGTCTGGGTGATGCCGAAGTGGTAGCCGTCGGGCAGGCGGACGATTTCCCACGCGCTGACGGCATGTGCGAGCACGGCGACGAGGCCGCAGCTCAGGATCAGCGGGCGGGTATTCCCGCCGCCGCGCAGCCGCCGCAATTGCAGCGCGAAAGCCAGACCGTAAAAGCCCGCGGCGAAAATTCCGGCGGTAATGCTAAGTTCCGGCATGTCCTTGGCGCCATTCGACAATAACAGGCGGAAAAGTGTCGCACATGTCCCAGCCCGGTTGAAGCGCTTTTTCCGGCCCTGTTTACCGCAAGGCCGGTTCGCTATACTGGCGCCTTTTTCGCCGGGGCAGTCAAGTGTTCGAAAATCTCACCAAGCGCCTTTCCGCCACGTTTCGCGGCTTGGGCGGCAAGACCGCGCTGAACGAAGGCCAGGTCGAGGCGGCCTTGCGCGACGTGCGCCGGGCGCTGATCGAAGCCGATGTCGCGCTGCCGGTGGTGCAGGAATTCCTGGACCGGGTGCGCGAGCGGGCGACCGGCCGGGAAATTGCCGCCAGCCTGACGCCGGGGCAGACCCTGATCAAGATCGTCCAGGCCGAACTCGAAGCGGTCATGGGTCCGGCCAGCGCCGAACTCGAACTGCGCGCCGTTCCGCCCGCGGTCATCCTGATGGCGGGACTGCAGGGCTCGGGCAAGACCACCACGGTGGCGAAACTCGCGTCCTGGCTCAAGCGGGAGCGGAAGAAGCGGGTGCTGGTCGCCAGCGCCGACGTGTATCGCCCGGCGGCGATCGGTCAACTGGAGACTCTCGCGGCCCAGGTCGAGGTGGAGTTCTTTGCCGGCGACAGCAACCGCGGCGCGCTCGCCGTCGCCGCGGCGGCGCTGAAGGAAGCGAAAAAGCGATTCGTGGATGTGCTCATCGTCGATACCGCGGGGCGGCTAGCCATAGACGACGAAATGATGCTGGAAATCCGCCGTTTGCATGAGTCGCTCAAACCGGTGGAATCCCTTTTTGTAGTAGACGCCATGACCGGCCAGGACGCCGCCAACACCGCCCGCGCCTTCGGCGACGCGCTGCCGCTGACCGGCGTGGTGCTGACCAAGGCCGACGGCGACGCCCGGGGCGGCGCCGCGCTTTCGGTGCGGCATGTCACCGGCAAGCCGATCAAGTTCATCGGCACGGGCGAGAAGCCCGACGCGCTCGAAGCCTTCCATCCCCAGCGCATCGCCTCGCGCATTCTCGGCATGGGCGACATGATGTCGCTGATCGAGGAGGCCGAACGCAAAATCGATCGGAAGAAAGCCGCCCGCATGGCGAAAAAGGTCAAGAAAGGCAAGGGCTTCGACCTCGATGACATGCGTGAGCAATTGCGCCAGATGCGCGACATGGGCGGAATGGCCGGAATCGTCGACAAGCTGCCGGGCATGGGCGCCTTGCCGCCGGGTGCGGCCAACATGATGGACGATCGCCAATTGCGCCGCATGGAAGCGGTGATCAATTCCATGACGCCGCGCGAACGCGGCAACCCGGCGATCATCAACGGTTCGCGCAAACGCCGCATTCTGCGGGGCGCCGGCGCGCAGATCCAGGATCTCAACCGTCTCCTCAAGCAGCACAAAATGATGCAAAGGACCGCCCGCAAAATGAAAGGCGGCAATCTGGAAAAACTGATGAACCAACTTCCCGGCGGGGCCCCGGGCCGCTTCCCCGGCGGCGGCAACTTCCCGCGGTTCTGACGATGCCGGTTCCGTCTTTCATTGCCCGCCGAATTGCCTTAGAATAGCCGCCTTTTTTGTCCGGGCCGGCGCGAACCGCCGCAAAGCGAAAAACCCGGCAGCTTGATTTCGACAGGAACTGATTATGGTAACGATTCGTCTGGCGCGTGGCGGGGCGAAGAAAAGGCCGTTCTACCACATAACCGTCGCCGACGTGCGCTCGCCGCGCGACGGTCGGTTCATAGAACGCATCGGGTTCTTCAATCCCGTGGCCCGCGGTCGGGAAGAGCGCCTGCGGCTGGACCTTGAGCGCATGGCATACTGGAAATCTCAAGGTGCGCAGGTCACTCCCAGGGTCGCCACCCTGGTCCAGGACGCACAAGAGCAAGCGCAAGCCGAGGGCGCGCAAGAGCACGCGCAAGCGGCGGCTTCCGCCGAAGCCTGAGCCGCGGCGCGATGGCGCGGGACATCGAATCTGGCCGGCCGGCATCGTCATGGCCAAGCTTGTCGTAGGGAGAATCGGCCGAACGCATGGCGTCAAGGGCTGGGTGAAACTGCAATCCTGGACCAGCCCCGCACAAAACATTCTCGATTTCGCCGACCTGCTGGTTGAAACGGAAAACGGGCCCCGGCGCTTGCGCATCGACCATAGCCGCTGGCAGGGAAGCAACTTGCTGGTGCATTTCGAGGATTATGACGAACCGGAACTCGCGCGGCGTCTCACCGGATGCGAAGTCGCGGTGGAAGCTTCCGAGTTGGCCGAACTGGACGAAGGAGAATATTACTGGCATCAGTTGCAGGGATTGCGGGTGATCAATCTGGCGGGGGAAAAATTCGGGCGGGTCGGCCACCTGCTCGAGACCGGCGCGAACGACGTGCTTGTCGTCGAACCCGAAGCCGGCAGCATAGACGATCGCCGGCGCCTGATTCCGTTCGTCCTGGAACGGGTAGTGCGGCGGGTGGACCTGGAAGCCGGCGTGATCGAAGTCGATTGGGGCGCGGATTTCCTGGCGGAGACGTGACATGCGGGTCGATATCGTCACGCTGTTTCCGGAAATGTTCACCGCGTTGAGCGAACACGGAGTGACGGGCAGGGCGGTCAGGCGGGGACTGGTCGAACTGGCTTGCTGGAACCCGCGCGATTATGCCGGCGACCGGCATCGGACGGTGGACGACCGACCTTTCGGCGGCGGACCGGGAATGCTGATGAAAACCGTGCCGTTGCTCGACAGTCTGGCGGCGGCGCGGCGGGCAGGCGGGGACGGGGGCAGGGTGATTTACCTGTCGCCCCAGGGCCGGCGGCTCGACCACGAAACGGTCGCGCGGCTGGCGGAAACGCCGAATCTGGTGTTGCTATGCGGTCGCTACCAGGGCGTCGACCAGCGCGTAATCGACAGCGCGGTCGACGAGGAAGTGTCGCTGGGTGATTTCGTCATCAGCGGCGGCGAATTGGCGGCGATGGCCTTGATCGACGCGATCATCCGCCTGTTGCCGGGCGCGCTCGGCGACGAAAGCAGCGCGGGGAGCGACAGTTTTGCGGACGGCCTGCTGCTGGGGCCGGAATATACGCGGCCCCGGGAAGTGGCCGGGGAAAAGGCGCCTGAAGTGCTGCTGAGCGGCGATCACGAGGCGATCAGGCGCTGGCGCCTGATGCAGAAACTCGGCACGACCTGGCGCCGGAGGCCGGATTTGCTGGCCGACCGGGAATTGAGCGAAGAAGAGCAAGACTTGCTGGACGAATACCGCGCCGGCATGAACGAGTCAAGGAAGCCCTGAACAAACGGGCCATTTATTGCGTTCGGCGATTCCAGGGATGGAATTGCGCAGAGAAACGATGATATTGCGGGCCTTCGGGCCGCGCTGTGCGAGGAGCGAACACGATGAGCAAGAACAAGATCATCCAGCGGATCGAGCAGGAGCAGATGGACAGGAAACTGCCCGAATTCGGTCCCGGAGACACGGTCGTGGTGCAGGTTCGCATCAAGGAGGGCGAGCGCGAGCGAATCCAGTCTTTCGAGGGCGTGGTCATCGGCGTCCGCAATCGGGGCCTCAATTCCGCGTTCACGGTGCGCAAGATTTCCCATGGCGTCGGTGTCGAACGCACGTTCCAGACCTACAGCCCCCTGGTCGCCGGCGTCAAGGTCAAGCGCCGCGGCGATGTGCGGCAGGCCAAGTTGTACTATCTGCGCAAATTGAGCGGCCGCGCCGCGCGCATCGCCGAAAAGCTCGACAAGAAACCGCAATCGGCGTCCTGAAGCGGCAGCAATCATCTGTCATCCTGCGCGTAGTCGCAGGATCTCGTCGGGCGCGTGGAGATTCTGCGGCAAAATGGCAGGATTGCCATTTTGGACAGTGCGCAGCGCTGCCCCGCAGGGGCGAAGGGCATGGATGCCCTGAGTCACTACGCTTTGCTACGCGCAGAATGACATGCTGCTGATTTGCGGGCTGGTTCCCGCAATCCGTCCGGTTTATCATTGGCCTTTTCCCCGGAGGTCCAATGAAAATGAAACCTTTCGGCAAATCCGGCATCTTTTTCGCGTGCGCGACCCTGCTGCCCGGCCTGTTCATTCAGCCCGCGTCCGCCCAGGATCAAGCCATGCGCGACCGGTTGCACGAATCCATCGTGCTCGCCTCGGGCGGCCAATTGGAAATCGTCAATATCGAACCCACGCCCCTCGGCGCGGTCTATGAAGTCGAATTGAACACCGGCGAGTTGCTGTATGCCGACTCCGCCGGTGAATACCTGTTCACCGGCGACTTGTACCAGACCCAGCCGGATGGATTGATCAACCTGTCCGAAACCACCCGTCAGGCAATCCACCTGCGCAAGATCTCCACCGTTCCCGACGAAGAGGCGATCATCTTCGAACCCGAAGGCGAAGCGAAAGCGACGTTGACGATATTCACCGATGTCGATTGCACCTATTGCCGCCAACTGCACCGGGAACGCGAACAAATGCTCGAATACGGCATCCGCCTGCGCTATCTCGCGTATCCGCGCGGCGGCGAAAACGCGGAGTCCTACGACAAGATGATTTCGGTCTGGTGTTCGGAGGACCGCCACCGCTCGCTGACCCAGGCCAAGAACGGCCAGAATCTTCCCATCCGCGACTGCGAATCGCCGGTAATGGCGCATTACGAACTCGGCAACCAACTCGGCATCCAGGGCACGCCGGCGCTGGTGTTTCCCGACGGACGCCTGATACCGGGATACGTGGACGCACCCAGTCTGGCGACCTTGCTCGAAATAGAATAATCCGCCAACCGTCCCATCCGGTATAATCCGCGCCTTTTCACCGGCGCGGAAGCCAATCCCAATGCAAGCACCCGTAAAGGTAGGAATTTGTGGTCTTGGCACCGTTGGCGGGGGTAGTCTGCGCCTGCTGCGCGGCAATGCCGATGAAATCTCGCGCCGCGCCGGCCTGCCGATCAAGGTCGCGCGTGTAGCGACGCGGCGGCCACAGGCGGCGAAAGAGGCTGCGGGAATCGATTCGGGGATCGCTCTCGGCGACGACCCCTTCGCGGTCGTCAACGATGACGAAGTGCAAGTCCTGGTGGAAACCATGGGTGGCTTCGAACCCGCTTTCGACGTCGTCGGCCAGGCCTTGGCCAAGGGCAAGCAGGTCGTCACCGCCAACAAGGCGCTGATTGCGGAACGCGGCAACGAATTGTTCGAAATCGCCGAACGGCACGGCACCACCCTGGCCTACGAAAGCAGCGTCGCCGGCGGCATCCCGATTATCAAGACCATGCGCGAGGGACTTGCCGCAAACCGCATCGAATGGCTGGCGGGCATCATCAACGGCACCGGCAATTTCATCCTGAGCGAAATGGCGGCCGGCGGGCGCAGCTTCGAGGATGTGCTCGCCGAGGCCCAGGAACTCGGTTACGCCGAAGCGGATCCGAGTTTCGACGTGGACGGCACCGACGCCGCCCACAAGCTCACCATCATGGCGTCCATCGCGTTCGGCATTCCCCTGCGATTCGCTGCCACATACACCGAGGGGATCAGCGCGCTCGTGCCCGAAGATCTCGCCTACGCCGAAGAACTCGGCTATCGCATCAAGCACCTGGGCATCGCCCGGCGCACCGCGAAAGGAATCGAGTTGCGCGTGCATCCGACCCTGATCGGCAAGCGCTGGCTGTTGTCCGCGGTGGCTGGCGTGGACAACGCCGTTGTCGTCAAGGGTCACGCCGTCGGCACGACGATGTACCAGGGTCCGGGCGCCGGGTCCGACGCCACCGCTTCGGCGGTGGTGGCCGATGTCATCGATATCGCGCGCCAGCTTCGCGCCGGCGCCGCGCAGCCGCTCGTGCCCGCCTTGCATTACCACGGCGCGGCCTCGGAGCTTCCCGTCGTGCCCATAGACGGCATCGAGTCCGAATGTTATCTGCGCATCCCGGTGCTCGACCGCATGGGCGTAATGGCCAGAATCACGCGGGTGCTCGAACAGCACGCCATCAGTATCGAGGCGGTGATCCAGAAAGAGGTCCACGGCGGCAGCATACCCATCGTCCTGCTCACCCATGCGGTGCCGGACGGAAATATGAACGCCGCCATCGCCGAACTCGGCTCGCTGCCGGACGTGGTCGGCCCGATCGGTCGGATTCGGGTGGCGCCCTTTTCCGCCGGAGAATGACAGATGGAATATCTCAGCACTCGCGGCGGCTGTTCCGGCCAGTCGTTTGAAGACGTTTTGCTGACCGGGCTCGCGCCGGACGGGGGTCTGTTCGTTCCGGCCGAACCGCCCCGCCTTTCAGCCTCCGACCTGGCGGAAATGCGCGATCTGTCGTATGCCGAACTCGCCTGGCGGATCGCTTCGATGTTCACCGCCGGCGCATTCCCCGAAGACGATCTGCGCCACATGATCGAGGCTAGTTATGCCGGCTTTTCCCATCCCGAAGTCGCGCCGCTTACGGCGCTGGGGGAAGGCGAGTACGTGCTTGAGTTGTTCCATGGGCCGACCCTGGCCTTCAAGGACTTCGCCTTGCAAGTGCTCGGCCGGATGCTCGATCACGTGTTGCGGCGCAAGGGCGGGCGCGCGCTCATTCTCGGGGCGACCTCGGGCGACACCGGCTCGGCGGCGCTCGAAGGCTGCCGCCATTCCGCCCAGGTCGATATCTGCGTATTGCATCCCCACGGGAAAGTCTCCGAGGTGCAACGCAGGCAGATGACCACGGTGGCGGGCGACAATGTTTTCAATCTGGCGGTCGAGGGCAACTTCGACGATTGCCAGCGCCTCGTGAAAGCCGCTTTCGCCGATCAGTCCTTTCTCCCTTCCGGACTGCAACTCGTGGCCGTGAACTCGATCAACTGGGCGCGCATCGTCATGCAGATCGTCTATTACATCCACGCCGGCCTGCGGCTCGGCGCCCCGGAGCGCCAGGTTTCGTTCTCGGTGCCGACGGGAAATTTCGGCGACGTCTATGCCGGCTATCTGGCCCGGGAGATGGGTCTGCCGGTGAAGCGGCTGATCGTCGCCACCAATGAGAACGACATCCTGCACCGATTCATCGGCGGCAACGCATATTCGATCGCGCCGCTCAAACATACCTTTTCGCCGAGTATGGACATTCTCGTTTCCAGCAATTTCGAACGCTACCTGTTTGATCTGTTCGGACACGACAGCAAGGCTCTCGCACAATTCATGGCCGAGGGGGCCGAGGGGAAGGCGAGCCTTTCCGAGGCGCGCTGGCGGGCCATGCGCGAGGTTTTCGACAGCGCCAGCGTGAACGACGCCTCAACCTGCGCCACCATCGCCGAGGTCTGGCGCGATCATGGCATCCTGCTCGACCCGCATACCGCGGTCGGCGTGCGCGCCGCGCGCGCCACACACGAAAGTGCCCACGGCCCGGAAACACCGGTGGTCTGTCTGGCGACCGCGCATCCGGCCAAATTCGCCGAGGCCGTCACCGCCGCCGGTTTGCCGGCGCCGGAATTGCCCGAGCGCCTGCAACGCCAGTTCCAGCACCCGGAGCGTTTTCGCGTGATCCAAAACGATCTGGCCGCGCTCACTTCGATACTCTCAACGATCAGGGGCGGTCTCGCGGCGTGAACAGGGCTGCCGAAAGCGCTGAAAACGAAAGTGGGACACTCATGAACGAAAGTGGCGAAAGTGGGACACCCATCGAAAGTGGCGAAAGTGGGACACCCATCGATTCGGCGCGGCGGGAACGAAACTTGAGCGCGGCGAAACTGGTTCGTCGCCATGCCCCGGCCGCCGCGTTGCGGGGAGACTTGCATCCGCTGTTGCGCCGCGTCTACAGCCATCGCGGCGTGTCCGCTATCGAAGAAATCGACGCGGGACTCGCCGATCTCGCGCCGCCGGATGCGATCAAGGGCATGGACGATGCCGTCAATCTGCTGCTCGCCGCCTTGCGCGGACAATGGAAAATCCTGCTCGTGGGCGATTACGACGCCGACGGCGCCGCGAGTTGCGCGCTCGCGCTTGAGGCCTTGCACGGCTTCGGCTTCGACCATCTGGACTACATCGTCCCCAACCGCTTCGAATACGGTTACGGACTGACGCCGGCCATTGTCGAACTCGCCCGCGCCCGCGGCCCCGACTTGCTGATCACTGTCGACAACGGCATCTCAAGTCTCGACGGCGTGGCGGCTGCGGCGCAAGCGGGCCTCAAAGTCCTGGTCACCGATCATCATCTGCCCGCGGCGCGATTGCCCGCGGCTGACGCGATCGTCAACCCCAATCAGCCGGGCTGCGCCTTTCCGGCCAAGCACACCGCCGGCGTCGGCGTGATCTTCTATGTCATGCTCGGCTTGCGCCGCCGCCTGCGCGAGGCGAACTGGTTCGGCACCAAAGGCCCGCCCGAGCCGAATCTGGCCGAATTGCTCGACCTTGTCGCGCTAGGCACCATCGCCGACGTGGTTTCATTCGACCGCAACAACCGCATCCTGGTGCGGGAGGGCTTGCGCCGCATTCGGGCGGGCCGGGCGCGGCCCGGCGTCCGCGCCCTGCTCAAGGTTGCGGGTCGCAATCAAGCCAATGCCGTCGCCGCCGATTTGGCTTTCGGCGTCGCGCCCCGGCTCAATGCCGCGGGCCGCTTGACCGACATGTCCGCGGGCATCGAATGCCTGATGGCGGAAGACGAACATTCCGCCCGCGAACTCGCCAAGGCGCTCGACGAAATCAATCGGGAACGCCGGGAAATCCAGGCGGAAATGGACGAACAGGCCGCGGCGATGGTGGCGGAACTCGCGGCCGAGGCGGCCGCGCTGCGCCATCCCGCGGCGCGGGACGGGGAAGCCGCGGTGCCGGCAGGGGAAACTGCGGTGACGGAAGGGGAAACCGCGGAGGCGACGGCGAATGCGTCCGAATCCGCCGGGAAATTGCCCGCCGGCATCTGCTTTTACCAGCCCGGCTGGCACCAGGGCGTGGTCGGCATCGTCGCTTCGCGCATCAAGGACCGACTGCATCGGCCGGTGATCGCCTTCGCCGCCGATGGCGCTAACGCGCCGGGAGAGCTCAAGGGCTCGGGCCGTTCGATCAGTGGCTTCCATATCCGCGACGCGCTCGACGCCATCGCCGGCCGTCATCCCGGCCTCGTCACCCGTTTCGGCGGCCACGCCATGGCCGCGGGCTTGAGCCTGCAAGCCGAACGGTTCGAGGAATTCCGCGCGGCATTCGCCGCAGAGGCCGCCCGGCAACTCAAACCCGAACAGCTCGAAGCGAAACTGCTCAGCGACGGGCCGCTCGAACCGCAATGGTTCAGTCTCGAAGTCGCCCTGATGCTGCGCAACGCCGGCCCCTGGGGCAAGGATTTCCCGGAACCGGTGTTCGATGGCCGTTTCAGATTGCGGCGCCAACAGCCGCTCAAGGAGAAACATTTGCGCATGAGCTTGAGCCCGCTGGAGGATCCGGACATGCGCGTCGAAGCGGTCGCATTCAACGTCGAGGACTGGCCCGACCCGCAGGCCGCCGAAATCAGCCTCGCCTACCGCCTCGAAGTCAATGAATTCCGCGGCGAGCGCAATCCGCAACTGGTGGTGGAGCGGTTTTTGACTGAATCTCTCCCGGATTGAGGCCCGCAATGTTACCCTTTGCCACAAAATTCGGGCGCGATTCGCGTAAAATCAATCCGATGCGCCGCGCGCGCGCAATACGGGACTGAAGAGATGTCGAAAACCCCGGCCCGGCTTTCCGCCTTGCTCGTGCTGTGTCTGGCCGGCTTCGGCCTCAAGGCCCAGGTGCATGGCACCGGGCAGATCGAAGTCGAACTTGTCGCCGAGACCACGACCGCGGTTCCGGGCGAGACCTTGTGGCTCGGCATCCGTCTCGACCCGATCGAAAACTGGCATACCTACTGGAAGTTCGGCGGCGACAGCGGCGAGGCCACCAGCGCGAGCGACTGGCAATTGCCCGCGGGCATGTCCGAAGACGACATTGGCGACATCGTCTGGCCGATTCCCGAATGGACGCCTTTTCTCGATTCCGGCCTGGTGACTTTCACCTATGGCGATGAAGTCTTTCTGCCGTTGCCGGTTTCGATCCCGGCGGACTTCCAGGGCGATGCGTTCGCCGCGGAAACCACTATCGACTGGCAGGTTTGCGAAGTCATCTGCATTCCCGGCAGCGCGCGCTTCGCCATCTCCCTGCCGGTGGCGGATTCGCCAGCGATCGACGAGCGCTGGCGCGAAGGCTTTGCCAGAGCCCGCGCCAATACGCCGGTTCCGCTCGGCGAACACGAACTGACAGCCCAGTTCAATCGCCATGACGGCAAGGTCAGCGTCATGGTGCGGGCGCCCGATACGCGCTTCGCCGATCTCGACGAGGCCTGGTTCTTCCCGACCCGCGCCCGCGTCATGAAATACGCGCCCTGGCGCGACGTGATGCTGGAAGACTCGCGCATCCGGATTACCACCGAACAGCACAACCGCCATCCCGCCGACATGACCGAACTCGACGGCATGCTCGCCTGGGTCGACGGGGAGGGCGCCCGGCACGGCTACGATCTGCGCCCGACCCTCACCAGCGTCGCCTGGGATCATAGCATCGAAGTCGAATTGATCGCCGAAACCACCAACATCGTTCCCGGCGAAACCGCCTGGCTCGGCTTGCGGCTCGACCCGGCGGAGCATTGGCACACCTATTGGAAGATGGGCGGAGACAGCGGCGAGCCGACCAGCCTCAACGAATGGGTCGCGCCGACCGGCACGCAGGTCGGCGAACTGCAGTTTCCCGCACCGGAGTGGCTGCCGTTCTACGATACCGACCTGGTTAATTTCGGCTATGAAGAACAGGTGCTGCATCCGGTCGCGGTAACGATTCCCGCGGACTACGAGGGCGAGTCGGTCGAACTTTCCACGCTGGCGTACTGGAACGTATGCGACCTGATCTGCATACCAGGCGAACAGCGCCTGAACATCACCCTGCCGGTGGGTGGGGCCTTGGAAACCGATGCGGCCAATGCCGGGCTGTTCGCCGACGCCCGCGGGCAATTGCCGCTCGACGACCACGACATTCGTCCCTTGATCGCCGTGGCGGGCGAGCGCGTCAGCCTCGGATTCGAATCGCCCACGCTGAACTTCGACGGCGTTGCCGACGCCTGGTTTTTCCCCGAGCAGCGCCGTGTCATCAAGCCGGGACCACTGCGCGACGTGACGGTGGAGTCCAATCTCCTGCAGATTACCCATCAGCAGCCGCGCCGCATGTTGGAAAACCTCGACGGAACCGTCCATGGCACCCTGGTGCTCGAAAACGCGGACGGTGGCAGCGCGGCCTACGATTTCGTCAATCCGGCGGGCATCGCCAGCGCGGAAACCGTGGCGCCCATGGCGGCTGCCGGATTCGGCGGTGGCGACAGCGGCTTTGGCGCACTGCCGCTGTACATGCTCGGCGCCTTGCTCGGCGGCATGATTCTCAACCTGATGCCATGCGTGTTCCCGGTGCTGTCGCTGAAAGCGCTGAGTTTCGTCGCCGCGTCGGGCGAGAGCGCCCGTCATCAGCGCAACGAAGGCCTGGCCTATACCGGCGGCATACTCGTCTCCTTCGTATTGCTCGCCTCGGCGCTGATTGCCCTGCGCGCGGCGGGAGAGCAAGTCGGTTGGGCGTTCCAGTTCCAGCAGCCCTGGTTCCTCGCCTTCATTGTCTACCTGTTCTTTACTCTCGGCTTGAGCCTGTCCGGCGTGTTCGAGATCGGCGCCGGATTGATGGGAGTCGGCAACGATCTGACCGCGCAAAAAGGCTACAAGGGTTCTTTCTTCACCGGCGTGCTGGCAACCCTGGTCGCGACGCCTTGCACCGCGCCGTTCATGGGCCCGGCGCTCGGATTCGCCCTGACCCAGCCCTGGCTTGTGGCGATGCTCATATTCCTTTCGCTCGGCTTCGGCATGGCCTTGCCGATCCTCGTGCTCTCCTTCCTGCCCGCGCTGACGCGCTTCCTGCCGCGACCGGGTGCCTGGATGAACACGTTCAAGCAATTCATGGCCTTCCCGCTCTACGCTTCGGCCGCCTTCTTCCTGTGGGTGCTCGGCAACCAGGTCGGCGTCATGGGCATGTCGCTGGTGCTTGGCGTATGCATCCTGCTGGCGCTGTCGGCGTGGCTGTACCAGCGGCGCCATGTGGTGGGGCCGATCATGCGCACCGCCAATCTCGCGGTCGGCGCGGCCACCCTGTTCCTGGCCGGCTATCTGATGCAGACGCCTTTCTTGCAAACCGTGGCTCAGCCGGATTCGGACCTGGCTCAGGACATAAACGCCGATTTCGAACCTTTCAGCAGCGCCCGGCTGGCCGAGTATCGCGCCGGCGGCACGCCGGTGTTCGTCAATATGACCGCGGACTGGTGCATTACCTGCCTGGTCAACGAACAAAGCAGCCTCGGCACCGAGCGCGTGAAACAGTCCATGGCGGACAACGACATCGTCTACATGAAAGGCGACTGGACCAACGAGGATCCGGAAATCACCGCCGTTCTGGAAGAATTCCGGCGACCTTCGGTGCCCTTGTATGTGCTGTATCCTGGAGACCCGGCGGGCGAGCCGGTCATTCTTCCGCAAATTCTGACGCCGGCGATCCTCGACGACGCCTTCAGCGCGATCTGACCTCGATCTGACGAGGAGACGGGTGAGGACCCAACCGGGATGACAAGGATCGCGCGAACCCTCCTGCCGCCGCTCGTTCTGCTGCTCGCCTTGCCGGTTCAGGCCCAGCAGCTCGATTTCAGTTCCGCCGACGGCGCCGCCAGACGCTTGCCGCGGCTGCACAGCCTGCTCGTCCAGCACGATGGCGAACTCGTTTTCGAGGAGTATTACAACGGCGCCCGGGCAAACCGGCCGGCGAACATGAAATCCGCTTCCAAAAGCGTTATTTCCGCGCTGGTGGGGATCGCCATCGACGAGGGCTTCATCGAATCGGTGGACAGCACCCTGGCCGACTTTTTCCCTGAATATCTCGAAGGCGACGATTACGCCGGGAAACGCGAAATCACGGTCGAAAACCTGCTCACGATGCAGTCTGGACTCGAAACCACGAGCAACCGCAATTACGGCCGTTGGGTCGCAAGCCGGGACTGGGTGAAGTTCGCCATCGATCAGCCGCTGGTGGCGCGGCCCGGCACCAGAATGCTTTACAGCACCGGCAGCACGCATCTGCTTGCGGCGATCCTGACCCGCGCGAGCGGCATGGACGCCAAGCAATTCGCGCAGAAATACCTGACGAGCCCCATGGGTTATTCGATGTCATATTGGCCCCAGGATCCCCAGGGCATTTACTTCGGCGGCAACGACATGGAAATGACGCCGCGGCAGATGCTCGCCTTCGGCACCATGTATCTGAACGAAGGCAGGCATGGCGAAACCCAGGTCGTGCCTGAAGAATGGGTTGCCGCATCGCACCGGCCCCGCGCGCGCTCGCCGCGGGGGCAGGGCCGTTTCTATGGCTACGGATGGTGGCTGCGCGATCTGGCGGGCATGCGGGTGCCGGTCGCCTGGGGCTATGGCGGCCAACTCATCTTCGTGATCGAGGATCTCAACCTGGTCGTGGTCGCCACGTCCGACAGCAATCCCGGCCCCACGCGCCGCGGCCATCTCGGCCGTCTCTACGACCTCGTGGAAGACCACATCCTCATGCCAGTGCGCTTCGCCTCCCGCGTTGGAGAGTAGTGGCTTCGATCCGTCGCAGTCTGGTGAGTGGCATTCAGCGGACGCCGTAAATACGGTCCAGCCGCCAAGCATAGCTTGGCGTCGTTCCGGCTGCGCATGAAGCTGCGCTTCATAAACGCTTGCCCACACCCCTGTAGGCTTCGGGCTCGGCATCCTGCCTCGCACGCCCGCTGAATGCCACTCACCAGACTGCGACTCACATCGTGCGAAATCGACGATCCGTCATTCCGCGCGGAGCGAAGCGGAGCCGCGGAATCTATTCGATTCGCGTCAGGATGACGGAGATGTTGTCTTTGCCGCCGTTGCGGTTGGCGCTGTCGACCAGTCTTTTGACGCAGAGATCGATATCGTCGGGGCGGCCGTTGAGTATGTCCTTGATTTCCCAGTCGGCGACCATGTTCGTGAGTCCGTCGGAACACATCAGCAGCAGGTCGCCGGCTTGCAGGTCTTGTTCGAGGCGGTCGATCTCGACCGCGTCGTGTATGCCGAGCGCCCGCGTGAGGATATGGTCGATATTGGTCAGCGAGAAGTTGTTGTTCGGCATCTCCCCCTTGGCGAGCAGGTCATTGACCAGACTGTGGTCGCGCGACAATTGCGTTAGTTCCCTGTCGCGCAGCAGATACAGGCGCGAGTCTCCCACGCATCCCGCCAGCATGCGCCGGCCTTCGACCCGGGCCGCGACCAGCGTCGTGCTCATGCCGTTGTGACACTTGTTCGCGTTGGCGGCGTGAAAGATTCGCCGGTTGGCCGCGTCGATGGCCTCCAGCAGTTCGTCGAACTTATCCGCGGCTTCAGGCTGGAACGGACGGTCGGGTCGCAATTCGGTGAGAATCGAGGTGACCGCCATGCACGATGCGACTTCGCCGGAAGCGCGGCCGCCAAGGCCGTCAGCGAGCACCGCGAGCGCGGCGTCTTCGTCGAAGCCGATGAAATCTTCGTTGTGCTCGCGCAACATGCCGGTGTCGGTCTTGCCGACGATATGCAGCTTGAATCGTTCTCCCATGCGCCGAAGTGTAGCGCAAGCCGCCGCGAGTTTCCCGTCTGACATTCGGGGAGGGCGGGGACAAAATATGATAGTCTTCGCGGGTTTTGGAGAACGGCTTTAACCCTTGCCGTATCCCGAAGGAAATTTCAGACGATGAAAGTGCCGAACTTCCTCGCAGTCGTGCTGCTGGTGGTCGTTATCTTCTACCTGCTGAACGTTGGCCAATTCCTGTTGCTGCCACTGGTGATCGCGATCGCCCTGTGGTACCTGATCAATACCCTGGCCGCGACGCTGGGGAGGCTTTCGGTCGGGCGTTTTTCGATACCCCGGCCAATCTGTCTGACTTTATCGATCCTGACTTTTCTCGCGGCAATCTGGGCCGTGATCAACTTTCTCAGCGCCTCCTTCGGCGGCGTCATGGAGATGGCGCCGGTCTACCAGGAAAACCTGATTCGCCGGCTCGAATCGCTGTCGCTTCCTCTCATTGACCTCGGCGATTTCCAGGGCGAGAACTTCGGCCAGTTGATCAGCGATCAGATCGATCTAACGACCCTCGCCGCCTCGCTGGCGGGGTCGGCGGCGGGCATCCTGGCCAGCAGCAGTCTGATCCTGATCTACGTCGGCTTCCTGTTCTTCGAGCAGGGCCAATTCAGGAACAAGATCAGCGCGCTGATAACCGATCCGGAGAAAGAGGAGGAAGTGAACGGGATTTTCGACCGCATCCGCGACGACATCCAGAAATACATCACCATCAAGATGTTCACGAGCACGCTCACCGGCGTTCTCAGTTTCGGTCTGATGCTGCTGATGGGCGTGGACCACGCCGGCGTCTGGGGCCTGCTGATCTTCCTGCTCAATTTCATTCCGACCGTTGGCTCGATCATAGCCACCATGTTTCCCGCGATGATCGCCCTGGCCCAGTCCGACGGCTATTACCTGTTCTTCATGGTGCTCGGCGGCATCGGCGCGTTACAGATGATCATCGGCAACGTGATCGAGCCGCGGCTGATGGGCTCCTCGTTCAACCTCAGCCCGATCGTGATTCTGCTGAACCTGGCTTTATGGGGAACGATCTGGGGCGTTCCGGGGGCGTTCCTCTGTGTCCCGTTCCTGATCATTTTCACCATCATCATGAGCCATTTCCCAAGAACCCGCCCCATTGCAATCGTCCTGTCGAGCGACGGCGATTTGCGGGTACCGCTGGAAGACGCGCTGGAGACATTTTCCTTTACCGGCGGAGGCGGCAATGCGCCGATGCTCGGTTCGGGCGACGACGTCGACGAGCATGACAAGAGCGGCGATTGACGCCGCGCCAGATCCGCTACCCAGACCCCACAAAATGAACAGCGCCGACATACGCAAGAGTTTCCTTGACTATTTCGCCGGTAATGGCCACAAGGTATTGCCGAGCAGTCCGCTCGTGCCCGGCAACGACCCGACCCTGCTCTTCACCAATTCCGGCATGGTCCAGTTCAAGGATGTCTTCCTCGGCCGGGAAGCGCGGCCCTACAAGCGCGCGGTGACTTCCCAGCGCTGCCTGCGCGCGGGCGGCAAGCACAACGATCTGGAAAACGTGGGCTATACCGCGCGCCATCACACTTTCTTCGAGATGCTCGGTAATTTCTCCTTCGGCGACTATTTCAAGCGCGAGGCGATCCGGTACGCCTGGGAGTTTCTCACCGTAAATCTCGGTCTGCCACCGGAGAAACTCTGGGTGACGGTGTTTCGCGACGACGACGAGGCGGCGGACATCTGGCTGAACGAAATCAAGGTGCCCCGGGAACGATTCTCGCGCATGGGCGAGAAGGACAATTTCTGGGCCATGGGCGATACCGGCCCCTGCGGCCCCTGTTCCGAAGTCTTCTACGATCACGGCCCGAAAGTCGCCGGCGGACCGCCCGGCTCGGCGGATGAAGACGGCGACCGCTACATCGAGATATGGAACCTCGTATTCATGCAATTCGAGCGCAAGGAAGACGGCTCGCTCGAACCCTTGCCGCGGCCATCGGTCGACACCGGCGCCGGGCTCGAGCGCATCGCCGCGGTAATGCAGCATGTGCACAGCAATTACCAGATCGACCTGTTCCAGTCCCTGCTCAAGGACATACGGCAAATCACCGGCGCCGGCGAACTGGAAGATCCTTCCATGCGCGTGATCGCCGACCACATCCGCTCCTGCGCCTTCCTGGTCGCCGACGGCGTGCTGCCTTCCAACGAGGGCCGCGGCTATGTATTGCGCCGCATCGTTCGCCGCGCGATTCGCCATGGCCACCGGCTCGGCGTCAAGGATCTTTTCTTTCACAAGCTCGCGCGATCGCTGGCGAAGGTGATGGGCGAGGCCTATCCCGAACTCGTCGAGCAGCGGCCGCGCATCGAGAACGTGCTGCTCGAAGAAGAGCGGCAGTTCGCGCGCACGCTGGAAAACGGCATGGCCATGCTGGAAAAGGCCATCGCCGAACTCGACGGCGAGGTGATTTCCGGCGAGACCGTGTTTCGCCTGTACGACACATACGGCTTCCCGATCGATCTGACCGCGGATGTCGCCAGGGAACATGGCCTGACGATCGATGCCGAAGGATTCGAGCAAGCGATGGCGGCCCAACGCGAACAGGCCCGGGCCGCGAGCAATTTCAGCGCCAGCGAACTCGTCGATATCGACGCGGATCAGGCGACCGAATTCATCGGCTATGAACAATTGTCGGGTGTCGCCACGGTGATCGGCATGTTCTCGGTGGAGGACCGCCAGCCGCTTGATGAGCTAAGCGACGGCCGGGAAGTGCGCCTGCTGCTCGATGTCAGCCCCTTCTATGGCGAATCCGGCGGCCAGGTGGGCGATACCGGCGTGCTCGAAAGCGGCGATAAGCGTTTTGTGGTCACCGATACCCGGAAGCAGGGCGAAGCGCTCGTGCATATCGGCAGATTGCGGCAAGGCGCGTTGCGCACCGGCGACCGGCTCGAAGCGCGCGTCGCCGCCGCGGAGCGCGGCGCCATCACCTTGAACCATTCCGCGACCCATCTGATGAACGCGGCCTTGCGCAATATTCTCGGCGACCACGTCACCCAGCAGGGTTCGCTCGTGGACAAGGATCGGCTGCGCTTCGATTTCTCCCATTCGGCGCCTGTGGATCCGGAACAGATCAGGGAAATCGAGCGGCAGGTGAATGGCGAAATCCTGCGCAATTCAACCGTCAGCAAGGAAGTCATGCCGATCGGGGAAGCCCGCAAGCGGGGCGCGCTCGCGATGTTTGGCGAAAAATACGGCGACGAGGTGCGCGTGGTGAGCATGGGCGGCGAATATTCGGTGGAATTTTGCGGCGGCTGCCATGTCGAGCGCACCGGCGACATCGGCCTCTTCAGGATCACCTCGGAATCGGGCATCTCCGCCGGCGTGCGCCGGATCGAGGCGGTAACCGGCGGCCGCGCGCTAGAACTCGTACATCTTGAAGAACAGACCTTGCGCGAGGCCTGCGGTGTCGTGAAATCGAGCCCGGACGAACTCGTCGAGCGCGTGAGCCAGTTGACCAAAGCCAACCGGGCGTTGGAAAAGCGGATCGAACAACTCAAGGCGAGGCTGGCGACCGGCGCCGGCGGCGACCTGGCAGATCAGGCGCGCGAAGTGGCGGGGGTCAAGGTGCTCGCCACGCAAGTGGACGGGCTCGACGCGAAGGCCCTGCGCGAAGCCGTGGACAAGCTCAAGAACCGGCTCGGCAACAGATGCGTCATAGTACTGGGCAGTATTGAAGGCGGGAAGATCAGTCTCGTCGCCGGAGTCGGCAAGGACTTGACGGGAAGACTGAATGCGGGGGAACTTGCAAACCATGTCGCCGGCCAAATCGGCGGCAAGGGCGGCGGACGTCCCGACATGGCCATGGCCGGCGGCCGCGACGAGGGCGCTCTCCCCGGCGCGCTCGAAAGCGTTCTTCCCTGGGTCGCAGCGCAAACGATGCCCGCAGGCTGATGTCCCGTTTCCTGGCATTCCGCGCGCAGTCACGGAATCTCTTCGAGATTCCGCGACAAAATGGCAGGATTGCCATTTTGGACGGCGTCCAGCGCCGCCCCGAAGGGCATGGATGCCCTGAGTCACTCCGCTTCGCTCCGCGCGGAATGACAGTGGCGGGCTTCACTCCGAGCGGAATGACGAGCCGGAGAAGCTGATGTCCCTCATCGTGCAGAAATTCGGCGGCACCTCGGTCGCCTCGGTCGGCCATATCGAGACGGTGGCGGACAAGGTTGCGCGCTTCCGCGACGAAGGCCACGACGTTGTTGTCGTGCTGTCGGCCATGGCCGGCGAAACCAATCGGCTCATTGCGCTGGCCCGCGAAGTCATGGAGCAGCCGACGCCGAGAGAGATGGACGTGCTGTTGTCCACCGGCGAACAGGTTTCCATTTCGCTGCTCTGCATGGCGCTTGAGCGCCGCGGCTATGGCGCGCGCTCCTTCACCGGCGGCCAAGTCCGTATTCTGACCGACGAAAGCCATACCAGGGCGCGTATCAGGGAAGTCGACAGCACCAGACTTCACGCGCAACTTGAACAAGGAAACGTCGTCGTTGTCGCCGGATTCCAGGGCGTCACCGAGAACGGCTGCATCACCACCCTGGGCCGCGGCGGCTCGGACACCACGGCGGTCGCATTGGCCGCGGCGCTGGAAGCCGACGAGTGCCAGATCTACACCGACGTCAAGGGCGTTTACACCACCGACCCGCGCATGGTTGACGGCGCCCGCCTGCTGCGGCATATCACTTTCGAGGAAATGCTCGAACTCGCCAGTCTCGGCGCCAAGGTGCTGCAGATCCGGGCGGTCGAGTTCGCCGGTAAATACAAGGTTCCCCTGCGGGTGCTATCGACATTCGAAGAAGGCCCCGGAACCCTCATCACGCTGGAGGAAGAAGCAATGGAAACACCCGCCATCGCCGGCGTCGCCTTCGAGCGCGACGAAGCCAAGTTGACTGTGAAAGGCGTGCCCGACGTTCCCGGCGTCGCCTACAAGGTGATCGGCCCGGTCAGCGAACAGGGCATAGAAGTCGACGTGATTGTGCAGAACGCGGCCGCGGACGGCAGCAACGACATCACTTTCACGGTCAAGCGCGGCGACGCAGAACGTGCGCGGGAAATCCTCGAGCAGGTCATGCCCTCGGTGCCGGCGCAGTCGGTGGAACTCGATACCAGGATCGCCAAGGTCTCCCTGGTCGGCGTCGGCATGCGCTCCCACGCGGGCATCGCGAGCCGGATGTTCAAAGCGCTGGCCGGGGAGAACATCAATATCCAGATCATCACCACCTCGGAAATCAAGATTTCCGTCGTGATCGAAGAGAAATATCTGGAGTTGGCCGTGCGGGCGCTGCATGGCGCTTTCGAACTCGAAACGCACCAAAATGGGCAGTGAGGCGCCCAGTCTGTCAAGAAAAATCACCAATACAATTTGCGAACGCTGAAATTAGGCGGATACTATAGCGACTAGACCGGTTAAAAAGCCAACAACGAAGGATTCGCGACGGAACGCCAACTGGGAGAAGCGCAATGCTGATACTGACACGCCGGATCGGCGAGACATTGATGGTGGGGGACGACGTAACGGTTACCGTGCTGGGCGTGAAGGGCAACCAAGTGCGAATCGGGGTCAATGCGCCCAAGCATATAGCCGTTCACCGCGAGGAGATTTATCAGCGAATTCAGCGGGAAAAAGAGAGCCAGTCTCAAGCCCCTGAAGAAGCCCCTGAAGAAGAGTGAGCCGCCCGACGCAAGTTGCGGTTCCTCAACGCAAGCCGCACGCGCGCCCGCGCGGAGCGTCAATCGCCCGAAGGGCGGAAATCAGGCCGTTGTCCGAGACTCGCAGCCGAGAATAGTTCGTCGCGAAACAGTCTGGGGTATGGGGTAGTAGTGGGACTTGAGGTTAGCGTGATGGTCGCGCACGCGTTGTTCATAGGCCGGCGAACCGCGCCTGACGCGATTCAAGGTCCATGCGTTCTTCCGTTCTTCGGCGAAGCGGTGCATCACCTCGGACGCATCGGCGAACATCGCCGAGTTCTGCCGGTGGCCTTCCGGAAACATCGATCGCCCGGTAACCGAGTCGACGCCGGGTTCGATCATCGCAGCCCGCGGGTGCGTTGAACACTCCCTCTCCGGGGAGTCGAACCTGCTGAGCGGATGCGGTGGGGGCACCCCGCGCTCGGCTGATTGCAAAAATGAAAATTTCCGGTTCAAGCGCCGAGAAACGCGATTTTGGCGACGAACAACACGGCGAGGATGCCGACAGCCGGCTTCAATTGTCTGAATCGGCCGGAAACGAGCTTGATCGCGGCATACGTGATGAAACCCGCCGCGATGCCGTTGGCGATCGAAAAGCTGAAGGGAATCGTCACCGCCAGCACGACCGCCGGCACGTATTCGGTCGCGTCGTCCCAGTCGATTCCGGTCATGTTGCGGATCATCACGCAGGCGACGAAAAGCAGGGCCGCCGCGGTCGCGAACGGTGGAATCGTCGCCGCCAGCGGCGACAGGAACAGCGTCAGCAGGAACAGCACCGCGACGATCACCGCGCTCAATCCCGTGCGCCCGCCGGCTTTCACGCCCGCCGCGCTTTCGATGTAACTCGTAACCGACGAAGTGCCGAGCAGCGAACCGAGCACCGAAGCGCTCGAATCGACGATCACCGCCTGTTTCAGCCGCGGCAGATTGCCTTCGCCATCGAGCAGGTCGGCCTCCTTGCCAACGGCGATCAAGGTGCCCGAAGTATCGAACAGGTCGGTGAACAGGAAGGCGAAGATCACACCGACAAAGACCATGTCGAAAGCGGCGCCGATGTTGAGTTGCAGCAAGGTCGGCGCCAGCGGGGGAACCGCCGAGAACGCTCCCCGCCAGCTCGCTTCCCCGACCAGCAGGCCGACGGCGGTCACCGCGAGCATTCCGATCAATATGGCGCCGGTCTTTTTCAGCGCGTCGAGCGCCGCGATCAGAATCAGGCCGACGACGGCGAGCGCGACGCTCCAGGAATTCACATCGCCGAGCGCGACCAGGGTGGCCTCGTCGCCGACGACGATTCCGGCGTTTTGCATCGCGATGATCGCGAGGAAAAAGCCGATGCCCGCAGCGGTTGCCAGCTTGAGCGAGCGCGGGAAGGCATTGATGAACCAGGTCCGGATCGGCAGCACCGAAATGAGCACGAAGCAGACGCCGGAAATGAACAGCGCGCCGAGGGCCGTCTGCCATGGGTGTCCCATTCCCAGCACGACGCCATAGGCAAAGAAGGCGTTGATTCCCATGCCCGGCGCCAGGGCGATGGGATAATTCGCGTAAAGCCCCATCGCCGCGCAGGCGATCGCCGTCGCCAGGCAGGTGGCGACGAAGACCGCCCCCTGGTCCATGCCGGCATCGGCCAGTATCTGCGGATTGACGATGGCGATGTAAGCCATCGCCAGATAGGTCGTGACGCCGGCCGCAATTTCCCGCGAGACGGTCGTCCCATTCTCATCGAGGCGGAATATGTTGTTGATCATTTCGGTTTCCCACACTGTCATTCTGCGCGGAGCGAAGCGTCCCTCCTTCCGTCATTCTGCGCGTAGCGAAGCGGAGTGATTCGGGGCATCCATGTCCCTCACCCCTGCGGGGCGGCGCTGAGCGCCGTCCAAAACGGCAATCCTGCCGTTTTGTCGCAGAATCTCCCCTCGGATACCGATGCACACGACCCATTTACCCGAGCACGAATTTCAAAATGAGAATCGCTGGGCGTCATGGTAGTTTTCGGCGGCGGTGTCAGGCTTGGGTCTGTTCCGCCGTATCGAAACCGATCATCCATCCAATGCCGTACCTGTCCGTCAGGCGGCCGAAATACGAGCCCCAGAACTGGTCCTGCATGGGAATGAGATCGCTGCCTCCATCGGAAAGCTTCGCGAACAGCGCATCGGCTTGCTCCCTGCTGTCCACCGAGACCGAAAGCGAAAAGTTGTCCCCCATCTTCGGCGGCGGACCGAAAGCGCGCGACGTATCGCTGCCCATCAGCACACTGGCGCCGATCGGCAGCGACATGTGCATGATGCGGTCCTTCTCGTCTTCCGGGATGTTCAGATCCGGCGGCCCCTCGGCAAAAGTGAGAACGAAGCTGAATTCGCCGCCGAAGACCTCGCGATAAAACTCGAATACTTCCCGGCAATTGCCCTCAAACGTCAAATAGGTTTCAACATGCATGAAAACCTCCTCAAGAATCGCGAGCGATTGTAGCAGCAAGAGGCGCGAATCGAACCTATGCCGGAATACGGTCTCATGCGCCGCTTCGCCATTCGGCGGTCTCTCAGCTCACTTGATCCACTACAAAATCCGCTGAAACGACTTCCGCCGCAAGCTCCATGTCGGGTTTGTTGTACGTGACGCGCCAATAGTCGATTATGTCTCGGCCCAGCAGGGAAGGCACAGTGGCCAAGGCTTCCGATGGCTTGCAAATCCTGACGTCAATCTGGTAGCCGTATAGTTTCCCGTCGCCGACGAAGGCAATGTAAGCGGGTTCAATGAATGTTTCGGACAAGCCGCCAACCCCAAGAGTTTCCTCCATGTCTCCAAGATCTTTGTAATTTATTCCCGTCCGCCTACCGTCAACAGGCATCAGCAGGGAAGTATCCGCGCCTGTGTCAAAAATGAACGATACATTGCCTCTTTTTTCCAGACGCGGCAAAAAAATATGCCCCTCCATGAAGGGTCGGCCTGACGTATCCCCGAATCTTCCCTGCAACATGCTACAGTATCAGCGTCCGTTGATTTCGTTCGATAAATCGAATGATCGCATTACCGGGAGGGATGCCCCGCTTCTCAAGTTTAGACATTAGTGACGGCAAATCATCCGCCTTTGCCGAGACCTTGCCCCGATACACGCCAACCCACTTCATGGGATATTCATTGATCAGCCGTGGCTGGAACGCGGACAACACTTCGGCAGACTTGGAGTACTCACGCAGGCCCTTGGCGATCTCCTCCGGGTTTCCCCCGAAAAAAGCCGCAGCCGTGTCGTTTCGATCATCCATTTTTCTGTGATCCTCCCTCGTTCGCGTCGGAGATGAAAGAAGGAGAGGGGCATTGATTCCGCCTGAATCCCATTTTCCGGCAAACTCCCTCTATCGCGGTGTATCGGCCAATCTCGCCAAACGCCGACACAATACACCAATACACCGAGCGTGACCGGCGCGGCAAACGATAATATACACTCAAGTCGAACCGCGAGCTATGCAGCTTTTGTCCGTATTTGGGAGTCTCACCAACCATTCCAGACCGGCGGTCTTGGATACTGCGTACCTGCCGGACCCTAAAAAATGGGAGCCGGGATTCAACCGGAGGCGCAATTGAGCAAGAAAACTCGCACGAAGTTCATTCGAGAGGGTGGATATATGGCGGAGGTCGACGTGGAGCTCTTGGATGAGCCGGAAGGCTGGCCACCGTATCTCTCAGTTGAAGATGCATACCGACTTGATGAAGTGCGCGAGGCGCTCCGGCGAGGTGACATTGCCGCCGCCGCACGTTGCGCGCGTGTATTCAGCCTCCAGCCTGTTGCCGTGTGGAGGCGAAATGGTGGTGTCTCGGCATTCAGGCTTGCATCGAAGCGGATTCGAGACTTGCGTAGGGCACTGACCAGATGGTGTCGGCGCATCGCACTTTGGCGCGTTTCGGGTTCATCCGTTCGATGATGCCCAAACGCGATTCGCCGCGGAAACTGAAACTTACCGAATCACCGGTCTTAAACTTCGCCTTCGCGGTTTCCCATTGGTTGCGGGATTGATCGGATTCGGGCGCGCGGGATTTCGGGGTCGCGCCCAATCTCCGCGCCACCGCTTTCCATGCCGGCCCGTGACCGGCGTCCGGTCCCGCGAGCGCGTGCGCTATTTCGTGGAAGATGGTGTCGGTCACTTGCGCCGCTGCCGCTTCCACCGCGTGCTCCCCGCTTAGATCAATCCGTTTTTTTCGATAACGGCATACGCCGAGTTTCTTCTCGGCGCCATTGAAGCCGAACGACCAATCGGCGAGTCCGTGCCGGTCCATCAACTCCCGGGCCTGCGCGGCGACTTCTTCAAGCCGCGCCATGCGTTGCCCGCGTTCTTCCGCTGTGCGCCCGCAATTATGGTGGAGTCTGCCATAGGGCACGGTCCAAGCTTCGGCGCCGCAACTCACCTTGGCCCGTGTCGGATTCAGTTTCCGCACCACGCCGCGCAACCTGCCGTTGTCCGCAGTCGAGAACCATACTTCGTCCCCGACATTGAACAAGATCCGCCTATCCGCCCGGTGCATCAGTCTGTGGGGGCTGTTACGTCTTCGGCCAGCAACTCTTCGAACTTGCTCACAGCCCGCTCAAACTTGTCGCGGCAGCCAGTATTGCAGAAGCCGACGATCCGGCCCTTGTACTCGGTGAGGGCGTCTCCCTGGACCGGCTTGCCGGACCACGGGCAGCGAGTGTTGATGCAGTTTTCAAGGGTAGGGGCTTGCAAGGACAATTGGTTCGCTCCGGTATTGTGTGAACGAGGCTTGGATTCGTCGCCCGATCTGTGCGCGATCCTTAGCCGCTTCAGCGCATATTCGACATCTGCCGCTTCTTTGGGAGTGAGCCGCAGAAACTCCGCCGCATTCCCGAACTTCCAGCCGGCGGCTTCCAATTTTCTGCGTTTAATGGCTTTCATGCCGGTATCCACGGAAAATGGCTGCGCGGGCATTTGACCGGCAACGCACCGATGAAGATTGAACTATCCTCATCGGCAACGGTAGCGAGCATATGACACATTCCGGATAACGACAAGGAAATCGGTTCATGCGAGATATTCAGTTGAGTGAGACCACGCCCCCGTATTCGATAACCCCACTAATTCTCGATCTGGTCGCACGGATCGGCGAAGCCATCGGGAGTGTTGACGAGGCCGGGACCTTGGCGAATCCGCGACTGCGGAGGGCCAATCGTATCCGCGCCATTCAAGGTTCGCTGGCGATCGAAGGCAATAGACTCAGCTTGGAACAAATCTCGGCCATCCTCGATGGCAAGCTTGTGATCGCGCCTTTGCGCGAAGTTCAGGAAGTTCGCACCGCCATCAAGGCTTATGAGGAATACCCACGATGGGATCCCGCCAGCGAAGACGATTTGCTTGCCGCGCATGGAGTGCTGATGGCCGCGTTGCTCGACGTTCCCGGCAATTACAGGCGTGGAGGCGTTGCCGTGGTCGGCGGCGGCGAAGTCCATCACATAGGCCCTTCGGCAAACCGTGTGCCGCTACTCATGTCGAATTTGCTGACATGGCTGGCCGAATCAAAGGAGCATCCTCTGATCGCCAGTTCGATTTTCCACTACGAATTCGAGTTCATCCATCCTTTCGCCGACGGCAACGGAAGAATGGGCCGACTCTGGCAGACCCTGATCCTGACCCGCTGGAATCCCTTGTTTACCCACATACCGGTTGAAAGTCACATCTACGCTCGACAAAGCGACTACTATAAGGCGATTCAACAAAGCACCACAGAAGGAACAAGCGCACCGTTCATCGTCTATATGCTGGAGGCCATTCTCGATGCGGTTGTTTCCACCCTACAAGAAAGCCATCAAGAACTCCCAAGTGTAGCGGCTTCTGGCAGATTAGATTCACAGCAAGACCGACTGAGTAGCCCATCTCGGCAAGACCGGACGGAATAACAACAACATCACGGTCGAATTTACGGCTGCGGTGGCCTCTTCCTGAGTTGCCGGCGGCGAGAAGTTTCGCAGTCGAGCATTTAGTTTCGGTTGTATTTTGCCATGAGGACAGCGACGATTATGACCAAGAACAGCCATATGCTCGCGAGAACGCCAAGCGGCGGACCATTGCCTTCCCTGGACCTGCTGGATACCGCAGATGCCTGAACCACAGCAACGAAATTTTCATCCTCTAAATCTTCCACTTCATTTGGATCTGCTGCAGACGTTAGAGCGTCATCAGGTGCCGTTGTGAGGTGAGGCGGAGCCGGAACCGGAACCGGCACGAATACATCACGATCAGGCGGCATTGTGCGAGAAGGGTCTTCCTCAGCAGACACGTTAGATTCGTCTGCGGGCAAGTTTAATCCCATGAAGCCCACGAGGGAGGCTGCGAGAAAGAACAGCAACAACACAGTCAAGCAAAGGCTAAGCGCTATGAGAAACATTCTCAGCATAGATCATCCTCAGTTGACGCATCAGCCATCATTTTAGCACCCGAGAACCTAGGCGTTCGTAATATTGGCGGGCATTTCCCCATTTCTTTTGTGGGACAATGGGTTATGTGTCACAAAACGGTACGTTAAAATGTCTCTTTTGGTCCAAAACAGCACACCAATAAATACCCTCCACTCAGGTCGCCCATTTCCGTACGGGGCTGAGGTTTTGCGGAAGGGATCCCATGGCCGACAAGCCGCGCGTTCCCTTTGCGGTTGACCCGTCGGCGAAGTGCGGGGAATACAGGTCAATCTCTGCCGGATGTCTCCGAGCCGCAGCCGAAGCGCAACCACCAAAGGCACAAATGCATGAAGGACAAGAAGACGCTCATTAAAAGTGGAGAGTTCAACGACAGGCTCAAAGGGGCCATACGGGGAGACCTGGCGCCGCTAGAAGGCTCCGAAGGCCATATGCGCATCATAGGGGAAAACCTGAACAAAAAGGCGCTGGAAATGCATCGGGGCGTGATTGCGCTGCTGAGGTCGGAACCTCCCATGGCGGGGGCCGCAGGTGCGCTCATTCGCCCCATGTTTGAATGCCACCTACGGGGCAGTTGGTGGATCAAGTGCGCCCTCGGTGAAATCAGCGACCCCGACAAAAGTGACAACATGCGGAACATCGAGGCATTCGTATCACCCCCGCTTGAGGGTGCGGGCCAGGATCCCGCCCAAGTCAAAGCCGGACAGCAGGGCAATATGCTGAGCAGAAAAGACTACCGAAAAGCTTGGGCCTGACAAACGATTATCGCCAAACTGACGACAAACCAACCTGACAAGGAATTTATTGAGAGTTACTCCGCCTTCCTTGACCTCAAACTTCAGGGTTACGACGACGCGCCGACCGACTATGCTGTCAAGGACTTCCTCCACGACTTCGTGCATGGCGGTCACCTACAGGCGCAAACCGGAATCAGAATGGTGAATGGTGCCCTACGTGCGAAGGGGTACTACACGGAAACCCTACAGACATCCTTCCTCAACATGGCAGAGCACATCGCGTGGCTGTCCGCGATGGCAATCGCCCGGGCGCACACCGACCCCAATGTCCGTGGAGAGATAGCGCGAATTGGAGAAAATTACTTGGCATCCAAGCGCAATGTGCGCCGGCAACCCCCAGCATCGGGATTTCACCGTGGCGATTCTCATTGATGGTCAT
This sequence comes from Pseudomonadales bacterium, assembly GCA_963664805.2. Lineage (GTDB taxonomy): Bacteria > Pseudomonadota > Gammaproteobacteria > Pseudomonadales > Pseudohongiellaceae > UBA9145. The sequence goes on along the minus strand of OY761612.1, from coordinate 1,171,197 downwards.
CGTTCATCTCTGCAATGTGGAGTTGCTCGGAAATCGCACGACGAAACTTACAGTAGCGCATCCTGCCTTGAAGTCAATCGAGAGCTGATCGCCCGAAATGTGCTTGGCCCCGTTCGGCGGACTTCCCGAGTAGTGAATGCCGAAGATGGGGCGCATCGCCTACCTGACCAAGCAGTCAAACTCTGGAAGATCGACGGGAAGATGGGATTTCCAATTCAATTTCTTCTTAAATTTCTCGGAACTTTTGAATGGACCGCCCCAACCCTCCGAAAAAGCCCGCATGCGCAAACTCCAATTTCAGCTTGTGTCACTTATGGGTAAGCTTACGCGTATGCTGCAGCATTCCCTTTTTTGCCCCTGTTAGGGCAGGAACCCGCCAAACTTCCGAACGGTTCTGGCGGAGAGAGAGGGATTCGAACCCTCGATAGGGTTTAACCTATACGCCCTTAGCAGGGGCGCGCCTTCAGCCGCTCGGCCATCTCTCCGTGGGGCGGGAAATGGTATCACAGGCGGTCCGGTGCTTTGAATGAAGGTGTCTGTGATTAAGTGCGGGCGTGTGCGACCATTGATCGGGTGTGCGAAGCAGGGCGGCGCCCGAGGTCTGGCATGAAAATGATACTGAATGGGGCGGCCATGGCATTGGCCTTGTCGATTCTTCCGCCGATGGCCGGCGCCCAGCTTGAGCCGCTGACGATCTATCCGGCTGAAACGGTCATCACCATGGATCCGTCGCTGCCCCGCGCATCGGCGGTTGCGGTGAGCGAGGGGCGGATCGTGGCGGTTGGAGACGTCGGGGATTTCGATGTCTGGGCGGCGGGGCGCGAAGTCAATGTCGACGAGCGGTTTGCGGACAAGGTGATCGTGCCCGGCCTGATCGACAATCACCTGCATCCGTTCCTGGCGTCGATCGTCCTCAACACGGTCTGGATCACGCCGCAGGAATGGCAGGTGGGCGATATGCGGGTGCCGGCCACGCGCACCCATGAAGGCTTTGTCCGGCGCCTGGAGGAGGAGCTCGCGGCGAATGCCGACCCGGTCGCGCCGCTGCTCAGTTGGGGCTATCACGCGTCCTGGCATGGGGAGGTCATGCGGCCGGAGCTCGATGAAATCTCCTTGGGCAAGCCGATCGTCCTGATCCAGCGCTCGTTCCACGAAATCATCATGAACACCGCGGCGCTGGACTGGCTTGGGCTCAACACCGACGATATCGGAGTCCACCCGGACGTCGAACTGGGCGAGGGTTTCTTTTCCGAAAGCGGAGTCGATGTCGCGCTCGAGCGGCTGGTGCCGTATTTTTTCGATCCCGAACGATTGCGCGCCGGGCTCGACGCCCTGCGCGACGCGGTTCACGCGGGCGGCATAACGACAATCGGCGATATGGGCGTCGGCGGTTACCTCGGATTACAGCAGGAAGCCCAGACTTACCAGGACCACTTCGGCGACTCGCGAACGCCTTTCAGGATGTTCATGGTCGCTTCGCCGGGACTGATGTTGACGCCGCCGCCCAAGTCCGATGTCGATGAATTCGCCGAGATCAGTTTTCCCAAGGTCTTTTCGAGTCGGCACGTGAAGTTTTTCGCCGACGGCGGATTTTTCGCGCTCAATATGCGGATGAAGTACCCCGGCTATACGGACGGGCACGAAGGCAGGTGGATGATGGCCCCCGAAGCGCTGGAGACGGCGATTCGCCCCTATTGGAACGATGGCTACCAGGTCCATGTGCACGTCAATGGAGACGAAGGCCTCGATGTGGTGCTCGATATTCTCGACAGGATGCTCCAGGAGAGACCGAGATTCGACCATCGTTTCACGCTGCATCACGTCGGCATATCCACTAACGAGCAGCTACGCAGGGCCGCGGCGCTCGGCGTGGTGATTTCGGCGCAGCCGAATTACCTGTGGGCGCTCGGCGACAAGTACGCCGAAAGCGGGCTGGGCTACGACCGCGCTTCGCAGATGTCGCGCATCGGCGCGATGGTGCGCAACGGCATTCCTACCTCCCTGCATTCGGATTTCACGATGGCGCCGGCTTCGCCCTTGTGGCTGGCATGGGTGGCCGCGAACCGTATTACGGCCGATGGAACGCTCATGGCGCCGGAGGAGCGCATCAGCGTCGAGGAGGCCCTGCGTGCGGTGACGATCGACGCGGCTTTCGCCATGGGACTCGAAGACGAAATCGGCAGCATCGTCGCCGGCAAGAAGGCGGATTTCACGATCCTGGAAGCCGATCCCTTCGAGGTTACGGCCACGACCTTGCGTGACATCGAAATCTGGGGAACCGTTTTCGAGGGCACGGTCTACCCGATTTCCTCGCCCGCGGATTAAATCACCTTGTTCCGGCTCAATTCCCTGATTTCGGGTTCGGAATAGCCGAGTTCGCGCAGGATGGATTCGGTGTGCTCGCCGACCTCGGGGACCGGGCCGATCCGCGGCTCGTATGAGCTGTCGTTTCCGGGCGGCTTCAAGGCCGTGATCGGGCCTGCCGGGCTGTCTACTTCCATGAATCGTTCAAGCGCCTTGAGTTGCGGGTGTTCCCATACGGCGGCCATGTCGTTGACGTTGGCCCAGGCGATGCCGGCGGCGTCGAGCCTGGCGGTCAGCGCGGCGGAATCCAGTTTCGCAAAGGCCTGTGCGATCAATTCGCGCAATTCGCCGCGATTTTGCGAGCGGGCGGCGTTGCCGGCGAATCTTGCGTCTTCCGCCAATGATGGGTGTCCCAGGGTTTCTCCCAGGGTTTCCGCCAGGGTTTCCGATGGGTGTCCCAGGATTTCGGCGTCCAAAAACTCCGCGCAAAAGGCTTTCCATTCGCGTTCGTTCTGGATGCCTAGCAGCAGTGTCTTGCCGTCGCCGGCGGGAAATACGCCATAAGGGTAGATGCTCGCGTGGTCGGCCCCGCTGCGCGCCGGCGGGGGATTGCCCGCGTAGGCGTAGTAGAGCGGGAATCCCATCCATTCGGTCATGGCTTCGAGCAGGGAAATGGCGATATGCGAACCCTTGCCGGTTCTGCCGCGCTGGATCAGCGCCGCGAGGATGGCGGCGTGGGCCTGGCTGGCGGCGGCGATGTCGGCGATGGAAATGCCGCTTTTGACCATGGCTTCGCCGTCGCCGGTGACCGAGAGAAAGCCCGCTTCCGCCTGCATGAGCAGGTCGTAGGCCTTCTTTTCGCGGCAGGGGCCGTCGTCGCCGTAACCGCTGATGTCGCAGACAATCAGTCTGGGATAGTCAAGCGACAACTTTGCATATGAAAGCCCGATTCGTTCGGCCGCGGCGGGGGCGAGGTTCTGCACGAGGACGTCGGTCCGGGCCAGCAGGCGCTTGAGGACTCCCGCCGCCGCAGGCTGTTTTATATCGAGGGTGAGGCTTTCCTTCGAGCGGTTGGTCCAGACGAAATGCGAACACAGGCCCTCGACCCGGTCGTCGTAATAGCGCGCGAAGTCTCCTGTTTCACGCCGCTCGACCTTGATGACCCTGGCGCCGAGTTCGGCGAGTTGCCGGGTGCAAAGCGGCGCCGCGATGGCGTGTTCGAGCGAGAGAACGGTGATGTCGGCAAGCGGAGGCTGATTCATGGTGTCAAAACGGCTTCAGGCCTTCGGCGGGCGATTCTCATTTCAGGTCGTGGCCTAATCCGCGGGCGCCATCCGCGCTTCGCCACGGAGGCACTCGGCGCCTGCTTCGTTGGCAATCCAGAGATCGGCGCGGCCCGTCGCGTCGGGCTCCCGGCCGCACAATTCGAATGGTTCGGTATCAAATACGGGATGCGTGACGCGAAACGAATATTCGAGCAACGGCCTGCCGGGAAATCGCTGCAACAACTCGTCTATCAGCAAAGTCGCCAGCAAGGGTCCATGCACGAGCAGGCCGGGATAGTCTTCGACGTCGCGCGCGTAGTCGCGGTCGTAGTGAATCCGGTGCGCGTTGAAAGTGAGGGCGGAATAGCGGAACAGAACGATGGCGTCGGCCCGGGTTTCGCGCTCGAAATCGGCATCGGCGGGCGCAGGCCCTGGCGCCTGGGCCGGAGCATCGGCGGCGCGTGCTTCGCGATAGACGATATCGTGCCGTTCGCTGAAAGCAAGGCCCGCCGGACTGTCGTATTCGTGGCCTACTTCGACAAAAGCGAGCCGGCCGCTGCGGCCCTGCTTGAAGTTTATGCCGTCGATGCGCGAACGCCTGGTGACGGTTTCGCCTATGCGCAGCGGGTGATGGAAGCGAAACCTGGAGCCGGCCCACATGCGCCGCGGCAGCTCGATGGGCGGCAGGAAACCGCCTTTCCTGGCATGTCCGTCCTCGGCGACCTCGCTTTGCGGCGCCATTTCAAGGAAGTAGAACCAGTGCCAGAGCGGCGGCAGGGGCGAACCTGCAACAGCCGGCGTTTGCGGACGGTCGAGCAGGGCGGCGAAGCCGCGCAGCGGATTCGGGCCGATGACTTCGGTACAGGATTCGGTCTTGCCGAGCCATGCGTCAAATTTGCCCGCGGTATCTGTCATAATGCCTGCGTACACAAGAGCAACCGGCCCGGAATATATCAACAATTCTCATGTTGGCGGCGAGATCCTGCGACTTCGCGCGGGATGACAGTGCCCCGCCTGCCATTCCGCGCGCAGCGAGGCGGAGTCGCAGAATCTCATTGGCGTAGCGAGAACCGCCCGGAAAATAGCAGGATTCCCGATCCATGTCCGGCAAGTATTTCGAAGAACTGGAAATCGGCACGGTGTTCGACCACCTGCCGCACCGCACGATTACCGAGGCGGACAACCTGCTGTTTTCCGCCATGACCCACAATCCCCAGCCGCTGCACATCGACGCCGAGTTCGCAGCCTCCTCGCAGCACGGTCAGCGCCTGGTCAACAGCCTGTTCACTCTTGGCCTGGTGATCGGCCTTTCGGTCGGCGATACGACACTGGGCACCACCATCGGCAATCTCGGCATGGAACAGGTCGAATTTCCCAACCCGGTTTTCATTGGCGATACGATCCGCGTGCGGACGCGAATCACCGACAAGCGCGAATCGAAGACCAGACCCGACCGCGGCATCGTGTGGTTCGAGCATATCGGCCGCAACCAGCGAGACGAAATCGTCTGCCAGTGTTTGCGCAAGGGCATGATGCTGCGCCTGCCGGCGGAAGATTGACGGCAATGGATACCAATACGGACTCCGCAGAATTGATTCGTCGGCGCAGCATTCATTTCGTTCCCGGCGGCAATGAACGCATGTTCGAAAAATCGCTCGGACTTGCGGCCGACGCGCTGATTCTCGATCTCGAGGATTCGGTGACGCCTGAAGGCAAGGCCGCCGCGCGGGATGCCGTTTGCGACTGGCTGCGGCAAGCGGACTTCGGCGGCCGACAAAAGCTGGTCCGCATCAATCCGCTCGATTCGCCCTGGGGCGAAGCCGACATTGCCGCCGTCATCGCCGGTTCGCCCGATGGCCTTGTCGTGCCGAAAGTGACCCGGGCAAGCGATGTCGAATCCGTAGATGGCCTGGTCGCGGAACAGGAACGGCGCGCCGGACTGGCAACGGGCTCGGTCAAGCTGTTGCTGATCGGGACCGAGACGCCCGGTTCGGCCTTTCATCTGCCTGAAATAGCCGCTCATCCGCGCGTAGACGGATTGACCTGGGGATCGGAAGATCTCTCCGCCGAACTCGGCGCCAGCGCGATCCGCGACGCGTCCGGCGCATACCTCGAAGTATTCAGCCTCGTGCGCTCGCTTGCCTTGCTGGCAGCGGCAGCGGCCGGCAAGCAGCCGATCGACACGATCTACGCAGATGTCCGCGACCTGAAGGGATTTCGGGAAGAATGCCGGCGCGCGGCGGCGATGGGATTCACCGGCAAGTTGACCATTCACCCCGACCAGATCGAGATCGTCAACGAGATGTTTACGCCGAGCCCTGCGGAAGTTGCCGAAGCAGAGGAGTTGCTGGCCGCCGCCGGAGAATACAGGCGCCAGGGACGCATCGCCTTTCGTTTCAAGGGGCAAATGGTCGATGTGCCGCACCTGAAGCGCGCGCGCCGAATCCTGGCGCGTGCCGGCAGACAGATGGAAGATTGATCGTGGATTTCGTCGAAAGCGAAGAACAACGCATGATCCGCGAGTCGGTCGCGAACCTTTGCAGCCGCTTTCCGGACGAATACTGGGAAGAACGCGACCGGCTCGGCGAGTTCCCACAGGAGTTCTACGATCTCGTCGCCGCAGCGGGCTGGATCGGTACCGCCATTCCTGAACGCTGGGGCGGCGCCGGCCGCGGCATTCGCGACGCCGCCATCCTGCTCGAAGAAATCGCCGCTTCGGGAGCGGCCATGAACGGTGCCTCGCCGGTGCATCTGTCGATGTTCGGCATTCACCCGCTGGTCAAGCACGGTTCCGACGCAATGCGCGAGAAATATCTGCCCGATGTCGCCAGCGGCTCGCTGCACGTGGCCTTTGGCGTCACCGAGCCCGACGCCGGCACCGACACCACCTCGATCCGCACTTTCGCCCGCCGCGAAGGCGATGAATACATCGTGCGCGGACGCAAGGTCTGGACGACCAAGGCCACGCATTGTGAGCGCGTCGTGCTGCTCGTGCGCACCACGCCCAGGGAGGAAGTCGAGCGCAAGACTGACGGCATGACCCTGCTTTTCGCCGAGTTGCAGCGATCCGAAGTCAGTATTTCGCCGATTCCCAAGCTCGGCCGCAATGCTGTCACGACCTGCGAGGTCGTATACGACGATCTGCCCGTGGCGATCTCCGACCGCATCGGCGAAGAGGGCAAGGGCTTCTATCATCTGCTCGACGGGCTTAACGCCGAACGCATTCTCGTTGCCTCGGAAGCCGTCGGCATCGGCCGCGCCGCGCTGCGCAGGGCGGTGGATTACGCCAACGAGCGAACGGTATTCGACCGCCCCATCGGCAAGAACCAGGGCATCGCCTTTCCGCTGGCCCAGGCGCGCACCCAGCTTGAAGCCGCCGCGCTGATGGTGGCGAAGGCGGCCTGGCTGATCGATCACGACCGGCCCTGCGGCAAGGAAGCGAACATGGCGAAATGGCTGGCGGCCGAAGCCGGATTCAACGCGGCCGATGTGGCGCTGCAAACCCATGGCGGCTTCGGCTACGCCCGGGAATATCATGTCGAGCGTTACTGGCGCGAGGTCCGGCTGATGAAACTCGCGCCCATCACCCAGGAAATGATCCTGAACTACGTCGCCGAGCATGTGTTAGGCTTGCCGCGCAGTTATTGAGGAAGCTCCGGGTAATCGGAACTTCCTTGCGGCACAAGGATGTGCCGCCGAATTCGATGGCGAAAGCCATTGAATTCGGGAGCAACACAAAACCACGTTTTTGTTTTGCCTCAATGAAAAATTCCATGGATGGAATTGTTCATAGCGAATCAGTTTCGTAAATGAAGGAATGAAAGTGACCACGGACATCGTTGCGAGCATGAAAGAAGGCCCCATGCGGCCGGTGCAGATTCTTGCCGTGACGATCTGCGTGGTAATCAACATGATTGACGGATTCGACGTGCTCGTCATGGCTTTCACCGCGTCGTCGATCGCCGCCGAATGGTCGCTTCAACCTCAATCCGTGGGGATCCTGCTCAGTTCGGGTCTGTTCGGGATGGCCGCGGGGTCGCTTTTTCTGGCGCCGATCGCGGACAAGATCGGCCGCCGCAATACGATTCTTGTTTGCCTGGTAATCATCAGCGGCGGCATGCTCGCTTCGGCGTTCACCTGGTCTATGTCGAGCCTCGCCGGCGCCCGGGTCGTGACCGGAATCGGCATTGGCGGCATGCTGGCGAGCATTACCACGATCACGGCGGAATACTCTTCCCACAAGCGGCAGGGATTCGCCATCAGCATGGTGCAGTCGGGCTATCCGGTGGGCGCCACCATCGGCGGAACCATCGCGGCGTTTCTGATCGTCGCTTACGGCTGGCGTTCGGTTTACGTATTCGGGGCGGCGTGTACGGTCGTGATGATTCCGCTGGTGCTCAAATACCTGCCCGAATCGCTCGAATACCTGATCGAGCGGAGGCCTGGCAACGCGCTCGGAAAGGTGAATCAGCTGCTTGAGAAACTGGGTATGGACCAGATCGCCGAATTGCCGGCATCGCAGCGCACCGGCGAAGCCGCAAGAGTCGGCGTGCTCGAACTCGTTTCCGCTCCGCTGCGTACTTCGACCTTGCTGCTCTGGTGCGCGTTTTTCATGGTGATGCTCAGTTTTTATTTCGTCCTGAGTTGGACCCCCACCTTGCTGACCGAGGCGGGCTTGCGCGCCGAACAGGGTATTTCCGGCGGCGTTTTGATGAACGTCGGCGGAGTCGTCGGCGGCGTGACGCTGGGTTACCTGACCGCGCGATTCTCCGGTCACCGCCTGACTGCCCTCTACATGCTGCTATGCGCGTTTTTCATGGCCCTGTTCGGCCTGCTGGACGGCAATCTCGGCGTAATGCTCGTACTGGGATTCGTGATCGGTTACTTCATCTTCGGTTCGATCATAGGCGTCTACAGCATCGCCCCGAACATCTACAACACGATCGTTCGCAATACCGGCATGGGATGGGCGATCGGCGTCGGGCGCTTCGGCGGAATCATCGGCCCGTCGGCCGCGGGATTCCTGCTCGCCCGGGGATGGACCGGCGCCCAGTGTTTTTACGCTTTCGGCATTCCCCTGCTGATCGCGATGGCAGCCGTGATGCTCTTGAAAGCGCAGCAGACCCCCAGCTTGCGGCCGGCCTGACAGGTAGTGCGGCGTCGCGGTCCATCAATGCGGAAACTGACGTGAAACTGCATTGGTCTTCCAGGTCCCCATTCGTCCGCAAGGTCATGATTGTCGCGCACGAAACCGGCCAGGCCGACGAAATCACAACCGTCAGGTCGGTCGTGGGCCGCACGATCGTCAACCCCGACGTCGTCGAGGATTCGCCGGTCGCGCGCATTCCGGTATTGGCGCTTGACGATGGCGTCGTTCTTTCGGGTTCGTTCGCCATTTGCGATTACCTTGATTCGAGGCACAACGGACGGAAGTTGATTCCGCCCCGCGGCGAATCGAGATGGCGCGAACTGGAACTGCACGGCGTTACCGATGGAACACTGGATATCCTGCTGAATTGGCGCTACGAGAAAACCAAGCCGGAAGCGCAACGCTGGCGCGCATTCTGCGAGAGTTCCGCAGCCAGGATTCAACATTCCCTCGCCTGGCTCGATCAACGAGCCGGGGATTTCAGGGATGAGGATTACGGGATCGGCCAGATCACATCAGGCATCGTTCTCGACTACCTGGATTTCCGGTTTCCCGAAATTGACTGGCGTGATTCCAATCCGAATCTGCGCCAATGGCACAAGATCTTCAGCGCACGCCCTTCCAGCAAGGCGACGGAGATCGTGGATGACGAACAAGGCTGAATGAGATATGGACCAGGTTCCCGCCGTACTTCCCGCGCATCGCGCGCAGACGCAAATCGAGAATATTTGCGACACCCACAATCACGTGTTCGGTCCCTTCGACCGGTTTCCGTTGCAACATCCGCCCGAGTTCCCGATGCCCCTGGCGCCCATCGAGACCTACCTGGACGTGCTGGACAGGACCGGCCCGGGGCGCGGCGTGCTCGTGCAGCCGACGCAACAGGGCTGCGACAATACGGATTTGCTGCATGCGCTGGATACGGCGCCGGACCGGCTGCGGGCGGTAGGCGGCTTGCGCTCCGGAGCGACCGACGAGACCTTCGGCAAGTTGGACCGGGCCGGGGTCAGGGCGCTTCGTTTCGTCGAAGCGCCGCTCCCGGACGGCTCTCCCCGCCCCGGCGCGGTGGAGTTCGCCGAGATACCGGGGCTTGCCTCACGCATGGCGGCGTGTAACTGGGCGGCCGACGTATGGGCGCCGTTGCCGCGGCTCATCGCCAGCCTGGACGTGATCATGCAAAACGACATTCCTGTCATTTTCGAACACATGGGAATGCTGGACGTTCGCTCGGGAGTGACCGACAGGCATTTCCAGACGATGCTCGCACTGGTTCGGGAAGGACGAATCCACGTCAAGCTCTCGGTTTGCCGCTGCTCGACCCAGGCGCCGGAATACGAGGATCTCAGGCCGTTCCACGACGCGTTGGTGGAAGCGAATCCGGATCAACTCGTCTGGGGTTCCGATTGGCCGTTCATTCGCATGGACGGCAACGAGCCCGACCCGGCGAAACTGCTGGACCTGTTTTGCGCGTGGGTCGACGACGCCGGGTTGCGGCGGAAGATTCTCGTCGACAATCCCGAACGGCTGTACGGTTTCTAGCGCGACGACAGTGGCTTCGATCCGTCGCCGTCTGCCGGGCGGGGTGTAGCGGCCGCCGTAAATACATCCCTGTAGGCTTCGGGCTCGGCATCCTGCCTCGCACGCCCGCCACACCCCGCCCGGCAGACGGCGACTCACACCGTGCGGATCCCGATTGTCATTCTGCCTGAAACATCTCCATTGCCTGTTCCGGCGCGATGAAACTTCTCCCCAGGGCGGTCGCCACGGCTTCGTAGGTAATGTGGCCGCGGCAGACGTTCATGCCCCGGCGCAGATGCACGTCCGCCTCGAGCGCCTGCCTGACGCCCTCGTTCGCCAGCTTGCGGACATAGGGCAGGGTGGCCCGGCAAAGCGCTTTGGTTGAAGTGACCGGCACGCTGCCGGGAATATTGGCGACGCAATAATGCACGACGCCATGCTTGACGAAGGTCGGCTCGTCGTGGGTCGTCGGCCGCGAGGTTTCCACACATCCTCCCTGATCGATGCAGACATCCGCAATCACCGCGCCCGGCTTCATCTTCATGACGAGGGTTTCGGAAACGAGCGGTTGCAGCTTTCCGCCCGGCACGAGCAGTGCGCCGACGACCAGGTCGGCTTCGACTACCAGCCGCTCGATGTTTTCCGGCGTCGAATCGACGCATTCCAGTTCCGGCCCGAGCATTTCCCGTAACTGTTCCCGCCGTGCGGGAAACTTCTCGACGATGGCGACCCGGGCGCCGAGTCCGAGCGCGATGCGTGCAGCGTTGCTGCCCACCGTGCCGCCGCCGATGACGACGACCTTGCCCGGTTCGACGCCGGTGGCGCCGCTGAGCAACAGCCCCATGCCGCCCTGGCGCTTCTGCAGGAAGCTTGCCGCCGCCTGCACCGACATGCGCCCGGCGATCTCCGACATCGGTATCAGCAACGGCAGGGCGCCCTGATCGTCGGTAACCGTCTCGAAGGCGATGCAAAGCGCGCCGCTCGCCATCAGATCGTCGGTCTGTTCGGGGTCCGAGGCCAGATGCAGGTAGCCGAACAGCGTATGCCGCGGCTGCAGCAGGGCGCGTTCGGCGCCGTTCGGTTCCTTTACCTTGACGATCAGGTCGACGGCATCGAAAAGTTCGGCCGCATCGGCGGCGATTCGCGCGCCCGCCTGTTCGTAATCGGCGTCGCTTTCGCCGATGCCGGCGCCCGCGCCGGTCTCGATCCAGACTTCATGGCCGTCGGTCGTCAGCGCCGCGACGGACTCGACATCGAGCCCGACCCGGTATTCGTGATTCTTGCTTTCCCTTGGCGCTCCAATACGCATTTTGATTTCCCCCCCAGGAATCTGTGGCGTCCGGATCCGATCAAGCAATGGGACGGCGGTTCCTTATGCCAGTGATATTGTATATAACGGCGTTTGCCGCGGAAGCGGATTATAAATCCTTCGCTGGGGAAAGGAAATGAGAGCAAGATCATGAGACCCAGGGCGGCCATCTGGCCCACTCTGCTGCTGGCGTGTCTGTTCGGCATGCATCAAGGCTTGGCCCAGGACGCCGCCGGGCGGGACGACCCCGAATTGCAACGGGTCGCCCCGTTTCAGGTCTTCGACAATCTCTATTACGTTGGCGCGCGCTGGGTTTCGGCCTGGCTGCTGGAAACCGATCAGGGCCTGATCCTGTTCGATTCGCTGTACGGAGACTTGGTCGACATCGCCATCGACGGCATTCGCGAACTCGGTTTCGATCCCGACGACATCCGTTATCTGATTGTCAGCCACGCGCACTACGACCACATCGGCGGCGCCCGGCGCTTCCAGCAGGAGTTCGGCGCGGTGGTGCTGATGACCGAAGCCGACTGGCGATTGAGTGAAGGCGAACCGGATTTCCGCGACTATCCGCGTCCGATGCGGCACCTCTCGCTGGGCAATGGCGATACGCTGAATCTAGGCCGGACGAGGCTGCAGTTTCTACAGACGCCGGGCCACACCCTGGGCGTACTGAGCACCGTTTTCACGGTCTATGACAGCGGCTATCCCCACACCGCGGTGATGTTCGGCGGCGCCGGTCTGAACTTCGAAGGCGCGGACCGGTTGGGCATGTATATCGATAGCGTAGACCGTTTGCTTTCCATCCCGGACGTCGAAGTGAACGTCCCCAACCATCCCGACTCCGGCGATGTTTTCGCCAGATACGAGATGTTGCGTGAGCGCCGGGACGGCGACCCGCATCCTTTCGTCGACCCGGAAAGCTGGACCGCCTGGCTCGAATTGCTGCGCCGCGACGCCCAGGCCCGGCTCGACGCGGAGACCGCCGCCAACTGATTCAGAAGCATGGGCTGATTCTTGCTTGTATATCTCGATGATATTTATATAATATCCAAGTGATATCATTAAAGAGGATCAAGCCATGATCAAGGAAATTTCCTGCAAGTCATTGCAGGGCATACCGGTTGTAATCGTTTTGCTGGCTGCCCTGTTTACCGCAATCGCGTTATTGGTGCTGGGCATTATTGTCCAACTCGTGCTGATGATTGTCCTTGGCGCGATATCGATTCCCGTCGTGATCTTTCTGCTGGTCGGCCTGTTCATGGTCAACCCGAACGAGGCCAGGGTGCTGCAATTGTTCGGGCGCTACGTGGGCACGGTTCACCAGGAGGGACTGCGCTGGGCGAATCCCTTCTTCTCGAAAGGAAAAATCTCGATTCGCGTGCGCAATTTCGAGACCGAGCGCTCGAAGGTTAACGACGCCGACGGCAATCCCATCGAAATCGCCGTAGTCGTGGTGTGGAAGGTCGTCGATACCGCCGAAGCGACTTTCGAAGTCGATGACTACGAGAATTTCATGCGCGTGCAGAGCGATTCCGCCGTGCGCAATCTCGCCACCCAATATCCCTACGATTCACGCGACGAAAAGGTGATCTCGCTGCGCGGCAATACCGAGGACATCGCCGAACAACTGAAAACCGAAATCCAGGGCCGCCTGAACAAGGCCGGGCTCGAAGTGCTAGAAGCCCGCATCACGCATCTGGCCTATGCGCCGGAAATCGCCTCGGCGATGCTCCAGCGGCAACAGGCGGGCGCGATCATCGAGGCGCGGGAGCAGATCGTCGAAGGCGCTGTCAGCATCGTGCAAAAGGCGCTGGACGGCCTGTCGGACCGCGGCGTCGTCGAACTCGACGAGGAGCGCAAGGCGGCGATGGTGAGCAATCTGCTCGTAGTGCTCTGCGGGGAGAAGGCCACCCAACCGGTGCTCAATACCGGATCGCTTTATCAATAAGCGGTTTCCGCCACCGGAATCGGGACGATGAAGCGCAAGAACTTCCTGCTGCGGGTGGAGCCCGAATTGCATGCGGCGCTGAACCGCTGGGCGGCCGACGAGTTGCGCAGCGTCAACGCGCAGATCGAATTCATCCTGCGCCGCGCCCTGCAGCAGGCAGGCCGATATCCGCCGACGGATGACGAGACCGCAGGCAGCGCGCGGGCCAGAAAGGAAGAAGACGGCTCGTAGGCTGCCTACTGGATCTGCCAGCGGGCGAAGGTTCGACGCGCCTCGCTGAGCTGTTTGGACCGCATGCGGTTTTCCAGCTCTTCCATCAAGGCGCCGGCTTCCGGGTGGTCGTAGCGCGCGGCCCAGGCCGCCCATGCGTGGGCAAGCACCGGGTCGCGGTCGACATGATCGCCGTCCCGGTACATCTCGGCCAGGGTGTAAGCCGCCGCGGCATTTCCCGCCCTGGCCGAATTTCCATACCATTCCACGGCTTGGCCCCGATCCTCCGGTACGCCGTTGCCGAAGTAATACAGGCTGCCGAGATTGAGTTGGGCGGCGGCATGGCCCTGCAAGGCGGCGGCTTCGGTCCAACGAAATGCCTGCTCGTAATCCTGCTCGACGCCCTGGCCGGTGAAATACAAGATGCCGAGATTGTATTGCGCCAGATCGAGACCCTCTTCGGCCGCGATCGTGAACTCGCGAAAGGCGGTTTCGAAGTCCCCTGAAAGCGCGGCGTTCACGCCGTCTTCGTAATCGCCCGCGGCAGGAAGCGACAGCAGGGCGAGGCCGGCGGCGGCAACAATCGCTTTTAGTGGAATCCCGAATTTCATCTCCCGGCCAATGTTACTACAGTCCCGACAATGACATGGCGCGGCGGTTTCTAGTAGAATTTGCCACTTCCCGCGGCCGGGAACCCGGCGGCGGAAGCATCGCGCAATGCACCCGTAGCTCAGCTGGATAGAGTACCTGGCTACGAACCAGGCGGTCAGAGGTTCGAATCCTCTCGGGTGCGCCATTTTCCAAGTGTCCATTCCGGGCACATGGGCAACAGTCGATCGAGGCAGATGCATGAAGTCTCACTGGTTTCCCGCGCTACTCCTGCTGACCTCCATCATCCTGAACGGCTCCGCCGCCGCCAACGAGGGCAGCATCGCCTTTACCGGCGCCACGATCATCGACGGCACCGCGGCGGCGCCGCTGGCCGACGGCGTGCTCGTCATCACCGATGGGCGCGTGCGCAGCATCGGCCCGGCCTCGGAAGTGGGCATCCCCGCGGACGCCGAGAGAATCGACGTCAGCGGCAAGACGATCATGCCGGGCATGATCAACGCCCACGGCCATGTCGGCGACACCCTGGGCCTGGAAACCGGCCATTACAGCCGCGAAAACGTGCTCGATCAGCTTGGCCTTTACGCGCGTTACGGCATCACCACGGTACTCAGTCTCGGCGGCGACGAGGCGCCGGGCTTCCAGGTGCGCAACGAACAATTTCATGCCGGGCTCGACCGGGCGCGGCTGTATGTCGCCGGCAGCGTGGTAAACGGCGAGACGCTGCCGGAAATTCGCAGCCAGTTGAACGCCAACGCCGACCTCGGCGCAGATTACATCAAGACGCGGATCGATTCCGAACTCGGCCAGTTGCCGACCCTGGCGCCGGAGGTGTTCCAGTCGTTGATGGACCTGGCCGAGAGCCGCCGCCTGCCCGTGGCGGTGCATATCTACTATCTGGAAGACGCTCGCATGGCGCTTGAGGCGGGCGCCGACATCATCGCCCATTCGGTGCGCGACCTCGAAGTCGACCGGGACTTCATCGAATTGATGATCGAGAACGACGCCTGCTACATCCCCACGATGATGCGCGACGTTTCGACATTCGTGTACGAGACCGAGCCCGATTTCTTCTCCGACCCTTTTTTCCTCGCCGAAGCCGACCCGGCGGTGCTCGCCGAACTGAGTACGCCCGAATATCGCTCGGGGATTCGCAACAGCGCCGCCTCCCGGCAATACAAGGCGGACTTGCCGAACGCGCTCGTTAATGTGGGGCTCTTGCACGATGCGGGCGTGCTGGTCGCCATGGGCACCGACACCGGCCCGCCGGCTCGCTTCCAGGGCTATTTCGAGCACGAGGAAATGCAGATGATGGTAGACGCGGGCATGAGCCCGCTGGATGCGATTCGCGCCGCCACCGGGGAGGCGGCGCGGTGCATCGGTCAAAGCGAGATCGGCACGCTCGAGCCCGGCAACTGGGGCGATTTCATCGTGCTCGACGGCAATCCGGCACAGGATATCGCCAACACCCGCCTTATCGACAGCGTCTGGATCGCCGGCAACCGCGTCCCGCGCTGATGCAGATGGAATTGAAGTATTTTTGATTGCATGCAATCATTGTGGGGGCATAAAGGAGGCGGTCATGGCCAGCATCACGATTCGCAATCTATCTCAGGAAACCAAGGAAAGACTCCGGCTGCACGCCGTACGGCGCGGATGCAGCCTTGAGGCGCTTGTGCGCTCGATTCTGGATTCGGCAACCGTGGATACTGAGCAGAACTCGAAATTCCCATACAACCTCATTGCGCTATTGGAGACGGGTGACGACCTTGAACCGTATTTGCAGGACCACGATCAGCCGATACCGGACAGTGAACTCAAATGATCCTGGTTGATACGAACGTCCTGTCCGAACTGACCAAGCCAACGCCCTCAAGGCGCGTTGTGGGATGGTTGGAGGAAAATGAACAACGCCTTGCAATTTCAGCCGTGACGCTGGCCGAATTGCGCTTTGGCGTCGCACGGATTCCCGAAGGCGCCCGAAGGACCCGCTTGCTCGGTTTTTGGCAATCCACGAAAGAGCAATTCAAGGGTCGAACGTTCGCGTTCGACGAGCGCGCCGCGGAAGTTTACGGCGATTTAGCGGCCGCCGCGGAACGAAAGGGGCGGCGGCTCAACGTCGCCGACGCACAAATCGCGGCTACCGCCCGGGTCCGCAAAATGCCGGTAGCGACACGGGACAGCCGTGATTTCGAGGCAACGGGTGTTAAGGTGTTGAATCCTTGGGATTGACTTCGCCAACCCTTGCCTAATCGACAGCGTCTGGACCGTCGGCAACCGCGTCCCGCGCTGAACCTTTGCTGAAGCGTTGGGTGGGCGAGGCATGCCTCGCCCCTACCGTCTCGGATGTCGAGGAATCCGCAGGGGCGACGCATGCGTCGCCCGATCAGGGGCAGGGATCCTCGCCTTGGACCGGGGTCGCGCCCGAGGGCAGGAAACGGCAAGGGTCGGCATCTTCGAGCATCACCCTCGCTCCGGCGCGGATGATCGCGTTGGTGCCGGGCGCCTGGAAGAAATTGTAGCCTTCCCGGGACGTCATCCAGGCCGAAGGGCCGCCGAGATACTTGCCCGCGCCATTGGTCGCGCCGACTACGTTGTCCACCAGACCTTCGTAATACGGCTCGCCTTGGCGCCCGCCACTGAAACTGCCGAGGTCGGAACTGGCGACGAACACCACGTCGACGCCTTCGACCGCGGCGATTTCATTCGCGGCTTCCACGCCTTCCACGGTTTCGATCATGGCGATGACCATGATGTTGTCATTGGCGCTCTGCCGATAGCCGCCGCCCCAGATCGCGCCGTATTGGCCGCCGCCCTGGCTGCGGCGTCCCTCCGGCGGATACTTGGCGAAACGCACGGCGTTTTCCATTTTCTCCGCGGTGTCGACCATGGGTACGATGATGCCGAGGGCGCCGATGTCGGTCGCTTTCTGGATATCGCCTTCGGTCGCGTCGGGGACGCGAATGAAGGGAATCGCCGGGGCGTCGCGGCAGGCGAAGATCATGCGCGCCGCATCGGTGTAATTGAGATGGCTGTGCTGCATTTCGATCCAGATGAAATCGAAACCCGCGCCGGCCATGGCGCAATAGATTTCCGGATCGGCAGTCGACACGGTGCCGCCGAGCACTTGTTCGCCGGCCTCGAGCTTGGCCTTGACTGTGTTGTAAAGCCCGCCGTCCTGGGCTGGCGCCGCGGTGGTCCAGAGCAGGGCCGCCATGCCGGGAATCAGGTATTTCAACAATTGCTTCATGGAGCTTCTCCTTCGGGCGGCGACCGCCGCGTCAGGCTTCGGAAATCATCGGCGCTCTCGTTTCACCGGAGGCCTTCGCGGCGATTTGCCGCTGCCGCCGCTTTTCGCCGCGCAGCCGCAATTCCTCGCGATTGCTGTCGTCCACTTTGGCGTAATCGTCGCGCCATTCGTCGCCGCCGCGCCAGCCGAGGCTCGTGCGCCAGGTCGTGTTCGGACCTTCGGCCTCTTCGAGCAACTTCAGCGCCCGGCGCACGAGGCCGATCTGACTGAGAATGTCGCCGGGGGCGCCGAAGGGATTGCCGAGTGGAAAATCGGTATGCAAATAGCGGGCGACGCCGCAATGTTCCACCACGTCAAGCGCGCTGCCGATAATCACGGTGGGAATGCCGTTCTCTTCCAGGTGCCGGCTGACCAGACTCACGGTCTGGTGGCAGACGGGTCACAAGGGCACGAGCATGGCCACGTCGACATGGTCTTCGCGGCATAACTTGAGGATCCCCGGCGCGTCTTTTTCCGCGGTGTTGCGCTTGCTGTATTCTGTCGGCACCGAATAAAAACGCCCGGAAAGGCTCTCGAAAACGCCCGCCCGCGCCGTGCTGCGCAAATGATCGAGCGGCAGAAAGCTGCCGAGATCCCCGGTATGCGTGACGCTTTTGTGCCAGGACAATTCGTCCGTATACATTGAATGCGGCGTCGGCGTCGTCATCGAGGCGTACACTTGGCGCTTCGCGCGGCCTTCGACCGTATCCGGCATCGCGGTCGTGATCAATCCCAGGCGGCATTCGCGCAAGGATTTCGGCGGCGGCGCGAAAGGCGTTTCGTCGTGGTGCGCCCACACGTAATCCTTCTCGTATCCCTGGGCCCGGTAGAAATCGCGGGTGCGCCGCATATAGGGAACGTCGTACTTCTCAGTCATGAAAAACTCCTGCCGCCCTTGGGTCGGGAACGCGCGGTCCGTCCGGCGCCCGGCCCCTTCCGCTTAAAGTCGGGGTTCCGGCGGCAGAATAACCCTTTAGCAATCGAAGGAAAAGCGGGGCCATGTACGAAACCGAACTCTATGGGCCGGTGAAGGCCTTTCTTGAAGCCCAGGGCTATGAGGTCAAGGCCGAGGTCAACGGCTGCGACGCGGTGGCGGTCCGCGGCGACGAGGCGCCGCTGATCGTCGAATTGAAGACGAAATTCTCGCTGCCGCTGGTTTTGCAGGGCATAGACCGGCAGCGGCTGACCGACAACGTCTATCTGGCGGTGCCGCCTTTCGCCGGCCGCGGCGCGCGCCGGAAGGAGGCTCTGGCTTTGTGCCGCCGGCTCGGTCTCGGGCTGCTCAGCGTGCGGCCCGCGCCCGCATGTTTCGTCGAAGCGCTGCTCGACCCGGCCGAATATCGCCCGCGCAAACGCGGGCCCGCGCTCGGTCGGCTGTTGCGCGAATTCCAGCAGCGCGTCGGCGACCCCAACACCGGCGGCTCGACCCGCCGCAAGATCATGACCGCCTATCGCCAAGACGCCTTGCGCTGCGCCGGCTATCTCGACGAGAACGGCCCCTCCCGCGCGGCCAGGGTTGCGAAAGCCACCGGCGTAGCCAAAGCCGGCCAGATCTTCCTCAAGGATTACTACGGCTGGTTCGAACGGGCCGCCGCAACCCCGCGCGGCGTTTACCACCTTACCCCGAAGGGCCATCAGGCGGTCACGGACCACATCGACGCGATTCCCCAGCCATGGACTCGCTGATCGATTCCATTGCGGCTCGACGCAATAAGCGAATTCAGCGGCGGGTTGCGGCTGGTCCAATTTCCGACAATTTGTTCGCCACCTGGCTTTTGAGGTCGGAGATGGCGCAGCAATCGGAGAGTTTCTTCAGTGTTCTCAAGCCGATGGTCTTCTGGTTTTCCGGCAAATCCCTCGACGCCACGACATAAAACCGCCATTGACCAGGATCGGTGTGGTTCGCAATATCGACGGCGCGTTCGTCGTGCCAGGCGATTATGTAAATGTCCGCCGAACGTCCCGGCGAGTCCACCCACCTGTTGCCGCGTTCGGTCCAATACCCCGTTCTCGGGGCGATGTCGAAGTTGGGATATCTATGCGGCGCCATGTAATCCAGATGCCAGGTTTGCCGCGCCGCTGATTGCTTGACTTCAATTCTTGCGCCGTTCCTGTGCTCGATGTCCCACGAAGCCCAGTCTTCGCCATTTTCCCAGGGCAGTATCCAATCATCCCCGAGAACCAGGGCGATCATGCATTCCATGTAGTCGCCCCGCCAACTATTGGTCATTACGCGCCGTTCGAAGCGCCGTGTCAGAGACTCCACGATCCGATCATGCAAATCCGCATACCGATTCCGTGCGCTTGGGCCTGACATTATCTGTGTGGGGCCTGATCCGCGATGGCCGCATACTGCATCAACTTTGCAATCGTTTCAAACCGCGCGGGCTTCGGCGGCTTGGCGTCCCCGCGCGCCGTTCGCCCGGACAATTCCCGCCTTTCCGTGTTAGGCTTTTCCCCGGAATTTTTGGAGGCTTCCCCATGACCAGATACTTGCCGCCGATGGCGCTGACGTTGTTGCTCGCGTTCGGGGCCGCGCAGGCGCAACAGGGAGACGACAGCATGAATTCGCAATCTCCGGTGGCGGGCGTCACCAGCCGGTTCATTGACAGCAACGGCATTCGCATGCGCATTTTCGAGGCGGGCGATTCCGGGCCTCTGGTGTTGATGGCGCATGGCTGGCCCGAGTCCTGGTACAACTGGCGGCATCAGTTGCCCGCGCTCGCCGGCGCCGGCTATCGCGTGGTGGCCCCGGATATGCGCGGCTACGGGGAAACCGACGCGCCGACCGACGTGGACGATTACGACATCATCGATCTGACCGACGACATGGTCGGCATTCTCGACGCTCTCGGTGAAGAAACAGCGGTCATGGTGGGGCACGACTGGGGCGCAATCGTCGCCTGGCACGCGGTCGTGCGCTATCCCGAACGCTTCGACGGGCTGATCGCCATGAGCGTACCTTACGGCGGCACCGCCCAGCGTTCGCCGCTGGAAGGCTGGCGCGAGGCTTTCGGCGACAATTTCTACTACATCCTCTATCACAACGAGCCTGGCGGAGTGGCCGAGGCGGAATACGACAGCGATCCGCGCGGCTTGATCAGCCGGCTGTACCTGTCGCCGACCTCGCCCCGCGCGGCGCCAACGATCACCGATCCATTGCGTTCGGCCGGCGGCTGGATCGGCCGCCTCGGCGCGCCGCTCGGATTGCCCGATTGGCTGAGCCAGGAAGAACTCGATTACGTCGTCGGCCAGTTGGAACAGGCGGGATTTCGCGGCGGCGTGAATTACTACCGCAACTTCCATCGCAATTGGGAAATCAGCCTGGAATACGAAAGCGACCGCGTTACCGTGCCGACGGTCTTCATCGCCGGTTCGAGGGACGTGGTCATCGGCGGAGCGAGCGCCGAACAATTGACCGAGATGATGTCGCGGGTGACCGACGATCTGCGCGGCGTGGTGCTGATTCCCGAAATCGGCCACTGGGTGCAACAGGAAGCGCCCGAGGAGACCAACGCGGCGATGCTGGAGTTTCTGGGCGGCCTCGATCTATAGAGCAACCGAACTTTTGCGCGTCGAACGACCCGGCAAGGATGTCAGGCGGCTTCGGGTTTCCGCAGCCAGATCATGTCCCAGGAAATTTCCGGTCGTCCGGCGGCGTCTTCGTGGCGGGAAACGCGGACCACCTCCAGGCCCGGTCCCCGGGCCAGTTCCCCGATTTCGCCGGCGCTTACCGGCGCCATCGGTCGTTCCGGCGGCAATGGCCCCAGCCGCAAGCCGAACATCATGCCGCCGCCGGGGTTCAACAATGAGGCGAGGGTTCCAAAAGCGCGAGCCCGGTCAGCGGGCGGCACGTGCATCCACATGGCGCTGAGCCAGATCAGGTCGAATGCGGATTGCGCTTCGCGCACAACGCTTAAATCGGGAAGGCAATCATCGATCCAGGTGATCGCCGGCGATTCGTGCAGCTCCCGGCCGGCCCGGCGCAATTCCCGCGAGGGCTCGACGGCGACTACTTCGTGACCCTGCCGCGCGAACCAGGCGGCGTCGCGGCCGGTGCCGGCCCCCACATCCAGGATCGCGGCCGGAGGCAGCGGCATCAGATCGAGCGTAGCCGGGTGAACTTCCTCGAAGGCAAGACTTTCGTAATCCGGCACGATCTCGCCCGCAAGCCGGTCATAGCTGGCGAGAACGTCCTGGATGCGAAATTCGTTGGTCATCCGGATTGCGGTGGAGGCATGCCTCGCCCCTACAGCACACCTCCAGGTTTCGATCCTGTGCGGGGGCGACGCATGCGTCGCCCGCGATAACTATGCAAGCAGTGCCTTCACTCCGGCAACGGCCCGGTCGACATGCTCCAGGGTGTTGTAAATCGTCGGGCACAGCCGCAAACCGCCGGTGGCCGCGCCGGCGATGCCGTGTTCCCGATACAGTCGATCGATGATTTCGCCGCGCCGCGCCGGGTCGAGTTTGACGATGCAAACGCCATGGCTGAACTCGGGGGCCATCGGCGTCAACAGGTTGAATCCGGCATCGGCGATGCCCTGCTTGAGATGTTGCGCGAGTTGCGCGATGCGTTGCTCGATGCGCCTGGGGCCGATCAAGTCGTGAATTTCCGCGGCCACGCCGAGTCCGGCGAGCGCCGCGTCGTCGCGCTGGCCCAGCGATTCGAACTTGCGCGCCCCGACCAGGCCGGTCTGCGGGCCGTTGCCCCAGCCCGGCGCAACGACCGAAGGCCAGATTTCGCCGATGCGCGACTCCCTGACATAAAGCAGGCCCACTTCCTTCGGCCCCATGTACCACTTGTGGGCGCTGGCGGAGTATGAATCGACGTCCAGGTCGCGCAGGTCCACGGCCATGGCGCCCCAGGTCTGGGCGCCGTCGAGATGCACGTGGATGCCGCGCTCATGGGCGAGGCGCGTCAATTCCTTCACCGGCAGCTTGATGCCGCTGACGTTGGAAACATGGGTGATCGCGAGCACCGCGGTTCTGTCGCGGAATTCGTCGGTGAAAGCGTCGACCAATTCCCGCGCCGATTGCGGCGCTTCCGGCGTGACCGCTTTGCGCACCTGCAAGCCGTAGCGCGCCGCGCGCACCTCCCAGGCGACGTTGTTGGTCGGATGATTCTGGTCCCAGACGAGCACATCGTCGCCGGATTGCAAGGGCAGCCCGCCATTGATGATGTTGTTGGCCTCGGAAGTGTTGCGCACCAGCGCCACTTCGTCGGTCGAGACGTTCAATTGCGCGGCCGCGCGGGCGCGCGTCTCTTCCAGCAGATCGCCGAACTTGGCGCGATTGTTGAAGGAGCAATCGCGGTCGATGTCGGCGGTAAGCAGGGATACGTTTTCCGCCACGGCCCGAAACGAAGGGCACAGATTGGCCGCGTTCATGGGAACGGCATCCTCGCTAAACGAGAACTGGGCGCGAACCATCTCCCAATAAGACTCGTCCTGCCCGGGCGCGGCGAGTTGCCGTTGCGCCTCGGCGGACGACATGCCGCCCGCGCCAAGCATCAGGACGCTCGTGGTCCGCAGGAATTCGCGTCGTGTATGTGAAGTTTTCATATGCGGTCCTTTGCCTGTCATTCTGCGCGCAGCGAAGCGAAGTCGCAGAATCTCGTGAAGAGAGCAGGATTCCAGTCAGATTACCCGAATTGCCCGCAATGCGTCGATGTCTTCGTTGCCGTAACCGAGTTTGCGCATGATTCGATCCGTGTGTTCGCCGAGAGTCGGTGGCCGCTCCCGGATTTCGCCAGGCGTTTCCGACAGTTCCACCGGCGTCTTCATCAGCGGCGCCGATCCCTTCAGCCCCGGATACTCGGTGGCCTGAAAAATGCCCCGGGCCGCGATATGCGGGTCTTCCAGTACTTCCCGCGGCGACAACACCGGCCCCGCGGGCAGCCGCGCCGCTTCCATTTCGGCCAGCACTTCCCCGCTGGTGCGTTCGGCGCACCAGCGGGCCAGCCGTTCGCTGATCAGATGGCCATTATCGCCCCGGGAAATGTCGTCCTTGAAACGGGGATCGTCGAGCCAATGGTCTTCGCCCATGAGGTCGGCCCAGCGCTTGAACAGCGGCCCGCCGACGGATTGCACGAGCACCCAGCCGTCCTTTGTGCGGAAAGTGTCCGCCGGCGCGGCGGTCTGGGCGCGATTCAGGCTCGCGACGCGGTTCGGCTTGATGGCGTGCTGCTCGATCAGCGTACCGTTCATGATCGTCAGGGCGGTATTGAACAGCGAACCTTCGACAATCTGGCCCTTGCCGGTCTTCGCCCGTTCGTACAGTGCCGCCATCGTGCCGAAGGCCGACAGGCTGGCGGTGCCGAAATCGACCCATGGCCCCCAGGCGCGCACGGGCTGCTCGGGCGTGCCGGTGAGATACATACAGCCGGACATCGCCTGGCCGAGACCGTCGAAGCCGACCCGATTTGCGTAAGGCCCGCCCCGGCCGAAGGCGGAAATCATGGTCAGGATGATGTCGGGCCTGACCGCGCTGAGGCTGTCGTAGTCGAGCCCCATGGCCCGCAAGGTGTCAGGCGGCAGATTGGCGACCACCACGTCCGCCGTGGCCACGAGCTTCTTCACAATCTCGCGGCCCTCCGGTTTCATCGGATTGAGCGTCATCGATTGCTTGTTGCGGGCAAGTTGCAGGAACAGCGCGCCATCCCCGGTTTCCGTTATCGGCGACAGGTAGCGGTCCTCCGAGCCGTCGACCTTCTCGATGCGAATCACTTCCGCGCCCATGTCGCCAAGCAACGTGGCGCAATATGGCCCGGCGATGTAACGCCCGAAATCGAGCACCCGGATGCCTTGCAGAATTTTGCTCATCTGATTCGGTTCCCCGCCGCGGTCGCAATTGATGTCGCCGCGGATGATACCCTCCATAACGAAACCCTGAAAGCTTGTCCCGGAGCAACTCTGATGCTAAAGTGCAAAGGCACCAAGACACCAAATATGGGTGAATCGAATGTCTCGCCTGACTATCACGCTAGACGACCAACTGCATCGGGCGCTGAAGGAAACCGCGGCGCGCCAGCGGCGTTCCATCGGGTCGATAATTGAAGAAAGCTTGCGTCTGCGCGGAATACGCACTTACGACAGCGCCATGGAAATCGTCAGCAAAGCGCGGGCGGAAGCCGGATTGGAACCCGACGAGGCTCTCGAGTTGGCCGTGCGGGAAGTCCGACAGCTACGCCGGGAAAAGAAAACCTGATTCGGGTTTAGCTTGCAAAATGCTCAAGCCCGCAGTCATCGATACCAATATCGTCGTTTCCGGATTGATCACGGCTGATGCCGACAGCCCCGTCGCAAGGATTCTGGACGGCATGCTCACGGGAAAAATTCCTTACCTGATGTCCGAGGAACTCCTTGTCGAATATGCCAACGTCCTTCGACGTCCCAAGCTCGCCGGGTTGCATCTGTCAACCGAAAAAGAGATCGATGCTGTACTCGCGGAAATCGTGGCGAACGCGATGTGGCGCGAACCCGTGCCAGCCGAAGAAGCGCCGGATTCGAACGACAGCCATTTGTGGCGCCTGCTGGCATCGGAATATCTATGCACTCTCGTAACCGGCGACAAGCTTCTGTTGAGCAATCCCCCGGCGAGTCACTCGGTAGTTTCACCGCGGAACTACATCGACAACCTGCTTGGCGATGCGGTACATGATCGTGCTGGCGGCAATTATCGTCGCCGGGTCCACACCTGAGTCGTCCAACTCAAATCTGGAAAAGTCTGTTGAACTTGATGGCCCAGCCGCGGTTGCGGAGTTCGAAGGATCTGGGGTCGCCGAAGGGGCTGGTGTCGCGGTCGTCGCTGTAGACGAGGAAGAGTTCGCTGCCCGGAGCCCATTCCCAGCGGAAGCGGAAGTTGGTGCTGAAGGAACTCGCGTTGGAGTCGTATTGCACGAGTCCGCTGAAATACATGCGCGGCGAGAAGGTGTAAGTGACGCGGGCCCGGCCGAGTTCGGTGCGGAATTCGCCTTCGGGCAGTTTCACCTGGTTGATCGAGTAACCGGGTTCGATGGATAGCCGCGGCGAGATTTCGATCCTGCCGAAATCGTAGCCGAACGCGGTGTTCTCGCCGCTCCAGAAATCGCCGAGGCGAATGGAAAACCGGCCGCTGAAGCGGCGTTGCGCGCCGAGCCGGTAGAAGACTTCGTAGTTGGTGAAGTCGTAGTCGCGGGGTTGCAGGGTGACGCCCCGCGCGATGGCGAAGGGCCGGGTCAGCATCTCGAAATCGTCGCTGATCGAGACCTGGAACTGGTCGCTGTTCTCGAACTCGGTATTAAAGATCAACTGGTGCTGGCGCGTTTCGAGTTCGTCCAAGTCGGCCGACCAGTAGGACTGGGTCAGCGCCTGGAAATTGAAGCGGCGGACCCAGTCGATCGAGGCCGGCCGGGGGCTGAAGCGGGCGGAACTTTGCATCTGCTTGAAATTGTTGCGCCGCTTGAAGCCGATTTCGGGATTGAAGTTCTTCTCGACTACCAGGTAGCCCGCGGTCAATCCGTAGCGGTCGCCGTTGTAGTCGAAGTTGCCCATGTAGCTCTGGTCCTGATCGGACAGGCCCGGGCTTTCGGTCTTGGCGAAATAAGTGTCGATGGAATAGTCGTCGAGAAAGTCGAAGGAACCGTCGATGCCATAGAGCTGATTCGAGCCGTCGCCGGCCAGGGAATTCGAGCGGTCGGTGAGCATGACGCCTACGGTGCTGCGACCGAAAACGTCCTGCTTCAGGCGCAGGACCGAAAAGCTCGTCGATTCGATGCCGGGCAGGTCGCCGCCGTCGGTATTGATGTTGAGCGCGCCGACATCGACGTTGCCGATTTTTCCGGTCAGGCGGGCGCCCGCGTCGATGGGAACGATCTGGCCCTGTTCAAGCCCGATGCGGCGGCTGAAGAACATCGTCGGGATGTCGAGATTGCGCGGCTGGACGAAGTCGAAATTTCCCCGGCCTTCGAGAAAGAAATCGCGTTTTTCCGGGAAGAAGAGATTGAATCGCGTCAGGTTGACCTGACGTTCGTCGACCTCGACCTGGGCGAAATCGGTGTTGTAGGTGAAATCGGCGGTGAGATTGTTGGTGATGCCGAATTTCACATCGACGCCGTATTGCTGTTCGGACTCGTTGTGGATGGGCGGCATCGCCCGCCGGTTTGTCGTCAGCGTGCCGAGCCCGTAGGGCTTGATTTCGAGATTGAAATTGCGCGGCGGCACCTGGAGTTCTTCCAGGTTGCCCGCCTCGGAGATGCGCCACATGCCCGCGACCAGGCTGTTGCCCAAGGCGGCGGAGATCGGCAGTTCGGTCAGATACGACGCCTCGTTCAGGCGGCGGATGATCCTGCGGAACTGGATTCCCCAGAGTTGCTCTTCGCCGGGTTCGTAGCGCAGCGAACGGAAGGGAATTTCCATCTCCACGGTCCAGCCGCCGTCGAAACGCCCGACGCGCGAGTCCCAGACGATGTTCCAGTCGAAATTGACGCCGCGGCCGCGGTCGCCTTCGTTGGCGATCGCAAAATCGGAAAATCCGCCGATGGGCGAGACGAGGAAGGCGACGCCGTTGCGCCGGTCGAGATAGGTGTCGAGCATGACCGAGAACGAATCGTTGGTGCGGAGCTGGCTCGTGTCGCGGCGCATTTCATTGGCGACCCAGTCGACTTCGGGCACCGATTCGTAGTTTTTCGCGGTGACGTAAAGATTGTCGTCGTCGAAAAAGACCCAGACCTCGGTGCGCTCGCTCGCCGGCGCACCTTCGTCGGGAATCTGCTGGATGAAATCGGAGATGGGCTCGATATCCCGATACACGGCTTCGGTGAGTTCGCCGTCGATCTCGATCGGCTCGTTCACGCGTACGGCGCGAATCGAGATTCGCCCGTCGGCGTTTCTGTCTATCACGACCTCCTGGGCGGCGGCATGAGAGGAAGTTACTGCCAGCAGCAACGTCAGGCAGCCGGGCAGCAGGCTCGAAGCGGCTCCGGCGCTACGCCGGACCCGGTGGGTCAGGCGATATTTCCCGATTGCTTTGAGGGAGGAGAGCATCGGGCCGATTCTATTTCAGTCCCGGCGCAAGCGCGAGAATGAATTTCCGAAATTCCTCGAAGGTTACCCATGATCGGAAACAGGACGATGCGGTACTTGTTTTCTTTCGTTGCCGCAATTTCCGCGGGTGCGCGAAATCCGGAAAAACATCGTCGAAACAGATGGTTGGGGGAGTGGGGAAGAAAGAACCAACTTCCGATAACTGAAATTATCGGAAGCAGAATGGCTGACCCAACCCACCAAGATGAGGAGAAATTAGATATGAGAGTTGTCAAAAGGAAAGGCGACATGGATCAGCTACTGGCGCGATTCGGCGTGGCGCACGGCGACATCCGGGTGTTGCGCGCCGCGCGGGGCGCGTGGAGCGAGAACACGAAACGGGCGCTGCGGTCGGACCTGGAGATTTTCGGGAACTGGTGCGTCGGACACGGATTCCGGGTGTTGCCCGCCAAAGCGGAAACCGTGACCCGGTTTGCGCGGCTGAACGCCAAACAACACGCGGACGGCTGAGAAGAGCCGCACGAACAAGCGGAAGGAGCGCCGATACTACAGCACGAATTTGCCCATCCTGAAATTGAAGAGACGCGGAGCCGGAGATTTTCCCGAAATCGTCCGGGGAGCGCCCCTGCGCCGGCGCCATTCGGCTTTACGCGGGTTGAATGCGCGTTGTTGCATGGCGATTCGTCAACCAAATCCACCAGAAAACCCCGCACGCCACGTGTCGTCCACTCATGGAAAATGAGGATATTCAATGAGTTATTCTATATCCAAAAACTTCGCGCATTTGGTTTGACCGGCAACGGCGGACAGACTGTTAGCTCAAAGCAGTAATGTCCCCTTTGCGCAAAGTTAAAGTGTCCCCTTTTTCATTGAGGAGGGGCGGTCTTGTCGAGCGCGGAGGTGCTGTTGAGCATGCGGGAGTCGGATCGGGCGGGTGTGATCCGTGATGTGGTGGAGAAGCGCCTGACGCAGCGCGAGGGGGCGTTGCGGCTCGGGTTGAGCGTGCGCCAGGTGAAGCGCCTGACGGCGCGCTACCGGGAGCGCGGCGCGGCGGGTCTGGTGTCGGGCCGGCGGGGCAAGCGCTCGAACAACGCGATCGATCCGGCGGTGCGCCGGGCGGCGCTGGACCTGGTTCGTGAGCGCTACCCGGATTTCGGTCCGACCTTCGCGTGCGAGAAGCTGGTGGAGGCGCACGGTTTCAAGCTGTCGGCGGAGACGCTGCGGGGCTGGATGATCGCGGACGGGCTGTGGCGGCCGAAGGCGCGGCGGGATGCGCGCGCGCATCCGAGCCGGCCGCGCCGGGAGTGTCTGGGCGATCTGGTGCAGATCGACGGTTCGCCGCACGACTGGTTCGAGGACCGGGGGCCGCGTTGCGCGCTGATCGTGTACGTGGACGACGCGACCTCGCGGCTGCTGGCGATGGGGTTCTGGCCGGCGGAGACGACCGAGGCCTACATGGAGACGACGCGGGCGCATCTGGCGGCCCACGGGCGTCCGGTGGCGTACTACTCGGACCGCCACAGCATATTCCGGGTGAACCTGCGGGGACGGGAGGACGAGTTGACGCAGTTCGGGCGGGCGCTGGAGACGCTGGACATCGCGCCGGTCCACGCCGGCAGTCCGCAGGCCAAGGGTCGGGTCGAGCGGGCCAACCGGACGCTGCAGGACCGGCTGGTGAAGGAGATGCGGCTGCGGGGCATCTGCGGCATCGAGGCGGGGAACGCCTACCTGCCGGCGTTCATGGCGGACTACAACCGGCGTTTCGGCGTGGCGCCGCGCAATCCGGCGGACGCGCACCGGGCGGTGTTGCACGACGACCGGGAGTTGGACCTGATCCTGTGCGAGCAGCACGAGCGCAAGCTGACGAAGAACCTGTCGATCGGTTTCGAGGGAAACACCTACCAGGTGACCGGCCACGGCCGGGGCTACCGGCTGCGGGGCGCCGCGGTGACGGTGTGCAAGGGCTGGGACGGCGCGGTGACCGTGCTGCGCGACGGACGCGAGCTGCCGGTCAGGCTGCTTGCCGAAGGCGGGACGCCGCTGCCGGTCGAGGACGGGAAGAGCGTGCGGTCGCGGGTGGACAGGGCCAAGGCGCGGCAGCGGTCCCGGCCGGCCTGGAAGCCGCCGCCGGACCACCCCTGGCGGCGTCCGCTCAAGCCCGGCGCGGGGGCGGCCGCCGGATAGCCGCGGCGCGGGGGCGGCCGCCGGATAGCCGCGGCGCGGCCTTGCGCTCCGGTCGCTACGCTCCCTGCGCGCAAGGCCGAAGGGGACATCTCTACTTTGGAGAAAAGGGGACATTTCTACTTTGCTTTGACACAACGGCGGACAGACTATTCTCACTACTTTCGATAATTTCAGTTATCGGAAGTACTTGAACCAATCTCTCCAGGAGTTCGCATGCGCCAGTTCAATCAAGCATTCCAGAAATTCGCCCCCTTGAAATCGAAAAACCGACTGACTTTCTGTCTCTCGTTGCTGGCCTTGTTCCACCCCTTCTTGGCAAATGCCCAGCTATACTCGGGATACACGCCAAACTTCGGTTTCGACAAGTCCTACGCCACTTTGCGGTCACTGGTCGAGGCGGGAACCAATCCGACTGAGACTTCCACTGACGGGCAATCGATCAGCCTGTCCTGGGCCGAGCCGGCCGCCGGCGGATCGATCGGAGCGGCGATGAAGGCGATGTCCAGCTCTGCCGCTTCCTGTTCGACCCACACGACCGCGCCGAGCAACGCGCAGAGCCTGTCCAACGGCAGCTACACCTATGTGGTGACCGGAAGCTCTTCGGGCACGATCTGGGGAACCGGCACCTACACGGACGACAGCCCCATCGCGCGGGCCGCGGTGCATGCCGGCCATGTCGCCGTCGGCGCGAAAGCGGTCATTCGCTTGACCAAATCCGGCGGCCGTCCGTCCTACACCGGTTCGACGCGGAACGGCGTCACATCGAGCAATTACGGCTCCTGGTCGGGCAGTTACTCCATGACTTACGTGAGCGCATGCTCCACCTCGACAACGCCGCCCACGACCACACCGCCGACGAACACTCCCACCGGATCCTGCTCGACCTACACGACCGCGCCTGGCACCGCGCAAAGCCTGTCCAACGGCACCCACACTTACGTGGTGACCGGAAGCTCTTCGGGCACGATCTGGGGAACCGGCACCTACACGGACGACAGCCCCGTCGCGCGGGCCGCGGTGCATGCCGGCCATGTGGCCGTCGGCGCGAAAGCGGTGATACGGCTGACCAAATCCGGCGGCCGTTCGTCCTACACCGGCTCGACGCGGAACGGCGTCACATCGAGCAATTACGGTTCCTGGTCGGGCAGTTACTCCATGACTTTCGTGAAATCGTGTTCCACCTCAACGACGCCGCCCACGACCACGCCGCCCACGACCACGCCGCCCACAACCACGCCGCCCACAACCACTCCCTCCGGTTCCTGCTCGACCTACACGACAGCGCCGAGCACCGCGCAGAGCCTGTCCAACGGCACTTACACTTACGCCGTGACCGGAAGCTCTTCGGGCACGATCTGGGGAACCGGCACCTACACGGACGACAGCCCCGTCGCGCGGGCCGCGGTGCATGCCGGCCATGTGGCCGTCGGCGCGAAAGCGGTGATACGGCTGACCAAATCCGGCGGCCGTTCGTCCTACACCGGCTCGACGCGGAACGGCGTCACATCGAGCAATTACGGTTCCTGGTCGGGCAGTTACTCCATGACTTTCGTGAAATCGTGTTCCACCTCAACGACGCCGCCCACGACCACGCCGCCCACGACCACGCCGCCCACAACCACGCCGCCCACAACCACTCCCTCCGGTTCCTGCTCGACCTACACGACAGCGCCGAGCACCGCGCAGAGCCTGTCCAACGGCACTTACACTTACGCCGTGACCGGAAGCTCTTCGGGCACGATCTGGGGAACCGGCACCTACACGGACGACAGCCCCGTCGCGCGGGCCGCGGTGCATGCCGGCCATGTGGCCGTCGGCGCGAAGGCCGTGATACGGCTGACCAAATCCGGCGGCCGTTCGTCCTATACCGGTTCGACGCGGAACGGCGTCACGTCGAGCGGCTACGGTTCCTGGACGGGCAGCTACACGATGACCTTCGTGAAATCGTGCTCCACCTCAAATGCCCCCACAACGCCCGCTACGGATACAGACGGTGACGACATACCCG
The DNA here is from genome assembly GCA_963664805.2 of Pseudomonadales bacterium. GTDB lineage: Bacteria > Pseudomonadota > Gammaproteobacteria > Pseudomonadales > Pseudohongiellaceae > UBA9145. The sequence goes on along the minus strand of OY761612.1, from coordinate 1,139,376 downwards.
ATTCCACCGATACGGACGACGATAACGACGGCATGCCGGATACGTGGGAATTGGAGCACCAATTGAATCCGCTCAATGCCGGCGACGCCGCCCAGGATGCCGACAACGACAGTTACAACAATCTGGCCGAGTTCACTGCGGGTTCCGACCCGAATTGGAATCTCAGCAAACCCGGCAGCATTCCCGTGCTTGCGGCGGGATTCGACAGCGGCTACACGGTGCAGAGGGGTTTGATCAACAATGACCAACTGCAGGACCTGCTAATCCGGAACCCCACCTCCGGGATACTGCCGGCGGTATCGGATTTCGTGCTGATCCAGCATGCTGCGGGGGGATTTTCCCTGGAATCCGCCGCGGGGCACACCATTCCCTCGGGGTTGACCCCGATCAATTCGGCGATCCGGCTCCACGATCTGAACGCGGACGGCGTGACGGACATGTTGCTGCACGGGCTGGACGGATATATAGATGGCGCCGGGGACCAGATCGTTTACGCCAACTACAGTGAAATGTATGTGATTCCCGGTAGCCATGTCGGGTTGGGCGCCGAAGTCAAGCGGTTTTTTTCCGACTTGGCCGATTGGATCGACGATGCGGACCATTTCCGCGATGAGGCGCAAGTGACCGGCGCTTTTCAGATATCCACCTCGACGACGGGGCTGCCTGTCCGTAACGGATATACAACGCACGGGCAGTTGAACTTGACCGGGGCCATGCTGACTTCGCATCTGGGCAAATGTATCGGTCTGTCCCCAACGCTGTGCTACATTGTTTCCAACAATGGATTCATCGACTCGCTGAGCGATTCCCTGTTCGATGAACTTTTGATGGTTTGGAGAGCCGCCTTGCAAATCGCCGTTTACGTCGATCCGGATCTGCGGGAGATCCCCGCCACCGTGTTCGTTTACGATTTTGCCGGAACGGACCAAACGGCCGTTCTGCTGGTCGCAAACTACTTGGGGCCGATCCGGGACACGGGTACGATGGACCGCGGTTCGACCGCCGCGGTTGCGGTCTCCGAAGCTCTGGAGGGTATGCTGAACAGCCCGGTATTCGCGGGTGGCCTGAAATCGGCGAACAGCGGAGTTTTTCCGGAAATCGGCGGCTACTCATCCTACGAAGATATCGTGCGCGACATCTTGAAGGTCTTTGAATATGTGCTGGCGCGCATTACGCCTCCGTGCGACCCGGATGAAACCAACAATTGCGGCGGGACGTCTCCAATCGTGATACCACCGCCCTCCGACACTCCCGATCCGGTGATTGAAATCACGAAATCAAGCGCGGGAGACCTAACCATCAACAGGGATCCGTCGATGCCCGCGGCAACGTTCCAAGCCAGCGTATCTGGCTTGCAAGGCGATGGATACGCGGTCACATACCAATGGCACGCCTCGCTGAGCTACAGGGGCGTGAGTCAACGGAAAATTACCGACAGGAACGGAAACGAGGAATGGGTTGACGGCACTGTTCATCAGTTCACCCGCAGAATTCCGACGGTCGGCGGACTGCCGGGCACGGTTGGCCCAAGCGTGTTCTCAAATTATTGGACCGTGCCTTGGGGCGGCGTGTTGATGGGAGGGAACCTGACCGTGAATGTGACCGCGAGAATTACGGCGGGGGGCACGGAAATTGCGACGGTATCGGATTCGGAAACCTATGCCGTCAATGGTTCCAACCCCACGCTTGCGAACATGAAGGAGATTACCGGGGAATCGGTGGAGAAGTTGGCGGTGGCTTGGGAGGAAACCATGCACCGGCAATTCACCGGAGTCAGATATACCGGAACCGGCACCCCGGTTTTCGGACGGCCCGACGGCTGGGGCATCATGCAACTGGACAACATACCCGGCTTCACCAGAACGGAAGCGCATTTCTGGAATTGGCGCGTCAATCTGCAAAAGGGAACCGACTATCTCGATGAGATACATAGTGGCGCAGTGAATTGGTTGAAGGGGTTTTACGACATAGATGACCCTTTGGACGAAGGCCGCAGCACGGGCGCCAACCATCCCTGGGGTTGGAGTCCATATGAGATTGCGACGGACGCAACAGCGAAAAACAACGTTTGGGACGATGTTTTTTCCCGTTACAATTCCGGAAGGCATCTATATTCTCCAAATGGAAACAATGGAGAAACGTTATGCGACGACGACGACCCCGATGATACTGAAAGAGAATTGCTGGGTTGCGCATACAAGACGAAGGTGCGGGGATTTGTCAATACAACACCATGGTAGAGGCGGAATCAGTGATTTCAGTTTCAATTCGAATTTTGAAATTATTGTTGAGAGGATTTGCTAATGCACGCATACAATACAGGAATCACCAACAAGCGACGAATCATGGCGGTATTCATTGCATCGGGGATAGTTCTCATTGTTGGATTTGCAGTTTGGGACAGCCTGTTCCCGACGTGGTATGGATATGTCGTGGGCGAGGATCGCAGGATCTACATGGTGAATCTCGAAACCGGAGAACTGGAATGGGTTTCTCGGGAATTGGAACAAGTCCGTGAACCCTCCGAAATCGACATAAATAGGGAAGAATCAATCTTATATATTGGTAGTAGTGTATCGGCTCTGCACCGAATTGATTATACGCCACTGATCGCTGTCAGGCTGAACGAGTCGGTCAATATCGTTTTTGAAGTCCCCTTGAATTCCCAAGCCGGCGGGGGCGGTCATGTGAATACTTCCCATGGCGTTACATCGGTGCGTTTGGGCCCTCATGGAAAGAGACTTTATGTCGGTGTGCTCGACAGTGACAATCCAACAGCAGTTCTGGATCCGTCAACCGGTGGAATCGTCGGAACCTTACGCAGACCTGTTCAGAAATGGCGAGAGTTCTCCCCGGATGGAAAAATGGCGGCTAGCATCTTTCCGGGGGGTTCAAGGATGAGAGACTCTGATATGGTCGAGTATCAAGGTCTGGTTTCAGTGCTAAATCTGGACACAGGTGAAGGCTCACCTGCCGCATATTTGGACAACAACCGGGGATTGTATCCACCCTGGGGGTCGGAAGATGATCACTTCATCTATCTCAGGGACCAGCCCCGCCAGGATATTTATCGCCTCGAAGTCTATGATCGGGAGAGCGGCGAGGTGTTGGCGGCGTACGATGATTTTTCCGAATCCACGAGATACAATCAACGCCATGTCACCCGCATTCCCGGCAGCGACAATGTGGTCATGAGCACCGGATACGAGATACTTGTGTTCAATGGCTTGACCGCCGAGCTTGTGAAGCGGATACAAGTGGCTGACGATGTCCGTTTCACCGAAGTGGTGGTTACCGACAAGCCCATCGATATTGATTGAAAATCGGAAGTTAGGAGAATACAGGCACGGCGATCACGGCGATGGGCGGCGATGGGACACCCATTCGGCGCTGACGGAAACGGCCGACGCACGAGTCCCATGCGATGTTCCAGTCAAAATCCACGCCGCGACCGCCTTCGTCGGGAATCTGCTGGATGAAATCAGAGATGGGCTGGATGTCCCGATATACGGCCTCAAGGAGTTCGCCGTCGATCTTGATCGGCTCGTTCACGCGCACGGCGCGAATCGAAATCCGCCCGTCGGCGTTTCTGCCGATCACGACCTCCTGGGCGGCGGTAGGAGAGGGAATTGCCGCCAGCAACGCCGTCAGGCAGCCGAGCAGCAGGTTTGAAGCAATTCCGGCGGCACACCGGACACATTGGGCCAGGCGATGTTTCTCTACAGCTTTGAGGGAGGAGAGCATCGGGCCGATTCTATTTCAGTCCCGGCGCAAGCGCGAGAACGAATTTCCGGAAAGGTTATCCCTCTCGCACAACTCGCGCGCCTGATCTACAATTCCGCTATCCCTCTCACTATGGTGAACTTGATGAAACTCCCGTCGCGGCTGCTGTTATTGGTCGCCTTTCTGCTCCCGCTCGCGGCCCAGGCCGCTGAGCATCCCGGCTATGTCGTAGACCCGGAGCGGCGCACGACCGGCATCGGCAAGTTTTACATGGGCCGGGAGATTTCCTTCGTCATGGGGCACCTGGCGGCCGACTGGCTGAATCGGCCTGGCCGCATCCAGGAAGAAATGCCGGACCAGGTGGTCGAGAACATGAATCTCGAGCCCGATGAAACGGTCGCCGACATCGGCGCCGGTTCGGGCTATTTTTCCTTTCGCATCGCCGAGAAAGTGCCCGACGGCGAAGTGCTCGCGGTGGACATCCAGCAGGAAATGCTCGACCTGATCGAGCGGCAGAAAACCGCCGGCGGGGGCGAAAACATCCGCACGATTCTCGGCGCCATCGACGACCCGCGATTGCCGGAGAATTCCATCGACGCCGCCATCATGGTCGACGCCTATCACGAATTTTCCCATCCTTTCGAGATGATCGACGGCGTTTATCGCGCGTTGAAACCCGGCGGGCGCATTTTCCTGCTCGAATATCGCGGCGAAGACCCCTCGGTGCCGATTCGCCCGCTGCACAAGATGACCGAGGAACAGGCCGTGCGCGAGATGAGCGTTTTCGGCCTCGAATGGACCGATACCCTCGACTTCCTGCCCTGGCAGCACATGATGATCTTCACCAAGGTGGAAGGGGAATAGGGCCAAGCCCGCCGTCAGAGCAATTTCTGCAGATTGCCGTAGCCGCTGCGGCTGATCGGCAGTTCGCGCCTGTCGGTCAGGATCGCGATGCGGCTGTCCTTGCTTTCCGATTCGATGCGGGCGAGATAGTTGATGTTGAGCAGGTACGACCGGTGTATGCGGCAGAACTGGCGCGGGTCGAGCTTCTTCTGCAAGCGGCTCAGCCGGTCGAGCTTGATATGGGTGTTTTCCGCGGTGTGAATCGCGACGTAGTCGTCCGCCGCCTCGATGTACATGACGGCGTCCACCGGGAGCACATGCACTTCGCTGCCGTCGCGCACGAGGATGCGGCGCAGCAATTCCCGTTCGCGCACCGGGTCCGCCAGCAGGCTTTGCAGCTGCGACGGCTCTTCCATGCCGACCCGCGCGACGACTTTCTCGACCGCCTGGGCGAGCCGCTTCGGGTCAACCGGTTTCAGCAGATAGTCGACCGCGTTCGCTTCGAACGCCTGCACCGCGTATTGATCGTAAGCGGTGACGAAGACCACGAAGGGAATCTGTTCCTGCACGAGTTCGAGCACGTCGAAACCGTCGAGCTTCGGCATCTGCACGTCCAGGAACAGCAGTTGCGGGCGTTGCTCGTTGATCGCCTTGACGGCTTGCAGACCGTTCTCGCACAAGCCGATCACCTCCACTTCCGGATGCCGGGCGAGAGCGTTTTCCAGCGCTTGCCGCGCATGGGGCTCGTCGTCGACGATCAGGCAACGTATGGGATCGCGTTTCGCCATGGCGCTCAATGTACGGCGGCGGAGGCTTCACGTAAAGGCAGGCAGATGCGGGCGATGAAAAGATCGTCCTCGCGGCAGGTCTGCAAGGTGGCTTCGTCTCCATAGCGATTCTTCAGCCGCTGGCGCAGGCTGATCAACCCGATGCCGGTGCCTTGCCGCTTGTGGCCGAGTTCGTCCACGGGATTGCTGATCTCGATGCGCAGCAGTTGCTTGCCGGCCGTGGCCCGCAACTTCAGACAGCCGCCTTCGATGCAACTGTCGATGCCGTGCTTGATGGCGTTTTCCACCAGCGGAAAAAGCATCAGCGACGGCACCGGAGTGTCCAGCAATTCCTCGTCCGCCTCGATATCGGTGCAAAGCCGTTCGCCGAAGCGTTCGCGCGCGATGCTCAGGTAGTTTTGCACGTGTTCGAGTTCCGCGCCCAGAGTAGCCGTCGGCCGGTCGCCGTAAGCGACGCTGTAGCGCAGAAATTCCGCCAGACGCAGGCAGAAATAGCGCGCCCGGGCCGGATCCGAATCGGCTACATTGGCGAGTACGTTAAGCGCATTGAAAAGGAAATGCGGGTGAATCGTGGCGCGCAGGGCGCGCAGCTCGGCCTGGCTCGCCAACAGTTCCTGTTGCAGGGCCTGCTGTTCCAAGTCGCGGCCGCGTTGCAGGGCGATGAGGAGATAGTGCAGAAGCACGAAAAATTCGAACTGGCTGGTGAAAACGATCAGGTTGGTTGACAGGCCCCGCGAAAAATATTCCAGATAAGGGACGGAATCGCCTACCGAGTCGAGAATCAAAGCGTAACCGCGGCCCAGCAGCGCCCAGATCAGCGCCATCGTCAGCAAGATCCATGTCTGGACGACGACCACCCTGGTCCAGGCGCTGCGGTCGAGCGGCAGCGTGCGGCACATGTAATAGTTCGGGATCAGGAAAAACAGCCAGAGAAGGTAAGTCGGCGCGAACAGCGCCAGCCCATGTCCGAGCGGGATGCCGGCAATATCGCTGACAAGCGCGGACAGACCGGCGCTGAACAAAGCCCAGCCGGCCAGCATCGCGATAACGCGATTGGGTGTCCTGAATAATGGATACATGAGATTTCCGAAGCGTCCGGATCGCTCAGTTCCGGATTTCGCCTCCGCCCATCAACGCGAGTCCCGTCACAACCAGGGTCTTTGACGGCAGGTTCAACTCTTCCGCCATATCGCGCGTCTTGTTGCTGTAACCGCCCATGATGCACATGGCGCCGCTTTTCTCCACCTTCCAGTTGGCGGGCACGGTGATTTCTATGCCGCCCATGATGCAATAGAGATTCAATTGCATCGAGTCGCCTTCCATGTCGGCTTCGCTGAAATCGATTTCGTATCCACCCCAGATGGCCATGACCTCGCCGCTCCGCAGACGCCGGGAGTGGTATTTCAGGTCTCCTCCGCCCATGAAGGCGAACAGCTTGATTTCCTGTTCTTCGGGATCGATATCTTCGTTGCCGGTATTGAGCCTGCGGGGAAGGAGATTGCGGGGATTGACGAGGAAAAAGGCGACGGTGAGCAGGATCATGGGCGCGATCATTTCGCCGAAAGACAGGCCGAACAGTCCGAGCTGGGAAATGATGAGGACCGCGCCGAGCAAAGTAAGCAGCCAGGCCATCAACGGCGCTTCGCGCCTGCCCGACCGGACGATCCAGAAGATGCCCGCCAGGGTGATAATGTAGGGGATTGAATTGAAGAGCAGGCGGAATAGTGTTCCGATCAGATCCGTCAGGCCGATAAAACTGAACAGACCGACGTTGGAAAGTATCAGCAGGCCGGCGATCGCCACGAGAACGTAGGCGACGGTTTTCCTGCTTTGCGGGGAATCAGGTTCGGACATTGGCTGCCTCCTGTTTTTCCGGCGTAGAGGCAAGCCTACCCGGCGCCGCCCGCCGTGGACCGGGCGATTCGGCGAATGCCCCCATATTCTCGGTAAAGCGCGTAACGGGATGGCTCCGCCGACCGTTCGTTATTGACCGAGCCGGCGCCGCCGTTCGGAGAAAACCGCAAGTATCGCCGAATCGGCGACTGTAGTATGCGCCTCAACCGTATCAACAGGTAACTTTCCAGCAAAAGAGGACGTTTGAGCAAATGGAAGATACAGCCATGAATTACCGTTATCACCATTTTTATCTGCCCATATCCCGTTTCGTGAACCGGCTATCTCCCGTTGCGAAGACGGCTGTGGTCATCGCTCAGATCCTGCTGCTCGCTGGGCTGCTGGCTTTCGAACTGACCAAGCTCACAGGGGGCATGTAGGGCGGGGGCAAACGCCGGTCGCGCAACGCCGCCAGGCTGATCCGACACACGGGGTATTATCCCTCGTGTAACATGTGTCACCTGTCTATCGGTCCACGGAGTTGCGCCATGCGAATCTTGCGTTCCCGCCGCCGTGTTTCACGGCGGCATTTTCTTGCCTACTCAACCCGTCTGTACGCGGCGCTGGCCTTGGGCGCCTTGCCGGCACTGGCCCATGGCGCCGCCCGCCGGGTTAACAGTCTGCCGGAAGATCCGTTCTACCTCGGCGTGGCCTCGGGCGATCCCGGGCCCGATTCGGTGATCCTCTGGACACGGCTCGACCCCGCCGTGCTGCGTCAGGCCGGTCTCGACACGGATGTCCTGCAAATCGATTACGAAGTCGCCGCCGATGCCGGGTTTTCCAATATCGAACGCAGCGGCAGCGTGGCCGCGGCGCCCGAACTCGGCCATTCCGCCCACGCCGACGTGCGCGGCCTTCGGCCCGGAGCGGAGTATTTCTATCGCTGGCGCATCGGCGGCATCGCCAGCCCGCCCGGCCGCGCGCGCACCGCCGCTTCCGGCGCCGACGAAGTCGACCGTTTCCGCTTCGCCTTCGCCTCCTGCCAGCAATACGAACACGGCTACTACACCGCCTACCGCCACATGGCCGACGAGCGCTTCGATCTCATCGTCCACTTGGGAGACTACATCTACGAAAGTTCCTGGGGCGAGAACCTCGTGCGGCAACACGAAGGACCGGAAATCCAGACCTTGACGGATTATCGCGCGCGCTACGAAACCTATCGCTCGGATCCGGATCTGCAAGCCGCCCACGCGTCGGCGCCCTGGGCGGTGACCTGGGACGATCACGAGGTGGACAACAATTACGCGGCGATGATCGCCGAAGACGAACAGACTCCGGAACAATTGCTGATCCGCCGCGCCGCAGCGTATCAGACCTGGTACGAGTTCATGCCCGTGCGGCTCCCTGTGGGCCGCCAGGGCCCGGACATGCCGATTCACCGACGCCTGCGTTTCGGCAAGTTGCTGGAGATGAGCGTGCTCGACACGCGGCAATATCGCAGCGATCAGGCCTGCGGAGATGGTCGCCGACCGAGTTGCGCCGAGCACCAGGACCCGTCCCGCACCTTGCTCGGCCGGGCGCAGAAACAATGGCTGCTCGACAGTCTCGGCAGCGCCGACGCGCGCTGGAACGTGCTGGCGCAACAGATCATGATGGCCGGCCTGCGTTCGGTCGGCGGCAATGGAGAGCAACTCTGGCCGATGGATATCTGGGACGGCTATCCCTTCGAGCGCCAGGAACTGTTGCGGGCCCTGGCCGATATCGGCACGCCGAATCCGGTCGTGATCACCGGCGATATCCACTCCCATTGGGCGGCGGAATTGAAACTCGATTTCGACGATCCGGCGTCTACCGTCGTCGGCGCCGAATTCGTCGGCTCTTCGATCAGTTCCGGCGGCGACGGCGAGGACAGCAACGACTACGGCGCGGCGTTGCTCGCCAACAATCCGCACGTCAAGTTCTACAACGCCCAGCGCGGCTACGTCGCGAACACGGTCACGCCGGCGCAATGGCGCGCGGATTTCAAGGTGCTGCCGCGGGTGACCGTTGCGGGGGGGCCGATAAGCATCCGCCGGTCCTATGTCGTCGAAGACGGGGATCCACGTTTGCAGGAAGCTTAGGCGTACAGAATCCTGCCAAGAGATGGCTTCGACCCGACGGCGACTCACAGTGTGCGGACCCAGACTGTCATTCTGCGCGTAGCGAAGCGGAGTGATTCGGGGCATCCATGCCCCTCACCCCTGCGGGGCGGCGCAAAGCGCCGTCCAAAATGGCAATCCTGCCATTTTGTCGCGGAATCCAGCTTCCAGTTATTGCAAGATCGCCACGGATTTGATTTCGGCGTAGATCCGGGTGCCCGGGGCCAGTTCAAGCCGCCGGGCGGATTTGCGCGAAACGCGCGACAGCAACCGTGTGTTTCCGCCAATTCGCAGATGCACCATGCACATGGCGGTATCGGGGGTTTCCTCGATCCGTTCCACCGTGGCGGGCAGGCGGTTGAGAATGCTCGAATGCGCTTCTTCCGCGTGGCTCAGGCTGATGTCGCGGGCGAGAATGCGCAGCCGCACCAGGCCGCCCAGCGCGACGCCCGGGTCGGGAATGAGCATCCGACCGTCGGCGTATTTCGCTTCCGCGAGATTCCACTCCGCTTCATGGCCGGCGATCGCGGTTTCGAGCACCACGCCGCTTTCTCCGGCCGCGTTGACCGGCAGCCGGCGCGACGCCATCAATTCCGCAACTGAACCGCGCGCAACGCATTTCCCGTCGTCAAGCACAATGACATGGGCCGCGAGCCGGGCGACTTCGTCGGGCGAATGTGTCACATAGACAATGGGGCAATCGAGTTTTTCCGGCAGTCGCTGCAGGTAGGGCAGCAGTTCCTGCTTGCGCGCCACATCGAGCGCCGAAAGCGGTTCGTCGAGTAAAAGCAGGCGGGGCTTGCTCAAAAGCGCCCGGGCCAGGGCGACGCGTTGCCGCTCGCCGCCCGACAACTGCGGCGGGAGCTTGTCGAGTAGACGTTCGATGCCGAGCAACTTGACGGCGTCCGCGGTATCGGCGCCGTCGCCGGGATCCCGGCCATAGTGAAGATTCCGCCGCGCGCTGAGATGGGGCAGCAGGCTGCTGTCCTGGAATACGTAGCCGATGCGGCGCAAATGCGTCGGCACGAAGCGGTTTTCGTCCTGCCAGACCTCGCCGTCGACCGTAAGCCGCGCGGATTGCGGGCGGTCGAGCCCCGCCAGGCAGCGCAGCAAGCTTGTCTTGCCCGAGCCGGAGGCGCCGAAAACGCAAGTGATTCCCGTCGCCGGAATCTCCGCGTCCAGATCGAGTTGAAAGCGGCCGCCCGCAGGCTGTGCCATGCTATAGATTATGCGCGCCCGCAAGACTCTAGCTTCCGAATCTCATGGCGGGAATTGCCCGGCGCCCCAGCGAGCCGTACACGATCAGCAGCACGAGGAAGGAGAAAACGACCATGGAGCCCGCCAGCCAGTGCGCCTCGCCGAATTGCAGCGCCTCCACCTGTTCGTAGATTTGCACCGAAACCACCCGGGTCTCGCCGGGGATATTGCCGCCGATCATGAGAACGACGCCGAATTCGCCGACGGTATGGGCGAAACCGAGAATCGAGCCGCTGATGAATCCGGGACGCGCGAGCGGGATGGCGACGGTGAAGAAGCGCCGCCAGGGACCCGCGCCGAACGTCGCCGCGACTTCCAATGGACCGTCGCCCATGGCGTGAAAGGCGTTCTGGATCGGCTGCACGACGAAGGGCAGGGAGTAGAGAATCGAGCCGATGATCAGGCCTTCGAAGGTAAACGCGAGGCTGCCCAGCCCGAGCGCCCCGGTCAGTTGGCCGATCGGGCCGGCGGGCGCCAGGGCGAGCAGCAGATAGAATCCGAGCACCGTGGGAGGCAGCACGAGCGGCAGGGCGACGACGGCCGCCACCGGGCCGCGCAGCCGGGAATGCGTGCGCGCCAGCCACCACGCCAGCGGCGTGCCGATCAGCAGCAGGAGCAGGGTCGCGGTCGTGGCCAGTCGCAAGGTCAGCCAGATGGCCTGAAGATTGTCCGGCGAAAACATCATGGTGTCCGGGCCTGCGCGGGGAACTGCCGAATCGCCGCGTCGGCGGCGGGTGGTGATGGGCGATACTCCGAAGTCCCGCAGTTGGGTCGATGTCGATATTGCGCGCCGGCGGCGGGCGACAGAGGCGGGATCGTCATGGTTCGGTGTCCACGGTGTAGCCGAAACTGTAGATGATGCGGCGCGCCTCGGGGCCACGCAGGAATTCGAGAAAGGCGCTGGCTGCGGCGTTCTCCTCGGTCAGCAGCACGGCATACTGGCGAATCGGCGAATGCAGTTCCTCAGGCACGAGCCAGCCCGAACCTTGTTCAATGACGCCGTTCCTCCCCACCTGCGACAGCGCGACGAAGCCAAGCGGCGCATTGCCCGTGGCGACGAACTGGTAGGCTTGTGAAATGTTCTCGCCCATGATCAGGCTGTCGGCGAGCTGGTCGTCCAGGCCGAGATTGTCGATCGTTTCGCGGGCGGCGAGACCGTAGGGAGCGAGCCTCGGATTCGCCAGGGCGATCTTGCCGCCGCCGTTCGCGGTCAGCGATTCGCCGCCGATTTCGAGCGACGGCTCGACCGTCCAGAGCACGAGGCGCCCGATCGCATAGGCCCGCAGGCTGTCCGCCGCGGCAAGTCCTTCCTCGGTCAGCAATTGCGGTTTTTCCAGGTCCGCGGACAGGAAGGCATCGAACGGCGCGCCATTCCGCACCTGGGCGTAAAATCGCGCCGAAGAGCCGAAAACCAGTTCAATTTCATGCGCTTGCAACAATTCGAACTGCTCGGCGAGCATTTCCGCCGGCCGCGAAAAATTCGCCGCGACCGCGACCCGGGCCTCGTCGGCAAGCGCCGGCGCAACGCCCGAGACAAGCAGAATCGAAAGTGAAAGTAAGCGAGTAAACATTCGTGAAAGCCGCCACAGCAACGACATTTCCAGGGGCTTATATCGAATGGTTGGCATCGTGAATCCCGGCGGGCGAAGCATGCCTCGCCCCTACAACCGGAACGCATGGAACCGTAGGGGCTGGGCATGCCCAGCCCGTGATCGGGTCAATTGCCTACGTGTCAACCATTCGATACAAACCCCCATTTATAACCCGCGAGCTTCACCGCTGACAACAACCCGGCTCAACTCCCCCGACGGGAAAGGAGCAAACAGCATGAAAGGCAGGTCATTGCTGCCGCTGACAACAATCAGGCTCAACTCCGCCTCCGGGCGAGTCGAATCTGCGAAGCAGATTCGGTGGGGCTTATCGCAAGGCCGCGTCAAGCCCGAGCTTGCTCCCGATAGCGCGCAACGAATCGGCGCAATATTTCGTGTGCATCGGGGGTGTGTTCGGCGCGGATGCGGTTGGAGATATCCTCGGCGGTTTCGGGCGGAAAGTAGCCATGATGTTTGTACGCGTTGATGCGCACGTCGAATCCCTCGAAATCGCCCTCGGGATGGAACTGGGTGGCGTAAACATTGCCGCCGACGCGGAACATCTGCACCGGGCACAGCATTCCCCGCGCCAGCAGCGTGCTGCCCGGCGGCGTCTCGTCGCAGGCTTCCTTGTGGCCGACCAGCACCCGGATTACGGAAGGCATTCCGGCCAACAGCGGATCCTCGCGTCCGGCTTCGGTAATCTCGATATCGATTCCGCCGACGTCTTCGCCGAATTTTCCGGAAATTCCGGCGCCGAGATGATTGCCGAGCAGGCCGTTGCCCGAGCAACAGCCGAGAAAGGGGAAGTCGCGGTCTATGACCTTGTCCAGCAGGCGGCGGAAGAAGTCCTCGATGGCGATCTGCAATTCCGACTTCCGGTCAGCCGGCGTAGTCAGATCGAAAGGGCTGCCGCCGACGATGACCGCCGCATAGTCGCGCAGATCGATCTCCGGGTCCGGTTGCCGCTCGAGCCGGATGCGGCGAACCCGGCCCGGCTCGATCCGGCCATGCTGGCAAATCTTCCGCAACTCGCCGTCCGCGGTGTCGTCTTCGGGTCGAAGTTGCAATATCAGAAAGGGCTTGCTCATTTCAGCGAAAGCAATCGCTCGCGTCTCCAGATGCGGACCGCGAAATTCATGTTCTGTTCGTGAAGGTAGATTATTTTGACAGCTGTGTGAATCAATTCGCGACAAATTTTTCGCCAACCTCCGGAATCCCCTGTGTCTCGCACCATGAGACCATGGCCGACACGAGCGCCGCCATGAGGGAATCGGCTACGCGGAGGAGACCGGTATCGATTGTGAAAGGAGATGATCCGCGCCGTCAGCACCCGCCCGGCGCTCGCGCGTCTGTCCGGGGCGTCAGAACCAAGTGGCGCGTCTACCGGTTTCGTATGGTGTCGCAATTGTGCCGCAGCTACCGCATCTGTAGCCATTATCCCAATAACTCTGCGCCGTCATAAGCGCCCCACATTTCTGGTTCCGGCATTCGAGCACGTCCCGACTTCTGAAGAACTTGACATAAATCCAGATGTAGGCGAATCGAAAGGGGGCGATGGGCACGGTAGCAATAAACACCAGTTGGAAAAATCCGCCCAATATGAATATGTCCGTTAAGCCACCGAGTACTGCCACGATCGAAAGCACGCAGAAAGCCCAGTACAAGCGCCACCACATTACAAGGCGCCCCGTGCGCCGCATAAACAGGTAACCGTCGATCATCCCCACGGCAAGCAGCAGAATGAGGATTGCGGGGATTAGCGGAACGAGAACGCCGAGCGCCGGATAAACGATCATCCGCCACGATTTGGGCTTCGGCAAATCGAGATCCTGTTGCGTCCAAGTGTGGACGCGCTCTCCGCTGACGATCAACTCCAGATGTATCTTTCCGTCCTCGTCGCACACGATCGAAAAGGGCGGCTGTTCGTTCAGCTTCGCCGTGAGCACGTTCTGCGCATGTTCGGGCATACCCGGCAAAGACATCTCCAGCAACTCGTCGCGGCTCTTCCCCTCGCCGATCCACTCCGTCAGCGCATTCGATGTCCCCAACCTCCGCCGCAGCATCCCCGTCATCTGACTCACGCTCTCGATACGTGACTTGACGGAACCGCCTCCCGTTGTTCCAATTCGCTTCAAGCCCTCGCCCACGCTCTCGGCCTCTTCGGAACCGGTGAGCCTGCTAGCGAGGTTCTTGAGGCTCTCGCCAATCAGCGCAACGACTTCGGCATCGACAGTTTCCGGCGCAACCGGACTCCATGTGTAGACGCATCGGTTGCCGAGCGTCAGCACCAGACGCACTTCGTCTTGCTCGTCGCATTCCAGCCGAAACGGCGGTTGCTGACTGAGCAATAATTCAAAATGGGCGAGCTGCGCTTCGGGATCCTCGCCAAGTTCACCGGCATTCGCGTAATTGACAATCAGCTTCAACACGTCATCCCGGGTCAGGCCATCGCCAATCACGTTGGATGGGCCGCCGTCGTTCGCCCATGAATTTATGAGCCTTCCCAGCAATTCCTGTACTTCTGGATTGATCTCGGCATCGTTCATCTTATTCTCCGCTTTGTAAAATTAACTTTGCTATCTTGCCGCCCTCCCCACTCAACAAGACATATTTATATGCAATTTCTCACTAAATGTAAATGGATTTTGTCCCAAGGCGATTTTTTAGTCACATAACTCGCTGCTGTTCTCTATTGTTTGGATTGGCCGCGGTCGGATTTCGGTGCGATTCGATTTCCTCAATTCCCCGGCGGCTCCCGCGGTATTCCAGCGTATTCGTCATCGCGGAAGTCCGCCCCATACTCCAACAGCATTTCCACCCTCGGAAATATGTCCCGGAGCATGACGTTTCGATCTTCCGCCCCCTTTTCCACGGGTTGCGGATCGTTTTGGTTCCGATCGTCCACGGTCGCCGAGCCTTCGTCGCGCAACCGAAATTCGAAAGCGTGAAGCACGGCGGAATGCAGCGGCGTTTGCCCTGCTTCCGACTTCGCGTTCACGGATGCGCCGGCATCGAGCAAGGCCCGCATGACTTCGAGGTCTTCGTTCTTTTGCGCCGCCAGATGGAGCGCGGTAAGCCCGCCGCTGTTTCGCGCGTCAACCTCCGCCCCTGCTTCGAGCAAGGTATCCACAACATCCGCATCCCGGTCTTGGGCGGCCCAATGAAGCGGCGTGTTTCCGTTTTCGTCTCCAGCGGTCGCATCGGCGCCGGCGGCGAGGCAGGCGGCCACGTCATCCGCGGTTGCGGACGCGAAGAATTCCCGCGAATTCCATTGTTCGCAGCCGATGGCCGCGACCGCATCGGCGTCAGCTGCGGGCGCATCGGGGGAAGCGCCGAAGATTGCGAGCAGCGCGGTAATCGAGACCAGCTTCTTCACTGTTGGACCTCCTCGTTCAAGCCTGCCGTGGTGATCAGTATAGCGACTTTGCCGGCAAGCCAACGAAATCCCGAACCATGGCGAACCAATGGTTGGCGAACCATGGGGCGAACCATGGGACACCCATCGAACCATGGGACACCCATGGTTCGTGGAACCATGGGACACCCATAACCGAACCACGGGGAAGAACCATGGGGGGAAGAACCATGGGACACCCATGGGGAACCATGGAGGAGCGAACTATCGAACCATGGGACACCCATCGCGCCCGGTGGCAACCCCAAGGCCGGATGAATTATCATTCCGCCATGTTTCGGTTTGTTCCCCTGGTGTTCGCCCTGTTGCTGTCGCTATCGGTTCAGGCGCAGCAGCAATCGTTCGCCGAGTGGCTGGAGGAATTGCGGGCCGAGGCGCTCGCGCTTGGCGTCAGCGCCGAGACGCTGACCGCGCTCGACGGCATCGCGCCGCTGGAGCGCGTACTGGAATTAGACGGTTCGCAGCCCGAGTTTGTGCAGACCTTCACTCGCTATATCGAATTGCGCGTGACGCCCAACCAGATCGCCCGCGGCCGGGCGCTGCTGCGCGAGCATGCCGCCTTGCTCGCCGATGTGCGGGCGCGCTATGGCGTCCAGCCGCATTACCTCGTCGCCTTCTGGGCGATCGAAAGCAACTTCGGCGGCGCCACCGGAGGATTTCCGGTGCTCGAGGCGCTCGCCACCCTGGCCTACGACCCGCGCCGGGCCGAGTTCTTCCGGGAACAGTTGCTGACAGCGCTGCAGATCATCGACGACGGCCATATTCCGCCTGAACGCATGACCGGCTCCTGGGCAGGCGCCATGGGTCAATTGCAGTTCCTGCCGACCGTGTTCAGGAACTACGCCGTCGACGGCGACGGCGACGACCGCGCCGACATCTGGAACAGTCTGCCCGACGTGTTCCACTCGGCCGCCAATTTCATCAGCCAGTCGGGCTGGCGCGGCGACGAGCGCTGGGGCAGGGAAGTGCTGCTGCCCGAAGGGTTCGATTATTCGCTCGTCGGCACGCGCAACCTGAAGCCTCTTTCCGAGTGGCGCGAAATGGGACTGCGCGCGGTCTCCGGCGATCCGATTCCGGTGGCCGACATGCGCGCGGCGGTGGCGTTGCCCGCCGGCGCGGCGGGCCCGGCATTCCTGACGTACAACAACTTCCGCGTGACCATGTTGTACAACCCGTCGGTTTTCTACGCAATCACCGTGGGCTATCTCGCCGACCGCTTCACCGGCGGTCCCGCCATCGCGCGCATGCCCGTGAACGAAACCGCGCTGAGCCGCGCGCAGGTCGAGGAATTGCAGGAATTGCTCAACAGCCGCGGATTCGATTCCGGCGAACCCGACGGCCGCGTCGGCTCCCGCACCCGGGCCGCCGTCCGCGCGTATCAATCGGAACAGGGTCTGATTCCCGACGGCCATGCCTCGCTCAGTCTGCTCGATGCTTTGCGGCAATGATTTCCAATCACCCGCCGTCATTCCGCGCGCGGCGAAGCGAAGTCGCAGAATCTCATGAAGGTATCCTCAGTTCTATTCATGATTCGAGCCGGATGAACCAGACCCATCCCGAAACCGCCTTGCGCAATTACCGCCGCGTGGCCCTGATCACCATCGCCGCGGTGTATTTCCTGATCCTTGTGGGCGCCACCGTACGCGCATCCGGCGCCGGCATGGGCTGTCCCGACTGGCCCACCTGTTTCGGGCGCTGGATTCCGCCGACGAGCGAAGCGCAATTGCCGGCGAACTACCAGGAGATATACGCCGACCTGGGCTATGCCGAGACCCGCTTTAACGCCGTCAAAACCTGGACCGAATACCTAAATCGCCTGACCGGCGTCGCCATCGGCCTGCTGATTTTGCTGACCGCGATCCAATCCTGGTCCTGCCGCCGATACGACCGCTGGATTCCTCTGGCCTCGACCGCGGCCTTCGCGATGGTGGCGATCCAGGGCTGGCTAGGCGCTCGCGTCGTCGGCTCCAACCTGCAACCCGGCATCATCACGATTCACATGCTGATGGCGCTGGCGATCGTCGGCGTATTGCTGTTCGGTTATTGCCGCTCGAACCGCGAAATCATGGCCCGCCAGCGCATTGACGGCATCGACCCGCGTTTCGCCACATGGCTCTGCATCGTGCTCGGCTGCACCATGTTGCAGGTGACGCTCGGCACCCAGGTGCGCGAGATGACCGACTTCATCAGCCGCATGCAAGGCGAGGAAATGCGCTCAAACTGGATCCAGGCCATGCCTTGGTTTTTCTACGTGCATCGCAGTTTTTCCGCTTTCGTGCTGCTGGCCAACGGCTGGCTGTTGTATCTGCTCGCGCGTTCGCTGGGCTGGGAGCACGTCCTGACGCGTCTGACCGCGGTCATGCTGGCCGTCGTCGGCGCGGCGATTCTCTCGGGCGCCACGCTCGGCCACCTCGGCATGCCGGCCTTCGTCCAGCCCGCGCATCTGCTCGCCGCGTCGCTGCTTTTCGGATTGCAATTCCTGATCTGGATGGGCTATCGTCAAGGCTGCCAGCTGACTTCCCACGGGAGTGACGGCCATCGAATCTGATCCCGCCCGCGGCGCCGTCTCGGCGCTGTTCTTTTTCTTGCCCATTCTGTTGTTAGGCGCCGGCCCGGCATCGGCTCAGGACGGTATGACGGACGGCGGCGGCGAAGAGAGCACGGTCAATTGTCCGGCCGCCTTTTTCAGCCAGTTCAATCCGGTTTCGGTTGACGACATGCTGTCCCGGATTCCCGGCATCAATCTAGTGCTCGACGCGAGCCGCGGCGGGTTCTCGAGCTTCAACCAGCAGGACCGGGGGCTCGGCGGCAGTTCCCAGATTCTCATCGACGGCAAACGCCTCGCCGGCAAGGTCAACGAGGCGCGCGAGCAACTGGCGCGCATAGCCGCGGAGGAAGTCGAATACATCGAGATCATTCGCGGCACTTCCAGCGGTCTCGACGTGCAGAACGTCGGCCAGATAGTCAATATCGGCAATCATGGGACACCCATTTGTCGCCACCAAAACTCGTGTTCGAATCCAGCGCCGCCGTGAGGCCGCATTAAAGGCTGCCGGTGCGCGGCGAGACCGTCACCATTGTGGCCTCTGGCGGCAATATTGGCACCGGGCGTTTGCCGGAATACCTGAGCAACCATCGCCATTGACGCGCAGCCGAGCGCCGTTCAAATATGCCGACAACCGTACGCTGGTCGGCGACGCATTGCTCACCTACTTTCGCTGAACCACCAAGGAGAATGCAATAAAGCATGGCCGGTCAAGGTCTTTATTGGACGGAGCCACCTCCTTGGAAGCGAAATGAGTTACATGCTTTCCATCGATGAGAGCGGACAAGATATCCTACAGTCCCCCTACGAGGTATTGGCCGGAGTTGCCATTGAAGGCGGCGACCTGTGGAACCTGATACGCCCATCACTCATGGGACACCAACTCGAAGCGCGCTCAAAGCGCACACAACCGAAGCCGAATATCGGGAAGGGCGGAAGATCATTGAGGGTTTGATGACAGCTATCCGGGAATTGCGGCGAAACCTGTTGATTTTAAGCGGCACTGCCGCATAATGATGTCCTTCGTGAATGTATACGCAACCCCCTCTTATGAGAAGGCGATATGCAGGCTTTTGTCCGAAGATGCTCGCAGGGAAATGGAGGCGGCAATCGCCGCGGCACCGGTCGCCGCTCCGATTATTCGGGGAACGGGTGGAGTGCGCAAAATTCGCTGGGCGGGTTCCGGACGGGGAAAACGGGGCGGAATTCGAGTGATCTATTTCTGGCTCGCCAATCCGGATTCTGTATTCATGCTCGGCGCCTACGCAAAGACGAAGCGCACCGACCTGTCAGCGGCGGACAAGAAAGCCTTGTCGCGGTTGGTGGCGACCATCAAACAAGAGAGGAAAGTTGAAAATGTCGCAGGAACGAACTGAAATTGGTCTTGAACTGGAATCGGCTTTGGGTGAAGTGCTGTCTCATGTCAGAGGCGAGTCGGAGCTTCCATGCCGGATGCTCGAAAATCCGGCAGCCGATCAGATCCTTTCCGTGCGCAAACGCCTCAAGCTGAGCAGGCAAAAGTTTGCCGACCGTTTTGGTCTGGACGCGCGCGCCGTTCAAGACTGGGAACAAGGCCGACGGGTTCCCGACCGTGCGGCCAGGGTGCTGCTGACGGTTATAGACCACAATCCGCAAGCGGTCGTCCAGGCGCTGGCGACGGATTGATATTTGCCCGCCTGGAGCGCGGGGCATTATGTGGGGCATGCTGGGGGGACATGCTGGGATACCCACCACACTGCGCGAATGTCGCGGCTCCGCTCCGCCGAGCCTGGGCAATCGTCAACGCCTTCCGGGCCGGCGGCCTGTGCTAGACTGCCCGGCATGGGCGGCGCGAGGAAAAAATTGCCGATCGGCATTCAGACTTTCCGCGTGATGCGCGAGGAAGGTTATTACTACGCCGACAAGACGCCGCACATCGAACGCCTGATCGAACACGGCAAGCACTACTTCCTGTCGCGTCCGCGGCGGTTCGGCAAAAGTCTGCTGCTCGATACCATCAAGGAATTGTTCGAGGGCTCGGAGGAACTGTTCCGGGGGCTGCGCATCCACGACCGCTGGGACTGGGGACGGCGCAATCCGGTCGTGCGGTTGAGTTTCGGCTCCGGCGATTTCACCGTTGGCGGCGCGGTCGGAGTCCGCGCCGTGGAGCAGTTGGACGCGATCGGCTCGGGGCGCGGCATCGACCTTGCGGCGCTCAGTCCCGAAGGCCGCTTCGACCGCTTGCTGCGCGCGCTGCACGCGGAAACCGGCGAGCGCGCGGTCGTGCTGATCGACGAATACGACAAACCGATTCTGGATGCGCTGGGCAAGCCGGACACCGCCCGCGCCAACCGCGACTTCCTGCGCGGGCTGTACGGCGTGCTCAAGGATTGCGAGGCGCACATCCGCTTCACGCTGCTGACCGGGGTGAGCAAGTTCTCCAAGGTGAACCTGTTCTCGGGATTGAACAACCTCCAGGACATCACGCTCGACCCGCGCTTCGGCGCCATTTGCGGCTACACTGAGAACGACCTCGACACGGTGTTCGCGCCGGAACTGGACGATCTCGACAGGGAACAGGTGCGAAAATGGTACAACGGCTACAACTGGGAAGGCGGGGACCGCGTTTACAACCCCTTCGATATCCTGCTGCTGTTCGAAAGACGAATATTCCGCGCCTGGTGGTTCGAAACCGGCACGCCGACCTTTCTCGTGGATACGCTGACCCGGCGCGGAGTGAACGCCTTCGCGCTCGACGGCATGATCGCCGACGACGCCCTGCTGTCGAGTTTCGATGTGGAGGAAATCGCCCCGGAAGCGCTGCTGTTCCAAACAGGCTACCTGACGATCAGGGAATCGACCCACCGGATCGGCCGCATCCGCTACCGCCTCGACTATCCAAACCTGGAAGTCCGGCAAAGCCTCAATGAAGCGTTGCTCAAACGACTGGCCGGCCCGGCGGCGGGACCCGCGCCGCGGGACCGGCTCTGCGACTGCCTGCTCGCCCACGACCTGGCCGGCGTGGAGGCGGCGTTCCGCGCCATTTTCGCCGGCATACCCGCCGACTGGCACCGCAGGAACGACATCGCCCGCTTCGAGGGCTACTACGCGAGCGTGTTCTACGCCTGCCTGGCGGCGCTCGGCCTGGATTTGCGCGTCGAGGACGCCTCGGCGGCGGGCCGGGTCGATTTGGCGCTGCGCTGCGAAGGGCGCGTATACCTGTTCGAGTTCAAAGTAATCGAACGCGCCGGCGAAGGCGCGGCCCTGCGTCAATTGACCGAGCGCCGGTACGCGGAGAAGTACTGCGCCACCGGCGAGCCGGTCCACCTGATCGGGGTCGAATTCAGCGAGGAAACCCGCAACATCGTCGCCTTTGACACGGCTTCCGATTGCAATTCCTGATCTGGATGGGCTATCGTCAAGGCTGCCTGTTGATTTCCCACGGGAGTGACGGCCATCAAATCCGACCCCGCCAGCGGCGCCGTCTCGGCGCTGTTCTTTTTTCTGCCTGTTCTTCTGCTTGGCGCCGTCCCGGTGTTGGGCCAGGACGATGGGGCGGACAGCGGTGGGGAAGAAGCACGGTTAACTATCCGGCCGCCTATTTCAGCCAGTTCAATCCGGTTTCGGTGGACGACATGCTGTCGCGGATTCCCGGCATCGATCTCGTGCTCGACGCGAACCGCGGCGGGTTCTCAAGTTTCAACCAGCAGGACCGGGGGCTCGGCGGCAGCGCCCAGGTCCTGATCGACGGCAAACGCCTCGCCGGCAAGGTCAATGAGGCCCGGGAGCAACTCGCCCGCATCGCGGCGGAAGAAGTTGACCATATCGAGATCATTCGCGGCACTTCCAGCGGTCTCGACGTGCAGAACGTCGGCCAAGTCGTCAATATCGTGCTCAAGAGCGCGGCCGCGCGTTCGAGCATCGCCGCCCAGGCGGGGATGCAGCGTTACCGCGACGGCAACGTGGAACCGGAAGCGACGATTTCGCTCACCGGCCAACGCGAGAACCTGAACTACCTCGTCAGCGTGAGTGCGCAAAGCGCTTACCGCGCCGAGGAAAGCCTCGAAGTCAGCACCCATGGCAACGGCGCCCTGAACGAAATCATCGCTTTCGACCGGGTCGCGGATCAGCACGCCTATCGCTTCAATTCCAATTTGACCTACGATCTCGGCAGCGCCGACCGCATCGCCCTGAATGCCCTCTACAACCGCAACAACTCCCCGAACTCGCCGTTCAGCGGCGCCGCGAACTACAAGCTGTCGCGCAGCATCACGGACTACAACGGCGTTGCGCTATCGACCACCTGGGAGCGGGAAGCCGTGCCCGCGACCCAGACCAACTGGGAAATCGGCGGCGATTACGAACATATTTTCCTCGACGGTTCGCGCTACAAGTTCCTGTTCATCGTCAATGACCGCGACAACGAGACCTTGCGCGAGCGCTGGGAGTTCGACGCGCCCGGCGAGGCGGAGCGCAAGAATCTCTACCTCCATAACGCCAGCAGCTACCAGGAAAAAATCGTGCGCACATCCTACACCTGGAGTTTCGGCGAAGGGCAGGGACTCGAACTCGGCGTCGAGGGCGCGCGCACCACGCAGGATACTTCGCTGCGACTCGGCCGCCCCCTGAACGGACCGGCCGACCCGGAAGTCGGCGGGCTGGTGCGGGTGCCGGTGGGCAACGCGGTTTCCGCGGTCGGGGAAGATCGCGTCGAGGCCTTCGCGGTGCATAACTGGCGGCTGAATCCTCGCATGCGGCTCGAATCTTCGCTCATCGGCGAGTTTTCCGAGATTTCCCAGAGCGGCGATGTCTACAACTCCCGGGATTTTCAGTTTCTCAAGCCGAAGGTCGATTTTCGCTTCGACATCAATCCGGCGCTGCAATTGCAGGCTTCGATAGAGAAAGTCGTTTCCCAACTCAGTTTCGCCGATTTTTCCGCCAACACCAATCAGCGCGACGAAGACCAGGACACCATCGCCGGCAACCCGGAACTCGAACAGGAACAGATCTGGCAATACACCATGAACCTCGATTACCGGCTGCCGAACGACGGCGGCGTACTCAGTTCGCGGCTGTTCTATTTCGATGTCGAGAATTCCATCGGCCGCATCGAACTGTTCACTCCCGGCCCGCAAGTCGCCGCGACAAACGGCAATGTCGGCGACGGCGGCGTGCTCGGCTTCAACTTCGACGCCAGCCTGCGCTTCGGCTTTCTCGGCCTGCCCCAGGCGCTGGCGACTTTCGGCCTGCTGCTGCAGGATTCGGCAATAGACGACCCATTGATCGGCTTCGAACGCAAGGTCGTGCCGTATGACCGCGGCAGCTTCAATATCGGCTTCCGCCACGATGTGTCGCGGCTCGGACTGAACTACGGATTCAACTATCGCGACCGCATCGACGGCAATCGCACGCTGTTCGACATCGACAATGTGCTCTACCTCAACTCGCAAAGCGATCTGACGGTTTTCGTCGAAAAAAGCGGCATCGCCGGCCTGACCTTCCGTCTGGAAGCGCGGAATCTGCGCGATCACGTCGAACGGCGCACGCGCTTCCGCTATTTCGGCTATTTACGCGACCAGATGTTGCGCGAGACCGAGAATTTCGCCGTCACTCCCGGATTGCAATTCGCCTTTTCGGTGCGCGGCAACTTCTGACCGCCGGATCAGAACGTGAAAATGGCGCCGATGAATCCGTAGCGGGTTTTCGCGTCGCTCAGTCCCTCGGCGTTCAGAAAGATGGCTCCGGTGTCGAGACGCAGATTGCCCGGCATCACGTCCCAGCGGATGCGGTATTCCAGATGTTGGCCCAGATAGCGGCCCGTTGCGCCGGCGCTGTCGCGCAGCCGCGTCTTGCCCCAGGCGTCGCGCGCTTCTTCGAGCCAGAAGTGGCGGTAGGCGACCATGATGTTGAGGTCCGGCCGGGGATCGGCGAACAGGCGGATGCCGGGCGTAACGATATTCGAGCGGCTGAAGGGCTGGTACATGCCGACCACGCCGAATTCGAAGGTTCCCACTCCGAACAGCGAGTCGAAACGGCCGTTTTTCAGATCGAAAGGGTCCTCGTCGCCGCTGGCGTAGTCGATTTCCAGCAATATCCGCAGCGCGTTGGGGAAGCTGAAACCCGCCCCGGCGTAGTGAAAGAAAGCCCTGTGGTTCAGCGTGGGCCGGAAGGCAGCCGCATCGGCCCGGCTGTCGCCGAATTGCAGCATCGATTCGAGTTCGAAATCGAATTCCCCGCCGGCCGCGGGTTTGCGCAGGCGCAGCCCGGCGGTATGGATGCGCCGGTCGCGCGTGGCGACTTCCGGCGTATCTTTTTCGCGCAGATGGAAGTAGAACAGATCGGTATTGAATGACGCGCCCGCGGGCGGCAGCGTGTAGCCGGCGGCGAAGAAGCGCTGGGCGCCGCTCGATTCGTCCAGGACCCGTTCATTGTCGAGCAGGCCGATCCGATCCGACGGCAGACGGCGGATTACCTGAGAGCCCATTAGGCGCATGACCGCGCCGTTTTCCAACGGCTGTATCCACTCCATTCCGTCGAAGGTGTTGATGGCGTTGCGGAATCGGTTGCGCGCCAGGAAGCGGCGGCTGCCCCAGTCGGTGGCCAGACGGCCGAGGCGGATGTTGCCGTTGCGGGGCAGGTCGAAAGACAGCGTCGCCTGCAATACTTCCAAGGCGTTGATCGCGGAGTTGGTGATGAAGGCATCGTCGTCGGCGAGTTGCTGGCGCGCATCGTAGAGTTCAAGTTGCGCTTCCACTCCGCCGCGCCGATAACGGGTATCGAGCAAGGTCCGCTGGACGATCATGCTGTCGTCGGGGCTGGAGCCCGCGCGGGGATTGTTGCTGATCGACTCGAAGCGGCTGGAATGCACGAGGCCGACGCTGAATCCATCCGGCGGCGCGAGCGCTTCCTGGAGCCGCCAGGGCGCTTCCCCGGCAACCGCCATGTCCATGGCCGTCCCTGACAGGGCGCAGGCGAACAAGAGCTTGCGGCCGACGATTGACATGAGCTTCTGACTTTGCGGATTCAGGGGTTTTCGGCGGCGCAAGATGGTACTTCAGAACACCGGCCATTGCGAACCGTCCGCGTCACCGCCATTCCGCGCGAAGTCGCTGAATCTCGTCGATCTGCCGCGGGTCCGCCCCCACCAAAACCGCTCCGCGGTTTTGACCCCCCCGCCGGGGGAGTATCCGCTTGCGCGGCGGGATCGGGCCCTCCCCGGAGAGGGTTCAAAACCCGCGCGGGCGCCGCGGACCAAATACTCTCCCTCCGGGAGAGTCAAGACCGCGCAGCGGTTTTGGACAGGGCGCGCCCGCGACCGCGTCCGGTCAAGATAACGTCTATCGGGATCAATCGTCGCTGCTGGATTTTGCTCCTGTTGGGGGTTACTCTTGCCGCAGCCGGGAGATACAACCGAACGGAGGTTCCGCGGTTGCTGAACGAATTCATCTACAACATCGCCGTATGGCTCGACGACACCCGCTGGAGCACTATGCTCCATGAGTCTTATTACATGTACAACTGGGTCGAAAGCACCCATGTCCTGACGCTCATGATCAGCCTCGGCATGCTTTTCCTGATCGACCTGCGCATGCTGGGTCTCGCCCTGCCCGATGTGCCCGCGAGCCGCATCGCCGAGCGGCTGAATCTGCCCATGCTCGTGGGGTTCACCGTCATGGTGGTCACCGGACTGCTGCTGTTTTACGCCGTGCCGGTGCGCAGTTCGCAAAGTATCTGGATGCGAATCAAGCTCGTGCTGATGGTGGGGCTGCTGATCAACGCGATCGTGTTTCACCGTCGCATGAAGGAAGCCGAAACCGGCTGGGACTCGCAGCCCCGGGCCCCGCGCAAGCTGCGAATCGGCGCGATGTTTTCGCTGGCTGGCTGGTCGGGCATCGTCGTGTGCGGTCGCTTCATCGCTTATGACTGGTTCGATTGCGTGTACATGGATCCCGGTTTCATAAGCGCAATGGCGGGCTGTGTCGACGGCCAGACACGCTTCTAGCGGACGAACGCGGGAGAACAACCATGCCGACATCCCTTCTAGGACCTTACACAAGAACGATTCTCGTGGCGGCCGTGCTTGCGGTGACCCTGGGATTCGCCCTCTCGGGCGCGCGGGGCGAGGTTCACGGCGGTCTGCTGCCATTTTTCGAATGGCTGGAAACGACCTGGCTCGGTTATGTCGGCAAGACCTGGGGCGCGGCCTTCGCCACGATTCAAGCCTTTCACTTGCTCGGACTGGCGTTGCTTGGCGGCGCGGTACTAGTGGCGGAGGGACGAATCCTCGGCGTCGTCCTGACCGAAGTCGAGCAAGGCCTGATTATTTCCCGCTGCAACGCGGTATTCAACATCGCCATGGCGACCCTGGTCGCCACCGGGATTTTCATGGCCTGCGGCGTAGCGGTGAAGATTTATTATCTGCCGGTGTACTGGTACAAGATGCTCGCGCTCGGCGCCGGCGCTGGATTCCATTACCTCGTGCGGCAGCCGCTGGTCGAGCGCGCTCCGGGCGAGGTCAATCCCTGGCTGCTCAAGTTGATGGCGGTCGTTTCCATCATGGTCTGGTTTACCGTGGCGGCCACGGGCCGCTGGATCGGTTTCAGCGGTTAGGGGAGGGCGAATCGATGAACGAACGAGAACAAGGCGAAGCCCGCGAAAAGGCAAAGCTGGTCGACGAACAACTCGCCGCATTGATCGCCTGCGGCAGCGTGGCGATCTTCTTCGTCTGGTACTGGATCGGCCAGATTCAGTCGGTGATCGAGCTCCTGCGTTTGGCTTATGGGTGAGGCCCGGTCGGCGCAGCCGACAAAAAGCGCAGCTTTTTGAGGGCCGAACGACTTGCCATGGATGGCAGGGCCGGGGGCAGTCGAAGCCACAGAACTCGCGCCAGGGACGGCATGCACCGTCTTCCTAACGCTCCAATACCAATCCAGCACCATCACGGCGCGGATCAGCCGCTGCCTGCCATTCGCCCCTCAGCCTGCCGACAGCGTGTACGCCGCCGAAATAGGCATTGCGGCCTTCGATCATCAGATCGGTGCTCGGCGTGCTGTACTCAAGCCTGATCGATTCAACGATCGGCAGCCAGTCCGGATTCTCAAGGTACAGGCTGCCGCCTCCGGTGACGTGAATGCGCGGGGCTGCCAGCAGGGCGTCCAGACTCTCCGCGTTCTCCGCGTAAGCGGCGATCACCTGAGCCACGGCGGAAATGATGCGGGCGCTGCCAGGGCTGCCGAGCACGAGCACCGTCTCGCCGCCTTGGGTGACGATGCTGGGGCTCATCGACGAATAGGCGGGTTTGCCCGGAGCGATCGCGTAGGGATGCGCGGGATCGCCGAAGGTGAAATCGTCCATGTACGAGTTATAGAGGAAGCCGAGTTCCGGGGCGGCGACGCGCACGCCGTAATAGGCGTTTATGCTCGTCGTCGCCGAAATGGCGAAGCCGTCGGCGTCGATCAGCGAGAAATGCGTCGTTTCTCCGCCATTGCTTTCTCGACCGGGAGTATCTGTGGAAAGTGACTGTTCTAGCAGCGCGGCGACATATTCATCACCCAGTTTTCGCTCCAGAAATTCGCCGTAGTCGTCGAAATCTTCCACCGGATGCTCGCGGCGATCGCGCTGGGCGAGAAAGATCGAGCGCGTCATGGCCTGACGTTCGGCCTCGGCGGTCCAGTCTTCCCGGCGTTGCCGTTCATACAGTTTCAACGTCTGCATCATGACCCAGCCGCCGGCGGGAGGCGGAAAGGAATAGACTTGGTAATCGCGATAGCCGGCGCTGACCGGGTCGACGGGTACGGGATCGGAAACCCGCGCGAGGTCCGTTTTTCGAATCCAGCCGCCGTTGGCGATCATGTCCCGCTCGATCAGGTCGGCGATCTCTCCACGGTAGAAAACCTCGCTGCCGCCTTCGGCGATCTTCTTCAGGGTCGCGGCAAGTTGCGGCTGGCGAATCGTGCCGCCCTGCTCGATGGCGCCATCGGCCGTCATGTGCCCGGCGGCAAGAAACCCGGCAAGATCGTTCTCGTGCCTGAGAAACACTTTCTGACGGAATTCTCCTTGCGCGAATCCATCGCGCGCATGGCCCAGGGCCGGTTCGATCAACTCGCGCCAGCCGATATTGCCGCTGCCGTATTCGCGCCAAAGGAATTCCAGCGATTTGAGCCAGGTTGGAACCGTCGCGCGCTGGTACGGGTTCATTTCGCTGCGCACCGCTTCAGGACCGGTGAGCGCCGGGGCGAAGGAACTGCCGTTGAGGGCGATCACATCCCCGTTTGCGCGGCGGATGAGGAACTGAATCTGCCCGCCGAGACCGCTCATGGCCGGTTCGGTGACGCCGAGCGTGAACGCGATGGCGACCGCCGCGTCGGCCGCGTTGCCGCCCCGGCGCAGGATTTCGGCGCCTGCCGCGGTGGCCTCGGGGTTCGCGCTGCTGATCGCGGCCTGGCCTGCCGCGGCTTGCGCTCCGGTAGCGAGCGAAGCCGCCAGCAAGATCCGAAACAAACAGCGGATTCGGTTAACCGCAAAGCTTCCAGTAGACATGAAAGCCCCGCGAAGCGCCGGATTGGCTCCGGTCGATCAGTTCCTCCCGAATTGCATCATCAGATCGACGTAGTAATACACACCCCAATCGGAATGAGAATCGTCGTCGAAACCGAACGAGCGGTCATACAACGGCGCGCGCTCATCGGTGAAGTTGTTCACCCCGAGCCGGATGCGCGAGTCGACGCCCGAGACCTCGAAGAAGTAATCCGCATTGAAGTTGTACCGGGTAAACGCCGGCACGTCGAAGCGGTCCCCGTTCGACAGCATCTGAAAGTAGTCGCCAACCGTGTTGCTGGAAAATGCCACATTCCAGACATCGCGGCTGAAACTCAGGCTGGCTGTCGAGCGGAAGTCCTGATTGCCGTTGAAGTTGAGCAGATCGCCGATACCAGCGATCGGGTAAATGATCGTCGGATCGCTTGCCTTCGCTTCCTGAACGATACTGGTCAGACCGCCCGGCTCCTGCTCGAACTTCTCGATGTACGAACCGTTCCATTTGAGCGAGAACCGGCCGAAGTCCGTATCGAGATCCCAATACACGCCGATGTCGTAGCCTTCCAGAGTTCGCGAATCGAGGTTCGCGTAAGTGTCCTGGATCGCCGTCACTTGGCCGATGGGGCACAGGCCAGCATCGAGAAAGCCCTGCACTTCGACCGGATCGTCGGTTACGGCGCCGCGCAGTACGACGGGATTGCCTTGCACGGTCGCGCAGTTCGAGGTGCCGGCGGCGAGTCGCGTGACCAGATCGACGAGAATATGGTTCTCTTCGCCGAACAGGCCGATGGAGTCGTCCTTTTCGATCGTCCAGTAGTCCGCGGTCAGCGTCAGCGAATCGACAGGCGTGAGTACGAAGCCGATAGACGTGTTGAGCGATTCTTCGGACTGCAAGTCCTTGCTCCCCGTCGCCTGGCGCTGCATGCCGTAATCGCAATCCGAGAAGTCGTTGTCCGCGGGCACGCTACCCTGATCGACGCCGTAGAAGCACACCCAATCGTCGCGGGTGTTCGTGCGGGCGACGAACTCCTCGTTGATCGTGATCAGGTTCGGCGCGCGGAAGGCCGTGGAAACCGAACCCCGCAGCAGGAATTGTTCGATCGGCGTCCAACCGAAGGCGAACTTGCCGACGGTGGTGTCGCCGACGTCGTCGAAGCTCTCGTAGCGTGCAGCGAGTTGCACGTCGAGAGTCTCATGCACCGGAATCTGGAATTCGGCAAAGAGCGAGTTTGTCGTGCGCTCTCCCGCGCCGTCCGGCGTCGGGCTTGAGTTCATCACATCCGAAGTGAACGGGTAGCCTTCGCCCTCGAAATCGACAAAATCTATCGTGCCGTCGAGCCGCGGGTCGCGATTGTCGACGTAGTCTTCGGCGCGCAACTCATAGCCGATCAGGAAGCCAACCGAACCCGCCGGCAGTTCGAACAGCGCGGGATTCGAAAATTTGACGTCAAACGACGCCAGCGACGTCTTGCCCAGGCGGTACACATCGACAAGCGCGCGTTCGAGGTTCGAATTCACGCCGCCGCTGAACGGGTTGTAGGCGTTCGGCGTAGAGTCGAACAGCGCTTCCTTCATCAGCGTGTTCGAAATCCGGTTGCTGGTAACGTCGTCGCGCGACGCTTCCGAGTAGATGCCGGCGGCTTCCCAGTCCCAGTCGCCGACGACGCCGCGCAGGCCGCCGAGGAAGCGGAACGCTTCGCCGTCGTTATTGACGATGCGAGGCACCTCGGCGTACCGGTAGTTGTCGATGATGAGTTCCAGTCCTTCCGGCGGAAGATCCGGGCCGACGATGGAGTCCGGCAGGCGGTTCGGCGAGCCGACCGGGCCGAGCGGGTTCCAGTGGTTCGCCGCGCCGACGCGCAAACGGGCCGCGCTCAGCGACGCCGAGGGGTTAATGTGGCGGTTCGATTGGGAACTGTAATAATAGGCGTCCGCGAAAAACTCGAGATCGTCGCTGATTTCGTGATTGAGGTAGCCGAAGAAAGTCGTCCGGTCGATCTCGGGAGACATATCGCGGCCTTCGTTGAGATTGAAGCGGAGGACACCCTGGCCGTCCTCCACCATGCAGGTTCCGTAGCCGGTGTCGTGACCGTTGGCGCACTGCGGCGATCCGCTCGGAAATATTTCGAACTCACCGGAGTTGTCAACGATATCGTTGACCCGCAGGCTGTTCGACGATCCGACCCCGCGCGCGATGTCGAACTGGCCATGCAGAGAATTGATGCTGTTGTTCCTGAAGACGGTGCTTGTCCTGTAAGGCGAGTCCTCGGGAAAACGCGAACGGAAGTCCGAGTTGGCCCAGCGCGCTTCGTCGCTTGACCGGACGCGGTCCCGGCTGTAGTTGCGGGCGAACACGCCGACACTGGTGCGCCCTCCGTTGAACACCTCTCCCCACTCGACCGCAAGACTCGAATTGCTGCGCGGCATGTGATCGTACTCGGTCTGGCGAATCCTGACCGTGAAACCTTCGAAATCGTCTTTGGTGACGGTGTTGATAACGCCCGCCACGGCGTCGGCGCCGTAAATGGCCGATGCTCCGTCGCGGAGCACCTCGACGCGATCGAGGCCGAAGACGGGAAGATGGTTTGAGTTGACCGAATTCACCGGCACGAAACTGCCGCCGACGACTTCGGTCTGAAACGTCGCCATGTTGACCATCCGCCGGCCGTTCAGCAGCACGAGCGTGTTGCCCGTGCCGAGCGCGCGCAGGTTCGGGGTACCCACGTCTCCGCGGGCGCCGTTGACGCCGCCGCCCAGGTCGGTGGTTCCGAAAAAGTTCTGGCCGTTTTCCGGTATGGCCGCGAGCAATTCGTCACCGCCGTCGACGCCAAGCAGTTCAATATCCTCGGAACTGAAAACGGAGACCGCCAGCGCATCGTTGATGGCGGCGCCTCGAATTTGCGAACCGGTCACCAGAATTTCTTCGATCTGATCGCCTCCGGCTTCATCTTGGGCGAGCGCAATCCCGGAACCCATTGCCAGCAACGAAAACGCAAGCGCCCCACACCGTCCGGCGCGACAAAACCTCAACTTCATGATTGATCCCCTTGCTGCGCCGATTGCCTCGGACACCGGCGCGAAACCTGAACGGCCAGTTGGTGAGAGCGCTCCCAACCTACCGGCTAGACACCGAAGCACAGGCAGTGTACCCGATCGAATCCAGGCAATCCACAGGGAAATCCACAGGGAAACGGGTCTGCGAGACGATATGCTGCTAGTATGAATGACAGCCGGGAGCAGTCGCTCGCGCGAACGTCAGATTTGCGTGCATTGGTCCCAATATGGGACTATTCTCTCCCAAGTGAGGATCATAGCGCTGTCAACACTGAAGAAATTCTGGGAAGACAGCCCGAAAAGGGCCGACGCGGCCGAACCCTTGCGCGCTTGGTATCGGCATGCGTTGAAGGCGGACTGGTCATCACCCGCCGACCTCAAGCGCGACCTCGGGACGGCGAGCATACTCGGGGACGGGCGGGCGGTTTTCAATATAGCGGGAAACAAGTATCGATTGGTCGTGTGGATCAATTACGCCCACCGCGTAATATGCATTCGGTATGTTGGCACGCACGCCCAATACGATCGGATAGACGCGCGGAGCATTTAGCGCGGGAGACTGATGCCATGGAGATCAAACCCATCAAGACCGAAGCCGACTACCAGGACGCTCTGGAACTCGCCGAGACATTGATGACGGCAATCCCGGATACCCCCGAGGGCGACAGACTCGATGTCTTGGTGACTCTCATCGAAGCTTACGAATCGAAGCATTACCGCATGGACTTCCCCGACCCTGTTGAAGCAATCAAGTTCGAGATGGAACACAAGGGGCTTACGGCCAGGAATCTGGCGCCCATGATAGGTGAAACGAACCGGGTCTACGAAGTGCTCAACCGCAAACGCTCCCTTTCTCTCAATATGATTTGGCGGCTGAATCAGGAACTGGGCATTCCGGCCGAATCGCTTATCAAACCGGTGCGGAAATCTTCTTGAGGTTTTCGGCGTCAACAGCCGAATCTGCTTTGGCGTCAACATGCGCGCCCGGATTGGGGTTGGTCAATGATCTGCTGGTAAAATGAACGGCAGTCGGGAAGGAGAAATGTCCCGAAAGGGAGAAAAGATGGACACTTCGACTGCGCGGGAGATCATCGAGACGGCGGTCAAGAAGACCGCCGAGATGAATCCGCAGGAGACCGATGGAGAATGGCTCGAAGTCGTCACTGTGGAGTCCGGCCCATACATCAGGGAATGGGACATCGCCGAGTGCTGGCATTGGGACGAGTGGCCGGATAGGGAGAAGCACTTCCCGAAGACCACCAGGCAGGATGTGGGAATAGACGCCGTAGCCAGACGTCGCAGCGACGGGAAGTTCATCGCAATCCAGTGCAAGTCGCGACGGCTCGACGACGAGGGGCGCGGCGACTCGATCAAAAGCAACGAGATAGCCAAGTTCGCGGCCGCGTCCGCTTCGGACCTCTGGGCTGAACGCTGGGTCGTCACCAATGGCGACAATCCGCTTGCCAGCGGCGCGAAGCAGTCGGCGTCAATGCACGCGAAGCCCCTCAAGCCGGTCAACATTACCAGTGACCTTTGCCGGCAGCAGGAGGCGAATTATGCGTCCGAAGAGTGCGAACATTGCCCGCCGAATCCCGACGGCGAAGAACGGCAGCAAACCAAATCCTGCATGCAAAACGAAGCCGTCGCCAACAGCGTCCGCATACTCAGGGAACAGGAACGTTCGGAAAGCGGCGGCCTGCCGGCGGGCGAGGCCCGCGGCAGAATAATTCTGCCCTGTGGAACGGGCAAGACTCGCATTTCGCTCCGAATCATCGAAGAACTAACGCCGGCGGGCGGACTTTCCATCGTGCTTTGTCCGTCCATTGCGCTCGTTGGTCAGATCAGGCGCGAATACCTGCAACACGCCTCCGTTGCGATAGACGTGCTGGCGGTCTGTTCGGACGCCACGGCGGGCTACGACCCCAAAAAGGAGGGAACCCGCAACGCCACGCTCGATCCGACCATCGACAACAGCAATGTCAGCGCGTCCGAAGTGAAAGGCAAGGTGACCACCGATGCCGTCGAAATAGCGGACTGGATGCGCCAAAGCGCTTTCGGCAATGGGATCAAGGTTCTCATTGGCACCTATCAAAGCAGTTCGAGGGTATCGGAAGCCCTGCTGAACGCGGGCGCCAGGGCGTGTGTGTTGATTGCCGACGAAGCCCACAGAACGGCAGGGCTGAAGCGCAAAAACTCCAAATCCGCAGCCGCGAACGAAGAAGAGCAGCGTCTGCGCGACTTCACCGTCTGCCATGACCACGACAGGTTCCCTGTTACCTACCGCGTCTATCAGACGGCTACACCGCGCATTTACGGCGGCAAGCCCCCCACCGGCAACCCGGACTGGATAGTGCGCTCGATGGACGACGAGACCACGTTCGGGGTGGAGTTGTATCGCAAGAGCTACCTGGAAGCCGTCCACAACCGCTGGTTGTCCGACTATCGCATCATCGCCATGGGCATCAACGACCCCGAGGCATACGAGACAGCGAACGAACTGGCGAAGGCAACCAAAAGCACGGGGCGCACTCAATTGACGACCACGGATTACCTCAGGGGCCTGGCTTTCGCACTGACGATGGGCGGCGCCACCCAGGGCGACGAAGTGGACATCAAGTCGTGCATCGCCTTCATGAACACGGTGGACAAGTCCAAGAACATGGCGGCGGACCTCCAGGCCGACAACGTAAAAAAATGGGTCTCACGCTGGCTCAGCGAAAATGCGGACGGCAGGGCCGCGTCCGATTACAGCCTCGAACACCTGGACGCTTCGAGCAATGCCGCGGCGCGTGAAACCGCAAAGGGACGGCTGGCCGCCGCTGACACTGCTCACCCCCACGGCATCGTAAATGTTGGCATATTCGGGGAGGGCACCGATTCGCCGTCGCTGAGCGCGGTGGCGTTCCTTGAAGCCCGCAAGAGCCCCATAGATGTCGTGCAAGCCGTCGGGCGAGCGATGCGGACTGCGCCCAACAAGGAACTTGGTTACATCGTCTGCCCCATTCTGATTCCGCCCACTGCCGACCCTGAGAAGTGGCTGAGCACAAGCGCAGCCGAAGAAGGCTGGCAGGAATTGGGACAGATATTGCTTGCTTTGCGCGCCCACGACCAACGAATCGAGGAAAACCTTGAGGAGCTCTTGCAGTTGTACATACCCAAGCCGCCGCCGGTGGAGCGAACCCTGGTGGCGGTAGCCAGGGGCGAAGGTGGACGCATCCAGTATGGCGAAGTCGAGGGGCCGCCCGGCGCCGCGCAGGAAGCGGTTGAAAAGGCGCTGGCGGGCAAGACCCGCACTGAGGCGGGAATACGGCGTCTTGACGAACAGTCCGCGAGCAGCGGTGAGTCCGGCGTGCCAGGCAGGGTGCCGGGTGTACGCCAGGAATCGGCAGACTGGGAAACGTCCATGACTGGCGAAGCGGTGGAGATTACACAAGTACTTACAGGGAAGAAAAACAATGACGGAACCGTCGAGCTTCGCACCGACACGGTAGCCCGCGACCAGCCCAGGGCGGGCGCGGCGCGGGGCATAGTGAATATCCGGAAAACCCAAGCCAAGGCCCGGAAGATGATCAATATCGGCGAAGGCGTACGCTTGCAGCCGGGCAGTCAGCGCAAGGCCCGGAAATCCGCCAGGGAACGAGCGGAGGAACAGGGCCAACTCATGCTCAAGCTGAGCGGGCTCGAAGACCATGGCAGCGCAATCAAGATGAATCTGTTGTCGAAGTCCGGACTGAGCGACAACCGCGTGATGCGCGACTTGAATATCTTGGAATCCAGCGTAAACGAAGCCGCCCACCACATGCGGGCGGACGGATTGCTGCCCGACCTGAACCGGCACTTCGGACTCGACCGGCTCAAGGAGACAGACAAGAAGCAAGCGGACGGCTGCACCGTCGCCGCACTGCTGCTGATGAACGCCGCCATGCTGCACCAGCGCATCAGCAACGGCGGCTGGCTGTCCGGCGTCAGCGACCTCTCGCTCGTCAAGAACCAGGCCGACGTTGTGCGGAAGATGAGCCGCGAATGGGAGCGCATAATGCGCCACGACTTCCGCCCGGTGCTCGAACCCGCCCTCGAAGCCATTTACGCGGTCGAGACGACGGGCAAGATTGCCGGTCTGGAACGCGCCCTGCGTCATCTGGCCGCGGAAGCCGAGCGTATCGCCGAGACCTATGCGGACATGGGCGCAGACCACGCCGGGCCGCTGTTCAACCGCGTCATGGGCAACCAGGCGTCCGACGGCGCGTTTTTCACCAGACCCGTCGCTGCCTCGCTCGCCGCGCGGCTGACACTGGATGCCTGCGGAGACCAGGATTGGTCCGACCCAAAAGTCTGGGATCGGCACAAGACCGTGGATTTGGCGTGCGGCAGCGGCACGCTGCTCGCCGCCATGCTGACCGACATGAAGCGTAGGGCCGGCGAGAAAGGCGCGGACGCCGAGGCACTAAATCAGCTTCAGAAATTGGCGGTTGAGGACGTAATCAAGGGCCTGGACATAAATCCCGTTTCGCTGCAACTCGCCGCGTCCCAGCTTACGGCGGGCAACCAGCGCGTCAGTTACCGGAGAATGGGTCTGCATCTGATGCCATACGGACCCGACAAGCATACTCCGGACCAGGTTTACGCCGGTACGCTTGAGCTGTTGGCGCAACGGGCCATCGTTCAAAGACCTTACGAGTTGGATTGGGGTGACGAGGTCGTTCATTCTCAAGCGACTTGGGAAACGGCAGAGGAAACTGAACTGGAAGACGCCGTCGATGCGGTGAAGAACGCTCGAATCGTCATCATGAATCCGCCTTTCACCAATCGCGCCAATATGGGGGAGAAGTTCCCAAGGGAGACTCAGAACGCGCTTCGCACCCGAGCCGACTTGATGGAACAGAAGTTGACGCAAGCCGACCCTGGTCTGATGGAATTTTCGGACAAAAATTCCATCAGACCGCTCTTCGCTGGTCTTGCAGACCATTGCGTAGAGCGGTCCGATGGAACCCTGACTATGATCAATCCGACTATTGCGCTCACGACGCCCTCCGGCCAGCGCGAGCGGCTGGCGTTGGCGCAACGCTTCCATATCCACACCATTTTGACCTCGCATCAGCCCCGGAATATCAACCTGAGTCAACATACGGCCATCAACGAAAGCATCGTGGTGATGCGGCGGCATGAAGGCGACAAACCGCCGACCAGATTCATCAACCTTGACAGGATGCCTGTAGACGACGATGGGGTCGCCGAGTTTCATCGATGTTTACTGGAATGTGGTGAAGGGTTGATGGAGAACGGCTGGGGAGAGGTCTCCTACTGGCTTGCAGAGCATATCGAAGCCGGGGACTGGACGCCCGCAATCTGGCGGTCACCGACATTGGCGAAAGCAGGCAGGGAGTTTGCGAACCATCCCAAACTGCGGCCTCTCGGGTCATTGCCCGGTTGCACGGCTCACGACGGGAGCCGAAGGGTGCGCGAAAACTTCGACAGATCTAGTCAGGACAACCCAGAGAGCATCCCCATTCTGGAATCGAAAGGTGCCGAAGGCCAAAAGACGATCCAATCCACACCCGATGGGCATTGGGCCTTCAAGAACGGACGAGAACGCCAGGCGAAACATTATCTGGAATGGTCGTCGCACCTTCTTGTAACCGCCGGGCAACGCAACAGTACGGCGCGGTTAACTGCGACCGCAAGCGAAACCAAGTACCTTGGGCAGACTTGGTTTCCCGTGGTCGGCTTGTCCTCTGTCCAAGCAAAAGCTGTAGCCGTCTTTTTGAACTCGACGCCGGGACGGCTGCAAATCATGCGAGATCCAGGAAAAACGCTGGAGTTTCCAAGCTACTCGCCACAGGCGACAAACAACCTCAAAGTACCCGACGTCGAGGAAGACCGTATCCGTCAGACTCTAGCCGACTGCTGGGAGCGCACCAAGGACATGCTTGTCCCGCAATTCCGCGACGGTGAATGCGAAGTGCGCCGCCTCTGGGACGAAGCCGTAGCCGAGGCG
Organism: Pseudomonadales bacterium; assembly: GCA_963664805.2. GTDB lineage: Bacteria > Pseudomonadota > Gammaproteobacteria > Pseudomonadales > Pseudohongiellaceae > UBA9145. Next base: position 1,101,675 of record OY761612.1, on the reverse strand, counting down.
ATGGGATGGGATGCCGCCGAACTCACCTGCCTGCGTCTACTGCTGCACCAGGAGCCGCATGTGCGCGGACTGGGCTACGGGCAGTACGCCGACGCGGTGGAGACTAGGTCCGCCGACCGTCAGCGCTTCAATGAACTCGCCGACCGCTGGGAAATGGAAACCGTGTTTATGTCCAACCTGACCGACGCGGTTGAACTTCCGGCTTACAAGAAAATCATCAGTATGGGCGAGCAGGTGGTCCCATTGTTGCTGGAGCGGATGCGGAAGACACAGGATGGGGGGTTTGTGGCCGGGGGGCACTGGGATATTGCATTGGGGGAAATCACAGGTGCAAGTCCTGTTAAGCGGTCCGACTGGGGCAATATCGCCGCGATCCATGCTTCCTGGCTGGAATGGGGCGAAGCCAATGGATACAGCTAGCTGGGCGAAGGTGCTTGTCCAGATATTTCCAAGGTTATCCAAAGATGGCTATGAAATTGTGGGAGAACCCTCAATGCGATACAACTGCATCGCTTATGCAGCCGGTGATGACAGCGATTGGAGGACATTTACGGACGGGCGCTACTGGCCCGATTACGCCACGCGCACAGACCGCACGGAAAGCCTCATTGAAGTATTCGTTGGCTTGGGCTATCGGCAATGCCAGGACAGCAGTCTCGAAAGCGGCTTTGAAAAGGTCGCGCTGTACGAAGAGTGGGGAGTGTGGAAACACGCGGCACTGCAAACACCCAACGGACACTGGCGCAGCAAAATGGGGCGAGGGCCGCTGATAGAACACCCCAGCCCGGAATCGTTATCAGGAGGAGCGTATGGCAACCCGACAATTTACATGCGAAGGCCCGCGAATGATGCGACGAAATCAAAGTAAAGGTTTACATGTAACTGACAAAGTTTTTCATTTTGTCGATGAGATTCTGCGACTCCGCTTCGCTACGCGCAGAATGACAGTGGACAAAATGGCAATTCTGATGCTCGCGCTGCTGCTCGTCTGGCAGCCGGTCTTCGCGCAGTCCCAGGGCGCGGCAACCCAATCCATCATTCGCTACGAGAGCATCCACCATCCGGTGGCGGCCTCCGGTGGCATGGTCGTGAGTCAGAATGCGGTCGCGAGTGAAGTTGGCTGGCGGATTCTGTTTGCCGGCGGCAACGCGGTCGATGCCGCGGTCGCCATGGGCTTTGCGCTCGCGGTGACTTTGCCGCGGGCGGGAAACCTCGGCGGCAGCGGGTTCATGCTCATTCATCAGAGCGGTGCCGGTAGCCCTGAAGACGTAGTGGCGCTCGACTTTCGTTCAACCGCGCCGATGGCGGCGCGAAGCGCGGACTTCATCGGCACCGATGGCGAGGTGCGCTACGAAGAATTGACCTACGGTGCCCGCGCCCCCGGTGTTCCCGGCACCGTCGCCGGTCTTGAAGAAGCCTGGAAACGTTTTGGTTCGCTGCCGTGGGAGAATGTGCTCGCGCCCGCGATCGAACTGGCCGAGAACGGAATCGAGGTCAGCGGCGATCTCGCCTACGCGCTCGCGGAAGCCTTGACTGTCATGGCAGCCTATCCGAGCAGCATGGCGGCCTACGCCAAGCCTGACGGAACCGCTTACGCCGCCGGCGAGACGCTGATTCAGCCCGATCTCGCCTGGTCATTGCGGGAGATCGGTGAGCACGGAGCGGATGCGTTCTATCGCGGCGCCATCGCTGAGCGGATTTACGGCTATATGGAACAGAATCGTGGCCTGATCAGCGCCGAAGACCTGGCGAACTACCGTGTGCGGGAAAGGCAAGCCATCGCCACGGACTATCGCGGCCATCGCGTCGTGACCATGCCGCCGAGCAGCGTCGGCGGACTCGCCCTGTTGCAGATGCTCAATGTACTCGGCCACTACGATATGGCGAGCCTGCCCCAGGGCTCGGCCGCGAGCCTGCATGTGCTCGCGGAAACGATGAAGCAGGCCAACGCCAACCGCCGTGAAGGCCTCGGTGACACCGACTTCGCTGAAGTTCCGATTGCGGGCTTCCTCAGTGGGGAGATCGCCCGCGAGATGGCCGGGCGCATAGACCCGGAGCGCGCCAGGCCGGTGGCGGAAATCTCCCCCATGGATGCCGCTGCTTACCAGAACCTTGGCGCCGCCAATGGCGACTTGGGAGCTTTGGAGGCAGAAGGATTGGCGGAAAGCTCCGGTGCCGCGCTGGCGACCGCGCTCGCCGCCAGTTCCGACGCTGTCGAAGAAAGCCGGGACACAACGCAATTGTCGGTGGTGGACGACGAGGGCAACGCGGTGTCCCTTACCTACACCCTCGGCTATTCCTTCGGTTCGGGCCTCGTCATTCCCGGCACCGGCATTATTCTCGATAACCAGATGCGCAATTTCTCGATTCGCGACCCGGACATCCACGCGAATCGAATCGAGCCGGGCAAGCGCGTGGTCTCGACCATGACCCCGACCATGGTTTTCGACGAAGACGACGAACTATTTCTTGTAACCGGCACCCCCGGCGGCAGCCGCATCCACAACGTCATCCTGCAACTCATCGTCAATACCGTGGACTATGGCATGAACATCGCCGAGGCGACTCATGCGCCGCGCATCTATCAGGCCTGGCGGGAACCCGAACTCGGCGTCGAACGCGGCGCGGGCGCCGACAGCCTGCGCCTGCTCGAAGCCATGGGCCATGAAATCGAAATCCAGCAGACCATGGGCAGCACGCAATCGATCATGCTGCGCGACGGCCTGCTGTACGGCGCCGCCGACCCGCGCCGCCCCGGCGCCGCCGCGCTCGGAATCGACTGATCGGTTCGCGCCCACACTCCCCCTTTGACGGGGGATCGAGTATCGGCGACCCCCGCTCCCATGCTATTTTTCGCACAAAGCCGCCGAAGGGGCTTGCCATGCCAAACCCGAAACAATCGTTGCTGACCGCCGTTACGGCCATGCTGATTTTTGCCGTCGCGCCAGCCGATTCCCAACCGTTGAAAACAACACTCGAAAACCCGGCGCCGGAACGCGTGCTGTTCGTCGGCAACAGCTACTTCTACTACAACGACAGCTTGCACAATCATGTCTCGCGCATGTTGGCTTCGCTCGATCCGGCGCTTGGCGAGCGTATCGAATTCAAATCGGCGACCATCGGCGGCGCGGCGCTGAACCATCATCCGCTTGACAGCCATCTCGCGCCGGGGAAGCTAGGCATCGACGAACCATTCGAGCTGGTCATCCTGCAAGGCGGCAGTGGCGAGCCCCTGAGCAAGCGGCGGCGTGAAGAATTCGCCCGAACCGCCGCCGAATTCGAACGCAAGATCAGCGCCGTAGGCGCCGAAACCGCGCTATACATGACCCACGCGTATTCTCGGCCCCATCCCCGATTCGATCCGAACATGATCGAGTCAATCGAATCGCTCTATGTCGAAACCGCCGACGAAATCGGCGGCCTGGTGATTCCCGTGGGCCTGGCGTTCGAGGAAGCCTACCGGCGCCGGCCTGAGATAGTGCTCCACAAACAATTCGACGGCAGCCATCCCGACCTGCTCGGCACCTATCTCGCCGCCTGCGTAATCGTGGCCAGCGTCTGGGACCTGTCGCCCTTAGACAGCGATTACGATTACTTCGGCGCAATCAACCGCGAAGACGCACGCTTCCTGCAACAGGTAGCCCAGGACGTGGTAGCTGAATTTCAGCGCAGTCAATCGTTGCAAGCCCCGCCATCAATCGAGAATCGTACGTCCATGCCGTTCAGCAGCCAGAGTCAGCCTGATCTAGATGGAAGAACGATCATCGAGTTGGCCCACGAGGCTGCCGGTGGCGAGACTTTCGTCAGGCCGGGTACGCTGTTTCTTAGCGGTTACAACATCGTCTACGACGAGGGCGGCGGCAGCCGGATCTGGGACCGCTACGCCATGTGGCGGGAATTCGCGGACGAGAAAGCCGACGCCCACGCCGCCAACGGCAAGGTGCGGATCGAAGCCTGGAGCGATGGCGGTCTCGCAATGCTCCTGAGCTTCGACGGTGAGGCGACCTATGATCAGTCCGGACGCATGCCGGATCAATCCGCCAACGCGATGTGGAGCAATAATTTCGGCTTCGGCGCGATTCGCAACGCGCTTGACGTAGGCTGGAAGCAAAACCGCCGCGCCGACCGCACGATTGACGGCAAGCCCGCTTACATGGTCGCACTCACCGACCCGGCGGGCGGCAAGACCCTGTTCGGTTTCGATCAGGATACATTCGACGCCCTGTACGTCGGCTTCGACACGCCGCGCGGCTGGCACGAGCGGCGGTATTCCCACTATTTCTCGAAGCCCGGCGTTGATTGGCGCCAGGCGGGACTCGTTCGCCTGTTTTACGACGGCGTTAAGGCGAACGAGGCGGTCTGGACCGATTTCCGGGTCGGCGAGCCCTTTGGGGACCGGATATTCGTTATCGACGGAATCCCCGGGGAACCGACCTTCTAACAAGTAAATGGCGCGTTCGGGTTCGCCACGCCCTTCACCGAGAAATTGGGGGCATTCACCGAAACCCTCAAACCGCAGTACGACGAGGCGGGTAGGCTTGGCCTCAAGTTCAAGCTGAAAATCGATAGCGATGACACTTGACCAAACCCTCGCGAGTTTGTCGGGTGTGACCCACCGATATGGCGCTGTGGTCGCACTGAACGGACTCGACCTGAACGTTCGCCGGGGCGAGATTCTGGGTGTGCTCGGTCCCAACGGCGCCGGCAAGACCACCGCCATCAAGCTCCTTCTCGGCAGTCTTCAGCGGCAGGAGGGGGAAGCCAGCGTATTCGGTCGCGCGCCGGGTGCCGAAGAAGTGAGAATGCGCCGGGGCGCGATGCTTCAGGAGTCGGGGATTTCCGCGAATCTGACAGTGCGCGAGCACATAGAATTGTTTCGCGCATACTATCCCGCCCCGCTTTCGGCTTCGCGTCTGCTTGCCATGGCGGGTCTCGAAGATCTCGCGGGACGTCGGTTCGGGAAGCTCTCCGGCGGACAGAAGCAGCGGACGATGTTCGCCCTGGCGTTGGCGGGCAACCCGGAATTGCTGTTTCTCGACGAGCCGACGGCCGGGCTCGATATTGACGCCCGACATCGGCTGTGGGCTGAGATCCGGTCGCTGCGGGAGTCCGGGCGCACAACCGTCCTTACCACGCACAATCTCGACGAGGCCGACGCATTGGCCGACCGCGTCATGGTCATCCATCGGGGGCGGGCCATCGCGGAAGGGTCTCCGGCGCGGATCAAGGCGCGTACGGCGGGGCGTCTGGTGCGCGGCGTCACCTGCATCCAGCAGGACGAAATCGCCGGTCTGCCCGGCGTGATCGAGGCCAGAACCCGGGGCCGGCATTTGGAGGTCCTGACGACACGGGCGGAGGATCTGGTGCGGGAACTGCTTGCCCGCGACGAGTCGCTGTCGGATCTCTCGGTCGTTGCCGCCGGGCTTGAAGACGCGTTTCTCGCGCTGACGCGGGAAGGAACGGAGGATGCGCAATGACGGGCGAGACCGGAGCCGCCGGAGAGAGCCGCGGTGCATTGACGGAACTTCGGGAAATACAGCGATTCAGTCCCGTCCGGCGCTTACGGGTCTATCTGTTGGAGGCGCGCTTCCAATTCCTGGAAGTGCTGCGGGAGCCCGCATTCGCTATCCCCACCTTGGCTTTCCCACTCCTTTTTTACCTGTTTTTCGGAGTCATGATGGGCACGGGCGGCGTGCCGATCTACTTGCTTGCGACATATAGCGCCTTCGGCGTCCTGGGACCGTCGCTGTTCGGATTCGGCATCGGACTTGCGTCCGAACGCGACACGGGCGTCCTGTTGCTGAAACAGACCACGCCCATGCCGGCAGGGGCCTACCTGTTCGCGAAAGTGGTATTGGCGGCAATTTTCGGCTCGGTCGTGGTGCTCTGCCTGTTCCTGATGGCGGGCTATTTGGCGGGAGCGGAACTTCACCGCTGGCAATGGTTCGCGTTAGCCGGCGTCTTACTCGGCGGCGTTATCCCGTATTGCGCCTTGGGTCTGGCGATAGGCGCGTGGACGAAGGGGCGTGCGGCCGTCGCTGTGGTCAATCTCGTTTTCCTTCCCATGGCAATGCTCTCGGGGCTCTGGCTCCCTATTTATATGTTTCCCGATTTCATGCAAAGCCTTGCCTTGGCGTTTCCGGCGTATCACCACGCGCAACTCGCGCTGAAGGTCATCGGCATGGACGCCGGGCAGCCGATTGTGTTGCACGCGGGGGTACTGGCGGCCGAGACGCTCATCCTGGTGGCCGTGGCCGCCTTCGGGTTCCGCCGCGCGGACGAATTCACACTAAGGTGGACCCGATGAAGGGCAAAGACCATCGCGCTGGCACACCGCTTGCGGCCGGAGTGCGGCTGAATGCGCGCACGGACTGAACAGTCCCGGACGGGCGGGGATGCCCGTCCGGTTCCGTTCGTCTATTGCATGGGCGAGTAGTCGGTCGCCACCATGTATTTGTTCTCGATGCCGGCGAGAATCTGGCCGTTGGCGTTGGAGGCTTCAGCGACTTCCTGCCATTCGGGATCCTGGATGAAAGCGCCCCAGGAAGCGGCGGCAGCTTCCTCGCTGTCGTGGGCGATGATGTAGACCAGGGTATCGTCGCGCTCTTCTTCGCTGGTCGGCGTCCAGTAGCCGATGTTTTCCATGCCGTGCTTTTCGAAGATGCGCATGGTGTGGTCGCGGAAGCGGGCGTTCAGATTGTCCAGATTGCCCTCGGTGGACTTGTAGATGCGCAGTTCGTACAGCTTGCCGCTCTGAGCGGAACTGACGGCGAACATGCCGGCGCCGACGCCGATGGCCATGGAAAGCAGGGAAATCCCTGCTATTTTCAGATAGTTGCTCACGATTTTCTCCTGCGTTGTCGGGGTTGGTTGTAAGAGCCCCGGCAGTATAATCAAAGGTCTCCGCCATTGCGAACCGCGTCTCCGCAATTGGATCCGGCCAGTTAGCTTTGGCCCCGTGGCTCTAGTAAAATTGTTTCGATCTGAAGTCGGAAGGCGCCAGGAAAATGGAGAATCTCGTCAGTCAGGGAATGCCGCTTGCGCTGTTCGGCATCGGTATCGTTTTTGTCTTTCTCTGCCTCCTCGTGCTCGCCACCCGGGCCATGTCGATCCTGACCGAGCGGTTCGGGCCGGCTCTGGGCCTGGCGCTGGAAAAACCGGCCGATTATCCCGCGCCGCCCGCCCAGGTGGCCGCCATCGTCGCCGCGGTGACCATGCACCGCCAACGCCTGCGCGCCCGCCGGGCAATGTCTTAACACTCGTCAAACGGATTCACTCATGAACGATCAGCGCAATCCCTTGGGAATAACCGAAGTCGTGCTCAGGGACGCCCACCAATCCCTCATCGCCACGCGCATGCGCATCGAAGACATGCTGCCGATCGCGGACAAACTCGATCAGGTGGGTTTCTGGGCGCTTGAATCCTGGGGCGGGGCCACCTTTGACGCCTGCGTCCGCTTTCTCGGCGAGGATCCCTGGGAGCGGATCCGCCGTTTCAAGGCGGCCATGCCCAATACCCGGCAGCAGATGTTGTTCCGCGGCCAGTCGATTCTCGGCTATCGGCATTACGCCGACGATGTCGTGCGCAGATTCGTCGAACGCGCGGCGGTCAACGGGGTCGACGTGTTTCGTGTTTTCGACGCGCTCAACGACATTCGCAATCTCGAAACCCCGATTTCCGCGATCCGCGAGCAGGGGAAGCATGCCCAGGGCACGATGGCCTACACGACGAGTCCGGTACACACCCTCGACACCTGGCTCGACATGGCGCGCAACATCGAAAGCATGGGCGCCGATTCGCTTTGCATCAAGGACATGGCGGGCCTGCTCGAACCTTACGACGCTTTTGAACTGGTTACCCGGCTCAAGCAGACCGTGGACATTCCGATTCATATCCAATGTCATGCCACTACCGGATTATCCACGGCGACCTACCTGAAAGTCATCGAAGCCGGCATCGACAATATCGATACGGCGATTTCATCGATGAGCCTCACCTACGGCCATTCGCCGACCGAAACCATGGTCTCCATGCTCGAAGGCACGCCGCGGTTTCCCGGCCTCGATCTGAAACTGCTCGAAGAGATCGCCGCGTATTTCCGCGAGGCGCGCAAGAAATACGAGGCTTTCGAAGGTTCGCTGAAAGGGGTGGATTCGCGCATTCTCGTGTCTCAGGTTCCCGGCGGCATGTTGTCCAATCTGGAGAACCAGTTGCGCGAGCAAAACGCGCTCGACCGGCTCGACGAGGTGCTTGAGGAAATTCCGAAGGTGCGGGCCGATCTCGGTTTTCCCCCGCTGGTGACGCCGGTATCCCAGATCGTCGTGACGCAGGCCGTTTTCAACGTGCTCAGCGGCGAGAGTTACAGCAATATCGCCAAGGAAACCGCCGGCCTGCTGCGCGGCGAATACGGCGCGACGCCGGTGCCGGTCAACCTCGATTTGCAGGCCAGGGTGCTCGACGGCGGAGAGCCGACCCGCTGCCGGCCGGCGGATTTGCTCGAACCCGAATTCGACCGGCAACGCGCCGAATTGCTCGGCATCGCCAAACGCGACGGTTTCGTGCTCGCCGACGAAGCCGACGACACCTTGACCTTCGCGCTCTTTCCCCAGGCCGGATTGCGCTTTCTCAAGAACCGCCACAATCCGGCGATTTTCGAACCCAAGCCCGAGGCCGCGCGCGAGCGGGCGGCGCCCGCGGTCGACGCCGCCGGCGTCTACACAGTCGAAGTGGGTGGGCAGCAGTTCGTGGTCAAAGTCGCCGAAGGCGAACATGTCGGCGAAATCGCGGCCGCCCCCGGCGCGGGCCCGCCGGGCGCCGAACAAGCGCGGCAGATCAAGGCGCCGCTGGCCGGCACGGTGGTGCGGGTCATGGTCGGAGTGGGAGAAACCGTCAATGCCGGCGATGTGCTGATCGTGCTCGAAGCGATGAAGATGGAAGCCGAAGTCCAGGCGCCGGCCGCCGGCACGGTTGCGGCCATCCGCGTGCGCGGCGGCGACAGCGTGCAACTGGGCCAGATACTGTTGCTGCTGGGCGAATAGGGCCGGGCGATGGAACAATGGCGCCCGCTATGGGAAAGCACCGGACTGTATCAGCTCGAATTGCCGCAGGCGGCGATGATGCTGATCTGCCTGCTGTTGTTGTATCTGGCGATTCGCAAGAAGTTCGAACCCTTGCTGCTGTTGCCGATCGCCTTCGGCGGGCTGCTGGCCAATATCCCCGGCATTGAAATCGCCACCGGCGATGGCGTTTTGCGGCAACTTTACGAATTTGGACTGGCGACCTCGATTTTCCCATTGCTGATCTTCATGGGCGTGGGCGCGTTGACCGACTTCGGGCCGCTGCTCGCCAATCCGAGAACGATGCTGCTCGGCGCCGCGGCCCAGGTCGGCATCTTCGCGACCTTGCTCGGCGCCTTGCTGCTATCCGATCTGGGCTGGTTCGATTTCAGCCTGCAACAGGCCGCGGCGATCGCCATCATCGGCGGCGCCGACGGCCCGACCTCGCTTTATCTCGCCAGCGTGCTCGCGCCGGAACTGCTCGGCGCCATCGCCGTCGCGGCGTATTCCTATATGGCCCTTGTGCCGCTGATCCAGCCGCCCATCGCGCGGGCGCTGACTTCTCCCGGGGAGCGCGCCATCCGCATGAGCGAACAGCGTCACGTGCGGCGGACCGAGAAAATCCTCTTCCCCCTGCTGCTGCTCTTGCTTACCGCCTTGCTCGTGCCGGCGGCGGCGCCTTTGCTCGGCATGTTTTGCTTCGGCAATCTCATGCGCGAGTCGGGCGTCGTCAAGCGCCTTTCGGACACCACGCAGAACGCCCTGGTCAACATCGTCACGATACTGCTCGGACTCGCGGTGGGCTCGCGCCTGGCGGCGGACCAGTTCCTCGTGCCTTCAACCTTGGGAATTCTCCTGCTCGGCCTGTTCGCTTTCGCCACCGGCACCGCCGCCGGCGTCCTGATGGGCAAGTTGATGAATCGATTTTCCCGCAATCCCATCAACCCGCTGATCGGCGCCGCCGGCGTGTCCGCCGTGCCGATGGCGGCGCGCACCGCCCACCGCCTGGGAGAAGAGGCCGATGCGGAGAATTTCCTGCTGATGCACGCCATGGGCCCCAACGTCGCCGGCGTGATCGGTTCCGCCGTCGCCGCCGGAATCCTCATCCGCCTCGCCGCGTAGTTGTCACTCTTCGCGCGGTGAAGCCGATCAATCCGCCATGTTCCTTGAAGCATCCTTTTCCAAGTTACCATCGAGCGGAGTCGGCCAGAAAACAAACTACGAGCATTTATTCGCGGAACTTGTCATGTCTCCAACGATTCATAGGGAACAAGGATTTCGGTTCTTTTTCTTCTCCAGGGAGGAGCCGCGGAAGCATGTTCACGTAATTCGCGCGGAGGGCGAGGCGAAGTTTTGGTTGGAGCCGGAGATTGAACTCGCCAGGAATAGCGGACTGTCCCGTCGGCATCTGAAGGAAGCAGAAGAGATAAGAGATAGTGGAGGAGCGCCAGAATGAGTTTAGAACCGCTTGGTGCGAGCACTTTGAAAACTGAAGTCACGGGCATTTCAGCGCATGGTGTCTGGTTGCTGGCCGGCGAAGATGAAATGTTCCTGTCCTACGAAGATTTCCCATGGTTCAAAGAAGTCTCCGTGGGGAAAATTCTCAATGTGCAAGAACCCACCCCCGGCCATTTCTATTGGCCCGAACTGGATGTGGACCTCGGTGTGGAGACAATCCGCAATCCTGACCGCTTCCCCCTGCGGGCGAGGCATAATCCATAGTCTGGCTTTTGGGGTCACGCAGAACCGGCCACGCCGCGTGTGCGCGGCTGGTGGTCGTTCTGTTCCTGCGTTTGCATACTGGAAACCTGGCGAGAAATCGGATCGAAGGTATCCGGCGACATTCGTTGATCTGTCATCAGGAGTAGACCGAATAGAGGTCAATAGTAAGCCAAATGCGGGAATCTTGAGCACTAGAGATCAAAAACCGCCCCTAGTGCCCATTCATGGAGTCGACTTTAGTGACGCAAGCGAGAAATATGGGCGAAATGATAAGCTCTGGATCGCAAGTTGGTGTCCCGGTGAACAGTTTGTGTCGCTCAGGTGTGCGGGAGATTGCCACGGAATTGACCGTCGAAGGCTCACTGACCGAATTCTTAAAGAAGGCGGGTTATGGGTAATCGACTTTCCTTTCGGGCCTCCTCAAAGAGTTTCGGAAGCGGCTGGTTGGCGGACGTGGCAGGACTACCTCGAGTGGTGCGGCAGCAGTTGTATCGACAAACCATTACAGGCGGTAGCGATGTCTTACAGCGATTGGATGCTGCGGAACGAGGCAAGGTGTCGGTCTTACCATTTCATGGCTGGTGTAAGCCAACTGATCAAAAAAGTATCGTCGTAGAGGGTTTTCCGGGATGGACATTGAAGCGGATGGGGTTGACTCCGACTGGCTACAAGCACTCTACATCGCTTGCTCGCGAAAAGCGTTCGGGCATTATTGAGGTGTTGTGCCGGAGCGGAATTCCAATTCGAGAAGAAGATATCAACCGTGCAGTGGCCGACAATGAGGGAGATGCCGTCGATGCGCTAGTGCTGCTTGGAGCGGCAACGTGTACACAAAATCGTGTACACTCTGATTAGGCTGCAATCAATTGCCCGAGCATTGAAGGCTGGTTTTTTGATTAGCGAATTGCTGGAGAAAAACAAGAATGAGTAAAGCTGGCACTACATGGAGCTTCGATGAGATTGATACCATTTTTGCGGATTATTTGGCCATGCTGCAAATTGAACTCGAAGGCGGCAGCTACAATAAAGCTGAGAGAAATTTGAAATTACAAGGAGAAATAGGTCGTTCGAAGGGATCAATAGAATACAAGCACCAAAATATCAGCGCGGTAATGGAGCGGTTGGGCTTGCCATTTATATTGGGATACAAGCCAGCTAGAAACTATCAAGCAATGTTATTTGATACGATAGCAAGGCAGTTGGATCGCGGTGAAATCGCAAATCGTCTAGCGAATGAAATCAAAGATGTAGAAGTTCCAACGAAAGGGCTTGATTTCTTCGAAGCTCCAATATTGCAACCCGAACAGGAACCGCTTGATCGAACTGTCAGACGTGTCATTCGCCACTTCGATCCAGCCAAACGAGATTCCATGGCACGGAAGTTGGGGAAAGCGGGGGAGAGGTTTCTTTATCACGCAGAGCAAAATCGACTTTCTTCTCTGGGCAGAGACGATCTGGCTGGCAAAGTTCGTTGGGTTTCGATAGAAGACGGGGATGGTGCGGGATATGACATACTTTCATATTCCGCAACAGGAGAGAAAAGACTGCTGGAAGTAAAGACTACAAATGGGCCGGTCACCACCCCGTTCTGGATTTCACGCAATGAACTGAAAGTCGCAGATGAAAACCGAGATGTTTACAGATTGGCCCGTTTGTACCAATTTTCGAGGTTTCCAGAAGCATTCAAGCTTAGGCCTCCATTATCCAACCACGTACATTTGAATGCGACTGAATATATTGCCTCATTCAGATGAACGAGACAACTTGAGCGAAGTCTTCCGAGGCGGGCGACAGAGCCAATGCCTGCTGCGCCGAAGGTTGACCGGCAAGATGAAGCTCAATCGCAGAATATGCTCTGGTCCATGGTTTGCGCCGGCGCGCTCTCGCCTGTTGTGCCGACGGGCCTGGCCGGCACGCCGACCACGGTGGTATGCGGCGCCACGTCCTTGAGCACCACGCTGCCGGCGCCGACCTTGGCGCCTTTGCCGACGGTGATGTTGCCGAGCACCTTGGCGCCCGCAGCCACGAGCACGCCCGACCTGATCTTCGGGTGGCGGTCGCCTTGCTCGTTGCCGGTGCCGCCGAGCGTCACCTGCTGGAGGATGGAAACATTGTCGTCGATTACCGATGTCTCGCCGACGACGATGCCCGTGGCGTGATCGAACATGATGCCCTTGCCCATGATACAGGCGGGGTGAATGTCCACGCCGAATACTTCCGAGTTCCGGCTCTGGATGAAAAGCGCCAGTTCCTCGCGCCGGCCCCGCCACAGGAAGTTGGCCAAGCGGTGCACCTGGATGGCCTGGAATCCCTTCAGGTACAGGATCACCGGCAAATAAGTGTTGACCGCCGGGTCGCGCTCGAAAACGGCCAGAATATCGCTGGCCGCGCAGTCGATGATCTCGGCGGAAGCGCCGTAGGCTTCCTCGAAAAGTTCCCGCACGGTCACCACGGGCATGACATCGTCGGAAAGCTTGTTGGCCAGAATGAAGGACAGCGAGGATTGCAGATCCTTGTGGTTCAGCACGCAGGCATAGACGTAACTGGCCAGCAGCGGCTCTTTTCGAACGACTTCCTCCGCTTCGGAGCAGAGCTTGCGCCATAGTTCGCTGGTCATGGAGTGCCTCCCACCCGCCGGAAAAGCGCCCAATTATAAGAACTGGCGACGGGGATTCAACGCGGCCCCCTGTCATTCTGCGCGTAGCGAAGCGCAGTCGCAGAATCTCATTGGCAAAGCGAGTACCGTTGGGCCGTGTTTTGGTGAAGTTGTAGTACCATTTGTCATTGTCGGCAGAAAACTGGAGCCGCGGTTTGAACAGCGATCGAATGAGGTGGCCGGTTTTATCGATGCTGCTGTTCGCGGCGGTGTCCGGCTTTGCGGCCGAAGACTACGGGCCGGGTGAACAATATCAATACTGGCTCGAACTCGAAGCCGCCGACCAGTCTTACGCCGACCGTTCGCTGGAGATCGGCCGGCACCAGGCCTTTCTCGAATTTCTCGGCCAGGGCTCGGTAGTGTTCCGCGACGGACCCGTGAACGCGCTTGAATTGTATTCTTCGGAATCCTTCAGCGGCGCCGAAATCAGTTGGGAAGCGCACTACATCGATGTATCGAGAGCGGGGGATCTCGGCCTTTCGGCCGGCCCTCTGGTGATCATCAATCCTATCGACGATTCCGACCAGGATCTCTACGGCCACCTGATCTCGATCTGGCGCAAGCGGGGCATCCGCTGGGAACTCATGGCCGACTTGGGGGTGTTGATTCCCGGCTATCTGAGCATGGATGTACAGCCGAATTTCGACGACACGAGACCGGTGCTCGAGGAAACCGCGCCCCCCTTTGTAGCTTTGTCGGATCCCAATCCCATGGAAACCCTCGTCGAAGCGGACCTGACCTTCGGCCGTTCGATCAATTTCCGCGGTGGGCGGCGCGCCTTGTTGCGCTGGGGCATGGAGAACTCGCGTGTCTATCTGCCGGGCATGGCGCCCGCGGTCGGCGCCGAGGATGCGAGCACGGTGTATGGCGCGTTTCTCGATACGCAACTCGAAGCCACAATACCCATCGCGCTCAATCATGTTGGCGGCTTTCTCGCGGCCTCCCAGGAACTCGGTTATTCCTATGGCACCATGCAGGAGGAAGGCGCGACCGAGGAAGCGGGCTTTCGCGCCAACTATCTGCGCTTCTGGCGGCTGAGCGCGGCGGGGGAATGGCGCATCGCGGTCGAAGTGCTGTCGCCGTATTGATTTTTCGGCAGTGCCGCAGGAATCCCTGGTCTAATCCGAGCTTTCTTGAAGTACCACCTCGCGGCGACCGTAGTCCGTCGCAAAGCCGTGGCTGTCGATGATTCGGATCGACAGCTCCCGGCGGCCGGAAGCGTATGCGGCGGCCTCGACTTCGGCCTGGAATCCCAAATTCGGTTGGTTCGGATCGGTCAGAAGATTCCTGGCTTCGACCACATCGGGACGTGGCAGGCCGTACTTGAATTCCGCGATGACGGCGCCGTCCAGCAAGAGCAGGACGCGCTCCACGCCCAAGTCTTCATTGTAGGCCCATCCGCTGACCGCGATCGTTCCGGAGAGGACCGCCCCCGGCGCCGGCTGGTCGATCCAGGCTTGCGGCGGATAAGGACAAGGACTTGCCGCGGGGACGCCGGGCCCAACCGACATCCTGCCGCGATAAAAACCGAAGCGCTTGTCGCCATCGAACAGGGACAATTGATCGATTTGTTCCAGCGAATCCGCAAGTCCACAGGCGCGGGACATCAATTCGTGTTTTTGTTCGACATTCAGGGCCGAGTCTTCGGTTACAAACAGCATCGGTTCGCCGGCGCGCCGCCGTGCGAATTCAACCGTTCTGCCCCAAAGTTCGAGTTGCCTGAGGCGCCCGTCGCGGACGGCCTTGTCCTTATCCAGGGTGTAAGCGTCCGCCGTCACGTCCGCGTATTGCAACTGCGCCGCGGTGTAGTAATTGTCCGTGACGGTCACCGGCAGTTCGTTGAAAGCCTCGCGCAGCAATTGCCCGGTATGTTCGGCGAATTCCTCCCAGCCGGCCATTTTCTCGGACAGCACTCCGGCGCCCACGAATGGCTGCAATTGCGTCTGCCACGACTGACTGCCGATGCCGGCCAAAGCGAGCAATGCGCCGGTGAATCCGATCGCCGGTATCGATTTCACGGCCAGGGCGGCGCCTGTCAGGCGCCGCGCCAGCCATGCATATGTCCGGCGCAGGGCTTCGGGGGCGAAGACGAGCAGGGGAAAATAGCCGGGCAGAGGCCAATGTTCGCTCGTGCTGTTCGCGTCGGACCATGGCGCGAGCAAGGCGTAAAGCAAGAAATGCGGCAATGCGAACCACAAGAGCAGATTCACATGGGTGTCCCTTTTTTTGAACATCAGCCAGGCGCTATAGAGCAAGAGGGCGTACAAGGGTGGGGTAACGAGCAGGGCTTGCATGGGAACATGCAACAGGCCTTCGACATTGAATCGCCAGGGATGGCGTTCGACGAAATAGAAACTCGCGCTGCCGAGATTGCCGGGCAGATTCGCCCACAACATGGGCAGCAGTCCCAGAGCGGTGATTCCCGCGGCGAGCCAGAATCCGCCGTTGCGCCAAACGCCGCGTCGATGCGCCAGCAGAAACAGTAGCGCGGCGGCGGGATAAAGTATGAAGCGGTAATGCGTACACAGGCCGAGCGCCATGAAAACGCCTGCGCCCAGCCAATAGCCGGTCCGGTTCGAGCGCAAGGCGCGGTCGAGAAAGCCGAGGCTGAGCAAACCGCATAGCAACATCGGCACATCGGGCACCGCGAGCAAGCCGAGAAATCCGCCCAAAGGCACACAAATGCTCAGCAAAGCCGCCCGCCCGGCGTCGCCGCTGCCGGTGAAAGGCAGGGACACCCAGTAAACGACCGCCGGCAGGCAGGTGCCGCCGGCGAGAAACAAGGCGCGGGTGGCGAGGGGATTGCCCGGGTCGAGGGCGGAGCCGAGGCCGGCAAGCAGCGCCGTGAAGAAGGGCAGGTCACTGTACGCCGGCGCCGGCATGGTCGCGGCCAGCCAGTAGAAAACTTCGTCGCTATAAAGATCGAGCCGCGACGCCAGCCAGACTTTGACAACCAGCAACAGCCCCCAGGCCGCGGCGAGCAGACGCGCATCGGATAGCAATTCGACCGCATCGGCTGCGTCGCCGCGAAAATGCCGCCGGTTCGCGCTCGACGACGGTTTGGTTCGTTCTGCCTGATTGCGCAAAGACGTTTCCGACCGCAACGGCGGCGCTTGTTGCACTATTCTAGCGAAAAGCTGCGGCGAATCGAGCATGTGCGAGACCGGCAAGGCCGACTAACCGGCGCTCGCGTTCGCCTCCAATTCGCGGATGCGCTGATTATTACATGCGAATACTGTTGACAATCATTCTCATTTGTATTTCAATCGTCCGCAACGAGCGGGAACGATGCCATGTACGTCTGCATTTGCCGTCAAATCACTGAAAACCAGATCCGCGATCTGTGCCGCGACAATGGCGCGACCAGCTTCGTCGAAGTGCGCGATCAACTCGGCGTGGGTCTCGACTGCGGCAAATGCGGCAATCACGCCCGCAGCGTCCTCCGCGAATACCACCAATCCGCCACCTTCGACCCAAATCCAGCGACCGCAATCGCAGTCTGAACCCTCTCCATCCGCAATGCCCAGTCCGCCGGCGACTAATCGAAGCCACTGATGCGAATCAAAGTGATTCTCATTTGTTTTTGCATATAAATCAATGAGTTACACAAAGTTTGCTTGACTTCGCCAAGCTTGTCGGCGATGCTTGCCGATACCAGCCGAAAGGAGCGTCACATGAAATCCGACCCAACCGTAATCAAGCATTTGAACAAGGCGCTGGCGAACGAACTGGTCGCCATCAACCAGTATTTTCTGCATTCCCGCATGTTCGAAGACTGGGGATTGAAGAAGCTGGCCGAAAAGGAATACGAGGAATCCATTGAAGAGATGAAGCACGCCGATGCTCTGATCAAGCGCATTCTGTTTCTCGAAGGTCTGGCCAATCTCCAGAATCTCGGCAAGTTGCTCATCGGCGAGCATACCCGCGAGATGCTCGAATGCGACCTCAAGCTCGAAATGCAGGCCTGCCCCGACCTGCGCGAAGGCATCGCCTATTGCGAGTCCGTCGGTGATTACGTCAGCCGGGACCTGCTCAGCGAAATTCTCGACAACGAGGAAGAACACGTCGATTGGCTCGAAACCCAGCTTTCGCTGATCGACAGGGTCGGAATCGAAAACTACCAGCAGTCGATGATGTAGAGATTCCGCGACAAAATGGCAGGAATGCCATTTTGGACGGCGCGTAGCATGGATGCTCCGAGTCACTCCGCTCCGCACGGAATGACGTCTTTCCGGATCTGCACTGCGTGAGTCGCCGTCTCGTGGGCTGAGTGCGGCGGGCGTGCGAGGCAGGAAGCCGAGCCCGAAGCCTACATGGACGTATTTGCGGCGTCCGCCGCACTCAGCCCACGAGACGGTGACGGTTCAAGGCCACAAAATCCACCATGCTGAAATTTGGCGCGTTTCGTGGTCAAATTGCGCCGCATGTACGCCTGTATCGACCTGGGTTCGAACAGTTTCCACCTGCTCATCGGCGAATGGGACGACGGTCGTATCCGCATCGTCGAACGATGCAGCGAAAAGGTGCAACTCGGCGAAGCCGTCGTTGCCACCGGGCTCATTTCCGATGCCGCGTTCCAGCGCGGGACCGCCTGCCTGGAAAACTTCCGCGCGCTGATGCGCCGGCATCCCATCCGGCAATATTGGGCGCTGGGCACCAACGCCTTTCGCCTCGCGCGCAATACACCGGATTTTCTGACCGCCGCCAAGGATATGGGAATTCGCGTCTCCGTCATCAGCGGCGTGCAGGAAGCCGTGCTGATCTACGCCGGCGTCACCACCTCCCTGCCGCTCAATGATGAAAGACGCCTGATCGTCGATATCGGCGGCGGCAGCACCGAGGTCATCGCCGGCCGCGGCCACGAACGAATCATGACCGAAAGCCTTGCGGCGGGAACCGTGGCCTGGCGCGACAATTTCTTCGCCGAACCGTCAAGCGATGCGCGAGTCCTCGGAGCACGCATGGATGCCGGACTCGAAGCCGCGCTCGCGATATTCGCTCCGGCGGAGGCGGCGGTCGCCCGCGCCGGCTGGGACATTGCCTATGCTTCCTCCGGCACCGTGAAGATGCTCAAGTACATTTGCGAAAACCAGGGTTACGGCGAAAACCGGATCACCTCCGCGGCGCTGCGGGAACTGAAAGGGACGCTCGCGGCCGGCATCGCGAAAAACGGGCCGTTGCCGGGACTGAAAGAAGAGCGCAGGGAACTGCTTTTGCCGGGTTGGTGCGTCGCCGCGGCATTGATGCAGGTATTCAATGTCGAAGTGCTGAATTTCAGCGCGACGGCTTTACGCGAAGGCATGCTCGATTTTCTCGCGCGCAACGAGAAAACCATGCCGATCATGCGCGCGAGCCACTTGCCGGAGATAAATCAGGCAAGTTCGCTCTAACCGAGTTTTTCCAGCAACTTTTCCTGCACGCCGGTGTCGCCGCCGCGCTTCATCATAGCGGGCTTGTACTCGCCGTCCGCTTGCATCTCCCAGCTTTGCACGCGATCTTTCAGGTACATGTCGAGTTCCTCCCTGACCCGCTTGGCGAGCCTGGAGTTGAGGATCGGGAAGCAGACCTCGATGCGGTTCGACAGGTTGCGTTCCATCCAGTCGGCGCTGGAACAATAGACTTGCGGCTTGGTGTTGCGGAAAAAGTACACCCGGGAATGTTCCAGAAAACGGCCGACGACCGAGACGACCCGGATATTCTCGCTGATGCGCGGCAGACCGGGGCGCAGGCAGCAGATGCCGCGCACGTTCAGGTCGATCTTCACCCCCGCGCGGGAGGCCGAATACAGCGCCTTGATGATCTGGGGATCGGTCAGCGAATTCATCTTCGCCTTGATCTGGGCGGGCTTTCCTTCCCGGGCCGCGCGTTTTTCGTTGTCGATCATCTTGAGCAGGGCCTTGCGCAGCCTGAATGGCGCGTGGATCAGCAATTTCGGCTGAATCTTCTTGCCCATGCCGGTGATCTGCTGGAAAACCTTGTGCACATCGGCGCAGATCGTCTCGTCCGCGGTCAGCAGGCTGTAATCGGTGTAAACCAGCGAATTCTTGCGATGGTAATTGCCGGTGCCGAGATGCGCGTAACGCTTCAGCCGGCCGTTTTCCCGTCGCACGAAAAGCAGCATTTTCGCGTGGGTCTTGTAGCCGAGCACGCCATAGACCACCACGGCGCCGGCTTCCTGCAGAAATCTGGCGAAATGAATGTTTTCCTCTTCGTCGAAGCGCGCCCGCAGTTCAATCACCACGGTAACCTCCTTGCCGTTGCGCGCGGCCTCGGCCAGCGCTTCGACGAGTTCTGACGATTCGTTGGTGCGGTACAGGGTCTGCTTGATCGACAATACCGCGGGATCCTTGGCGGCTTCCCGCACCCACTGGATGATCGGCAGGAAGGACTGGAAGGGATGCAGCAACAACTGGTCCTCTTTGTCCACCGCGCTGAAAACGTCCTTGTGGTAATTCGCCAGCGACGGCGGTACGCCGGGAGAGAACTTGGGAAAGTGCAGGTCGGTTCGTTCGAGCATACCGAAAAGCGCCACCAGTCTTTGCAGATTTACCGGGCCGTCGAGTTCGAACAGTTCGCTGCGGGTCAGTTCGAAGCGATCAAGCAGGAAATTCGACAGGCGTTCGGGACAGCCCGAATCCACTTCCAGCTTGGTCGCGGCGCCGAATCGGCGGCTATGCAGCTTGTTTTGCAAGGCGGCCGCCACATCCTCGATTTCGACGTTGGACATTTCCAGGTCGGCGTTGCGCGTGACCCTGAACTGATGGCAGGCGGTCACCTCCATGCCGGGGAAGAACTCGCCCACATACGCGTGAATGATCGAGGAAAGAAAAACGAAATTGTCCCCCAACGGGGCGATTTCCTCCGGCACCTTGATCAGCCGTGGCAGCGAGCGCGGCGCGGGAACGATGGCAAGTCCGCTTTCCCGTCCGAACGCGTCCTTGCCTTCGAGCGAGAGAATAAAATTCAGCCGCTTGTTGACGAGCCGCGGAAAAGGGTGGGCCGGGTCGAGTCCGAGTGGGCTGACGACGGGCAGGACTTCATTGTCGAAATATTCCCTGGCCCATTTGGCCAATTTGCCGTCCCAATCCTGTCTTTTCACGAAGTGGATGTTCTCCGCGGCGAGGGACGGAAACAGATCCTCGTTCAGAATCCGGTATTGCTCGTTGAGGGCCGCGCGGACCTGTTCGTGAATCTGCCGCAGAATCTGCTCCGGATATTTGCCGTCCGGGTCGGGCTTTTGCATGTCGAAACGCAGGCGTTTTTTCAGTCCGGACACGCGGATTTCGAAGAATTCATCGAGGTTGGAGCTGAAGATCAGCAGGAACATCAATCGCTCGAGCAGCGGATGTTCCGGATTGCTCGCCTGGGACAGGACGCGAAGATTGAACTTGAAATAACTGAGCTCGCGGTTTTCCAGGTAGCCGCCATGACTCAGATCGATGTCCTCGCCCTTGCCGAGGTCATCGGTATGCAGATTGTCGTGCGCCTCACCCGGATGCCTGGTCTCGTCGCCGACCAGCGTGAGCGCCGGAAAACTGTCCGCCACGGCCATTCTTACACTCGAAAATCCACGGAATCCAAGCAAGATACTAGCATTTGCCGTTATGCCGTACACTATGGCGCCATGAGCATGAGCTGTTGAAATCCACCTTGCGTTGCTTTTTGCGTTCTTGGTTTGCCTGTCTTGCGCTGCTTTCGGCGTTGGCGCGGCCGGCGGCAGCGGTCGAGGCGGAACTGCCGGATTACCGGGCGGTAAGCGGGATTTCGGGAACCTTGTCCGCGACCGGCTCCGATACCGTCGCCAACCTGACAACGTTTTGGGCGGAAGAATTCAAGCGCATTTATCCGAATGTCAACATCCAGATTCAGGCGACCGGGTCTTCCGCGGCGCCCACGGCGCTGACCGAGACCACGGCCAATATCGGCCTGATGAGCCGCAACATGCGTCGCGCGGAAATCCAGTCGTTCACCGCCCGCTACGGCTATCCGCCCACGCCGGTTCCGGTCGCGCTCGACGCGCTCGCGATTCTCGTGCACCGGGACAATCCGTTGCCGCGCATCGAGCTTGCCGAAATAGACGCGATCTTCTCCTCCACCTTGCGCTGCGGCGCCGGACGACGCATCGGAAACTGGCTTCAGATGGGACTGCCCGAACCTTGGGCCGGTCGCGGGATACTCGCCTTCGGCCGGAATTCTGTGTCCGGAACCTATGGCTTTTTCAAGGAAACGGCGCTGTGCCGCGGCGATTTTCACGTCGGGGTGAACGAACAGTCCGGCTCGGGCTCCCTGGTGCAGGCGATCGGTTCGACCCTGAACGGCATTGGTTACGCCAGCATCGCTTTCAGCACTTCGAGTGTGCGCATCGTGCCGGTCTCCTGGCGCCATGCCGGAGAGGAAAGAACCGCCACTCCCGCGCAAGCCGTGGCCGGCGAATATCCCTTTACCCGTTATCTGCTGTTCTACGTGAACCGGCCCGCCGGAGATTTGCTGCCGCCGCTCGAACGCGAATTCATTCGCATGGCGCTGTCCCGGGAAGGTCAGGAGATCGTCTCGCGCAGCGGCTATATCCCGCTGCCGGCGGCGCTGGCGGGCGAATCCCTCAGCGCTCTGGCGCCATAGGTTGGAGGCATGGCTTCGAACCCGCAACGCCGCTTCTGGGACCGAACCGCGCGAATTGTCGTTTCGATCGGTGGCTTGGGCATTATTTGCGCGATTCTGCTGATTTTTTTCTACCTGGTCTATGAAGTGCTGCCGCTGTTCGGGGGCGCCGAATTGTCCGAGGGCGAATACTTCCCCGAACCGGCCCCGGGCTCGGCGCGACTGCTCGAAGTCGATGCGGCGTCCGGCGTGGCCTTGCGCGTCGATGATCGGGGCAGGGTTGAATTTTACGATCTCGCCGCTGGCGCACGGCTGGAGGGCGAGAATCTGGCGGGTATTGCCGGTGCGGAACTGACCGCCGTTGCCGAGGATGTGGCCGGCAGCGGCCTGTTCGCGGCGGGATTCGCCAACGGCGGGGTGTTGGTCGCGGGCTGGAATGCGTCTCCGGAGTCCGGCGCGGGGGCGGTTCCGCCGCGCCTGGAGTTCCCGTTCGGCCGGGTGCCGTTTCGGCTGCTGGCCGGTGAGCCCTTGCGCGCGCTGGCGTTGCGGACCAGACAAGGCCGCATCGCCATCGCAGCCATCGGCGTGAGCGGTCGCGCGGTCCTGCTGGAAGAAGATGCGGGTCTGGATTCGACCGCGTTCGTGGCGACGCCGCGGCCGGCGGCGAGCGCGCGCCGCGAGTTCGCCATCGACGCAACGAATGCCGACAGGATCCTGTTGACCGAGGATCCGCGCTGGATGTTTCTCGTCTCCGCATCCGGGGAATTGAGTCTGGTTCAACTCGGCCCGGAAAGCGGCGCGCGCGTCGTGGATACGGCCGCGCTCGCCGCGGCGCCGGAGCGGCTTGTGGACGCGCGGCTGCTTGCCGGCGGCATGTCCCTGCTCGCGGCGGACAGCGGCGGCGGCGTGGGGCAATGGTTCATCGTGCGCGAAGGCGATGCGGCGCGTTTGCGCCAGGTGCGCCGCTTCGAGTTGTTCGACAGCGCGGTCGCAGCCATCGACATCGAACGGGGCCGGCGCAATTTCGTCGCCATCGGAGAGCGGGGCGAACTGGCCCTGGTCAACGCCACCGCCGAAGCCGAAAGCTTGCGTCGCGGCCCCGGCGGCATGATCGCCCGCGGCGCCAGCGCGGCGGCGCTGGCGCCCGCGGGCGACGCATTGCTGCTCGAAGACGGGCGGGGCGGTCTCGCTCTGTGGCGGCTGGACAACCGGTATTCGGAATTCTCCCTCTCCGCTTTGTGGACCGGTACTTGGTACGAAAACTATACCGAACCGGCGCTGGTCTGGCAGACGACGGCCGTCGACGATGCCTTCGAGCCCAAGTACAGCTTGGCGCCGCTTACCTTCGGCACCTTGAAGGCCGCGTTTTACGCCATGATTTTCGCGGCGCCGCTGGCGGTTTGCGCCGCGGTGTATACCGGCTATTTCATGCCGCCGGGGCTGCGGCACCAGATCAAGCCATTAATCGAACTCATGGAAGCGGTGCCGACGGTGGTGATCGGTTTCCTCGCCGGCCTCTGGCTGGCGCCGTTGGTCGACGCGAATCTCTCCGCGCTGGCGCTGGGAGCGTTGTTGCTGCCAATCTCGGTGGTGTTGGCGAGCACCGCCTTGGCGCGCTTGCCGGAACGGTTCGAGGCCGGGCTGAGGGAAGGCTGGCAATTGGCGGCGCTGCTTCCGGTGCTGCTGCTGGCGAGCTGGTTGGCTTGGCTGCTCGCTCCACCGCTCGAAAGCTGGCTGTTCGAAAGCAGTCTCAGGGATTGGCTGTCGTTGCGCTGGGGACTGGGCTATGTCTCGCGCAATGCGATGATCGTCGGCGTCGCGATGGGCTTCGCGGTAATTCCCGCGATCTATTCGATCGCCGACGACGCCGTCTTCACCGTGCCGCGCCACCTGAGTTATGGTGCGCTGGCGCTCGGCGCGAACAGTTGGCAGACGATGGTCTGGCTGATATTGCCCGCCGCTGCGCCGGGCATTCTCAGCGCGTTGATGATCGGTTTCGGCAGGGCGCTTGGCGAAACGATGATCGTGCTTATGGCAACCGGCAATACGCCCATCATGGACATGAACCTGTTCGAGGGTATGCGGACGCTCGCGGCGAACCTGGCGATCGAGATTCCCGAATCGGAAGTCGGCAGTACGCATTACCGGATTTTGTTTCTCGCCTCGCTGGTGCTGCTGCTGTTCACCTTCGCACTCAATACGATCGCCGAACTCGTGCGGCAACGGCTGCGCAAAAGGTACCGGACGATATGAACGGCGGCGTATCAGGCTGGTACCGCAGCGGGGCGCCCTGGATCTGGCTCGTTGCCGGCGCGGTCGCCGTCTGTCTGGCTATGGTCTTTGGACTGTTGCTGCTGCTCGGCGCGAGAGGCATGGGGCATTTCTGGCCGAAGCCCGTGCTGCAGGCGAACTACCTGGCGGTGGACCCGCCGGTTATCGTGATCGGCGAGATTGCGGACAGCGCAACGGTCGACGCCGGGCAGTTGCGGTTTTCCGCGGTCGGCGCTCAATTGGACGGCGGCAGGGTCGAGCGGCAACTGCTCAAGCTCGGCAATCGCGACATCACCGGCAGCGATTTCGCCTGGATCCTGCCCGCCTTGCTCGACGAAGTCGCATATCCGCAACAACTGGTGACGCTGGAACGCCGGGAATGGGGCAATTTCTACGGTTTTCTGAGCGGCATTCAGCAGAATGGAGAAGCGGTAGCGGCATCGTCGGCGCCGGCGGCGGAAAGAACCGACGCTCTCTGGCCGGAATTGCAACGGCGGCTGAACCGGGCCAGACAGTTGCGTGGAGAAATCGAGCGAATCGAAAGATCAATCATTGCGGACATCGATTTCGGCGCGGAAGACCTGCGCCCGCGGGAGATGCGCCTGCTCGAACTGAATCGCCAGATTCAGCGCGACTCCGCGATTTTCCGCATCGCCGGCGGCGCGGAGGTGGAATTGCCGGTGGCCGATATCGTGCGCGCCTACCGGCCGAACGCGATGAACCGGTTCGAAGCCATGGGGACGTACCTGGCGCGCTTGTTCGAATTCCTGACCGACGATCCGCGCGAGTCGAATACCGAGGGCGGCCTGCTGCCCGCGATCTACGGCACCGCCATGATGGTCCTGCTGATGTCGGTGCTGGTTACGCCGCTCGGCGTGGTCGCGGCCGTCTATCTCAGCGAATACGCGCCGAAAGGATGGCTGACGCGCGTCATCCGTATTTCGGTCAACAACCTGGCCGGGGTGCCTTCGATCGTCTACGGCATGTTCGGCCTCGGATTCTTCATCTACCTGGCGGGCGGCGAGATCGACCGCCTGTTCTATTCCGAATCGCTGCCGGCGCCGACTTTCGGCACGCCCGGACTGCTGTGGGCTTCGTTGACCCTGGCGCTGCTGACACTGCCGGTCGTGATCGTCGCCACCGAAGAGGGGCTTGCGAACATTCCCGCTTCGCTGCGCGAAGGCAGTCTGGCGCTGGGCGCGACCAAGTTTGAGACCTTGTGGCGCGTGGTCCTGCCGCTGGCGCGGCCGTCGATGCTCACCGGGCTCATCCTCGCGGTGGCCCGCGCCGCGGGCGAAGTCGCGCCGCTGATGCTGGTGGGCGTCGTCAAGCTGGCGCCCGCGCTGCCGCTGAACACCGAGTTTCCCTATCTGCACCTGGAACAGCAATTCATGCATCTCGGCTATTATGTCTACGACTTGGCAACGCAAAGTCCAAACGTCGAGGCCGCCATGCCGCAAGCCTTCGCGGCGGCCTTTCTGCTGGTCGCGGTCGTTGCCGCGCTGAATCTGAGCGCGGTGGTCATGCGCGGACGGCTGCGCGAACGATACAAGGCACTGGATGCGGGGGCCTGGTCATGAACAGGGAATACGAGGTCGCCGGCGCGGCTGCTGCGGCTGCGGTCGAAGCCCCGATTGAACCCTCGATTGAACCCGCGCCTTGCCTCGAAATGCGCAATCTGAGCCTGCGTTACGCCAAAACCCGGCAAGCGCTGAACAAGATTCGCCTGACGATTCCGCGGCAACGGGTTACGGCGCTGATCGGACCGAGCGGCTGCGGCAAGACCAGCCTGCTGCGCTGTTTCAACCGGCTCAACGATCTGGTGGACGACTGCGTCGTCACCGGACGCATCAGGCTCGAAGGCAAGAACATCTATTCGTCGAAGATCGATGTGACCGAATTGCGCCGCCGGGTCGGCATGGTGTTTCAGAAACCGAATCCGTTTCCGAAATCGATTTACGAAAATGTCGCATTCGGTCTGCGCATCCGCGGCATCAACTCACGCCGCAGGCTCGACGAAACCGTGCAGGAATCGCTTGAGGCGGCGGCGCTGTGGGACGAGGTGAAGGACCGGCTGCACCGAAGCGCGCTGGAACTTTCCGGCGGACAGCAGCAGCGGCTGGTCATCGCGCGCACGCTGGCGGTGGAGCCCGAGGTGCTGTTGCTCGACGAGTCGGCTTCGGCGCTCGATCCGATTTCGACCCTGAAGATCGAGGAACTGATCACCGGCTTGAAAAAGAACTACACCATCGTCATCGTGACGCACAATCTGCAGCAGGCGGCGCGGGTTTCCGACTATACGGCTTTCATGTACATGGGCAACATGGTGGAATTCGATACGACCGCCCGAATTTTCACCAACCCCGTCAAACGCCAGACCGAAGACTATATAACCGGGCGTTATGGGTGAGGGTGAGGGTGAGGCCCGGTCGGCGAAGCCGACGAAAAGCATCGCTTTTCGAGGGCCGAACGGCTCGCCAAGGATGGCGAGACCGGGGTCGGTCGAAGCCACTGAGGCCGCGCCAAGGATGGCATGCACAACCTGCTAGAATCCTCAAAGAGATTCCGCCGCTACGCTCCGCTTCGCGCAGAATGAAACAGTGGAACCCAGCCGGGGATGGCATGCACAACCTGCTAGAATCCTCAAAGAGATTCCGCCACTACGCTCCGCTTCGCGCAGAATGGAACAGTGGAACCCAGCCAGGGATGGCATGCACAACCTGCTAGAATCCTCAAAGAGATTCCGCCACTACGCTCCGCTTCGCGCAGAATGGAACAGTGGAACCCAACCGGGGATGGCATGCACAACCTGCTAGAATCCTCAAAGAGATTCCGCCACTACGCTCCGCTTCGCGCAGAATGAAACAGTGGAGCCCAACCGGGGATGGCATGCACAACCTGCTAGAATCCTCAAAGAGATTCCGCCACTACGCTCCGCTTCGCGCAGAATGGAACAGTGGAACCCAGCCGGGGATGGCATGCACCACCTGTCAGAATCCTCAAAGAGATTCTGCGACTGCGCTCCGCTTCGCGCAGAATGACGGAAAGGAACCTTGCCATGACACAACCCGCCGAAGAAACAGGTTCGCACATCTCGCGCCAGTTCAGCCAGGATCTGGAAAAGGTCCGCACGCACATGTTGCGCATGGGCGGACAAGTGGAGAAGACCTTGACCGACGCCTTGCGCTCGGTGGCCGAACACGACAGCCAACTGGCGCAGCAGGTAATCGACCGGGACGAGGTAATCGATCGACTCGAACGCGAAATCGATATCGAATGCAGCTTGATCATCGCCCGTCGGCAGCCTGCGGCGGGCGACCTCCGCCTCGTGCTCGCGATCATCAAGGCGATCAGGGACCTTGAGCGCATCGGCGACGAAGCGGCCCGTATCGCCCGTTCGGCCCTGCAACTCGCGGAGGAAGGGGAGGATCCGGTTCATCTCGGTGAATTCCACAACATAGGCGACCGCGTGTTGAGCATGGTCAAGCATGCGCTCGACGCCTTCGCCCGCATGGACGCCGAAGCCGCCGCCGCAATCCGCGGCGAGGATGTCGAGGTCGATAACGAATACCATAATGCGATCCGCTCGACGGTTACGCACATGATGGGGAATCCGGAAAGCGTGAGCGCGGCGCTGATCGTGCTCTGGGCATTCCGCGCGCTGGAGCGGATCGGCGACCACGCCAAGAATATTTCCGAGCATGTCGCCTACATGGTCATCGGCGCCAACCTCGGCAGGGGGAGGCCGCTGCCGAAGAAGTGACGATGCGGAATGGTCATCCCGCGCGTACCGACTCGGGGCATCCATGCCCCTGCGGGGCGGCACTACGCGCCATCCAAAAATGGCAATCCTGCCATTTTGTCGCAGGATCTTGCTGGCAGTACGAGAATTGCAGGACTTCGCTTCAGTGCGCGTTGATCTGGGGCGGCTGGTCGGGGAAGGGCGCCTGCGCCGGCGGACGGGGACCGCCGGGCCCGCGGATGCGCTCGGCCGGGAACCTGCAACTGAAAGTGCTGCCGTTGCCGGATACGCTGGAAATATGCAGGTCGGCATCGTGACGCATCAGGATGTGTTTCACGATCGCGAGCCCGAGTCCGGTGCCGCCCGTCTCCGACGAACGGCTGACGTCGACACGATAGAAACGTTCGGTAAGGCGCGGGATATGGTGGGACTCGATGCCGATGCCGTTGTCTATGACACGGATTTCAAAGACCTCGCCTTCGCCGGCGTAATCGGCCTCGATACGGATGGCGCCTTGGTCCGGCGTGTATTTCGCGGCGTTCTGGGTGAGATTGGACAGGGCGCTATACAACTCGGCGCGGTCGCCGACGATTTCGAGTTCCGGGTCGCAGGAAAAATCGAATTCGTGGTTTCTCGTCTGATAAATTTGTTCAGTATCTTGTTGAATTTCTCGAATCAACTGACAGATATTAAACGGTTTTTGTTGCCTCTTGACTGCTTTGGTTTCCAGCGCCGTCAACATCAACAGGTCGCGGACGATGTTCTCCATGCGTGTCGACTGTTGCAGCATCTGCCGCAGCGGCTTGCGCCATTTTTCGTCCAGATTCCGCACGTTGTCCATGATGTTTTCGACATAGCCCTTGATTACGGTAATCGGCGTGCCGAGTTCATGCGAGACGTTGCCGACGAAATCCTCGCGCATCATTTCCATGCGATGGAGGCGGGTGACGTCGCGCACGATCATCAGTCTTTCCCGTTCGCCGAACAGCGCGATCTCGAATTCCAGAGTGCGCGAATTGTCCCCCGGCGCCGGCAACTTCAGCGACTCGCTGTAATCGGCGTCGTGGAAGTATTGTGAGAAACGGGGGTCGCGGACCAGATTGGTCACGGGATGGCCCTGGTCCCGGGGATACTCGAATCCGAGCAGCCTTGAGCCGGCCAGATTCCACCACACCAGACTGCCTTCCCGGTCGATCATGATGACCGCGATTTCGAGCGCCGAAGAGGATTCCTGGGCCTTGCGGATGATGCTTTCGAGGTAATCCCGCGTCTTTTGCTCCTGTCGGCCGAGTTTGTAGATGCCGTCGAAGACTTCGCCCCAGAGGCCGAAGGATTCGGGCGGTTCGGTTTGGTTGGCGGAAGGGTTCCCCTTGAGCCAGTTGCGCAGGCGCCAGAGTTGCAGGTAGTTGATCGCGAGATAGGCTGCGACGCCGGCCAGCAGCGCCGCCGGGATATTGCCGGCAAGCCAGCCGATCAGGGTGGTTGCGGCCAGGACCAGCAGCAGCCGCAGGATTTCCGCGCGCCAGTAGTGCAAGGGTTGAAACCCTGTTTCGGGAGGAATCCCGCGGAAGCGGTATTTTAGTCCGCCGCCGGGACGATGGCCAGCCGCATGGTGGCCCGCCGACAATTCTCCGGCTGAGAGATCCTGCGACTGCGCGCGGGATGACCGTTCCCCCAGTGTCAATCCGCGCGTAGCGAAGACGCGGAATCTCGGCGGCAAAGTGATGAATGCTGTCGAAATCCAGGGCTGTTTTGGACAATGCGCTGATAGCGCCTATAATTGATTGATTAAGTCGAATTCAGGTCATATCTTCTGTTGCCAAACCTGAATTGCGCAATTAGGGAGCAAGTAAATGAACAACAGAAACATCACATGGAATCTGGTCCGCGCGATGTTGGCCGCGGCGGTCATCGCGTTTGCGGGCAGCGCCCGGGCGCAGGATCCGGTCTACTACGTTTCGCCGGGCCTGAACCTGCTGGAATTTGACCAGGAAAACATGCTGGAAAACAGCGAAGTCGGTTTTACTTTCAGCCTCGGCATCGATTTCGACCGCCGCTGGAGCGCTGAACTCGGCTTCATGGAGGCCGACCCGGCCTACGCCGACAACCAGAAAGAGGCCGATCTGGATACTTGGGAAGTGGGCCTGCGCTATACCTTGGGGGATCCGGGAGACAGGCTGCGGCCCTATTTGAGCGGCGCCGTCGGCAATATAAATGTTGACGGCGAGAACGACACCTTGGTCAACTACGGCGCGGGCTTGGAATTCGAGTTGAGGGACCAGGTGGTGCTGCGCGCCGGTTTGAGCAGATACAACTATTTGAGCCGCGACAGCGACATCGGCTTCAACGCGGGACTCGTTTACTATCTCGGCGAACGCAATCCGCCGCCGCCGCCGGAGCCCGAGCCCGTCGCGGTTGCGCCGCCGCCCGATTCCGACGGCGACGGCGTGCTCGACCCGGACGATGATTGCCCGGATACCCCCTCCAACTTCGCGGTGGACGATAGCGGCTGTCCGATTCTGATTGAGGAAATCGCCAGTTTTGAATTGCAGGTCAATTTCGACTTTGACGAGTCCCTCATTCGCGATGAGTACATTGCCGAGATCGAAGATCTCGCCGATTTCATGCGCGAGTATGACGGCGTCATGCTGCAACTTGAAGGTCACACCGACAATGTGGGCACCCCACTTTACAACCTCGACCTGTCGCAGCGCCGCGCGGACGCCGTGCGCGACATGCTGATCGAAGATTTCGGCATTTCGCCGGGACGCATCACCACGCAGGGATTTGGAGAGCAACTTCCCGTCGCCGACAACGACACCGAAGCCGGTCGCGAAGCCAATCGCCGCGTGGTGGCGACGGTTTCGGAGACCTTGCAGCGATATCAGGAGCGCTGAGGCGGATATTGCATGAGTGCGCCGGGTTGGCCGGCGCACTCCGGTTTTATTCGCGTAGCCGCCTCCAAAACGGTCTGCCGGTCCCGTTCGAGCGATTCGTCCGTCCGATTAAGCACTTTCCCCCTCCCTTTCTATACTTTCCTTACCGGTCGTGAAAGACCGGTTTCATAAAGCAGATCATTTACTATTTTTGGATTCGTCGCCGGGTCGCGCCGGCGGCGGAGAGGGATGTTCCGTATGCACGAAAACACCTTGTCCGGCGACGGATGCCGGGAAATTCAGGACTACGACCAAATCCAAGCCGCTTTCTCGGCGGCGCGGGGAGAGAGGCCGGATCGGACGGTGGAATACGCCCGTTGGGCGGCCGCGGATCCGGCCCCGGACTCGACCCAGCTCTATCTTTCGGAAATCGGCTACAAGCCGCTGTTGACCGCCGAACAGGAAGTCGAATACGGGCGCGCGGCCATGCAGGGGAACGAAGAATGCCGGAACCGCATGGTGGAGGGGAACCTGCGACTCGTGGTCAGAATCGCAACCCACTATCGCTGGCGCGGGCTGTCCTTTCTGGATCTCATCGAGGAAGGCAATCTGGGGCTGATACACGCCGTCGAAAAATTCGATCCCGGGAAAGGATTCCGTTTTTCAACCTATTCGACCTGGTGGATTCGCCATTACATCGAACGCGGGCTCATGTATCAGGCGCGGCTTATCCGTCTGCCCGTTCATATCGCCAAGGAACTCAACGTGGTCAAACGCGCCGAACGCGATCTCCTGGCCGCCAGGTACCGGGAGCCGACGGTGGAGGAGATCGCCGAGCGCACCGGGAGATCTCCCGCCAGGGTGAAATGGATCATGGCGCTGAACGCCGGAATCTATTCGATAGATGCGCCGATTTCGAAGGAAATCGATGCGCCTCCTTTGCTGGACATGCTGCCGGAACCGACCGTGCCCGAGCCGGGAAATTGCCACGGCAGGAAGCAATTGCGCAAGCGGATGTCGGCTTGGCTGCGGGAACTCGCGCCGAGGCAGCGGGACGTGCTGCTGCGGCGGTACGGACTAGAAGGGCACGATACCGACACGCTGGAGCGGGTGGGCCGGGAAGTGGGCCTGACCAGGGAACGGACGCGGCAGGTCCAACTCGAAGCCTTGGGCAATCTCAAGCGCATCGTCACCCGGGACGGTCTCGCGGCCGACATATTGCAGGAGTATGTCTGATGCGCGATCGTGTACACTCCCCCCTCGAAGTTCAAAGCTCGATCCACGATTCACATACTCCCCCTCGGGGGGAGTCAAAGCCGCGGAACGGTTTTGGTGGGGGCAACTTGCAGCCGAATCCAGCCGAAACAAAAATCGCGGGCGCGCTCGACGGCAAATTGGTCATCGACCTGTCGCGCGTGCTCGGCGGCCCCTATTGCACGCAGATCCTTGCCGACCACGGCGCCAGAGTCGTCAAGATCGAACCACCCCGCGGCGATGAAACGAGGGACTGGGGGCCGCCGTTTCACGCAGGCGACGCCGCCTATTTTCTCGGACTGAATCGCAACAAGCGCTCGATCGGACTTGACCTCTCCAGCGAGCGGGGCGGGGAGGTGCTGCTGACATTGTTGCGGGAAGCCGACGTGCTGGTGGAGAACTTCAAGCCCGGCAGCATGGAACGCTGGGGCCTCGGCTATGAAGATCATCTGCGGGAGCGGTTTCCACGTCTCGTTCACTGCCGCATCAGCGGTTTCGGCGATGACGGCCCCTGGGGCGGCTTTCCCGGCTATGACGCGATCATCCAGGCCATGGCCGGCTGGTTCAGCATCAACGGCGAAAACGAGGACAGCAATCCGACCAGGCTCGGCCTGGCGATGGTGGACATGGGCACCGGCCTGTATTGCGCCATTGCGATCCTCATGGCCCTGCTCGAGCGCGAACGGTCCGGCCGCGGTCAATATCTCGACATGACGCTATACGATTGCGCGGTTTCGCTGATGCATCCGCATATCGTCAACTACAATCTGTCGGGCGTGGTCCCGCGCCCGACGGGCAACGCGCATCCGAACATCAGTCCCTACGACACCTTCCGCACCCGCA
Source organism: Pseudomonadales bacterium (assembly GCA_963664805.2). Classification (GTDB taxonomy): domain Bacteria; phylum Pseudomonadota; class Gammaproteobacteria; order Pseudomonadales; family Pseudohongiellaceae; genus UBA9145. The sequence goes on along the minus strand of OY761612.1, from coordinate 1,068,656 downwards.
CCGTGGATATCTTCATCGGCGCCGGCAACAATCGCGCTTTTGCCAAGCTCTGCCGGGAACTCGGCTGCCCCCAACTCGCCGGGGACGAACGTTTCCGCGACAACATCGACCGCGTCAACAATCGGGACGAGTTGAAGGTGGAGCTCGAATCCCGCCTGATCCGCCTGGACGGCGACGAAGTCGGGGACCGGCTGGCCAAGGCGGGTCTCGCGGCCGGGCCGATCCACGACACGGCGCAAGTGGTCAACCACCCGCATACCTTGCATCGGGAGATGGCGGTTGAAAAGGACTGGTACAAGATGACGGGCACGCCGATCAAGTTCTCGCGCACGCCGGGCTCATTGCGCAGCTTGCCGCCACGCTACGGCGAGCACGGCCGCGAAATCCTGCGCGAGTTCGGCTTCGACGAAGCCTCCATCGCCGAGCTCATCGAACAGGAAGTCGTACTCGTCAAGCGCAGCGGCTGATCAGTTCGCCGGGCCGGGGACGTTGTCGTCCACCGTGAGAGGGTTGAGGTAGTCGCCGTCGGTAATGCCGGCCTTGCGCATGGCGATTCCGGTGAGGCATTCCTGCACGATGCGGCTCGAATTCATGACCGTGGTGTAGCCGGGGTCGACGAGCGGATTGAGTTCGACGAGTTCGAAGCCGACGAGATTGTTCTCGGTGCAAAGCGCGCGCACGAGCGGGAAAACCTCGCGCGGCGTCAGGCCGGCGGGTTCCGGCGTGCCGGTGCCGGGGGTGTAGGCCGGATCGAGCACGTCGATATCGAAGGACACGTACAGATACTCGGGACCGTCGTTGGCCTCGGCGAGGATGCGTTCCATCACGGCGGGCCAGCCGTCGCGCTCGATTTCGACCATGGTGTGATAGCGCATGTTGTGTTCGCGCATCCATTCGAATCCTTCCGGACCCGGCCAATATCCGCGCAGGCCGACCTGGATGTAATTCCGGCCGAGGATATGACCTTCCTCGATCAGCCGGGCGATCGGCTGGGCGTGGGAGATCAGGTGGCCTCCGTAGCCTTCCGTCGCCGCGTCGTAGTGCGCGTCGAAATGGATGACGCCGACGTTCTCCTTGCCGTAGACATCGGCGACGCCCGCCACATCGGGATACTCCAGCGAATGATCGCCGCCGATGACGACGGGAATCGCGCCGGTTTGGGCGATCTCGCGCACCATGGCGCGCACGTAGGGCATGCTGCGTTCGACGCTGAACCGGTCGACGGGGGCATTGCCGTAATCGACGGCGTTCAATTCCTCCTGCCAGGCGATTCCCGTGTGCATATGGGGCCGGTCGCCGACATCGAACATGCCGTGGCTGTAGCGCATCGCGTCGGGCCCCTGGCCCGCGCCGCGAAAACCGACGCCCATGTCTATCGTCGCGCCCATGACCGCCACATCTACCTCGCCGGCGACCAGGTCTTCCGGAGTGATGGCGATAGGCAACTGGAAGAAGGTCTGCACGCCGAAGGCGTACATCCGGCCCGGATAAAAAGGCCCCGGTTCACGTTCAGGGTCGTCGCTCGTGTCGCGCAACTGGCTCCAGAGGTCGAAGCTGGGATCCTCGGTATTCATCGGGATGTCATCCCGCGGCATCGACCCGTCTTCGCGCTCGAATACGCTGGGCGTGAAATCCTGGGCGACGACGAAGATGACCGGCAGCGCCAGAAAGCACGCGAAGACGATCTTTTCCAAGCTCGATCTGGACAGTTTTGCCATTGCAACGCTCCCGGCGCCGACCTCCGCCGGCGCCGTTGGCTATACCCGAACCCTGTTACAGGCGATACGTTCCTCCTAGGAAGATCACGCGGCCGCGCGGCGTGGCCGGAAAGGCGTTTTCCGAGATGAACGGATTCGTCTGGGTAACGTTGTTGATGCCGCCGTACACGGTCAACTCGTCGTTGACTTCATAGCGGGCGTTCAGGTCGTGGATCCAGGTTTCGCCCTGCAGCAATGTAGGGCCGAACAAGGTCTCGTAGGTTTCTATTTCCGCTCTCGGCGTGCCAAGCAACATCTCTCCGAGGTACTGCGACTGCCAGCCGACGCTGAGGTCGCCCCAGGTCCAGCCGAGATAGACGTTGCCCGTATGTTCGGGGCGGGTGATTTCACCCAGTTCTGGATTGACCTCCGTCAGGTCGAGTGGATTGGTGTAGAAGTCCAACTTCCCCATTTCCGTGGCGGTCAGCGCAGCTCTGAACCCGTGTGCGCCGATATCGAAGTTGTAGGAGGCGGAAAGGTCGATGCCGTCGGCTTCGATGATTGCGAAGTTGATATCGGTGGTGCGGAAGAAATTGAAACCGCCCGCCTGCGCAGAATTCACGTCGGTGTTTCGGCTGATCAAGGTGCAGAAAGCCTGATTCAATGATGCGCCTTGATAACAGCCGTTTACGATATCCTGTACGGTTACGGACGAAATTCCGTCGTCGATCGAAATGTCCCAAATGTCCACGGTCAGGCTGAGGCCCGGCAGAAACGTGGGGGTGAAGACGAAACCGTAGGTAAGCGTATCGGCGGTTTCTTCCATAAGATCGCGGTTGCCGCTCGATACGCCGGTAAACCGGGCCGAAAGTGGATCGGTCCAGACGTAGTTGCCGTCGGCGTCGAAAGGGTCGAGCCCGAAGCTCTGGAAATCCGCCACGCAGTTGGCCAGCGAGTTTGCGCCCTTCGTCGGGTCGGCTTCAGTGAGCGCGTTGATATTCACAATGTCGCAAGGGTCGGCGGGCCGCGCCGTGGCGCCGACTTCGGGGCCGAACAATTCGGTGATGTTCGGCGCCCGCACCGCCTGGGACAAACTGCCGCGAAAGGCGACATCCTCGATCGGCGCCCACACCAGATTGAGTTTCCAGGATTCGGTATTGCCGACGGTCGAATAGTTCGACGCCCGGCCCGCCACATCCAGTGTCAACTCGCGGAAGCCCGGCGTATTCGCCAGCAGCGGCAGCGACAGTTCAACAAAAACATCGGTGGCGTCGTATTCGCCGTATTCATTCTTGACGATGATCGACGGATCGAAGACCAGCGAACCGTTGTCCGAGACCTCGCTGATAAACGTGCCCGCGGGGTGGGGCGAGCCGGCGGGGATGACGCCGCGCTGCCATGGGTCGAACCTGGCGTCGGAAGATTCTTCCCGGTATTCGACGCCTGCCGCGAAGCCGACCGGGCCGCCGGGCAACTCGAACCAGTCCGCGCTGTCGCCGACAACGGAACCGGAGAACACCATTTGGTCGAGCGTGATTTCGTCCAAGGATGTGTACGACACCCAGTCTATCGCCTGTTGGCTTGCTCCCGGCTTGCCCGCCCAGATATTCAGCGGCACGCAGTCACCGCTGCCCGGCGTATAGGAGAAGTAGCCGTCGTCCCAGCTTGGAATGCCGAACGGGGTATTTTGCGCGGGTGCCGTGGGATCGACATCGGCCCGGCAGGCGGGCTGACCCGTGGCCGGGTCGGTCACCGCGTCGATGGCCGCGAAGAAGCGGTCGAGGATGATCTGGCCGGTCGAGGTCGACTCCCAGTCGTAGCGGCCGTAATTGGCGCTGATTTCGTAATTCCAGCCGTTTTCAAACTCGCCTTCGAGGCCGGCGACGAAGCGGACGGTGTCCCGATTCGCCACGGTCCTGGAATCGAAATGCAGCGGGTCCACCGTAATGCTGACGCCGCCGGTCTGTTCGGCGATCGGGCGGATGAACTCGGGCAGGAAGGGATTGTCCGGCGCGCCCAGCAGCAGATCCCAGAACGAAGTGGGACGGCTATGCGACGGCGCTTCCTGGGTGACATATTTCACTTCTGCGAAAACCGTGTCGGTATCGGTCAGATCGTAGTGCGTGAAAAGATTCAGCGAGATCTTCTCGTCCGCCGAGACGATGTCTTCTTCGTCCGGCGTGTAAACGTTGAATGAATCGCCGCCGAAGCCGTTGAAATTGCTCGCGATGATGCCGTCGTTTATCGGCCGGATCGCGCCGTCTTCCGAGATGTTCCAGCAGCCGCCGACGGCGCCGAAGGAGGCGCGGCCGAAGGCGGAGTTGTAGCCGGTGAATGAGTCGAGACAGTCGGGTGTGCCGTTGCCGTCGAGATCGATCGGAGTGTCCGGGTCGAAACCGCCCCAAGTGAAAGCTTGGCCGGGAATGATGTAGCCGTAACCCGATGTGATCGTGAAGTTCGACCCCGCCCTGGCCCCCCGCGCCGGCGCGTTGGCCGCGCGGTTGATCAATGCGGTCTCGGCGGCGGTCAGCGTCGGAGTTACGCCGAACTCGGATGTGTAGTTCGCGATAAAATCATCAGCACTCTTGGGGATGTTCAGGCCGTAATGGTACAGCCCGGTGGTGGCGTAATCGTAGTAGGTCGCGAAGTTGGGCGTGCTCGGGCCGATGTCGCCTTTCTGGAAGCGCAGGCCGGGGTTGGCCCAGTCGCTGGCGGAGTCGTTCAGGTATCCATCCGCGCGCTCGCCCATGGTCAGGCCGGCATCTTCGCGCACGTCGGCGGAGAAGGTGATGTTGCCGCGGCCGTTGGCGAAATTCTCGCCGTACACCAGCGAGAATACGGCTTGTTGCGCGTCGCCGTATTCCGACGAAGCGTAGCGCGCGTCGATTTCCAGGCCTTCGTAATCGTCCCGCAGCACGAAGTTGACCACGCCGGTGACCGCGTCGGCGCCATAGACGGCCGACGCGCCGCCGGTGAGCACTTCCACCCGTTCGACGAGGGCCTGCGGGATCGAGCCGATATCAACCGACGAGGATCCTTGCAGTCCACCGACATGGCGGCGACCGTCAACCAGGGTCAGCGTGCGGCTTTGCCCCAATGCGCGCAAGTTCAGTCTTTGACTGCCGGCGTTGTTTTGTTCCGCCGTCAGCGACGACAGCAACGCCGGAATGTCGTTGACGATGTCGGAAAGGGAAAACTCGCCGGAAGCGGCAATGTCCTCCGCGGTGAGCGACTGCACCGGCAGGGCGCCGACAAGGTTGGCGTCCCGCGCAATGCGCGAACCGGTGACGATCACCTCTTCGATGACGTCTTCCTGGGCGAACGCCTGCTGATAAAACGGGACCATGGCGGCGGCCAGCAGAACTACTCCGGGCCGGCGATTAAACGGAATTCGGGTTTTCATTAGCTTCCCCTCTAGCAGCTAAGAGAATTTGATTGGGATTTCGTTCTTGTTATCTTGCCGATTATAGGCGCTTTGCCCGCCTGTGCAAGTTTGCTTTCGCTATTATTGCCGCGTTTCCGGCTCGGGCGGCGCGACCGCTTCCACCGGCGGGACGCCCGCGCCGGACTCCGCCCCGCCGCCGGACAGCGGGCCAAGCATGATTCCCAGCATGGCCAGTTGCGTGGCGAAAATCGCCAGCGTCACGACCAGCATGGAGGTCACGATGGATTTGTGCGACTTCGCCATGTCCTCACGCATCCCGGCAAAGCCCGTGTCCACCTTGGATTCCAGTTTCGTAATGCGCTTGTCCATTTTGCCGAAGCGCTTGTCGATGTCGGACTTCATATCGGTGAAGCACTTGTCCGTCTTGCCGAAGCGCCGGCCGAGCTCGGCGGTCAGATATTCTTTCGTCACCAGGTCGTTCATGGCGTCGTTCACGACTTCGACGACTGCGTCGGATTGCGGCTCGGGCATGCCCGATTCCTCCAGTTTCCTGCTCGCGGCCAGCGTGTCAAGTATTGCGCTCATTTTTCCCTCCCAAATGGCCTGAATTGCGACTGCGGCGGCCATCAGTTTCCAGATGCCCGCCTTCTCGGCAAATAAAGTAGTCGCGCCGCTCCGAAACGCCTCATTTTCGGGAGAAATCGTTCGGCGGGAAAAATCAGGTGCAAAAAAGTGTTGGCGATACACTGATATGGTGTTATGGTTATGTATAACACTAAATCAGAAGCCGGAAGCATTGCCTTGCGGGAGAACTGGAACAGCAGGGAACCCATCTATCGCCAACTGCGCGACCGCGTCGCCGAACGCATCATCGACGGGGTCTGGACGGAAGGCGAGGCGGTGCCCTCGGTGCGCAGGATTTCCCATGAATTGCGCATCAACCCGATCACGGTTTCGCGCGCCTACCAGATCCTCGTCGACGAGCAATTGCTCGAAATGCGGCGGGGGCTCGGCATGTATGTCGCCGCGGGAGCGCGGGAGCGCCTGCGCGAACTGGAACGAAACCGATTTCTGGAATGGGAATGGCCGGCGGTCGTCGAGCGGATCGACCGCCTTGGATTGAAACTGGACGAATTGCCCTGCGCCGCCGGCAAGCCGTCCCCGACTTGTAAAGGGTAAGTTCATGGAAAACGTAGTTGCAGCCCGCGCGCTGGAAAAGACCTATGGCAGCCTCAAGGCGCTCGACGGGGTCGATCTCGCGATTTCGGCGGGTTCGATCAGCGGCCTGATCGGCCCCAACGGCGCGGGCAAGACCACGACGCTGAAGGCCCTGCTTGGATTGATCGACGTGCGCGGCGAGCTTGAAGTCGCCGGCATGGATCCGCGCGCGGCCAGGCACAGTCTCATGCAGGAGGTCTGTTTCATCGCCGACGTCGGCATCCTGCCCGGCTGGATGACGACCAGGCGACTGCTCGATTACGTCGAGTCGGTGCATCCACGCTTCGACCGGACGCGGGCCGAGCGACTGCTCGCCGACACGGACATACCGGCGGACAAGCGCATCCGGGCGCTGTCGAAAGGCATGATCACGCAATTGCACCTGTCCGTGGTCATGGCCATCGACGCCAGCCTGCTCGTGCTCGACGAGCCGACCATCGGGCTCGACATCATGTACCGCAAGACTTTCTACGACCGCCTGCTGAACGATTATTACGACGGCAGCCGCACAATCGTCATCAGCACGCACCAGGTCGAGGAAATCGAACATTTGCTGACGCATCTGCTTTTCATAGACAAGGGCAGGATCGTGCTCGACATGCCGGTGCCGGAAATGGCGGAACACTACATCGAAGTTGCGGTCGAACCGGCCCAGCGCGAACGGGCGCTGAGCCTTGACCCGATGCACAAGCGGGAATTGCTCGGCCAACTCGTCTGCATCTACGCGGGCGTCGCGCGCCGGCACCTGGAAGGTCTGGGTGAATTGCGGACGCCGGCGGTTGCCGACCTGTTCGTGGCCAAACTCAAGCGGGAGGGGGATCATGAGAACTGAACTGTGGCGCTTCGGCGCCTTGCTGCGGAAGGAGTTCATCGAGCATCGCAACCTGTTTGTAGTCACGCCGGCGGTATTCAGCCTGTTGATGTTGCTGATCGGGTACCTGATCGTACTGGCGCTGCCGGAATCCAACGAACGCGTACTGCTGGAGCAGGCTTCAAGCCTGTTGCTCGATTTGCCGCTGCGCTCGGCAGCGATCTTTCCGGTGCTGCTGTCGGCGCCGTTCGCGCCGGCGCTGTTTCTGACCTCGATCATCTATCTGACGGTCTGCCTGTACCAGGACCGCAAGGACCGCAGCTTCCTTTTCTGGCAATCGATGCCGGTTTCCGACTGGCATGCCGTGCTGGCGCGCGTCGTCACCACGGTGTTCGTTATTCCCGCCATCGCGGCCGCATTTCTGCTGATCTGCCTGCTGGCGCTCACGCTGTGGCTACAATTCGCCGCGTCGCGCTTCGATCTGCCTTTCGCATTCGGCAAGACACTGTTGCTCGCGCTCGACGGAACCGTGCTGTTCTATTGCTTCGCCTGGCTGCATGGGCTGCTGTTCATGCCGATCATCGGCTGGTTCCTGCTGTTCTCAGCCTGGTCCCGGCGCGTGCCTTTCCTGTGGGCCGTTGGCGTTTTGTGCATATTGGCGCTGCTCGAAGCATGGCTGCTCGACAGCATCTACTTCGTTTACTGGATGAACTGGTCGGCGCGGGAACTGGTGCTTGGTTACCCGGACATCTTCTCGACGCTGTTCAGCTACGACATGCTGATCGCCCTGGCGCTCGGCGGGGTGCTGCTCTGGGGCGCCACCCTGATGCGCCGGTTCAACGATTGAAAGTGAGAAAGATAAAATGAGAAAGTACCTTCTGCGCAACCGTCACACTCTGCTGCTTGGCGTTATCGCGGCGTTTTCCGCCCTGATGCTGCTCGAATCCGGCCTGAGCGGACGGCAACCATTCGAAATCGAGATCGATAACAGCTTTCTGCAACTCAGGGTGGGAGACGAGGTATTCCTCGAAGAACTGGAATTTCTCGAAGACTTCGGCATCGATTTCTGATCGCCCGGCAACGTATGGATTCCGCGACTGCGGGATCTTCTTTTCGACCGTGACTTAAGCAGTCGATTTTCTGCTTTGTTGACCCTCGTATGACAAGGGCGAGAGGTTTTCCCTATCGCCCTTGTCGGTTTTGCTATCGTTTTCAGTAATTTTGGCGTGTCTGGTGTTGACTATGCCCTAATTTTTCATTAATTCTAGTTCGCGGTCGCGCCGGCCTCGATCAGCATAAACTCCATTTCACTGTCACCGAGCCTAATGGCGTGTTCAAGCGCATTGACACCAGCAGCGTCGGTAGCATCCGCGCCTGCGTCTAGCAGTATGCGGACCAATTCCGTATGTCCTTCGCGTGCGGCGGAATTCAGCGCACTGCTGAAAGGATTGTTGGAACGGATATAGTTTGGGTCAGCCCCGGCCTCGACAAGCACCCGCGCCGCGTCCGTACTGCCAGACCTCGCCGCGCGCATCAACGCGCTCCTCCCCCCAAGCATTTTCAGGTTGACATCAGCGCCCGCGTCGATCAGCACCCGTAAAATTTCCGGATTATTTTGGCGCGCGGCGATATGCATGGCGCTTTCTCCATCCGTGGTAAGTCGATTTGGATCAGCCCCGGATGCCAGAAAGGCTTGCACGGTAGGCAAGTCGCCATGAGACGCAGCAGTGATCAGGCCGGAATACCCTGTGTTAAGCAGTTCTTCTGTCACCTCACGGGTTGAAGCGAGAAAATGCGCCTGGAGTTGTTCTTCGTGGTCATGGAATGCAATCACTTGTTCCGGCGACAAGACTTCTGAAAGCCTCGAATAAAGCCAGTTTTCCATATCTTCCTGCGCTTGGCTACCGGTGCCTGGTTCGAGTGATCCATCACCCATTGCAGCGCCCAGTTCAATAAATCTGGCCTTCGATTCAATCCAGGCGTCCCGCACAAGTCGGGTGTCCTCCGGACCTAGGCCCAGATTGTCCACGAACTCCGCCCACTCCAGATCATAGGCGAAGCTGGCATGTTCGAAATGAGTGATAGTAATAGGGTCGTTCAGTCTGGCCTGTTCCCGTTCCTCAAGTGTTTGCGGATTGAAAACCCCTTGCGATGCTTCCGTGCTGTATCTTTGCTGAAGTTCGGTAAACAGGGCCTGCTCTTGCTCCGTCAGCGCGGTTTGTGAATCCGGGTATCTTGTCCGGTTCGTGTCCATTGCTGTGGTTTCCGGGTTTCCGACTGATCCGGCATCCATGTCCGGCTCGGAAGATTCTCTCAGGAGAAGTACCGAAACTACTGCCGCGATAGCGGCAAAGGCTGTCAGTGAATTTGTCTTGTTGAGTTTCATGCTGTTGCCTCCTCTTTTGGATTTAGCCTGATTAGCCGCCGTCTTCACATTGGTCGCCTTCACACTCAATTACAGTTACCTTTGTGCGTATTCTTATTGGATAAGCCATCCAATTGTTCACACCAGTAAAGCCTATGGAATAGGAATAAGAATAACCATCGTTACTACGCCAACGTTCATCATAAGCCTTGTTTGCAGCATTTTGCTCGCGTGCGCAACGCTCGGTCACTCTTTGTAGAAAACTATCCTCACTTCGTACCCGACCCTCGTAGAAGTCATTTAGGTAATCGATAATTCCCTGTTTATGGTACTTATTGTAGTAGTACTCGTCAAAATCTTCTGCTAATGAATTAATCAAGTCTACTGCTGTCGTCACGATGTTAATAATCGGGGCTACTTTTTTAAGAATTGGATTGCTCCCAGTGTAGCCTGGTGTCACGTAGAAAGGCTCAAGAGCCTCCTTATTGTATTCTGCGTTCGCTATAGAATCTTCCCATGCATCTTTAAAGGCTATTATACGTGTATTACCTAGCTCTACATGAGCGGCGGCACAATTGTAATAAGTTAAATCCCCATTAGCCGGCGCCAATGGTCTATCAAATTGGTACCTGTCCTGGGCTGAGGATCGAATAGATAAGAACACGATAGCCAGTAATGCGGAAATAGTAATTGCCGCCCAGAGCGGGGCGGATGATTTCGCAGTAGATTCCATTACTTTTTTCTCCGGATCTGATTGCAAATTCCCGGCTCCCCAGATCAGGGCGCCAAGCCATTACACAACCGCGTAGAAGCTACGAGGGTTCCTGCCTACTTGCCGGGCCAGAAAGCTAGTCCGAGCCTGTCAAAGGGCTATTGTATTGAGCGAGTAACCCAGTATGCGAGTTTCTACTCAGTTATGTCCGGATGAGAGTAGCACATCGGAGAAGAATATTTACATACTGTATTTTTCTGCAGTAATTCCGTGGTGGAGTATGGTTGAATTTCGTTCTGGCTACATTCCCTCCTGATCACTACCTCCCATTCGATCAGGCATTCTTCCCCTCACTGCTTGGCCGGTTCACCAGTCTAGTCTTTGCTTCACAACTCTCCCGGGCGCTCTCAGTGTGTCGATCTCTCCCTGGCTGGTCCACCCGGTGTAAGTAGTAGTTCCAGCGCATTTGCTTGCCGGTGTTCTTCCTGCACTACCGCGCACTCTGTCAGAGCGTGGCTTAGGGCGTCATTTTTACAAGTCCGTCAGTTCCTGCGCTAGCTGCTTCATGTTTATGGCCATGCGTCCGTACAGATGCCCTTGGGTCTCTACCGGCCAAAGTCATCTGCGCGCTGTGCCGTTTGCCTTGCGGTCTTGGTAGCTTAGGTCGGAACCGCGACCGGTCCATTTTTCAGATGGTACCTCTCCGGCTTTCTCCCAGATTTCGGCCCAGCTCTCGGCTTTGGCTTCCGTCAGTATTTCCGCTCCGCTGGTTCCTTCCGCCAGTTCGTCCAGGAATGCCTCATTGAGGCGTTCGTTCAGGGTTCGTAGCGATCGGAGAGTGTCAATAACAACTTGCGAAGCGGAGTCACAGAATCCACCGCCCCCAGGGCTAATTTGTTCTGACGCTGGAAGTTGGGCTTTTTCCGTGGTTTAGCGTGTTCTCCGTCATTTTGAGGTAGTCGAAGACGAGTCTGGGGCTGCGGTTGAGGTTGAGTTTTCGCATTGTGGCGGCGGCGCATGGGTTTCTGGTCTTGATGAGACCGATGGCGAAGCGCTGCAGCCGGGTGGTGTTTTCGGGCCCGTGTCCGGTGCGGATGCGGCAGCGGTCCTCGTCCCATGCGGTGTCGAGGATGTGGTGGACGGCTTCGGCGGCCCAGTGTCCGCGGTTGAGGGCGAGCAGGCGTTCGGCACCGGCGGTGTCGGGGGCGTAGCTGGTGACGCCCCAGGCGAGTTCGACGGTTTGTCTGCCGGTGTTTTTGAAGGTGACGCGGCGCTCGACGAGAAAGGCCTGGCCGACATGGGGGAAGGCGACGTAGTCATTGAGCGCGGTGGTGGTCCATATGGCCCGCTGCTCGGCGCGGCTGTGCTGGAGTTGGACCTTTTCGCGGAAGTCGGGTGCGCCGCGTTGTTCGAAGTGGCGCTGGATGTCGTCGAGCAGTTGGGACTGGTTGGCCTTGATGGCGAAGAGGTAGTGCGCGTTCCGTTCGACGAGGAAGTCGGCGAGCCGGGTTTGCGCGAGCAGGGCGTCGGCGGTGACGGTTTTGCCGTCGAGGCCGCCGACGAGCGCTTCGAGCATGGGGGCCGCGGCGCCGATCTCGTTGGTGCGTTTGGTCTCCTCGCCGGCGCCGACGGGCAGGCGGTCTACTTTTTTTGGGTATGGATGGTCTGGGAATCGTGTCCGACGGCGCCGAGGATATGTTTTTGGCGGGGGCCGTCGGTGTCTTCGGCGACGGCGTTGCGCAGGGTCTTGCCGTCGATGGCGAGCACGGCGGGCAGGGGAAGGCGCCGCCCCTGGCGGCGGCGGGGGTCGTCGATGCCGGCGAAGAACTCCGGCAGGGTGCGCATGGTGTCGGCTGCGATCATGGTTTTCGGTGCTCCGTGTCGGTCGATGGGGTCGAGCGCGGCTCGGGTCAGCCGCGCCCGGGCGTTCGGGCAAATGGGGCGGGCGAAGACGAGCTTCGGCTGCGCGGGCGTCGCGCTGTAGCCGCCCCGCGTACGCCGGTAGCCGCGCGTTTGGCCGAGAAGCAGCCAGTTCGACGCCCGGTAGACCGTGCCCCGGAAGCGGGACGGATCGACGAAGGTCTCCAGCAGCAACAGCGGATGACCGAAGCGCGCGGGCCAGTCCGAGACCAGCCGCCGCTCGCACAGCGACAGCACCCGCGAGGCCAGGTTGGGCCACCGCCAGCCGGGCAGGATCAGGAAGCGGCTGTTGTTCGCCACCAGATGCAGCCGGTCGCCGCGCAGCCGGAAGTCCCAGCCGATCCAGTCGTCCCGCGCCCGGCACTTCAGGGCCGGCGCGGAAAAACCGATCAGCGCCACCCACCCGCCCCGGAAGCGCGCCGCGTACCAGATCGTCTCGCCGATCTTGGACAGGGCGCCCAGATAATGGTGCGCCGCCATCAGGCGCTGGTAGCGATCCTCGTCTGCCGCCGAAACCGGCCCCACAACCACCTCGCGCAAGTTCATCGAACCCCGCCGCTCGAAAGAAAACAGGGTTCTTTATCCTATTCCGGCCGGCATGTCCAGAATCGGGCCTAAATCACTGTGGCGGAAAACATTCCGGGGTAGAACAAAATTACCCTGCATCGCCCCAGTATTCTCAGTATGTCCAGAAAGGCTATGCTAGGATGCGCCCCTGCAAACTCCATACGAAGGACTAGAGTCTCATGGTACAGAACACGCGGATGGTCCTCGCGCGCAGGCCCGAGGGCGAACCGACCGACGATTGCTTCCGCTTCGAAACCACCGAATTGCCCGAACTCGAAGAAAACCAGATTCTGATCAAGGTCTGCTGGCTCTCGCTCGACCCCTACATGCGCCCGCGCATGAACGACATGAAGTCCTACGCCAAACCCTTGCAGATCGGCGACGTCATGACCGGCGAATCCACGGGAGTCGTGCTCGAATCGAAATCGGACAAATACCGGCCGGGAGACCACGTCGCAGCCCATCTCGGCTGGCAGTCTCATATCATTGCCGATGCCGACAATCCGGCGGTCATGCCGGTGGATCTCGCCAACGGCACTTTGTCGGCGCATCTCGGCGTCGTCGGCATGCCCGGCAGAACCGCATATTTCGGGCTCCGGGAAGTCGGCAAGCCGAAGGCGGGCGAAACCCTGGTCGTGGCCGCCGCATCCGGCGCGGTGGGTTCCGTGGTCGGTCAGATGGCGAAAATCCTCGGCCTGCGCGCGGTGGGTGTCGCCGGCGGACCTGAAAAATGCCGCTACGTGACCGAAGAACTGGGCTTCGACGCCTGCATCGACTACAAGGCGGACGGCTTTGCCGTAAAACTCGCGACCGCCTGCCCCGACGGAATCGACGTCTATTTCGAGAATGTCGGCGGTGAAGTAACGAAGGCGGTAGCCGGACTGCTCAATCCCGGCGCCCGGGTTCCGATCTGCGGTTACATCTCGAATTACAACGACGCCGATCTTGAACAGGCCGAAACGCCTTTCCATATCCTCAAGCGGCTCGACTCCGTGCCCGAACATCGCTTCTTTCTCGTCACCGAATGGCATGAACGCTGGCTCGAAGCCACCCGGCAGCTCGGCCAATGGATAGGGGAAGGGAAGCTCAAATACCGCGAAAGCGTCGGCGAAGGACTGGAGAACGCACCGGAGTATTTCCGCGGCATGCTCAAGGGCCGCAATTTCGGCAAGCAACTGGTCAAGGTGGCGGACTGAAAAGCATGGCCGACGCATCGCCGCGGGACTTCTCGGCCGCCGGTCTGTTCGACCTGCGCGGCAGGACCGCGCTCGTCACCGGCGGCAGCAGCGGTATCGGCCTGGAGATGGCGAAAGGCCTGCTGCAGAACGGCGCACGGGTCATCATCGCCTCGCGTTCGCGAAAGAAACTCGATGAAGCGCTGGAAGAACTCGCGGGCTATCCGGAAGTGGAGGCGGTCGAATTCGACATTACCGAAGCTGAAGACCGGCTGCGGCTCGTAGCCGAGGTTAAACGGCGCTTCGGTTCGCTATATCTGCTGATCAATAACGCGGGCACGAACTGGGGCGCGAAGCTGGAGGACTACCCCGACGCCGGCTTCGCCAAGGTCATGGACACCAATGTCAATGCCCAGTTCGCCCTGACGCGCGACCTCGCGCCGCTGCTGGCCGCGGCAGGCAGCGCCGGAATGCCCGCGCGAATCGTCAACATCGGCTCTATGGACGGCCTCCACGTGCCGGTCGTGCAGCGGACGCCCACTTTCGCGTATTCGGCGAGCAAGGCGGCGCTGCATCATCTCACTCGCGCATTGGCGGTGGAACTCGGGCCGAGAAACATTACCGTGAATGCCGTAGCGCCCGGATTCTTCGCCTCGCGCATGACCCGCTTCGTATTCGAGCGCTATCTCGCCGATATCGAAGCGGATTGCCCACTCGGCCGCATCGGCGAGCCCGAGGAAATCGTCGGTGTGGTCACCTATCTGGCGTCCCGGGCCGGCTCCTACACCACGGGCGCGGTGATTCCAGTCGATGGCGGCACTTCCATTTCCAAGGGAAAACGCGATTGGATGGACGAAAACTGATTTCAGACTGACATGAGAGAAAATTAATGAGCCTATTTGACCTGACAGACAAGGTGGCGCTGATTACCGGCTCGAGCCGGGGCATCGGCAAGGCCATCGCCTTGCGCTATGCCGAACATGGCGCGAAAGTCGTGGTTTCCAGCCGCAACCTGGACGCCTGCGAAGAAGTCGCCGCGGAGATTCGCGACGCAGGCGGCGAGGCCGTGGCCATCGCCTGCAACATCAATCACAAGGAGCAATTGCAGGCGCTCGCCGATGGCGCGCGGGAACGTTTCGGCAAGATCGACATACTCGTCTGCAACGCGGCGCTGAATCCGCATTTCGGTCCTTCCCAGGAAATACCCGACGAGGCCTTCGACAAGGTCATGCACGCCAATATCGGCAGCATCCACCGGCTGTGCCGGATGGTGCTTCCCGGCATGGCGGAAATCGGCGGCGGTGCGGTGATCATCGTGTCCTCGATCGCCGGTTTGCGGGGAACCGACGCACTCGGCGCCTACGCGATTTCCAAGGCCGCCGACATGCAGATCGCGCGCAATCTCGCGATTGAATGGGGACCGCGGAACATTCGCGTGAACTGCATCGCTCCGGGGCTCGTGCGCACCGAATTCGCCCGCGCGCTGTGGGAGAATCCGGATATTTACAAGGCCACTGTGAAGCGTTACCCCTTGCAACGCATCGGCGAGCCCGATGAGATCGCCGGCGCGGCGGTCTATTTCGCATCCAGCGCGGGCAATTTCACCACCGGGCAGACACTGGTCGTCGATGGCGGCGGCACGGCCTGAAGCTGAACCGGATCAGGAGAGAAATTCACATGAACCTGGGCTTACCCGAACATCTGATCGAAGTACGAGAAAAAATCCGCAACTTTGTCGGCGAAAAGGTCGAACCGGTCGAACGGGAATATCTTTCCGAGATCGACGTGGGCGACCGCTGGTCCCATACGCCGCGGCAGGACGAAATCCTCGACGGCCTGAAGCGGGAGGCGCGCGCCCGGGGCCTGTGGAATTTCTTCCTGCCCGAAAGCCAGGGCGGGGCGGGCATCAGCAATCTGGAATACGCGCACCTGGCGGAAATCATGGGGCGCAGCAGACTGGCCTCGGAATCGATGAATTGCAGCGCGCCCGATACCGGCAACATGGAAGTGCTCGAACGCTTCGGTTCGGAAGAGCAGCAAAAGGAGTGGCTCGAACCGCTGCTCGCGGGTGAGATCCGCTCGGCTTTCGCCATGACCGAGCCCGATGTCGCATCCTCCGACGCCACCAATATTTCCACCCGCGCCGTGCTCGACGGCGGCGAATGGGTGATCAACGGCGAGAAGTTCTATATCTCGGGCGCCGGCGACGCGCGCTGCAAGATCATGATCGTCATGGTGGTGACGGATCCCGACGCGCCGCGGCATAACCGCCAGTCGCAGATTCTCGTGCCGAAGGACACTCCGGGGGTGGAGATCGTGCGGCCGATGTGCGTTTTCGGTCACGACGACGCGCCTCACGGGCACATGCATATCAGGTTCCACAACGCGCGCGTTCCGGAAAGCAATATTATCCTGGGCCGCGGCAGGGGCTTCGAGATTTCCCAGGGGCGCCTCGGTCCGGGCCGCATTCATCATTGCATGCGTTCGATCGGCGCGGCGGAGAAGGCGCTCGATCTGATGTGCAAGCGCGCGGTGAGCCGCGAGGCGTTCGGCAAGCCGCTGGCGGAGCTCGGGGGAAATTACGATGTCATCGCCGACAGCCGCATCGAGATTGAAATGTGCCGTTTGCTGGTGTTGCGCGCGGCCTGGCTGATGGACAAGATCGGCAACCGGGCGGCCCGGGACGCGATTTCGCAGATCAAGGTGGCGGTGCCGAACATGTCCTTGCGGGTGATCGACCGCGCGATGCAGATTCATGGCGCGGCGGGAGTGTCCCAGGACTTTCCGCTCGCCTCGCTTTGGACTGCCCAGCGTACGTTGCGCCTGGCCGACGGGCCGGACGAAGTTCATCGGCGCGTGATCGCCAGGAAGGAACTGGCGAAGTATCGTTGAGGTTGGTGGCGACTCACGTCGTGCGAGCCTATGGAGATGTCATTCTGCGCGGAGCGAAGCGGAGTGATTCGGGGCGTCCGTGCCCCTCACCCCTGCGGGGCGGTGCTGCGCGCCGTCCAAAATGGCAATCCTGCCATTTTGTCGCAGAATCTCCTCGGAGATTCCGGGAGACTGTTCATGCCAACTTCGATTGGAGTAGTTGTTCCGACGTTCAATCGTGCCCATACGCTCGGCCGGGCGCTCGATTCGGTGTTTTCCCAGACCTCGCCGCCGCAGCAGGTTATCGTCGTCGATGACGGCTCCACTGATTCCACGGCTGATCTGGTGGCGGGCTACTCCGAGGTCAGTTACTTGCGGCAGGAAAATCGCGGGGTTAGTGCGGCGCGCAATCTTGGGATTCGTCGTTGCGGGTGCGACTGGGTTGCGTTGCTTGACTCGGACGATGAGTGGCTGCCGGAGAAGCTTGAGGCGCAGTTTGGGGCGCTGGCGGAAAATCCCGGTTATCGTTTGATTCATTGCGACGAGATCTGGATTCGCGATGGGCGCAGGGTCAATGCGGCGAACCGGCATCGCAAGCGGGGCGGGTGGATATTCGAGCATTGTTTGCCGCTGTGCGTCATTTCTCCGTCGGCGGCGGTGATTGAGAAGGGACTGCTTGAAGAGGCCGGCAGTTTCAACGAGGGACTTCCGGCTTGCGAGGATTATGATCTTTGGCTGCGCATCTGTAGCCGTCTTCCGGTGCTTTATGTTGATCGACCGCTGTTGCGCAAGTACGGCGGCCACGACGACCAGCTTTCGCGCAAGCATTGGGGCATGGATCGATTTCGGGTGCGGGCATTGCGAGATTTGCTCGCTCGAAACGATCTGAACGAGACCCAGCGGCAACTTGCGGTGGAAACATTGCGCAAGAAGTGCGAAATCCTCATCAACGGCGCCCGCAAACGCGGCAATCGGCAACTTGTGGAAGAATACGAGGAGATTCTGCGACAAAATGGCAGGATTGCCATGTTGGACGGCGTAAAGCGCCGCCCCGGCGAGGGGCATGGATGCCCCGAGTCACTTCGCGCAGGATGACAGCGACTTCCGTCATTCTGCGCGTAGCGAAGCCCTCCACTGTCATTCTGCGCGGAGCGAAGCGTAGTCGCAGAATCTCCCGGTGAATGATTCAAAATGAACGGCGAAGTCAATCTGGTGGTGGCGCATTCGCTGGAGGCGAAGGCGCTGATCGAGGGGTTCGATCTTGGGGAAGTCGAACCGCGCGGCGAATTTCGTTGTTATGAGAATAAGCAATGTATTACTTTGGTAATTTCCGGCATGGGTGTGCGGAATGCCGCGAATGCGGTTGGCTGGCTGCAGGAGCGCCAATCCCCGGGATTTCGCGCCTGGCTCAATCTCGGCATCGCGGGACATCCATCAGCGGCGTTGGGGCAGGGATTGCTGATCAATCGGATCGAGCATCGCCGGTCTGGTGAATGTTTTTGGCCGCCGATTCCGAATCTGGGCCTGCCGGGCTGCGGGCTGGTGACGGTCGACGAGCCGGAAACCACTTACGAGCAAGACGCCGCCTTTGACATGGAAGCGGCGGGATTTTTCGCGGCAGCGGCGGGACTGACCGCAACGGACCTGGTCTGCGTGTTCAAGATCGTTGCCGACAATCGCGAGAATCCCGTGAACGAGGTGAATCTTGAGCGGGTTCCGGAACTTTTCCTGCAACAGGAATCGGCCATCCGCAAGCTGGTCGATCATTTGCGCGGGCGCAGCGCGGCTTTCGCCGACTGGTACGGTATGCCGGCGGAATTCGAGTCGCTCTTGCGCGGGTATCGCTTCAGCGCCACGCGCAAGGCCGCCCTGGCGCAATATTGCCGCCGCTTCCGCGCTCTCGGCAGGCAAGATCGGTTGCGCGAACTTGCCCGTGTGCGCTTTCGCGATGCGGCGTCGCTCATGACCGCCATGCGGCTGGAACTGGCGCGGGCGAACGAGTCCGGCGAAACCTCTCGCCGAGAGGCTCAGTAACATGTTTTCCGCAGTCTACATCGAATCCGAAGTGCGCGATCATCCGCGTGCGTGCGCGATTCTCGAGCGTTATCGCGATTTGCCCCACATCGAATGCGAACGCTTCGGGCAGATCTTCAATCGCAAGGCCCAGAACTTTCGCATGCAAAAGCAGTATCCCGCCCTGATCCTGGCGCGCAAACACGGCCGCAAGGTACTGTCCGCGCCTGCGGGATACGGCTTCGAGGCCGAACAAAGCCATTACTTCTCCCACATGCTCAATTGCATCTATGACTGCCGCTATTGCTTCCTGCAAGGCATGTACCGCTCCGCCCATTGCGTGCTGTTCGTGAACTTCGAGGACTTCGCCGATGCGATCCGGCAAAGTATCGTCGCCAATGGGGGCGGGAGTCCGCCACCCGACGGACTCTTGGTCGAGGAAGTCACTCATGCCGGCGCGGGGCGGCAGGTCTTCTACAGCGGCTATGATTGCGACAGCCTCGCGCTTGAGCCCGTCAGCAAGTTCGCGGAATTCTTCGTCCCATTTTTCGCCAAACACCCCCAGGCCACACTCGAACTGCGCACCAAGAGCACGCAGATTTCCGGCCTGCTGCAAATGGCGCCGGCGCCGAATTGCATCGTCGCCATGAGCTTCACCACCGAAGCTTGCGCGAAACAATGGGAGCGCGACGTCCCGTCGATCAAAAAACGCCTGAAGGCTCTCACGCGCCTGCAGCAAGCCGGCTGGCCCGTGGCGATACGCTTCGAGCCGCTCTTGCCCGAAGCGGATCAGAAAGCGTACGCATCATTGTTCGAACTGGTATTCAGCCGTCTCGACGCCGACCGTCTGCATTCGACAAGCACCGGCCTCTTCCGCATGCCTGCCGACTATTTCCGCAACACCCTCAAACTCTATCCCGACGAACCCCTGTTCGCCCGCGAAACCCGAACCGAAAACGGCGTCGTCTCCCTCGAACAGCCGGACCGGGAAGCCTGGCTCGCGGAACTGGAGCAGATGCTGTTTCGCCACATCGACCCGGCAAACTACTATCGCTGCGCAAACTGAAAGGCACGTCCATGAGCGTTGAAGAAAAACCACTGATCGTGATTCCCGGATCGAGTTCCGGCATTGGTCGCGCCAAGCGTCCACCTACCCAATTCGCAGAAAGTGAATTCGGGACGGCCTCCTTGCCGAGGCAATACGGGTTCAAAACTATTTTTCCCGAAAATGCGGTGTTTCGGCAGAACGCCGCTAGACTCTGTCGTCGAGGGTGAGGGCGACGGCAGTCGGATTGCCGTCGCATGCACTGTTCCTGCAAATCGGGAGAGAAATATGGATGCAATGCTTGACACTTTGGCCGCGAGCCGGAAACTGGAGGAATCGGGCATGCCCGAGCCGCAAGCCGGAGCTGTGGTCGAGGTCGTAAACGACGCCATGAAAAATCTGGTGACGAAACAACATCTAAAGA
This sequence comes from Pseudomonadales bacterium, assembly GCA_963664805.2. Classification (GTDB taxonomy): domain Bacteria; phylum Pseudomonadota; class Gammaproteobacteria; order Pseudomonadales; family Pseudohongiellaceae; genus UBA9145. Next base: position 1,048,453 of record OY761612.1, on the reverse strand, counting down.
TCGAGCTTGATCGAAGCTTCAAAAAGTTCGAGCGCAAGATCGACCGTAAACTCGACGAGCGCTTCGGGACAGTCGAGGAGAAGTTCGAAAAGATGGACGAGCGGTTCGAAAAGATGGACGAGCGGTTCGAAAAGATGGACGAGAAGTTCGAGAAGATGGACGAGAAGTTCAGCCGAAAGTTCGAAAGGAACGACGGGAGATTCGAGAAGATCGACGCCAGCCTCAATGAGCTGAAGTTGAGTATCGCGGAACTCGGCAAGTCGCAGGCTTGGGGGTTTGTCTACGTTTGCGGGATAACCATCGCCGTCGCGGCATTGTTGTTCACGGCGCTGCAATATTTCGGCACTGGCGCGACAGCCGCCCCCATGTATTTTCCGCAATCCGACGTTTTTGGAGACGGAACGTCGGAATTTTTTGCAACCCCGCCTGGGATTGAACCAACGCCGCCGCCCGAATCCGCGCTGGAACCGGACCCTGCGGTCGGTCTGTGAATGGGCTGCACTCGAAGTCGCAACCAAACGAGTTAAGCTGGCAGGAATTGCGTGAACGATACAAGCGCCAAGCCTCTCATGGCGATTTCCGGATCGAATTCCGGCATTGGCCTCGCCATGGCCCGGGAGATGCTTGATCGGCGCTACGCCGTGCTGGGCCTCGTACAGGATGCGGCGAAAAATCCCGTGCAGCATCCCGACTACCGCCAGGAACGGGTCGACATGTCCGATCCGGACAGTCTGCAAACCCGTATCACGGAGATCCTGCGCGGTATTGACGTCCCCGTCCGTGCTCTCGTCAACAACGCCGGCGTCGGCCGCATGGGTTTTCTCGAACAACTGTCGGTCAGCGACCTGCAGGTAGTCATGAATACCAATTTCCTGTCCCACGCCATCGTCACAAGAGCTTTCCTGCCGCTGCTCAAGCGCCAGGGCTACGGCGACATCGTCTTCACCGGCTCCGAGTCCGCGCTGAGCGGAACCCGGCAAGGCAGCGTCTATTGCGCGAGCAAGTTCGCCATTCGTGGATTCGCCCAGGCGCTGCGCGAGGAATGCGGCAAAGCGAACGTGCGCGTGATCCTGATCAATCCCGGCGCCGTGCGCACGCCCTTTTTCGACGATCTGCACTTCGAGCCCGGGGAGGGCGAGGACGAAGCCATCGCGCCGGAAGACGTCGCCGCTGTGCTCGCCATGGCGCTCGAAGCGCGCCCCGGCACCGTACTCGACGAAATCAATCTCTCGCCACAAAACAAGGTTTGGGTGAGGTCCGGTCGGCGCAGCCGGCAAAAAGCATAGCTTTTTGAGGTCCGAACGACTTGCCACGGGTGAAGGCAAGCGTTTGCGAAGCGCGGCTTCGTGCGCAGCCTGAACGCCGCCAAGCTGTGCTTGGCGGCTGGACTGGCAAGGCTGGGCGCATTCGAAGCCAACTCGGTCGCGCCAGGGATGGCATGAACAACCTGGTAGGAATCCGATGCGACAATATGACGCAGAGCAGACCGGGGCTGATTGGCGGACTTGTCTGCGATAATCGGAACTCGAACAAGCAGCGGGCAGAGCCTCGCTCACGAGGGTCTGAACATGAAGTCCAAGTCGATTTTCCGTTTTATGGTGACACTTGCCGCCTTGATCGTCTCACTGGCGGCTTATGCCCATACTCCGCTGAAAACATCCTCGCCCGCCGCCGACTCCACCGTGGCGCGGGTCAGCGCCATCGAAGTCGAATTCAACGGTCCCGTGCGGCTCGTGCGTTTGCAGGTTATGCAAGGGGAAGCGGAAATTCCGACCGAATTCGCCGCGAATCCGGAGCCGGTCGCCGCTTATCGGATCGAGACGCCGAGTATTCCCTCCGGAAAGATCACCGTCGAATGGGCGGCGATCGGCGCCGATGGACACACCTTGACCGACACGTTCAGTTTCACGGTCGATCCGGAAGCGGCGGGAATTGCCGGAAACTGATCTCCGGCCCGCATGAGCCATGGGCCTTACGCCCGCAACAGGCTGGGAACTCGCGATTCAACTGGCGAAGCTGGTGGAATATGTCGGCATCGCCAGCCTGGCCGGCGGCACGGTCTGCCTGTTGTTTTACCGTGACGACCGTCGCTCCACGATCATCCTGATCACTGCCTACATCGGCCTTTGCTGTCTGCTTGGATTCAACGGCGCGCTGTTCAGCTTCCTGTTCCAAGTGGGAATGATGAGTGGCGGGGGACTTGCCGGGATGTTCGATTCCGATATGGCGCGACTGTTGCTTGGCTTCGAGATCGGCAGCGCCACGCTGTTGCGCCTGGCCGGATTTCTCGCGCCCGTGGTGGCCTGCGCCGTTTTCGCCAATCGTCTCGGCAGCCGCCTCCCGAACCGCGCGCAATATCACGCGCTCGGTGTCGTACATGCATTCTCGCTGGTGCTCTTGCTGGCGAGCTTTGCGGTCGCGGGCCACATCGCCGTACTCGAACCGATCGCCAAAATATCCATCACCCTGCATATTCTGGCCGTCAGCATCTGGGTTGGAGCTTTCCTCCCCTTGCTGTTTCTCTGCCTGAGCGGCGCCGGGGAAACGCTCGCGGCTACCATGAAGGGATTTGGGGACATGGCGGGATATTGCCTGCTATTGCTGTTCGTGTCCGGCCTCATCCTGTTGCTTGAGCTGTTTCACACGCCCGGCGAACTGATCTCCACGCCCTATGGCGTAACTTTGCTGATAAAGCTGGGACTGGTGGGAATATTGCTGCTTGTGGCCGCAGGCAACCGCTTCGTACTCGTGCCGCGCATGCTGGCCGGCGCCGGGTCCGGCAGTCTGGCCGGCGCAATCAGGGTCGAAATAGTCGTCGCTGCGGCAATTCTGGCGGTCACCAGCTATCTGGCCACCACGGTCGGACCGCCTGCCATGCCGATGTAGGCATGGATAAGCCTGAACTCCGCCAGACGCGGTTGCCGCGAATTGACGATTCGGCGAGTCAGGTCAAGTCGATTTCAGGGGGCGGGGATGGTTCGGTTTGCTCCGGTTCTTCCGCCAAAATCGAAACCGCCCAGGTATTGAGATCGAACCGCATCAATTGCCCGGAACCGACGCCGCTATAAAGCGCTTCGGCGGCGATTGCGCCTTGGCGGGCGAATAACAGCGCATCGCCCGTGGGAGACCAGACCAGATTCGCCAGCGGCAGACTGCTGCCATACACCGCGACAGGTTCCGTGCCGCCGCTCAAATCTCCGAGCCAGATCGTCGAACCGGATGCGTCGTGACGAATGAAGGCAAAGCGGCTGCCATCGGCGGACAACACGGGCGCTTCATGCCGGAGCTCCGCGAGCCCGACGCTTGGGCTGCTTGCCGGCACATACTCCTGGCCGAAATCGCCAAATTCCGCCAAAGTGGCTTCGGATTGGTGGGACACAAGCGGGTCGGCGCCTCTTTCCGCAAGCCAGCCACCAGCGACGACCGCCATGGCGAACGCGGGAAGCGCGAATGCCGGCCAAGGCAGGGCGCGCCGCCGGCTCCCCGCTTTCGCCGCTTGCTCCACGACAAGCCGATAGCCTTTCTTGGGCACGGTCTCGATCTTCACCAGACCGCCGCCCGCGGCGCGGAGATGCTTGCGCAACTCGGAAACCGCCCGCGTCAGCGAGTTCTCGGTGACGATCACGCGCGGCCACAATTCGGCGACCAGATCGTCCCGGCTCAAGGTCCGGTTCGGATTGGCCGCGAGCAAACACAACAAATGCATCAGCCGCGGCTCCAGCTTGCGCTCTACCCCGCCGCCGCAACGGAAAATCCGATTGCAACCCGGCTCAACCCGCCAGCCGCCGACGACAAAATCCCCGCGCAGCGGTCGGGAATACTGCCTATCCAACATGCGTCGCTCCGACTTCTCGCTCATCAACGATTATAGACGTTTGAAACGGCCAAATGGTTCCATACCAAAACTCCAAACATAAGGCCAAACCAAAATCTTGCAAGCCTGAAACCAGCACGATACAGGAGGCCACAAAAAATGGACCTTTTCTTCACATTTTCGTCCGGTAAATCATTCACCGCGCCCCCATTCTGATGCCCTGAACCGCCGCGAATCGGCGGAGATTGCATTCGGTTTGACAGAGAAGCGAGGAGTAAATCGATGATCGAGCGAACTGCATCAATACGAAGGCCCGTTCCTTTCGCATGGGGATTCGGTCTGGCCGCATTGCTGGTTCTGGCGCTGGCCGGCCAGTCGCGGGTCGTCGGCCAGGAGGCGCGCGGCATTCCGACCCTGGCGCCCATGCTCGAGGGAATCAGCGGCGCCGTGGTCGAGATCGTCACGGCAAGGGAAGTTCCCGCCCAACGGCAGTTTTCCTTCCGCGGCAACGAATTGCCCGAGGGGCTGCGGCGCTACTTCGAGAACTTGCCCGAGTTCAGTTTTCCAGAAGGCCCGCGACCGTTTCGCCGCGGCGCCGGTTCCGGCGTCATTGTCGATGCCGGCGAGGGCTTCGTCGTAACCAATCATCACGTAATCGACCAGGCCACTTCGATCACCGTGCGCTTGAGCGATGGACGCAGCGCCGAGGCCGAACTGCTCGGCAGCGATGCTTCCACCGATCTCGCGCTGCTGCGGATCGAACTCGACGAGCTGGTCGAAATCGCATTCGCCGACATCGAAACCGTTCGGGTCGGCGATTTTGTCGTCGCCCTCGGCAATCCCTTCGGCATCGGCCAGACAGCCACGTCCGGCATCGTCAGCGCGCTCGGCAGGTCCGGCCTGAACAACAACAATTACGAGGATTTCATTCAGACCGACGCGGCCATCAATGTCGGTAACTCCGGCGGCGCCCTCGTCGATCTTGAAGGCAACCTGGTCGGCATCAATACCGCCATCATCAGCGGCAGCGGCGGCGGCAACAACGGGATCGGCTTCGCCGTGCCCGTGGACATGGTGCAGTCGGTCATCGGGCATCTTGAGCGCGACGGCGAGGTCAAGCGCGGCCTGCTCGGCGTTTCCATCGCCGATGTCACGCCCGAACTCGCCGAGGTGCTTGCCCTTGAGGCGGATTCCGGCGCCGTGGTGATGGCGGTATCTCCCGGCAGCGGCGCCGAAGCCGCCGGCGTCGAGGTCTCCGACGTGATCGTCGAACTCGACGGCGAAGCTGTTGCGGGCTCCCGTGAGTTGCGCAACATGGTCGGCCTGATGCGGCAGGGCGATGAAGTCGAGATCGCCTTGCTGCGGGACGGCCGGCGCGTCGAACTCGATGCCGTGATCGGCGCAGCCGACGGCAGGGCCGTGGCCGGAGTCGAACGCGAGCCGCAGAACGCGGGCTTTCGCGGAGCGCTTTTGCGCGATGCGGACAGTAACCTTTCCGGCGCATCGGGCGTTGAAGTAACAGCAGTGCGGGAAGGCAGCAGAGCATGGTCCGCCGGTTTGCGCGCCGGAGACATCATCGTCGCCGTCAATCGGCAAGCGGTGGAATCTCTGGCCGGTTTCAATCAGGCGATTGAGGAAACCGGCGATCTTGTTGGGATCATTGTCCTGCGGGAAGGAAGGGAGATGCTTCTCCTGATGCGATAGCCCGGTCTACCCGATCCACCGGCGTCGCGAAATTCCCTGGTGTGTGGCGACAGGCGTCCGGATCTTCCCTGATCCATCCCCTCCCTGTCCTGAACGCCACCGGCAGTGTCCCATTTCAGGGTCGGCCTGTTCAACAGGCCGGCCCGTTTTTTTGTTCTCAACCCTCATAAAGTGTACATTGCGCACTCATCGGGAGGGAGAGGAAACCAGCCATGAACTCGGTCGTCGAGTTGTTGAAGTCGCATTGCTCCATACGCAAGTTCACCGAGCGGCCGATCGAACCGGAATTGTTCGCCGAACTCGTTCGAGCCGGCCAGGGCGCGGCGACTTCGAGTTTTCTGCAAGGCGTCACCATCGTTCGCGTAACGGACCGCGCCAAGCGCGAGAAGATCGCAGAACTCGCGGGGAATCAACCCTGGGTCGCAAGCGCGGCGGCTTTCATGATCTTCTGCGCCGACCTGAAACGCGCCGGCAATTGGTGCCGGGAATACGGCAAGCCGTTCGAAGGCGATTTCACCGAACATTTCATCATCGCCACGGTCGACGTGGCGTTGATGGCCCAGAGCATGGTTTGCGCCGCGGAGTCGGTGGGCCTGGGCATTTGTTACATCGGAGGCATTCGCAACAATCCCGGGCCGGTCAGTGAATTGCTGGAATTGCCGAAGGGGGTTTACCCCGTCTTCGGGCTGTGCCTGGGCTACCCCGCCCAGGACCCGGAAATCAAGCCGCGCCTGCCGCTTTCGGTGATACTCAAGGAAGATCGCTATAGCGAGGAGGGCGACCGGGAAGCGATCGAGTCCTACGACGCGCAAGTGCGCGACTACTATGCCGCGCGCACCGGCGGCGGTCATGGCATAAGCTGGTCCGAGCAGGTCTCGGTATTGTTGTCGGAGAAATCGCGCCCGCACATGCGCGGCTTCCTGGCGCAGCAGGGGTTTACCTTCAAGTAAGCGGGCTATTGATCGATGCCGATGCGATAGGCGCCGGTATCGGGCAGCACCTCTTCGAGTTCGCTCTCCAGCGAGTCGATGAATTCCGACGGCGGGATCGCGCCGTTGCCGAAAGCGAACTTGAATTCGCCGTTGAGCAGTCGCGCGCGCTGGTCGTCTGTGACCGACCAGCGCGCGATGTAATAGTCGGCCGGCGGCAGTTCGGAGGGGATGGGGTAAACGAAACTCTGACCGATTCGCTCCGGATCGTAAATGAAGCCGATGTTGACCCATTCCTCCTCCGAGGTGTACAGCGCGAGTTTCAGCAGGCGCACATCGACCCGGAAACTCATCGTGATCATGCGCGGGGGATCGGACAGCACCGAGTCGTCAGGCGGAAAGGTCACGCCAGGCGAAAGCACGCCGTGGCTGTGCTGGGCCAGAACTTGGCCGACTGTACAGGCGAGCAGCAGACTTAACGAGAGTACCCGGAGCATGTGATAGATTTTAACCGAAACGGCTGAAGCGGTCTGCGGTTTCACCCCCACCTGATCCGCTGTGCGGATCAGACTCCCCCTGAAAGGGGAGTATTGGAGCGGATGCGCGGGGTGCGCTACTCCCCCTTTGGGGGAGTCAAATACGCGAAGCGGATTTGGTGGGGGAGATGTGCTTTGGCTTGAAGTAGACCATGGTCTGCCGGGAGAGCGCGGCGAGCCTGCCGTCTTCGCTGAAAATCGTACCGGACTGCTGGGTATAGCCGTCCGCGGCCCATTCAAGATCGAACTTCAACAGGAACCAGCGCGTGTCGATCCGCTCCGGCGGTGTGACGAGTTCCAGCGACCAGGACAGCGAACTCGACGGCGCCCGGGTATCGGTGAAACGATTGAGCAGCACCGGCGGCGGAATGTCGCAAATGGCGACGACCGTCTCGTCGCGGAAATCGCTCAGGTCGGCGCGATGGGCGGCCCAGATTCGAATCGAGTTTTTCGCGTCCCCGGAAAAGGGGGTTCCGCCTTCCATCCAGCGCCCTTCGTAAAACTTGAGAAATCCGGGCATGCGCTTCGGGTCCTGCTCGCGCAGCGGCGTGTCCGGCTCGGGCCGGTCCGCCGTGAAGCCGTGGTCGACGGCGATCGCGAGTCCTTCGCGCGGCTTGCCGTACGCCGCCAGCGCCTGCAGGCGGACCTGGCCGTCCTGGACAACCTCGGCGCTCGTCTGGGTGACGTTGCCGCCCTCGCGCAGCACGCGGGTGCCCACCGCCGATTCGCCGGGCAGCAGGGGGCCGACGAAGGAGACCATCAGCGAACGCAGTGAGCGGTCTGCGTCCACTTCCTTGCGCATCGCCGTTACCGCCAGCGCGGCCGCGACTCCGCCGTAAACCGAGCGGCCCTGGGACCAGTGTTCCGATACGTTCACCAGATTGTCGGGATGGTCCCGCAAGGCGCCCAGAATGTCCGCGAGATCGCTTTTCATGATGCTGCGTTTTTCCTTTGTCGGTTCGTAGTGCTATGCTTTCGCCGGTTCGGCGAAGGGCTCTTCGCGTTCAATTCAACGGTTTTCAAAGCCTTGCCATGACGATTCCCGGTCTGCGCCGCAACATTCGCGCCAGCCTGACCAGTGCGCTGCTATTGCTGGCGGCAAGCGCCGCTTGCGCGCAGGTCAACCCGGTTTCCTGGCCGCCGCGCGACGAAGGCGGGCTCGCCGCCAACACCTCCACCACGCCCGCGGACGATGCCGTACTCGACAGTGCGCCGCGCGAACTGGGCTTGGTTTTTTCCAATGATGTGCGCCTCGTCAAGCTCACCTTGCGCGACGAGAACCGCGCCTGGGTTGAAATCAATTTCCGTTACAACCCCAGGCCCAGAAGCAATTTCGTCTGGGAACTGCCCGAATTGCCTCCGGCGGCGTATTACACCGCCGACTGGGCGATCCTTTCGGCGCGCGATCAATTGATTCGCGGCAGTTTCAGTTTCGCCTTCGGCGCCGGCGCCCAACCACCGTCGCTGATCCGGGAAGCGGAGGAACTGTTCCTGCAACAGCGCGCGGGGACCGACCCGGATACGCGTTACGTGGCGCCGCCCCCCACGCGCATCATCATCAACCGGGACCCGCCCCGGTTCGACCCGCCGTTCACCATAGACCTCGACACCGAGGAACCCTGCTAGCCCCGTCCGCGCCATGGCGCGTGAAGCTATTCCGAGACGTTTACGGTGATGTACTGGTCGTGGTACAGGCCACCGTCGTCCGCCCGCGCCCAAAGCACCCAGGTTCCGGGCTTGTCGAAAGTCGCGGTTGCTTCGTAGACGCCGTCTCCGGGGGTCGGCGGCGGCAGCCAGAGCGGCCCCCAGGGGGAGTTGGCCGATGCGCGCGTGTCTTCCCAGGGCTTCGGCAAGGGCGGATCGAAAATCACCGTGCCGCCTTCCGGCCCGCGATACTTGTTCCAGGACAGGAACAGGCCGTTGACCTTGCCGACGGTAACGCGAGTGGGCGGGTCCATCATTCGGTCCAGCGCTTCCTCGGTGGTCACGGTCGAACCCCGCCTGCGAACGGGCAGGCCGTCGTCGGTCACCAGCGTACGCAATTCGATGGCTTCGCCGATGCGTGCCTGACGAATGGCGTCGCCCAGCACCTCCACCACCGGCGGCACGTTGGCGCGCGATTCCGGGCTGCTCGTGCCCGCGCCGAGTGAGCCGGTTTCCGAAGCGATCACCATGTTGTCGACCAGATAGTCCTGGCGCAAGGTGGCGTAGGCGCTGCGGGCTTCCCCGTTATGCGTGATCGTCCAGACGAGTTCGCGGTCGCCCCAGTCCGCGGGGACGACGACTTCGAAATGCCAGCGGTTGCGCCGCGGCAGGAAATGCGTCGGCTGGCCGCGGTCGGGTTCGCCGGGCTCGAAAAAATTGCTTTCGCCGACGGGAATATCGGGTGTCTCGGCCCAGTTTTCGTTCATGTAGCCGAACATGAAGCTGAAAGTGCCGTCCTCGTTGGGACGCCAGCCTTCGTATGCGGGCTCGACGTGCCGCCCGTACTGGTAGCCGGGTTGCGCCTGGCCGGCGGCGCCGGCTGAAACAAGCACAAAAACGGCCAGGCAGAACCAACTGCCTGGCCGTGCAACAGATTGCGAATTCATGGCTTTCCCAATCAGAGAGCTGCTACTTCGTCTCCGACTTCGTCATCGCTGATTGGCGCGACCAGCGGCGCCAGGCACAGCGGGCAGCCGATCACGTGATCGTTGGGACCAAGATTGAGCACTTCGCGGCGCTCCGCCATGGCTTCATGGAACTGCTCGTCGGTCATCGTCACCCGGATGCCGAGATCGATGAACATGTTGGTCACCGAGCGGTTGCCGGAACCCTGCCAGTTGCGCGGATCGGGAACGTTCGGGTTGGTTTCGGTGTTGTTCATGTACCCGACGATATGCAGGATGGTGCCCTTGGGCAGCAGCGGCGCCGCGTGGTCGGCGTAGGGATAGCCGCGCACCCAGTTGTGGTCGTAGCCGACGCAGGACAGGGTCTCGACGGTATAGCCCCAGATCGCTTCCAGGCACATGCGCTCGCCCGGGGCGTGCAGGTGCGGCTCGAAAGTGATGATTTTGGTGTGCTGGTCGAGCACCGTATAGGCGTGCAGTTCCTGGTCCTTCTCGTTGCCCGCGATGCTGATGTCAACGCCGTTGCCGAGGCCGATGAAAGTGTTCTGGTACCTTGGCTGATAGTCCCGGTCGTGGAAGCGGAAGCCGATTTCGAGATGGCCGGTGGTGTCGCGGCCGTTGGAATGCAGATGGACCGAGTCGGAGACGACATAGGAGCCCGCCTGCAACAGTCTGCCGGCGTCTTCGTCGAAGATGTCGGCGTTGCGGCCCACTTCGTGCACCGGCCAGGGGATGACGGGTCCGGGCAGGCGCTCGCCGTTCTCGTCCATCTTCGCGGTACCCCAGATCATGTGATGGAAAATGTAGCGTCCGCCGACGGTCTCGCGGCCGGTGCCGACCTGGTTGTCGACATCGTTGACTTCAACGATTTCCACGGACTTCACGTAACGGTCCTCGGTCAGCCCGGTCGGCGCCGATTCGATCTCGCCCCACCAGTCGGGCGTGCCGGCCAGCTTGGTGACATCGGCCATGCGCACGATCAGGTCGGGCTCGCCCGCGCCCCATTTGACGCTGTCGTCGAATTCCAGCGGCGCTGGCGCGTCCGCGGGATCGCCCTGCCGGGCGCCGCTGCGGGCCCAAGCGGAAATGGCAGCGATTTCCCCGTCGCTCAAGGAAGGATCGTCCTTGAACTCCTGGATGCCGATGTTCTTCTCGACATACCAGGGAGGCATGGCGCCCGCGCGGTCGCGCAGGCTGGTCTTGTATTCGATCAGTCCCGCGAATGGCGCCACCTGTTCGTATGTCTGCAACGGCATGGGGCCGGCGCCGCCGACGCGGTGGCAATTCTGGCAACTGCGTTGCAGGATGGGTTCGATATCCCTGTGAAAGGTAACTTCGTCCGACTGCGCCGCGGCGCCGGTCGCGGTCAACGCGAACGCGGCCAGGGACAGTCCTTTAACTAACAGAATACGCATTGGATTGTTCTCCTCGGCTGACGAGCCTTGTCCTCGAATGCTGTAACGTGAATTCAAGGCCGAAGATTACCACGAAACGAAAAACGATTGAACAACGATATCAGTGGCTTCGATATGTCGCCGTCTGGCGCGCGGGGTGCGGCGGCCGCCGTAGCTGGTCCATGCAGGCTTCGGGGTCGGCGTCCCGCCTCGCACGCCCGCCGCACCCCGCGCGCCAGACGGCGACCCGCGGTGTGCAATGTCTGTAGCGGAATTTCCGCGATCAATTTGAATCGCGAAGGAGGGACCAGAGGTTGGAACTCGCCAACAGGCTGATCGCCAGTACGGCGAAGGCCGCGGCGAACCATTGCAGGGCGTAGGAGAGGTTTTGGGTGTAGCCCGCGATGTCGGCGCTTACCGCCGGCCAGTGCCGCACGAAGACGCCGGGCTGTTCCTCGATCAGCCTGACCGTGAATGGGAACAATTCCTCGCCGAAAACGCCGGCAAGCACATCGAGTTCAAGGCCGCGCACGCGCAAGGGCCAGTTTTGGGGGTTTATTTCGCTGGGCGGCACCCGGAGGTCGTCCGGCGGCACATGAATCTGGGCGCTGGTCCTCAATGGGCCTTCGACGGGGCGCAAGTCCAGGTTTTCGGCATCAACGCCGATGCCGCTGATCCAGCCGCGCTCAACCAGGACGAGTTCGCCGGTGGCCGCGAGCCGAAACGGGGTGACCACGCCGTAGCCGATCTGGCCATCGAAGAACTCGGCCAGCACGAGAATGCCGCGATCATTGTCGTATTCACCGGTCAAGGTCACATGGCGGTTCGGCAATTCCGGATTGGCGGGATGCAAATGTCCGCGCGGAATTTCCTCTATCGGCGGCGCGGTCAGCGACAGTTGCGCTTCCAGTTCGCGCTGGGCGTCGACCTTTTCGCCAGCGCGCTCAAGTTGCCACCAGCTCAGGCGCAGCAGACCGGCGATGCTCATCAGCACGGCCGCGAGGATGATCCAGTTGACGCGAATGTGGAACGCGCCGATGGAGAATTCGCGGGTCAGTCGCATGACGCCAGGGAGACGATAAGGGTCTGCGCCAGCACGATGTACGGTGCAAGCGGCTCGAACTGATGCAATTCGGCGTCGCGCACCACGAGATTCAGGCTGGAATGCCGCGCCAGCGGATCGGTTTGACTGTTGCTGATGGCCAGCACCGGCACACCACGCTCGCGGGCTTCCGGAACCGTTTCCAGCACCGCCCGGGAGAAGTCCGACAGGCCGACCGCGACAAGCAGGTCGTCCGGCGTCAGATTGGCGATATGGTGCGGCAACATGCCTGTTCCCGAATCGAGCAACTGACAGCGGCGGCCCAGTTTGAGCAGTCCAAACGATAGACAGGCCGCCACCGAATAGGCTTGGCGTTGTCCCAGCACGCAAACGAATCGGGCTTTTTGCAGCAATTGCACCGCCTGCCGCAACTTGCCCGCCTCGAGATCCTGTTTGAACCGATCGATCGCCAGCACGGAAGCGTCGGAAAGCGCGTTCAGAATCACGGTCGGATTGCGGCCATCCGCTTCCCGCAAGGTGGAGCTGTGTTCACCGACCTGGTGGCGAAAGCTGTCCGCCGCTTTGGTCAGTCTGGCGCGGAAAACCTTTTGCAACTCGGAAAATCCGGAATAGTCGAACAATTTGGCGAAACGGACCAGGGTGGAAGGCTGAACTTCGATGGCTTCGGCGGTTGTGGAGGCGGTCTGCAGGGCGAAGCGGTTCGGGTCGGCCAGCGCGTATTCCGCGATGCGTTTCAAATGCGGGCTCAGCGAATCGAACCGGCGCTGAATTTCTCCTTCGAGCCATTCGAAATCCCTGGTCGTGTAATCGTGGTTCATTTGGCCGAAAAATATCAGCGGTGAAGGGTGGAAGCGGCAGGATGTTGACAGTATTGCCGTTGAATTTCAATCGGAGCGGAGCAAGGAAAATATATTCAAAAACTTCATGACAATTTGAAAATCTGTTAAATTGTGCGCCTGTTCACCGGATTTCTCGGAGCGCGTGCCAGATTCGAATGGACTCTCCGTCAAAAGATCGCGTCAAGTTTGCCGAAACCGCAGCCGGAGAGAAAGTTCCCGATATTCTCGATGCGATTTCGCGGGCTTCCGCGAAAACGATCAACGACTTCAAGGCCGCGTTCAAGCCGCGGTCTCTGGATCGTGCGGTCGGCCTGCTGAGCGGCGCCGGCGAAATCCGCATCATCGGTTTCGGCGATGCGTTTCCGGCGGCCGCGCTGCTCGCCAACGGGCTGAAGGAACGCGGCAGGGTCTGCAAGGTCTTTGGGCCTTACGTCGGTCCCGGGGAGCACGGGACCTCCCTGCTGGGGCCGGACGATCTTCTCGTCCTGATCGAATTGCCGGAAGAAGACGGTTCGCCCGGAAACGTCCTGGCGGACGCGCGCGCATGCAATGTTCCGGTGCTGGCGATTGCCGAGCCCGCCGTTTGTCCCGAATCGAACCACAGCCACGTCAATTTGCCGGTGCCCGGAACGAGGGTCTTCGGGACGCCCATACTCGCCGGCCACATGGCGGTGGCCCAGTTGCTGCTGATCGCCCTGGATCGATATCGCTCCGCGGCCGATTGACTGTGCTAGAATTTTCCCGCCTTCAAAACAGCTCGGGAGATTCGCATGATCCTTGCCCGCCCGCATCTCGAAATTTGCCGGATCGGCGTTCTCGCCGGCTGTCTGGCCGTTGCCGGTATGCTCCAGGCCGGGGAAAACGACGACATACCCCGCACCGCCGACGGCCGGCCGGATTTCAACGGCATCTGGCAGGCGATCGGCTCGGCGCATTACGATATCGAACCCCATGCGGCCGACTTCGGGCCGCTGCCGGAGACCGGCGCGATCGGCGCCATTCCGGCGGGACTCGGCGTCGTGGTGGGCGGAGAGATTCCCTATACGCCGGAGGCGCGCGCCCAGCAGCAGACCAACAAGGCGGACTGGCTGGCGCTCGACCCGGTCGTCAAATGCTATATGCCGGGCATTCCCAGATCGAACTATCTGCCGTTTCCGTTCCAGATCATCCAGTCCCCCGATCACGTGGTTTTCGCCTACGAATTCGCCAGTGCCAGCCGCATCGGCTATGTCGACCAGCCGGATTTCGAAGCGCCGATCTACACCTGGATGGGACATAACCTCATCACTTTCGAAGGCGACACCATGCTCGTCGAAGTCACCGACCAGGTGCCCGACACCTGGTTCGACCATGCCGGGAACCATCATACGGAAGGGCTGCGCGTGACCGAGCGCTGGTCGCATATGAGTCGCGACGTGCTGCTGTACGAGGCAACCATGGAAGACCCGGCAATCTACACCGAGCCCTGGACAATCCGTATGCCGCTTTATCGCCGCCTCGACGAAAACATGCAATTGCTCGAATTCAAGTGCGTCGAGTTCACCGAGGAACTGCTCTACGGCCACTTGCGCCGCCAGCCGGATTCCGAAGAAGAGAATTGATCAGGAGGTGGTCTTGCCTGCGAATTCGAATCCGAACGCAAAGTTGGGGCGACGGAGTTGGTGAGTCGTGTGGACTTGCTGGTGTCGGAAGCGTACCCAATCACAATGGGGTAAAGGTATTGTCATGGAAATGATCGCGGTTCCATGCGCGATTGCGCGGATTGGATGACGGGTCGGTCGGAAAGGGGATGTGATGTGGTATGAATTCAAACATTCCGGCGCGGGACGATTCAGCGTCCGGTTGCGGCTTCAGAGCGTTTTGCTGCTCGCCGCCGGCCTGTGCCTGTCCGCCGGCGCGGTCGAAGCGCAGGTGCCAACGGTCTGGGGCAACGCCTCGCCGGAGAACGTCAAGGCCGGCAGCGGCAAGGTCACGCTCAGTTGGGGCAGCAGCGGCGCGGCCTATTGCGAGTTCCAGGGCGCGACGATTCCCACCGGCGGCTCGGTCGAGGCGGGCTCCCACGCCACGGGAGACCACTCGGTCACCTTCACCTGCTTCGCCAGGGCCGGTTCCACCTCCCACACGATAAGCTGGACCGCCTGGCCGCCGCCGACGCTCGACAGCTTCTCGCTCGGCGCGGGCACGATCTACGACAACGAAAGCGTCACCGCGAGCTGGAGTTCGACCGGCGCCAACGCCTGCCACCCGGGCACGGGCGGCGGGGCGCTTTCCCCCAATTCGAGCCTGACCTTCCCGGCCGGGAGTTTCAGTCCCGGCACGATCGGCGGCTAGATGCGCTGCACGGGCTGCGGCGGCTCATCCAACACCCGCGGCGTCAGCCTTGCGGTGCTGAAATGGACCGACACCGACGGCGACGGCGTCCACAACGACCACGACAGCGACGACGACGGCGACGGCATGCCCGACACCTGGGAGAAAGCCAACGGCCTCGATCCGCTGGCGGACGACGCGGACGGCGACCCGGACAAGGACGGCGACGGCAACCTGACCGAGCACACAAACGGCACCGATCCGCAAAAGCACGAGGTGGCGCGGTTGACCGGCTTCCGGCTCGCGGCGGACACGATCCACACCAACGGAACCGCCGTGTTCCATTGGAACTCGCGCTACGCCACGACCTGCCGTTTCGCCGGCGACGAAGCCGAAAAGGATCTGGGAACGGCCGGACCGCTGTCGAGCGAACCGGGGGATTTCACGGCGGGAACCTGGCAAATCGCGATGATCCGCGAAGGCCCGGGCGGCGCGTCGCCGCAACAGACGGTCACGCTGAAAGTGCTGCCCTGGATCGATTCCAACAACAACGGCATCCACGACGACGAGGAGGAGGACGATTCCGATTCGGGCGGGGACGCCGGATTCACCGCCGACTACGAACTCTATACCGTGACGACTTCCGTCCCCAATCCGGGCGGAGAGGAGACCGTCGATCTGGAAAACCTGGTGGTGAAGAAGGCCAGGGGCGGCTCCAGGGCCGGTCCCGCGGACTTCGCCATGCGGGAATCCCATGGCTGCGCGAGCTTCAGCCTGTCCTCCCTGGACGCGTCTTGGCTTGCGCATGCGGGGAAGGAGACGCCGTATTCGCGGGACGCCGTCATCGGCGACTACAACCACGACGGTTATGACGACCTCGCCATCGAAGGCCTGGCCGGCACGGCGTTTCCCGGAATGGACCGCGTCGTGTTCGCGCGCCCGAACCGCTCGAACTACTTGCCGAACCGCGCGTCGTGGTGGTCCGGAATCCGCCAAGCAACTGCGAAAACAACGGGGCGAATGCCGTCAGTGGCCAGGATTGTCCCGCGGACACGAATCCGATCGACATTCAGCCCGAACCCCAGCCCGAACCAGGTCCCGAGTTGGAGCTGGCGAATATTTCGATTGGCGATTGCGTGGCAGGAAAGTTCGCATAGGCAATTCAACGCGGAGAAGTATGGTGGAAATGGCCCTCCGCTGGTTGTGAACAATCCTGATGGCTGGGGCATCATGCAACTGGATAATTTTGGGGAATTTTGGCACCAAGCAAGAAGAGCACCTGTGGAACTGGCGCAGCAATTTTCGGAAAGGTGTGGGCTACTTAGACCATCTTTATGACGAAGCTGAAGCTTACCTTAATCATTGGCATGATGAGGCTAAAGGGACCAGAAATGAATGGAGTTGGGATCCAAGTGATACTGAAAAGCCAAGCGTAAGAGAAAACATCTGGTACGACACTGTTTCCCGCTATAATGCGAGACCAGCCTATTTCAGTAACGGAAATGGTGGCGAAAGAAATTGTGATCCGGGCAGGAAAGATGAAAACTTTAACAAAATCTATGATGGCTGCGATTTCGCGGATAAAATTGAAGAATTATTAGTCAGTAAACCTTGGAGTAAATTGGATACTGTGCAAAATTAGCGAATTTATTTTGCGATTGATTTCGAGAGGTGAGAATGTGAATAAGTTGAGAGTAACTCTGATAGTACTGGCCGCAATGATTGCGGCAGTTTTAGTTGCAATCATATTTCTTAGTACCACAGGAATAGCTACTTACGGCTACGTTGTTGGTGAAGATCGCAGAATCTATATGGTAAATCTGAACAGTGGAGAATTGGAATGGATCTCAAGAGAACTTGAAGAGATTGGACGCCCAAGTAGTATTGAAATTAATGCAAGAGAGTCAATTCTGTATATTGCGAGCGAACGGGACTCCTGGCAATGGGAGTATGTACCGCTTATTGCGGTTAAATTAAATGAATCGGCTGAATCTGTATTTCAATCTTATGTCGATCCGGCTCCCCCTAAATTGAATTCCTTGGGCTTTAGAGATGTTTCTCCTGTGTACTCACTTAGACTAAGCCACGACGAAGAATGGTTGTATACAAAATATGTAAACCCGGAGTTTGCAGCGACAACGATTGTTGATTCATTAACGGGAAAGTATGTTGGGCAATTCGATGCGCCAATCGCAGCGCAGGCAGAAATTTCGCCGGATGGCACCATGGTGGCTGACATCTGGCCCAGTGGAATACGGATCAGAGAATCGGGAGTTGATGAATATCCAGGTGTAGTTTGGGTGAGAGATTTGGAAACAAGAGAAGAGTTATCTCGAGTTGAACTTCATAACAATCAAGGATTGTATCCGCCGTGGGGATCAAAAGACCATCATTTTATCGACGTAAATTTCCAACCCAGACAAGGTATCTACCAGCTCGAAATCTATGACCGGGAAAGCGGAGAGTTGATCGCGATGTACGACGATTTCGACGAAGCAGTTAAAGCCTCTCCCAATCAAAATCATGTGACACGCATTCCCGGTAAGGACTATATCGCCATGACAGCGGGTAGTGAAGTGCTTGTTTTTAACGGATTGACGGCGGAACTTGTTAAGAAAGTACATGTGGTAGATGAGGTGCGCCTCACTGAAATAGTAGTTTCAAGCAAGCCTTTGACAATTGATAGGCATTGAGAATTCAGTTGCGATCGATTTCCGGGACACCCACGCTTTGCCGCGAACGGCTCGGAGGACTTCAAAGGCGCCGATTTCTCTCCCGGCATGCCCAACTGCGAGTATTGTTGCAGCGGCGGCGGCAAGGACTCCGAGCGGAAGGCCATCACGCCGACCGTGGCGGCATGGATCGACACGGATGGCGACCGCATCCATAATGACGGGGCAATGACGGAGACGGCATCCACAAGGACACCGATTCGGGCGGCGGCAGCCATGGGACACCCACCCGGTATTGGAACCAGCTCAATTCAGGGGTCGATTGAGGTAAATTGAAGCAGTGTCGGGGCCGACGTTGCGAAAATCTTTTTTGAGTACGGGCAGTGCTGCCCATTCAACCATGAAATTGAGGGCAGACTCGGGCTAATCGGCTTTTTTAGTCCCGCCGCTTTGCAAGGCCGCAAGCTTGTCCAAGCCGTTGAACATCGTGACCGCTTCCTATTGAATCTACGGCGCCAGCGTCCCGCGGATTCCGGCCCGCACCGGATTCGGGTCGACATAAGCCATGCACGACAGCAGAGCCGCTTCGTCCAGCAGCCCCTGGAACTTGAACCATCCTTCCCGGATTCGCGCCGCGCGGCCGTCTTCCTTATTGCCTTGCGGGCGATGTATTCGTTCAGGAAGCGCATGCGCCAAATAGAGCTGACCAAGTGTTCAAGTGTTCGCGCTGGATTTCGACATGGTGGCGGAGCTGCTCTACGGTCATCTGCGCCGGCGGGACGACGAAGGGGCGAACCGAGTTCATCTCCGTCATCCTGCGCGTAGTCGCAGGATCTCTTTTGGGCCGGCTGTGCCGATCAGATTCTGCGACTGCGCTACGCGCAGAATGACAGGGGTGTGGTCAGTGGCTTTCTGGCGAGTTCCGCTCACGCAAAAGCGGCTCGGTGACGCCTTCGATGCCGGCTAGGGCAAGGATCGTCAGCAGGGCGGTTTGGGGGCCGAGGTGGGATTCTTCCGGGGCGAACCATTCGCCGGGGGAATGGGCGCCGCCGCCGTCGCCGCCACCGGCAAGGGTAATGGCGGGAATGCCCAGGGACATGGGCACGTTCGAATCGGTGCTTGATATCCCGAGTTCCTGCAAGGCAATGTCATTGGCTTCGAATGCCAGCGCCGCCGCCTGCACCATCGGGCTGCCCACCGGCGTCAGCCCGGTCGGGCGATCGCCGATCAAAACGAATTCCACGCTGATTTCGCCGTTGTTCCACCGCTCATTTTCCTCCGCTACCGCAGCCAGGGCGGCTTCTTTCGCCTGTGCTTCGAGTTGGACGAGTTCCTCGGGGCTGTTTGAGCGCATGTCGATGGCGAACACCGCGTCCGCGGCGATGGAATTAACCGAAGTGCCGCCGTTGACGGTGCCGACGGTGAACGTGGTCTTGGGATAGCTGGGGGTGCGCAATTCGGCGATGCGGGCTATCGCCCGGCCCATGGCGTGAACGGCGCTGGCGATGCCGAAGGAACCGAAGGAATGGCCGCCGGGGCCGCTGAAGCGGAATTCGAAGCGGCGCGAGCCGGTGCCGCCGATGGTGATGCGCGTCATGCGCACGCCGTCGACGGAAATGAAACCGTCGATTTCCGGATGGTCGCGGAAGATCGCTTTCACGCCGCGCAGGTCGCCGCGGCCTTCCTCGCCGACATTGCCCGCGAACATGATGTCGGCGCCGGTTTCAATTCCGCTTTCTTCGAGCACCTCGATCACTCCGAGCAGTACCGCCAGGCCGCGGGAATCGTCGCCAATGCCCGGCGCGTAATATCTGCCGTCCCGGAACTCCACGGTGGTGTCCACCTCGGGCGGAAACACCGTATCGAGATGGGCGCTGACCAGCAACACGGGTCCGTCGCCGCTTCCGCGGCGAACGCCGATGGCGTTCCCTTCGCTGTCAATATAGGCGTCGGCGAGGCCGCGCGACCGAAGCTGTTCGAGGTAGTAAGCCGCGCGTTCGTCTTCCATGAAAGGCGGCGCGGGGATTTCGGTGATGCGAATCTGTTCTTCGATATTGGCCGGTTCGCGCAGGCGAAGTTGCTCGAAGGCCTCGATTACCCGCGCGTCGGCGCGCACGGCATCGAAAGCCTCGCGCAACGCGGGATCGATGGGTACCAGAGTCTGCCCGACCTGGGCCTGGACTTGGACGATGCCCGTCCATAGCAGCAATCCTGTTACGGCAAGTAGTATGGGGCGTGGCAACTGAGGTCTCCAGCAAAAATCCCGTAAGAGGGCAGTATATCCCAACTGCCAATCTGCGCGAGTGAGGCCCTGCAATCCCCATTTTTTGGCAATTTTACGCTTGCGGCGAGCCCCCGCCGAATCTGTTGCGCGGATTCGACTCCCCCCGGAGGGGAGTGCCTACCGTGCGCGCAACCGAAAACTCCCCCTTGGGGGGAGTCAAAACCGCTTGGCGGTTTTGGTGGGGGAGAAAGCGCGGTCGATGATGGAAGCGATCGTACTCAGCACGAGCAGCCAGCAGAGCAGGGCCGCGCCCTCGAAAAGCAGATGCCGGAAAGCGCCTGCGTCGAACAGTCGCCCGGCGGCGATCAGCACCGGCGGAACGAAGTAGAGAATCCCGTTCCAGCGGCCGAGAAAGCTCATGCGCAGGGATTTGCGCCGATGCAGATAGCGCGAATCGAGCACATATTGCAGAAAGGCGGCGACGACCAGCGGCGGCAGCAGCCAGGGCGCGTTTCCCGCCAGCGCGGCGCCCGCCAGGCAGGCGGTGACGAACACGCAGTCGGTGGCGTGATCGAAAAACTGCCCGCTTGCCGACGCCGTACCGCGCGCCCTTGCGACTTTGCCGTCCAGGTAGTCGCTGGCGATGATGGTCAGCATGATGCCTGCCAGGGCAAGCGGCGGCAGCAGGGTTTCCACGGCGAATGCCGCGGCAGCCGGGATCGCCAGCAGCAGCCGCAGGCTCGTCAGCAGATTGGCCATGGGTTCAGTCGAACAGGTCGCGTTGCGCCTTGCGCCAGAACAGCAGGCCGATGATGGCGTTGAACAGGATGAAGAAATTGTGCTGCACGAGTCCGAACGCCGCCATCTGTCCTTCGTTCTCGGGGAAGAGGATGACCCAGAAAGTGATGGCCGCGGCGCGCATGGGCGTCGGCACCGTCGCCGCGAAAAAGATCACCGGCAGATAGGGCAGCAGCATCAGGAAGGAAGCGTCGACGCCGAACAGGTTCAGCGCCACGGTATAGACCACCACCGCGGCGAGCAAGGCGGGTGAGCGCAACAGGAAGAAATACAGGTAGTGCCGGGCGCCCGCGAGTTTGAAGGCGTGCAGGATGCGGCGCTCGCGCAATTGCAGGCCGGGCAGCAGCCTGCCGCTGAAATAGGCCAGCCAGATGAGCCAGAAAAGCCCGCCGCAGACGGCGATATAGGGAATCAGGCCGAATACGTCGGGCAGACCCCCGCTGCCGAAGCCGTAGCCGATAGCAGCCCAGATCAGCAGGTAGAACATTTCGCAGAACATGATGAATAGCATCACCGAGCCGACTTCCCAGCCCGGCACCTGGTGGCGCCGATTGAGATAGTAGGCCATGGCGCCCTTGCCGATCTGTTCGTTGAAGATCGAAATGATGTAGGCGCTGGCGCGCACGGGGAGAATGTCGCGATAGCGGATCTTGCCGGTAAACCAGTTCAGCGCGCGGGAGACCACGAGCGTGTCGATGCCGAAATAGAACAGCGAATAGCCCATCATCAGCAACAGCCAATAGCCCCAACTCACATTGGCGAACACTCCGCTCATGTATTCCACAGCCGACAACCCTTCCCTGGCGGCGGCGCCGGCGATGCGGAAATACAGGTAAGTGAAACAGCCGATGGTGATGAGCAGGAAGATGATGCGTCCGATGCGGCCGCCTTTGTTCGGTTTAGTGTTTTCCGTCATGACGGTCGGGTCTCCCGGAGATTTGCCCGCAGTTTCAATAAAGTCTCGCGCAAAGGCGTCAATTCTATGCCGAGAGCGTCATCGGCATTGGTTTTCACTTCCTCGTCCGCCGTAATCACGTCGATCACGGCCGGAGTGATGCCGCCGCCGCGCAGCCGGCTGCCTGCCGCGGCGCCGAGCCGGGCGAGCCAGACCGGCACGGAGCGGAGTCGTATCGGTCGGCCGAGCAGTTCGGCGGTTTGCCGCACGAGCTCGCGGTAGGCAATCCGTTCGGGCCCGGCCAGTTCATAGGTTCCGGCTTCGGGCCTGCGGCAGGCGGCGATTATCGCCGCGCACAAATCGTCCACGTCGAGCGGCTGCAGGACGTATTTGCCGCCGCCGAGCAGGCTGGCCTTGCCTCGTTTCACGTTCGCGAGCAGGGCGGCTGAACCGGCGCTGCCCGGGCCGAGCAGGATGGGAGTGCGAATGACGACTCCCGCCGGCGTCGAACCGGCCGCGATCTCCTCGGCCTCGCCCTTGGAGCGGAAATAGGGATTGGCGCTGCCGGGCGAAGCGCCGAGCACGCTGATGAAAACGAGCGATTGCAGTCCGCATCGCCGGGCCGCGTCCGCCACGCTCGCGGTGGCGTCGACATTGGCTTCCCGGTAATTCGTATGCTTTCCCGGAATCAGGATTCCGGCCAGGTGAACGACGCTGCCGCAGTCATCCAGCAAGGCGTCGAGGCTGTCCGGCTCCCGGTAGGAGATGATTCGCGGCGCGATCAGATCGTGCGAGGGCAGGGAGCGCAAGGCGCTTTCCGAACGCACGCCGGCATTGACGGCAATGCCTTCGACCGCCGCTCTTTCGATCAGCCTCAAACCCACGCTGCTGTTTGCTCCGGTAACGGCGATTTTCATGGCTTCGATCCGTCGCCGTCGGCTGGCGTGGGGTTCAGCGGACGCCGTAAATACATCCCTGTAGGCTTCGGGCTCGACATCCTGTCTCGCACGCCCGCTGAACCCCACGCCAGCCGACGGCGACTCACATTTTGCGGAGCCGAAAAATCAATTTGCTCGAAGCTAAACTTAGCCGTAACTGTGAAACCCGCAAAATGGATCATGAGGTTCAGGCAACGGCGCGTTTTGGGCGTTGGCGACGGCCCGCGGGGTCGAGGGTAATGGCTTGCAGTTCGGGCGCCGCGTGGGCCCGTCGCGCTTGTTCGGGCCGCGCGTCTCCGTACAGGGTTGTGCGCATGCGGGGTATGCGGTCGATTCCCCGTATGGCCGCCTCGATCGCCGCCGGCGGCCATTCCTGTCCGTGTTCGGCGCCGGCCGCGCGGGTAATGCTCTCGTTCATCAGGGTGCCGCCGAGATCGTTGGCGCCGGCGGCAAGCGCGAGCAATACGCCATCGCGGCCCAGCTTGACCCAGGACGCCTGAATGTTCGCGACCCGGCCATTGAGGACCAGGCGCGGAACCGCGTGCATGAGCAGGGCTTCGCGGAAACTCGGCCCGGCCCTGGAGCGGCCCTTGAGATACATCGGCGCCTCCTGGGCGACGTAGGGCAGGGGTACGAACTCGGTAAAGCCGCCGGTGCGGCCTTGCAACTCGCGGATCGTCAGCAGATGCGCGGCCCAATGTTCGGGCGCATCGATGTGGCCGAACATGATGGTGGCGGTGCTGCGCAGGCCGACTTCATGGGCCGTGGCCATCACTTCCAGCCATTGCGCGGTGTTGATCTTGTCGGCGCAGATGATTTGCCTTACATCGTCGTGAAGAATCTCAGCCGCCGTGCCGGGCAGGGTGCCGAGCCCCGTCGACTTGAGTTCCAGGAGAAACTCTTTCAGGCCGATGCCGAGCGTTTCGGCGCCTTGCCAGACTTCGAGCGGCGAAAATGCGTGGATATGGATGTGAGGCGCGGCGGCGCGGACGGTTGTCAGGATATCGAGGTAGGTCTCCCCGGAGTAATCCGGATGAATGCCGCCCTGCATGCAGACTTCGCTCGCGCCCCGCAGCCAGGCTTCCCGCGCGCGCCGCGCCAGTTCCCGCGTCGAAATGTCATAAGGCCGCCCGCGCAGGTTTTCGCTCATCTTGCCCTTGGAAAAGGCGCAGAACTGGCAGCGGAAATAGCACACGTTGGTGTAATTGATGTTGCGGTTCACGA
Organism: Pseudomonadales bacterium; assembly: GCA_963664805.2. Classification (GTDB taxonomy): domain Bacteria; phylum Pseudomonadota; class Gammaproteobacteria; order Pseudomonadales; family Pseudohongiellaceae; genus UBA9145. Next base: position 1,024,504 of record OY761612.1, on the reverse strand, counting down.
CATAGCTGACCGTGTCGCCGGCAATCTCCTCCCGCAATCGGTCGGCGGCTTGCGCGACATGGGAGAAGTCGGGGCCGCGCGCGCGAAACAGTCGAGCAACCTGCTCATTTGTCGGTTCCCGGCCTTCGAGGCAACGGTCGACGATATTGCGGATGTCCGCCGAAACCGCGTCGCGCCCCGGCCGCTCGCGCAACAGGGCCGGCTCCAGCTTGGGCAAGTTGCCGGGATGGCCTGAAGACCAGGGGTCGCGCTTGGCGTAGCCTTCCGCATCGGCATGTCTGAGCACCGCGGACCTGACGTTTTCGTCGAGCCAGAGTTCGGGACTGTGCACGTATTCCGGGTAAATCGTCAGGCGCTGCTCGAGAAAACTCCCGGCGCTCCGGGTCTGGGCGGCGAGTTCGTCTAGATGCGGCCAGGGCGCCTCGGGATTGACATGATCGGGGGTAAGGGGCGAAACGCCGCCCCAGTCGTTGATGCCCGCGGCGACGAGTTGTTCGAGCGCGCCCGGGCTGAGATTCGGCGGCGCCTGGATGTTCATTTCGGGACCGAAGATCAGTCGCGCCACAGCGATGGTCCAGACGAGTTCTTCTAAATCGGGTTCCGGCGCCCGCGCCATTTTCGTGTCGGGTTTGGCGCGGAAATTCTGGACGATGACTTCCTGGATGTGTCCGTGGCGCTCGTGCGCGGTCCTGATCGCGAGCAGCGATTCGATGCGTTCGCGGCGGGTCTCGCCGATGCCGATCAGAATTCCCGTGGTAAATGGCACCGCCGCCTGTCCGGCGAGATCCATGGTTTCGAGGCGCAGCGCTGGGACCTTGTCGGGGGAACCGTAATGGGGCATGCCGGGCTCGCACAGGCGCGGCGAGGCGGATTCGAGCATGATGCCCATGGACGCGCTGACGGGCCGCAACATGGCGATTTCCCGGGCGGTCATGTTGCCGGCGTTGATATGGGGCAGCAGGCCGGTTTCCTCAAGCACGATCCGGGCGGCTTCGGCCAGGTAGCGCAAGGTACTGTCGAAGCCCATTTCGGCAAGGGCTTCGCGCGCCGCCTTGTAACGCAGTTCGGGTTTCTCTCCCAGCGTGAACAGGGCTTCCTGGCAGCCGAGTTCGGCGCCCTGCCGGCAGATTTCGAGCACTTTTTCGATACTGAGATAGGGGGCCCGCACCTTGCGCGGCACGGTGGCGAAGGTGCAATAGTGGCAGACGTCGCGGCAGAGATGGGTCAGCGGGATGAAGACCTTGCGCGAATAGGTGACGATCCCGGCATGGTGCCGGTCGCGGATTTCGCGCGCGCCGGCGGCCAGTGCGGCGGTGTCGCGGTTGTCGGCGAGTTGCAGCGCTTCTGCTTCGGAAATGATCACGTGCCGCAGTTTACGGGATAAGGCGAGCAGGCAACAAGCGTTGAGTGGCTTCGGTCCGTCGCCGCCGGGCGGTGGAGGGTTCAGCGGACGCCGTAAATACATCCCTGTAGGCTCCGGGCTCGACATCCATGTCTCGCACGCCCGCTGAACCCTCCACCGCCCGACGGCGACTCACATCGCGCAGGATCGATGCTTCTTAGTTATCGCTGCTGTTGTTGTCTTGACCGACGATGGGGGCTAAGACGAAGGGTTCGCCGCGGTCGTGGGCTTCCTGTTTGGCGGGGCTGTCGGGGAGGATGTCGTCGAGGCGGTCGAGGCGGTTGGGTTCGACGTACCAGGCTTGGGGGAAGTCTGCGGCGCGGGAGCCGCCTTGCATGCGCCTTACGCTGCCGCTTGCCCGGCGTTGGGAGTAGGGAATCACGTTGCGTTGCCGGTCGTCGGCGAGGCCGTCGTAGAGCGCCTGGCGCAGTTCGATCTTGTCTTCGAGATACGCGGGATCGTCGATGAGGTTGCGTATTTCGTTCGGGTCGTCGGCGAGGTCGTACAATTCTTCGATATCGTAGATGCCGTAGTACTGGATGTATTTCAGGTTGCCGCGGGTGATCGAGAAGGTGCCGGGAGTCATCGGGAAGGTCCATTCCCAGTAGTACTCGTAGATGAAATCGTCGGGATTCCACTGCGTCTCGGGCGTTTCGCCGTTGATCAGGCGCCAGGCGCTGTGACCTTCGAAGTGTTCCGGTTGCTCGGCGCCGGCGAGGTCGAGAAAGGTCGGCGCGAAGTCGAGGTTGCGGATCCGGCCGCGATTCACGGTTCCAGCCGGAACCGTGCCGGGTTGGTAAGCGATGAAAGGCACGAGTACCGAGGGCTGGTAGGCGTTGCGCTTGTCGATCAGGCCGTGGTCGCCGAACAGGAAGCCGTTGTCCGAAGTGAATATGACGAGAGTGTCCTCTTCCAGCCCGTTCTCGCGCAGCCAGGCGAGAATCCGGCCGAGGCTGTCGTCTACCGCGGACAGGGTCGAAAAGTAGAAGCGCAGATACTCGGTCATCGGCATGTCGGAATTGTAGAAGAAGTCGATTCCGTGCCAGGTGTTGCGCTGGTTGTAGACCCACATCGGCTTGCCGGCGCGGTTTTCGGGCGTATCCGCGGCGCTTGCCGGGATGTCGAATGTCACGTCGTCGTATTGGCCCTCGTGCCGCGCCGCGGGCAGCGGGTCGGAGTGCACGGCCTTGTGGCTTAGATAGAGAAAGAACGGCTTGTCGCGCTCGCGGCCCGTTTCCAGCCAGTCAAGCGCGTAGTTTGTCAACTCGTCGGTGATATAGCCCTGCTGTTCAACGGACTCGCCGTCAACGTTGAGCAGGGAAGGCCGGCCGCGCCGCCCGGACCACGGGTAGTAATTGCCTTGGCCGGCAAAGCTGACCCATTTGTCGAAGCCGGGCCGGGGAGCGTCCGTCGCCGCGCCCATGTGCCATTTGCCGAAATAGCCCGTCTGGTAGCCTGCCTGTTGCAGGTAGGCGGGAAAAAACGTGAGGTCCTCTTCGCTCGAATCGTTGTTGTCCACGATGCCGTGATTGCGCGTCGTCACGCCGGTGAGAATCGTTGCGCGGCTCGGGCTGCAAAGCGATGTGGTGACGACGGTGTTGGGGAAATACGCGCCGCCGCGGGCCAGCGCGTCGATATTGGGCGTGTCGAGCTTGTCGTTGAGGAAGCCCATGCCGTCGAAGCGCAGGTCGTCGAGCAGTACAAAAACAACGTTGGGTTGGGAGCGGGACGGTTTGCCCTGTTCGCCCTCAGCCGCAAACGCCGCAAAGGCGATAGCCCCGAGGCACAGCGCAAGAGATAAACACGCAGGAATTGATGATTTCATTGCAGTTCTCATTATGCCAATTGCCCATCAGCCGAATCCGCGCCGCCCCCGCCGAATCTGCTTCCGCAGATTCGACTGCCCCGGAGGGTGAGTTCTCAGTGCGCGAGCCGCCCTGAGAACTCACCGGAGGGAAAGTTTTCATTTGGTTCAATTCGCAATTGAAATCTCATCATAAACAAGACGGAAGCCCACGTTGCTCGCGCCGAGGCCGGGGTCGCTGCCCTGACGGGCGGCGGGGCGGTAGCGCATGCAGTAGTTGGGCGCGCAAAGGAAACTTCCGCCTTTCATTACGCGGCTTGGCAATCCCGGGTTGAGCGGGTCGTAGGCGTTGTTTTCGCTCGGGCCGGTGGGGTTGTGGCTGTCGCTCGGGTCGTGGCCGGGGCGATAGAAGTCGGCGGTAACTTCCCAGGCGTTGCCGACCATGTCGTACAGGCTGAAAGCGTTTGGCGCGAAACAGCCCGCGGGGGCGATGTCCCGGAATCCGTCCTCGGCGGCGTTCTGCGCGGGAAATTCCCCCTGCCAAGTGTTTGCCGCCCCGGGCGCGGGCTGGGCGACCCCCGCGCGCTCGCCGGCGCTGGCGGCGTATTCCCATTCGGCTTCGGTGGGCAGTCGGCCGCCTTTCCACCGCGCGTAGGCGAGCATGTCGTCCCAGCCGAGATGGACTGCGGGATGTTCGGGCCGCGCGTCGGGTCCGTCGGGACCGTGGGGCTTTTTCCAGTTGGCGCCGGGCAGATAAGCCCACCAATTGTTGAAATTGCGCGTTGGCGCTTCGGGCGGCGTGAAAACGGCCGAGCCTGGCAACAACAATTCAGGCGGAATCCGCTCGACGGGAACGCCAAACAGCGCCGGGTCTATCGGCTGCTCGGCAATGGTGACGTGTCCTGTGGCCGCGACGAACTCGGCGAACTGGCGATTGGTGACCTCGTGGGGATCGATCCAGAAGCCGTTGACCGTGGTCTCGCGCACCGGCCCCTCTTCGGCGTACACGCGATCGTCGCCCATGAGAAAGGTGCCGCCAGCAATTCTCACCGGCGCATCCGGCGGGGCGGGGCACGTACCGCCCGCAGCGAAATCGACCGCGGCGGACGACGCCGCGTTTTCGCTCCGTCCGGCGGGGCCACAGGCGATCAATGCTCCGCCTATCGCGCAAATGAGCAAGATATTGTGGCTCATGGCTATTCTCATCGGGTTAGTGGTCGGCATCCGGTGAGCCCCCTCCGAATCTGCTCCGCAGATTCGACTCCCCCAGTGGGGGAGTGGCTGGTGCTCGGGCTGGGACCGGAGCGGAATCACAAGGCGAAGCGGTAATCCTCACTCCCCCTGTGGGGGAGTCAGATCCGCAAAGCGGATCTGGTGGGGGTTGGCCGGTAGTGAATTGGCTCAGCATGCTATTGGTCGCCGAACCGCGGGCCAAGCGGCGCGCCTTCGGGCGCGCCGAGCGATTCGGGGGAAGTCGCCATCGGGTCGGTCACCGCTTCCATTTCCCTGGCCAGCCCCATCAGCCGCTCGAACACTTCCGGGTGGCGATTGCCGACGTCATAGCTCTCGGTTGGATCGGTCTCAAGATCGAACAGCTTCGGCCCGGCGAAGCGGCGGAAGGCGATGGGACCGTTGCGGTAGTAGGTCTTGAGCACGAGCTTGTAGCGGTCGTCGCGAACCGCGGCGAGATCGTTGGAGTCGAAGAAATAAAGCACGTCATGGGGACTTTCCGCGCCGCGGGTCCACATGTCCGAGATGTCCCTGCCATCGATCGCGCGGTCCGCGGGAACCTCTCCGCCCGCCAGCCGGGCGAAGGTAGGCAGCAAGTCGATCGCCATCGCCATCTCGTCGTTGACGAGACCTGGGGGAATCCGCGCGGGCCAGCGCGCCAGAAACGGCACCCGATAGCCGCCTTCATAGGTTTCGCCCTTGCGGGCGCGCAACGGTCCTCCGCTGCCTTGGAACCATGGGCCGTTATCGCTCGTGAAAAGGATGAGCGTGTTGTCGGCAATCCCCTGCTCGTCGAGCGTATCGAGGATTTGGCCGACCGACTCGTCGATCGTTACCACGGTATCGCCGTAATCGCCGGCCCGGCTGCGGCCGATATTGCGCTGCGCCGGAACGGCGGGGTAGTGCGGATGGCTGTGGGCGTAGTAGAGGAAGAAGGGCTGCCCGGCGTTTTCGCTGATGAAACGCACGGCTTCGGCGGTGAATTTATCGGTCAGTCTCGATTGATCGATGTCCTCCTCGATCATCTCGGTGCCGCGATAAAGATCGAAGGGCGCCATGTCGTTCGAATAGGCGACGCCGAGAAAACTGTCGAAGCCCTGGCTGGTGGGCCAGAATTCCAACAGATGGCCAAGGTGCCATTTGCCGATCATGCCGGTGGCGTAGCCGGTATCCCCGAGCATTTCGGCGATTGTGATCTCTTCGGGCGGCATGCCCCACGTCGAATGCGGCCGGGTGACGAATTGCGTGCCCGAGCGCGGTGCGTAGCGGCCCGTCAGCAGGCCGGCGCGGCTCGGCGTACACACGTTGGACGCGGCGTACCAGCTGGTCATGATTACTCCTTCTTCGCCGAGCCTGTCGATATTGGGCGTATCGATCGCCGTGGCGCCGAAAGCCGACAGGTCGCCGTATCCCAGATCATCGACGAAGACGATGATGATGTTCGGGCGCGGCGGGTCCTCCGACTCCTGGGCGCCCGCGGCCGGCGGCAGACAAAGCGCAAATGCAATCGTCAGGGCGAAGGAAAACCGCCAGATCTCGTTAAGCTTTTGTGGTTTCGATCCGCCGCCGTCGGCTGGCGCGTTGTTCAGCGGACGCCGTAAATACAGCCCAGCCGCCAAGCACAGCTTGGCGTCGTTCCAGCTGCGCATGAAGCTACGCTTCATGAACGCTTGCCTCCACCCATGTAGGCTTCGGGCTCGGCATCCTGCCTCGCACGCCCGCTGAACAACGCGCCAGCCAACGGTGGCTCACGCTGTGCCAGCCCATAAATTTGTCATTCTGCGCGTAGCGTAGCGAAGTGACTCGGGGCATCCATGCCCCTCGCTCCTGCGGGGCGGCGCTATGCGCCGTCCAAAATGGCAATCCCGCTATTTGTGTCGCAGAATCTCGCCGGGATTCTTGTTTCATTCGATGGCCTCAATCTGGCTTTCGGTGAAGCCGTAGCGGACTGCCTTGGCTTCGATTAGTTGACCCGAATCGAATTCAAACGGACCTGTATAGAGCAGCCAGGGTCCGCCGTTGATGCGGTAGCCGATGGATGCGCCCACAGTCGCAGAGTACAAAGCGACGCGGCCATCGGCAAGCTCGGCTTCGGGGGCGGCGGTCTCGGGGCGTTCCAGGCCCGGCCACATGCGCTCGACCATCGCCAGTTCGCCGTCGACCGACCAATCGGGCGTTCGCGCATCGAAACGGGCCATCGCCGCGCGCATCCGGTCGAGTTGCGCCGCATGGTCCGCGTCGCCGGCGAGATTGTCGAGTTCGTACGGATCCGCGCGGAGATCGTACAGTTCTTCTTCCGGCCGGCTGCCGGCGAAATATTGCGCGATGTGCGGCGGCAGCTCCCCCGCCGCCTCCAGCCGCCAGAGTTCCCGCATGGAGCGCAGCATGTCGCGATATGCGAGATGGCGGAAGAAGGGCTGATCGTTCCGGTAGTTGCGAATGTACTTCCAGCGATGGTCCCGCACCGCGCGCATGTAATCGGGAACTTCGTCGTGCCGGTCCATCGCGGCTTGGATGTAGCCTCGTTCGGGTCCCGCTCGTTCGCCGAGAAAGACGCGGCCGGCCATCCATTTGGGGACCTCGATGCCGGCGAGATCGAGCACCGTCGGCGCGATATCGACGAAACTGACGAGTTCGCCGCTGCGCGTTCCCGCGCCGCGGCCGTCGGGCCAGCGCACCATGAGGGGCACATGCAGTCCGCTGTCATAAAGCGAGCGTTTGGCGCGCGGCAGACCGTCGCCGTGATCGGCAGTGACGATGACGATGGTGTTGCCGGCCAGTCCGTCTTCCTCAAGCTCCGCAAGCAGGCGCGCCAGGATTTGCTCGGTGTGGTAAATGTTGTCGAGCATCTGGGCGTATTCGGCGCGCACCGGCGCGGTGTCGGGCAGGAAGGGCGGCAGTTCAAGTATGGCGGGATCGTGCACAATCTCGCGTCCAGCGCGTTCCCGCCGCAAATTCTCCAGCGTTGCGGGCGTGATCGGGTGTTTGTCAGGGTCGAGGTCTAGCGGGAAATTTCGGCTTTCATGGGTTTGCGCGAGATTGACCATGGCGAAGAAGGGCCGGTCGTCATCCCGCCCGCGCCAGGGATGCCCGGCGTTCGTCTCGTCCCAGATCGTGAACGGACCGCCGGTAATGCTCAAATCGAGCTGGTAATCGGTCTTTCCGTTATTGCTCGCGTAATAGCCCGCCGCGCGCAGCAATTCGGGATAGGCCTTCATATGGGGAGGCGGCACCGCGGTGTAGGGAACCCTCGAGCCGTCGGGAAGCGTCACGCCCTGCTGCGCGCGCATCTGCTGGGCGCCGATCGATTGCTGGTGCATGCCCATGAGCAATGCCGCCCGGCTTGGGCCGCATACTCCAGCCGTAGTGAACACTTTCTCGTAAAGTACTGATTGTTGGGAAAAATCATCGAGCACAGGCGTGCGCGCCTGGGCGTCTCCATAGGCGCCGATATGCGGGCTCATGTCCTCGAAAACGACGAGCAGGAAATTGGGCCTGCTCTCGCTCCCGGCATCCATGCCCGCTTCAGCGAAAATCGCGAGCGCGAGCGCGCAGAATTTCCAGAATTTCTTCAACATCGGTTCTCCGGTCTCGATGTGCCGGCTTCCGAACCGGCGAGTGTATTCCATATTCCACCCGCGTTGCCCAAAAAACAATCCGGTCGGGGAACAGACTACTCTCTCTGGGAGAGTCAAAACCGCACAGCGGTCTTGGAGAGGGTGCGCTTGCGACCGCATCCGGTCGAATTGAGAACTGCTGTGCCTGCATGTATTTGCATTGCGAATCTGGTAGTTTCGCCTGAAATCGAGAAAATCGAGCAGATACGAAGGGCATCCCGAATGAGCAAGCCGGCGGGCGGATTCGAACCCAAGCCCATGAAAATCAGCGTGCTCACGGCCGCGTTGCAGGAGCTGACGCCGCGCGAGTTGCGCGATGCGGATCCGGACCTGGCGGTCGAGGAATGGCTGGCGTTTTCGCGCGACATCGGTTCGCCCTACATCCAGTTGTCGGCGGCCCTGCATCCAAGCGTCAGCGATGTGCCGGCCGAAGCGATGCTCGACCCGGTCGCGAACACGCTCGACCTGCGCGAGCCGTTCAACCAGAGCCGCGCCGAACGCGTCAAGGCCGCGATGAAGGATACGGGCGTGGGGCTTTCGGACCTCGCCTATTTCGACAACATGCTCGTTGCCGACGATGCGGCCCGCCGCGCCAAGCACGAATTCATGCTGCGCGTTTTCGACGCGGCGGTTTTGCTGGAAACCGACGCGGTGTGCGGCTTCGTCGGGCGCAATTACGATCTCGAAATGGATCCCAATCTCGACATGTTCGAGCGCGAATTCATCCCGCTGCTGAAAGAGGCGAAGGCGCGGGGACTCACGTTTCGCGTCGAGCAATGCCCCATGCCCGGCTGGACGCCGATGGACCGCTGGCATAACAACATCGCCTACGCGCCTGGGCCCTGGATCGCCTTGCATCGCATTTGCGAAAAGCACGGCGTAGGCGACCAGTTCCGGGTTCACTACGATCCCTCGCATTCGGTCCTGATGGGCCAGGACACGCGCTCGATGTTCCAGTATCTCAAGGACGAGGGCTATGGCTTCCTGATCGACGGTTTTCACGTCAAGGGGCAGGTGGTCGATTCGGTCGGTGTCTCGGCCTGGGGCTACGGCGGCCAGACCATGGAGCGCGGCGACTGGGACGGCGATGCGCCGTCCGGCAATCCAGCCGATCAGGCCAATGCCTGGAAGAAGCAGGTCGCCATCTGCGAACACGAATTGCCTGGCACTGCGAAACACGACCCCCTGGCCTATCTGCAAAACCGGACCGTCGACTGGCTCGACCACCAGCTTGCGGCGCGCGAACTGCTCGACATCGACCCGGCGGAAATTTACCTCGTCGTCGAGCACGAATATCCGCCGGCGCGGATCCAGGACAAGGAAAAACTGGCGCCGATCCTCGCCGGCTCGGTGGCTTTCACCAGGGCTATCGACGAAGCCGCGGCGGCGATGTACGCGTTGCAGCACGAAGTCATGGCCACCCAGGGGATACCCGTGCAAGGCGTCGGCCGGGAGGCCTATCGCTCATGAGGAAGCTCAGGGCAGGTATCGTCGGCGGCGGGCAGGGCGCCTTCATCGGCGCCGTGCATCGAATCGCCGCGGAACTCGATAACGAGGCGAGAGTAGTCGCCGGCGCCATGTCTTCCGATCCGGAAAAAGCGAAGGCGAGCGCCGAGGCCTGGCATCTCGAACGGTCCTACGATTCCTACGAGACGATGGCCGCCGAGGAAGCGAAGTTTGAAGACGGTATCGACTTCGTCATCGTCGCAACGCCGAACAATCTTCATCTCCCGGTCGCGCGGGCGTTCCTCGAGGCCGGCATTCACGTCGTCTGCGACAAGCCGCTGGCGTCGAGCCTCGCCGACGCGCAGGAGTTGGGAGAAATCGTGGCGGGAAGCGGCAGGCTGTTTGCGCTGACACATACCTACAGCGGCTACCCAATGGTCCGCGAAGCCCGGGATTTCGTCGCGAGCGGCCGGCTGGGCGACTTGCGCAAGGTCCAGGTCGAATACAACCAGGACTGGCTCATGGAACCGCTGGAACGCCAAGGGAACAAACAGGCCGAATGGCGCACCGATCCCGCGCGTTCCGGCATCAGTTGCTGCGTGGGCGACATCGGCACCCACGCCAAGCATCTCGTCGAATTCGTCACCGGCCGGAAGGTGCAATCTGTGTGCGCAGAATTGACGAGTTTCGTCGAAGGCCGGCGGCTCGACGACGACGCCAGCATGCTGCTGCGGCTCGAAGGCGGCGCACGGGGAACGCTCGTTTGCTCGCAGATCGCCTGCGGCGAAGAGAACGGACTCAACATTCGCCTGTACGGCAGCAAGGCGGGAATCGAGTGGCATCAGATGGAGCCGAACACCTTGCTGGTTAAACCGGCCGGCAAGAGCTGGGAGCGGTTCCGCACCGGCGCCGGATACCTTGGTGAAGCGGCCGCGCGGGCGGCAAGGACGCCGGCGGGCCATCCCGAGGGCTACCTCGAAGCGTTCGCGAACATCTACCGCGACTTTATGGCCGATGTGCGGCGCGTCGCCGCGGGCGAGGCGGCGCTATGCGATTATCCCGGCGTCGAAGCCGGAATCCGCGGCATGCGCTTCGTGCGGGCTGCCGTTGAAAGTTCCGCTAATGGAGCAAGTTGGGTGGACATGTAGCAACGGCGGCTCCTCGATTATATGCACGATGTGAGTCGCCATCGGCTGGCGGGAGGTTCAGCGGGCGTGCGAGACAGGATGTCGAGCCCGGAGCCTACATGGACGTATTTACGGCGTCCGCTGAACCTCCCGCCAGCCGATGGCGACGGGTCGAAGCCACGATTCTTGCGGAGATTCCGCGACTGCGCTTCGCTACGTGCGGAATGACGGGCGTGGGCGTGGGAGAGGGAGGAACTATGGTTCGGGTAGTTTTTCTGGTCTTGTACCTTGTTTTATCCTTCCCAGCGTTCGGCGCGGAGGGTTCCGGCCGGGTGCTGTTCACTTATGGCGGCTGGGAAGGCCACGAGCCCGAAGCCTATCGCGACCTGCTCGTGCCTTGGCTACGGAACGAAGGGTTCGAGGTGATCGTCTCGGATTCGCTCGAACCCTACGCCGACGCCGAACTGATGCGGAACATCGATCTCGTCGTGCAGATCTGGACTATGGGCACGATCACCGGAGACCAGCTCAACGGTCTGCTTGCGGCGGTCGAGAACGGCATGGGCATCGCCGGCTGGCATGGCGGCCTCGGCGATGCGTTCCGCCTGGCGCAGCGTTACGAGTACATGATCGGCGGCCAATGGGTGGAACATCCCGGCAACGACGGCATTCCCTACCGGGTCAACATCACCGATCACGAAGACCCGATCACGCGAGGCCTGGCCGATTTCGACGTCGTGTCTGAGCAGTACTACATGCACGTCGATCCGAACAACAAGGTGCTCGCGACGACGACCTTTAACGGCGACCATGACTATTGGGTCAGGGACGCGGTCATACCCGTCGTCTGGAAAAGGAAATTCGGCGAGGGCCGCGTCTTCTATACCTCGCTGGGCCACAAACCTCACGTATACGAGATTCCCGAAGCCCTGACGATCCTGCAGCGCGGCATTTTGTGGGCCAGCCGCAGCAAATACGAAGAAACGCCGAATCTCATCTCGCCGCTGTATCCATCACGCTAGCAGCAAACTGATGGGAAGAGAGAAGCGCCCGCCTCAGGCGTGGTCGGCCCAGATCTTCTCGCCGGGCGCGTGGGAGGCGCAGGGATCGTATCGGCCGGGAGTCTCTACATAGCGCATGGCTTGCATGTAGCCGATTTCCGATGTGAAGTAGCCGAGCAGCGCCAGTTCTTTCATCATGCGGAAAAAGTGCGCCGGCTCCTCCGGTGATTTGTCCCGCATGTGCTCGTATTGCTCGGCATCCAGCGTCTCCAACAATGCCTGCCGGTCCGCGGCGGTTGCCGCGGCAAAGCTGGTGCCCGAAGTCTCGTGGCTGGCCGAATCGATCGCTGCCAGCCCTGCGCGAAAGATCGCCTGGTCCCGTTCGTAATAGGTGTCCGCGACCATCAAGGCCATGAAGGCGCCGACGCAGGCCGCCCTGGCGCCTGGTGTATCCGTTTCGGGCAGGATCGTTTCGGCGATTTCGTCAAGCAGCGCGATTTCACTGCCGCTGAACAGGTCGTTTTCCGCATCTTGCGGAGCGGCGCAGGACGCGAACATGGCCGATTGCCCCACCAGCGCGGCGCCGCCGAACAGCGTGCTCACGCGGCGTATCGCCTCGCGGCGCGTCAGTGCCTGGGGAATTTCCGATTCGGTTTTCATCGTCGAAGGCTCCGTCAGAGATTGCCGCGATTGAGTTCGTTTACCGCATGATCCGCCGCCCTCGCCGTCAGGGCCATATAGGTAAGCGAGGGATTCACGCAACTTGCGGAAGTCATGCAGGAACCGTCCGTGACGAAAACGTTCGGCGCGTCCCAGACCTGGTTCCAGCGATTCAGCACCGATGTTGCCGGATCGTTGCCCATGCGCGCGGTGCCCATTTCGTGGATTCCCATGCCGGGAGCGTATTCGTTGTCGAAGGGAGTGACGCCGGTGGCGCCGGCGGCTTCGAACATCTCCGCCGCGTCGTTCGCCATGTCGATCCGCATTTGCGTTTCGTTTTCGCCGATCTCGCAATCGATCTCGAGCACGGGCAGGCCCCATTTGTCGGTTCGCGTTGCGTCGATCCCGACCCTGTTTTCATGGAGCGGGAGCATTTCGCCGAAAGCGGTGGCGCCGATGCGCCATTCCCCCGGTTCGGATATGCGCTCCTTGAACTGTGCGCCGACTCCAAGCTCGGCCACGGCTCTTTGCCAGCCGAGACGGCTCGCGCCGCCCTGGTAGCCGAATCCGCGCAGGTAGCCGCGCCGGTCGCCGAACAGGTTTCTGAAGCGCGGGATGTAGAAACCGGTCGGCCGGCGGCCGAAATAGTACTTGTCGTCCAGCGAGGCATCCGGAATTACGCCTTCGGCGCCCACGCGAAAATGGTGGTCCATCAGGTTGTGGCCAAGTTCGCCGCTGCTGCTGCCGAGGCCGTCCGGCCAGACGTCGGTCGCCGAGCGCATGAGCAGCCAGGTCGAATTCAGCGTCGATGCGCAGAGGAAGACGACCTTCGCATTGAACTCGGTCGTCTTGTCGGTGAGCGCGTCCATGACCCGCACGCCCGTTGCCCGCCGCCGGTCGCGGTCGTAGACGATTTCGGTAACGATCGTATCGGGCATCAGCGTCAGCCGGCCCGTCGCCATTGCCGCTGGCAGGGTCGAGGACTGGGTGCTGAAATAGGCGCCATACGGACAGCCGAGCCAGCAGGCGTTGCGGTACTGGCAGGGCGCGCGCCCGGGCAAGGCTTGCGTCAGATTCGCCGGACGTCCGGGAATGATCCGGCGGCGACCGTCGAACGAATCCCGCAGCCGGCTGGCGACCAGTTCCTCGCCGCAGTTGAGCGGCATCGGCGGCAGAAACTTGCCGTCAGGAAGTTGCGGCAGGTTCTCAATCGAACCCGAAATGCCGGCATGGGTTTCAACGTAGTCATACCATGGCGCAATGTCCCGGTAGCGTATCGGCCAGTCGACGGCGATGCCGTCCCGCGCGTTCGCCTCGAAGTCGAAATCGCTCCAGCGGTAGCTCTGGCGTCCCCACAACAGGGACCGCCCGCCGACCTGGTAGCCCCGATACCAGTCGAAACGCTTGATTTCCGTGTACGGTGAGTCACGGTCCTGCGCCCACCAGTCCAGGTTTTTTTCATTGAGCGGGTAGTCGCGCCTCAGGACCGGGAAAGCCTCTTCCATCGCGACCGTCCGTCCGCCGCGATGCGGATATTCCCACGGCGCCTTGCGCGCATTGACGTAATCCCTGATGTGTTCGACATTCTTGCCGCGCTCGAGCAAGAGCACCCGCAAGCCCTTTTCGGTGAGTTCCTTCGCGGCCCAGCCACCGGAGATGCCGGAGCCGACCACAATCGCGTCGTATTCGTTTTCGGCCACTTCGTTTCCCTCGTTGCCCGCCTGCGAGTCTAGCGCCTCATAATCGGCATGACCACTATCGATCAATATCGCTATTGCATCGGCGCAGTCGTTGCAGGAAACTCCCCGGAAGCGAAACCGGCGCCCGTCGCTCCCGCGACGGATGATCGCCATCAAGGGAGCAAGGCAATGCAAAGTGCAATCGGTACGCGCCTCAGCGCGATGATGTTTCTGCAATTCTTCATCTGGGGCGCGTGGTACGTGACGATCGGCAACTACATGGCTGCTCAGGGGATGGCGGATCTGACGCATTGGCCGTATACGGTCAATCCAGTGGCCGCGATCGTCGCGCCGTTTTTCCTGGGGCTGGTCGCGGACCGGTTTTTCGCCACGGAAAGGGTTCTCGGCACGCTGCATATCGTCGGCGGCCTGATCATGCTGACGGTGCCCCAGGCGACCGGGTCGCCCCTGCTGTTCATATTGCTGCTCCTGCTCTACAACATCTGCTACATGCCGACGCTGGGGCTGGCCAACTCGCTCGCGTTCCACAACATCAGGAATCAGGAGAAGCAGTTTCCGCTCATTCGCGTGTTCGGAACGATCGGCTGGATCGTCGCCGGGCTGTTCATCGGATTCGTTCTCGGCCAGTTCTCGGGCGACGAATTGCCGGACCGCACCCCCCTGCCCTTGTACACTGCGGCGATCGCGAGCCTGATTCTCGGCGCCTACAGTTTCACGCTGCCGCATACGCCGCCTCCCGCCGCCGGCGAGAAAGTGTCCCTGCAAAGCATCGTCGGCGTCGACGCGTTCCGGCAATTGGGCAGCCGCGCGTTCTATATCTTCATCGCCTGCTCGATTCTGATCTGCATTCCCCTGGCGGCGTATTACAATTTCGCGCCGATCTTCGTCGCCAACGCGGTATACGATCAGAACGTGAGCAATGCGGTCGTCGGCCTGTTGCCCAACCCGTCGTCGCTGATGACTCTCGGCCAGATGTCCGAGGCGGCGTTCATGTTGCTGATGCCGCTGCTGTTCGCGCGCTTCGGCGTGAAATGGATGCTGGCCATCGGCATGGCGGCGTGGATTCTGCGCTACCTGCTGTTCGCGCTCGGCGCGCCGGACGCCGTCTTCTGGATGGTGGTCACCGGCATTCTGCTGCACGGAATCTGCTACGACTTCTTCTTCGTCACCGGACAGATTTACGTCGACAAGAAATCGACGCCGGCCGTGCGCGGCCAGGCCCAGGGCTTTCTCGTCCTGGTGACCTACGGAGTCGGCATGTTCATCGGCGCGCAGATAGCCGGCGCGCTTTTCAACGCGTTCCTGGGAGACGAAACGGTATTGACGCTGGCGCGTTGGCAGGATTTCTGGCTGCTGCCGGCCGGCTTCGCCCTGGTCGTATTCCTGCTGTTCGTGTTCACCTTTCGGGATGAGTGAGGCTCGGTCGGCGAAGCCGACAAAATGCAACGCTTTTTGAGAGCCGAACGGCTCGACAGGGGTGAAGACAAGCGTCTGCGAAGCGTAGCTTCGTGCGCAGTCTGAACGACGCCAAGCTGTGCTTGGCGGCTGGACCGTCGAGACCAGGGGTTAGCGAAACCATTGGAGTTGCGCCAAGGATGGCAGGCGCTAACCAGATGATGGCAAATTAAGTCTGGAGGACACCAATGCGCACGAAACTTTTGGGACTGGCCGCGAGCCTGCTGTTGATTTCCGGTTCCGTATCGGCCCAGGAATCGGTGCTGATCAGCAATGCCCGACTCGTGATCGGCGATGGGTCGGTGATCGAGAACGGTTCGCTGCTGGTCGAAGATGGCGCGATCTCGGCAGTAGGTAATGGAGCGATCGAAGCGCCGAACGGCGTTCGCGTGATCGACGGCAGCGGCAGGACCGTCATTCCGGCCCTGATCGACGGTCACGCGCATCTCGGATACCAGGGCGCGCGCGATTGGGGCGGCCACAACTATACGCCCGAAACCTTGCGCGACAATCTCGAACAATACGCCTGGTACGGTTTCGCCGCCGCCTTTTCGGCGGGTTCTGACCCCGATGAAATGGCGCAGGAGTTTCAGCGTACCCAGGGCGAGGCATATCCGGACGCCGCACGGCTGCTGTTCGCCGCGGGCATGGGCCCTGACGGGCAAGGGCCGAACGATACCTTCCTGACTGAAGTCGTCGAGGTCGAGGAACGCACCGGACAGACCATCCTGCGTGGCCTGACTGGCCCGGAACAGGCAGCGATGCAAGCGCGTGAAGTCGCGGATCGAGGTATTTCCTTCATCAAGATTTGGGTCGACGACCGCGGCGGCAGCCAGGCGAAACTTGCGCCCGAATTGTACCGGCCCCTGATGGCGGAAAGCGAAAGGCAGGGCGTGAAGGTGTTCGTACACCATCAATACCCCGAGGACATGCCGGATCTGCTGGAAGCCGGCGCTGCCGGTTTTTTACATGGCAGGTTCGGTGATACGTTAACCGATGAGATTGCGCGACAAACCGCCGCAGCCGGCGCCTTTGTCATACCCAATCTGGGCCTTGGAGAATTGCGTCGCGAGGCGATCGGCGACGATCCGTTTCTGCGGGCGGTGATGCCGGCCGAAGCGGCAAATGCGCTCGCCGGCCCCGACAGCGAACGGCAGGCAAGCGTCACGCGCGACGCGGGCCGGGAAGCGAGCCTGAGCGCAAGCCTCGCGCGGCTGCTCGACGCCGGCGTCGATATCGTGCTCGGCACCGACGCCGGCCCATTGCCCGGACATCCTTTCGGCTATAGCGGACATCGGGAACTCGAGATCTATGTCAGGCTCGGCATGACGCCGATGCAGGCGCTGGTCGCCGCCACGAGCGCCGCCGCGCGGCATCTCGATCTGGACGATCTCGGCCTGCTGGCGCCCGGTTACAGCGCGAGTCTGGTCATCCTCTCGGCGAACCCACTGGAAGACATCCGCAATACGCGCAGCATCGAACGGGTGTTTCTCTCAGGCCGCGAGATTGACCGCGAAGCAATAGCCGCGCGTTTGGCAAGATAGCTCCAACCCTCAAATACTGGTATTCGAACCGGAAAGCCACTATCTGCGGTTTTGTGACACTGATCTGTTTAATTCTCTTCAAATGCTAAAGCAATCATTCGATCATTTGATTGGCATGTTTGCGAGAGAATCTAATGAAGAAATTGAGCAAAAATCGTTAACCTGCCAAAATCAATGGATAAATAACTACCGGTGAAATTGCAAAAATAAGAGAAAGAAAATAGTATTTTCGCACAAAGTAACCCGACAAAAAAAGCAGAATAGGTAGTGTTACTAGCCTTGATAAGACCAAGAGCAGGTTTTCAGCCCCTCCTATGGAATAAACTGACATCGGTACGGATAGAACGGCGGAAACGTACAAAAATATGCTAGATTTTCTAATCAAACCCAACAGTGTAAAAAACAGCGGAAAAAATGTAATTATAATGAAAGACATGATTTTAGAACTACCAATAGTGAAAACTTTTCCAAACTACACCGCGTAAAAGGAAGGAATAATATCCCGTATGGTATATGCGAGTGTTTAAGTAGACAACATTGGCAGATAAAGTGAACTTAATTTCGTGTTGGGCTTGTGTCCGATAGTCATTACTTAGAAAATCTTCATTCTCATAGTATCCATATACATCTGCCCAAGTCCAGGGAAGCCAGAAAAATGCGGGCGAATGGTCGGCTTCTTCATCGACAATGTACCAAGAAGTGTCAAAAAAGATTGTACTTGGATTTGCCCACACTTCTTGAACAGGATTCATAATAAAACGATTCTGGCAGAGGTTGGAATCCCAACTAGCGCTTTGCGTAGTTCTGGCAAGACTAATAAAAATAGGATCGTACGTTACTGTGTGAACC
This sequence comes from Pseudomonadales bacterium, assembly GCA_963664805.2. Lineage (GTDB taxonomy): Bacteria > Pseudomonadota > Gammaproteobacteria > Pseudomonadales > Pseudohongiellaceae > UBA9145. Next base: position 1,006,669 of record OY761612.1, on the reverse strand, counting down.
AGCAAACTAATAAACCAATCTCTTCCACAGTATTGCGACTCGCCTGTTGCGCCTGCACCCATGGACAGATTCATTCGTTGTTCGTTGGAATTGTCTATCCCAACGGTTAATGTAGGATTTCCCACCCCTTGTGAAGAAAAACCTACCGGACCAGGGACTAGATCTAGTGGGTCTAATTCAGTGAGTGCGTATGTACCCTGATTTACATCGATTTCATAAGCGAATCCAGCAATTTGTGAAGACCCCGAATTGGAAGGTATGACTGGTAGTTCCATCCCAAAGGAAACTTCATAATCGCCATTTAATTCAAGCACTGTGAAGTTTGGCAAAACAATATCGGAAAGAGGACTAGGTTCGAGTTGAATCATCTCCGGTAGTTTATATGGTATTCGTACACCTATAAATGGACGTTAAGCAAATACGTCAATCGAAGCGATCAATAAGCCCGCAGCGCACAGCACGCGAAAAATCAAACACTTCATAGGATCATCTCATTTTTCATGCAATCAGCGCTCACCAGAGCGTTGATTTACTCAAAATTTGTGTGAGATTGTATCCTAAGCTGAGCACGTGTCAAGCCTCCGTTCACCATCACTTTCTTATGGAAAAACGCTCAGTTCAGAACTCGCAGCCGGTTCTCGGGGTCGGCAGACGCAAGGTCGATTCGAGGTCGCCGAGCAATTGGCTTGACGCTTCGATTTGCCCAGCGGCGGCGATGGCGCTCGCTTCGGCGCAGCCGAGCCACAAGCGGGTGAAGCCGCCTATTCCGGCATTCAGTTTCGGCAGGCCTTTTCGGCTGCCGGGTTCGGTGCTGCTCACGGCGCCCAATTCCACGACGTAGTCGCCGCCCACGCCTTGCCAGCCGCCTTTCGACGGCAGGAATTTAGCAATCGGATCGTCGAGATGCAAATTGAACGCCAGCGCCGCGCCGGATTGCGGCAGCGAAGTGCGTTGCAGGCATCCCGCCAGGTCGTTGATGCGCGCTTGCCACCAGGCTTCGGCTTCGGCGCCCTTGCGCCATTCGCGGCCCTCGCTCGTGCCGCTTTCGCGCAAAGGCCGGGAAAGGAAATCCTGCAAATTGATTCCCGCGGGCTCAAGCAATTTGACCCGGTACGCCTGATCGCCGAGCGTTCGCAACAAGGCCAGCAGTTCCAGCAATTGTTCCGGTTCGCGCCAAACGATGGCGGTGACTACGAAAGGGCCGTTCTCGTCTTTCATTTCCCCCCAGACGAAGTGCGTGAGTTCACCCTTTCCATTGCGGTACCCCAGGCCGAGCGGGCTTTCGGTCCAGCCCATGTCGGCGCGCACATGGGCATGGCTTTCAATGCGGACGCCGCCGTGCCGCAAGGCGCGCCCGCGCATGGCCCGATGCACGTCCTCGCTGTCTTCGATGGTGATTCGAACCGGAATTCCCGCTTTGACATCAATGTTCAAGTTCGCGGGGTCGAAGCTCCAGCGCAGTTCGCTAGGCCCGTTGCCGAAGCCGAGGCGGGTGTAGAATCCTTGCTCGAACATGCCCAGCGCCGAGACCATCATTCCCGCCTCGGCGTCCTGTCGCACCAGGCCCGCGGTGGCGCGCGAAGCGAGGCCGGCGCGGCGGCCGCGCGGGCTCGTGGTTACCGCCGCGACGATCCCCAGCGGAATTTCCGCGCTCAGATGGCGGATCGAAGCGGGGCTGGAAATCGTCACGCATTCGGCCTCGCCGTCGAGTTCGCCCACCAGCGCGCGCGAGTTGCCGAGCAGGCCGCGCAAATGCGCGGCGTCGTTTTCGTCGTCACGGTCGATCCAGCGGGTTTCCTCCCAGATGCGGATGACCGCCTTCTCGTCCTTCTCGCTGTCGTAAGGCCGAATTATCGTGTTTGTCATCTACTCATTCTCCGACCTACCAATTCCATCTCCAGCTCGGAAACGCCCGCTCCGGCAGCCGTATCCGGCCATGACGCGATTGCCGCCCGTACCTGTTCGGCGCATCGGGCAACCGAAGTCTTGCTCAGGCCAAACACCTTTCCCAGCCTCACAACCTCGGCAGCTTCCGGCGGGTTCGGCTGATATCCGAACCCGGCAGCATGATACTCGCCCAAGACAAGCGAAGGAACCAGATCATAAGCGGGGGACAGGCGATAGCCCTCGCCCTGATGAATCAGGCTGAAGTTGCGCTCATGGTCGTCGGTATTGTTGATGCCGCGGTTGAACAGCATCAGCTTGAGTAACTGTTCGAAATCCGTTTCCGGATCGACCGAGTAACGCGACAACAGGTTATGAATATCGTCGTATCGAAAAGATTGCCCCGGGTCTTGTTGCGTATTCGGATCCTTCAGCAGACCGTTTACGGAAATAAGGTGATTGCGGCTCCCGTCCGGTCCAATGTCGAACCGGTCGAGCAGCAGGGCCTCCCGTCCGTTTATCCCGCTCTCGACCCTGCCGCCCGCCGCATCAATGCCTGCCGCCGCGGCCATCCTGAGGCAGGCCAGTTCAATCCGGGCATGGTTGAACCGGTCGGCGTCTCGATTGAACTTCGCCAGATAACAGCCGTTGTTGTCGTAAAACAATGCCTTTGGTCTGGCGCCGCCGACACCTCCGCTGCCTCCGTTTCCCAGGTAGGCCAGTTCGAACTGTTCCACACTGTTCGGCACGAAGCTGTCGTCGTCTATTCGCCGGGATAATTCTTCGGCTCTGGCCAAGTCATCGAGAGGATAACCGCGGGCGAAATCCGGCGCCTGACCTTCCGGAATCAATTGCAGACACCCGATCCTGCTTGCGCCCATCAAACCCAGCATTTCAATCGCACTGTTCGCGTTCAGCCGCTTTCGGTTCTTCGCCTGCGCGAATCGGGCCAGCACCTTGCGCCCCCAGACGTCGGGCAGGTAGTCGTCAATCAGGGCCGGCGCTCCGTGCAGACAATCGAGAGTAATTTCCGCTTGGCCGAGCGGCAGTTGCGCCGGATCCAGCGGAAAGGACGCGGGTAGCGCAGACCAGGAAGGATCGTAACGGAACGCGAAACGCGTCAGCCGGCCATCGGTCTCTTCCAATACGCATTCGGCCGCCTTGCGGACTCCCGCCATCGGCGGATTCAGGTAGATATCGTAGCGGGCGCGCTCAATCATCAAACAGGCTCCGCGGCAAGCGCAGCAGTTGCTCGAATTCCCGCTCCAGGCCCAGCAATCTGCTGGCCCGGTAGTACTTCTCCATGGAAACCGAGAGGTCGCCTTGTTCCATCTTTTGCAGTGTGGCGCGGCTTACGCCGATACGAATCGCAAAGCGCGCCAGGTTGTCCCCGGGGAAGCGGCGCTTGCGGGAATCCTTCAGATTCCGGCCGAGTTGTGTAAGCTTCATGTCCGATATACTTACTAAAATATTGGTAAATATATCGAATAGAGGCTAAATAGACAATTATTCTGGTACTTTGTGGAAATTCTCAACATGGCTTCGGTAACAACCCCCACCAAAAGGGGGAGTATCCGGTATTGCGCGTTCGTTGATCATTCCCCCTCCGGGGGAGTCGAATCCGCAGAGCGGATTCGGTGGGGACCCGAAATGTGACTATCGCCGGAATGTTATTCCGCAGATCCACGCGCCGCCCAGTACGAGCGCCACGATTCCCGTATTGGCCGGAGACAGCGGATTGCCGTCGATGCCGAACAGGGCGGTGAAACTGATGCCCAATCCCACCAGCGCCGCCCCGGGCAACTGGCGCCAGAGCGAAGGCGCCGGCGCATCGGCCGGCCGCGACATTCTTTCCAGTGGCGACAGACCGATCGCGGCGGGCAGGAGCAGCAGGGCGGGGATCGCGACCCAGGGAATGCGAATCCACCACCAGCCGGCGCTGCCCGGTTCCATGCCCAGGCCGAGGCCGCCGGCGAGCCAGGAAGCGCCGAGCAACAGCAGCAGAATGCTCATGTGCCAGAGATAAAGCGTCATGATCATGCTGTTGATCAGGACCGTGGCGGCCCAGAAGCGCAGGTTTTCGAGCAGGCGCCGCATGGGTCGCTCGACGGCGAGCAGCACGCCGAACTGAACCATTCCCAGCATCGCCAGCGTCAACTTGGGCGGCAGCGAATTGCTCGGGCCTTCCCCCGGCGATCCCGCCATGGCTATCGGATACGGACCCCAGACCACGGCCAGCGCCAGCGCGATCAATGCGGCCGCTGCGATCGCCAGGAGCACCGGAGGACTGCCTTGGCGGCCGTCGCGCCAGGCGAATCCGAGATGATGCACAGCCAGCCAGATCCAGAAGTAATTACTCCAGCCGGGCAATTGCCAGTCGAACCCGAAAAACGCGATATCGGTCGCTGCGGCCAATGCCAGGTATGCCAGCAGGGACCAGTATCCCCAGCGCCGCCAGGCGGCATGGCTCGGCGGCGCCAGGATCACGATCATGGTGTAGATGGCGAGGAACCAGGTAGGCAGCAGCGCCGTGCGCGTGATGAATTGAATCGATTCCGAGCTCGTGCCTCCCGCAAACAGCAGAACCGCGATCACGGCCCAGACGAGCACGAGCAGCAACATCGGCCGCAGCAGCCGATGCAGGCGCGTGGCGAGCCATGCGCCATAACCGATTCCCCTTGCCGCCGCCGACTCCAGCGAAACCGCGTTGGCGTAGCCGCCGACCATGAAGAAAACCGGCATCACCTGGAAGAGCCAGGTAAGCCATTCGGTCCACGGCACGATTTCCAGGGCCAGCATCGGCGCATAGCTGCCGGTTTGCGGATCGACAAAGGCGCCGGTGATCAGCCAGTGGCCCGAAATGACGAACAGGATGGAAAACGCCCGCAGAAAATCGACGTATCGATTTCTTTCCGCGGGCGTGTTTGCTGCCAGTTCGAGCGTTTGATCCCAGATTTTCAATCGCGCAGGCCGAAGGTGAAGACCACGTTACCCGAGGCGATGGTGACAAACTGCTCGCCGTCCACCTCAAAGGTCATGGGCGCGGCATGGACTCTGCGGCTGAGCGACACGTTCCACAATTCCTCGCCGGTTGCGGCGTCGAGGGCGTAGAAAAAGCCGTCGGCGCTGCCGCTGAACAGCAAGCCGCCGGCCGTGGTCGTAATGCCCGCCGAAGACCTCGGCATGATCGGAAATTCCCAGACGATATCGATCGTGGTCGGATCGATCGCGCGAATGGAACTGTAGAAGGCGTCCATGGGCTGTGTGTAACGTCCGCCGCCGCCGGTGTAGCGTTCGCCTTCCTCGTAGTCTTCGTCGCGCTTGAAGAACTCCTGTTCGCCGTCGAAGGAAGTGACGTAGAAGAGGCCGGTGTCCGGACTGTAGGCCGGCGAATACCAGTTGGTGGCGCCGACGATCGGCGGCGAAACCATCACGCCTTCATAGGTCGGCGCCATGCCGGGCACGCGGATCGGCCGTCCGTTCGGGTCGAGTCCGGAAGCCCAGGTCACGGAGGCGAATGTGTCGCCGTCGAGAAACTCGCCGGTGGCGCGGTCGAGGTTATAGAAGAAGCCGTTGCGATTGGCCCAGAGCATCAGTTCCCGCATCTCTCCGCCGTACTCGATGTCGGCGAGGATGGGAATCTGGATCGCGTCGTAGTCGTGCACGTCGTGGGGCGTGAACTGGAAATGCCATTCGATCTCGCCGGTGTCGCCGTTGAGCGCGAGCACCGAATCCGAATAGAGGTTGTCCCCCAGCCGCACGTCGCCGTTCCAGTCCGGGCCCGGATTGCCGGTGCCCCAATAGATCTGGTTCAGTTCGGCGTCGTAGGAGCCGGTGATCCAGGTGGCCGAGCCTCCGTACCGCCAGGAATCGCCCAGCCAGGTGTCGTTGCCGAACTCGCCCGGGCCGGGAATCGTGTAGGTGCGCCAGATCAGTTCGCCGGTTTCCGGATCGTAGGCGTCGATGAAGCCGCGGATGCCGAATTCGCCGCCGGCGATGCCGGTGACGACCTTGTCCTTGACGATCAGTGGGGCGGCGGTCTTGCTGTAGCCGGAAGAGTATTCGGCGACTTCGGTATTCCACAGCAGGTTGCCGGTGCGCGCGTCGATCGCCACCAGATGGGCGTCGAGAGTGCTCATGAAAAGGGTTTCGCCGAGAATCGCGACGCCGCGGTTGTTGCGGCCGCAGCAGATGCGCAGGTCTTCGGGCAAGTCATGGTCGTAGCGCCAGTAGACTCCGCCGGTGCGGGCGTCCACCGCGGTGACGTTGCTCGGGGCTTCGGTGATGAACATGATGCCGTCTACCACCAGCGGCACGGTTTCGGCGCGGTCGATCACCGGAATCTGGTATGCCCATTTCATTTCCAGTTCGGTGACGTTTTCGGTATTGATCTGGTCGAGCCGGCTGTAGCGCTTGCTGTCGAGCGTGCCGGAATACATCAGCCAGTTTTCCGGCTCGTCGGCCGCGTTGACGAGCCGCTCCCAGGTGATGGGCGTGAAAGCCGGCGTGATGACGGTCTGGAATTGCTGCTCTTGGGCTTGGACTTGGGCCTGGACGAGCGCGCCGGAAAGCGGAATCGCAAGTAGCGCATATAACTTGGAAAGGCGTTTCATGGTCAGATTTCCTCCCGTCGCAAGGAGAACAGGTACGCCACGAGGTCGTCCAGTTCGCTTTCCGACAATGATTGGGCATAACTCGGCATGGTCGATTCTTCGATGCGCTCGTAGGACTGCAGGTCGTCCTTGTGGAAGGACCACAGGTTTTCGTCGTCGTCCATGATGCGCAGGGAGAAGCTGTCCTCGCTCATGCGATAGCCTTCCCTGGTCACGCCGTCGGGCCCGGTGATACGCAATCTCCACCAGCGCGGCGCGACGTCTTCCTGGGGATTGATCATGTCCGCCAGCAGGTCATCGGGCGAGCGATTCTCCCCGATGCGGGACAGATCGGGTCCGAAACGCGCGCCGCGGCCGCTTACCATGTGGCAGTCGGCGCAGTCGCTGCCGCTCCAGAATAAATCGCTACCCGATTCGGCGTCGCCCGCAAGCACCACCGAACCCGGGTCGTAACGCAGCGAATCGAGATAGGCCACTAACTGCCAGACCTGCGGGTCCGGCACATTCTCCGGCACCGGCAGCATTGCCGTGCCAGGAATGCCGTCGCGGATGATATTGAAGATGGCGACGTCGGTGCTGCCCCGAGTCAGCCGGCCGGTCAGATCCGGTCCTCCGGCTTCGTCGTTGCCGGTGGCGTCAAAGCCGTGGCAGCGCCCGCATTGCCGTTCGAAATACCGTTCGCCCAGCCGAATATCGACCAGCGTGTCGTACAGATTGCCGGCGTCCTCCGCCAGTGCGCGCGGAATCAGCAACATCGAAAGCGTACAGGCGGCGCCCGCCAGCAACCACCCGCCGTGGAATCCCGAAAGCTTGCTCATGGCGACTCCTCGTGAAAATGCGGGGCTTAGTGTATCACCGACTCTTCAGGTTTCAATTTTTGGTGTGAAACTGCCAGCGAATGCTGGCAAAATTGCATCGGTCTCGCGCTAGCGAAGAATGGCAACCGCAGCTGAATAGAATTCCAGGAAAAGTAGCTACATGGCTCTGGGCTAAGAAATGATTGTGTACTCCGCCACGAAAACAGAATTCTCAGATGACGTGCTCTCAAATCGCATCGAAGAGAAAATTCTTGACGCTTTTCAGACGCAGCTAGGCCACAGTACCGGGGCGTCGGAGATTTTGTCGTGGCGTAACTCAATGCAGCACATGAACAACGTATTCATGATTGGAGACATTCCGGATGATGCCGGTGTAGCCATAGAATATCAGGTACCGCTAACTTCGAAGCGGGTCGATTTCATACTTTCGGGCGCAGATGCAGACGAGCGAGATACTGCAGTAATCGTGGAATTGAAACAATGGACCGAAGTCTCAGAAACCCGGAAGGATGCCATAGTCAAGACTTATTTGGGTGGAGCCCAAAGGGAAGTTGTTCACCCTTCGTATCAAGCATGGACCTATGCTGCCCTGATCCGCGATTTCAATTGCGAAGTACAAGAGGGAAACATTTCACTCCATCCATGTGCGTATCTTCACAATTGTCCAGATCCCTACGCCGTCAAGTCTTCCTTTTACGCCGAGCATACTGAACAGGCGCCAGTCTTTGTCCGAAGTGATGTCGAGAAACTTCGGAATTTCCTTAGTGACAAGATTCGGCACGGAGATGGGACGCGAGTTCTTGACCGAATTGAACACGGACGCCTTAGACCTTCCAAGAATCTTGCTGATCATCTAGCTTCATTGCTAAAAGGCAATCAGGAGTTCCAGATGATTGATGACCAAAAATTGGTCTACGAATCAGCACTTGAACTGGCAGGGCGAATACGGCATGGAAGAAAGCAGGTCCTCTTGGTAGAGGGCGGCCCAGGCACCGGAAAGTCTGTTGTGGCGGTTAATCTCTTGGTCGAACTCATAAATCGCCAATTTTGCGCTCAATATGTATCACGTAACGCAGCACCAAGGGCCGTCTTTGAAAGCAAGCTCACAGGAAACTTAAAGAAATCCCGTATCGGCAATCTCTTCAAGGGATCTGGATCATATGTCGATACACCAACCAACTCCTGGGATTGTCTCATTGTCGATGAGGCACATAGATTAAACGAAAAGTCAGGATTCTTTGGGAAAGGCGAAAACCAGATAAAGGAAATCATAAACTCCGCTAAGCTTTCTGTGTTTTTTCTCGATCAGGATCAACGTGTCACTTTCAAAGACATCGGCGAACGTGAGGAAATCAAACGCTGGGCAAAGGAAATCGGGGCTGACTTGACTGCTCTAGAGCTTGAATCCCAGTTCCGTTGCAATGGTTCGGATGGATATCTGGCATGGGTCGACCACGCATTGCAAGTCAGGAAAACCGCAACCCAAAACTTGCATGGTATTGACTACGATCTACAGGTATTCGACTCCCCTAATGACCTCAGCAAATGTATAGTTGAGCGGAACAGGGAAAAGAACAGAGCACGCTTGTTGGCTGGCTACTGTTGGGATTGGAAGGGCAAGAAACAACCTGAAATCAAGGACGTAACCATTCCTGAACACAACTTCGCGATGCGTTGGAACCTGGATAAAGATGGTTTCCATTGGATCATCGTGCCAGATTCTGTATCCGAAATAGGCTGTATACACACTTGTCAAGGCCTTGAACTGGACTACGCTGGTGTGATCATTGGCGAGGACCTTGTCGTGCGGAACGGAAAGGTCATCACCGATGCACGTCAACGTTCTTCTCAAGATCAATCTGTCTTTGGATACAATCGAATGTATAAAGAGAATCGTCGGAACGCCTTGCAGTTGGCCGATCGAATTATCAAGAACACCTACCGAACATTGATGACGAGGGGTCAAAAGGGTTGCTACCTGTACTGCGTCGATAAGGAAACGAACGAATACTTCAAGGGGCTGATCAACATGAAGTACTCCAGGAATCGTTCAAATCTACAATGGGCCAATGCTGCAGAGCCCAGTCCTGAAGAGTGAATTCGGATGTGCGCGCGAATAGACCTAGCGCAAACAAGATTGTATGTCCTACTCAGCGGCTCGTAAGAGCCGCGTGAGCCCAGAGTACAGGTAGTCTGACTTAGCCTCAATTCCTGCCGTCCGCTCCCGAAACTCCGCCATGTTACGGTGGATTTCATCAAGGAGCTTCTCCACCGAATTCAAGGTCGACTGGATGTCCCACAAGAAGCAGAGGACAATAGCAAAGAAGACTACACCAGCAGTCCATGCGCCCAGTGCGCTTGCAATTATCCTGTCCATGCTCACTTGTTCCTTCAATGCGGGCTTGCGTCAAATCGCAGTATAGAATCAAGTGTCGATAGACAAGTAGTTTTTGGCAAAAAAGTTTCTGAGGACGATGAATCGTATCGGATCGGATCGGATCGGATCAATGGGACATGGGACACCCATCGCTGAGAGGGTATCCCAAGCCCACTACATTGATTTTTAGCAACGCGCCCTATTGAATCCTGTTGCCCGTTGTGTATATTGTTACACAACGAGGAGATGGCATGGAACGCAACAGCGGGAAACTGATCCGCATGCTGGAAGAAGACGGCTGGGAGCATGTGTCCACCAAGGGTAGCCACTGGCAGTTCAAACATTCGACCAAGAGCGGGCGTGTGACGGTGCCCCATCCTCGAAAGGACATCCCCCGAGCAACAGTCGCGTCAGTCTATCGGCAGGCGGGCTGGAAAAATTGAGGTAACTGGGCTCATGCGCTATGTAAGCTTTATACACCGGGAGAATGCCAGCTTCGGCATCAGCTTCCCTGATTTTCCAGGCTGCGTAGCAGTTGGGGAAACTCTTGATGAAGCTGTGCGTCAAGGCTGCGAAGCCCTGGCGTTTCATATTGAGGGTCTTACCGAAGATGGGGCGTCAATTCCGACTCCGCGCTCAATCGACGCCATCAAAGATGACCCGGAACTTGCAGACTGGCGCGATGGTGCGGACATAGTGCTTATTCCGCTATTGCGCGATTTAGGGACTTCGCAAAGGGTCAATATATCTCTCGACCGTGGACTGCTTGAAGCGATCGATGACGAAGCCAGACAACGTTGCATGACTCGTTCGGCCTTCCTCGCGACCGCTGCTCGCCGGGAGATTGAAACCACCTGAGCGTTGTTCTTCCGAAAGACACTGCTGTACGGGCGGTCATGGAATACCTTGACCGAGTTGGTGTACCAAATCTATTACCAATAATGTAGAAAAATCAGGAAGCTATGTGCAGATGTTCCGCCTTCTTGCTAACAGCGACAGCTCAATTGCCAGTACGAGCGCACATGGGAAGAGTCTGCCCAAAAAAGCCTCAAGAAAAAGTGGAGACGGTCCGCCATCCTGCAATCCATATCCTTGAACTATTGTAGTGAATGCCAAGGTTGCCGCAATGGCTACCCATACACCCATTAAATTGTGCCGATATTTCTTGAGCAAAACATACAGGAATACGAGATTTACCAGATATGTTGAGATCAGAGCGCCAATCAAGGTGCCTGCGACAAAATAGATATCCATAAACTAGAGACTGCTATGGTCCCTCGAATCATGTTTCCAATTAGGGTGCGGGAACACGCTCATACCCCGCTCGCTGATAGTCCTCAACGCAATCGCGTAAAGCGCGTTCGCGCCTAAGCGTAGCACCAGCGTAATCCCGGTAGGGTCCACATTGCACTACCTGCCCATCTCCGTTTCGGAGATACACGGTCTCCGATTCAAAAACCGTCGCGCAGCCAACAAGTAACGCGACTACTGTGCAAAGCACTATCTTGTCCACATCAGTTCTCCAATTTCGGATTGCTAGGAGTCCCACTTATTCTCTCACCCGCATTAGCTTGCGACTAAGTATACATTGGCCGGTCCTGATCACCTCCACATCATCGATGAAGTTGCCAAAGAGCAGGCCGAACGTGAATCCCAATAGCGTCCGGTAGCAACTTAGACAATATGCCCCACCCAGCGGCCGGCGAGGACTACGCCGGCCCAGAGGAAGAGGGAGAGGCTGCCGATGATTTTCAGTTGGAGTGGTGTTGCGGTCATGTGTTCCGCGCCGTCCAGGTGACGGTAGATGCGGAAATGGAACCAGGCCATGTTGGCGCCGGCGAGAACGAGCAGGATCATCTTCCACTGGAAAGCGGGATTGAGCACGTGGGAGGCGGCGCGGGTGATGAACATGCCAAGGCCGGTGACGGTGGCGATCGCGAAGGCGCCCCAGGTCCAGGGGATCAGTTCCCGGGAAAGGTCGCGGATCGGGTAGCGCATGGCGGCGAGGCCGAGCAGGCGCAGGTCGACGAAGAGGATCGAGCCGACGACTATGGCGATGGTGACAACGTGGATCGATTCGATGAAAGGGAACAGCCAGGTGCCGCCGATTTCCCAGCTCAGCGGCCAGTTCTCTATCTCGATCCAGAATGGGTCTCGCAGGAAATCGGAAAGCATCGGTTCGCTCTCAAGCCGGGAAATAGATGTATTCGACGTAGGCGATCCAGCGTCCCGCCATGGCGACCATGATCCACAGGCCCAGGGAAAGCAGGGCCGCCGCTTTGACCTTGAGCGCCGCCGCGCCGTTGGCGTTGACGAAGTCCTGTTGCCGGCTCCACCAGTGGATCAGCACAGTCACCAGGATCGCCGAAAACAGGAAGCTCGCCTTCCAGCCGAATATCGGATTGTTGAAATAGCGCAGGGGCCGGGCGAAAACGAAAAACGAGCCCGAAAACAGGTTCGAGGCCAGCGCGCACCACAGCCAGGGCATTACGCGGCGCGCCATTTCCGGTAATTGCTGGGACGGCACGGCGAGCCCGAGGATGCGCAGGTCGAGCATGACGATGGAGCCCATCACGACGGCGATGCCGAGGATGTGCACGCTCTGGATGATCGGCGGAAAGCCGGGGATGTTGCTCAAAGCCCATAACGCCCAGGCCTGCGGCATCGAGCCGTCGAGAAACTGGCCTGTATCGGTCATGAACTCCGGCAACTGAACGCTCTCCTTCAGTCCGCCGCCGGCTCGTCGGTGACCGCCCCGGCCGAGGCGGAAGCGACTACGGCGGCATATTTCGCCAGCACTCCGCGCGTGTAACGCGGGGCGGGGCGTTGCCATTGTTCAAGGCGCGCTTCAATTTCGGCTGCGTCGAGATCGAGATTTACCGTGCGGTCCCGGGCGTCGATGGTGATCGGATCGCCGTCGCGCACTATTGCCAGGGGACCGCCCGAGAATGCTTCGGGCGTGATATGGCCGACCACGAAGCCATGGGAGCCGCCGGAGAATCTGCCGTCGGTGATCAGCGCCACGTCGGTGCCGAGGCCCTTGCCCATGATCGCCGAAGTGGGGGAAAGCATTTCGCGCATGCCCGGCGCGCCGCGCGGACCTTCGAAACGGATCACGACGACATCGCCCTTCACGACTTCGCCGGCGAGAATGCCTTTCAGGCTATCTTCCTCGGAATCGTACACCCGCGCCCGGCCCGAGAAGCGGTCGCCTTCCTTGCCGGTGAGCTTGGCCACGGCGCCTTCGGGGGCGAGATTGCCTCCCAATACGACGAGATGGGATTCGGGTTTGATGGGATTGGCCAGGTCCCGCACGATCTGTTGATCCGCCGGATAGTCGTCGACTTCGGCCAGATTCTCGGCCAGTGTGCAGCCGGTTACGGTCATGCATGAACCGTCGAGCATTCCCGCATTTAGCATGCGCTTCATCAACGGCTGGATGCCGCCGATGGCGATCAGTTCCGACATCAGGTAGTTGCCGCTCGGGCGCAGGTCGGCCAGTACCGGCGCTGCGCGGCCGATGCGGCTGAAATCGTCGAGTTCGAGCCTGACGCCGACGGTATGGGCCATGGCGAGCAGATGCAGCACCGCATTGGTCGAACCGCCGAGTGCGATCACGACCTTGATGGCGTTCTCGAAGGCGGCCCGGGTCATGATGTCGGAAGGCTTGATGTCTTTTTCGATCAGATTCATGATCGCCGCCCCGGCCCGTTCGCAATCGTTCTGCTTCGCGTCCGAGATCGCGTCCTGGGCGGAACTGTTGGGCAGGCTCATGCCAAGGGCTTCGATGGCGGAGGCCATGGTGTTGGCGGTATACATGCCGCCGCAGGAGCCCGGGCCGGGTATGGCGGTGTCTTCGATCTGCTTCAATTCGATATCCGACACCTTGCCTGCGGCGTGGCCGCCGACGGCTTCGAACACCGAGACCACATCGGTGCGACCGGGGCCGGGCTGGATCGTGCCGCCGTAAACGAAAATGGCCGGACGGTTCAGCCGCGCCATGCCCATTACCAGGCCGGGCATGTTCTTGTCGCAGCCGCCGATGCCGATGATGCCGTCGTGCCCCATGCAGCCCGAGACGGTCTCCACGCTGTCGGCGATCACCTCGCGGGAGACCAGCGAGTACTTCATGCCCTCGGTGCCCATGGAAATGCCGTCGGAAACGGTGATCACGTTGTAGATCACGCCCTTGCCCCCGGCAGCGTCTGAGGCACGATTGGCTGTCTCCGCCAGCTTGTCGATATGCATGTTGCAAGGCGTCACCATGCTCCAGGTCGAAGCGATGCCGACCTGGGGCTTGGCGAAGTCCTCGTCGGCAAAGCCCACCGCGCGCAACATGGCGCGGCTCGGCGCCTGTTCGACCCCGTCTGTCACGATGCTGGAATGTTTGCGCAAGTCCCTGTCCGTCATGAAGATTCCCGAAGCTGTACGAAGGCGCGTATTTTTGTGGAGTTTCGGCGCAAACTCAAGTGCCCGCGCCGCTTTTTTGTGTATCATGCCTGAAACTCGCGGTTTGGCGTATGCAAGCCGCGATGCGAGAATCGGCCGCTTCAAAAACCACGAGGAGAAATACGATGAAAAAAATTTGGAATGGCGCTTTCGCGCTGCTAATGCTGGCCATGTCCTGGCAACATGCGCTGGCCCAAGAGGCCGCGTCGAACCTGACCGGCATCTGGCTGAATACGGATTCGGAAGCGTTGGCCTTTCTTACGATCATCCAGAAGGACAACGGGCAACTGGCCATAATCGGCACGAGCTATATCAATCTCGTGCTGGTGGAAGGTTTCCAGTCCGGCGCGTCGCTGGGGCAGGCAAGCACGACGGCGCTGGGCGACAACATCGGTACGGCAATGAGCTATCCGGATGTTTACCAAAACGCGGATTTGCGCTTCGATCTGCATCGGCCGTCGGCGGACGAACTATTGGTTGAATTGACGAGTTGCACCGTTCCCGATGGAAACGCCGTTTCTTGCGACCTGATTCAAGAGCAGGGTGGTTTTTTACTGAATGTTCGCATCCGCCACACCAGGGCATTCTGACGGGACAACCGAAAGAGTTGGAGAGTTGAAAATGCGATACGGAGAATGGATGAGGATTTTCGGGCTTGCCTTGCTCGCCGGACTGCCGCTGGCGTCCGCGTTCGCACAGGAAGCGGAAACGGCGGCGCTGGCAGCCGTCGATTACGGCGACATCGACAACTGGCTATGCCATCCAGGCAACACGCTCGATGTCTGCGGCCACGACGTCAGCGCAACCGTCGTCAATGCCGATGGTTCGGTCGAACTCGAAGCCTGGACCGCCGATCCGGACCCGGCCATAGACTGTTTCTACGTCTACCCGACGACTTCGCTCGACGAGGACACCTACGCCGATCTTCACCCCGGCCGACACGAGGAAGTCATCACCGCGTTCACGCAGTTCGCGCGCTTCAAGTCGGTCTGCCGCGCGTTCGCGCCGGTTTACCGGCAGATCACGATTCCCGGCCTGCTCATGAACGCCGGCAATCTCGCCAACAACGACCAGCGCAACTACATCGACGTGGCCAACGCGTTCAACCACTACCTGGAAAACCACAACGACGGCCGCGGCTTCGTGCTCGTCGGCCATTCCCAGGGCACCAGCCTGCTGATCGAGTTGATCCGCAACGAAATCGACGGCCGGCTGCTGCAGGACCGGCTCGTTTCGGCGATTCTCGCGGGCAATTCCGTGGTCGTGCCGAAAGGTGAGGTCGTCGGCGGCAGCTTCAACGAAGTGCCGCTATGCGAGTCCGCCAGCCAGACCGGCTGCGTGATCAGTTACGCCACCTATCGCGACAATCTCCCGCCCGGCGGCGAAGGCCTGTTCATGTTCGGACGCGCGCCGAACGGGGAATCCGAGGTCGCCTGTTTCAATCCGGCGAATCCGGACGGGGAAGGGGAACTCGACGCTTATCTTTCCAACATCGGCGAGATTTTCCAAGGCGTGGCGCCGATGCCGGTCTGGAGT
Organism: Pseudomonadales bacterium; assembly: GCA_963664805.2. GTDB lineage: Bacteria > Pseudomonadota > Gammaproteobacteria > Pseudomonadales > Pseudohongiellaceae > UBA9145. The sequence goes on along the minus strand of OY761612.1, from coordinate 990,992 downwards.
TCGGCCGCGCCCGGGATTTCGACGCCCTTCGTGAAGGTGCCGGGCCTGCTCAACGCGCGTTGCGTCAACGACGGTGCCTATCACTACCTGGAGGTGAGCATAGCCGCCGACCCGGCAGATCCGCGCACCGACGATATTCGCGGCGATGTCCTGATCGACGGTCAGATCAACGCGCCCTGGGGATTGCATCTGATCGACATGACGCTGGCCATGGGCAATCTGGTCGATATCGTCCGGATGCAGGCCGAGGCTTACGCCCGGCGTTGAATCAGTTTACTTCCAGGACCTTGAGGGTGTTGGTTCCGCCCTGGACATCCTCCAGGTCGCCTTTCGAAAGAATGACCACATCGCCCCTGGCGACCGCGCCGATTCGTACGAGAAACTCGACCACCGCCTCGTTGACAAGTGCGTAGTCGTAACTGTTCGTCTCGAACAACCGGGGATGGACGCCCCTGTACAAAGCGGCTCGCGACAGCGTGCGCGGGTTGTTGCCGAGGGCGTAGATCGGCAGCCTTGAGCGGCTGCGCGACATCAACTTGGGCGTATTGCCGCTCGAGGTGAGACAGGCCACCGCGCGCACCTCGGCCAGATGTTCGGCCACGGTCATCGCGGCCAGCGCTATCGATTCGTCGATGGCTTCGCAGTCGTGATCGAGGCTGGTCTGCGGCGCGGCGAAAGGCGTCGATTCGGCGCCCAGGATCACGCGCACCATGGCTTGCACCGTTTCCACCGGATACTTGCCCGTGGCGGTTTCCGCCGACAGCATCACCGCGTCGGTTCCGTCGAGCACGGCATTGGATACATCCATGATCTCGGCGCGGGTAGGGTGGGCGTTCTCGACCATGGATTCCATCATCTGGGTCGCGGTGATCACGCAGCGGTTCAATTCACGCGACCGCTTGATGATGTGCTTCTGCATTCCCATCAGCGCCGCCTCGCCGATCTCGATCGCCAGGTCGCCGCGGGCCACCATCACCGCATCGCTGGCCTTGATGATCGCGTCCATATTGGCGTCCGATGCGACCGCCTCGGCCTTTTCGATCTTGGCGACGATGGCACAGGCGGAACCCCGCTCCTCGACCAGTTTCCGCGCGGTTTTCAGATCGTCGGCCGAACTCGTGAAGGATATGGCCAGATAGTCCACGCCCTGGTCGCAGGCGAACTTGAGGTCTTCTATATCCCTGGCCGTGGGTGTGGCGGCGTACAGTCCTCCGCCGCGCAAGTTGATGCCCTTGCCCGCCCGCACTTCGCCGCCCGTGGCGACCACGCAATTCACGCGCGAACCCTTTACATCGATCACTTTGAGTTCAAGCGATTCGTCTCCGAGGAGGAGCACATCTTCGGGACTGACCTGTTCGGCCAGCGCCGTGAATCGGGTCGAGACTTCCCCGCGGTTTCCGCCGTCGCGAGGCAGCGCCGGATCGATGGAAAACTTGTCTCCAGCCGCCAGTTCGAACGGTTCCGAGGCGAATCCGCCGATGCGGATCTTGGGTCCCTGCAGGTCGGCGAGAATGGCGACATGGCGGCCGGTCTCGCTTGCGGCGGAACGAATACCGGCGATTCTCGCGGCATGCTCGTCATGCGCGCCATAGGAGAAATTCAGCCGAAAAACGTCCACGCCCGCGTTGATCAGTTCCTTGATTTTCGGGTCGCTCGCGGGACCGAGGGTGGCGACGATCTTGGTGGCTCTGGGAATCGACTGATTTTCGGCTTCAGCGCTCACGTAAACTTCCTGTAGCAAATTCTTCTGGATTTCGCGGCGCGCAATGATACCAGCAAGTTGAGACAAAAAAGGCGATAATGACGACGCTCATGGCAACGTACTACACCTATACCGACAGCCCCATCGGCAGCCTGCTGCTGGCCGGAGACGGGGAAAATCTGCATATGCTGGGATTCCCCGGCGGCAAGATGCGGCGCCGCCACGATCCCGGCTGGATCGAGGACGCGGCTCCGTTCGCGCAGGCGATCGAACAATTGCGCGCCTACTTTGCCGGCGAACGCGAACAGTTCGATCTGCCCCTGGCGCCGGCGGGAACAGGGTTCCAGCGCAAGGTCTGGGCGGCTCTGCGGGACATTCCCTACGGCGAGACGCGCAGCTATGGAGAACTTGCCAGGCAAATCGGCAACGGCAAGGCCTCGCGGGCCGTTGGCGCCGCCAACGGCCGGAATCCGATTCCCGTCATCATTCCCTGTCATCGGGTCGTCGGCGGCGACGGCGGCCTGACCGGATTCGGCGGCGGCCTCGATACCAAGCGGCGCCTGCTCGATCTGGAATCAACAAGCCTTGTTAAGTAGCCAACAGAACATCATTTCCCGGGTCGCGGGCTGGCTTGGTGACGGCAAGCCGGTCTGGCTTTCCACCATCCTCAAGACCTGGGGCTCTTCACCGCGCCCGCCGGGCTCGATGCTCGCCTGCACCCTGGACGGCGAACTGGCAGGGTCGATATCCGGCGGCTGTATCGAAGAGGATTTCCTCGAACAATTGCAGAACGGCAGCCTGAAATCGCAATACGACGAGCAGGGCAAGCCGTTCCGGATTCGTTACGGCATCAGCGCGGAGGAGCAGGCGCGGCTGAAACTGCCTTGCGGCGGACAATTGCATGTATTGCTCGAATATCTCGATTCAGACGATGCCAACCGGCGGGTTTTTTCGCGTCTGGCGGGTGACCTCGACGCCCATCGCAAGGTCTGCCGGGTGGTCGATCTGCGCGACGGCAAGGTCAGCGCGCGAAGCGGCAGTGAGGAAGCGGCCGTGATGATCGACGAAGACGCCATGGTGCACAGCCTGAGCCCGATGTACCGGCTGTTGCTGCTCGGCGCCGGCGATGTCGCGCGTTATGTCTCGGAGATGGCGCTTGCGCTCGAATACGACGTGACCTTGTGCGACCCGCGCCCGAAGTATCTCGACAACTGGCAAGTCGACGGCGTGGAGACGACCTCGCGCCTGCCCGACGACGTGGTCAGGGAAAGATTCAGCAACCCTTATGCCGGCGTCATCGCCCTGGCCCACGATCCGCGGGTCGACGACATGGCCCTGATGGAGGCATTGAAAACCGACGCCTTCTATGTCGGCGCCATGGGTTCGGAACGCACTTCCGCCGCGCGGCGCAAGCGCCTGCCCGAACTCGGATTAAGCGAAGAGGAAATCGACTGGCTGCATGCGCCGATCGGTTTTCAGATCCATTCCAAGACGCCGGCGGAAATCGCCATTTCCATAATGGCGGAAGTGACCGCCGTGCGTCACTCACGTCGATAGTCATTCTGCGCGCAGCGAAGCGAAGTCGCAGAATCTCTTCGGAAACGTACTCAGGCAAGTACCCGCCTGAACACGTCCATCGCGATCGCCATTTCCTCGCGGTTGCCGAGGGAAATGCGCGAATGGGTCTGTTCCAGCGGCGAGAAGTCGCGGCCCACCAGCACATTGTGTTCGAGGCAGGCGGAGCGGAATTCCGCCGCCGGCATGCGCAGATTGACGAAGATGTGATTCGTGTTGGAATCGGGTGCCTCGTAACCGAGATCGCGGAAGAAACCGATGACCTCGTCGCGGATTTCGGCGTTTTCCCGTACTTCCCAGGCCATGTGTTCCTCGTCTTCCAGCGCTGTCAGCGCGGCGACGGCGCCGAGCATGTTGACGTCGCCCATGCCCCAGGCGTCGCGGATCTTCCGTAGGGTCTGCGGTTGAGCTACGGCGAAGCCGATGCGCATGCCGGCCAGCCCGTGCGCCTTCGAGAACGACCTGGTGATGAACACGTTCTCGAATTCCAGCGCCAGCGGAATCGCGGTTTCCATGGCGCCCGGCCTTGCGTAATAGATGTACGCCTCGTCGATGTGGATGTAGGTGTCCGGACTCTCTTCCATCACGCGGCGGACGAAGGCTTCGACTTCTCCCGGCCCCCGTACGGTGCCGGTGGGATTGTTGGGGTTGCATAAATACAGCAAGCCGGCGCCGCGGGCGTTGTCCGCAAGCTGGTCGAGATCGATGCCAAGGTTGCGGTCGAGCGGCAGTTCCACCGTGCGCGCTCCGATCTGCCGGGCGGTGCTCAGGCTTGTCGTATACGTCGGCAGGGGAGTGACGAATGCCTTCTCGGCATCGCAGAAGGCGCGGGCCGAGCCTTGCAGCAAGGGCGTGGAACCGGTCGCCAGTTGAATGTTCTCCCGCTCAACGCCGTAGTGATCGGCCAGACCTTGTTGCAGTTCGCCGACATGATCGGGAGCGTAGCCGCGGCCGACGCGCTTGGTCGTATGGGCGTGAATCGCTTCCATGGTCTTCGGGCCCGGACCGCGCGCGCTTTCGTTCTGGTTGAGTTGAATGATGCCATCGTCGAATACGCCCGCGGCGAAGGCTTCACGAGTCTGGGCATGGGATTTTCTGCCCAGCAGGGCGCTTGCGGACATTGCGCCGACCGCGGCGCCGATAGCGATGGTTCCAAATCCACGTCGAGTAGTTTTCATTCATTCCTCCCGCGGCCCGGCCAGGGCATTCTGGTGAGATCGGTGGTCGAAAGCCGCATCATAACGCCGGATTGCGCGAAGCGCCAAGCAATTCTTGCATCACCTGGGGGTGCGGCCTCGATCCGTCGCCGCCGGCTGGTGCGGGGTTCAGCGGACGCTGTGAATACATCCCTGTAAGCTTCGGCCTCGACATCCATGTCGAGGACGCCCGCTGAACCCCGCGCCAGCCGCCAGCGACTCACATTGTGCAAACTCCGTATGTCCCTCCACTTCGTCATTCTGCGCGAAACGAAGCGCCCCATCTCCGTCATCTGCGCGTAGCGAAGCAAAGTCGCAGAATCTGCGATGTTTCCATTGATTTAGCTTCGCGCCTGTTTTATAAACTTCAGCTTAAATACGGAATAAGGGGCGCCGCATGTCCAACGTCTACAGATTCGACCGCAGATCTTTCCTGAAACAGGCCGGCATTGCCGCGGTGGCCGGTTCATTGGGAACAGCCGCCAGCATCCAGGCCCAGGAGAATGGCGCGAGCCGCTCCTCCGGTTCGGGCTACAACTTCGATGAAATCTATAACCGCATCGGGACCGACTGCAGCAAGTGGGACGGCCAGATCGAGCGCTGGGGCGAACAACTGAAGATTCCCATGGGCGTCGCCGACATGGATTTCCGCGTCGCGCCGGCCATTACCGAAGCGCTGAAGAAGCGCATCGACCACGAAGTCTACGGTTACATGGCGGTCCCCGATTCCTATCGCGATTCGATCGTGAACTGGAACGAACGCCGCTACGGCACGGTGATCGAACGCGACATGCTGCTAAGTTCGCCGGCGCTGCTGCCGGGCCTGCTCGCGGCGCTGCGCGCCTTCAATCCTCCCGGCGCCAAGGTGGTGATGCAGACTCCGGGCTATAACGGCTTCTTCTCGACCATCCGCAAGGGGTTCGTTATCGAAGAAAATCCGCTGCGCGAGGTTAACGGCGTCTACGAAATGGATTTCGACGATCTCGACCGCAAGCTCGCCCAGGACGACGTCCACACTTTCATCCTGTGCAACCCGCACAATCCGGTCGGAAATTGCTGGGACCGCGCCACGCTTACCGAACTCGGTGAACTTTGCGCGCGCCACAACGTCATTGTGCTCGCCGACGAGATTCATTGCGATTTCGTCAACGCGGGCCAGGAGTACGTTCCTTACGCCAATCTCGCCGACGATCTCGTCATGAACAGCGTGACGTTCAAGTCCGCGAGCAAGTCCTTCAACCTGGCGGCGTTCAAGGACGCGTACATGTTCTCCCACAACCCGGAGTTCATGTCGCGCATCCGCGCCGTGGGCGATAACGCGACGGTCAACTCGCTCGGAATGATCGGCTCCCAGGCGGCGCTTGAGGATGGCGACGACTGGATGGACGCCTTGCAGGTTTATCTGTCCGACAACGCGGCCTACGCGTCCGCCTTCATCAACGAGCAGATTCCTCACATGAGCTGCAACCAGCCGGAAGGCACCTACCTGGCCTGGCTCAACGTCGAGCCGCTGATCGAGCGCATCGGCGCGGTCGAGACGGCCGCGGCCGAAACCGCCGCGCGCGGCCCGGACCAGGATGAGGTGACGCCCGAGATGATTGCCGAGCGCTACCTGATCGAAACTTCGGGCGTCAAGCTCAACCCGGGTTCGGCCTATTGGGGCTCAGGCCGCATGCGCATGAACCTCGGCCTTGCCCGGCCCTTGCTCGAAGAAGCGCTCGGCCGCATCCAGAGCGCCATGCAGCAAGCCTGACCAGTATTATTGCTGCGGAGGACATTATTATCGTGCCCCAACAGATTCTGCTTGCGCTAGTCATGCTTGCATTGCCGCTAACCGCGCTCCCGCAAGATCCAGACGAAATGACCAAGGAAGAAAGTTTGCTGATGCTGCGTGACGGGCTCGTATCCGGATCGTTGACTGTGGAACAGCAAGAACGGCTACGCGACGGGGTAACCGCTTTGGAGGAAAATTTGCGTGACTGGTTGACGTACAACGGGGATAATGAATTTCGTAACCAATTAGTCGCTTGGGGCGCTAATCGTGCATCCGCTAATTCATTCATTGTAGCCGTAAAAACTGGACGGGCATCCAGTCAGACGGCGGGATACTGGAGATATGTTATTGCTCAGGAAATAGAGGAACGAGGGGACGGTTGGTTACACCTTCAATCGAGTCAACACGCATGGGACTTGATGGAACTTGGCGCAAATCCTGGAACCGTGGATTATTATCAAAGGCTCTTATCAGCCGGACAGGACACATCTTATGCTGTATCACTTATAGACCAACAGATAACAGCTTTCCAAGAGAGGCTGCGGAATCAGAAGGTAATGGATGATTACTCAGTCTTGATTGATGCCGGAGTGCCGCCCGAAATGGTCTACAACATTACTAAAGAAGAACCCGGAACATTAGATTACCTGCATCAAATCTCGCTGGCCGAGCACTGGCTGAGGCAGCAGGGAGTTGACCGGGACTTGCTCGAAATTCTGCGCGAAGTGGAGACGCAAAATCAATAACTTACAATCTGTAACTGTTTCCCTTGATACCGTTTGATAGCCCCTGATAGGCTAAGCAGGGCCGCTGGCACTACAGGAACCGTCGCGATGAACGACAACGATTCAACAGACCGAATAGAACAGCTTGAAGCGAAGCTAAATGAGGTCTTTAACAGGATAAACGATGGACTAATCCCCGAAGTTCCAGTTAACACGGTTACACATAAGCGCTTCAAAGAAGCAATGGATGACTTGCAACAATATCTGAATGAGCAAGTGGCTAGCCACAAAGACCTATCGGAGCGCATATCAAAGCTCGAATCGAAGTCCAAGTTCACATTTTTGCGCTTCTTTCGCTGATCCGCTTAAGTATCTTCTCCTGCTTGGCTATGCGCTCGTCTGTTGTGGGTTCCTGCCTTTCAGGTTGATCGGGCTTCCCATCTGTGCCCCGAATCCAGCGAAGGAATGCCCCCATTCCATTCTGTACATTTGCACTTGTATCAAGTTTTTGCATTTCAACCTCCCGGTTTCTGGACAGTTTTGAAAAAATACATTTCAGGCTGCCATGCGCCCGGCGACTTACTCCCCGGCGTCGTCATGAATGCGCGTCGCCTCTTTCGCCGATATGCCGCACTGTCTGCCGATGTCGACAAAGCTGCAATCCCTTGCATAGCGCAGCGCCAGAACCTTCGCTTCCAGTTTCGGCAAATCGACTGGTACGCCCCGGAACAGGTTTTGTTCCTCCATGCGCATGACTACAAGCATGGAATCGCAAAACCCGCCATGCAGCCATCGCCTGATCGGGTTCGTCCAGTCTGCTGAATGGAATATGCGGCCCGCCGGGCAGTGGCTGTTTCCGCCGCCAGTTCCTGCCGTCCATGTGCGCCTGTAGCATTTTCGCCCGCGACTATCTGGGGACATGCGATCCAACACTTGAATGATGTACCTTCGCCACAAGCTCGGCGCGTGTTCGAGCTGATTGTTCGTGTTCGTGGCATTACCCGTATCACATTTGGACCATTCGGCCATAAAGAAGATCACGCTTCCACATGCGCCTGGCTCGGTCAGTCGGAAACCAGCCATGTGCTCAATGGAAAACTATTCGATAAGGGGGAGAAAGGCACATCGCAATCATTTCAGGTGCATGTGCAATTCGACTCAGACAAACCCGCCATCCTGAACGGCATAATCGAATCCCTGAAATCCGCGAAACTCTGGCTCGATTAATTCGGGTAGTGTTCGTTGCGACATGCTTCGTTCATCGCGTATCTAACCTGCGACGGGAGATTGGGCCAACACGGCTTCGGGGTTGACGAACCATAGATAGGCGATGCCTTCGCTGTCGAATTCTTTGACGTACACCGTCGAATATTGCCCAAGGCCAGTAATGCAGTTGCCAGTAATGCAGTTGCCAGTAATGCAGTTGCATTGACATAGTAAGCGGGTTGCATTACTCTTGCGGGCAGTCCAACAATCCAGTGGAGGTCGCTATGTCGATTGAGAATCTGCAAGTCGAGTCTACCTTGACCGATCGGTATCAGACGACTGTGCCGGAAATCGTCCGTCGCGCGTTGCGATTGGGAAAGCGCGACAAGATACAGTTTTCGATCCGCTCCAATGGGGAAGTCGTGCTTTCCCGCAGTGATCGATCCGAAGGGGACGATCCAGTGCTCGGCGCCTTTCTGGAGTTTCTCGCTCGTGATTTGGCTGATCACCCGGAACGGCTGGAAGTTGTCGACCAGAGTTTCATGGATCGAATCTTTTCCGTTGTGGGAGATTTCGACATCGACCTGGATGCTCCGTTATCGGCTGAAGACGAATGAATGACAGTTACACGATCATTCCCAAATTCAACGGCTGGGCGATCTATGTGCATCCCATGTTTCGTGGTCAATTGGAGGAGTTGTCAATCCAGGTCAAGGCCCTCAAACAGAAGGATCCCGCTGGCTACTACAGGAAAAACGCCAGCAAACGGTTACTTGCAATAAGAAAGTTGATGTTCGATGTCATTCCACAGGATCCTTCCCGTGGAGAGTTTCGCTTGGGAAAAACTCTTGGCGATCATTACACAAACTGGTTCCGGGCCAAATTCTTTCAGCAGTATCGGCTGTTCTTCCGGTTTCACTCCAAAGCTGGAATCATTGTGTATGCATGGGTAACCGATGAGGAAAACAAACGCGCGTACGGAAGCAGAACTGATGCGTATCGTGTTTTCCGCCAAATGCTGGACAACAGCAAGATTCCAAACAACTGGAATGAACTGCTTGACGAATCGCATCCGGACGCAATTGCCGAAAGGGTCCGGTAGTGTCGTCGCATGCTTTGCCCAAAAAACTTCTCAGGGTGCAATCTGCGGCCAGGGGGCGGCAGCTTCGAGTTGCAGCAGGAGCAGGTCGGCGCCCCAGGCGGCGGTGAACATGACGCCGACGAGCAGGCCTTCGGCGGTGCGATGCAGGGGCATCGACATCGAAGGCTGGCCGGCACCGGTGCAGATTGTGATTAAGTTGCTATATTATCGAGGGTGCCTAATGAATTCGCGTTGGTCCACACCGTTCATTTTGAGTCAGTTGAGCTTAGCTGTGCAGGGCGGTTGTTTCAATCCAAAACGCTTATGCTTGCGATGATCCAATTAACGAGTTCGTCTCTTGAAACAAGATCTATATCCAGTTGTTCTGCCATTTCGACAGCTGTTTGACTGAAGGATTCTGCGGTAGTTACCACTACGCCTCGATGGATATCGCCTGACTCAAGGCGATGCATAACCTGCTTAACCGCATATTCGTCAGTAACGCCATCGTGCTGCTTGGCCTGAATCCCTACAACTAGAGGGCGTATGAGGACTTCCTTGCCGAGGTCTACTTCAAATCTGACATCAATGTCTCCCTTTTTACTTTGACGAGTGGGAAGGCGCACGGCCTTGAATCCCTTTCGCTGGAAAATTTTTTTTAACAGTTCCTCTAGCCTAGTTGGGGTAAGTGACTTGAACAAGTGCTCTACGACCTTCGGGCGGACTTCATTCAAAATCTCTCCTTTGAACGATACGGGCTCCGAACGAGTGAGAGCGCTTTTTATATCTTCCAAGAGGTCAGTCGCTGAAACGCAAGTTTGTTGACATTTCATACGCGCTTGTAGATAACCGCTCGCATGAGCTCTTGGTACTGCCTTTCCGTCATCTAACCATTCTACATGTCGCCTCCAGACAAAGTCATCTTTCCGACCTGCCTCAAAGTAAAATACGTCATCATCCAATAACTTGGCTACTCTAAACTTTCCATGCAAAGGAACTACTACCAAGTCTCCTTTATTCATTTCTCGCATGAACCTCCAGATACTCCCACATACATTTCCTAACGCGCGTTCTGATTCGTATTTATAAACCTTACGAACCCTTTCTTTTAACTGTTCCCAGTTTTGAAATTGGTCAAGCCCTGCAGCTGACCACCCTATGCCAACTACGTCGTCTCGAAAAGATATTTCTTCATAACCTTTCAAGCGGAGAACGAAAGCCTGTTTGGTCATTATTATGATCCTCAATTTTCTTTCTGAACAAGTGCGAGGTTGAAGTCCTTCCCTAATGATTGTAATCCATTGCCAACAATTCAGTTGGTTAACGACGAATTTATGGTGGCCCTGGCGCTTCCTGGGCTGACAGAGGAAATTGTGTTGCGGCCGGCGGTTCGTGGACGCCGGAAGGTTCGGATGCTTTCGCTTCGATTGGCCACCAGAGATCGCCGAGCTTGAATGGGGCGGAGCTGAAAGGCGGCGGCGCGACTTCGGCTTCACCGTGGGCTGTTTCAAGCAGGGTCCATTGACCGCTGCGCAACTCAAAGACTTCAAGTTTTCGTGCCTTGGGATCGACGAACCATAGATGAGCGATGCCCTCGCGAGCGTAAATCTCCCGCTTCGGGCCTTGATCGAGAGTACGGGTCGAAGGTGACAGAATTTCGCAAATCCAATCGGGTGCCACCGTGAAATACGTGGTGTCCGGCGGCGCTGGCATGCGTTCCATCCGCCAGCCGGCAACATCTGGAACCAGAATGTCTTCTCCCAGATGCAATTCGGGCTCCAGAAGAATCAACAAACCGCCGGCGCCGTTTCCACCGCCGCGACCGAAATGGTGTCTTTTGCTGCCGAACTCGGCGTAAGTGTAAGCATGCAGGGGCGCAGGTCGCGGGTGCGTGTGAAGCACGCCGTCCACGATTTCGGCGACCAGACGCTCAGGGACGTCGAGAACATCCTGATAACTCGCCCGGCGTTGAGATTCCGCTGGCGGAGTTTTCGTTGGTTTATCCATATCCTCCCCAATTTCATGACAGTCCCGAGTCCACGCTAGCACAGCCCTCGCCGCCGGGCCAGCAAACAGCAAATTTTCCGCAAACACATACTTGATGGATTCGCGGACATATGTTCCGCTTATTCGGAAACAAACAATTTCATTCAGGGAGCGATCTGCGGCCAGGGGGCGGCGGTTTCGAGTTGCTTCGCGAGTTGCAGCAGGAGCAGGTCGGCGCCCCAGGCGGCGGTGAACATGACGCCGACGGGCAGGCCTTCGGCGGTGCGATGCAGAGGCATCGACATCGACGGCTGGCCGGTGCCGTTGTAAACGGCGGTGAAACCGCTGTATTCGCGGAAGCGCCTGACGTATTCGCGCTGGTCCTCGCCGTTCATGTCGAGCCAGCCGAGTTTTGCCGGGGTCTTGGCGAGTACGGGGGAGACGATCACGTCGACCTGCTCGTGCGCTTTCGCCATCTGTCTTTCGGCGACGCGCAACAGATCCCGCGCGGCGAGGTAGTCCACGGCCGGAATCTCGGCGCCGCGTCCCGCCATGAAGCGGGTCGAACGTTCAAGCGGCGCTTTGGAGAGTTCGATCTTGTAATAGCGCAGGCCGCGGACGATCGAACGCCAAGTGTGCACGCAGACGAGTTGTCCCATGACCGCATTCAGCGCCTCGTAGTCGAGCGGGTGGCTGAAGGGCGCCACGACGTGGCCGAGCGACTCGCAATGCGCCGCGGCCGCTCGCACCGCTTCGACGCATTCGCCGTCGAGCGCCTCGCCCGTGGGATGGGTGTCCTGTATGCCGATTCGCAGGCGCGGGCAGGGCGTATCGAGCGCCGCGAGGAAGGATGCGGGAGATTCGGGCCGGGCGAACAGGTTCTGGTCCACGGGCAGCGTGATCAGATCGAGAAACGCCGCGCTGTCGCGCACCGTTCTCGAAACGACGTGTTCCACCGCCATGCCGCTCCAGTTCTCCGACAGCACCGTGCCCGCCTGGGTCAGTCCGCGGCTCGGCTTGAGGCCGAACAGCCCGCAGCAACTGGCCGGAATCCGTATCGAGCCGCCGCCGTCGGAAGCTTGAGCTACCGGCACTATGCCGGCCGCCACCGCCGCGGCGGCGCCGCCGCTCGAGCCGCCGGTGGAATAGTCGGTGTGCCAGGGATTGCGGGTCGGCCCGGTGGCGACGGGCTCGGTAGTCAGGGTCAGGCCGAACTCCGGCGTATTGGTCTTGCCGAGTATCGTCAGGCCGGCGGCTTCATACAATTGCACGCCGGGCGATGAGGCTCTCGCCACGTAATTCCTGAAAAGTTCACTGCCGTAACTCGTATGCGTCCCCTTCAGGTCGCTCAGATCTTTGAGCAGAAACGGCACACCGGCCAAGTTTCCCGGCGGCTTGTCCGCCTCGTCCAGCTTCCGCGCGTGTTCCAGCCCCCGCTCATACAGCGGCAAATTGATCGCATTCAAGCCGGGATTGCGCTTCTCGGCCCGCGCGATGGCGCTCTCGTTCAATTCGACCTGGCTGAAATCGCCGCGTCGCAATCCTCGCGCCATGGCAAGCGCATCCATGGCGAGATAATCGTTTTCAGCAAGCATGGTAGTACTCCAATACACGGAAAGATAATTTGTCGGTTCCGCACTTTGTGAGTCGCCGTCGGGTGGCGGGGGGTGCAGCGGGCGTGCGGGGCAGGATGCCGAGCCCGGAGCCTGCAGGGATGTATTTGCGGCGTCCGCTGTACCCCCCGCCACCCGACGACGACGGATCGAAGCCACAATACCCAATGAAACACTTGGGATTCATTCGAATCGGCGGCCGGTATACCAGCCGGCCTGCTGGACGTGTTGCGGCACTTTTTTCACGACGTCGAGCACGAGGGCAAACAAGGCCATGCGCACGAGTACGCCGTTGTCCGTCTGCCTGAAGATGGCGAGGTTGGGATGCTGATTCAGGTCTTCGTCGAGTTCGTTGGCTTCGGCGCGGGTGTCCCGGGGCAGCGGGTGCATGATCACCGTATTCGGCTGGCAATGCCGTGTATAGATCGCCTGGTTGAGCCGGAAGCGGCCCCGGTAGACGTCGGCTTCTAGCCGGCTGGCGAAACGTTCTTCCTGGATGCGGGTGAGATAGACCGTGTCGTTGTCGTGCAGTCCCTTCGCCATGTCCTCGGTCTGGTTCACCTTGTGGCCGGCGGCGCGCAAATCGGCGACGATCTCGGGAGGCATGCGCAATTGCTTCGGCGAAATCAGGTTGAAGTTGATGTTCCGGTACAACTTGAGCAGCCTGGAGAGCGAATGCACCGTGCGGCCGTGTTTCAGATCGCCAACCATGCCGATATGCATGCCGTCGATGCCGCGCTGTCTGGATTCGAGTTCCTTGCGAATGGTGTAAAGGTCGAGCAAGGCCTGGGATGGATGTTCGTTGACGCCGTCGCCCCCGTTGATCACCGGCACGCGGCTCGCTTCCGCGAACTCGGCCACCGAGCCGGCTCGCGGATGGCGCATGACGATGACGTCGCTATAGCCGCTGATGACTCGAGCCGTATCGTAAAGAGACTCACCCTTGGTGATCGAGGAAGCCCCGATTTCGGCGGTTTCCCGCACGTGTCCGCCGAGCATGTTGAAGGCGCAGCCGAAGCTGACCCTGGTGCGCGTGCTCGGCTCGAAGAACATGTTGCCGAGGATGGCGCCGTCGAGTGCCTTGCTGACTTGTCTTCGCTGCGCGAAAGGCTCCATACTGTCGGCCACGTCGAAAATCCGCTCGACATCCGGCCGCTGGAACTGTTGTACGCTGATGATATGGGCGCCGCGAAAATCCATGGAAGTCTTCCGGGAAGGGAACCGGTGGGCTGTTTCCGGCTGTCCGCATACTACAACATATCGCCGAACATGAGCATCACACGAAAAAGCCGAGCAATCCACGTCAGGTTGCGCCCTCGATCCGTCGCCGTCTGGCGGGCGGTGCGCGGTGGGCGCCGCGAATACACCCCTGTAGGCTTCGTAGGCTTCGGGTTTGGCACCCATGCCTCACACGCCCGCTGCGCGCCGCCCGCCAGACGGCGGCCAACGCCATGCGGGCACGGAGGCTTTCATCCCTCTTTGTCGCAGAATTTCCCCGACAGCCCGAATGTCGGGAAAAGTATGGCGCGATGATGGAAAACTCGATCTATTGGTACGACTTCGAGACCTTCGGCAGCGATCCCCGCCGCTGCCGCGCGTCGCAATTCGCGGGTTTGCGCACAGATGAAAATCTCGAGCCCATCGGTGAACCTCTGGTGCTTTATTGCAAGCCGGCGGGCGACTTCCTGCCGGACCCGGAGTCTTGTCTGATTACCGGCATCACGCCGCAAAAAGCGCTGGAGGCCGGTGTGGGCGAGGCGGAGTTCATTACGCGCATCAAACAGGAATTCGGCAAGCCGGGAACCTGCGTCGCCGGCTACAACAACATTCGTTTCGACGACGAGCTCTCCAGGCAGTTGCTCTATCGCAACTTCTTCGATCCATACGAGCACGAATGGCGCGACGGCAACTCGCGCTGGGACATCATCGACATGGTGCGGCTGTGCGCCGCCACGCGGCCGGAAGGCGTCAACTGGCCGCAATCCGAGGAGGGGGCGACGCTCTTCGCCTTGACCGAACTGAGTCGCGCCAACGGTCTCGAACACGAGCAGGCCCATGATGCCTTGTCGGATGTGCGCGCCACGCTCGCCCTGGCCAGACTCATCAATAAGCAACAGCCGCGCCTGTACGAATACGTCTATCAATTGCGGCGCAAGGACAAGGTCGGCGCCCAGATCGATTTGTTCACGCGCAAGCCGATCCTGCATGTTTCCGGCAGGTATTCTGCGCCTCATGGCCGTGTTGCGCTGGTGATTCCCGTCGGCGCGCATCCGGAGAACAAGAACGGCATCATCGTCTACGATTTGCGCGTGGACCCCCGGCAATGGGAAGCGCTGTCGGGGGAGCAACTCGCGGCGCGGCTGTTCGCGCCGCGCGATGAACTCGACGGCGAACGTCCGCCGCTGAAAGTTGTCGCCATGAATCGATGCCCCGTGTTGAGTTCGCCGGCCGCGCTGCCGCCGGAACGCGCGGCGCAATTCGGCATCGAACACGATGTTTGCCGCGACCATTGGGAATACCTGGTGCGCAATCCGCAACTGATGCAACGCTTTTGCGAACTGTTCCGGCGCGGCGGCGAAGGTCGCAGGGAGGAGGACCCCGATTTCATGATCTACGGCGGGGGCTTTTTCGGCGACGACGACCGGTCCCACATGGAAACCCTGCGCGGCATCGCCCCCGCGGACCTCGGCCGGGTCGATCTGCCGTTCAAGGATTGCCGCCTGCCGGAGATGCTTTTCCGTTACCGGGCGCGCAATTACCCGGAAACCCTCAACACGGAAGAAGAAGCCCGCTGGCGCGATTTCCGCCGCGCGCGGCTGCAAGACCCGGACGCGGTAGCCGATTTCGAACGTTCGCTCGCGGAAGTCCGCGCCGACAATCGGCCCGGCAGCGAAGAGATCGCCGCCGCGGTGACCGCCTATGTCGCGGAGATTCGCACCGCTGTTGCATAGCCCGCCGTTCGCGCCATACTATTTCCAAATGGGGCGATTCGCGCCCGATTCCAGACTGGAGCATGGATACAGCCACTCCCAGCGGCGGGGAACAACAGGACAGGTTCTCCGGGATCAGGCCCTACCGCGATCGCGAGATCAGGCCGGTGGTGGAGCAATTGTTGCGGGACCGGGAATTCATCGACAGCATGGCCGCCTTTGTCAGCCCCAGGCTCGCCCGCTGGTTTCCCGGCCTGTCGCGCATCCTGGTCACGCGTGGTCTGCGCCGTTCGGGCGAAGCGGTTCACGACGTGGCGAGTGTGCAGCGCGTGGTCGAGTTCTACATGGAGCGGTCGATCCGCGCCAACACCTGGGGACTCAACCAGACGGGAATGGAAAATCTCAGCCCCGAAAGATCCCACGTTTTCGTCAGCAATCACCGGGACATTGTCATGGACCCGGCCTTCACCAATCTGCTTTTGCACCGGGCCGGATTCACCACCGTGCAGATCGGTGTCGGCGACAATCTGCTGGTGAAGCCTTTCGTCGCGGACCTCATGCGCCTGAACAAGAGTTTCATCGTGCATCGATCGCTGAAAGGTCGCGAATTGCTGCTCGCTCTGCAATTGCTTTCGGAATATATCCATCAATGCGTCGAGGATTCGGAAAATGTCTGGATCGCGCAGCGGGAAGGACGCGCCAAGGATGGAATCGACCGCACCGATCCCGCGCTGGTGAAAATGCTGGCGATGGGCAAACGTAAGCTGCCTTTGTGCGAGAGCCTGGCCTGCCTGCGTATCGTGCCGGTAGCCATTTCCTACGAGTTCGATCCCTGCGACGAGTTCAAGGCCCGGGAGTTGCGCGAGGTGCGGACCACCGGGAGTTTCACGCGAACCGCGGCGGGCGACTTGCGCCATATCGCCGCCGGCATGACCGGATTCAAGGGCAGGGTGCATGTGGCCTTCGGTGAAGAGTTGCGTTGCGAAAACGAAGACGCGGAGGCGGTGGCCGCGGCCGTCGACCGCCAGATTATCCGGAATTACCGCTTGTACGAGACGAATTTTCGGGCGTTGGAGATATTGCTCGATGAAGGTGAGCTGGATTCGCCGGCAATGAGACAAGCCGTCACCGGTCGCGATGTCGATATCCGCTCCCGCGACCTGTTCGACCGGCGGCTCGCGCGGGTGGAAGGCGAATTGCGCAAGCTCTACCTGTTCGGCTATGCGAATCCGGTCATCAGCCGGTACGAGTGCGAGGCGGGCGCGAACTGATCCGCTGACGCAATTTCCGCAAGCGTTGCCAAAGCGCCTTGCGCGCATCCGGCGTCAAAGGGCCGGCGCGGGTCAGCGCAAGCTCGGCTTCGCGCAAGTTCGCGGCGAGCTGCCTGTTGTCGGGCCCCCGCTTGCCGAATCCGCTGGCGAGTTGCTGCAATTGCGTTTCCATGCGCAGCGCGTGGTCCTCGCGCGGAGAATTCGCTCCCGCGTGAATCTCAAGTTGCACGCAGCCGCGGCGCTGCCGCTGTTCGCATTCCGCCGCCCGGGATTCCAGATCGGCCGGGGTTTCCGTCGCAAGCAGTTCCCGCAGACGCGCGCCGAGTTCGTCAACGCGATTTTCGTCCGCCGCAGGCAATTGCGCCCAGTCGTCGATATTGATCTCCCGCCGACGCTCGGCAAATTCTGCGGAGTCCGCGGCGCCGAAAAGGCCGGCTTCCAGCTTTTCCAGATAGTCGATCCGCGGCGCCAGCCGCTCAAGCAGTTCGTCGTGATTTCGTTCCGCCGGCGGGCGGACGCGTTCGCGCAGTTTCGCCTGCTGTTCGGCCTCTTCTCGACCTTGGGCCTTGAAGATCGCATCGCAAGCGGCGCCGAACTCCTCCCGGAAGCGCTTTTCGTCGCGAAACTCCGCGGGCCCTATCCGTTTCCATTCGGTTTGCAGTTTGCGCGCTTCCGCGGCGGCGACCGAGCAATTCTCCTGTGCGGCAAGTTCCTTCGCCCGCGCAACGCAGGCTTGCTTGCGCGCCGTGTTTTCCGCCATCGCTTCCTTGCGCAGCTTGGTGAGCTTTTTCAGCGCCGCGTAGTAGCGCTTCTGCAAGGGCTTGATCTTCGACTGCTCGACCGGCGCATGGTCCTTCCAGGCGGCGTTGCATTCGGAGACGAGTTGGTTGAGCTTGACGATGTGGACCGGCTTTCCTTCGATTTCAGCCAGCCGCGTTTCCAGTTTCTCGCACAATTCGGTGCGGATTTCCAGATTGTGCGACATGCGCCGCTTTCGTTCCCGATAGTATTCCTTGCATGGCGCATAGGCTTGGTCCGATAACTTCTTGAACTCGCGCCAGAGTTTCTCGTTCTGTTCGGATCGGCCCAAGGCTTTCCACTGTTCGTGCATCTTCTGGATGCGGCGGCCGAGATCGGGCGGGGGCAGTCCGGCCTCCGGCAACTTGCCCATTTCGGCGATAAGTTCCTTTTTCTTTTCCGTGGCCGCGTAGTCGCGCCATTTGCGCATTTCCAGCAACGGACCCTTGCAAGCGCCGGCTTCCTTCTGCATGGTCACGCGCAATTTTCCAGTGCATTGCTGAATGTTGCCCTGAACCCGGTCCCAAAGCGAAAGCGCCTCTTTCGAGCGTCCGGCTTCCAGCGCCTCGTTCAAGGCCGCCAACTGGCTTCGCAGGCCTTGCTGCAATTGTTGTTGGTACTGACGGTTCTTTTCCAGCAGGCCCTGCAGGGTCCGCCATTCTTCGCAAGTGGTTCCCGGTTTGCCCAGACGCTCGAAGCCGCGCCGCAAGTCAATCAACTCCCGGCTTTGCTTGTGACTGATTCGGGCCAGTTTCTCCGCAAGTTCGACTGGAACAATCGCCGTCATGGCCGCACCCGCAATCCCCAAAGGCGAATAGACGCCAGTGTACCAAAACATCAACGCGACAACTTTCTGGACCCGCACAGTGTGAGTCGCCGTCTGGCGGGCCGAGTTCAGCGGGCGTGCGAGGGTGAGGCCCGTTCGGCGCAGCCTAAAAAAGCAACGCTTTTTTAGGGCCGAACGACTCGACAGGATGTCGAGGCTGGGCGTAATCGAAGCCACCAGCGGTGCGCCATGGATGGCAAGTACAACCTGCCAGAATTCCCGGAGAGATTCTGCGACTCGGCTTCGCTCCGCGCAGAATGACGATGGGAGAAAGCGACGTATCGAAGCCACCATATCCAAGTCTAGGTGCTATACTTTTTCACAGTATTTCCGGCCCGGACGGCGCCACCCCCTTGGATTCCCTCAAAAAGCAAATTCAGTCGGATTACCGGCGGATTCTCGACACCCGCGGCTTTCGGCCCAGACAGGGCCAACGCCACATGATCGCCGAAATCTTCAACACTCTCGCCGAGCAGGGAGCAGAAGGGGAGGGACCCGTTTGCGTAGTGGAAGCGGGCACGGGAACCGGCAAGACCCTGGCTTACCTGCTTGCCGCACTGCCGCTGGCGATGGAAAAGGGCCTGAAGCTCGTTGTCGCCACGGTGACCGTTGCCTTGCAGGAACAACTCGTTCACAAAGACATTCCCCAGATACTCGAAGATGCTGAACTGGAATTCAAATATGCCCTTGCGAAAGGGCGGGGCCGTTATCTGTGCCGGCTGAAACTGGAAAATCTCCTGCACGGCGACGACAGCCGCGCAGCCTTGCGCGACTTGTTCGGCGAGGATGCGCCGGCGGATTACGGTACCGACCCGCAACTCTGGGAAGATATGCGGCAGGAACTCGAAACGGGCCGCTGGCTGGGCGACCGGGACGACTGGAAGGAGCCGCTGGGGCAGGACCGCTGGCAACCACTGACGGTGCGGCGGGGCGAATGCCTGGGCTCGCGTTGCCGGCTGTTCGGCAAGTGCTGCTTCTACAACGCCCGCCGGGACCTGGACCAGGCCGACTGCATCGTCGCCAACCAGGATCTGGTGCTTACCGACCTCGCTCTCGGCGGCGGCGTTGTGCTGCCGGCGCCGGAAGAATGCATCTACATATTCGATGAAGCCCACCATCTGCCGGAAAAAAGCAACCGTCATTTCGCCCACTCCATCCGCGTCCGGGCCGAAGCCGATTGGCTGGAGCGTTGTGAGACCATCGTGAGGAGCATGAGCGAGCAGCAATTTCTGGCGCCGGAGTCCGTCAAGGAGTTGAACGCGCTGCTGCCGGAATTGGCTGATCGGCTGCAAATGACGTGGTTGCTGTTGCAGGATTTGAAAAAACCCGATGGCGACAGCTATCGCGATCGCGTGACCCAGACCTTTGAACTCGGCGAGGCGCCCGCTGAATTGCGCGAAATGGCCGCTCCGTTGGCGAATCTGTTCAAACAACTCGAAGCCCGGTTGGACCGAATCCGCGAAGACCTGCGCGAACGATCGGGAGACGAAGGCGGGGAATCGGGCGGTGGCGGCGATGCCGATGCGGAGACCGGGGTCGCCGAAATGTGGTTTCCCATTGTCGGCAACCTGTATGACCGGGCCACGGCGAATCGCGCCTTGTGGGGCAGCTATGCCGCCGGCAACGAGGCGGGCGCCGCGCCCCGGGCGCGCTGGCTCAGTTTCGACAAGGGCGACGAAGAGGCCGACATTTCGATTTCCTCAAGCCCGGTGCTGGCGGCGGAGAATTTGAGTGAAAGCCTCTGGCGGCGGTGCGCCGGGGCGGTGCTGACTTCGGCCACCTTGTCGGCGCTGGGCGAATTTTCGCTGCTCAACATGCGCGCCGGATTGCCCGAACATGCCGTTTATCTCAGCATTCCGAGTCCTTTTCCTTTCGCCGAAGCGGCAAGCCTGGAAGTGCCGAGAATGGGTTGCGAACCGAGAGACGCGCAACAGCATACCGATTGCATCATCCGCTCGCTGCCGCGCCTGCTGGACCCGGCGGCGGGCAGCCTCATGCTGTTTTCCAGCCGCGCCCAGATGCACGACGTGCTGGCGGCGCTGCCCGAAGAATGGCGCAAACGCGTACTCTGCCAGGACGACCATCAAAAATTCGAACTCTTGCGCCGTCATCGCGCGCGCGTCGACAAGGGCAAGGGCAGCGTAATTTTTGGTCTGGCAAGTTTCGCAGAGGGCGTCGACCTGCCGGGCGAATATTGCACGCATGTGCTGATCGCGAAAATTCCCTTTCCGGTGCCGAGCGATCCAGTGGAACGCACGCTGGCGGATTGGTTCGACAGGGAACAGGGAAACTCGTTCATGGAATTGTCGCTGCCCCAGGCGGCATTCCGCCTGAAACAGGCTTGCGGTCGCCTGTTGCGCAACGAGACCGACAGCGGCCGCATTACCCTTTTCGACGAACGCATCGCGCGCAAGCGATATGGCAAGGGACTGCTGGAGTCGCTGCCTCCTTTCCGGCGCGAAATTTTGCGGGAAGATGTTTCCCTTTAGGAATGGGCCGCTCTCAATTGACTTGCCGGACAGAATAAATCAGGCGGCCGGAGGAGGTTGCTTGCTCCGGTTCCAGCAACATGGGATCCACCGCCGTGGCGCCGATCCGGTCGGCGGCTTCCATACCTTCCACCACATGGCCGATCACGGTGTACTTACCGTTCAGATGCGGCGCGTCGTTCAGGACGACGAAGAACTCCGGACCATTGTCGTCGGGTCCGCGATTCGCCAGCGCCAGCACGCCGCGGCCCAGGCCCCGTCCGGGCCGCGCGGTTTGATAGCGGTAACCGAGCCCGGCGTACGCGTCCTTGACGCTCATGTTGGTCAGCGCCGACATGATCTCGTCCTGGCGCGCCGCCACCTGCGCGTTGCCGCTGATGCCGAGGCGCCGATACAGCGGTCGCAGCAGCGTTTCTTCGAGTTCTTCCCTGTTTCTTACGTCAAGCAGCGGATTGAATTCGCCATTGGCGTAAAGCACCGGTTGACGATCGAGGCCGAGGGCGTCGGCATTGATTTCATCGCGGACCGTGGCGTATTCCCCCTCGCCCCGGTGCAGCGCGGGACTGCCGGCCTGGATCAGGAATCCCGGAATCACGCGATGGAACCGCATGCCGTCGTAGTACCCCCGCGGGCTGGGGAACACGGCCGGGTTTTCCGATTCGGGCGGTTCCGCCAAGGCGAGGAAATTCGCCACGTTCAACGGCGCCTCGCCGGGAAGCAGTTCGACGTACATGGGCCCGGATTCGGTGTTGATGAGCACCAGGGGGTTGGCCGGATTCTCCATCGCCGCCGCTGCCGAAACGGCGTCGGCCCTGGCCGTGTCGGGACTCAATAAAAGCAACGAAAAAACGATAAGAACACGCATGGCGGAATTCGCGGCCTGCTTCTCCCGGATTGTAGAAATTGCCCGAGTCATGAGCAAGAATAACGCCCGGAGAATGCTCATGTTGAAAATCATAATCCTGTTTGGCGCGATCTTATGGACGGCCGGCGCCGCCGCCGCGCCGGTTGCCGCGCGGGGTTTCCATGCGTTCAACGCGCAATTGCTGCATGGGTCGGGATTCAAGCTGGGAACAGACCGCGCCACGACATTTACCGGAGAATGGGCCAACGCCTGGCGGTACGGCGAGAACTTCGCATTCGTCGACGTGGCGCGCCCGCTCACCGGCGAACCGGGCACATACGCCGAATGGCTGCCGCGGTTGAGTTTGTCGAGTCTTTCCGGCAGGGAGATTTCCGCAGGCCCGGTGCGGGATGTGTTGCTGGCCGGCAATATCAAGAGCGGAGACGGGTTCCGCAGCTATCTTGTCGGCGCGGGAGTCAGTCTTGGTTTGCCCGGGTTCAATTTCTTCAACGTGAACGGCTTTCGCAGGAATGACGCGGGTGTGCCCGGCGCGACCTGGCAACTGAACATGTCCTGGAACAGCACATTCACCATGGGTGCGTTGCATTGGGAATTCGGCGGCTTTCTCAATTGGGCCGCGGCCGAGGGCGCGCCCGGCGCCGGCGCCTACAGCCACCCCCATCTGCTGTCGCAGCCGCAATTGATGTTCGACCTCGGCAGACTGCTTGGCGGCGATCCGGGCCGGATTTACGCCGGCGTCGAATGGCAGGTCTGGCGCAACAAGTTCGGCGTCGGAGGCTTTGACGAATCGGTGTGGCAGGCGGCGATCAAGTTGAAGTTGTAGTTGACCGCTCAGTCCCGGCCCGGCGGCGTCGGGCCGGATTGGCCGGATCGATAGCGACTCAGGTCGGCGGGCGTATCGATGTCCATGAGGATGGCGGGATCCCCGATTGGAATTTCCAGCACGTCGGCTTCATGCCGGCGGATGATTTCCCGGCCGCCGCGCTCGTCTTTCAACTCGGCCAGTTCCGCGAAGAAACGGCGCCCGAAGCCCACCGGATTGCCCCGGCGACCTACGTGGGCGGGAATGACGATGTTGTCCGGGGTCAATTCCGCGGCGAGCAGCCGATAGGTCCGCGCTTGCACGAAGGGCATGTCGGCGAGACATATCAGGCAGCCGTCCCAGGCTGGAAGCTGTGAAATCCCCCAAGCCAGGCTTGCGCCCATGCCTTGTTCCGCGGCTTCGAACAGCGTGACGGGCCATTCTTCAAGGTCCAGCCCGGAATCGGGACGGGAGACGATCAGAATGTCATCGAAAGCGGAAGAGACGGCGTCAAGTGTGTGATTGACTATGGGTTGACCATCTGCCAAGAGTGCGTCCAACTTGCTGCCGCCGAATCTCCGGGAGAATCCTGCTGCAAGCACAAGAGCGCCAGATTTGAATTTCACCGGGGCAAACGCTAATGAATAATGCGATTTGCCTTGCGCGAGAGTTGAGGGCGGTATGCGCCGATCTTGAGATCGGCGCCGTCCGAATTCCATTCGCGCGCCGCAACCGGCGCGACGATGCGGGATTCGCGTTCCGCCGCGGGTGTTTGCTCCCCGTATTCCGCTTCAATCCGCTGTTCGTGCCGACGCAATTGCCTGCTCAAATGCCGCTTTAGGCGATCGACCACCTCGGACATGACCTCGATGGTCTGGCTGAGCTGGTCGAGCGTCCGCAAGGCCTGCTCCGTGCCGGATGCTGCTGGTTTTCCCTTGCTCATGAACCGTTTTCCTCGTTCGGACGGCGCAGCGGTCAATCCCAGCTCAACGCGCCGCCGGTCTGGTATTCGATAACCCGGGTTTCGAAGAAGTTCTTTTCCTTGCGCAGGTCCATGATTTCCGACATCCACGGAAAGGGATTGCCGACGCCGCGGAACTGCTCCTTCAGGCCGATCTGCACCAGCCGCCGATTGGCGATGAATTGCAGATATTCCTCCATCATCGCGGCGTTCATGCCGAGAATGCCGCGCGGCATGGTGTCCCTCGCGTATTCGATCTCAAGCTGCGTGGCCTGAAGAATCATCTGGGTCGCTTCTTCCCGCATTTCCCCGGTCCACAGATGCGGATTCTCGAGCTTGATCTGGTTGATCATGTCGATGCCGAAATTCAAGTGCATCGATTCGTCGCGCAGAATGTACTGGAACTGCTCCGAGGTGCCGGTCATCTTGTTGCGTCGGCCCATGGACAGGATCTGGGTGAATCCGCAATAGAAGAAGATGCCTTCCAGGCAGCAATAGAAGGCGATCAGGTTCTTTAGCAGTTCCTGGTCGCTTTCCACCGTGCCGGTGCGGAACTGCGGGTTCGACAGCGCCTGGGTGTACATCAGACCCCAGGACGCTTTTTTTGCAACCGAAGGCACTTCGTGATACATGTTGAAGATTTCGCCTTCGTCCATGCCCAGCGACTCGATGCAATACTGGTAGGCATGGGTGTGAATGGCTTCCTCGAAGGCCTGCCGCAAGATGTACTGGCGGCATTCGGGATTGGTGATCAGCCGGTAGATCGCCAGCACCAGGTTGTTGGCCACCAGCGAGTCTGCGGTGGAGAAGAAACCGAGATTGCGCTTGACGATCAGGCGTTCGTCCGCGGTCAGCCCGTCGGGATTCTTCCACAAGGCGATGTCCGCGTTCATGTTGATTTCCTGGGGCATCCAGTGGTTGGCGCAGCCGTCCAGGTATTTTTGCCAGGCCCAGTCGTACTTGAAGGGCACGAGTTGGTTCAGGTCGGCCCGGCAATTGATCATGCGCTTGTCGTCTACGGCCACCCTGGAAGCGGTGCCTTCGAGTTCCTCGAGACCGGCGCTCACGTCCAGATCCTTCAGATCGTCGATCGCCTGTTGCAAGGCGTCGTCGTTGCGGCTGCGCGTCGCCGCATCAAGTTCCTGGACCGGCGCTTCGTCCGCTGCCGGTTCCGGCGGCGTGGGCGGTTCAGCGCTCAGCGGCGCCGGCGGCTCGTCTGGCGGCGGCTGTACCGGCTCCATTGAAATCGGCGGCTTCGCTGCCGCGGCTTCGTCTCGATTGAATTCATCCCATGACAACATGTTTTCTCCTCCATATTCGGCCTATTGACAGGCCTCGCAATCCGGATCGTCGATCGAACAGGCCGCCGGCGCTTCGGCGGCGCCACTTGCAACCTTGTTTAGACTGTTATCGGCAACGGTAGATTTTTCCGTGCTGGTCGCGGCCAGCGCCCTCAGGTAATAAGTCGTTTTCAAGCCCCGCAGCCAGGCCATACGATACGTGATATCGAGCTTCTTGCCGCTGGCGTTGGCGATGTACAGGTTCAGCGACTGGGCCTGATCGATCCACTTCTGCCGGCGGCTGGCGGCGTCCACGAGCCAGCGCGGTTCGATTTCGAACGAAGTGGCGTAGATCTGCTTGATCTCGTCGGGAACACGGTCGATCTTTTGTACGCTGCCCTCGTAATACTTCAGGTCGTTCACCATGACGCCGTCCCACAGGCCGAGCCGTTTCAGGTCGTTGACCAGATAGGGATTGACCACGGTGAATTCGCCGGACAGATTCGATTTGACGTACAGGTTCTGATAGGTCGGCTCGATCGATTGCGACACGCCGCAGATATTGGCGATGGTCGCGGTCGGCGCGATCGCCAGCACGTTGGAATTGCGCATGCCGGTCCGTCCGATGCGTTCGCGCAAGGCGTCCCAGTCCAGCCGCTGGCCGAGATCGACGTCGAGATATTCCCCGCCGCGCTCCTCCCCGAGCAGGCGCAGGGAATCGATCGGCAGAATGCCGCGGTCCCAGAGCGAGCCCTCGTAGGATTCGTAACGGCCGCGTTCCTCCGCCAGCAATGTGGACGCGTGGATCGCCTGGTAACTGATCGTCTCCATGGCGGCGTCGGCGAATTCGACCGCCGCTTCCGAGGCATAGGCGATGCGCTGCTTGTAGAGCGCGTCCTGGAATCCCATGATGCCCATGCCCACCGGGCGATGGCGCATATTGGAATTGCGCGCCTGGCCCACCGAGTAGTAATTGATGTCGATCACGTTGTCGAGCATGCGCACCGCGGTGGTGACGGTGCGACGGATCTTGTCGATGTCCAGCCCGTTCCCGCCGACATGATTGATCAGGTTCACCGAACCGAGATTGCAGACCGCGATCTCGTCCGCCGAGGTGTTCAGGGTGATCTCGGTGCACAGATTGGACGAATGCACGGTGCCGCAATGTTGCTGCGGCGAGCGGACGTTGCAACTGTCCTTGAAGGTCACCCACGGATGGCCGGTTTCGAACAGCATCGACAACATCTTGCGCCAGAGGTCCGTGGCCTTGACGGTCTTGTGGATTTCCATTTCCCCGGCTTCGGCCTTGCGTTCGTATTCGAGATAGGCCGCTTCGAATTCCCTGCCGTATTTCTCGTGCAGGTCTGGCACGTTGTTGGGCGAGAACAGGGTCCATTTTTCGTCGTTGAACACGCGCTTCATGAACAGGTCTGGAATCCAGTTGGCGGTGTTCATGTCGTGGGCGCGGCGGCGGTCGTCGCCGGTGTTCTTGCGCAGTTCCAGAAATTCCTCGATATCGAGATGCCAGGTTTCCAGATAGGAACAGACCGCGCCCTTGCGCTTGCCGCCCTGGTTCACCGCCACGGCGGTGTCGTTGACCACCTTGAGGAAGGGCACCACGCCTTGCGACTTGCCGTTGGTGCCCTTGATGTGGGCGCCCATGGCGCGCACCTGGGTCCAGTCGTTGCCGAGGCCTCCAGCCCATTTCGACAACATGGCGTTGTCCTTGATCGCCGAATAGATGCCTTCGAGGTCGTCCGAAACCGTCGTCAGAAAGCAGGAGGAAAGTTGCGGCTTCAAGGTGCCCGAATTGAACAACTGCGGCGTGGAAACCATGTAGTCGAAGCTCGAAATCAGGTCGTAGAACTCGATCGCCCGCGCTTCGCGGTCGTCCTCCCGCATCGCCAGTCCCATCGCCACGCGCATGAAGAAAACCTGGGGCAACTCGAAGCGGATGTCGTTGCTGTGGATAAAATAGCGGTCGTAAAGCGTCTGCAGCCCGAGATAGGTGAATTGCAGATCGCGTTCGGCCTTCAGCGCCTGACCGAGCCGTTCGAGATCGAATTCGCGCAATTCGGGCGACAGCAGGCCGAGTTCCACGCCCTTTTCGACATAGCCGGCGAGGGCGGCGGGATAGCGGTAATGCATTTCCGCCTGGGTCGCGCTGTCGGCGATGCCGAGAAACTTGAGCGCTTCGGAACGCAAGGAGTCGAGCAGCAGGCGCGCGGTGACATGGGAATAGTTCGGATCCTTCTCCACCATCGCGCGGGCGGTCATGACCAGGGAAGTGCGCAGGTCGTCTATCTTCACTCCCGGGTACAGATTGCGCAGGGTTTCCTCGTAGATGGCGTCGGCGGAAACGTCGCTCAGGCCATCGCAGGCCTCGTCAATGATGGTGCGCAGGCGGGCGGTGTCGAGCGGCGCCCGCCGGCCGTCGTCCATCGTTACCGCAATACCCTGGGAGCGCGGCTGCTCTTCCTTGCGCTTTTCCTCCCGCGCCTTCGAGCGCTCTTCCCGGTAGATGACGTAACTGCGGGCGACCTTGTGCTCGCCCATGCGCATCAAGGCGAGTTCGACCTGGTCCTGGATGTCCTCGATATGAATCGTTCCTCCCGAGGGCATGCGGCGCTCGAATATCGCGCTGATCCGATCGGTCATTTTCGCCACGGATTCATGAATCCGCGGCGAACCCGCGGCCTGTCCGCCCTCCACCGCCAGATAGGCCTTGGTAATGGCCACCGAAATCTTGGACTGGTCGTAGGGAACGACGGCGCCGTTGCGCTTGATGACGCGCATCCGGCCGGGGGCGGCGCCGATTACCGCCGCCTCTTCGCTGGCCGTGACTTTTCCGGCCGGGGCTTTTTCGGCCAAAACCTTGCCCGCCGCTTCAGTTAAACGAGGTTGATCAGTCTGCATTCTTTGCTCCTGACTTGCTTCCAGGGCTCCGCCCGGGCGATGTCTTCTTCTGAATTGCCGCTTGTGGCCACCAATCCGGGCGACCGGTTCGATTTACACCATATAGTGGTATTGCGGCTGATTAAACCACAACATGATGGTATTGCAAAGGAATTGACGGGGGAAATTTTGTTGAAAAGCTGTAGAGAAGACCCGGCGCCGGCCTGATGCGGTACAACAAGGCTTCCGGCTCACTCCGCGAGAAGGTATTCGAGCAGCGCCTTTTGGGTATGCATGCGGTTTCCCGCCTCGTCCCAGACTACCGCGTCTTCCCGGTCGAGCAGTTCCGCGCTGACTTCCTCGCCGCGATGGGCGGGCAGGCAATGCATGAACAGGGCGTCCGGGGCGGCATGGTCCATCAGTGCGCCGTTGACCTGAAAGCCGGCGAATACGCGGTTGCGGTTCGCGCTTTCCTGTTCCTGTCCCATGCTCGCCCAGACGTCGGTCACCACGAGTTGCGCGCCGCGCGCGGCCGCCGCGGGCTCGCGCAGGAGCGAAACCCGGTCGTCATTTGCCGCCAGCAGTTCCGCCTTCGGCTCGAAACCTTCGGGGCAGCAGATGCGCAATTCGAATTCGAAGGCGGCGGTTGCGTTGATATAGGACTGGCAGACATTGTTGCCGTCGCCGACCCAGGCCACGGTCTTGCCGGCGATGGCGCCGCGATGCTCGTGAAAGGTCTGGATGTCCGCGAGCAACTGGCAGGGATGGAAATCGTTGCTGAGGGCGTTGATCACCGGCACGCGGGAATATGCGGCGAATCGCTCCAGCCGCTCATGATCGAAGGTGCGGATGGCTACGCAATCTACCATGCGCGAGACCACGCGGGCGGTGTCCTCGATCGGTTCGCCGCGGTCGAGCTGGCTGTCGCCGGTGGCGATGAACAGGCTGGCGCCGTCCATCTGCGCCATGGCGGTCTCGAATGCGATCCGCGTTCGGGTGGAAGCCTTCTCGAAGATCAGCCCCAGCGTCTTGCGGCGTTGGCTGACGGCAAGCCCGGGCTGCGCCTTGAGCGCCATGGCCCGCCGCACAATAGCCTGCAGATCCCGCGGGGGCAGATCGTTCAAGGTAAGGAAATGGCGCACACCGCTGCCTGTCCGGAAAATTCTGGAGAGTCCGCCGCTGCCGACGGCGGAGGGAAAGCGGCGGATTCTAGCTGTTAATCGCCAATCCCGCAATCAGTCGGATGCCGCGCGGGCGCGGGGAAGCGACTACTCTCCCTCTGGGAGAGTCAAAACCGCAAAGCGGTTTTGGTGAGGACCCGTTCGCGACCGCATTCGGCCGACGCGGAAATCGCCGATGCGCCGCCCCGGCGTGAATGGAACGATCCGATGCGCTACCCTTGCGATTGCCGTCAACAACCGATCAGGCTGGGAGCATGAACGCAATCGAATTGAACCTGTTCGCCAGCCGCGTCGCCGCGATTTGCGACGAGATGGGCGTGGTGCTGCGGCGCGCGGCGTTTTCGCCCAATATCAAGGACCGGCTCGATTTTTCCTGCGCGCTGTTCGACGCCGAAGGGCGACTGTATGCCCAGGCGGCGCACATTCCCGTGCATCTCGGCAGCATGGCCTACGCCATGCGCGGCGTGGTGCGCCGATTCGACTGGGCCGAAGGCGACATGCTGGTGTTCAACGACCCTTATCTGGGCGGCACCCACCTGCCGGACGTCACTCTCGTGGCGCCGGTGTTTCATGGCGGCGAACTCGCCGGCTTCGCCGCCAATCGCGCCCATCACGCCAATATCGGCTGCGATACGCCGGGGTCGATGCCGCTGTCGGAATCGCTGGACGAAGAAGGCCAGGTAATCCCGCCATCCCTCTTGTATCGGGCCGGGGAGTTGCAGGGCGATATCCGGCTGCCCGGATCGGAGAGCGGCCTGAGCGGGGATTTCGCCGCCCAGGCCGGGGCCAACAAGGTTGGCACGGCCCGGCTCTGCGAACTGCTGCAAGGGTTGGGAATGGAGCAATACCGCGCCGGTATCGTCCAGCTCAACGACTATGCCGAACGCATCGCCCGCAAAGCGCTCGGCGAACTCGCCGAGGGAGAATACCGGTTCCGCGATTTTCTCGACGATGATGGATTCAACGACGAACCGGTTCCGCTCGAAGTCGCCCTGCGCTTGCGCGGCGGCGGCGCGGAACTCGATTTTTCCGCCAGCGCCGACCAGGTGCGAGGCAACCTCAATTGCCCCGAACCCGTAGTCGCGGCCGCCGCGTTCTATTGCTTCCGCTGCCTGTTTCCCGAACAGGCGCCGGTATGCGACGGCCTGTTCAGGCCGGTGCGCCTGATCACGCGCAAGGGTTCCGTGCTCAACGCCAATTCGCCGGCCGCGGTGGCGGCCGGCAACGTGGAAACCTCGATGCGCCTGGTGGACCTGATTTTTGGCGCGCTGGCCCAGGCATTGCCGGAGCGGATTCCGGCCGCGAGCCAGGGCACGATGAACAACGTCGCCATGGGCAATGTCGATCCGGCGGCGGGTACGCGCTGGGATTACTACGAAACGCTTGCCGGTGGCATGGGTGCGGGTCCGCGGGGACCCGGGCCCGACGCGCGCCACAGCCACATGACGAACACCCTGAATACGCCGGTGGAAAGCGTGGAAATGCATTATCCGCTGCGCGTGCTGCGTTACGCCTTGCGCCCCGGCAGCGGCGGCGCCGGCCGGCACCCCGGGGGCAGGGGACTGCTGCGCGAATACGAATTTCTGGCCCCGGCGAGCCTGAGCCTGCTTACCGAACGCAGGCGCATACCGCCCTGGGGTCTGCAAGGCGGAGAACCGGGCAAGACCGGCGAGAATCGCCTCAACGGACGCCACCTGCCGGCAAAATGCACCTTGAATGTAGCGCCCGGCGACCGTTTGAGCCTGGCAACGCCGGGCGGCGGCGGATTTGGGTGAGGCCCGGTCAGCGAAGCTGACTGCATTCCCGCATTCGCGAAAACACAAGGAGACTTGCTGAAGTTGCATTGGAAGACTTGACGGTAAGGGAGTTTAGCCTTACATTTCGATTATTGGCGCGAAACAACGCGAAACGAAAGACGAGAAGCCCAATGACCACATTGAAGATTACCTCCAAGGGTCAAGTAACGCTCAACAAGAGCTTGCTGCGGCATTTGGGGGTTGGGCCCGGCCAACAAATCGAAGTTGACGAATTGCCCCGGGAAAGGGTTGTCGTTCGAGCCGCGCGCAGCGGCGGCTCGATGACGGACTTTATTGGATGCCTGTCCCGGGAGGGAACACGCTCCTTGACGGTCGAGGAGATGAGCGCCATTGCCGAACGTGGCTGGTCGGGAGAAGATTGAAAGTTACCGCCGATACCAATGTGCTGATTCGCGCGGCCGTTCAGGACCATCCGAAGCAGGCCGCGGCCGCCGCAAAAATTCCCGCTGAATCAAGCCTCGTGGCCATTCCTCTACCGGCGCTTTGTGGATATGTGTGGGTGCTGCGCCGCGGCTATTCAATGTCTGTCGAAGACGTGTCTGATTCCCTGCAACGCTTGATGCGCTGCGAAAACGTCGTCTTGAATCGGGCCGCCGTTGAAACGGGACTTTCGCTACTTGCCGCGGGAGGCGATTTCGCCGATGGCGTTATTGCCCACGAAGGAGCCAGCTCGGGCGCCGAGAGCTTTGTCTCGTTCGACAAGAAAGCGGTTTCCATTTTGCAGGCGAAAGGGACACCCGCCGAGCTGTTATCCTAAGTTTTGCCGCTTCGGCGAAAAACCGCCCTTCGGCGGCTTCATCTAAGGCTTCGGCGCCGATGACAAGAAGGAGCGCAAGCTGTAGACTTGGTCCTTGTCCCAAGCCGGAGTACATCCTTTCGTGAGCATAGAGCAGACCATCAAAGACCAGATCAGCGACAACAACATCCTGTTGTACATGAAGGGCAGCCCGCAGATGCCCCAATGCGGCTTTTCGGCCCAGGTCGTCCAGGTGTTGATGGCTTGCGGCAAACGCTTCGCCTATGTCGATGTGCTCGGCAATCCGGAAATCAGGGCAAACCTGCCAAAGGTCTCCGACTGGCCCACGTTCCCGCAACTTTTCATCGACGGCGAGCTCGTCGGCGGCTGCGACATTGTCACCGAGATGCATGAAAACGGAGAGTTGCAGCCCATGCTCGAAAAGGCCGCCGGGGAATAGCGCATTCAGGCGGAATCCACCTGGTTCCAGCCTCCGATCTCGCGCCAGCGATTGACGATACGGCAGAATAGTTCCGCCGTTTTCTCCGCGTCGTAGCGGGCGTTGTGCGCGGCGTCGTCGTCGAAGGCGATGCCGGCTTCCTCGCAGGCACGCGACAGCACGGTCTGGCCGTATGCGAGGCCGGCCAGGCTGGCGGTGTCGAAGACGCTGAAAGGATGAAAGGGATTGCGCTTGAGGTTATGGCGCACGCTCGCGGCATTAACGAAACCGTGATCGAAATGGGCGTTATGGCCGACGAGGACGGCGCGGCTGCACCCGTTCGTCCTGACCGCCTTCCTGATCAACTTGAATACATCGCGAAAGGCTTCCCGTTCGGGGATGGCTTCGCGCGCGGCGTCATTGAGGTCGATGCCGGTAAAACTCAGTGCCGCCGGATCGATATTGCTGCCCTCGAAAGGGATGACGCTGTGAAACCGGCTCTCGTCGATGCGCAACACGCCATCCGCGTCCATGGCGAGGATGACGGCGGCCACCTCCAGGATGGCGTCGGTTTCAGCCTTGAATCCGCCGGTTTCCACATCCACCACCACCGGCAGAAACGCGCGGAACCGCTTTTTCAGCAGACCGTTCGGCACCTCCGTCATGGGCCGTTTCCGGCAAGTTTCCAGCGGACGCGTTCGCCGGCCCGGATCGGGACCACTTCATCGCCGCCGAATGCGAACCGCGCCGGAGCGGTCCAGCTTTCGCGCACGAGTTCGACGCGCGTCCTGTTGCGCTCCATGCCATAGAAATCCGGTCCATGGAAAGCTGCGAAGGCTTCCAGCCGGTCGAGCGCGTTCTCTTCCTCGAATACTTCGGCATAGAGTTCTAGCGCGGCGGGAGCCGTGTAGACGCCGGCGCAGCCACAGGCACTTTCCTTCTCCGCCACCGGGTGCGGTGCCGAATCGGTGCCGAGAAAGAAGCGCGGATTACCGCTCGTGGCCGCCGCCCGCAACGCTTCCTGGTGGACGTCGCGCTTGAGGATGGGCAGGCAATACAGATGCGGGCGGATGCCGCCGGCAAGCATGTCGCTGCGGTGATACAGGAGATGGTGAACGGTTATCGTCGCCCCGAACGGCGCTCTGGCCTCGACAGCGAACTGCGCCGCCTCCCGGGTCGTGATGTGCTCGAGCACGATGGGCAGGCTCGGAAACCACTCCGAGAGAGGCAGCAGGGTCCGGTCGATGAATACCGCTTCGCGGTCGAAAATATCCACTTCGGCGTCATTGACTTCGCCGTGCAGCAGCAGGGGCAGGCCATGTTCCTGCATGCGTTCCAGCACCGGATAGACGTTCTCGACAGCGGTAACGCCCGACTCTGAATTGGTTGTTGCCCCGGAGGGATAATATTTGACGGCCGCAAGCCAGGGCTCCCGGGCAGCCTTGTCGATCTCGGCCGGGGCAAGATTGTCGGTCAGGTACAAGGTCATCAACGGTTCAAAATCGCTGCCGCGAGGAATCGCCTTGATGATTCTGGCGCGATATTCCCCCGCGGCGGCAACGCTGGTAACCGGCGGTTTCAGATTGGGCATCACGATGGCACGGCGAAAACAACGCGCGGTATGTGGAACGGAGGTAGCCAGCGCGGCATGATCGCGCAAATGCAAATGCCAGTCGTCGGGACAAACGATGTTGATCCTGTCCGTGTTCATGATTCGAGCGTTCCAAGAATCGAGAGCCAGTCCTGCTGTCCGCCGAGTATGCGCAAGACATCCAGATTTTCACCGGAGATCCGATAGACGATCAGGTGTTTTCCGCTGGGGTGTATTCGGACGGGAGGGGCGAATACCGTGCGTTCGGGAGCGAGTTCCGGCATTGCCAATAGCTGGTCGAGACTTTTCCTCAACATCGCCGTGTAGCGTTCCGCTTGACGACTCGACCATTTTTGCGCGCTGTACAGCCAGATTTCTTCCAGGTCATACTGCGCTGCCGGGGAAAGTCGATAACGTATCAGCTCAGTCGGTGCCATGGCGTTCGCGCATCCTTGCGTTGAACTCATCGAAGTCGAAAGGTTGCGGCTCTCCGCTCGCAATACCTTCGTCAATCGCCTGCTGCAATATGGCGCGGGCGTGTTCGCGCTCCTGATCGCAGCGGATCAGATGCCGCACATAGTCGCTCGCGTTGCTGAATCGGCCGTTTTCCATGCGGGATTCAACCCATTGCTTCATGGGGTCCGGGAGAGAGACATTCATGGTTGCCATGCGGCTGCCCTCAACTGATTTGGGGCTAGTATGATGCAATGGCAAACTTTGTCAAGAATTGTGAAACAAGTTGGGTCATCCAACGGGGGATGCCGATGTCGGTGTCAGTGTACCGTTGGGGAGGGCACGGACGGCTACCAGACTTGAAGTATGATACCCGCGACAACACGAACGAGAGAATCGTGTCATGGCGCAAATCCACAGCCCGAGACCAACCGGCAACAGTACGGAAGCGCGGATATATGATCTCTTGGCTGATTCTCTCAATGACGATTGGCAAGTCTGGCATGAGCCCGAGATTTATCGGGCGGAAGACGAAGACAAACCCTATCGCCCCGATTTTGTGCTCCTTCATCGAAACCACGGGCTGTTCGTTCTCGAAGTCAAGGGCTGGAAGCTGGAACAGATTAAAGATGTGCGAACCAATAAAAGGATCATGCATACTGAACTGCTCTACGAATTTCGCGACGGTAAACAGTGGATTGAGGCGCCTTTTGATCAACTCAACAAATACAAGCGCAAAATTCGCCAAAAATTGGACCACCGCAAACTCTCGCTTGGATTGTCGTCAAAGAAAATCAATAAGTTATTCGACGGAGCCGTGGCGTTCGCGAATATTTCCAGGGAGGAGCTTGATCGGCCGATTCACGAGAATTTCACCAATCGATTGTCGATAAAGCGTGCAAAGGTGCTGACCGGGAATGGTCAGCGGGGTTTCTACAAATCCGAAATCGACACTTGGAAGGCGCGACCCGAACAAGTTGAACGCGGCCTTACCAAGTCAAGCGGCGAACTCGTGCTTTCTGAACCGGAACTGGATGTCATTCGAGGAATCGTTCACCCCGAGAGTTGTCTGCCTGTCGCGCCAGGCGACCTTATAACGGTCGAGCAACTTCGCACGGTAAAAGGAACTCCGCTGGGCATTCTCAAAATGGCAAGAATAGCAAGACCACCGGACGAGTTGCGTGTGCTCAGCCAAAAACAGGAAAGCGTAGCCCGATACGAGATCGGCAGCGGTCACAGAATCTTGTTCGGCGTGGCGGGTTCGGGCAAGACGATGATCCTGATTGCCCGGGCGCGATGGCTGGCGATGCGCAATCCGGCGCAGGGTATTCTCGTGCTTTGCTTCAATCGCGCGCTCAGTCTTTATATCGCCAAGGTGTTGGAGGATTACGAAAATATCGATGTGATGACTTTCCACGCCTGGGTTCGGGAAAAGCTCGGATTCGATCTTGAGTTTAATGACGCGGAATACGACAGCAAGCTGCTCGATTACTTGTGGGAGCGGGATGTGGAAAAGTACCAGAGTATCTTGATCGATGAGTGTCAGGATTGGCATCCCGCTTGGTTCAAGGCTGTGCTTCGTGCGGCGGATGACCCCGTCAATGGCGATTTATTGATTGTGGGAGACGGCAGTCAATCGATTTATCGCAAGCATGGCAGTTTCAGTTGG
Organism: Pseudomonadales bacterium; assembly: GCA_963664805.2. GTDB lineage: Bacteria > Pseudomonadota > Gammaproteobacteria > Pseudomonadales > Pseudohongiellaceae > UBA9145. The sequence continues at coordinate 955,131 of OY761612.1, read as the reverse complement.
GAAGATTGTGGAATCAATCCACAACATTGGCGCGGAAACGACAGGCCGGGGCTCATCACTTTCGACAGAAATTACCGCAACACTCCGCAAATCGTTGCCCTTGCGTCTTCCTTCGCGCAAAGCGGCATGGTGCGGGACGACGACTCCGGCAAAGGAATTCTTTCGCTGCTTCCGGACCCCGATGAATGCGTCCGCAGCGACGGCCCATTGCCGAACTTGGGACAATTTTCAGATAGGGCGCAAGAGATGGAATTCGTCGCCGCGCAAATTCGCAATTTGATTGAGACAATCGAAAGCCTGGAACCATGCGATTTCGCCGTTGTGTATCCGGGGCATTTTGGCGTTGCCAGAGCAGTCGAACAATTCGGCGCCCTGTTCGAAAAACTCGATGTGATGTCGATTTCCCATGACCTTGTGCAAGGCGGCGCTGAGCGGAACCAGGAAAGGCTTCTTGAAGGCAACACCGTAAAAATTCTAAACATCAAGCAAATGAAAGGGCTTGAGCAAAAGGTTTGTTTTGTCATTGGGGTAGATGAATACTGGGAAGTAAAGGAAGAAGACTTGCTGTATGTCGCCATCACCCGCGCAACAGATCGGCTGTACCTGACTTGGTCGGGCAAGGAGCGCACACCCATCGTCGAACGCTTGACTGCGGACTCGTCGCTGTATGATTGGTGCGGAATCCCTCAGGGCAAAGCGAGAATGAATGAAATCCTGGATTGCCTGAATTCCGTAAGAGTTCGCTGTACCTATAATGCGTTAGCCGAATATTTAAAGGTTGGGATGACGGATGTGTTTGTGATGCTCGGCCAGCGACGACCCGAAGCGTCCTGGGTTGTTAGCAGGAATTCGCTTAGGCCAACCGGCTACAGTCCTAATCAAACTCATCCAGACCTTTACAAAAACAAGGTAGTCATCACAACCGGGGCCGAACTTGAGCGACTGATCGAAAACTCCCACGGAACGAAAGGCTGAAGTAGCCAAACGTAGTAGCAACCGCGTCCAGCACCACTCTCACGTTAGCGGTTCTCGCTGTTCTTCAATCGGTGCAACTTTACATTTCTACTGAGACACATCGTGGTTCCTGGCGGATGGCCATACGGGTCGTCATTGCCTGCCGCGGCCGCATTCGTCGTCGATCAACTTTCGGTAAAGCTCCTGCACATGCCGGGTAGTCGGCCCCGGTTTGCCGTCGCCGATAATGCGGCCATCGATTTCCGCGACCGGAGTCACGCCGGCGAAAGTGCCGGTGACGAAGGATTCTTCCGCGCCATAGGTCTGCATGACCGAGAAATTCCGCTCGTATACGGGCAGGTCATTGGCCTTGCAGAGGTCGATGATGTTGCGCCGGGTGATGCCGTCGAGGCAGTAGTCGCCGCTCGAAGTCCATACCTCGCCTTCGCGCACGATGAAGAAATGGGTTGAATTGCAGGTCGCCACATGGCCATGGGGGTCGAGCATCAGCGCTTCGTCGTAGCCAGCCTTGGCCGCCTGGATGCAGCCGAAAATGCAATTCAGCTTGGAGTGGCTGTTGATCCGCGGATCCTGCACGTCCGCATAGCCCCGGCGCACATATACCGTATACAGCCGGATGCCGCGATCGTACAACCCGGGGTCCGGCGCCTTGTATTCCGGGATGATGACGACGGTAGGCGCGCCCACTGTCATGGCGGGGTCCTGGTAAGGCGTTGACTTGACGCCGCGGCTCAGCATCAGGCGAATGTGTACGCCGGATTCCATGCCATTGGCGTCGACGGTGTCGTAGAGCCGCCGCTTCAGCGCGGCGGTAGGAATTCCCGGATCGAAATCAAGCGCCTTCGCCCCCTCCCAAAGGCGCTTCAGGTGGCGGTCGAGAAACGGAATGACGCCCTGGTGCAGCCGCAGGCCCTCCCAGATGCCGTCGCCCAAGACGAATCCACTGTCGAATACCGATACCACCGCCTTCTCGCGCGGGAGCAACTCTCCGTTGACGTTGATTCGTATATGCCGGTTCCGTTCATCCGGCTGTACGGCGTGAGTGCCGGTAGTCATGGCATTCTGCCTTTTTCCGCGTTCCGGTATCGCGACGGTTCGGCATGATCGTATGGCGGTCGGCAAAAGTCCATTTCGATCAGTGCTGCGCGGCTTTGCTAGAATGCGCTCTTTTTCGCGGGTGGAGATTGCGCATGTCCCAGATCAGGAAGGTGGTGCTGGCCTATTCGGGCGGGCTCGACACTTCGGTTATCGCGAAATGGCTGCAGCAGACTTACGATTGCGAAGTCGTCACGTTCACCGCCGATATCGGCCAGGGCGAAGAAGTCGAACCCGCCCGCGCCAAGGCCGAAGCCATGGGCATACGAGAGATCTTCATCGAGGATCTGCGCGAGGAATTCGTCGCCGAATACGTCAATCCCATGTTCCGCGCCAATGCTCTTTACGAAGGCGAATATCTGCTCGGGACGTCGATCGCGCGGCCACTGATCGCCAGGAGGCTGGTGGAGATCGCCCGCGAAACCGGCGCCGACGCCATTTCCCATGGCGCGACCGGAAAGGGCAACGACCAGGTCCGCTTCGAACTCGGCGCCTATGCCTTGAGCCCGGGCATCAGGATCATCGCTCCTTGGCGCGAATGGGAGCTGAATTCGCGGGAGCGCCTGCTCGCGTATTGCGAACAGCACGGCATTCCCGTGGAAATGAAACGGGGAAGCGAGTCGCCTTATTCCATGGACGCCAACCTGCTGCATATCTCCTACGAAGGCGGCGTGCTCGAAGATCCCTGGTCCGAGCCCGACGAGGCCATGTGGCTGCGCACCGCGGCGCCTGAGCAGGCGCCGGACGAGCCGGCCTTTGTGGAACTCGACTATCGTAGCGGCGACATAGTCGCCGTGAACGGTGAGGCCATGAGCCCTGCGCGGGTACTGGAAACGCTCAACGAGTTGGCCGGCGCCCATGGCGTAGGCCGCGCCGATATCGTCGAGAATCGTTATGTCGGCATGAAATCCCGCGGCTGTTACGAAACCCCCGGCGGCACGGTCATGCTCAAGGCCCATCGGGCCATCGAGTCGATCACGCTCGACCGGGAACTCGCCCATCTGAAAGACGAACTCATGCCGCGTTACGCCAGCCTGGTCTACAACGGCTACTGGTTTTCGCCCGAACGCCTCGCGCTGCAGGCGCTGATCGACAACTCCCAGCAATACGTGAACGGCAAAGTCAAGTTGAAGCTTTACAAAGGCAATGTCATCGTCGCCGGCAGGCAATCCGACGATTCGCTGTTCGACGAGGATATCGCCACCTTCGAAGACGATTCCGGCGCTTACGATCAGGCCGATGCGGGCGGCTTCATCCGCCTCAACGCCCTGCGCCTGCGCATCGGCGCGGGGAAAGGCAGAAAGTAGGCCTACAACGAGATTCTGCGACTACGCTTCGCTACGCGCAGAATGATATTTAAGCCACCGCCTTGTCGGGGTATTCGCACAGGTCGGCGATGGGGCAATCGCCGCAGCGGGGCTTGCGCGCCACGCAGACATAGCGGCCGTGCAGGATGAGCCAGTGGTGCGCGTCGAGCAGGAATTCCTTCGGCACCAGGCGCAGCAGTTCCTTTTCCACTTCGAGCACGTTGCGCCCCGGCGCGACGCCGATGCGATTGGACACGCGGAAGATATGCGTGTCGACCGCCATCGCCACCTGGCGGAAGGCGGTGTTGAGGATCACATTGGCGGTTTTCCTGCCGACGCCCGGCAGGGCCTCGAGTTCCTCGCGGGTGTTCGGCACTTGTGAGCCGTGTTTCTCGACGAGCATGCGACAGGTGGCGATTACGTTCTTCGCCTTGGTGTTGAACAGCCCGATGGTGCGGATATAACGCTTCAGCCCTTCCTCGCCGAGGGCGAGCATGGCTTCCGGCGTATTCGCCACCGGGTACAACTTTGCCGTGGCCTGATTGACGCTGACGTCGGTCGCCTGGGCCGACAGGATCACCGAAATCAGCAATTCGAAATGCGAATTGAAGCTCAGTTCCGTGGTCGGTTCCGGATTGGCCGCCCGCAGGCGTTCGAAGATCTGCCGCCTTTTCCTTGCGTTCATGAGCGATTTCTGCGCGCCGCCACCCTTGCCACCGCGGCGGCGATCTCGCGCCGCGCCGCCTCGCGCGAGAATCCGCCGCCGCCCGCTTTCGGCCAGAGCCGGGGATCCGGATTCGCCAGGCGGAAATCATGATACTCCTCGCGCCGCCGCCGATGCCGCAATTGCGCTTCGTCGGGCTCCGTATCAGCCTCCGGGTTCGGGCGCATGTCGATGCAATCGGTGGGGCAGGGCTCAAGGCAAAGTTCGCAGCCGGTGCATTCGGCGCCGATAACGGTATGCATCATGCCGGGCGCGCCGAGAATGGCGTCGACGGGACAGGCAGGCAGGCATTTCGCGCAGCCGATGCATTCGGCTTCGCGAATGAAAGCCAGGGATTCCGGCGCTTCAGGGTTGCCGGGAGAAAGATTGCTCATCCAGGAGGCCGTTAGAATACGCCGAAGGAATCCGGTAGCGCGCCAGGATCTGCTCTTCCGAGGCCAGCGCTTCCTCGTGGTCGATCACCATCTGGTAACCGTTTTCGTTGCGGAAGACGACGAAAGGTTCGCTGTTCTCGCGCAGCATCGAAACAAAATGATCGAAGTCGCGGATCGACCTTCCGTTCAAGGTATGCACGACCCAGTTGCGCCAGTCGTGATAGCCGAGATTCACGTCAGCCGCCATCACCTGCAAGGCGACAACGAGTTCCTGCCGGTCGAGCGAGGCCCATTCGTTGCGCGCTTCGAGCAGGGCGATCGGCGCCGAGCGGCTCCAGTCGTTGCCCCAGCGCTTGATCAGATTCATGTTGAGCGGCACGAACAGGACTCCGCCGTAGAGATAGTACTCGGGAATCCGGTCGAACTGTTCGGGATTGACCAGACTGTAGCTGGCTTGCGCGCCGGCGGCGGTGAGCAGCGCGGTTTCTTCCTTGCCGTCACGGGAAAATGTCACCGGAATCGTGTCTCCGACGTGATACTGGTCCATCGCGTATTTGTAGTTCGTCAGCATCTCGTCGTTGAGTTGTATGCTGCCGTCGTCGGCGATCTCGTGGCCGTCCACCGCGGTGATTACGTCGTTGACCTGAATCACGCCATCGGCCGGCGAATCCTCGAAAACCTTGATCACGATCACGCCGCGCTGATCTTCGCGGAGATCCCAGGCGGTTTTCGCCGACGGGCTTTCCAGGGTCTGGGTGCGGAAGCCGAGATCGGGGAAACCGTCCCAGGCGCTGTCTTCGCTGTCTTTCAATACATGGTGGATTACGCTGGGAGGTATGAAATAGCCGAGATTTTCGGCTCGCCCGCCGGTATTCGATTGCATGACGATGCCGACGATCTGCTGGTCGACGATGACGGGTCCGCCGCTGTTGCCGGGATTGATGGCGGCGTCGAGTTGGCCGGCGAGCAGGAAACTGGAGGCGTGGGCGTAAATCTGGTGTTCGACTCTTGAAAGCACGCCTTGGGTGATGCTCAGGCTCTGGCCGCCGGCGGGGTAGCCGAATACGGAGACTTCGTCGCGCAGATTCGGAAGTTCGCCGATGGTCAATGGTCTCAGGCCGGCGTAGAACTCCTCGTCGTCGACGGTGATCAGCGCGAGGTCGGCTTCGTGGGATACGAACAGCACGCGCGCCTGAAATCGTTGCGGGTCGTTGTGCCTTTGCGCCTGCACGTAACTCGCGTTGGCGATGACGTGGGCGTTGGTGAGGATGCGGTTGGCGTCGATGAGCACGCCGGAGCCGGATGTCTGCCGGGGGTTGAGCAGGCGCCAGGGGACGAAGTAGTCGGGGGCGGCCTGGGTGGTATGGATCTTGATGACCGAATTTTCGATCTCCCGGATGTCGTCGTCCTGTGCGGTCACGCCGCCGCAGGCCAGCAACAGGAGGCCGGCTACGGCGCATGGCAATATTCTGCCCAATGGAGAATGCACTCTGTCCACCGAGATGGCTGCAACGAGGTCGAAAGCCAAGTATCCGCCTAGCTGCCGCGTTCTGTCAAACGCTGCCCCTGCGCTGAGTCTATTGACGACAAATATAGCTTATGCACAATCGCGTGGCGGGTGGGGGAGTATGCAGCGACCTTTTGATGCCTACTCCCGTCGCCCAATCGGATGCTTAGGAGAATTTTTCAAGTGGTAAACTTTAGTTGTTCAATGCGATCAAGAATTTTCGCCTTGTTAGTCATACCTTGTGCAGCAAACGCAGTATACTATGCATCCCCTGGTCGAAGTGTCGAACATTCAGTTTGCCTCCATGATGCTGCCACGGTCGCAAATGAATCAGAGACTCGGTACGAGACAGATCATGCTTTACGAGTAACTAATGCTGGCGTAGCTCACAGATCAAGGCTGGAAATAATAGATGCTACATACTTGGTAGCAGTAACTGAAGCAGGGAGAATTCCTGAAAGACGTCTTCGACTGGCTGCGATCATCGCTGCAACTGCTGTCCGAGATTCCGCAAAGATAGCATAAGCCGCATTTCGTGATACTTCGATAGTTGCCGCAGACTTGAGCCTTAGAAGAAATCTAAGAAGTGTTGCCAGTTCATTTCGTCAGGCAAATGACAGATGTAATTTGAGGCAGCAAGAGCGGGAAGAAAGCGAGGGAAATGGAGCAGAAAATCTAGCAGATGAAAATGGTAACGCACCTTGGATTTCCAAGCCCGGTCTGCCAGATGTTCCGACTTCATCAAGCGGCGGCAGCCATATCCCAAAAGGAAAGGTAACAGCTACTCCTATATAAAGTAGAGTGGCAGAGTGTGATAACGAGGGTTCAGACTGATAGTTGGAGAGGACAAGGAGATGAGATTAATTCGATTTGCAGTTATTTCTTACGCTTTATTGACTATCGCGCTTGTCTTGTTTGGCTGGCTATTTTCTTCTGATCGGAAATTAGCCGAAAAAAGTGGAATTGGAGACTACTCTGGATTGACGAATATTAGAGCAGAGGCATCGAGAAATACTGAGTACTTCAACGAAGGATATCCGCAAAATGCTATGGACGTTGTGCAGCAAATAGAAGATGGAAGCTTGACGATTGAAGAAGTCACCGCTACGCCGTACTTTTTTAAGCTTGCACGTGAAGCAATTGATGGAATGATGGAAGCTGAAGATGTCGAAGCAATTTTCAACCTACGAACTGCTGCGGATCGAGAAAGGGAGTTACTTGAACAATTAGTTGACCCATATGATTATGCAGAAAGATTGTACATTGAAGAAGGATGGGCGGAAGTTGTGAATAGGATGAGTCTGTCTGAAAATGATAAGCAACGTGTTCGACAACTGTATATTGAGTTCACTGCCCGTAACGTTGAACTATCTGAGCAAAGAACTAATGGAATTATTAGTTGGGAGCAGTGGGCTTCAGCGTACGGCAAGTTTGAAGACTTGCTTCAGCGACTGTCGCCGGTCTTGTCAACAAGCCAGCTTGCAGGACTTGGAGAACATAGCAAGCGCCTCGAAGCAGAGTTTGAAATACGTACCGAGCAGGCAACCCGGCAACTAATAGAGTCGGAAAACTCTGGTCTTTTAGCTGCTGCAACATCAAACGATTTCCCCACTGTATTGGCATATCTTCGTTCAGGAGCAAATCCCAATATTGCCAGTGATGACGGTTTGACTCCTCTGAGGAGAGCTGCGAACACTGGAAATGCATTAATGGTGTAAGCTTTAATCGACGCAGGAGAAAATGTTAATTGGCCGCCGTCGGGTAGTGGTATTACTAGCGCACTTGCGTGGGCGGCCAGCAAAGGACATACGGAATCTGTAAGCACGTTGATCGCTGCCGGGGCTAACTTGGAACACTTTGCTCAATATTCATTCGATACTGCTCTACATAGGGCCGCCCACAGTGGCTACACGGAGACGGTTCGAACACTATTGGATGCTGGAGCAGATGCTACAGGTGATGCTGGAGAAGAGGCGCTGGCAAGCGCCATTAGACTCGGAGATCAAGAAATGGAGGAAATGCTTATTAATGCAGGAGCAAATAGAAATTCTTCTTCTGCTGCGTCCCAGCGTATGCTCAAAGAGATTGGGCGCAGGCTTGGATTTGTGAATGATTGAGAGTGTATACTACGACATGGGATAATTCTATGCCCTTCAGAATTTATAGATGAAGCAAGAATAGGTATGATGCAAGAGCGAATTTTGTTGTAACAGGTAATGAAGAGTTATGGATTATTTTCGAGCATTTGTTGGAAGGGCGCACGATGATGATTTTTTGCTGATGTTTATGCATTTGTAACAATTTAGGTGGAAAATGAATTTTGGGACTTCAATTGCTGTATGTTTAACAGAATATGCACAGTTTAGTGGTCGAGCTTCTCGAAGTGAGTTCTGGTATTTTTTGTTGTTTTGCCTTTTGGTTTCCTTGGCTTCAGATTTCTTTGCTACACAATTAGGCGCTCCTTACGAAAATTGGTTTTATTGGCCTATTAACTTGGCACTCATAATTCCGCAAGTTTCAGCAGCGTGCAGAAGATTACACGACACCGGAAAATCTGGGTGGTATCAATTGCTAACCTTCACAATTGTGGGAGTATTGCCTCTCCTGTGGTGGTTGATAATGAAAGGTACTACTCAAGGAAATCGGTATGGACAAGCCGCGCCGCCAAATGTATGAAGGTACACCGGCTAGCGCCGCAACTGGAATTGGAAATTATGATAGTAGGCTAAGCTAAGCCTAACTTATGCGCATGCCTGGTTTGGCGCCGGTGTCGGGGTGTAGTAGCCAGATTTCCTTTCCGCCGGGGCCGGCGGCGAGGATCATGCCTTCGGAGGCGCCGAATTTCATTTTGCGGGGTTTGAGGTTGGCGACGACGACGAGCAGTTTGTCTGTCAGTTGTTCCGGTTTGTACGCGGTGCGGATGCCGGCGAATACGGTGCGTTCGACGGGTTCTCCAGCGGCGTTCACGCCGAGGTCGAGGTGGAGGCGCAGGAGTTTGTCGGCGCCTTCGACCAGTGATGCCTTGATTACTCGCGCGACGCGCAGGTCGACTATTGCGAAAGCGCCGATGTCGATTTCCGCGGCGATTTCTTCGATGGCTTCCTGGGCGGGCGCTGCCTCAGTGTCGTTCTGGCCGGGATTCCAGCTTTGCCGCGATTCTTCGATCATGGCTTGCACTGCGGCGGGTTCGATTCGGGTCATCAAGGGCTTGAAGCGGTTGATGCGATGGTCGAGCAGGAGCGAATCGAAATCGCTCCAGGCCAGAGGGTTGATGGCCAGAAATTCTTCGGTGTCGGCCGCCATCGCCGGGAGCACGGGTTTGAGGTAGCCGGCGAGGAGCCGGAAGGCGTTGATGCCGGTGGTGCAGATCTGTTGCAGCTCGGGCGATTTCCGGTCCGATTTCGCGATTTCCCAGGGCTTGCGTTCGTTGAGGTATTGGTTGGCCTTGTCCGCCAGCGCCATGATCCGGCGCACGGCCTTGCCGTATTCGCGTTGTTCGAACAGCTCGGCGATTTCGGCGGAAGCACTGCGGATTTCCTCGATCAGGGCCTCGTTGTCAACAGCGTCGGCGAGCATGCCGTCGAAATTCTTGCCGATGAAGCCGGCGCAGCGGCTGGCGATATTGACCAGCTTGCCGACCAGATCCGCATTCACCCGCTGCACGAAGTCGTCCAGGTTCAGGTCGAGATCGTCGACGCCCGGGCCGAGTTTCGCGGCCAGGTAATAGCGCAGGTATTCCGGATGCAGGTGATTCAGATAGGTGCCGGCATTGATGAAGGTGCCGCGGGACTTGGACATCTTGGTGCCGTCCACGGTGACGAAGCCGTGCACGAATACCGCGTCGGGTTTGCGGTAGCCCGCGCTTTCCAGCATCGCCGGCCAGAAGAAGGTATGGAAATTGACGATGTCCTTGCCGATGAAATGGTAGAGTTCGCAATCGCCTTCAGGCCGCCACCAGGCGTCGAAGTCGAGTCCCTCGCGCTTGCAATAGTCGAGAAAGCTCGCCATGTAGCCGATGGGAGCGTCGAGCCAGACGTAGAAGTACTTGCCCGGGTGGCCCGGAATTTCGAAGCCGAAATAAGGCGCGTCGCGGCTGATGTCCCAGTCCTGCAGTCCTTCCTTGAGCCATTCGTCGAGCTTGTTGGCGACGGCTTCGTGCACGGCGCCGCCGTGAATCCATTCCCCGAGCATTTCGGTGAAGGCCGGCACGGTGAAGAAAAAGTGCTCGGATTCCTTTTCCACCGGCGTCGCGCCGGAAAGCGCGGATTTCGGATCGATCAGATCCGACGGGCTATGGGTCGAGCCGCAGACTTCGCAGTTGTCGCCGTATTGCCCTTCGGCCCCGCAACGCGGGCAGGCGCCGGTGATATAGCGGTCGGCGAGGAACAGGTTTTTCTCCGGGTCGAACAACTGGCGGATATTGCGCCGGGCGATATGGCCGTTGCCTTCGAGCGCGAGATAGATCGATTCCGCGAGCTCCCGGTTTTCTTCCGAATGCGTTGTGTAAAAGTTGTCGAAGCCGATCAGGAAGCCGTCGTAGTCGCGCCGATGCTCGCGGTTGACCCGGTCGATCAATTCCTCGGGCGTGATGTCCTGGCTTTCGGCGCTGAGCATGATGGCGGTGCCATGGGCATCGTCCGCGCAGACGTAAATGCACCGGTGACCGCGCATTTTTTGCAGGCGCACCCAGATATCGGTCTGGATCGCTTCCATGATGTGACCGAGATGGATGTCGCCGTTGGCATAGGGCAGGGCGCCCGTGACGAGAATATTGCGCTGGCTCACCTGAAATTCCTCGCGCCGGGATCATACTGCAACGGGGCCGCAAAATCACCCGGATGTGCGGGATGAACTGAAACCGGAATGGTTCTATCATGCGCTTGCGCCGCCCGGGGCGGCCCGGAGAAGATCATGACAATCAAATCGGACCGATGGATCAGGACGATGGCCGAGGAGCGGCGGATGATCGAGCCGTTCGAGCCGGGCCAGGTGCGCGGGAACGCCGACCGCAGGGTCATTTCCTACGGCACTTCCAGTTACGGCTACGACGTGCGTTGCGCGAACGAGTTCAAGATCTTCACCAATGTGCATACGACCGCGGTGGTGGACCCGAAGAATTTCGACGAAACCAGTTTCGTCAGCATCGAAGAGCCGTCCTGCATCATTCCGCCGAATTCCTTCGCCCTTGCGCGCACCGTCGAATATTTCCGCATACCCGCCAATGTGCTGACCGTCTGTCTCGGCAAGTCGACTTATGCCCGTTGCGGCATCATCGTCAACGTCACGCCGCTCGAGCCGGAATGGGAGGGGCACGTCACGCTGGAGTTTTCGAACACCACGCCGCTGCCGGCCAAGATCTACGCCGGCGAAGGCGCCGCCCAGATGCTGTTCTTCGAAAGCGACGAGCGTTGCGAAACCACCTATCGCGATCGCGGCGGCAAATACATGGGTCAAAAGGGAGTCACCCTGCCCAAGGCCTGAGCGGCGTCATGCAAATGGCGAACAGGCGAAAAATTGACACCACCGTCCGGAGTGTCAAGAAACCGACTTCACGAATGCCGCTGTCCAGCGCCTCGTTTCTTCCCTAAGATACTGAATTTATTGTATTTTTCTTGCGTTTACCCGGAAAGCGCCGAGTTGGAACGATTCTTGCTCGTATCAATCTATCGGGTTTGCTCCCATCGCGGAGAGCCCGATCCGGCAGGCAACAACCGGCGGCTAATTCATACATCGACAGGTAGCCGAAGAAGTTTAGCCTTGCAAAGCGGGAACGATGAAAAAATCGGCGAGGGACGACAGGGAATCATGAGTTCGGCAAGAAGCAACGCGGCGGAGAAGGTGGAGAACAGGGAATGGGCTCGGGAGACGGTGGAGAAACACGCGCCGCTGGTCAACCGCATCGCGCGCCATTTGCTGGCGAGAATGCCGGCCAATGTGCAACTCGACGATCTGGTGCAGTCCGGCATGATCGGACTGCTTGACGCGGCGAGCAAGTACGACAAGACCAAGGGCGCAAGTTTCGAAACCTATGCCGGCATCCGCATCCAGGGCGCCATGCTCGACGAAGTGCGCAAGGGCGACTGGACCCCGCGTTCGGTGCATCGCAAGTCCCGCGACGTGTCGAAGGCGATTCAGAAGATCGAGGCGCGCACCGGCCGTCACGCCACCGACAAGGAAATCGCCGAAGAACTGCAGACCGATCTGGATTCCTACTATCACATCCTGCAGGACGCCACCGGCACGCGGCTGTTCAGTTTCGACGAAATCAGCGAAGGCGCCGACCCGGTGCTCGAGACGCTCGACAGCGATTTGCCCGATCCCCTGGACAACCTGCAACACAGCCGTTTCCAACAGGATCTGACGAAGGCCATCGACGCCTTGCCCGAGCGCGAAAAACTCGTGCTGTCGCTGTACTACGACGAAGAACTCAATCTGAAGGAAATCGGCGAGATCATCGGTGTAAGCGAATCGCGGGTCAGCCAGATCCACAGTCAGGCGGCCTTGCGGCTGCGCTCAAGAATGTCCGAATGGAGTTGACGCCGGACCAGGCCGAACCGGGTCCGCTATAATTCCGTCCCAATCCACCCCACCGGAACGGCAAGCAGTGACCGAGAATTCCCTGGACGCAAGCCCCTTGCTAGAGGTTCGCGCGCTGACCTGCGAACGGGGCGAGCGGCTGCTGTTCCGCGATCTCGAATTCTCCCTCGATTCCGGCCAGGTGCTGCAAGTCAAGGGCGGCAACGGCTCGGGCAAGACCACGCTGATGCGCATCGTTTGCGGTCTCAACGACAGCTTCGAGGGCGAGTTGTACTGGCGCGGCGATGTGCTTGGCGAGCGCCGGGACGACTTTCACGCGGAGCTGTTGTACATCGGCCACCGGTTGGCGGTGAATCACGTGCTGACGCCGCTGGAGAACCTGCGCTGGAGTTGCCGCCTGCGCGATCCGGCGGACGACGGCGGCATTCGCGAAGCGCTCGCGGAAATGGATCTGGCCGGCTACGAGGATTCGCCCTGCTATTCGCTTTCCGCCGGACAGCAGCAACGGGTATCGCTCGCCAGATTGTTGCTCAGCAGCGCGGAATTATGGATTCTCGACGAGCCGTTCACCACGCTCGACGTGGACGGCGTCGCCTTGCTGGAAAATCTCGTGGCGCGTCACGCCCGCGAGGGCGGGGCCGTACTGATCACGACCCACCACAAGCTGGTCCTCCCGCGCCTGCGCACATTGACGCTTGGGGTGGCGCGATGAATCGCGCGGGCGCGGGCGCCGCGTTCCGGGCGACGCTGAAACGCGATCTGTTGATCAGCCTGAAGCGGCGCAACGACATCCTCAATCCCTTCATGTTCTTCATCATCGTCGTATCGCTGTTTCCCATCGCTATCAGCCCGGAAAGCGCGATGCTGCGGCAGATCGCCGCGGGCGTCATCTGGATCGCGGTATTGCTCGCCTCGATGCTGTCGATGGACAGTCTCTACCGCTCGGACTACGAGGACGGCTCGCTCGAACAATTGCTGCTCAGTTCCCAGCCGCTGTACCTGCTCGTATTCGCGAAGAATATCGCCCACTGGCTGGTGAGCGGTCTCCCTGTGATCCTCGTTTCACCCTTGCTCGCCTACATGCTGGCCCTGCCCGCCGAGGGGTATCTCACGCTGGTCATTTCGTTGCTGCTCGGCACGCCGGTAGTCGGCATGATCGGCTCAATCGCCGTGGCGCTGACCGTGGGGCTCGGCAGCCGCGGCCTGATCCTGGCGGTGATCACCGTGCCCATGAGCGTGCCCGTGCTCATTTTCGGCACGCTGGCGGTGCAGAATTCCCTGGCCGGAGGCTCGCCGCTCGGTTTCCTGGCGCTGCTTGGCGCGATGCTGGCGGGCGCAGTCGCCCTGGCGCCGTTCGCGACCGCCGCCGCTCTGCGCATTTCCCTGAATTGACCTGTTCCCCCTTGCAACTTGTATGCGTTCGATCCGCCCCCAGCCGACGGCGACTCACGCCGTGCAGCGTTGGAGGCCGTCATCCCGCCCGAAGCAAAGCGTCTCCACGTTGTCATTCCGCGCGGAGCGAAGCGCGATCAGCGAAGCGTGACAGATTGTAGCCGCGGCATTAGCTTTGCGGCGGCTTCGGTTACAATGGCGGCTGGCCGAAGTAGAGGTGGAAAAAGTGTCCGGCAGATGGCAATGGTTTCATCGGCTCGGTTCGCCGAAATGGTTTTACGAGAAGACTACGCGCTGGCTGCCTTGGCTGGTCGGGGCCATGGCGCTGTTTCTCACCGTGGGCGTTGTCTGGGCGCTGCTGTTCCTGCCGCCGGACTATCAGCAGGGCCATACGTCGCGCATCCTCGTCGTGCATGTTGCCGTGGCGGGCACTTCGCTGTCCTTTTTCCCGCTGATGGCCGTTGCCGGCACGGTAACCCTGGTCTGGCGCATCAAGCTGGCGGACATGGTGGCGAAACACGCGGCGCCGCTGGGCGCCTGGTTCACCTTTCTGACGCTGGCGTCCGGTTCGATCTGGGGCAGCGTGATGTGGGGCACCTGGTGGGAATGGACCGACAGCCGGCTGGTGTCGATGCTGTTCCAGCTCTTCCTGCTGCTCGCCGTGATCTCCCTGCGCACCGCCATCGAGAATGCCGAAACCGCGGCCAGAGCCTGTGCGCTGCTGTCGATCGTCGGCTGCATCAATGTTGTCATCATCAAATACTCGGTGGACTGGTGGAATACGCTGCATCAACCTTCGAGCCCGATTTCGATGGAGGTGGGCAGCCCGAACGGGCCGGAATTCTGGGTTGCCACGCTGGTCATGATCGTTGCTGTGTATCTGTTTCTCGCGGTCAGCCTGATCCTGGCTACGCGCAACGAGATTATCGAGCGCGAGAACAAGGCGCAATGGGTGCGGGAACTCGTGGCGCAGGCCAACTGACAGCGCTCGGCCGAGGTGAAACACGGATGATTGATGGTATACAATTCAACAGTTTAGGCGAATTTCTCGCGATGGGCGGCTATGCCTTCAACGTGTGGTCGGTATATGCGCTGTTCGCCATATTCCTGATCGCCAACCTGGCATTGCCCCTGCGCAAGCGCAGGCTGATCCTGCGCGAGCAGAAGCGCAGGCTGGCCGCGCTCGACGGGCGGGAAGAAAGCGTCCGCGACCTGGCCGACAGCGCCGGATGGGAAGTCAGCATGACGGGAGACGAGAAATGATGAAGCCGCATCGCCGCAAGAGGCTCGGCGCGATCCTGTTCGTCGCTTTCGGCTTGAGCGTCGCCGCAACCCTGACCCTGTTCGCCCTGAGCCAGAACATCAACATGTTCTATTCGCCCACGCAGGTGGCGAACGGCGAGGTCGAATCGGGCACGCTGTTCCGGATCGGCGGCATGGTCAAGGACGGTTCGGTGGAGCGGCGGCAGGACAGTCTGGCGGTGAGTTTCGTGACCACCGACTTTGTCCACGACGTGCCGATCGAATACGAAGGCATCCTGCCGGACCTGTTCCGCGAGGGCCAAGGCGTCGTCGCCGAAGGTAGTCTCGACGCCTTGGGCGTATTCCAGGCGAGCCGGGTGCTTGCCAAGCACGATGAGAATTACATGTCTCCGGAAGTCCGGGCCGCGATCGAACAGGCCGGCGGCAGCCCGGAGAATCACCAGTTCAGGGAGAGCCCGGAGGACTGAATGATCCCCGAACTGGGTCAGTTTTCACTGATTCTGGCATTCTGCCTCAGCATCCTGCTGGGCGTCATGCCGTTGGCGGGCGCCGCCACGGGCAACCGCCTGTGGATGCGCATGGGCCGGCCCCTGAGCGCCGGGCTTTTCGTTTTCCTCGGCATCTGCCTTGCCATCCTGGCGCATGCCTTCGTCACCGACGACTTTTCCGTCCGCATCGTCGCCGCCCAGTCGAATTCGCTGCTGCCCATGCAATACAAGGTGACCGCGCTCTGGGGCGGTCACGAAGGCAGCTTCCTGTTGTGGACCTTCATGCTTGCCGGCTGGATTCTCGCCGTCGGCGTCTTCAGCAAGAGCATGCCCAGGGAATTCGTCGCCCGGGTGCTCGGCGTGCTCGGCCTGCTGTGCGCGAGCTATATCCTGTTCATGCTAGCCACGTCGAATCCGTTCGACCGCATGGTGCCGGTACCGCCCACCGACGGCGCGGATCTGAACACCGCCTTGCAGGACATCGGCTTCATTTTGCATCCGCCGACCCTGTACATGGGCTATGTCGGATTTTCCGTGGTGTTCGCCTTCGCCATCGCCGCCTTGCTCAGCGGCCGTCTCGACGCCGCCTGGGCGCGCTGGTCGCGCCCCTGGGCCAATGTCGCCTGGGCGATTTTGACCATCGGCATCGCCCTCGGAAGCTGGTGGGCCTATTACGAGTTGGGCTGGGGCGGCTGGTGGGCTTGGGATCCGGTGGAAAATCCGCCGCTGATCACTTGGCTGTGCGGCGCGGCGCTGATCCATTCGCTGGCGGTGACCGAGAAGCGCCGCGTCTTCAAGAGCTGGACGGTATTGCTCGCGATTCTCGCTTTCGCCGGCAGTCTGCTCGGCACCTTCATCACGCGTTCGGGTCTGCTGACTTCAGTGCACGCTTTTGCCAGCGATCCTTCCCGGGGTGTCTTCATTCTCGCCATTCTCGGCGTTTTCGTCGGCGGCGCCCTGCTGCTTTACGCAATCCGCGCCCCCCTGATCAAGAGCGAATTCGGTTTCGGCCCGCTTTCCCGGGAAATTTTCCTGCTCGCCAATAATGTGATCCTCGTGGTCGCCGCGGCATCGGTATTCCTCGGCACGCTTTTTCCGATGTTTTACCAGGCGCTGACCGGCGATCTCATTTCGATCGGACCACCTTATTTCAACATTATTTTCGTGCCCCTGATGATCCTGCTCGTCATCCTGCTCGGTATCGGGCCGATCAGCCGCTGGAAGAAAACTTCGGGCGCGTATCTGCGGCGGCAACTCGGCAAGGTGGCGGCCGCCAGCGTGTTGCTTGGCGTGGCGCTGCCTTTGATCGTCCTGCTGGACATCTCCATCCCGGCCACCATCGCCGTGGCGCTGGCGGTTTGGATCGTGCTCGGCATCTGCCGGGACCTGGTCGCCAAGACCGCCAACAAGCCAAGCCGCTGGCAGGGCCTGCGGTCGCTCACTTACGGCTATTACGGCATGCAGGGCGCGCATTTCGGCGTCGCGGTCATGCTCATCGGCGTGGCCCTGACCAGCTATTTCAGCAGTGAGCGAAGCGTGTTGCTGCAAGCCGGCGACTCGGTGGAACTCGGCGGCTATGAATTTCAGTTTGCGGGCAGCGAGAGGATCGCCGGGCCGAATTACGATGCCGACCGCGCGACGGTGCTCGTCACGCGCGATGATGAGGCCGTGGCGGATCTGTATCCTGAATTGCGGGTGTATCTCGCCAACGGCGCGCCTTCGACGGAAATGGCCATCGATCCGAGCCTGCTGCGCGACTTGTTCGTCACGCCCGGCGAGATTCGCGACAACGGCGCCTGGACCATGACGGTTTATGTCAAACCCTTCGTGCGCTGGATCTGGCTCGGCGCCATCTTCATGGCCCTCGGCGCAACCCTCGCCGCCGCCGACCGCCGTTATCGCAAGCTGGCGCGTGCGCGCGGTCATGCGCATGACCCAGCCGGCGGTGAGATGAAGCTGGGTGAGGCTTGGTCGGCGCAGCCGACAAGAAGCAAAGCTTCTTGAGGGCCGAACGATTTGCCATGGGTGAGGACAAGCGTGTGCGAAGCGTAGCTTCGCGCGCAGGCCGAACGACGCCAAGCTGTGCTTGGCGGCTGGACTGGCAAGGCTGGGGGTAGTCGAAGTCTCAATAGTTGCGCCAAGGATGGCTGGTACAATCTATCGGACAGGTTTTGTTCTGTGGAACGCGGCACATGAAAAAGTTCATCTTCTATGCGCCTATCGCGGCTTTCGTCGCCCTGGCGTTCGTGCTCTGGCGGGGACTCTATCTCGACCCGACCGAATTGCCTTCGGTGCTGATCGACAAGCCCATGCCCGCCTTCTCAATGACGACGGTGGGAGGGGAACCAGTCAGCAACGCCGATTTGCCCGGGCGGATTTTCCTGCTCAATGTCTGGGGCAGTTATTGCCTGCCGTGCCTGGTCGAGCATCCCACCCTGATGCGGCTTTCGGAAGAAGGCGAGTTTCCCGTGGTCGGCGTCAACTACCGCGACCGCCGGCTGCTGGCGCTCGATTGGCTTGATGCCAACGGCGACCCGTTCGAATACAGCATCCTCGATGAAGAAGGCCGTTTCGGCATCGATCTCGGCGTATACGGCGCTCCCGAGACCTTTCTGGTCGATGGCGAGGGCGTGATCCGCTACCGCCACGTGGGCGTGCTGGAAGAAAACGTCTGGCGCGAAGTCTTCATGCCCGCCATCGCCGAACTGCGCGCCGCGCCGGCGCCGGCGCTTTCGCCATAGCCTGCGCCGCGTCCGCGATCAGTTGACCGTCATGTTTCCGCCGCGCATTCCGTCGCCGTTCTGGAAGGCCCGCCATGCGTTTCCCATCATGTTTCCGAAACGCTTGCTGCTCGGTCTGGCCTTGTTGCTCGCGGGCGCTCCGGGGTATTCCCAAGTAGACACTTTCGACTTCGAGAATGACGAGCAACAGCAGCGTTTCCGGCAACTGTCGAATGAGTTCCGCTGCCCCATGTGCCAGAACTCCAATCTGACCGGTTCCCCCGGAGGAGTCGCCGAAGATCTGCGCCGGGAGATTCATCGCATGATCCTGGCGGGCAATACCGACGCCGAAATCGAGCAATTCATGTTCGAGCGCTACGGGGACTTCATCTTCTATCTTCCGCGGTTGCGGGCCGACACCGTGCTGCTCTGGTTCGGTCCGCTGCTGTTCCTGCTGCTCGGTGGCTACATCGGCTGGCGCATCTTTCGGCAGGCGAGCGGCAATCAGCAAGCCGCGTCGAGCGCGGCGCTCGATCAGGCGGAAAAGGACCGATTGCGGCGGCTGCTGGACGATGAATGAGTTTACCGGCCTGTTCTGGTTTCTTTGCGCCTTGCTGGCGCTGCTTTGCTCGGCCTTTGTAGCCGTGCCCGTTTGGCGCGGGCGGCGCGGCGCGGAGGACGCAGGCGAAACCGGCCGCGCCGAGGCCAATATCGCGCTGTTTCGCGAGCGCAAACGGGAACTCGAAGCTGACTGCGCCGCGGGCGAACTCGATCGGGAAGAACTCGAAGCCCTGCTGATCGAATTGCAGAAAAGCCTGCTCGCCGATGTCGAACCCGCCGAGCGGTTGCCGACCGCCGCCCATCCCGCCTACCCGCCCGACGCGGAGCTTTCAATCTCCCTTCCACCCGGGGCGACCCCCTCTCCCGTCATTCCGCGCGGAGCGAAGCGGAGTCGCGGCATCTCCTCTTCCTGGCGGTCCCCGGACTTGCTCGCACTCGCGGTATTGATCTTGTTGCTGCCCCTGGCCGCCTGGCTGATGTACGGGCAATGGGGACACTTGCAGGACGTGGAATTGATGGATCAGTTCCAGCGCACGGTGCGGAACGAGAACGATTCGGACACCGCGCGCGATCTCGTGCTCAGCCTCGGCCAGGAAGTGCGGGAGAATCCCGAGCGCCCTTGGGCCTGGTATTTTCTCGGCGAGAATTTCTCCACTCTCGGCATGTTCGACGTGGCCAATTCCGCTTACCGGCAGGCCGCCGAACGCTTGGGCGAGGATGACGAAAAAGCCCTGGCGCTGGGCCGCGTCGCACTCACCGCCTACATCATGGAACAGCTCCGAATCACGCCGGAGGTGCGGGAACTCATCGACAGAACGCTCGAACTCAACCCCGACGAACCCAACGTCCTGCAATTGCTCGCTTCAGACGCCCAGGAACGCGAAGACTACGATGCCGCCATCGGCTATTGGCGCCGGCTTTCGCAATTGAATCCCGAATCGCTGACCGCGCGGGAGAATATCGCCAACCTGCAGCGCCTGCGCGCCGGAGAAGCCGGCTCCTCGGATGTCGCGGCGGGCGGGACCGGGCCCGCTATAGAAGTCGCGGTCGCCATCGCCGCCGACCTGCCGCTCGATCCGCAATTGCGCGTCTTCGTCACTGCGCGCAACGCCCAAGTGGACGGCATGCCGCCCCTGGCCGTCGCCGACCTAACAGTGGCCGACCTGCCAACCAATATCCGGCTCGATGACAGCCTCGCCGTGGGCCCGTTCAACCTCTCTTCAGCCGAATCGGTCTACGTCAGTGCCCTCGTGTCACAGGCCGGCACGGCCAATCGCGCCTCTGGCGACTATTTCGCCGAAACCGAAGCTTTCTCACTCGAAAGTCCGCCCGCGCCGGTGGAACTGGTGATTTCCGATATCGTCCCCTAAGTTGTTGGGCGATAATCTTCCGGGAGTTCTGGATACCGATGAAGCTTTCCGCTTGGGGAAAATTCGACAGGGAATGTCGGCCTCAATACCACCACCTTCCGCACCACAGCATGGATGTTGCGGCTGTGTTTCTAGAACTCCTACAACTGCCGGTTTTTCGCGACCGTGCCGAGCGTTCACTACAACAGCAACTTACACCGACACTTGTCTCGCGCCTCGGCGCGATGGTTTTCCTGCATGACATCGGCAAGCTGCACCCCGGATTCCAGGCAAAGGGAGATGACGATGGTCGTTACGCGGGACGTTGAAGGTCGGTATCGTGGCTTCCTTACGTCCATCATGTTGGAAATTGCGCCAGGCGTTTATGTGTCGCCAGAACTGTCAGCCGCTGTTCGCGAGCGATTATGGGCAGTTATGTCCTCATGGTGGGGTACTCTCCGCCGAGGTTCGATTGTCATGGTGTGGCGGGACAAACGAGTCTCTGGAAATCTGAAGATTGAGACATTGGGCGAGCCCAGCAAGGAAATCGTTGAAGCGGATGGATTGCTATTGCTCAAGCGCCATTGATGAGCTTTACCTTCCACGTTCTTTAACAATTTGAATAAAATGAAATAGTTAGATGCTAGAGGTTTCCCCGTATGCGCGGGGATAGACCCAAAGCTCAATCAACGCCGACGCAAACGGATAGTTCACCGCCGTACAGGCAGCTCAGAAAAAACTCTCGGCGGTCAAAAACCGCCCGAAGTTGTTCACTGTCGCTTTTCGAAACGGTTGATTCCGATACCGTCCTTTGAGTTTAAGCGCTTGGCTGGCGAATCGGAAAGGCGCTACTTGGTTGCCGTCGCCAACTCAAGCGCACCCGCTACTTGGGCAAGCCGTTTGTCCCTTGTCCAGAATGTGGTGCCGGGTTTAAGCGCAACGGAAGCGAGAAGGTGAACGTCAATGTAGCCGATACCCTTGCCCGCAAGGCGATTGCGCGAGAGGAAAATCAGCGCTTCCTCGTGGCTCGCGTGCGGAATTCCGGGAAGATTGCGCCAGAGTTCCAGCAGTTGATCGCGGTTTCGCAGATTCCCGCATGCCAGTTCGCCAATCACCATTTCGTGCATACATACCCGGTTTTGTGTGAGCAGGCCGCCAAGAGCATTGTTTTTGTGGCGAAGGTGATCGATCCAGACCGAGGTGTCCGCCAGAATCATGCGTCGTCCAGACCGGACCTGCGTCTGGGAATCGATTCGAGCTTGGGCTCGCTTCCCCCAAGAGCGGCGAGGCGACGGGCGCTTTCGCGCTCAATCAGCGCTTTCAGTCCTTCCCGCAACAATGCGGATTTCTCCCGCACACCCGTCAAGGCGACGGCTTGTTCAAACAAACGATCATCAATGGTTAGCGTGGTTCGCATTTGCCCAAGCCTTTTGCATCAAAATCAGCATCAATATACATAAAATTTGATGCATGCGCCAAATGAAGAGTTGATTGCCCCATCTGCTTCGGGAGAGCATCGGGATTGAAGGCTTTGAAAGCGCGGGCTTATCCGGTCGATGCGAACGGCACGATATCGATATAAGTAAGAAAAGCGATTCCCAGGCCCATGATCGCAACTTGCGCGAGAATGATCGCAAATGCGACACGCCATTGATTCGCATGAAGTTTTTCGATTTCCAACGCAGATTTCGCGCTCACCTGTTCAAGCCGGGAGTCCAGGTAATCCCGCGTCGCCAGCACTCTGGTCGCACCGGTTATGACGCCGGCTGTGGCTTCCGCCTGTTGCATGGCCATTCCCGATTCGCGCAAATGCCGGCTCGCCGCCAGCGGGTCGAATGCGTCTTCAACGCTTTCCGTTCGTTCGATTTTCACGATCAACTCCAATCAAGTCCAGTTTTCCGGGAAGTTTTCGGTTTAACTGCAGTCATTGGCCGTTGGATTGCGTAACTTCCCGTAGAATTTTTCGATTGGGGAATTGGGGTCGGGCAGGTTCAATTCGAAAATCAACGCGGGCGCCGGGAAAGCCGGTGATGAAGGATTCGCCGATTGTGGCTATATTCCACTTCGGAACCGAACTTCATGGAACAATTCATCACCATAGCCATAGCGCATTTGCTGGCGGTTGCATCGCCGGGGCCGGATTTCGCCGTCGTGCTCAAGCAGAGCGTGAACGGCGGGGTGCGGGCGGGCTTGTGGACCAGCGCCGGGGTGGGCGCGGGGATATTCTTGCATGTCGCTTATTGTGTGCTTGGAGTCGCCTTGCTGCTGTCGCGGGTGGACTGGCTGTTTTTTACGGTAAAGCTGGTCGCCGCGGCTTACCTGGCTTGGCTGGGCGCGCAGGCGCTCTGGCACGCCTGGCGGTCCGCCGATGTCGCTCCGGCCGGAGGCGGTGCCGAACTTGCGCCGATGAAGGCGTTTTCCACCGGCTTCCTTACCAATGGCCTCAATCCCAAGGCGACCCTGTTCTTTCTCGCGCTATGGACCGTGGTTATCAGTCCGGAGACGCCGGTGGCAATCCAGGCGCTCTATGGTCTGTATCTCGCGCTGGCCACTTTTGCCTGGTTCGCCACGTTGTCGCGGCTGTTGGGAGAGCAGCGGGTGCGCGGCTTTCTGCTCGGCTCGGGCAAGTGGTTTGAAGCCGGCATGGGCGCCGTGCTGCTGTTTCTCGCCGCCCAGATCGCCGTTACAGCCTGAGCGCCGCGTCCGGTCTCAATTAAGCACGCGATAGCCGCGACCGTTCAGGCAATTGCGAATCACCATGCGCCGTTCGCGCAGTCCGTCCTTGACGCCGTGGAGCGCGCCCGAGGCCGCGCCGACGCCGGCTACCTGCTTGGCCGTGTCGGAATTGCCGACCGCGGCGCCGACGGCTGCGCCGACAGCCGCGCCCCCGGCGGTTGCGACCATCACCTGCCGGCCGAGCGCCACATCGTCCGCGTAGGACCGGCATTCCCAGAGATCGGCCTGGTAAGCGGTTACGTTCACGCCCCGCATGTCGACAATGGGTTCTTGCCCGGTGATTTGTTCGACCGAGCCGCAGGCCGTGGTCAGAACGAGAATTGGTCCAAAAATGAACAGATTTCTCATGGCGATTTTCCTCCTTTGCAAGGGATTGCTATGCGCCTGACCAACATTTGAATACGAATCGTCTGAACGGCGACTGAATGTTGCGCTTGACCAGCGGCAATTCTCATTATGGCGATCAGCCGAATGAGCAGTTTTGGTGAGGGTTCAATCGCGGCCAAATTGAGAATTGCCGGTCGGCCAAGGAAGCCAAGGAGGAATTTGTCATTCCGCAAGGGTCGCTTGTACAATAATCCGGTTGATCGATGCGCCCACGCGGGAATATCCGCCGAATCGCACAGACAGATAGATGCAGGGGATTTGAAATGACAAACATCACGCAACTTTCGGCTGTTTCGGCTTTGCTCGGACTGTCGCTTGCCGCCGCGGCGGCGCTGGCCCAGGACGCGGGCAGGCCCGACCTCGAAGGCGTCTGGACCAATGCCTCGCGCACTCCGCTCTCAAGGCCGCAGGGTATCGACCGGCTCGTCGTCACCGCCGAGGAAGCGAGCCGGATCGTTGCCGAAATGGCTATCGCCGGCATTTCCGCGGAAAACATCGAGGCCGGCCCGGCCATCGACCCGGAAACCGGAGCGCCCCCGGCGGGCGCCGAGGATTTCGGTCTGCGGGGCTACAACCTGTTCTGGGTGGATCCGGGCTCGACGCTGGCCTATGTCAAGGGCGAGTTCCGCACTTCCCTCATCGTCGATCCTCCCAGCGGGCGCGTCCCGAGGCTCGAAGTTCCCCTGGTCGATCTGGGCCGGAACAACTACGGTTACCGCTATTTGACCGGCATCGGCGACGCCAGCGGACCGGAAGCGATTCCCATATCGGAACGCTGCCTCATCGGCTTCGGCAACACCGCCGGGCCCGGCATGATGGGTACCCTTTACAACAGCAGCTACCAGTTCGTGCAGACCGACGACTATGTCCTCATCTCGGTGGAAATGGCGCACGACGCCCGCATCATTCCGATTTTCGACTCCGCCGACGAGGCGAGGGCCAATTTGCGGCCGGAGCCGCATCAGCCCTGGTTCGGCGACTCCCGCGGCTGGTACGAGGACGACGCTCTCGTCGTCGAGACAGTCAATATCAACGCCTTGCAGATTTCCGAAAGTTCGGTGCCGATATCGAGCAATGGCCGCATCGTCGAACGTTTTGCGCGATACTCCGATACCGAGATCGTGTACACCTTCACCGTCGAGGACGACAATCTCTACAGTCAGCCCTGGACCGCCGAGCTGAGCTATCACGCCATGGACGGGAACCTGTACGAGTACGCCTGCCACGAAGGCAACTATTCCATGCCCGGCATCCTGGCGGGGGCCCGCATTCAGGAAGTAGAGGCGGAGTTGGGCCCAAGTTCTGAAGAATAGGCTGCGGAAGAGCAGGGATTCGGAAGAGCAAGGTGCGGGTGCGGGAGACCTCATGAACGCGGCTGTGCAACCGGCGAATGGCCTGATCGACAAGTTCGACCGGCGGGTGGACTATATCCGCCTGTCGGTTACGGATCGTTGCGATTTCCGCTGCGTCTATTGCATGACCGAAGAGATGGAATTCGTGCCGCGCAGGCAGGTGCTGACGCTGGAAGAGTTGTACACCGTCGCACGGGCCTTCACCGAGCTCGGCGTAAGCCGCATCCGCCTCACCGGCGGCGAGCCCATGGTGCGTTCGAACGTCATGCACCTGATCGAACGGCTCGGCAAGTTGCCCGGCCTCGATGAGTTGCTGCTTACGACCAATGGCAATCAGCTCGACAAGTACGCCGGGCCGCTGAAAGCCGCCGGCGTGAATCGCATAAATATCAGCCTCGACAGCCTTGACGCGGAGAAATTCCGCAGAATCTCCCGGGTCGGCAAGCTCGAACGCGTGCTGGCGGGGGTCGACGCCGCCATCGCCGCGGGATTCGACCGCCTGCGCATCAACTCGGTCATCATGCGCGGCTACAACGACGACGAGGTACTGCCGCTCGTGCAATACGCCCTCGACCGCGGCCTCGATATCGCTTTCATCGAGGAAATGCCGCTCGGCGAGGCTTCCGATCATGATCGCGAGGAGACGACTTGCAGCAACGTCTGGGTCCGCGAACAGATCGAAAGCCGGTACGCGTTGCTCGACAGCGCGGTGAAGACCGCCGGACCTTCGCGTTACGTCCAGGTGGTCGGCAGCAAGTCGCGGGTCGGCTTTATTTCACCGGTTACGCATAACTTCTGCGCCGATTGCAATCGGGTCCGCGTTACCGTCGAAGGACGTCTGCTGCTATGCCTCGGCAACGAACATTCGATGGATCTGCGCGCGATATTGCGCGACAGCGAAAAGGATTTCGACGATCTGAAGGCGACCATCGTCGCGGCCATGGACCTCAAACCGGAGCGGCATTACTTCTACGACAAGGAACATGCCCAGCCGGTTCGGCTGATGAACATGACCGGCGGATGAGCCGCATGGCAGCGGAAACCCCTCTCATTCTCGCGGTCGTCACCGTTTCCGATACCCGCACCGAGGAAACCGATACGTCCGGCGCGCTGCTTGCGGAAAAGTTGCAGGCCGAAGGCCACAAGCTGCATTCAAGGAGCATCGTCAAGGACGATGTCTATCAATTGCGCGCGCTGGTCTCGAAATTGATCGCCGACCCGAAAGTGCAGGGCGTTCTGACCACGGGGGGGACCGGCTTTACCGCCAGGGACAACACCCGCAAGGCGGTCACGCCGCTGTTCGATGTTGAAATCGAAGGCTTCGGCGAATTGTTCAGGCAGATTTCCTTTACAGAAATCGGCAGTTCCACGGTACAATCGCGGGCTTTCGGCGGGCTCGCCAACCGCACCGTCATCTTCTGCCTGCCCGGTTCGACCGGCGCCTGCCGCACCGGCTGGGACCGCATCATTCGCGAACAACTCGACAGCGGTCACGAACCCTGTAATTTCGCGGAACGGATTTAGGCAAAAAAAGCCGGGCCGCGGTCGGCCCGGCAAACGGACAAAGAAGGGCTTGGGGAAAGCCCTTCGAGGGGAGAATCAAACCGTCGCAAATACGATCAACGCGGGAACAGCCAGAGCGGCTGCGACCAGCGTCAAGCTGACGACGGTGGCCTCCAAAACAGGCAAATACTTGATCATTGCGTTGCGCATTTCAGACCTCCTTTATCGAACCCCCTGACATGCAAGTTTTGCGGCATTCGAAACGTTGCGAATAGTAACACAGTATTGCGGGTAAGTAACACATGTTGTGCTATTTAGTAACACATTTTGGTTTTTCAATAGTGAATCGTGAGAAAAACAGGAAAATCCAATGCGAATCATGACATTCAATTGCAATGGCGTGCGCGCCGCGGAAAGAAAGGGCTTTTTCACTTGGCTGGCGCGCCGGGGCGTGGATCTGGTCTGCCTGCAGGAAACCAAGGCCCAGGAAGAGCAGCTGGTCGAACTTGAGGTAAAAGCCGGCAAGCGCGTTTTTCACCCGGAAGGCTTTCATTGCTATTACTTCGATGCCGAAAAGAAGGGCTATTCCGGCACGGCGGTTTACTCCCGCATGCAACCGCAAGTCGTGCAACGCGGCTTCGGTTACGAGATGGCAGACAGCGAGGGCCGTTATCTGCAACTCGACTTCGATGGCCTGAGTATCATTTCGCTATATCTGCCCTCGGGCTCGGCAGGGGAGGAGCGGCAGCGGCGCAAGTTCGCATTCATGGACGCCTTCATGGCGCATATGCGCGAACTGCGCGGCCACGACCGTGAATACATCATTTGCGGCGACTGGAACATCTGTCACAAGCAGATCGATCTGAAGAACTGGCGGTCGAATCAGAAGAACTCAGGCTTTCTGCCCGAAGAACGAGCTTGGCTCGACACCTTGTACGACCAGGTTGGCTACGTGGACGCGTTTCGCCTGGTGAACCAGGCGGCGGAACAATACACCTGGTGGTCCCAGCGGGGCGCCGCCCGGGCGAAGAATGTCGGCTGGCGGCTCGATCTGCAGGTGATCACGCCTGGACTTGCGGAAACGATTAAATCGGCCGAGATCGTCGACGGCATCGCCAACCCGGACGAAAACTTTTCCGACCACGCGCCGATGACCCTGGAGTATGATCTGCGGGTCGACTGACGGTGGCCGCCATGTGGAACAAACTGAAACCGATCGCTCTCTGCCTGATTCTGCCTCTCGCCTGGATTGCCCTGCCGGTCCAGGCCCAGGGCCTGTTCGCGATAATCGACACCAGCAAGGGAGTGATGCGCGTGGAACTGAACCATCGCGCCGCGCCCACCACGGTGGCCAATTTCGCCAATTTGGCGATGCGAGGATTCTATGACGGCCTGAATTTTCATCGCGTCGAGCGCAATTTCATGGTCCAGGGAGGCGACCCGCTCGGAACGGGCATGGGTGGTCCGGGCTATCGCTTCGCCGGCGAACTGATCCTCAAGCACAATCAGCCGGGCATCATATCGATGGCGAATTCCGGACCCGGCACCGACGGCAGCCAGTTTTTCCTGACGCATCTCGCCACGCCGCATCTCGACGGCCTGCACTCGGTTTTCGGGCGGGTTGTCGAAGGCGTACAGATCGTGCGGCAGATCGAACGGCGCGATGTGATCAATTCGATCACGATCGAAGGCGATCCGGCGCCGGTTTTCAGCCGTCGCCGCGCGCAACTCGAAGAATGGAACGCAATCCTCGACCGGGAATTCCCTGATCTCGCACCCGCGCCGGAGTTCTAGGCCCGTTTTCTGACCGCGCCCGCCGCATCGGCCTCGCCGGCTTTGGCGGGCTGCTCGGGCATTTGCATGTAGCGCGCCAGGTATGGCATCTGGCCGAATACGAACACCACGGTGATGACGAGGTTGCCAAACACCTTGAACTGGATCCAGGCGGCTTCGCTCAACATATAGGCCACGGCCAGATTGACGGTGCCGAGCAGGACGAAATACACGATCCAGATATTGTTCAGCCGCAGCCACGCTTCCCTGGGCATTTCCACGGCATGGCCCAGCATGTGTTGCAGCGCGGGCTTGCTGCCGATGTAGCGCGAGCCGAGGAATATCGCGGCGAATATCCAGTTCACCAGGGGCGCCTTCCATTTGAGGAAATTGACGTCGCGCAGGAGAAAGGTAGGAATGCAAAACACTACCACGGCGCACAAGGTGATCCATTCGAACTTGTCGAGTCGCTTGTAGGCGATGTAAAGCGCGCCGTAGACGATCACGGAAGTCGCGAGCAACACTTCGGCGGCGCTGTAGATGCCGCCGACGCTATGCTGGAAGCCGGCTATAGTCACCGGCCTTTCGTCCATCGCCCAGACGGCGAAGAAGGCCAGCAACGGAATGTAAGCCGCGACTTGCTTCATAAGTGATTCTTCCCGCCGGTTCCAAGCAACGCAACAATGTTACTTTAGTCTGCCCCGGTGTGTCTCGGCTTCGATCCGTCGCCGCCGGCTGGCGCTGGGTTTAGCGGACGCTGTGAATACGTCCCTGTACGCTTCGGCCCCGACATCCATGTCGGGGACGCCCGCTAAACCCAGCGCCAGCCGACAGCGACTCACGCACTGCGGAATCGATCTTGTCAACGGATTGGTTGGGGTGTAGTGTTTGCTGAGATTACTTGCGGAGGCGCCATCATGTTTGACGCGAATGCCTTTTACCGCTTTTCTGGACCGACTTTCCTGTTTCTTGTTCTGGCGGCGCCTGTGGCGCTGGCGCAGGAAGGTGGCGACATTCCACGGCTGGCTAGCGGGTTGCCTGATTTGCAGGGTACGTGGGATTTCCGCACGATTACGCCGTTGCAGCGGCCGCGGGAGTTTGCCGATCAGGAAGTGTTGACGGCCGAGCAGGCGGCGGAATTCGAAGTCGCGAGGCAGGAACAGCTTGACCGCGATAATTTTACGGATACCACGACCACGGGCGACTACAACCAGTTTTGGTACGACCGGGGCAGCGAGATACTCGGGTCGAACCGAACGTCATTGATCACTTATCCTGCCGACGGCCGCATTCCCGAGTTGACCGAGCGGGCCCGGGAGCGGAACGCGGCCCGGCGCGAAGCGGCGACCTTGAATCACGGCATTGAGGTCAGGCCCCTGTCGGAACGCTGCATCATGGGTTTCAATTCCGGCCCGCCGATGCTGCCGAGCGCTTACAACAACAATGTGCAACTGATCCAGACCGGAGACCATTTCCTTGTTCATAATGAAATGGTGCACAACGCGCGTATCGTCAAGATGAACACGACCGAGTACCGCCGGGCGCCGCGCGACTGGGAAGGCGACTCCATCGGCTACTGGGACGGCGATACGTTGGTTGTCGAAACGCGTTTCTTCGCGCGGGCCACGTCATTCGGCAATTCGAGCGAAAACATGGAGTTGACGGAAAAATTCTGGCTGATCGACGCCGACACCCTCGGCTACGAATTCACCATCAGCGATCCGACCACCTGGACCGATTCCTGGACGGTCATGTTTCCCATGCGCAGGGCGGTGGAACCGATTTACGAGTACGCTTGCCACGAAGGAAATTACAGCATGGCGGCCATCATGGCCGGATGGCGCACCCAGGAAGTCATCGCCGAATTCAACGCCGAAGAAGACTAGGCTTCTACCCAAAGCACGACGTGAGCCGTTGTCCCGGTGGGGAAGTACAGGGGGAGTGTTCGACATCCGTTCGAGTGCCGTGGAACAAATTATTCTCCCTCCGGGAGGGTCAAAACCGCGCGGCGGTTTTGGAGAGGGCACGCTCGCACCCGCATCCGGCCAAAGTGAGAATCGCCGCGAAGCCCCAATGCCACTTGTTTTGCTGATAGTGATCCCGTAGAATCCCCGGCTTCGATTGGACGGGGCTGGCCCGCTCCGGAAGCCGGGTTGGAACGATGTATGCGGTAATTGAAAGCGGTGGCAAACAGCACCGGGTCAGTGAAGGCGAAGTGCTGCGGCTCGAAAAGCTCGAACTCGAAGTTGGCGCCACCGTCACCTTCGACAAGGTGCTGATGGTGGGCGGGGGCGCCGAAGTAAAGATCGGCCAGCCTTACGTAGAAGGCAGTTCCGTGGAAGCCGAAGTGCTGAACCAGGGCCGTGGCGAGAAGATACGCATCGTCAAGTTCAATCGGCGCAAGCATCATCGCAAGCAAATGGGACATCGCCAGTGGTTCACCGAGGTGAAGATCACCGGCATCAATTCGAGCTGAGGTCGCTTGGCCCGCGATTTATTCAGGCAAGAACGACCGTCAGCGTGGCTTGAGGTACGGATATGGCACACAAGAAAGCGGGCGGCAGCAGCAATAACGGCCGCGATTCGATATCCAAGCGGCTCGGAGTCAAACTCTTCGGCGGTCAGGCCGTGAAAGCCGGCAACATCATCGTGCGCCAGCGCGGCACCAGGTTCCATCCCGGTTACCAAGTCGGCTGCGGCAGGGACTATACGCTTTACGCGAAAGCGGACGGCGTCGTTCAGTTCACCGTAAAAGGCCCGAACAAGCGCAAGTACGTCAACGTGGTCAACCCTGCCTGACGGTCGTAAGATCTTTCCGCGGCGCGCCGCGAATCCTATTTTCAACAGATGCGACATGCACCGGGCGAGGCATGCGCCGTTCCTGCGTCTTGAACCGGAGTCAGCACGGTGAAATTTGTAGACGAGGCGGAGATCAGCGTGGAGGCCGGCAGGGGCGGCAATGGCTGCCTCAGTTTCCGCCGGGAAAAATACATCGAATTCGGCGGACCCGACGGCGGTGACGGCGGCGCCGGCGGCAGCGTGTTCCTGCGCGCCGACCCCGCGCTCAATACCCTGGTGGATTTTCGCTTCCAGCCCCGCTACCGGGCCGAATCCGGTCGGCCCGGCGGCGGCCGCAACCGCACCGGGGCGAACGGCGGGAATCTGAAGATCGACGTGCCGCCCGGCACCAGCGTCATCGATGCCGACACCGGCGAACTGATCGCCGACCTCCGCGAGCCTGGATGTCCGGTGATGGTGGCGAAGGGCGGCAGTCCCGGCTTCGGCAATACCCGATTCAAATCGAGCACCAACCGCGCGCCGCGCAAGACCACCGATGGCGGGGCGGGCGAGGCGCGGGGCCTGCAATTGCAACTGAGTCTGGTCGCCGACGTCGGCTTGCTCGGACTGCCGAACGCGGGCAAGAGCACCCTGATCCGGGCCGTGTCCGCGGCGCGGCCGAAAGTGGCCGATTATCCCTTTACGACCGTGATTCCCAATCTCGGCGTCGTCCGGCGCGGCCCCGAACGCAGTTTCGTCATGGCCGATATGCCGGGCCTGATCGAGGGCGCGGCGGACGGCGCGGGACTTGGTTTCCGCTTTCTCAAGCACTTGTCCCGCACGCGGCTGCTGTTGCACCTGGTCGATGTAATGCCCGCGGACGGAAGCGACCCGGCGTCCAACGCGTTGTCCATCGTGGCGGAACTTGAAAAGTTCAGTAGAACGCTCGCCGCCCGGGAGCGCTGGCTCGTACTTTCCAAGGTGGACTTGTTGTCCGACGAAGCGCTTGCCGAACTGGAAGCGCGGCTGCGGCGGGAACTGGACTGGCAGGGCGGAATACACCACGTTTCGGGCATCGCCGGCACGGGCTGCCAAGAGCTTTGCGAAGCGCTCATGCGGGCCATCGAGTCGCATCGCGAACGACTGCGCGAGGATGCGGACTACGCCCGCGAACAACGGGGAATGGAACGGGAGTTGGCGCTCGAATTCAGGCGCGGCAAGACCCAGACCAAAACAAGGCATTCGAATCATGCGTGAGGGCATCGCCGCCTGCCGGACCTGGGTGGTCAAGATCGGCAGTTCGCTTTTGACCAACGAGGGCATCGGGCTCGACCGCGACGCCATCGCCGGTTGGGCCGCGCAGATCGTGAAGCTGCGCGGGCAGGGCCTGCGGCTGGTGGTGGTTTCTTCAGGCGCGGTGGCGGAAGGCGCCACCCGGCTCGGATTGAAAGCCATGCCCCGGGAAGTGCGGCTGCAGGCCGCCGCAGCGGCAGTCGGCCAGATGGGAGTGATCCAGGCCTGGGAAAGCTGTTTTTCCGGGCATGGCGCGCACGCCGCCCAGATTCTCCTCAGCCACGAAGACCTGTCGGATCGCACCCGCTATCTCAACGCCCGTTCAACACTGACCTCCTTGCTCGACCTGGCCGCGGTTCCCGTCGTCAACGAGAACGACAGCGTGGCGACCGATGAACTTTGCCTTGGCGACAACGACAATCTGGCGGCGCTGGTCTCCAATCTGATCAATGCCGACGTGATGGTGATCCTGACCGACCAGGACGGGTTGTTCAGCGCCGACCCGCGCAAGAACGCCGAAGCTACGCTGGTGCGGGCAGGAAACGCCGGCGATGCGGACCTTGAGCGCCTCGCCGGAACCGGCAGCAGTCTCGGCCGCGGCGGCATGATCACCAAGT
This sequence comes from Pseudomonadales bacterium, assembly GCA_963664805.2. Taxonomy (GTDB): domain Bacteria; phylum Pseudomonadota; class Gammaproteobacteria; order Pseudomonadales; family Pseudohongiellaceae; genus UBA9145. The sequence continues at coordinate 922,400 of OY761612.1, read as the reverse complement.
TGTCGGCGGCGCGGCTGGCGGCGCGTTCCGGCACGCATACGATCATCGCCAATGGGCGCGAACCGGAGCTGTTGCTGAAGTTGCGAGCCGGCGAAGAACTGGGCACCTGGCTGCGCGCGGGCCGCGAACCCGTCACCGCGAAAAAACAATGGCTGGCGGGTCAATTGAGCTTGAAAGGCACTTTAACGCTCGACCGGGGTGCGGTTTCGGTCCTGCGCGGGCAGGGCAGAAGCTTGCTGGCGGTGGGCGTTACCGCGACGAGCGGAAAGTATCAACGTGGGGAAGTCGTCGCCTGCCTCGACGAATCAGGCCGGGAAATCGCCCGGGGCATGGTCAATTACAACGACGGCGAGGTTTCACTGCTACTCGGCCAGGACAGCGGTCGCATCGCCGCGTTGCTGGGATACGCGGGTGAAGAGGAGATCATACACCGGGACAATCTGGTGTTGACGGAGTAGGGATGTGGAGTGCCGGAGCCGCCGGGATTCCGCGACTCCGCTCCGCGCGGAATGACGGGAAACCAGGCGTCATTGCGCGCGCAGTCGCGGAATCTCCGCGATTATTGCAGTGCCTTTATCGCCGAGTTCAGCCGGCTCTTGTGCCGCGCGGCCTTGTTCCTGTGGATAATGCCCTTTTCCGCCATGCGGTCGATGATCGGAACGGCGGCCTGATAGGCCTCGGTGGCGGCCTTGTGGTCCTTGTCGTCGATCGCCGCTCTCACTTTCTTGATATAAGTGCGAACCATGGAACGAAACGACGCATTGTGACGGCGCCGTTTCTCGTTTTGTCGAGCGCGCTTGCGCGCTTGGGGGGAATTTGCCAAGGCGTTCTCCTCCGCCGCTATGGTCTGTATTCGAACAGCCCTGAAAAAAGTGCGACACTATGCCGCTTTAGCCCGCTTCTGTCAACAATCCCACCAATCCGTGAACCAGCTAGACGACAGCCCGGCCCGCGCCGGGGAAACACCCGCCGGCGACGAAGGACTGCTGAAATCCAGCGGTGTCACCGGCTCGATGACGATGGTTTCGCGGGTGCTCGGCCTGGCGCGCGATGTCGTGATCGCCCGCCTGTTCGGCGCGGGCGAAGGCGTGGACGCTTTCTTTCTCGCCAACAAGATTCCCAACTTCATGCGCCGCCTGTTCGCCGAAGGCGCTTTCAACCAAGCTTTCGTGCCGGTGCTTTCGGAGTATCGCACCCGGCGCAGTCATGCCGAGGTGCGGGACCTGGTGAACGCGGTTACCGCCTCGCTGGGAGGCCTGCTTGCGGTCGTGACCGCGCTGGTCGTGGCCGCCGCGCCATTGCTGGCGATGGTCGTCGCTTACGGATTCATCGACGAACCCTACAAGTTCGACACCTTCGTTCAGATGTTCCGCATCACCTTTCCCTACCTGCTGCTGATCTCGATGACGGCCATGTGCGGGGCGGTGCTGAACAGTTACGGTTACTTCGCCGGGCCCGCGATTACGCCGGCCATGCTCAACCTTTCGCTGATCGGTTGTTCCTTCCTGCTCGCTCCCTATCTAGGCGAGCCGGCGCTGGCCCTGGCCTGGGGCGTTTTGATCGCCGGCGTCGCGCAATTGCTGTTCCAGTTGCCCTTCCTCATGCATATCCGCCTGCTGCCCGTGCCCAGGCCGCGGCGCGGTCATGAAGGCGTGAAGCGCATCAAGCAATTGATGCTGCCGGCGCTGTTCGGCGTTTCGGTAAGTCAGATCAATCTGCTGCTCGATACCGTCATCGCCTCGCTGCTCGTCACCGGCAGCGTTTCCTGGCTGTATTACTCCGACCGTCTGATGGAATTGCCCTTGGGCACCTTCGGCATCGCCATCGCGATCGTGGTGCTGCCGAGCCTGTCGCGCAAGCACGCCAGTCAATCCATGGACGACTTCTCGGCCACGCTCGACTGGGCTTTCCGGCTCGTCTGCCTGATCGCCTTGCCCGCTACGCTGGCGTTGATTCTGATCGCCGAACCCCTGCTCGTTACCTTGTTCCAGAACGAGAATTTCACCGCTTTCGACGTCGAGCGCTCGGCCGCCAGCCTGCGAGCCTACGCGGTCGGTCTTACCGCGTTCATGGCGGTGAAGATCTTCGCGCCGGGATTTTACGCGCGACAAAATACGAGTACGCCGGTGCGGATCGGTGTCATCGCCATGACTGTCAACATGGCGCTCAATGTGAGTTTCTACCTGTCCGGTTTCGCCCATGTGGGTCTGGCGCTGGCGACGAGCCTCGCGGCCGCGCTCAACGCTAGCCTGCTGCTGCGCGGATTGCGGCGCGACGGCGTGTTCCGGTTTCAGCCGGGTTGGGGCCGCCTGCTGCTACAGATGCTGGCGGCCAATGCGGTCATGATCCTTGTGTTGCTGAGTCTCGCGGGACAATGGGAGGAATGGATGGAATGGTCGATCCTCGCCAAGGTCGGTCGACTTGCCGTACTCGTCCTGGGCGGCCTGCTGGCCTATCTGCTTTCGCTATACGTTTGCGGCCTGCGCCCGCGTCACCTGTTGCGCTGAAGCGTGGATTCCGCCGCCGCACCGCGTCCGCCCGTCATTCTGCGCGCAGCGAAGCGCAGTCGCAGAATCTACAAGGGTTGGATTCTGTCGCAAAAGTAAGAGATAACCAATTGCTTATGAAAAGAGTTTTCAGTTCGGAAATCGCCATTGACGCCTGGCAAGTCAAGAACCTGCTGGAAGTGGCTGGCATCGATTGCGTCGTGAAAAACGCCGACATGTCCTCGGCGTTCGGCGAAGTCCCTTTCGTCGAGGTAATGCCGGAAGTCTGGGTGGCGAGCCCCGCGGATTACGAAGAAGCGCTCGATATCGTGGACGAATATCTGTACGGCGAAGACGACGACCGGCCCGACTGGCGCTGCTCGAAATGCCGGGAAAGAAACGACGCGGCTTTCGCGGTCTGCTGGAACTGCCAGACCCCAGCCCGGACTGAACCCCCTGAATAATCCCTCAGACGAATCAGGCTTGTTGGGTTTGCAACAACTCGGCGAGGCTGCGCGCGAGATAGCCGATATTCGCCTGGTTGATGCCGGCGATATTGATGCGGCCCGACTTCACCAGGTAGATGCTGTAGTCCCTGACCAGTGATTCGGCTTGCGCCGTCGTGACGCCGAGAAAGGAGAACATGCCTTTCTCGCGCTCGATGAAACCGAAATCCCGCTCGACGCCGGCGGCGGCCAATTCGCGCGCGAAGGCGGTGCGCAGGCCGTTGATGCGGTCGCGCACTTCAGCCAGTTCCTCTTCCCAGTCGGCGCGCATCGCGGCGTCTTCCATGATCGTTTGCACGATGGCGGCGCCATGGTCCGGCGGCATCGAGTAGTTGGCCCTGGCAGTGGCGGCGAGTCGGCTCATGGCGGCCTTCGCCACCGGTGGCGTGCCGCAAATCACCGAGAGGGCGCCGGTGCGTTCGCGGTAAAGGCCGAAATTTTTCGAACAGGAACTGACCAGCAACAATTCCGGCAATGACTCCGCAAGCAGGCGCACGCCGTACACGTCTTCCTCGAGTCCATCGCCGAGACCCTGGTAGGCCATGTCGATCAGGATGTTGAATCCCTTGTCCAGGGCCAGATCGCGCAATTCCCGCCATTGTTCGGGGCCGAGATCGGCGCCGCAGGGATTGTGGCAGCAGCCGTGCAGCAGCACGACGTCGCCCGCGGCCGCCGCGGACAGGCTTTCGAACATGGCGTCGAAGCGCACCGAATGGGAGTCGAAGTCGTAGTAGGGGTACGCGGCGATTGCAAGACCCGCCGCGCCGAGCAGGGGGCGGTGATTCGGCCAGGTGGGGTCGCTCACCCACACGGTGGCGTCCGGATTCGCTTGGGCGATGAATTCCGCCGCCAAGCGCAGGCCGCCGCAGCCGCCGGGGGTTTGCAAACTCACCCGTCGCTCGCCGAGGTTTCGTTTCAGCGTTTCGCCGAAAGCCAGCGAGGCGACCGCCTCGTTGAAGCCCGCGGCGCCGCTTGGGCCGACATAGGCCTTGCTGTCCTGTTCGGCAAGCAGCGTCTGTTCGGCCCGCTTCACGGCGCGCATGACCGGCGTGTTGCCGTTTTCGTCCTTGTAGACGCCGGCGCCGAGATCGACCTTGTCCGGATTCGGGTCGGCCCGGTACGCCGGCGTCAGCGCCAGGATGGGGTCGGGGGGGAGCGCTTGCAATGAGTCAAACATCGGATTCTCGCATTCGATTGTGATAGGCCTTGAGCGTGTTTTGCAGCAAGGAGGCACGGGTCATCGGCCCGACTCCGCCGGGCACCGGCGTGATCCACGAACATTTCGGGGCGACCCGATCGAAATCGACGTCGCCGGCGAGGCGAAAGCCGGACTTGCGGCTTGAGTCGGGCACGCGGGTGGTGCCGACATCGATCACCACGGCGCCGGCTCTGACCATGTCGGCGGTAACGAAGCCAGGCTTGCCGATGGCGGCGATCAGGATATCGGCACGGGCGCACAATTCCTTCAGGTCCCGGGTGCGGCTGTGGGCGATTGTCACGGTGCAATTGCCGGGCCGGGCGTTGCGCGAAAGCAGAATCGACATCGGCGTGCCGACGATATTGCTGCGGCCGAGCACGACGCAGTTCTTTCCTTCGGTCTCGATGCCGTTTCTCGTCAGCAGTTCCATGACGCCGTTGGGGGTCGCCGACACGAAAGCCGGCAGCCCCAGGCACATGAGTCCGACGCTTTGCGGCCCGAAGCCGTCGACATCCTTCGCCGCATCGATCGCCAGCGTGATCCTGTGTTCGTCGATATGCGCCGCCAGTGGCAATTGCACGATGAACCCGTCGATATTCTCGTCCGCATTCAATTCGGCGACCCGGTCGAGCAATTCTTTCTCGCTCGTGTCCGCCTCCATTTGCACCACGGTGGAATCGAAACCGATTTCGTCGCAATCCCTGACCTTGTTGGCGACATAAGTCTCGCTGGCGCCGTCGTCGCCGACGAGCACTGCCGCCAGATGCGGCGCGCGCCGGCCGGACGCGAGCAGTTCGTCAACCTGTTCGCCGATTTCCCGGCGAATTTGTTCGGAACAGGTTTTTCCGTCTAATATCTGCACGGCCCCAAACCCCCTGAAAACTTCAGCGATCGCAAGAAACTGCCGGTCCCGATTCAACGGTCGGCCCCGACCGGCGAAAGGTCGGCAATGATAAACAAGCGCCATGACTCGCTCAAGCGCCAACGCAGAGGGTGAGGTCTGGTCGGCGCAGCCGACAAGAAGCACAGCTTCTTGAGAGCCGAACGGCTCGCCAGGGATGGCATGCAGGATCCAACAGAATGCGGGAAGCGTAATGGAAGTGATAATCCCGGACACCGGATGGGACACCCACCGCCAAGCATAACTTCAAAGATGCGGGGAGGCGGAGTTCCGATCACTGAACCTCATCTTGGAAACCTGGCGCGAGCGCCTGACCAGCATCAGCTGGTTCATGCGCTGCCTGAACGAATACATCGCCCGCAGGGCCAACAGGGAGGACGACTGCGCGGGGCGATTTTGGGAGGGGCGGTTCAAGTCCCTGGCGCTGCTGGACGAGGCGGCCCTGCTGTCGTGCATGGCCTATGTCGACTTGAATCCGGTGCGGGCCGGAATCAGCGAAACGCTGGACGAATCGGATTTCACTTCGATTCAGGCGCGCGTCCGGCGGTTGTCGGCGGAGAAGCCCGGTACGGCGAACCCTCCGGCTCCCGGGCTGATGCGGTTCCGAACCGGGGCGGAACGCGTTGAAGGATCATCCTCCCTGCCGATCGGTCTGCGCGATTACATTGAACTGGTGGACTGGACGGGGAGGATCGCGCGCGCCGGCAAGAAGGGTTTTGTTCCCGACGATGTTCCGCCCGCCCTTTCAATCTTGAATCTGAGCGGCGCGCAATGGCGGACGCTGGCGCTGGAGATTCAAAAGGAAGCGGTCACGATGTTCAACGGCTTGGACAAGCTGGCGATCAAGGAAAGGAACGGGACTGGAAAAGCCGCCTAGTCCGGGCCGGCCCTCGAAATCATGCCTGAACGGGCAGCGTTGCCCGTGCCCGCGAAAAAGATTTCCGGGCCATCGGTCTCGAAGCCACTTCAATTTTCTTCAATCGACCTTCAAGTTGCGCTTGATCCGATAAAGCGTGGGTGTCCCAGAAACACCTGGAAGACTCTGAAAACCAGCGTGGGTGTCCCGGAAAACCTGTTGAACTCCGCCGTGAAACGGCGTCTCTTCCTGGCCATGCTCATGCCTCCTCTCGGCATTCGAGCACACCTTAGCGAACTGTCCAAAAAAGTGGGACCACCTCAGTCCCTGAAGACTCGTTGCCAGATTCCAATACAGGGTGGGCGTCCCAGAATGCGCCATACAGGGTGGGCGTCCCAGAATGCGCCATACAGGGTGGGTGTCCCAGAATGCGCCTCAACCGCATATCCCAAGAAAAACGCCAGAGCCAACGCCAGTGCCCCTCCCGCAATCCTGTGCGGCATCGACAGATTTTTGTTGGCTATCCGCATTTACTGGTGTCCAACTAATGCTCGTACAGGTCGGCGGGGCGTGACATGTACCTGTCGCTGAGGTAATCCAGAACTTGCCTGATGTAGGTAACCGCGCCCATCGCCAATATATCCCGTCCGGTATCGATTTCATATGGCCAAACGCGCCAAGGCGCCACTCCTTGGACGCCTCCCGCACGAATTTCAAAAAAAACCGAAGAACCAAGGTATTCTCTCAAGGCATCGAAGATGGCGGTTGACTCGTCCGAGGGAACGAACATGACTCCCGAGTAGCGGACATTCCGCAGTTCGTTCCTCGCCAGTCTCAGCGCGTCCTGATTGAAAACCGAGTAATCCTTTACGTCCCGATAAGAATTTTCGCTGAAAGCGACCCGCACCAGGAAATGGAGGTCCGGCTCGTCCGGGTCGTTATCCGCGTCGGACAAGCCGACCCGGTAGGGCGCCCCGGTATAGTCCACCGCGATGGCCTCGTTCGCGGAAAACCGTTCCGGGTCGCCCGCGTCCGCGACCACGTCGAGACAATACACCAGGCCGACACCGCAATCCGCCGGCAACGACCCGCGCGACAGCGGTTCCGAATCGCGCGGAACGTTTCCGGATTCGTCCCTGAACCAGGACTGGTCCAGCACTTCCGGAACTGTCGCAAGAACAGGAGCATTGTCTTCGAAGTAATCCCCGTTTTGAATCCATTCGAACAAAGTCCGGAAAAAATCGTGGGTTTCATCATCCACATCCTTGTGGATTCGCGGGACGATGCCAAAGTCCGATCCGATAACATATAAATCGCCGAAATTCACATGCCCGAATATCAATTGATCGTTCACATTCGGAATGAAATCGGACAGTCCGATCAGCGCAAGATCCCTCGACCTGTCCATGTTCAGTTCGGTCAGCCACAGCGCGGATTGAATGGAGGTCAATTCCGGAATTTCAAAGAATCTGGCTTCTTCAATGACGAAACTGTGATCCGGCTGTTCGATCATGACAAAATCGCGTACCGCCGGTAGAAAGCCTTCGCTTGGATCGCGTATCAGAATGTCCAGCAAATCATCGTCGTTTATCAGTCCCATTTCAGCCGTGTAAAAGCAATCGAAACCCTCGGATACTATGGGTACTACTCCGGGATAGTGACGGGCGTACCACGGATTGGTGTTGGCCCTGTACTCATCGAGATTGGTGAATCCGTCATCGTCGGGATCAAGTCCGGCGTCGCCGGAATCTTCAGGATTCAAGTCATTCGATTTTTCCCAGATGTCCTCCAAAAGATCACCGTCTCGATCGTGTTCCGGTAAAGGGTCTTCGCGACCGTCTGGATCGTAATATCTATTGTATACCTCGGCATAGTAGTCCGACCTGACACATTCCGCATCGGCAAATCGCGCCCACGCGAGCCTTTCCTCCCTTAAACTCTCAATGTCAACGCGTTCGTTTCGCGGGAGAATGTCGTCAACCGCATATCCCAAGAAAAACGCCAGAGCCAACGCCAGCGCGCCTCCCGCAATCCTGTGCGGCATCGACAGATTTTTGTTGGCCACCCGCATTTACTGGTGCCCAACTACTGCTCGTACAGGTCGGCGGGGCGTGACATGTACCTGTCGCTGAGGTAATCCAGAACATGCCTGATGTAGTAAACCGTGCCCATCGCCAAAATATCCCGTCTGGTATCGATTTCGTGTGGCCAGACATGCCAAGGCGCCACTCCTCGCACGCCTCCCGGACCGACTTCGAAAAAAACGGAAGAGTCGAGGTATTCTCTCAAGACATTGAAGATGGCGGTTGACTCGTTCGAAGGGACGAACATGACTCCAGAGTAACGGACATTCCGCATTTCGTTTCTCGCCAGTCTCAGCGCGTCCTGATTGAAAACGGAATAATCCTTCAGCGGCCATTCGAAACTCTCGCTGAATGCGGCCCGCGCCAGAAAATACAGGTCCAGCTCGTCGGGATCGTTATACATGTCGGACAAGTCAACCAGATAGGGTGTCTCGGTGTAACTCACGGCAAAGGTCTCGTTTGCTGAAAACCTCTCTGGATCGCCCGCGTCCGCAGTCACATCGAAACATTGCACTAGGGCGGCGTTGCAATCCGCTGGCAAAGGCCTCCGCGACAACGGTTCCGAATCGCCTGGAACGTTTCCGGATTCGTCCCGGAACCAGGACAGGTCCAGCACTTGAGGAACCGTCGCCAGAACGGGAGCGTTGTCTTCGAAATAATCCCCGTTTTGAATCCATCCGAACAAAGCCTCGAAAAACTCGTGGGTTTCATTATCCACCTCCTTGTGGAATCTTGGAACGATGTCAAAATCGATTCCCCGAGCCAGATCATCGCCAAACCAGCGGGGTCCGAATATCAATTGATCGTTCACGCTCGGAATGAATTCGGAAAGTCCGATCAGCGCGATATCCTTTGACTGATCCATGTTCAGTTCGGTCAGCCAAAGTGTGGATTGAATGGATGTCAATTCCGGAATCTCATGGTTTCCGGCATCTTCAATGAGGAAACTGTGGTCCGCTTGCTGGATCATCACGAAATCGCGCACGGCAGGCAAGAATCCCTCGCTAGGATCCCGAATCAATATGTCGAGCAAGTCGTCGTCATTGATCAGGCCCATTTCGGCTGTGTAAAAACAATCGAACCCCTCGTCCACTATCTCAATTACCGCACCGGGATGGTCGCGGGCGGATTGTGGGTCGGTATAAGCTCTGAATTCCTCAAGATTGGTATAACCGTCACTATCGGGATCAAGTTCGGCATCGCTAGAATCGTTCGGATCAAGGTCGTAGGTTACTTCCCAAGAGTCAATTAAACCGTCGCCGTCAAGATCATACTCTGGACTGTAAAATCTCGTGTATTCGGTAAAAAAATAGTCCGGTCTGACGCAGTCCGAATTGCCGGTTCCCGCCTCGATGTTCCCGGTGCTTCCATTTTGCGTCGAAATGTCGCCGACCGTGTAGCCGAAAAGAAAAGCCAGCGCCAACGCCCCTCCCACAATCCCATACAGCGTCAGCAGTTTCTTACCGATCATCCGAAATGCCTCCACATCAGTTAGTGCAAATCAACTGTGTCGAATACTCGTTGTACCCTTCTATATTACGATCACTCGCCATATCAAAAGTATACTGGGAGCTATCATTTTGCCAGCCACCGACATCCACCTGGAAATCAAACGGCACGTTCCTCGTCATTATCGATCTGTTCAACACCTGCCGAACCGATGCCTTGGTCAAATAAGCGCCCGATGCGTACGCCGCGATATTATTGCCCGCACTGCAAACGGCATCCAGATGATTGATTGCGTACACCACCGCATCCCACCACCATATATGACCTCCTCTCGGATGGTTGTGCCACACGGACTTTCCCTCCGCCAATTCACGAGGGGAATTACGGACGCCACCTGATTCGAAATTCGTAACCAGGGAATTTTCAATTCTCACGGGGGAGACAGTGTCATCGATTATCGCACCCACCTCAATGTTGAGAAAATACGCCAGCTTGTGCACGTCGGAATCATGAAGCGCTCTTGCGGCCGCGTCCGCGGACTCGTAGGTTCTATTCGTCAATTCCGTAAAAAACTCCTCTAGCTTACCTCTAAAATAGTCTTTTTTGATCTTGCGGAAAATCACTTGAAGTGCATGTGGCTCCAGCCACATATGTGCAAGGGGGAACCCTGACCATATTGATCACATCGGAAAGTCCGGAAGCCTCCAGTTCGTCTTGTGTGTACCCGTCCCGGTAACCAACCCGCTGCGGCATCGCGTCCCGAAAATACCCCATGACCTTCAGCATGTCCCCCGCAATACCGGAAAACGACGCGTCGTCCTCCATGCCCGGCAGCGTGTCGTCTCCCCAGGACGCCAGACCGCCGCCGAAGACCGTCACGCCGAGGTAAGCCTCCAATGTGCGCGAAATCGCCAGCGCCGCGGCCGAGCCGGGCTGGACGGCGCCGGACGACCGGATGGCCGGCAGGTAATCCCGGTACAAGGCGTGGGCGTCCGGGTTGAAAATCGTGAAATCCCGCACGGTGACCCGTTCCTCCGTATCGAACACCGTCCGGATCACCACGGTTTCGTTCGGCTGCGCCGGATCGTCCGCGGCGTCCCTGACCGAAACGACCTGGGATTCGGGCCCGTAGTCGCACACGAACATGCCGCTCGCGCAGGGGTCGGCGGCCCATTGCCCGTAGACGATGTTCCGGTTCGAGGACCGCGTCAGGACGAGGTTCAATCCCCGGATGTCGTTGCCGTCCCCGCTGAAGGTGTCGCAATCGATGTTGAATCCTTCGCAGACCGGATCGCCCGGAAGTCCGCAAAGAGCTCCCTCCAGGCAGCCTTCGTTGCTGTTCACGCCGGCTTGCGCTTCTTCCAATCTCTCCCTGCTATAGATTTCCCCTTCGGCATCGAGCGGGAACGAGCGGCTTTTGACCTTGGGCACCCGCGGGAGATTGTTCTCGAAGTAGTTGGCGTTGTCGACCCACCCGCCCAGTTCGCGGAAAAACCGCGCCGTCAGGCCGGGAATGTTGATGTGGGCTTGCGGAATCGTGTATCCCCGGCTCGTGTTTCCATAGACAATCCAGTCGCTCGAACCCGGAAAATGGGTGTCGAGTCCGGTCAGAATCAGGTCCGGGGATCCGTCTCCGTTCACGTCGGCGACTTCGGCCGCGGAGGTGATGTCGGTCAACGGGTTCTCGATGGCGTGGCCGTCCGCGTCTTCCAGGCTGAACCCGCCTTTCGAGTTCTTTATGAGCACAAAGTCGGATATGCCCGGCAGAATTCCGGGCGTGGGGTCGCGAATCAGCATGTCTTCCAGCGCGTCACCGTCAATCAACCCTTTTTCGACTGTGAAGTTGTCGTTGAAACCGAACGAAGCCGCGGGAATGCTGCCGGGATGGCTGTCCCCCCAGTTCGTTGAAACCGAACGAAGCCGCGGGAATGCCGCCGGGATGGCTGTCCCCCAGTTCGGGTCGGTTCCAGCATTGTACTCGGTCAAATTGCTGTGGCCGTCGTTGTCGTCGTCCAACCTGGCGTCGGAAGGATCCGCCGGATCAAGTCCGACACCGAGCTCCCAGAGGTCGGGCATGCCGTCGCCGTCGGTGTCGGTGTCCGGGTCCACCCGGGCCAGCACCGTCAGGCGGATGTCCTTCCGGTTGGAATCGCCGCCGGGTCCACCGCAATAGAATTCGTAGTGGTGGTCGCCCGGATCGAAACTGTCCGGCGCAAAGGTTTCCTTCCCTCTCGGCGCCCAATTGGACGCGGCCTCGGCGGACGCGCCCGCGGCCCCGCCGCGCAGGAAATCTATCAGATTGGGCTGCGGCCTCTCGACCGCGCCGGCACCGGCGGCTCCGTTGCTGACGTACACGTCGTGACAGGCCGTCGCGTACTTGGAATCCCAAGTGAAGGCCACGCTTTCGTTTTCGTAAATCCTGTTCGCCGAAAGCGCGGCCGAAAGCAATTGCGCCACTTCGTGCTTTTGCGGGTCGGTGCCGTTGTCGTACCCGGTCAGATTGTTGTCGCCGTCCTTGTCCGGGTCGCCGGCGGTGTCGTCCGCCAGCGGGTCTAGGCCGTTGGCGTTTTCCCAAGTGTCTGGCATGCCGTCGCCGTCGTCGTCGCTGTCCTGGTCATTGTGGATGCCGTCGCCGACGGTGTCGGTCCAGCGCAGCACCGTGAGGCTGACGCTGCGGGTGTTGGACGTTCCGCCGTAGCCCGCGCAGCGCATCTAGCCGCTGACCGTGCCGGGACTGAAACTCCCGACCGGGAAGGTCGCGCTCGAATTGGGGGAAAGCGCCCCGCCGCCCGAGCTCGGGTGGCAGGCGTTGGCGCTGGTCGAACTCCAGCTCGCGGTGACGCTTTCGTTGTCGTAAATCGTGTTCGCGCCGAGCGAGAAGCTGTCGAGCGTCGGCGGCGGCCAGGCGGTCCAGCTTATCGTGTGGGAGGTCGAACCGTCCCTGGCGAAGCAGGTGAAGGTGACGGAGTGGTCTCCCGCCGCGTGGGGGCCGGCCTCGACCGAGCCGCCGGTGGGAATCGTCGCGCCCTGGAACTCGCAATAGGCGGCGCCGCCGCTGCCCCAACTGAGCGTGACCTTGCCGTCGCCGGCCTTGATGTTTTCCGGCGAGGCGCCGCCCCAGACCGTGGGAACTTGCGCCTCTGCGGCGCCGGCGGACAGGATCAGGCCGGCGGCGAGCAGCAGAGCGGCTGGAAGCCGCGCGCGGAATTCTGCGCGCCGAATGTCGCCTGGATGGATTATCCGATTGCGTTCAAGCATTGTTTTCCTTGGCGGATGACCTGATTTTCCCACTTGTTCCGCTATGAGCGGGCATTTGGGAGACTTCCGGAATCAATCCCCCAAAGTCCTTATGCCGCTAAATCGAGAAGTTGGAAGTTACAATCCGGGCTTTGGAAAAGCAAACGCCGCAAGTTACTATTCGTTCGGAATGCGGGAAGCGTGATGGAAGCAATAATCCCGGTGCTGATCGTCGTAGTCGGCTCCTTCGTGCAAACGGGAATCGGGTTCGGCCTCGCGGTGATCGCCGCGCCGCTGCTTTTCTTCATCGATCCGGACTATGTTCCAGCGCCGATAACGGTGGCCGCGTTGACGCTGTCCCTGGCCAACGCCTGGCGCTTCCGCCATTCGATTTCCCTTACCGGGTTGAAGTTTGCGATTTTGGGAAGAGTGCCGGGCACCGTCGCCGGCGGGCTGCTCATATTCTGGATCGATCAGCGCACCCTGGGGTTGTGGCTGGGAATTTCGGTGCTGGTGGCGGTCTGGCTCAGTTTTGGCAAAGTCGCGTTTCGGCCCACCCGCGGCGCCATGTTCTCCGCCGGATTTCTGTCCGGGTTCATGGGCACGAGTTCGTCCATCGGGGGGCCGCCCATGGCGCTCGTGCTGCAACACCAGACGACCGATTTCATCCGCGCCAATATGGCGGCCTTCTTCGTCGTCAGTTGCGTCATGAGCTTGTTGATGCTGAGTTTCGTCGGGCGTTTCGGCGGGCAGCACATGCTCCTTTCGCTGCCCTTCATGCCGGCGAGTTTGCTGGGTTACTGGCTGGCCATGCGTTCGGTGCATCTGATCACTTCCCGCATGCTGCGGCTGGGATCCTTGAGCCTGTGCGCCCTCGCCGGACTTGCCGCAGTGATTTCCTACTGGATGTGAATGCGCGAAATCGCATCGGGATATCTTTACACGCCGCGCCCTGATGTTAGACTGACTGCCCTGTTTTCATTCAGAGGAAGTCCAAGTGAAAAAACTGATCGCAGCGATTCTGATTTGCGCTTTCGCGCCTTTCGTGTACGCCGACAACGACCAAGCGACCGAGGTCATAGCCGGTGTGCTGATGAACCTCAATCATTTCCCGTCGGACGATGACAAGGCTGCGTTGCAGGCGCTGGTAGACGATGACGGCGTCGGCCCCGCCTTCAAGGCGGTGGCGAACGCGGTCATGGGGATCGAGCATTCGGCGAGCGAAGACGGCAAGGCCGCGATGGCGCGCGTGCTGGAAGCCGATAACGCCGACCCGCGCGCCAAGTCCCTGGCGCAAGTCGTGATGGACCTGAACCACGGCGCCAGCGACGAAGCCAAGGCGGCTGTGCAGGCGTTGCTGTAAAGGTCAGGAGATCGCAGGGCGTGAGCCTCTGTCGAGCGGTGCCGGGTTCAGCGGGCGTCCCCGACATGGATGTCGGGGCCGAAGCCTACAGGGATGTATTCACGGCGTCCGCTGAACCCGGCACCGCTCGGCGGAGGCGGATCGAAGTCGCCGCGCGGGCCGCGTGAACTGTCCGGCTCAGGTGTTGGCTACCCTGAGCCCCTTTTTGTCCGCATAGAATTTGCGGATTTCAGCCATGTCGTGCTCCGGGTTTCCACTGGGCTGATAGAAATCCGCGAAGCCCGCTTCCTTTTTCCCCGCATCGACATAGCCAAGCAGAATCGGCACGCCCGCGTTGCCGGCGATGTGATAGAACCCGGTTTTCCACTGTTTGACCTTGCTGCGCGTGCCTTCCGGCGGCACGAGCACGATCAGTTCGTCGTTCCGTTCGTATTGCCGCACGGTTTCCCGCACAACGTTGTGGGGCCGGCTGCGGTCGATGGGGATTCCTCCAAGCCATTTCATCAATCCGGCGAAAGGGAAGGGGAACAAGGTGTGTTTGCCCATCCAGAATACGCGCAATCTCAAAACCAGCACCGCCATGATCATCAGCGGAAAGTCCCAATTGCTCGTATGCGGCGCGCCGATCAGCACGCAACGCTGGCGGTCGAGTTCGCGGCCGCGGATTTTCCAGCCCGTCAGCCCCAGCACCAGGATGGAAATCCAGCGCAACAGCGGCGTGACAAGCGGAGTGGAGAAAACCGTCATTCGCATCGACTGTCCCTGTTGCCCGGGTACCGGTCTCAAGTCTGGTCGCCGAACAGCCGCTTCAATTCGGCAAGCGCTTCATCCGCCTCGCTGGGAGCGGATGTCTCAGGCGCTTCCGGGGGCGACTCTTCGCCGAACAATTCGGCAAGTTGCCGCTCAACGGCTCGCGACTCGCCCTGATCCTTGCGCTTGTAAGCATTCTTGCCGGGCTTGAACCAATCGCAGAAATTTGCGCGGTCCTTGTCGAGCACGAAATCGGCCCGATCCTCGCGGCAAGCGTCGGCCGCTGCGGGATCGTAATGCCTGCACGAATAACAGACATGCAGATCGGCCTTGCATTTGCCGCATTCCTCGTAGCGGGAAAAAGGCAGCAGCACGTTCGGCATGACATGGCCGCATTTCCAGCAGTTCATTCGAATGCTGCGGCTCGACATGCCTACCACTCCCGAAAGTAATCAGTCGGATTTTCCGACCGCAAGGTCTTGGGGTTGCCGGCGGCCGTGCCGAGATAAAGGAAGCCGATGATCTTCTCATTCCGGGCGAGCCCCAGGCCGTCCATCACGCGCCGGTCGTAAGCCATGGCGCCCGTCCGCCACATCGCCCCGACGCCCTGGGCATGCGCCGCGTTCAACATGTTCTGCGCGGCGGCGCCGGCGGACAGATCCTGCTCAATCGCCGGCACCTTGGGATGCTCCACATGACTGGCGATCACGACGATGATCAGCGGTGCCCGCAAGGTCTTGGCCCGCAATCGGTCCTGCTCCGCGGGCGCCATGTCCGGGTTGGAAGCGAGCGCGGCCTCGACAAGCAAGCTGCCGAGTCTTTCGCGCGACTCGCCGCGAACGATCAGAAACCGCCACGGCCGCAACATCGCATGGTCGGCGGCCCGCAAGGCGGCGCGGCAGATGTTCTCAAGTTGCTCCGCAGCAGGTTCCGGCTCCCCCAGGCGGGGAACCGAATTTCGAGTCAAAAGCGCTTCAAGGGCGTTCATTGCCCCGGAAGCATAATGCATTGACAGAAACCGCGAAACCGGGTCTGCACTGCGTGAGTCGCCGTCTGGCGGGCCGTGTGCGGCGGGCGTGCGAGACAGGATGCCGAGCCCGAAGCCTGCATGGGCGCAGGCAAGCGTTTATGAAGCGAAGCTTCATGCGCAGCCGGAGCAACGCCAAGCTATGCTTGGCGGCTGGGCCGTATTTGCGGCGTCCGCCGCACACGGCCCGCCAGACAGCGACGGATCGAAGCCGCTACTACGGCTTTAATGCTATAATTCGCGCCATCTTGCGATTGGGCGCGATTGGGACAGAGCATGAATTCCCAGGCACAAATGATCGCCGTCAGTAGTGGCGAGCCGGTCTATCGCGAGGAAAAATCCCGTTATTTCGGCACGGTCACGCGCAAGAAACCGCGGCTGGCCTTCTCGTTCTATTCCCCTGACGGCAATGAGATCGCCATGCCCATCGCGAGCATGTCGGCTTATCTCAAGCGTGAATTCCCGGATGTCGAAGTCCTGCTCGAACCGATCCTGATCCTGCGCGACGCCGAACGCTATTCACCGGCGAATTACGCCCGCATGATCGAATCGCTCGATGCCGATCTGATCGCGTTTTCCGTCATGAGTCCGCACTGGTATCCGATGGAGCCTTACTTCGCGGAAATCAAGCGCCTGATACCTTCGCTGCCGGTCCTGATCGGCGGCTACCAGGCGATGCTGTCCCAGGAAGAGACCATCGCCAATCCGAATGTCGATTATATCTGCGTCGGCGACGGCGAATACGCCATCGGCAACATGGTGCGGCATTTGCGCGGAGAGCTCGGCCCCGCCGACGGCATGTGGGAAAAACTGATCGACGGCGAGATCTTCCGCACCGAACCGCACCAGAACGGCGATCTCGCCGCGCTGCCTTTCCCGGACTACGAAATCTTCTCCCGCGACGGCAGCTTCGAAGGCGTCAATTCCTCGATTTTCGGGCCGAAAGGCAAGCTCGTGCTGCCGGTGATGACCGGTCGCGGTTGTCCGTATCGTTGCACCTATTGCTGCAATACGCCGCTCCTGGAAAGCTGGAAAAGCAAGAAGACCTTTCTGCGCAAGTACGAGCCCGAGGCCATGGTGGCCGAACTCGAACGCCTGCGCGAGACGTACAACGTCGGCTATTTCGAATTCTGGGACGAGTTGTTCTTGTCCAATCTCAAATTCGTGCGTGCCTTCTTCGAGATCTACAAGGAGCGCATACGCCTGCCGTTTTCGATCAATTCGCGGGTCGAAGTGATGAACGAGGAATTCTGCCGCACGGCGGCGGAAGCCGGCTGCCACACGATCTGGTTCGGCATCGAAAGTGGAGACGAAGAATTTCGCTCGCGCATGCTCGGCCGCAAGATGAAAAATCAGCAGGTCATCGACGCTGCCGACAATTGCAGGAAGGCGGGAATTTTCCGCCTCACCTTCAACATCGTCGGGGCGCCGCTAGAGACCGCCGAAGGCATGCGCAAGACGCTTGAACTCAACAAGCGCATCGCGCCGGAGTTCTTCTTTTTCTTCCCTTATATTCCGCTGCGCGGAACGCCGCTATACAAGATCGCCGAGCGGGAAGGTCTGCTGATCAAGCACAAGAAAAACCTGCATTACCTGTCGGCGGTGAACGACCGCAAGTTCACCCTGAACATGAAGGAGCGCCCAGAACTGCTCACCCAGGACGAGTACAACGATATCTGCATGGAAATGCTCGCTTTCCAGGAAAAGAACAATCGCCTCAGTTACACCGAAGGCAACGCCATGGAAGAGCCCGCCGTGGTGCGGGACAAGAGCTTCCAACTTATGGAGGACGCGCCGCCGACCGTGGCGCCGGCGGTCGCGGTCGAACAGAAGAAATCGCTATTCTCCGAAGTGCGCGGTTTCTTCAGCCGCTGAGTCCGCAACCTCGCACCGAGGGCGCGTGATGGTGTTAAAGGGGCTTGGGCGAAGGCAAGTGTTGACGAAGCGCTGTTTCGTGCGCAGTACCGAACGGCGCCAAGCTGTGCCTGGCGACTGGAGCAAGCCGGAAAAGGAATCCAAAAGCGTCGGAAAGCGCCCGGTTGTGGGAAAAGCACAGTTTTCTAAGCCGTCTTTTCCTGCAAACGCAGTTCCGCACTGACCGCGCGGTTGAAGGCTGCCAGTGAGATCAATCCCATCAGCAGATTGCCGGCAACCGCGCCGCCGAAAAATCCCCATAGCCCGAAATACACGCTGCCGAGCCAGGCCAGCGGCACATAGAACACGAAGAAACGGGCGATGCTCAGCCACAGTGCGCTCATCGGCTGGTGCAAGGCGTTGAGCGAGGAATTGGTGAGGATGATGACGCCTTGCATGCCGTAGCCGAGTGGCAGAATCCACAGAAACAGCCGGATTGTATGGATGACTTCCGGGTCGTCGGAGAAGACTTCGGCGATGACCGGCGCCAACAGCGCCAGGACGCCGTAAAGCAGCAATTGCCAGACGAGCACGAAGCGGATCGCGATGCGGTAGGCCTCGGCGACCCGGTGGACGTGTCCGGCGCCGTAGTTCTGGCTGATCAGCGGCGGCAGCGAGGTGGATATGGCGAGCACGAGTATGGTGGCGATGGTTTCTATGCGGCCGCCGACGCCGAAGGCCGCCACCGCGCTGTTGCCGAAACCGGCGGCGATGGCGGTCATGACGCCGGTCGCCAGCGGCGTCATCATATTCGCTCCCGCCGCGGGAATGCCGATGCGCAACATTTCGCGGCCCGAGGTCGCCATCGTCTCGGCGGAAGGCGGGTGTCTGCTGACTATTTCCATTTTGAAGACGAGCAGCCAATACAAATAGGCGAAAGCCATCGCCCAGGAGATTACGGTGGCCCAGGCGGCGCCCTGGAGACCGAGTTCCGGGAAAGGCCCGAGTCCGAAAATAAGCAACGGGTCGAGGACCGCGTTGGAAAATCCCGCGAAGGCCATCAACATGCTTGGCGTCTTGGTGTTGCCGTTCGCGCGCAGGATGCTGTTGCCGGTCATCATGCAGACGATCAGCAAGCTGCCGGGCAGCCAGACGACCATGAATTCGCGAATCAAGACGATCATCTCGTCGCCGGCCCCAAGCAACCGGAAGATTTCATCGAGGAAAATCCAGCACACGACGACCATCACGCCCGCCATGCTCAGCGAGATGTAATTGATCACGGTGGCCGCTTCCTTGGCGCGCTCGATATCGTCGCGGCCCAAGTGCCTGGCCACCACGGCGGAAGCGCCGATGCCGAGGCCGATGGCCATGCTCATGACGGTGAAAGCGACCGGAAAAGTGAAACTGACGGCGGACAGGGGGGCGGTGCCGAGGAAGCTGATGAACAGCGTATCCACGATGTTGAACGTGAACATCATCAACATGCCGATGATCATCGGCGTAGTCATGCGGATGAGGGATTCCCGCACGGAACCTTCCACCAGCCTGTGATGATTGCTTTGCGTCACTTGATCTTCCCGGAGAGCCGCCCGGCACTATATCCTATTGCCGGTGCCGATGCTTGCTCTTGCTAACTGCCATCGATTTCGGCGCGAATTCGCAATAGCGCTCGCACCATGCGCGGATTGCCGTAAAGCGTTTCGCCCGCGGCAGCGACATCGGGACTGCCGGACTCGCCAACGAGCAGACCGCCGGCTTCCGTGAGCACGAGCCCCGCGGCGAGTTGGCCGCAGCCGGTGTTCGCGCCGGACCAGCCGCCTTGCAAGCGGTTCGCGGCTGTCTGCGCAATGTCGAATACGGCGCAGCCGCTTTGCCGGAGCAGTGCTTGTTCCGCGCGCAGCCGCTGTTGCAATTCATGCAGCAAACGCTGTTTGCCCGAATCCGCGTGCAAACCCAGCAGGGCGCCGCGCGGGCGCGTTTCTCCGCCCACGCGGATCCGTCGGCTGTTCAATTGCGCGCCCTGGCCGCGGCTGGCGCTGAATTCCTCGTTGGTCTGCGGCAAAACAACGGCGGCATGGCTCAATATGCCCTTTACTCGGCAGCCGACGGCAACTCCGAAAGCGGACAGGCCGGAAAAGAAATTGCGGCTGCCCGCAAGTGGCTCAAGCAGCCAGACGACGCTCTCGTCAGCCCCGCCACAGACTCCCGAGAGACGCGATTCGATTCGATGTTTCGGATAGAGTTTCTCGATCTGGTAAATCAAGGTGCGCTCCGAATCCCGATCCATGCTCGTGCAGAAAGCGTCTTCGGAATCGTTGAGAACCTTCACCCTGTCGAGCTGGTCAACGCCATGGGCGAGATTTCGCGCCGCGGCGCGGGCCGCGATGAGCGCCACGTTGAGCAGGGATTCCATGTTTTTGCGGAAAATCGGACGGGCGCGGACGCCGGGGGGCGGATAATAGCAGAACCGGAACAAAACCTTGTCGTCCCGCGCGAAGTTGCAGAATCTCTTTGGAGTATCATCGAGATCCTGCGTCTTCGCTTCGCTACGCGCAGAATGACCTGAAGCAATGAAGGCGCAGCGAAGGGACACCCACTGCGCGGTGCAGCGAAGGGACACCCACTGCGCCGCAGCAAACGCAGCAAAGACAGCAGTAAAGGGACACCCACGACCAGCGATGGGACACCCACCGAACGCAGCGAAGGGACACCCACGAAGCAGCGATGGGACACCCACTGCGCCGCAGCAGCAAAGGGACACCCACAACGCAGCGAAGGGACACCCACGGACTCGATTCATGAACGAAGCCAATTTAAGCAACATCTCCGTCGTGCTGGTCAACACCTCCCACCCCGGCAATATCGGCGCCAGCGCCAGGGCGATGAAGAACATGGGATTGTCGAAGCTCGTGCTGGTGGGACCGAAGGCGTTCCCGAGTGGCGTTGCTACCGGTCGGGCGGCATCTGCGGTGGATTTGCTCGAAAATGCGCGGGTGGTCGCCTCGCTCGGCGAAGCCGTCGCCGACTGCGGACTCGTTATCGGCGCCAGCGCCCGTTCCCGAAAAATCCCTTGGCCGTTGCTGACACCCGAGCAATGTGCGCGGCGGACGCTGGCCGAGGCCGCCGGAAACCGGATCGCGCTGGTGTTCGGCCGCGAGGATACCGGGCTCAGCAATGAGGAATTGCAGTTATGCCACTACCACGTGCGCATTCCCGCCAATCCCGGCTACAGTTCGCTGAATCTGGCCGCGGCGGTGCTGGTGGTCTGTTACGAGTTGCGCAAGGCCGCGTTGTCCGGAGAAGGCGGTGAAACCGCAACCGGCGAGCGTGAATGGGATCAGGAACTGGCCACCGGCGAGGATGTCGAGAGGTTTTACGAACATTTGGAGCGAGTGCTGGTCGCGGTCGATTTCCACGACCCGAAAAACCCGCGTCAACTCATGCACCGCATCCGACGCCTGTTCGGTCGCACCCGTATCGATGTCATGGAAATGAACATCCTGCGCGGAATGCTCACGCATATCGAAAAAAATCTGAAGAGTCGCGACTGACAGCGATGCGGCCACCACGCCAGGCAGAGTGAAGCTCCTTGACGGTCATTCCGCTCGCAGCGAAGCGGAGGCGCGGAATCTCCTTGGGGATCCTGTTGGATTGCTCATGCCATCCTTGACGCGGAATTGGCGGCTTCAATGCCCCCCGGCCCGGCCATCCTTGGCCGGTCGTCCGGCCCTCGGAAAGCTTCGCTTCCCGTCGGCTGCGCCGGCCGGGCCTCACCCACCTCGGCGCTGACGCGCCTGATTCTCCAGGCGCAACGGCGGTCTCCGGCTAGTAGATGATCGGTTCGGTCCACCATTGCCCCTGTGCCCAGCAGATCCTGGAACATGCGCTGTTCGGACTTGCAGAAATGCGGGCAGTTTTCGGCGCAGGCCTGGATCGGGCAATGGTTCTGCACGAGCAGCCAGCCGTCGGGCAACAGCCGCGCTTCAGCCATGTAGCCGTCGGCGCTGCGCAGATTGACCAAGTGTTCTACTTTCTGTTGCAGGTCGCCGTCCGGCCCGCGCATCGCCGCCCGATAACGCTGTTCCACCCGACTGGTGCGCTCTTCGACCATGCGCTCGACGCCGTCGCCGCCCCAGCAAAGATCGGCGACCTGGATCAGTTCCCGCGCCAAGTCCGCGCCGGCGTTCGGGAACCAGGCATGGCCTTTCTCGGTCAGTTTCCAGAGCGAAACGGGCCGACCGCGATTTTGTCTCTCGGCGGGCAACTGCCGGACGAAGTCGATCTCATTCAGGTCGGCGAGGTGATGACGGACGCCCATGGTCGTCATTTCCAGTTGCCTTGAGAGAATGCGCACCGACTGGGGGCCGCGGGTCTTCAGACTGTGCAGGATATGCCTTTGGCTGCGTGGGAGTTGCAAGGAAAAGCTCCTTTGCGCGTTTCCATAACTTATCGGTATGAAAAGCAAAAGGTTTACTTGCGCGGCGGCCGGCGCAGCATGTCGACGTGGGGAATGCCTTCTTCGTCGTAGGGATCGGAGACAGCGCGAAAGCCGAGAGAGGCATAAAACTCCACCAGATATTGCTGGGCGGACAGGCCGGTCGTCGCTCCGGGCCAGAGCCGTTCGCAATGCGCAAGGGTTTCACACATGAGCAGGCGACCCAGACCTTTGCCGCGGTATTCTTTTCTCACAAGCACGCGGCTGATCGCCGTGTAACGCGTTTTTGTGCCGGGCGCGTTGACGCGGGCGTAACAGGCCAGTTCACCATCGAGCAGCCCGCAGAGATGCAATCCGTCCCGGTCGTGGCCGTCGAGATCCTGATAGGCGCATTCTTGCTCGACAACAAAGACTTCCGCGCGCAAATTAAGCATCGCGTACAATAGTTCGCGTTCGAGTTCCTCGAAAGCGGCAAAATTCCACTCAGGCGCAGCCAAGCCAAAATCCCCGGGTTCAAGTCCACAGACGAATGATACGGCCCGCGGTCCGCGTTTCCCAATCAGCCGCCTTGGCTTATACTCACGCACCTGCCCGTCCCCGTGGCACAACTGGATAGCGCGACGCCCTCCTAAGGCGTAGGTTGCAGGTTCGACCCCTGCCGGGGACACCAGTTCCAGCCCACCATGGCGCTCCAGGTTCCCGGATTGTTACTTGAATCTGACGGCGGTGCCGTAGCCGGCGAGGATGATCATGCCGCCTTTGTTGCCGCTGAACTCGCTATAGTCGAACTCGACCGAGACCACCGCGTCGGCGCCTGCTTCGGCGGCTTCCTCGGCGAGCTCGGCGATACAAGTCTCGCGGGCCTTGCGCAAGGCTTCCTGGTGCGTGCCGCTGCGGCCGCCGACGATGTCGCGGATGCCTCCCATGATGTCTTTGAAGATGTTGATCCCGAGCACGCATTCCGCACCGACGATGCCAAGCGACTCGCCGATCTCGCGTCCGGGAAAAAATGCGGTGGTTACGATTCTATTGACCGGTATTGCCATGGTGTCTACTCCCCGCTGTGCCGATTGAACCATTCCAGCACGGCGCTGACCTTGGCCAGCAACTGGCTGGGTCGCGCGGCGATGCTGTGAGACGCGCCCGGAATCCGCACCAGCGCGGTCTCTACGCCGCGCAACTTCAGCGCTTGGTAATACTGCTCGGATTCCCACATCGGCGTGCGCCAGTCCTGCTCGCCGGTCAGCAGCATGGTCGGTGTCGAGACTTCCCCCGCCAGCGAGAGCGGCGAGCGCTTCCAGTAGCCCATTGGATCTTCCCAGGGCAAGGCCGGGAACCAGTTCTTCGAAAAGACCGGCGCCATATCGGCGCTCAAGGCGAAGCTGATCCAGTTGATGACCGGTTTGGCCACCACCGCCGCCCGAAAACGGTCGGTCTTGCCGACGATCCAGGCTGTGAGCACACCGCCGCCGCTGCCGCCCGTCACGTAGAGCTGGTCGGAATCGATAACGCCGAGATCGATCACCGCGTCCACCACCGACATCAGATCGTCGTAGTCTTCGCTCGGATAGTTGTGATGGATGTAGCTGCCGAAAGCGTCGCCGTAACTGCTGCTGCCCCGGGGATTGGCGTAAACGACCACATAGCCCGCGGCGGCGTAGAGTTGCGCCTCCGCGGAAAAGTGCGGACCGTAGGCGGAGTGCGGCCCGCCGTGGATTTCCAGCAGCAGCGGGTATTGCTTCGAGGCGTCGAATCCGGGCGGCCACACCACCCAGGCGTGGATTTCCTCCCCGTCGTAGTTGGACGGGAACCGGAACTCCTCGACCGGACCGAGTTCACGGTAGTCGAGAAGGTTGGCGTTAAGTCGCGTCAAGCGCCGCGGCGCATCCATGCCGCGGCCGGCCGCAATGTCGGACGGCGTCAGCGCGTCTCCCCGCGTAATTGCGTATGAATCGCCGCCGCCAACCGAGAACTGCGCGCCCAGGTACGGCCGTGTCAGCGACAGGCCGCCCAATTCGCTGCTGATCTCCGTGAGGCCGCCATCCAGGTGTGCGTATGCAAGCTTTGTCAGTCCCTCGTCATCATAGGAAAAATACAGCCCGTTGCCGTCCGCCGACCATGTCGGGCGCGAGATGTCGCGGTCCAGATTCGGCAGCAGATCCCGGTAACCGCCGCCATCCGCGTTCATCACGTACAGGCGGGTGATCTGGTAGCTGCGCGCGCGGTCGTCATAGCCGGTCCAGGCCAGCATCGCCCCGTCCGGTGAAACATCGACCGAGTTGTCCGGCCCCTCGCGGTTCGTGATCGCCTCGATTTCGCCGCCGTCCAGTCCAACCCGAAAGATTTCGGTATTGTTCGGATTGAGCTCGGCGTCCTCATGGCGGTTGCCGGAGAAATAAAGGCTCTGGCTGTCCGGCGACCAACTGATCGGGCCATGGTGATTATAGTCGCCGGACGTAAGTTGCCGGGGCGCGCCGCCCTGCGCCGACACCACGAATACGTGATTGAAACCATAGGGGAGCGGCCCGGCGCCGTCCATGCGGTACACGGCGCGCTCCACCACCACGGGAGGATCCGCCCAATTGGCGCCTTCGGGCTTCGCGGGCAACCCGCCCATGGCTGGCGGCTCGGAGGGCGCCAGCATCGCATAGGCAAGCCACTTGCCGTCGGGAGACCAGGAGAGGCTGCCGGGAGCGCGGTCCAGATGGGTGAGCTGCAGGGTTTCGCCGCTTTCGATCCAGCGCACGAAAATCTGGGCACCCCGGTCATCGCTGGACAGATACGCAACACGCTCGTTGTCCGGGGCAATTTGAGCGCCACTGTCGTTCACCGCCCCGGTGGTCAACGGGCGGGCGTTCTCGCCGTCGATATCGACGCGCCACAGGTTGGAGCGGCGGCGATCCTCCATGATGTCCATGAAGTTATGCGTATAGACCACAAACGAGCCGTCGGGGCTGACCTGAGGATCGGCGGCCCAGGAAAGCGAGAACACGTCTTCGGGTGCGAATATCGGCTGGGCGGCGTAAAGACCCGGGGTCGCCAACAGCAATACCAAGGCAATACGTGGTTTCAAATTCGCGAGAAGCGTCGGCGGGGACACTTTAAGGTGTTGCTTGGGCGGGGAATCTTGTGACATTTGCATATTGGATAATCCCGGATGGACATGCCCCGATATTAAGCGAATTGGCGCACGCATGAAAATTTGCTGTGAAAGCCGGTGCCGCGCTCCGTCCCGCCGATCAATCGCCGTCGGCAATACATTCGTAGGCGAGCGGCGCCGCCCGCAAGAGCGCTTCGGCGCGACCGTCCAGATACCACGGGCGTCCTTCGGCGACCGCCTCGATATTGGCCACGGCCAAAGCCAGATTGCCGCCCCGGCTCCGGTTTGCATGGGCGAGCACCGGCTCTCCCTTTTCCGGACTGACTCCCGAGCGGGCGCATACGCGGCTGTCCGCGGTGAATTCCGCTTCGCCGCTGAACAGAAACAGGCGTTTTTTCGGTTTGCCCCGGAAATGCATGCGGGCGACGACTTCCTGGCCGGTGTAACAGCCCTTGCTGAAATTGATCACGCCGGAAATATCGTAGTTGAGCAATTGCGGCGTATATTGCTCGCTGCTCTCGGGGCCGACGTGAGCCGTTCCGGACTCGATTTCCGCGGCCAGCCAGTCACGGTCGGGAGAGGACCGCCATTCGCCGAACAATTCACGCAAGGGTGGAATCACGGTCTCGTCGAGACACCACAATTCCCGCTTCCCCCCCGGCAGCCGCAACAGGCACATCTGGGCCGAGACCGCGCATTCGTTGACCGCGGCCGGTGGCGTGGGAAAGAGTCTGGTCAATGCGGCCTCGAAGTCGTCGCCAAGGATGCCGAGAACCAGCGGCGGCTCGACCCGGCGCAATTCGACCTTGGAAAAGACGGCGTAGCGCGACAAGGTGCCAATGATTTTCCCGGCCATGCCGCCCGCTGTCTGCAACAGGCAGGAGCCGCCGGTTTGCGCCAGCCGGAAATCGGCAACGACGCGGCCTTTCAGATTGCAGATGGCGCCCGGCAGGGAACGGGTTTCCGACAACAGATCGATATTGCAACTCACCTGGCCTTGCAGGAACTTGCGCGCATCCGGACCTTCGACCTGAACGAATTCGTGTTCCGGCAATGCGTAAACTGGCATGAAAGATTCCCGCGACTGATCGAAAAGCGCAGTTTAGCAGCAATGACTGAGAAGAGGTCATTCTGCGCGAAGTCACGGGATATCGTCGTGGGAATGAGAATAGCCGGTCATTTGCCGCGCATATCGAAAAGGCTTCGGCAAAATGCTAGCTTGCGCACACCGCCCCGGGAGACCTTCGGACATGACAAAAGACAGCCGGATTCCCGGTGATTTGCAGAAAATCCACTGGCGCAGCCGGCGGGGCATGCTCGAACTCGACTTGCTGCTCGTGCCGTTCACGCTCGAAGCCTACTCCGGCCTGTCGCCCGCGGATCAACTCCGGTACCGGCAATTGCTCGAATGCGAAGACCAAGACTTGTTTGCCTGGCTGATGCGGCGTGAGCCGGCGGCGGGCCGGCAGCCGCTCGTCGATCGTATCTTGGCGCACAATTCGGCGCGTTCGGAAAAAGCGGACTAAGCTACTTGCGTGCTTAGAATCCATCCCCGTCCTTCCCGGCTTCGCTTCGTGCTGGCGCTGGTCCTGCACGGTCTGGCGCTGGCGGCGGTGTTTCATTCCGGAGCGCCTATCTGGCTCAAGTCGGGATTGGCGCCCTTCGTGCTCTGCGGGCTATGGCTTGAGGCGCGGATCTTTCTCGGCCGCAGGCAAGCCGTGGAAATGCAGACCGGCGCCAGGTCCGTGAAACTGCGGATTGACGGAGAAAACGTGGAAATCGAGCCACCGCGAGTGCGGCATTGCTCGGAATGGCTCATCATCGTCGAATTCCCGGTGCGAGGCGCCGAATCCGGACGCCGCAAATTTCATCTCGTACTGTTTCCGGATTCACTGCCAGCGAACGAACTGCGCAAATTGCGCCGCTGGATCTACTTTGACCTTGAGAAAACAGGAACCTGAATTTTGCCCTACGTGAGTCGCCGCTCGCCGACGGAGGGTTTAGCGGGCGCGCGAGGGCCGAACGGCTCGCCACGGATGGCGAGACCGGGGCATTCGAAGTCACTGAAGCCGCGCCGGGGATGGCATGTGCAAATCAATTCGAAGTCAACAACCCCGACGAGATTCTGCGACTCCGCTTCGCTACGCGCAGAATGACGGAGTAGGGTGCTTCGCTACGCGCAGAATGACTAAGAGAGGTCGCTTAGCGTGGAATGACGGGTAATGTCGGCATGTTCAGGTGGCGCGAGCACGGTATCCGCGGCCTCCGTCAGCAGGTTCGGGTGATCCAGATTGAAATGCAGTCCGCGGCTTTCCTTGCGCGCGCCGGCGCTGCGCACGATCAGGCCCGCCACCAGCGCCAGATTGCGCAATTCAAGCATGTCGCGGCTGATGCGATAGCTCCGGAAATGTTCATGGATTTCCTCGCGCAGCATTTCCAGGCGTCGTTCGGCCCGCCGCAGACGGCCATCGCTGCGCACGATTCCCACGTAATCCCACATGCAACGGCGCAATTCGTCCCAGTTGTGCGAAATCAGGATGTCGTCGCCCGATTCGGCGCGGCTGTCGGGCCAGTCCGGGGCAGGGCCGGCGAACGCCGTGTCGCCGATCTTGCGGCCGATCGAGTCCGCCGCGCTGAAGGCGATGACGAAACATTCCGACAGCGAATTGCTGGCGATGCGATTGGCGCCGTGCAGGCCGGAGAAAGTCGTTTCGCCCACAGCGTAGAGATTTTCGATGTCGGTTTCCCCATCGCGATTGACCATTACACCGCCGCAGGTGTAATGCGCCGCCGGCACGACCGGAATCCGCTCGCGGGTGATGTCGATGCCGAGTTCCAGGCAGCGCCGGTAGATATTGGGAAATCGTTCGCGCACCAGTTCCGCGGGCTGGTGGGTGATATTGAGATATACGCAGTCCTCGCCGAGCCGCTTGGTTTCGTGGTCGATCGCCCGGGCGACGACATCGCGCGAGGCCAATTCGCCGCGGCTGTCGAACTGCTCCATGAACCGGGCGCCGTCGGGCAATTCGAGCCTCGCGCCTTCGCCGCGCATGGCCTCGGTGATCAGGAAGCTGCGGGCATGGGGGTGGAACAGGCAGGTCGGGTGGAACTGGTTGAACTCCATGTTCGCGACCCTGCAGCCGGCGCGCCAGGCCATGGCGATGCCGTCGCCGCTGGCGCTGTCTGGATTCGTCGTATACAGATAGGCCTTGCTCGCGCCGCCTGTGGCCAGCACCACGAATCTGGCATCAATCTTTGAGACCCGGCGGGTGGCGTCGTCGAGCACGTATACTCCGCCGCAACGGCGGGAAGCGCCGCCGCCCGGTTCCTGCACGACGAGATCGAGCGCGGTGCGGCCTTCCATGAAATGGATCGCCGGATTCTCGTTCGCGCGCCGGCGCAAGGTCTGAAACACAGCCTTGCCGGTGGCGTCGGTGGCATGAATGATGCGCCGGTGGCTGTGAGCGCCTTCCTGGGCCAGATGCAGGGAACTGAGATCGATGCCGGCGCCATCTCCGCCGCCCCGCGGAGCGCTCGCGCCGGGGAGCGTGCCGCCGGAAAGTGTGGTGAAAGGAACGCCTTGTTCCACCAGCCATCCGACTGCGGCCGCGCTGTTGCCGACCACATGTTCGACCATGTCCCGATGGCAAAGCCCGCCGCCTACCGCCATCGTATCCTCGACATGCGATTCGAGACTGTCGTTGTCGTCGAGCACCGCCGCGATGCCGCCCTGGGCGTAAAACGTCGCACCCTGTTCCAAGCTCGACTTGCTGAGCAGGCCCACCCTGGCGAACGGGGCCGCGCGCAAGGCGAGCGTGAGCCCGGCTGCGCCGCTGCCGATGATGAGGATGTCAAACCTGCGCGCTGCGATTCGGGTCATGCGGAGGGGGGCCGGGTTGGCGTGCGATTACGCGGGCGGAATACAATGGGGGCGTAAATTACCATACGCTCGAACCAACTGGATGGTTTCCCGCGTGCGATTATCACGTCCATGCGAACTTTTGTCCCGCTTTGCTGTCTCAAAAACAGGGTGTCAGTGCCGCGGGGAACAATCGAAGGCCTCCGGGAAAGACTGAGAGGTACGAATGTCCCGGGATACTGACCGGCAACTCGTGGAGAGGGTACTGGCCGGCGAAACGAATGCGTTCAACTTTCTGGTGTTGCGATATCAGCATCGGGTTGCGGGTTTGATCAGCCGGTTCGTGCAGAGCCCGCAGGAAATAGAGGACATCAGCCAAGAGACATTCGTAAAGGCTTACCGCGCCCTGTCGTTATTCAGGGGTGACAGTTCGTTCTATACGTGGCTCTACCAGATCGCGGTGAACACCGCCAAGAACTATCTGGTATCGCGGAATCGGCGGCTGATGGCGGGAAGTCTCGACATCGAAGAGGCGGAACATGGCGAACTCGCGCCGGCGCTGCGGGATATAGCCGACCCGGAAAGCGAGTTGGAGATGGAGCATCTGAAGGCGGTGATTGATGCCGCCATCGGGGAACTGCCCGAAGAATTGCGTACGGCCTTCACCTTGCGCGAGTTTTCCGGCATGAGTTACGAACAGATCACCGAGGTTATGGATTGTCCGGTGGGTACGGTAAGATCGAGGATATTCCGCGCCAGGGAGGCGATAGACAGGAAGATCCGCGAGATATTGTGACACAGCAAAGCTAATTTGGATTTGGGCAAGAGGCGGAGCATGAGTGAAACACGGCGGGAAACGCTTTCCGCGATGCTTGACAACGAAACCGACGAACTTGAGTTGCGGAGGCTGCTCAAGGCCGTCGGCGACGATGCGGAACTCAAACGCGTCTGGGAGCGCTACAGCCTGGCGCAATCCCTGCTGCACGAATCCCGCGTCGGCCGAGTGAGCAACGATTTCCACTTGGACGTCGCCCGCCGCCTGCAAGCGGAACCCACACCGAAACGCGGCTCCGGCGTATCGGCGCCGGGCCGGCAATTCGCGGGCAGGTTCGCGATCGCGGCAACAGTGGCGCTTGCCGTTTTCGTCGCATTGCAAGCCGGTCTCGACAACGAACCGGCGGCGCCGCAAATCGCGAACGAAGCGTCGGCCCCCGCGACCGCGCCGACGGCGCAGATTGTCGAAGTCGACAACGCTCCTGTCGTTCCCGTGGACCCGGAAGCGCGGCAGCGGCTGCTCGAATATATCGAGAGCATGCGTTTCGACCCGGAAGAACCGCCACGGATGGAACACATCCAGGATTCCCCCCTCTTCCACCTGGTCAACGACCTGCAGGACTAGCCCTCCAGGCAGCGACGGATCGAAGCCGCTTGTCTCGCTGACAGTCGGGGGCCGATAGAGTAGACTTGCCGGCTGATTTTTCGCCCCCCGCAGCCATCGTGACCGACCAGGCTTTCATTCGCAATTTTTCCATCATCGCGCATATCGATCATGGCAAGTCGACGCTGGCCGACCGTTTCATCCAGCTTTGCGGCGGACTCAGCGAACGCGAAATGGCCGCCCAGGTGCTCGATACGCTCGATATCGAACGCGAACGCGGCATCACCATCAAGGCGCAAAGCGTGACGCTGTTCTACGACGCGGCCGACGGCAACCGCTACCAATTGAATTTCATCGACACTCCGGGCCATGTCGACTTCAGTTACGAAGTTTCACGCTCGCTGGCGGCCTGCGAAGGCGCGTTGCTCGTGGTCGACGCCTCCCAGGGCGTCGAAGCGCAATCGGTCGCCACCTGTTACACGGCTTTCGAGCAGGACGTGGAAGTCATTCCGGTGCTGAACAAGATGGATCTGGTTCATGCCGAGCCGGAGCGCGTGCGCGAGGAAATCGAGGAAATCATCGGCATCGACGCCGCCGCCGCCATCGGCGCCAGCGCCAAGACCGGCGAGGGAGTGACCGGGATTCTCGAACAGATCGTCAATCTCGTACCGCCGCCGGAAGGGTCGCCCGAGGCGGACTTGCAGGCGCTGATCATCGATTCCTGGTTCGACAACTATCTCGGCGTGGTCTCGCTCGTGCGCGTGATGAACGGCAGTATTCGCCCCGGCGAGCGGATCGTCGTCAAGACCCAGGGCAAGCCCCTGGAAGTCGATCAGGTCGGCGTCTTCACGCCCAAGCGCACGAGGACGGAAGAACTGCGCGCCGGGGAAGTGGGTTTCGTCTGTGCGAGCATCAAGGACATCCATGGCGCGCCTGTCGGCGACACCATCGTTCGCGCGAAAACGCCCGATGTCCCTGCGCTGGCGGGATTTCGCCGCATATCGCCCCAGGTGTACGCGGGGCTGTATCCCGTCGATTCCGACGATCTGGAAAGTTTTCGCGAGGCCTTGTCGAAACTGTCCCTCAACGACGCCTCGCTGCAATATCAGCCGGAAAACTCTCCCGCGCTCGGCTTCGGCTTCCGCTGCGGTTTTCTCGGCATGTTGCATATGGAAATCATCCAGGAGCGGCTTGAGCGGGAATACGATCTGGACCTGATCACCACGGCGCCCACGGTTGCCTACGAAGTCGTGCGAAAGGACGGCGACACCATCCTCGTGGACAGCCCCGCGCAACTGCCGCCGGTGAACGATATCGAGGAGATGCGCGAACCCATCGTCGAAGTCGGCATTCTCACGCCGCAGCAGCATCTCGGCGCGGTAATCGGGCTATGCGAGGAAAAGCGCGGCGAGCAGAAAGACATGCAATTCGTCGGCCGGCAGGTCTCCCTGCGTTACGACTTGCCCATGAACGAGGTCGTGATGGACTTTTTCGACCGCCTCAAGTCTGTTAGCCGGGGCTATGCCTCGATGGACTACCATTTCGCCCGCTTCGAGTCGTCAAAACTGGCCCGATTGGATATTCTTATCAACGGCGAGCGGATCGACGCCCTGGCCCTGATCGTTTTCCGCGATCACGCCCGCTCCCGGGGACGCGAACTCGTCGAGAAAATGCGCGAACTCATCCCCAGGCAAATGTATGATGTCGCGATCCAGGCCGCCGTCGGCGGGCAGGTAATCGCCCGGTCGACGGTCAAGGCCATGCGCAAGAACGTTACCGCCAAGTGCTATGGCGGCGACATAACCCGGAAGAAAAAGCTGCTCGAGAAACAGAAGGCCGGCAAGAAACGGATGAAAAAGCTGGGCAACGTGGAAGTGCCCCAGGAAGCGTTCCTGGCGGTGCTCAAGACCGATTTGTGATGGATTGACTATGAATATCGATTTTTCCCTGGTGCTGGTGATTCTGCTGGCCCTCTCCGGGCTGATCTTGCTGCTCGACGTCATCCTGCTAAAGCCCGGCCGCGGCGTCCGCGCCGAGGAAATCCGCAAGAGCCGGGCGGGCGCGCGCAAACCCGAGGATGTCGAGGAGGAAATCAGCACCGTTGCCCGCGAGCCGGTGGTGGTGGAATACGCCAAGGCCTTCTTCCCGGTGCTTCTGCTCGTTCTTGTGCTGCGCTCGTTCCTGTTCGAGCCGTTCCAGATTCCCACGGGTTCGATGATTCCGACGCTGGAAATCGGCGATTTCATCCTCGTCAACAAGTACGCCTACGGCCTGCGCCTGCCAGTGGTCGGGACCAAGATCATGGATGTTGATGAGCCGCGGCGCGGCGAAGTCATGGTCTTCATTCCGCCCCATGAGGACCAGTATTACATCAAGCGGGTAATCGGCTTGCCCGGCGACATGGTGCGATACGAAAACGGCGAGTTGTACATCAATCGGGAACTCGTCCATAGCGAACCAAGCGGGACGACTACGATCAATTCCGCTTTCGGTCCCGTGCCCGGCACCTTGTACACCGAGGTAATCGGCGGGACCGAGCACACGGTCCAAACCAAAAACGGCTCCCGGGGCGACTTGGCCCGTCGCAACCGGGCCCGCAGCATGTGGATGGTGCCTGCCGGCAGTTACTTCATGATGGGCGACAATCGCGACGAAAGCAGCGACAGCCGCATTTGGGGCGTGGTGCCCGAAGAAAACATCGTCGGCAAGGCGGTGGCGGTTTGGATGCACAAGGAACCGGGTTGGAACCTGCCTACTTTTTCCCGCGCCCAATGGATCAGGTAACGGGAGGCGCGCGGGACTAGATCGCTTCTATCCGTCGCCACCGGGTGGTGGGAGGTTCAGCGGACGCCGTAAATACATCCATGTAGGCTCCGGGCTCGATGTCCTGTCTCGCACGCCCGCTGAACCTCCCACCACCCGACGGCGACCCGCATTGCGCGGAATCTTGATCCAGCCCACGAATCGGAAAAATCAATGGCGATAGACCTTGACAAGCTGCAACAACGTATCGGCTACACTTTCAAAGAACCCGCGCTGGCCCGCCGCGCGCTGACGCATCGCAGCGCGCGCGTGGAACACAACGAAAGACTCGAATTTCTGGGCGACGCCTTGCTCGGCTTCCTGATCGCCGAACAGGCCTGGCATGCCCACCCGGAGGCGAATGAAGGCGATCTGACCATTATGCGTTCGGCGGTGATCCAGGGCAGCACACTCGTCAGTGTTGCCGTGGAGCTCGATCTCGGCAGTCGGCTCGAACTCGGCGCCGGCGAGGCCAAAAGCGGAGGACGGCAACGGGAATCGATTCTCGCTACGGCCATGGAGGCGCTTATCGCCGCGATTTATCTCGACGGCGGACTCGATGCCTGCCGCGATTTCGTGCAAAGTCGGTTTCCGGCGCCGGGCGAGAAATTCGGCGAAGAGGGCGTGCGCAAGGACAACAAATCGCGCTTGCAGGAACTCGTGCAATCCGAACGCCGCGCATTGCCCCATTACGCGGTGGTCGAAATTGGCGGCAGCGGCCACCAACAGCAATTCAAGGTGCTCTGCACACTGTCGGAGCCGAATATTGTCACCGAAGGCCATGGACCCTCGCGGCGCGCCGCGGAGCAGATGGCCGCCGGAGAGGCGCTGGCTGCGCTGGGACAGGAACAGGAAGCGTGAGCGGACGGGCGCTCCGTTGCGGGCATGTCGCCATCGTCGGCAGGCCCAATGTCGGCAAGTCCACCTTGCTCAATCACCTGGTGCGGCAGAAGATCAGCATCACCTCGCGCAAGCCGCAGACTACGCGCAACCGCATTCTCGGTATCAGCACCGAAGGTTCCGCCCAATGCCTGTATGTCGACACGCCCGGACTCGACCGCCGCCACGGCAAGGCGATCAATCGCGTGATGAACGAGACCGTGGTGGCGGTTGTTGGCGAAGTCGACGTTATCGTGCTCATCAGCGAGCGACTGCTCTGGCGGGAAGAGGACGAGGCCGTGCTGGAGGCCTTGCGCAACGCCCGCGGACCGGTGCTGCTCGCGATCAACAAGGTCGATCAGATCAAGGACAAGACCAGGCTGCTGCCGCATATCGAGCGGATGTCGTCGCTGTACAACTTCGCCGAGATCATTCCGGTATCGGCCCTCGGCGGGCACAATCTCGACTTGCTCGAGCGGAAAGTCCGCGAACGGCTGCCGGAAGGCCCTTTCCTGTTCCCCGCAGACCAAGTCACCGACGCCAGTTCGCGTTTTCTCGCAGCCGAACTGATCCGCGAGAAGATTACGCGGCAACTC
The DNA here is from genome assembly GCA_963664805.2 of Pseudomonadales bacterium. Classification (GTDB taxonomy): domain Bacteria; phylum Pseudomonadota; class Gammaproteobacteria; order Pseudomonadales; family Pseudohongiellaceae; genus UBA9145. The sequence continues at coordinate 887,637 of OY761612.1, read as the reverse complement.
GGCGACGAACTGCCTTATGAGGTAATGGTCGAAATCGAAAAGTTCACCCGTGAAGACGGCGTATTGCATATCAACGGTCTGATCGTCGTCGACAAGCAGGGCCAGAAACGCATACTCATCGGCAGCGGCGGCGCGCGCCTGAAACAGATCGGCAGCGCCGCGCGCAAGGACATGGAACAGGCTTTCGAGAGCAAGGTCATGCTGGAGTTATGGGTCAAAGTGCGCGGCGGCCACATGAACGAAGCACGGGCCCTGAAGAGCCTGCGCGAGGCATGATGACCAAATCTCTCTCACCGTTATTCTGCGCGAAGCGAAGCGCTCCCACTTCGTCATTCTGCGCGAAGCGAAGCGCAGTCGCAGAATCTCCGCCCAAGCCGCCGACCCCGTCGTGAATACGCGTGTGCTGTTGCAACCCGCCTTCGTCATTCACCGGCGACCGTTCCGCAACACCAGCCTGCTGGTGGATTTCTTCTGCCCCGAACACGGCCGCATCGCCGCGGTGGCCCGCGGCGCGCGCCGCGGCAAGTCGCGCATGCACGGCCTGTTGCAGCCCTTCCAGCCCTTGCGCATCTCATTCAGCGGCCGCGGCGAAGTCAAGACTCTTACCAATGCCGAAAGCGCTGGCGCCGCCGTCCCGCTGACGGGAGAGCGCCTGTTCAGCGGATTTTACGTCAACGAGTTGCTGAGCCGCCTGCTGCACGATCACGTCGAGCATCCGCGCCTGTACGAAGTCTATCGGGAAACGCTGGACGCGCTGGCGAACACCGCCCCGCTCGAAAGAGTCCTGCGCCGTTTCGAACTCGAATTGCTCGCCGAACTCGGCTATGCCGTCAATCTGGAAAGCGACTGCCGCGACCACGAACCGATAGCGGAGGACAAATTCTACCGGTACCTGCCCGATCTAGGCTTCGAGATAGCGGACGACATTCCTGCCGACGGGGATACGGGCCAAAAAATTGCCAGAAACGCGAGCGACGACAAACGAATCTTCGTCGGCGCGCATCTGCTCGCCCTGGGCCGCCTCGACCTCGAAGATCCCGAGATCGCCGCTTCCGCCAAGCGCCTGCTGCGCCAGGCCCTCGAAGTCCACCTGGGGGGCAAACCCATCAACAGCCGCACATTATTCGCGCGGGGAGGGGTATCAAATCCCAGTTGAGATCAATCCGCCGCAAGCGCCTGCGCGACCGCTTGCGGATTGTGGTCTATAACCGTCAGCAGCACCCTGGCCGCGCGGTTGGGAACCCGCCGGCCTTGTTCCCAGTCTTGCATGGCGCGAGCGTCAAGACCGAAACGATCGGCGAACTTTTGCCTGCTCAGCTTAAGGCGCTTGCGCACAGACGGGATCTGATCGGCCGCTGGATTTTCGAGTATTCGATACGGAAGTTCCGACTCGCCTCTGACATGTGATAGCACTTCATCCAAGGCCGCTTCCAGTTCAAGACCAATTTCAGTTCGTTCTTGCGTCATTTTCAACATTCCTTTCTCGTTTGATGGTCGCCACCAACTGTGACAGAGCTTTCTTGTCTGCCGCCGACAAGTCAGTGCGCTTCGCCTTTGCATAGGCACCGAGCATGCATTGAACAACTTACCGTTTCGCTGCAATACCCGGATTCCGGGAGTAGCGCCTCGATTGCGGCTGCGGTGTCCATGCTACCCGCGGACTGAAGTCAGGCGGAAGTTCTTCGCGAAATTCTTTTTGCCCATCCGCGGACGGGTTACAATCCCCCTGCGATTTGAAGGAGATGCGCCAATGTCCGACCTGTTTGCTTCGCTGTCCGAGGAACATATCGAGTTCATCGGGCGGCAGTCGTTGTTCTTCGTTGGCACAGCGGCGGTCGAAGGCCGAATCAACGTCTCGCCGAAGGGTCTGGACACCTTGCGCGTGATCGATGCCGGGAAAATCGTCTGGCTCAATCTCACCGGCAGCGGCAACGAGACTGCGGCGCATGTGCTGGAAAACAGCCGGATGACGCTGATGTTCTGCTCCTTCGGCAAGCAACCGCTTATTCTGCGGGTATACGGCCAAGCCGCCATGGTGTACCCGCGAGATGAATCGAAGTTCGCTCAGTACTCAGCCCTGTTCGGCAATCGGCCGGGAACGCGGCAATTCTTCGAACTCGACGTCGACCTCGTGCAAACCTCCTGCGGTTTCGGTGTGCCTCGATTCGAAATTGAGAGTGAACGACCAACTCTCACGAAATGGGCCGCGGGGAAGGGCGAGGAGGGCATCCGTCAATACTGGTCCGACAAGAACCAGATAAGTATTGACGGCAAGTTGACAGGGATCAGCGGCTGAATTGACGGAAAGCACATTGAAGGGAGAACTGAAATGCGATTAACACGGCTGGAAATCGAGAATTTTAAAGGCATCGGCGAACGCCAGGTTGTCGAGATCAGACCGATCACCTTGCTTTATGGCTCAAACAGCGCAGGTAAAACTACCATTTTGCAGGCTGTGGAATACCTGATGCTACGGATGTTTTGGGTGAACAAACGTCCCACCCATTCTTTCGAAGTTTGGAAATTGATGTAAATAATCAACGCATAATGACAATTATGCCTCCTCAACCATCTGCTCTACTATACAGTGAATTAGCGACAGTTGAAGTAAATTACAATCATTACTTGCTGAATGATTTGAATAGTTTCAATGAAGTAGACTATGAACATACAGAAAAAACTAACATATATAATCTCCAAGAAAAGAAAAAGAAGTGGCCCATAAGCCGTAAGGCTAAAATGGAAACGAAAGATGATTCTACACCTGAAACATCTGATCGCGACCCCAATAGACATAACGCAATATCTCATTTTTCTAAAGAGATACATGAAGTTGTATTTGCGATTGATTCAAGTTTTGGCAAAATTGATTCGAAAGAATCAGATAAGTTGATTATTTCCAGATTTGTTTTGGATTATTTAGCGGAATACAGTTTCTATTCTTACATTCAATTTAGCAATGATGGTCCAGCTTCCGTAAATATCAACTTTCCGGTGGATTTTGTTTTGCCAATCGCATGTGAAAGAAGCGGAAGAATGGTGCGTCTTCAGGCAATCTTTTCAGAAATTATATCTGGATCAATTCAAACCGTCGCTGGGGCTACTGAAGCTTCTCCCGGTTCGCCGATTTCTCCATCTTCTGTGATCGGCCCGCTACGCTCAATTCCGCACAGAGGTAAGAGTGGAACACTGCTCGATACAACCGATGATCTGGAGTGTGTTAATTCAGTGAATCACTGGCTAGAAAGACTTGATCTTGATTACAGGATCAAACGATTCAAGTTGAAGCAAAAACTTGAGCCGGAAGCAGCAATGGATCACTCAAACGATGAGATGAAACTATTGGAGGAAAAACAGGAAGATCAAATAATAATCAAGTTATATGACAAACGTAGAGAAATCCATTTGGATTTTATCGATGTTGGCGTTGGGGTATCCCAGCTTGTTCCTGTCGTAGTGGCGGCAGTGTGTGAAGGTCAGTTTGGCTTGGTCAAAATCGAACAGCCAGAGCTTCATGATGATTTTGCACCGAGGTTCGGGCTACGCCCGCGTCTCTCGCTATGGCGCTGACGTTCGTCGCCTGACCATTGTGCCGTGCGGCGACTTCCAGAAATCGGGCGAAGCCGGCGAAGTTGCGTGTCAGGGCTTCGGTCTGTCAGGGTTTAGTGGCAATCTTGCATACATAGTTGGCAGATTTCCGGGAAAATTGCCAACTATGTTTGCATAATTCCAAATGATTGGCTACAACATGGTAGGAAAAAGATTCACATGCGGCTTCTTTCGACCTTGTGGTCTTAGCTATCGTCCCAATCCAGTTTGCCGAATAATTCCTGCAGCCGCTTCTGTTCGCGCCTCGCGATGAACTCGCGCAACGCCTTGTTCACATTTTCCTGTTTGGATTTTTCGCCGCCGATCTTCAGTGCTTTCTCGAGCAATTCAGGATCAATCGAGAGGTTTGTTGCCACTTTACAAAGTCTCACAAAAATTCCCGCGGACTTGCCGCTATTTGGACCAAGTGTCAAGCCGCTGCTGACTATTTCCAGTTCAGCAGTTTTCGATATATCCCGGAGATTCTGCGACTTCGCTTCGCTGCGCGCAGAATGACGGTGAGGCGCTTCGCTACGGGCGGAATGACATACTGTCAATCCAGATTGGGCGCCAACAGGCGGCGCAGTTTCTGCTCGTCGCAGTTCTTGCGGACGGCGAGGTCGGCTACTTGATCCTCGGTAATTTTTCCCACCGGAAAATACCTGGCTTGCGGATGGGCGAAATACCAGCCGGCGATGCTGGCGGCGGGCAATATGGCGTAGCTTTCCGTCAGGCGCGCGCCGATGGCCCCGGTGGCGTCGAGCATGCGAAACAGCGTCCGCTTTTCGCTGTGGTCGGGGCAGGCCGGATAGCCCGGGGCAGGGCGGATGCCTTGGTAGCGTTCCCTGATGAGTTCTTCCGGGGACAGCGACTCCTCCGGGACGTAAGCCCAGAATTCGCGGCGCACGCGTTCGTGCAGGCGCTCGGCCAAGGCTTCGGCGAGGCGGTCGGCGAGAGCCTTGACCAGGATCGCCTGGTAGTCGTTGCCGTCGGCTTCGAACCCGGCGGCGAGTTCTCCGGCGCCGCCGATGGTGACCGCGAACCCCCCGATATAGTCGGTTCTGCCACTCGATGCGGGCGCCACGAAGTCCGCCAGGCACAATTGCGCCCGATCATCGCCCCGGATAGTCTGTTGGCGCAGAAAGTGGAAGGTGGCGGACTCCACGCCAGCTGAAATTTGCACGCGGACATCGTTGTCGCCGACCCGATTCGCCGGCCAGATGCCGATCACCGCGCTTGCGGCCAGCAGGCTTTCCGCGGCGATACGGTCCAGCAAGACTTGGGCGTCCCCGAACAGGTCCCTGGCCGATTCACCGATTTTCGGATCCTGCATAATGGCCGGGTATTTGCCGGACAATCCCCAGGTGATGAAGAACGGCGTCCAGTCTATATAGCCGCGCAGTTCATCGAGCGGGCAATTCCGCATCGCATGATTGCCGGTCAGGGCTGGAGCGACGATTTCGGCCTTGTCCCAGTCGATCGCGAACGACCGGTTGTTGGCGGCCGCGTAATCGAGCGGTTCCCTGCGCGCGCCGCGTTTTTCCGCGCGCTCGCGAATTTTCCGGTATTCCTCTTTCAGATTGCCGCAAAACTCCGGCTTGGCTTCGCTGTTGAGCAGGGAACTGACGACGGCCACCGAGCGCGAGGCGTCCGGCACGTAAACCGCTTGGTCGTTGCGGTAATGCTGTTCGATTTTTACCGCGGTATGGGCCTTCGATGTAGTCGCGCCGCCGATGAGCAAGGGGATGCGGAAGTCGTGCCTTTGCATTTCCTTCGCCACATGGACCATTTCGTCGAGCGAAGGCGTAATCAGCCCGCTCAGGCCGATCATGTCTACCTGTTCTTCGCGGGCGGTTTCCAGTATTCGTTCGCAACTGACCATGACGCCGAGATCGATAACCTGATAGTTGTTGCAACCCAGCACGACCCCGACGATGTTCTTGCCGATGTCGTGTACGTCCCCTTTCACCGTGGCGAGCAGGATCCTGCCCTTGCTGCTGGCCCCAACTCCTTCCTTTCCCGCTTCCATGAACGGCTCCAGATACGCCACGGCCTGTTTCATGACGCGGGCGCTCTTGACCACCTGGGGCAGGAACATCTTGCCGGCCCCGAACAGGTCGCCGACTTCGTTCATGCCGCGCATCAGCGGGCCTTCGATCACTTCGATCGGCCGCCCGGCCTGCCGTCTCGCTTCCTCGGTGTCTTCTTCGATATAGCGGTTGATCCCCTTGACGAGCGCGTGGCAAAGCCGGTCGTCCACGTTCCAGGCGCGCCATTCGAGGTCTTCTTCCGGCGAAGCCTTCACCGTGCCGCTGACTTCCCCGGCCAGTTTCATCAAGGCTTCGGTGGCGTCCGGCGAACGGTTCAGGACCACGTCCTCGACGGCTTCCTTCAGCGCGGCGGGAATGCTGTCGTAGACCGTCAACTGGCCGGCATTGACGATACCCATGGCGAGACCCGCGCGGATCGCGTGATAAAGGAACACCGAGTGAATCGCTTCGCGCACGGCATTGTTGCCGCGGAAAGAGAAAGACACGTTGCTGATGCCGCCGGAAACGAGCGCGCCGGCGAGATTTTCACGGATGTAGCGACAGCATTCGATGAAATCAACGGCATAGTTGTTGTGTTCCTCGATGCCGGTGGCGACCGCGAACACGTTGGGATCGAAAATAATGTCCCGCGCCGGAAAATCGAGCCGCCCGCGCAACAAATCGTAAGATCGTTTGCAGATTTCGTTCTTGCGCGCGAGCGAGTCGGCCTGGCCGCTTTCGTCGAAAGCCATGACGATGACCGCCGCGCCGTGTTTCAGGCATAACGCGGCCTTGTCGAGGAAGGCCCGCTCGCCGTCCTTGAGACTGATCGAATTGACCACGCATTTGCCTTGGGCGCATTTCAACCCCGCTTCGATCACTTCCCAGCGGGAGGAATCGATCATCAGCGGCGCGCGGCAGATTTCCGGCTCGGCGGCGATCAATTTGACGAACTTCTCCATCGCCGCCTCGGAATCGAGCATGCCCTCGTCCATGTTGATATCGATGATCTGGGCGCCCGCGGCGACTTGCTCCCGGGCCACGTCGAGCGCTTCGTCGTAATTTTCCTCGCGGATGAGGCGGGCGAAGCGGGCCGAGCCGGTGACATTGGTGCGCTCGCCGACATTGACGAACAGCGAATCGTCGCTGATGTTGAGCGGTTCGAGCCCCGCAAGGCGGCACGCGGGCGCAATTTCGGGAATCCGGCGCGGTTCGACACCGGCGAGGGCGCCGGCCAGCGCGCGGATATGTTCGGGCGTCGTTCCGCAACAGCCGCCGACGATGTTCACCATGCCTCTGCGGGCAAAATCGCCGATGATCTCCGCCATCTGCTCCGGCGTCTGGTCGTATTCGCCGAATTCGTTCGGCAGGCCGGCGTTCGGATGCGTAGTGATGTAAGTCGGCGCAAGCCGCGCTATCTCTTCCACGTGGGGCGCGAGCTGTTCGGCGCCAAGTGCGCAATTGAAACCGACCGCTAGCGGTTTCGCGTGCAAGACCGAATTGCAGAACGCCTCAACGGTTTGCCCCGATAGTGTGCGGCCGCTGGCGTCGGTGATCGTGCCCGAGACCACCAGTGGCAGGCAATCGCCCGTGTTTTCGAAGAATTCAAGGCAGGCATGGATCGCCGCCTTCGCATTGAGGGTGTCGAACGAGGTTTCGATCAGCAGCAGGTCGGCGCCGCCGTCGACCAGGGCGGCGACGGCAATGGCGTAGTCATCGACCAGTTCGTCGAAGGAAATATTGCGGAACCCCGGATCATTGACATCTGGCGAAATCGAGGCCGTCTTGCTGGTCGGACCGATGACGCCGGCGACGAAACGCGGTTGTTCCGGTGTGCGCGCGTTCATCTCGTCGCAGGCTGAGCGAGCCAGTCGCGCACCGGCCAGATTCAGCTCGCCATGCAGATCTTTCATGCCGTAATCGGCTTGGGAACAGCGGCTGGAATTGAAGGTATTGGTTTCGACGATATCGGCGCCGGCTTCCAGATAAGCCAAGTGAATATCCCTGATTAAATCGGGTTGGGTCAGGTTGAGAAGGTCGTTGTTTCCGCCGAGATCAATCTGCCAATCGCGAAAACGCCCGCCGCGAAAGTCGGGTTCGCCCAAGCCCCGGGCCTGGATCATCGTGCCCATGGCGCCGTCGAGCAACATGATGCGCCGTTGAAGAATCTCTTCCAGGCGCTTGTAACTGATGGTTTTTTGCATGGCCGGAGAGCCGCCGAGAGGAAAAGGCGCCAATTCTATCACCCCTCGAAATTTCGCTCCGGCTTGGCACATTGTGAGTCGCCGCCGATTTGAAGCCTCGTTGCCGGCAGTTCTCATTTTGGCGATCAGCCAGGCGCGGGAGTCCTCCGCCGAATCCGCTCCGTGGATTCGACTCCCCCGGAGGGGGAGTATGCAACGCATCCGCGGGCGCCGCGGAACCGAATACTCTTCCTTGGGAGAGTCAAAACCGCGACGCGGTTTTGGTGAGAGCACACTTGCGACCGCATTCGACCAAAATGAGAACCGCCGCCTCGTTGCCGTTGGTATTGACCGGCGCGTGGTCTGTGTGACATGCTCGGCTGTCCTGCAACTTCTGGATGGGGGCGTTCCGTGGACGATCGGGAATACGGGAACACCGACCTCGAAATCGATCAAAAACTGATCGCCGAAGGCGCCATGCAATTGACTGGAGAGATCAAGGTGCTGGAAGCCTGGCTGCGTGAACTGGACGAAGCCGAAGAGGAGAACGAGGAAATCCTCGCGGTTCGCAAGTCCTATAACGACATGTTGCGAAGCAGAAAGGAAATGCTGAACACGCTTGAAAAGCAAGTCCGTTAGCCCTCACTCTACCGACGAAACCCGACCGGCGCCGCCCATGCTGTCCAGGGAACAGGCTTCCGCCATGCTTTCGCTGCAAGCGGAAATGAATCGCAAGATCGATCCCCAATGGGTTGCGTCGGCTTATCCCTATCTCAGGGCGGTCATCGTCGAAGGCAGTGAGGCGATCGAACATCACGGCTGGAAATGGTGGAAAAAGCAGGAGCGTGACCTGGCCCAGCTACAAATGGAACTAGTGGATATCTGGCACTTTCTGTTGTCGGAGATTTTGCTGCGCGAAGGCGGCGACCAGAAACGCGCCTTGGCCTCGCTGATGCGGTTGCTGGATGCGAAAACAGCGGACGAAGATATCGATTTCGATGGTCGGGCCCGGCGCCTTGATCGATTGAACCTGCTGGAAAAGTTTGAACTGCTGATCGGTCTCAGCGCGAACCGGCGCATCGATCTGAGCCTGTTCGGCTCGATCCTGCGCGACTGTGAAATGAACTGGCTCGACCTGTATCGTCAATACGTCGGCAAGAATGTGCTCAACACCTTCAGACAGGACCATGGATACAAGGAAGGCCGTTACCGGAAGCACTGGTCCGGCCGTGAGGACAACGAATATCTCGCGGAGATTCTCGCCGCCGCCGACCCGGAACAGCCGGAATACCGGGAACTCGTCTATTCCGAACTGGCAAAGCGTTACCCGGCCTGAATGCCGAACCGATTGACGGGAATATGGAATTCGTTAGCGGTAGTAGGCGTTTTCGCGATAAGAATGGTCCGTAACATCGCGAACTTCCTTCAGTTGCGGTATCTGGGACAACAAGGCGTTTTCAACGCCGTGCTTGAGCGTCACATCGACCATGCCGCAGCCTTGGCAACCGCCGCCGAACCTGAGCACGGCGATGTTTTCCTCGAAGATTTCCTCAAGCGTCACATGCCCGCCATGGGCGGCGAGGCCGGGATTGATTTCGTTGTAAAGGATGTAATTGACCCGATCTTCGATCGAACTGTCTTCGGTAATCCGCGGCAACCTTGAATTGGGCGCCTTGATCGTCAATTGTCCGCCCATGGAATCCTTGGCGAAATCCACCACCGAGTCTTCGAGGAAAGGAATGCTGGGCTGATCGACATAAGCCTTGAACCCCTTGTATTCCATCTCTTCGTCATCGGGCTTTTGCTCGCCGGGCCGACAATAGGAAATACAGGTCTCGGCTTGGGGTGTGCCCGCGTCGAGAATGAAAACCCGCACGCCGATACCTTCGCAATCTTGCTTGGCAAGCAATTCCGCCAGATACTCCTGCGCTGAATCGGTAATGCTGATCATGTCGTGGCTCTCTGCAAAGCAACTTCGATATTTTACCGTATCAAGAGTATGGGTGTCCTGTGTGGACACTCCGGTCAATACCAGCGGTGCAGTGGCTTCGATCCGTCGCCGTCTGGCGGACGGTATGCAGCGGACGCCGTGAATACATCCATGTAGGCTTCGGGCTCGGCAGCCATGCCTCGCACGCCCGCCGCACACCGTCCGCCAGACGGCGACTTACCCCGTACGGGTGCAATGCGGTTTTGCGCTCGGGCGAATTTGTGGCTTAAGCTGTGTCGGGGTCGGGCCGGATATGCGGGAGGGATTTTTTTGAATAACGAAGTGGTCATTACTTGTGCGGTGACAGGGGCCGGCGATACAGTCGGCAAGCATCCCGACATTCCGGTGACTCCCGGGCAGGTCGCCGAATCGGCGCTCGAGGCCGCGAGGGCGGGGGCGGCCATAGTGCATTGCCATGTGCGCGACCCGGCAACAGGCAAGGGCTCCCGCGACGTGTCGCTTTATCGCGAGGTGGTCGCGCGAATCCGAGACTCCGGCACCGATGTCGTAATAAACCTGACCGCGGGCATGGGGGGCGACCTGTTCATCGGGCCCGACGACAGGCCCACGGATTTCGGCGAGGATACGGACCTGGTGGGGGCGCTCGACCGTTTGCCCCATGTGGAGGAACTGTTGCCGGAAATCTGTTCGCTCGATTGCGGTTCATTCAACTTCGGCGAAGGCAGCCTGGTCTACGTCTCGACGCCGGACATGCTGCGGCGGGGCGCCAGGCGTATCCGGGAATTAGGGGTCAAGCCGGAACTGGAGATCTTCGACTCTGGCCACCTGAACTTCACTTTGCAGATGATTTCCGAAGGGCTGATCGAGGATCCGCCGCTTTTCCAGCTTTGCTTCGGTATTCCCTGGAGCGCTCCCGCGGAGGTCGGCGTCGTCAAGTCCTGGGTGGACCTGTTGCCCGCCGGCGCCAATTTCACGGCGTTTGCGATCAGCCGCCGGCAAATGGCGTTCGTGGCGCAGTCGGTGCTGCTCGGCGGCCATGTGCGGGTTGGGCTTGAGGACAACCTCTATCTCAGCCGGGGCGTATTCGCGACCAATGCGCAACTGGTGGAACGGGCCCGCAATATCGTCGAATTGATGGGCGCGCGCGTGCTCGGCCCCGAGGAGGCGCGCTCCAGATTCGGACTGGTGAAGCGCGCTTGATCCTCGTGGGTTTTCCGATAACGGCTTCGTCAGCGTCATGCAGCCTCCGATTCGAACACTGGGTGTCATAGGGACCGGCGTCATTGGCGCGGGCTGGGCGGCGCGGGCGCTGGCCCAGGGCCTGGATGTGGTGGCTTGGGATCCGGCGCCGGGATGGCGGGGGCGGCTCAGCGCCGCTGTCGGGAATGCCTGGCCCGCGCTGGAGAAGATCGGCCCGCATCCCGGCGCGAGCATCGACCGCCTGTATTGCGCCGACTCCCTGGGCGCCGCCTGCCGCGCCGCGGACTTCATCCAGGAAAGCGCGCCGGAACAGCTTGAACTGAAGCAGAACCTGCACGAACGGATAGATTCTCAGGCGCCGTCGGAGGTCATCGTCGCCTCCAGCACTTCAGGCCTGTTGCCAAGCGATTTGCAGTCGCGTTGCCGGCATCCGCATCGCCTTGTCGTCGGTCATCCCTTCAACCCGGTCTACCTGCTGCCGCTCGTGGAGGTGCTGGGCGGCAATCGAACGTCGTCCGGGAGCATCGACCGCGCCATGGCGTTCTACCGCGAGTTGGGGATGCATCCCCTCAGGGTACGCACGGAGATCGAAGGCTTTCTCTCCGACCGCCTGCAGGAAGCCCTCTGGCGCGAACTCCTTCACTTGGTGAACGACGGCGTGGCGACGACGGACGAACTCGACGCGGCCATCGTCTATGGCCCGGGATTGCGCTGGGCATTCATGGGCACGTGCCTCACATACCATCTGGCTGGCGGCGACGCGGGCATGGGCGGCTTCCTGAAGCAGTTCGGTCCAACGCTTGAGCTGCCGTGGACTCGAATGACGGCGCCGGAACTCAGTGGTGAATTGATCGCCCGCATGGCGGAAGGCGCGAACCGACAGGCCGAAGGAAGGACCGTGAAGGAACTCGAACGATTGCGCGACGACTGCCTGGTCGCGATCATGCAGGCGCTCAAACGCTTCGAGATCGGCGCTGGCCGCGTGCTCGCGGAAGACGAGGCGCGTCGCGGGGAAAGACAGGCTTCAGCTTCTTGACTGGAACCGGGGGTTTTCACTAAAATCCCCGCTTCCCGCGCAGGCGCTTGCCGGCCGGAAAAGTCCCCTTCGTCTAGAGGCCTAGGACACCGGGTTTTCATCCCGGCAACAGGGGTTCGAAACCCCTAGGGGACGCCAATCGCGAAAACCCGGCGCCGGCCGGGTTTTTTGCGCCCTCTGGGGGCGCAGCACCGACCGGAAGCGAAGTTGTTCGATGACCGCAGCCATATCCGTCAACAATCTGAAGAAAGTCTACGCCAGCGGTGTTGTCGCGCTGAAAGGGGTATCGCTTGAGGTCGGGCAAGGCGATTTCTTCGCGCTGCTCGGTCCCAACGGCGCCGGCAAGTCCACATTCATCGGCATATTGTCCACTTTGGTCAAACGCACCAGCGGAGAAGTGCGGATGTTCGGGCGCGATGTCGATACCCATGTGTACCAGACCAAGCGCGACCTCGGCATCGTTCCCCAGGAAATCAACTTCAGCCAGTTCGAAAAAGTCGGCGATATCGTCATGACCCAGGCCGGCTATTACGGCCTGCCGCGCAAACTGGCGGCGCAACGAACCGAGAAGTATCTTAAACAACTCGGCTTATGGGAAAAACGCGATGTCCGTTCGCGCCTGCTGTCCGGCGGCATGAAGCGGCGCATGATGATCGCGCGGGCGCTGGTGCACGAACCGCGGCTGCTGATTCTCGACGAACCCACAGCCGGCGTCGATATCGAATTGCGCTGGTCGATGTGGGATTTCCTGCTGGAAATCAACCGGGCGGGAACGACTATTATCCTGACGACGCATTACCTCGAAGAAGCCGAACAATTCTGCCGCAATATCGCCATCATCGACGAAGGGCGCATCATCGAAGACACCAGCATGAAGAAGCTGCTGCTTGAACTTGACACCCATGCCTACATTCTCGATACCGAAGCCGACTTCGACGCCGACCTGCGCCACGAGGAGCCCGGCCTCGCGCTGCGCAAGGTCGATTCGCACAGCATCGAAGCGGTGCTTTCGGGCGGACGCGACATCAACAGCGCGGTTGCCGTGCTCGACCGGCTCGGCATCCGCATCGTCAGCATGCGCAACAAGGTCAACCGGCTCGAACAATTGTTCCTGTCGCGCCTGCGCGCGGACGAAAACGGAGGCGGCTGATGCTTTCCGACTACAGGCTGATCGCCTTCGAGACGATCGTTTACAAGGAAATTCGGCGTTTCATGCGCATCTGGACGCAGACCATGCTGCCGCCGGTCATCACGATCTCGCTCTATTTCGTGATCTTCGGCAACCTGGTCGGCAGCCGCATCGGCGAAATGGGCGGTTTCCGCTACATGGAATTCATCGTGCCGGGCCTGATCATGATGGCGGTCATCCAGAATTCCTATTCCAACGTCGTGTCCTCGTTCTTCAGCCAGAAGTTCCAGCGCAGCGTCGAGGAATTGCTCGTGGCGCCGATTCCCAACTATGTCATCCTGTCCGGGTTCATCGCCGGCGGCATGGCGCGCGGTCTCTGCGTCGGATTCATTGTCACGCTCGTTTCGCTGTTGTTCGCGGAACTGCGGATTTTCAGCCCGCTGATCACCATAGGCGTGGTGCTGTTCACCTCGCTGGTGTTTTCCCTGGGCGGTTTCATCAACGCGGTCTTCGCCAACAATTTCGACGACGTATCCATTATTCCGACCTTCGTGCTGACGCCGCTGATCTATCTCGGCGGCGTGTTCTATTCGATCGAGTTGTTGCCGCCGTTCTGGCAGCTCGTATCGCGTCTGAATCCGATTTTCTATATGGTGAACACCTTCCGCTACGGTATTCTCGGCACATCCGACATCGATGTGGCTTGGGCCTTCGCGATGCTGGTGCTGTTCGCCGTCCTGTTGTTCGGCGTCTGCATCTGGCTGTTGCGCAAGGGAACCGGAATCAGGAGTTGAACCATGGCCGAAAATCCGCTGGGCAAGCGCGTGGCGACGCCGGAGCAGTACGCCCCCGAGTTGCTGCACCCGATTCCACGCGAGCGGGCCGCCGACAATGAAGGGCGCATCGTCCATGGGCTGGACCATTGGCGCGCCTACGAATTGTCCTGGCTCAACGAGGACGGCAAGCCGGACGTCTTCATCGGTGAGTTCATTTTCCCCGCGGACTCGCCCAAAATGGTGGAATCGAAGTCGCTGAAACTGTATCTCTCCGGCCTCAACCGGGAACGATTCGAAAACACCGACCAGGCCGCCGAACGGATTCGCATGGACCTGGCGAACTGTTGCGGCGCGGACCCGGAAGTGCGGATTTGGGGACTGACCAGCTACCCGGACGATTGCCGGCTTGGCGACTTTGCGCTGATCGACCATCATCCCGTACCCGTTGCCGGCGGCCCCAACGCCAACCTGCTGGCAACCGGCGCGAACCGGGTGCGCGACAGGAAAATACGCACGGAACTGTTTCGCTCGATCTGCCCGGTTACCGGACAGCCGGATTGGGCAAGCGTCGCCATTGCCTATGACGGCCGGGAGATCCCGGAGCCGGCGCTGCTGTCGTATCTGTGCGGCTTCCGCAATCACGCGGCTTGGCACGAACGATGCGCCGAACACGTGTTTCATGACATCATCCGGGTCTGCGAACCGGAGCATTTGAGCGTGTCGATGCATTTTCTCCGCCGCGGCGGTTTGGAAATAAACGTCTACCGCAGCACTTTGCCTATAACGCCGGAGCAATTGATGGGCCGCGACGCAAGACAATAGCGGGGAATACCGATACCGATTTCGGTGAGATGTCCGAGTGGTCGAAGGAGCACGCCTGGAAAGTGTGTATGTCGAAAGGCATCGAGGGTTCGAATCCCTCTCTCACCGCCAAATGCCGAAGCGCCATTATGGACGCCCCTGGCGGGGGTCCGCACTACGGGTCACCGCAGGGTTGTTTCACGCGGAGAGATCGAGCGGCACTGCAGCAACGCTTCAACATATGAAGGAGATGATTACCAGTATCAACCAGCGCGGCCATGTGACCATTCCGGCGGAGGTTTGCAGAGTACTGGGTCTTGAGCCGAAAGGAATTTGCTACCCGATGGGTAGCGAATCCGGGAAAGTCGCAAAAGGCCAGAAAGCCGGCAAACCAAAGCGCAATGCCGGCGGATTTGTCGAGCAGCCCCAACAATGCGGTGAAGCACACCGCCATGCCCGCGAGCACATGCGCTTTGTTCATTGGCATTCCCAATTCACAAAAACGATGGTCAGTTAACCCCAATTTTGCGAGAGTGAGGCGCGCGGGGCATCCATAAGCCGATATCGAAGGGCACCGCGCCACCGCGCCCATGACGGATTGCAGCCCGAAGCCCATTCGTTTCGCCAACCGCAAAGGCCGCCCGGCGGTAGCAGGATTTCGCGGCGGCGCCATCAGCTCCGACGGCGGCGCGGTGCTGCCGCGGCAGGCCGGCCGGATGCTGGGATTGATAACCGGCCGCGCCACAAGGCCAGTTGCCGGCATTCGCTCCCGACGATGGTTCGGCAGCGGGGCGAAATCGCCACAATATCGGCGGCAAGACGTCGATGCGTTCCATCAATTGCTCGAAACCCACCGCGTATCACAGATGGAAGACCCGCTCCCGGTTGGCCTCGATATTGCTTTTCCCGGAGTATTGATATTGTTATGGCCCGAGTGGGTGTTTTGAGGACGGGGGTGGACGGTATGCTTGACAGGACGGGCGGTTGCCTTTGCGGGGGCGTGCGTTACCGGGTTGCGGGGCCTTTGCGACCGATCATTTATTGCCATTGTGGGCAGTGCCGGCGGACCAGTGGGCATTTCGTCGCGGCGACCGCCGCAGCCGCAAATGCGCTGCAGATCGTCGCCGACGGGAGTCTTGCCTGGTTTGCTTCCTCTGAACGCGCGCAACGCGGGTTCTGCCGACGATGTGGTTCGAGCTTGTTCTGGCGCCCCAAGGACGGGAATCACGTCAGCATCATGGCCGGGACGCTGGACAATTCCGATGGTCTGGAGCCGGTGGAGCACATCCATGTCGGCGACAGGGGGGATTATTACGAGTTGACCGATGACCTGCCGAAGAAACAGGGGCGCATGTGAATTCGGAAGAAATTTGCCGGGCGAGCACTTACAATGATTGGCCCGCGTCCCGCTCCGTTCCGCCCGGGTGGTGAAACTGGTAGACACAAGGGACTTAAAATCCCTCGATCATTGCGATCATGCCGGTTCGATTCCGGCCCCGGGCACCAAAACCGTTTGAGCACAAATCATTCAACTTTTCCGTGAGGCGGCCTCGCGTTTCAGCAGCGTTCGTTTGCGTTCCATGCCCCAGCGGTATCCTGAAAGGGAGCCATCGTTGCATACCACTCGATGGCAGGGGACCGCGACCGCGAGGGGGTTGGCGGCGCATGCTCCGGCAACGGCCCGTGCCGCGCCTGCTACACCGATGCGGTTTGCGATCTGGCCGTAGCTTTTGGTCTCTCCGGGCGGGATACTCCTGATCGCATTCCAGACTTTTTGCTGAAACGCGGTGCCGCGGATGTCCAGCGGCAGGTCGACGGCATTTGCCGGGGTTTCGACCAGGCCGATGGCTCTGGAGGCAAGGTACTCGAATTCAGCATCCCCGGCCACGAGTTTTGCGTTCGGGAAGCGGTTTTCGAGATCGTGGACGAGGGATTCGGGGTGATCCCCGAGCAGGACCGCGCAAACGCCTTTTTCCGCGGCGGCAATCAATATCGCGCCGAGTGAGCAGTCTGCAACGGCGAAGTGGATTTGTTCTCCTTTGCCGCCGCCTTGGAAATTCACCGGTGACATTCCCAGCGCTTCGGGCGCCTTGGCATAGAAGCGGCTGGGGGAATTGAAGCCTGCGTCGTATATCGCTTGAGTGATTGTACCGGAATTGCGCAGGGATTCGCGCATTCGGCCGGCTTGGTGCGCCGAAGTGTACACTTTTGGCGTGCAGCCGGTGACGCTCTTGAAGACGCGATGGAAATGGTACGGGCTAATACCCGCATTGCGGGCGAGTTCTTCCAGACTCGGCGGATTCTCTGAGGATTCGATCAAGCGGCATGCCGCCTCCACCAGTTGCAAGCGCTTTTCGACCGGTGGCGGCTCGTCCGGCTTGCAGCGCCGGCAGGGCCGAAAACCCGCATTTTCTGCGTCCGCGCAAGTGGCGTGAAAGCGCACGTTCTCCCGCAGCGGCAGTCTGGCGGGGCAGCCCGGGCGGCAATACACGCCTGTCGTCAGCACCGCATAGAAAAACTCGCCGGCGGCGTCCGGGTCGCGCTCGACAATCGCCTCCCAGCATTCGCGCTCGCCGGGAAGCGGGCGATTTCCAACATTCGGACTGGTCTGCATATCGATCATCCTCGCCAAGGCTCGCTGATGCCGTCTTCACAAAGCTAGGTCAGTTGGCGAAATCCGTCATTTCGATTCTTGCGCTCAAATTTCAATCAGTCGATCTGGCCGATGGCGTCGAGCATGGCTTCACGGTGCTGGTCGAGGAGCTGGTCGGCGAGGGCTTCGGGGTTCCAGTCGGCGATTGTCATGCGGATGTGGCCGTTGGGGTCGAAGTGGAAGATCTGGTCGCGGGTGGCGCTGGCGGGGATGTTTTCGAGGAAGCTTGTGCCGGTGATCGTCCATTGCACTTGCAGGGAGTTTTCGTCTTCCATGAGGATCTGGTATTCGCAGGAATCGATGCGCGGGAACAGGTTGCGCAGGTTGCGAAAGCGCAGGTCGAGTTCCTGTCGCGAGACCGCGGGGCTTGAGCCTTTGGGATCTTCGAAGTAGGGCGGTTCGCTGAAGAGGGCGATCCATGCGTCGCGTTCGCCTTCGCGCAGGGTTTCGAAATAACGGTCTATGGTGCGCAGCATGCGCGAGCGGGTGCTCGGTTCGGTTGGCGGACCGTGGTTGTATCTTTCCGCCAAGCCGTGTTCTTCTTCGAGTTCGCGCATAACGGCGCCGGTTAGACCGGCGTGTTTCAGGCTGGTCCACAAGGTCAGTTTGTCGAAGGCCTTGGCGAGTTCCGGGAGCAGGGGCGACGCGACCGGGCCTTCCAAGCTCAGGGCGTCCGGGTCGATGTTGCCGACTTCGGCGCTGCCCTGGATGTTCTGCATCAGCAGGAAGTGGTTGGACAGGCTTTCCCGCATCGTGCGCGAAAGCCGCTTGAAAGCTTGCAGCAGGCGATGTTCGACGACATGTTCCCTTTGGTTCACCATGACCAGGAATGGGTCGAGCCCGTAGTTCTTCAATTGCTGGATGAACAGCCAGAAATGATCCTTGACCATCGATTTGCCGGCCTGCCAGCGCGGGGACTGGGAGATGTTGATGTCTCTCTGGGCGAGACGCAAGGGGGCGTATTCGGTCTGGCTCATTTCTCCCAGCAGGTTGAGGGCGCTGTCGATCAGTTCCGCGAAGCGCGCCGCCGTCAGCGCACGGCTTTCGGCGCCGAGGTAATCGACCTCGTACAGGGCCTGCTCAGCGTCGCGCAGTTCGATGTGCATGGCCTCAAGCAATCCTTCGCAGACTTGGTGTACGCGGACGAAGAGGGCGTCTTCGGGGTAATCGCCGCGGCGGTCTGGCGTGTACAGATCGTGTACCTGCGCCGGCTTGATCCATTTGTCGTAGTCGAATCCCGGCTTGCCGGCCAGGCCAAGGTCGAAGCCGAGGGCCGCCACGAGCGCTTGATAACGCAGGTTCAATTCTTCGCATAGGCGCTGGCCTTGGCTCATGCGGGCGAGTTTTTCCATGACTTCGCCCCACGAGGATTCGCTGGAAGCCGGGCCGAGCAATCCCTCCGGCGTCGCGGGCTCTTCAATTCCGTTCCGAGATGGGTGTCCCATACCTTTCGTTGGCTGTCCCGCGGAATCTCGCGAAGCGAATTCGGTCAGCAGGCGTAGTTGCAGGTTGAGGCAGATTGTGACGGCTTCGCATTTCTGGCCGCTGTTGAGATACAGGCGCCTGGCGGCCTCGTCGAGGCTTTCCTGAAGGATTTTCAGGGTGATTTCGAAACTGACAAGCAAGGGACCGAGCCGGGATGAGAGCGTCCAGCCGGGAATCGCCGGCCAAGCCTGCTCGACCTGTATCGCGCGGATGTATAGCTGATAGTCTGTGGCGCCGTCCCCGGAACCAGGCTTCGGGGGTTCCGGGGAGTTCTGCTGCGTCATTGGCGTTCCCGGCCGGCGCCGGAGAACCGGCGTCGGGTCTGGCTTCCGGCTACAGGAAGTTGTTCGGCCAGATGATCGAACGCCACATGTGGGCCACGGGGCTGCCGTCGAAGCCAAGTCCTTCCTTCGGCTGCTTGAAGTTGCGGCCGATGATGTCGGTGAAATCGTCGACATCGACTTCCACGCCTTCCTCGAACGAATACAGGTCGTTCAGGGTAATCAGCCTGGAAGACATGTACCACTTGTGGTTCTTCGCTTCCTCCCAGGCCTTGACGATATAGGGCTCGGGCTGGTAATCCGCGCCGAAGAAGCGGATATAGGCCTCGGGATACTCGTAACCGACGCTTTCGTCGGGGAAGAAACGCAACGCCTGATGCTTCTCGATCGCCCAGGCGACTTCCTCGTCCACATAGGGCGCGATCATCTGCGCGCACCAGTAGCCATGGTCGGTGCGGATCAGGTTCTCGACGCTGATATCGTGCAACAGGCAGGCAAGAATGACCTTTTCGTCGAGTCCGTTCATCTTCGCCAGCCTGGCGCTTTGCAGAATGTGGTTCGCCGGGGCGAAACGCAATTTGAAGAAATCGATCAGCGTGGGCGCCTCGGGCATTTCCGGCAGACGCGGATCCTCGTGCTGATACCAGGGTCTGGTGTCGCCTGGGATCGGTTCCGGCGTGCCCTCGATGCCGCACGCCCAAGGCATGGCGATACGCTTGTCGAGTTCCGCGCTCATTGCTTCTTCAAGCGCGTCGGCCTTGGCGGTCAGAGTTGTCGCGCCGGCAATAGAGGCGAGCGAGGCTGCGCTCATATTGGTCAGGAACGAACGGCGGTCCATAAACCTTCTCCTGTCTTGGATTGATGGTTCAAAGAACATACATACCACAATGCGGCGATTTGCTCCACTGTTATGCGGCGATTCTGGTTTTGGCGATCAGCCCAGCGCGGGAGTCCCCACACCGAATTCGCTCTGCGGATTCGCCTCCCCGGGAGGGGAGTATTCAACGCGTCCGCGGGCGTCGCGGAGCCGAATACTCTCCCTTGGGAGAGTCAAAAACCGCGAAGCGGTTTTGGCGAGGGCGCACTTGCGCCCGCATTAGACTCGGGTTTGCAGTTGTGACAGTATTTGTCGGCCAGCCCTTTTCGACCAGCCCTTTTCGGCGCGGCAAAATCCGGTTTCATGAATGCAGGCAAACACCAAGATGACTAATTCAACATTGACTTACCTGAAACTCCGGGCCGCGGCCCTGTTTGCCGGCCTGGCCTTGTCCGCATCGACTTTGGCCCAGGATTACGCCGCGGCGGTGGACGAGGCGCGGCTCGTCGGGGCGGACGCCGAACCCGGCGCCTGGATGTCCTATGGCAGAACCTATGACGAGCAACGCTACAGTCCGCTCGATCTGATCAACCAGGACAACGTCGATCAGCTCGGCCTGGCCTGGTATGCCGATGTCGACACCAGCCGCGGCCAGGAAGCCACGCCCATCGTGGTCGACGGCGCGCTCTACGTCTCGACGGCATGGAGCATGGTTTACGCCTTCGATGTCGAAAGCGGCGAACAACTCTGGAAGTACGACCCGCGGGTCGACCGCGAAAAGGGCCGCGACGCCTGTTGCGACGTGGTGAACCGCGGCGTTGCCGTGTGGGACGGCAAGGTGTTTGTCGGCACCATCGACGGGCGCCTGGTGGCGATCGATTCGAGCGACGGCAGCCTGGAATGGGAAACGATGACCACGGATCCCGCATTGCCGTATACGATTACCGGCGCGCCGCGGGTCATCAAGGGCCTGGTCATGATCGGCAACGGCGGCGCGGAATACGGCGTGCGCGGCTATGTGACCGCCTACGACGCCGACAGCGGCGAGCAGGTCTGGCGCTTCTACACCGTGCCCGGCAATCCGGCGGACGGCTACGAAAGCGATGTGATGACCGCCGCCGCCAACACCTGGACCGGCGAATGGTGGAACCTCGGCGGCGGTGGCACCGTATGGGACTCCATGGCCTACGACGCCGAACTCGACCTGCTTTACATCGGCGTCGGCAACGGCTCGCCCTGGAACCAGACCTTGCGCAGCCCGGACGGCGGCGACAATCTCTTCCTCACCGCCATCGTCGCGCTCGACCCGGATGATGGCAGCTACGCCTGGCACTACCAGACCGTGCCGGGAGAAACCTGGGATTACACCGCCACCCAGCACATTATGCTCGCGGACCTGGAAATCGCCGGCGAACTGCGCCGGGTGGTGATGCAGGCGCCGAAGAACGGCTTTTTCTACGTGCTCGACGCGGCCACCGGCGAGTTCATCTCCGCTGAGCCATACACCCCGGTGAATTGGGCGAGCCATATCGACCCGGAAACCGGCCGCCCCGTGGAGATGCCCGAAGCGCGTTACGACCGCACCGGCGAGCCGGCCCTGGTGATGCCTGGCCCC
The DNA here is from genome assembly GCA_963664805.2 of Pseudomonadales bacterium. GTDB lineage: Bacteria > Pseudomonadota > Gammaproteobacteria > Pseudomonadales > Pseudohongiellaceae > UBA9145. The sequence goes on along the minus strand of OY761612.1, from coordinate 866,092 downwards.
TTGGGCGGGCACAACTGGTATCCGATGGCCTTCAGCCAGCGCACCAATCTCGTTTACATCCCGGTGACCGAAAACTTCCTAGGCTATGTCAGCGACGCCGAGTTCATCGTCGATCCGGAAGGTTGGAATACCGGGATCGATTTCGGTCGCGGCATCACTTTCATGCTCGGCCTGTCCGATGCGCCGGTCAACGCCGCCTTGCTCAAGGCCTGGGATCCGGTGGCGCAGGAAGAAGTCTGGCGCGTGATGCATCCGGGGGGCTCGAGCGCCAGCGGCGTGCTGGCGACGGGGGGCGGCCTGGTGTTCCAAGGCAATCGCTCCGGCGAACTGGCGGCTTTCAACGACGATACCGGCGAACAATTGTGGTCGACCTTGACCCAGGCGGGCGTCATGGCGGCGCCATCGACTTTCATGGTCGGGGACGAGCAATACATCGCCCAACTCGTTGGCTCTCCCGCCTTGCCTGAAGACGGCCCAGGCGCGGCGGTGGCGACTACGGACCTTTCCACCAACAACTCGCGCCTGCTCGTCTATCGCATCGGCGGCGACGCTTCGCTGCCGGAAATGCCCGATCTGGCGGAGATCGAGGCGGCGCCGATGGAAATTCCCCAGACCGACGCTTCCAACGAGATGATCGCCCAGGGCGAATCCGCCTACAACCGCAATTGCAGCGTCTGTCACGGCCCGTTCGCGGTTTCCATTCGGCTCGACACCTATCCCGACTTGCGCATGAGCGGCATGCTCGGCGACGCCGAGGCCTGGCATGGCGTCGTGATGGAAGGCGATATGGCCGATTCGGGCATGGCGTCCTGGGAAGGAATACTCGATGATTCCGACGCCGAAGCGATCCGGGCTTTCGTGATCACCATGGCGAATCTGGCGCAGTAAGCGGGGCCGGAGCGGAAAACGGGAAAGCGCGGCGGAGGGGGCTTTGGAAGCATACGAGCCGAACGCCTTGTCGATTTTGCCGCCCTTGCTGGCGATCCTGCTCGCCATCGCCACGCGGCAGGTCGTCATTTCCCTGGGGATCGGCATCTGGGCGGGATTCTGCCTGTTTCATTCGCTCGACCCCTTGCGCGCCTTGCCGCTGGCGCTCGACGGCATCATTAACGTCTTTTCCGATGCGGGCGATACCCGGGTGCTCATATTCACGCTGGTGATCGGCGGGCTGATCGCCTCCATCGAACAGATGGGCGGCGTGCGCGGCTTCATCCGGCTGCTCGAAAGCAGCGCCTGGGTCAACAATAGCTGGCGGGCGAAATGGCTCGCTTATTTCACCGGCATCGTCGTCTTTGTCGAGTCGAACATCACCTTGCTCGTCGCCGGTGCGATTTCGCGGCCGCTGTTCGATCATTACCGGATTTCCCGCGAAAAACTGGCCTATATCATCGATTCGACTTCGGCGCCGGTTTGTATCCTGATTCCGCTCAACGCCTGGGGCGCCATCGTACTCGGGCTGTTGTCCTCGTCGGCTATCGAGAACCCGATCGACGTGTTCATCACCGCGATTCCGCTCAATTTCTACGCGCTGATCGCGATTGCTTTCTGCGCGGTCGCGATCTGGCGCAATCTCGATCTCGGCCCGATGCGCAAGGCCGAACAGCGCACCGCGGACGGAGAATTGCTCTGGCCCAACGCCACGCCCATGGTCGATCCGTCGATTCTCGCGAGCCGGGAGGCCGCCGGCGCGGCGGACCGGGCGCGTTACATGATCGCGCCCATCGCGGTCATGGTGCTGAGCATGCCGATTTCGCTCTATATCACCGGCGACGGCGATATCACGGCGGGGTCGGGTTCGACTTCGGTGCTCTGGGCCGTGCTGCTGGCGCTTGCCTGTTGCTGGGCGCTCGTGCTGTTTGATCGCCGGGGAAATGTCGACGAGTTGATGCGAACTTTCCTGCGCGGGGCGGGGGGCCTGCTGCCTGTGGCCGTGATCCTGCTGTTCGCGCTCGCTTTGGGGGATGTGGCAAATCTGCTCGGAACCGGAACCTATGTGGCGCAACTGGCGCGGGAGGCGATTCCGCTTTCGCTGCTGTTGCCGTTGCTGTTCATCCTGTCCGCCTTCATCGCCTTTTCCATCGGTTCGAGTTGGGGGACTTTCGCCATCATGATTCCCCTGGCGATGCAGATCGCGCTCTCGCTCGACATCAACCCGGGATATTTTCTCGCGGCGGTGCTGTCGGGTTCGATCTTCGGCGATCACGCCTCGCCGATCAGCGACACGACGGTGGTGGCCTCGATGGCTTCCGCCACCGACCACATCGACCACGTCCGGACCCAGTTACCGTATGCGCTCATTTGCGCGGCACTGGCGGCGCCGGCGTTCTTCCTGCTTGGCCTTGTGGCGTTTTGACTTACCTTGCCGTCATTCTGCGCGAAGCGAAGCACCCCCACTTCGTCATTCTGCGCGAAGCGAAGCGTAGTCGCAGAATCTCAGCATCGCAGACGAGATTCTGCGACTGCGCGCAGAATGACATGCCGTTGCTCTTCAGCGCCGGGACTTGTCGAGAATCGACTTGATCGTAAACGCCGCAACCATGTAGACCATCGCGCCCATGGCCCAGCCGAACAATTCGAGTTCCCAAAGCGCATGGGAGGACGGGTCGGCGGCGCGGCCGGCGAGAATCAGCACGACCCACAACAACAATATCAGCAACGGCGCCAGCGCCGCCGCGCGCCAGGCGCCGGTCCAATGGCGACACGCCGCCAGCGGCAGATAGGCACTCGCGGCCATGACGAGCAGTACCAGGATTGTGACGAACGACATTTCAGGCCTGGGATGCGGTGGGTTATCATGCGTGCGGCATCGCCGCCGGACATAGCTTACAACAGAGTCGGCGGCATTCCGCAACCGCGAACTTTCTCCAGCATCGATAGTGGCGGCATGTCCATCCAGTCAATCGGCAGTGATTACCGCAACTTGGTGGAGTTGAATTACCAACTCTACAACGGGCTGTTTCTCACCTTGCCGCTCGACGCCGTGCAGCAGACCGGCGTGCTGTTGCCACTGCTCGAAGAGGCTTGCCGCGACGGTCTCGCCGCCGGCGCCGATCCGGCGCGGATCCTCAGCGATTTCTTCGCCTCCCATCGGCCCGATTTCGACGAGGAGGAGCAAGCCGCCTTTCTGTTCAAGGTCGTGCAATACGTCGAACGGCAGATCGTGCTCGTCGACGCGCTTGAAGACGCCGCTTTCGAAAAGATTCACGATACAGTGCATGGCAACGAGTTGCATCGACTCGCCGCCAGGGCCGGCGCCGACAATTTGCAGGACGAACTGCTCGCCTTGCTCGACCGTTTCCGTGCCAGGGTGACATTGACCGCGCATCCAACCCAGTTCTACCCCGGCCCGGTACTCGCGATCATTACCGATCTGACCGATGCGATCCGCAAGCAGGACATCAGCCGCTCGCGCAAGCTGTTGCAGCAACTCGGCAACACGCCTTTCTTCAACAAGGAGAAGCCGACGCCGCTCGACGAGGCTGTGAACCTGTGTTGGTATCTGAGCAATATCTTCTACCCGGCCATCGGACGGATTCACACCCGGTTGGCCGAGCAACTCGGCAAGGGCTACCGTCCGAATCCCCGATTGGTCAGCGTGGGCTTCTGGCCGGGAGGAGACCGGGACGGCAATCCGTTGGTAACTGCCGCTATCACCGCCGAAGTTGCGGCAAAATTGCGCGATCTGATTGTTTCCTGCTATCACGCTGACATTCGCGAACTGAAACGCCGACTCAGTTTCGCCGGCGTCTACGAGCGCTTGGAGGTGATCGAGCATCGCCTGTACCGCGAACTCGTGAATGAGCTCGACGCCGCCTATCCTTCGGCGGCGGATCTCGTCGACGAACTCGAAGCGGTCCGCGCGCAGATAGTCGAAAACTACCAATCGCTGTATCTGGATCAACTCGATTCCCTGTTGCTTAAAGTCCGGGCTTTCGGCTTCCATTTCGCCAGCCTCGACATCCGCCAGGATTCGCGAGTGCTCGCGGCAAGCCTCGGGCGGGCTGTGGAGCTCAATCCGGAACTGTTCCCGGCGGATTTCGACTCCTTGGATTACGCGGAGAAGGTGGATTTCCTCTTGCGATTCGATAGCGAAATCGAATGGCCGCGGGATTCGGACGAGATTTTTGCCGATACCATGAATTCGCTCGTCTTGATGCGCGAGGTTCAGCGCGGCAACGGCGAACTCGCCTGCCATCGCTACATCATCAGCAATTGCCGCGGCGCACTGGACGTGGTGAGCCTGCTGGCGCTGTTGCGCGGCGCCGGCTGGACCAAGCCCACGGTCGACATCGCGCCCCTGTTCGAAACCATCGCCGATCTCGACCAGGCCGGCGAAATCATGCGCGGCCTGTATGGCGATTCGCGTTACCGCGAACATTTGCGGCGGCGCGATTGCAAGCAGACTGTTATGCTCGGCTTTTCCGATGGCACCAAGGATGGCGGCTATGTGACCGCGAACTGGTCGATCTTCAAGTCCAAGGAAGACATCACCCGGGTTTCACGCGCCGCCGGGGTCGAAGTCGCGTTTTTCGACGGCCGCGGCGGCCCTCCGGGAAGAGGCGGCGGCAGCACCTACAAGTTTTACGCCGCGCTCGGCAGAACCATTGAAAGCAATCAGATCCAGTTGACGGTGCAAGGCCAGACGATCAGTTCCCATTACGGCACTCAGGTGGCGGCCAAGCACAATCTGCGGCAGTTGTTGGCCGCGGGCTTGGAAAACAATCTCTACGACCAGGCCGAAAGGGAAATCGATTTGCGGCAACGCGAATTGCTAGAAGCCATGTCGTGGATCAGTTTCGAGTGTTACCAGCGATTCAAATCGCATCCGCAATTTTTGCCGTATCTGCAACAAATGAGCACGATGAGCTACTACGCCCAGTCGAACATCGCCAGCCGACCGTCGCGGCGCGGCGGCGCGGGCGGGGAGGATTTCGAGAACCTGCGCGCGATTCCCTTCGTCGGCGCCTGGGGCCAACTCGGCCAGAACGTACCCGGATTCTACGGTCTGGGAACCGCGTTGAAGCAATTGAAGGATGCCGGTCGCCTCAAGGAGTTGAAGGATTTATACCAGCGCAACCGGTTTTTCCGCACCTTGGTCGGCAACAGCATGCAAAGCATGAGCAAGGCCAATTTCGAACTGACGGCCTACATGGCCGAGCATCCCAGGTTCGGCGAATTCTGGCGCTTGATCCACGACGAATTCAAACTCAGCCGCGCAATGGTGCTGGAAATCTCCGGCCAGCGGAAATTGCTCGAAGACAATCCCGCCAGCCGCCTCAGCATCGAACTGCGCCGGCGCGTCGTGCTGCCCCTGCTCGTCATTCAGCAGTTCGCCTTCATGCAGATCAACCGCGGCGGCCGCAAGAAATCCGACCGCTCCCGCTACGAAAAACTCATTGTCCGCTGCATGTTCGGCAACATCAACGCCTCCCGCAACTCAGCCTGAGGGTCAGAACTTCGTCGTCGGCAGCCAGATGTCGGCGTATTCGAATGCTCCTTGGAGTTTTTCGTCGATTTCGGACTCGCTTTCGCCTTGGGCGAGCAAGGCCTGCTGGATGCCCCAGAGCGCCCAGATGTTGTTCGGGTGTTCGCTGAGGTCCTGCCGGTATTCGGCCAGGGCGTTGTCGTAGGCTTCCATTTCCAGGTAGAGCGCGCCGAGCCAGTGGCGGGGCGAGAAGGGCAGCGGTTCGGGTTCGTCGTAGTTCAGCTTGTCGTAGTAGCTTGCCGCTTGCTGGAAGGCCCCGAGCGCGGCTTCGCGGTTGTCTTCGCTCCAGAAGATCTCGCCTTCGAGGATGTGCGCCATCGTGCCGATGATGTCCTTGCCGTCATGGAAGCGGAAACGGGAGGTGCTCGTGGCGGCGAGTTCCCGCAATTTCTCCGCGGTTTGCCGCGCCTTTTCGACGTCGCCGAGTTTCAGTGCCGCGTAGCCGTGGGAAAAATCGAACATGGCGCGGTTGACTTCGCCCGCGGGCGGTTCCATGACTTCCGTGATTTCCTCGAAACGGCCGAAGCGCACCAGCGCAAGCGTCAGCATCGCGGTATTGCCGTTCAATCGCGCCAGGTCGCGCGCCGCCTGCAGCGACGCGGCGCTTTCGCCGCCCATGGCGCCCGCGTAATAGAGCATGGTCAGGTTGTGGGTGGCGTAGGTGGAGATGCCGAGGCCATGGGCCGCTTTCTGGTCCGAAAGCCAGGCCTTGGCGTTGGCGCGCACCGCGTCGTGCCAGAGGCCCATCTCGTTCCAGGTGTGGCTTGGCATGTGATTGATATGGCTTGAGCCTGGAATCGTGTCGCCGAGATAACGCGCGCAGGGGGCCGCCAGTTCCGGCGTCGGGGTGGATTCCGAGGCGTGTACGAGCAGGTGGCAGGCGCCGGGGTGGTCGATCTTGCGGTCTAGCACCGACAGCAGCACGTTGTGCAGGTGGACGGTGTTGGGATTTTCCAGCGAGCGGTAGCCGCGCCGCTCTTCGAGCAGGAACAGGGCGTCGCCGTAGAGCGTGACGATATCGAGATCGCCGGGATACTTCGCGGCCAGTTCGGCCATCTCATCCCGGTAGAGCTCGTCCTGCACGCGGCGGGTTTCCGGGTCGTAGTCCTCGACGTAACGGACCTGGATCGCCCGGATCATGTCGGCTTCCTTCGGACTCGCGTTGTCGATCTTCTCCAGCGCCTTGCGCGCGGCCGCCAGCGCGCGCGGCGCCTCGGCGGTGGTCATGGCGCCGTTGAGATACGAGCCCCAGGCCCAGGCTTCGCCCCAATAGCAGATCGCGCACTCGGGGTCCGCCTGCCGGGAAGCGTGGAAGGAACGCACGGCTTCCATCTTGGCGAAGCCGTACATGAGCTGGAATCCCTGGTCGAAATAGCGCTGCGCCAGTTCGTTTTCCGAGGAAATGGGGTAGTGGAAATCTCCCATGGCCTCTTCGAGCAGGGGCATGGGTTCGTTGAACGCGGCCGGGTATTCGACTTCCTGGGCGAGAGCGGAAGCCAGCAAAACCAACCCTGAAATCAGGCCGAGAGCGATAAGTGAGTTTTTCATGTTTAGACCTTCTCTGCTTGATAGCGCAGATTATACATGCCGTCCCTGGCGCGGCATCTTTGGTTTCGCTAACCCACAGTCTCGCCATCCATGGCGAGCCGTTCGGGCCTCAAAAAGCATTGCTTTTTGTCGGCTGCGCCGACCGGCCCTCACCTCAAGGCATGGTGAACGAAACAGGCGCCGCCGGACCGAGCGGAAGGCCAAGGGACACCCATAGAATTGTCAGCGCCAATCCCGCGAGCAGCAGGAATACCGAATACGGCAACATCGTCGCCACCAGACTGCCGAGGCCGAATTCCTTCTGCCAGCGTTGGGCAAAGACCAGCACCAGCGGGAAGTACGGCATCAGCGGCGTGATGATATTGGTGGCGCTGTCGCCGACGCGATACGCCGCGGTGCTCATTTCGGGAGAAATGCCGACCAGCATCAGCATCGGCACGAGCACGGGCGCGAGCAGGGCCCACTTGGCGCTCGCCGAGCCGATGAAAAGGTTGAGCACGGCGCCGAAGAGGATGATCGAGGCCATCAGCAGCGTGTCGGGCATGTTCGAGCTTTCCAGCACCGCCGCGCCATGAATTGCGAAGATCAGGCCCAGGTTCGACCAGTTGAACATCGCGACGAAATGCGCCGCGGCGAAAGAGAGCACGAGATAGTAGGCCATGTCGCCCATGGCGCCTTGCATCATGGCGATCAGGTCGCGGTGGTTCTTGACGGTTCCCGCCGCCGCGCCGTAGGCCCAGCCCGCCGCCAGGAAAATGACGAAAAAGCCGGCGACGAGGGACTGGAAAAGGGGGTTGAGGCGCGCTTCTGGGGGCGCGGACTCGTCGATCAGCGGTGTGCCCGGACCGATGCAGAGGAATACCCAGAGTGCGACCACGCCGAGGATGGCCCAGCCGGCGCGCTTCAGACCCGCGCGTTCGGTGTCCGAGATGCCGGTGTCCGGATCCTTGATAATGCCCGCGCTGCCGCTTGCCACGGAACCGTCGCTCGATTGCGCGAGGGGCACAAGCCGCGGCTCGATGACGCGGTCGGTGAGGTACCAGATGACCGGCAGGAACACCAGGGTCATGGCGACGATGAAGAAGGCGTTGCCGGCGATATTGGCGTCCCAGGTCGGCAGGATCGTCTCGGCGGCGGCTTCGGTGATGCCAAAAAGTAGCGCGTCGAGTTGTCCCGGCAGCAGATTGGCGGAAAAGCCGCCGGAAACGCCGGCGAACGCGGCGGCGATGCCGGCGATGGGGTGTCTGCCCGCGGCGGCGAAAATCACTCCCGCAAGCGGGATCAGCACGACGTAGGCGGCGTCCGCGGCGAGATTGCCAAGCATGCCGACGAGGGCCACCGCGGGAGTAAGCAGCAACTTGGGCACATTGCTCACCGCCGCGCTCATGGCCGAACCGAGCAGGCCCGAGCGTTCGGCGACGCCGGCGCCGAGCATGACGATCAACACGTAGCCCAGCGGGTGGAAACTGGTGAAGGTCACCGGCATTTCTACCAACAAGCGCCTGATATTGTTTGCCGACAGCAGGCTTTCAGCCTGGATCGCGACGGCATTGCCGGCCGCGTCGACCTGGGTCGGATGCAAGGCGAAGGTGCCCATTGCGGCGGCGAGCACGCTGATGGCGATAACCGCGAGGATGCAATACAGGAAGATAACGACCGGGTCGGGCAGGCGATTGCCGCCGCGTTCGATCCAGCCGAGAATGCCGCCGGTCCTGTTGTTGTCGGTGATGGAATCAGTCGTCATGGTTCGCTCCTTTGGAAATTCCCGGCTTTAGCGCAGGAGTCGGAAGAATTCCCGCAAGTCGTTGAGATAGAGTTCGGGTTGCTCAAGCGCGGCGAAATGGCCGCCACGCGGCATTACGGTCCAGTGGCGCAGGTCGTAGGCGACTTCGGCCCAGGCCCGCGGCGCCATGTAGATTTCCGCCGGAAAGATCGCCGCTCCGGTGGGCACGTCGATATATTCGATGGGCTTTTCCGCCGGCGTGTTGCGGTTCTCGTAGTAGATCCGCGTGGACGAGGTGATCGTGCCGGTGAACCAGTAGATCGAGATGTTGGTCAGCAGCTCGTCCTTGGAGAAATGATCGTCGAGATCGCCTTCTGGTCCTTGGGGCATGTCCGTCCAGCCGTGGAATTTCTCGACGATCCAGGCCGCGACGCCCGCGGGCGAATCGGCAAGGCCGTAACCCAGTGTTTGCGGCTTGGTGCCCTGGATCGCCTGATAGCCGGTTTCGTTCTGCATGTAGGCGGCGCGGGCGCCGGTCAGGGCGAGTTCTTCCGGCGTCGCCCGGTTGCGTTGTTCCTCGTCTGCCGGCGGCGCGGCGAGAATCATGTTCGAATGCAGGCCGATCAAGCGCTCTGGATAGTGATTGGCCAGGTGCCGATTGATGATCGCGCCCCAGTCGCCGCCGGCGATGGCGTAGGAGTCGTAGCCGAGCCGCTCCATCAGGGCGGCCAGCATGTGCGCGATTCTTTCCGGGTTGTAGCCCCGCGCCGCGGGAATGCCGGAGAACCCGAAACCTGGCAGCGACGGCGCGATGACGTGGAAGGCGTCTTCGATTTCGCCGCTGTATGTGGAAGAGTGCGCGGCGGGGTCCACCAGCGGCGGAATGATGTCGAGAAACTCGCTGATCGAACCCGGCCAGCCATGCACGATCAGCAGCGGGACCGCGTCCGGATTGGCCGAACGCTGGTGGATGAAGTGCATGTTCACGTCGTCGATTTCGGTCGTGAACTGATCGAAGGCGTTGATTCGCGCCTCTTGCGCGCGCCAGTCGAACTCATTCATCCAATAGGCCAGCAATTCTTCCAGATAGCCGCGTTCGGTGCCGTATTCCCAGGAGGTGCCGGGAATCTGGTCGGGCAGGCGCGTATTGGCAAGGCGGTTCCGCAAATCGTCGAGCGCGGCCTGTGGGACAGCCACTTGAAAAGAAACAATCGGCATTCCAGTCACCTCGTTCGCCGCTTGGGGCGCCGCCTGGCCGGAAACCAGCGCAAGACAAGCGGCAACGACCAGCAGGCGGATCGTGCGCTTCACGGGTCCAAAAAGACATACGAATTTCATTACTTGCTCTCCATCTTTTTCAAGGCGGCGGCTATCAGTTTCAAAGCCTGACCGATTTCATCATGGCTCACATTCAGCGGCGGCAGCAGGCGGATGCTGTTGTTGCCGCCCTTGACCACAAGCAGTCCCTCCTCGCGCAATTGCGCGACAAAACGGCCCGCGTCTACATGCAGGAAGACGCCGATCATCAGTCCGAGTCCGGAAACTCCGGCGACGATGCCGGGATTGGCGGCCCGCATGCCGCGCAGCGATCGCATGAGGCGGTCGCCATTGGCGCGCACCTGTTCGAGGAAATCCGGGCTGCCGATTTCGTCCACTACGGCGTTCGCGACCGACATCGCCAGCGGGTTGCCGCCGAAAGTGCTGCCATGGCTGCCCGCGCTCATGGGGGCCGCGACCGCTTCGCGGGCCAGACAGGCGCCGATGGGGAAGCCGCCGCCGAGACCCTTGGCGGAAGCGAGGATGTCGGGTTCCGCGCCGAGTTGCTGGTGGGCGTAGAAAGTACCCGTGCGGCCGACGCCGCATTGCACTTCATCGAACATCAGCAAGATGTTGTTCTCGTCGCATAACTGCCTGACTTGCTTCAGGTAATCCGGATCGACAGGGCGGATGCCGCCTTCGCCCTGCACGGGCTCGATGATCACGCCGGCGGTTTCCGCGGTGACGGCCGCCGCCAGGGCGTCGATGTTGCCGAACTCGGCCTGGTCGAAGCCCGCGTCGCCGGCGAGGAAGCCTTCGCAATGGGCGCTGTTGCCCGCCGCGGCGATCGTCGCCAGGGTGCGGCCATGGAAGGAATCGCTGAGTCCGATGATGCGCTTGCGATGGGTGTCCCCTTGGATGGCATGGGTGTCCCGTTTGGCGTAGTGGTAGCGGCGCATCATTTTGAAGCCGCATTCGACAGCTTCGGCGCCGGAATTGCAGAAAAACGCCCGGTCCGCGAAACACAGCCCGGTCAATTTTTCCGCCAGCCGCTCGGAGGCGGGAATGCGGAACAGGTTGGAAGTGTGCCAGAGCGCGCCGGCCTGGGTCGTTAGCGCCTCGACGAGGCGTGGATGGCAATGGCCGAGGCTGTTGACGGCGATTCCTTGGGCAAAATCGAGATATTTCCCGCCGGCATCGCTCCAGACGTAAGAACCGGCGCCATGCGACAACGCCAGGTCGCGTACGCCGTAGTTTTCAAGCAGGGCGGAACTCATGGAATGCCGGGGAAGTCCACATGAGACAGTTCAACGAGTGCGTTATCATGCGCTATCGCACAATTTGATTCAATTATGAACAAGTTCGACCCCTTCCATTTCGTCAACGGCAACCGCATCTGCGAGCCGATGCCCGAGAGGCTTGAAAGGGCGGTGTTCGGCCTCGGCTGCTTCTGGGGCGCGGAACGCCTGTTCTGGCAATTGCCGGGCGTTTACAGCACCGCGGTCGGCTATGCCGGAGGCGTTTCGGCCAACCCGAGCTACGAAGAGGTCTGCGGCGGCATGACCGGCCATGCCGAAGTGGTGCTGGTCTGGTTCGATCCCGCGCAGATAGGCTATGAACGATTGCTCGCCGAGTTCTGGGAAAACCACGATCCGACGCAAGGCATGCGGCAAGGCAATGATCGAGGCACGCAATACCGCTCTGCGATCTATACCGTGTCCACTGAGCAGGGCAGGGCTGCAGGGGCCAGCCTGGAGCATTGCGGGGAGTTGCTCAGGCAACGCGGCTTTCCGGCGATTACCACCGAAATCAAGGCGTTGGAGAAGTTTTATTACGCCGAGAACTACCACCAGCAATATCTGGCGAAAAATCCTTTCGGCTATTGCGACCTCGCCGGAACCGGCATCTGCATGCGGCCGCGGGCCTAGACATCCAGGAACTTGCGGATCTCGTCTTCCTTGGCCATGGCGTCGTGGAAGCCGAGGTCGGCGAGTCGATTACAATAGCCGTGCTCGAACAGGATCAGGCTGAGCATGGTGCTCGAACTGTCCTGCTTGATGTAACGCGCCATGCCCTTGGGCAATTCGTCGTAGTAGTCGACAGCGAGCTGGTTTACGCGTTCGCTGGGGGAAATTTCCAGAAATTCCACCAAGTCGCCGCTGGCGCCTGAAATCCGCCCCGGCCCACCTTGTCGGTTTCTCGCCATGCGATTCATGCGCTTGAGCACGTCGAGGTCGTTTTCCAACGTGTCGACAAAGGCGCCATTCATGATGTGACCGAGCACCTGGTAGCTCGACGGCTCTTCGGTCAGGCTTTCGTCGCCGCCGGCCATGCTGCGGTTGCCGCTAACGCCGATCACGAACAGCCGCCGCGCTCCGAGCCGCAAGGCCGGACTAGCCGGTGAAACCTGCCGCACCGCGCCGTCGCAATAAAACTGGCCTTCGATCGAAACCGCCGGGAACAACAGGGGAATCGCGCAGGAAGCCATCAGGTGTTTTACGCCGAGCTTGCAGCGTCGACCGATACGATGGGGCCCCGTCCAGTCCTCGATTCCCTTCACCGCTTGGTAAAAGGAAACCGATGCCCCGGAGCCATAGGCGGATGTGGTGATGCCGAGCGCGTCGAGCAGGCCGCGGTCGATATTGCGTTGGATCTTGTCGAGTTCGAGTTTGCGTTTCAGCAATTTGCGCAGCGGCTTGTTGTCGAGAAAGGCCGAGGCACGCGAAGCGCCGCCGCCCGCGACGATCGAGAACATCAGGTTGGACACGCTGACGAACAGATTGCCCGTCATCGGCTGATAAACCGTGTCGCTGCTGATATTGCCCCAGATTTCCGAAAGCGAGTTAACGCCGTTCTGCAGGCATTCGGCCTCGGTGGCGAGCACGGCGGCGTTCAAGGCGCCCGACGAGGTGCCGCAAATAATATCGAAGGGGTTCGGCGCCCGTTCGGGAAGCAATCTGGCCAGCGCCCGCAACACACCGACCTGGTAAGCCGCGCGCGCGCCGCCGCCGGAGAGAATCAAACCTGTCGGCAATTTGCCGCTCGCCGCCAAAAAACTCATAAATTCGGTATCCTGTGCCCCATATTCAGAGAACACCCATTATCTCCGGGACAGAATTTCAGAGAGAGTCGCAGTTCGTGTCAAGTAAGACAGGCAAAAACCAGACTGGCAAAAAAAGCGATCGGCTGGTGCTTGCGATTTCATCGCGCGCCCTCTTCGATCTTGCGGACAGTCACCGCATCTACGAGGAAGAAGGACTGGCGGCTTACCGTGAGCACCAGATCGCCGAGGAAAATGAGCCGCTGAAGCCGGGGGTTGCCTTCAATCTCGTCAACAAGTTGTTGAAACTCAACGAGGTTCTCGAGCATCCAGTGGTCGAGGTCATCCTGCTTTCGCGGAATAGCGCCGATACCGGACTGCGCATCTTCCATTCGATCCAGCATTACAAGTTGTCGATTTCCCGCGCCGCGTTTTGCAGCGGCAACAGTCCTTACCGCTACATCCCGGCCTTCGGCAGCCAGTTGTTCCTTTCTCTCGACGGCGCCGACGTGCGTCAGGCGCTCGAACTCGGTGTCGCGGCCGCGACGATCGTGCCGTCGCGACATAGCCGAAAGTCGGACGACCACCTGAAAATCGCTTTCGACGGCGATGCCGTGCTGTTTTCCGATGAGTCGGAAAAGATTTATCAGGAGCAGGGGCTGGAAAGTTTTACGCGGAATGAGAGCCGGGCCGCCAAGGAGCCCCTGGAAGGCGGCCCCTTCAAGCCGTTCCTGGCCGCCCTGCAGCAGATTCAGAAAGCCTTTCCCGACGGCGAGGCGCCAATCAGCACCTGTTTGATCACCGCGCGTTCGGCGCCGGCTCACGAACGCGTGGTGCGCACCTTGCGCGCTTGGAACATCCGCATCGACGAATCGCTCTTTCTCGGCGGACTGGCCAAGGAATCTTTCCTGCAGGCCTTCGAGGCCGACATCTATTTCGACGACCATCGCGAATATTGCGATTCGGCAAGCAATCTCGTCGCCACGGGTCATGTGCCTCACGGCGTTTTGAATCCCTGATTCGGTCTGCGGTTCAAACAAACAGGCTGTAGTAGGTTCCAAGCGCTCCCAACAACGCGATCAGCGCCACGCGCAGAATCCGCTCGGGCAGCAGGTGACTAACCCGCGAGCCGAGCTGTATCGCCGGCAGCGAACCGATGAGCAGGCTCAGCAACAGGACCGGATCGACGAATCCGCCGCTCAGGTAACCCAGGCCGGCGATCAGCGTAAGCGGAACCGCATGGGCGATGTCGGTGCCGACGATCCGCACGGCCGACAGCCGCGAATGCAGCATCAACAACACGGCGGCGCCGAAAGCGCCGGCACCGACCGAGGAAAGCGTCACGCAGACGCCAAGGAAAGCGCCCGTCAGCCAAGTGAGGAAAAACGATTCGCGCTTGTGTTCGCGCGGAACTTTCGGCAACCGGTTTCGCAAAATGAGAATCAGGCTGGTGGCGATCAGCATTGCGCCCAGACTGCGGGTCAACACTTCCTCGAAAAGGCTCGCATCCCCAAGGAGCGTATCGAGCAGCACCAGATGCACGGCGATTGCGGCCGGGATGCTGCCGGCGGCGAGATAGACGACTATGGGCCAGGCGACATGATTGCGCCGATGATGGGAATAGGCGCCGCCCAATTTGGTGATACCCGCATAAAACAGATCGGTGCCGATGGCGACGGGCGCCGGATAACCGATGATGAGTAGAAACGGCGTCATCAGCGAACCACCACCGACGCCGGTTACGCCGATGGCGAAGCCGACCGCGGCTCCCATCAGAATCAGCAGCAGAAATTCCATGTTATTTCTTGTGTAGTCCGCATTCCTTGATGGTCGCTTCCTCCCACCACCAGCGCCCCTCGCGCTCGTGTTGGCCGGGCCCCGTGGGCCGGGTGCAGGGTTCGCAGCCGATGCTGGCAAAGCCCTGATCGTGCAAGGGATTATAGGGAATCTCAAGCATCCTGATCTGATTCCAAACCTCGCTTGAAGTCTGGTTCGCCAACGGATTGATCTTGATCAATGGGACACCCATATTGGAGAACCGCGCATCGATCTCGAACACGCCGATTTCCCGGCGGGTGGGGGACTGGTCCCGGCGGATTCCGCTTATCCAGGCATCGAAACCTTCAAGATGGCGCCCCATGGGTTCGACCTTGCGAATGCCGCAGCATTCCTCGTGCCCGTCGCGATAAAAGCTGAACAACCCCTTCTCGCTGACCAGGCGCTGCAGGCGTTCGCCGTCCGGATAAAGCATATCGATCCGCAGCCCATAGAATTCGCGCACGCGTTCAATGAACGCAAGGGTCTGTGCATGGAGCCGGCCGGTATCAAGCGTGAAGACCCGAACATCGGGCCGCAATTTGCTCGCGAGATGCAACAGCAACACATCTTCCGCGCCGCTGAAGGACAGCGCGCATTTCGGCCAGGTTGCGAAGGCGCAGGCGAGGATTTCCCGTGGCGAGGCTTCCGCGAGACGCGCGTTCATTAGCTTGATATCGACATCGGCAGACATCGAACAATCCTCGCAAAGGGAGGCTCAGTCACAATGGGACACCCATGGAGCGGCGATTCTCGATAATTTTTCCCCCAGCGTAAAGTCCCGCCCACTGGCTTTTGAAAGCCTGGGCCGGTATCTGCTAGATTTGCGCCCTTTCGCCAGGGGGAGCAGAAGCCGTGGAAATCGCCTGTCTCGATCTCGAAGGAGTGCTTGTGCCGGAAATCTGGATCGGCGTCGCCGAGCACACCGGCATCGAAGCGCTACGCGCAACGACCCGGGACGTGCCCGACTATGACGTGCTCATGCGCCAGCGGCTGAGGCTGCTCGAAGAACATGGATTGGGCGTGGACGAAATCCAGCGGGTCATCGCGGGCATGGCGCCGCTCGAAGGCGCAAAAGACTTTCTCGATTGGCTCAAGGCGCGTTTCCAGGTAATCATTCTCTCCGACACCTTCTACGAATTTTCCCACCCCTTGATGCGTCAACTGGATTTTCCGGCGCTTTTCTGCCACCGGCTCGAAATCGGAAATGGTCGCATAACAGGCTACAAACTGCGTCAAAAAGACCCCAAGCGGCAAAGTGTTAAAGCCCTGCACGCATTGAATTTCCGCGTAATCGCCGCGGGCGACTCCTACAACGACACCACGATGCTGGAAGAAGCCGACGCCGGCATACTTTTCCGCGCCCCCGCCAACGTAATCGAAGCCTTCGCCCAATACCCCTCGGTAACCACCTTCGAAGAACTGCGGGACGAGTTCCGCCGCGCCAGCGAACGCAGCATACCCGAATGACCCACTGTGGCGGTCGTCGCCGGCTGTGCGCTATGCAGCGGGCGTGCGAGACATGGATGCCGGGCCTGCGGCGTACACGGATGTGTTTACAGCGTCCGCCGCACAGCGCAAACCCGACGACGACGGATCGAAGCCGCAGAACTACGGGTTGCGGATTGAACCGGCCAAGACAATCGCCTTGCCGAGGTAGGTGCGCGGGGTGAGTTGCAATAGAGATTGCCTGGATTCATCGGGTATATCGAGTTTTTCGACGAATGCGCGGATGGCTTCCTCATCCACCTTGCGGCCGCGCGTAAGTTCCTTCAATTTCTCGTACGGTTCCGGCACGCCGTGACGGCGCATCACCGTCTGAATCGCTTCAGCGAGGATTTCCCAGCAATTGTCGATGTCGTTATCGATTGCCGCGGCATCGATTTCAAGCTTGCCAAGTCCGGCCAGCGTTGAACGAAACGCGAGCAAGCTGTAGCCCAGCGCGATGCCGAAATTTCGGAGTACCGTTGAATCGCTCAAATCCCGCTGCAGGCGCGAGATCGGCAGTTTCTCGGCAAAATGATGCAGCAGCGAGTTGGCTACGCCGGCATTGCCTTCGGAATTTTCGAAATCGATCGGGTTGACCTTGTGCGGCATCGTTGATGATCCCACTTCGCCGGCAACCGCGCGCTGCCGGAAGTACCCCAGCGAAATATAGGTCCAGAGGTCGCGGTCGAGGTCCAGGGCGATGGTGTTCAGGCGACCGAGTGCGGCGCAATACTCGGCGAAGGAATCGTAAGGCTCGATCTGGGTGGTATGGGGATTCCAGCCCAAGCCGAAGCTCTCGACAAAATCCCGGGCCAATCCGGGCCATTCGACTTCCGGATACGCCGCGACATGCGCGTTGTAATTGCCCACCGCGCCATTGATCTTGCCAAGCAGTTCGACTTCCCGGAATTTCCGTGACTCGCGCCGCAGTCGCCAAACGAAATTGGCAAGTTCCTTGCCCATCGTGGTAGGCGAGGCGGGCTGGCCATGGGTGCGCGAGAGCATGGGTTGCGCGGCAAACCGTTCGCTCATGGCGGCCAACGCCTCAACCAGTTGCGCAAGCGCCGCGGTTAGCACCTCGCGGCCGTCGCGCAACATCAGCGCGTAGGCAAGATTGTTTATGTCCCAAGTGGTGCAGGCGAAATGCACGAATTCGAGATGCGGAGTCAGCTCGGGCTTTTGCGAGAGTTTCTCTTTGAGAAAATACTCGACGGCCTTGACGTCGTGCCGGGTAGTCGCCTCGAGTTCCTTGATGCGCGCGGCGTCGGCAATCGAAAAGTTGGCGGCGAGATTGCGGAGGAACTCCTCGGCGTCATCTCCTGGGGACGGACATTCGGCGACGCCGGGCTCGGCGGCCAGCTTCAACAGCCATTCGATTTCGATCCGCACCCGATAACGCATCAGGCCGTATTCGCTGAATATGGGCGCCAGTTCGCCGCATTTCCCGCGATAGCGCCCGTCAAGCGGAGAAAGCGAAAGCAGTTCGTGTTCCTGATCCATACCGCACCTCAATGCAGACAACGTTCAATCGGTGCGCCTCCCAGGCAGCGTTCGTCCTGGTAGAACACCACGTACTGACCCGGTGTGACCGCCTTCTGCGGATGGTCGAATTCAACCCGTAACCGTTGTTCGCCGACGCCGACGATCTCGCAACCGAAATCCGGCTGCCGGTAGCGCGTCTTGGCGTTGCAGCGCAGCGGCAGCGGCGGCGTCTCGCCATTGATCCAGGCAGGCATGTCCGCGATCAGGCCGTTGCTTTGCAATTCCTCGTGGTCTTCGCCTTGCACGACATAAAGCGCGTTATTCTCAAGATCTTTGCGCGCCACATACCAGGGCGCTTCCGGATAATCGCGCAATCCGCCGATTCCAAGTCCCTGACGCTGACCGACAGTGTAGTACATCAGTCCCTGGTGCCGTCCGACCTCGTCCCCCGAGGGAGTCATGATCGATCCGGGTTGCGCCGGCAGATAACGTAGCAGGAAGTCGCTGAACTTGCGTTCGCCGATAAAGCAGATTCCGGTGCTGTCTTTCTTGTCGTGCGTCGGCAGATTCAGTTCCGCCGCCAGCGTCCGCACCTCGGGCTTGGTTATCTCGCCAAGGGGAAACAAGCAGCGGCGGATGCAGGCTTCGCTGACTTCGCAGAGAAAATAGCTTTGATCCTTGTTGGAGTCGGCGCCCTTGCACAACCAGACCTGCGTGTCCCTTTCCAGGCGGCGCGCATAATGGCCGGTTGCGATCAGGTCCGCGCCGAGTTCGAGAGCGTATTCGAGGAAAGCCTTGAACTTGATTTCGCGATTGCAGACGACGTCGGGATTCGGCGTGCGCCCCTGCCGGTACTCCTCAAGGAAATGCTGAAATACGTTGTCCCAGTATTCGGCCGCGAAATTTGCCTCGTGCAACTCGATGCCAAGCACCTCACACACCGCTCTCGCGTCGGCCAGATCGGCTTCGGCGGTGCAATATTCGGTGCCGTCATCCTCTTCCCAGTTCTTCATGAAAAGGCCTTCCACCCGGTATCCCTGGCGCAGCAGCAAGCTGGCGGCGACCGAAGAGTCGACACCGCCGGACATGCCCACGATTACGCGTGGGCCTTGTGAATTCGAGGTTTCCATGCAGCGCGCATTTTACCAGTTCGAGTTTCACATGGGTGTCCCATGATGGATAATGCGAAACATGAGTGGATTGACGCATCTGGACGAGTCCGGCAATGCGCGGATGGTAGATGTCGGCGACAAGCCCGACAGCCGGCGCGTGGCGGTCGCCGGCGCCCGTGTGCGCATGCAAGCGGAAACGCTGGAATTGATCGCCGCGGGCGGGCACAAGAAAGGCGATGTGCTGACCGTGGCGCGTATCGCCGGAATCCAGGCGGCGAAGAATTGCGCCACGCTTATACCCATGTGTCATCCGCTGATGCTCAGTTCGGTAGATATCCGCCTCGAATTGAACCGGGAAGCGAACTGCGTCGAAATCACGGCAAGCTGCAAGGTGAAAGGGCCCACGGGAGTAGAGATGGAAGCCCTGTCCGCCGCCGCGGTCAGCGCGCTGACGATTTACGACATGTGCAAGGCGGTTGATCGCGGCATGAGCATCGAAGGATTGTGCCTGCTGGAAAAATACGGCGGACGCAGTGGCGCGCACCAGCGCCCGGGGCAGGGCGGCTGATGTTGCGAATTCATTATTTCGCCGGCGTGCGGGAAGCGGTCGGTCGCGACCGGGAACAGATCGAATTGCCGGGGGACGTGGCCACGGTAGCCGATCTCATCCGCCATCTGCGCGCGGTCGACGAAAGCTTCGAGCGCATGCTCGGCGAGCAGGAACAGGTGCTCGTTGCGGTGAACCAGGCTGTCGCGGGCAACGAGGGAGCGGTCGCGGACGGCGACGAAGTCGCATTCTTCCCGCCCATGAGCGGTGGCTGAAATGGCGCGGATCAGCGTACAAACCGAAGATTTCGATCTCGGCGTCGAATACCGGCAACTTTGCGCCGACGCCCCGGGCGCCGGCGCGGTAGTAACCTTCTGCGGCCTCGTCCGGGATTACTACGACGCCGGCGGCGCGGACGAAGTCCGGGAACTGCGCCTCGAACACTACCCGGGCATGACCGAGAAAAGCATCCTCGAAATCATCAGGCAGGTCGAGCAACGTTGGAATCCACTCGCTGTCAGGGTTGTTCATCGAGTGGGAGTATTGCGCCCAGGCGAGCAGATCGTCTTTGCCGGCGCGGCCGGCCAACATCGCGGCGAAACCTTCGAGGCCGCGAATTTCATCATGGACTATCTGAAAAGCGAGGCGCCGTTCTGGAAAAAGCAGATTACCCGGGACGGCAGTGAGTGGGTGAGCATCCGCGAGAGCGACCGGGAAGCGCTGTCGCGCTGGCAAGCCGCCGGTGTCCAGGCGCCGGCTCCGAAATGACAGCGGCGGCTCACCCGCCGTCACCGCTTTCCGCCGCAGGCTCCGAAGAATTCGGTTCCGGGTCGGACAGAGGCTTGATATTCGCCGCATGCAGTCCCTTGGGTCCTTCGACGGTGTCGAACGATACGAGTTGTCCGGCTTTCAGGGTCTTGTAGCCGTCCGTGCGGATGGCGGAGTAGTGCGCGAACAGGTCGTCGCCGCCGTCATCCGGTAAAATGAAGCCAAATCCCTTGGCATTGTTGAACCATTTAACCTGGCCGGTGCTCATCGCAAGCTCCAAGGTATTGATTACCGTCAAGTTTATTGGGAGGGCGCTGGTTTTTCGGATTTGCTATACACTATCAACCTTTGAAAGTCAAAGTTTGAAATTACCGGGCCCATGCGCATGAGCAGCCTACCGCGCAATGTAGACGATGATACCGGCGGCGATTTGCGGGAGCAGGTCAAGACCGGCAAGCCGAAACTGTCGCAGCCGCCGCTCTTCAAGGTCATCCTGATCAACGACGATTACACGCCGATGGATTTTGTCGTCGAGGTGTTGTGTACTTTCTTCCAACTCGATGTCGAGAAGGCCACGCAGATCATGTTGAAAGTCCATACGGAAGGCAAGGGCGTATGCGGGGTATACAGCAAGGACATCGCGGAGACCAAGGCCGCCCAGGTGAACAAGTATTCGCGCGAATGCCAGCATCCGCTGTTGTGTTCGGTTGAAGTGGATCGTTAAGCCATGTTGAGCAAAGAACTGGAAACCAATTTGAATGAAGCCTTCAGTGGCGCGAATGAAAAACGGCACGAGTTCATGACGATCGAACACCTGCTGCTCGCGCTGCTCGATGATGAAGTCGCGTGCAAGGTATTGCGCGCCTGCGATTGCGATCTGGCGCGCCTGCGCGGGGAACTTGCGGAATACGTGGACTCCATGACGCCGCTGATTCCGGAGGCCGAGAAGACGCGCAAGACCCAGCCGACCCTCGGCTTCCAGCGCGTGGTCCAGCGCGCCGTTTTCCACGTGCAATCGTCGGGTCAGCGGGAAGTCACCGGCGCCAACGTGCTCGTGGCGATTTTCGCGGAGAAGGACAGCCATGCGGCATACGTGCTCAGGCAGCAGGATATCGCCCGCATCGACGTCATCAACTACATCTCCCATGGTATTTCCAAGGTTGCCGGCGAAGGCGCGGGCGAGGATCCGCAGCGCGAACGGCAAGGCGCCGAGGGCGGGGAAGAGCGCCGCGCTTCGCCGCTGGAGAGTTTCACCACCAATCTCAACCGCCAGGCCGAACTCAACCGCATCGATCCGCTGATCGGCCGTTCCGACGAAGTGACCCGGGTAATCCAGGTGCTCTCAAGACGCCGCAAGAACAATCCGCTGCTGGTTGGCGAGTCGGGCGTGGGCAAGACCGCCGTAGTGGAAGGTCTGGCGCGGATGATTATCGAAGACAACGTGCCCGAGGTATTCAAGGACTGCGTGATCTACGCGCTCGATCTTGGCGGATTGCTTGCCGGCACCAAGTACCGAGGCGATTTCGAGAAACGATTCAAGGCCTTGCTTGGCGAGCTTGCCAAGCAGCCGAAGGCGGTGTTGTTCATCGACGAGGTGCATACCATCATCGGCGCCGGCGCGGCCTCAGGCGGCGTCATGGACGCTTCGAACCTGCTCAAGCCCGTGCTCACATCGCCCAATTTGCGTTGTATCGGTTCGACCACCTATCAGGAATATCGCGGAATCTTCGACAAGGACCGGGCGCTGTCGCGCCGCTTCCAGAAAATCGACGTGGAAGAGCCCGATGTGGAAACCACGTACCGTATCCTCAAGGGGCTCAAGAGCCGCTTCGAGGAACATCATGCCCTGCGGTATACCGACAAAGCGCTGAAAGCCGCTTCCGAACTGGCTTCGCGCTATATCACCGACCGCTACATGCCCGACAAGGCCATCGACCTGATCGACGAGGCCGGCGCCTTCCAGCGGCTGCAGCCCCAATCGCGGCGCAAGAAAGTGCTGCAGGTGGCTGATATGGAAAGAATGGTCGCCGCGATCGCCCGCATTCCGCCGAAAACCGTATCGAGTTCGGATATCGAGGCGCTGAAAAACCTGGAGTCCAATCTGAAGATGGTCGTCTTCGGCCAGGATCCGGCGATCGATACCCTGGCGACCGCGATCAAGCTGTCGCGCGCCGGACTCAACGAAGGCGAAAAGCCCATCGGCTGTTTCATGTTCGCCGGCCCGACCGGAGTGGGCAAGACCGAGCTCAGCCGGCAGCTCGCGAACATCATGGGCATCGAACTCCTGCGTTTCGACATGTCCGAGTACATGGAGCGGCATACGGTTTCGAGACTGATCGGCGCGCCGCCGGGCTATGTCGGTTTCGACCAGGGCGGCCTGCTTACCGAGGCGGTGACCAAGAATCCCCATTGCGTGCTGTTGCTCGACGAGATCGAGAAGGCGCATCCGGACGTGTTCAATCTGCTGTTGCAGGTGATGGATCATGGCACGCTCACCGACAACAACGGGCGGCATGCCGATTTCCGCAATGTCGTCCTGATCATGACGACCAACGCGGGCGCGCGTGAAATGGCGCGGGCGTCGATCGGCTTTGCCGCGCAGGATCACTCCACCGACGGTATGGAAGCGATCAAGAAGGCCTTTTCGCCGGAGTTCCGCAATCGCCTTGACGCGGTGATCCAGTTCGGACCCCTGTCGCCCGGGACGATCCGCACCGTGGTAGACAAGTTCCTCGTGGAGTTGCAGGTCCAACTCGATCCGAAAAAGGTGCAATTGCACGTGGACGAGTCGGCCGTCGACTGGTTCATCCGCAATGGCTACAGCGAAACCATGGGCGCGCGGCCCATGGCCAGGCTCATCCAGGAGAAACTGAAAAAGGAACTAGCCGAGGATATTCTGTTCGGTGAATTGTCGGATGGGGGCGGCGATGTCCATGTCAGCGCCGGAGAAGGCGAGGACGGCGATATCGAGCTCGATATCAGGAGTCGCAGCAAGCTCGAGGAAAAAGAGCCGAGTTGACGCCTTGCGCAACCCGAAAGCGTGGGTTGTTCGCTTATCGAGCCCGATAAGTAATCCGTCCCTTTGACAGGTCGTAGGGCGTCAACTCGACTTTCACCTGGTCGCCGGTAAGGATTCTGATGTAGTTCTTGCGCATTTTGCCCGATATGTGGGCGGTTATTATGTGCCCGTTCTCCAACTTGACCCGAAACATGGTGTTGGGAAGGGTATCGATGACTTCCCCCTCGATTTCGATCTGGTCTTCTTTTGCCATTCATTGCTCCCCGGCAACCGGAATGCGGCGCATTGTGCCGCATTTCCCCGGCATTCGCAAAAGCACGGGCACAAAAATCGCCGGATTTCGACCCTGCCGGACGGCTTCAGTCGAGTCGGACCCAATTGCCGTCGAGCAACAACTCGACTGGCCGGAATTCCTTTTTGTAGTCCATCTTGGGACAATCGCTGATCCAGTAGCCGAGAAAAAGATAGGGCAGGCCCGCCGCAAGCGTTCTGCGAATCTGCCAGATGATTGAATACGTGCCGAGGGATCTGCGCGGCAGGTCGGGGTCGAACCAGGTGTAAACCGCCGATATGCCGTGATCGAGCAGGTCGGCGGCGCAGACGGCCGCCAGCTTGCCGTCCAGCGTGAACTTCACGAACAGCGTGTCCGGCGTCACGGTGCGGATGAAGGCGTGGTATTGCTCGCGCGTGGCCGGATACATGTCGCCGTCGCCATGCCGGGCGGCGATGTATTTTCGATACAGGGCGAAGCTTTCGTCATCGTCGATCAGATCGTCTTCGACCGCGATCAGATCCTTGTTGGCTTGCCGGATTCGCTTGTGGCGCCGGCGCCACTCGAAGTCCGCGACGGGTATGCGCAGTGGGATGCAGGCGGCGCAGTTTTCGCAATCGGGGCGATAGAAATGGGCGCCGCTGCGGCGAAAGCCGTTTTCGGTCAGCCGGCTGTGGATACGCCGGTCGATCGGCAGGGAAGGGTCGATAAACACCGTGCTCGCGAGTTGCGCGTCCTTGTAGCTGCAAGGATGAGGCCCGGTGCGGAACAGCCGCAGTTTTCGTGAAGTGGTCCGGCGCATTCAATCCGGTTCCGCAAGGCGCGGTCCGAATTCCCAATTTTCCGGCGGCGGCTCGCTTGTCAACTTGGACAACTGCTTGAGAAATTCCCTGCGCGGAATCTCCACCGCCCCGAGAGACATTAAATGATCGCTGCTGACCTGGCAATCGATCAAGCGGAATTCCCACGCGAGCAATTGCCGCACCAGCCGTTCCAGCGCCAGCTTGGAAGCGTTGTCTTCGAGGCTGAACATCGACTCGCCAAAAAACATCCTGCCAAGCGCGACGCCATAGAGTCCGCCGATCAGCCTCGATTCGTTCCAGACTTCGACCGAGTGCGCGTGGCCCAACTCGTGCAGCCGGCAATACGCCGTCTCCATTGCGGGCGTGATCCAGGTGCCCTCCGCTCTGCCCGCGCCGCAGTTTCGAATGACATCGGCGAAAGCCCGGTCCATGGTGATTTCATACGGGCGGCGGCGGGCGAGGCTTTTCGTTTTGCGGGAGATTCTGAAGTCGTCAAGCCGCAGCACCAGGCGCGGGTCCGGCGACCACCAGAGTATTGGCCGGTCGGCGTCGAACCACGGGAAAATGCCGTTGCGATAGGCATTTAGCAGCCTTTCAGGGCGAAGGTCGCCGCCGATGGCCAGCAGGCCGTTCGGACGGGTCAGGGCCAGTGTCGCCGGGGGAAAAGACAAATCCGCGTGATGCAGCCGATAGAGGGGCATGCGGAAAACGGCTCAGCTCGAAAGGAATTTTTCTGCGTCCAGCGCCGCCATGCAGCCGAAGCCGGCGCTGGTGACGGCCTGCCGGTAAACCTGGTCGGCGATATCGCCGGCCGCAAAGATGCCGGGCACCGAGGTTTCCGTGGCATTGCCGTCAAGCCCCGAATGGATCGCGACATAGCCGTTCTTCATTTCGAGTTGGCCCTTGAAGATGCCGGAATTGGGATCGTGGCCGATGGCGATGAAGACGCCATCGACATCGAGTTGCCGTTTCCCGCCGGATTTCACGTCGCTGATCCTGATTCCCGTCACGCCCATATCGTCGCCGAGCACCTCTTCGAGCACATGGTCCCAGGCCATGGTGATTTTGCCTTCCTTGATCAGGCCGAACAGCCGGTCTTGCAGGATCTTTTCCGCGCGCAGGGCGTCGCGGCGGTGCACCACGGTGACGTGGGAGCAGATGTTGGCGAGATACAGGGCCTCTTCCACGGCGGTATTGCCGCCGCCGATTACCGCCACGGGCTTATTGCGGTAGAAGAATCCGTCGCAGGTCGCGCAGGCGCTGACGCCCTTGCCGAGATATGCGCTTTCCGAGGGCAGGCCGAGATAGCGCGCGGAAGCGCCGGTGGCGACGATCAGGGCGTCGCAACTGTAACTGCCGGTCTCGCCTTGCAATCGAAAAGGGCGCTGTTTCAGTTCGACGGCGTTGATGTGATCGAAGATCACGCGGGCGCCGAAGCGTTCCACATGCCGCTGCATGCGGTCCATGAGATCGGGGCCTTGCAGGCCTTCGACATCGCCGGGCCAGTTGTCCACGTCGGTGGTTGTGGTCAATTGGCCGCCTTGTTCCATTCCGGTGATTACCACCGGGTCGAGGTTGGCCCGGGCGGCGTACAGGGCCGCGGTATAGCCCGCGGGGCCCGAGCCCATGACGATCAGTCGATGATGTTGAGGTTCCGACATGCGATTTTCCTTTTCCAATCCGCCCGGACACCGTCTTCCGGCGACCGGTATTATGCTTTTTTTGGCGCCGCATTTCTCATATGTGGCGGTGGAATGACGATAAATAACTACAAGAGAACTACAAGATGGGACACCCATCCTGTCCACATTAATCATTCAGTTTGAAATTGCATTGCAAGAATTTGAAATTATTGGAGTTTAGGTGGCGGAAAAAGAGAATCGAATGAGTGAAGACACGGATCGGAACACCGCGGTCCCGCGCATGTTGAAGGAAGGTTTGCTGGTCGTGAACTTTCTGGTCGCGGTGTTTTTGTTTGTGGCCCTGTTCAGCTATTCGCCCGCGGACCCCGGTTTCAGCAGCACCGGCGGCGGCGAGATCGGCAACACCGCCGGTTTCTACGGCGCCTGGCTGGCGGACCTGCTGTTTCTGCTGCTTGGCTGGCTGGCCTACGCGATACCGGCCTGGCTGTTTTATCTTTGCTTCGCCGCGGTCGCCGGCAGACAGGCTTTCGGCGAACTGCTGCACTTTCGTGTATTGGGTTTGCTGTTGATTCTGCTTTCAGCCGGCGGATTGGCCAGTTTGCATCTCGAAGTTTCCGCCGGCTTGCCGAGTGGCCCCGGCGGCATCGCCGGGAATCTGATCGTCGGCTGGAGCGAGCCGGCGCTGGCGCTATTCGGCAGCAGTTTACTGTTCCTGGCGTTGTTGCTGATCGGTCTGACCATGTGTTTCAGCATCTCCTGGGCCAGCGCCGCCACCTCCCTCATGCAATGGATGCTTGCCGGTTTGACGCGCTTCCCGGCGCTGCTGCGCCAACGCCGGGAAACCGAACGCGATACATCGCCCCCGCGGCAGGTCGCCACGCGCGGCGCGCGCGAGAAAATCTCCCCTCCGCCGCGGGGCAAGACCAGGCAGCGCATCACGCCGACTATGCCGCCCATCGCCGAGTCGCCCGAATCCAAGCGGCGGTCGGCGAAAGGGGACAAGTCCAGGACGGCGAAAGCGTCCAAGGGCGGCCTGCCTTCGACGGACTTGCTCGATCCGGGTTCGTCGGGGGAAGCCGGCGCGCAATCGCGGGAAGCGCTTGAGGAAATGTCGCGTCTGCTTGCGGAAAAGCTGGGCGACTTCGGCATCGAGGTGGAAGTCACGGCGATCAAGCCCGGACCGGTCATCACCCGTTTCGAAGTGCAGCCGGCGGCGGGCGTGAAAGGCAACCGCATCACGGGGCTGGTCAAGGACCTGGCGCGTTCGCTCGCGGTGATCTCGGTGCGCGTCGTAGAACATATCCCCGGCCGCGACGTGATCGGCATCGAGATTCCCAACGACAATCGCGAAACGATTTACTTGAGCCAAGTACTGGATGGCAAGGAGTTCAACCGCGCCGACTCCAATTTGAGTCTGGCCCTAGGTCACGACATCCTTGGCAGGCCGGTCATTGTCGATCTCGGCAAGATGCCGCATTTGCTGGTGGCGGGAACCACCGGCTCGGGCAAATCGGTGGGCATCAACGCGATGATTCTGAGTCTGCTGTTCAAGTCGACGCCGGAACAGGTGCGGCTGATCATGATCGACCCGAAAATGCTCGAACTATCGGTTTACGAAGGTATTCCGCATCTGCTCACTCCGGTCATCACCGACATGAAGGACGCCGCCAACGGACTGCGCTGGTGCGTCGCCGAAATGGACCGGCGCTATGCCTTGCTGTCGGCGCTTGGGGTGAGGAATCTGCCCGGCTACAACAAGAAAATCGCCGAGGCGGTCAAGCTTGGCAAGCCGTTATTCGACCCGAATTGGAAACCGGATCCCGCCCTGGATCCGGAACTCGAACAGAAAGCGCCCGAACTCGAACCATTGTCCAACATTGTGGTCATCGTCGACGAACTCGCCGACATGATGATGGTGGTGGGTAAGAAGGTCGAGGAACTCATCGCCCGCATCGCGCAAAAAGCCCGCGCCGCGGGCATTCACCTCGTCCTCGCCACCCAGCGGCCCTCGGTCGATGTGCTCACCGGCCTGATCAAGGCGAATATTCCCACCCGCCTGTCCTTCATGGTGCAATCGAAGGTCGATTCGCGCACGATTCTCGGCGAGGGCGGCGCCGAGCAATTGCTGGGCAATGGCGACATGCTGTTCTTGCCGCCGGGTGGCGGCGTCGCGACCCGGGTGCATGGCGCTTTCGTCAGCGACGACGAAGTGCATCGCGTGGTGGCGGAATGGAAGTCGCGCGGCGCCCCTGAATACGTCGATGCGGTGACCATCGACCGCAACGACCGGGATTTCCAGCCCGACGATGGCCTGGACGAGGGCGGAGAGGTCGACGAACTTTACGATGAGGCGGTGCATTTCGTCACCGAATCCCGGAAAGCGTCGATTTCCGCGGTGCAACGCAAGTTGCGCATAGGCTACAATCGCGCCGCGCGCATGATTGAAACCATGGAGCAGCAGGGAGTAGTATCCGCCATGAACAGCAATGGCGGCAGGGATGTGCTCGCCCAACCCGCCCCCCGCGACTGAACGGCCCGACATGATTCCGATTTCCGTCCGGCTCG
The DNA here is from genome assembly GCA_963664805.2 of Pseudomonadales bacterium. Classification (GTDB taxonomy): domain Bacteria; phylum Pseudomonadota; class Gammaproteobacteria; order Pseudomonadales; family Pseudohongiellaceae; genus UBA9145. Next base: position 837,526 of record OY761612.1, on the reverse strand, counting down.
CCGCGCTTGCCGCTGTCGCCTTGCCCGCGTCTTTCGCACCTGGCGCGCCGGCGGCCGCGCAGCAGGATCCGATTGCCGAACTCGACGCGCTGCTTGGCGAAATTTCTACGCTGTCCGCCGACGTAGGCCAGTTGATACTCGAATCCGGCGGCGGCTTGCTTGAGGAAAGCGCGATTCTGATGCGGCTCAGGAAGCCCGGCGGATTCTATTGGGAAACGCTCGACCCGTTTCCCGAACTGATCGTCACCGACGGCGATACCTTGTGGAACTACCAGCCCGACCTGGAACAGGTGGTGATCGAGAACTGGGACAGGAACCGGGCAGAACTCGCGGCGCAATTGCTCAACGGCGAAACCGGCGGTCTTGCGGAGGAATATCGCGTAACGCTCGTGACCGCTCCTGATTTGCATCGTTTTGAATTGCTGCCGCTGGCGCCCGACAGCCCCTATGCGCTGATAGCGATCGAGTTCGTCGGGGAGGAACTCGATATCATTCGGCTCGACAATCGCAACGGCCAGCAAACGGTGTGGCGGTTTTTCAATATCGAACGCAACGCCCCGATGGAAGACGGCCTGTTCGTTTTCGCGCCACCCCCGGGAATAGAAATCGTGGACAGCCGCACGGCCGACTGAAACGCGCCAGGAGAGATCGTTACATGCTCGACCCCAGAAGGATCCGTTCCGAAGCCGAAACGCTCGCCGGCAAGCTGGCAAAGAAGAAGTTCACGCTCGACGTGGCGTATCTCGGCGACCTCGACGCGCGCCGCAAGGAAATCCAGCTCGCCGCCGAAGCCTTGCGGAACGAGCGCAACAGCCGCTCCAAGGAAATCGGCAAGGCGAAACAGGAGGGCAGGGACGTGTCGGAAATTCTCCGCACGATGTCGAACCTCAAGACACGGCTGGAAGAGTCCCAGCGGCAACTGCAGGTCCTGCAGGACGAGTTTCGCGATTACCTCCTGAGCGTGCCCAATGTGCCTGCGGACGAGGTCCCGGAAGGCGACGGCGAAGCCGCCAATCGCCTCGAATCCGAATGGGGACACCCACCGCAATTCGATTTTCCGGTGAAGGATCACGTGGAAATCGGCGCCGGTCTGGCTGCCGGCACGGGCGAAGCGCTCGATTTCGCCGCCGCGAGCCGCATGACCGGGGCGCGTTTCGTCGTCATGCAGGGCTCCGTGGCGCGCCTGCATCGGGCGCTTGGGCAATTCATGCTCGATCTGCATGTCCGCGATCACGGCTATACCGAAATCAACGTTCCCTTCATCGTCAATGCGGATTCCCTGGCCGGCACCGGGCAGCTTCCCAAGTTCGCGGAAGATCAGTTCAAGCTGCAGGGCAAACAGGACTTCTACCTGATTCCCACCGCCGAAGTGCCGGTGACGAATATGGTGCGGGACCGGATTCTCGACGCCGGCGAATTGCCGGCGCGCTGGGTCTGCCATACGCCTTGCTTTCGGCAGGAAGCCGGCGGTTACGGCGTCGATACCCGGGGGATGATCCGGCAGCACCAGTTCGAGAAGGTCGAACTCGTGCAGATCACCCGGCCCGAGGATTCGACCGCGGCGCTGGAAGCGCTGACCGGGCACGCAGAACGCGCGCTGCAATTGCTGGAACTGCCATATCGCAAGGTCGCGCTTTGCGGCGGCGATCTCGGATTCAGCGCCAATTTCACTTACGACCTCGAAGTGTGGCTGCCATCGCAGCAGTGCTATCGCGAAATCTCTTCCTGCAGCAATTTCGACGAGTTTCAGGCGCGCCGCATGCAGGCGAGATGGCGCAATCCGGCGAGCGGGAAACCCGAATTCGTGCATACCCTCAACGGCTCCGGCCTCGCCATCGGGCGTACCCTGGTAGCCGTACTCGAGAATTGCCAGGACGCGGGGGGAGGAGTGGGTGTCCCACGAGCGTTGCGGCCATACATGGACGGCGTCGAGAGGCTCGAATAGTGGAAGCGCTGCCGGTATTTCTGGACGTCCGCAGCGTTCGATGCCTGGTGGCCGGTGGAGGAGAAGTCGCTTTCCGCAAGGCGCGGCTGCTGGCCAGGGCCCGGGCGGAATTGCATATCGTCGCGCCGGAAGCCGGTGACCCGATGCTGGAATTGCTGCAAGAGCATGGCGGCCGGCTCGACCGGCGCGAAATACGGGAAGAAGACTTCGAAGGCGCCCAACTCGTCATTGCCGCAACCGACGATCCCGAAGTCAACGAGAATGTGAGCCGATGGGCCAGGGAGCGGGGGATTCCGGTCAACGTCGTCGATCAACCCGCGCTTTGCACGTTCTATATGCCGGCGATCGTCGATCGCTCACCCGTCGTCGTCGCCATCTCGAGTTCGGGCACGTCTCCCGTATTGACCCGCAGCCTCAAGGAAATGAACGAAGTGATGATGCCGGCGCGCATCGACCGTCTCGCGCTCCTGCTGGGCTCGATGCGCGGGGAAGTGAAAAGCCGGATCGCGGATTTCGCCGGGCGCACGGCTTTCTGGGAGAACGTGCTCGACAGCGAAGTGCCCGAACTCGTTTATGCCGGACGGGAGGAAGAGGCGAAGGCGGCGCTTGAGGGGATTCTGGCCGGCGGCGGGCAGCAAACCGGTGAAGTCTGGCTCGTTGGAGCGGGGCCCGGCGATCCAGACCTGCTCACCTTGCGCGCGCTGCGGCTGCTGTACCGCGCAGATGTCGTGCTGTACGACCGGCTGGTAAGCGAGGAAATACTCGCGCGCATACGCCCGGACGCGGAACTGATCCATGTCGGCAAGGGACCGGAGATGCATTCCGTGGATCAATACACGATCAACGACATGCTGATCCGCTATGCTAGGGAAGGGCGCAAGGTCTTGCGTCTGAAGGGCGGCGATCCTTTCATCTTCGGGCGCGGCGGCGAGGAGTTGACCATGCTGGCGGAAGCCGGCATCAACTTCCAGATTGTGCCGGGCATCACGGCCGCCTCGGGCTGTGCCGCCTATGCGGGCATTCCGCTGACGCATCGCGATCATGCCCACTCGGTGCAATTCGTCACGGGCCATCTCAAGGATGGCAGCCTCGATCTCGACTGGCCGGCGCTGATCCGTCCGCAGCAGACCCTGGTGTTCTACATGGGACTGAAAAGCCTGCCGATCGTCTGCGAGCAATTGCGGCGGCACGGCATTTCGGCCGATACGCCCGCGGCGGTCGTCTCCCAGGGCACGACCAGGGAGCAGCAGGTCGCCGCGGGCAATCTCGGCAATTTGCCCGACGTCGCCACCGGCCAAGGCATCAAGGCGCCCGCGATCATCATCGTCGGCGAGGTCGTGAGCCTGCGGGACAGTTTCGCCTGGTTTCAGACTTGAAGGTATGTGGCTTCGACCCGTCGCCGCCTGGTGGGCTGAGTTCAGCGGACGCCGTAAATACGGCCCAGCCGCCAAGCACAGCTTGGCGTCGTTCCGGCTGCGCATGAAGCTGGCGCTTCATAAACGCTTGCCTCCACCCCTGTAGGCTTCGGGCTCGGCATCCATGCCTCGCACGCCCGCTGAACACAGCCCACCAGACGGCGACTCACGCAGTGCAGAGTTAAAAGACGTCATTCTGCGCGCAGCGAAGCGAAGTCGCAGAATCTCATTGGCACAGTGATAACTAGTGCTTGCGCCCTGCTAGACTTCAGGTCACTTAGTTCTTCAGAGACAGTTGTCGGGTTTGGGCAGGCCCGCTATGCGGCTGGCGGTTTTTGCGAAGGAGCCGCGGAACAGGCGCATGAGATAGATGCTTCTGCCTTTGTCGGGCCCTAGTTTCTTTCTTACTAAGCTGACCAGAGCGCGGGTGGCAGGAGACAATTCGTGTCGCTGGTGGAATTCGCGCAGCAGGCTCAGAATTTCCCAATGAGCCGGCTTCAGAGAGATTTCCTGTTGCTGCGCCAAGGCCTCGGCGACAGCTTCGTTCCAGTCGTTCAGGTTGCGCAGATAGCCTTCCTTGTCGAGTGCGACGCACTTCCCGCCGACGGTGATGCTGTCGCTCATGACTCAGAACCAGCTTGTGGTTTTGTCGTGGCTCGCGCACAGGGCCACGAAGCCATCGTAGTCGACTGTTGTGGCGTTTGCGGGCAATGGGGCGTTCAATCCGCGGGCGAGCAGGTCTTCGGCCAGGAAATACAGGGAAATGCCATCGGGCAGGCTCGCGAGTTCTTCCGGCCGGTTCAGAAAATAGACGCCGTCTTCGAGCAGCAGCAGGCCGTCGCCAGGTGCAAGCAAATTGCGCAACTCATTGAGCGATCCCGTGGACGGGCTCTTGTTGAGCAGGTGGAGGCAACTCACAGGTTGAACACCACGTCGGATTTTCCGATCAGATCGCGAATGCCGCCGGCATCGAGCGCGGCAGCGGTGATGATGAGATCTTCCGCCCGCAGGCTCCGTTCCTCCAGCGCGGCGGCTTCCACCAGGGGTTTTTCAATGCCGTACAGTTCGAGCGCTTCCATTGCGTTGCCGAGGGTTTTCTCGCCGATCCGGCCGCCGTCCTGGTCGCGCAGCAACTGGTAGACGCCGTCACCGAGGAATAGCAGCTCGATGTCCTGTTCGTATACGGAAGCCGCCAGCGCCATATCGAGCAGGGCGCGGGCGCGGTCCGCGCCATACGGCGCGCTGCGGGAGATGAACAGCAGTTTTTTGCGCTTCGCCATGGTGTTAGCCGAAAGACACGGTGCGATCCGAGTTCAGGCTGGCGTCGATCAATTGTCCAAGGCCGCCGATGGCGAATTCCGGATGCATCGATGAGCCGTCGAGTTCGTGGCGTTCCGCCTGTTCCGCGTCGACGATGCCGCGATTGATGGCCGAACTGACGCATACCGTGCCGTCGAGGCCGTGTTTGCCGATCAGTCCCCGCCATTGATCCTGCAGATTGACTTCGTCGCGGGAAACCACCGTCAGGCGGTTCGCATTGTGTACGCCGTCGGCGAAGAAGAATATGCGATAGATCTCGTGCCCGCCGCGCAGGACGGCCTCGGCGAAGCGCAGCGCCGTGCCGGCGGCTTCGCTGGAATAGGGCGGGGCATGGACGACGATGGTGAAGATCAAGATGGGCTGGTCCAAAGATTGTCAAAACAAAAAAGCCCCGGCGGAACCGGGGCTTTCGTGTTGCTGTTATGTCTTGCCGCCGTCAATCGTTGCCCGAAAAGGCCCAGAGCAAATGCAGCAGGCTCATGAACAGGTTGTAGATCGACAGGTACAGCGAGACCGTGGCAAGGATGTAGTTGCGCTCGCCACCATGGATGATCGCGCTGGTCTGAAACAGGATCAAAGCGCTTGCGAACAGCATGAAAGCCGAGGACAAAGCCAGTTGCAGCGCCGGCATGGGCCAAATGAGGCCGATGACCACCGCCGTCATGAGCACCAGTGCACCCGCGCCGAGGAATCCCCGCATGAAGGAGAAATCCCGGCGCGAAGTCAGCGCGTAGCCGGACAGGCCGAAGAAGATGAACGCCGTGCCGCCGAGCGCCGTAACGACAATATCCGCGCCTCCCTGCATGGAAAGGAACATGCCGATCGTGGGCCCAATCGCATAGCCGAAAAATCCGGTGAAGGCGAATACCGAAAGCAGGCCCCAAGCGCTGTTGGCCAGCGCGTGCGTGACAAACAGCATGCCGAATGCGCCAATCAGGAAAAGCCAGGGATTCAGCGGCGGCGCGTTGATGCTCAACATCGCCGTAAAGGCGCTGAACGCCAGCGTCAGCGACAGCAGCATATAGGTGTTGCGCAACACCTTGTTGACCGCAAGAACCGACTCCCTGCCGCCAGCCCTGGTCACCTCAATTCCAGCGCCAGCCCCTTGTATCCCAACACCGCGTCTGTTCATCTTTTCCTCCATCAGTGAATGTCAAAATTTATGGACAACTGCTTCCACCAGTCTGTTTATAGGGACATCAGCGTAAATTTCAACGCCCCGGAACCCCATCGGCTCAACAATCATGATACCCGCCCACCCGCCGAAAGCAACGATTTTGGCATAAGTGACACGCTTGTGGATGTTCAGCGCCTAAGCGGAGAATGGCAGCGGACTCACCCTTCAGGTCATCTCTAGGAATCCATAACGCGACGGATGGTCTTGACACTGATTATCATTCTTTGAGGCTGATCGGGAAGCGGCGTGAATCCACTGGCAATGTAGAACTTCATGCGTTTGTCCGAAATTTCCGGGCCACCGTCCTCGATCACATCGAGAACGACTACCTTCAAACCGATCTGGTCGGCGACGGCCACCGCGCGTTTCAATGCGTCCGCAAGCAGAATCCTGCCCAGACCCTTGCCTTGGTGGCGCAGATCAACCGCGATCATTGACAGATACACTGCCGGAATACCGCCGTGCGAGGGAACATTTCGAGCCAAACCGGTAGGTAACGAATCAGCTTCGAGCCGGTGTGCATTCAAAGCGTAGTAGCCGGCGACCTCGTTTTGCCCTGTACAAGTAGCGACCCATACCTTGGTATAGTCTCCCGCTTGTTGTTTCCTGGCACTCCGCTTCAGGAAGTTATCGAGCCGCAGTATTCCACAGGCAAACGATTCTCGATCATGTTGCCGGGGATCAAGCGGCGTTATTGTTACTTCTGGTCTTAGTGGAGGTGTTTCAGACGTCACTGGAGGCACTTTCCTTGTGCAGGGTCATCATCTCGCGTAGCGCCGCAGTCGGCTCAGCGGGCGATTCAAGGGCGGACAGGACCATTTCACGGTCCCTGGTGGAAAGCTGCGTACGCTCGTGGTCGGCAAGCGTAGCCCTAGCGCGTTCCAACGCGACGCTGGTCACGAAGGTAGTTTCGTCAACGCCAAGTAGCGCCGCAGCCTGCTGGATCTGCGCCTTGATTGACGGCTTGGTGCGCTGTTCCATCCGCGCAGACCTGGGCTCTTCAATGTCCGCTGCCAGATTCGTAAAGTTCAACATACCCCAAACTCCTGTATCCGAACAATGTACGGCAAATTGCCGGACAACTCAAGCCTCGTATCCGGTCAAAATGAGATCAGCCAGGTTGGTCCGCAGTCTGCCACGTATGCCTTCGTTCGTGATTGTAGTAAGATTTCCGCCGCCGGAGGGGTGGCAGAGCGGTTTAATGCACTGGTCTTGAAAACCAGCGAGGGTGAAAGTCCTCCGAGAGTTCGAATCTCTCCCCCTCCGCCAAAATATTTTGATAATCCATTGAAGGGGAGTTCCGGGAGTTCCGGGGGACACCCATCGGTCATCACCATACCATGAACCTGGTTCAATTTGAGGGTCGAATGAAGAAATTTGGAGAAGCTTCGGGGCCGATGCCTAAGAAAACTTTTTTGAGCGCACGGGCAACACTGCCCGTTCAGGCATGAAATTTAGCGGATCCGGACTACGCGGCTTTGCGCATCCCTTTCCTTTCCCTGGCCGCCAACTTGTCCAAGCCGTTGAACATCGTGATCGCTTCCCGCTGAATCTCCAGCGCCAGCATGCGCCATTGCGCCCCGTCAAGATTCAACTCCGACAAAGCGGACGGCGTCTCCGGCGGAATGAATCCCTTCTTGTCCGCGCGCGCAATCCGCCCCGTCCAATCCACCAGTTCAATATATTCTTCCAGCCCGACCGGCAACGCGGGCGGTTCCCGGCCGTTTTCCAACCCGCCCCCGAACGGCATCAGTCCGGGAGCCGGGCATCCCGTTGAGTCGTCTTTCACCGACGCCGCGCGGCGAACGCGCGCCTGAATGGAAGTAAACTCCGATTTCTCCAGCGTTTCGCAAATCCCCGCCCGCACGGGATTCAGATCGACATAAGCCATGCAAGACAGCAAGGCCGCCTCGTCCAGCAACGCCTGGGACTTGAACCGCCCCTCCCAGAACCTTCCGGTGCAGTCGTCTTCCCTGTTGGCCCTGCGGGCGACGTACTCGTTCAGGCAGCGCATGAACCAACTGATGCTGGTCAGGCGCTCGCGCCAGGTCTCGACGACAATATCCAGTTGCCGGAATTCCGAATCGGACCGCCATTCCCCGCGCAAATGGCAATGCGCCAACGGGTCGCCCTTGTACAGGCGCAGCCAACGATGGATGACCTCGTCCCGGCTCCAGGAGCGGGCGCGGGCCTGGTCCACGTGCAGGACCACGTGATAGTGGTTGCTCATCACCGCGTAGGCGGCGATGTCGATGGCGAAGACTTCGCCGAGCAGCTTCAGGCGTTCGACCAGCCAGGGTTTGCGGTGGTCGAAGTTTTGGCCGGAGTACCGGTCGTCGCCGCACAGGAAGGCCCGCCGCACGCAGCGGGAAACGCAATGGTAGAACGGCGTCGCGGCCAGCGAGACGATTTGTGAACGGGGCCGGGTCATGCTCTGTCTGCAACTCGGTGGAGATCTTGCGGATAGGTATAGTCAAGTTTGCCCGGAACACCAAATATTCGACAAAATTAGATTTTTTCAAATCCCCAGCATCCCACGAGCAAGATTGCCAAATGGATGAGCAGTGGGTGTCCTATTGGAACCCTCATGGGAACTCTCCAAATCAGGACGGAATTTCGATGGGTGTCCCATTGCCGCTTTGCCGCTCCTTCACGAAACCGCCGCGCTCAGCGGCTAATCGCAAGCCGATTTATTTACGCGCAAGTATTCGTTTATAAATTCGTCTATTTGTTCGGAAATTGTTTGAAGGATGCCGCCCGCCGTGCCGTTGAGGCCATAGCTTCCTACACTCCAAGTCTGTGCTAGTCCATATATGCCAGAAATTGAGTCTGTCACCCCTTTGGATACAGTTACCGATGTTCTATAAGCGCGTCCGTCCTCAAAGGTGTCCACAGAAACGTATAGTAAAAACCTTGATCGACGTCTCATTTCTTCGGGATCGACGTAAATCAACTCCACTCCTGCGGCAGCTTGAACAGGGTCAGGATGAGGATGAAAAACTGGACTTGGAAACATGAGGCCAGCCACCCGCAAGTGACTTTCTGCAAGGGTTCTAATGCGCTCTTCCGCCAATCCAAAGTTGTTTTCGCTTACACTCGCTTGCATAAATATCGGGCGGCAATCGTTGAACAGGCTAAATGCTTCTCCACTCGCTTCTAACTCTGCTTCCGAAAATTGCGGTTCATCCGCGCCTTGCACACTAGTAGCGGCCAATAACAGCAAACTTGCGGCAATTAGTCTATTCATGGTTAATCGAAATTGACTGCAGGCAGGTTAATACCCGTCGCTATTCGGTCGAAAATGAAATTCTCATAAACGCCTTTAGAAACGCACTGCAAACTTGCCTGCGCGCCGGGTGATTGGATAAACCCCCAATTTATTGGTGGAACATCTCGAAACAAATCAAAGCGAGTGTTTACCAGTACTTCTACGTTATCCGTTGATCGCTCTCGGATCAACAAGTTCAAATCACCAGTGCCATTATCCAACCTTAACCCATTACTATCAGCCTCCGCTCTACGGCCATTCGGAAACCGACAATCGGCAATTAGATTAAAGTCCGCATCTGAAAATCGCACATCATTGCTTACAATCAGGCCGCTATCCCTTTCTATCCTGGTAATGGGCAAATGATTTTCGGCAAAGAACTCGACAGCAATTTCCCATACATCGTCCATACTGGCATCAAAACGCTGGGAATTGTCGAACTGATACTGCACGGGTTCGGGTGTAGACGCGCATCCTGCCAGACAAGCGAGCAATGCGAGTGCGATTTTTTTCATCTTCGGATTCTCAATGTCTATGGCCAGCGCATAGTAACATACCGTTAGAAATCGCCTACCGCGCTGATTTGGCGTTCGCTCAGGCTGATGTAGTCGGCGAGTACGCGGGCGCTTTCCTCGAGCAGGAAATCGCCTTCGTCGTCTTCCTCGTCAGCCTCGGCCTCGGTGTCTGATTCAGTGGCTGCGTCGTTGGTCGCCAAGGCATTTTCGTCGGATTCGGCTACTGCTTCAGGTTCGGTTTCGGATTGGGCTTCGGTTTCAGCCTGGGCGGTTTCCGCCGCATCGCTTTCCTCGTCTTCGTCGCCTTCGAGGATGTCCAGCAGGGGGAGGCCCTTGAGGAAGCGGCGCATGTTCTCGGATTCGATGTTGCGGCGGCGTTCGGCTTCGATCTGGGTGTCGAGCGCTTCCTCGTTCAGGGGCCAGGTTTCGCGTTCCTGTTGCTCGCGGGCGATGGCGATCTGGGTGTTCAGATGGATGAAATCGGGCGATCTGGCCGCGCGCTGCCGGAAGCGGTCGTCGAGTTCGGGAATGAATTCCCGAATCGGGTGATAGGCGCGATATTCGACCGGCCGCACCGTGTCCCAGGGCAGGGCGCCGTCGAGACTGCTTTCGCCGATGTGGTCGTAGGCCTGGAACATGTCAGGAAAAGTTATGTCGGGCACGACGCCGCGATGCTGGGTGCTGGCGCCGGAGACGCGATAGAACTTGGAGCGCGTCAGTTTCGCCTGGCCGTAATCCATGGGAATGATTTCCTGCACCGTGCCCTTGCCGAAAGTTTGGCCGCCGAGCACGAGGCCGCGCTGGTAATCCTGGATTGCGCCAGCGAAGATTTCCGAGGCCGAAGCGCTGTTCCGGTTCACGAGCACCGCCATGGGGCCTTCCCAGGCGACTTCGGGGTTATCGTCGCCGAAGGCGCGCGTATAGCCGTTGCCGAGGCCCGAATAGCGCACCTGCACCGTGGCGCCGGTGTTGATGAACAGGCCGACGAGCTGGTTGGCTTCGCCGAGGCTGCCGCCGCCGTTGTTGCGCAGATCCACAAGCACCGCGTCGACGTTGTCCTCTTTCAATTCCTCGATCAGCCCGCGCACGTCCCGGGTTGAACTCTTGAAGTCCTGTTCGCCGCGGGATGCGGCTTCGAAATCGAAATAGAAGGTCGGCAGGTGGATGATGCCCACCTTGAAATCGCGACCGTTGTGGGGAATTTCGATGATTTCCGATCTTGCCGACTGGTCTTCGAGCCGGACGATGTCGCGGGTGAGACTGACGACGGTCGCGCTCGACTCGTTGACGGCATTGGCCGGCATCACGCTGAGTCGCACCACGGTGCCCTGTTCGCCGCGAATCTGGGCGACAACGTCGTCGGTGCGCATACCGACAACATCCCTGATCTCGCCGTCCGGCCCCTGGCCGATGCCGATGATGCGGTCGCCCGCGCCGAGCTGGTTGCTGCGCTCGGCCGGGCCGCCCTTGATCAGGTCGACGATGACGGTGTATTCGTCTTCCCGCGTCAATTGCGCGCCGATGCCTTGCAGCGAGAGCGACAGCCCCATATTGAAGGTTTCCGAATCCTGCGGCGAGAAATAGGCGGTGTGCGGATCGGAAACCCGCGCCACCGTGGTCAGATAGCTCTGGAACGCGTCCTTGGAATTGGTCTGCAACATGCGGTTCAGGCGTTCGCGATAGCGGTAGGATAATTTCTCGCGGATCTCTTCGTCGTCGTCGCCCGCGAGTTTCAGACTCAGAACGCTGTTCTTGGTGCGCAACCGCCAGATTTCGTCGAGTTCGGCGACGGTTTCGGCATAAGGCGCGTCTTCGCGGCCGATGGCAACGTATTCATCGAGCGTGAAATCCATTTCCGGAATATGGTTTTCGACCCGGTCGATCGCGTAAATCAGCCGCTCAAGCAGCCGCTTGTAATAGAGATTGTAGATTTCATAGCCGGGTGTCAGGCTGCCTTCGCGCAGATGGTCGTCGATGTTGTAGCGCCAGGTGCTGAGATGGTCGATGTCCCCGCGCAGAAAGTAGAGATGTTCTCCGTCCAGCATGTCGATGTAATTGTCGAACACCAGGGACGAGAAGTCGTCGTCGACCTCGATGGGCAGATAGTGCTTGGTCTGCAATACATCGATCAGTTCGATCGCGGTGGAGCCGTATACCGGTTCGGGAGTCAGCGGTGCGTACAATTCATCGATATCGAGCGTAACGAGTTCAGGTTCGTCTTGTAGTTCCGCGTCGTCCGCGCGCGCGGACTGGTCCTGCGCCAAGCCGTAGCCGGCGAACAGGGCAAGAAATACGAGCGCGCTGGAGCGCAATCCGGCAAAAGCCATGCGATGGGTCTCCTTTTGAATCGTGTTCATATGCTGTAAACACCGAATCCGGGCAACCCATAGCTTAAGCCGGAAGCCACAACCGAATCCAGCGTTTATTGCCTTGATTCTGAACAATGTGAGTTTCCGTCGGGCGGTGGGAGATTCAGCGTCCGTGCGAGGGTGAGGCCCGGGCGGCGCAGCCCACAAGAAGCGCAGCTTCTTGTGGGCCGAACGGCTTGCCGGGGATGGCAAGGCTGGGGTAGTCGAAGCCAACAGTGCCGCGCCATGGATGGCGGGAACAACTCCGTAGAATTCTCCAGAGATTCTGCGACTTCGCTGCGCTGCGCGCAGAATGACAGTTACTCACTGAATTCGCTTGTGGCGGGCAGAGGCATGTCTTTCGGTGCGTTCGACGTCGATGTAGCGATCCGTAATCGCGCTTGAGCCATGCCCTGCGTCGTCGCGCACATGCTCGCGCGGCCGATGCTTGACGTCTTCGGAGATCCCCGTATGCCGCAGCCAGTGTACCGTCGCCTCCGCCAGCCGGTCCGCTTCCTCTTCGAACCCCTCGGCGCGCATCCTCGTGGCGGCGCGATCGAAACATGCCTGCACGATGCGGCGGATCTGGCGGGTGCTCGTCACGCCCCCGCCGCCGCGGTGCTTGTGTATGAGCGGGCTCGCTTCGCCGGGAGCGGGCAGGGGGGGCAGCCCGCGCGAACGGCGATATCGCTTGAGCGCTTCGAGCATGGCGTCGCTGACGGAAATTTCCCTTTCCTTGTTGCCCTTGCCGACGGTGAGAAACCACCAGTTGCCTTCCTGGTCGAGCTGGAAGTGGCCCATTTGCGGCTGCCAGCGCGGCGTTTCCACGAGTTCCGAAATGCGCAGATACAGAGCGAACAGCGCGTTCATGACGAAAAGCGTGCGTTCGTGAACTGCCGGATTTTCCGCGGCCATCTCACCGGTCGATTCGATGACGAATTCCCATTGCAGGGGGGACAGCCGGCGGATTCGAGATTGTCCCTGCCTGCCGCGCAGGAATTTGCTTTTCTGGCGTATTTTCGCGACGGGATTGGCCGCAGTGTGGTTTTCCTGGATCAGGAAGTTGAAGAAACTGCTGAGAACGCTGAACAGCGACTGCAGGGCGGCTTGCGACAGCACATATTCCCCGCCCGCGTTCACGTAAGGACGCCAGCGGGGATTGGGTGTCCTCAGGCCATCCTTGAGAATGAAGCGCGCGACATTGCGCTTGCCGACCCAGCTTGCCGGCGGATTGCGGGCGAAATCCACGTAGGCTTCGAAATCTTCGCGCAGAATGGCGTTGAGCGACTTTTCCCGCACCAGCCAGCACCAATGCAGGAAATGTTCAATTTCCCGGCGATAGGTGCTGAAGGTGTCGGGGCTGCCGCGATAGCTGTAGATGAATTCGCTGGCGAATTGATAGTCCGCGACCGCGTCTTCGGGCGAATCGCGCAACAGGTGCGACACGTCGCGGACGGGCGACTTGTAGGGATTCGGCATTTCTTCGAGCGTGTCGAAGAATGGGACCGGACTTTTCCTGGCTGGCATGGGCGCTTCCCGGTTCCGGGGCGGATTGCGGGCCTGTTCGAATTCGGGCCTTTACGTCAATTTTCATCGGAACGGGGAGGCCGCAACTTTAGCTTTCAACCCGTTAATCGACCGTTTTAATGTCCGGTAATCTTTATTACCGGACATTAGGAAATTCCGCCAACTCAAGTCATTTCAAGGGTTTACAAGTGGTTTCTGCAGCGTTCAAGCCTTGGCGGTATGTGTTTTGCGGCGATTGCGCATGGTCACGAATTCTTCCGCCAGAGTCGGATGAATGCCTATTGTGCGGTCGAAATCGGATTTGGTGGCGCCGCAATTCATGGCGACAGCGAATCCTTGGGCGAGTTCGCCGGCATCGGGTCCGACCATGTGCAGGCCGATAACCCGCTCCGATTCACAATCGATGATCAACTTGATCAGCGAAAGCTCGTCGCGGCCGCTCAAAGTATGTTTCAGTTGCCGCACCTTGGCGAGGTAGACATCGTACTCTTTGCCTGTTGACCTCGCTTCCGTCTCGGTACGGCCCACGGTGGCGATATTCGGGTGACAGAACACGGCGCTGGGTATGTATTCGTAGTCCATGCGCGCATTCTGGCCACCGAACAGCTTGCGCGCGACGATCTGGCCTTCGGCCAGCGCCACGGGAGTCAGCGTTACCCGGCTGATGACGTCGCCGACTGCGAAAATGCCCGGTTGCGCGGTTTCAAACCTGTCGTCGACCTTGATTGCGCCGTTGGCGCTTGTGTGGATACCGGTGTTCTCCAGGCCGAGATCGGCCGTCATGGGCCTGCGTCCCGTTGCGCAAAGCACTTCGCCAGCATCGATAGTTGCGCCGGAATCAAGAGTCACCCGCAAATTTCCGGCTTCGGCGCGCTCGATTTGCGCGATTTCCCGGTTCAATTCGAGTTGCACGCGTTTACCGATTTCCCCGGTGATGAATTCGCGGATGTCTTCATCAAATCCCCGCAACAGTCTGTCGCCGCGATAAACGAGCGTTACTTCGACTCCCAGCCCATGCATGATGCTGGCGAACTCGGCCGCGATATAACCGCCGCCGTAGACCAGCATCGATTCCGGCAATGCGGGGAGATGGAAAATCTCGTTTGAAGTAATCGCCAACTCATTGCCTGGAAGAGGGTTTTTCCAGGGCCAGCCGCCAACGGCAAGGAGAATATAGCGCGCGCTGACGCGGTCGCCTCCCACTTCAATCGTATTCGGTCCGGCCAGTCTCGCGCGTTCGTTGAAAATGCGGATCTTGCGGCTTTCGAGGATGTTCCGGTAAATCCCGTTGAGACGGGCAATCTCCTTGTCCTTGTTGGCCAGCAGGCTTGGCCAGTCGAATTGCCGTTGCCCGGGATTCCAGCCGAAACCGCGGCAGTCTTCCCAGTCGTCGGCGTAATGCGCCGCATAACTGAACAACTTCTTGGGCACACAGCCGACATTGACGCAGGTGCCCCCGAAATACCGCTCTTCGGCGATGGCCACCCTGGCGCCCAGATCGGCCGCGACCCGGCTGGCCCGCACGCCTCCCGAACCCGCCCCGATCACGAACAGGTCAAAATCGTAAGCGCTCAAAATCGCTCCTGCATGAAAAGTTCCCGGCCTTCGGCCGCCGGCAGGTTTTCCAGACATTTCTCGATAGCCGATTTGGCGGCGCCGTCCACATCCTGCAAGCGCACGCCGATTCCCCGCCGCGCAGCCGTTCCCGCCGGATTGACCCAGACAACCTGCCCGGAGACGGGAATCCGCTCGGTCGCGCCCGGCAGCAGCAAAAGCAGGAAAATCAGTTCGCCCAGGCAGGCGTCGTCCACATCCGGTACAAAGACGGCCCCGGACAGGATGAACGGCATCCAGATGGCCCTGAGCATTTCGGAATTATCGATTAACAGCGGCAGCACCCTGCCCTTGACGATTTGCATCGGTATTGCTCCATGTTTGAGATCAGCCCGCGAGTCTCCGGTTTGCGTAGTGCATGCCGTCCCTGGCGCGAAGTCATTGGCTTCGGCTGCGCCGACCAGCCTTCACCCAAAGCCGAAAAGTGCTTTCCAGCAGCAGTTGCGGATTGGGATTTCCCGGTCCGGCGAGCAGTGTCCTGGTCTTGGTCACCTGCCGGTGAAATTCGAGCAGGAAACCCGGTTCGCCGGATTCGGGCAAGGCCGCCGCGAGCGCGCGATTTTCCGCGCCGCGCACATCGCCATTTACCAGTCCCCGAATCAATATAGTCAAGATCCGGGACAGATGCTCAAAAACTTCGGATTCTCCGATCTTCGCCGATTCTCCCGCGGCCCGCAGTATGCTGATCCTTTCTTCGAGCAGGTCGAGCAACATTTTGCGCAATGCGATGAAGCCGGGCGCCTGCCCGGCGCTTAGGGCCGGCGCCAACTCCAGCGGCCGATTGCCATAAGCCTCAAGCAGTTCCCGCAGCCGTTCATCAGAAATAGCTTGACTGTCCGGCAAACGTTCGCGCAACCAGGCAGTGGCGGTATCAAAATCCGGACCGGGCAGGCCCAGCAATTGACAGCGGCTGCGTATGGTCGGCAACAAGCTGCCGGGGCTGTAAGCGGTCAACAGCAATGTCGCCCCGCGAGCTGGTTCTTCGAGAGTTTTCAGCAGCGCATTCGAGGCGGACAGCGTCAGGGCTTCGGCTTGCGGGATGATTGCCACGCGGCCCGACCCGGAAAAACTGTTCAGACTGAGAAATTCCCCCAACTCGCGAATTTGCCCCACGCCGATGTCTTTCTTGCCTTCCACGGGCAGGATCAACAGCAGGTCGGGATGATGGTCGGCGCCCCCGGCCCGGCAACTGCGGCATCGATAACAGGCCCGCCCCGCGTCCGCGTCGCCGCAAAGAAGAAAATTGGCGAATTCACGCGCGAAATCCGCGCGGCCGGTGCCGCGGTCGCCGATGAACAAATAGGCGTGAGCCAAGGCGTCGGACTGCTTTTGCCCGCGCAGGCGCCGCCAAGCGGCTTTCTGCCAAGGCCAGGGCGGGCGCGAGGTCTGATCAAACAAACTCATCGCAATTCTGGCAACTTGTCCGCCACCGCGGCTTGCAGCGCTTCCCGCACTGCATCCGGTTCGACCGATGCGTCGATCACCGCACAGCGGCCAGCTTCCCGGCGGGCGATATCGAGATAGCAGTCTCTCACCCTGACGTGAAAGTCGATGGCTTCCCGCTCTATGCGGTCGATCTCACCCCGCCGGCGCACGCGCTCAAGACCGATTTCCGGGTTTAGATCCAGAATTATGGTGAGATCCGGCCGCAGTTCCCCTTGGGCCATGGATTCCAAGGCCGCGATGATCTCACGCGACAATCCCCTGCCCCCGCCCTGGTAGGCAAAGGTGGCATCTGTGAAGCGGTCGCAAATCACCCATTTGCCCTGCTCCAACGCGGGCGCGATGACTTTTTCCAGGTGATCGGCCCGCGCCGCGAATATCAGCAGCAACTCGGACAATGCGGCGGGCCTGCGACCATGGTCTCCAAGCAACATGGAGCGGATTTTCTCGGCCAAATCGGTTCCGCCGGGTTCTCTCGTGCGGACACAGTCGATGCCGCGGTCGCTCAGCATCTTTTCGAGAACAGCAATATTGGTGCTTTTCCCCACCCCCTCTACGCCTTCGACGGTGATGAATCTGGCCTTCATGCAAGTTTCTTCCGTTTCATTGATCTGAATTCACTGGCGCGCCCGCTTCAATCCCGTGTCAACGCGCAATCGGTCTCCTCCCGGCCACGCTGATAGCAATTGACCGCTGCGTTATGCTCTTCCAGCGTCTCTGAAAAATAGTGATTTCCATCATTTGTGCCAACAAAATACAGGTAATCCGAAGCGATCGGCCGCAGGCTGGCGCGAATGGATTCGAGACCGGCCAAAGCGATGGGAGTCGGCGGCAAGCCATTGATCCGGTAAGTATTGTAGGGCGTGGTTTCATCAAGATCGGCCGCGCGCAGATCGCCGTCGAAACGGCTGCCGACGCCGTAAATCACGGTTGGATCGGATTGCAGCCTCATGTTCATTTGCAGGCGGCGCAGGAAAACGCCCGCGATCAACCCGCGCTGTTCACTGCCCGCGGCCTCTTTCTCCACGATCGACGCCAGGGTCAAGGCCTGATAAGGAGAATCGAGCGCCAGCTCCTCACTGCGCGATTTCCATTCCAGATCGAGAATTTCGCGCAACCTGGCGTTGGCCCGCAACAGTATCTGCAGATCCGTATCGCCGGCGGCATAAAAATAGGTATCGGGAAAAATCATGCCTTCAGGTAAGGAAACGTCAAGATCCATGACCGCCGCGATTGCCTCGGGCGCCATGTCCAGCAATTGGGACTCTATACCTTCGCTGCGCTGAATCTCGGAGAGGGCCCGCGCAAAGGTCCAGCCCTCGATCAAGGTCAGCCGAAATTGCCGCGTCCGGCCCGAAACAAACAGATTCAGCAGTTCAGCAGGCGTGGCGCCGACCGGCAGCTCGTACACGCCATGTCGAATTTCCTGCTCGAATCCCCTGATCCTGGCCAGCAGATTGAACAGGGCCGGATACTCAACAATGCCTTGATCAGCCAAATCCCGGCTCAACCGCGCGAGCGGCGTACCCACCTCGATTTCGAAAACACGTTCATCCATCAACGTCGCTAGCGGTCGATGCAGATATTGTTGCGCCAAAGCGAGCACAAGCAGCGCGGCGACAACCGCCAAACAGGCGGCTAGCGACCAGTGACGAAGCGAAAATCTGCGGCTTGGCTTTTCCTTCATGGATCCGCGTCGAGTGTCGTTGTTTCGCGGCATATTCCTTCAATCCCGCACTGAATTCAACGCGTCCGCTCATTCGAGGTCGGAAAACCAGAATTTTGAACGACGTGAGTCGCCGGCAGAACCTTCCGCCACGCGGCGACTCTCAATCGAGGCGGGAAAAGATCAGAGAGCCGTTGGTGCCGCCGAATCCGAATGAATTGCTCAAGGCGATGCGGATTTCCTGCTCGCGGCTGGTATGCGGAACGTAATCGAGATCGCAGTCCTCATCGGGTTCATCGAGATTGATCGTGGGAGGCGCGACGCCGTCACGAATCGCCAGGATCGAGATGATCGCCTCCACCGAACCGGCGGCGCCCAGCAGATGACCAATCATCGACTTGCTGGAACTGACGCAGAGAGATCGGGCATGTTCGCCGAAGACGGACTTGATGGCCTGGGTCTCCGCGACATCGCCCGCGACGGTTGAAGTGCCATGGGCATTGATATAGTCAACCTGTTCCGGATTCAGCCCCGCATCGTTCAAGGCGTTGCTCATGCACAACGCGGCGCCCTTCCCGCCCGGCGCGGGCGCCGTGGCGTGATAAGCGTCGCCGCTCATGCCGAATCCGATCAATTCGGCATGGATCGTCGCGCCTCTAGCTCTGGCGTGTTCGAGTTCTTCCAGCACCAGCATGCCGGCGCCGTCGCCCAGCACGAAGCCGTCCCGGTCCTTGTCCCAGGGCCGGCTTGCCCGCTGCGGCTCCCCGTTGCGGGTCGACAGCGCCCTGGCGGCGCAGAATCCGCCCAGACCCACCGGACAGGTCGCCATTTCAGCGCCGCCGGTCAACATGATCTCAGCCTGGCCGAGACTGATCATGTTGGCCGCCAGGCCGATGTTGTGCGTACCCGTGGCGCAGGCCGTGGTGACGGCGATATTCGGGCCTTGCAGACCGAATTGCATGGACAGATTGCCGGAGATCATGTTGATGATCGAACCCGGCACAAAAAAAGGACTGACCTTGCGCGGACCGGTGTCGCTGATCTGCAGCGAGGTTTTTTCGATGGCGACGATACCGCCGATGCCCGAGCCGATCGCCGCTCCCGCTCTTTCCGGGTTCCAGCCGCCGTTCTCGAGTCCGGCGTCCCGCATGGCCTGCACCCCGGCGGCGATGCCGTAATGGATGAAGACATCCATGCGGCGCGCATCCTTGGGCGACAGGTAATCGGCGCATTCGAAGTCCTTGACCATGCCGCCGAAACGCGTGGAGAACTCCGATACATCGAAAATCTTTATGTGTTCGATGCCGCTGCGGCCGTTGCGGATTGCGTCCCAGCTCGATTCCACCGAGCTGCCCGCCGGGCTGACCATGCCCATTCCGGTAACTGCGACCCGCCTGCCGTTCAAAGCCCGTTCCTCGATTTGGGTTGGTACAGAAAAAAGCTACCCGGAATGCGTTCCGGGTAGCTCGTGTTCCGTTTGCAGAAAAGTTTACAGGTGATTTCGAATGTAATCACAAGCGGACTGGACGGTAGTGATTTTTTCCGCTTCTTCGTCGGGAATTTCGGTTTCGAACTCCTCTTCCAAGGCCATAACCAATTCGACCGTGTCCAATGAGTCCGCGCCCAGATCCTCAACGAAGGAAGCCGAAGGCTTTACGTCTTCGGCCTTGACGCCGAGTTGGTCACAGACAATTTCCTTGACGCGTTCGTCAATTCGCTTATCGCTTTCGTCAATCTTTGCCATAACTGTTCCTAGCTCCTGATACCATCAATCAACCAGAGGTAGCTTGTTTTTCCCTAAATCTGGCCGCACTCGATCCACGGTGCGAAGCAGTGCGGCAAGTTTACCCTTATTTGGCATTGATGTAATGTGCTAAATCAAAAAAAAACGCCCCGCGGGGCGGCGTGTTCGGGATCGTACCGCAGTCGGCCACTCAGGCCAGATACATCCCTCCGTTCACATGCACGGTTTCACCAGTGATGTAAGCGCCGCCGTCGGAAGTGAGGAATCTCACCACGGCGGCGACCTCTTCCGCACGGCCAAGCCGCTGCAGAGGAATCTGTTTGAGCATCTCCCGCACCTGGTTTTCGGGCAAGGCGCCGGTCATGTCGGTTTCGATGAATCCGGGGGCCACCGCGTTCACCGTTATGCCCCGCGAGCCGATTTCCCTTGCCAGGGAACGCGTGAATCCCTCGATGCCGGCCTTCGAGGCGCAATAATTGCTTTGGCCGGGATTGCCGCTTGAGCCGACCACCGAACTGATATTGACGATCCTGCCCCATCGCGCCCGCGTCATCGGCTTCAGGCAGGCCCTGGCGAGCCGGAACATGGAATTGAGATTGATGTTGATCACCTCGTTCCATTCTTCTTCTTTCATGCGCAGCAGCAGATTGTCCCTGGTGATGCCCGCGTTGTTGACGAGCACCGCGGCGGCGCCGGGGCCGTCGAGCAGCTTTCGCATGAGTTCTTCCACGGATTCACTGGAGCCGACATCGGCGCGATAGCCGCGGCCCGCGATCCCCTCTTCCGCCAGCATGGCGGAAACACCTTCGGCGCCCGCTTGCGTCGTGGCGGTTCCCGCGATGACGAAGCCCTGTCTGCCGAGTTCCAGCGCTATGGCCTTGCCGATGCCTCTGCTGGCGCCGGTTACCAAGGCCACCTTGTCATTTGAGTCGGACATTTATGCTCAATTTTCCGGCCCTGGCCGGGCGACGTGGAAGTATACCCGATTTGTCATGCCGTTTCGGTCACGGCCCGCGCGAGACTTTCCGGGTCGTCGCAATTCCAGGTCGAGATCTGCGGGGAAATTCTCCTGATCAGCCCGGTCAGCACCTTGCCGGGACCGCATTCGAGAATGCGGGTGATGCCGGCATTCGACATGTGTTCGATACAGTCGATCCAGCGCACGGGTCGGCAAACCTGCGCGATCAGGTTCTTTCGCAGTTCGTCGGGATCGCTGCTCGCCCGCCCGTTGACATTTTGCACGACGGGAATTGCAGCCGCGCGGAAATCCAGTGCGGCCAATTCCGTTTCAAGTTGCCGTCTGGCCGGTTCCATCAATTCGCAATGCGAAGGCACTGACATCTTGACGGGCAAGGCGCGCCGCGCACCGGCCTCAAGGCTCATCCGCATCGCGCGTTCCACCGCCGCGGCGTCGCCGGCAATGACGATCTGACCGGGGGAATTGTAATTCGCTGCGGATACCGCGCCCTCTCCCGCCGCCTCGGCCTGGCGGCACATCTCTTCCAATTCCCGGCTTTCCAGGCCGATGATCGCGGCCATGCCGCCGGCGCCTTGCGGCACAGCCTGCTGCATGAACATCCCGCGCTTGCACACCGCATCCACGGCGGCGCCGAATTCCAGCACTTCCGCGGCAACCAGGGCGGCGTACTCGCCGAGACTGTGGCCCGCGAGCAAGGCCGGTTCCGCGCCGTTCCGCTGCCGCCACAGCCGCCAGAGCGCTATGCCCGCCGCGAGCAATGCGGGCTGGGTGATCCGCGTCTGGTCGAGTGTCAGGTCCCGGTCGTGCTGGACTATATCCCACAAATCGAGGCCGATGACCTCGGACGCTTCGGCGAAGGTGTTTTCGATCGTCTCGCTCGCGCCGGCCAGCGCGGTCAGCATGCCTGTCTTTTGTGACCCCTGCCCGGGAAATACAACCGCAAAATCTCGCATGATTTTCCTGTATTGAATTGATGGGACTGACCGGCCACGCAGTGTTCACGCGGTGGCCATGATGCTCTCCACCTTGTTCGCGATCAAACGGGGTACCTGATTATCGATTTCGTTGGCGGCTTCGAGAATCGCGTGGCAGAAACCGAGCACCGAAGCATTGCCGTGGCTTTTGACGACGTTACCCTGCAAGCCCAGCAGGCAGGCGCCGTTGAAACGTTCCGGGTTGATCTGCATTGTCAGCGAGTTGATGATCGAGGCGGAAAAGAATCGGGATATCCGGTTGAGATACGCGGGTCCGACCTTGTGATATAGCACATTGCGGATCACGTTCGCCACACCTTCGGATGCCTTGATGGTGACATTGCCGACGAAGCCGTCGCAGACCACGACATCGGCCTGGCCTTGATAAATCTCGTTCGCTTCGACGAAGCCGACGTAGTCGATCGCCGGACATCTTTCCAGCTTCTCGGCCGCTTCCCGCACAGCTTCGGTACCCTTGTAATGTTCGGCGCCGATGTTTAGCAGGCCGACCTTGGCGGGTGCCCGGTTGAGGCTTTCCGCGAGCACGGAACCCATAACCGCGAATTCGAACAGGTGTTGCGCGTCGCATTCGGGATTGGCGCCGACATCGAGCAGGAAGCTCTGCTTGCTTGCGCCCGGTATGGTCGCCACCATGGCGGGCTTGTGGATGCCGGGAATCGTTTTCAGCAGATGCCTTCCGATCATGAGCAGGGCGCCGGAATTGCCCGCGCTTACCATGGCCTGGGCGTCGCCGCTTTTCACCATGTCGGCGGCGAGAAACATCGAACTTTCCCGGGCGCTGCGCAAGACCGAACCGGGCCGGTCCTCGTCGGCAATCGCCGAGTCCGTATGCAAAACGCGCAGTCTGCTTCGGTTCCCGGCGGGAACCCGCGACAGCAGCGGTTCGATGCGATCGCTGTCACCTACGAGCACGAGTTCAAGATCGCTGCGCCGGGAGAGAATACGGCTGGCCGCGGGAACCGTAACTCCCACTCCCCGATCGCCGCCCATAGCATCGATGGCTATGCGTCGCGGAGAGTTCAATCTTGTTCGGTCTCGACTACTTTCCGGCCCTTGTAGAAGCCGTCCGCGGTGACATGGTGCCTGCGGTGAATTTCACCCGATACCTGATCGATCGACAGGGCCGGGTTTTTCAACGAATCATGGGTCCGGCGCTTGTTGCGCTTGGACCGCGTTACCTTGTTTTGCTGAACGGCCATGCTTGCTCCTGTTTGGCGCCGGCTGGTGCGGCGGCTTTGCGGTTACCGGGGAGGGTGGGCCGGTTTGTTGGCGCGCAATAATAGGGATATGCGGTGTTGCTGTCAAAATTTGTGGCTTCTGCGAGCGTTGTGGCTTCGATCCGTCGCCGCCGGGCCGGGGGATGTGTATCGGACGCCGTAAATACTTCCCTGTAGGCTTCGGGCTCGACATCCCTGTCTCGCACGCCCGCTACACATCCCCCGGCCCGGCGGCGACTCACGCTGTGCGGATCCCACCTGTAATTCTGCGCTAAGCAACGCGGAGTCGCAGAACCTCCGGGCGGTTAACGATCGTTTGAAAGGGACTTAAGGAGTTGGATGAAGTGGCGGTTGCAGGGGGCTTCGAACTGGGAAAATTCGGCGTTCGGGGCTGGACGGAAGGCGATTCGCCAAGCGTGGAGGGCTAGGCGTTTGTGGAGAATGGCGGTGTTTTCGCCGTATTTTTCGTCGCCGATTATGGGGTGGCCGGCGGATTGGCAGTGGACTCGGATTTGGTGGGTGCGACCGGTTTCGAGTCCGATCTGAAGCAATGTTGCGTCCGGCAGGCGTTCGCGTATCCGAAACGTCGTCAGGGCGGGTTTGCCGTCGGGGTTCGCGCGGACGATGCGCTCGCCTGACGCGAGTTCGTTCTTGCGCAACGGCAGGTTGATCGTGTCGAGTTCTTCCGGCCAGACGCCATGCACGAGCGCCAGATAGGTTTTCTCCACCTTGCCCGCACGCAGTTCAGCTTGCATATGACGCAGGAAATTCGCTTGTTTGGCGATTACCAGACAACCGGAGGTATCCCGGTCCAGACGATGTGCGAGTTCCGCTTCCATCCATTCCGGACGGGTTTGCCGCAAGGCTTCGATCAGGCCGAGGGCGATGCCGCTGCCGCCATGCACGGGCATGCCCGAGGGCTTATTCAGGACCAGCAGCGCTTCGTTTTCAAACAGTACACTGTCTTCAAGCCGTTGCCTGAGCTTGTCGGTGGGTGTCCCGATATGCACCGGCCGGCGTCCGGCGTAAGGCGGGACTCGCACCTGGTCGCCGCGGGACAGGCGGGTGTCCGGTTTGCAGCGGCCGCGATTGACTCGCACTTCGCCGGTCCGGATCAGCCGGTATACACGTGATCTTGGCAGTCCCTTGAGTTCGCGCAAGAGGAAATTGTCGAGCCGCTGACCATGCTGCCGTTCCGGCACCCGCAGCATTTGCGGCTTGCTTGTATCAGTCATCGAGCCTGAGAGTTGCGACGGCGAAGTTGGATTTTAACGCTGAATTGGATGTAAGGCACAAAGTGGTTTCGATCCGTTGTCGCCGATTTTGCAGTGCGTGAGCCCCTGTCGCGACAGGCGAGTATGGCGGGTGTGCGAGGGTGAGGCCCGGTCGGCGAAGCCGAAGGAAAGCGAAGCTTTTGAAGGGCCGAACGGCTCGACGGGATGTCGAGACTGGGGGTAATTGAAGCTGCTGAAGCTTCGTGATGGATGGCATGCACAAATCTATTCGAAGCAACCAACCCGATGAGATTCTGCGACTGCGCTTCGCTTGGACAGAATGACGGTTGTTACGAATGCTGTACAATGCCGCCCCGGTCGCCCTACTTCTCCCAAACACTCATGGAAAACATCAGGGAACAACTTTCCCGCCTTGTCGGAGACGCATTGAGCGAAGTTTCCGGCATTGCGGGCTGCAACCCGAATGTGTTTGAGGCGACGCGCCCGGAATTCGGCGATTACCAGGCCAACGGCGTCATGGCCGCGGCCGGCCGCTGCGGACGCAAGCCGCGGGAATTGGCCGAGGCGGTTATCTCTGTTTTACGGGATGAAGACGGTCTGGTCGCTTCCGCGGAAGTCGCCGGTCCCGGCTTCATCAATATCAGGCTGAACGATCGGGCGCTGATGGCGCGCGGCGATGAGGTTTTGCGTGATCCGCGATCGCTGATTCCCGCCGACAGCCAGACGCTGAAGATTGTCGTCGATCAATCATCACCGAACTTGGCCAAGGAAATGCATGTCGGCCATCTGCGCGGCACCGTCATCGGCGATTGCCTGTCGCGGGTGCTCGAGCGGCTTGGGCACAAAGTGATCCGCCAGAATCACGTCGGCGACTGGGGCACCCAGTTCGGCATGCTGATCGCATATATACTCGATCAGGGCGCTTCCGTGCTGCAAACCGAACTGGAGGACTTGGAAACCTTCTACCGCGCGGCAAAGGACAAGTTCGACTCCGACCCGGACTTCGCGGACCGCGCGCGATTGAGCGTGGTCAAACTGCAAGGCGGCGACCCGGAATATCTTGAGGCTTGGCGGAGTTTTATCGACGAATCCCTGCGGCATTGCCAGGAAATCTATGACCGTCTCGACGTCGGCCTGACCCTCGCCGACCTCGATGCGGAAAGCCGCTACAACGACGATCTGGAAGCAATCATCCATGAATTGGATGAGAAGGGATTGCTGCGGGAATCGGACGGCGCGCGCTGCGTGTTTCTGCCCGAGTTCAAGGGCAAAGACGGAGAGCCGCTGCCGGTCATCGTGCAGAAATCCGACGGCGGATACCTGTATTCGACTACCGACCTGGCGGCGGTAAAGATGCGCTCGTTCGATTTCAAGGCCGACCGCTCGCTGTATGTCGTCGACGCAAGGCAATCTCTCCATTTCAGGCAAGTTTTCGCCGTGGCGCGGGCCGCGGACATGGCCTCCGCCAACATCTCTCTCGAACACGTCGCCTATGGCACGATCATGGGCAGCGACGGCAGACCATACAAGACGCGCTCGGGAGATTCGGTGAAACTCGCCGATTTGCTCGATGAAGCCGTGGCCCGGGCCCTGGCGCTCGTTTCGGAGAAAAATCCCGATATGGCCGAGGACGAGCGGCTGCTGATCGCCGAAAACATCGGTATCGCTTCGGTCAAATACGCGGACCTGAGCAAGAACCGCATGAACGACTACGTATTCGACTGGTCAACCATGCTGTCCTTCGAAGGCAACACAGCGCCCTACCTCCTCTACGCCTGCACCCGCATCAAAAGCCTGTTGCGAAAGCATGGAGATGACTCCGGCGGCAATGAACTGACCGCACTGACCCGGTCGGAAGAACGCGCCCTGCTGTTGAAGGCTTTGCAGTTACCTGAAGTCGTAGATGTCGTCGCCAGGGAGTGCTACCCCAACCTGCTCTGCACCTATCTGTACGAATTATCCGGCGTCTTCATGCGCTTCTACGAGGCCTGCCCCGTTCTGAAGGCAGAGCCGCAAATCAGGAAAACCCGCCTCGCCCTCGCCTCGCTAACCGAAAAGACCCTGGAACAAGGCTTGGACCTCCTCGGCATCCAAACCCTGGAGAGGATGTAGCCAAAGAACCCAAATTCCGCACGATGTGAGTCGCCGGCGACGGTTCGAAGCCCCAAAAGCAAACTAACCAGTCAATTCAAGGAGAAGTTTGTTCAACCGATTGGAGAACTGTGCCGGATCTTCAAGTCCCCTGCCTTCGGCCAGCGTTGCTTGTCCGAACAGAATTGTCACCAGATCCGCGAAGCGGATTTCATCTTCTTCCTGTTCCAGCTTTTGCAACAATGCATGTTCCGGATTGACCTCGAAGATCGGTTTCGTATCGGGCGCCTTCTGGCCGGAGGCTTCCATGATTCTCCGCATTTGCAGACCCATGTCGTGCTCATCGACGATCAGACAGGCGGGAGAATCCGTCAGCCGGTGCGTCGCCCTGACGTCCTTGACCTGATCGCCAAGGCAGTCTTTGATTCGTTTGATCAGTTCCTCGTGCTCGCCTTCTCCGGCTTCGCTCTCCTCGTCCGTGAGCTTGCCGAGGTCGAGCTTGCCGCGGGCGATGTCCTGGAAAGACTTGCCGTCGAATTCGGTCAGGAAGCCCATCAGCCATTCGTCGATGCGCTCGTGCAGCAACAGGACTTCGATGCCCTTGCGGCGGAAGATTTCCAGGTGGGGGCTGTTGCGCGCCGCCTTCAGCGAATCGCTGACGAGATAGTAGATCGCTTCCTGCCCTTCCTTCATTTGCGCCACATATTCTTCCAGGCCCCGGTCCTGCTCGTCGCCGCCGGATTCGGTGCTGTTGAAAAGGAACAGTGATGCGATCTTCTCGCGATTGGCGTGGTCTTCGGCCGGCCCCTCCTTCAGCGCCTGGCCGAATTCCTTCCAGAAGCCGGCATAGGCCTCGGCATCCTTCTTTTTCAGGCGGGACATCAGGTCGAGAACGCGCTTGGTCAATGCGCCGCGAACCTTGTCCACCTTGGGATCGTTTTGCAGAATTTCCCGCGACACGTTGAGCGGAAAATCGTTCGAATCGAGAATGCCTTTGACGAATCGCAGATAGAGTGGCAGAAACTGTTCCGCCTCGTCCATGATGAAGACGCGTTGCACATAGAGTTTCAGCCCGCGCGCGCCGTCCCGGTTCCATAGATCGTAAGGGGCGCTCCCGGGCAGGAACAGCAGGCTGGTGTAGTCGAGTTTGCCTTCGACATGGTTGTGGCTCCAATCGAGGGGGTCTTCAAAACTGTGGCTGATGTGTTTGTAGAATTCCTGGTATTCCTTCTTCTTGATGTCCTTGCGCGTGCGCGTCCACAAGGCCTTGCCTTCGTTGACGGCTTCGAACTTTTTCTCCGCCCCGCCCTCCTTTTCGTCTTCGCCGTATTGCTGTTCCTCCATCAGGACCGGGATGGAAATGTGGTCGGCGTATTTCTTGACGATGCCGCGCAGTCGGAACGACTCGAGAAATTCTTTCGCGTCGTCTTTCAGATGGAGGATGACGATGGTGCCGCGTTCCTTCTTTTCGGCGCTGCCGATGGAATATTCCGACTCGCCGCTGGATTTCCAGAGAACGGCGTCGGCGGGGTTTGAACCGGCCTTGCGGGTCAGCACTTCGACTTCTTCGGCGACGATAAAGGAGGAATAGAAACCGACGCCGAACTGGCCGATCAACCGGGAATCCTTTTGCTGATCGCCGGTGAGGGACTCGAGGAACTGAGCGGTGCCTGATCTGGCGATCGTGCCGAGATTGCCGATAACCTCATCGCGCGACATGCCGATTCCGTTGTCGGCCACGCTGATGGTCTTGTTCTCGGAGTCGAGTTCGATGCGGACTTTCAGCTCCGGGTCTTCTTCCAGCAAATCAGGCCGGGAAAGCGCCTCGAAACGCAACTTGTCAGCGGCGTCGGACGCGTTCGAGATCAGTTCGCGCAGAAATACCTCCTTGTTGCTGTACAAGGAGTGGATCATCAAATGCAGAAGTTGCTTGGCTTCGGTCTCGAATCCGTGTGTTTCGGTCTTGGCTGTCTCGCCCATTGTTGTCTCCCAGGCACGAAAAAAACCCAGCCGCGAAATCGCGGTTGGGTTCTGAATGGGGGTTACGGCCGGAATTTCAACCTTTCCGACCGTTCAAGTCAGTCGATCAGCGAAGGATAGGTTTCGTAAAAATCGATTGCGTCGGCGCGTCGCTCCGCGAGCACGTTGTGGAGTTGCCGGGTCGACAAGATGAACTGGCGATAGTTGTTGGCGGCAGTCCGTTCTTGCGGTCCACTCGCTTCGGCCGAGTCCGCGGTCGCTTCCAGCGCTTCCTCGAATTCGTCCAACTCCACCAGCGACCTGGCGAGGAAAAGCAGGGTGTCGGCGCGGTCTTCCAGACCACCCCGATCAAGCGCCGCGCGGAAAGCTTCCGCGGCATCTTCATAGCGATTGAGCACGTAGTAGAGATAACCCAGCGTGTCGTGGGAGTTGCCGGTATCATCGAGTTCCGCCGCTCTAAGCGCAGGCTCGAGCGCTGATTCGTAATCGGCGCCGAGCATGGACATTTGCGCAAGTATGGTGTTGTTTTCCAAGTCGTCCACAATAAGACCCCGGACTACGCCATCGTCAAGAACCTTGCGTCCGGAAAGCGGAATTTCCATGCCGGCCAGCGACTGCCCCAGATTTAGAAAGCGTGTGTCGTCATCGAGAAATCCGCGCAAATATGTGAGATTTAGTGATTGTATACGTTCCTCTTCCAAGTCGAGGCTAGCGTAAATTGCGCTCAGATTCTGCCAATCCGTGGGATTGTCGAACTTTACGATCATCGTCTTGGTCAATTCCAGCGCTTCTTCGAAAGTTTCCAGCGTGAAATACACGCCATTGAGATAAGTATAGTCGTCGCGGTCGAGTTCACCACCATTGACCAAGGCAAGATTCATGAAATCCAGCCAATAGTCCCGCGCCGGAATCATTTCGTCCAACTGATAATGCGCATAGGAGAGATTCCTGAACACGACCTCGTCTTCTTCAAACGACAATTCGCGCCATATCTCGAAGTTTTCGATTGATTTCGCCCAGTTTTCCTCAGCGGCATATAGCTGGCCCAGCGAGCGATGCGTTCTGAGCCGGGTATCCTCGCGCAACTCTTCGATGGTCAGCATTTCCTCGAAAGTACGCAAGGCATTGGCGAAATCTTCCTGGGCCAAGTAATAATTTACATAGAAGTTGAGCAGAGTGGACTTCTCAAAGTCGTTCATGCGGTCGAAGCGGCGTTCGCGCAATTCGTCAAGCGCTTCCTTGGCGCCCGCCAAATCGACCGGATCCTCGGGATCTTCGGGAGACATCATCTCCTGAATCTCGGAAATGGCGCGCATTACCTGGGGGCCCAGTGTGCCGGCTGAGCGCGCTTCGGGCGGAGGACGCGGCTCGTCGCCCGCCAGCACGCCGCCGCTGGGCTGAACCAGCATCAATACGAATCCGGACAACAGGGCCGGAAAGATCCCGTACATTCTCTTCATAGCGCCAGTTCCTGAATACTTGCCCGTTCTACTCTTCCAGTTCGTAGCGGAATACGTACTGCAAGCCATCCACTTGCACACCCACACCGTCGACCACCCGCGGCTGATACTTGAATCTTGTCACTGCGCGAACCGATGCGCGATCGAATAGATTCGGTGGTTCGGCATCGACAACAACGATGCTGTCTTCAATGACATTGCCCAGGCCATCGATGGAAAAACTGACCAGGCACCAGCCTTCGATGCCGCGCTGCGCGGCCCGCGTGGGATATTGCGGGGCGATCGTTACCAAAGGCAATTGCTCGCCGTCAGCGCTGCTGATGCTTGTCGGGCTCAAGTCAAGACCATCGCCGATATCGATATCCTGCCTGGAAATGCCGATGGAAGGCCCACTATCGAGGGAAATCTGTTTGTCGGGTATTTCGACGTCGTCCTGCACGACTTCCTCGATTGGCTCGGGCCGTTCGATTTCCTCGACCACGTCGAGTTCAATATCGGGCATCGTCGCGTCGACGACTCTGATTACCTCGACAGGGTCGGAAAACCGTTCCCCGGTGGCAATGAGGAATTGCATAAAATAGAACAGGCCGGCAGTGATGCCGGCGGCCATGGCGGCCGATATGGCCCATCTGACGAATATCATCGTTTACGAATCCTCCGTCGAAATTGAGACGTTTTCGATGTTGGCTTCACGGGCGGCTGCGAGTATCTGCAGCACCTGCTCGTTATCGGCATTCTGATCGCCCTGAATGACGATCGAGGAATTCGGCGCGTCCGCCAAGCGCAGTTCAAAGCGCGACCGGATGAAGCGCGGGTCGATCAGATCTCCGTCGATCCAGATGTCGCCCTGGGCACCGACCGCGATGAGGATCAGATCGCCCGATTGACTCAATCCGGTCGACGCTTCCGGTTTGGCGACGTCGATGCCGGCTTCCTTGACGAATACCGAGGTCACGATAAAGAAAATGAGCAGAATGAAGACGACATCCAGCATCGGGGTCAGATCGATTTCACCCGCTTCCCCTTCCTCCGCCCTTTTCATCAAGCCTGATTTCATCTGTATGCTTCCAAATCAAATGTTGAGGATCCCCAATGTCCGGGTTCAGAGCGCGCCGAATCAATGCGTCAGCGGCAAATGGTCCTCCAGCAACTCGAGATCCCGGTCCACCGTCCCCTTGAGATAGTTGTAAGCGAAGATTCCCGAAATGGCGCCCACCATGCCGGCCATGGTCGGAATGGTCGCCTTCGACACGCCCCCGGCCATGGACTTGGCGTCGCCGCCG
Organism: Pseudomonadales bacterium; assembly: GCA_963664805.2. GTDB lineage: Bacteria > Pseudomonadota > Gammaproteobacteria > Pseudomonadales > Pseudohongiellaceae > UBA9145. The sequence goes on along the minus strand of OY761612.1, from coordinate 806,304 downwards.
CCGGTGACCGCCATCACGAAGAACACTTCGATCATCCCTGTCACTGTACCAATCAGACCCAGCAAAGGGCAAATCGTTACGAGCACTTCGATGATCGGCAGCGTGCTGCGCACGTCGAGCGAAATTTTCGAGATCATCATGGTGCGAATCTGGTGGGCCGCCCAGGAAATCGTGTCTTCCCGGGCGTTCCATTCCGCCAGCGTCCGCTTCACATTTTGTTTGTGCGTGGTGTTCAGGTACCAGATTCGCTCGAACACCAGCGACCATTTCAGGAACAGCAGGATGGCGATCACGTTCAGGACCGGACCGCCGCGCTGCATGAAACTGCCGATGGCGTCCATGATGTCCAACAGGAAGAAGTACATGGTCGGTCAGCTCCCGCCTCGCCTATCCCTGCGCCTTCGCCTCGCGCTCGGCCTTCTGGGCGATCATGCCCGTGGCCTGCTGCTCGAGGATATGGGTGATATTGTCCGCGCGGCTTTTCACCACCGTGTGCATGAAAATCGTCGGGATGGCGACGACGATACCGAGCACCGTGGTCATCAGGGCCTGGGAGATACCGCCAGCCATGATGGTCGGGTCGCCCGCGCCGTATACCGTGATTTGCTGGAACACCTGGATCATGCCGGTCACCGTGCCGAGCAGTCCTCCGAGCGGCGCGATGGTGGCGATCATCTTGATCAGGGTCAGCATGCTTTCCAGCGACGGGGTTTCCTGCAGAATCGCTTCGCCCAGCTTGAGTTCCAAGGTTTCCGTGTCCACGTCGGGATTGGATTCGCCGACGAGCAACACGCGACCCAGCGGATTCTTCTTGCTCAGGCTTTCGGTACGCAATTGCGCGCGCACCTTGAGCGAAACCAGGGTGAGGATCAGCAGCCGCAGGAACGCGATCAGGATGCCGACGATGCCGACACCGATAATGATGAAGCCGATGATGCCCGAATTGTTGCGCACCTGCTCTTCAACTGTCGGGAAGTTGACCAGGTTGGCGAGCACCTGGCCGCCCACGCCGCCGGTGGGGTCGATGCCGACCTTGACGAAACCATCGCTCGCGGCTTCGAGATTCCGCGCGGAACCGAGGAATCCGGAGTCGGGTTGGCGCGGCAGCACCTGCAGGTGGCCGATGTCGCCGGTGTAACTGAGATATTGACCGTCGGAAACCGCGTTGAAGGCGCCGATTCGGGTTACCGCCCGACTGACGGTGTCACCGTTGGGCAGGGCAACCTCTCCGTTATAGGAAACGACCCGGCCCGATTCGGTCAGTTCCTGGTGCATGTAGAACCAGAACTGTTCCATTTCGGCGATATCGAGTTGGGCGATGGTGCTGCCCGCTTTCTCGATGAAGCCTTCGACGGCTTCGGAGCGACCGGGATATTGGGCGCTGATCAGCGAATTTTCGAAGGTGCTGAGGAAGTCGCCGGCCACGCCCTGCAAGGTGCCGAACAGTTCGTTCAGGTCGCCGCGCCGGTCGCGCAGGATCTCGCGCTTGTCGTTGATGGTGATTTCATTCTGTTCGAACTGGTTGCTCAATTGGGTCTGCAGATTTTCCTGTTCGACGATGCGGTCGTTGGTGATCTCCAGAATTTCCTCCTGGCGGTTGGCGTTCTGTTCGAACTCCGTCAGCCGCTGGCGGTATTCCTCGGATTCGGCAACCCGGTCCTCCGCGACAAGATCCAGTAATTCCGAGAGACTGCCGACAGATTCCTGGGCCACTGCTTGCGCGCTTGCGCCCAGCAGGGCTCCGGCGACCAGAATGGATTTGAATTTCATGAAATTGCTCACTGTGCGACCTCCGGAGCCAGTACAGGCAGTTCGATGATTCTTGGCGCATCGAGTTGCGCGGCAACGCGGATCCCGTCCTGTATCGCGGTTCGATATTCGCCCGGCGGCAGTTCCACCCATCCGCGGACATTGGCACTGTTGTCCCAGGCCCGGGTTTCCTGCCGGTCGGTAGTCTGATAGATCAGCGCCACGCGACCGATGCGGAGAATGTTGACGTCGCGGTCCACGCCGTCGACTTCGATCGTGTCGGGATAGGTCTCGATGGTGCGTCCGTAAGCGGTTTCGGTTTGATACATCACCAGCACCTGCCGAAACTTTTCAGCGATCGATACGTCCGGGTTGTCGATGGCGTCCCGGGCGAACTGGATGCGTCCCCGCCGCTCTTCGAGTTGAAAGGGATAGTCCAGTTCGATGAAAGTTTCCAGCGCGGCCAGCATCTGTTCCATAAGCCGGGGAATTTCGCGCGTGACTTCTTCCACCGAGGCGATGGATTCGTCCAGCGTCGCGATATTCTCTTCCTGAATGGAGATGGATTTGCGGAAACCGGCATTGAGTACCAGCAGAGATTCAAGGTTGTCGTTGGCGCGCTTGAATTCCTCGAATGTGGAACTGGCCGAGTCCGCCAGCCGGGTCAGTTCCTGCTGAACTTCCGCCGACTCGCGGTGCTTCTCCCCAATGGCGCTCATCGCCCGATCAATCATGCTGCTGTCAACCAGAACTTCAGGCGCGGGAACGTTCTGCGCCGGAGCATCCTGGGCCTGGACCGAGCCCGTCAGGCCCGCCAGCAGCAACGCAATCGAGACGTTACCGAATTTACGAATTTTCATGTGCCATCCTAAGTTGTCTTCAAATAACCAAATCCAGACATGTTTCGCTACGGAGTCGCGCCAGATGCCGGGACAGTCGTTTCGTTCAGGCTGTAGCCAAGTTCATGGCCTTTGGGTTCTTGTACCCCGCCCTTGGCCGAAAGTGCGCTAAAGCCTAACACAAGTTCGCGAAACTGTAGAACCCCTTTTTTTCATGCTTTTGTCCATGTCCGGCAGTTCCCGCTTCCCCAACGAGATTCCGCAGCTTCGCATTATTTATCACCTGCGGGAACGGATTTCCAGCCTGTCGCCCGCGACAGGCCCTCGCCGATGTCGGCAAGACTCCTCACCGTCTTCGCGCCGGCCGCTTCCAGTGCCGAGAATTTCTCCGCCGCCGTCCCCTTGCCGCCGGAAATAATCGCTCCGGCGTGGCCCATTCTCTTGCCCGGAGGGGCTGTGACGCCGGCGATATACGCCACCACCGGCTTGCCGACGTTGTCCGCGATGAAGGCCGCCGCTTCCTCTTCGGCGCTGCCGCCGATCTCGCCGATCATGACGATCGCCTCGGTGGCCGGGTCCGCCTCGAACAGGGCCAGTATGTCGACGAAACTCGAACCGGGAACCGGGTCGCCGCCGATGCCGACGCAGGACGATTGACCGAAACCGTGATCCGTGGTCTGTTGCACGGCCTCATAGGTCAAAGTGCCCGAACGGGAGACGATGCCCACCTTGCCGGGTTTGTGGATGTCTCCGGGCATGATGCCGATCTTGCTTTGCCCGGGAGTAATCACGCCCGGGCAGTTGGGTCCGATCAGGCGCGCGCCGGCATGGTCGCATTTGGCTTTGGCCAACAACATGTCCAGGGTAGGGATGCCTTCGGTGATGCAGACGACGAGTTCGATGCCGGCGTCCACTGCTTCCAGGATCGAATCCAGGCAGAACGGCGCGGGTACATAGATGGATGTGGCGGTCGCCCCGGTTTTTTCCACGGCTTCGCGCACCGTATCGAAAACCGGCAAGCCGAGATGGATCCGGCCACCCTTGCCCGGCGTTACGCCGCCGACAACCCGGGTGCCGTAAGCGATCGCCTGCTCGGTATGAAAACTGCCCTGCGCACCAGTTATTCCCTGGCAGATGACCTTGGTCTTCGCATCGATCAATATGCTCACGGGGCGTCTCCCGCGGCTTCCACGACTTTGCGCGCCGCGTCCCGCAAGCTGGTGGCGGCGATGATGCTGAGCCCGCTCGATGCCAACGCCCGCCGGCCCAAGTCCGCGCTGTTGCCTTCCAGCCGGACGACTACGGGCAAGGTGACGCCGACCTCGCGCACGGCCTCGATGATACCTTCGGCGATCAGGTCGCAGCGCACGATGCCGCCGAATATGTTGACCAGCACCGCGCGCACCTTGTCGTCGGACAGGATGATCTTGAACGCTTCGGATACCCGTTCGGCGGTGGCGCTGCCGCCGACATCGAGAAAATTGGCCGGATTGCCGCCGTAAAGTTGCACGATGTCCATCGTGCCCATCGCCAGACCCGCGCCATTGACCATGCAGCCGATATTGCCGTCCAGCGCGACATAGCTGAGCTGCCAGTTCGCCGCATGGGCTTCGCGTTCGTCGTCTTGGGAGAAATCGTGCATTTCACGCAATCGGGGCTGCCTGAAGAGCGCGTTGCCGTCGATATTGATCTTGGCGTCGAGGCAGCTGAGTTCGCCCTGTTTCGTGATGACCAGGGGATTGATTTCGAGCAATGACAGATCGAGTTCCCGGAACAGCCGCGCAAGCGCCATGAAAATGCCGGTGAACTGTTTGACCTGCGCGCCTTCCAGGCCGAGCCTGAAGGCAAGGTCGCGGCCCTGGAAGGGTTGGGGCCCCGTCAGCGGATCGATGCCGGCGCGCAGGATCTTTTCCGGCGTCTCCCGCGCCACTTTCTCGATGTCGACGCCGCCTTCGGTCGACGCCATGAACACGATGCGGCGCGAAGAGCGGTCCACTACCGAGCCGAGATAGAGTTCGCTTTCTATCTCGACGCATTCCTCGACCAGAATCCTGTTTACCGGCTGGCCGCCGGCACCGGTCTGGTACGTCACGAGCTTGCGGCCGAGCCAATGTTCCGCGAACGCCCGCGCCTCGGCGGCGCTATTCACCAGCTTGACGCCGCCGGCCTTGCCCCGCCCGCCCGCATGCACCTGCGCCTTGACAACCCAGCGCCCCCCGCCGAGGCGTTCGGTGGCGGCGGCCGCTTCGACCGCCGTATCGGCGGTCGCCGAGCGCGATACCGGCAGGCCGTATTCGACAAACAATTGCTTCGCCTGATATTCATGCAGGTTCACTGGCGTCTCCCTGGCGCTTGCGGTTGGCTTTGTGGACGGCGTGGCCGTGAACCGCCAGCGCCGATTCGTGTACGACTTCGGACAGCGCCGGATGCGGGAACATGGTCAGCGCGATGTCTTCCGCGCTGGCGCCGAATTCCATGGCGATCACGATTTGCTGCAGGAGATCCGCCGCGCTGGCGCCGATAACCTGGCAGCCAAGGATGCGATCGGTGGCTTTTTCGACGACAAGCTTGACCAGGCCGTCGGTATCGTTGGCCGCGAGGGCGCGGCCGCTGACGGCGAATGAAAAGCTGCCCGTAACGCATTCGATGCCGGCCTGCTTCAACTCGTCCTCGTTTTTTCCGGCCCAGGCGATTTCCGGGTGGGTGTAAATGACCGAAGGCACCAGTTCGTAGTTCACCTGCGTTTTCTTGCCCGCGAGCCGTTCCGCGACCATGACTCCTTCTTCCATGCCCTTGTGCGCGAGCATGGGGCCTCTGACCAGGTCGCCGACCGCGTACACGCCCGGGATATTGGTGGCGCAATATTCGTCGACTTCGACGAATCCCCGCCCGTCGATGGCGAGACCCGCCGCGGGGTCCGCGAGGCCATCGCTCACCGGGCGTCTGCCCACGGCGACGATCAACTTGTCGAACACGGCCTCGCCGGCGCCTTCGGCGTCTTCGTAGGAGACGGTCACGGTTTTTTTCTTCCCTTTGCTTGCGTGGCTGCCGGTGACCTTCGTGCCGAGTTTGATGTCGAGCCCCTGCCGGCTCAGGATTTTCAGCGACTCCCTGGCCATTTGCCGATCCAGCGCGGGCAGAAAATCATCGAGCGCTTCGAGGATGGTCGCCCGGCTGCCCAGTCGGCTCCAGACGCTGCCGAGTTCGAGCCCGATGGCGCCCGCGCCGATGACGCCAAGCCTTTCGGGGACCGCATCGAACTCCAGCGCGCCGGTGGAATCGACGATCAGCGCGTTGTCGACCGGCGTCGGTGGAATTGCGCTCGGCGCCGAACCGCTGGCGAGAATCACGGTGCCGGCGCTCAGTTCCTCTGCTGACCCGTCCGTGCCGGTGACGCGCACCCTGCCCTTGCCGAGCAAGGCGCCGGTCCCGGAAATTCCGGTCACCTTGTTGCTTCGGAACAGTCCGCCGACGCCTTTGGTGAGTTGTTCCACGACCTTGTTCTTGCGTTCCATCATCGCGGCGATGTCGATCGCACCTTGTTCGGCCCTGATGCCGTGATCGGGAAAATGGCGCCGCATTTCGTAAAATTTGTGCGAGGTATCGAGCAAGGCCTTCGAGGGGATGCAGCCCACGTTCAGGCAGGTTCCGCCGTATACGGCTTCGTTGGAGGCGGAAAGCCATTTCTCCACGCAGGCGGTATTGAATCCCAACTGGGCGCAGCGGATGGCCGCGACGTAACCGGCCGGGCCCGAACCGATAACCACTACATCGAACTGTCTTGACATACGTGCCTCCATTCCGGCAATTCTCGGCTTGACGACGAAATCCTGGTCAGATTTCCAACACAAGCCGCGTCGGATCTTCGAGTAATTCCTTGATGGTGACAAGGAATTGCACGGCCTCCTTGCCGTCGATCAGGCGGTGATCGTAGGAGAGCGCCAAGTACATCATCGGAAGTATCCTGATTTCGCCCTCGACCGCCATCGGCCGTTCCTGGATCTTGTGCATGCCGAGAATCGCCGTTTGCGGCGGATTCAGAATCGGCGTCGAAAGCAGGGAGCCGAAGATGCCGCCGTTGGAAACGGTGAAGGTGCCGCCGGCGAGTTCCTCGATCGTCAGCTTGCCCGCGCGGGCCTTTTCGCCGAATGCGAGGATTTCCTTCTCGATGCGGGCGAAGCCCATGTTGTCGGCGTCGCGCAGCACCGGCACCACGAGTCCGCGCGGCGAGGAAACCGCCACGCCGATGTCCTGGTAGCCGTGGTAAACAATGTCGCCGCCGTCAATCGACGCGTTTACCGCCGGGAAGCGCTTCAATGCCTCGATCGAAGCGCGGACGAAGAACGACATGTAGCCGAGGCGGACGCCGTCATGGGTTTCCTGGAAGCGTTCCTGGTGCCGTTTGCGTATTTCCATTACCGGCAGCATGTTGACCTCGTTGAAGGTCGTCAACATGGCCGTGTTGTTGCTCGCTTCGAGCAGCCGCTGGGCGACCCGCGCGCGCAGCCGGCTCATGGGCACGCGTTCTTCCTTGCGATTCTCCATGATTCCCGGCGTTGGCGCAGCGGGGCTCGGCGCGGGCGCCGGATCGGATTCCGTGTTTTTCAACCGGTTGAGCACATCCTGCCGGGTAATGCGGCCGCCCTTGCCGCTGCCTTGAATGTCTTCGGGACCGAGCTGATTCTCTTCCATCAGGCGGCGCGCGGCGGGGCCGGCGGCCGGCGGCGGTTCCGCCTCGGCGCCGGTCTGTTCCGGGGCTTCCGCGGCAGACCCGGGTTCGGGGGATTCGACGGTCTCGCCAGGCGCAAGGGGTTCGATTCTGCCGATCGGTTCATTGCTGAGGACGGTGTCGCCGCCATGTTTGTAAATTTCCTTGAGAATGCCGTCCGCCGGCGAAGGAACTTCGATCACCACCTTGTCGGTTTCGATGTCCACCAGCACTTCGTCGCGTCTCACCGCCTCCCCCGCCTTCTTGTGCCAGGCGCTTATGGTCCCGTCGGGCACCGACTCCGGCAGGGTCGGAGCGTTCAATTCGATAGTCATGGTTTCTTCCGTTCCGGTTTGCGCGGCGAATCGGCCGCCTGATCGAGCGCGTCGCGCAGAAAATCCTCCTGCTGGCGCAGATGCAGGGCGAGATATCCCGCCGCCGCCGCCGCCGAAGCCTCCCTGCCCGCGTATTCGAGCCAGATTTCAGGGAACAATTCGCCGATTGCGCGGCGCATATGGTGCTGGCTCGCATACCAGGCGCCCTGGTTCATGGGTTCTTCCTGGCACCAAACGATGGATTTCACGTTCCAATACCGGCCGATGCATCGGCTGAAGTCTTCATGCGGGAACGGGTACAACTGCTCGAGCCGGATGATGGCGATGTTGTCGATGCCCCGGGCCCGGCGCATTTCATCGAGATCGTAGAACACCTTGCCGCTGCAGATCACCAGTTTGCGGGTTGTTTCGGGGTCGGGCCCGGCGGGGTCGTCGAGCACGACCTGGAAAGCGCCTTCAGCCAGTTGTTCAAGGCTGCAGGCGCATTCCCGGCGCCGCAACAGGCTCTTTGGCGACATCACCGCCAGCGGTTTGCGCAATGGGCTGAGCACCTGCTTGCGCAACATGTGGAAAACCTGGGCGGCATTGGTCGGCAGGCAGACCTGGATATTGTGCTCGGCGCAAAGTTGCAGGAAGCGCTCAAGCCGCGCCGAAGAATGTTCCGGACCCTGCCCTTCATAGCCGTGCGGCAGCAGCATCGTCAGACCGCAAAGTCGCTGCCACTTGTGTTCCCCGCTGGTGATGAACTGATCGATGACGACCTGGGCCGAATTCGCGAAATCGCCGAACTGGGCCTCCCAGATCACGAGCGCGTTTGGCGTGGTGGTGGCGTAACCGTATTCGAAGGCGAGTACCGCCTCCTCGGACAGTAGCGAATCGTAGATGGTGAACGAACCCTGGCCCTTTTGAAGTTGTTGCAGGGGCACATATTCCGCGCCTGTTTCCTGGTCGTGGAGCACGGCGTGGCGATGGGCGAAGGTTCCGCGTCCGCAATCCTGGCCGGTGATGCGAACCTTGTTGCCGCTGACCAGGATGCTCGCGTAGGCGAGCGTTTCGGCGAAACCCCAATCGACGGGGAGTTTGCCCTCCGCCATGTCCCTGCGGTCGTCCATCAACTTGTCGACCTGGCGATGCAGGCGGAAATCCTCGGGCTTCACCGTGAGTTTGCGCGCCAGGACCCGAAGATTCGCGAGCGGCATCGAGGTTTGGTAATGGGGGCTCCAATCGTGTCCAAGATAGGGGCTCCAGTCGACGAAAAGTTCAACCGACGGTTCCTTCACCAGGCTCTTGACCACATGTTCCCCGGTGTCGAGCGCGGCGCGATAACCGCTTTCGAGCGCCGCGGAATCCGCGGGGGAAACGACATCTTCCCCGGCCAGCGTTTGCGCGTACAAGGCGCGCGTGGTCTTGTGCCCGCGTATTTTCTCGTACATCAAGGGCTGGGTTATGGCGGGTTCGTCGGTTTCGTTGTGGCCCTTGCGCCGATAGCAGACCAGATCGATCACGACATCCTTCTTGAACTGGTAGCGGTAGTCGAGCGCGAGACGGGTTACGAACAGCACGGCCTCCGGATCGTCGGCGTTGACGTGGAAGATCGGCGCCTGAACCATCTTCGCCACGTCGGTGCAATATTCCGTCGAACGCGTATCTTCCTGCCGGCTCGTGGTGAAGCCGACCTGGTTGTTGACGATGACGTGTACGGTGCCGCCGGTGGAAAAGGCGCGTGTGCGCGACATCTGGAAGGTCTCCATGACCACGCCCTGGCCGGCGAATGCCGCATCGCCATGCACGATCACCGGCAGCACCAGGTCGCCCTGCCTGTCCTTGCGCCGCGATTGTCGCGCCCTTACCGAACCTTCCACCACCGGCGCGACGATCTCCAGGTGGGATGGGTTGAACACCAGCGCGATATGCACTTCGCCGCCCGGCGTCATGACGTTGGAGGAGAAGCCCTGGTGGTATTTGACGTCACCGGAACTCTGGTAGACCGCCTTGCCCTCGAATTCGTCGAACAGGTCGGAGGGATTCTTGCCGAGAAGATTGACCAGCACGTTCAGCCGTCCGCGATGGGCCATGCCGAGTACGACTTCCTTCACGTCATAGGCGCCGGCGCGCTGCACAACCTCGTCGAGCAGCGGAATCAGGCATTCGCCGCCTTCAAGCCCGAAGCGCTTGGTTCCCGGATACTTGCCGTCGAGATGTTTTTCCAGTCCCTCCGCCGCGGTCAGCCTTTCGAGCAGATGTTTCTTTTCCTCGTTGCTGAAATGCAGATAGCCATCGGCGCTTTCGATGTTCTGCTGAATCCATTGTTGCTCGGCGAGACTGACGATATGCATGTATTCATAACCGATCGAGCCGCAATATATTCTCTCCAGGGTATCGATCAGGCCGCGCAGGCTGTCCCTGGGCTTGCTGATGAACAGCGCTCCGGTCTGGAAGATTGTCGAATAGTCGATGGGCGACAGGTCGTGGAACTCGATTTCCAGATCGGGCACGCGCTGCCTTCTCATTAATCCGAGCGGGTCGAGCGAGGCTTTCTGATGTCCTCTTTCACGATAGGAACTAATCAGTTCCAGCACTTGGACCTGCTTTTGTTCGTGCGCCGAATTGACGACGGCGTCGTCGCTGAGAACCTGGGTGTAACGGCTGATTTTGCCGAGTTGGCGGAAGTCCGAGCGGATCTGCGAATGGGAAACTTCACCCATGCCGCCGGCGCCCGGCGGTAGGTCCGAGAAAAACGCGCGCCACTCCTCGGGCACCGAAGCGGGATTGGCGAGCCAGCTTTCGTAGAGTCCGTCCACATACTCCGCGTTCGAACCGGAAAGATGGCCGGTGCTCCTCAGTAACTCCATAACGCTTTGCCGCATTGCGGATGCCTCGCTCCGGGCCGCTCTTCTCAAGTGCCTTGGCGTATCAGCATGGATCTTATGTGGCCGATCGCGCGCGTCGGGTTCAGGCCCTTGGGACATACCGCGACGCAGTTCATGATACCCCGGCAGCGGAACACGCTGAACGGGTCGTCGAGTTCCGACAGGCGCTCCGCGGTCGCGGTATCCCTGCTATCGGCCAGAAACCGGTAAGCCTGCAATAACCCGGCAGGCCCGATGAACTTGTCCGGGTTCCACCAAAACGACGGGCAACTGGTGCTGCAGCAGGCGCACAGGATGCATTCGTACAGTCCGTCCAGTTTTTCGCGGTCTTCCGGCGATTGCAGGCGCTCGATGGGCGGCGCCGGTTCGTCGTTGATCAGATATGGCTTGACCTTCTCGAATTGCCGGTAGAACTGCGACAGGTCGACGACGAGGTCGCGAATCACCGGCAAACCCGGCAGCGGCCGCAATACCAGTTTGCGCCCCGGCCCCGCCGCCCGGGAAACCGGCGTGACGCAGGCCAGTCCGTTGACGCCGTTGATATTCATGCCGTCCGAGCCGCAAACCCCTTCGCGGCAGGAGCGCCGGTAGGCGATGGACGGGTCTTTGGCCTTGGCCAGTTCCAGCACGTCGAGGACCATGAGGTCGCGGCCTTCCGGCACGTCGACTTCGATGTTTTGCATCGCCGGTTGGCTGTCCCGGTCGGGATTGTAGCGATAGATGCTGACTAACACGGTTGCTTCCTGGCCATGGATTTCTCTAATAACTTCTCGCCTTCGGTTCGAAGACGGGCACCACATTGGGTTTGAAATTGACTTCGCGCTTGCCGATTTTCTTTTCGTTTGGGAAATAAAGCGAGTGGCACAGCCAATTTTCGTCGTCCCGTTCGCGACAGTCTTCGCGCGCATGGGCGCCGCGGCTTTCGTTGCGCCCTTCGGCCGCGACCGCGGTGGCCTCGGCCACGGCGAACAGGTTTTCCAGTTCCAGCGCCTCGATGCGGGCGGTATTGAAGGCCGCGCTCTTGTCCGCCAGCCGGGAGTCGGCTATGCGCGGGCCAAGCTCAGCCAGTTTCGCCACGCCTTCGCGCATGAAATCCCCGGTGCGGAAGACGCCGAAATGCAGTTGCATGATGTTTTGCAATTCCGTCCGCAAGGCCGCGGTGCCTTCGCCCCCGGTCGATTCATCGAGGCGCCGCAGCCGGGCCATTGCGCGTTCGACGTCTTCCCTTGCCGCATTGCGCAGTTGCACGCCCTGTTGCAGCACTTCCTCGATATGCTTGCCGGCGGCGCGGCCGAAAACCACGAGATCGAGCAGGCTGTTGCCGCCGAGGCGGTTGGCGCCGTGCACCGAGACGCAGGCGGCCTCCCCCGCGGCGAACAGACCCGGAATCCGTTCGTCTTCGCCGGCGGCATTGCGGGTCAGCGCCTGACCGTGAATATTGGTCGGAATTCCCCCCATCATGTAGTGGCAGGTCGGCACCACGGGTATCGGTTCCCTGATCGGATCCACATGCGCGAAGGTGCGCGACAGTTCGAGAATGCCCGGCAGCTTGCTGTTGAGAACCTCGGCGCCGAGATGATCGAGTTTCAGCATGACGTGATCGCCATGTTCGCCGCAGCCCCTGCCTTCGAGAACTTCGAGCACCATCGATCTCGCGACCACGTCGCGGCCGGCGAGATCCTTGGCGTTGGGCGCGTAACGTTCCATGAACCGCTCACCGTCCTTGTTGATCAGGTAGCCGCCCTCTCCCCGGCAGCCTTCGGTCACCAGCGTGCCGGCGCCATAAATTCCCGTGGGGTGGAATTGCCACATTTCCATGTCCTGGGCGGGAAAGCCGGCGCGCAGGCACATGCCGACGCCGTCGCCGGTATTGATCAAGGCATTGGTCGTCGACGCGTAAATGCGTCCGGCGCCGCCCGTGGTCAGCACCGTGGCCGCGGCCCGCACGAAACAGACCTCGCCGCCGGCGATATCGATGGCGGTTACGCCGGTCACGGCGCCGTCCTGGTTCTTAACCAGATCCACGACGAACCATTCGTTGAGAAAGACCGTATCGTTTTTCAGGTTGCCCTGGTACAGTGTGTGCAGCAGCGCATGGCCGGTGCGGTCCGCCGCGGCGCAGGTCCGCGCCGCCTGGTCGCCCTTGCCGAAATTCTTCGATTGGCCGCCAAAGGGGCGCTGGTAGATGCGGCCGTCGGCCGTGCGGGAAAACGGCAGCCCCATATGTTCGAGTTCGTAGACCGTCTGCGGTCCTTCCATGCACATGTATTCGATGGCGTCCTGGTCGCCGATATAGTCCGAACCCTTGACGGTGTCGTACATGTGCCAGCGCCAGTCGTCTTCCGGATCGGCGCTGCCGATCGCGCAAGTGATGCCGCCCTGGGCCGAAACCGTGTGAGAGCGGGTCGGAAATACCTTGGACAGGACCGCGGTGCGGAAACCCGACTGCGACAGTTGCAGGGCCGCCCGCATGCCGGCCCCGCCGCCGCCGACGATGATCGCGTCGAATGAGATTACCCTGAATCCGCTCATTATCCGCCCCAGATAATCCTTGCGCCCCATAGCAGATAGGTCAGCGTCAGCAAGGCGCACGCCGCCTGGGTCAAGAGTCGGACCGCGGTCCCCCCCCTGCCCAGATGCGCCTCGTTGAGATAATCGGTGGTTACAGTCCAGACGCCGACCCAGGCGTGGGCGCAGAGCGACAACAGCGCAATCAGACTGAAAATCTGCATGGCGGGCTCGTCGAATTGCGACCGCCAGCTTGCATAGTCCAACTCCGGGGCAAGCAACAGGCTGCCGAGAATGCAGACGGCATAGGCCAGCAGCACCAGCGCGCTCACACGCTGTATCAGCCAGTCGAATAGCCCGGAACGGCCCAGGCTGGTGGCGTTGGTCACCATATCCAAAATCCCGCGAGAATCGCGCCGATGACCGAAAGTACGATAACGGCGGCCGCGGCGGACCGGGCCGCCCGCCAGGTTTCCCCGATGCCAATATCCATCAACAGATGACGGCAGCCGGCGATCAGGTGATAAAGCAAGGCGGCGACGGTCAGCCAGACGACAAAGCCCGCCGCCGGCGTGGAAAGCAATTCGCCAGCCTGTTTGAAACCGTCTTCGGAAGCCAGGGAAAGATCGAGCAGATACAGCAACAGGGCCGTGGCCAGAAACAGCAGTATTCCGGAAATCCTGTGCGTTATCGATACCAGCGCCGTCACCGGCCATTTGATGCTGAAAAGGTTGAGATTGGTTGGTCTGCCGGTTTTCACTTTCTCTTTGCTGGCCTCATTTCCGAGCCAGCGAAAGTATATTCGCAGCGGGCTTGCGTGACAAACGAACAACAATTCTCATTTTGGCGACAGGATTCTGCGATTTCGCGCGGAACGAAGTCTTTCCGGGCTCAGCACAGCGTGAGTCGCCGTCCGGCGACGGTTCGAAGCCGCTTGCCGGGTGAAGGCACACCCACCGAAGGTCAATATGAGAATTACCGGCAAACGGGGTTCCAATTTGACAATGTTGCGGGACTGTCCCTAGTATTGCCTGCCCCAGCGTCTGCAATCCGGAGTGGCCTATGACAGAACGAAAGGCGCAATTGATCGTCGACGGCAAACCGGAATCAGTCGAACTGCCGGTATACGGAAGCAGCCTCGGACCGGACGTCATCGATGTCCGCGGATTGATCGAAAGCGGCTATTTCACCTACGACCCCGGCTTCATGTCCACTGCGGCCTGCGACTCGGACATCACCTACATCAACGGCAGCGAAGGAGTGCTGCTCTACCGCGGCTACCCCATCGAACAACTGGCCGAGCATTCGAGTTATCTGGAAACCTGTTACCTGCTCCTGCACGGCGAATTGCCCGACGCCGGCGAGAAGCTCGAATTCGAGAACAACATTCGCTACCACACCATGGTGGATCAGCAGATTCACCAGTTTTTCAACGGCTTTCCGCGCACCGCGCATCCGATGTCGATGCTCGTCAGCGTCGTCGGCGCCCTCTCGGCCTTTTATCACCACACGTTGGACATCTCCGATCCGGAGCATCGCATGCTGGTGGCGCGCCGCATTATCGCCAAGATGCCGACGCTGGCGGCGATGTGCTACAAGCATGGCGTGGGTCAGCCGTTCATGTATCCGCGCAATTCCCTCGGTTTCGCCGAGAATTTTCTGCACATGATGTTCGGCACGCCCTGCGAGGAAAAGGAAGTCAGTCCCGTGCTCGCCCGCGCCATGGATCTCATTTTCCTTTTGCATGCGGACCACGAACAGAACGCTTCGACTTCCACCGTGCGGCTTGCGGGCTCGACCGGCGCCAACCCGTTTTCCTGCATCGCCGCGGGCATCGCCGCCTTGTGGGGTCCCGCTCATGGCGGCGCCAACGAAGCCGTCCTCGATATGCTCGCCGAGATAGGCTCCGAATCACGCATTGACGAATTCATCGCGCGCGCCAAGGATCCGAACGATCCCTATCGACTGATGGGATTCGGCCACCGGGTTTACAAAAATTTCGACCCGCGCGCGACGGTAATGCGCGAAGTCTGCAACGAAGTACTCGAGGAGGTCGGCGAGGCCGCCGGCAACACCTTGTTCAGGATCGCCCGCAGGCTTGAGCGGATCGCCCTGGAGGACGACTACTTCATCGCGCGCAAGCTCTATCCCAATGTCGATTTCTATTCCGGGATCATTCTCAAGGCGCTGGGCATACCGACCAGCATGTTCACGGTGATTTTCGCCACGGGCCGCACGCCGGGCTGGATGGCGCACTGGAACGAGATGGTGAGCGGGCCTTATCGGATCGGGCGACCACGGCAACTTTATCGCGGACCGGTAAAGCGGGATTATCCGGCCATGCGGATCACGGCCGCGGTTTCATGAACCGGATTCGTGAACTGGTGGAGCCTACCGGGATCGAACCGGTGACCTCAACGCTGCCAGCGTTGCGCTCTCCCAGCTGAGCTAAGGCCCCACGCGAAGGAAAGCGATTCTAGGAAGCACCCGCCTCCATGTCAATCACAAGAAGGTGTTGTGGCGGCGACTCACATTGTGCGAATCTGAAAATCCTTTTCGAGCTTTTTCTGCTGTTTGCCGGATATGCCGCCCAGCGCCTCGATGGCGGCGCGGAGGCGCGCGCGGGTCAGGTCGAGGCCGAGGACGGAGATGGAGTCGAATACGGAAAGCGATACGGACTTGCCGGTGATGGCGACAAACAGCGGAAACAGGAAATCCCTGATTTTGCAATCCATCCCCCCGGAGAGTGCCTGCAGTCGGGTTTCGATGGCGTCGCGGTTCCAGTCCGGTGAAGCTTCGAGGGTCCAGAGGCTGTATTGAAGGATGCGGCGGCAAGCGTCCTGATCGAGTTGCTTGTGGGCGAAGTCGTCGGCGGAGACCGCCAGCTCCCCTTGCAGCATGAAACCCGCCAAGCCGGCCACATCGCTGAATCGGCTGACGCGCTGGCGCACGAGGGGTATGGTCTTTTCGAGCAGTTCGGGCCGGAAAGCCCATGCGGCGAAGCGCCTGGCGAATTCGGCGTCATCGAGATCTTCCCGCAGATAGCGGCCGTTGAGCCAATCGAGCTTTTCCCGGTCGAAAATCGGTCCGCCCAGCGAAACCCGCTCAAGTTCGAACCGGGCCTCCATGTCGGCGAGACTGAACTTTTCCTCGCCATCGGGCATGCTCCAGCCCATGGTGCCGAGGTAGTTGATCAGGGCTTCGGGCAGATAGCCCATTGCCTGGTAGTAGCCGATGCTCGTCGGGTTCTTGCGTTTGCTGAGTTTGCTCTTGTCGGGATTGCGCAACAGGGGCATATGGCAGAATACCGGCCTGTCCCAGCCGAAGGAATCGTATAGCAGCACGTGCTTGGGCACCGAACTGACCCACTCCTCGCCGCGAATCACGTGACTGATTTCCATCAGGCGGTCGTCCACCACGTTGGCGAAATGGTAGGTTGGCAAGCCGTCGGACTTGATCAACACGGGCATGTCGACCTGGGACCATTGAATGCGGATCTCGCCGCGCAGCAAATCCTTGAAGACGCATTCGCCCTCGCGCGGCACGCGCAGGCGGATGACATGCCGTTCGCCGCTCTCGATACGCCTGGCAACTTCGTCCGCGGATAGTCCGACGCAATGGCCGTCATAGCCCGGCTGCCGTTTCAGGCGCATTTGTTCGCGCCGCAACTCCGCCAGGCGGTTTTCATCGCAAAAACAGGGAAATGCGAGTGATTTCTCCAGCAGGATGCGAATATGGTCGGAATAGATCGCGGTTCTTTCGCTTTGCCGGTACGGGCCTCTGCCGCCGTCGCGTCCAGGACCTTCGTCCCAATCGAGTCCCAACCAGCGCAGGGCCTCGAGTATCTTGTCTTCGGACTGCGCGCTCGAACGCTCCTGATCTGTATCTTCGATCCGCAAGATGAAGCTGCCGCCATGGCGATGCGCGAAACAGCGGTTGAACAAGGCGATATAGGCAGTTCCCAGGTGCGGGTCGCCCGTCGGCGAAGGAGCGATTCTAGTGCGGACTAACGGCATGTGTGTTCCTTTGGCGTCGATTTTCCCAGGCGGCAAAATTATACATGCGCGCACGCTTTGTCATCCTGCGCGCAGTCGCAGGATCTCGTCGGGAACGCGGAGATTCCGCGACTTCGGTCCGCTACGCGCGGAATGACGCGGAACGGCAAGGCGCTCGGCACCTGCTACCTGCTCTGCTCCGCTAGGCGCGGAATGACGGAAGGGACGCTTCACTCCGCGCAGGCGTCGGGGAATCGGACACTCTCCCTCCGGGAGAGTCAAAACCGCGAAGCGGTTTTGGTGAGGGTGCGCTTGCGACCGCATCCGGTCAAAATGAAAACTGCTCATGGCAGCGGGTGGTTGACTGTGCCGTGGGGGTAGGAATAATTGCCGGATGTTTTCCGCGAACGACAAGCCGCCGCTTTGCCGCCGTTTCTGCGTGGCGCCGATGATGGATTGCACCGATCGTCACGACCGCGCCTTTCTGCGGCAGTTTTCAAGACATGCGCTGTTGTATACGGAAATGTTGAGCAGCGGCGCGCTGCTCCATGGCGACGCGGCACGCCTGCTGCGGTTTTCGCCCGAAGAGCAGCCGGTAGCGCTGCAACTGGGCGGCAGCGACCCGGACGACCTCGCCGCCGCCGCCCTGCTGGCCGAACAGGCAGGTTACCGCGAAGTGAATCTCAACCTCGGTTGCCCGAGCGACCGCGTGCAAGGCGGCAATTTCGGCGCCTGTCTGATGAAGGAGCCCGAACGGGTAGCGGCCTGTGTCGCGTCGATGATCGCCGTCGTGCAAATCCCGGTAACGGTCAAGTGCCGAATCGGTGTCGACGGCCGCGACAGCGAAGGCGAATTGCTCGATTTCGTCGAAGGGCTCGCCAAGGCCGGTTGCCGGACATTCATCATTCATGCCCGTATAGCCGTTCTGAAGGGATTGACGCCGAAACAGAATCGTGAAATCCCGCCGCTGAACTATGCGCGGGTGTTCCGTGTCAAACAGGCTTTCCCGGAACTTGAGATAGTCATCAACGGCGGAATCGATTCGCTCGACACGGCCGCGGGCCTATTGCGCGAACTCGACGGCGTCATGCTCGGCCGGGAAGCCTACGGCAATCCATTTATATTGAGCAAGGTCGATGAGACCTTCTTCGGCGAGGCGCCGAACGCCAAATCCCGGCTTGACTATCTTGGCGGGTTTCTGCCCTATGTCGAACGGGAATTGCGCCGGGGGACGCCTTTGCGCCATATCACCCGCCACATGCTTGGCCTGTTCAGGGGAGAGCCCGGTGGCAGGCGCTTCCGCCGCCATCTGAGCATCCATGGCAATCGGCGCGAAGCGCCGCTCGAAGTGCTGCTCGACGCCATGGCTCTTGTGGCCTGAAAATGCCGGTCGGCCGCGGCGGGCGCCAAAAGACAAAACAGGACGGGAAAACATGCTCGGTTCATTGCGCAACTTGTTTATAGCCCCGAAAGCCCGGCCCGAAGCGGACGCCCCCGATGCCGCGACCCGGCTCGAACTCGCCGGCGCCGCCCTGCTATTCGAAGTGATCAAGGCTGATCACGAAATGGATGATCGCGAATTCGCCTCTATCGCCGAGGTGCTGCGCGCCGGCAGCCCCCGGAATGCCGACAACGTTGAGGAATTGATTGAACTTGCCCGGCGGGAATCCGGCGCGGCCACTTCCTTGTACGAGTTTACGAGCCTCATCAACGAACATTGCAGTTACGGGGAAAAATGCGCCCTGGTCAGGAACATGTGGCGCATCGCCTACGCGGATTCGCAAATCAGCAAATACGAGGATCACCTGATTCGCAAAGTCAGCGATCTGATCTATGTTTCACATAGCGATTTCATCCGCACCAAGCTTGCGGAGAAAAAACAATCTATAACGAGCGAATAGTCAGAAATCCCCGAAAGGATCGTCGAGCACACCGTCGTTTATCTCGAATTCGCGCTGCTGGAAACTGGCTTCTCGCAGGAACAGGTAGCGGTCGCCGGTAATCAGCGATTCCGCGGGCAACAGGCCGTTGCGCCATTCGAGCCGCTCGGCGCCGAAAGCCGCCGCGCGGGCCGTCTCGTCTTCGACCTGGTAAATCGGATTCAACAGCGAATCCACGAACAAACCCAGCGCGTCCCGGGTGGAACTCGCGCCGAATATGGGCAACACCAGATAGGGGCCGGATTCGATTCCCCATACTCCCAGCGTCTGGCCGAAATCTTCGTTGTGCTTTTCGAGGCCGAGTTCGCTGGCCACGTCGATCAGGCCCCCGATGCCGACGGTGGTATTGATCAGGATGCGCCCGCAATCCGACACCGCTTCCGGAATTTTCCATTGCAGCAGATTGTTGGTCATGGTGTTCAAGTCGTCGATATTGCCGAAGAAATTGGTGACCCCGGTTTGCACCGGCTCGGGAACATGATCGGAATAGCCGACCGCAAGCGGCTTCAGGATGAGATTGTCGAGAATTTCGTTGACTTCGAAAATCATCATGTTGATGCGCATGAAAGGGTCGGGGTCTGTTTGCGCGCCGAAATCCTGCCCGAAAGCCGGTACGGTCGAAAGGCTCAAAGCCAGCGTCAACGCAGCGCAATGCGGCGCCCGCGAGGCCCTTGTGTGAACTGTCTGTTGCATGTGCAATTTATTCCTTCAAATTGGCGATTTGTTTATCGAGTCGTTGCTGTGAAATCGGGAAACCTGTGCCCAGCCGCTGGGCGAAAAGAGAAATCCTGAACTCCTCTATCGACCAGCGCAAGGTTTCAATTAGCCTGGAATCCCCCCGGACAGAGCGCAATTGCTCGAACCTGTCCCAATAGTATGCCACTTTCCGCGTGTTCATTTCATCCGCCGAACCGAAATGCGGCGCCTTTTCAAGTCGCATTCCAATGCCTTCCAGATAACGCGGGAAATGTTTGAGCCACTCGAAGGCGGTGTCCTTGAGAAAGTTCGGCGGGAACAGGCGCTCAACCTGGGCTTGTATGTCCTGCCGCGCGGATTGCCCCGACTTTTCGGGCAAGGCGGCCAGTTTTTGCCGGATTTCATGGGTCCGTTCGAGTATTGCGGTCAGCAATTGCTCCAGTTGGCCCGCAAGTATGGGCAACTTGGACGCATTGCGCTCAATCGATTCCATGAATGCCTGTTTGCTGCGTGGGAATCCATTGTTCAGGGCAAAGACTTCAAGATAACACGCGACCGCGGCGTCTTCCTCGACTTCGCGCAGCCCTGGCGTGAAGAGAATGCGGGCGGCATTGGCGTTCCTGAAACGAAGAAATCGCTTGCGCAGGGCATTGCGCTGCGCGACGGTGCGCAACATGAAAAGGCGCATTGCGCCCTGCCGGCTTTTCGCGTCCGCTTCCAGCCTGTTGTCGAACAGCGCCACGGAGACCGAATCGACTTCGTCCACAAGCGCGGGATAACGCACCAGGACAACATCGCTCCCGACTTGTACCGATTCCGGCAAATCTTCGAATTCCCAATCCCGCAGCCCGCTGCGCTCCAATGCGTGACGATGACGCCGGGCTGATGGCGCCCGGCCGGCGAAGCGCTTGCGCAATGCGGCCGGATCGTCCCCTTCGGCCAATATGCGTCCCCGCCGATCAAGGATTTGCAGCCTGGTCCGCAAATGCCCCGGCAATTCGACGGCAAGCAGTTCATGACGTTCGACGCGGCGGTCGCCGACCCGGTTCATCTGCGACAGCAGGGAATCGGCCAATTCGCCATCGGCGCGCCGCATCCGCGGCAATACGCGGTCGACAAAATCGGGCACCGGTATGAAATGCCGGCGTTTGTTCTTCGGCAAACCGCGGACCAGGGCGATGCACTTCTCCCGGACCAGGCCCGGCACGGCCCAGTCGAGATCGGCGGCGGACAATTGCGCCACGAGTTCGACGGGCACGCGCAGGCTGGCGCCGTCGCGGCTGCCGCCCGGGTCGAACACATAATCCACCGGCAACACATTATTTTGCACCTTGACCCGGTCGGGAAACTGGCGCCGCAATTCCGTCAGGGCCTCGCCGCGGAACAGACCGGCGCGCTTCATATCGAGGGAGCGATTGCGCGGGGCCGGGTCTTCGGTCAGCCAACGCTCAAGCGTGCGCGTGGATACAACCGATTCCGGCAGGCGCCGATCATAGAAGCGCTGAATCTCCCTTTCGTTGACGACGAGTTCGGGGCGGCGAAATTTCTCCTCTTGTTTGCGAAGTTCTTCAAGGAACGCCCTGTTTTGCTTGAGAAAATCAGCCTTGCTTCTGATTTGATCCTCGACCAGCGCCTGATCCAGAAAAATGTCGCGGGCGCCTGCGGGATCGTGTCTGGCGTAATCCACGGCGACCATTTCGCGCAAGGCGAGACCGTAAAGGACGGTCTTTTCGTGAACCATGACTTGCTGCCGTTCGCCGCTCCAGAACGGCTCGCCGTATTCCTTGCGCAACAGGTGGCCGGCGAACTCGATTACCCATTCCGGTTTGATCTTCGCCGCCATCGAGGCGAATGTCCGCGCCGTGTCGATCCATTCGCTGGTAACGATCCAGGGCGAATTTTTGTGTGCCAGGGCTGAAGACGGCGCCAGGGTGAATTTCCGGTTTCTGCTGCCCAGATAGGTTCTGCCGTCATGATGACGCGCCACCTGGTTGAGCGAACCGCTGAGCAGCGCCCGGTGGACTTCGCCATAGCCTGCCGGTTTGCGATGCTGTTTCCGATTCTGACCGGCGCCAAGCCGGCGGCAGGCGTTCAACAATTGGCGGTGGATTTCCCGCCATTCCCGCACGCGCTGAAAGGAAAGACGGTTTTTCGCGCAGAACTTGCGCAATCGCGACTGGGAAACCCGCTCCTTTTCGCATCGTTCCCAAAGCGTGAGCAAGCCGAGAAAATCGGAATCGGGATGCGTGAACTCCGCCCATTTTTCATTGTGGTGGCTATTCGTGTTTTGACCGCCCGGCGCCGATTCCCGGAGATCCCCCAAGCTTATGGCGCTGACGATGATCAGGACTTCCCGCAGGCTGCCGAGTTTCGACGCCGCCACCAGCATGCGTCCAAGTTGCGGTTCGAGCGGGAGTTCGGCCAGCATGCGCCCCGTTCGCGTCAAGCCCCCCGCTTCGCTTAGCGCCCCGAGTTCACGCAGCAGGCTGCGGCCGTCATTGATCGATTTCTGCTCAGGCGCATCGAGGAAGGGAAAATCTTCCGGTCGTCCAAGCCGCAAAGCGCTCATGCGCAGAATCACCGAGGCCAGATTGGAACGCTTGATCTCGGGGTCGGTGAAATCCGGCCGGGCCTCGAAGTCCGCTTCGCTGTAAAGCCGGATACAGATGCCGTCCGCAAGCCTTCCACAGCGGCCCTTGCGTTGCTCGGCGCTGGCTTTCGAGACTTGCTCTATGGGCAGGCGCAACAGTTTGCGCTGCACGCTGTAACGGCTGATACGGGCAAAACCGGTGTCGATCACGAAGTGAATTCCCGGCACCGTCAGCGAAGTTTCCGCTACGTTGGTCGAAAGCACGATGCGGCGGCCATCGTGCGGTGCGAAAATGCGTTGCTGGGCCGAAGCGCGCAGGCGCGAATACAGGGGCAGAATTTCGGTATCCGGCAGGCGCCGCTTGCGGAGATACGCGGCGGTTTCGCGAATCTCCTTCTCGCTGCTGAGAAAAACCAGGACGTCGCCTTCGCCGTGATCTTCGAGTTCCGTCAAGGCTTGCGCGATGGCGGCCATCTGCCGGTCTTCTTCGTCGGCATCGGGGACAAGCTCCCCCGGCGGGCGGTATAGGGTCTCGACGGGAAAGCTCCGCCCGGCGACACGGACAATGGGAGCATCGCTGAAATGCGCCGCGATGCGTTCCACGTCCAGGGTCGCGGATGTGACGATCAGTTTCAGATCCTTGCGCCTGGGCAAGATCAGTTTCAGATAGCCGAGCAGGAAATCGATATTGAGCGAGCGCTCGTGGGCCTCGTCCAGGATCAGCGCCTGGTACTTCTTCAACAAGCGGTCGCGCTCGATTTCCGCCAGCAGAATGCCGTCGGTCATCAACTTCAGCCAAGCGTCCGCGGGTACTCTTTGGTCGAAGCGAACCTGAACGCCGACGCCGCGGTGGGGGAGTGCGGCGGGCGCCGTGAATGCATCCCCGCAGGCTCCGGGCTCGGCATCCTGCCTCGCACGTCCGCCGCACTCCCCCACCGCGGCATCGGCGTCCTCACCGGAACCGGGTGCGGCTTCGAGTTCGGCGGCGATACGCGCCGCCACCGACATCGCCGCCAGCCTTCGCGGTTGTGTATGTCCGATCATGCCGCAGCGGGCCAGACCGGCGCGCAGGCAGATCTTGGGCAATTGCGTGGTCTTGCCGGAGCCGGTGTCGCCGGCAACGATGACGACCTGATTGTGTTTGAGCAGGCGCTCGATTTCGGACGCGTGCCGGGCGATTGGGAGATTCTGCGACTGCGCTTCGCTTCGCGCAGAATGACGGCGGGAAACTGTCATCCTGCGCGAAGTCGCAGGATATCGTCGCAATAAATAGAATCACCGCTCATTCACGCAACTCCCGCCGCAGGATCTTGCCGATGTTGGATTTCGGCAGGTCTTCAGCAAATTCGATTTTGCGGGGAACCTTGTAGGCGGCGAGTCCCTGCCGGCACCAGGACTGGATGTCTTCGGGTCCGGGCGCTTCTTCTCCAGCGATCACGAACAGTTTCACGGCCTCTCCGGTTCGTTCGTCGGGCACGCCGACGGCCGCGCTTTCAATGACTTGCGGGTGCCGGTTGACCCAGTCTTCGATCTCGTTGGGAAATACGTTGAAACCGGAAACGAGGATCATGTCCTTCTTGCGGTCGACAATGCTGATGTAGCCGTCTTCGCCGATGCTGACGTAATCGCCGGTGCTGAACCAGCCATCCGTGTTGATGCTGTCTTGGGTCGCCTCTTCCCGACCGTAATAGCCCGCCATCACCTGCGGGCCGCGCACCTGCAATTCGCCGACCGAGCCGGTGGGCAATTCGTTGCCCTCGTCGTCGACGACGCGCAATTCGGTCTCGGGCACCGCCTTTCCCACCGTGCCGCGCCGCACCTCGCCGGGGATATTGACCGCGACGACCGGCGAGCATTCGGTCAGGCCGTATCCTTCGAGAATTTCGCAGCCCGTCAGTTCTTGCCAGTCCTCGGCGACCGAACTCGACATCGCCATGCCGCCGGCGCCGCAGAAACGATAGGTCGAGAAATCCACCTTTCCGATCTTCGGATGCCTGAGCAAGGCCAGATACAAGGTGTTGATGCCGGCAAAGCCGTGAATCGCGTTTTGCTCGAGCAACTTGACGAGCGCGTCGAGGTCGCGGGGATTGGGCACGAGGAAGTTGTGGCTGCCGGCATAGGCCATGGCCAGCAGATGCAGTTGAAAGGCGTAAGTGTGGTATAGCGGCAGCGGCGCGACGACGTTCGCAGACTGGTCTTCGATCACCAGCGATGTCCTCGAACGCAATTGCATCATGTTGGCGATGAGATTGCGGTGCGTCAGCATGGCGCCCTTGGCGACGCCAGTGGTGCCGCCGGTATAGAGAATCAGGGCGGTGTCTTCGCCGGCTCGGGCCGCCGCCGCGGCGTGCGGCTCGGCGCCGACGGCTTCGCTGAAGAAGTGCGCCCCCGGCAATTCGTATGCGGGAACCATTTTCCGCAAGTACTTCGCGGCCAGATTGAGCAGCGTTTCCTTCGGCCGGGGCTGCAGGTCCCCCGGGCGGGCGATGACGACGTGTTCGATATCGGTATCTTCGACGACGCTTGCGAGTTTGTCGCAGAAGGTTTCGAGCACGACCACGGCCTTCGCGCCGGAATCGCTGAACTGATGCTTCATCTCCGGCGCGGTGTAGAGCGGATTGGTGGTGACGATGACGAGGTCGGCCTTGACCGCCGCGTAGACCACGACGGGAAATTGCAACAGGTTGGGCAGTTGAATCGCGATCCTGTCGCCGGGGCTCATGCGCAATTCATTGCGCAGAAAGCCCGCGAAGCGGCTGCTCAATTCGTCGATTTCGCGGTAGGTCAGACTGTGGCCGAAGCAGGTAAAGGCCGGCAATGCCCCATGGGCGGAGGAGACATGATCGAGCACCTCGGCCAGCGAGGCGTATTGTTCCGGGCGCAATTCAGCGGGCAATTTTTCCATTTTATGCAATGTCTTGTCGTGTGTTGGCAATTCTCTTTTTGGCGACGAGATCCTGCGGCTTCGCGCAGGATGACCGATTATCCCACAGTCGTTTCACATGTGGCGAAGCCAGCCAATTCATCATCCCGCGCAAGCGAAGCCCCGCTCTTTGTCATTCCGCGCGGAGCGAAGCGGAATCGCGGAATCTCAGCGCAACAACGCACCCATCGCGTCTTCCAGTCCCTTGATGGTTAACGGCATCATCCGGTCGGTCACGAGTTCGCGCACGATTCCGATGGAATAACTGTGCTCCCAATAATCCCGCGGCGTCGGATTGAGCCAGACCAGATGCTCGAAATGATCGGCCATCCGCTGCATCCAGACGGCGCCGGGTTCCTCGTTGTAATGCTCGATACTGCCGCCGGCATGGGTGATTTCATAGGGCGCCATGGTCGCGTCGCCGACGAATATCACCTTATAGTCGGCGGGATACTTGTGAATCAGGTCGAAGGTGGATTCGGTCTCGGCGTGTCTCCGCCTGCCCTTGGTCCAGACCGATTCATAGAGAAAATTGTGGAAATAATAGTATTCGAGATGCTTGAATTCCGAACGCGCAGCCGAAAACAGTTCTTCGCAAAGCTTGACATGGGGGTCCATGGAACCGCCCACGTCGAAGAACAGCAGCACCTTCACCGCATTGTGCCGCTCCGGCACCATCTTGATATCGAGCAGGCCGCCGTTGCGCGCTGTCGATGAAATCGTGTCGTCCATGTCGAGTTCCTCCGCGGCGCCGGTGCGGGCGAACTTGCGCAATTTGCGCAAGGCCAGCTTGATGTTGCGGGTGCCGATTTCCACGCTGTCGTCGAGGTCGCGGTAGTCGCGGCGGTCCCAGACCTTCACCGCCTTGCCGCTCCTGCCCTCGTCCTGGCCGAGGCGGATGCCTTCCGGGTTATAACCGTAGGCGCCGAAGGGCGAAGTGCCGCCGGTGCCGATCCATTTGCCGCCGCCCTGGTGGCGTTTTTGCTGTTCTTCGAGGCGCTTGCGGAACTCTTCGAGCAACTTTTCTAGCCCCCCCAAGCTTTGCAATTTCGCCTTGTCATCCTCGCTCAACGAGGCTTCGAATTGTTTGCGCAGCCAATCCCCGGGGATTTCGGAGGCGAAGATGTCGGCGGTCGCTTCGATGTTCTCGAAATAACTGGAAAAAGCGCGGTCGAAGCGGTCGAAGTGTTTTTCGTCCTTGACCATGCAAAGTCGCGCCAGATAGTAGAAATCGTCGACATTGGCGAAGACGATGTCCTCGTTCAGGCATTCGAGCAAGGCGAACAACTCGGTTATCGAAACCGGCAGCTTGTGCTCTTTCAGGCGCATGAAGAAATTGATCAGCATGGGTGGCCTGTCATTCCGCGCGCAACGAAGCGTCCCCTCTTCGTCATTCTGCGCGTAGCGAAGCGGAGGCGCAGAATCTCCCTGGGTTCAGCACCATGCCAACGAGATTCTGCAACTACGCGCGGAGTGACAGATTTGTGGAACATCAACGGTTGGCCCGATGCATGAATGCCAGTTTCTCCAGCAATTGCACGTCCTGTTCGTTTTTCAGCAAAGCACCGTACAAGGGCGGAATCGCGCTCGACGCATCCCTGTCCTTGAGGATGTCAGCCGGGATATCGTCGGCCATGAGCAATTTCAGCCAGTCGAGCAATTCGGAGGTCGAAGGTTTCTTCTTCAGCCCGGGCACCTTGCGCAGGTCGAAGAACACTTCCATCGCGTCACGCACGAGTTTCCGCTTGATGCCGGGATAATGCACCTTGATGATCTTCTCCATGGTGACGGTATCAGGGAAGGCGATGTAGTGAAAGAAGCAGCGGCGCAGGAAAGCGTCCGGCAATTCCTTTTCGTTGTTGCTCGTGATCACCACGATCGGCCGCCGCCGCGCCTTGACCATCTGCCGGGTTTCGTAGACGTGGAATTCCATCTTGTCGAGTTCGAGCAGCAGATCGTTGGGGAATTCGATGTCGGCCTTGTCGATTTCGTCGATCAGCAATACGCATTGCCGTTCGGATTCGAAGGACTGCCAGATCTTGCCCTCAATGATGTAATTGCCGATGTCATGGACTTTTTCATCGCCGAGCTGCGAATCGCGCAGTCTTGAAACCGCATCGTATTCGTAGAGCCCCTGCTGCGCCCGGGTGGTGGACTTGATATGCCACTGGATGAGCGGAAGTTCGAGGGCCTTGGCGATCTGTTCCGCGAGCATGGTCTTGCCGGTTCCCGGTTCGCCCTTGATCAACAAGGGCTTGCGCAGGCGAATCGCCGCGTTTACCGCCATTTGCAGTTCCTCGGTGGCGACGTATTCCTCGGTGCCGGCAAAATTCATGTTCTCGTTTCCATTGTGCGAAAAGGCGTGATTGTAATTGTTTTTTGATTTTGTGGCTTCGGTCCGTCGCCGTCGGGTTGCGTAAGGTTTGGCGGACGCCGTAAATTCGGTCCAGCCGCGAAGCACAGCTTGGCGTCGCTCCGGCCGCGCATGAAGCTGCGCTTCATAAACGCTTGCCTACGCCCCTGTAGGCTCTGGGCTCGGCTTCCTGCCTCGCACGCCCCAAACCCTCCGCAACCCGACTGCGACAAACACTGTGTAGGCCCCTATTTCTGTCATTCTGCGCGTAGCGTAGCGCTCCCCTACGTCATTCTGCGCGGAGCGAAGCGCAGTCGCAGAATCTCACCTCAGAAATCGGCGCCAAAGGCGATAGCCGAGCAAGAGCGCGAGGATCGAGCCGTACAGGACGGCTTCACCGACATCGGTGCGGAGGATCCAGGTTAGATGGACGATCGCCAGTATTGCCGCGAGGTAAACCAGGCGATGCAGGCGTTTCCAGTTCTTCCCCATGCGCCGGACCATGGCCTTGGGCGAAGTGACGCCCAGCGCGATCAGAATGAGCAAGGCGAGAAAGCCGATGGTGATATAGGGCCGCTCCAGCAACTCCTCGCCGATCGCGAACCAGCGGAATCCGAGCAGCAGCGACATCCAAACGGTGAAATGAATAGACGCGTAGAACAACGCGAACAATCCCACCATGCGGCGGACGCGAACGAACGCCAACTGGCCGCTGATGTGGCGCAAGGGTGTGAGGGACAAGGTAATCAGCAGGAATCGCAGGGTCCATTCACCCGTTGCGATGGCAAGTTCCTGCGCCGGGTCGGGCCCGAGATCGCTCGCGGCTATGCGCCAGATCAGCCATGCAAGCGGGATCAGCGAGACGCTGAAAACGGCAGGTTTCAGCCACATGAAAACAGATTCTCCAGTCGCGGAGCATAGCTCCGCGCCGTTCCGGCTGCGCGCGAAGCTGCGCTTCGCAAACGCTTGCCTCCACCCATGCGGTTGCGAGTCGCGGCGATCAGTAGTAGCGGGCGAGATCCATGTCTTTGTACATGTGCGCCACCTGTTCTTCATAGCCGTTGAACAGCCGGGTGGGAATCACCCTGCGGCTGAACAGGGTCTGCGGCAACCTGCGCTCCATGTCCTGGCGCCAGCGCGGGTGATGCACTTCGGGATTAACGTTCGCGTAAAAGCCGTATTCGTTCGCTTGCAGGTCGTTCCAGGTGGTATTGGGCTGGGTCTCGCGGAAATTCATGCGCACGATCGACTTGATGCTCTTGAAGCCGTATTTCCAGGGCACGACCAGGCGGATGGGCGCGCCGTTCTGGGCCGGCAGGAAGCTGCCGTACAGTCCCACCGCCAGGAAAGTGAGTTCGTTCATGGCTTCGTCCATGCGCAGCCCTTCCCGGTAGGGCCAGTCGACGATGGCGAAAGGCGAACGGATTCCCGGCATGGTGTCCGACTGGATAATGGTTTCGAATTCGACGTATCTGGCCCGGGAGGTCGGCTCGAATCGCTTGATCAGATCGGCCAGCGGGAAACCGATCCAGGGAATCACCATCGACCAGGCTTCCACGCAGCGCAGTCGGTACACCCGCTCTTCGAGCGCATGGGGCTTGAGGATGTCTTCCAGGTGGTACGTGCCGGGCTTGGCGATTTCGCCTTCGACTTTGATCGACCAGGGATCGGTTCGAAAAGCGCTGGAACGGTTGGACGGATCCGATTTGTCCATGCCGAACTCATAGAAGTTGTTGTAGCGGGTCACGTCCTGGTAAGGCGTCAACGCCTCCGCGGTATAAAGAGGCTCATCGGACGGCGCCGGTCGGATGTCCTCGAACTTCTTTTCCCACCATGCGGCGGGCGGGGTCCGCGTCAGGCCGGGAGGCGCCGCGGCTTTCAGCGCATCGCCTTGTTGTCCGAATGCCAGCGAAGGCAAAAGCGCGCCGCCGGCCAGCAATGCCGCGCCGTCGCGCATGAATTCACGGCGCGCGCGATACACGCTTTCCGGCGTGATTTCCGATGGCGGGATGTCCGAAGGCTTCTTGATCAACATGGCAATTTACCCTACTCAATCCTCAATATCCGGTTTATCGGCCTTCTTGTTGCGCCGGGATCCGCTCTTTTTGGCCGGCTTCTCCCTGGAGCGGGCAAAGCGGCTCGTGAGCATATCGCGCTTGCGGTAGAACCAGACCGCGGGCCCTGAAGCGGCGTAGATCACGCACATGGCCAGCAGCAGTTCCTGGGGATTCTGGGCCACCACCACCAGCAAGGCCAAGGTCAATAATAGCACCATATATGGCACCGTGCCCTTGACGTTCAATACCTTGAAACTGAAATAGCGGTAGTTGGAAATCATCAGCAGGCCGGTGAGCACCATCACCGCGGCCGCGGGGTAGGCGACCAGGGCGGTGACTTCCACCTCGTACTTGTAGCCGACCCAGGGAATGAAGGTGATCAGGCCGGCCGCCACGGGGCTTTGCAGTCCCATGAAGAAGCGCTTGTCGACGGTGCCGAGTTGCACGTTGAAGCGGGCCAGACGCAAGGCGGCGCAGGCCATGTACAAGAAACTCACGGCCCAGCCGAGCCGCCCGAGCGGCTCGAAGGCCCAGCTGAACATGATCAGGGCTGGCGCCATGCCGAATGAGACCATGTCGGAAAGGCTGTCGAATTCCGCGCCGAAAGCGCTTTGGCTGCGGGTCAGCCGCGCGATGCGGCCGTCGAGCCCGTCGAGCACGCCGGCGATCAGGATGGCCCAGCCGGCTTCGTTGAAATTGCCCTCCATGCCGGCGATCACGGCGTAAAAGCCCGCGAACAGCGCGCCAAGCGTCAGGATGTTGGGCAGCAGATAGATGCCGCGCCTTCTGACCTGCTTGCCGCCTTCGGAGACGATCTCCTCGTGCTCGTCGATAGGAAGCATGCTTTCGTTTTCGTCTGTTGACTGTTCTTTGCTCATTGCTTCAGTGGCCTTGATCCGTCGCCTTCTGGCGGGCTGGGTTCAGCGGACGCCGTAAATACATTGGGGATTCCACGAAGTTGTTCATGCCATCCATGGCGCGGCTTTTGCGACTTCGATCACCCCCAGCCCCGCCATCCATGGCGGTTCGTTCGGCTCTTGAGAAGCTTCGCTTCTTATCGGCTTCGCCGACCGGGCCTCACCCTTGCCTCGCACGCCCGCTGAACCCAGCCCGCCAAGAGACGACTAACAAAGTGCAAGCCACACCACTGTCATTCTGCGCGGAGCGAAGCGCAGTCGCAGAATCTATCTGTGGCTTCCACGCGAATTTACGCTCTTTAGCGGATGCTATATCATCGCGCCTCGTTTGCCGAATCAACCCTGCCGTCCAGATCCGGAATAATTTCATGAATTACTTCAATTCCCTGCCCTTGCGTCTTCAATTGGAACAACTCGGCAAGTGCCGCTTCATGGACCGCTCGGAGTTCAGCGATGGCGTGGGCAAGCTCAAGGGCAGGAAGGTCGTGATTGTCGGCTGCGGCGCACAGGGGCTGAATCAGGGACTCAACATGCGCGACAGCGGGCTGGACATAGCCTATGCCTTGCGGGCGGACGCCATCGCCGAACAGCGCGCTTCCTGGAAGAACGCGACCGGCAACGGCTTTGTTGCCGGCGCGTTCGAGGATCTGATCCCCGGCGCCGACCTGGTGCTGAATCTTACGCCCGACAAGCAACACACTCCCGTGATCGAACAGATCATGCCACTGATGAAAGAAAATTCCTGCCTCGCCTACTCCCACGGCTTCAACATCGTCGAGGAAGGCACGCGGATCCGGCCCGACATCACGGTAATCATGGTCGCGCCGAAATGTCCCGGTACCGAAGTGCGCGAGGAATACAGGCGCGGTTTTGGCGTACCGACCCTGATCGCGGTTCATCCGGAAAACGACCCGCGCGGCGAAGGACTCGAAATCGCCAAGGCTTATGCCGCGGCAACCGGCGGCCATCGCGCCGGCGTCCTCGAGTCGTCCTTCGTGGCCGAAGTCAAATCGGACCTGATGGGCGAGCAGACGATTCTGTGCGGCATGTTGCAGGCAGGCTCCCTGCTCTGCTTCGACAGGATGGTCGCCGGCGGCGTGGAAAAAAGCTATGCCTCGAAGCTGGTGCAACACGGCTGGGAGACGATCGCCGAAGGACTCAAGCATGGCGGCATCGCCAACATGATGAACCGGCTGTCCAATCCGGCGAAATTGCTCGCCGACGAACTGGCCGACGAGTTGAAGGAGATCATGACGCCATTGTTCCGCAAACACATGGACGACATCATGACCGGCGATTTCTCCGCAGGCATGATGGCGGACTGGCGCGATGGCGACCGCAAATTGCTGACCTGGCGCGAAGAGACCGCGCGGACCGCATTCGAAAATTCAGCCGCCGGGGAAATGGAAATATCCGAACAGGAATATTACGACAAGGGCATTCTCATGGCGGCCATGATCAAGGCCGGGGTCGAACTCGCCTTCGAGACGATGACGGATTGCGGCATCATCGAGGAATCGGCCTATTACGAGTCGCTGCACGAAGTGCCCCTGATCGCCAACCTGATCGGCCGCAAGAAGTTGTACGAGATGAACAAGGTCATCTCCGATACCGCCGAATACGGTTGTTATCTCTTCTCCCACGAATGCGTGCCCTTGCTGGCCGATTTCATGTCCCGGGTCGGTACCGACGTGATCGGCAGGGGGCTGCAACTCGCTGATACCGGCGTCGACAACCAGGAACTGATCGCCGTCGACGAAAAGATTCGCGCACATCCGATCGAAGTCGTCGGCCGCAAGCTGCGTGGCCACATGACCGCAATGAAAAAGGCGATCTGATTGCCTGCAAACACTAATCTTTGTACTTTTGCAAAGTTATGGGTTGCGCAGGCAAGACATATGCCAAAATTGTCGATGTTGCCAAGATTGACCAGAAAAACAACCAAATAGTAGGAATATTGTCAAATTTGTAATCATGAGTAATTTCATAAACAATTGGCATTATGTAATATCGAGTTACAACGAAAGCAAGGAATGGAACTAATGCATTGGTAATCCTCATTACTTGTGACTCTACCTGCACGATCAAAAAAACTAGAGACAGTAATAGTAGAGGCATAAAGTAAATCTGCCAAGGGATCACATCTAAATTCGACATACTCAGGAATTCATTCAAGTGTGCCAGCCAAGGAAGCAATAGGAGAAGATGCCCAGATAGCAATACTAACCTCCTATATCCAAAGATTTGCCTTATTTCATGAGTTATAATCCATAAAATTGTGGATAAGCCAGCAGCCAATAACAAAATTGCCAAGATTTCTAATTCCATCAGACTGCCATATCACTTTGTTCGAGATTAGCGGCACATCTGACGCATCAGAATAGAATTGTAGTTGGGAAACCGCCCCAGTTCATTGAGTATCCGCTAATAAGATTCCTCGTCTGAGTTGCTTGCATGCACCAAATTGATTTGAGTACACCGCATATGTTTCTATTTTCTTGCCCTTGCAGATTGAAACCTGTTGTAGAAACAGATGTGTCGTGAGATGTCCAAGACCAAGCGCCAAAATAGTAATAATTTGCAGTGATTCTATTGGCATCATACGTCCCAAACGAGAACACAGGTCCATTTACATCGCCAAGCCCGGCGGTAGCACAATCGTCATAACTATCTGGGAGATTGGTCATAGTGGTACAAGTTGACGTGAAGTAGTTATTGTTATGCACCCAAAGATCATGTTCGTATCCTGGACTTGAAATCGACCAAGTCGGAACTCCCCAAAGAAAATACGAATTCATGTAGTAATAACCATTGTAGTACAAATCTCCCGTGGTCGGATAGAATGTGGCACTGGCCGTGGGGTGCCATAACAAAGCACAGGCTACTAGAGATAAAATTGGTACCATTTTTTCCTTAATAAATTTCATGGATTATTCCCCCTGTTGTCACAAATTATCTAAATTGTGAGGTTTCATAAAAAGTAAGTCTGGTACGTCATCAATCTTTTCAAGCATCATAGAGTGAAGCTCAATAGAATTTGTTTCTATAAGAGAATTATCTCTATATTCTTGTCTATATGCTTCGGGTTTAAGGCTTCTTCTATCGATGCTGATTGTATTGGACAAGGCAGTACTAATTGACATTTCAATATTGCCGTTTGATCTTAATTGCGATAGAGCTTTTTGATCGCCAGATACTTCAAGGCCATAGATCATGGGGCCGCCAGATTTTACTATATCCAGTGCGCTTTCCAACTGAGACTGTATATTTAGCAGAGAACGCGCTTGATTCTCCAAAATTTTGTCTGAAGCAATTTGTTCGGCGCTGTAAGAACTGGATAAGCGCTGTAGTCTCATATTGTTTGCTTCTATTGAATTCAAGAGAAAATTTTCTGTCTCATTGCGAGCCGATAAAATAATTTCATCCACAGTCATATCGTCATTGACTCGGTGTGTTGCTGATAGCCCGGACATCCACATAAATACAGCCTTTGGGCTAACCTCATAGGAGTTGATTAGGGCGCTAATTTCAGAGTCACCCATTATAGAACCAAAGCTAATGAACTGTTTACAAGAGAATGCTCGAAGGCTACCAATACCTAGTTTTACTGTCAACTATTTCTCTCGTCCTGTCAAAGCAAAGCAGAAATGTCCCCTTTTCTCCAAAGCAGAGATGTCCCCTTCGGCCTTGCGCGCAGGGAGCGTAGCGACCGGAGCGCAAGGCCGCGCCGCGGCTATCCCGGGAGAGACCATGGGACACCCATCGCGGTCAATGGATATTCCGGTTCGGTCCGTCCCGTTCTGTACCATCCGTGCGCACCTGATCAAACGTGATGGGCCGCAAGCTGCGCGGCCACACGACCGCGATGGAAAAGTAGATTTGATTGCAAAATTTGCTGGGATCGCTTAGTTTTGTACATATGAGCGATTTTCACGAAGCGCGGGAGCCAGCGATGGGCACAAGCATCACAGTTCGCGATTTAGACAGTGGAGACAAGTCTTGGCTGAAGCGTGAAGCGCGGCGGGTCGGCGTGTCCATGGAAGAATTTGTGCGGCGCATGATCCGCGAAAAGAGGGAAAAGACCGAGCGGCGCCCCAAACCGTCCGAGGTTTTCGCCAAGTATTTCGGCGAGGAGTATGGAGTTGAGCTTCCGCCCCGGCAGCAATTCTCCGCCCGACCGGTTTCATTCTCCGGCGATGATCTTTAATGGACGAGCCGTTTGCATGGCTGGTCGACACCAATGTCGTATCGGAAATGATGCGGCCCAAGCCCAACCCAAGGGTTTGCGCTTTTCTCGATTCGGCAACAGACGAAGGGCTAGGTATCTCGGTTGTCACTGTTTGGGAAATACTCAATGGATTCGGCCGGCTTGATCATGGTCGTCGGCGCAAAGAACTATCTGGTCGATTTCATGGCCTTGTTGAGGAGTTTTTCGAGGGACGGATCATCGCATGGACTTTTTCCGACGCCCGTGAATGTGCGCGAATCATGGAAGAAAAGCGTCGACTCGGCGAATCTCTTGACGATCATTGCCAAGACGCATTCATCGCCGCTTCGGCATCCTCACGCGGACTTTCGGTAATCACGCGCAACACAGCCGAATTCCGCAATACGGGAGTCAAGGCGGTTAATCCTTGGGAAGGGGGTTAAATGGGACACCCATCGCGGGCGATCACGAGCGGAGTGTCTCCCATAAGGGTCCGAGCCTTGGTTCGCCGGAACGGTGCTATCATCGCGGCAATTTCGGGGATGCGCGCCGGAAAGCGCGGCGCGGCAAAACGTCATGACGGAACGCTTTTTCAACAACGCTGGTCCGGTGGTGCCGGCCAGACACTACTGTGTGCCGCCGCTTTCGCGGTTCGATTTGGACGATGTGCTGCGGCTGATCCGGGATCAGCGCTACTTCGTCTTGCACGCGCCTCGGCAGACCGGCAAGACTTCTTCACTGCTAGCGCTGCGCGACCGCTTGAACGCAGAAGACGAGTACCGTTGCATCTATGTGAATGTCGAGGTGGCGCAGACCGCGCGGGACGATGTCGAGCGCGGCATGCGCGCCATTCTGAGCCAATTGCGGGGCAGCGCGACGACCACCTTCGGGGATGGAGTGCTGGCCGGCTTGGTGGAAGGCGCGCTTGACGCCGGAGGGCCGGACGGCGCATTGAATGAAGCCCTGCGCCGCTGGTCGCTGGCGGACTCGAGGCCGCTGGTGCTGTTCATAGACGAGATTGATGCGCTTGTGGGCGACACCCTGATCTCGGTGCTGCGCCAACTGCGCGCGGGATACCACGAACGTCCAGCCGCGTTCCCGCAAAGCGCGGTGTTGTGCGGTGTGCGCGACGTGCGCGACTACCGCATCCGCTCGGGCGCGACCAACGAAATCATCACCGGCGGCAGCGCCTTCAACATCAAGGCGGAATCCCTGCGCCTCGGTGATTTCGACGAAAGCGAAGTGCGCGGATTGCTCGCCCAGCACACCGCCGAAACCGGTCAGCGGTTAACCGCGGGCGCGCTCGCGGCGGTGTGGCGGCGGACCCAAGGGCAGCCTTGGCTGGTCAACGCCTTGGCCTATCAGGCCTGCGACAAGAACAAAGCCGCCCGCGACCGTTCCGTGACGATTACTGAAGAGGCGATTCTCCACGCGCAGGAAGAGTTGATTCTCAGCCGCCAGACCCATCTCGACCAATTGACGGACAAGCTCGACGAGCCGCGCGTTCGGCGCGTCATCGAACCACTGGTCGCTGGCGCCGACGAACGGGAGTTTGCCGCTCGCGATATCGAGTATGTCCGCGACTTGGGCTTGATCGCGCGGGACCGACCAGTGCGGGTGGCGAACCCGATCTACGCCGAGGTGATTCCGCGCGAGCTGACTTACGCGGTGCAGGAGGGACTGATGCAGGAGACCGCCTGGTACGTCCGGGAAGACGGCGGGCTGGACATGGATGGTCTGTTGGCGGCGTTCCAGCGTTTTTACCGCGAGCATTCGCAGCACGTCATGGGTCAGGTGCCTTACAAGGAAGCGGCGGCGCAACTGCTGCTGCAGGCTTTTTTGCAGCGGGTTGTGAACGGCGGTGGCCGCATCGAGCGCGAGTACGCACTCGGCTCGCGCCGCACCGACCTGCTGATCATTTGGCCGCCGGGCAAGTTCACGCGCATGTCCCGCAGCGGAGGCGAAGCGTCGGCGCGGGATGCGCCTGAAGCCGAAGCGCCGCCGCAACGCCATGTCATCGAATGCAAAATCCTCCGCGGCGGTATGGAATCAACGGTGCGCGAAGGCATGGCGCAGACATTGGACTACATGGAGCGCTGCGGCGCGGAATCTGGACATTTGGTTGTTTTCGACCGCCGCGAAGGCAAGTCTTGGGATGAAAAAATCTTTCGGCGCGAAGAGTTTCCCGGTGGCAGGCGTGTTACGCTTTGGGGCGCGTAGACCTTGCCGCGGGAAGAAGTACGGGGATAGCTTGCGCCGCGGCGCACCGGTTCGCTTCGTCGAGGATGGCGGTGCCGCGGGATGGGGATTCTGCGACTCCGCTTCGCTCCGCGCAGAATGACGGTGGGGGGAGAGCTTCACTCGTCGCAGAATGACAACCAGGTCAGTCTCAGATCGCGAGCACCTTGGTGCCGCGGGAGATTCCGGTTACGCCGGTGCGGGCTACTTCGAGCACCTTGCAGTCGCTGAGCGCGGCCAGGAAGCCGTCGAGTTTTTCGCTGGTTCCGGCGAGCTGGATCGAATAGCTCGTGCCGGTCTGATCGATCACCTGGCCGCGGAATATCTCCACCACGCGCAGCACCTCGGCGCGTTGCGCGCCGGTCGCCTTCAACTTGATCAGCATCAGTTCGCGTTCGATATGGGCGCCGCCGGTCAGGTCGATGAGTTTCACGACATCGACGATCCGGTTCAGATGCTTGGTTACCTGCTCGATGCGGGCGTCGTCGCCGTCGGTAATCAGCGTCAGCCTCGAGAGCGACTGATCTTCGGTCGGCGCGACCGTCAGCGAATCGATATTGTAATTGCGCTGGGAAAACAGTCCGACGACCCGCGACAGCGCGCCCGGCTCGTTTTCCATCAGGATCGAAATGATCCGCCGCATCAGGTTCTCTCCGTCTTGCTCAACACCATGTCCTTCATGGCGCCGCCCTTGACCGCCATCGGATAGACATGCTCGTCCGGGTCGACCAGGACGTCGACGAAAACCAGCCGGTCCTTGAGGGAAAAACACTCGCTCAACTTGTCGCGCAACTCATCGGGGTGTTCAATCCGGATGCCGACATGGCCGAACGATTCCGCGAGCTTGACGAAATCGGGCAGCGATTCGGCATAGGTGCTATGACTGTAGCGGCCGCCGTATTGCATGTCCTGCCATTGCTTCACCATGCCCAGGGCCTGGTTGTTGAGGCAGATGATCTTGATCGGCAACTGGTATTGCATGCAGGTGGCGAATTCCTGCATGTTCATCAGGAAACTGCCCTCCCCGGTTATGCAGACCGAAACCGCGTCCGGAAAGGCGAATTGCGCTCCCATCGCGGCGGGAAAGCCGAAACCCATGGTGCCGAGCCCGCCCGAGTTGATCCAGCGCCGGGGTTTGTCGAAGCCGTAGTACTGGGCGGCGAACATCTGGTGCTGGCCCACGTCGGAGGAGACGAAGGCGTCGCCGCCGGTCAGCTCGTGCATCAGCTTGACGACCTGCTGGGGCTTGATGAGACCGTTTTCCGAGTCCGGAATGCGCAGCGAATCCTTCTCGCGCCAGCGATCGATCTGGTCCCACCAGATCTTCAGCGTTTCGGCGTCGGGACCGGCCTTTCTCCGCTCGATTTCCGCAGCCATGTCCTCGAGCACCGAGGCCACCGGCCCGACGATAGGGATGTCGGCGTTCACGATCTTCGATATCGACGCCGGATCGATGTCGATATGCAAAATGGTCGCTTCGGGGCAGAACTTGCTTGGGTCCGAATTGGTCACGCGGTCATCGAAACGCGCGCCGGCGCAAAGCAGCACGTCGCAATAATGCATCGCCATGTTGGCTTCATAGGTGCCATGCATGCCGAGCATGCCGAGAAACTGGGGGTCGGAGGCGGGATAGGCGCCGAGACCCATCAAGGTATTGGTGATCGGATAGCCGAGCAGCCTGGCGAGCCGCGTCAAGGCCTCGGCGCCTTCGCCCTGGATGACGCCGCCGCCGCTGTACAACATGGGGCGCTTGGCTTGCAGCAAGGTGTCCACGGCCTTCCGGATCTGGCCCGGATGGCCTTTTTCCGGGACCGAATAGGAACGCATGTGGACTTCGCCCGGAAAGACATAAGGCGCCTTTACGCGCGGGTCGGTCGCATCCTTGGGGATGTCGATCACCACGGGCCCCTGGCGTCCGGTGGTCGCGATATGAAAGGCTTTTTTGACCAGGGCGGGGATTTCCCCGGCATTGCGAGCCATGAAACTGTGTTTCACGATCGGTCGGGAAATGCCGACCATGTCGGTTTCCTGAAAACTGTCGGTGCCGAGCATGCGGCTTTCCACCTGCCCCGAGATCACGATCATGGGCGCCGAATCCATGTAGGCGGTGGCGATTCCGGTGATGGCGTTGGTCGCGCCCGGCCCCGAAGTGACGAGCACCACGCCGGGCTTGCCGGTGGCGCGAGCATAGCCGTCCGCGGCGTGGGTCGCGGCCTGTTCGTGGCGCACGAGGATATGTTCCACATCGTCCTGGTGGAAGATCGCGTCGTAAATATGCAAAACGGCGCCGCCGGGATAGCCGAAGATGATTTCCACGCCTTCGTCCCGCAACGCCCGGATCAGCATTTCGCCGCCGGAAAGCAGTTCCGCCTGTTCTGTCATTTCGCCGGTCATGTTCCCGCTTCTTTCTCCGCTACCGGTCCGGCCGCAGCGCTATGCTGCCGTCCGCCGGTGTGTTGCCGCTCAACCTGCAATGGTCGGCAAGCAGAAAACCGTAACAGTTTTCTAGCCCGTCCGATACCGGACAAGTTGACTGGATTGGCGGCGGCTTGCCGTATGGCCGCCTGAATCTGGGCCGGCTTTCTGATCGCGGGTATGTATCGTCAGAAATGCCAGGCCCGCGGATGCGCCTGATTTTGCGCGAGGTTTGTTGCTATGTTCCGCAAAGCGGACGCATTCTCCCACTTGCAGCGGGAAAGTCAAGAGGGGCGCGGGTTCGCTACACAGATTCTGCGACTCCGCTTCGCTCCGCGCAGAATGACAGTGGGGGAGGGCTTCGCTCCGCGCAGAATGACGGTTGGGGGCGTCATTTCGCGCGCAGTCGCGGAATCTCTTCCCCGTCTGCGGCGGCGGCGCTGAATTCGAGTTCGCTATCGGCGCCTAGATCGATATCGATCTGTGAGCCGGGGCCGAAATCTCCCGCGAGTACGTGTTGGGCGAGTGGGTTCTCGATGCGGTTTTGAATCACGCGCTTGAGCGGTCTGGCGCCGTAAACGGGATCGAATCCCGCTTCCACGATGAAACGCAGCATGGCCGGCGACACGCGAATCTTCAATTCATTGTCGGCGAGCCGCCGATTGAGCAGGTCTATCTGCAAGCGCGCGATGGCGAGAATCTCTTCCTTGCCGAGCGGATGGAAGACGACGATTTCGTCGATGCGATTGACGAATTCAGGCGAGAAATGGCGGACTACCGAGTTCAGCACAGCCTGTTTGACGGTCTCGTAGTTGTCGCTGTTGCTGACTTGGGCCGAATCCCGCATCAGTTCCTGGATGCGGTCGGAGCCCAGGTTGGAAGTCATGATGATGACGGTGTTGCGGAAATCCACCGTGCGGCCATGGCCGTCGGTCAGGCGTCCGTCGTCGAGCACCTGCAAGAGCACGTTGAAGACTTCCGGGTGGGCTTTTTCGACCTCGTCGAGCAGCAACACCGAATACGGCCGCCGCCGGACGGCCTCGGTGAGATAACCCCCCTGCTCGTAGCCGACATAACCGGGCGGCGCTCCTATCAGCCTGGCGACGGAATGCGGTTCCATGAATTCCGACATGTCGATGCGGACCATGGCGCCCTCGGAATCGAACAGAAACTCGGCCAGGGCCTTGCAAAGCTCGGTCTTGCCGACGCCGGTGGGGCCCAGGAACAGGAAGGAGCCGTTCGGGCGATTCGGGTCCGACAGGCCCGAGCGCGATCTGCGCACGGCGTTGGCGACCGCGGAAATCGCCTCGTTCTGACCCACGACGCGCCGACGCAAGGCGTCTTCCATGCCCAGCAGGCGCTCGCGGTCGCTTTGCAGCATCTTGTTGACGGGAATGCCGGTGGCGCGGGAGAGAATGTCGGCGATTTCCTCGTCGGTAACCCGGTTGCGCATGAGTTTCCTGTCCGAAACCGCGGCCGCGGCGGCTTCTTCGAGTTTCTTCTCCAGCGCCGGAATGACGCCGTACTGGATTTCGGACATGCGCGCGAGATCGCCGGCGCGCTGGGCGGCTTCGAGATCGATCCCGGCCTTTTCCAAGCTCGATTTGATCGACTGGGCGCCTTGCAGGGCAGCTTTCTCGGCCTTCCAGATCTCGTCGAGATTGGCGTATTCCCGTTCCAGGCTTTCGATTTCCCCGTTGAGTTTCTCGCGGCGCTTTTTCGCCGCCGAGTCCTTGTCCTTCTTGAGCGCCTCCCGCTCGATCTTCAACTGGATCAGACGCCGGTCGAGCATGTCCATCTCCTCCGGCTTCGAATCGATTTCCATGCGGATCATGCTGGCGGCCTCGTCCACGAGATCGATCGCCTTGTCCGGTAGCTGGCGGTCCGAAACATAGCGCTGGGACAGCCGCGCGGCGGCGATGATGGCCGAATCCGAGATTTCCACGCCATGATGGACCTCGTAGCGCTTCTTGAGGCCGCGCAGGATCGCGATGGTGTCCTCTTCGTCGGGTTCTTCGACGAGCACTCTCTGGAAACGGCGCTCGAGCGCGGCGTCCTTTTCGATGAATTGCATGTACTCATTGAGCGTGGTGGCGCCGACGCAATGCAATTCGCCCCGCGCCAGCGCCGGCTTGAGCATGTTGCCGGCATCCATGGCGCCTTCGGCCTTGCCGGCGCCGACCAGGGTATGCAGCTCGTCGATGAACAGGATGACCGAGCCTTCGCGCTTGGCGATTTCCTTGAGCACGCCTTTCAAACGTTCCTCGAATTCGCCGCGGAATTTGGCGCCGGCGATCAGGCCGCCCATATCGAGGGCGAGTATGCTCTTGCTTTTCAGTCCTTCAGGCACTTCGCCGTTGACGATGCGCTGGGCAAGGCCTTCGACGATCGCCGTCTTGCCGACGCCCGGCTCGCCTATCAGCACCGGATTGTTCTTGGTGCGGCGCTGCAATACCTGAATGGCGCGGCGGATCTCGCCGTCCCGGCCAATGACGGGATCGAGCTCCCCCATCCGCGCGCGCCCGGTGAGATCGACGCAATAGCGGCTCAGCGCCTGGCGGCTTTCCTCGGCTTCCGCATCGGACACGGCTTCGCCGCCGCGCAGATTGGCGATAGCGTTTTCGAGCGCCTGGGGGCTGACCCCGCTCGACTTGAGCAATTTTCCGACTGGGCCGGGATCTTTCATCGCCGCCAGCAGAATGGTTTCGCTGGCGACGAAACTGTCTCCGTATTCACCGGCGATGGTTTCCGCCCGATTCAGCAGTTTCACCAGCTCGGGCGAGACCGCAAGTTGGCCGTCGTGCTCCTTCATGCGCGGCAGATCCCGCACGATGCCGTCGAGCCCGGCGCGCAATTCGCCGACGTTGAATCCGGTTTGGGCGAGCAAGGCGCGCACCGAACTGCCCTGCTGTTCGATCAACGCGAGCAGCAGGTGCGCGGGTTCGATGTTGTTGTTTCGGTTCGCCAGCGCAAGCGATTGCGCATCGCCGAGCGCGGCTTGGAGTTTCCCGGTAAATTTGTCTGGCCGCATGGGTCAAGATTCTCTTCAGGCTCGTTCGGCAGGTCTGTATATGAGGCCTAAAAAAATTGCTTCAAGCAGTTCTCTGGCTTCGGTCCGCCGCCGCCGGACCGGAATGGGTCCAGCGGACGCCGTAAATACGATACTGGCGCGGGAATCATGATGGGTACTGCATGCCACCTTGGCAAGAGATTAGGGGCTTCGACTACTCCCAGTCTCGACATCCTGTCGAGCCGTTCGGCCCTCGAGAAGCGTTGCTTCTTGCCGGCTGCGCCGGCCGGGCCTCACCCATGCCCCGCGCGCCCGCTGGACCCGTCCCGGCCCGTCAGCGGCTCCCGCACTGCGGAAAGTCCAGATGCCGGGTTGATGCAGATCAGGTTCGCCATGCGGCCGCAGGGGCCGTCGCGGCGGTGGGAATAGAAACGGCCGGGGTCGCAGTGGGTGCAATGGGTTCCGCCGGAGATGGATGCCGCGCCCAAGCGCAGCAGTTTGACGCGGGCGATCCGGGACAGGTCGGCATAGTACTTGCCTTGTTTCTCGAGAGGGGCGAAAGCGGTCTTGAGCTGTTGCCGCTCCGAGGCGTCGGTGGCGCGATCGAGGAATGTTTCGCGGACGTCTTCGCCCACTTCGTAGTGGCAGGATTGGATGGCCGGTCCCAGCCAGATCAGCAAGTCTCCCGGTTCGCTGCGCATGGCCGCCAAGGTGTTTTCGATGATGCCCGCGCTCATGCCGCGCCAGCCGGCGTGAATGATCCCCACTTCGTCGCCGGCGCGATTGCGGACGAAGATCGGCAGGCAATCCGCGGTCAGTACGCAAAGCGCTATGCCGGGAACCCCGGTGATCAGGCTGTCCGCCCGCGGCGCCTCCCCCGGCGCGAACACAACGGCCGGTTCGCTGCCGTGAACCTGTCGCAGCCACTGGAATCGCGCGTTGGGGGCGAAAGCCTCGGCCACGAGCGCGCGGTTGCGCCGGACATTGCTTTCCGCGTCGCCGACATGCGGGGCCATGTTGAGACTGGCGAATTCGCCCTCGCTGCAACCACCGTTCCGGGTCGCGGCCGCCGCGAGGACGGCAGCGGGCGCGGGCCAGTCAGGGCGCAGCAGTTCAAGCGTCCGCATCTGCGATTTCACGGGTCTGCCGAGTCTGCTTCAGAAGTTCAAGCAAATTTTGCATGTCCGATGGCAATTCCATATCTATGGACATTTTTTTCTTCGTTACCGGATGCGTCAAGGATAGCCTGCGGGCATGCAAGGCCTGGCGCTTGAACGCGCCAAGGGCCGCGGCGAGTCGCGGCGGGCACGCGGCGGGGGGCTTCGGTCTGCCGCCGTACGCGCGGTCTCCCAGAACCGGATAGCCGAGCCAGGCCATATGCACCCGTATCTGGTGCGTACGACCGGTCTCCAGCGAGACTTCGACATGGGTATGGGCGGGAAAACGCTCGAGTACGCGATAATGCGTGCGCGCCGGCTTGCCGCCCCCAACCACCGCCATTCGAGTCCGATGCGCGGGATGCCGCCCCAAGGGCTGGTCCACCGTGCCGCCTGCGGTGAGAACGCCATGGGCGAGCGCTTGGTAAACGCGCTCGATGC
Organism: Pseudomonadales bacterium; assembly: GCA_963664805.2. Taxonomy (GTDB): domain Bacteria; phylum Pseudomonadota; class Gammaproteobacteria; order Pseudomonadales; family Pseudohongiellaceae; genus UBA9145. Next base: position 762,356 of record OY761612.1, on the reverse strand, counting down.
GGTGTTGTTGCAATTGCCTGACGAGTTCCGTATGCGCGCGCAGCGTGCGCGCGATCAGCATGAGTCCGGTGGTGTCCTTGTCGAGGCGGTGAATAATACCCGCGCGCGGCAACCGCGCCAATTCCGGGAAGGAATGCAACAATCCGTTCAGCAAGGTGCCTTCGCGATGACCGGCGGCGGGATGGACGACCAGATTCTCCGGCTTGTTGACGATCAGCAAATGCTCGTCCTCGTAACGCAGGTCGAGTTCCATGGCTTCCGCGGTCAATTCATCATCCGGCGCAAGTTCGGCGTCGATTTCAATGACATCCCCGGCCCGCAAGCGATCCTTTTGCTTCATTATTTGCGAATTTACCGTCAAACTTCCGCCTTTTATCCACAATTGCAGACGCGATCGCGAAAATTCCGGAAAAAGATCCGCGGCGACCCGGTCCAGGCGTAGGCCGGCGAACGAATCAGTGACGATTTCGCTGCGGACAATTCTGTTTTCCCGCATCGCTCCATCCGGGTTGAAGAATGCACGCAGGTTGGCATATTCTCCAACGCGGTTCCACAGAAGAAGGCCGCGCGACCCCGGAGAAGTTCCGCGACTTCGCGCGGAATGACCGGTCGGAATGCAAATGATCAAGGTGCCGTGAATTCGGTGGTCACGCAATCATCGCGCAGCTTGTCGAGGATGACATCGAATTCGGGCAAGGACGGCGTGTCCAGCAGTTGCGCCCAGCAAGCTTCCGACTCCGATCCGTAAACCGGGCCGGTATAAAGTTCCAACTGTCCGGGTTCGTCTATACTGCATGCAAGCACATTGACCTCGCCCAAGGACCAGCCGGAGGACTTGAGATCGTTCAGGCGAATGCCCGTATTGCTGGCGATATAGTCCGTCAGCGCGTCCTGAACGACCCAAATCGTCGCGCCGCCCCAGCGATTGACGATTTGCGATTTGACCACGAGTTGGGACGCCATGCGCGCCCATACCTGCCGGATATTGACTCCGGGCGATTGCCTCCGCTCCGGTATGGTTCCCACGGCGAAAAGCACCGCGTCGTCCATGTGCGGACATCGCGCGGCAATCAGCGCGCCGCGTTGATCGCCATGAGCGAGTTTGGCGCCGTACAACTCGTGAACTACAGGCATAAGGAATCCTTGACGCTGCTTGCCACGGAACGCGCCAAAGGAGGTGGAACCGCATTGGCGACCTGCCGGTGCTGGTCAAGATTGCTGACGGTGCCTGTCCGCCTGCGAATCGGCCCGATGAAGACGTGTCGATCCGGGAAGCCCTGGATTTTCGCCGCTTCGCGAGGCGTGATGTAGCGATCCTCCACTGGATGATAAACGGCTTCACCGCAACGCAGCGTGAGCGACGGTTGCGATCTGTCGAGCCGTCGAAATTTGGTGGAATCCTTGGCTTTGAGGTTGAGCACGACGCTTTGTGGGGCATCCCGGACTTTCGACAGCCACTGCCCTTCCGGGACAAACGATATTCGATGACGGTCGCGTGGCGGCGTAACGTCTATGTGATTGGGCATGAGTGGTTCTTCGTCGATCGGAACCGCATTCGGCATGTCGTTGATCGCGTCTCCCACGGTAGTCGGCAGAGGTTTGAGCAATGGCACGGGAAACGCGTATTTTTTGGCCTGTGGGAACACCGACAATGATCGCCCGCTTGCGTCTTTGGGGAACGCCGTAGTCGGAAGCATCGAGCACGGCGGAATCCAGGTCGTAGCCAAGGGACGCGAACTCATCCCGGAGCACATCCAAAACGGTTCCGTTTTCCGTGGCCCGCGCCTGCGGGAACTTCGGCACCTGTTCGATTATCACCGCGGCGGGCCGCAAGGCGGCGGCAAACCGCACCATTTCGAACACCAACTGCCCTCGCGGGTCGGCGAGACCGCCGCGCAATCCCATCTGGCTGAAAGGCTGGCATGGAGGCCCGCCGTGCAGCAATGCCAATTCGCCCCGCTGCATTCCCAGCGAGCGCATCACGCCGACGGGGTCCAGCGCTTTCACGTCCACGTTCCAGACTGTCTTGCCGCGAGAGTTCCGCGCCAATGTGGACGTGCAATGCGGATCCAGTTCGACCGAGCACACCGTTCTGAATCCCGCCCGGTCAACAACCACGTCCTATCCGCCTGCGCCAGCGAATAAACTGATTGCCGTTCTACGCTTCACCCGCGCGCCTTTTCCATAATTGAAATCCTGTAGTCGAGTCTTGCTTGCGCTATCTGACAAATATTGTGTCCCCCTGGCAAATCCTACACCACATATAGTTATTGTTAATTGCTATGGAAGTTTTCCCGCATTCGGTGGCGTGAAGCCGCAAACCGCCCAGGCCGTGATCGAAACCGCCATTATCCGCCGGTTAATCTTGGACCGATTTGTCGGGAAACGCTAGAATTGCGGATCAATACCGTTTTACTGCTGGTCATTTCCATGTTCGAATTCCTGCGCTTCGCGAGACTTCCGCTTCTATTTCTCACCATCCCGCTTTTCATTTCCTGCGCCTGGTTCGGCGATGACGAGGAGGAAGACGAATTCGCCGGTCTCAGCAGCGAGGAGCAGTTTTACCAGCGCGCGCTCGATCAACTCACCAACCAGAATTTCCGCGGCTCGATTTCCACATACGAAGCGCTGGAATCACGCTTCCCGTTCGGCCGTTTCGCCGAACAGGCCCAAATCGAAATCGTCTACGCCTATTATCGAAGCGGCGACAGGGAAGCCGCCCGGGCCGCCGCGCAACGTTTCGTCCGGCTGCACCCCGACAGCGAAAACATCGATTATGCTTACTACATGTTGGGCTTGGCCTCGTTCGACGACAACAGCGGCTTTCTCGACCGATTCGTCCCGATCGACCCGACCAAGCGCGACCCTGGCCGCACCGAGGAATCCTTCAACGATTTCGCGCAATTGCTCGCGCTGTATCCGGACAGTCCGTACGCGGCGGACGCCAGGGCGAGGATGATCTATTTGCGCAACAATCTCGCCGCTTACGAGATTCATGTCGCGAATTACTATCTCGAACGCCGGGCTTTCATCGCGGCCCAGCGCCGGGCGCAATACGTGGTGGAAAATTTCCAGGGAACCCCGGCCGTGGCGGACGCGGTGGCGATCATGGTCGAATGCTATCTGCGCCTGGGTCTGAACGATCTGGCGGACACCTCACTGGCGCTGTTGCACGAGAACTATCCGGATCATCCCGCCATCGACGAGGACGGCGAGTTCCTCATTCGCACGGAAATATCCGATCCGTCGTTGTTGTACACCGTGACCTTCGGCCTGCTTGGCGACAATCGCGGCAACCCGCCGCTGGCGCCGACTTCGCGGCCTCCCCTGTCGGGCAGCGAGCAGATCATCAGCGCCCAGGAAGCGCCGGAAGAACCGGATCGTTCCCTACTCAGCATCATCACGTTCGGAATTTTCGATTGACCGGGGCTCCGGCCTCTTTGCTTCGATCCGTCGCCGTCGGGTGGCGGCAAGTGCGGCGGGCGTGCGAGGCGGGAAGCCGAGCCTGGAGCCTACAGGGACGAATTTACGGCGTCCGCAACACTTGCCGCCACCCGACGGCGACTTACATGGCGCGACACTGAGGGTCAATCTCCCGGCGGCCAGGCGTTGGTGATGGGGTAGCGCCGGTCCCGGCCGAAGGCCTTTTGCGTCAGGCGCACGCCCGGCGGACCCTGGCGCCGCTTGTATTCGTTGCGGTCGACCATGCGCACCACGCGGGCGACGACATTCTCCTCGAAACCGTCTTCCACGATGCGGTTTGCGCTCCAGTCCCGCTCGACGTAGCGCTCGAGGATGGGGTCGAGCATGTCGTAAGGCGGCAGGCTGTCCGCATCGACCTGCCCCGGCGCGAGTTCGGCCGAAGGCGGCCGTTCGATGACTTCGCGCGGGATGACCTCGCCCGCGCCGTCCGGCAATCGATTGCGATATGCCGCCAGACGATAAACCATGGTCTTGGAAACGTCCTTCAGCACGTCGAAACCCCCGGCCATATCGCCGTACAGCGTTGCGTACCCCACCGCGAGTTCGCTCTTGTTGCCCGTGGTCAGGACCAGCAGGCCTTTCTTGTTGGATATCGCCATCAGCAACACGCCGCGGCAACGCGCCTGCACGTTCTGCTCGCTCGCATCGGGCGCCGCGCCGGCGAATTCATCGGCCAGCGCCGCAATGAATTCGGCATAGATTCCGTCAATGGGAATCACGTTGTATTCCACGCCAAGCGCCCGGGCCTGCCCGGCGGCGGCGTCCTTGCTTAGATCCGAAGTGTAGGCGAAAGGCATCATCACGGCTTGGACACGTTCCGCGCCCAATGCGTCGACCGCGACCGCCAGCGTGAGCGCGGAGTCGATTCCTCCCGAAAGACCCAATACGACGCCGGGGAAACCGTTCTTGTTCACGTAGTCGCGCACGCCCAGCACAAGCGCCTGATAGATTTGTTCTTCCACCGCGACCGTTGGTTGCACTGCGCCATTCGCCAGCTTGCAGACGCCTTCCCGCGCGTCCACTTCGATTTCGACCGGATACAGCCCTTCCGCGAAGGCGGGCGCCAGTACGCGGGTATTGCCTTCGGCGTCGACGGCGAGCGAAGCCCCGTCGAATACGAGTTCATCCTGTCCGCCGACCAGATTGACGTAGATGATCGGAAAGCCTCCGCGCCGACAGCGCTTTGCCAGCAGCGCCTGTCTGTCTCTTGTTTTGTCTACGTGAAATGGAGAGGCGTTGATATTGATCAGAAGACTCGCGCCGGCATTGCCGGCCTGCGATACGGGAAATTCCCGCCACAAGTCCTCGCAGATCGTGAACGCCACCTTGACGCCGAAAAGTTCCACCAGGCAGGGGCCGCCGCCGGGACGGAAATATCGCTGCTCGTCAAAGACCTGGTAATTGGGCAATTGCTGCTTGTGATAGGTCGCGATCCGCCTGCCCCGGTCGATGACGGTCAAGGCGTTGAAAAGTCCTTCATTGGTGGTCTGCGGAAATCCGATCGCGATCGGGCATTCGATGCCGGCCTTGGCGATCCGCGTGAGCGCCCGGTCGATCCGCCTCGAAAGGCTGGGGCGCAACAGCAGGTCCTCGGGCGGATATCCGGTCAGGGTCAATTCGGGAAATACGACGAGATCGGCATTGAATTCAGAGCGGGCCTCGCGGGCGCTTTCCACGATCCGCCGGGCGTTGCCGTCGATATCGCCGACAAGCAAATTCAATTGCGCCATCACGATGGTTGCGCGCATGCGATCAGTCTCTCGAATCCATGCAATTCACAGAATCCCGACTAGACTTAAAGCAAGAGCCGCGAATGGCTGTCGGAGGTTGAAAATGATCCGGGATTCGGGGATGACCTTGCTGGAAGTGATAGTGGCGATAGCCTTGCTGTCGATACTCCTCATGGCGACCGCGCCGTCGCTAAGCGGAATTATAGAACAACGCCGGGGAGACGAAGCAATCCGCCTTCTGCGGGAAGCGATCGAACTCACCCGGGCGGCCGCGATCAGCAGCGGCGGCCTGGCCACCTTATGCCGTTCACGCGACGGCGCGAGCTGCGTCGGACGTTGGGAGGAAGGCATGATTGTCTTCATCGACGGCGATGGGAACCGCGTTCCCGATAGCTCCGGCGCTCTCCTGCGCGTTTTTCGCTTCCCCGCATTGACGGGCAGCGTCCGCTGGCGCTCCTTCGGCAACAGGCAATACCTGCAAATGACGCCGATGGGATTTACCCGCAATCAAAACGGCAATTTTACCTGGTGCCCAGAGAACGGCGATGTCCGCCTGGCGCGGCAATTGATCGTCAACGCCGCGGGCCGGATGCGCGAAGCCTTGGACAACGACGGCGACGGGGTGCGCGAAGGCGCCAACGGTAGACCGATCAATTGTTCCTGACGGGGCTCATATCGAGTGGTTGGCACGAGAACGATCGAACCGGTCGCGGGCCGGGCATGCCCAACCCTCGGGTTTTCTTCGGTCTGGTTGCGGGGGCGAGGCATGCCTTGCCCGTCAAAGTTCACGGTGTCAACTACGCTATGCGCGCCCCTTGCCGACGGCGGTTTCGCCGATCAACTCAACGCCAGCACGCCTCCACCGAGTCGCCTTCGGCGGCTCGAACGCCAGCGCTGGTCAGGCTGAACGTTCCGCAAGCATCCCCGGTTTGCTTGCCTTTGGGGCGGGCCGTGGCGATGAAACAATCGCGCAGATCAACCCCCGGGCAGGCCCGCACTTCGATCTCGTACAGGCTGCTTCGGGTCAGCCTGCGCCTTCCCGCGGTCGCCGGCGCCCGCATGGGCAGCGCGTCGGCCGCATAGCGACCGTTGCGTGAATGGTGACGCTCCTGATCCGCCGCGACTTCCATCAATTCCTGCCTGGCTTCCAGGCGGCCCGACCGCTGCACATGGTCCCGGTACGCCGGCAGGGCGAGAGCCGCCAGAATGCCGGCTATCGCCAGTACTATTAGCGCTTCGAGCAATGTGAAGCCGTTCTGCGTGTTCGAATACATGCTTCCTCCATCTGGTGAATGAGTCCCGAAAATTCCCAGCCGGCGCTGTTCAGCCGAGTCTGCGCCAGGAAAGTCGTTGTCGCGTGACTGTTTGTCCGCCGTTGCAAGTAGCCGCGCCAAGCACTTGCAAGACACTTGCGGTCGCCGGAGTCCGCGCCGATGCGCGGGCCGTGACGCGGTAGTAAAGCGGCGCCGGTCCGCCGGGTGCTGCCGCGTTTCCCCGCCAGAATTCCACGAAGTAACGCGGCGCCGGTGAGACGGCCCCGGCGAAGCTCGCCTCAATGCCGCGGTTTTCCCACCATTGGGGCGTCAGCTCGATGACTTGTCGCCAGACCGCGCCATCCGGCGGTGGGACCGCGTTGGCGGAAAAACCCGGACATTGCCGGTCGATCTCCGCTTCGCCGGCGCGCAAGGCGGCTTCGGCGGCCTGAAGACCATCGTGGGAACGCCTCGCGTTCGCCAGCATGCGTTCGTGCAGCAACAAGGACTCCAAACCAGCGACCGCCATCAGGCCGAGCAAGGCCAGGAACACCAGGCAGAACGGAAGAATCGCGCCGGATTGCCTGTTCATGAGCCGGACGCTCCCGACCCCGGCGTTCCAGCCGGCGGGAAATCGGTAATCGCAATGGGACGATTGCGCAACGAAACGGTTCGGCCGAAATCACGCCGCATATCCGGAAACCGGGGGCTCAGCAACCGCAATTCGAACCGCGCGGCAAGCACGTTGTTCCAGTTTCCGACCTGATGCGCCGACACAAAGTCGTCATTGCCGGACAGCTGGAAGCGCACCCGCATTGATTCGATACCCGCAACCAACTCCCGGGCCGAGCCCACATTGCCGAAATTGGATGTTTCGCGCAGAAACAGCGCCGGCGGGTTGCCAGCCATGCCGCCGCGTCTACCGATGAAAAACAATGCGCCGCGCAATCCTCTACCCGGCGCCACGCCCGCATTCGCGGGCGGTGGCCGCAACTCCCGCGCATAGGCGCCTATGCCGATGCCGCATCCGCCGACCGACCATTGGAAAGCAACCACATCGTTACCCGCCACGAATCCCGAGGCGGGATGCGGCCGCAGCGAGTTCCAGCCTTCCACTGCGATAAACGCCATCGGGCCGACCCAGGTCGAATTCAAGGGGGATATCTCGGGCGATTCGCCTAAGCAGCCGGGAAATCCCGCCAGCATCGCGTTCGCGGCCAACACATGCATGGCGTAGCGCGCGTCCGACTCCAGACGAAGTTCCGCCGCCGCTTCCGCGTGCAAGGCGTCGCCGGCAAGAAACGCCCGCGCCGCCATCGTCGCCAACGACATACTGAGCGCTGTCGCCACCAGCAACTCCAACAGGCTCCAGCCGCCTGCCGAATTGCTCGCGCGCGGCGGAAGCCGGCCCCGTTCAAGGCCGCAACGTATTGACTTGCATGCTTTCCGGTTCGCCGTCTCGATCATCGTCCCACCATATCTTGATTGCCCAATCCGACCCCGCGCCATCACAAGCCGGCGCGTCCGCCGTGCCGTCGCGCGGCGTGCCATCGATGCAGACAACCGCCGCGCCCGCGGGCAGCGACACGCCGATTTCCGCCCGCCACCGCGCTATGGCGGTGTCGGGGGAGTTTCCCTCGCCAAGCAACGCGCGCAGTTGCTCCGCCATGTCCACCGTGCTTGAAACGGCGCGGGACTGATTCGCCACCGAGCGCAAGTGTTCGAGCGTTCGCAATTGCGTCGCGGACAAGCCAGCGAGTCCAAGCGACAGAATCGACAATGTCACGAGCACTTCGATCAAGGTGGCGCCGGCGCAGGCCTTCGGCGAACCCTTGTTCCTCCCGATTTTCATGCGTATGCTCCAAAAATTCCGTCTGCGGGAGGTTCTGCGGCTCCGCTTCGCTTCGCGCGGAATGACGAAGACGCAAGGGCCGAGTTCCGCGCGATGCAAGTCGCCGCCGGCTGGCGGGTCGAAGCCACCAGTCTCCTTGGAAAAGTGTAGGAAGGTTTTGGAAATCGAGCTTAATTTCGGCGCAATTTTTTTGCTTTGCCTGGCTGGCTTCCTTGCCGGCGGCATCAATACCGTCGCCGGAGGAGGTTCCAATCTGACCTTGCCCGTATTGATGATGCTGGGACTTCCGGCCGACGTCGCGAATGGCACCAACCGGGTGGGCATCTGGCTGCAATGTCTCACCGCTTTGCAGGCTTTCGATCGACGTGAGGCCCTCCACCGTGCAGCCGTCGTACCGATATTCGTTCCCACTCTCGCGGGTGGCCTTGCCGGCGCCTTGTTGGCGGTGATGTTGCCGAATCTCTATCTGAAGCCTGTATTGCTGATCTGCATTCTGGTTATGGCGGTCGTGATGCTGGTCAAGCCGGAAGTGATCGCGCCGCCGCCGGGAACCGCCATCCGCTCTCCTGCTGAAAGCGGCCTCGCCTGGTGGGGACTGTTCGGCGCGGGAGTCTATGGCGGTTTCGTGCAGGCCGGCGTCGGCTTCATTTTACTGGCCGTGCTAACCGCGGGTTTGCGCTATGACCTGCTGCGCGCGAACGCATTGAAGGTGAGTTGCGCAATGGCGTTTACCACGGTGGCCCTCGGCGTTTTCATCGTATTCGGCAAGGTCGACTGGCTGTCTGGACTGGTGATGGCCGCCGGCGCCATGGCCGGCGCCTGGCTGGCGGTCAGGATTGCGGTAAATGTCTCGCACCTGACCTTGCGCCGGATTTTGTTCGTATTGACCCTGGCGGCGGTCGCCGGCGGCTTTCTGACCTGAGTCGGCCTTTTTTAGTTCCCGGCATCGATTCCGGAAGCGAACAGATCGAGCACGACGCGCGCGCCGCCGGCCGTGCTTGCACCGATGTCAATGCTTCCCCGATAGCTCGAAACGATATCCTTGACCACCGCGAGGCCGATACCTTCGCCGGTCGACAGGCTATCCGCCCGCACGCCCCGCTCCAGCACGAACGCCCGCTGACCTTGCGGCACTCCCGGCCCATCGTCTTCCACGATGACCCGAAGATTTCCCGCCGCGGGCTCGGAAACTGCTATCGACACCTTGCCGTTGCCATACTTGAAAGCATTGTCAAGCACATTGCCGAGAATTTCCATGAGATCCCGCTCATCGCCATGGAAGGCCGCGTCGGCCGGACAATTCCTGGTCACTTGCACGGCCCTGTCGACATAAACCTTGTTCAAGGCGTTCAAGACCTTGTCAAGCACGTCCGCCACGCCGACGGACTTGCCAAGCGAACTGCTGTCGGCGGTTCGCACCGCCCGTTGCAATTGCCAAGTCACGATCTGGTTCATGCGGCCGACCTGTTCGTCCACCGCGCGCAAGGTTCCCGCGACGACGCCGGCGCCGGAACCTGCCTGCGACAGGTCGCGCATGGCGCCGGAAATCACGGCGAGCGGCGTTTTCAAGCTGTGCGCCAAATCGCCGAGGGTGGTGCGATAACGCTGCTGCTGCCTGCGCTCGCTGTCGATCAGCATGTTCAGATTGGCGGTAACGCCTTGCAGTTCCCTGGGATATTGCGGGTCGAGCCGATCCTTGCCGCCGGCCTCGATCTGCTTGAGATCGAGCGCCATGCGTTTCAATGGCAACAGTCCCCAACGCAGCAGCAGGTACTGGATCAGCAGCAGCAAAGCGGCGACGCCGCCAAGCCAAGCCCAGAGATCGTTGCGGAAATTGCGGATTTCCAGATAGTACGGCGTCGAGTTTTCCATCACCGTAAAGCAATACTCGGTGATGCCGTTTTCCCACAGAATGCCGTACTGGAAAACGAACAGTTCTTCGCCTTGGTCGGAAAATGTCGTGAAGAAGCGCGAATCGCCTTCGTTGAGGGGTTGAATCAGGATGTCCGGTTCCGACAGGCCCAGGGCCCGCGCCGAATCGCTGCGCCAGAGTTCGCCCAGCGCGCGCTGGCTGATGAAACCGTACAGTCCCGAATCCAACTGGCTGAAACGCGGCTCCGGCAGGTCTTCGAGAAAGTAGAACTCGCCGTCGGCCAATTCCACTTCGCCGAGGATCAGATAAATCCGCCCGCGCAGGCGTTCGGCGGCGCCGGCCTCGACGCTGTCGCGAAACGCCCGGTCGAGCACAATGCCGGTCAGCCCGAGAAAGACGAACAGCAGGATGCTGAAAGCCAGCAGCAGCCGGCTTTGCAGGGAATAGTTACCCTTGCCCGGCCGCGGTGTCATTTCCCGCTTCACCGAGTACGAAGCAATAGCCCTGGCCTCTGAGGGTCTCGATGGGATTCAGGCTCTGGTCCGGGTCGAGTTTCTGCCGGAGCCTGCGAATGAAGACTTCAAGCACATTGCTGTCGCGGTCATGATCTTCAGCGTATAGGTGCTCGGTAAGTTCCGACTTGGAAATCACCCGGCCGGGGTGCAACATGAGGTATTCGAGCATTTTGTATTCGTATGCCGTCAACTCCACGCGCTCGCCGTTCTTGCTTACCTGTTTGCCGGTGGTGTCGAGCGTAATCGGCCCGAATCGCAGTCGCGGCTTGCTGAAACCAGCCGCCCGGCGCAGCAGGGCGTTGAGCCGCGCGAGGATCTCCTCCATGCGAAAAGGTTTCAGCACATAGTCGTCAGCCCCGGAATTGAGTCCTGTCACCTTGTCCTGCCAGTCGCTGCGCGCGGTGAGTATCAGGATCGGAAACTGCCTGCCCAGGTCGCGCAATTGCCGGATCAACGAGATGCCGTCGATTTCCGGCAGGCCGAGATCGACAATCGCGGCGTCGTAGTCATACTCGGTCGCGTAATACAGTCCCTCCCGTCCGTCTTCCGCGACGTCGACGACATAGCCCGCTTCTTGCAAGCTGTTTCGCAGTTGCTGATTGAGCAAGGATTCGTCTTCGACCACGAGCAGGCGCATAGCCCTGTCTCAATTGCCGCTGCTGACCGCGCCGGTGTTCGCGTTGACGAACACGGTGAAAATTTTGCCTTCGTTTTCCATGCGGATCTGGTAACGGCGATTGGCGGCTTCGCCAACGAGATTGATGCGCAGCACATTGCCTTCGAAGCGCTGCCGCACGAGGTTTACGGCCTGCAGTTCATTGATCAGCAGCGGCGCGGGAACTACTCCGTTGCGGATACGGGGGGAGAGGCTGTTCCGGTTGGACTCGTTCTGGATCTGTTGCGAAGGCGGCTGAGCCAGGGACGGAGGCGCCAGCATCGACAATATCAAGCCCAGCAAAAACAGTATTCGTGGATACATTCGACCGGTCTTCCACGGCGGGCGTGGCCCCGAAAATTCCATCATCCCGCAAGCGCGGGCGCAACGCAAGATCATAGCATGTAAGCGAAATCGCTCAACATCCGCCAACAGTTCGCCATGGCGAGAGCTTAATGAACGCAAGCTGAATGGAAGCTTAAACCGGGCCTTCGAAGAGGTGGGGCGTCCGGCAAGGTTTTCAAATCGCTACGGCTGGTGTATTTTGTTTTTTTCACACAAAGACATAAGAAGAGATTTTCCATGTTCAATCGTCCTCTGCCTATCGGAATTTTCATGGCAGTGCTGGCGGGAATCCCCTTGTATCTGCTTGCGTCGCAGGATTTTCAATTGAATTTGCGCAACTTTCCGATCATCGCCGGGTCCCTGCTGGTATTTTTCCTTGTCACTGCCCTTTGGAGCGCCACGGCCGCGCGGCCGGAAGCGGGCACGGCCAGACGCGCCGGCCGTGAGACCGGCGTCGTCAAATGGTTCAACACCAACAAGGGCTTCGGCTTCATCAGCCGCCGCGACGGAAGCGACATCTTCGTACACTTCCGTTCAATCCGCGGACACGGTCATCGCGTCTTGATGGAAGGACAGGAAGTCGAATTCAGCATCATCATGGGGGACAAGGGAGAACAGGCCCACGATGTGGAGATTCTGCGTTGAGGCGCTTTGAGCCGCATCGCGCCCGAGGCTCGGACACTGCGGGAACGATTTGGTGGACCGGGTTCCAGGGACGGCGCTATAATCTCGGGACGCCCGGTGTGTCGGCGAACAGGATAAGCCATATGATTTCATTGGTTGGCAAGCTTTTGGTCGCGGCGGTTGTTTTGCTGTCGGCCGGCGTTCCCGCGCTGGCGGTCGAGGAAGGCGAGCAGGCGCCGGATTTCACCTTGCCTTCCATCCACCAGGATCAGCCGGACATCAGTCTTTCCGGTCTGGCGGGCAAGGTGGTCTATATCGATTTCTGGGCTTCCTGGTGCGCCCCCTGCCTCACCTCATTGCCGTTGTACAACGATTTGTATCATCGCTATCAGGATCAGGGTCTTGAAGTAATCGGCATCACCGTGGACGATCCGATCGAGGACGGGCTGGAATTTCTCGCCGATACCCCGCTGGATTTTCCGATACCCGCTGATCCCGAAGGCGAAGTGATGGATCTCTATTCGGTTTACGGCATGCCCACGTCGTATCTGATCGGTCGCGACGGCGAAGTCAAGCTGGTGCACATGGGCTTTCGCGACGGCGATATCGAAAAGATCGAGAACGCTATCCAGGAAGCGCTGGCAAGCGACCGAGGCGTCCCGCCCTAATCGCTCTTGACGTGATCGGTCTTGCCCCCGATGTATGACACGGGAAGCGGCGTGATGTTGTCGCCGCTTGAAATCTTGCTGACGCCGCCTTTCTCCACTTCGTCGATGCGGATCACCGATTGAATCGGAATGAAGCTGCGGCGCACGCCGGCAAATTCGTTCTTCAGTTTCTCCTCGCTGGGGTCGACGACGACCTGGGTGACTTCGTCGAAGACATAATCCTCGACCTCGATGAATCCGTACAGGTCGCTCTGGAAGACTTGGCGAACGAAAAGCTCATAGACCTTGCCCTTGTTCAGGAAGGTCACCTTGTAGATTTCGGAGGATGTTGCCATGGGGGTCAAATCCGGGGGAATGTTCCTAGAGTAACGCGAATATCAGGCCGATTCGAGAATTTTCAAGTTATCGCTTCCGCACTATGCGGGTCTCCGTCGGCTGGCGGGAGGTTTAGCGGGCGTGCGAGGCACGGGTGAGGTCCGGTCGGCGAAGCCGATAAGAAGCGAAGCTTCTCAAGGGCCGAACGACCCGCTATGGATGGCATGAACAACTTCGTGGAATCCCCAATGTATTTACGGCGTCCGCTTAACCTCCCGCCAGCCGGCGGGGACGCATCGAAGTCAATGCTCTCCGGAAGATTACGTTATAATCGCGCCCATATTCATTTTCTCTGCCACCAGATGCAAAGCTTGAACGCGCCGGGCGCCGATGCCGGCACCGGTTCCGTAGAGAGTCCGGCGGATTCTCCCGCCCCAACCCGGGTGCACATCAAGACGCACGGCTGCCAGATGAACGAGTATGACTCCTCGCGCATGCTCGATCTGCTGCGCGAGTCGCGCAATGCCGTACTCGTGGATTCGCCGGAGGCGGCCGATATCCTGGTGCTGAACACCTGCTCGATCCGTGAAAAGGCTCAGGAGAAGGTGTTTCACCAACTGGGCCGCTGGCGCAGCCTGAAAACCGCCAATCCCGGCCTGAAGATCGCCGTGGGCGGCTGCGTCGCGAGCCAGGAAGGCGAAGCCATCAGCGCCCGCGCGCCTTTCGTCGACGTGGTTTTCGGCCCCCAGACCTTGCACAAGCTGCCGGAAATGCTTGACGCATCGGGTCGGGGCCCGGCTGTCGTCGATGTCAGTTTTCCGGAAATCGAAAAGTTCGACCGCCTGCCCCAGCCGAGCGCGACCTCCTGCCAGGCCTGGCTCACGATCATGGAAGGCTGCAGCAAGTATTGCAGTTTCTGCGTCGTGCCTTATACCCGCGGCGAGGAAGTCAGCCGGCCCTTCGACGACGTTGTCGCCGAGGCGGTCCATCTGGCCGGACAAGGCGTCCGCGAAATCAATCTGCTGGGGCAAAACGTCAACGCGTATCGCGGCCTCACCCACGACGGAAAGACCGTTGATCTAGCCTTGCTGATCCAGTACGTCGCCAGCATTGACGGCATCGACCGCGTCCGCTTCACGACTTCGCATCCCGCCGAATTCAGGGACTCGCTCGTGTCCGTGTACCGCGAGACGCCCGAATTGGCCGGCCATCTGCATCTGCCCGTGCAAAGCGGCTCCGACCGCGTGCTCGCGGCGATGAAGCGCGGCTATACCGTACTCGAATACAAGTCGCTCGTGCGCCGAATCTGCGCGGCGCGGCCTGGAATCAGCCTGTCCTCGGATTTCATCGTCGGTTATCCGGGGGAAACCCAGCGAGATTTCGAGGAGACGATGAATCTGGTTATCGAGGTCGGCTTCGATACCTCGTTCAGCTTTATCTACAGCGCCCGCCCCGGAACGCCTGCGGCGCAATTGCGGGACCAAACTCCCCAGCGCGAGAAGAAACATCGGCTGACGGTGCTCCAGGCGCAACTGACCCGACAGGCCCGGGCGATCAGCGAGTCGATGGTCGGCTCAAGTTGCCGGATCCTGGTTACCGGCGTGTCGAAAAAGCGCGCGACGGATCTGCAGGGGCGCGCCGAAAACAACCGGGTCGTCAACTTCCCTTGCGACGATGGTTCGTTGGCAGGTCATTTCGTCGATGTCAAAATTACGGATGCCCTGCCCAACTCACTTCTTGGCGAATTGCGCTGAGCCCGGACATTGCGCGAAACATTGTATGAGCACACACACGCTCGATCTGACACTCGCCCCCGATGACACCCGGCGCCTGTCCAATCTTTGCGGACAATTCAACGAACACATCCGCCAGATCGAAGAGATGCTGTCGCTGACGATCCGCCAGCGCGGCAACTGGTTTCAGCTTTCCGGCAGCAAATCCGCGGTGAACGATGGCAGCCGTTTGCTGGAATCGCTGTATCTGGCGACCGAGCAAGGCGAGTTGCTTTCATCGAACGTCATTCACCTCGCCTTGCGGGAAATCACCAACCCGCCAGCCGGCGAATCAGGAGACATCGGCGTGACCGGAATCATCCGTACGCCGCGGCTTTCGATCAAGCCGCGCAGCAAGCAGCAGGCCGCCTACGTCAACGGCATAGAGCGGCAGGATCTGAATTTTTCCATCGGTCCCGCGGGCACCGGCAAGACGTATCTGGCGGTGGCCTGCGCGGTTCAGGCCCTGGTGAGCGAGCGGGTCAACCGGATCGTGCTCGTGCGCCCGGCGGTGGAGGCCGGGGAAAAACTGGGCTTTCTGCCCGGCGACCTGATACAAAAAATCGATCCTTACCTGCGGCCGCTTTACGACGCCCTGTACGAAATGCTGGGGTTCGAGAAGGTCAATCGCCTGGTCGAGAAAAACGTGATCGAAGTGGCGCCGCTGGCCTATATGCGCGGTCGCACCCTGAACGAATCATTCATCATCCTCGACGAAAGCCAGAACGCCACGACGGCCCAGATGAAGATGTTCCTGACCCGTATCGGCGTCAGTTCGAGAGTGGTGGTAACCGGCGACATTACCCAGATCGATCTGCCCGCGGGCACGCGCTCGGGTCTCGTCCAGGCGACCCAGGTGTTGCGGGATGTGGACGGCATCGGCTTTACCTGGTTCAGTTCCAGCGATGTGGTGCGCCACCGGCTCGTGCAAAGCATCGTCGAGGCCTATGAAGGATTCGACCAATCCCAGGTGACCGGAATTCGCGAGCAGGACGCGGGCGCGCGCAATGAAAGCGACAGTTGAGATAGCCGATCGTTCGACGGCTCACTGGGTTCCGAACGACAAGCTATGCCGGAACTGGGTGGAACACGCCATGCGTGGAGCGAAGCGCGAAAATCCGGTGACGGTGAGCCTGTGTTTCGTCGATGCGGGCGAATCCGAACAACTCAATCGCCGCTATCGCGACCGGCAATATCCCGCCGATGTGCTTTCGTTTCCGAGCGCCATGCCGGCCGCCCTGCGGGAACAACTCGACAGCGAACCACTTGGCGATATCGTCATCTGCGCCGAACTTGCCGAGCGCGAAGCGTTTTCCCGGGACAAGCCCGTCGACCATCATTGGGCGCATCTTGTGATTCACGGCTGTCTGCACTTGCTGGGATACGACCATGCCGCCCGCGAAGATGCCGCGGGCATGGAAAAAATCGAAATTGAAATATTGCGGAATCTTGGAATCCCCGATCCCTATCTAGTATTGTAATGCCACGCCTTCGCAAAGGAGCCATATCAGCGCATGTCCGACGACCAGACTAGCATCGATCTGAGACGCCGTTCTTGGATCGATAAAATCGCACAAGTCTTTTCCGACGAACCCACCGACACCCGAAGTTTGCTGGACCTGCTGCGCAACGCCGAACAGGACGACCTGCTCGACGCGGACGCGCTCGGCATCATCGAGGGTGCCTTGCAAGTCTCCAGCATGCAAGTGCGGGACATCATGATTCCCCGTTCCCAGGCGGTGATCGTTTCCACCAGCATGCCGGTGCGGGAAACGGTGGAAATGGTGGCCGGCGCCTCTCATTCGCGCTTTCCGGTGATCGAGGAGAACGTCGACAACATCATCGGCATCCTGCTTGCCAAGGATCTGCTGCCCCTGTGCTTGAAAGGAATTCCGGAGAATTTCAATCTCAAGAAGATCGTGCGGCCGGCAACCTTCGTGCCCGAATCGCGCCTGGTCAACGTATTGCTGAAGGAATTCCGCGAGCGGCGCAATCATCTGGCGATCGTCGTCGACGACTATGGCAGCGTCAGCGGCATTGTCACGATCGAGGATGTGCTCGAACAGATCGTCGGCGACATACAGGACGAAACCGACATCGAGGACGACAGTCACATCAAGAAGTTCGACGAGCGCAATCACATCGTGAAGGCCTTGACTCCGATCGACGATTTCAATGAACATTTCGCCACCGAACTCGACGACCGGGAATTCAACACGATCGGCGGCATCCTGCTGCAGAAGTTCGGACACATCCCTGAACGCGGCGAAAGCACCCGGATCGGTCCCTATCTGGTTACCGTGCTGAATGCCGATAACAGACATATCAAATTGCTCAAAGTCACCTTGACCGGCAATGGCATGCGCAAGGAGGACAGCTCGTAACATGGACAAGGCCGATATCCAGTACAAACCCGAACAGGTCGAGGAAGAAGCGCAACGGTATTGGGGGGAACACGGGAGTTTCCGCGTATGCGAAGACCCGGACAGGGAGAAGTTCTATTGCCTTTCGATGCTGCCCTACCCCAGCGGCCACCTGCATATGGGGCATGTGCGCAACTATTCCATCGGCGACGCCATCTCCCGGTTTCATCGCATGAAAGGCAAAAATGTCCTGCAGCCCATGGGCTGGGACGCCTTCGGCCTGCCGGCCGAGAATGCCGCGATCCGGAACAACGTGAATCCCGCCGAGTGGACCTACGCCAATATCGACTACATGCGCGCGCAATTGAAGCGGCTCGGCTACGCTTACGACTGGCAGCGCGAAGTGGCAACCTGTCATCCGGAGTACTATCGCTGGGAACAGTGGTTTTTTACCCGGCTGTTTCGCCAGGGCCTGGTATACAAGGCTGAGGCCGAGGTCAACTGGGACCCGGTCGACCAGACCGTACTCGCCAACGAGCAGGTCGTGGACGGCAAGGGCTGGCGCTCGGGAGCGCCGGTCGAACGGCGGCGAATTCCGCAATGGTTTTTCCGTATTTCCGACTTTGCCCAGGAGTTGCTCGACGATCTGGAAACGCTTGATGGCTGGCCCGATGCCGTGCGCACCATGCAACGCAACTGGATCGGCCGCTCCGAAGGCGTGGAAGTCGAATTCGAGGTCGACGGCGAAGCCGATCCTGAATTATGCACGATCAAGGTATTCACTACCCGCCCGGACACGCTGTTCGGCGTGACCAGCCTGTCGCTGGCGCCGCAGCATCCGCTGGCGCAGGCCGCCGCGGCCGGGAACCCCGAATTAGGGCGCTTTCTGGCGGAACTGGCCACCGACGGCATTGTCGAAGCGGAACTGATGACGATGGAAAAGCGCGGCATTGATACCGGGCTGATCGCCCTGCACCCGCTGACCGGCGAACCTCTGCCGATCTACGTGGCCAATTTCGTGCTGATGAGTTACGGCTCGGGGGCGGTCATGTCGGTACCCGCCCACGATCAGCGCGACTGGGAATTCGCTACCAGGTACGGGCTCGAAATCCGCCAGGTCATTCGTCCGACGGATTCGGAGCAGGAATGTGACCTGAGCCGGGAGGCCTTCGTCGAATATGGCGTGCTGATCAATTCCGGGCAATTCGACGGATTGGATTTTGCCGCCTCGTTCAAGGCGATAGCCGAACGTCTCGAATTCGCCGGCAAAGGCCGGCCCACGGTCAATTTTCGCTTGCGCGACTGGCTCGTGTCCCGGCAGCGTTACTGGGGAGCGCCGATCCCGATGATCGATTGCCCGGACTGCGGGCCGGTTCCGGTGCCCGACGAGGATCTGCCCGTGCGCCTGCCGGAAGAAGCGGATTTCACCGGACATGGTTCTCCCTTGCCCGGCCTGCCGGAATTCGTCAATGCCGAATGTCCCGAATGCGGAGGGGCGGCCAAACGGGAGACCGACACCTTCGATACCTTCATGGAGTCCTCCTGGTATTTCGCGCGTTATACCTGCGCCGACCAGGACGGCGCCATGCTCGACGAACGCGCCCGATACTGGCTGCCGGTGGATCAATACATCGGCGGCATCGAACACGCGATCCTGCATCTGCTGTACGCGCGCTTCTATTACAAGTTGATGCGCAATGAGGGCCTGGTCGATTCCGGTGAACCATTCACCCGGCTGCTGACCCAGGGCATGGTGCTGAAAGACGGCACTACGATGTCGAAATCAAAAGGCAATACCGTCGATCCGATGCCGCTGATCGACAAGTACGGCGCCGATACCGTACGGATGTTCACCTTGTTCGCTGCGCCGCCGGACCAATCGCTGGAATGGTCGGATGCGGGAATCGAAGGCAGCTTCCGTTTCCTCAGGCGGCTCTGGAAAATCGTCCATGGTCATACGCCTTGCGAACTGCCTGATTTTTCGGGTTTGACCCTGACTCCCGAACAAGAGGACTTACGCAGAAAAACCCATGAAACCCTGGCCAAGGTGAGCCGGGACTACGAAGACCGGTACGCCTTCAACACGGTGATCGCAGCCGTAATGGAACTGCTCAATGCCCTGACGCGCTTCGTTCAGCAAGGTACCGAACCGGACCGGAATGGTGACTGGATCGTTCAGGAAGCGCTGGAAATGTCGATTCTCATGCTGGCCCCGATAGTTCCTCACTTCTGCCACGTGGTCTGGCAGTATCTCGGTCATGCGGGGGCGATCATGGACGCGGCCTGGCCGGATGTCGACACGCAAGCGCTGGAGAAGGATCAGACGCTGATCGTATTGCAGGTAAACGGCAAGTT
This sequence comes from Pseudomonadales bacterium, assembly GCA_963664805.2. Classification (GTDB taxonomy): domain Bacteria; phylum Pseudomonadota; class Gammaproteobacteria; order Pseudomonadales; family Pseudohongiellaceae; genus UBA9145. Next base: position 742,553 of record OY761612.1, on the reverse strand, counting down.
GCGGGGGCGGATGGAAGTGCCCGTAAACCTGCCGGACGAACGCTTGCGCGAAATCGTGCTGGAAAACGACTCGGTGCGCAAATTCACCGCCAACGCCGGCATCAGACGGGTTATCGTAGTTCCCGGAAGGCTGGTGAATGTCGTAACCGCCTGATCGCTCATGATCCGGCGCTTCCTCTTCAGCCTGCCGCTTACAATATTACTGATTACGGCTGTTGGCTGCGGCTACAACTTGCGAGGGACCGTGACCGGAGCGCCGGAATTCACCGATCTGCGCCTGCAATTGCCGGAATCCGGGCCCGAATTCGAGAGAGTTCTGCTACGCAGCCTGCAAACCGCCGGCATAGGCATACACGAAGCGGGCGATGCCAACGCCCGGAATTTTCCCCTGCTGGCAATAGGACCCGAACTGTTTTCGGGTCGCCCGGCGAGTACGACGGTGCAGGCGCGAGCCGCCCAGATCACCTTGCAACTCGCCGTCCGCGTCAACCTGACGGACGGCGAAACCGCATTGATCGATATGGAAACCCTGAGCGTGGAAAGAACCCATTACCAGGATCTGCGCAATATCGCCGGCAATCGCGAGGAAGCCGAACTGTTGCGCGAGGAGATGCGGCGGGATCTCGTAGCCCAGCTCATGCGGCGGCTGGAGGCCGCCGGACGTTGAAGATCCGCGGCGACCAACTGTCCTCGACCCTGGCAAGGCAATCCGCGCCGCTTTACTGGCTGGCAGGAGACGAAATCCTGCTGTTGCGAGAGGCAGCCGATGAAGTGCGCAAGCATTGGCGCGAAGCCGGGTATACGGAACGCGAAGTATTTCACGTCGAGCAAGGCTTCGACTGGAACGATTTTCTCTACCAGCTCGACGCCACCTCGCTATTCGCCAAACGCAAACTGCTCGAATTGCGTCTTTACAGCGCCAAACTGGACGCCAAGGGCCGGGAAGCAATCACCGCCTGGCTGGACAGGGCCCCCGAAGACTATCGCGTACTGATCACCGGCCCCAGAATCGATTCTTCGGTCCTGTCCGCCAAATGGTTCAAAAACCTGGACGACAAACTCGTCCTGGTCCAGATCTGGCCCATAGACCGAGCCAGGCTGCCCGCCTGGCTGCGGCAGCGCCTGGCAGCCGCCGGAATACAGCCCGACGATGACGCATTGCAAATACTGACCGACCGCGTCGAAGGCAACCTGCTGGCAGCCGAACAGGAAATCGAAAAACTGGCCCTGCTGGCAGGCGCCGAACCCGGCGCCAACAAAAGATTAACCGGCAACGACGTCCTGCGCCTCGTTTCCGACAGCTCCCGCTACGACCTCGGCAAACTTGCCGATGCCGCCCTCAAAGGCGACGCAGAACGCGCCCAGCGCGTCCTCGGCGGCCTCCGCGCCGAAGGCGTATTCCCACTGCTGATTCTCGCCGTTCTCACCCGGGAACTCCGACAATTACTGACAATCCTCGACCAGATCGACCAGGGCCAAGAAATCGGCCAGGCAATATCCGCCGCCCGCATATGGCAAAGCCGCAAACCCATCGTATCCCAAGCCCTCAAGCGCCTGACCGCCGATCAGGCCCAGCAAATGCTCGAACACTGCAAACTAATCGACCACTCAGTCAAAGGCCTCCACCGCGCCAACCCCTGGGACGAGTTAAGCCTGCTGGTATTGCGAATCTGCGGCGAGAGATTCTGCGACTACGCTTCGCTCCGCGCAGAATGACATTGGTTGAGGCTTGCACCGCGTGAGTCGCCGCCGGGCTGTGCGGGGTTCAGCGGGCGTCCCCGACATGGATGTCGGGGCCGAAGCGTACATGGATGTATTCACAGCGTCCGCTGAACCCCGCACAGCCCGGCGGCGACGGATCGAGGCCACCAACCCAAAACGCCCTAGTTCAGCCCGCGCCGCTCCAGCAGGGCATTAATATCCGCGTCCCTGCCACGGAAATTGCGAAACAGCGTCATGGCGTCCTCAGCACCGCCCCTCGAAAGCAAAGTGCGGCGAAAATGCACCCCGTTCTCACGCAACAGCCCGCCGTTTTCCAGGAACCATTCCACCGAGTCCGCATCAAGCACCTCGCTCCAGATATACGAGTAGTATCCCGCTGAATATCCTCCCATGATGTGAGAAAAATACGGCACCCGATAACGCGGCGGAATTTCGTCCATTGCCATGCCCGCCTGTTCAAGCGCCCGCGCCTCGAAATCCATCACCTCGTCCGCGCCCGGCACATCTTCCGGCGCGAGCTGATGCAGCGCCTGATCGACGATCGACGCCGCCAGATATTCCGCCGTAGCGAAACCCTGGTTGAACTGTTGGGTGGAAAGCACCTTGTCGAGCAATTTCCCCGGCATGGCTTCGCCCGTCTCGAAATGCACCGCGTAGTTTTCGAGCACTTCCGGCCAAACCGCCCACATCTCGTAGACCTGGGAAGGATACTCGACGAAATCGCGCGGTACGCTGGTACCGGCGAAACTCGGATAACGGACATCCGAAAACAGGCCGTGCAGGGCGTGACCGAATTCATGGAACGCCGTATTCACCTCATCGAAAGTCAGCAAGGTCGGCTCGCCTTCCGGCGGCTTGGTGATATTGAGATGATTGCCCACGATCGGCCGGTTGCCGAGCAGATGAGACTGGGCGATATATGCGTTCATCCAGGCGCCGCCGCGCTTGTTCGGGCGGGCGTAGAAGTCGGCGATAAACAGCCCCAGCGTCTCGCCGGTAACGTCGAATACTTCGAATACCCGCACGTCTTCCTGATAGACCGGCAGGTCGAACCGTTCCTCGAAGGTGATGCCGAAGAGATGTTCCGCGGAAAAGAAGACACCCCGCAGCAATACATTGTCGAGTTCGAAATAAGGCCGCAACTGGCTTTCGTCGAAATCGAAGCGTTCCGCGCGCAGAATCTCGGTGTAATACGCCCAGTCCCAGGCGGCCAGGGTAAAGTCCTCGCCGGAGTCGTCGATCATCTGCTGCAAATCCGCCGCTTCGCGCCGGGCGTTGGCGACGGTCGGCGGCGCAAGTTCAGCGAGGCGCTGATTGACCGCTTCCACCGAGCCCGCGGTTTCGTCTTCCAGGATATACGCGGCGTGATTTTCGTAGCCGAGTAATCTCGCCCTTTCGGCGCGTAGCCGCAATACTTCTGTCACGGTCTCCCGATTGTCGTATTCTCCGCCGCGGGAGCCCCGCGACAACGAGGTTTCCAGCATGCGTTGGCGCAGATCCCGATTCTGCAAGCTGGCCAGCGCCGGCTGTCCGCTCGTATTGAGCAAGGGCAAAACGAACCGGCCCGGCAAATCGCGCGACTCCGCTTCGTTTTCCGCCGCGGTAATCAGCGCCTCGTCAAGTCCGGTCAATTCCTCCCGGCTGTCGACGACGATCGCCAGCTCGTTGACTTCGCTCAGCACGTTTTGGCTGAACCGCGTTTCCAGCACCGCGATCCGGGCATTGATATCCCTGAGTTGCTCCTGTTGCTCCTCGCTCAGTCCCGCTCCCGCCCTGATGAAGTCGATATGGGTCCGCTCAAGCAGGCGATGAGATTCGGGGTCCAAGCCCAGATCGTCCCGGCTCCCGTGCAGGGCCGAGATGCGCGCGAACAAGTCCCGATTCAGCAGAATCGCATCGTAGTGGGCGGCAAGTTCCGGCGCCAGTTGCTGCTGCAGCGCCTGAATGTCGTCGTTGGTATGGGCGCTGGACAAGGCGAAGAAAACCGCGGACACGCGGCTGAGCAACTGTCCGCTCAACTCAAGCGCGACGATCGTGTTTTCGAAATCCGGCGCGGCTTCCTGCCCGGCTATCGCTTCCACTTCGGCGATCTGTTCCGCCATGCCGACTTCGAAAGCAGGCTGGTAATGCTCGTTCGCGATCAGATCGAAGGGTGGAAAACTGAAATAGTGCGGACTCTCCGCGAAAAAGGGGTTGCCGGCCACCTGGACCTCCACAGCCGCTTCAGGCTCGGCGGCGGAATCCCGCGCCGGCGCCCGGTCCTCGCCGGAACAGGCCGCGAGCGCGGCAAGAATCAATGCCGCCCCCGAAAATTTGAAATATCTGTTCATGTCTTGATGCCTCTTACTTGTCGTTCAAGCGCTCAATTGCCGCGCCAAATCGAGAAAATCGCTGGCCGTCACATCGAAATCGCCGCTCGTGTCCGGTGTAAAGGGCCGACCCGGACCTCGCTCCAGCGGCCGCGGCACGTATCCAGTGCGCAATCCCACAGCCGCGGCAGCGCGCAGGTCGCCCGGGTGGGCCGCGACCATCATCACCTGCTCCGGTGCAAGTCCAAGCAAATCCGCCGCTTTCAGATAGACCGCCGGATTCGGCTTGTAGCGTTCCGCCAGTTCGGCCGAAAGAATCGCATCCCAGGGCAGACCGGCGTTCTTCGCCATATTGGTCAGCAGCGCGACATTGCCGTTGGACAGCGTCGCAATCACATAGCGCGTCTTCAACCTGTTCAACCCCGCCACCGCGTCCGGCCAAGGCGAAAGCCTGTGCCAGGCATTGTTGAATTCGACCCTCTCCTCCTCCGCAAGTTCCTGCAGTCCGTATTCTTCGATCAGTTCGTCGAGAATCATCCGATGCAAAACGTCTATCTTCGTCCAAGGCAACTCACCGTTGCGCACCCGATTCATCGAAGGCCCATAACCTCCGCGCCAGCGGTCGGCAAACTCGAGCCAGTCCACATCGAAATCCCTGCCCGCCGCCAGCAATTGCCCTTCCCGCGCAATCGAAGACCGCCAATCCACCACCGTGCCGAACACATCAAACGTCAGCGCCCGAACCTCTCCCGCGAGCCCATCAACCTGCGCAAAAGCCAACCTGCCCGGTAAACCGGCAGCCGCTGCAACCGCCAGCGACCCCCCCAGAAACCGACGCCGCGAAAAACCATTGCTACCGATATTTTTCATGATTGAAACTCTCATTTTGGCAACGAGATTCTGCCACTCCGCGCGGAATGACGAAGGGGGCGCTTCGCTTCGCGCAGAATGACATTGCTCTGGACCTGCTCAGCGCGAGCCGCCGTCTGGCGGGCTGTGCGCAACGGGCGCGAGACATGGGTGAGGCCCAGTCGGCGCAGCCGACAAGAAGCAACGCTTCTTGAAAGCCGAACGGCTCGACAGGATGTCGAGACCGGTGGTAGTCCAAGCCACTTAAGTCTCGTCAAGGATAGCATGCAGTGTTCATCAGAACTCCAATACCAATTGCGTATTCACGGCGACCGCCGCACACAGCCCGCCAGACGGCGACGGTTGAAGCCCACTATCTACCCTAAATAAACCAGAAGAATAGCCGCGGGACAAACAAACTTCACATAGAGCGGCCAAATTTTCCAGAACACCCCCGATTCCGCCTCCGGAGACCCTTGCACAATCTCCTTGAGCACCGCGTCGCGTCGCCAGATCCAGGCAACGAAAATACAGAAGAAAAATCCGAGCAGCGGCTGACTCACCTCGGTGGTGTAATTCACCACGAGATCGAAAAGCGGATCGAAATTGAGGACGATCACCAGGGAAACGCAGGTGATGATCGCGCCGGTCAACAGCGCCGCCCTGCCCCGCGCCACGTTCAGGTACTCAACCGCGAACGCCACCGGAACCTCGAGCATTGAAATCGAGGACGTCAGCGATGCGATCATCATCAGCAGGAAAAATGCCAGCGAGACGAATATGCCTACGGCTCCCATATTGCCGAACAATTCCGGCAGCACCGATACGATCAGGGCCGGTCCCGCCACAAGGCTGCCGTCGGGATTGAAGATTTCCACGCCGCTCGCGAGCGCCACGTACATCGCCGGCAGAATGAGCATGCCCGCGACCACCGCGATGCCGATATCGAGCAAGGCTACGAGGCTGCCCGTCACCGGCAGATTTTCCCGCTTGCTGATATACGAACCGTAAATCAGCATCGTGCCGACGCCAAGCGAGAGCGAGAAGAAAGCCTGCCCCATGGCGTCAACGAGCAATCGCGGATTCGCGACCCGGGAGAAATCCGGCACCAGGTAGGCGCGCAATCCGTCCATCGCCCCCGGTTGCGTCAATACGTAAACAATCAACAGCAGCAGTATGAGGATCAGCATCGGCATCAGCCGTGAAGCCCAGCGCTCGATGCCGTCCTTTACTCCCGCGCGGTTGATGAGGATCGTCAACGCCATGAACAAGGCCACGAAAATGCCGTTGCGCCATTCGCTGTCCGTGGCGAGCCAACTTGCGGCCTCCGCCATCCCCGTCAGCCGCGCGAGCGGGTCGAGAAAGAATGCCATCATCCAGCCGCTGACGATAGCGTAGAAACTCAAAATGAAACTTATGGTCAGGATGCCGAGCGCGCCGACAAACACGCCAAGTGCGCGGGTTTTCGGTCCTCGCGAAATGCTTTGCAAGGCCTTGATCGGATTGGCCTTGGCATGACGGCCGATGATGAGTTCCGCCATCAGCGCCGGATAGGCCAAGGCGAAAGCCATAATGAGATAGGTGAAGAGAAAGGCTGCACCACCGTTGGTTGCGGCATTCGTCGGAAAGCCCCAGACATTGCCTAGACCGACAGCGGAACCGGAGGCCGCCATCAGGAAACCGAACCGCGAACTGAATTCGCCGCGGCCCGATGCCGAACTGCTGTCGCCGGCTGCCAGGCCCGGCGCGTCTTGAGGGCTCAATTTCCGTCCACTTCCTGTTGTCTGGCGCCGGCAAGAATGCCGGGCAAGGCGTAATTGCCTTCATGACAGGCATATTCGAATATTCGCTCGCCGGCCCGGAACGGAATTTCGGCGCTCCAGGGGCGGCTGTACGCGATATCGTCCTCCACCGTGAATTCGTAAAGCAACTCGTCTTCGCCGACGCGGGTAAAACGTTCGGTTACGCCGGCTGTCGGCGGCAGGTAAAGCGAATGCTTGATCGCGAAGCGAAAGCTTTGCTGCGGGTGGAAACTGGAAGTCTCCACTACCAGCGTGTCCCCTTCCCAACGACCGACGGAATCGCCCAGCCAGGGATTGAAGCTGTCGTCGAGCGGTTCGCCGTTAAGCCGGATGATACGGGCGTCGTGATTCATTTCCACCAGAATCATGACATAGTTCTCGTTCTGCACGATCTGGTACGAGTTGTTGTATAGCACCGGCAGCATCGGCGGTCCGCCGGTGGAGCCGAAGCCGACCATGCATCGTTCGCCCAAGGGGCGCTGTTCCGGCCCGTCGTACCTCGACTGCTGCCGGTAACCCATGAATGCGAGCCCGGCCGCTTCGGTGTAGGGAATCCTGCCGTCGGCGGGGTCGACGATGAAAGAGGTGCGATATTCGCCCATTACCCGGGCGAGCCGGGTGCCCGGATCGATCCAGAACGCGTTGTATCCGGCGTCGGTATCGCCGTCCGTCGGCGGCGGACGATCCGGGTCGCTTGGCGCGCTGTCGAGTTCGGTCACCTGATTGAGCAGGTTGGCGCTTTCCAGTTGCCTGGCCTCTTCCTCGGAAACCACGAGTTTCTCGCCGAGCCCCGGATCCCGCTCCAAGGTTGTGATGCTGGCCGAAGTCCAGAATCCCTGCAAGTCGGGCACACCGTGTTCGGTGCGCGGCGTCTGCCATTCCCCCTGTGCTGCCGCCTGCCCCGCGAAAATCAGGAAAAACGTCCCGGCAGCAAGCGTCTTGATTGGCATATTCATCTGCGAGCCTCGTTGATTACCAGGTCGAAAGCCACGGTTCCCGTATTGGAATCACGAAGGAGGCGCCCTCCTCGCGGTATGCCCAGTCCCCGATGGCGCGCAGTTCAGCTGTGATGCCGTCTTCGCGGGAGATATGCGCCTTTCCCGGAGTGACCATGATCACGAATGTCGACTGACGGTGCGTTTGCAAGGGCGTTTCCTCACCGGGGCCGACCGTTACTCGATAGGAGCGGAACCAGCGGTTCTCGACGTCCGGCTCGACAGTCATGCCTTCGGGCGCATCTTCGTTGCCTTCAACGCCCGCATGATAGGTGGTCAGCGCCAGGATGCGCACCAGCCCGGGGCCTGCGTTCGAGATCGCGTGAGTGTAATTGCGTTCGGCATAGTCGATGTTGATGCCGACGCGGCCGTTGCCCGGCCCGCTGGCCGTACTGATCGAGGTCGTCATGAGCGGCGCGTCATGCGTATGGTGAAAGGAGGTATCCCCCGGATTCATCTGTACGTCCAGCAGATAGACCTCGCCGTCCCTGAACACGGTGCGATGTCGCGGCTCCTGCAGCAGATGGACGATTTTCTGGCCGCGAAGATCCTGTTGCGGCTGAGCCCGGACCTCGTCGGGAACGAGGCCGGCAAGCATCGCGAGCAAGACTGCCGCGCAAACCGGTACTGCCAACTTGTTCATGAGAAAGTTCCTGTCTATCCGACACAAACCGTTTGCGGCATTCTTACATAGCATGCGCACGCGCTCAAAGTCTAAAGCAATGTCGCGGCAATTTTCGTTTTGACCTTTGGTAGGCATCTCCAGTCCGGCAAGTGGCTTCGAACCGTGCAGACACGGAAAGACATCATCATTCTAAGAGCAGCGAGTTCCGGAACCGTTACGACGGCGACTTCATTGTCGAGGTCGCCAACCGGGCGCTCGCCGACTATCAACGCTTCTATCACCAGGTCTGACCGCACCAGGCCCTAGACTTCATGACACCCGACGAGAATCTTCAAAAAACAAGGATAGCCCCGCTCAGTCCCACATACGCTGAGCCCGCTCGCTGAATAGAATAGCCCTTCCGGTCCGACTAAGGGTAGCTCCCTCAAGTCCGGCAAATAGGCGAGGTGTCGTTTTTCTCTTGGTATGGCAAGGGCCCGACACCAGTCGGGAAAATGCCATCAACCAAGAGAAACGCGCAATGATACATCTTCGATTCACGGCAACCGCCGCAAAACGGGCCTTGCGTCTATCGCCTTTGGTATTATTTGCAGCGGCATTGCTTTCTATAGCAGCATCAACATTTAGCCAAGACAGATACACATTTTCCACTTCGCCTAATTCGGTATATTCATATACATACAGTGGCTGCGTAACAACTCCGATAGCTATCGCAAATAACCGGGTAGCGGCATACGAAATCGCAAGGGAGAACGAACTTGAAAACGCGTCCTATAATTATAGTGTTATCAGTAACTACCAAAAAAATCTTGGTGACAACGTCACTGAAAAAGTACTCGAAACAGGACCATCTGCCTTACTCTACGAAATTCTGTCTCCGGAACAAATGACGGCGTTCCTCGATCACGAGGAACGCCTCCAAACCGATTTTCTCGCGCGTAACGAAGCGCTCCGGGAAGAACTTGTAGACAGCGGATATTCCGGCCTGATTCTGGCCGCAATGGAAAACGACTTGCCCACCGTGCAAGCCTATCTGGCCTCCGGAGCCGATCCAAACCGCTTTACGTCGGACGGACTAAGCGCGTTGCGTCGAGCCGCGATCAACAACAACCCGGAAATGTTGCGGGCACTGATCAATGCGGGCGCGGACGTCAACCTGACAATACCCGGAGGCAGAAACGCGATGATGGATGCGGTAACTTTCGGCAGCACAGACGCGGCACGGGTGCTTGTCGAATATGGAGCCGACCCGAATTTTCGAGACGACCCGGACAATCCATTCAGCGGAATGCTGTCGGCCGCCGCGCGAAACGGAGATACTGAAATAGTGCGCTTGCTGCTGGACGCGGGCGCGGATGCTACCGGCATTGTTGGAGAATTCGCGCTTGTAAACGCTATCGAATTCGGCGACCGTGAAATGGAACAAATGCTGATTGACGCTGGCGCAAACGCGGACACAACGCAAGTAAATGAAAGACGAAGCCTATTCGATTTGGGGCGCAGACTGGGATTAATAGACGACTAACAACAATCTGCAAACGCGCAAATAATGATCAGGGAGTCTTCGGACTCCCTTTTCTACACAACGAAAAATCAAAACCGGCACATCCATTTAGCGTTCCACCGGCACTTCGAGCAGCAGTTCTCCGCCGATGGCATCGCGCAATTCGAATTGCACGAGATTCGCCCGGCGCATTTCGCCCATGAACGAAGCGCCCTCGTCAAGCGCGGTAATGACGAAGACCAGCCTGCCCGTCGCCGCCTCTCCCGGCGCCAGCCGCACGGGCAAAAACAGATAGCGTTGATTGGCGCTGAGCATGCCGCGCACCGTCGCTTCGACGCTCAAGGTTCCGGATGGCACTTCTTCACGCACCGCCCGGTACAACATGGGCCGCCCCTCATTGTCGATCATGCGCAGATAGACGTCGACTTCCCGGCTGAACAGTTCGCCGTTGCGCAATGCCACGGTGGGCGTGAAAATCGGAAACGCGAAACCGATTTCCACCAGGGCGTTGGAAGAACTGTCGGTTATCAGGCGTTGTTCGACCAGCTCGATGCTGAGCACGGATTCGGCGAAACGCGGCATCCAGAACAGGAAATAGCCGAAAACGGCGAGCGGCAAGGGGATATAGCACAAGGCCAGCAAGCGCGCGGCCCGCGGCGCATGCGCCCGCAACGGAATCCAGGCGGCGGTGAGCGCGGCCAGCGCCGGCAGCAGGAACAGCACGGCGCGTATGAGCAGGTCCTGTCGTCCGAACCAGAGACTGTTGTCCAGCAGCAGGTAGGCTCCGACCGCCGCCAATGCCAACAGCAGCGCGGCAAGGGTCAGAAGTGGCGATTTCATGCTTCAGGCGCTGCGCAACAGCCTGGCTTGCTGATCGGCGTGATAGGACGAGCGCACGAGAGGTCCGCTGGCGACATGGCGGAAGCCGAGCGACTCGCCATATTTCCGCAAAGCATCGAACTCGACCGGATGCACGAAGCGCGCAACGGGCAGGTGATGGCGGCTCGGTTGCAGGTATTGACCAAGCGTCAACATGTCCACATCGTGCCCGCGCAGGTCGCGCATCACTTCGCGAACTTCTTCCGGTGTTTCTCCAAGACCGAGCATCAACCCGGATTTGGTAGGTATGTCAGGATGTAACTGTTTGAATTTCTTCAATAATCGCAACGACCAGGCATAATCCGCTCCGGGTCTGACCTTGCGATAAAGGCGAGGTATGGATTCGAGGTTGTGATTGAAGACGTCCGGCGGCGTCGACCCGAGTATTTCCAGCGCGATATCCATGCGGCCGCGGAAGTCGGGTACAAGTAATTCCACCTGGATGTCCGGGTTCAGGCGCCGGGTTTCACGGATGCAGGCGGAGAAATGTCCGGCGCCGCTGTCTTTCAGATCGTCCCGGTCGACCGAAGTGATGACCACGTAGGTCAGTTCCAGGTCGCGGATCGCCCTGGCCAATTCGGCTGGTTCGTCCTGATCGAGCGCCCGGGGTTTGCCGTGCGCCACATCGCAGAACGGGCATCGCCGCGTGCAGATATCGCCCATAATCATGAAAGTCGCCGTACCGTTGCTGAAACACTCTCCGAGATTGGGGCAGGAAGCTTCTTCGCAGACCGAGGCCAGCTTGTGATTGCGCAATTTTCTGCGCAACTCGGCAATCCGGGGCGAGACCGGGATCCTGACGCGCAGCCAAGGTGGCTTCTCGGGCAATTCCGCAACTGGAACCACTTTCACAGGAATTCTTCGCAACTTCTCGGCGCCGCGAAGCTTTTCTCCTTCCACTAGCACGTTTCTCCGCTTCCTTTCAGGCATGTGCGGCCTCCTCTTTTTCAGCGCGGCCCCGCCGCGGCGGAAACCGCTTGAGCTGTCTCAATCCCGCCTCCGTCAGCAAGGATTTCATGCGCTCCATGAGCCCGGTCTCTCCGCCGAGCAGATCCGCCACTTGGGTCACTTCGAGCCCTCGAAAGCCGCAGGGATTGATCAGGTTGAACGGAGCAAGATCCATATCGACGTTCAGACTGAGGCCGTGATAGCTCCAGCCTCGCCTGATGCGCAAGCCGAGGGCGGCGATTTTCGCCTCTCCCACATATACGCCCGGTGCGCCGGGATGGGTTGAGGCGGCAATTCCCGCCTTGGCGAGCGCTTCGATCAGCGCCGTCTCGATCAGACCGACGAGTTGCCTGATGCCCATGCCGCGGCGCCGCAGATCAAGCAAAGGGTAGACGACCAATTGACCGGGGCCATGATAAGTGACCTGCCCTCCCCGGTCAGTCTGAATCACCGGAATGGCGCCGGGGGCGAGCAAATGCTCCTGCTTCGCCGTCTGTCCCAGGGTAAAGACCGGTTTATGACTGAGCAGCCAGATTTCCTCCCGGGTCTCCGGGCCAGCGGTGGCGGCGAAGCGCGCCATGCGTTTCCAGACCGGAGCGTAGTCGACCAGCCCGAAATCGCGCATGATCGGCCCAGGTTTCACTAGAGCCTTCATTGGCAATGCTCAATTCGCAAGCAGGTTGCTGAATCTCAAGCTGAACCAGTCGGTCATGCGCTTCATGACGCCGCCGCGGGCAACGCCATGCAAGGCCGCGATCTCGCCGCTGTAAACCGGTTCGCCGTCGAGGGTGATTTCCACCGTGCCCATGATCTGGCCGCTTTCGACGGGCGCGTAGATGATCTCGTCGACATTTACCGCGGCTTCGAGTTCCTCGCCGCGACCGCGTTGAATCGTGACATGCACTTCCTCGTTCAGGCCCAGATCGAGCGAATCCCGCTCGCCGGACCAAATCGGCACGCTGGTCAGCACCTGCCCGGAGTCGTTCAATTTCCAGGTTTCGTAATAGCGGAATCCATAGGTGAGCATTTTCTGCGTCTCCACTGCCCTGGCGTTTTCGCTTTCGGTGCCCATGACGACGGCGATGAGACGCATGCCGTCGCGTTCCGCCGATGTGACCAGGCAATATCCGGCGCGGTCGGTCCAGCCGGTTTTCAGACCGTCCACGTTGCGGTCCCGGAACAGCAAGGTATTGCGGTTGGGCTGGCGGATATCGTTATAGGTGAATTCCCGTTCGGCGTACATCGGATAGAATTCGGGGTGATTGCCGATGGTGGCCCGGGAAAGCAAGGCCAGATCGCGCGCCGACATCTGGTTGTAGTATTCATCGCTGTCGAGACCGCTGGAATTCATGAAGAAGGACTGTTCGAGACCGAGCACCTCGGCGTACTGATTCATCATGTCGGCAAAGGCGTCCTCGCTGCCGGCGATATGTTCGGCGATGGCGACGCTGGCGTCGTTGCCCGATTGAATGATGATGCCCCGCAACAGATCCTCGACGCTGACATAGGTATCGACCCCAACGAACATCTTTGAGCCGTCCATGCGCCAGGCTTTCTCGCTGATATGCACTTCCTCTTCCAGGCTCAGGTTGCCGCTGACGATTTCCTCGATCGCGATATAGGCGGTCATGATCTTGGTCAGGCTGGCCGGAGGCAGCGCTTCGGTGGCATTGTTTTCCAGTATCACGTGACCGGTGCCGGCGTCCATGAGAATGTAACTGCTCGCCGCGATTTCGGGCGGCCGCGGAATAATCGGCTGGGCGGCGGCAGCGGCGGCATGGACAAGCGCGGCCAACAACAGCGCGGGCAGGAGCAAGCTCTTGCCGGAAACCGGAAATGCGATTGGGGGGGCTTTTGTTGAAAGCATGGAAGGCATCCAGTCGACTCGGACCGTGTTCGTTCGGTTACTCCGACACAGTGTAAGGACTTCCCAAATTCGCGGCAACCAGACGCAAAGTCAATCGCCGCGCCTCATCGGGACCATTTACGGGTCCGACGCGAACCCGATGCAACAAGCCGCGGTTCCCGACTTCGACGCTGCGGATGAATACCGGCCGCGTCGTGACGGCGCGAACACGGCGGGTCAAATCCACAGCGTAATCGTAGACCGAAAACGAACCGACTTGCAGGTAGAACCGCCGATTCGCGGCCGCGGTCTCGGCGCGGGCCAGCGTGGCGGCCATGCGGTCGGCCTCCGTATTGGCGGCGCCCGGCGCCGCGCGCACCGCCCTTGCTCGAGAACCGGGGGAATTCGTGCTTATCGCCTCGATTTCCACCCTGGCGGTCCCCCGGTCGGCGAAACCCAGTTTTAACGCCGCGGCATAAGACAAATCGACGATGCGGTCGCCGTGGAAAGGCCCCCTGTCGTTCACCCTGACCACGACGCTGCGGTTGTTGTCGAGATTCGTAACGCGCAGGAAACTGGGAATCGGCAGACTCCTATGGGCCGCGGAAGCCTTGTACATGTCAAAGATTTCGCCATTGGAGGTCTTGTGGCCGTGAAACTTCTCGCCATACCAGGAAGCGACGCCGCGTTCCGCATAGCCTTCTTCCGTGGGCAGTACGGTATACGATCGCCCCAGCACGGTATAGGGACTGCGGTTGCCGGCGCCGGTGCGGACGACCGGGCCGGGAATGACTTCCGGAATAGAATCCGGATCGATTCCCCGCGCCGGCGCGCGGTCCTGGGAGATCGAATAGCGGCCGCCGCCGCTTGAAGACGACGATCCACAGCCGGCCGCGACTGCGCCCAGCAATACCAGAACGACAAATCTCGCAATCAATCCGGGCATGATCGAAATTTTCCAGGACACGCTTTCAAGGTAGCGTCCGGAAGCGCGGAATTTTTAGTTCCGGGGCGACGGGGACCCGCGCGAATGGGCATCGATCGACATAAGCAGGCCAAATCCGACAAAGAGAGCGATGATCGCCGTGCCGCCGCGGCTGATCAGCGGCAGCGGCAATCCGATGACCGGCAGCAGCCCGACAACCATGGCCATATTCACGTACACGTTGAAAAAGACGATCAATACGATGCCGCCGGCCAGCAGTCGCGCGAACATGTTGCGGGCATTGACGGCGATCAGCAGGCCGCGCGCCAACAGCAGCACATACAGTCCGATAAGCACGAGCGCGCCGGCCAGCCCGAATTCTTCGGCAATCACCGCGAAAATGAAATCGGTATTCGATTCGGGTATGAAATCGAGCCTGGACTGGTCGCCTTCTCCGAATCCCTTGCCATAGACACCGCCCGAACCGATGGCGATCTGCGACTGGATAATGTTGTAGCCGGCGCCCGCGGGATCGGTGTATGGGTTGATGAAACTCAAAATCCGGTTCCTCTGATGCTCCAGCGCGAAGAAAATGTACCAGAGCGGCGACGCCAGCAAGGCCAGCAGGCCTCCGGCAGCGATGAGTTTCAAGCTCATGCCCGCCAGCAGCAAGACGAAGAAGCCCGCCATGGCCACGAGCAGGGCCGTACCCAGATCGTTTTGCAATACGACCAGCGCTGTGGGAACCAGCACCAGTAGGCAGGCGACGATGATTTGCCATAGCCGCGGCGGAAAGGGCCGTTCGGAGAGATACCAGGCGAGCGTGGCGGGTACGATGATTTTCATCAGTTCCGATGGCTGGAAACTGGGCAGGCCGGGCAGGTCGAGCCAACTGCGCGCGCCGTTGGCCTCCACTCCGGCCCACAATACCAGTCCCAACAGGGCCAGACCGCCGAGATATACATAAAAAGTCGCGCGGCGAATCAGGCGCATATCGACTTGCGCAACGGCCAGCATCGCGACCCCGCCCAATCCGACGATAAACGCCTGGCGCCGGACCAGTCCGTTGTCTCCATCCGAAGCGCTGTACAAGGCCGCGAGACCGTACAAACAAAGCGACAACACCAAAACGAGGAGGTGGAAATCGATCTTGACCGCGGCGAGACGCCGCAGGCGCCGTACGACCGGCCGCGCCGGCGGGACGCCCGAAATCCGGGAAAATTCCTGGTTATCCATCAAGCGCGGCGACCTCGGACGGCTCGCGGGGCAATGGACCGCGCAACGGGGCGGGCTCCGGTTCGGGCTCTACCGTCAAATCGAGTTGCAGGATATCGAGCAGCCAGGCATCGGTGATCCGTTTTGCCACGGGACCCGCCACGGTGCTGCCATGTTCGCCGTTTTCGACGAATACCGCCAGCGCGATCCGGGGATCGATCAGCGGATGCCCGGCGGGAGCGAACGCAATGAACAACGCGTGATCCTTGTTCTGTTCGGAAACCCGAATCTCCGCACTCGAACGGATGTTTTGACTGATGCCGACCACCTGCGCCGTGCCGGTCTTGCCGGCGATCTGGTAAGTCATGTCAGGATCGGCCCTGGCGATGGCTTCATAGGCAGTGCCGTAGTCCCTGAAGATGTTGGAATACGGTCGATGCACGACCATGGTCATCGCGTCGCGCATGTAGCGCCAATAGTCCGCATCTTCGAGCACCACGTCGGCCGCGGCAAATTCTTCCTCAAAAAGATAGGGCTCGCCATTGACGCTTTTCAGCATGCGCGGCCTGACCATGCGGCCTTCGTTGGCGATCAGTGTCGCCGCGGTGGCGAGTTGCAGCGGCGTGGCCCACATGTAGCCTTGACCGATCGAAGAATTGATCGTGTCGCCGGGAAACCACGGCTCCCCCCGCGTTTCCATTTTCCAATCTCTCGACGGCAGCACGCCGGTGCGTGCGTACCCGATATCGAGCGCCAGATTGCCGCCGAAACCGAAGAGCGACATGAAATCATGCATGGCGTCGATGCCCATGCGATGGCCGAGGTCGTAGAAGAAGGTGTCGCTGGACTGATAGATCGCCCTGCGCAGATCGGTAATGCCATGGCCGCCGCCAATGGCCGTGCGCATGGTGTAGTTGTTCCAACGATAGGAAACGCCGGGCAGTTGGAAATAACCGGGGTCGTCGATCGTGAATTCATAATCCACAAATCCGAGGTGCAATCCAGCCAAACCGAGAAAGGGTTTGACGGTCGAACCAGGCGGGTAGGGATTGACGCTGCGGTCGAAAAGCGGCGTATTCACTTCATCGGTGACCAGGACGCCGTAGTCCCTGCCGCTTATGCCCGTAACGAACAGGTTTGGGTCGAATCCGGGCTTGCTGACCATGGCCAGGATGCCGCCGGTTTCGGGCTCGATCGCGACCACGGCGCCGCGATAGTTTCCGAGCGCCGCTTCGGTCGCCATCTGCAGGCGATGATCGAGATGCAGGGCGATGTCGTTGCCGGCGACCGCCTCGGTGCTTTCCAGCACCCGCATCACCCTGCCCCGATTGTTCTTTTCGACGGTTTCGTAGCCGACCCGCCCGTGAAGCAGATGTTCGTAGGTTCGCTCCACTCCGGTCTTGCCGATGTGCGTCGTGCCGCCGTAATTCTCGAATTCGGTCTCGTCGAGAGCGTCGAGTTCCTGCTGGTTGATATGCGAGACATAGCCCACGGAATGCGCGGTAAGCGAATCGAAGGGGTAATGCCGCATGAGTTGCGGCTCCATGCTGACGCCGGGCAGGCGGTGGCTGTTGACCGCAACGCGGTATTTCTCATCTTCGGTCAGGACATAGCGCAATGGCACCGAAGAGTATGGCACCCGACCGCGCCGCAACTGGTTTTCGAATGTCTCGATGTCGTTTTCGCCAAGTTCGACCAGATCCGAGAGGTAATCCAGGGTGGCCGCGAGATCGTTCACTTCCTCCGGCACAATGGTCAGGTTGTAGACCGGCAGATTATCCGCCAGCAAGGTTCCCGAACGATCATAGATCACGCCCCGTTGCGGCGGGACGTATTGCACGTGCAGCCGATTGCCGTCCGAACGCGCGGAGAAATACTCGTATTGCACGACTTGCAGGTTTACCAGCCTGCCGACCAGGGCGGCGAGCAGCAGGAAAACTACGGAACTCGCCAATACGACGCGGCGGTTGAACAGCCGGCGCTCGGCCTGGTGGTCCCGGAAATGCCATCTGCCTGTCATTCGCCGTCTCCCGGCGCGGCACCGCCGTCATTCTGCGCGGAGCGAAGCGCAGTCGCAGAATCCGCATTGCAATTCATACTATTGTACATCTTTGCTGCAAAGTCTCGCTGGGTTTTGCGGCCTCGATCCGTCGCCACCGGCTGGCGACTCACATTGTGCGGCACCACCCCGGCGTCATTCCGCGCGCGTGATTACACATATATTCAGGTGCTGCTCGCGGGTTTCAGGCTCCATAGTTCTTCGAGGTCGTAGAGGGCGCGGATGCGGGACAGCATGATGTGCACCACCACCGCTCCCAGATCCACCAGCACCCATTCCGCTGCCGGAAGTCCTTCGACTCCGGCCACCTGCTGGCCCTGTTCTTTCATTTTTTCGACAATTTCGTCGGCGAGGGATTTGGTATGAATGCGGGAAGTTCCCGTGGCTATGATCATGTAATCGGTGATCGTCGTCAGTTTCCGCACGTTGATGCAACTGATCGACTGGCCTTTCAGATCTTCCAATATGTTTTCGACGCGCAGGGCCAGTTGTTTGCTGCTCAGACTATGCGCCGTCATGACATTCCCGCACGATAGAGTCCATTTTCCCTTACATACGCCGACACTGCGGCGGGCAGCGGCGCTTCCCGGTCCAGGGCAAGCAATTCGCGCGCGGCGGAAGACGATATGTCGAGCCGCGGTTCTTCCGTCAGCAGCACGTTGCCCCGGCTGCCCCCGAACAACTGTTCCGGTCCGGTGGCCATGAGCCCGCCGAATCCGCCCGCCATATCGTAGTCCATCGGCTGTTTTCCCCTGGCTATTACCAATATGTGGGCGAGCTCGAACAATCGCCGCGGTTGGCGCCAACCGGGCAGTCCCAGAAAAGCGTCCAGCCCCAGTACGAGCACGAGCGCGGCCCGCGGCAGGCGTTCGCGAATCCGCTCCAGCGTCCGCGCCGTGTAGGATACGCCTCCCCGATCGATTTCGATGGAATCTACTTCCATGCGCGCTTCGCCGGCGCAGGCAAGCCGCAACATGTCGATCCGGCGTTCGGCGCCGCAGACCGGCGCTTCGCGATGACTGGGCAGATTGCAGGGAACGAGCAGCAACCGGTCCAGGCGCAGCAGTTCAAGCGCGTGGCTGGCTACCGCCATGTGCCCGTTGTGCACCGGGTCGAACATGCCGCCAAAGACTCCGACGCGTTCGCTCATTGCCTGATATGGCCGTCTCCGAGTACGACGAATTTCTGTGAAGTGAGACCTTCGAGTCCGACCGGCCCGCGGGCGTGCAACTTGTCGGTGGAAATGCCGATTTCCGCGCCGAGCCCGTATTCGAAGCCATCGGCGAAACGGGTCGAGGCATTGACCATTACCGAACTCGAATCGACTTCCCGGAGAAAGCGCTGCGCCCGATTGTGGTCTTCGGTCATGATCGAGTCGGTATGCTGCGAGCCGTATCGATTGATATGCCCGATCGCCTCGTCGAGTCCGTCGACTACCCGGACTGAGAGGATCGGCGCGAGATACTCGGTGAGCCAGTCTTCCTCAGTGGCGGCCACGGCTTCGGGAACGATGCCGCGGGTCTCGGCGCAGCCGCGCAACTCGACACCCGAATCGCCCAGAATCCGCGCCACTTCGGGCAGAAACTCCTCGGCCACCGGACGCGCCACGAGCAGGGATTCGAGGGTACAACAGGTGCCGTAGCGCTGGGTCTTGGCATTGACCGCGACCGTGACAGACTTGGCGAGATCCGCCCGGTCGTCGACATACAGATGGCAATTGCCGTCGAGATGCTTGATCACCGGTACGCGCGACTCCCGGCTGATGCGTTCGATCAGTCCCTTGCCGCCCCTGGGCACGATCACATCGACGAATTCCGGCATGGTGATCAGGCAGCCCACCGCTTCCCGGTCGGGACGGTCGAGCACCTGGATGACATGGGTGTCGAGCCCCGCCTCCGCCAATCCCTTGCCGATACAGCCCGCAATAGCCTGGTTCGAATGCAGGGCCTCGGAACCGCCGCGCAGGATGGCCGCATTGCCCGACTTCAGGCACAGGCTCGCCGCCTCGCAGGTAACGTTCGGCCGCGACTCGTAAATGATGCCGATCACGCCCAGCGGCACGCGCATGCGCCCGACCTGGATTCCCGTCGGCCGATATTTCAGTCCGCTCACCTCGCCGATGGGATCATCCAGCGCAGCCACTTGCCGCAATCCTTCGATCATGCCGTCAATGCGCTTTGGCGTAAGCTCCAGGCGATCCATCAGCGGCGCCGCCAGGCCTTTCTCGCCGCCCCGCCGCAAATCCGCGGCATTAGCGCGCAGCAATTCCTCGCGCCCGGCATCGATCGCCTCGACAGTCGCAAGCAATGCGCGATTCTTTTCCGCGGTACCGGCACGCGCAATCGCCGCCCCGGCCGCCCGCGCCCGCCGCCCCACATCCCGCATGTATTCCGCGATATCGCTCATCAATATCACTGCTCTGCGTCATAAGCGCCGAATTATAACTCGCTCGACGTTTTGTGGCTTCGACCCGTCGCCGCGCCTCATTCCGTCATTCTGCGCGGAGCGAAGCGTAGTCGCAGAATCTCGCTGGGTTTGTGGCTTCGATCCGTCGCCGTGCAGAATCAAATCAATCCCGAT
Organism: Pseudomonadales bacterium; assembly: GCA_963664805.2. Classification (GTDB taxonomy): domain Bacteria; phylum Pseudomonadota; class Gammaproteobacteria; order Pseudomonadales; family Pseudohongiellaceae; genus UBA9145. The sequence goes on along the minus strand of OY761612.1, from coordinate 722,295 downwards.
TTGCCCATTCCGTCCCATGTGTCAGTCTTGGCCCTGCATTTTCGACGCGTGTGTCCCGAGTCGGGTCGCTCGCCGAATACAACAGTGGCGTCGGGACGAATAAGCGGGGTTTCCTTATTGCCATCCTGGGCGCGGGCAGCAGTTACCCGCAAATAACCGGTGCAATGCCGGGCCTGGAAGGGCAGACACTTGCGTTCTGGATAGCCTACACGGTAGACGACGATCCTGAGTTGTTAGTCTACGGAAGCGAACCCATCCGCGTCGAGTGGACACTTGAATAACGAAATTTTGGACTAACCAGGACGATGTTCGTTCCATTCCATGCGTCTGTGTTGCCTGTTCTCAAAATCTTATCGAGACATCTTTTTCCAGTTCGAATCGGCTTCTAAAACAATCTCCGATTTCGCATGGCGTGAGCCGCCGCCGGGCTGTGGGGGATTCAGCGGGCGTGCGAGGCAGGACGCCGAGCCCGGAGCCTACATGGACGTATTTACGGCGTCCGCTGAATCCCCCACAGCCCGGCGGCGACGGATCGAAGCCACAAACGCCAATAGACATTATTGGGCCTGTGCCAGTATGCTTGTCGCTCGGAAATTGGATGGGCTTATGAAGGAATCCGGTGATCCGGGCACAGGCGGAAGCGTAAGCCACGAGGCGACACCATCGATTCTGCAGGCGCTGCTTCCCGTATTTACGCTGATCGCGCTGTTGTCGTTCTCGGTCTACCTTTATGGCGAAGACGCCAGTTCCGGTCCGAACCAGATCGCCCTGCTGATCGGCGCCGCCGTTGCCGCGGCCATCGGCTGGCGCAACGGCATCGGCTGGCAGCAGATCGAGAACGCGATCGTTTCCGGCATTTCCATCTCGCTCAAGCCCATTTTGATTCTGCTTTGCGTGGGACTGCTGATCGGAAGCTGGATCATGGCAGGCACCGTCCCCACCATGATTTATTACAGCCTGCTGATCCTCGATCCTTCGATTTTCTATTTCGCCTCCTGCCTGATCTGCGCCCTGATCGCCCTTAGCATCGGCAGTTCCTGGACCGTTGCCGGCACCGTCGGCATCGCGCTGATCGGCGCCGCGGCCGGCCTGGGCCTGTCGCCGGCGATTACCGCCGGCGCCATCATTTCCGGTTCCTATTTCGGCGACAAGATGTCGCCCCTGTCGGAAACGACAAATCTGGCGCCTGCGGTGGCGGGGACCGATCTCTTCAGCCATATCGGCCATATGACCTGGACCGCGGTGCCGAGCATATGCATCGCCCTGCTGATCTATGCCCTCATCGGCCTCAATATCGACAGCGGCGCGAGCGCGGACGATCTCGCGACCACCATGAACCTGCTTACCGAGAACTTCATGATTTCCCCGGTGATGCTGTTGCCTGTTCTCGTGTTGCTGCTGATGGCCAACCGAAAATTGCCGCCGGTTCCCACCATACTCGCCGGCGGCGCGCTCGGCGTCGTGCTGGCCCTGCTGTTCCAGCGACAGGCGATTCTCGCCCTGCCCGGCGACGCGCCGAACCTGTTGCTCGCCCTGGTCAAGGGCGTCTGGACGACTTTCTTCGACGGCTTCGTGCTGCAAAGCGGCAATGCCCCGCTCGACGATCTCATGTCCCGGGGCGGCATGATTTCCATGTTGAACACGATCTGGCTCATTCTCTGCGCAATGATCTTCGGCGCATCGATGGAGCGTGTGGGTCTGTTGCAGCGGCTGGTAGACTACGCGCTGTCTTTCGTGCACGGCACCGGCAGCCTGATTGCCACCACGATCGTTACCTGCATCGGCGCAAACATCATCACTTCGGATCAGTACATCTCCATCGTGCTACCGGGGCGCATGTACAAGCTCGAATACCAGAGCCGCGATCTTGACGTGAAAAATCTTTCCCGTACGCTGGAGGACTCGGGCACGATCACTTCGCCACTGGTGCCCTGGAATACTTGCGGCGCCTATATGAGCGGCACCCTCGGCGTCGCCACGCTCGCGTATTTGCCCTTCTGTTTCTTCAATATGATCTGTCCGGTGATCGCCGTAATATACGGCTTTCTGAATTTCAAGATCGCGCCCGCGCTGGAACATCAGCCCACCTGAAGTCACAACTGATTGCGCAGGATCAATTCCGCCGGATAGGGTTTCATGTACCAGGATTCCGCGATGTAGGGATGAGGGTGCTTGCGGAAGAAGTGATTGAGCAAGGTGATCGGAACGATCAGCGGCACCAGGCCCAGGCGATAGTCCTCTATGGTCCGCACGAGTTCCTGTCTGTCGTCTGCGGCAAGGCTTTTCTTCAGGTAGCCCGTGATGTGTTGCAATACGTTGACGTGCTTGCCGCGGGTCGCGGTGATTTTCAACACCGCCATGAGCCCCCGCAGATATTCGCCGGCGACCCGCTCGAGATCGGACTTGCCGGCGTCCGCGAGCAGCCGGCCGAGCGCAAGATATTGCGTCTGATCGTGGCTCATGACGATCAGCTTGTGGCGGGCGTGGAATCGCGTCAGCAAGGCCGCGCTCAAACCCGCTTCAAACAGGGCGAACCAGCGCCGCAGAACGAACACGCGCTGGATGAAGTTCTCGCGCAATACGGAATCGCCCAGGCGGCCTTCCTCCTCGACCGGCAACCAGGGAAACTCCCGCATCAGGGCATCGGCGAAAATGCCGCTGCCATCGCGCGCGGGCGTCTCGCCGCGCCATACCCTGACCCGCTCCATGCCGCAACTGGGCGAGTCCTTTTTCAGGATGTAGCCGCATAGTCCCGCCGCCCAGTCCCGCCTGCGGGCGAGGGATTCCCGCAACGCCCGCGTGTGATCGATAGCCGGGTCGTCAATTTGCACACAGCGGATTTCGCCGCGCTCCGCGCGCACCAGCCGGATGGGTTTGCGCGGGATGCCAAGGCCGATCTCCACTTCCGGGCAAAATGGCCGGAATTCAAAATACCCGCCGAGCGTACCGGTGATATACGAATGCCGCTTGTGGCCGCCGTCATAGCGAACCTGGTCGCCGAGCAGGCAACTGCTCACGCCGACCGGAATCTTCGCCCCGGACGCGTCTTCCTGCTGGCTCACATCGGGCTCCATCGCTCCGCTTTCCCTCCCGTGCGGCGGCGCGCGCGCCCTTCACGCTCGAGTTTCTCCAGATGCGCCAGCATGGTCCGCTCGGCCCAGCGATGCATGGACTTGTCGACATCGTCGTAGACGACCACCACGAGTTCTTCCAGGGTACAGGTTCCGATGCCCGCCAGGCTTCGCTCGATCTTGCTTTCCCGGCGCATCCGATGCTCGATCAGCTTGCTGATTTCCGCATGCGGATCATGGATCAGGTTGCCGTGGCCCGGCGCGAGATAACGCAACGGCAATTGCCGCAATTCTTCCAGGCTGCCGAGATAGTCGCTCATATTGCCGTCCGGGGGCAGGATCACTGATGTCGTTCCCTGCAACACGTGATCGCCCGTGAACAGCAATTGTTCTTCGCAAAGCAGAAAGCAGAAATGATTCGAAACGTGCCCCGGCGTATGCAACATGCGGATCGTGTATTCGCCGCAGTCGAGCAGATCGCCGTGACGCCATTCGCGCCCCGGCGTAAAACTCAGGTCGTTGTAACCGTGTTCAGGCGCAGGCAGCCCCACCAATTCCGCGCCGGTAGCGCGACGCAACTCAGCCGCGCCGGGCGAATGATCTCCATGTGTATGAGTCGCCAATATGTACTCCAGTCTGCGATCTCCAATAGTCTCCAGAAAACTCCGCAACTGGTCGCTGTCACGGGGACCGGGATCAATCAGGCTAAGCCTCGATTCCCCGATCAGATAGCTATTGGTTCCCGGCCCCGTCATCGGCCCCGGATTGCGCCCCAGAATCCGAAACACGGGCACCTCGCACTCTGAAATACGCTCCGGAACTCCGGCAACAGCTGTTTGCATACATTTCACCTGTTATACGAATGCCAGATCAACCTTGCCGCAATTATGTCAAACTTTGGACACGCACTGCGGATCGAAGCCAAGAGCTCTAACCACGCTGGCGTTTCGAGTCGATCCGCGACATAATCGCGGCCCGCGCTCCGGCCCATTTTTCGGCAATATTTCTAACGGCAGGGAAACCAGATGTACAGGATTCAGACCTTCAACTCGATCGCCGACAAGGGCCTGGAACTGTTCCCCGACGATGCCTACGAAGTCGACAATTCGGTTTCGAATCCCGACGCGGTCCTGCTGCGCAGCCACAAGCTCGATCCGAAAGCCGTCAATGACGGCCTGCGCGCCGTGGCCCGCGCCGGCGCCGGCACCAACAACATCCCCGTTTCAGCCTGCACCGAAACGGGAGTCGTTGTCTTCAACACCCCCGGAGCCAATGCCAATGCCGTGAAGGAACTCGTGCTTTGCGGACTGCTGCTCGCATCCCGCGGCATCCTGCAAGGGATCCGCTTTGCCGAGGAACACAGCGATCTCCGCGATCACACCGAATACTCCAGCCTGATTGAAAAAAACAAGAAACAGTTCAAGGGCGCCGAGATAGCCGGCAAAACCCTGGGCGTGATCGGACTGGGCGCCATCGGTTCGCGCGTCGCCGAAATGGGAATCAGATTGAACATGAAAGTGCTGGGCTACGATCCCGCGCTTTCGGTCGACGCCGCCTGGCGGCTGCCGAGCCAGGTGGCGCGAATGGAAAGCCTGCAGGCCCTGGCCGCCAGTTCGGACTTCGTTTCCCTGCATCTGCCGGTGCTCGACACCACCCGCGGACTCATGAACGGAGATTTGTTCTCGGCAATGAAAGCCGGCGCCAGCTTGCTCAATTTCGCCCGCGAGGAAATCGTTGACGCGAGAGCCTTGCGGCAAGCGCTCGATTCGGGCCGGCTGGCGAAATACGTCAGCGATTTTCCGCGCCCCGACATGCTCGGCAGAAAGGACGTGATATTCATGCCGCACATCGGCGCCAGCACCAGGGAAGCCGAGGAGAATTGCGCGGTGATGGCCGTGAGCCAGCTACGGGACTTCCTGGAAAACGGCAACATCCGGAACTCGGTGAATTTTCCCGACCTGTATCTCGACCCAGTGCCGAATGCGGCGCCCGGCACGAGACTGGCGGTCGCCAATCTGAACGTTCCGCGGATGCTCGGACAGATCACTTCGATCCTCGCCGACCAGAATATCAACGTTATCGACATGCTCAACAAGAGCCGGGGCGATGTCGCCTACAATCTGATCGACATGGAACACCCGGTTCCGGATTCGGCGCTGGACGCCATGCGCAACATCGAGCATGTGATAAAGGTCACCGCTATTTAGGCATGTTGTTTATGAACCCGGGCGCAACGACAAACCGCGTTTACAATTTCGGCGCCGGACCGGCGATGCTGCCCGAGGCCGTCATGCGGCGGGCGCGGGAGGAATTTCTCGATTACCGCGGCATCGGCGCCTCGGTGATCGAAATCAGCCATCGTTCGCGCGATTTCATGGATATCGTCGAGGCATGCGACAAGCTGTTGGGCGAGTTGGCCGGGATTCCGGACAATTACCGCATTCTGTACGCGCATGGCGGCGCGCAGATGCAGTTTTCGGCGGTTCCAATGAATCTGATCGCCCGCAAGACCCAGCGGAAAGCCGCCTACGTGGTTTCGGGCAATTTCGCCAACATGGCGGCGAGCGAAGCGGCGCGTTACGGCGAGATCGATACTTCCCGCAATAGCGCGGAAAGCAATTTCGATCGAATTCCCGAGTTTGACGCGCATGCGGTGGACGCGGACTCATCCTACGTCCACATCACCAGCAACAATACGATCTACGGCACCCGCTGGAACGAGATTCCAGACACCGGGAATATACCTCTCGTCGCCGATATGACTTCGGAATTTCTTTCCCGGGAGTTGGACATCAGCCGTTTCGGCGTAGTTTACGCTTCGCTGCAAAAGAACCTCGGCCCTTCGGGCCTCGCTCTTGTGATCGTCCGGGAGGACTTGCTCGATCACGCCTTGCCCGAGACTCCGGGCCTGCTCAACTATCGGAACTGCGCCGACAAGCATTCGCTGGCCAATACCATCAACACTTTCGCGGTCTACATGATGAAACTCGTGTTGGAATGGCTTCGGGATGAAGGCGGTGTCGAGGCTATGGAGCGGCGCAACGCGGAAAAGGCGGCGATCCTCTACGAAGCAGTCGATGGCGGCGATTTCTATGTCGGCAACGCGTATGCGCCCCATCGCTCGCAGATGAACGTTACCTTCAACCTGGCTGCTGGCGATCTGCTCGATGCCTTTCTGCGCGAGGCGGAATCCAGCGGACTGTACGCGTTGAAAGGACATCGCAAGGTTGGCGGCGCCCGGGCATCTATCTATAACGCCATGCCGTCCGAAGGCTGCCGGGCGCTCGCCGATTTCATGCGGGATTTCGAGCGCCGGCGCGCCTGACGATTCCCGAACGCCGGCGGCCATGTCCAAGGCGCTCCGCATCATCCATTGCGATTGCGACAGCTTTTACGCTTCGATCGAGGAACGCGACAATCCAGCGCTGGCCGGCAAGCCCGTAGCCGTAGGCGGACTGCCCGAGCAGCGCGGCGTGGTCGCCACCTGCAACTATGTGGCGCGCAAGTTCGGTATCCATTCGGCCATGCCGTCCGCCACCGCGAGACGGCGCTGCGCCCAACTCATCATCATCCGCCCGGACATGGAAAAGTACCGCCGGATCTCGCGCCAGGTACATGTTATTTTCCGCCGCTACACCGAAATCATCGAACCCCTTTCGCTGGACGAGGCCTATCTCGACGTCGCCGGCTGCGAGCAACTCGACGGCGACGCCATCCGCATCGCCGAAGCCATACGCACAGCCGTGCGCGAGGAAATCGGCATAACCATCTCCGCCGGCATTGCGCCCAACAAGTTGCTCGCCAAGATCGCCAGCGACTGCAACAAGCCCGACGGTCAATTCGTCGTTGAAGTGGATCAAGTGGCGGACTTCATCGCGCAATTGCCGGTTTCCCGGCTCCATGGCGTCGGCAAGGTCACCGCCGCGAAGCTGGGTCGCCTGGGCATCGAGACCTGCGGCGAATTGCAAGGGCTTTCGCTCGAAGACCTGCGCGAACGTTTTGGCCGTTTCGGGCAGCGACTCCACGAACAATGCCGCGGCATCGACAAGCGGCGGGTGGAAGTGGATCGAATCCGCAAATCGGTCAGCGTGGAAACGACGTATCCGAGGGATCTCCCCGATCTGACGGCGTGCCTTGAGGAACTGCCGGAACTTGTCGAGCAATTGCGGCGACGCCTGAAGGGCATGCCGGGGACGCCGCGAATCAGCAAGCAGGTTGTCAAGATCAAGTTCCACGACTTCAGCCAGACTACGGTGGAGATGCGATCGGACTCGCTGAACATGGAAAATTATCGCGACTTGTGCGAAACGGGCTTCAGACGTGGAGACAAGCCGGTGCGGCTGCTCGGCGTAGGCGTCCGCCTGCCCGAACCGCGGGGTGGGGCCCGGTCGGCGTAGCCGACGAAAAGCAACGCTTTTCGAGGACCGAACGGCTCGCCATGGGTGAAGACAAGCGTTTACGAAGCGCGGCTTCGTGCGCGGTCTGAACGACGCCAAGCTGTGCTTGGCGGCTGGACTGGCGAGACTGGGGTAATTGAAATCGAAAGAGCCTCGCCAAGGACGGCTTGAATCAACGCCCGGAATCCCGCTGATGCGCCTCGAAGGCTTTCATCTGCTCGGGCGTGGCTTCGGTCTGATACAGCTCTTTCCATTGCCGGTAAGGCATGCCGTAAATCATTTCGCGGGCGGCTTCATATTCCACCTTGAGGCCCCGGGACTCGGCTTCCGCCTTGTACCATTTGGAAAGGCAATTGCGGCAGAAGCCGGCCAGGGTCATCAATTCGATGTTTTGCAGATCTTTCTGTTCACGCAGATGTGCCACCAACCGCCGGAAAGTGGCCGCCTCGATTTCGAGTTGCCGATGTTCGTTCATTGACGGTGGCTCTTGTCCACGGATTTCAGTTGCCGTTCGGCGGCATTGAATGCGTCCCTGATCGCGACATAGAGATCTTCGTGGGCGTGATTGTCGTGCTGCTCCTGGTTCACGATCACTTCCTTCTGCGGCGTATGAATTTCCAGACCTACCGAATACACCTTGCCCTTGTGCCTGTGGTTGTGCGGCGAATCGAGCACCACCCGGCCGCTGATGATGCGCTCGCAAAAGCGCTCGAGCTTGGTAATCCGTTTGCGGACGGCTTCCTGCAAGGCTTCGGTTTGATCGATATTGTGAAAAAAAATCTGGAATTCATTGTTCATAAATCACGCGCTCCTGGCTACTTGGGCGAAGGCGACCAGCGGCCGAAGCCATGCGGCGGCCGTCGCGGGGTAAGAAATGGGTGGTTGCGGGATTGCCGTTTTCGGCGAAAAGGGCCAACTGATCGAGCCCCGTGCCTGGTCTTGCGGTGGGAAGAAAACTCAAACGCATCCCGGTTCCCTAATTACTACGCTCTCAGTATACCCTCAAGTTTACACTGTGCAAGTGTGTATTTTGGTTCTGTGACTTCGACCCGACCTTCGGCAGGCTATGGCGGTTGCGGCAATGCGGAAGCCGCGGTGGACACGGAGTTTCACGGGCATCACGACGCCGCGGTGCGAGCGATTCGGGATTATTTGGTTTCTTCTTCCCGATAACACCAGTGCCAGGGTTCGTAGGCTATGCCGCGGTCGTTGCCGCGGGGATAGCTCATGTGGAAGCCGAACTTCCCCGCGTGTTCGCCCAGCCATCGGAAGGCGCTGGTGGTCTCGAAATCTTCGGTGAGCACTACGCAGCCGGGGGTGCCGATGTCGATGGCCCGTCCGGTATGGTGTTCGCTGTAGCCGGGCGCCGCGTTTACCTTGAGGATTTGTTCGATGCTCCGGCCACCGGCGAGTTTGCGGGCGATCAGATCATGCTGGTAGCGGGGACTGCGCCAGGCCGAGACGAGAAACATCTCGATATCCCGTCCGGCCGCATCCCGTTTCATCTCCGTCCAGGCACGAAATGCCGCTTCCGTTAGTTGCTGCGGGCGGCCGAAGCAATCGGCCTCGGTCGACACGAGCCGCTTGGGCACGACCTGCAAGGGCAGCGGACATTGCCGCCGGTAGTCGGCGGCAATTCCCAATGCCTTGTGCAGGCTGTCTATCTCGCGCTCGTAGTCGCTTTCGTGGGTTTTGAGCCGCATCAACGCGGATAACTCTGAACTACCGTCTCGATCCAACGCTGTTCGTTGATGAAGCCCTGACCCCAGGATTCATATTCCGGCCCGAGTCCTTCGGCGACGATCTCCTCGGTGCTCATCCGCAAGGAGCGCGAGACCCGGGTCGCGGTCGATGTGTCCTTGATCATGTTGTAGAAACCGAGCAGATCGGCCTTGTTTGCCAGCGGACCGTGACCGGGGATGACCCGGGTGTCGTCGTCGATCCAGGACAGGACTTTTTCCAGGTTGGACAGATAGCCTTGCACGCTGCCGCCGCTGGCGATGTCGACGAAGGGAAAGCCGCCATTGAAGAAATGGTCGCCCATGTGAATGACATTGGCGTCTTCGAACAGCACCACGCTGTCGGTATCGGTATGACCGGTCGGCATGTGAATCAGCGTGATGTCCTCGCCGTTGAAGTGAATCGTGACGTTGTCGTTGAAAGTGACGACAGGCAAGGCTACCGGCGGCGATTCTCCGTCGATCATGCGCAGGCGCACGTTCTCGTGCGCCACGATCACCCCGCCGGCGCCGAATTCAACGTTGCCGCCGACGTGGTCGCCATGGAAATGCGTATTGAGCACGAATTTCGGCGTATCCGAGCCGAGCGCTTCGAGCGCCGCGCGGATGCGATCGGCGAGCGGTGCGAACTGATCGTCGATGATGAGAACGCCGTCTTCGCCGGCCGACACGCCGATATTGCCTCCCTGCCCTATCAGCATGGAAATGTTGCCGGCCACGGGAACGGTCTGGATCGTGACATTGGCGAACGGATCGTCTTGGGCCAATGCGCCGGTTGAGAGAATAACCGCTGCGATGAACGCGAGCGGGCGGGTCAGGTATTTCATGGTGCCTCCTCGATGACCTGGCGGCGGAAAAGATTCATTATGCCATGCCGAAGCGGGCGGGCAACGTCCGATTATTTTACTTCGATCGCGTGTTCCTCGGCGATCTTGCGGCGCCAGTGCGCAGGCCCCGATTCATGCACGGAACCGCCATGGCAGTCGACCGCTACGGTTACCGGCATGTCTTCCACCTTGAATTCGTGGATCGCCTCCATGCCGAGGTCCTCGAAAGCGACGACCCGGGCCGCGCGAATGGCTTTCGACACCAGATAGGCCGCACCGCCGACCGCGATGAGATAGACCGCCTTGTGCCTGCGTATCGCTTCCACTCCCAACGATCCGCGTTCGGCCTTGCCGATCATGCCGAGAATGCCGGTGTGTTCGAGCAGGCCGTCGGTAAACTTGTCCATGCGCGTGGCCGTGGTCGGACCGGCGGGCCCGATCACTTCGCCGCGCACCGGATCGACCGGGCCGACGTAGTAAATGAACCGGTTTTCGAAATTTACGCCCGCGGGCAGCGACTCGCCGGAATCGAGCATGTCCAGCAAGCGCCGGTGCGCGGCGTCGCGCCCGGTCAGCAATGTGCCTGAAAGCAGCAAGGTATCTCCGGGCTGCCAGCTTGCAATCTCCTTCCTGGAAACGGTACTGAGATCGACCTTGCGCGAGCCGGCGGTTGCGTCCCAGTCAAGCACCGGCCACTGGTCGAGGGATGGCGGCCGCAATTCCGCCACACCGCTCCCGTCCAGGGTGAAATGCGCGTGCCGGGTCGCCGCGCAATTGGGAATCATGGCCACGGGCAGCGATGCGGCATGGGTCGGGTAGTCGAGGATTTTCGCGTCGAGCACGGTAGTCAGGCCGCCGAGCCCCTGGGCGCCGATGCCGAGCCGATTGGCCCGGTCGACGATCTCCAGGCGCAATTCCTCCTTGCGGTTCCGCGGTCCGCGTTCGCGCACCTCGTGGATGTCGATCGAATCCATCAAGGCTTCTTTGGCAAGCAGCGCGGCCTGCTCGGCGGTGCCGCCGACGCCGATGCCGAGCATTCCCGGCGGGCACCAACCCGCGCCCATTCCGGGCAGGGTCTGCTCTACCCAGTCCGCCAGGCTGTCGCTCGGATTGAGCATGGCCATGCGCGCCTTGTTCTCGGAACCGCCGCCTTTCGCCGCCAGCCGCACGTGAATGGTGGAACCGGGAACCAGGCGCGTGTGTATCACCGCTGGCGTATTGTCTCCGGTGTTTCTGCGCTCGCCGATCGGGTCGGCCAAGATCGAAGCGCGCAGCACGTTGTCAGGCAGCAGATAGGCCCGGCGCACCCCCTCGTTGACCATGTCCGCCACTGGCATGTCGCCTTCCCAGCGGACGTCCATGCCGATATCGAGGAACACGGTCACGATGCCTGTGTCCTGACAGATCGGGCGCCTGCCTTCCGCGCATAGCCGCGAATTCACCAGGATTTGGGCGAGGGCGTCCCGGGCCGCGGGAGATTGCTCCCGCTTCCATGCCTCGTGCAGAGCGGCAATGAAATCCGGCGGATGATAATAGGAAATGTATTGCAGCGCGTCCGCCACACTCTGGATCAGATCCTCGTTACGAATCAGCGTCATGGTTCGAGCTTCCCTGAATTTCTTGTTCATGCCCCGTCATTCCGCGCAAAGCCGCGGAATCTCGGCGGGACACCTCGGAGTTTCCGCGCCGGACAAAGGTCAGGCCCAAAAACAGGACCATGGCGCCCAGAATGGCGACAACCATGCCCGCGGCCAGCGCGGCAAGTCCCCGCGCCGCCGCCTCCGGACCGGATGCGATCGTGTCGAGAGCAACCGCCATCAGGGCGGGCACTGCCGTTTCTCCCTCACCGCTGGGAAAAATGGGCGTAAGAATCAGCGCCGCCATGAAAGTGCGCGATATCCAGGCGGACAAGCGTCCGAAGAGAGCGGTGAATTTCCAGAATACCAGAAAGAAAACGGCGCCGGACGCCAGGTAAATGAACCAGATCAGAACGTAATTCGTGTCACCGGCCATACCGGCGTCTTCGCTTCGCTGGCGGCCCCTTGCCGATGAGATCGATCATACCAGACCGCGCCTTCGCTTCGCTACGCGGGCAACACTGCCGCCAACACGGGCGTCAGCACTTCCCGACGCCAGCCCCGCATTTCCGGTGGCCAGTCGATGCTTCCTGTCGATGAATGGGAATGCACGATTTGCTGCAACTGTTTCTTTCTGCAGAGCAATTCGGGACTGACTTCAATGCGCCGCGCTTCCCTGGCCACCGCCTCGCGGCATTTTTTCAACATGCCGCGCTGGGTATGGTCGAGCGGCGCCAGACCCGCATTTCGTCGCGGCGCCTCGGAATCCAATGGCTGCGGCGACAAAAAAGCGGCGAGTCTGGATGCGAACCTTTTGGCGAACTTCGCATTGACCCCGGTTGCATTGCGGATCGCGTCCGCGGATATGGATGCGGATCTCCCCAGTTGCCGGGCGAGCGACAGCAAATCCCTGTCTTCGACCAGCCAGTTGCGGGGCAAGTCCCTGGCCCTGATCTCCCTTTCGCGCCAATGACACAATTGCCGCAGCAGGTACAGGCCGCGGTCGTTCAGCGAATTGTGATCCTTGATCTGCAGGTAACTGGACAGCCAGGATTGCGGATTCTCGTCCTGTTCCGCCCCGTCGCGCAGGCGGCGGCAATCCTCGGCGAACCAGTCTTGCGCCTGCTTGCGGCGCAGGTCCGCATCGAGCTTGTTTCGAAGTTCCAGCAGGAACCGGACATCATCCGCCGCGTATTGCAGTTGCGAAGGGCTCAACGGCCGTTGCAGCCAATTCGAGCGCGTCTCCGACTTGCGCAGTTCCACATCGCAGAATCTGCTGACCAGATCCCGATAACTGAGACTGAAACCGGCACCGAGGAAGGCCGCCGCGAGTTGCGTGTCGAACAGGTTGGACGGCGCGCCCCCCAGCAATCGATGCAGCAACCCGAGATCTTCGCCGGCGGCGTGGATGATCACCTGGGTTTCCGACAGCAGGCGCCGGAAAGGCGTCCAGTCGGAAATGCTCAGCGGATCTATGAGAAAACAGCCCGATTCGGCCGCGAACTGCAACAAGCCCACCTTGGCGTAAAAGGTTCTTGTGCGGATGAACTCGGTATCCAGACCGATCGCGGGCAATTCGCTCCAAGCCCCGCACAATTCGGCGAAGCGGGCTTGGTCGCCGACGTATTCGTATTTCGCGCCCTTGATGCCTTGGCGATGCATCGAATCAGGAGCGCTTCATGTTCGTGCGTCCGGAGAAGGCATGCGTCAGCGTGCCGCCATCGGTGAACTCAAGTTCGCCGCCGACGGGAACGCCATGGGCAATTCTCGTAACCGCAACCTCGGCATCGCGCAATTGCTCGGCGATGTACCATGCCGTTGCGTCTCCTTCCACGGTGGCGTTGCAGGCCAGAATCACCTCCTCGAAACCGCCCGCGGCGATGCGCTCAAGCAGCAGGCCGATGCCGAGTTGCTCGGGACCGATGCCGTCGATGGGCGACAGATGACCCATCAACACGAAATACAGGCCGCGGTAGGTGCCCGCCTGTTCGATCGCCAGCACATCCGCCGGCGATTCGACCACGCAGCAGAACTTCCGCTCCCGCGCGGGATTGGCGCAGATTCCGCAGACAGGCTCTTCGGTAAGGTTGCGGCATTGGCGGCAATTGCCGATTTTCTCCAGCGCTCCGGCCAACACATCGCTCAGGCGCCGACCGCCCTGCCGGTTCCGCTCAAGCAGGTGCAAACTCATGCGCTGAGCCGATTTCTGCCCCACCCCCGGCAGGCAGCGGAAAGCTTCGATCAATTCCTCGATCAATGGACTCGAACTCATGACAGGCCTAGAAAGGAAACTTGAATCCTTCCGGCAGGCCGGCGAATCCCGCCATGCCGCGCATGGCCTGCCGGCTTTCCCGCTCGATTTTGCGCACGGCGTCGTTGACCGCCGCGCAAATCAAGTCTTCGAGAATCTCCTTGTCCTCGTTTCGCAGGGCTTCGTCGATTTCCACCCCGATGGCGTCGAAGCTGCCGTTCATGCGAACCTTGACCGCGCCGGCGCCGGATTGACCGACGACGACGGTGGCGGCCAGTTCCTGTTTCGCCTGCTCCATCTTGTCCTTGACCTGTTTGGCCTGTCTCATCAGTTCGTTGAAATCGGTCATCGCTCACCTCGGTGTTGGGAGGAAACCACACTTCCCTCCATCACTTGGCCGGAAAAAATTTTCAGCATTTCCCGCACCTTCGGATCGCGCTCGAATTCGGCAGCGAGATCAGCTGCGGGATTGCGCATTTCTTTCGCTGCGGCGCCGCCATTGCCCATAGTTGTCGGCGCGTCCCCCGAATTCTCATCCGCTATATTCCGCTTTTCGAATGTTTCGTCCGCGGCATCTGCCGCCGCTTCCGGACCACCGGCTTCTTCGCGCGAAATTTCGTTCGCAACGAACTCCTGAGCAGCCTTTGCTTCCGTTTCCGGCAGCGTTCCGCTCACGGCATGCGCTGGTTGAGCTTCCATCTCGCGGGATTGGGGCTCCGGCTCGGCGCCGCCGCGCACATCCCGCGGCGCATCCGTATCCTGCTCCGCTTCTTCGTCGGCGGAACCGGAACCACTCTGTGCCGCGGGGACCACGGGGTCGGGCGCGAATACCAACATGCGCAACAGCAGCATTTCGAATGCCGAGCGCATGTCTCCGGGCAGGTACAGTTCTTCCCTGCCCTTGTTGCCGATCTGGTAAAAGAGTTGCAGATCCTCGGCGCTGAATTTGCCGGCAAGTTCGAGAACTTCCCCGCGGTCGCCATGACTGTTGTCAATGGCTTCGGGAAAAGCCTGCGCGATCGCCAGGCGGTGCAAGGTGGAAAGCAGGCTGTCCAGGGTCTGGGCATAGTCCGGAATCTGACCCGCGAGTTCGCCGGTGATCGTCAGCACCGCGCGCATGTCGCCCGAGGCCATCGCCTTGAGCAATTCGAAAACCTGCTGCCGGGGCGGAATCCCAAGCATTTCCACGACCGACCCGGCATTGATCGAGCCCTGGCAATAGGAAATCGCCTGGTCGAGCAGGGTCAGGGCGTCGCGCATGCTGCCGCCCGCCGCGGCGGCGATTTGCCAGAGCGCGTCTTGCTCGCATTCGATTTTTTCCTGTTCGAGAACCGGCCCGAGATACTTCATGATCGTGTTCGGACTCAGGTTTTTGAGATGGAATTGCAGGCAGCGCGAAAGAATCGTTATCGGCAGTTTCTGCGGATCGGTCGTGGCGAACAGGAATTTTACGTGGTCCGGCGGTTCTTCCAGCGTTTTCAGCAATGCATTGAAACTGTGGGTGGAAAGCATGTGCACTTCGTCGATCAGGTAGACCTTGAAGCGCGCCTGGGCAGGAGCGTATTGCACGTTTTCGAGCAACTCCCGGGTATCCTCGACCTTGGTGCGCGAGGCGGCGTCGATTTCGTACAGATCGAGAAATCCGCCTTCGCCGATCTCGCGGCAGGCACCGCAAGCCTTGCAGGGTTTCGAACTGATGCCCTGCTCGCAGTTGAAACACTTGGCGAGAATGCGGGCCAGCGTGGTCTTGCCGGTCCCCCGGGTGCCGGTAAAAAGGTAGGCGTGATGCAGGCGCCCGTTATCGAGCGCGTTGATCAGCGTCCTGAGGACATGCTCCTGTCCGGCGACTTGGCTGAAATCGCCGGGCCGCCACTTCCTGGCTAATACCTGGTAGCTCATGCCCGCCCGTCATCGCATGGCCGCGTTCGAGTGGTAGCCCTTGCCAGCCACACCGCGGCACATGCGTCAGTTACTACCGTTGCTCCCTTCCGGGCCTGGCGGGGTTCATAACCTGTCATTGCGCGGGGACCGGCAAGAGTTACCACGGGAGATACTATCACGCTGAAGCATTTGTGGCTTCGATCCGTCGCCGTCTGGTGGCAAGAAACCGTAGACTTGGGTTGGAAGCGGAGTTTATGCTTTTGGTAAGGGCAAACGGGAGTGTGAACAATGTCGAGTCGGTCGCTAGCGGCTAGGATTTTGGTTTTGGCGGTTGGGCTGGGGACAGTCGGGGTTGGGCTGGGGCAGGTTACGCCGACGCAGCCGTTTACGATGGAAACTTTCGAGATCGAAGAGGTGCTCGTTACGCCGATTGCCACCGGGCTGGCGAATCCGTTCGATATGGCGTTTCGCGACAATGGGGACATTCTGGTCACGGAACGTTATACGGGGAAACTAAGGGTCGTTCGGGATGGACGATTGCTTGAGAGCGATCTGGCTGGACTGCCGGAGGTGTATTCAGAGGTCTTTCGGGCTGGACTGATGGCGGTCGAGGTGCATCCGGACGACGACAGCGTCGTGTATCTGACTTATACGAAGCCGATCGTTGTGGACGGCGAGCCGGAACAGACGGTGGCGCTGGTCCGGGCGCGCATTGCTGAAAACTTGCTCATGGATGTCGAGGAGATCTTTGCGGCCAAGGGGCTGGACCGCGGCGTCGCGGCTTCACAGTTGCTGTTTACGCCGGACGGCAAGTTGCTGATGTCGATCGGCGGCGCGTATGTCTATGCGGGTCTGGGAGATTATGCCCAGGAGCCGGCGATTCATTACGGCAAGTTGCTGCGCCTGAACGATGACGGCTCGGCGCCCGCCGACAATCCTTTCGTCGAGAGCGGAGAGTATCTGCCGGAGGTCTACAGCGTGGGCCACCGCAATATCATCGGCCTTTCCTACCATCCGGATACCGGCGAACTATGGGCGACGGAGAACGGGCCCCAAGGCGGCGACGAGGCGAATATCATCAGGCCGGGCGCGAACTACGGCTGGCCGATCGTTTCCTACAGCCGCCAATATCGCGGCGACAGGGTATCGGAACGCCCGTGGGACGCCCGCTTCGCGGATCCGGAGGTCCTCTGGTGGCCATCGATCGCGCCGGCGTCGATGATTTTCTATTCCGGCGACAAGCTGCCGGAATGGCAAGGCAACATGCTGGTCGGTTCGATGATGCAAGGCCGGATTCCCGGCACCGGCCATATCGAACGGGTCGTATTCAACAGCCGCGGCCAGGAAATTCGCCGCGAAAGCCTGCTGCGTCAGTTGAATTCACGCGTCACCGGCGTAGCCCAGGGCCCGGACGGCTACCTCTACGTCCTCCTCGACGAGGAAAACGGCGCCCTCCTGCGCCTTGAGTCTCTCCGGCCGGATTAGGCGGGCATGCCCGTACCAAGACTACCGTTTTTCGTGAACGCCGTTTCATTCGGCGGTGGCATGTGGCACGCGCCCAGCCGACGGCCCGGAGCGCGGTTGCCTCGGAACAGCCTTCCATCCGCAGGGTCTGGAAGAGTTCGATTCGGCGCAGGCGCTCGCGCGCCTCGGGCGCGATTCCCCATTTAATCGACCCCCTCTCCGCTCCGGTGCTATGCTCCGACACCACGATGAGCAAGGGGCTGCCAATTGAATAATGGAGACCTGAACTGGATCACCAACTACATCTGGGGAATCGCGGACGATATCCTGCGTGACCTGTACGTTCGCGGCAAGTATCGCGATGTGATCCTGCCGATGACGGTGCTGCGCCGGCTCGATGCGGTGCTGGAGGACAACAAGCAGGCCGTCGGCGACATGAAAGCCTCGCTCGACAAGGCCGAAGTCGTGGAGCAGGACGCGGCGCTGCGGCAAGCGGCGGGCCAGGCCTTCTACAACGTCTCCCCGTTCACCCTGCGCGACTTGCGCGCACGTTCCAACCCGCAGCAACTCAAGGCCGATTTCGAAGCCTGGCTGGACGGATTCTCGCCCAATGTGCAGGACATCCTCGAAAACTTCGAATTCCGCAACCAGATTCCGCGCCTCGCCAAGGCCGACGCGCTTGGGGCCTTGATCGAGAAACTGACCTCCCCCGACATCAACCTGAGCCCAGATCTGGTAAAGAACACCGACGGCGAAATCCGCCAGCCCGGCCTGGACAATCACGGCATGGGTACGATCTTCGAGGAACTCGTGCGCCGCTTCAACGAAGAGAACAACGAGGAGGCCGGCGAACACTGGACTCCGCGGGATGCCGTGCGCCTGATGGCGAAGCTCGTTTTCGAGCCCGTGGCCGACGAAATCGAATCCGGCACTTACCTGCTCTACGACGGCGCCTGCGGCACCGGCGGCATGCTCACAATGGCTGAAGACACGCTGCAAGAACTCGCCGCCGCCCGCGGCAAGCAGGTCTCGACGCACCTTTTCGGCCAGGAGATCAACGCTGAAACTTACGCGATCTGCAAAGCCGACCTCCTGCTCAAGGGCGGCGGCGAAGCCGCTGACAACATCGTCGGAGGCCCCGAGCATTCCACCCTTGCCAATGACGCCTTCCCGTCCCGCGAATTCGATTTCATGCTGTCCAATCCGCCTTACGGAAAAAGCTGGAAAACTGATCTGGAGCGCATGGGCGGCAAATCGGGCATGCGCGACCCGCGCTTTCTGATCGAACACGCTGGCGACCCGGAATACTCCCTGGTCACGCGCTCAAGCGACGGTCAGATGCTGTTCCTGGCCAACAAGCTTGCCAAAATGAAGCAGTCGCAATCGAGACTCGGCAGCCGCATCGCCGAAGTACACAACGGCAGTTCGCTGTTCACCGGCGATGCCGGCCAGGGCGAGAGCAACATCCGCCGCTGGATTATCGAGAACGACTGGCTCGAAGCGATCGTCGCCCTGCCGCTGAATCTCTTCTACAACACCGGCATCGCCACATACGTTTGGGTGCTGACCAACCGCAAGCCCATGCATCGCCGTGGCATGGTGCAATTGATCGACGCAACCGGCTGGCATCGCCCGTTGCGCAAGAATCTCGGCAAGAAGAACTGCGAACTCGGCGAAGACGACATCGAGCGCATCTGCGAAACCTTTCTTGCGTTCGAGGAGAATGAACAGAGCAAGATTTTCGAAAACGCCGATTTCGGCTACTGGAAAGTAACCGTCGAGCGGCCCCTGCGCATCGAAGGCGCCGACGCGAACCGCGCCTACAAGGCCGCGGAAATCAAACATCTCAAGGAAAGCGGCAAACGCGGCGAAGACGCGCCCCGGATCATCCGCAAAATCCACAAGCGCGGCACCGAACCCGACATGTTGCGCGGCCTTTTCGTCGCCATGATCGACGGCAAGCATGTCGTGGTGGAATACGAGCCAGACTCGGAACTGCGCGACACCGAACAGATCCCGCTCAAGGAAGAAGGCGGCATAGAAGCCTTCCTGCGCCGGGAAGTGCTGCCTTACGCCAAGGACGCCTGGTACAAGCCCGAAAGCGTCAGGACCGGCTACGAAATCAGCTTCAACCGTTATTTCTACAAGCCCGCGCCGCTGCGCTCGCTGGACGAAATCCGCGCCGACATCCTCGCCCTTCAATCCGATGCCGACAGCCTGCTCCCCGACTTCATCCTGCGCGAACCCGAGGCGGAATACGTCGTAAAACCAAGGATTTATGTGGATACGTCGGTGCTCGGCGGCTGTCATGACGATGAATATAGGGAATCGTCGCTCGCACTGATCGATAGATTCAGAAACGGCAGCGCCGTGCTAGTCTACTCCAATCTTTTACGGCGGGAACTGGTGCGCGCCCCGCAAGTCGTTCGCGACACTTTCGAGCAGTTGCCGGATGAGGCCAAGGAGTTTGTGGCTTCAATCGAGGAGACGGCGCGTCTGGCGAATGCTTACATCGAAGCTGGCGCCATCGGGGGACGGCACTTGTCCGACGCAATGCATGTGGCGATGGCAACCTGCGCCAAGGTGGATGTATTGGCAAGCTGGAATTTCAGGCACATGGTTTCTAGCGGTCGCAGGAAGGCCTATAATGAAGTGAATACCCGCATGGGCTATGCCGAATTGCGGATCATGCATCCGGAGGCAATCGAACATGCCCGAAGAAGCACTGAAAAACTTTGACAGTCGGCGATTCGTGCGGCTGGTG
Organism: Pseudomonadales bacterium; assembly: GCA_963664805.2. Lineage (GTDB taxonomy): Bacteria > Pseudomonadota > Gammaproteobacteria > Pseudomonadales > Pseudohongiellaceae > UBA9145. The sequence continues at coordinate 702,324 of OY761612.1, read as the reverse complement.
CGCACCGAGATCGACGAGGAGACCAGGGGAATGTCTCCCCCCGAGGTCGCGGAGTATTATCGAAGCTATCCTTACGACGCGCCCCACGAAGAGATCGACGCAACCCGCCTGCCATGGTGTGGCGGCGAAAAAGGCGAACTCCGGGAATCGAGCCGCCGATACTTCGATTGCATAGAGTTCACGCGAAAAGCGCGGCGGGACATCTATGAAGAGACCAAACACATGAGCCTGGAAGAGCTCCATGAGTACTGGCAAAAATTTCGTGAGACGGATCCTGGGTGGCAGCGCATGGTGGCCAAGCAGAGAGCCCTCGGGCGAACAGTCCCGGATTAGTGGCTAACCGAAGTCCTTGAAGCGCTTTTAGGATGAGCTGATGGATGCGGGACTAAAACCCTATGAGCAGATGAAGGACTCCGGCGTCGAGTGGCTGGGTGAAGTGCCTGAACACTGGGATGTTCGGCGCTTGGGTAATTCGGCGTCAGTCCTCAATGGCGCAACGCCTTCGACAAACAATAGAGATTTTTGGAACGGGAACCTACTTTGGCTGACGCCGGAAGACCTCGGCAAATTAAATTCTCCAAGGATCAGCAACAGCGCCCGCAAAATAACACCAGAAGGTCACGCTTCATGTGGAACATCCATCGGCCCGCCCGAAAGCGTCGCGCTATCGACCCGCGCTCCAATCGGTCATCTAGGAATCCTTGCCACTGCTGGCTGCACCAATCAAGGATGCAAACTGCTTGTGCCAAGTGTGGCTATCGACTCGCAATACTTGTATCGAGTGTTAGAGACTGCCCGGGATGAATTGCAATCACTTGGTCAAGGAACTACCTTCCTGGAACTATCTCGGGCGAAACTTAGAAACTTTCAATTACCCATTCCTGATTGTCGTGAACAAACTGCGATTATCCTTTTTCTCAACCACGCGACCGGCCAGATCGAACGCTACATCCGCGCCAAGGAAAAGCTGATTGCGCTGCTGGAGGAACAGAAGCAGGTCATCATCCATGATGCCGTCACGGGCCGGATCGATGTCCGCACCGGCATGCCCTACCCGACCTACAAGCAGGCAGGCGTCGAGTGGTTACGTGAAATACCAGCGCATTGGAACATGGTCAGAAATGGGCGGTTGTTTGTCCAGCGCAACGAAGTCGGGTTTTCTGAATTGCCGATCTTGGAAGTGTCGCTGAGATCTGGAGTTCGAGAGCGGGACTTCGACAATTCAAACCGCAAACAGGTATTGTCCGATCTCAGCAAGTATAAACGAGCGGTCAAAGGCGATATCGCCTACAACATGATGAGAATGTGGCAAGGCGCAGTGGGCGTTGCGCCAGTCGATGGCCTGGTCAGCCCAGCATACGTAGTAGCCAGACCGCTGACGGGAATCGAACCACGATTCTTTGACTATCTTTTTCATATCAACGAATACATGATTGAAGTGGACAAGTATTCCCGCGGAATCGTTAAAGATCGAAACCGACTGTATTGGGAAGATTTCAAGCAGATGCCAACCCCCTGCCCGCCGTCCGACGAGCAGGTTGCCATTGCCGATACCATTGATCGCATTGGTCATTCCACAAGCACTGAAATACGAAATTTACAGAAGCAGATTGATCTGGCAAACGAATACCGAACCCGCCTAATCGCCGATGTAGTCACGGGGAAATTCGATGTTCGCAAGGCAGTCAATTCACTGCCGTAGAAGGAAGCATACTCATGACAAACTCGACGATGGACTCTGCATTTGCCGTCCCATCAACCATCTGAAGACAAGTCCGCCGCCAACTTGATAAACGGACTAACCGACTTCCCAATCACGGCTACACCCGCTTCGTGCACGCCAGGGAACCGGTACTTGCTGCGGGCAGCGCCGTTGAGCGCAAAATCGTAGCCGTCAATGTTCACCACATAGAACAACTTGTCACGACACTCCAATATTACTCGGTCGCGACGAAACGGCCACTCGCCATCGAACTCTGCCTTGCGCAAGACTGCCTTGGGCCAGCCCTCCGCGTTGATTTCTTCAACCGAGCGCTTGTTCCAACGATCTTGGTCACGCTTCAGGATTTCCACCGAACGACGGTAGTCGACATTGCCCAATTCATCATTGCGGAGGTTACAGAATTCTAAGTACACGCTCGAAAGTCGGCGAATTTCGCTGCCCGGGCCGGCATGGCCGCCCAATGTAAATTGCATGGCAATTGCTCGAACGAGCCGCTCCATCCGACCGATCAACTTGCGGTTAACCCTCGGGTAGTAGTCGCGGAGCAGAGACTCTTGATCGCCAGGATACGGAACCGGATTCTTTACGCGTCTCTCCAATTCTTTCCATTCGCTCTTAGGATCGATCGGGTCTTGGGCATCGCCCGCCACCACATTGAGGTTGTAGTAGCGGCCCTTCTTGCCGAACAGAGACAGTATTCTCATGCAATCGTTCAGCACCGTATCTGTCTGTATGAATTCCAGATCCTCTCGCACCAGCTGTTTCTGTACTCCACCGAAGTGCTCACTGCAAATCGTATCCAACAAGCGATTCAAGTCATGCCCTAGCGTCTGCATCGCCCGCTTGTCGGGGTACGCACCGTCCAACCCTTTACGAACCGCAGCGATGTAACATTTCATCAGGCGCTCGAACCCACTAGCCAGCAACTGATGCGGCAAGTGGTAGAACGTGCTTCCCAGGTCAATTTCCTGTAAGTGTCCGAACCCCGATTTGAGGAGTTCTTTGGATGTACTTAACTCCTCGAAAAGGCACAGAAAGCGGATAGTATCGTCTTCCCTCGTCATCGCCACAGACTCCTCCCCGGCGCCGCGCATCGTGTATTGATCGATGGATTCTAACTTGAATATTGCATGATCACGCGGATTGGGCGGGGCCGGATGCTGTCACCGGCAACCTTGATGTGCGAGATGAACGAGGAAGCGCCGGAATTGGGCCAAACTATGTTCATAACCGATATAATGCGAACAGAGTCGAATTTCCAATATGTCAAATTCGGCAGCTCGAAGGAGACGAATCCATGACTAACTGGGACACCTGCCCGGCGGTGGAGAGAAAGCCGGGAAAAGTCAGCGGCGCCTGGGTCTTCGCTGGAACGCGGATTCCGCTGTCAGCTCTATACGAAAATCTCGCTGGCGGCGCGACGGTAGATGAGTTTGTCGAGTGGTTTCCGGGTGTCGATGAAAAGCAGGTCCGCGCGGTGCTCGATCACGAAGCCCAATCGCTGAGAAAGGCGCTGGCGCGTTGAGGCTGCTATTTGATCAAGGTACGCCGGTCCCTCTGCGAAATCTCCTCCCAGCGCACTCCATAGATACGTTGGCCGAGAAAGGTTGGTCGGAAAAAGGCAACGGTGAGTTGCTCGAACTGGCCGAGCAGGAGGGGTACGAGGTTCTTGTGACGACCGATCAGAGTATGCGACACCAACAGGATTTTGCGAACAGGCGAATCGGCATCGTCATTCTGCTTTCAGCGAACTGGCCTCAAGTTCGCAATTATGGGCTGGAGGTTAGTGAAGCGATAGCTGCAGTCCAGCCAGGAACTTTCATCGAAGTGCCGATTCGTACCGATTAACGTGGTAACAGACACTTCCGAACGCGGCCTGGAACGCCTGATTTGCACCGAATTGGCGGGGCATCCTTGCGAACCGCCTACGGCGGCCACTGTCGGCGAGCCGCCGGCGAATTACGGCGGCATGGGTTGGAGCGGCGGAAATCATCACGATTACGACCGCGAGCATTGCGTCGATCTTGTACAACTCGCCGCCTTCCTGCGCGAGACCCAGCCGGAAGCCGCAGAATCCCTTGAGCTTGATGAAAACGGACCGACCCGCCGCAAGTTTCTCTCGCGGCTGCAAGGCGAAATTTCCAATCGGGGAATCGTCGATGTCCTGCGTAAAGGGATAAAACACGGTGCCCACGAGTTGGAGCTTTTCTATGGGACACCCACCCCCGGCAACGAACGGGCACAGCAACAATTCACCAGGAACCGGTTTACCGTCACCCGCCAACTCCGCTACAGCCGCGACGAAACCCAACGCTCGCTGGATATTGCGCTCTTCATCAACGGCTTGCCGGTCATCACTTTCGAACTCAAGAATAACTTGACGAAGCAAACGGTGGACGACGCAATCGCGCAATATCACAGAGACCGAAATCCGCGCGAAAAACTGTTCGAACTCGGCCGTTGCGTCACCCACTTTGCCGTTGATGAAGCCGAAGTGCGCTTCTGTACGCATCTGAAAGGAAAGGCGTCGTGGTTCCTGCCCTTCAATCTGGGCTGGAACGACGGTGCTGGCAATCCGCCCAATCCGAGCGGAATCAAGGCGGATTACCTATGGCGTGAAGTGCTGGCCCGCGAAAGCCTCACTGGAATTCTTGAAAACTACGCCCAACTGCTGAAAATCCGCGACGAGAAAACAAACCGGGATAATCGTAATCAGATCTGGCCGCGCTATCACCAACTCGACGTCGTGCGCCGCTTGCTGGCCGACGCCGTGGCGGAAGGTGCGGGGAAGAGATATCTGATTCAGCACTCGGCCGGCAGCGGCAAGAGCAACTCAATCGCTTGGCTGGCGCACCAATTGATCGCGCTGGCCCGCAACGGCGACACAGTTTTCGACTCGATAATCGTCGTCACCGATCGGCTAATCCTGGACAAACAGATCTCCGCAACTATCCGGCAGTTCGCCCAGATCGGCGCCACTATCGGCCACGCCAAAGATTCAGGCGATTTGCAGGGTTTCATTGAATCGGGCAAGAAAATCATCATTTCCACGGTACAGAAATTTCCGCACATTCTCGCCGAAATCGGCAACGAACAACGCGAACGAAACTTCGCCATCATCATAGACGAGGCACATTCCAGCCAGGGCGGAAAGACCAGCAAGGCGATGGGTAAAGCACTGTCAGTAGCGGGCGCGGAGGAAGAAGACGAGACATTCGAGGACCGTATCAACCGGATAATGGAGTCGCACAAGCTGCTTCCCAACGCCAGCTATTTTGCCTTCACCGCAACGCCCAAGAACAAGACACTCGAAATATTCGGTGCGAGCGACCCGCAGCCCGACGGCACAGTCAAGCATCTGCCCTTCCACAGCTACACCATGAAACAGGCGATCCAGGAAGGCTTCATTCTCGATGTGCTGGCCCAATACACGCCGGTATCGAGCTACTACAAGCTCGCCAAGACAATTGAGGACGACCCTGAGTTCGACGCGAACAAGGCCCGGAAGAAACTCCGACACTTCGTTGAGGGCCACGACCATGCCATTCGCCTCAAGGCCGAAATCATGGTCGACCACTTCCATGAGAAGGTGCTTGCGCAACGCAAGATCGGCGGTGAAGCGCGGGCCATGGTTGTTACCAATGGCATCGAGCGGGCCATACAGTACTTCCACGCATTCAGGGATTATCTGAAGGAACGAAAGAGCCGTTATGAGGCCATTGTCGCGTTCTCCGGCGAACACGAGTTCGGTGGAGAAAAAGTGAGCGAAGCCTCGCTGAATGGATTCCCCTCCCGTCTGATCGCAGAGAAGATTCAGGAAGATCCTTATCGTTTCCTGATCTGCGCGGACAAGTTTCAGACCGGGTACGATGAGCCACTGCTGCACACAATGTACGTGGACAAGACCTTGTCCGGCATCAAGGCCGTGCAAACGCTTTCCCGACTCAACCGGTCGCATCCCGGCAAGCACGACGTGTTTGTGCTCGATTTCCTGAACGATGCGGACACCATTCGCGAAGCCTTCGCGCCCTTCTATCGCACGACCATACTCGCCGACGAAACCGACCCCAACAAGTTGCATGATTTGCAGGCCGATCTTGATGGCACACAAGTGTACTCGCCCAATCAGGTTGAGGACTTCACTCGGCGCTACCTGGATGAAGCGCCCCGCGATCAGCTAGACCCGATTCTTGATGCTTGCGTTGAAGCCTATTTGCGTGAACTGGACGAAGATGGCCAGGTCGACTTCAAGGGCAAGGCGAAGGACTTCGTGCGGACCTACAACTTTCTTTCCACTGTTCTGCCCTGGAACAATCCGGCCTGGGAGGCGCGCTCGATCTTTCTCAATTTCCTGATCCCCAAGCTGCCGGCGCCGAAGGAGGAAGATTTATCCAAGGGCATTCTCGACGCCATTGACATGGAGAGCTATCGAGTCGAGAAACAGGCGATGCAGAAGATCATGCTGTCTGACGAGGATGGCGAAATCGATCCTGTTCCGACTGGCGCCGAAGGCCATCGCCCGGAACCGGAACTTGACCGGCTCACCAACATCATCAATGAATTCAACGACCGATTCGGCGGTATCGAATGGGAAGACTCCGACCGTGTGATGGAAATGATCACCAAGACGATCCCCGAGCGCGTTGCGGCGGACGAAGCCTACCGAAACGCCCAGCAATTCTCGGACAAGGAGAACACCCGCGTCGAACTCGACAGAGCTCTGCAGCGCGTGATGACGTCGATCATGAACGACGATAACCAGCTTTTCAAACAGTTCATGGACAACGCCAGCTTCAAGCACTGGATGACTGCCAAGGTGTTCGAGTCGACTTCGAGCCAAGCCGATCCGCTCTGAGTTTCCGGAACCCGCGCTGCTGCAATTGCAAGAATCGCGGAAAGGCCAGCGGCAACACAGCGGGAAGGCCCCCAAGGATTGCCGAATGCTAATTTCGCGAAAATGGAGTTATCATGCAAACCGAAGATATACTGATCGCAACGCACAAACTGGAAGAATCCCGCATGACCGTTTCAAGTCGTAAGCCATCACCCAAACCATTATCGCCGTAGTGGCGCCGCTGGCCACAAAGTCCGATCTAAAATCAGTTAAGGAGCATATGGCGACCAAGAAAGACGTGGAGTCCGTTTAGGTATGGTTTTTGACTGCCTTACTAGGGTTGGCCGGATCGCTGTTGGCCGTTGCGGCAGCTATCGCGGTCTATTCGTTTCGAATCGCTGGCGTTGGCTGATCCGAGTGGCTTGGCATTCGAGACAAAACGAACTGGCCTTGATTCAACAGGATTGACTCAACTGTTTAAGGAGTATCATGGACGTTAAATCAGCAGCAGTTCAGGTATTGCAAAAGGCGGGAACGGCACTGCACGTCAAGGACATCACCAAGCAGATTCTCGATTCAGGCCATTGGCAATCCAAGGGAAAGACACCGGCTGCAACGGTTGCCGCTCGCCTCTATTCCGACATTCAGCAGAAAGGAGAAAATTCGCCCTTTGAGAAGGTTGGCGCTCAGACCTTCGCACTGCGGGATTCCTTCGACAACTCTGGAGATTCCCCAGGCCACCCACCGCAAACCGTCCAACGGCAAGCAGATACTCCGAACAGTGGTTTTTCGTTTACTGATTGTGCCCAGAAGGTACTTGAGGAGTTCGGCGGTAAGAAACCGATGCACTATAAGAAGATCACCGAGAAAGCACTCGATAAAGGTTGGCTGATTACCAGCGGAAAGACGCCGGATGCCACGATGTACGCTCAGGTAATTACTGAAATCAAGCGCCAGCAAAAACGCGGCGACCAACCTCGTTTTGTTCAGCATGGACGCGGATACGTAGGTCTAAGTCAATGGCTAAGTCGCGGACTAGCTTTTGAAATTGAACAGCACAATGACCAAGTCCGGAAAGCTTTGCAAAAAAAGTTGCTGACTATGAAGCCCGGAGAATTTGAGGATCTCACCTCACAGCTGCTTGCAGAGATGGGATTCGAAGAAGTCGAGGTGACCAAGCTAAGCGGTGACGGAGGCATCGATGTTCGAGGCACCCTGGTCGTGGGTGATGTAGTCCGGATCAAGATGGCCGTTCAAGCCAAGAAATGGAAGCTCAAGAACAACATTTCAGCCCCAGTGGTCCAACAAGTACGCGGCAGCCTTGGAGCGCACGAGCAAGGTCTAATCATCACCACAAGCGACTTCAGCACAGGTGCGGTTAAGGAAACTGCCCAATCCGATAAAACCCCCATAGCCTTGATGAACGGGGAACAACTTGTATTGCTCCTCATGGAACATGGCATCGGCGTCCACAGATCAACGCCTGATTTATTTGAAATCGATGAAGAATTCGGACCAGTAATAAAATGACGATAAAACTATACACTCATATCGACATCGGGCTGCTTCAAGATGTTGACGATCTGGCATTCGGTGTATCGGCTTTTCTTCATTGGGGTCTCCTCGCCGTCATCCTGCCAGAAAACTCCAATTTCAGCTTGTGTCACTAATGGGAAAGCTTACGTTCTGAGTAAGTATGGGGTTGTGCCCTAATTCACGACTAAGGTACAAGAGGATATGACACTCTAAGAGCAAGTAAAAGATTTTATCTCCTGCCCAAACAATTCTCGTGTATTCCACGAGTTACTCCAGCAGTGTAAAAGCGAAGGTAGCACTAGCTCTCTAATTTGCGTGCAGTCACTGTATGAGAATGACTATGGCGGCATGACATACAAATGGGAACTTAAATTTTCTGCCGCATGGACTCTTTTGCATTGGAAAAGAAAAGGCATCGATGAACTTTATAATTCTGCGATTAACAACCCATCTAGCAATAATATTGCAATCTGCATTCTAATACTTATCTCTATATCTGCAAATATACTGGAGAGGCCATCACAAATTTTTTGCAATGAAAAATTACTGCAAGAATTAAGAATTGACTTAGACAATGACCCTGGTATTGCTAAGCATGCCCGAGAAAAATTAATCAATATCGTCATTTCTTTGACAGAACAAGAATTGAATAGCGCAATGATGAAAGGATTTAATTGGCTTATAATTCAAGGACCTAACACTGTACAAGAATTCTTTATTGCCTTGTCATTTCGTTGGTTAACTATAAACATTCCCCTCTTAAACAATTATGAAAGATTAATTCATGATCATCCAAAAGAAGAAGCAGTGTTTCAAGACTTTTTTACAAAACATCCTCAATTTCTTGATCCCATGGCGGTCGAGGTTTGGCCTCTTCCCAATCTTCGGGGTGCTAAGAAGCCAGACTTTGTAATAAGGCGTTTTGACAATAGCTATCTCGTTGTCGAAATTGAGACGCCCGAAAAATCTATAATAACAAAACATAATGTTGTAGCAGCAACTACGACGCAAGCTGTTTCCCAAGCTATTGAATACCGAAGATTTATCAAAAACATGCATGATGCCTCAATTCACTTCCCTGAACTGGATGATATTCACTGTTTGGTTGTAATTGGGTTAGAGAAAAAATTGGGCAACAGACAAAAACAAGCATTGCGAAATGATAATGCGGGAAGAAAAAATCTACGTGTCGTCGGATTTGATTGGCTTTCGGATCGAGTAAAGTCTGTCCATAACAATCTTGCTAAAGGAGCAATACCAATTAGATATTCCCAACGCTTTTGATTATGAATTACATGTACTGATAGAGCATTCACCTGACAGTTGCCGCTCCCGATTGGTTTATTTCAAACAGCCTTCTTCAGTTTTTTCTCCTGTGGTTTCCCAATTTTCAGCAACCACCGCTCGTAGACCTCGGCGGACGTTCCGCCCTTCGTGTCGCGGCCCTGGTGCGGACGTTTGGTATTGTAATGAATCAGGTAGTTGCCGAGATACTTCCGCATGGCCTCAAATGCTGCCATAGAACTTCTTTCGCTCCATGATCCGGAAATGCGCGACGAGCAAAGTCTGGTGCAGGTACTTGACGAAGCCGTTCGACCGCGGTCTCCGCACACGGGTAGTATGGTGCCCTATCTTTTCGAGTTGAAGGAACAGCTCATACGGGTGCCGGTTCGGCCGGCTCTAGTACTCTCTGCTGTTGTCGCTAAGCATGGTGCTGACCGTGGTGTGCCACTTCTCGAAGGTCGGCGGTACCTTGTTGTTCAACAGGTGCGCTACGGCTCGTCAGCTTGTTGGAGTATCAGTGTCCCCAAGCATGCCGCGAATGACAATAGCCCTTCCGCGAACGGCTTAGCCACCACTAGCGCGACAGGTGATTAACCGTACGCGCTGGTAGCAATGTGTCAGGTGACTACTGTCTCAATACTTCCAAAACACCCTCCACATGGTCAAAATGACTAATTTTGTAATCCCAAGCGTGTCGAGATTGGCGAAACCTAAAGGACCACCCAGACGAGAAGAGCATTTGCGAATATCATGTGTGTGTAATGGCACCATAGGACTTGAAATTCTTTAGTATGTGAAGCGCACGACTATGACCAGTATTTGATAATCTGTATTTGCATATTCCTTCCTTTGGCAGCACAAATACTTCAAAATAGGAGTGAAAATCTTGATTGAAGTAGCGACTCACATTGTCCTTGTGTTTTGGTTGAATGTTTGAAAATAGAGTATTAATTTTGGCAGCTATCTCTGTAGTCGTAAAATACTTTCGCTCAACTTCTACATCACTCCATTCATCCAGCAATGTAACAAGAATTGAATCTTCCAACTTAACATCGAGTTGATTACAAAATTGGCACTTAATTTCTAACAGATCTATATTCGACTCAAAATCTTTTGGTAGTTGAGTGTCAAGAAATCTATAGTAATCTTCCAGGCTCCCATCATTTACCCACAGCCTGGTAGTTGGATTGTTCTTTATTTCATCCAATCCCATTCGTTTCTGTTGATTATCTTTTTCACCAAATTCTGCTATTGAAACAGCATCTCCCGCTCGCATTCTATTCTTCAATCTTCGATATCTTTCCTTAAAGTCTGCTTGCAGAAAAACTACTATACAGCTCCTAGAACTAAATTGTATATTTTCTACTAGGTAATTGACTTCCATTATTGATCTAAAACCTGACACCACAGCAGGTGTCGTCCACTCCTCCTCAATATATTGCAATACTTGTTGAGCAACAATTAGCGGCTTTTCCCTTAATGCAATCTCGGCAAAATTGCTAGTTCTAATACTGTTTTTAACACCATGCCTTCTAAAAAAACTCATTTGCATAAAGTCACTTGCTTCAACGTGCTGATAATCATATGCGTTCGCCATGTATTGACTAGCTGTTGTTTTTCCAGAACACGTATAGCCACACAAGATAATGTTTGGTCTGCTATCAAACGATAACTCAAACTGATTTCTCGACTTAGGTAATCGTGGGGCTGCTCCCAAAAACCTAAATGTATCCAAAAAAGAACCGCGCCTAAAATCCAGTTTATCTGCCAGCTCAATATCCAATGCACCAAGTGGTTTATCTGCACCAAATGGTTGGAACCATTGATTAAATGTTTGGTTATCTAGCCATGGATATACAAGATTGGTTTCGAATTCAACTTCTTTATCTACCACAATTCCGCCTTGCTTTGACGAAAATATTCTAAAGTCGATATCTAATCCAAGAATTTCCCTATAATAGTGAGGGGCATGTAATAGAACATTTGAACAAACTTCAGCTCTCCGATCATTCCCATTTTCTTTCAAAAGCATATCTAGATATGTAAATGACATATCCTGCATCCAGTACTTTATGTTTACCCCTGGGATATCCTCATCATCAGAACTCAATCCGTGAATTGTTACAGATGTATCTTCTAATATAAATGCAGTATTTTCTACATTTATACCCGCCCTCTTACACTGTGCCAATGCATTATTGTAACTTGCGGCTAAAACTTCATCTCGAGAGCTCAATTTTGGCTCATCATAGTCAGCGTGATATGTCCTTTGCCTAAATCCCGTTATAATCAAATCAAAATTTTCTGCCCAGTGCCTAGCATGCGCAAGCTTAACCCGATTTGAAGTAAAAAATATTAGCTTCAGCATCGGTCAATGATCCTTTATTAATCTTCCAGAATTACAAAATTTGACTATAGAAATTATGCAGTTATATATTTCTGATTTCTGTTGAACTTCTTTCAAGCATATTTCATTTCCAAAGCAGTAAATAAGAGGTCCTAGACTAGACATTCCAACACAAGAAACCCCATCCTTTAGAAGACTTGATCTTAAGTCAAAAAGTCTGCTTCCATACAACAACCATTCTTTGCGTTTCCACTCAGCATTTTGAAGGTTTTGTACAGACTTACAGAATAAGTCGTAATCCCTTTCAGCTATGGATGAGTAGACACCAAATAGGGCATGATAGCAAGATTCAAATGCCTTCTCTTCTGCAATTGGAGCAGTATTCTGGAAGAACTCTATTTCTTCCTGTTGCGTTAGTGTTTCTAAATCATTTGGAAAGCAGATACACATTGACCACTCTGGCAACTTAAGTGCAGGAAGCTTTAGAGGAAGAATCTTTCTTCCTGGACGTGATGAGGGTTGAAAGCTTGAGCCGTCATTTGGTATTCCGAGGTCAAATACAAGGCCACCACTGAAATATGTATGTATGCCTATTCCAGATGTACCACCACGCTCCGAAATTCCTATAAGATCCGTATCTTTAATTGTCCTGTTATTGCATTTGAATAGCCCTTCAAGTATTCCCAGTCTAATCGCCGTACCCATACCAAGACCAATATGGTGCCTTGACTTGCCTCTAATAACTATTTTGGCAGCAAATTTTAGAGAATATCTTGAGCGAATCCTATTTAACAATTCAAGAAGAGTAGTTGACTCAATATTAGTTAATGGATGCTCTCGCTTATCACAAATTTTAAAATTCTTTTGCCTGTGAAAGCTTAGCCGCGTGATTGGATCATTAATCGAGAATCCTATGCCACCATGTTTTCTATATCCAGTTTCATGCATGGATATTAGTCCCATGTGAATTCTTGGATTGACATTAACCTCAATCATAACTTAACACTTTCCCACCTTCCCATATAGTATCAATATACTGTATATGCTTCTTACCAAAATCCGTGGAACAACTGATATGTATTGCAGGTGACAATTTGCTCTCTACTTCTTCAAATATTGGACCAACCAATATCTCATCATCAACAACAACTGCACTTATTCTTGCTTTACTTGAGAAGCGTCGTATTTCGATTCTATTTGGAAATTCTTGTTGAAAGCTAATAATTTTTCTTTTAAGCACACAAAACTTTTGACTACTTTCCACATCCATATTATCTGCATCTGGAATCAATATTCGCACGCTAAGATTTGGATGTGACCGCAATCTATGTATAAGCACGCTCTCCTCATTATCTATATCCAAAAAATCTGTAATAAACCGAGAGCAGGACGCTCCAGTTGCCACAACATTATATTGAGCATTTTTTAAAACTTTTCGATAATAGTCAATATTGTGTCGATTTTTCAGAACATTTTGCACTTGCATTTTTTCGAGTTTATTCAATCGTTTGTAGGTAGAGTACTCAACAATTAGATTTAGTATAAACACCACTATTCCACCAATTATCCCTCCATAAATATTTGCAAATTTGGAATCTTCATAACCAGTAAAGAGTGCGATAAAAATTAGTAGTAAAATGAAAGCGGTTAAAATGGTCAGTGGGCCACGAGCAATTTTTACATCAACTGTTTTAATTATATTCATTTTGGTAAACCTATATAGAGTAACTCTCTCTTTTTTGTTGAGCTTAGTGCATGTGCATGCTCAACAGAATGTATCTGAATCTCAGAGAAATGGGACTCAAACAATTCCTTTAGTTCGATATCGGATGGATATGCTTGTGCCACATATGATAGTACAACTATGGATCCTTTGTGCTTCTTAACTAATTCGAATAGTGATTTTTTGAAATGAGTTTGACTTGACCACCTTAAGAATTGTCTAGGAACTGGAGGTAGCCGTATATTTGAGTTAAGGTCAACTAATTTTTCCCACTCATGATAATTAGCCAAACCTTCGAGAAAATGATATTTTCTCCAATAATTATCGCGATTGTATGAATCTATCTTATTCACATAAGGTGGATCTAAGTATACTAAATCAAAAAAGCCTGCTGGCACATCCATTGCTTCGCCATGCGGCAACACATCAGTACTTACATATAACTTTGTCTTACTCGCAACTAACTCGTCGAATGTATCGAGTATATGTGACTCAAAAGACTTTTCCCAGGTCACATAATTTCCGAAGGTACGCTTCACCGCTGATCGAGTTCTTAGATTTAAATTTGCGCGATGAAAAAGATTAAATGGGCGCTTCTTCAAGCAAGCTTGATAAACTAGATATCGCAATAGGTAGTCTATATCTGCGGATTGCTTAGAGTTAAGAATACTAGTCATATACCCATCAAGCCAAGCATTTTCTGCACTTCTATAGAATATGTTTTTAAAATTTCTAAAAATCATTCCTTCCTTAGGCTCAATACTTGTCAAAAATGATTGAATCTCTGATCGAGAAAGCGCTACATATTCGTCTAATAATGTTGCGGCAATTTCAGTATTAAATTTGAATGCATCATGATAAGTTACAAATTTTTTCATTGCCCAAAATAGTTGCGAAACACTCGCTGTCCCTCCAAACAAATCAAGTGCAGTATTAAACTGAAGAGGTTTTAATTTTGAGTACATCCAAGTTAGCAATTTTCGCTTACTACCATAGTAGCGAGTTTTTGGGAATTTACGGATAAGTTCAGGTATTGGGACTATTTGTTCTAGCGGTCGCACAGGAATGAGATTTAGAGGATATGGATCATTTCTCCAATTACATTTTGAAGCTTTGATTGACATTCTTGCACTCATTCCAGCCAAAATCTTATCGCAGTTGTCGAGCACAAATGGTTCACGAGTTTTTCAGTCTCGCCCAAACAGTGTTAATGGAGGCTGGGGTCGGAATCGAACCGGCGTACGCGGAGTTGCAGTCCGCTGCATGGCCACTCTGCCACCCAGCCTTCGTTTCGCGGGCAATATAGCAGAAAAACGGTGGGGAGGAATTGGAGCGGGAAACGAGACTCGAACTCGCGACCCCGACCTTGGCAAGGTCGTGCTCTACCAACTGAGCTATTCCCGCTTTGGGCAGGCGGGATATTCTAATGGCTGACGCTTTCGAGTCAAGTTGGAGATTCTGCGACAAAACGGCAGGATTGCCGTTTTGGACAGCGCGCAGCGCTGCCCCGCAGGGGCGAAGGGCATGGATGCCCTGAGTCACTTCGCTTCGCTTCGCGCAGAATGACATTATTCCGAGCCTCGCAGGTTTTGCCAGGCGCGGTGGAAGTATTGGGCCATGGACCATAGGGCGATGATGGCGGAGAGGTAGATCAGGCCGGCGCCGAGGAGCCAGAGCAGGCGCGGTTCGCCGTTTTCGAGCGTCAGCAAGGCGATGATGGCGAGCATCTGGATCGTCGCCTTGAGCTTGCCGGAGAAGGCCACCGCGACGCGTTTGCCCTTGGCCGCGGTCCATTCGCGCAAGGCGGAGATCACCAGTTCGCGCACGACGATGACGGCGATCGGCAGCAGCAGCGCCGGATACGTCGCCAGCAGCACCAGCGAGACCACGACGACGAGCAGTTTGTCCGCGACCGGGTCGAGGAAGGCGCCGAGTTCGGTCGCCTGGTCGAGCTTGCGGGCGAGATAGCCGTCGAGCCAGTCGGTCAGGCTGGCCACGGCGAAAACCGCGGCGGCGATCAGGTGGCCCTGGGCCAGGTTCGAGTAGTAGTAGCCCACGATCACCGGAATCAGGACGATGCGCAGGATGGTTGTCAGGTTGGCGATGTTCATGGGAACGTTCCGTGTAGGTGTTTGTATATGGTTTCGGCCATTTGCCGGCTGATGCCGTTGACGTTGGCGAGTTGCGTTTCGCTGGCGCGGAACAGTTGCTGGCGGCCGCCGAAATGCCGCAGCAGTTCCCGCCGCCGGGCCGGGCCGACGCCCGGAATGCTTTCCAGGAACGAGGTCTTGCCGGCTTTGGCGCGCTTGCGGCGATGGCCGGCGATGGCGAATCGGTGCGCTTCGTCGCGCACCTGCTGCACCAGGTGCAGGGCCGGGGAAATCGAATCCAGGCTCAGTTCCCGGGTCGTCTCGCCTTGGCGCAGGAACAGCGTTTCCTGGCCGGGGCGGCGGCTGATTCCCTTGGCGATGGCGAGCAGGGGCAGGTTTTCGACGCCGAGTTCGTCGAAGGCTTTTGCCGCGCGGCCGAGTTGGCCTTCGCCGCCGTCGATGAGCACGAGGTCGGGCATCTTGGCTTCGTCGGCGAGCAGGCGGGCGAAGCGCCGCTTGAGCACCTGCTCCATGGCGGCGTAATCGTCTCCCGCCTTGACGGCGTTGATGTTGAAGCGCCGGTAGTCGCTCCTGGCGGGGCCGTTTTCGTCGAATACGACGGCCGAGGCGACGGTTTCCCGGCCCCCGGTATGGCTGATGTCGAAGCATTCGAGCCGCGCGGGGACCTTTTCCAGTTTCAGCGCGCGTTGCAGGAAGAGCAGGCGGCGGCGGATGTTCTGCCGGCTGGCGAGCAGGGTTTCGAGCGACTGGCGCGCGTTGGCGCCGGCCATTTCCAGCCATCTGGCGCGATGGCTGCGCACGCGGGCGGACAGTTTTATCTTGCGTTCCGCCACGTAACTCAGGGCGGCTTCGATTTTTTCGGCTTCCTCGGGCAGCTCGGGCACGATCACCTCGCGGGGCATGAGGCTTGCCTTGCCGCCGGAGAGGTAGACCTGGGAGATGAAGGCGGCGACGACTTCGGTCGCGTTTTGCGCGAGGCGGTATTGGGGGAAATGGCTTTTCGAATCGATGATGCGCCCTGCCCTGACGTGGATCACGTGTACGCAGGCGTAGGGCTGGTCGAGCTCCGCGGCGATGATGTCGGAATTGCCGCCCTTGTTGGCCACGGCCTGCTTGTCCTGGATGCGCCGGAGCGCGGCGATGCGGTCGCGGATGACGGCGGCTTTCTCGAATTGTTCGCGGGCGGCGGCGGCTTCCATGTCTCTGGCGAGTTCGTTGAAGAGCCTGTCGCTCTTGCCTTCGAGGAAGAGCTTCGAATAGCGCACCTGCTCGGCGTAATCTTCTTGCGAGACGAGGCCGACGCAGGGCGCGGTGCAGCGCTTGATCTGGTGTTGCAGGCAGGGCCGGGTGCGGTTGCTGTAATAGCTGTCCTCGCATTGGCGCACCTGGAAGACTTTCTGCAATACGTTCAGGCTGTCCCTGGTCGAATGGGCGCTGGGGTATGGGCCGTAGAAGATTCCCTTGCCGCGCCGGCTGCCGCGGTAGAAGGACAGCCTGGGGAAGTCCTGGTGGTCGGTGAGCAGGATGTAGGGGTAGGACTTGTCGTCGCGCAACTGGATGTTGTAGGTGGGCCTAGATCGTTTGATGAGGGACTGTTCGAGCAGCAGGGCCTCGGTTTCGCTGTCGGTGACGGTGACTTCGATGTGGGCCACCTTGTTGATCATGGCGAGGCTTCTGGCGTTCAGGGCTGTGCCGCGGAAGTAGCTGCGGACGCGGTTGCGGAGGTTGGCGGCCTTGCCGATGTAGATGACTTTGCCGGCGCTGTCGTGCATCTGGTACACCCCGGGCCTGCGCGTGAGGCCGGCTATGAAACTCTCGTGATCGAAGGCGGTTTTTTCAGTCATGGGCGAGGGCAAGCGTTTACGAAGCGCAGCTTCGTGCGCAGTCCCGAGCGGCCCCAATCTGTGATTGGGGCCTGGAGCGGGGGTTGCGTCCTTTCGTGCCGCTGGAAAAGCTTAACGAACACTGGCGCACCGCTCAATAGGAACGTCATTCTGCGGGAGCGCAGTTCTCCCACCGTCATTCTGCGCGGAGCGAAGCGGAGTCGCAGAATCTCTTGGGTTTGTGGCTTCGAGCCGTCGCCGTCTGGCGGGCGGGGTTCAGCGGACGCCGTAAATACGGCCCAGCCGCCAAGCACAGCTTGGCGTCGTTCCGGCTGCGCATGAAGCTGCGCTTCATAAACGCTTGCCTACACCCCTGTAGGCTTCGAGCTCGGCTATCCCTGCCTCGCACGCCCGCTGAACCCCGCCCGCCAGACGGCGACTCACGCAGTGCTGATGATGCGGACTTCGGGTTCTAAGGTGATGTTGAATTCGTTTAGGACTCGTTCTTGCATTTCCTTGGCTAGTTGGTGGAGTTCCTTGCCGGTGGCGCCTCCCTTGTTGACCAGCGCGAGGGCGTGGCGGTCGGAGACGCCTGCGGTGCCCTTTGTGTAGCCTTTGAAGCCACATTGTTCGAGGAGCCAGCCGGCGGGGACTTTTACGCCCTCTTTCGCGGGGAATGACGGGGGTGAGTTGAATTGGCTGCGTAGTTGTTCGAATTTGTCGTGTGTAATTACCGGGTTTTTAAAGAAGCTGCCGGCGTTGCCGATTTTGGTGGGGTCGGGGAGTCTGCGGCGGCGGATTTGGCAGACGGCTTTGAATATGTCTTGTGGTGTGGGGTCGGCGATGGGTTCGAGTTCTTTGGCTAGTGTTGGGTAGCTGAGGTTTGGGGCTGGGTCGCGTTGTAGTTGCAATGTCAGGGAGCAGACTACTTGTGGGCGCGGGCGGGGTTGTTTCAGGATGCTGTCGCGGTAGGAGAAATTGCAGTCTTCGCGGTTCATGAGGCGGCTGTTGCCGGATTCGCAGTCGAACAGGTTGAGTTCGACGAAGAAGGATTCCAGTTCGACGCCATAGGCGCCGATGTTTTGTACGGGTGCGGCGCCGGTGCTGCCGGGGATCAGGGCCATGTTTTCGAGGCCGTAGAGGCTGTTTTTGAGGCAGGTTTGTACCAGATCGTGCCAGTTTTCTCCGGCGGCGATGCGGATCAGGCCGCTTTCGCGGTCGAGTTCGACGCCGCGGTTGCGCATGAGCAGGACCATGCCGGGGAAATCGTCTGCGAACAGGACGTTTGTGCCGCCGCCGAGGAGTAGAAGGGGTAGATTGCGGGAGTCGGCGAGATCAACGGCCTGTTCTAGATCTTCGCTTGCGTGGATTTCGGCCAGGCAGGCGGCTCGCGCCGGGACGCCGAAGGAGTTGTGCGGCAGCAGGTCGGCGTCGTAGGTGAGCTTCATGTGGTGCTGTGGGCCATGTCATTCCGCGCGCAGTCGCGGAATCTCGTCGGGAATGGCGCTAACTCGAAGAGATTCAGCGACTCCGCTTCGCTTCGCGCAGAATGACGGATTAGAGAAAATCGTTCCGGTTTGTGAGAATGGCCGTGTTTGCTTCATAGTCTTTCTTGGTGTCAATGCCCGGCGGAATCCGCTCGCTTGAAATTCCTACATGCACTTTTACTCCGTGGCTCAGCGCGCGCAACTGTTCAAGTCGTTCGCTGAGTTCCGATTTCGATTGCGGCCATTCTACGAAACTATCCAGGAATTCGACGCGGTAGGCGTATATACCGATATGCCGTAAATCCGGGGATGCATCGTCATGGGAGATCGGAGAACGGCTGAAATTGAGCGCGAATCCCTGCTCGTCGCGAACGACTTTTACGGCGTTTGGGTCGGCAATCTCGGCTGCGTCGGTGATTTCCTCGCACAAGGTGGCGATGCCTGCATCCTCATGCTCCGCAAGATTGCGAGCAACCTGGTTGATCGCGGCAATGGGGATCAGTGGTTCGTCGCCTTGCACGTTGACGACAATTTCTTCTCCGCCCAGCCCTAGCGAGGCCGCAGCTTCCTGGATGCGATCCGTACCGGTAGCGTGATCGGACGAAGTCATGACCACCTCCACGCCTGCCAACTTTCCTAGTTTGGCGATTTCCTTATTATCGGTGGCGACGACTACCTGGCTGGCCTCGCTTGCCAGCGCGCGCTCAATAGTGTGTTGCAGAACCGGTTTGCCGACCAGATCGAGCAGCAATTTCCGTTTTAGGCGCGTAGAACCGATTCGCGCCGGAATGATGACGGAGAACGTCACCGGGCCTTTTCCCGCTCTTCGAAGTTCATCTCCCGGGCTTCCTCGGGGAGCATGACCGGGACGCCGTCGCGGATGGGGAAGGCGAGGCCGTCGGCGACGCATAGCAGTTCGGCGGCCTGGCGGTCGTAGCGCAATTCGCCCTTGCAGATGGGGCAGACGAGTATGGCGAGCAGTTTGCGGTCTACGTTCATTTTCCTGGCGATGAAATTCAGGTCTTGGCTTTCGCTTTCGCCTGCCGGATCCTTTTCAGCAGGGCTTTGACGAATTCCGGCGGCAGCTTCATTTCCGCGCGCAGGGCCCAGAAATTGGCTGTCGCGAAACGGCGGCATTTTACCGCATCCTTTTCGGTCAACACGATGGGCTGATGCGCGTCGACGCGCTCGCCGACGAAATCTTCCTCGCTGAATTTGTGATGGTCGGGGAATTCGATGCGGGCGAGCGGGTACGGCAGGTTTTTCATCAAGGCGTAAAACCGCTCGGGATTGCCGATGCCCGAGATGAGTTGCAAGGTGTTGCCGACGTGGAACGGCGCTCCGGTGAAGGAGCGTTCTTCGTCGGTGGCGAGGTTGACCAGGGAATGCGCCTCCATTGCCGCGTCGTATAGTGGGACAGGCAATTCCAGCGGTTCTGCCGCTTCGCCGTTGACGATGACAAAGTCGACTTCGTGCAGGCGTTGCCGCGGTTCGCGCAGCGGGCCGGCGGGCAGCGGCAGGCCGTTGCCGAACATGCGCGCGCCATCGACCACGGCGATCTCGATATCGCGATGCAGCCGGTAATGTTGCAGGCCGTCGTCGCTGAGCACGATGTTGACCTTGTATTGGGTCAGCAGATGCGCCAGCGCCGCGGGGCGGTCCGGGTCCACGACCACGGGGCATTCGGTGCTCGCCGCGATCAGCACCGGCTCGTCGCCGCATTCATCGGGGTCCGAATCGGCTTTGACGGCCAGGGGATAGTTGGCGGCTGCGGCGCCGTAGCCGCGGCTGATGATTCCCGGAGACATTCCACGCTGCTTGAGTTCCCGCGCCAAGGCGATCAGCAGCGCGGTCTTGCCCGTGCCGCCGACGGTGATATTGCCGATGACGATAACGGGCTGCATGCCGAGCCGGCTCGCGCCCGCGCTGTGCCGCCTGCGCCGGTATGCGGCCAGCGCTCGGAACACGATGGACAGCGGCCAAAACAGATAAAGCCATGGGTGTCCCTCGTACCAGGAGCGTTCGAGAAAGTTCATGAGCGACGAGATTCCGCGACTACATGGCAGGATTGCCATTTTGGACGGCGCGCAGCGCCGCCCCGCAGGGGCGAGGGGCATGGATGCCCCGAGTCATTGCGCACGGAATGACATAATCTCCCGTCATTCTGCGCGAAGCGAAGCGTAGTCGCAGAATCTCTGGATTGAAGTCGAATCGCAAGGTCATTACCGGTCCATATCCGAAAACTGCATGGCGCGGAGGCGGGAGTAGTAGCCGCCTTTGGCCAGCAACTCAGCGTGGGCGCCGGATTCAACCACCCGCCCCGCATCGAGCACCAGGATGCGGTCCGCGTTCTCGATGGTCGAGAGCCGATGCGCGATGACGAAGGTGGTTCTGCCGCGGGTGAGCAGTTGCAGGGCTTCCCGCACGTGCTGCTCGGATTCGGAATCGAGGGCCGAAGTCGCCTCGTCGAGTATCAGGATCGGGGCATTCTTGAGCAGGGCCCGGGCGATGGCGATGCGCTGGCGCTGGCCGCCGGAAAGCAGGCTGGCGTCGTCGCCGACCCGGGTATCGAGCCCGTTGTCGAGTTCGGCGATGAATTCCATGGCGTGGGCGTTGCGGGCGGCCTCTTCCACCCGCTTCCGGTCGAAGCTTTCTTCGCCGTAGGCGATGTTTTCCGCGATGCTGCCGTTGAACAGCACGACGTTCTGGCTCACCACCGAGATCTGGCTGCGCAGATTGCGCAACTCGTAATCGCGCAGAGAGACGCCGTCGAGCCTGATTTCGCCGCTGTTGTACGGGTAAAACCTTGCGATCAGCCGCGCGATGGTCGATTTGCCGCTACCCGAACGGCCGACGAGGGCGATGGTCTGGCCCGATTCGGCGACGAGGCTGACGTTGTTCAGCGCCGGAATGTTGCCGTCGTAGGAAAAGCTCACGTCGTCGAACTCTATCCGGCCCCGGGCCCGGTCGGTCTTGAATGTACCGGAGTTCGATTCGGGTTCCTCGTCCAGCACGCTGAACACGCTGCCCGCGGCCGCCAGACCGCGCTGGATCACCGAATTGACCTGGGTGAGTTGGCGGATCGGCCGCGACAGCAATCCGGCCGCCGTGATGAAGGAGACGAACTTGCCTGCTGTCTTGTCGTTGAAGAAATCCGGCGACATCGCGAGCCAGACGAGCACCGCCATCGCCACCGCGACGATGAATTGCACCAGCGGCGTGCTGATGCCAAGCACCATGGCGATTTTCATGTTCTGGCGCCGGTTTGCGTCGCTCGCGCCATGCAATTTGCGGTTGACGTAGGATTCTGCGTTGAAGATGCGCACGACCTGGTAGCCCTTGATTGTTTCCAGCGTGATCTGGGAAACATCGCCCATCGAGTCCTGCATTTGTCCGCTGTAACGGCGGAAGCGCCGCGACGCCGCCTGCACCACAAGGCCGACCAGCGGCGCGATCACGAGAAAAATCAGACCAAGCCGCCAGTCGATATAGAGCAGGTAAAACAGCAGCCCGATCACGATCAAGCCTTCGCGCACGAGGATGGCGAAGGCGCTGCTGCAAGCCTCGGTCACCTGGGAGACGTCGTAGCTGAATTTCGAGACGAGCTTGCCGGGTTCCTTGTCGTCGAAGAATCGCGCCGGCAGCAGGATCAGGCTTTCGCTGAGCTGCGAACGCAGCCTGTGGGTGACGTGGCTGGCGATATGCGCCATGGAATAGCCGCCGAGGAAGCCGCCGAGGCCGCGCACGAGGGGGATGGCCAGGCAGTTGAGCACGGCGAAGCTGCGCAGGCCGGCGGCGTCTTCCGAGCTGGTGGCGTCGGTGAGCCAGCCGAACCACCAGGCAAGCCAGGGCGTGGTCACGGCGAAGAGGATGAATCCGACGATGGAGAAGAAGATCGCTCCCCGGAACGGCGCGGCGTAGCCGAGCAGGCGCCGGTAGAGGACGCCGCCCGTTGCCGCCGTATCAATGTTGCTGGTTTCTTCCGTATTCATTCTTCTCCCGTGCCGCGCTTAGTCCCGGACGATGTCGCGGGTCGCGATTTGCAGGTTCGCGAAGCCCGCCCTGCCGACGCCTTCCATCGCCGTCACCACAGCTTGGTGTCTGGCGTTCTCGTCGGCGGTGAGCACCACGAGCAGGCTTTCGTCGCCATCGCCTTCGCGCTCGAGCGCGGCAATCAAGGTCGTGATGCGATTATTGGCGAGCGCGGCGCCGTTGACGAGATAGTTGCCGTCCCGGTCGACCACCACGTCGATCCTCGCCGCGGGAGTTTCCGGCGCCTGCGCGTTGGCCTGGGGCAGATTGACCTGCATCCAGTTCTCATGGTTGAAGCTGGTGGTGACCATGAAAAAGATGAGCAACAGGAAAACGACGTCGATCAGGGGCGTGATATTGATCGCCAGTTCGTTTTGTTGCGCGCCGCGTCTGAATTTCATGTTTCGCCGACCTTGATTTTGCGGTCGCCGAACAGGATTTCCACCAGTTTGACGGATTCCTGTTCCAGTTCCAGCACGAGAGCGTCTACCCGGCGGCGGAAATGGCGGTGGAACATGAGCGAGGGGATGGCGACGGTGAGGCCGGCCGCGGTGGTGATGAGCGCTTCGGAAATGCCGCCGGCCAGCAGGCCGGCGTCGCCGGTACCTTGGAGCATGATGTCATCGAAAACCTGGATCATGCCGAAAACGGTGCCGAGCAGGCCGAGCAGCGGCGAGATCAGGGCTATGGTACCCAGGGCGTTCAGATAGCGTTCCAAATCGTGTACGACTTGTGCGCCTGCCTGTTCGATGGCCTTGCTCATTTCGGGGCGGCCGTGGCGGGCGGCGATGAGGCCTGCCGCGAGAATTTTGCCCAAGGGTGAGGCCCGGCGGATTCTGCCGAGGCGGTCGGCGTCCAGTTGCTTGTTTTTCAGCCAAGTCCAGATTTGGGCCATGAGGTAGGGAGGCGCGATCCGGGAATGGCCCAGACTCCAGAATCTTTCGATGACGATGGCGGCGGCAACGATCGAGCACAGCAGAATCGGAAGCATGAGCCAGCCGCCAGCCCTGATAACGTCGATCAATCCACCGCCCTCTTTGTGCCGGTTCGTTTCAGCGGACTAATGTAACACAGCAAGTCTGGGCTATATGGCTTCGATTCGTCGCCGCCGGCGACTAACATCGCGCAGAGTCAAGGCTCCTCTTCCTGTCATTCTGCGCGGAGCGAAGCGGAGTCGCAGAATCTGCAGTCTCGCCAGTAGCGGGGGTGGTCGGTGCGGAAACTGGTAACTTGTGGGTCGGATTCCGGGTTCGTCAGGATGAAGCTGATCATGCCTTCGGCGCTTGTGTTTAACAGATTGGAGGTGAAAGCGGATGATCTTTCTAGTACTCGCGTTGCAGGATGCCCGAAGGAATTTCTGTATCCCGCGGCAAATACTACATATTCGGGATTGACCATTTTCAGGAAAGGCCAACTGGAAGAAGTGTTGCTGCCGTGGTGGGCGGCGATCAGGAGGTTGCTGCGTAATTCTTCGCGGAGGGTTGCGGCTAGAGTTCTTTCGACCGTGGATTCGATGTCGCCGGGGAGTATGGCGGTGAAATCTCCGGCTTGGATTTGGAGGACGCAGGAGTTGTCGTTGTCGTTTGCTTGGGGGGCTGCGGGGTGGAGGAAGCGGAAATCGACGTTGTCCCAGCGCCAGTTGATGTAATTGCGGCAGGTGTAGGTTGGGCCTGTGGCTTGGGGAACGTTGAAGCTGCTGTAGAGGCGGTCTATGGGGAGGGCTTTGGCGATGGCGGGAAAGCCACCGCTATGGTCGTCGTCGGAGTGGCTGAGTATGACGGCGTCCAGTTTGGGGACGTTCAGTTGATTGAGTACGGGTAGTACGACCCGGTCGCCCATGCTGGCATCGGGGGAGAAGCTGGCTCCGGTGTCGTAGAGCAGGGTTTGGCGGCGGGTTTGGACAATTACGGCCAGGCCTTGGCCTACGTCGAGTATGTGAAGGCGGATGAGGTCTTCGCGGGTTGATTTTGCTTGCGCGAAAAACAAGGGGAGCAGTAACAGCGGTGCTAGGCGACGGCCGGGGAAGCCTCGCGGCATCAGGGCGAGCAGGCTGCCGGCGGCAAGCAATGCGAGGGTCAGCGTGGCGGGCGTGCCGTGGTCGAGAATGGCGAAGCTAGAGCCTAGCGCAACGACCTCGTCCAAGCTCCGGAGTAGTACTTGCAGGAGCCAGCTTGCTGCTTGCAGCAGCGTTTCCGCCAGGGTTTCGCTGAAGGGGACCGAGCAGGCGACCAGCAGGCACAGGGGGACTACGCAGAAGCCGACAAGTGGGATCGCCGGGATATTGACCAGCGGGCCCAGGAGGCTTACTTCGCCTATCCAGAACAGCAACGGGACCAGCAGGCCCGCGGCTACCGCCAATTGGGGGCGGAGGCTGGCCATCAGCCAGGTGATTGGGCTGGTTGGACGTTTGCCGGGGCGTTGGGCAAGCAGCAATGCGCCGACCGCCAGGAAGCTTAGCCAGAAGCCCATGCCCAGGAAGCTCAGTGGGTTCAGAGTCAGGACTACGGCCATGGCTAGCAGGAAACGCAAGCTGGCGGGCTGTTTGATGCTGAACAGGGAGGCGAGCATGAAAACGGCGGCCATTACCAGCGCGCGTTGGGCGGGTAGGCCGAAGCCGCTGATGAAGCCGTAGGCGCATGCGGCTGCGAGGGCGGGGAGCAAGGCGATTTTTTGTGCGGGGGCGAGCAGCATGAGTGCTGGAAAGCGCTTTACGGTGAACAGGGTCAGGCCGTAGGCGAGCAGGCAAATCAGGCCGATGTGCAGGCCGGAAATTACGAACAGGTGGTTTGTGCCGGTTTGGCGGAATAGCTCCCATTGTTCGTCCGTCAAGCCGCTGTCGTCGCCTAGCGCCAGAGCGACGATAATTCCTGCTGTTGTCGGATCTTGCGCCAGTCGCAAGATTTCCGCCTTGAGCGAGGCGCGCAGCGAATCGAGCCATGCTGCTCCGAATTCGGGCGCTGTCTCGACTGAGCCGCGCACATAGCCTCGCGCGGCGATGCCGCGCTGAAAGAGCCAGGCTTCGTAGTCGAACACGCCGGGGTTTGCGAGTCCCCGAGGGCGGTTCATTCGGACTTCGAAGCGGTAGGCTTTGCCGGCAAGAATTTCCTCTTCGCCGTAATGATTGAGCTGCACCCTGCGGTTCTCGAATCCGCTGTCGGAATGTTCGATCTCGAAGGTGAATTGCTGGATCTCGTCGAATCGGCGCGGCAGGCCACGGACAATTCCGCTGACATACATGTCGCGCCCTTCGAGTTCGGGCGCGAGTTGCGCGTCGAGCCGCAATCCGGCCCAGACCATGTGCCAGGCGAAGCCGAGCAGCGCGGCGCCGGCGAGTAAAGTTGCTTTGCGCCTAAGGTCTCCGCTCTGGCGGACTGCCCAGCACATTGACACTGCAATCGCCGCAACAACCACACCAGCCCACACTTCCGGCCGCGGCGTCAGGCTCGCAAGCGTCAATCCGGCAATGTAGGCAACCAACCCGGCACGCATCGATAAATCTCATCGTCAACAAAGGCCATCTATACGTCCACGAGATTCTGCGACTGCGCTTCGCTCCAGCCGCGGAGCATAGCTCCGCGTCGTTACGGCTGCGCGCGAAGCTACGCTTCGCAAACGCTTGCCTCCACCCGCGCAGAATGACGAACGGTCGGTTCCGCGCTACGTGAGTCGCCGTCGGATGGCAGAGGGTTCAGCGGGCTTGCTAGGCAGGACGCCGAGCCCGAAGCCTACAGGGGTGTAGGCAAGCGTTTATGAAGCGCAGCTTCATGCGCAGCCGGAACGACGCCAAGCTGTGCTTGGCGGCTGGGCCGTATTTACGGCGTCCGCTGAACCCTCTGCCACCCGGCGGCGACGGATCGAAGCCAAGAAACCCAGCAGAGGTACCGAAAGAAAATGTAGTAACGAGGGCGCTTTTTCGCGTTGTTTCGGGCTTATTCGGCTCGCAGGGCTACGGCGGGGCGGACGGCGGCGGCGCGGCGGGCGGGGTAGATCGTCGCTAGCAGGGAAAGCAGCAGGACGCCGGCGCTTACGGTGACGATGTCGCTGAATTGCAGGTTGGAGGGGAGGTAATCCATGGGGTAGATGTCGGCGTTGAGAAATTGGACGCCGAGGCTCGTTTCGATGAAGCGGGCCAGGTCGCTAATGTAGAGCGAGCCGAGAATGCCCGCTGTCAGGCCCAGGACGATGCCCGTCACGCCGATCAGCGCGCCCTGCCACATGAAGATGCGGTTGATGATTCCCGGTTCGGCGCCCAGCGCCCGCAGCACGGCGATGTCGGCGCGTTTGTCGCGCACGATCATGATAAGGCTGACGACGAGATTGAATGCAGCCACGGCGATTAGCAGCCAAAGCAGGAAGCTGATGAGGTCGCGGGAAAAGCGGATGTTCTCGTAGACGGCGCCGAATTGGGTGACCCAGGAATCCGCCGTGACGTCAGGCGGCAATTGCGGGGCGATCTCCTGTAGCAGGTTTTGTGCTTCCAGCACATCGCCGGTGCGCAGCCAGAGCGCGTTCTGGGGGCCGCGCAGCCGGAACAGGGCGCGGGCGGCGTCGCGGTTGATCAATACCAGGCGGCTGTCGATATCGCCGCTGCCGACGCGGAAAATGCCGCTGACCTCGAATTCGCGGAAGTTCACCACGGGCCTGAGCGGATTGACCGCGATCGCCGGGGAATAGAGCCTCACGCGTTCGCCAATTTCTACCGCCAACTCTCGCGCCAAGGGTTCGCCAAGCACGATTCCCCAATGGGTGTCCCTCAATTCTTCCAGACCGCCGGCGAGCATGAAGCGGTCGATGGCGGAGAAATCCGCTTCGAGTTCGGAATCGACGCCGTTCGCCATGACGCCGCTGTTGCCCGCTTCCGTCGCCACCACCGCCTGCATTTCGATGATCGGCGAGACCGACTCGACGCCGGCGCCGGCGGCGAGTTGCGACTGCAAGGCCTGCCATTGCTCCGCGTTCAGGCCGGTTTCGGCTCGCAAGGTGATATGAGGCACGATGCCGAGCACGTTTTGCCGCATTTCGCGGTCGAAACCGTTCATGATCGACAACACCGTCAGCAACAACGCGATGCCGAGCGCGAGGCCAAATATCGATACGGCGGACATGAACGAAACCAGCCCGCCGCCCCGCCCGGCGCTGACGTAGCGCAAGGCGATGTAGCGCGGCAGCGCCACGGCGCGCTCAGGCGCGGAGTTGGCCATCTTCGAGCACCAGGATGCGTTGCATCGACCGGGCCAGTTCACGGTCGTGGGTCACGGTAATGAAACTCGTAGCGAGCGATTCGTTCAATTCGAGCATCAACGCGCTGATTTCGAGGCCGGTATGGTGATCGAGATTGCCGGTCGGTTCGTCGAGCAATACGCAGCGCGGTTCGCCGACGAGCGCCCGGGCGATGGCGACACGCTGGCGTTCGCCGCCGGACAATTGCGACGGACGATGGCCCGCCCGTTCGCCGAGGCCGACGCGCTCGAGCATTTTCCCTGCTCGCTGCTTTGCCAGCCCGCGGCCTTCGCCGCGGATGAGCAACGGCATGGCGACGTTTTCCAACGCGCTGAACTCCGCCAGCAAATGATGAAACTGGTAGACGAAGCCGAGAAAGCGGTTGCGCATCGTTCCCCGTTCGCGCTCGTCAAGCGCGCCCAGGTCACGGCCGCCGATAAAAACCTTGCCGCTGCTCGGCGCATCGAGGCCTCCGAGCAGATTGAGCAAGGTAGTCTTGCCCGAGCCCGAGCTGCCGATGACGGCGATGCGCTCGCCTGCGGCGACCTGCAATGACACGTTTTTCAGCGCTTCGACGCGCTGGGGTCCCTGCTCGTAGCATTTGCCGAGCCTCTCGCAGCGGATTACGGGTCCGTTGGCTTCCATTCCTGCATCCTATTCGTAACGCAGCACTTCGGCCGGCCGCACCTTGCTGCCGCGCCAAGCGGGATACAAGGTGGCGGCGAGACTGATCGCCAGCGCGGCGAGACTGATCAGCAGCACTTCCCCGAGATCGACCCGGGTTTGCAGATGTGAAAGCAGATAAACCTCGCCTTGCAGCGGCAACATGTTCAACCATCGTTCCAGCGTTTGGCTGATCGCGGTGATGTTGCGGCCGAGCAGGACGCCGAGCGCCGCGCCGGTCAAGGTTCCCGCCACGCCCGCCACCATGCCCTGAACAACGAAAATGCCGAGCACCGAAGAACTGCCGGCGCCCATGGTGCGCAGGATGGCGATGTCGGCGCTCTTGTCCGCCACCACCATGACCAGGGTCGAGACGATATTGACCGCCCCCACGAGCACGATCACGAGCAGCATCACGGTGGTGACGAGCTTTTCCATCGCCAGCGCGTTGAACAGGCTCGCCTGTTCTTCCTGCCAGGTCACGATTTCCACGCCGGGCACGCGGCCGAAACTGTCTTCGGCAATCCGGCGGGCCGCCATTGCGTCGGCGACTTTCAGCCGCAATTTCAGGTCGGCGCCGGGGTCGGCGCGCAACACGTCGCGCGCCTGTCCCAGATGCAACAGCACGATATTGCTTTCGCCGTAGATGCCGAAGTCCTCGAAGCCGGTGATCGTCAGGCCCCGGCTATCGTCGAACGAACGCGCGAGCAGACCGGCCAGGGAGAAAACCGACGCCTGTTCGCCGGGAAGCATGCCGAGCGAGGCGGCCAGGCGGGCGCTGACGATCATGCCGCCGGGAACTTCGGCCATGCCCGAGAACAATTCACTGTCGGCGGGCTCTTGCGCGTCGAGCACCTCGAGTTCGCGTTCCGGCAAGACGCCGCGCAGACGCACGAAGGCGTCGCGGCCGCGGAAACGCAACACCGCTTCGGCTTCGACGAAGGGCGCCGCGGCGAGTATTTCGGGATTCTCCCGCGCCAGCGCCGTCATGGCCTCCCAATCGAGTTCACCTTCGACCGCGGACAAGGTCACATGCGGCACCGCCTTCAGGGCTTCGCCGCGCAACACGCCGATCGAGCCGTTCATGACCGAAAGCGCGACGATAAGCACCATCACGCCCAAGCTGATGCCAAGCATCGAGAGGAAGGTGACGAATGACAACAGCAGATTGCCCCTGCGCGCCACCGAATAACGCAATCCGACATAAATTGGGAACAATCCGGGCATCAGGGACATTTCCTATGGCGAGCGCCATTGTAGAGAATCTGCACGACGCGCCACAAGGCAGGTTACCGAACTTGTAAAGCCTCGATAAATGCATTAGCTTGAATTCCCTGAAAACCATACGGCTGGGGATCGGCCAAGAACGCGAAACGGCAACGCAAGACAGGAACGCAATCTAAGGAACCGTGCATGACTAGGCGAACCGCTGGCGCCCGCAAGAGGCGGCGAAAGCCGGCGATCCACAAAAGATATACAAAAACCGAAATACTCAACGAAATCGCGGCCAATACCGATGTCGACCGCAAGCACGTCGCGGCGGTTCTCGACGAGCTCGGCTCCATCGTGGAGCGCCATGTCCGGAAACGCGCCGTCGGGGAATTCATCCTTCCGGGCCTGCTCAAGATCGCAACCGCGAAGAAGGCGGCGCGGCCGGCGCGAAAGAACGTGCCCAACCCCTTCAAGCCCGGAGAAGTCATGGATGTCCCGCGAAAGCCCGCCTCCACCCGAATCAGGATTACGCCGCTGAAGAAACTGAAGGACTACGCGCTGTAAGCCCTTCGCCTCTCCGCCTATGAGAACCAGTCAATTCCTGCTCGCTACCGCGAAGGAAACTCCCGCCGACGCCGAGATCGTCAGTCATCGGCTGATGTTGCGCGCGGGCATGATCCGCAAATTGGCCGCCGGCGTGTACAGTTTCCTGCCGCTGGGTATGCGCGTCGTCCACAAGATCGCCAATATCGTGCGCGAGGAAATGGACCGCATCGGCGCCCTCGAAATCCTCATGCCGATGGTGCAGCCGGCGGAACTCTGGCGGGAATCCGGGCGCTGGGAGGGCATGGGGCCCGAACTCGCGCGCTTTCGGGACCGCCACGAACGCGATTTCTGCCTCGGCCCAACCCACGAGGAAGTCGTCACCGACATCATCCGCAACGAGTGCCACAGCTATCGCCAGTTGCCCGTAGTGGTCTACCAGATCCAGACCAAGTTCCGCGACGAGCGGCGCCCGCGTTTCGGCGTCATGCGGGCGCGGGAATTCGTCATGAAGGACGCTTATTCCTTCAACGTCGACCAGGCCTCGCTGGAACAAACCTATCGCGACATGCACCAGGCTTACGAGGCCATATTGCGCCGCCTCTCGCTGGAGTACCGCGCGGTGGCGGCGGATTCGGGCAATATCGGCGGCAGCACCTCACACGAGTTCCACGTGCCGGCGGATTCCGGCGAGGATGAAATCGTTTTTTCCACCGGCAGCGACTACGCGGCCAATATCGAACTCGCCACCGGCGGCGTTCCCGATGCCGCGGACGACGCGGACCCGCTGGATTGCGAAGCCGTCGACACCGGCAAGGCGGCCACCATCGAAGACGTTTGCGAGCTGCTCGATGTCAAGCCGCGGCGGCTGGTGAAAATCCTGATCGTTCACGCCGCGGACGAAAAAGGCGCGCCGGGAGACGATCTCGTCGCCTTGCTGTTACGCGGCGACCAGACACTGAACGAAACCCTGGCGCGGCAGATCGAAGGCGTGGGCTCGCCCTTGCGCTTCGCCGGAGACGAAACGATTCGCGAACGGCTCGGCTGCGCTCCCGGCTGCCTCGGCCCGGTGAATTCGCTCGGAATCCGCGCGATAGCCGACCCAAGCGTCACCGGACTGAAGAATTTCATTTGCGGTGCCCATCGCGCTGGCCACCACCTGGTCAATGCGAATTGGGAGCGCGATTGCCGTTATGACGAAATCACCCATATCCGCACGGTGCGCGAAGGCGATCTCAGCCCGGACGGCAAGGGTACGCTGACCATTCGCCGCGGCATCGAAGTCGGCCACATCTTCCAGTTGGGCACGAAATACAGCGAGGCGCTCGGCGCCAGCGTGCTCAATGAACAGGGCAAGTCGACGGTGATGCACATGGGTTGTTACGGCATCGGCGTGACCCGGCTCGCGGCCGCGGTCATCGAGCAATATCACGACGAGCGCGGCATCGTCTGGCCCGACAGCGTGGCGCCCTTCCATCTCATCATCGTCGAGGTCGACGCGCACAAGTCGGAACAGGTGCGCGAGCGGGCCGAAGCGCTGTACCGGCAGGCGCAAGCGGCCGGCATCGAAGTGCTGCTCGACGACCGCGACCGGAAGACCAGCCCCGGCGTCAAGTTCGCCGAATCCGAACTGATCGGGATTCCGCACCGGCTCGTGGTGTCGCCGCGGGCGCTGGCGGACGGCGGCGTCGAATACACGAGCCGCCGCAGCCCCTGTAAAACCATCCTCCCCACCGATACGGCCATCTCCACGATCGCAAACCGGTAACAGTTGCCACATCGAAACCGAAGCCCGGAGCCATGGATTCCGCACAACGTGAGTCGCCGCCGACGGGTGGCGGACCGAGACAACTCTCGAAGACGCTAGTCTCTTCCTGAGCGGGTCCGATTTTGTATACTTGCGCCATGGACCGGATTGTCGTTTATCACCACCCAAATTGCTCGAAGTCGCTGGCGACGCTGGCGCTGCTCGACGAAAACGAAGCCGAATACGATGTCGTTCACTACTTGGAGACACCCCCCAACATCGACGAACTGAAGGAATTGCTCGGCAAGCTGGGCATGGGCATCCGCGATCTGCTGCGCAGGAGCGAACCGGAATACGACGACCTCGGACTCGGCGACAAGGCCTTGAGCGAAGAAATCGTCTACGACCTCGTCTGCCATCATCCCATCGTCATCCAGCGGCCCATCGTCGTGAAAGGCGACAGGGCGATCATCGCCCGGCCGCCCGAGGCGGTGCTCGCGCTCATCGGAGACGATGAGTGAATCCCTATATCCTGGTTCTCTATTACACCCGTAATGGCGCGACCGGAAAGATGGCCCGGCTGATCGCCCGGGGCGTGGAACAGGTGGAAGGCATGGAAGCGCGGCTGCGCACGGTGCCGGCGGTCTCGCCGGCGACCGAAAAGACCGAAGCCGCAGTGCCCGCCGAAGGCGCGATCTATTGCACCGAAACCGACATTCGCGATTGCGCCGGACTAGTCGCCGGCAGTCCGACGCGTTTCGGGAACATGGCCGCTCCGTTGAAATTTTTTATCGACGGCACGGGCTCGATCTGGGGCTCCGGCGATCTGGTTGACAAGCCCGTCGCCACTTTCACTTCGACTTCCTCGCTCCATGGCGGCCAGGAAACGACCTTGCTCACCCTGGCGCTGCCCTTCCTGCACCATGGCATGATCTATTGCGGCATCCCCTACACCGAGCCGGCGCTGCGCACAACGACGACCGGCGGCACGCCCTATGGCGCCAGCCATCTCGCGCTTGCCGGCGAACCCGTCGAGCTCAGCGAGGAAGAGGCCGTGCTGTGCAAGGCGCTCGGAAAGCGCGTCGCCGAGATTGCCCTGAAGCTGTCGTGAGCGAGGTCCGGTCGGCAAAGCCGACAAGAAGCGCAGCTTCGAGCGTGGTCTGAAAGACGCCAAGCCGCGCTTGGCGGCTGGACGAACGGCTCGCCATGGATGGCGAGACTGGAGGTTGTCGAAGCCAATGAAGTCGCGCCAGGGACGGCATGCGCAAATTCGGGAGACTTCTCAATGCGACACGGAAATGCTCGTCGGCTGGTGCTGTTCTCGGCATACGCCTTGTTGATACTCATTTTCCTGCGCACCGGCCTGATGCTGAGCATGGTCAGTGTCGCCGGCCTGTTCGCCTTCGGCATACAGGCCTTGCCGCTGGCTTTGCTGCTGCCCGGTCTGCACGCCTCGCGCCCGCGCGTCTACGCCTGGCTCGGCTTCATCATCCAGTTCTATTTCATTCACGGCGTCCTGCTCGCCTTCAATCCCGACCGGCTCGCCTGGGGATTGACGCATATAACGCTCACCATCCTGATCTTCTGCGGCCTGATCGCCTTCATCCGCCGCCACCGCAGCGCATCCGGCGCGGGGCCCTGACTACCAGCCGAGGATTTCCTTGACGAGGGGGATGGTGATGCGATGCTGGCGTTGCATCGAGCTTTCGTCGAGGCGCTTGAGGATTGCCATCAGGGCGTCGAGGCGGCGCTCGGCGCGGGCGCCGATGAATTCGGTGACGCCGGCGGCGAGATCGAGGCCGCGGTTGCGCGCGCGCAATTCGAAGGCTTCCATGTTGCCTTCGTCGCTCAGCAGGTGCAGGCGGAAGAACAGCGCCTGTTGCAGGCGCGAGCCCAAGTCGGGCAATTCCCAGGGCAGGTCGGCGGCTTTCGCCGATGCGGATAGCACCAGATGGGATGCCGTGGGATTGACCGTGTCGATTAGGTGTACAAGCGCCAGTTCCCAGTCCACGTCGCCCGCGGCGAATTGCAGGTCGTCAATGCAGATCATCGACAATCCGCCGAGGCCTTCGAGTATTTCCGGCCGCAACCGGTCCTTGTGGCGCAGCGGCAGGAAGAAGGCGCCCCGTCCCCCCGCCTGGTGACAGCAGGCCTGTAGAACGTGGGTGCGGCCAGAGGCCGGCGGGCCTTGGATCAGCACGGGGGAATCGAGCCTTTCCGGATCTTGCAGCCAGGTCAGGAGTTGCAGATTTTCCCGCGACGTTACAAAGTTCTCGAAGGTCGCCTCGTCTTCGAGGCCCACCGCCAGCGGCAGTTGATCCTCGTGCTTGTCTGACATGATTAGCGCATCCATCGATAATGCAGCAAGGGCGAATCGGCGCTCTCGCCACTGTTTATCGGCAGCAGATCGCGGTCGAGGGCGATCAGGTCGAACAATTGGTCGGCATTGCCTTGCAGGTCGAGCTGCAATTCCAGCCGTTCGCCGTCCACCGAAACGGTATCCGCCGCCTGCACCAGGCCGATGCCGCTCACGTATTCGACCAGCGCGGAGTAATCGGAGTAGTCGCGGATGCCGTCGACACGCAGTAGCACAGATTGCTCGTTCTGACCACCCGGAACGAGTGCGAAATAACCCGCAAGCTGGCTGGTGATGCGCGTCAGCGGCTGCTCCAGGTAAGATTCCAGTTCGGAATCGAAGCCGTCGAAAATCTGCGCTTCATCCATGAACTGGAACTGCCACAGACCGACGAGTTCGCCGGTGGCGGTAAACAGCAACCTGCCGGCCAGGATGCTGTCGGGGTCGTAGCGGCTGCTGGCCGCCTTGATCGCGAGTTCGTCCTGAGCCCAGATCGCGTCGATGGGAAGGTCGCGCCGGTCCTGGAGGTCGAGCAGCGGAAAGATGATCGGCAGGCCGCGTTCTTCGCCGAAACGGCGCATATAGTCGATGATTTCGGCGCCGGTTTCGGAATTGAGCAAGCTGCGCTGGCCGGTGGCGTCTTGCAGGGCTATCCAGATCAGTACGCTGGGCCTGTTGCCGCCCCAGACCGGGATGTTTTCCGCGGCAAGCAACTGATTGATCAGTGGCGCGGAGAATTGCACTTCGAGGTAACGCTGGCCCGCCACCAGTCCCGCGACCCGCCCCGCCGTTTCTTCCGTGGCATAGGCAAAGGCCTGGACGAAATCGCCAGCGTTGCCCGAAGCGCCGCGGATGCGCTCGGATTCGAGCCAGCGTTCGTCGCCCGTGACCTTGAGGATCATGCGCCGGAACGCCACCTGGTAGGCGCGATTGCGCTCGGCGGGACTTTCGTTTTCCACCGCCACGCGCTGTTCGTAAAGGCCGCTGACCGGCAGACCGTGGGCGAGCGGCGCCAGCGACAGAAAAGCCGGCAGCGCCGCCGCGCCGAGCAGGCGATAGAGCTTGTTTACGAGGCCTCGAACCATTGGAAAATGATACTGCAATTCCGATAAGATAGCGGCTGAGGTCCGGTCGGCGCAGCCGACGAGAATCACAGCTTCTCGAGGGGCTAGGCCAAGCATGTATGAAGTGCAGCTTCATGCGCGGGCCGGGCGCCATCGAGCCATGCCCGGCGGCCGGATGAACGGCCGGCCAAGGATGTCCGGGCCGGGGGCAATCGAAGTCCATTATCCCGCGCTACGGATGGCATGCATAACGCTTTGGAAATCCAAAGATTTTCGACGCCAAGCGACCGGAATCCGAGACGTGAAAAAAACCCTGAGCTATCGCGACGCCGGCGTCGACATCGACCTTGGCAATGCGCTCGTGCGCAGGATCGGTTCGATCGTTAAATCCACGGCGCGGCCCGAAGTGCTTTCCGACATCGGCGGATTCGGCGGCCTTTGCGAGCTTCCGGCTGGCTACCGGTGGCCGGTGCTCGTCGCGGCGACGGACGGCGTGGGCACCAAGCTCAAACTGGCGCTGGAACTCGGTCGGCACGACAGCGTCGGCATCGACCTGGTCGCCATGTGCGTCAACGATTTAATCGTCTGCGGCGCGCAGCCGCTGTTCTTTCTCGATTATTACGCCGCCGGCGCGCTCGATGTTGACGTCGCCGCCGAGGTCATAGGCGGAATCGGCGTCGGCTGTCGACAGGCCGGCTGCGCGCTGATCGGCGGCGAAACCGCTGAAATGCCCGGCATGTATGGCGCCGGCGATTACGATCTCGCCGGCTTCGCCGTCGGCGTGGTCGAGAAGGACGAAATCATCGTCCCCGAGCGGGTGTCGGAGGGAGACCGCCTGATCGGCCTCGCCTCGTCCGGCCCGCATTCCAACGGTTATTCCCTGATCCGCAAGATCATCGAAGTCACCGGCGCGGATCCAGGCCGGGTTTTCGCCGACCTGAGCGGGACTCTGGGCGAGGTTCTGCTCGAACCCACCCGCATCTATGTTCGGGCTATTGCCGCCTTGCGGGAAAAAATCGCCATCCATGGAATCGCGCATATCACCGGCGGCGGCATCATCGAAAATCTGCCGCGCGTATTGCCGGTCGGGCTCGCGGCGCGGATCGATACCTCGAATTGGCGGCGGCCCGCGATCTTCGATTGGCTTGAGGATGCCGGCAATGTCTCCAGCGAGGAAATGTTCCGCACTTTCAATTGCGGTCTCGGGATGATCGTCTGCGTCGCCGCCGAAGATCTCGACCAGACGCTCGAACTGCTGCTGGAAGCTGGCGAAGACGCTTTTCCCGTCGGGGAAGTGCGCGCCAGCGGAGGGCGAAAAGCCGCGGTCGAACTCGTCTAAGCGGCTGAGGAATCATGCCTGCGAATTCATGCAACGTCGTCGTGTTGATCTCGGGCAACGGTTCGAATCTCCAAGCGCTCATCGATCAATCCGAAAACCATGGTTATCGCGTGGCGGGAGTCGTTTGCAACAATCCGGCGGCCTTCGGACTGCAACGCGCCGCGCGGGCGGGCGTGCCTGCGGCGATCGTCGAACATCGCGACTTCCCGGATCGCGAGACCTTCGACGGCGCCCTGCTTGAGGCGATCGACGCGTTTGCGCCCGATC
Source organism: Pseudomonadales bacterium (assembly GCA_963664805.2). Taxonomy (GTDB): domain Bacteria; phylum Pseudomonadota; class Gammaproteobacteria; order Pseudomonadales; family Pseudohongiellaceae; genus UBA9145. Next base: position 665,013 of record OY761612.1, on the reverse strand, counting down.
TCATCGTGCTCGCGGGATTCATGCGCATCCTCGGCCCCGCCTTTGTGCGCGAACAGGCAGGCCGGATTCTCAACATCCACCCTTCCCTGCTGCCGAAATATACGGGCATGCATACCCACCGGCGCGTGCTCGAAGCCGGCGAGCGCGAACATGGCGTTTCCATCCATTTTGTCAACGAGGAACTCGACGGCGGGCCGATCGTTGCCCGCAGCCGGATCGCCGTGCGCGACGAGGACGACGAGGAAAGTCTGACCGAGTGGGTACACCGGCTCGAACACAAGCTGTATCCCAGGGTGACCGGCTGGTTCGCTACGGGCCGACTGCGCCTGGGCGACGACGGAGTCTACCTGGACGGAAACAGATTGCCGGCCACGGGAATCGAGGAGCCGGCCCCTCCAGGGTTGTGAGTCATCACAGCAATTCTCAATGTGCCGAAGTATGGATTCTGCGACTGTGCTTCGCCCTGCGCAGAATGACGTCTTTCCTAGCCAGCACAGCGTGAGTCGCCGTCTGGTGGGCTGTGCAGCGGGCGTGCGAGACAGGATGTCGAGCCCGGAGCCTACAGGGGTGTAGGCAAGCGTTTATGAAGCGCAGCTTCATGCGCAGCCGGAACGACGCCAAGCTGTGCTTGGCGGCTGGGCCGTATTTACGGCGTCCGCTGCACACAGCCCACCAGACGGCGACGGTTCGAAGCCGCAAACCGGCGACAAACCTTAGTTCTTGCGGCCAAGGCCATGACGTCTCATCTTTTCCACAAGAGTCGTGCGGCGCAATTGCAGGCGCTCGGCCGCCTGCTTGACGACGCCGCAGCTGTCCTGGAGCGCGCGTTCAATAAAATCTTTTTCCAGGTTCGCCAGATATTGCTTCAGATCCATGCCATGGATTGGCGGCATCGCCGCGGAAGGATCGGAAGCGACCGGTTCCCGAGCGCTTTCGCGCGCTTCCGGCGCAGGTTCCGCTTGCTGGTCCGGACGGCAGATCTTGTCCGGCAGCTTTTCGGTGCCGACGATGCCGTGGGGATACAGGATCGCCATGCGCTCGACGAGATTGGCGAGTTCGCGCACATTGCCCGGCCAGGCATAGGCGCACAAGGCCGAAACGGCGGCGGAATTGAACCGCACCGTGCCCTTGCCCGCGGCTTCTAGATTGCGGATCAACTCGTTCAGCAACAGCGGGATATCCTCGACGCGGCGGCGCAGGGGCGGCATTTCGATGGGAAAGACATTAATCCGATAGTAGAGGTCCTCGCGAAACTCACTGCTTTCGATCATGTCTTCGAGATTTTTGTGCGTAGCCGTCAGGATACGCACATCGGCCTTGATCGAGCGGGTGCCGCCGACTTTCTCGAAACTGCCCTCTTCCAGCACCCGCAAGATCTTGACTTGCATGTTGAGCGGCATGTCGCCGATTTCGTCGAGAAACAGGGTGCCGCCGTGGGCGCGTTCGAAACGGCCGACGGTTGACGCGACGGCGCCGGTGAACGCCCCGCGCTCGTGGCCGAACAATTCGCTTTCGAGCAATTCTCCCGGAATGGCGCCGCAGTTGACGGGCACGAAAGGCTTGCCTTCACGGCCCGATATGCGATGCAGGTTGCGCGCGACGACTTCCTTGCCCGTGCCCGACTCGCCCGTGATCAGCACGTTCACTTCGGTGCCCGCGAGCCGCGCCACCACTTCCCTGATGCGCTGGATCGCCGGACTGACGCCGATCAGCCCCTGCACCGCCGCGAGTCCGCGCGTGATGTCGGAATCCGCCGTTGCGGCAAGATGATCATGGCACAGCCGCGCCTTGTGCAAGACATCGAGCAGATCGCGGAAATGCGATCTGGCGTGTGGTTCCGCGAACAGGCGCGCGCGCAATCGCTCGCCGGCGAATTCGGGAATCTCCTTCTCCCCCACCAGGACGATGGCGGTCTCGGGCAAGGCGGATTCGAGTTCGCCCAGCAATTGGCCCAAGCCCTGGGGATCGTATCCGGCGAGCAATACCGCCTCAACCTTTCGCAGACCGGTCGCGGCCTGCCGCCAGCCGCCCGCATCGGCGGCGGCTACGGCTTCGTCGAGAAATTCGAGTTTTGTCGCAAGTTCATGCCGGGCGGGTTCGTCTTCGCAGATCAGCAATATGGGAGGTTTGCTGGCGGGCATGACCATGGGTTCCTGAGCGAGCGCATAGTGTACACGATGAGACAGTGGGTATCCGGTCATTCCGCGCGTATTCGCGGAATGACGGCGCCCGCTTTTCAACTTCCCGACGCGCCTGCCGAAATCCATAACACGGGACGAAAGAAATGAACGAAGACCAGGGCGGCACCGCCAATACCCTCCCTTTCGCCAGACCTGCGCGCGCCTCGGGGCGCGGCTGCGGGAGTGCGGAATCCGCCCCGGCGACCAGCGAGGAGATGCTCGACATCGTCAGGCAGGAACCGGAGATGAATATCAGCAAAACCGTCTTGTTGGGCAAGCAGGTCGGCGAGGGCCGCTATCGGGTCGATGCTTCCCGCGTGGCGGGACGGCTGCTCGCATTCGAAGGCAGGCTTCAGCGCGACCACGATAGTGGCGGCCGCAGTTCCTTGAGCAAAGGCAGGTCGTCCGCGTCGTCCACGTCCCAGGACGGTTCGAGCAGTTGATGGCGCAAGCCGAGTTCGCGCGCCTTCTCCAGCGTCCGCCGCAACACATCCGGTCCGCCCCAATCCATGCCACTGAATAACTCTCCGCGGGTCCGGCGCAATCCGATCAGGACATAGCCGCCGTCGCTGGAGGGTCCGAGCACCACATCGACGCCGGTCGACAGCGCATCGAGCGCCCGTTCGAGATAGTCCGGCGTCAGCGCGGGACAGTCCGAACCGACGATCAGCACGAACTCCACCCCGTCTTCGGCAAGTTCGGCCGCGGCGGCGTTATGCATCCGCAAGCCGAGATCCTCCCCTTGCTGCAGCCGTATATCCTGCGCTTTGCACAAGGCGAGAAATTCCTCGTGTCCAGGGTCGGACGCCGCCCAGAGATGGAATTCCGCGAGCGCGGCCTGTTCGACGGTCTCGACGACGCGGCGCAACAGGGCGCGATACAGGCGCAAGGCCGCGTCGGCCCCGATCCGCGCGGCCAGCCGAGTCTTCACTTCGCCGATTTTCGGTTCCCGCGCGAACACCGCGATCCGCGCGGACGGAAATTTGCAACGGGCGCCGGCGGCGAAAAACCGCGGATAGTAGCTGGCCGCCAGTTTCGCGGGCGCCGCGCCGAAATAGTACAGCAGCCGCAGCCGCCACATTTGCATGATCGTCCGCGCGACGCCGTGGCGTTCCCACCGCCGCGAAGAACTCAGCGTCTTCAGCGCCAGCGGCCGCGGCCGGGCGAACGTTCGCAATTTCTTGCTGATGGCGATGTCTTCCATCAGTGGAATGCCGGGAAATCCGCCTGTCACATGAAACAGTTCGGCGGAAACGAAAAGAGCCTGATCGCCGGTGCAAACCGCGGTGAGCCGGGCGCGCAGATTCATGAGCGCGGCGATCAGGCGGAAAATCGGCGCGCGCCCGCTCAGCCGCACATCGAACCACCCCCAGCCGGGTTTCCGCTCGGCCAAAGCCTCCGCGATGGCCTGCTCGGCGCGTTCGGGCAGTTGGCTGTCCGCATGCAGGAACAGGATGACGTCGCTGCCGGCGAAACGCGCCCCGAGATTCATCTGCTCGGCGCGGCCCGGACGGCTGCGCAGGAGCCGGTCGCAAAGCGGCGCAGCCAGCGCCCTTGTGGCATCCTCGCTGCCGCCGTCGACGACGATGACTTCATGACCCCGGGAACGCATCGGCAGCAATCGTTCCAGGCAGGAAACGATCTGCGCTTCTTCGTTCAATACGGGAATGACGATGCTGATTCGCACGCGGAACTCTCGCGGCCCGAAAACCGCCAGTATATTTGTAACTTATTGTGAGATTGGCATAAAATCTTGCCGCTCAATGCCGATGGCAGGCTACAATACCGCCGTGTTCAAAAAAACATCCGCCTCTTCGCATCCGGTTGCAGTTTCCGAAAGAAGGCCGTGAACGCAGAAAATTATTACATCGTGGCTACGGCGCCGAACGATCCTTCCCTGCAAGTGAAAATCTCCGGCCCCTATCTGACCCGGCAAGCCGCCAAGGCCGACCTCGAAGCCGCTATCGACGAGGCGATGGACATCGACCCCAGCGCCCGCAGCTACCATTACAGCATTTCCAAGCTCGAAAGCCGAAAACCCGGCGTAATCCAGCATATGGCATCGCATTCCGGATGAACAGCAACGGCAGATTATCATTGACCAAAGCGTTGCGGCATGACCCCGTGACCGCCGACCGGCTGCTCTGGGGTCGCGAGTCCGACCCGTTGACCCGCCGCGGATTCATTCGCAAGAGCGGTCTGCTGGCCATGGGCGCGGCGCTCGGCTTGTCGATCCCTTACGCCCGCTTCATGCCCGCGGGGCTCGTTCCCGCGGCTTTCGCGCAGCAAGACGCGCCCGGCGAGATTCCCGGCAAGGAAGGCCTCGTTGTTCTCAACGACCGTCCGCTGAACGCCGAGACGCCCGCGCATCTGCTCGACGATTCGGTCACGCCGAACCGCTACATGTTCATCCGCAACAATGGTCTCGTGCCGGAGAACATCGATTCCGAGACATGGGAACTCGAAGTCGGCGGCGAATCCTGCCTGCGGCCCAACCGGTTCAGCATCGCCGACCTGCGCGCCCGCTTTGAAACTGTCACCTTGCAATTGCAGCTCGAATGCGGCGGCAACGGCCGCAGCGAATTCGTGCCCGCCGCCAGCGGCAATCAATGGACGACGGGCGCCATCGGCTGTCCGAGTTTCACCGGCGTGCGCCTGCGCGACGTGCTCAATTATTGCGGCGTCGGCGCCGACGCCGTCTATGTCGGCTATCACGGCGCCGACATTCATCCAAGCGGCGACCCGGATCTCGACGCCATCTCCCGCGGCGTGACTATCGACAAGGCGCTTGAGCGCGAATCGCTGATCGCCTGGCAGATGAACGGCGAAGACATCCCGCTGCAGAACGGCTTCCCGCTGCGCCTCGTCTGCGGCGGCTGGCCGGGCTCGGTTTCGGGCAAGTGGCTGAACCGGCTCGTGGTGCGCAATCGCGTGCACGACGGCGAGAAAATGGCCTCGCCTTCCTACATGGTGCCGCGCCTGCCGGTCGCGCCGGGCAGCCGCGTGCCGGACAGCGACATGCGCATCATCGAATCCATGCCGGTGAAATCGCTGATCACCTATCCCCGCTCAGGCATCACGATAGGCCGGCGCGAGCGTCTCGACGTGCGCGGCCACGCCTGGGCTGGCGACGAACTCGTCAGCGCGGTGTTCCTGTCGACGGACTTCGGCGCGACCTGGCTGCCAACCGCCGCGCAGTCGCCCGCCAACCGCCTGGCTTGGCAGGACTGGGCTTCCTGGGTGCAATTCACCGAGCCGGGCTATTACGAAATCTGGGCCCGGGCGATGGATGCGTCGGGACGCTCCCAGCCCATGGTCGTGCCCGGCTGGAATCCGCGCGGCTATCTCAACAACGCCTGCCATCGCATCGCCGTGCAGGTAACCTGAGACTCGCATGCGGTTGTTGCGATTGACCGGGCTGGTTTTCGCCCTTGTGCTGCCGACGCCTGCGCAGCCCCCTGAGGCGGCGGAAGAGACCGACCGCGTCACCGGCCTTAGGCTCGACGGCGACTGGCAACTCGTGCAGGCCAATTGCACCGAATGCCACTCGGCCTTGTTGATCACGCAAAATTCAGGCTCTCGCGGCATCTGGCAAATCCGCATCGCCACGATGCGGAACACCCATGGGATGGATGCACTCGACGCCGAAGTCGAGGAAAGGATTCTCAACTATCTGGCCGAGCACTACGGCCAGCGCCAAGCCTCGCGCCGCCCGCCGCTACCGAACCATCTACTGCCCGAAAATCCATACCCACCTCTTTGACATTGCGCCATTTGAGTCGCCGTCCGCGGAGTCGAGCGCAGCGGGCGCGCGAAGCATGGATGCCGAGCCCGAAGCCTGCGGGGCGCAGGCAAGCGTTTCTGAAGCGCTGCTTCTTGCGCAGCCGGAGCGACGCCAAGCTGTGCTTGGCGGCTGGACCGTGTTTACGGCGTCCGCTGCGCTCGACTCGACAGACGGCGACGAACCGAAGCCAACAACCTCAAAGACTCAAACGAAGTATAATTATTCCTTCGCCTGAAGGCCGCGCGGCCTTCAGGACACCCATTCCAGCAGAAGGGGTTCACGATGGCAGATCAATCCGCCGGCCGAAAGCTGCGCCAGGCGCTGGCGGAAAACTCGCCCTTGCAGATCGTCGGCGCGATCAACGCCTATTGCGCGATGCTCGCCGAGACGGCGGGTCACAAGGCGATCTATCTGTCCGGCGGCGGCGTCGCGGCGGCGTCCTACGGCCTGCCCGACCTCGGCGTTACGAGCCTGAACGACGTGCTGGCGGACGTGGACCGCATCTGCAACGCGAGCGCCCTGCCCTTGCTGGTGGATATCGATACCGGCTGGGGTGGTGTGTTCACCATCGCACGGGCCATCAGGGCGATTGAAAAGGCCGGCGCCGCCGCGGTCCATATCGAAGACCAGGTACTGGAAAAACGCTGCGGCCACCGGCCCAACAAGGCCATTGTGAGCAAGGACGAGATGGCCGACCGCGTCAAGGTCGCCGTCGACGCCAGAGAAGACGATTCCTTCGTCGTCATGGCGCGGACCGACGCGCTGGCGGTCGAAGGCCTGGATGCGGCCATAGAACGCGCCGCGGCTTGCGCGGAAGCCGGCGCCGACGCGATTTTCCCCGAGGCCGTGACCGAACTCGATCAATACCGCCGATTCGCCGAGGCCGTGCCGGCGCCCGTGCTCGCCAACATCACCGAATTCGGTCGGACCCCCCTGTTTACCCTCGAACAACTGCGCGAGGCCGGAGTGGCCATCGCGCTTTATCCGTTGAGCGCTTTCCGCGCCATGAGCATGGCCGCCTTGCAGGTGTACCGTTCGCTCGCCGCGGACGGCCATCAGCGCGCCGTGCTGCAAAACATGCAGACCCGCGAAGACCTCTACGCAGTGCTCGGCTATCGCGAGTTTGAGGAGAAACTCGACCGCCTGTTCGCCGCGGAAGCCCGGAATTCGGCGGAATCGACTTGAGGACCGATGCGATGACCGTATCTGAAGCGACCGCGCAAGACGCGCCAAAATGGAAGGGAATCCTGCAACTCGCAATCATCGTATTGGTTATCGCCGGCGCGATCTTTTTCGCCCGCGCGCCGGGCCGGGAATTCCTCGAACTCGAATCGGGCGGAGGATTGACGAGGATCGTGCCGACCGCCGCGGTAATCCAGCCGCAAGCGACCACGGCCGCCCACCGCGTCGCGCTGACCGGCACCGTTACCACCCTGGGAGACGTTACGGTCATTCCGGAGGCGACGGGAGAAGTCGTCTACGTGGCGGAAAACTTCCGCAACGGCGGCGAATTCAGCGCGGACGAAACGCTCGTGCAGATCGACACCGCCACCTACGAAATTCTGCTGGCGAACGCGCGGCTGGATCTGGAATTCGCGGAAGCCCACCTGCGCGAAGTGCTCGACAAGCGGTCGCGTGGACCGTTGTCGCTCGAAAGAAACCCGGACGGGGAAATTCAGTTGTGGATGGACCTCGACGGCGAGATTGAGCAGGCGGAGGCCCTTGTTGAAATGGCGGGAAACCAGATTCGGCTGCGGGAAATCGCGCTGGACGAAACCAGGGTCAGAATGCCGTTCGACGGCTTTGTAACGGCGACCCAGATTTCGGTCGGCCAGGTGGTCAACAGTCAAGTGTCCGAAATCGGGCGAGTGTACGCGAAGAACCAATTGCGGGTTCGTGTGCCGATTTCGACCTCCGACCTCGATTCCCTGCAGCCGGTTGTGGGCCGCAACGCCGAAGTCACCGCCGACGGGCGTGTCTACCGAACCGAAGTCGAACGCATCTCGCGGACAGTCGATATACAGACTCGGCTGGCGACCTTGCACATGCTCGTACTCGATCAGGAAGGCGCTGAATTCCTGCCGCGACCCGGCGCATTCGCGGACGTGATTATCGAAGGGCCGAGACGCGACAATGTATACGTGCTGCCAGAGGCAAGCATGCAGATCAACGGCTCGGTATGGCTGGTTGATGATGGAACGCTGGTGTCGTTTACCCCCGAATCGCTTGGATACACCAACGAAGGCTGGATGGTTGCGGCGTTCGACGCGATGGACGGCGTTGTTGTGGGAAGCGTATCCGGCGCGCGCGAAGGGCTCGGCGTGGATTCCGTCGCCGTCCCGGATTGATGTCCGCTCCCGCCGTCAATTCCGGCATTGTCGACTGGTTTTGCCGCAATCCGGTAGCGGCCTACGTGCTGCTGTTCATCGTGTTCGCCTGCGGTGTGCTGGCATCCCGCCTGATCCCCATTGAGACTTTTCCCGAATACGACCCCGGCATCGTCCGCATAAGCGTTCCCTACCCGGGCGCAACGCCGATTGAAGTCGAGGAAGACATCGTCAAACGTGTCGAGGAGAGTCTCGTCGGCACGGTGGGCGTTGCCCGCACCGCATCGACGTCCGCACCGGGCCTCGCCACCATCGATATCGAACTCGACTACTCGGAAGAGCCGGTCGACACGCTCAACAGCATACGCACAGCCGTGGAACGGATCGAGGATTTCCCGCCGGGAAACGCGGATCAGCCTGAAATCGTCAGACTTGAAGTGACACGAAACGCCTTGAGCATCGCGGTCAGTTCGAACAGCCTGAATGCCTACGACCTGCGGCAGACCGCGGAAGCCTTGCGGGACAGTCTGCTCTTGCTTCCGGGAGTCGCGGTGGTGGAACTGTTCGGCACCAGGGATCAGGAAGTCCAGGTGGAAGTAAGCGAGGAAGTGCTGCGCAGTTACGATCTCGCGTTCCAGGACATCGTGACGGCGATTAGAAGCACCTCGGTAAACGTCACCGGGGGAGACCTGCGCACCGATTCCGGCGACATCACGATGAGCACGCTCGCCAAACGCGGCTACGCGGAGGAATATGCCGACATACCGGTAATCGCGCGGCCCGACGGCTCCTTCGTCCGCCTCGGTGAAATAGCGGAATTGACGGACGGACTCGTCGAACGGAACGTATCGGCGACTTTGGACGGCATCCCCGCGGTGTTTCTGCAAGTGAAGGTGGCCTCCGGAATTTCTTCCCGGGAAGCCAGTTCCCGGGTGCGCGGATTCATCGGGAACTATTCCGCCCCCGCCGATGTTCGCCTGTCTATCTGGGAAGACGAGTCGCTGGCCGTTGCCGACAGTATCAACCTGGTCGTGCAGAACGGTGTTATCGGCCTTGTTCTTGTCTTTCTGGTTCTGTTGCTGGTCTTCGATCTGCGCGTCGCCACCTGGGTCGCGCTCGGCGTTCCGGTTGTCTTTGTCGGATCGTTCATGGCTTTTCCCTTTCTCGGCCTTTCCATCAATGTCATAACGCTCTTCGCGTTTTTCATATTGATCGCGCTGGTGGTGGACGATTCGATCATCGTGGCGGAGAGTATCGACTTCGCGCGGGCCGGAGGACTTTCCGGCGAAGAGGGCGCCATAGCGGGAATAAGAGAGGTTCTGGCGCCGATTGCAGTGGCCGCTCTGACCACGATGGCGGCCTTCGCCACACTGTTCCCGCTGCATGGCTCCATCGGCCAGATGTTCTCGACAATTCCCTTCGTGGTGGTGCTGATTATGGCCTTCTCCCTTATGGAGTGCATTTTCGTCTTGCCCGGACATTTGGCGAGAGCATCGCGGGTCGACACCTGGCCCTTGTCGATTCTGCAGCGGAAAGTCCGGGACTCGGTGAGTATTCCCATCGAGTCGCGGATCGTGCCCTTGATCACCTTGTCGGTACGCCGACCGTTCTGGCCACCGGCGGTCGTCGGAGTCTTGTTCCTGATCGCCGCGCTGCTGGTTTCATTCGAAGTCGTGCGCTTCAGCCCGACTCTCAGCGTTGTGGACGACAGCAACATACAGGCCGACCTGGTAATGCCGGTGAACGCACCGCCCGAAGACCTGAACGCGGCCAGCGCCCTCGTGGTCGAAGCGGCCCGGGCCATCAATTCCGAAGTCGGCGGGAACGCCATTGCGGGGATCGTCGTAAGCGCCGGATTTCAGATTCCCATGGAAACCTACGAAAGTGCGGAATCCGACCGCTACCGCGGCAATGCCGCATCGGTCCAGTTGAAACTGAACCCGAGCTCCGCGCGCGGCGCGTCGGTCGAAGAGTTGAGATACAGGTGGCAGGAAAAGCTCGCGGGCGCGACCCGGGCCGATTCCATCACTTTCCCCACGCGCCGCAGCCGGCCGACCGAACAACTTTCTTACGCCTTGATCCATTCCGACCAGGAAGTATTGCGGAACGCGGTTGCGGAGATCAGAAGCGCGTGGGCGGAATTGCGGGGGGTGTTGAGCCTGGAAGATTCCCTTTCGGCGAACAACCGCCGAATGGACGTGCGATTGAACGACGCGGGTCATGCCGCGGGGCTGTCCCCCGCCGCCGTGGCGACCCAGCTCAGAAACGCGTTCTACGGCGCGGAAGCCCAGCGAATCCAGCGGGGACGGGAAGAAGTTCTGGTCATGGTCCGCTACCCGGAGGATCGCCGCGCGAGTTTCGCGGAATTGCGGAACGAAAGAATCAACCTGCCCGATACGCGCCGGCAGGTGCCGCTATATACGGTCGCGGAAATCGTGGAAAGCGAAAATCCATCCAGCAGATTGCGCATCGACGGGCGCAATGCGGCAATCGCGACCGCGAATCTCGATATCGACGCGTCCTTGTCGGGCGAGGTCGCCGAACGCACGGAAGCTGAAATCCTGCCCACCCTGCAAAGCCGTTATCCCGGCCTGCAAATCCGAACGCACGGAATGTTCAGGGAATTGCAAAAAGTGAGCGACTCTTTGCTGATCTCGGTGCCGATCGCCTCGTTCTTCATCTACTGCCTGATCGCATCCTTTCTGCGCAGCTTCATCCAGCCGATGCTGGCATTGGCCGGCGTGCCGATGGCCTTTGTCGGCGCCGTAGCCGGGCATTGGATATTGGGGTACGAGTTGACGATCACTTCGATTTTCGGGCTGATCGCCGTGTCCGGCGTGATCGTGAACGACACGATATTGCTGATGCATCGCTACAACCTGATCCTGCGGCAAGGGGAAATTCCCGAAATCGCCGCTATTTCGGCGGCCGCGAAGCAACGGGCCCGGGCCATCGTGTTGACCAGCCTCACCACGGTGGTCGGGCTGCTTCCCATATTGTTCAGCGACGCGGAAACCATCCAGTTTCTGATTCCGCTGGTGGTCAGCCTGACCTTCGGCCTGATTTTCGCCGGCTTCGGTCTGCTTTTTTTCCTTCCCTCGGTGTTGATGATGACGGAACTTGCGAAGATCAGACTGAATCCGGCCGGGAACTGATTTCCGGCAATGGAACCGGCGGCGCGGGGAGTGTAATCGGTGGATCGTGTGAACATGGGAAACAACCCCCCAACAGCGCCGAAATCCCTGTTCGAGCACATGGCGGGAAATCCTGTCGCAGTTTGGTTGACCACTGTGCTGTTGCTGGGTTTCGGGCTGTACGCGCTACTCAACGCAACCATCGAAAGATACCCGGCCATGGAACTGCGCGCGGTGGTCGTAACCGTGCCGTATGACGGCGCCACGCCGCGCGAAGTCGAGCGGGACATCGTTCTCCGCATCGAGGAAAGCCTGGTCGGCATCGACGGGGTGGACCGGATTACGGCCAATGCCTGGGCAGGTTCCGGCGAAGTGGTCATCGAGTTTGCGCAATGGCAGGACATGACCGCGAGACTCGACGAGGTGAGAACCGCGATCGAAAGCATCGAGGATTTTCCGCCCGCCGGCGCGGACGAAGCCGAGATAGTCAAGCGGGAGATCATGCGCGGCGTCGTATCGCTGGTTCTCGGCTCGGACACGGCGACCGAGGAAGAACTGCGGCTTGCCGCGGACGAATTGCGCGAAGAATTGCTGTTGCTGCGGGGAGTGGGCGTGGTCGATCTCTTCGGCGCCCGGGAGCGGGAAATCCAGATCGCGCTGGACGAAACCCGGCTCCGCAGTCTCCAGTTGACCGTGGCCGAAGTCGTATCGCTGGTTCGCGACGCGTCTTTGAACCTGTCCGGAGGCAATCTTCGCACCGATTCCGGCAATCTGGTCTTGAGCGCATTGCAAAAACGATACACGGCGGAAGAGTTCGCGGACATCGTGATCATCGCGGAACCCGACGGTTCCATTGTCCGTCTTGGCGATATCGCCGTCCTGCGGGACGGTTTTGTCGAAGATCCCCTGCTGAACACCGTTGACGGCGCTTCGGCGGTGTTTATTGAAGTAAGCGCACCCAGCGGAACAAACCCGAAAGACGTCCGCCGCGAAGTCGAGGATCGGCTCGCGGCTTATGATCTGCCCGCCGGAATAGAGTTGGACATGTGGATGGACACGGTTTTCAGGGTCAACAAGCCCTTGGCTTCCGTGGCGGGAAGCGCGGTTACCGGCATCGCGCTGGTATTCATCGTCCTTATTCTGTTGTTGGACCTGCGTATCGCGATCTGGGTAGCTGTCGGCATACCCACCGCGATCATCGGATCGTTCATTCTCCTTTTCGCCATGGGCCAGACATTGCACATCATGTCGGTGCTCGGCTTCGCCATCGTCGTGGGCATCGTCGTGGACGACGCGATCGTCGTCGCGGAAAACATCGCGCGCTACCGCGAAAGCGGCGTGCCAGCGTTGCGGGCGTCGATCAGCGGCGCCCGCGAAGTGATGGCTCCGGTAGTCGTTGGGGTCTTGACGACGATATTCATGTTCGCGGCGCTGATTCCACTCGACGGCGCGCTCGGACAGATGTTCGCGACGATCGGTGTTCTGGTGTTCGCGGTTTTGATATTTTCCCTGTTTGACGCCTTTTTTCTCTTGCCCGCCCACGTTTCGGGAACCGGCCGTCTGGCGCTGTGGCCGCTGTCGCGACTGCAAAACGCGGCGAAGAACAGGTTCGACGGATTCATCGAGCGCGGGATGGCGCCGGCCATCGGATATTCGATCCGCCGGCCATTGATTTCAATTCTTGTGTTTTCCGGTGTTGCGGCGATTGCTGCGGGATTGTTCATGACCGATACGCTGCGCTTCAACAGCACCGGCAATCGACTGGACGAACAGCAGCTGCAACTGGATCTGACGCTGGCGCCCGGTTCGACCTTCCAGCAATCCCTGCGTGCCGCCGAGCAAATCGCCGGCGCGGCGCGGGAGGCGAACGCGACAACCGGCGGCACGGCGGTGAACGCTGTCAACGTCCTGGTTGGACAGCACAAGCCCGTGGAAACTTCCGTCGGCGTGAAGGCGACAGAGCCCGCGACGAATCTCGCCACCGTGCAACTTCGGCTGAACACCTTCCCGGAACGCGAAATTTCGGTTGAGGAATTGCGCAATGTCTGGCTTGAAACCATCGGCACGATTCAAGGCGCCGAGAAGATCGCTTTCCCTCAAGCGTCGGGATATTCCTCGGCGGGAATCGGTCTGGTGCTGCGCCACCCGGACGACGAGAAACTGCTTGCCGCCGCGGCGGAACTCAAGCAACACCTGGTAGAACATGAGCCAATTTACGAGATTGTCGATACCCTGGAACTGGGCAATCGCCGATATGAATTGCAACTGACGGATACGGCGGTCGCCGCCGGCCTGAGTCCCGCGCTGCTCGCGGCCCAGTTGCGCAACCGGTTTTTCGGCGCCGAGGCCCAGCGGATCGTCAGAAATCGGGATGAATTGAAGGTCATGGCCCGGTATCCGGTGGAAAACCGCCTGCGTCTGGTGGACCTTCAGGACGAACGCATAAACTTGCCCGGCGGAAGACTGGCGGCGTTTTCGGATCTTGCCGTGATCGAAGAAACGCAGGAACTGGCCCAGCGCCAGCGGGTGGATGGATTGCCGGCTGTTTCGATTACCGGCAACTACAACGTCGCCGCAACGAGTTCCAGGGAACTCGGGGAACTGGTCCTGGGACAATGGCTGCCGGAACTGCGGCAAACCTATCCGGGACTGCAATACTTGCCGGACGGGTCGTCGCGCGATACGCAAAAGATCCTGAGCATGCTGTCGGTTACCTTTCCCGCGGCCCTACTGCTGACATTCGCGCTGATATCGATTCAACTGCGGAGCGTGTTGCAGCCGCTATACATACTCGTTTCCGTCCCCATGACGGTTGCCGGCGTGTTTTACCTGCACACCCTGCTTGGTTACGATTTGGGCCTGACTTCCGTATTCGGAACGGTGGCCGTTACCGGAATCGTGGTAAACGACGCGCTGGTGTTTCTCGACATGTACAACCGCATCAGGCGGGACGAGCCCGGTCTGAAGGTGGAAGACGCGATATTGCGGGCGGCGCGGGTCAGGGCGCGCCCCATACTTCTCACCACGATAACAACGATAGTCGGACTTTTGCCTTTGCTCTACAACCGGGCGGAATCCGTCGAACCTTTTTTGGCTGTATTCGTCAGCCTGATTGGAGGATTGCTGTTCGCCGGCGTCAGTTTGCTCTTGCTGATGCCGGCGATCATGGTGCTGTTCGAACGCCGGCTTGCGAACCCGTCGGTCGCAAAAAACGTATAATCCCGCCCTTGTTCCGATCGACTCGGGTCGAAATCGGGATTCGGAGTTGAAATATGTCAGGCAAACCGCTCGAGGGCGCGGGACTGCGCGGGCAAGTCGCGGGAACCACTTCGCTTTGCACCGTGGGCAAGACGGGTTCGGGACTGACCTATCGCGGCCACGACATCGAAGTGCTGGCGCGCAAAGCGTGTTTTGAGGAAGTAGCCTGGCTGCTCCTGAAAGGCAATCTTCCCAAGCGATCCGAACTCGACGAATACCAGGGCAAACTCAAGCGCCTGCGCGGACTGCCCGCGGAGTTGCGCGAGGCGCTCGAAAGCATTCCCGCGGATGCCCATCCGATGGACGTGATGCGCACCGGCTGCTCGATGCTCGGCAATCTCGAAGCCGAAGGCGGTTTTTCGCGTCAGGACGAAGTTGCCGACCGGCTGCTGGCGGCGCTGCCTTCGATCATTTGCTACTGGTATGTCTGGAGCCACCATGGCCGACGTACCGAAACCGAACTCGACAGCGACTCCGTCGGCGCGCATTTCCTGCACATGCTGCATGGCGAGGCGCCCAACGAGTTGTTCCGCGAAGTGATGAATGTTTCCCTGATCCTTTACGCCGAACACGAGTTCAACGCTTCCACCTTCACCGCCCGGGTCGTTGCCTCGACGCTGTCCGACATGCACAGCTGCATAACCGCCGCCATCGGCGCATTGCGCGGTTCGCTGCATGGCGGCGCCAACGAGGCGGCAATGGAAATGATCGAGAACTGGGGCTCTCCCGACGAGGCCGAACGCGAAATTCTCGCCATGCTCGAACGCAAGGA
Organism: Pseudomonadales bacterium; assembly: GCA_963664805.2. Taxonomy (GTDB): domain Bacteria; phylum Pseudomonadota; class Gammaproteobacteria; order Pseudomonadales; family Pseudohongiellaceae; genus UBA9145. The sequence continues at coordinate 649,558 of OY761612.1, read as the reverse complement.
GAAGATCATGGGCTTCGGGCACGCGGTGTATCGCGAATCCGACCCGCGCAACAACATCATCAAGGGCTGGGCTGAAAAACTGGCGGGGCTCGTCGGCGATACCGTGCTTTACCCGGTATCGGTGCGTTGCGAAGAAGTCTTGTGGCGCGAAAAGAAACTTTTCCCCAACGCCGATTTCTTCCACGCCTCGGCCTATCATTTCATGAGCATTCCGACGAAGCTGTTCACGCCGATATTCGTCATGGCGCGGGTCGCCGGCTGGGCCGCCCACGTGAAGGAACAGCGTGCGAACAACCGGATCATCCGACCGAGCGCGGAATACACCGGACCGGCAAGCGCCGAGTGGACCGACATCGCCGACCGGTAGGAAGGCATCCATGGAGAATCCGCGTCTACGCTTCGCTGCGCGCAGAATGACGCGAGCGAGGAGGAAATGGCAATCATGAACACCAGCGCGGATTTGAACACTCGCCCTGACTCCGATCAGGTTCTGGTCGATATCGCGGACTACGTCTGCGACTACGAGATAGATTCGAAGGAAGCCTTCGACACAGCCCGGAACTGCCTGATGGACAGCCTCGGCTGCGGCCTGCTCGCGCTGCGCTATCCCGAATGCCGGAAACTGCTGGGACCGCTGGTGGAAGGCACCGTCGTGCCCAACGGCGTGCGCGTGCCGGGCACCCAGTTCCGGCTCGACCCCGTGAAAGCCGCCTGGGACATCGGCTGCGTCATCCGCTGGCTCGACTACAACGACACCTGGCTGGCGGCGGAATGGGGACACCCATCCGACAATCTCGGCGCCATTCTCGCGGTCGCGGACTACCTTTCCCAACGAAAGGTCGCCGCAGGCAAGCCTCCCCTGCTCATGCGCGACGTGCTCGGCGCCATGATCAAGGCCCATGAGATCCAGGGCGTGATCGCGCTGGAAAACGGTTTCAACCGCGTCGGGCTTTGTCACGTCCTGCTCGTGCGCGTGGCCTCCGCGGCTGTGGCGACCTGGATGCTCGGCGGCTCGAAACAGCAGGTAATTGACGCCCTCTCCCAAGCCTGGCTCGACGGCTCAAGCTTGCGCGCCTATCGCCACGCACCGAACACCGGATCGAGAAAGTCCTGGGCCGCCGGCGACGCGACCTCCCGCGCGGTGCGTCTCGCCGATCTGACCTTGCGCGGAGAGATTGGCTATCCGAGCGTACTCAGCGTGCCGACCTGGGGTTTCTACGATGTAAGTTTCAAAGGAAAAGAATTCAAATTTTCAATGCCTTATGGCAGTTATGTTATGGAAAATATTCTTTTCAAAATCTCCTATCCCGCAGAGTTCCACGCCCAAACCGCAGTCGAGGCCGCGCTCAAGTTGCACCCCGCGGTCAAGGACCGGCTCGGCGAGATCGACCGCATCGTCATGCACACCCACGAGTCCGCCCTGCGCATCATCAGCAAGGTGGGGCCCCTGAACAATCCCGCGGACCGCGACCATTGCCTGCAATACATGACCGCCGTCGCCCTCGGCTTCGGCGCGCTGACCGCGGATCATTACGAGGACGCCTTCCACGCGGCGCATCCCGTCATCGACGAATTGCGAGAGAAAATGGAAATCCACGAAGAACCCCGCTACACCAATGAATACCTCCAACCGAACAAGCGCTCCATCGCCAACTCAATCAAGATCTGGTTCAAGGACGGCAGTTGCACCGACCGCGTCGAAGTCGAATACCCCGTCGGCCACCGCCGCCGCCGCAACGAAGGCATTCCCCTGCTCGAAGCCAAATTCAAGTCCAACCTCGCCACCTGCTTCCCATCCCACCGCTGCGAGCAAATCTTTACCCTCTGCAAAGACCAAAAAGCCCTCGAACAAACCCCAGTCCACGACTTCATGACAATGCTGGTTATTTGAGCGGCAGCCATACTCTGGGTTTCGTGGTTTCGATCCGTCGCCGGACGGCGATTCACGCAGTGCTGGATTTCAGCACTGCGGGCGCGCACGCGGCAGTTGTTGAAAGGGGCCTGGGCGGGGGCAAGCGTTTGCGAAGCGCAGCTTCATGCAGTCCCGCGCGGCGTCAAGCTGTGCTTGGCGACTGGAGCAAACCGGGAAAGCGTCAGTCAGCGACGAGAGAGCGCCCGGATGTCGAGCTTGAAATTTGTCCCGGGCATCCTCATATAGGGTTTCAGCGGTTGCTCATAAGAGGTCCGCCAACCAACCATATTGCTTAATTGCGAGGATATGACCATGACCAGATTCGATTTTTCTCCCCTGTACCGCACAACCGTCGGTTTCGATCACCTGTCGTCCCTGCTCGACGCGGTGACCCGCAACGACAACGCCGGTTCAGGCTATCCGCCCTACAACATCGAGCTGCTCGACAAGGACAGCTATCGCATCACCATGGCCGTGGCCGGCTTCGCCGAAGACGACCTCGATATCCAGGTGGAAAGCGAGGAACTGACCATCCGCGGCCGCAAGAGCGAGGAAAACGGTGAACGCAAGTTCCTGCATCAGGGAATCGGCGCGCGCAACTTTGAACGGCGCTTCCGCCTTGCCGAGCACGTCAAGGTCAATAACGCCAGTCTCGAAAACGGCCTGTTGCACATCGATCTCGTGCGGGAGATACCCGAGGCCATGAAGCCGAGGTCGATTCCCATCGGCAAAGGCAAGCTGATCGACGCCAAGTCTCAGGCAGAACTGAAAAAAGCAAGCTAACCAGGCTCTTCTCCAATCGAAGCAAAACAACGTTTTGTTTTCGGGTAACTAGTCCAGCACGTGACTCACCAGCCCGCTGCGTAGTTTGGGCTCGAACCAGGTGGACTTGGGCGGCATCACGCCGCCTGAGTCCGCCACTTCCATCAGGCTTTCCGTCGAAGTCGGATACAGCGCGAATGCGGCTCTCCAGGCGCCGCTGTCGACCTTGCGCTCAAGTTCTTCCAGTCCGCGGATGCCGCCGACGAAATCGACTCTATCGTCGGTTCGCTGATCCCTGATGCCGAGCAGGGGCGCGAACACCCGGTCCTGCAACAGCGCCACATCGAGCCGACCGCTGGTCGACTTCTCTTCGAGCGAGGCGAGTACGGTGCGCCGGGGCCGCAGACGCAGCCAGCGTCCTTCCGGACGCCTTCCCAAGTACAGCGCGAACTCGCGCGGCGACGCGGGTTTGGCGTCGCCGGCTTCGACTTCGGCGAGTTCGAAGTTCTGTTCGAGCTTTTGCAGAAAATCCTCCGCGGCAAGACCGTTGAGATCGCGCACCACGCGGTTGTAGTCCAGAATCTTGATCTGATCGTGGGGAAACATTACCACCAGGAACCAGTCCCAAGCGGAAGTGCCCGTCTTGCGGGGAGCGAACAGGCCCAGGGTTTGCCGCAACTTCGCGGCCGCTTCGGAGCGGTGATGCCCATCGGCGACATAAAGCGCCGGCAATTCATCGAGCGCCGCCTGGAATTCGATCACCCGTTCGGCCCGCGATACCGCCCAGAAAGTGTGGCGTATGCCGTCGGCGGCGGTGAAATCGTACTCCGGCTCTTCCACGGCCACAGAGGCGATCAACTCATCGACCGACTTGCGGGCTCGATAGGTGACGAAAACCGGCCCCACCTGGGCGCCCAGCGCGTGCATGTGCGATACCCGGTCAAACACCTTGGGTGGGCGCGTCAACTCATGTTTCTTGATCAAGCCCCGCTCGTAGGCTTCCAGCGAAGCCAAGGCGGCAAGCCCGGTCTGAACGTGATCGCCCATGATCTGGCGGTAAACATAGAAACTTTCCGCCTCGTCCCTGACGAGGACGCCCGAATCGATGAACCGGTCGAGATTCGCCCTGCCCCGCGCGTAAACGACGCGGTCGTGCGCGTCGATGGCGGGGTCGACGTCGATTTCGGGCCTGTTGACATGAAGAAAGCTGAACTCGTTGCCGCGCGCCATTTCCAGCGCCTCTTCCCGGCTCAATACGTCGTAAGGCGGCGAAGCGACGCGCGCGGCGAATTCACGCGCCGGCCGCAGCCCCCTGAACGGTCTGACCAATCTCATTGCGTGTTCCCGCGGGAAGCCATCATGGATACTTTCGAGCGGCGCGATTATCGCACTTCGCCCGCGCCGATTCTAATGGCTTCCCGCGTTGCCCCAAATCCAGGTCACGGATGTGTTCGCCCTCACCGTCCCTGGACGAAAATAGAAATCCGCGTTGCCGCGCCCGCAAGCGTTGCAGTGGACTGGTATCGCGCATCCAGGCGAAATCGCAGCGTGCCGACGGAAAACTCTTGCGAGTGGGTCATCGCCCCGTAAGTGGATAGTTTGGGCGCCATCATGACCGCGAAGTGGGTATTGTCGGTGATTTGCGTCTTTTTGCCGACAGCGGGTCGATGTCGTAAAGCCCGATGCCCCGAATGGAAAAACTTTCCGCCGTTTTCCATCAGCGCCACATTGTTCAGAATCACGTTGGGCGCAATCCCGTTCAGGCCGGTGATATTGGTGGCGCCGTTCTCTTCGAGCAATTCGCCTTGCTCCACCGAGACGGAAACCGGCATTTCGAGAACGTTCTCCTCGACCTTCTGGGCGGTGACGACGATCTGTTCGAGTTGGTTTTGCCCGGCGCCGGCGGCAAACTGGAAAACGAGTCAGGCGCCGAACTGCGTCCACAACCCGCATACGGCTTACTTCCGCGAATAACTGAACACTGGACAGATTGGCGACCGGCGCGTTGCAATGAATCCGCTTGGGGAGCCATCTTGACTTACCGCGCTTTTTTATGAAGGTGGCTTTGCAGCGCCTTGCGCGCTATCCCGGCGGGATAGCCGCGGTTTTGCAGAAACCGAAACAGGCGCTGGTGATCCCGACCGCCGGGTATGGGGCCAGCCCGACCTCGCAATCGGAAAGCAATCAGGTTTTCCGCCAGCGCGAGCCATTCTTCTTCGGGGAGCGAGAGGCTGGAGATGGCGCCTTCCTCCACGCCTCGAGATTGCAGGTCCGCGCGAATATGCAGCCAGCCGAAGCCGCGGCGCATGCGCATCCGCGCGTATTCCTCGGCGAAGCGCCGATCCGATTGCAGATTTTCCCCGGCCAGCCCGGCCAGCACTTCCCCGATGGACTCCGGGTCCGCTTCCGGAAAGCGATCCCGCAATTTGCGCGCGAGTTCGCGGCGGGAATGTTCCCGCCGCGCGAGCAGGTCCATTGCGCGGCGGCGCAACGCCATCGCATCGGACCCGCTCATATGACTGCGTCAATATTCATCTTGACCCGCCCCCACCAAAACCGCTTCGCGGCTTTGACTCCCCCCGCGGGGGGAGTGGAATCGGGGCGGCATCAGGATTTGCGGGAATCGGCGAGCACCACCACATCGTCGCCGCCCGAAGTTTCCCGCGCATCGGGCTGTTTATCGCCGCCGAGCGCGCGGACGCGAATCTCGGCCTCGATTTCCCCGGCGATAGCGGGATTCTCCACCAGATAGGCGGCAACATTCTTCTTGCCCTGGCCGATCTTTTCGCCCTGATAGGCGTACCAGGCGCCCGATTTGTCCACGAGGCCAAGTTTCACCGCGAGATCGATCACCTCGCCAAGATGGAAAATGCCTTCGCCGTAGAGGATCTGGAACTCCGCCTGCCGGAAAGGCGGTGAGACCTTGTTCTTGACAACCTTCACCCGGGTCTCGTTGCCGACGACTTCGTCGCCTTCCTTGATCGTGCCGATGCGGCGGATGTCGAGCCGCACGGAAGAATAGAACTTGAGCGCGTTGCCGCCGGTGGTGGTTTCCGGGGAACCGAACATCACGCCGATCTTCATGCGGATCTGGTTGATGAAGATCACCAGGGTGTTCGAATTCTTGATGTTGGCCGCCATCTTGCGCAGCGCCTGGGACATCAGCCGGGCTTGCAGGCCCATGTGGCTGTCGCCCATTTCGCCTTCGATTTCCGCCTTGGGCGTCAATGCGGCCACCGAATCGATCACCACCACGTCGAGCGCGCCGGAGCGCACGACCATGTCGCAAATCTCCAGCGCCTGCTCGCCCGTATCGGGCTGGCTGACGAGCAGGTTCTCGACGTCCACGCCCAGCTTGTCCGCGTAGATCGGGTCGAGCGCGTGCTCGGCGTCGATGAAGGCGCAGCTACCACCCGCGCGCTGGGCTTCGGCGATGACCTGCAAGGTCAATGTGGTCTTGCCGGATGACTCCGGGCCGTAAATCTCGACGATCCTGCCGCGCGGCAGGCCGCCGATGCCGAGGGCGATGTCGAGCCCGAGCGAGCCGGTCGCTATCGCGGGTATCGCCTGGCGATCATTATCGCCGAGACGCATCATGGAACCCTTGCCGAATTGCCGTTCGATCTGTGCCAGAGCGGCATTCAGCGCCTTTTCCTTGCCTTGGTCGTTTCTGTTGTCTTGCATCATGGTTTTTCCCTTGTCAGTCAATGAATCACAACCGTAGCTGGTTCCATGAGTTCCAGTTGCGCGATGAGGTCAATGCTCCTGGTTGTCAGATCAACCGCTACCGCCAACAGCCTAGTCCGATTTCGGAATTTTGCCTGATTTCGGAGGAAAAAAGCGGGCATCGTGTCGATGCGGCCGATTACTGTATATTCAAACAGTATATTGGCAGCCGCGGCAAATACTTTAGAAAAATTTCTTTCGCGGAATGACAGGCGCTCCACCTAGTCGAGCAGCGCAAGCAATCCTTCCAGCGCCGCGAGCACCGCGGCTTCGCGGACGGCGGTCCTGTCGCCGGCGAAACGGAACTTGCGCGCCAGCCTGCGTTGTTCCCATTGCCAAGCGATCCAGACCGTGCCGACGGGCTTGTCCGCATTGCCGCCGTCGGGTCCGGCAACGCCGCTGACCGCGACCGCGACCCGCGCGCGGCTGTTGGCGATGGCGCCCGCCGTCATGGCGCAAACCGTCTCTTCGCTGACCGCGCCCGGGCCATCGAACTCGAGCAGGCTCGCGGGCACGTTCAGCAATCGCTGTTTGGCTGCGTTGGAGTAAGTCACGAATCCGCAATCGAACCAGGCGGAACTGCCGGCGACCGCAGTGATCGCCTCGGCCACCCAGCCGCCGGTGCAGGATTCGGCGGCCGCGAGCAGCAACCTGCGCGCGAGCAGCCGTTCGCCAACGCCGGCCGCCAGATTTTGGAACTGGTTGTTTGGAGTCATAGGCACACATTCCCGCCGGGAAATTTTGCTTCAATCCGCCGCAACGGTCCACCAACTCCGCAAACCATGTAGAATTTCGGGCCTTACGCATCGCAATGAGTCTTTCTTGTCGTCATGCAAGATTCCACGGGGACAAGCGCGCGGCAATTCAGTCTCGCTTTCGGCGCCGAAGACGCGGCAACGATGGCGCACACCCCCATGATGCAGCAATACCTGCGCATCAAGGCCCAGCATCCCGACTGCCTGCTGTTCTATAGGATGGGGGATTTTTACGAACTGTTCTACGGCGACGCGCAAGTAGCGGCGGAAATTCTCGATATCGCGCTGACCGCCCGCGGCAAGTCCGCAGGTTCGCCGATTCCGATGTGCGGCGTTCCCTATCATTCCGTCGACCGCTACCTCGCGCGCCTTGTCGAAGCCGGTAAATCCGTCGCCATTTGCGAGCAGATCGGCGATCCCGCGGCGAGCAAAGGGCCGGTGGCGCGCGAAGTCGTCCGAATCATCACCCCCGGCACGATCAGCGACGAAGCCTTGCTCGATGCGCGGCGGGACAATACCTTGTTGGCGATCTGCGGCAGCGGCGCCGAGTCCTTCGGCTTGGCAGGCATCGACGTCAGCAGCGGGCGTTTCGTGCTTTCCGAAGTCGACGGCGGGCAGGCCCTGGCGAACGAACTCGAACGTTTGCGCCCCGCGGAAATTCTGCTGCCCGAGACGCTCTCGGATCTGAACGAACTTCTGCGGCATCCCTCATTGCGGCCGCGCCCCGAATGGGAATTCGAACTCGAAGGCGCGGTGCGCGCCTTGTGCCGCCAGTTCGGCGTCGGCGATTTGACCGCGTTCGATTGCGGAGACATGGAACCGGCGCTGCGGGCCGCCGGTTGCCTGTTGCAATATCTGCGCGATACCCAGCGCGCGGAGCTGCCCCATGTGCAAGGCCTGCGCGTCGAGCGGCAGCGGGACAGCGTGCTTATCGACGCCGTCAGCCGACGCAATCTTGAAATCGAGGTCAATCTCGCCGGAGGGCGCGCCAATACCCTGCTTGCCGTCATGGACCGCTGCGCGACGCCGATGGGTTCGCGGCTGCTGGCGCGCTGGATCAGCCGCCCGCTGCGCGACCGCAACGCCTTGCTGCATCGCCAGGACACCGTGAGCGCCTTGCGCGAGGATTATCGCTACGAGGCGCTGGGGAAAACGCTGGCCGAGGCGGGAGATCTCGAACGCATTCTGGCTCGGATCGGCCTGCGTTCGGCGCGACCGCGCGACCTGTCGCGCCTGCAGACCGCGCTGGAATCGCTGCCGGCGCTCCAGCAACAGCTTTCGTCCCCGCAGACCGCGCATTTGCGCCATCTTTCGGCGCGCATCGGCGAGTTTCCGGCCCAGGCGGAGCTATTGCGCCGGGCGGTCAAGGAAGAGCCCGCCCAGGTCATTCGCGAAGGCGGCGTCATCGCCGAGGGCTTCGACGCGGAACTCGACCGCCTGCGCAATCTGAGCGGCAACGCTGGCCAATACCTGGTTGAACTCGAACAGCGCGAGCGGCGCCAGACCGGCCTCAGCACGCTCAAGGTTGGTTTCAACCGGGTCCACGGTTACTACATCGAAGTCAGCAAGGGCCAGTCGGCCGCGGGCCTGCCCGCCGAATACATGCGCAGGCAGACGCTGAAAAACGCCGAACGCTATATCACGCCGGAACTGAAGGAATTCGAGGACCAGATACTCAGCGCGAGAAGCAAGGCGCTGGCGCGCGAGAAGGAACTGTACGAAGCCTTGCTCGACGAACTTGCGGAATCTCTGCCGGCCCTGCTCGTTTGCGCCTCGGGCCTGGCGGAACTCGACGTGTTGAACAATTTCGCCGAACGCGCGACCAGTCTCGAATACAGCCGCCCGGTGCTGCGCGGCACGCCCGGAATCGAAATCGGCGGCGGCCGCCATCCGGTGGTCGAACAGTCGGCGGAACAGGAATTCGTCGCCAACGACCTGTACATGGACGACGAACGCAAGATGCTTATCGTCACCGGCCCCAACATGGGCGGCAAATCAACCTATATGCGGCAGACCGCGCTCATCGTGCTGCTCGCGCTATGCGGCAGTTGCGTTCCCGCCCGCGAAGCGTCGATCGGGCCCGTGGACCGCATCTTCACGCGAATCGGTTCCGCCGACGACCTTGCCGGCGGCCGTTCGACCTTTATGGTGGAAATGGTCGAGACCGCGGCCATTCTGCATAACGCCACGCCGGAAAGCCTGGTGCTGATGGACGAGATCGGCCGCGGCACGAGCACGTTCGACGGCCTTTCCCTGGCCTGGGCGGCAGCGGTACACATTGCCGAGAAGGTCGGCGCCTTTACCTTGTTCGCCACGCATTACTTCGAGTTGACGGCGCTGGCGGATGAAATTCCCGGCGTCATCAACGTGCATCTCGACGCCGCCGAGCACGACAGCGGCATCGTCCTGCTGCACTCGGTCAAACCGGGGCCGGCAAGCCGCAGCTATGGACTGCAGGTCGCGCAACTCGCGGGAATTCCCGCCCCGGTTATCAACCAGGCGCGCGGCAAGCTCAGGCAACTTGAGGCCGAACGGCAAGACCCCTCTTCAGTTGCGGGGCAATCTGCTTTAGAATCTGCTGCCGAACCTGAATCAACCCCTGCCGGGCTGGATCACCCCGCTCTCGACTATCTCGAAAAGCTGGACCCGGACGCGATCACCGCAAGAGAAGCCCTGACCATTCTCTACGAACTGAAGTCAAGACTGTCAGATTGACGGATAGGAACGACACATGACATTTGTTGTTGGCGAAAACTGCATTCGATGCAAGCACACCGATTGCGTGGAAGTCTGCCCCGTGGACTGCTTCTACGAAGGCCCAAATTTCCTGGTTATACATCCCGATGAATGTATCGACTGCGCCTTGTGCGAGCCGGAATGCCCGGTGGATGCGATCTACGCCGAAGACGAACTGCCCGAGGACCAGTTGCAATTCCTCGAACTGAACGCCGAACTCGCCGAAGAATGGCCCAACATCACCGAGAAAAAAGACCCGCTCCCCGAAGCCGAAGAATGGACCGACGTCAAGGACAAGCTCCAATATCTGGAAAAATGACAGGTATTTTTGGCTTCGATCCGTCGCCGCCCGGTGTGCGAGGTGCAGCGGACGCCGTAAATACATCCCGGTAGGCTTCGGGCTCGGCATCCATGCCCCGCACGCCCGCTGTACTTCGCACACCGGACAGCGACTCACATAGTGCGTATCCCCCTCCCCGTCATTCTGCGCGCAGCGAAGCGAAGTCGCAGAATCTCCCGAGGGCGTGAAGGGCCCAGATCAGGGCAACAATACAGTCGGGTCGACGAAGGCGCCGTCGCGTTGGACGTTGAAGTAGACCATGGGGGGGCCGGAATCGGCCGGGTCGAGATCGACGATGGGTTGACCCGCCGCTACTCTTTCGCCGGTTTCCACGAGTACTCGGCCCGTTTGCGTGTATGCGCTGAGATAGCGGTCATCGTGGCGGATGATGAGCAGGGAGCCTGCGTCGTCGCCGAAGGGGCGCGAATAAACAACTTCGCCGTCCCTGGCGGCGAGCACCGAATCCCCCGCCCGCGCTTCGATATCGAGACGATTGTTGATGTCCGGACGGTAATTGGTTGTGCCGCGTTCCGCGAGCGGCCATTGCCAGCCACCTGAAGCCGATCCCGAAGAAAGCGGCGTTTGTCCGCTTGTCGAGGGCGCCGATGGGCGCCGGTCGATCGACCGGCGCTGAATGCCGCCGCCCGGAGTGGCGGGACTTGCGGTGGCGACCGAGCTCGGCGGCGTCGAGCCTGCCGCGTCGGCGTTCAGCTTCAGTTCCTGATCGACGTAAATCATGTATGGCGGCGAGAGATTGTTCGCAGCCACGATTTCCCGGTAATCGACGCCGTACATGAAGGCGATCGCGTACAAGGTATCGCCTTCCCTGACGCGGTGAACGCCGGGCTGGCCGGTGGCCGCGGAATCGCCCGTCGGCTGAAAAATCACGGGGCCGCCGTCCCGGACAATCTCGGGCGTCTGGTTCGGCAGCGCCCTGCCCTGGTCGCGAATCGGCGCCCGCGGCACCGTATTGCAGGAAACAAGCAATATCACCAGCGCAAGCAGGGCCAAACGCCAGCACGCGCCAAGCGGAAAATTCGTCATCGCGTCGCCCCGGTCAACATGCCGAATCCGGAGGAAATCATAATGAATTATCGTCTGCCCCGCCGTTGACTGAAGCAAATTTACGTCAATCCGCGCGCGCCGCCAGGGTCAGGCCGAGGCCCGCGAGCAATGCCGCGAAGCAGATCAGGGTCAAGGGCTCGCCGCCGGTCAATTCCAGGTAATCGGCGGGCGCGACGGGCCGGTTGGCCATGAATTGCACCGCCGCGCCTCCGTCCGGGGCGATCTGCCAGGGCCAGAGCGCCGGCATCGAGCCGGCGAGCATGCCGCAGATGAAACCATACGCCCGCTGGCGATGTCGGCGCAGCAGCCAGGCGACGACTCTCGCCATCAGCAGCACGCCGAGTACGCAGCCGGTGAGGAAAATCAGCAAAATCGGAATGTCGAAGGCGGTCAGCGCGGCAAGCATGTATTCGTATGCGCCGAGCAGCAGCAGGATGAAGGCGCCGGAAAGTCCGGGCAGCAACATCGCGCTGACCGCGATCATGCCGCAGAAGAAGAGGTAGACCGCCGCGGGCTGGGATTCCCCCGGAGAGGCGATCGAAACCAGCAGCACGAGCAGCGCCCCTCCCGCCGCCGCCAGCGCGTTGCGTCCGCGGCCGAGGGCGGTTTCCCCGCGCAGCATCCAGATGGTCGCGGCGATCAGGCCGATGAAAAAGGCGCGCAGCGGTTCGGGATTGTTCTCGATCAGATACACGACCAGGTTCGCGCTGAACAGCAGACCGCTGCCGATGCCGACGCCGAGCAGGAGCAGGAATGTGCCGTCCACCCGCTGCCAGCAATCCTTCACGCGGCCTCCGGCGAGCAGCCGCAAGGCTTCGGCGTCGATGGCGCGCAGCGCGTGGATGACGCGATCGTAGATGTTGGCGGCGACGGCGATGGTGCCGCCCGAGACGCCGGGAACCGAATCGCTCACGCCCATGAGCATTCCCTTGGCGTAGACCAGCAGATGCTGCGTGGCGCCGGCGGCGGATTTGCTCATCGGCGGCTCGAGTTCAATATTTCACCTGTCCCTTCAACAGCGGCACGAATCTGACGTGATCGAGCAGCCGGGAAATGAACTGGTCCTGCCTGCGGGTAACCAGTCGAAGTTCCTGGCCGGTCGCCCCACCCACCGGAATCACCAGCCGCCCGTTCTGGGCGAGTTGCGCGAGCAACTCGTTCGGAATTCCCAGCGGTGCCGCGGTAACGATGATCGCGTCGTAAGGGCTCTTGTCGGGATAGCCGAGGCTGCCGTCGCCGTGAATCAGTTGTACGTTTTCGATACCCAGCGCCTCCAGGTTCGCCGCGGCCTTGTGGTGCAGCGGCTTGATTCGCTCGATGCTGTATACCTCTTCGGCCAACGGCGCGATGATCGCGGTCTGATAGCCGCAGCCGGTGCCGATTTCCAACACGCGCTGCAATGGGGCGGCGTCCAATGCCGCTTCGGTCATGCGCGCGACGACGTAAGGCTGGGAGACCGTTTGCTTGTAGCCGATATTGACCGGTATGTCCTCATAGGAGAGGTGCGAAAAGGCCTCGTCGATGAAGATGTGCCGCGGCGTCGCCCGCATGACGTCGAGCACGTTCGCGTTGCGGATGCCCTTGTCCTTGAGCTTGGCAACCAGCCGCTCCCGGGTTCGACGGGAAGTTACTCCAATGCCGTCAAGATTCAAGTTCGGTTTCCTGTTCGGTCCCATCTGTTATGCATAATTCCCTGAGCAGACTGGTAGCGTAACATCCCCGCGCCAGCATGAAACGCAAAATCAAGCCGCTATCCGTCCAGTTCCAGTCCAGATACCGCAACGCGAAGCGCAACGGTCTTCGACCGGCGCGCAGTCCTTCCCGCTTCAGCCAGTCGAGCATGGCGGCGTTTTGCCGCAGCACCGCAATTTCAATATCGGCAGCTTCACCGCGAGTTTCATATTTCGACTGCGCCGGCGCCGCACCGGGCAACGGACCCGTGATATGAATATCCAGGGCGGCGAGCCGTTGCCGCAAATCATCGTTCCAAGCGCCTTCTTCCGCCAGGAACAGCCGTCCGGAGCCGTCGAGACTGAGCACATCCCCGGTTACGTACCGATTCCAGTCGCCCCGGACGAGCCGGGTGGAAAGCGCAAGGTTGAACATCGCCGCCCTTGTCGCTGAATATAACAGTGATCGTTCATTTTTGGAGATTTTAGTGGCGCTTTCCCCACCTTGGGCGCGGATGTGGCTTTCAACCGTTTCGAGATTGCCGAACTGCCGGCCAAAGCGCTGTGGCCCGAAATAGTTGGGGACACCCATCCGCGCGAGCGCGCGCAGCCTGCTTTCCATCTCTTCCCGCGCGCCGCGGAAATCGCGCAAGGTGATGACGAAACGATTGGCGCGATGGCCACCGATGCGGATCTTGCGATGGTTGCGCAGGGACCGCAGGATGCGCAGTTCGCCGTCTTCCGCCATTTGCAGACGCGCCTCTTCGTTTGCCGGCAGGCGCAAACTGAACCATTGCCTGGTGCGGGCGCGCTTGTCTTTCATGCCGGCATAGCCGACGTCGGCCCGTTTGAGCCCGGCTGCCTCGGTCAGGCGACTCGCCGCCTCGGTGGTTGTCAGACCGGTTTTTTCCACCTCAAGGCAAAGATGTTCGCCCGCGCCAGACGGGGCGAAACCGAGTTCTTCGGTAACCTGGAAATCTTCCGCTTTCGCTTTCAGGCGCGCCGTGCCCGCCGGAGGCGCGAGCAGCCGCGCGAGATTCGACCAATAGCGCGCCCTTGGCCCGGCGGGATTTTCAGACATCCGGGCCCATCAGCACGACCGCGTGGCAGGCCATGCCTTCTTCGCGGCCGAGCCAGCCCATACCTTCGGTCGTCGTCGCCTTGAGATTGATGGCGGCTGCGGGCAGTCCGGTCAGCGCGGCCAGGCTTTCCCGCATCGCCTCGGCGCGAGGGGAAATTTTCGGCGCCTGGGCGACGACAGTAAGGTCGAGATTGATCGGTTTCAGGCCCTTGCCCGCGGCTCTCTCCAGGGCGGTTCGCAGGATGGTCGCGCTGGAGATTCCCGCCAGGCTGGCGTCGCTGTCTGGAAAAAGCCTGCCGATATCGCCTTCGGCGGCCGCGCCGAGCACCGCGTCGGCGAGGGCATGCAAAACCAGGTCGCCGTCGGAATGCGCCATCAGGCTCATCTCCACCGGCAGTTTCACGCCCGCCAGAATCAATGGTTTCGCAGGGTCGAAACGGTCGGCAAACCGGTGTACGTCGTAACCGTGGCCGATGCGAAGCTTGTTCAGGTCAGGAGGGCTCATGGAGAATTTTCCCGCTGCCGCTCGAGAATGAAGCCGACCAGCGCCAGATCCGGCTCGTGAGTGATCTTGATGTTGTCCTTGGCGCAGGACACCATGAGCACGCTGCCCCCCGCCGCCATGACCGCGGCGGATTCGTCGGTATGGGACACGCCTTGCTCTTCCGCCTGCCGCAAGGCCGAAAGCAACACGCCATGGCGGAACATCTGCGGCGTCGCCGCGTTCCAGCATTCCCGCCTGTCCACATTGTCCAGCACCGCCATGGACGAGGCAACGCGCTTTAGCGAGTTGTCCACCGGCCAGCCGAGCATGCCGCCGTCCCCGCCGCCGGCGTCGGTCGCTTCGATCAGCCTGGCGATGTCTTCGGCCCGCAAGCAGGGACGCGCGGCGTCGTGCACCAGGATCCAGTCGTCTTCGCCGGCCCGGCCCTGCAATGCCGCGAGGGCGTTGAGCACCGATTGCTGGCGCTGGGCGCCGCCGGCGCAGGTTTCGATGCGGGTTTCACCGTCCCAGCCCAAGGCGGGCCAGTGGGTGTCCCCCGGGGCGAGCGCGACGACGAGCGCTTCAAGCGGAGCGGCGAGCAAAGCCTTGATCGACCAGGAGACGACCGCCTTGCCGTTGACCCGGAGATATTGCTTGGGCACTTCGGCGCCGAATCGGCTTCCGCTTCCCGCGGCGGGGAGTATCCCCCAACAGTTCATGGCCGGATCAGTCAACGATGATGTAGAAGGTCTCGCCTTCCCCGATCATGCCGAGTTCCGAGCGCGCCCTTTCCTCGATCGCTTCCGTGCCGTTCTTGAGGTCGAGGACTTCGATTTCGAGATTCCGGTTGCCTTCCCGCAGATTGGCGATGATTTCAAGCTGCTCGGCCGCTTCCGCCTGACGCGCCCGCAAGGCGAGCCAGCCGTCCTCTCCCAGCCACAACTGGTATTGGAGATAGACGACTATCGCGCCCGTGGCGAACAGCAGCAATCGCATCATCATCAGACCCCGAATCGCGAGAATTCGCCCAGTCCGTTATAGCTGGCGGCATCGCCGAGTTGCTCGTGAATACGCAACAGGCGATTGTATTTCGCCACCCGGTCCGTGCGGCACAGCGAGCCGGTCTTGATCTGTCCGGCCGCCACGCCCGCGGCGAGATCGGCGATGGTGCTGTCCTCGGTTTCGCCGGAGCGATGGGATATGACGATGCCATATCCCGCCTCCCTGGCCATGCCGATGGTTTCCAGTGTCTCCGTCAGGCTGCCGATCTGGTTGAACTTGATCAGGATGGCGTTGCCGATGCCCTGGTCGATTCCCCTTTGCAGAATTTTCGTGTTGGTGACGAATAAATCATCTCCGACTAATTGAATCTTATCGCCTAGTCGGGCCGACAGTTTAGCCCAGCCATCCCAGTCGCTTTCGTCCATGCCGTCTTCGATCGACAAAATCGGATAATCGGCGCAAAGCTGGGCCAGGTAATCGACGAATTCATCGGCGTCGCAGGTTTTGCCCTCGCCGGACAATTCGTAGCGCCCATCGCGATAGAACTCCGAGGCGGCGCAGTCGAGCGCGAGATGCACATCGCCGCCGGCCTTGTAACCGGCCAACTCGATCGCGTTGACGATGGCATCGAGCGCCGCGGCGTTGGACGGCAGGTCCGGCG
The DNA here is from genome assembly GCA_963664805.2 of Pseudomonadales bacterium. GTDB lineage: Bacteria > Pseudomonadota > Gammaproteobacteria > Pseudomonadales > Pseudohongiellaceae > UBA9145. The sequence continues at coordinate 633,364 of OY761612.1, read as the reverse complement.
CGAAACCGCCTTCGTCGCCTACCGCGGTGTTGAACCCGTCCTTCTTCAGCACAGACTTGAGCGCGTGAAAAATCTCCACCCCGCAACGCAAGGCTTCCGGAAAACTGCCGGCGCCGGTGGGCTGGATCATGAATTCCTGGATATCGACGTTGTTGTCCGCGTGTTCGCCGCCGTTGATGATGTTCATCATCGGGACCGGCAGGCTGAGGCCATCATCGTTGCCGGCAAGCCGGGCGATATGCCTGAAGAGCGAAGTTCCGCGGCTGCTCGCCGCCGCCCGCGCGGCAGCCAGGGAAACCGCCAGGATGGCGTTGGCGCCGAGCCGGGACTTGTTCTCGGTGCCGTCGAGATCAAGCATGACACGGTCGAGCCCTTGCTGGTCGGCTGCGTCGGCCCCGGCAAGCGCCTGCCGAATCTCTCCGTTGACGTTTTCCACCGCGCGCAGGACACCTTTGCCCCCAAAACGCTCCGGGTCCTGGTCGCGCAGTTCAAGCGCCTCCCTGGATCCGGTCGAAGCGCCCGAAGGCACGCAGGCGATGCCGCCGGCGCCGTCTTCGAGCCGCACTTCGGCTTCGATGGTAGGATTGCCGCGGGAATCCAGGATTTCCCTGGCGTGAATTTTCTTTATTGCTGGCATATCAGTCCCTTATAGCGTATTTCGCTTGTTGATTCTCAAAAATTGTCGATCATCGGCAGCGACTTGGCGAGTTGATCCACCGCCTGCATTTGCCTGAGAAAATCTTCCAGCCGGTCAAGGCGCAAGGCGCAAGGCCCGTCGCATGGCGCCGCATCGGGCGCCGGATGCGCTTCGACGAATAGGCCGGCGATGCCTTGCATCAATCCCGCTCCGGCCAGACCCGCCAGTTGCTCCCTGCGCCCTCCCGCGCCGTGACTTTGTCCGCCGGGAATCTGCAAGGAGTGGGTGGCGTCGAACAGCACGGGATAGCCGAATTCCTTCAGCGCCCGGAATCCGAGCATGTCGACCACCAGGTTGTTGTAACCGAAAACCGTGCCGCGCTCGCACAACATCAGTCTGGAATTTCCCGCCCGCTCGAATTTTTCGAGGATATGACGCATTTCCGCCGGCGCCAGGAACTGGGCTTTCTTGATATTGACGGCGGCGCCGGTGCGCGCCATGGCGCTGACGAGATCGGTCTGGCGGCTGAGAAACGCCGGCAATTGCAGCACGTCGGCCACCTCGGCCGCCGCCTCTGCCTGGCCGGGCTCGTGCACATCGGTGAGAATGGGAACGCCAAGACTTTGCTTGACCTCGGCGAGCATGGACAGGCCGGCTTCCAGCCCCGGGCCGCGATACGAATCTATCGACGAGCGATTCGCCTTGTCGAAACTCGCCTTGAAGATCCAGGGAATATCGAGTTCGCCGGTTACGCGCCGGAATTCTTCCGCCACGCGCATGACGATTTCAGGAGTTTCGAGCACGTTCATGCCGCCGACAAGCGCGAACGGCCGGTTATTGGCCAGACGGATGTCACCCACAATCACTTCTTTGACGGTCATCGCCGACACCGGATCTTCGGGAGTGGCTCAGACCCGAGCCGCGGTCATCGCCGCGGCGCCGGTTTTGGTTTCGGCCTCGCGCGCCACCGCCGCCGGCTGCCGGCCGCATGTCTGGTAGTCCACGGCGGCCGCGATGAAGCCCGAAAACAGGGGATGGCCATAGCGGGGCGTCGAAGTGAATTCGGGGTGAAACTGGCAACCGACGAACCAGGGATGGCCGGGAACCTCGACTACTTCGACGAGCTTGTCGTCGATGGACTTGCCCGTCAATTTGAGCCCGGCGTCCTGCAGCACGCCAAGATAATTGTTGTTGAATTCGTAGCGGTGGCGATGCCTTTCCTTGATTCGCTCCTTGCCGTAACAGGCGAAAATCGTCGAATCGGGATCGACGACGCATTCCTGCCCTCCCAGCCGCATCGTGCCGCCGAGATCGGATTCCTCATCGCGGGATTCCACATCGCCTTCCGCGGTGATCCATTCGGTGATCAAGGCGATGACCGGATGCGGCGTGTCCGGCTCGAACTCGGAACTGTTGGCGCCTTCCAGCCCGGCGACATTGCGGGCGAATTCAACCACCGCGGCCTGCAAACCGAGACAGATGCCGAGATATGGGACATTGTTCTCCCGGGCGTATCGGCAGGCGAGAATCTTGCCTTCAAAGCCGCGCTCGCCGAACCCCCCCGGCACGAGAATGCAGTCATGGGCTTCGAGGATGCCCGTGCCCTGCTCCGATAGGATCGAAGAATCGATGAACGAGACGTTGACCCGGGTGCGCGTGTGGATGCCGGCGTGGATAATGGCTTCATTGAGGGACTTGTAGGCGTCGGGCAGTTCCATGTATTTGCCGACCATCGCCAGATTGATTTCGTTCAGTGGTGTGTGTTCGGCCTCGACCACCTTGTTCCACTCGCTGAAATCCGCCTCGGGGCAAGGCAGGCGCAACTTGTCCACGACGATCTCGTCGAGTCCGGCCTCGCCGAGAATCGCGGGAATGCGGTAGATGCTGTCGGTGTCCGGCAGCGAGACAACCGCGGGAATTTCGACGTTGGTGAACAACGCGATCTTGCGGCGCGCGGACTCGTCGATTTCATGCTCGGAGCGGCAAATGAGCACGTCGGGCTGAATGCCGATCGAGCGCAACTCCTTGACCGAGTGCTGGGTCGGCTTGGTCTTGATCTCGCTGGCGGTGCTGATATAGGGCACGAGAGTCAGGTGGATGAACAGGGCGCGTTGGGCGCCGAGTTCGACCCGCATCTGCCGGGCGGCTTCCAGAAAGGGCTGGGATTCGATGTCGCCCACGGTGCCGCCGATTTCCACGAGCGCGACTTGGGCCGAGCCGGCGCCTTCGGCGATGCGACGCTTGATTTCGTCGGTGATATGGGGAATCACCTGAATCGTCGCGCCGAGGTAGTCGCCGCGCCGTTCGCGCTTGAGCACTTCTTCGTATACCCGGCCGGTGGTGAAATTGTTTTTCTGCTGCATGGTGGTGCGGCTGAAACGTTCGTAGTGGCCGAGATCGAGGTCGGTTTCGGCGCCGTCGTCGGTGACGAACACTTCGCCGTGCTGGAAGGGGTTCATGGTGCCCGGATCCACATTGATGTAGGGATCGAGCTTGAGCATGGATATATCGAGCCGCCGGGCTTCGAGAATGGCCGCGAGCGAAGCGGAGGTTATACCCTTGCCAAGCGAGGAGACCACGCCACCGGTGATGAAAATGTAACGGGTCATTGGAGCCCACCCGAATTCCCGGAACCGGCGGGCGCGCCGGCGCCTTCAGATGGAACTACAGCGTACCAGAAGGTCCGGGCAGGCTCAATATGAATCATTGGGCAAATCGTACTTAAGTGGCTTCGGTCCGTCGCCGGCGGGTGGCGCAAGGTTCAGCGGACGTCGTAAATACATCCTTGCAGGCTTCGGGCTCGGCATCCCTGCCTCGCACGCCCGCTGAACCTTGCGCCACCCGCCGGCGACTTACATTGTGCGGAATCGATAATTTGTCATTCTGCGCGGAGCGAAGCGTAGTCGCAGAATCTCGCTGATGTAAGTCAATTGCCGTGCCACTCAATTCGGTAACCTGGTTGCGAGGCGGCGGGTTCGGCGACACCGATTCCGGGGATCGCGACTAGTTCGTTGCCGTCGAATAGTAGGGGGAGGCGGTTGCGCAGCCAGGGTTCGATACGGGATTCGTTGAGGATTTTTTTCAGCGACTTGGTTGGACGTTTCACCAGGCGGCAGTTTTCGCCGCCTTGGCGGTAGCGGATTTGGTAGGGTTTGCCGGCGAGGCCTTCGCTGGTTTCGGGGATGGCTTGCAAGCTGCCGTTGCCGGGCAGGTGGAGGATGGGGTCGCGGGATGGGTTCCAGGTTAGGCGGGTTTCCGGGTCGATAGGGGGTAAGCCGGGTACGAGGTAGAGTTCGTTGTTGAAGCGGCGGGCGCGATAGCCGCCGAAATCGATGGCGGCGTTGGTGGGCTGGTCAGGGGCGATTAGCTGGTGCGGAAGGCCGCGCAGTTTCCTCGGGTTCGCGGGACCGTCGATAGTCGTTTCGATCCAGTGGCGCACGGCGTTGTGGAGCCGGGGGGGGCTCAATTTCCGGAGGGTGTCGATCCGTAATCTATTTTCTGCTGTGCCGGCGCAGCGTTCGAGGTCGAGTCCGGCCAGTTGTGCCAGCAGTTCGTGGGAATCGGCGAGCAATTGGCGTGATCTTTCCCATTCGCGGCGGAAATCGGGCCAGCGGCTTTCGATTGCCGGGAGGATTTCGTGGCGGCAGAAGTTGCGGTCGAAATTGGTATCGCGGTTGGAGGCATCTTCGATCCAGCACAGGTTCTGGGCTTTGGCGTAATCCGCCAGCGCTGCTCTTGGCCAACGCAGCAACGGTCGCATTACGATGCCCTCCCCCAATTTCCGCTTCGCCGGGATTCCGCTCAGGCCCCGCGTCCCGGCGCCTCGGGACAATCGCAACAGCATGGTTTCCATCTGGTCGTCCAGATGGTGCGCAAGCAACAGGCATTCTCCCGGCGCCAAGGCTTTGGAAAAAGCTTCATAGCGAGCAATCCGGGCTCGATTTTCCGGACTGGCGCCGGATTCCGGCACGGCCACCGCGCGCGCACTGAACGGAACATCCCACCCCCGGCACAGTTCACGGCAAAACTCTTCCCATGCATCCGAATCCGCCTGCAACCCGTGATTCACGTGCAGCGCCCGCAACGCCCCACCCCTCGCCAGACACTGCTTGACGGCATGCAACAAAACCACGGAATCCATCCCACCGCTAAGCCCAACTACAACTCTTGCCTCAGGCGGTAACTCTGCTGCAACTAAATTCTGGAGATTTGAGTTTGAATTCGGCACTGAGGGAGCGCGGCGGTGGCCTAAAGGGGTGAGGCCCAGTCGGCGAAGCCGGCAAAAAGCAACGCTTTTAGAGGACCGAACGGCTTGCCATGGATGGCAAGACTGGGGCCAATCGAAGCCGTCAATCTCGCGCCAGGGATGGCATGCACTTGATTCATAGTTTCCGTTACGCGACGGAAAGCGACCGGAGCTAGATCAAAGCACCAAACTCAACACAACTACCCGCTACTAATGCCGTAACTCATTAACCGCCGATAGCGGCGTTCGACCAGATCATCCGGATCCATGGCGGTCAATTGCTCGATCTGGTCGAGCAAGGCCGCCTTGATGGCGGCGGCAACCTCTGCCACATCGCGATGGGCGCCGCCGAGCGGCTCGGCGATGATGTGATCGACGATGCCGAGTTGCTTGAGCCGATCCGCCGTCACGCCCATGGCTTCCGCGGCGTTTGACGCGAATTCGGCCGATTTCCACAGGATCGTCGCGCAGCCCTCGGGCGTGATCACGGTGTAGGTGGAATATTGCAGCATGTTGAGCTGATCGGTGACGCCGATGGCGATGGCGCCGCCGGAATTCGCCTCGCCGGTCACGGTTGCGATCAGCGGCGCGCGCACACGCGACATCATCGCCATGTTTTCGGCGATCGCCTCGTTGATGCCGCGTTCTTCCGAATCCATGCCGGGGTAGGCGCCCGGCGTGTCGATGAAGCAGACCACGGGCAGCCGATAGCGTTCGGCCAGTTCCACGAGCCGCCGCGCCTTGCGATAGCCTTCCGGCCGCGGCATGCCGAAGTTGTGCTTGACCTTGGCGCGGGTGCCGCGGCCTTTCTGATGACCGATCACCATTACCGGACGACCGCCGATCTTCGCAAGTCCACCGATGATCGCCTGATCGTCGGCGTACAGGCGGTCGCCATGCAATTCGTCGAAATCGGTCATGATGTGATCGACGTAGTCGAGCGTATAGGGACGCAGGGGATGGCGCGCGACTTGGCAGATTTGCCAAGGCGTCAGATTGGCGTAGATCTTTTCGGTCAGGCGCAGGCTTTTCTGCCGCAGCGTCTGGATTTCCTCGTTGATATTGAGTTCGTTGTCGCTGCCGACAAGGCGCAATTCGCTGATCTTGCCTTCAAGTTCGGCGATAGGCTGTTCAAATTCCAGGAAATCGGGATTCACTCGAGATAGTTTCCGTTACCGGTCTGGGGCCAGACGCGGCCCGCGGGCTTAGTTGTCGTATTGCAGCATGACCTGGTCGCGGCCGAATTCCATGCGCAGGCTCCGGACCAGATCGTCCGCCGGCGCGACCGCCCAGTCGGGGCCAAGCATTATACACCCCCGCATATCGCCGCGATGATAGTTGACGATTACCTTGCAATAGCCGCCATGGCCGTCGCCCTTATCTTTACCATTGCGGCTATACGGTTCAAGAATTGAGGCCAATTGACCGCAAAAGTTCCCGGAAAGTTCGGTTTCGTTCAAACTCAGCGCGAGTCTGCACTTGCGTCTGGCCCGGACTTCGTCGAGCGTCATCGCGTTTTTCGCCCGGATCCGCAGGCCGCCGGTAAACTCGTCATTGACCACCCGGCCCTCGATCACAACGATGGCGAATTTTTGCAAGCGGTCTTGTACTTGCCTGAATTCCGGGTCGTACATGACCGCTTCGAGCCGGGCCGAACCGTCGTCGATCGTCAGAATGCCCATGTTGCCGCTTTCGCGCCTGCGTACGCGAATATCCGCCAACATGCCCGCAAGTGTTTGATTCTTGCGCGAAGCTTTCGCTTCCTTCAGCCTTGTCGGAGCGATGCGCGCCAGTTCCGGCAAGTATTCTTCCACCGGATGGCCGCTCATGTGGAATCCAAGGCATTCCCGCTCCGCTTCGAACATCGTGTGGCTGTCCCATCGCCGCGTTTCGTCCATGGCCGGCATCAAGTCTTCGCGGTCGGCTTCTTCCATGCCGCCGAACAATCCGGTCATGCCGAAAGCCTGATCCTGCTGGTATTGTTCCGCCGCCAGGAAGGCGGCGGGCAGGCAATGCCGCAGCCGTGGCCGCGCCGTGGCCGCTTCACCTTCGGCCAGTTCGTCGCAGGCGCCCGAATCGATCAGAATTTCGAACGATTTCTGAATCAGCGCCTGGCCGAACGTGCGGCGGCAAAGATCCGGCAACGACTTGAATGGAGCTTCTTTCCGCGCCGCCAATATCTGTTCGATTTGTCCCTCGCCCAAATTGCGGATGGCGCCGAGGCCGTAAACGATACGGCCCGAATCGTCCACGCTGAAGCGGAAGCGACCGCTGTTGACGTTCGGCGGCAGCACTTCAAGCCCCATTTCCCGGCATTCGGCGACGAGTTCCATGATCTTGTCGGTCAGCTTCATTTCAGTGGACAACACTGCGGCCATGAAGTGCGCCGGATAATGCGCCTTCAGCCAGGCGGTTTGATACGCGAGCAAGGCGTAAGCCACGGAGTGGGATTTGTTGAAGCCGTAGCCGGCGAATTTTTCCATCAGATCGAACAACTCTTTCGCGGCTTTTTCCGGCACATCCGTCGCGCGCGCGCCTTTCATGAAATTCTCGCGTTGCCGCGCCATTTCCGCGGGATCCTTCTTGCCCATGGCCTTGCGCAGGATATCGGCGCCGCCCAGCGTGTATTGGCCGAGCACCTGGGCGATTTTCATCACCTGTTCCTGATAGAGAATGACGCCGTAAGTGCTGTTCAGAATGGGCTCGAGTTCGGGCAGCTGGTAGCGGACCGGGGTGCGGCCGTGTTTGCGGTCGATGAAATCGTCGACCATGCCCGACTGCAGGGGGCCCGGACGATACAGGGCGACGAGGGCGACCATGTCGTCGAAGCGGCTTGGCTTCAGTTTGCGGATCAGTTGTCTGATGCCGCGGGATTCCAATTGGAAAATGGCTGTGGTGCCGCCCTTGCCGAGCATGCGGTACACCTTTGCATCATCGAGCGGCAGTCTGGCGATATCGATGTCAACGCCTTCCCGTTCCTTGATCGATTTCAGCGTCCAGTCGATGATCGTCAAGGTGCGCAGGCCGAGAAAGTCGAACTTGACCAAGCCGGCGGTTTCCACGTCGTCCTTGTCGAATTGTGTGAGCAGGCCCGAGCCGGTGCGCTCCTGATCGCGATACAGCGGCGTGAAATCGGTGAGCCGGCCCGGCGCGATCACGAGTCCGCCGGCGTGGGTGCCGATGTTGCGTGTGATACCTTCGAGTTTGAACGCAACGTCGAGAATTTCCTGGGCTTCTTCGTCGCCTTCCACGTACTCGCGCAAGTCCGGCTGCTCGCGCATCGCCCGCGCCAATGTCATGCCGGGGTCGGCGGGAATCAGCCGCGACAGCCTGTCGCCGAGCGACCAGGGCTTGCCTTGCACCCGCGCCACGTCGCGCACCACCGCCTTCGCCGCCATGGTGCCGAAAGTGATGATCTGGGAAACCGCTTCCTTGCCGTATTTCTCCGCGACGTGGGCGATTACCCGGTCGCGGCCTTCCACGCAGAAATCGATGTCGAAGTCGGGCATCGAGACGCGTTCGGGATTGAGGAAGCGCTCGAACAGCAGGTCGTATTCGATCGGGTCGAGATCGGTGATGCCGAGCGCCCATGCGACGACCGAGCCCGCGCCCGAACCGCGGCCGGGGCCGACCGGGATGCCGTTGTTCTTCGCCCATTGCACGAATTCCATGACGATCAGGAAGTATCCGGCGAAATCCATCTGGTTGATGGTGTCGAGTTCCTCGCGCAGCCGCGCGAAATAACGCCCGCGGCCCGCGGCTTCGGATTCGGCGCCGGTTGCGTCTTGCGGCGCCTGCCGCGCCCGCGGGTCGTCCCGATGCTCGGCATCGGCGTCGGCGGTGCGGGAAACATCGAGCCGCCGCCGCAGGCCCTCTTCGGCGACTTCGGCCAGATGCTCTTCCAAGCTCACCGCTTGGCCCGCGGGCAACTGGAATTCGGGCAGGCGCTGCTTGGGTTCGAGATCGAGATTGCAGCGCTTGGCGATATCCAGCGTGGTCTCGACGGCCTCGGGAATATCCGCGAACAACTCGGCCATTTCCCGGGGGCTGCGCAGGTATTGCCGCTCGCTGTAGTCGCGCGGCCTGCCGGGGTCGCCGAGTTCCCGGCGCTGACTGATGCAGACCCGCGCCTCGTGCGCCTCGAAATCGTCAGCACCGAGGAAGCGGACATCGTTGGTCGCCACTACCGGACAAGCGCTTTCGCGCGCCAGTTCGAGCGCGGCTTCGATGTAATCTTCCTCGCCCGGCTTCCCGAGGCGCTGCAATTCGAGATAAAACGCCTGGGGGAACAGTTCCCGCCAGGATTCGAGCAACCGCCGCGCGAGCTCCGTCTTGCCGGCGGCCAAGGCGGCCGCGATGTCAGAGTGTTGCGCCCCGGAAAGGGCAATCAGCCCTTCACCGTATCGTCGCAATTGCCGTTTGCGGGCCTTGATTTCGACGCCGGGCTCGTTGTCGACGTAAAGATTGGATATCAGATTGATCAGATTGCGGTAGCCGGTCTCGTTCCGCACCAGCAGCGCGAGCTGGCTGACATGGCCGCTTTCCTCGTCGATCACTCGCAGGTCGCAGCCGCAGATCGGCTTGATGCCGGCCCGCCGCGCCGCCTGGTAGAACTTGATCAGGGAAAACAGATTCGCCAGATCGGTCACCGCCACCGCCGGCATGCGCGACTCGCGCAGGCTTGCAATCAGCGGATCGATGGCCACCAGCCCGTCGCTGACGGAAAACTCGGTATGCAGGCGAAGATGGATGAAGGTCTGCGCTGGTTCCTGGTCAGACATGGGTAACTCGAACGGGCTGCTCCGGCTAGTTTACACCAAGCCGGTCCAATGGTCGCAGTACGATTGCTCAATCGCGAAGATGGCGCATCTCGCCCCTCAACCGATCCAATTTCACACCAAAAATGTTGACAACAAAAAGTTGCGCGGACGGCAGGTTAGGAGCGACGGATGGCGGTGGGCCTGGAATCTTTTCGAACCCTGCCGTCTCTCTCCACTATAGTGGTCCTCACCGTTTCAGGCCCGTCGTGGGCCACCTGAAAACTCACGTAATTTGTCTCTTCGGGTAAGCATCCGAAACTATCGTTGAACGCCCGCATAATCTGCACGTCGACCAATTTTTGAGGATCAGGTTTCGGATTGTTGCGCGCGCTGGGCACGGTGGCTGGAAACAGATATAGGCAAGGCGGAGGTAGCGAATAAGGCCCTACGTCCGTTCTTCTGCCTGGATTGCCGATCAACTTGGGGCATGGCCTTCCGTGCGTTCCACAAGCCATGTCCCAAATGATCAAGCCATCAACGCATTGACCGCGCGAAATGATTTCCGCGCTAAGGCGCGTATGGATGCCCGACCAGGCATTGTGTCTGGGGTCCGCGCCAGCATTCGTGCAGACGCTCCAGATAATGAATTCGTCAGCATTGCGAGGTCTGTCGAATATGTTCGTGTTGTTTCCGTCCAGACAACCCTTTAACTCGATGGCGGCGGTTTTCCCTGACAGCAGGGATACCTCATAGTCGTAGCGATTGGCTTCGCCGGCAGATTCCCAGTCCTGTATGAAATTTCCCGCCTTCATGTATTCCAAGATATGTCCGGCGAATGACCGTTTTTCCGACATGGAAGCGGAAAACTGACCTCGCAGCCGCTCAATCGCTCCTCGAAACAGCCCGCTATCGAAAAATTCCCGCTCGTCAAGGCCATGTTCGCCGAGCGTATGCGCCTCTTGTTTGAGGGTTTCCGCGTACTCCTCAATCATTCCTTTGAGTTTGGAGTTGCGCCTGCAAGGTATGATGCTCATGCGGCTTGCTGGGCCGTCTCGCCAGCGTGCGCCAGCACCGGTTCAATGATTTCATTCGCGAGAAAGCGGACGACCGGAACGACAACCCCGTCGCCTGTCAGGTGATAAGCTTCATTGTAGTTGGGGGGAAGGATGTACTCGTCCGGCAAACCCATCAACCGGGCGGTTTCGCGGCTTGAGATCAGCCGTGATCGAACTTTGTCCTTTTCGACGACAACCACGAGTTGCCTGCTTGAGCCTCCCGCCGGAGTTCGCAGACAGCCCGCCACATTATCGAATCGCACTTCCGCTCTTTGCGCTTTCTGGCCATTCTCGTCACGCCTGGTGCGCTTGTATAGCGTGCCGATCATCCGATGACCTTTCGTCCGCGCCTCACGAACCTTGGCGCGATTTACTTCCGACATCATATCGAGGAGCCGTTTCGTCTCGGCCGTTGCGTGCCAATCGACATCTTCGGGCTCTTCCTCGAACAAATCGGAAAACCCTATTGTGCGTCGCTGGGGAGTCGGAAGGTTCCACCAAATCCAATGTTCCTGCAATGCTACTGGCAATTGATTGGCCGCTACACGGATTGATCGGGGGTGGAAAGCGTCGTCGGGACCTTGCCTTACCAATCCATCAGACACGATCATGTCCTTTCTGACTGCTACAATCAGCAGGCGTGGACGGGATTGCGGCAGGAAATGCGCCGCATCGACCACCAACGGCCCATAGCGATAGCCGCCATCTCTCAAAGCACGGCAAATCGCCTGAAAATCCCGGCCGCTATGAGAGGTCAGCGTCCCGCATACGTTTTCCAGCACTATGGCGCTGGGCGCTCGCGACTCGTCGGCCAGATCTTGTATCAAACGCCAAAACGCCCAGAAAGTGCCGGACCGCTCACCATCCAGACCCGCTCCGTTTCCAGCCAGCGACAAATCCTGGCAAGGAAAGGAAGCCCATGCCAGATCGGCAAAACCCGGCAACTGGTCGGCGGTGACGTGGCTGATATCGCCGCAGAGCAGGTGCTCCCCACCCCAGTTTCTGGCGTAGGTGGCGGCTTTCTTGGCGTCGATGTCATTGGCGAACAGACATTGCCAGCCGGCGCCAAGCCCCGCCCGCGCCATCCCGGCGCCGCAGAAGAATTCGTAGTAGCTTCCAGTCACCCTGTCCATTTACCGCCAAGTATAGCTGACTATTGGGAAACGGGATTTTCCAGATCGAAAATTTTCACCGTATTTCATATGTATCGGCTAAGCAAGGAGCTTCAGGATAATTCAGCGACAAACATCTTCAGTGGCCCGGCTATGCAATCAACTGCGCGACCGGGCCGAAGGTCCGGCGGTGGATGGGGGTGGGGCCGAATCTGGCGAGGCCTTCGAGGTGGTCGCGGGTGGGATAGCCCTTGTGGCGGGCGAAACCGTAGCCGGGGTATTCGCGGTCGAGTGCGGCCATTTCGCGGTCCCTGGTTACCTTGGCCAGGATCGATGCTGCGGCGATTGAAGGAATGCGGCCGTCACCGCCGATAACGGGTTTGGAAGCGTATTGCCAGTCGGGGCTGAAGTTTCCATCGACGTAGACGAATCGGGGCTGGAGTGAAAGTTGCTGCACGGACCGGCACATGGCGAGCAGGCTGGCCTGGAGAATGTTGAGGCGATCGATTTCCGCGGCGCTCGCCCGTCCTATCGCGAAGCTGAGGCACCCGTTTACGATCCGGTCGAAACAGGCTTCGCGTTGCGCCGGGGTGAGTTTTTTCGAATCGTTCAGGCCGTCCGGGAGCGCATCCGGATCGAGAATTACCGCGGCTGCGACGACGTCCCCCGCCAGGCAGCCGCGTCCGGCTTCGTCCGTTCCGGCTCTGGGCGCCGGCAGGTCGGACGGTTCGCTCCATTCGTCGGATAACGGCAGCGAAAGATGGATTCCGTGACTGCGCGCGGAATGATGGTCCCTTTTCATTGTGTCAGCAGCGCATGAATGGCGCCGGCGGCCTGGACGGAAGCGTTTCGGCGCAGGAAACGATGCTGTTGCTCGAACTTTTCCAGCAACTCTTCGCGCGGCGAGCGATTCTCCATGAAGCGTTCGATTTCCCGCAGGAGGTTCACCCTGTTGACTTCCTTTTGCACGTATTCGGGCACGAGGCGCTCTCCAGAGAGCAGATTGGGAATCGCCATGTGATCGACCTTGACGATACGCGAGGCGAGCGCATAACTCAGTGGCGCAAGCTTGTAGCAGACAGCCATGGGACGGCGCAGCAACATGGCTTCCAGGCTGGCCGTGCCCGAAGCCAGGATCACGAAATTCGCCGCGGCCATTGCTTGCCGGGAATCATCGAGCAACCGGCAATCTACATCGGCGAATCCGCCTGCTTCGATGATGTTCGCAATCAGTTCCCGGTTTTGCGCATCGGTACAAGGCAACAGGAATCGCAATTCGGGAAATTTCTTGCGCGCGGCCGCGGCCGCCGCCAGGAACACCGGCGCCATGCGCCTGATTTCGCCCTCGCGGCTGCCGGGCAGCAGCGCGACAACCGGTGCGGACGGATCGATGGCGAGTTGCCGCCTAGCCTCCATTCCCCGGACATCGAGACCGGGCGAACCGATTAATGGGTGTCCCTTGTCGCCCTTGTCGGGGTCCGATGGGTGTCCCATGCCGGATTCCATGGCGGATTCGCCGCTGTCCTCGAAGCCGATTTCATCGGCCAGCGGATGACCTACGCATTGCACGCGAACGCCATGCTCGCGATAGATTTCGGTCTCGAAGGGAAACAGCGTCAGCATCAGGTCGATCGATCTTGCAATGCCATGAATTCTGCCCTTGCGCCAGGCCCAGACGCTGGGGCTTACATAATGAATCGTCCGGATACCGCTCTTGTGAAGGCTTCCCGACAGACGCAAGTTGAAATCGGGCGAGTCGATGCCGATAAATGCCGCCGGGCGGGTCTTGAGGAAAAATCGTTCGAGGCTGCGCTTGATGCGCAGTAGTTCCGGCAACCTGCCGAGCGGTTCGACCAGCCCCATTACCGAGAGCCGCTCCATCGGCGCCAGCGAATCGCAGCCGAGTTGCTCCATTTCCGGACCGCCGACGCCACTGAAATGCGCCGCAGGATGAAGCTCGCGCAAGGCCCGCATGAGGCCGGCGCCAAGGATATCGCCCGATTTTTCGCCGGCGACAATTCCCAGATGTATCGGTCCCGTCATGCCGCGAATTGGCCTGCGGCTAGCGATGAACGCCCTTGCAGGAAGACTCGACGGACTCGATCAGTGTCTTCAGCACCGCGCTATCCTCGCTGAGCGCCTTGATCTGGGGCACGGCTTCCTGCACGGTGAGATTGCGCAAATGCAGGATCTTGAACGCCTTCTTCACCAGCTCGATGTCTTCGCGCGCGAAGCCGCGCCTTTTCATGCCGATCGAATTGATGCTGCGCGCAAGCGCGGGCTGGCCGCTGACGATGACGAAGGCGGGCACGTCGTTTACCACATGGGTCATGCCGCCGACCATGGAATGCGCGCCGATGCGGAGAAATTGCTGCACGCCGGCATAGCCGCCGAGCAAGGCGAAATCGTCGATGGCCACATGGCCGCAAAGGCCGACATTGTTGGCGCAGACGATGTCGTCGCCGAGCTTGCAGTCGTGAGCGACATGGGCATAAGCCATCAGCAGGTTGCGGCTGCCGATGCTCGTCAAACCGCCGCCGGCGCCGGTGCCGCGATGCACGGTCACGCCTTCGCGGAATATGTTGTCGTTGCCGATCTCAAGCCAGGTTTCCTCGCCCTGGTACTTCTTGTCCTGAGGATCTTCGCCGATCGAGGCGAACTGGAAGAACAGATTGCCCGCGCCGATACGGGTATTGGATTGGACCACGACATGGGAGCGCAAAATCGTTCCCGCGCCTATGGACACATTGGGCCCGACTATGCTCCAGGGACCGACGATCACATCGGCGCCGATTTCGACATCCTCTTCTATCCGAGCCGTCGGATCGATGCTGGCGCTGCCGTCAATCGACATCCACTTTCCTCTCGGCGCAAATAATCTTCATCGAACCCACCAGATGACCCTCAACGGTGGCCTCGGCGTAGAACTTGTAGATGCCGCGGCGATTGCTGATCACGTCGACCCGCAGCATCAACTGGTCGCCGGGAACCACCGGTCGGCGCAGGCGCACTTCGTCCGCGCCCACGAAATAGTAGAGATAGCCGTCGGCGGGCTTTTTTTCCTGGCTCTTGAAGCCGAGCACGCCGGCCGCCTGGGCCAGCGCTTCGATGATGAGCACGCCGGGCATGATGGGCTGATGCGGGAAGTGGCCGGGAAAGAAGGGCTCGTTCACGGTCACGTTCTTGCAGGCGAGTATGGACTTGCCGAGTTCCATTTCGAGAACCCGGTCCACCAGCAGAAAAGGATAACGCTGGGGTAGATAATCCTTGATTTCCTGTATGTCCAATTTCATGCCTCGATCTCCGTGGGACGCCCGTCTCCGGACGCGCAAGCCCATGCTAGTCTTTCTTGACCTGTTTTTCCAAATGTCTCAGCCTGTTGGCCATTTCGTCCAGATCCTGGAAGCGGGTGATGACCCTTTTCCAGCGGCTGGTTTTCATATGACCAGTGCCTGAAGAGTACCTTCCCGGTTCGTCGATGCTGCGGCTGACAAGCGACATCGCGCTCACTTCGACGCGGTCCGCGATGCTGATATGCCCAACCGCTCCCGAAGCGCCGCCCATGACACAATACTTGCCGATCACGACGCTGCCCGCGATCGCGGTGCAGCCGCAGATTATCGTATGCTCGCCGATCACGCAGTTGTGCCCGATCTGCACCTGGTTGTCGATCTTGACTCCGCGCCCGATAACCGTGTCTTCCATGGCGCCGCGGTCGATGGTGGTGCCGGCGCCGATCACTACGTCATCGCCGATCACCACCGAACCGCCATGGTGGATCTTGATCGATTTTTCGCCATCGAACGCATAGCCGAAACCGTCGGCGCCGATCACGCTGTTGGCGTCGATCTCGACATTGCCGCCGAGGCGAACGCCGGGGTACAGGACCACCGCGCGCCGCAGATGACAGGATTCCCCGAGTACGCATCCCGCCCCGACGATACAGCCCGGGCCGATGATCGTATTCGCGGCGACTTCGGCACCGCCTTCAATGACGCTGTTGGGGCCCACGCTGACAGATGGATCGACCCGGGCTTCCGGGTCAACCACTGCTGAAGGGTGAATACCGGCAGACGGTTTTTCCACGACGTGGAAAATCGCTGATGCGTGGGCGAAACTCACATAGGGATGGGAACTGATCAGCCTGTTTACCGGACAGTCGCCGCGGGATTTCTCCTCGACGATGACCGCGGATGCGCGGGTCGTCGCCAATTGCGCGGCGTAAACGGGATTCGACAGGAAACTCAATTGGCCTGGGCCGGCATCCGCCAAGGAGCCAAGCCCAATGATTTCGCACTCGCCGTCGCCGTCCAACTCGACATCCAGCAATTGCGCCAGCCGCGACAGCTTGATGCCCAAATCTGAAGATTGCTTTGGCAAAAGCTTTGAAGACAACTTGTTGAGCCCGTTCGACTCTCCCGTCAATCGTTCTGGGCAAGTTCGTTCAGCTTCGCCGTGACCCGGGCCGTAATATCGAGCACAGGCGCGAAATACGGCGCGCTGTCGGCGTTCAGAATGAGATCGAATCCGCCTTCGGCGACCACGTCGGACACCGCCGTGGCCAGTTGTTCCTGCATGCTTTCGAGGAATGCCTGGTTTCTTTCATTGAGCGCGGTTTGCACGCGCTCCTGGATCAATTGCAATTGCACTTGCAGATCCTGCGCATTGGAGTTCATGCGCCGCACTTCGTCTTCGGTCATGATCGCTTCGTTCTGCTGGAACTCCTCGGCGAGCGCGTTGAGTTCCTCCGACAACTCGGTCGCCCTTTCCTGGTCGGGCGCGAGTTCGGCTTCGAGTTCCTGCTGGATAACCGCAGCCGCGTCCGACGCGAACAGGGCCCGCAGAGGATTGAGAATTCCGATCTTGGTGTCCTGCGCCTGGGCGCCTTGCGAAATCGCCGCCATGGCCAGGCAGGCAATCAGATACTTGATTTGTTTCACAGTTGTTCTCCAACCAGTGTCCGAACTAGAACCCGGTTCCCACGGTAAAGTCGAAATTCTTGGTATCGTCCCCTTCCTTTCCGAATGGCTGGGCCAGGTAGAAAGTCAGCGGACCGAAGGGCGACAAATAGGTCACGGCCAAACCCGCGGAATAGCGAAATTCCTTGAAATCGAAATTCGAACAGTTCCGCAACAGCCGCTGCCGTTCCGTACAATGGGACGAAAATACATTGCCCGCATCGATAAAGAACGAAGTGCGCAACTGATTCGACACCTCGTCCACGAAAGGTAACGGGAACAGCAGCTCCAACGTCGCCACGGTCAATATGTTACCACCAAAGCTGTCATAATCCTCATGCAGGAAAAAATTTTCCACCGCCAGCGCCGGCACGGGATTGCCCATGCCGTCGAGCACCGGATTGCCCATGGAGTCGAGCAGTGGATCGGTCTGATACGCGATATCGCTCTCAAATCCCCGGGCCGAACCGTCATCGTTCAACAGAATGTTGCCGGCGTCGTCTTTCATCAGCGACACGCCGGCCGCGGTCAGATAGCGCGCGCCGGCGGTGCTTTCCGGCCCCAGACTGTTTTCCTCGAAGCCCCGCAACACGCCGGCCGAATTGATGCCACCGGCGAAATAATGATTGAAAAAGGGCATCTGCTCGGTATCGCCGTAGCCGATGCCGTAACCGAGATTGGTGCGCAGCCCGACCACCCAGGTGCGGTCCTGGTTCAGCGGCCAGTAGAGTTGGTTCGAATAAGAGAATCTCGCGTATTGCAAATCGCTGCCCGGCAGCGTCACTTCGACGCCCAGGTTGTGCAGCATGCCGTCGTTGGCGAGTTGGCCGCGGTTCAGGGTATTGCGGAACCAGTTGCCGGACAGGGTGAAGTTGTCGAAACTGTCGCCGTAGAGATCGACGAATCCCGGGTCTGGATTCATGCGCAATTGCGCCGCGCTCAACAAGCTCACGTCTCCAAGCACCGCGTCCATGACCGAACCGGCCGCGGGATTGGCCGGCGAGATCAGATACTTGTTAACGTTCGGATACAGCGCCGGCGAGGCGGAGATTTCCTGCACCGAGCCGAAGCCGGAACTGAGTTCGGTATGGGTATAGCCGACGTCGAAACCGAGCACCGAAATTTCGCTGAGCGGGTAGCTGAAACTGACCGAGGCGCCGTAGGAGGAAGTGTTGAAGTTTGCGACGTTGAACGGCGAGTCGATTTCCTGCACGTACAGGCTCATCCCCCGGCTTACGCCGTCCGGGGTGAAATACGGATCGATGTACTGGAAATTGAGCGACTTGATGAATCGGCTGCGATTGACGCCAATCGCCACCGTGCGCCCGGTGCCGAGGAAGTTCTGCGCCTGCAGGTTGGAACTGATGAAGAAGTCGCCGCTGCCGCCGGTGCCCACCTGGAAACTGATGGCGCCGAAATTCTGCTCCACCACGTCGAAATTGACGTCGACCTGATCGGTCGTGCCGGGCACTTCCTCTGTGGCCACTTCCACGGTTTCGAAGTAGCCGAGCCGTTCGAGCCGCACCTTCGACTGTTCGATCTGCAAGCTTGAGGCCGGCGCCGCTTCGAGCTGGCGCATTTCGCGCCGCAACACGTCGTCTGCGGTCGAGGTGTTGCCGTTGAAATTGATGCGGTTCACGTATGTCCGGTTGCCGGGTTCGATGACGAAAGTCACGTCGACGGTGCCATCCTCGTTGACGTCAGGCACGCCGGTGGCTTCGGCGAAGGCGTAACCGAGATTGCCGAGGAATTGCACCATGATCTCTTCGGTGCCGGTCACAAGGGCCTGGGAATATATCTGTCCCGGCCGCACGAAGATCGCCGCGCGCAGGATTGCCTCGGCATCGACCAGGTCTCCGGCCAGATCGACTTCGTTGATCACGTACTGGTTGCTTTCGCGCACATTGATCGTGATATACACCTCGCGCCGGTCGGGCGTGATCGAGATTGGCGTTGATTCGATATTGAATTCGACATAGCCGTTGTCGAGATAGAAGGACTCGAGCCGCTCGAGGTCGCCGGAAAACTGTTCCCGCGAATAACGGTCCCTGCGGCTGAGAAACATGTACCAAGGCTTGGGGCCAAGTTCGAACAGGTCGAGCAGGGTCTCGTCGCCGAAGGATTCATTGCCGACGATATTGATCTGGCGGATGCGCGATTCCTCGCCTTCGTTGATGTCGAGGCTGATCGAAACCCGGTTGCGGGGCAGTTCCTCGACTTCGATTTCGACCGCCGCGCCATAACGCCCGCGCGACGAATACACTTCCTGGATGCCCTGGCGGATGGCTTCGAGCGCGGCGCGGGTGAAGATCTCGCCTTCGGCGATGTCCGCCGTGGCCATGTTCTCGATGATGTCCTCGGTTTCGAGCACGCTGTTGCCTTCGATATTGATTTCCGCCACCGAAGGCCGCTCCTGCACGATGATTACGAGGATGTTGCCTTCCCGGGAAACTTCGACCGCGTCGAAATACTCCGAAGCGGCGAGATCGCGAATGATCTGGGCGGGTGTCTGCGGCGTGACTTCGTCGCCGATCCCCACGGGCAAAAGGTTGTATATGATGCCGGGCGTAATGCGTTGATAACCGTCGACGATGATGTCGGCGATGGTGAAATTCTGGGCAAGCGCGGCGGGGACGGAAAACACCGCCGCGATGCAGGAAAAAAGGGCTTTCTTCATTGCCATGGCCGATTCGGATTCTGTTGACGGTGAATTGCGGTTTCCGCCTGTTCAGAGCAGGCGATTGAAATCATTATAGAAAGCCAGCACCATGATCCCCAGCACCATGGCCATGCCGAATCTCAGGCTCCAGGCTTGCACGACATCCGGCAAGGGTCTTCTGATAACCGCTTCCACCAGAAAAAACATCAAGTGGCCGCCGTCCAGCATCGGTATCGGCAACAGGTTGAGTATCGCGATGGATACGCTCAACAGGGCCAGGAATCCCAGCCAGGTTTCCAGACCGATGGTGACGGTCTCCCCCGCCACTTGGGCGATCGTAATCGGGCCGCTGATATGTTCCACCGAAATCAGCCCCACGATCATTTTCTTGATGGAGCCGAGCACAAACAGCGACATGTCCCAAGTTTCCCGCAAGGCCGGGCCGGCGGCTTCAAGCGGGCCGTAACGCAATTCCAGCATGGATTCCGGCGGCAGCAGATCCAGCGGCTGCGCGCTTGCCACTCCGGCGCCGATTCTGCCGAATGCGGAACCGTCCCCGGCGGCGACAGCCGCAGGCCGAAGCAGCAATTCCACGGCCCCGCCCGCTCTTTCGACCGCCACGCGCAAATCAAGTTCCGGACTCGCGCGGATAATCCGCACCCAGTGAGACCAATCGCGCACCCGTTCGCCGTCCACCGACAACACCAAGTCGCCCTCCCGCAGTCCGCCGACGTCCGCCGGCGCGCCCGTTTCGACCAGGCCGATGCGCGCGGGCACCAGCAGTTCAACGATGCCGAGGTCGGCAACAGGCCGCGGTTCGGTGTTGGCGCCGAGCCAGTCTTCCACGGGTATGCGGATATTCAGCGGCTGCGCACCGGAAGCCGGCGCCACGTTCAGCGACAATTCGCCGGTCTCGCCGAGCCGGGCGAGGAGTTGCATGTTGACTTCCCGCCAAGTCGCGGTTTCGCGGCCGTCCACCGCCAGGATGCGGTCCCCGGCCCCAAGGCCGGCGATTTGCGCGGGTGAATTCTCGACCACGTCCTGCACCACCGGGGCGATGCCGGTGTTGCCGAATCCGATGTTGATCAGCCAAAAAATGACGAAGGCCAACAGCAGATTGGCGCCCGGCCCCGCGGCGACGATGGCGAAGCGTTGCCAGAGCGGTTTGCAGGCGAAGGAAGTATTGCGCTCGGAATGCGGCACCTTGGCGGGGTCCACCAGGGAAGTGTCTTCCATGCCCCGCATCTTGACGTAACCGCCCAGCGGGATGGGCGCGATAACGTATTCGGTGCCGTCCTTGCCGATCCAGCTTTTCAGCGGCTTGCCGAAGCCGACCGAAAATCTCAGCACTTTGACGCCGCAGCGCCGCGCGACCCAAAAATGGCCGTATTCGTGGAAGGTCACCAGAATTCCCAAGGTGACCAGCAATGCCAATATCGCTATCAGAAAGTCCATCATGCCTTCTTGCGTGTTGCTCCTGTTCCTCCCGCGGCTTGCCGGTGCGCTAAATCCGTTTGTGAATCAATTCCTTAGCGTAGGTTCGCGCAAGCCCGTCAAGTTCGAGAATGATAGCCAGAGAGTCCGCCTCCCCACAAGGGATTTTAGCTGAAACCGACTCGATTAGCCTCGCAATGTGGGAAAACGGCAATTCTCCGGCGAGAAAAGCGCCTACCGCCACTTCGTTTGCCGCGTTCACCACCGCCGGTCGCAGACCCCGCTCCCGCGCGGCTTCGAGCCCCAGCCCGAGGCAGGGAAAGCGTTCCAGATCGGGCTGCATGAACTCAAGCGGCTCTTCAGCCGCGAGATCGATCGGGTCGGCCCCCGACGGCATGCGTTCCGGCCAGGCCAGGGCGCAGGCGATCGGAATTCGCATGTCCGGCGTGCCGAGTTGGGCCAGCACCGAGCCGTCTTCGAAATGCACCATGGAATGCACGACCGACTGCGGATGGATAAGCACATCCACCCGCGCGGGCGCCATGTCGAACAGATAACAGGCCTCGATGACTTCCAGGCCCTTGTTCATCAAGGTGGCGGAATCGACCGAGATTTTCGCGCCCATGTCCCATTTCGGGTGCTTGCAGGCCTGTTCGGGGGAAATCGAGTCGAATTGGTCCGCGGGCGTGCGCAGAAACGGTCCGCCTGAACAGGTCAACACCAGCTTTCTCACGTGCCTGGTCTGTTCGGCGCCCAACGCGGTGTCGCAATACGGCAGGCACTGGAAGATGGCGTTGTGTTCGCTGTCGACCGGAATCAGCAAGGCGCCGGCCGAACGCGCCGTTTCCACGCACAGGTCGCCGGCCATGACCAGGGACTCCTTGTTGGCGAGCAGAACCTTCTTGCCCGCGCGGGTCGCGCTCAGGGTCGATTCCAGTCCCGCCGCGCCAACGATCGCGGCCATGACGGTGTCGATCTCAGGCAGGGCGGCGATGCGGGCAAGTTCCTCCGCGCCCGCCAGCACCTCGGTTCGCATTTGCGAGGCTCTGAGCCGCTCGCGCAATTCCGCGGCGCGTTCCACATCCGCGACTACCGCGTAACGCGGTTCGAATTCGACGCATTGCTCCGCCAGCAAAGCGGTGTTGCGGTTCGCGCTCAGCGCGACCACCCGCAAGTCCCGTCCGCCGCGTATTACGTCCAGCGTGCTGCGGCCGACCGAGCCGGTCGAACCGAGGATCGCGACCGCCATGCTCTTGCTCATGGGGCGGCGCTCCCATCGAACAGAATCATCATGCCAAGGACGAAAGCCGGCGTCGCCGCGAGCAGGCTGTCAACCCGGTCGAGCAGACCGCCGTGGCCTGGCAACAGGCTGCCGCTGTCCTTGGCTTGGCGGTTGCGCTTGAGCATGCTTTCGAGCAGATCGCCGATGACGCAGAGCGCGACGAGCGCGGGGGCGAGCACGGCAAGAAGCAGCATTTCAGGAGTGGCAAGCGGCCGCAGCCAGCGGTGCATCATCCAAACGAACACGACAGCGATGGCGATGCTGAGCGCGCTGCCGCCCCAGACGCCTTCCCAAGTCTTCTTCGGACTGATTTTCGGCGCAAGCTGCCGCCTGCCGAAGCGTCGTCCGGCAAAGTAGGCGCCGATATCGACCGCCGCTACCAGAATCACCAGGGCCAGCACGAGATGCCCCGTTGGATCCAGGTACTTCAGGTAGACGACGCCGATCAGGCCCGGCAGCAGCGCGAAAAGCCCCATCGCGGCGATCACCCGGTCGCTGTTCCAGCGCTTGCGGTTGTCGGGATAGCCGAGCAGCAGGAAAAACACCGGCAGCCAGAACGCGAGCCCAAGTCCAAGCACGATCGCCGTTCCAGTCTGTTCCGGAGTGTTTCTCAACGGAGAGATTCCCAACCAGCCGAACAACGTGAAGCCCGCCGCGAAAATCATCATCAGGTAGACGGGTGTTGCCATTGAGGAATCCTCGCCGAGCAGCCCGCTCCACTCGCGGCCCGCGGCGAGTATGACGGCGCCGATCAGCAGCGCGAACCAAAACGGCGGCAGCGCGATCGTGGCCGCGCCGAAGGCGGCGATCAGCATCACCGCCGTGATGACCCGCTGCTTCAGCATGGGGCGGACTTCGCGAATCGCGGCGCGTTCATGAGGCTTGCCCGCCGAAACGCCGCTGCCGGCTGGCGAAATCGTCGATCGCCTGCTGCAATTCGGTTTCGTCGAAATCGGGCCACAGGCATTCGGTGAAATAGAATTCGGTGTAGGCGAACTGCCAGAGCAGAAAATTGCTGATTCGGCGTTCGCCGCCGGTGCGGATGCAGAGGTCTGGTTCGGGCAACTCGTTCAATTGGGTGAAGGAATGCACGAGATCGATATTGATCGCCTCCGCGCTCAGCTCGCTGGCGCGGATTTCTTCGGCGATCAGGCGCATGGCGTTGACGATGTCCCAGCGGCCGCCGTAATCGGCCGCCACGGTAACCCTGGTGCCGGAATTGTCCCGCGTCAGTTCCTCGACTTCCGCCATGCTCTGCTGAATCCGCGCGGAGAAGGACTCGCGGCTGCCGATGAAGGACAGCCGCACATCGGCCTTGTGCAACTGGTTGATTTCCTCGCGCCGCAGCACCGACAGGAAAAGCGCCATGAGGCCTTGCACCTCGTGGGAGGGCCGCATCCAGTTTTCGCTGCTGAAAGCGAACAGCGTCAGGCAGGGAATCTTGCGGCGCACGCAGGAGAACACGATCTCCCGCGCGGTGGCCGCGCCATGCCGGTGACCCGTCTTGACCGGCAAGCCCCTGCCCTTGGCCCAGCGATTGTTGCCGTCCATGATGATGGCGATATGTTCGGGCAGGTATCTGGCTTGGCCGGATGTCATCACTATGACCCAATACGGCGGGCGACCGGTCAGTTCATGGACAACAGGTCGGATTCTTTCGACTTGTATGCGGCATCGACGATGTCGACGTACTTGTCCGTCAACTTCTGCATCCGGTCTTCGGCGCGGCGGGCTTCGTCTTCGCTGATTTCCTTTTCCCTGGCGAGTTCCTTGAAGTCGGAATTGGCGTCGCGGCGGATATTGCGGATCGCCACCCGGGCGGACTCGGCTTCGTGTCTGGCCTGTTTGCCGTATTCGCGGCGGGTTTCTTCGGTCAGCGGCGGCATCGGCACGCGGAGGGCGTCGCCGTTGTTCGAGGGATTCAGGCCGAGGTCGGACTTGAGAATCGCCTTCTCGATATCGCCGATGATGGATTTTTCCCAAGGCGCGATCAGCAGCGATCGGCCCTCTTCCACATGAATGGCCGCGAGTTGGTTGAGCGGCGTTTCGGCGCCGTAATAGGGAACCATGACATTGTCGAGAATCGCGGGATGCGCCCGTCCGGTGCGGATTCGCTTGAATGCGTTATCGAGCGCATGGACGCTTTTGCCCATCCGCTCTTCCGCGTCCCGCATGATTTCTTCGATCATTTCCCGCCTCCGGTTGGACCGATGAGGGTGCCGTTGGGCCGGCCCGCGATATTCTCGCGCAATGCGCCGCACCGGGTCATATCGAACACCCTGATCGGCATGCCGTTGTCCCGGGCCAGGCAGATCGCGGTCAGGTCCATGACGCCGAGCTGGTCCCGGATGACCGCATCATAACCCAATGCATCGAATTTGGCCGCTTCCGGGTCCCGCTCAGGATCCGCGGAATACACGCCGTCCACCCGGGTCGCCTTGAAGATGATTTCGGCACCGATTTCGATACCCCGCAGACAGGCGGCGGAATCGGTGGTGAACAGGGGATTGCCCGTGCCACCGGAAAAGATGACGGCCCTGCCCGCTTCCAGGTGGCGAATCGCGGCATCGCGCTCGAATTGCTCGACGACGCCTTCGATGCCTCTGGCCGCCAGGATGCGGGCCGGCGTTCCGGCGTTTTCCAGGGCGTCGCGCAAGGCGAGGGAATTCATGATCGTGGCGAGCATCCCCATGTGGTCGCCGGTGATCCGGTCCACGCCGCTGGCCCGGCCGCTAGAGCCGCGGAACAAGTTGCCGCCGCCAATGACTATGCCGGTCTGCACCCCGAGCCCGATGATTTCCCCGACCTGTTCGGCCATGCCGCGCAACACTTCGGCGTCAATGCCGAATCCCACGCCGCCGCTGAGGGCTTCACCGCTCAATTTCAGCAAAATGCGGCGGTATCTTGCGCCTGATCCGGCCTGGTCCCGGTTCGCGGGCATTTGTGGCTCACCTCATGGATTGTACAAGCCGTCCCTGGCGCGACTCCGGTGGCTTCGCGAACCACCCGCCTTGCCATCCATGGCAAGTCGTTCGGTCCTCAAGAAGCGTTGCTTCTTGTCGGCTACGCCGACCGGCCCCCACCCTCAAGTTGCGCGGCGACTTCGGCGGCGAAATCTTCCTGTTTCTTTTCCATGCCTTCGCCCGCTTCGTAACGCAGGATCCGCGTCACGTCGGCGCCGGCGCCACGCACCAGATCGCCGACGCTTTCATCGGGATTCTTGACGAAAGGCTGCTGCAGGAGACTGACCTCGGCAACAAACTTGCGCAGACGCCCGGAGATCATCTTTTCGACAATGGCCTCGGGCTTGCCGGATTCCCGGGCCTGGGCTGCATAGATTTCGGATTCCTTTTCGAGAACTTCCCGCGGCACGTCGTCGCCGCGTACGACCAGCGGATTCATCGCCGCCACATGCATGGCGACATCGCGGGCGAGCGACGCATCGCCGCCGCTCAGGGAAACCAGCACGCCGATTTTGCGATTGCCGTGCACATAGTCGCCTACCCTGCCGCCGGCGTCTGCGGCCACGTGGGCGACCCGGCGCAGGTTGACGTTTTCGCCGATCTTCTGAATCAGTTTCTGGCGCAGGTCGTCGAGCCCGCCGGCCAACAGCGCTGCCGCGTCACGTTCCGGGTCCGCGAAGGCCGCCGCAAGACATTGTTCCGCAAAAGCAAGGAAATTTTCGTCCTTGGCGACGAAATCGGTCTCGCAGTTCACTTCCACCAGTACGCCGCGGCTGCCATCTTCCGCCAGCCGGGCAAGCACCACGCCCTGGGCGGCGACGCGCTCGGCTTTCTTCGCCGCTTTCAGACCGCTTACCTTGCGCAGGTGTTCGATTGCCTGATCCATGTCGCCGGCGACTTCCTCCAGCGCCTTCTTGCAATCCATCATGCCCAGACCGGTGCGCTCCCGCAGTTCCCTGACCATGCTCGCTGTTATCTGTGCCATATGACCAAATTCCCCTACCTAATCGAACGCAATTTCAGTCACGACTGCTCTTGTTTGCACTTGGCGAGCAGTGTTCTCAATTCATCTTCGGTATCAACAACTTCCGAGTTGACGGACAGATCAGGGTGTTTCTGCTCTTCGGCATAACCACTCGGCTCGTGTTTTGCTTTGCTCACCACCCAGGAAGCCTCGGGGCGTTTTTCGCCGAGAAGCGCCCCGACTGACTTGGCATCAACTCCCAACACTTTCCCAACCGCGCCGTACGTGCAACGAATTTTCGTTTTATTCAGGCACGAAAGGATCACCTCGATGTCAATGGAAGCCTCTTCTTCAGCTTCAGGCTCCACCGCTTCAGCTTGCTCGACTTCAGACTCGGCGGTTTCGGATTCCGCCGCTTCAGCTACTTCAGCCTCGGGCTCCGCGGATTGTTCGGCAGCCTCGGTTTGCTCAGGACCGCCTTCGGCCGCGGGCGCTTCGACTGCTTCCGGTTCGGGTTCTGGTTCTGGTTCGGGTTCTGGTTCGGGCGCCTTCTCCGCTATCGGCTTCTTGCGCCTGACTTTGGCCGGGGCTTTTTCGACTTCAACCTCCGACTCATCATCGATCTCGATAATATCGGGCTGGAGTGCGTCGGCGCGCTTGCGGCCTTCGAGACAGGCGTCGGCCACCGCGGTGGCGTACAACTCGATAGCGCGGATCGCGTCGTCGTTGCCGGGAATGACATATTGGACTCCATCCGGGTCGGCATTGGTGTCGACCACGCCGATCACGGGAATCTTCACGCTGTTCGCTTCTGTGACGGCGATGCGCTCGTGATCGACGTCGATCACGAACAGGGCGTCCGGCAGTCCGCCCATTTCCTTGATGCCGCCGATACTGCGCTCAAGTTTCTTTCGCGCCCGCATCAGCATCAGCGCTTCCTTCTTGGTCATGCGCTCGAAGGTGCCGTCCTGTTCCTGCTCCTCGAGTTCCTTGAGCCGGCGGATCGAGCCCCGGATGGTCTTGTAGTTGGTGAGCATGCCGCCAAGCCAGCGATGGTTGACATAGGGCATCTCGCAACGCTCCGCTTCCCGTTGAACGATCCTCGCGGCGGCGCGCTTGGTGCCGACAAACAGGATCTTCTTGCCCCTGGAAGCGAACTCGGCAACTTGCCGCAACGCGTCGTTGAGTGCCGGCAGGGTGGTTTCGAGATTGATGATGTGGATCTTGTTGCGGGAGCCGAAGATGTACGGCTCCATCTTGGGATTCCAGTAACGGCACTGGTGGCCGAAATGCACGCCCGCGCGCAGCATTTCTTTCATACTTACGGACATATCTGCTTCCTTCGGGTTAGGCCTCCACGCACCCCATGGCTCAACTCTCGTCCGACCGGCGTCCGGCCCGACAAAAGCACCCGGAGCACATGTGACGGTGCGTGTGCGACATTAATTTCGATACTGCCTGCGCCGGCGCGGGTCTGCCCCGCTCCGGGCGCGTCGCTTTATATCACAACAGTATCCAATCCGAAAGCGCGCCGGGGAGCCAAACCAAAAAACAACCCCAACTGTGCTTAAAAGCCGAACGGCCGCTTGGCAGCATCCACCCCAACACCGAACGAAACTCGTCCACTCAACGCGGCTGGGTCGAGCCTTCGTTCACCATCACTTTCTTATTGGAAAACGCTGCGCCACGGGAGCCACGGCAAGTGGCTTCGAGCCGCCGAACAAATGGCATGGGTGTCCCATGGGTTGGCACATGGGTTGGCATGGGTTGCCGGCATGGGTGTCCCATGGGTTGCCAGTGGCTTCGAGCCGCCGAACAAATGGCATGGGTGTCCCATGGGTTGCCGGCATGGGTTGCCGGCATGGGTGTCCCATGGGTTGCCGCTTGCATTACAATTGACGTCCTGCCTTTGCCAACGCGTGAGCGGCCGCTTCTATGGACATACATCTGAAAACGCCTGCCGAGATCGACAAGATGCGGGTGGCCGGGCGGCTCGCCGCGGAAGTGCTGGAAATGATCGGGGAGCATGTGCGGCCTGGCGTCTCCACCGGCGAACTCGACAGCATCTGCCACCGGCACATCGTCGACAAACAGGGCGCGATTCCGGCGCCGCTGAATTACAAGGGCTTTCCCAAGTCGATCTGCACTTCGGTCAATCACGTCGTCTGCCACGGCATTCCCAGCGACGACAAGATCCTGAAAAGCGGCGACATCATCAATATCGACATCACGGTGATCAAGGACGGCTATCACGGCGACACCAGCAAGATGTTCCTCGTCGGCAAGGCGAAGGAGCACGCCCGGCGCCTGGTGCGGGTGACCCGGGAGTGCCTGTTCAAGGGCATCGAGGCCGCCCGGCCCGGCAACCGCCTCGGCGACATCGGCCATGTCATCCAGCAGCATGGCGAAGCGAATCATTACGGCATCGTGCGCGAATATTGCGGCCACGGCATCGGCCGCGGCTTTCACGAAGATCCCCAGGTGTTGCACTACGGCGCGCCGGGCACCGGAGTCGAACTGCGGCCGGGCATGACCTTCACCATCGAGCCCATGCTCAACGCGGGATCCCGCCATACCCGCCTTTCCAGCAAGGACGGCTGGACCGTAACCACGCGCGACCGCCGCCTGTCCGCGCAATGGGAGCACACGATCGCCATATTGGACGACGGCTGCGAAGTGCTTACCTTGCGCGACGAAGAAAGATGAAGGCCGCGGCCGGGTCGCGCCCGGCGCCGGCGCCAACGAGAGACAGATCGGTTTCCCGGCGCGCCTTGCTCGACGTCGCGGCCCTGAAAGCCGCCCTCGACGAGGGCGGCAACGAGGTTGCGCTGATCCGCGACGCGCTGGCGGCCGCGGGCAGGAAACTCGACGAATACTATCTGGCGAACCGGCGCATCGGCGAAATCGTCTCGGCCAGGGCTTGGCTGATCGATCAGGTGCTGATCGCGATCTGGGAACGGCAGCCCTGGCCCGATACGAAAAACATCAGTCTGCTGGCGGTGGGCGGATACGGGCGCGGAGAACTGTTGCCGCATTCCGACGTCGACCTGCTGATCCTGACGCGCGGGTCGCGGCAGACCGTCTGGCGCGACTGCATTGCCCGCTTTACCGCCCTGCTTTGGGATATCGGTCTCGACATCGGCCAGAGCGTGCGCTCGATCCGCCAATGCAAGGCCGGCGCGCGCGACGATATCACGATCGCCACCACCTTGATGGAATCGCGCACCCTGGCCGGTCCGGAAGACCTGCACGAGAAGATGCTGGCCGCAACGGGCCCGCGCTCCATCTGGCCGACCAAAAAATTCCTGCGCGCCAAATGGGACGAACAGATCGACCGGCACGAGAAGTATCACGACATCGATTACGCGCTCGAACCCAATATCAAGACTTCTCCCGGCGGCCTGCGCGACATCCAGACCATCGCCTGGGTGGCGAAACGGCATTACGGCGCCGATTCGTTCCGCGACATGATGGATCTCGGCTTCCTGACGCGGGGCGAGCACATCATGCTGATGCGCGGCAGGCATTTCCTCTGGAAGCTGCGTTACGGCATGCACATGCTCGAAGGCCGCCGGGAGGATCGCCTGCGATTCGACAAGCAGCGCGCCCTGGCGGCGATGTTCGACTACCGGGACGACAAGGAAAGTCTCGGCGTGGAAAAACTGATGCAACAGTATTACCGCGCGGTGGGCAACCTGCGCGGCCTCAACGACATGTTGCTGCAACATCTGGACGAAGCGATCCTGCGCGGCGGCGGGCGTGACGCCATCGTCGAGCTGAACCGCCGCTTCCGCGCGCGCAACGGCTACCTCGAAGCGCGTTCGGAGAAGGTCTTCCGCAATACGCCTTCGGCCTTGCTCGAGGTATTCGTGCTGCTGGCGAACAACCCGCGGATCCAGGGCATTCGCGCCTCGACGATACGGCTGCTGCGCGAACATCGCAAACTGATCGACCGCAAGTTCCGCAACGACATCCGCAATGTCAGCATGTTCATGGAACTGCTGCATTCACCGCATCAACTCGTCACGCAACTGCGGCGCATGGCGCGATACGGCATCCTCGGCCGCTATCTGCCCGAATTCGGCAAAATCATGGGCCAGATGCAACACGACCTTTTCCACATCTACACCGTGGACGCCCATACGCTGCAGGTGGTGCAGAACATGCGCCGGCTGGCCCTGCCCGAGGCTGAAAAGGAGTTTCCGATCGCCGCCCAAATCTACAAGAGTCTGCCGAAAGTCGCTTTGCTCTATATCGCCGGGATTTATCACGATATCGCCAAGGGCCGCGGCGGCGACCATTCGATCCTGGGCAAGACCGACGCGGAAAATTTCTGCCGCCGGCACCGGCTCAGCGCCTGGGACGCCAAGCTCGTGTCCTGGCTGGTCGAGAATCACCTGCTCATGTCGATGACCGCCCAGCGCAGGGACATCGACGATCCGGAAGTGATTCACGATTTCGCCAACGCGGTGGGCGACAAGTTGCATCTCGACTACCTCTACGCGCTGACCGTTTGCGACATTCGCGCCACCAACCCCGAATTGTGGAACTCCTGGCGCGCCACCTTGCTGCGCAACCTGTATCAGCATACGCGGCGCGCCTTGCGCCTCGGCCTCGAAAACCCGCGCGACCGCGGCGAACGCATCGCCGACAAGAAGGAATCGGCCAGGGAGCGGCTGCGCGCCGACGGATTGCACAAGGCGGGCGCCGACGCCGTCTGGACGCAAATGAACGATGAATATTTCGTGCGCGAATCGGTCGACAACATCTGCTGGCATACCCGGGCGATCATCGATCACGCCAGCGACAAACCCCTCGTATCCCTGCGCGAAATGTCAGAGCACGCGCCCGAAGAAGGCGCCACCCTGGTTTTCACGTATACGCGTGATGCGGACTACCTGTTCGCCAACAGCACGGTGGCTTTCGAGCGCCTGAAACTGAACGTGCAAAGCGCGCGCATCTTCACTTCGAGCAGCGGCCAATGCGCGAACACCTATACGGTGCTCGAGGCCGACGGCAACCCGGTCGGAAACCAGCCGAAACGGGTGGCGGAAATCCGCGCCATGCTGCTCAGGCATCTCGACAATCCGGGCAGCCTGATGCCGAGCCCGGAGTATCACCGCAGCCGCCGGAAAACGAGCTTCGGTCACCATGTGCGCGCGACCCTGTTCAATTCTCCGGGCAAGGACTATTCCACGCTGGAAATCAATTGCCCGGACCAGCCCGGAATTCTCGCCTGCGTGGGCCAGGTGTTCGCCGAATTCGGCATCAGCCTGAAGGATGCGCGAATCACCACGCTCGGCGAGCGCGTCGAAGACCTGTTCTTCATCGCCGGCGGCGACGGCAGGCCCTTGCACGACGCGGCCATGGCGCAATCCTTGCAGGAACGGATCGAAGCCCGAATCGCCGAAAAACTCGCCGCCCGATAGTTGGTGGCTCCGACCCGCCGCTGCCGGCTGGCAAGGGGTGCGGCGGACGCCGTAAATACATCCCTGTAGGCTTCGGGCTCGGCGTCCTGCCTCGCACGCCCGCCGCACCCCTTGCCAGCCGGCAGCGACTCACATGGTGCTGAACCGATGGTTGGTCATTCTGCGCGTAGCGAAGCGAAGTCGCAGAATCTCCTTTCGCATTTCATATACAATCGCCTTTCCAAACAGTTTCCGGTTATCGGAGCGAAGCATTGATCGCCTTTGGCCTCGGCATTGCCAGCCGGAATTCCGCCGTCGAAATCATCGAGACCTTTTTTCCGCTGCCCGCGGTGAATCCAGGCGAAGACTTTGCGCGGGAACTTTCCGCCCTGTGCGGGATTGAGCCCGGCAACAGCGGCTACCGGACGCTCGACGCCGAAGGTCTGGAATCCTTCCACGCCGCGGCGAGCCAGGCGTTCGAGCACGAACAGGAGCGCACGGCGGCGCGGCTGCGGGACAGCGACAGGCCCGTATTGCTATGTATTTCCCGGTCGCAGTCGCCGCCGACTTCGGTGCCCGAGGCCTATCTCAAGTTGCACCTGCTCTCCCATCGCCTGGCCAGACCCCATGAGCAGAATCTCGACGGGATCTTTTCCGTCTTGCACAACCTGGCCTGGACCAGCCGCGGCCCGGTCAGTCTGCAGGATCTGCCGGGCATGCAACTTCAAGCGCGCAAAAAAGGCGAAACCCTCGGCGTTCATTCCGTGGACAAGTTTCCGAAGATGTCGGATTACGTCGTTCCTTCCGGTGTGCGCCTGGCCGACAGCGCCAGGATCCGGCTCGGAGCCTATATCGGCGAAGGCACCACGGTGATGCACGAAGGCTTCATCAATTTCAATGCCGGCACCGAAGGCCGGGCGATGATCGAAGGACGCATCTCGGCCGGCGTCACGGTTGGAGAAAACAGCGATCTCGGCGGCGGCAGCAGCACCATGGGCACCTTGTCCGGCGGCGGCGCGGAAATCGTTTCCGTGGGCCGTAATTGCCTGATCGGCGCCAATGCGGGCATTGGCATGCCGCTGGCGGACGGTTGTATCGTCGAGGCGGGACTGTATCTGACCGCCGGCGCCGTGGTGCGCGAACTCGACGCCCAAGGCAATCTCGTCAGGACATGCAAGGCGCTGGAGCTTTCCGGCCTGGCGCATCGGCTTTTCCGGCGCAATTCGCTTTCCGGGGCCATCGAATGCCTGCCACGCGGGGCGCATGTTGCGCTGAACGAGGAACTGCATGCCCACAATTAGGTTTGCCAGCCGCACTCCCCTGCCATTCTGCGCGAAGTCGCGGAATCTCTTGGGACGCTGCACTCCCGCCGACGAAATTCCGCGGCTTCGCGCGGGTTGACGTTGGAAACTGGATGGAATCAGAAAGGAAAGAACGCGATATGTCGGAAACTGTGGAGCTTGCCGCCGACTTGATTCGGCTGCCTTCGGTCACGCCGGAGGACGCGGGTTGCCAGGAATTGTTGCGCGCCAGGCTCGAAGCGCTCGGCTTCGCGTGCGAAACCATGCGATTCGGAGAAGTGACCAATCTCTGGGCGACGCTGGGCGACTCGGAGCCCCTGCTTGTATTCGCCGGACATACCGACGTGGTGCCGCCGGGTCCGCGGCGGCAATGGCATAGCGACCCCTTCGAACCGGAAGTGCGCAACGGAAAGTTGTACGGCCGGGGCGCGGCGGACATGAAAGGCGCCGTCGCCGCCATGGTCACCGCCGCCGAGGCTTTTCTGGCCGACAATATACTAAAGTGTCGGCTTGGTTATCTTATTACCAGCGACGAGGAAGGGCCCGCCGTCGACGGCACCGCCAAGGTTATGGACGAACTGCGGCGGCGCGGGGAGAAAATCGACTATTGCCTGGTCGGCGAGCCTTCCTGCGTGGAACGGCTCGGCGATACGATCAAGATCGGCCGCCGCGGCTCCATCAACGGCTTGTTGACGGTGAAGGGATTGCAGGGGCATGTGGCCTACCCGCTGAAGTCGGTCAATCCGATTCACGAGGCATTGCCGGCCCTGACCCGGCTCATCGAAGAGGAATGGGACCGGGGTAATGCTTCCTTTCCGCCGACCAGCTTGCAAATTTCCAATGTCAATGCCGGCACCGGCGCCGACAACGTGATTCCCGGCACGCTGGAAGTTAAATTCAACTTGCGTTATTCGCCCGAAATCGACGCCGACCGGATTCGCGGGCGGGTGGCGCAATTGCTCGACGCGGCGGGATTCGACTACGAGATCGACTGGCGCGAGTCCGGCCGGCCATTTCTCACCGAAAGCGGGAAATTCGCCGATCAAGTTGCCGCGTGCATCGAACAGGAACTCGGCGTTGTCCCGGAACGCAGCACGAGCGGCGGGACATCGGACGGAAGATTCATCGCGCCGACGGGGACGCGGGTGGTTGAGTTCGGGCCTTGCAACGAGAGCATTCACCGGGTGAACGAAAATGTCGCTCTCGATGAACTCGATGCGCTCGCGAGAGTCTACCGGCGGCTCATGGAAAGCTTCAATCAGGCGGAATCCTGTTAGCGACGAGATCTTGCGGCAAAACGGCGGGATTGCCGTTTCGGATGGCGCGAAGCGCCGCTACTGAAGAGCGAGGAGCATGGAGGCCCCGAATCACTACGCGCAGGACGACGGATTGTCAGTCCCGCACCATGTGAGTTTCCGAAGGGTGGCGGATCGAAGCAACAATGCTCAGGGTAGATATACATCGTAGCGACTGACTCGGCCGCGATAGCTGAAAGACGGCTCAACCGCTTCCAAGCATGCCTCCTTTGGCGGCCGCTTCACCACTACCCTGACGCGGGCGTATTTCAGGGCCTTGGCCAAGAGGCCGCTTTCTTCTCCTTCCCCGGCCAACTGTTGCAGGAACACCATCTCCTTCTTGCCGCGGGCGCGTTTGCGCGGCCGCGGGAACATCGGGTCGAGATAGATGACATCGTATCGGCGTTCTTCGCTCCAGTCGCGGAAATCCGCGCGATGCAGGCGCATTCGTTCGACGACGGGGGCCAGATCCGGGTCGGCAGCGGCGCGGCGCAGTCCGTCAGCGAGCAAGGCGTAGACCGAGGGCTCGCGTTCGAGCAAATGCAGCCGATTCCCCGCGCTGGCGAGCAGGAACGCATCGCGGCCCAGTCCGGCAGTGGCGTCAAGCACTTCGAGGCCGGTTCCGACCGCCCGCACAAGGTGTTGGCCGCGCAAGTCGTCCCTGGCCCGCTGCTGGACCGCGCCGGCGCTGAAATCGACCCGCACGGGACCCGTTCCCGACTCGCGCAACGAATGCAAGGCCACCCCCGCCGCATCGGCGCGCAACAGGAATTCCGCCGCGCCGGGCGGGTCGCCGGCGGGCAACTCGGGAATGCCGTGTTCTCGCGCCAGCGCGCGGACGAAGTCGGCCACCGCCGCATCAGCGGCTTCCGGGGCGCCTTCGACAGCCAACAGAACCTTTGCCTTTTCCATTCGCCGACTCGTTTGAGGACTCTTTCGAGGGCTCCGCGGTCACACCAGAAACAGCAACAGAAGCACCCCCAGCGCGACCCGATAGATCACGAAGGGCTGAAAGCTGACGCGACCGATCCAGCGCAGGAACCAGTGAATGCTGAGCCAGGCGACGAGCGCCGAAAGCGCCGTGCCGAAACCGAGCAGCAGCAATTGCCGCGCCGGAGGCGGCTCGGCGATCAGATCGAGCGCCTCCAGAGCGCCGCTGGCAAGCATTATCGGAATGGCGAGCAAAAAGGAAAAGCGCGCCGCGGACTCGCGGTCGAGCCGACACAGCAACGCGGCGGTCATGGTGACGCCAGAACGCGAAGTACCCGGAATCAGGGCAAGCGCTTGCGCCAGACCGATCAGCAAGGCGGTTTTCCAGCCGATCGTTTCCATTCCGCGATTGCGCCGGCCGCTGAAATCGGCGTAGCCAAGCAAGAGCCCGAAGACGATGGAGGTTGTCGCCACGACAGCGACCGAACGCGCATGGATTTCGACCATGTCGCGCGCGAGCAGTCCGGCCAGTCCCGCCGGCACTGTTGCAAGCAGCAACAGCCAGAACAGCATGCCTTCCCCATCTGCGGGCTTGAGTTGCAGTCCGCCGGCGATCATCCGCGCAAGTTCGCGCCGGAAATACCAGATTGCGGCCAGCAAGGTGCCGCTGTGAAAGGCGACGTCGAAAGCGAGCCCCTGGTCGGGCCAGTCGAGCAATAGGGAAGGCAGCAACAAATGGCCGGACGAGGAAATCGGCAGAAATTCGGTCAGGCCCTGGATCAGGGCCAGCACGGTGGTTTGCAGGTAGTCGAGTTCAGCCACTGCCGGATTGTTCGCGATATTGCGGCGCCTCGTTTACATAATTCGGCCGCAACAGGTCGGCGTCGACGAAATTTCCGCGTTCCCACAAGGCCCGGGCCATGCTCACGAGGTCGATGTCTTCCACCGCCACCGTGACGGGTTCCGATTTGAGCCGGATGCCGAAATGGTTTTCGATCAAGCCGGCGTCAGGCCAGCCGTCTCCCACCGCTAGCAGATTTTGCGCTTCGATCGATTCCATCCGCAAGTCGGCGAGGGCGCCGGCCTGTTCCGCGCCGTGCAATTCGGGTTCGTTTCCGGCACAAAGATAACAGCCGAAATAGAGCTCGTCCGCTCTCGACCTCAGGCCGACAAGACAAGCTTCCGCATCATGGCGCCGTTGCGCCGCCGCCGCCGTCAGCGCCAAAGTCGAGAGCGGCGCGACCGGCGCATTCCAGGCGGCGCATAATCCCTGGGCGGCCGCAACCCCGATACGGGTGCCGGTGAAGGATCCCGGGCCGGCAACCACAGCAACCGCATCCGCCCTTTTCAGTTCGGCCTCATCGAGGGTTTCTCTCGCAAGTCGCAGGATGGTCTGGGCGGATTGCCGCGCCTCTGGCGCATGTCTCGCAACGTGGCCCGAATCGCGCCAGACCAGGGCGCAGGCGCGCTCAAGCGCGGTGTTGAGAATCAGAATCGATGGCATTGGCGCAGTGCTTCGATCAGTCAAATGGATTGTGCAAGCCATCCATGGCAAGTCGTTCGGCCTTCAAAAAGCTGTGCTTTTTGTCGGCTGCGCCGACCGGGCCTCACCCCAGCAGACGGAAGATCGCATCGCGAATTTCGGTCACCGGCGCCGTGCCGTCCACGTTGAGGACGCGCAGGGGCAAGCCTTCCGCGGCCAGCCCGCGGTAGAAGGCGAACAGGGGTTCGGTCTGGTGGTGATACACCCTGAGACGCTCGCGCACCGTGTCTTCCCTGTCGTCGTCGCGCTGGATCAGTTCCTCTCCGGTCTCGTCATCAAGGTTTTCCACTTTCGGCGGATTGAATTCGACGTGGTAGACCCTTCCCGATGCCGGATGGGTGCGTCGGCCGGTGAGTCTTCGCACGATCTCGTCGTCATCGACGGCGATATTGAGCACGATGTCGACTTCGACGCCGGCCTCGGTGGTGGAGCGGGCCTGGGGAATGGTGCGGGGAAAGCCGTCGAAGAGAAAACCGCCGGCGCAATCGTCGCGGGCGATGCGTTCAAGCACCAGGGCGACGATGATTTCGTCGCTGACCAGGGCGCCCCTGGCCATGATTTCCTCGACTTGCAGGCCGAGTTCCGTACGCTCGCGCACCGCCGCGCGCAACATATCGCCGGTGGAAATCTGCGGGATGCCGAATTTCCCGGTAATGAAACGGGCCTGTGTGCCCTTTCCGGCGCCTGGCGCGCCCAGCAGGATGATGTTCAATGTGAGTCACCGCTTGTTCTGTCGCGGACGCGGGCTTTCGCCAGCGTCCACAATTGATCGAGTTCGCGCAAGTCGCGTTCCGGCAGACTCCAGCCGCGCTCCTCGGCGAGTTTCTCCAAGTCCCGGAAGCGCGCTTCGAAACGCCGGTTCGAGTCGCGCAGCGCCGATTCGCAGTCCAGTTCGCAATGCCGCGAGAGATTGACGATCGCGAACAGCATGTCTCCGAGTTCCTCGCGCATGCCGGCCGAGTCCTTCTCAGCCAGCGCCTGTTCGAATTCGCCGACCTCCTCTTTCAGCTTGTCGATCACGGGCCGCGTTTCCCGCCAGTCGAAGCCCACGCGGGCGGCGCGTTGTTGCAACTTGCGCGCCTTCTCCAAGGCCGGCAAGGACTTTGGAATCCCGTTGAGAAAGCTTTGCCGCCCGCCACTTTCTTCGTCCTTGCCCGCCCGTTCGGCGCGTTTGATCGCCTCCCAATTATCAACCACTTCATCGGCACTGAGTTCCTGTTTGCGGCCGAAACTTTCCAGTCGGCCGTCGGGAAACACGTGCGGATGACGGCGCAGCAACTTGGCGGTCACTTCCGCGGCCACGTCCTGAAAGTCGAAACCGCCCTCCTCCCGCGACAATTGCGCGTAGAAGACCACCTGGAACAGCAAATCGCCCAATTCGTCCCGCAACTCGTCCCGGTCGCCGCTTTCGATGGCGTGGACCACCTCATGGACTTCCTCGACGGTATAGGGAATCAGCGATTCGAAGGTCTGCTTCAGATCCCAGGGGCAGCCGAACTCCCGGTCCCGCAGCATCGACATCAGGGCCAGCAGCCTGTCCATGGGCGAAAGTTGCTCCCGGCCTTCCCGGTTCATGTTCATGACTGGCCCAATGACCGCATCCCCGACGACCGCGTTCAAGCGCGCTCGAACAAAGCCACGGCTTCAATATGCAAGGTATGCGGGAACATATCCATAACCCCGGCGGATTTCAAATCGAAACCGCGTCGGGCCAACTCCCGCGCGTCCCGCGCAAGGGTTTCGGGATTGCAGGATACATAGACCAGCTTTTTCGCACCGCTGGCGACAATCAGCGGAACGGTTTCAAGCGCGCCGCTGCGCGGTGGATCAAGCAAAATCCGGGTATACCCCTGTGCCGCCCAAGGCGCTTCGGTGTTCCAGCGGTACAGGTCGGCTGTGAAGAAACGGGTGTTTTCTAGCCCGTTTGCGCGGGCGTTCTCCTCGGCCCGCGCCACCATTTCAGCGCTGCCTTCGATTCCCGTAATCCAGGCGCAACGGCCGGCGATGGGCAGGCTGAAATTGCCGAGTCCGCAGAACAGGTCGAGCACATGGTCTTCGGGTCCGAGAGCGAGCAATTCCGTTACGCGGCGCACAGCCCGCCGGTTCACGGCGGCGTTGACTTGCAGGAAATCCATCGGATGGAAGGCCAGGCGCAACCCGAATTCCGGCAGATGGTAGTACAGCCGCTCAGGACCATGCCGCGGATAAAGCCGATGCACGCTGTCGACTCCCCCCGGCTGCAGATACATCTGCAGTTTCCATCGCGCGGCGAATTCAGTCAGCCGATGCAAATCTCCGGGATCCAGCGACCGCAAATGGCGCAGCACCAGGGCCGCTTCCGGGCGAAAGCGATACTCCGCGGCCTCGCCCGCCGCGACTTCGATCTGCGGAATCGACTCACGCGCCGCCAGCCCGTCGAGCATTGCGCGCAATGGCCTGATCAGTTCCGCAAGGCCGGGCGCGAGCACCTCGCAGTCGTCCATGACCGTGACATGATTGCCGCGCTTTTCCCTGAATCCCACGAGGACGCGGCCCTTGCGGCGCACCATCCGCACAGCCAGCCGCGCCTTGCGGCGATAGTTCCATTGCGGACCGGTCACCGGCGGCAGCAATTCATAAGACTCCGGTTCGAACCCCGCGGTCTCGCGCAGACGCCGCCGCAACAGCGATTGCTTCTCCAGCAATTGCGCCCCGCTTTCGATGTCTTGCCGACCGCAGCCGCCGCAACTGTCGAAAACCGCGCAACGCGGCGTTACCGGGCCGGGAGTGACAGACATCGCTGCTTGGTGCTGGCGCTTCGGCTCATTCCGCGCGCGGTCCATGACGCTAGCGATTGAAAACACCGGTGGAAAGATAGCGGTCGCCGCGGTCGCAGATGATGGCGACGATGGTCGCGTTCTCGACTTCGCGGGAGAGTTGCAGCGCGCACCAAGCCGCACCGCCTGAAGAAACCCCGCAAAAAATGCCTTCCTCTGCCGCGAGGCGGCGCATGGTGGTCTCCGCGTCGTGCTGGCTGACATCGACGATGCGGTCCACGCGGCTGTGATCGAAGATTTTCGGCAGGTATTCCTCGGGCCAGCGCCGGATCCCGGGAATGCGCGAACAATCGCCCGGCTGCAAACCGACGATTTCGATCACCGGATTCATCTGCTTGAGATAGCGGGATACTCCCATGATGGTGCCGGTGGTGCCCATGGAACTGATGAAATGGGTAACCGTACCCTTCGTATCGCGCCAGATCTCCTCTCCGGTTTTCTCGAAATGCGCGAGCGGATTGTCGGGGTTGGCGAACTGGTCGAGCAACTTTCCCTCGCCGCGCCGGTTCATTTCGATGGCCAGATCCCGGGCGCCTTCCATCCCTTCCTCTTCCGTCACGAGGATCAGTTCGGCGCCATAGGCGGACATCGAAGCCTTGCGCTCCTCGCTCATGTTGGCGGGCATGATGAGTTTCATGCGATAGCCCTTGATCGCCGCCGCCATGGCGAGCGCAATCCCGGTATTGCCGCTGGTCGCCTCGACGAGCACATCGCCCGGCGCGATGTCGCCGCGTTCCTCGGCGCGCTGGATCATGCTCATGGCCGGGCGGTCCTTGACCGATCCCGCGGGATTGTCGCCTTCGAGTTTCATCAGCACGTGATTGCCCGTCTCGCCCGGCATGCGTTGCAGGCGTACGAGCGGCGTATTGCCGATCAGGCTTTCTATCGTCGGGTATTGCATGATTCGGGTTTTCAAGACTTGGCATCAGCGATTCGGGGCCGAGCAGTCTAGCGAGTTTGCGATTCGGATTAAAGGCTGATGATGTTCCGTCAACTGTTCCAGCGGCACGAAATCGCAGTCGAATCCGAAACAACGGGGGGCGACGACTTCAAGCGCCCTGGCTGATCGATAGTAATCGGGACAACCGACGCCGATCACGCTGACCCGCTGCCCGTAACGCAGCCGTTCGGCGTTTATCGGCGTTGAAGTCTCGTAGTCGAGCACGGTGATCAGGTCGGGCACCGAAGCCACGACCCGATCTTTGATTTTCGCCAGCAGGAATTCGTTCTTGATTTCGATCGCGAGCGGCGGGCCGGAGCCGTCGAAAGACTCGATCACGGCGCGGCCGATATCGTAGCCGCCGATGATGGCGCTCGAATAATCGACCACTTTGCCGGTGTGGATATGGCACAACTCGCCGTAAAGCGAATCCGCGAAAGCTTCCCGCAACGGCCCGAGAATGCGGTGCGCGTTGCCGCGATACTCGCGCAATATGCGGCCGATCTCGATCGAGAAGGAAATCGTTCCCGGCACGATGGACGATTTGAGCTGTTTGCCGCTCATCGGATGTTCGACGGTCGTGATCATGCCGCCCATGGCTTGGGCCAGATTGCGGATATGGCGTTCGTAGGTCGCTGTCGTGTCGGTCGAGAAGGTCGCCATGTTGCCCGCGTAATCGAGCGCGACGGCCGGCGTCGACGGAATGCCCGCGATCGGATACGTCATCATCTGGGCTTCGGGCAGCGCCCGGCCCATGCCGTCGCCGTCGACGACGGGAATGCCGCGGCCCGCGGCCGCGATCAATGGAATCAGTGAATTGCCGCCGCCGATTTCGAAGGAAACGATGGCGTCGAGCTTGCGGCCGACATGACTTTCGAAGGCTTCGAGCGCAATTCCGGGATCATCGATGGAAGGCAGCAATTCCAGGCTGACAGTCGGCGCCCCTACCCCGCCGACCGCGGCGACAAAGGCGTCGTCAGCGAGATCGTCTACGGCGATCAATTCGACCGGGCCGTGTTCGGTCAGTACCTTCCGCGCCGCAAGGTAGGCCACATAAGGATCGCCGCCACCTCCCGTGGCGAGGAAAACCGCCCCGGACGACAGATCCGGCAATGATTCGACGGGCAGTTTCATATTTCCCGTCCAACTGTCATTCTGCGCGGAGCGAAGCGGAGTCGCAGAATCTCCCGGAGAATCACGGCTTCGATCCGTCGCCTCCGGGTGGCGCGGGGTTCAGCGGACGCCGTAAATACGTCCCTGTAGGCTCCGGGCTCGGCATCCTGCCTCGCACT
This sequence comes from Pseudomonadales bacterium, assembly GCA_963664805.2. Classification (GTDB taxonomy): domain Bacteria; phylum Pseudomonadota; class Gammaproteobacteria; order Pseudomonadales; family Pseudohongiellaceae; genus UBA9145. Next base: position 591,769 of record OY761612.1, on the reverse strand, counting down.
TCTGCTGAACCCCGCGCCACCCGAAGGCGACTTACATTGTGCAGAATCAAGGTCCATTACGCCCTCCGTCATTCCGTGCGGAATCTCTTATTGAAATATCTCCGACGACCTTTGCTCTTACGCGAACCGTGTTGCCGGGCATATAGGAAATGCTGGTTTCCTCGATGTCGGCGACGCGGATGGTAGTCGCTTCGGCGCCCGCGGTCAGGGCGACGTTCGTGGCCTCGGCGGTCATTTGGCTGATCGCGTCCTGCCTTGCAATTTTTTCGTAGGAGATCATGCGTTCGGCTTCGCCGCCGATCTGTGCGATCGCGGCGCCGATGGCGTTGGCGACGCCGGAATGTTCGGGCTGCAACATGTTCGATGCCGCTGCGAGCTTTTCCGTGACGAGCACCGCGCCGCCGCCTACGAGCACCACCGGCAGCGGATCGCTGCCCGGTTTCATTTTCTCGATGCCCGCGTTGAGCATGCGGGCGATTTCGCCTTTGGCGGCGGCCACCGCTTCGGGTTTCAGATTCTTCACTTTTTCCGGATCGCCGATTTTGGCATGTCCGGCGGCCACCACGATATCGGTTGCGGTCAAGGTCCCGCCGCCGAATACCAGGCCCTTGCCGACGAGTTCGTGGCCGACCGAACGCGGTCCGACGCTGGCGCCGTCCGCGGCGACAAGACTGCCGCCGCCGAGGCCGATCGACAGGATATCGGGCATGCGGAAGTTGGTGCGTACGCCGCCGACGTCGATCACGATATTCGATTCGCGCGGAAAGCCGTCCTGCAGAATGCCGAAATCGGAAGTCGTGCCGCCGATGTCGACCACGATGGCGTCGTTCAGGCCGGTCAACTTGCAGGCGCCGCGCAGCGAATTGGTCGGCCCGGAAGCGAAGGTCAGCGCCGGATAGCGGCGCGCGAATTCGGCATCCATCAAGGTGCCGTCGTTCTGGCTGATGAAAAACCGGCAGTTCAGGCCGCGCTCGCGGATCGCCGCGACGAAAGAGTCGACCACGCGGCCGGCGAAACCGAGCAGGCTCGCATTGAGCATGGCGGCGTTTTCGCGTTCGAGAATGCCGAGCCGGCCGATGCTGTGGGATTCGGTGATATGGATATCCGGCATCGCGGCGCGAATGCGTTCGGCAAGCAGTCTTTCGGGTTCGGGATTCATCGGCGAGAACGCGGAGGAAATCGCCACCGCCTCGACGCGCTTTGCCTTGAGATCGCCGATAACCGTGTCGATCTCCCGATCGTCGAGTTGCGCCAGCGGCCAGCCGTCGTATAGATACCCGCCCCGCAACATGTAGACCTTGCCGCCAAGGCGGCGGGCGATGTCCCCGGGCCAGCCGGTCTTCGGCGGGATGCCCCGGCCCGAAGGCAGGCCGATGCGGATGGCGGCGACTTCGGCGAGTTCGCGCCGCTCGATGACGGCGTTGGTGAACTGGGTCGTGCCCAGCATCACGGCTTCCACCTTCTTCTCGATGCCGCCGTCCCCGGCGAGGATGCTTTCCAGAGCTTCCAGGATCCCCGAGCTGACGTCGCGGGAAGTCAGCGATTTCGTGGCAGCGACGACTTCGTCGCCGTCGAGTAAAACCGCGTCTGTATGCGTTCCGCCGACATCGATCCCGATTCTGAGCATTTACCCTCCCCCGTCATTCTGCGCGCCAGTTGCAGAATCTCCGAATAAATAGCCTCACGCTCACCAAACTCGCTACGCGAGTTTGACTCCCCCTTCAGGGGGAGTGTGGCAATGATAACCGCAGTCGCCGTCATTACTCCCCCTCGGGGGGAGTCAAATCTGCGAAGCGGATTTGGTGGGGGACAGCCGATCAAACCGGCTGAGTATTGCATAGGCAAGCGCCGAGATGAGCATCGCGTCGAGCGCGGCTATGCCGCTGATCCGCAGCAGACCCGCCGAGCCGAGCAATGCCACGACCGCCCCGCCCGCCCAGGCGGCAAGCGCCAGCGGCGAAAAATCCCGCTGCGCCGATTCGAGTTCCTCGTGAAAGGCCGACCGCCGCGCGAACAGGTAATCGACGGCGATGACCCCGGCGACGGGAACGAAAACGATCGCAAGATAGAACAGGAATGTCAGGAAAAAATCGAGGATGTTGAGGAAAGCGGCGCCGGTGCCGATCACGCCCAGAATGACGATCGACAGCCGGTTCTCCAGCCGCGGAATTGTCGCCTCGATGCTGAGCGCGGTGCTGTACAGGTTGAGCGTGTTGAGCACCCAGCTTCCCGCGATGATGATCGCGAAAGCGCCCCAGCCCAGGCCCATGACGATCATGACATCGAGAAAATCGTCGTTCGCCAGCACGTCCGCGGCGATGCCGCCGGAGATCATCACTATCGAATTGACGACCAGATAGGAGAGCAGAACGGTAAAGATCGCGCCCTGCCAGCGCGCGATGAAGCGGGTGATGTCCGGGAGAATCACGGCGCCGACGATCACTCCGCCGACCACGGCGGAGGTCGCGTCGCCGAAAGACAACTCGCCGGCGTCGGCGCCCGACAGGATTTCGCCCAGCGGTTCGATGTCCAGCGCCGTATTGATCAGCAATACGGTCACCACCATCATCACCGGCACGAGCAGCATCGACAGCCGGTTGATCGCCTGGAAGCCGTAGATCGTCGTGACCGTCATCACCACGCCGGCAAACAATTCGACCTGCCAAGGCACGCCCGACATTCCCAGCACATCGTTCATCAGGCGCAGCAGCGCCGCGCTGAACAGGTCGATATTGACCCCGAACCAACCCAGCAGCGAAACGGCGAAAGCGAGATTGACCAGGGCCGCGCCTTTCACGCCGAAAGCGATGCGCGCGAGCATGTAGGAACTCAGATGGGTGCGCGCGCCGATCGAACCCGTCAGCGCCCCGATGAAGGTCAGCATCGCACAGCCCATGAGCACCGCCACGGCGGCACGGTCGTTCGGCGTGGCCTGAAACACTTCGACGCCGGCCACAAAGGTCGGCAGCGAAAAGCCCACCATGGCGCTGATCAGCCCGACCTTGATCCAGCCGACCCGGTGCCCGGGCGGCACCGGCTCGGTGGCGAATTCCTGGGAGTCATCGCTCATGGACAAGTTCTTCGGCAAACAGTGCTTTGGATTGTAGCGCATCGGCGCTTGGGCTCCACCGTCATTCCGCGCGTAGCGAAGCGAAGTCGCGGAATCTCGCGCCGTCCCGACGAGAGCCTGCGACTTCGCGCAAGATGACGATTCCGGGACTGGTTAAAATGCGTTGCGGCTTCCGTTAAAATGATTGGTTAGTTTCCAGTCGCCCGGAGCCGCGGCGCTTTCATGTACGTTTACGACGAATACGACCATCGCATGCTCGCCGAGCGGGTGGCGCAATTCCGCGATCAGACCGCCCGCTATGTCGCCGGCAAATTGAGCGATGCGGAATTCCTGCCGCTGCGCTTGCAGAACGGTCTGTACATCCAGCGTCTCGCGCCCATGTTGCGGGTGGCGATCCCCTACGGCCTGCTGTCTTCGCGGCAGATTCGCAAATTGGCTTTCATCGCGCGCCATTTCGACAAGGGTTACGGCCATCTCACCACGCGCCAGAACATCCAGTTCAACTGGCCCGAACTGGCCGAGGCGCCCGATATTCTGGCCCATCTGGCCGAAGTCGAAATGCACGCGATCCAAACCAGCGGCAATTGCATCCGCAATGTGACGACCGATCATTACGCCGGCGTGGCGGCCGATGAAGTCGAGGACAGCCGGCCGTGGTGCGAACTCATCCGCCAATGGTCAACCTTCCACCCGGAATTCGCCCATCTGCCGCGAAAATTCAAGATTGCCGTCTGCGGCACGCCTGCCGACCAGGCCGCAACCCAAGTGCATGACATCGGGGTCTATCTCATCCGCGCGGAAAGCGGCGAAGTTTTCTTCCGCATTCTTGCCGGCGGCGGACTCGGCCGCACGCCGGTAATCGGCCAGGTCGTCTTCAACCATGTGGAAAAGCAGGATCTGCTGACGGCGCTCGAAGCCATCATGCGCGTCTACAACCGCGAAGGCCGCAGGGACAACAAGTACAAGGCCCGCATCAAGATCCTCGTGCGCGAAACCGGCGTCGAGAAATTCCGCGAAAAAGTACACGCCGAATGGGAGCGCATCAGGGGTTCGGCGCTGACTTTGACGGATGCGGAAATCGAGCGCTGCAAGTCGTTCTTCATCGATCCGGACTACGTCAAGCGCCTCAACGGCTCCGACGTGCTGGTGGAAAAACTGCGGGACGATCCGGAATTCGCCCGCTGGCATCGGCGCAACGTCCGGCCACACAAACAGCCCGGCTACGGCATCGTCACCATCAGCCTGAAGCAGACCGGCGTGGCGCCGGGAGATATCACCGACGGGCAACTCGAATTCATCGCCGACCTGACCGACAAATACAGCTTCGGAGAAGCGCGGGTCAGCCACAAGCAGAACATCATCCTGGCCGATGTCGAACAGCGCAGGCTATATGACCTGTGGCGGGAGCTGTCCACGCAGTCGCTGCAGACCCCCGCTCTGGGCCTGCTCACCGATATCATCTGCTGCCCCGGCGGCGATTTCTGCGCCCTCGCCAACGCCAAGTCGATCCCGGTCGCAGAGGAGATTCAGCGCTTTTTCGACGATGCCGCGGAATTGGAGGATATTGGCGACCTGCAAGTGAATATCTCGGGCTGCATGAATGCCTGCGGTCATCATCATGTGGGCAATATCGGCATCCTTGGCGTCGACAAGCGTGGCGAAGAGTTCTACCAGATTTCCATCGGCGGCTCGTCGGCGCGCGAGGCGAGTCTCGCCAAGATTCTCGGGCCCTCGTTCGCCCGCGACGAAGTGCCTGGTGTGATGCGCACGCTGGTAGACGTCTATCAGGCCGAAAAGCGGCAAGACGAAAGCTTCCTCAACACTTATCGCAGAATCGGCCACGAACCATTCAGGCAGGCGGTTTATGCCGACAGTCATTAAGGACGGCGCTATTCTGGCCCGAGACCGCTGGACGGTGCTGCGCGAGGCGACCGGGCCCGAAGTGCTGCAAGCCGTTCCGGGGCGGAGTTTTGTCTTGCCGCTTGCATTCTGGCTCAACTTCCGCGCCCAACTTGAGGAGTATCCGGGCGAAAGAGGCATCTGGCTCGACAGTCATCAGACGCCGGAACCGATCGCCGCGGACTTGGCCGAGTTTGCCGTCATCGGATTGAACTTCCCGGTATTCGCCGACGGCCGCTCTTACAGCAATGCCCGGGAATTGCGCGAGCGTTACCGATTCGAAGGCGAAATCCGCGCCATCGGCGATGTCATGCGCGATCAGCTTTATTACATGTCCCGTTGCGGATTCAATTCATTCGCCTTGCGCCACGATCAGGATGCGGAAACCTGCCTGCGGGCATTCACGGATTTCAGCACCGGCTATCAATCCAGCGTTGACGAGCCGTTACCGCTGTTCCGGCGCCGCGGCGGCGTCCGGCGGAAATAATGGGCGCGGAATCCTTACTGTTTTCCTTTTTCCTGATCTTCACCGGCGCGACGGTGCTTTCGACGGTGGCGCTGTTCCTGCGCGTGCCTCTGTTGGTGGCTTACATCGTCGTCGGCATCCTGCTCGGCCCTTTCGGGCTGAATTTCATCTCCGACGCTTCCCTGCTCGTGGACATCGCCGAGATCGGCATCCTGTTTCTGCTTTTCCTGCTCGGCCTCGACATGCAGCCTGCCAAGCTCATGCATACCTTGCGCAATACCTTTCTGGTCACCTTGATCAGTTCGCTGCTGTTCACGTTTCTCGGTCTGGCGACGGGCCTGCTGTTCGCCTTTTCGTTCCAGGACAGCCTCGTGATCGGCTTCGCGATGATTTTTTCGAGTACGATCATCGGTATCAAGTTGTTGCCGACGACCGTGCTGCATCAGCGCCACATGGGGGAATTGATCGTTGGCATCCTGCTGCTGCAGGACTTTATCGCCATCTTCCTGCTCGTGTTTCTCGACCAGGGAACGCTGGAGGGCGCCGAGACGCTGCGCACGCTGGTGGCGTTCCCGGCCTTGCTGCTGCTTGCCTGGAGCGCGACCCGCTTCGTGCTTGTGCCGCTGATCGCCAGATACGATCAGTTCAAGGAATACCTTTTTCTGCTCGCGATCGGCTGGTGCCTCGGCATGGCCGAAACGGCGGAACTGATCGGACTGACGGCCGAAGTCGGCGCTTTCACAGCCGGGGTCAGTCTGGCCACGAGCCCGATCGCCCTATACTTGTCGGATCGCCTGAAGCCCTTGCGCGATTTCTTCCTGATCCTGTTTTTTTTCTCGCTCGGCGCCCAATTCAATATCGCGCTGATCGACCGCTTTATCTGGCCCGCGGTAATCCTGTCGGCCCTCGCCCTGAGCGTGAAACCGGTGGTATTCCGCGCTTTGCTGCTGCGTCTGAGCGAACGCCGATCCCTGGCCTGGGAAGCGGGTCTCCGGCTCGGACAGATCAGCGAGTTTTCACTGTTGATCGCTTTCGTGGCCTTGCAGGCGGGTTCGATCAGCGAAACCGCGGCCATGACGATCCAGGGAGCGGCGATCCTGACCTTCCTGTTCTCATCCTACTTCGTGGTAATGCTTTGCCCGACGCCTATTGCCGTAGATCCGAAGCTGCGCCGGGATTGAGCTATGGTTGGCGGCTTCGAACCCGCCGGACAGCAACTTACGCTGTGCGTGACCGGTGTCTAGACGCGCAACAGGAACCTGCCCAGCGCCTGGCCATGTAGTACCTTGTCCAGGCTTTCGCTGAGTTGATCGAGGGTGATTTCGGTGGCGATATTTTCCAGGGCAGCAGGTTTCCAGTCTGTCGCGAGGCGCTTCCATAGCGCGATTTTTTTTGCGGGAGGGGATTCGGCGGAATCGATGCCGAGCACGTTCGCCGCTCGCAAGATGAAGGGAAATACCGTGGCCGGAAACTCGGGCGACTCGACGAGGCCGCAGCACGCGACGCTGCCGCCGTAGCGCAGGCTTTTGACGACGTTTGACAAGGTTTCGCCTCCGACTACATCGACCGCCCCCGCCCATTGCTGTTTCAGCATAGGCCGCGGACTGGCCTCGGAGAGCATGTTCCGATCAATAATCTCCGCGGCGCCGAGCGATTTCAGCAAGTCGTGACTCGCTTCCTTGCCGGTGCTCGCCGTCACGGAAAAGCCGAGCTTGGCAAGCAGCGCCACGGCCATAATGCCCACTCCCCCGCTGGCGCCGGTAACCAGGACCGGGCCGTCGCCGGCTTCCAGTCCGTTGTGCATGAGCTTTACCGCGCATTGCGCCGCTGTGAAGCCCGCGGTGCCGATGATCATGCTTTCCCGGGTGCTGAGACCTTCGGGCAGGGGCAACACCCAGTCCGCCGGCGTCCGGATCATTTCGGCGAATGCGCCGGCGGTGTTCATGCCGAGGTCGTAACCGCTGACGATCACTTCCTGGCCAGGGGAAAACCGGTTGTTTTCCGATGCTTCCACCACGCCGGCCGCATCGACGCCCGGAGTATGGGGGAAATTGCGCGTCACCCCCCGATTGCCAATGTTGGACAAGGCGTCCTTGTAGTTCAGGCAGGAATATTGGACCCGCACCAGCACTTCGCCGGCGGGCAACTGGTCCACTTCACGGTCGACTATGCGACCGCCGAACTTGCCGTCTTCGCTTTCAAAAACTTCATATGCCCGGAAGCTGACCGACATCGGAACCTCGCTCTCTCATTGCAGATTGGAATTGACCGGCGTGTTGAACCACTTGAGCAACAATCGGTCCAAGGCGCCGTACAAGGCTTTGCCCAGCCTTTCATGGGCCGATTTGCGGATCACGTATTCGACTTCGTACACCTTGTGCTCTTCGCAGGCGGCGACGATGCATTCGTCGCTCGTGCTGATTTCATCTATGAGTCGCAGTTCCCTGGCCTGAATGCCGACCCAGGTTTCGCCGGTGGCGATTTTGCCGAGGTCTACGGCCGGCCGATGATCCTTAATCCAGTTCTTGAACAGATCGTGGATGGTGTCGACGTCTTCCTGCACCTTGTCCCTGGCCTTCTGGGTGACTTCGCCAAAGTTCGTCAAGGTGCGCTTGAACTCGCCCGCGGTGATCAATTCGTAATCGATTTCATTGCGTTGCAGGACGCGGTGGAAATTCGGCATCTGAAACACGACACCGATCGAACCGATGACGGCGAACGGCGCCGCGATCAGTTTGTCCGCGAGACAGGCCATCATGTATCCGCCGCTGGCGGCCACCTTGTCTACGCAGATCGTAAGCGGGATGTTCCGGTTCTTGATGCGGACGAGTTGGGAAGAAGCCAAACCATAAGCATGCACCATGCCGCCGAGACTTTCCAGGCAAAGCAGGACTTCGTCCGATGCCTTGGCAATCGACAGCACCGCCGTAACCTCTTCACGCAAGGAGGCGACTTTGGCCGCCGCCATGTCACCTTTGAAACGCAAGACGAAAGTGCGTTGCTCCGCTCCGGGTTCCTGTTCCAGATCGGCCGCGGCGGCTTTCTCCCGCTGCTTGCGTTCCTTGTTCTCCCGCTTCCGTTGCGCTTTCTCGGCCTTGGCCAGCTTTTTGATCTGCGCCTTGTCCAACACGCTGCCGCGCAGGGTGTCGCGCAATTCCTTCATATGCCCGTTGAGTTCAGTCACCTTGATGCGACCGCGCCTGCCGACGCCCCGCCGCCGGCTGCCGGCGGCCGCAATCGCTCCGATGACCAGCATGACGGCGATCACGATGGTCGCCGCCTTGGCCAGAAACATGCCATACTCGATCAGGTATTCCACCACTTCACCCTCGTCCGGGACATCGCTTGGATCAGCCCGGAATTGTGCCCGCAATCGCACCTTGATTCAAAGGATGTTTTTGTGGCTTCGATCCGCCGCCGCCGGGCGGCGACTCGGATTGTTCAAGATTTTGGCGCCCTGGATGCTGATTGCGCGTAGCCTTCGATCAGTCTGCCAGCTACGGAGACCTTGGCCGACGGTGTTGGGGGGAGATTGTTGATGCGGAACCAGGCGGCGTGTTCGATTTCGTTGGGTTCGGGAACTATTTCTCCGGAGTGGTGGTCGGCCAGGAAGCCCAGCATTAACTGGGACGGAAATGGCCAGGATTGACTTTCCACGTAGCGAATGTTTTCCACTTCCACGCCGGATTCTTCGCGGACCTCGCGCTCGATAGTCTGCTCGGGCGTTTCGCCAACCTCGACAAAGCCCGCCAGGCAACTGTAGTAACCGGTGCGAAAGCGGGCGCTGCGCGCGAGCAGGACTTCTTCGCCGCGGGTGACGAGCACGATGACGCAGGGATTGATGCGGGGGAAGAACTGGTGCGAGCATGCGGCGCATTCGAGAATGCGTTCGCCTTCGCGCGGAGCCGTGGCGGAGCCGCAGATGCCACAGAACTTGTGAGTGCCGTACCAGTTCAGGAGTTGGCGCGCTTTCGACAGCAATTCCAGATCGGCATCGGTTTCGCTGAACAGTAGCGAACGCAGCGATCGGCTTTCCAGTCCGGCATCCGTATCGAGTTCGGCAGCCAGATAGTGGCCGGCGTCGGACTCCCCAATGGGCAACAACGCGGAAAATTCCGGGGCCAGAGATTTCGCGGAACGGGGAGACCAAAACAGCTTTCCCGCGTTAAGCAGGATTCGCTCCTGCCGGAAAAGCAGCAACCTGGCCGAATCGGGCAATTCCCGGAGCTGGAGGCGAGTCGCTTGCGAGGCCATGCCCGCGGAATCAATCGGAGATCAAACCGCCGGCCGGTAGCGCGATCGCTACCGGCCGGCGGGGAAAGCCGGTTATCCCGCCGGCGGCAGAAGCGGGATTTCCCGCAGCGGGCTTTCGAAGAATCCCCAGAACAGGTACATGATGATCGTGCAGCAGACAAGGGTGATCAGCATCACCGGCAAGCCTTTGCGAAACCACAATCCCGGTGTGATCGCCAGACTTGGGTCGCCGGCATCCTTCGCCATTTTTTCGGAAATGGAAACGATGAACACGTTGGCGGTCGAACCGAGGTGCGTGCCGTTGCCGCCCATGCCAACGCCCGCCGCCAGACCCCAAAGCAACGGAGTCACATTGATGCCCTGGGCGTCCATGCTCACGAGAATGGGAAGCATGGCCGCCGTGAACGGGATATTGTCGATGGCGGCGGAGAGTATCGCCGACACCCACATCAGCATCAGGGTCGCCATCAACAGGTCGTTCTGGGCGTAGGGAATGACGAATTGCCCGATGTATTGCAGGAACTGGCTGTGTTCAACGCCGCCCACGATGATGAACAGGCAGGCGAAGAACATCAGCAGGGCGAGTTCGGTGTGGGCGAAGGCTTCCTCCATGTCGAGCTTGTTTCCGATGATCGCCAGGGTGGCGAGACCCAGGGCGGACACGAACCAGGGTTCCCAATCCAGCGCCCGGTGCGCCATGAATCCGATCACCATGACGACCAACACCGCCAACGCGCCGTACCAGGTGCGCGGGTCGACGAGTTTGTCGCGGTCTTTCAGTTCGAGCGGCGCCGGAGTCACCTCCAATTCCTTGCGGAACAGGAAGCGCAGAAAGAACAGGATGACGAGCCAGGCCACGAACACCATCAGGAACATGTGCTGGGCGAATTCGTTGAAGCTGATGTTGAATTCGGAACCGATCATGATGTTCGGCGGGTCGCCGACCAGCGTTGCCACGCCGCCGGTGTCGGACAGCAGGGCCGCGGCGAGCAGGAAGGGAATGGCGCTTATGCGCATGGCTTGGCAGATCAGTATGATGAGCGGGCCGAAAATCACCACGGTGGTGACGTTGTCGAGCAACAGCGACAGCACGGTAACCAGGGTTCCCATCAGCGCCAGCAGCAGGAACAAGCGGCCGGCGCTGAAATCGGCGACCCAATACGCCAATTGCTGAAATCCGCCGGTGGGAATCATGATGGCGACGATGGTCATCATGCAGCCGAGCAGCAGGATCACGTTCCAGTCGATCGCCTCCACGGCGCCGTGGGGATCATAAAATCCCATGGCGTTTCCCACCACGACCATGACGGCGGCGCCGACCATGGCGCATTTGACCCGGTGAACGCCGTGAATTCCTTCGGTAAAGATGGCGGTGAAGGTGACCGCGAGAATAATGCCGGAAACCAGCATGTCGTTGTTCCAGATGAGCGTTTCCATGTAACTCGTTCCTCAATAGGGGGAAGGGTTTGCGCGCCGCCTGTTCGATGGAATTACACCGTTTTTCTGCGGGCGTTTCCGGCGCGCAAAACGGGGCAGATATTATTCGCTTTGACGCTTATGTTCAATAGTGGGTTGGGTGGCTTCGAGCCGTCTCCGGCGGACGGATATTCACATCTTTTTGCGCCAGAGGCAGCCGTCGTTGGATAGCGTGTCTATTTTGTTCAGGAGGGCTTCGTGGGCCGCCTTTTCCTCGTCCGTGAGTTCGTATCGGGTCAGCGCGGCGCGGGCGCCGGCGGTTTTCCGGCGCGCGGCGGCCGGGCGTTTGTCGGTGTGCGATTCTTCGCCCAGCACAAGGCTGATCTGGCCGCCGGTCATGGCCAGGTAGACTTGCGCCAGCAATTGGGCATCGAGCAAGGCGCCGTGTTTTTCCCTCGCGCTGGCGTCGATGTCGTAGCGTTTGCACAGGGCGTCGATGTTGTTGCGTTGGCCGGGATGCCTCGACCTCGCCATCCGCAAGGTATCAGTGACTTCGCAGACGCTTTCCAGCGCGCCGAGCGGCGAAGGCGTCAGGGAAAGTTCTTTTTCGAGAAAACCGACATCGAAGCCGGCGTTGTGCATGATGACTTCGGCCCCGGAAATGAAATCGACGAGTTCCGCCTCGATTTCGGCAAACTGCGGTTTGTCGGCAAGATCCTCTTCGCTGATGCCATGCACCTTGAACGCTTCGGGATCGATGCTCCGTCCGGGATTGATCAGGCGGCGAAATTCTCGGCCCGTCAATTTGCGGTTTTCGATTTCCACGCAGCCGATTTCGATGATTCGATGACCTTCGCCGACTTCGGCGCCAGTGGTTTCGGTATCGAGCGCAACTATCCGCATTCAGTTCCCCTCCCCGTGGCCGCCAATCAACTCGTCGATGCCGCGGTTGGCAAGCTGATCCGCCAATTCGTTTTCCGGATGGCCGCTGTGGCCCCTGACCCACTGCCAATCGATTTCATGCTCCGCGGCCAGACAGTCGAGTTGGCGCCAGAGATCCTGGTTCGACACGGGCTTTTTCGCCGCGGTGCGCCAATTCCGCCGTTTCCAACTCTCCAGCCACTCGGTGGCGCCTTGCATTACGTACCGGGAATCAGTGGTGATCCGCACCCGGCATGACCGCTTGAGCTGTCTCAGGCCCATGATCACTGCGGTCAACTCCATGCGGTTGTTCGTGGTTTCTTTCTCGCCGCCATACAGTTCCTTCTCGTGGCCGCCGCAACGCAGCAGCGCACCCCAGCCGCCTTTGCCCGGATTGCCCCTGCAGGCGCCGTCGGTGAACAGATCGACGTTACTCTCCATGCCGGCTCAGTTCCCCCCGAATCCCGCATTGCGGCCCTCGATCGCGACAATCGCGCCGGTGCGGGCGCGCAAGGGCAGCCATTTCTCCATGATCGGCGTGACCGGCGCCACCTGATTGACGCAAAGAATGATGTAGGCGCCGCCGAAAGGCGAATTGATCTTCTGCCCGATGCGCTCCAGGCTACGCGCGTATCCAAGCAGCGACTTCATGCGAACCGGGAAAAAATGCAATCCGTAGCGGATGCTGTCGACTTGCAGGTCAAGCAGGCGCAACCAGTCGGCGACCCTGCCCGGGGCGATGAACCGACCGCCCCAGGGAATGCCGCTGCGGCGCCTGAACAAGCGCCACAACCCCCAACTGCTGTATGGATTGAAGCCGATAATGAGCATCCTGCCTCCCGGCCGCAGCACCCGGGTCGCTTCCCGCAGCAGGCGATGACTGTCGCCGGCGAAATCCAGCGCATGATACAGCACCACGGCGTCCACGCTGTGCGTGGCGAGAGGCAGTTCTTCGGCATTCGCCACAGGCAAACTGGAATCGGCCCTATAGCGGGAGGAAAAGCGGATCTTGTGGTACAGCGAACTGTCTTCGATGAAGGATCTGTCGCCAGATCCGCCGAGTTGCAAAATCCTGTAGCCGAACAGTTGCTTCAGCAAGGGTCTGGCAACCTGGGCCTCGGCGCGCGCGGTCGCCGCCCCTTGGGACGAACCGAACCATTCGTCGATCTTCTCCGCCAGCCGCGCCGGCGACATGGCGGAATCCGAGGCGGAGTTATCGCAACTTGTAATCATTTTTCGAGTCTATAACATGTTGTGGTCGGCTCAGGGGAGCTCGTTCATGATTTCGCGAATCCATCCGCTGCCCGCGTTTCGGGACAACTATATCTGGACTGTCATCGACGGCGGCGGCCGCAACGCCTGTGTCGTCGACCCTGGCGATCCCGCCCCGGTCATCGAGTTCCTCGATGCCAACAGCCTGCATCTCAGCGATATTCTGATCACCCATCACCATATGGACCACACCGGCGGCCTGCGCGAGTTGATCGGGAAATACCGGCCGCGGGTATTCGGCCCGCCCGGCATCGCCGGCATCGACAAATTGCTTGCCGAGGGCGACCGGGTCGAAGTGTTCGATGTGGATTTTCGCGTGTTCGAGGTTCCCGGCCATACCCTGGACCATATCGCTTATTTCCACGACGGCAGCCGTCATGATACGCCGATTCTGTTTTGCGGAGACACCTTGTTCGCCGCGGGCTGCGGCAGACTGTTCGAAGGCACGCCGGCGCAAATGCTCGATTCGCTGCGCAAACTCATGGTCCTGCCGCCGGAAACCGCCGTGCATTGCACGCACGAATACACCATGGCCAACCTTTCCTTCGCCGCCGCCGCGGATCCGGCCAATTCCGAATTGCGATCACGCATAAGAAGCGAGCAAGGTAAGAGAGATATCGGCAAACCGACTCTTCCTTCCACTATTGGGCTTGAACTGGCGACCAACCCGTTTCTGCGTTGCGGATCGCCGGAGCTTGCCGCAAGCGCCGGGCGGCGACTCGGACGCCCCCCCGCGGACGAAACTGAAACATTCGCCGCGATTCGCAAATGGAAAGACCAGTTCTGAATTAAGTTATCCTCCAATCTACCCATAAAATCACGGGCTGCAATGACATGGCTGAAATCAGCGCGAGCGCCCCCGCGGCGAGCGGGGAATTCCTGGGGCACCCGAAAGGACTCGTGGTGTGTTTTTTCACCGAGATGTGGGAGCGCTTCAGCTATTACGGCATGCGCGCCCTGCTGATTTTCTACCTGACGCAGCATTTCCTTTTCTCAGACGAAGCCGCCGCCGGAATCTATGCGGCATACATCTCCCTGGTGTACATAACGCCCGTGCTTGGCGGCGTCGTCGCCGACCGCTACCTGGGCGCAAAAAAAGCAGTGATGCTTGGCGCGATTCTGTTGATCGCCGGCCACGCCGGCATGGCGCTGGAAGGCAGTCCGGCGGTCCAGACGATGGTCGCCGGCGTACTCACGGTCGAACGCGACCCCTTCTATCTGCAAGTCTTCTATTTCTCGCTGGCCCTGATCATCATGGGCGTTGGTTTCCTGAAAGCCAACATTTCGACTCTCGTCGGTTCGCTCTATCCAAAAAACGATCCCCGCCGCGACGGCGCTTTCACGCTGTTCTACATGGGCATAAATCTCGGCGCGCTGTCAGGCGCGCTGATCTGCGGCCTGCTGTTGCAATACGGCGGCTTCAGTTGGGGTTTCGGCGCCGCCGCCGTCGGCATGCTCGCGGGCTTGGTCGTTTTCGACCGCGGCAAGCACCTGTTCGGCGGCGCGGGCGATCCGGTCAATCCGCAATTGCTGCAACGCAGGCTGGCGCCCGGTCTGAATACCGAGTGGCTGATCTATCTGCTCGCCATCGGCGGTGTGCTGATTTTCTGGCAACTCATGCAATACCGGGAACTGGTGGGCGGCCTGCTCGCCTTCTTTCTGACGCTGATGACCGCCGTGGTCCTGGGTTACTCTTTCGTCCGTTGCGGGCCGCACGACCGCAACCGGATGCTCGTCTGCCTGTTCCTGATGAGTTATCAGATTGTCTTCTGGGGATTGTTCGAACAAACCGGCTCCTCGCTCAACCTGATGACCGACCGCAACGTGGACCGCGAGATTTTCGGTTTCGAGATTCATGCCGCCGTTTTCCAGTCGGTAAACGCGACTTTCATCATCCTGCTCGCGCCGCTGTTCAGCTTCGCCTGGCTGTATCTGAACCGCAAGGGCATGGAACCGTCGACGCCGATGAAGTTCGCGCTGTCGCTGATTCAGTTGGGCCTCGGCTTTCTGTTGCTCGTCTATGGCGCGGGCCGGGCCGACGATCCCACCCAAGTGGCCTTGATCTGGCTGATTCTGCTGTATCTGCTGCATACCATGGGCGAGTTGTGCATCTCGCCGGTGGGGCTTTCCATGACCACCAAATTGTCCGTGCCCACGGTAGTTGGGATGATGATGGGCTGCTGGTTTCTCGCTTCGGCCGCGGGCAATTACGTTTCCGGCCAGATCGCCGCGATGACGGGGTCCGACACAATCGGTGGCGAAGTCGTCGACGCCGGCGCGGCGCTGGCTAACTATGTCGAGGTATATTCCGCCGCGGGATGGTATAGCATCGGCTTTGGCGTGCTGGCAATGCTGCTGGCGCCGGTTCTGAAACATTTCATGCATGGAGTCAAATAAAGACATGGCTTTTCTGGAAGGAAAAAGAATTCTCATCCTGGGTGTCGCCAGCAAGCTGTCCATCGCCACGGGCATCGCCCACGCCATGCATCGGGAAGGCGCCGAACTGGCGTTCACCTATCAGAACGAGCGGCTCGGCGAGCGCGTCGGGCAAGTTGCCGAAGCGACCGGATCAAATCTGCTGTTTCCCTGCGACGTAAGCAGTGATACGGAAATCGCGCGGCTGTTTGCCAACCTGGCGCAATCCTGGGACGGTCTCGATGGGCTGGTGCATTGCCTGGCCTTTGCTCCGGCGGGCGAACTCGACGGCGATTTCGTCGATGTCACTACCCGCGAAGGCTTTCTCACCGCACACGAAATCAGCTCATACAGTTTTGTGGCGCTTGGCCGCGCCGCCAGACCGCTGATGGAAGGCAGAAACGGCTCGCTGCTCACGCTGAGCTACCTCGGCGCCATGCGCAGCTTGCCGAACTACAATGTTATGGGACTCGCCAAGGCCAGTCTGGAAGCGAATATGCGCTATATGACGGCGAGCCTGGGGCCGGAGGGCACGAGAGTGAACGCGATTTCGGCGGGACCGGTGCGAACGCTGGCCGCATCGGGGGTGAAGAGTTTTCGCAAGATGCTCGACTACAATGCCCGCAATACGCCTTTGCGGCGCAATGTGACGACCGATGAAATCGGCAACGCGGCTGCATTTCTGTGTTCCGACCTGGCTTCGGGGATCAGTGGGGAAGTGCTTTACGTGGACGGTGGATTCAACACAACCGCCATGGGTGAGGCCGGGTTGGCGTAGCCAACAAGAAGCAAAGCTTCTTGACGGCCGAACGACTTGCCATGGATGGCAAGGCCGGGGGTAATCGAAGCCACCGACGTTGCGCCAGGGACGGCTAGTAGGACCTTGAAGGATGTGATCACCGAGTATTTGGGCGAGGCTTGCTACTTCGATTCGTCGCCGTCAGGTGGCGGGTTTACAGCGGACGCCGTAAATACATCCATGTAGGCTTCGGGCTCGGCATCCTGCCTCGCACGCCCGCTGTAAACCCGCCACCTGACGGCGACTAACGCAGTGCTTGCCCTAAGGATTTTAGTGATCAGGGAAGTGTTTCGCCGAGGTCGAAGATTGTTTCCTGGCGGCTGATGTCGGCGTTTTCGCGCAAGGTTTGCAGGTAGCGCTCGAAATCGTTGGTGCCGAGGTCGACCGAGAGGGAGCGGGCCAGGGTTTGGCGTTGGTCTTCGGGGACGTCTTCCAGGGCGCCGGGGTTTACCGCGGTAAGTTCGACGAGGACGAAGGTTCCATTGCCGAGAATCAGGCTGTCGCGCAGCGGTTCCTGCTCGGGTTGCGACATGGAGAAGGCGTGGCGCGCGATCTCCGGATTGACCTGGATGCCTCCGTTGCGCGTGACGCCGCTTTCTTCCACCCATTCCAGTTCGTTCGCTGTCAGCAGTTCCGCGGGATCTTCACCGGATTCGAGGGCCGTCAACACTTCGTTGCCCAGATTCGCGGCGGCTTCGCGTTCCATTTCGGCACGCAGGAGCACGGCGATTTCCGCCTGGACTTCTTCCAGCGGGCGGATATGGGATTCGTTGAACTGCTCGACGCGCACCACGGCGGCTCTCGTGTCGTCGAGTTCGAGCACGTCGCTGTTGTTGCCGTCGAGCAGCACCTCGTCGGAAAAAGCCGCCGCGACCACCGACGGGTCGGAGAAAATGTCCGCGCCGCCGTTGCGGCCGAAGGCCTCGGTGGTCAGAACCGGCAAGTTCAACTGCTGCGAAATCGTACTTAGATCACCGCTCTCGAAGGCGAGATTCGACAAGTCTTCCAGCCGCGCGGAATAGATCAACTCCACTTCCGAACTCTTCAAGTCCCTCTCAATGCGCGCGGAGATTTCTTCGAATGGCGGATACTCGTCTTGCGCATCTTCAGTCAAGCGCACCAGGTGGACGCCGAATTCGCTGACTACCGGACCGGAGACTTCTCCCAGCGCCAACTCCTCGAGCGCCGATTCGATTTCGGGCGGGAAGGCCGTGCCGTCGGTATAACCGATGTCGCCTCCCGCTTCCGCCGAAATCGTGTCGCTGGAAAGTTCGAGCGCAAGGGCCGCGAAATCCTCGCCGTCGGCTAGCCGCGCGCTGGCCGCGCGCGCCTGCTCAAACGCCTCTTCCTCGGATATGCCGAAAGTCTCGAACAGGATATGGGAAGCGCGTTTTTCCGCGGCGCCCTGGTATTCGCCGCGCTCCTGTTCGTAGCGGGCTTGCAATTCCTCCGGGGCTACCGTTATTTCTTCGGCGATCACGTCCTGATCGAGCACAACGTAGTTCGCCACCACGGTTTCGGGCTCGCGGAAATCCTCCTGGTTCTCTTCGTAGTATTCGCCGATGCGCTCGTCGCCGATAGCGGCGCCGAGGGTCCGCGTACCGATGGGAATGGCGATATAGCGGATATCGCGCGTCTGCTGTTGCAACTCGATGAGTTGTTCGAGTTCTCCGGGAGTGAGGAAATTCGAGCCGGCGTAAGCGGTGGCGATCTGCGAAATCATCATGCGCCGGCCCAGGTCTTCGCGGTACATCGGCACCGAAAGGCCTTGGCTGGTCATGGTGCGCACCGCCAGTTCGCTGTCGAATACGCCATTGATCTGGAACTGGGGGGAATCGAGAATGAACCGGTCGACCCGCGCGCTGGAAACAGCCAGCGCGGATCGTTCTGCGGCCTGCCGCAGCACCGCCTCGTCTATCAACTGATTCAACGCGGTGTTTTCCACGACGGCGGGGTCGAGCGACTGGGCGCCGGCCCCCATCGAAGCGAGCAGATTCTGCACGCTGTTCTGCAATTGCAAGTCATTGATTTCTTCGCCGTTCACTTCCGCGACGGGAGGCGTGGCGACGAATCCGCCGATGATCGATTCCACGCCCCAGAGCGCGAAAACGGCAACGATCAGACCGATGATCACCTTGGCGACCACGCCCTGGGAATTGTCTCTGATGTTCTGGAGCATATTTCAACCGCCGACGCCGGGAGTCCGGCTTTCGACCGCATGAAAATGGGCGCATCGAGGACGCGCCCATTTTCTGAATCATTGACCGTCGGGATTATGCGGCGGTCGATTCGATTTCCGAACGCGGATGCGACTCAACGCCGGAAAAATCCCGCCGCTGTCAGGATACAGCGTCCTTCAGCGCCTTGCCGGCCTTGAAGGCGGGAATGCGGGAAGCCGCGATCTCGATGGATTCGCCGGTCCTCGGATTGCGACCGGTGCGCGCGCCGCGTTCGCGCACGGAAAACGTGCCGAATCCCACGAGCGCCACCGAATCGCCGCTACTGAGCGCGTCGGCAATGGCGCCGAGAGCGGCCTCCACGGCATCGCCGGCTTTTGCCTTGGTCAGGTCGGCGTCGTTTGCGACCGCATCGATCAGTTCAGATTTGTTCATGCTTATCCCCTATAAGATTAGCTTGTGATGTTGGAATTTCCTGTTGCAGAGAGCCCGTTGTCTCCGAACGAACCAGTTCAACTCAACAAACCCCATCCTGGCAGGAATCCGCCTGCAACCGATGTCGGCCATCCTGGCCGTATGAAATATGCCCGAACTTGATTCGACGCAGAAGCAGCTTTGCCTTCTGCCCGACTTCGCTGCTAGTGCGGACTTATATCAATAGCGCAAAAGAACTGTCAAGCGATCAATGCGTGCTGATGGGCTTGCCGTCGCCGCCTGTATCAATATCTTCCCTTTTTCCTTCCTTTTTCTTGCGCGGCAACGCGTCTTCCGTCTGTGGCGCCGGCAATCGCTGCAAGGCGATCTCGAGCACCTGATCAATCCAGTTCACCGGCACGATGTCGAGTTCGGACTTGATGTTGTCTGGGATTTCGGTCAGATCGCGCTCGTTCTCGGCGGGGATGACGACGGTTTCGATCTTGGCCCGGTGGGCGGCGAGCAACTTCTCCTTCAGTCCACCGATGCGCAACACTTGGCCGCGCAAGGTGATCTCTCCGGTCATCGCGACTTCGGCGCGCACCGGAATCGCGGTCAGCACCGAAACCAGCGCCACGCACATTCCCACGCCGGCGCTGGGTCCGTCTTTCGGCGTGGCGCCTTCGGGCACATGAATGTGGATGTCGTACTTTTCGTGGAAATCGGCGCTCACGCCCAGCGCCGCCGCGCGCGAACGCACCACGGTCAAAGCGGCCTGGATCGACTCCTGCATGACATCGCCAAGCGAACCCGTCTTGATCGTTTTCCCCTTGCCTTCCACGGCGCTCGCTTCGATGGTGAGCAGTTCCCCGCCGGCCTTGGTCCAGGCCAGGCCGTTAACCTGGCCGACGCGGTTTTCGTCCAGCGCCTTGCTGTGATCGAATTTCCGCACGCCGCAGTACTTGTCGAGCATATCCGGCGTGACCACGGTCGTTTCACTGTTGCGGTTCAGTGTGTTGTCCTTCACGAGTTTGCGGCAAATCTTCGCCAGTTCCCGTTCCAACCCGCGCACGCCCGCTTCGCGCGTGTAGGAGCGGATCAAATCGCGGATCGTCTCCGCGCCGATCTCGACTTCGTTCCCGCCGAGGCCGTTGGCGCTTTTCTGTTTGGGCACGAGATAGCGTTCCGCGATGCCGATTTTCTCCTCTTCGGTATAACCTGGAAGGCGGATGACTTCCATGCGGTCGAGCAAGGCGTCGGGAATGTCCATGGTGTTCGAGGTGCAGATGAACAGCACGTCGGACAGGTCGTAGTCGACTTCAAGATAATGGTCGCTGAAACTGTGGTTCTGCTCTGGGTCGAGCACTTCGAGCAGCGCCGAGGCGGGGTCGCCGCGGATGTCCATGCCCATCTTGTCGACTTCGTCGAGCAGGAACAACGGATTGCGCACGCCCGCCTTGGCCAGTTTCTGCAGCAGCTTGCCCGGCAGCGAACCGATATAGGTGCGGCGGTGGCCGCGGATCTCGGCCTCGTCGCGAACGCCGCCAAGCGCCATGCGGACGAATTTGCGGTTGGTCGCCCTGGCGATCGATTCTCCAAGCGAAGTCTTGCCGACGCCCGGCGGACCCGTCAGGCAGAGAATCGGGCCCTTGAGCTTTTTCACCCGCTTCTGGACCGCGAGATATTCGAGCACCCGCTCCTTCACTTCTTCAAGCCCGTAGTGATCGGCTTCCAGAATTGCTTCGGCCTTGTTCAGATCGAGCCTCACCCGGCTGCGCTTCTTCCAAGGCATGGAAGTCATCCAGTCGAGATACGTTCGCACCACCGAAGCCTCGGACGACATGGGCGACATCATCTTCAACTTTTTCCATTCAGCGAGCGCCTTGTCCATGGCCTCCTTCGGCATGCCGGAATCCTCGATCTTCTTCTTCAATTCGTCCGCTTCGTTGGGAACGTTTTCGAGCTCGCCCATTTCCTTCTGGATGGCCTTCATCTGCTCATTCAGGTAGTACTCGCGCTGACTCTTTTCCATCTGTTTCTTGACGCGGCCGCGAATGCGCTTTTCCACTTGCAGCAGATCGATTTCGTGTTCGATCAGGCCCATCATGAACTCGATGCGGGCGCTGACGTCGGACTGTTCGAGCAATTCCTGTTTCTGCGGCAGCTTCAGCGACAAATGCGAAATGATCGTGTCGACGAGCCGGCCGGGATCCTCGATGCTGGAAATCGAAGTCATCACTTCCGGAGGAATCTTCTTGCTCAATTGCAGATATTGATCGAATTGCGCCAGCAGCGAGCGCACAAGCAGTTGCGCTTCCTCTTCCGGCACCTCTTCAGACGGGAGAATCCGGCATTCGGCGCGAAAATGGTCGCCTTCGAGCAGCACCTTGGCAAGACGCGCCCGCTGCAGTCCTTCAACGAGCAACTTGACCGTGCCGTCCGGCAGCCGCACCAGCTGGAGAATCGCGGCCACTGTGCCCACTTCGAACAGATCTTCCATATCCGGATCGTCTTCCGACGGATCACGCTGCGCCACGAGCAGAATCTGCTTGTCGTTCGCCATGGCCACTTCGAGACCGCGCTGCGACCGCGGCCGGCCGACAAACAGCGGCTGCACGATTTGCGGGTAGACGACCACATCCCGCAATGGCAGCAGCGGCAGACTGGCGTATTCTCCTTTTGTTGGCGTATCGGTCATAACAAATGCCGCGGGATCCGGGTTCGGCCTGGTCGGGGCCGGCTAGTCCGCCTTGGAAATTCCGCTTTTCTTGGTGTTCTCGTACATCAGCAAGGGATCTGATTCGCCCCGGACCACGGCGGCGTCGATAATCACTTTGCTGACATTGTCCGTCGATGGAATTCGGTACATGGTGTCAAGCAATACCGTTTCCATGATCGAGCGCAGGCCCCGCGCGCCGGTTTTGCGCTCCTGAGCCTTTTCCGCGATTACATTGAGGGCGTCGTCCCGGAACTGGATTTCCACAGAGTCCATCTCGAACAGTTTTTCGTATTGCCTGGTCAGGGAATTCCTGGGTTCGCGGATAATTCTCACGAGCGCTTCGAGGTCGAGCTCGTCGAGCGTCGCGATCATCGGCAATCTGCCGACGAACTCCGGGATCAACCCGTACTTGATCAAGTCTTCCGGTTCGACGTCGCGCAAGATCTCTCCAACCTGTTTCTTGTTGCCGGCGGATTGCACCTCCGCGGTGAAGCCGATTCCGGCCTTGTCCGACCGCGCGCGAATGATCTTGTCGAGGCCGGCGAAGGCGCCGCCGCAGATGAACAGGATGTTTGAAGTATCGACTTGCAGGAACTCCTGCTGGGGATGCTTGCGGCCTCCCTGGGGAGGGACCGAGGCGACGGTGCCTTCGATCAACTTGAGCAGGGCCTGCTGCACGCCCTCTCCGGAGACGTCCCGCGTTATCGAAGGATTGTCGGACTTGCGCGAGAGCTTGTCGATTTCATCGATGTAAACGATGCCGATCTGGGCCTTGTCAACATCGTAGTCACACTTTTGCAGGAGTTTCTGGATGATGTTTTCAACGTCTTCGCCGACATAGCCGGCTTCGGTCAAGGTAGTGGCGTCGGCGATCGTGAACGGCACTTCGAGCAAGCGCGCCAGCGTTTCCGCCAGCAGCGTCTTGCCCGTGCCGGTCGGGCCGATCATCAGGATGTTGCTTTTGCCGAGTTCCACGTCGGAACCCCGGTGGTCGGACCGGAGTCTCTTGTAGTGGTTGTATACCGCTACCGCGAGCACTTTCTTCGCATTGTCCTGGCCGATGACGTATTCATCGAGCGTGCGATTGATCTCCTCCGGTATCGGCAGTTTGCGACCGCCCGTGGCGGCTTCCTGCACGCCACTCTCTTCGCGAATGATGTCATTGCAAAGGTCGACGCATTCGTTGCAAACGTACACGGACGGCCCGGCGATAAGTTTGCGGACCTCGTGCTGGGATTTGCCGCAGAAAGAGCAGTTGAGCAACTCCCCACCACCGCTTCCCTTGTTGTAACGATTGTTCGACATTATTGGCCGGCCTTGTTTTGCCCGAACATGATACACGCGCCGGAAACCCGCGCGCCTGTCAGTCCTTCGTTTTGCCGATAGGCTTATTATCTACCCGTTTTTCGATTACTTTATCCACCAGGCCGTATTCGACCGCCTGTTGCGCGTTCATGAAATTGTCGCGTTCAGTGTCGCGGGCGATGATTTCCACATCCTGGCCGGTGTGGCGCGCGAGCAGGTCGTTGAGTATTTTCCTGATTCTGACGATCTCGTTGGCCTGAATTTCGATGTCTGAAGCCTGCCCCTGGGCGCCGCCGCTCGGTTGATGGATCATGAGGCGGGAATGCGGCAACACGAAACGTTTGCCGGGAGCGCCCCCGGCGAGCAGCACCGCCCCCATGCTCGCGGCGTGTCCGACGCACATCGTGCTGACCGCGGGCTGAATGAACTGCATGGTGTCGTAAATCGACAAACCCGCGCTCACGGAACCGCCGGGAGAATTGATATACAGGTGGATATCCTTGTCGGGATTGTCGGACTCGAGAAAGAGCATCTGCGCCACGATCAGGTTCGCCATATGATCCTCGACCGGGCCGGTCAGAAAAATCACGCGGTCCTTGAGCAATCTCGAATAGATGTCGTAGGAGCGTTCTCCAAGCGAAGTCTGTTCCACCACGATGGGAACGAGCGCCGCCCGGGGAGTTGTTTGGATACGGGTCATTGTGCGTCAGCCTCGAATCGCTTCCTGGTAGGAAACCGTTTTTTCGGTCAACTTCGCCTGCTCGGATATATAGTCGAATACCTGATCTTCAAGTACGGCAGCTTCAATGGCCGACAATTGCTTCTCGCTGCCATAATACCATCGCACGACTTCCTCCGGTGACTCGTAGGTCGAGGCGAGTTCCTCGATGGCTTCCCGCACCTTTACGACATCCGCCTTCATCTCGTTGGTCTTGACGATCTCGGTCGCCACCAGCCCCATGACAACCCGGCGCCGCGCCTGGTCCCGCAGCAGGTCATCCGGCAATTCCGGCATGTTCCCGCCAGCCCCGCCCATGCTTTCCGCCGCCTGCGCGCGCAAGCGCGCGATTTCTTCGCTCATCATCGCTTCGGGCACGGCAATATTGGCGCGCTTGACTACCGCTTCGGTGATTTTTCCTTTCAACTTGTTGCGCCGGGCGGCTTTCAGCTCGCGCTCCATATTGCGGACGATTTCCTCGCGGAAAGCCTCCTCGCCGCCTTCTTCGACGCCAAAACTCTTGTAGAACTCATCGTCGACTTCGGGCAACCGCGCTTCACTGACGCGATTGAGCCTGATTTCGAATTCGACGTCCTTGCCGGCGAGGTCTTGTTGGTGGTATTCGTCGGGAAATTTCAATTCGCACGTGAATTCCTCGCCGGGCCGCCGCCCTTTGATCGACTCTTCAAAACCGGGAATCATGCGTTCCGAGCCGATCAGCACGCCGCGGTTTTCGGCCTTCCCGCCTTCGAATTCCTCGCCGTCCACGCGCCCGGTGTAATCGATGAACACCAAGTCGTCGGCGGCGGCCGCTCGCTCAACCGGCTCCCAGGTCTGCCGCTGTTTGCGCAAGGTTTCGATCATATTGGCGATGTCTTCACCGGTAACTTCCGCTGTCAGGCTTTCGACCTTTATGCGGGAAAAATCGGGCAACTCGAATTCCGGAAGGACTTCGAAAACCGCGGCGAATTGCAGATCTTTGCCTTCATCGAGTTCGGCAAGTTCCAGTTTCGGCTGGCCGGCCGGACGCAATCCCTCCCGCTCGACCGCTTCCACATAGCTTCTGTTCATCAACTCGCCGACGACTTCCCGCCTGATGCCGGGACCGAAGCGTTTCTTCACGATGTTCAAGGGCACCTTGCCCTTGCGGAATCCGTTCAGTCTGATGTTTTTGGCGGTTTCCCGAAGGCGTTCAGCCACGCTCGCATCCACTTCGGCGGCGGGCACCGCAATGGTCAGTTTCCTTTCGAGTCCCTCGGAACTGCTAAGTTCAACTCGCATAGTAGTTTTCTCTGCCGGTCGGCAACGGACGAGAGCGCGGCCCGGGCGCTCGCGGGGAAGGCGGATTCTCCCATATTCAATGGGGGCTGTTCAATTCAGCAGCATTTCGGGCCCGCGCGATTTGCGGCGCAGGCTGCCGAGAATCTGATCCATGTGGTGAATGAAAAAGAAGTGGCCCCGCTGGGAGACCCGATGCAAACGCGCCCTCGGCAGGCGGGCGGCGAGATACTCGCATTCCGCGCGCAAGGTCAGCCGGTCGGCGCAGCCATGCCAGATTTCGGTGGGAACCGCGATCTCCTCGAGCGGCACTTCGAGTTTGCGGAAGCTGATGGCGAGATCCTGCGCCATGCCGCGATAGCCGGCGCGCACCGATTCGGCCTGGTCCGCTTCGAGAACGTCGGCGATCTCGGGCCTTGCCAGCACTTTCTTGTCGGAAAAACTCAATTCTTCGCGCAATTTGTCGAGCACCGCGCCCGGTTCGTCCGGAGAGAAGAATTGCTTCAAGCGCAACAGCCCGTCCACGGCCAGCGGAATGACGCCGGCAAGCAGGGCGCAGGCGCCGCTCGGCGAGGCCAGCGCCCTGGCGGGAATGCCGGCGAGATTGACCTGGGCCACCACCCGTTCCGGACTCATGCGGCATAAATGCAAAGCGTATATGCCACCGCCGCCTTTCGCCACGATGCCGAAACGGTCAATGCCGAGATCTGCGAGAACCGGCGGCAGATTCTCACAGAACGAACGCGGCGACTTGCAAACGAAATAGTCGGAACGACCGACGCCGGGGCGGTCGAAGGCGATGAGCCGGTAGCCGCAGCGCAGCGCACCCTGATGCAGGAGGGAGGCTTCGAGCCGCGAACTGCCGGTATCGTGGAAATACAGGAGAGGAAAACCTTCAGGGTCGCCGTAGGCGTTGAAGGCCAGCCGCGAACCATTCGGCAGGCGCAACAGTCCGTCAGCCTCGCGCAATGCATGCGGCGCCGGGAAAATCCGGTTCCCGCTTGCCGGTGCGAAACAGTCCGGCGTGTAGTATTGCCTGGCGTTCACTCTCCCCGCTTCCTTATTGAGACTTGGCTCTAAACCTGGGCCGAATTCCGGCTGGTGGGAAATTTTCCCACGCAGTATAACCCGATTTTTGTTGCCGGGACATGACAAACAGCATTTTGTGGGAATTTTTTCCAGCCGTGGCTATAATTCGCGGCAATGAATCCAGCAGCACAACATCCGCCGGAAATGCCTCCGGCCCGTCTGGTCGACGCGGTGCGCCGTATCATGCGTCCCCTTGTGCGGCTTCTTATTTCCTACCAGTTTACGTATCCGCTGTTGATCCGGATTCTGAAGTCGGTCTACGTCGAAATGGCCGAGTCGGATTTTTCCGTCGACGCGGCGCCATTGTCGGATAGCCGCATCAACCTGCTAACCGGTATTCATCGAAAAGACATCAAGAAATTGCGCAATGAGCGCCCCGAATCGGGAAAGCCCGCGGCAGCCGCTTCCCTCGGTGCGCAACTCGTCGCCGAATGGCTGGGTTCCGACCGCTTTGCCGGCGCCGGCGGCGAACCGCGCGCGCTGCCCCTGAAGACAACCGACCCCGACGTTCCAGGTTTCGATACCCTCGTCGCCCAAGTATGCCGACAGGACATCCGTCCGCGCGTGATCCTCGACGAATGGATCCAACTCGGTGTCGCCAGACTGGATAACGATCACGTCGTACTGAATACGGGCGCTTTTACCCCGGCACACGGATTCGACGAGAAGGTTTTCTTTTTCGGCAAGAACGTGCAAGACCATGTCGCCGCGGGCGCCGACAATCTGCGCGGCCGCGAATCGCCCCACTTCGACCGCGGTGTCTACTACGACAAACTTGGTCCCGGCTCGATCGACGAGTTGAAAGATCTGGCCGATGAATTGGGCATGCAAGCGCTGACCAGGCTTAACCGGCGCGCCCTGGCGCTGCAAAAGGCCGATTCCGCTCGTAAGGATTCGAGGTATCGGATACACTTCGGTATCTTCAATTACACCACTTCAAACCGGATCGGGAAGGAGCCCCGGGAAAAAAGCTGATGCCCCAGATTTCGAATCAGCTATCGAATCCGCAAAAGCTGTTGCTGGCGCTGTTTTTCCTTGCGGTCGCCGCGCTCAACACCGGCAGTTCCGGCGGCATCAGATTCGGTGGCGACGAAGACGGCGGCAGCGGCTTCGGCGGCACGGGGAGAGCGCCGACCGGGGGCAGCGGGCTCGGCGGCACCGGACTCAAACCCTTCCTCGGAGACGCCGGCGAAGTCCGGATACGATTCGAGACGGATGCTGTCGTGATCGCCGAGCAAGTCGTTGAAGAGGAAATCAGGCGCATCCCGGAAGTCAGCGAGGTTCTGCCGCCTGTAACGGTCGTCACCGCACCGGAGTTTGCCTCGGAATACACGGCTGAAATCGCAATCACCGACTCGATCCAGGCGCAGTTGCAGCGCGACGCCGTGATTTATGAACGCATTCTGGAAAGCGTCGAAGGATACTATCCGCCCGAGATCGACCGAACTTCAGTGCGAACGTCCGCGCCCGAACGGGCGCCGGAGCGGCAATTGGCGGAAACCGGGCCGGAGGATGCGGCAGTCGAAGTTGCCGATGCCGGTTTTTCGGAAAATATCGCTTCGGAAGACCTTGTTGCGGATTTCGAGCCCGACCCGGCGCGGATTACCTGGGCCGAGTTGGCCGGCTATCTCGTCGCGAATGGCGTCGCCGCGGAAGCGGACGATGCCTTGGCACCCGAGGCGGAAAATCCCGCCGCGGCCCAGCGCCCCGATCGCATCCGGCGGCCCGAGCTGCCCCAGGTGCAAAGAGGCCGTGTGATCCGGCGACCCGCGATACTGCCTCCGCGGGTGCGGCCGATGCGCTTCTGAGCTTCCGGTCGGGACTTTCGCTCACCACATATAACTCAATTGCCCCTGCAAAGCGTAATCCGCGCTGCCTTCGGTGAAACCGCGGCCAACCAGCGCCGTCAGCGACCAGCGGGGCGAAAGCTGAAAGCTGACATAGGGATAAATCTCGTGGGTTTCCCTGGCGAAAACAGCGGGGGCCTCGCGATAATCATAAAACGCACCGGCGCTGGTCCGTTCCGAAAACTGCCGCGCGAAACCGAGTTGCGCGAAGTTGTTGTCGTTCAGTCCGGGAAACAGTTCCGTTCGACCGCGGAAATTGCGGCCGATACTCGCGAACCAGGTTGTCCCGCCATAGACTTGGGAAAAATCCACCTGCAAGCTGAAATCGAGTTTTCCCGTACCCAAGCTCCGATTCTCATCCGCCGTCGGCAACTTGACATCAAGGCGCAAGTCCACGAATGGCGCCCAGTCCGCAAACGGAGCCAGCGCGTAACTGACCCCCGCGATCGTGTCGCCGAATCCCGCCTCGGTGGTGACTTCGGAACCGGCGATCACCCTGGTCACCTCGCCGATATTGACGAGCACGTTGCCAACGCCGGTAACCGACAGTCCGGCCGTCAACAACTGGAATCCCCAGCGTCCCCCCTGCCATTGATAGCCGACGGGAAGATAGCGGATCGTGGTGTCGGAATGCCCGTTGAACTTGCCTTCGGCGAAATAGGCGCCAAAGTTCAGCCTCTGCTCCGGCTGCTGGGCGCACGCGGACGCGGGCAGGATCAGAGCCCATGGCAGGGCCCATGCCAGGGAAGCGCTTTTCACTGCCGTTTCTGGAAATCGAGCGCGGCGGAGTTGATGCAATAACGCAACCCGGTTTCCGGCGGGCCGTCGGGAAAGACATGGCCCAGATGGGAATCGCAACGGCTGCAGGTGACTTCGGTGCGAATCATGCCATGTGACTGATCGAGTTTCTCCTCGACGGAGGCCTGTTCCGCGGGAGCGCTGAAGCTGGGCCAGCCGGAGCCGGAGTCGTACTTGTCCTCGGACTTGAACAATTCCTCGCCGCAGGCCGCGCACAAGTAAGTCCCCGTTTCCTTGCTGGCCCAGTATTCGCCGGTGAAAGCGAGTTCGGTCCCCTTCTCTCTTGTGACCCTGTACACGTCGGGCGCCAGCTCCTCGCGCCATTGCTCGTCCGATTTCTCGATCTTTCCTTTCATCCGCCCGCACCCCTTGCGTATCCCCACGAT
Source organism: Pseudomonadales bacterium (assembly GCA_963664805.2). Taxonomy (GTDB): domain Bacteria; phylum Pseudomonadota; class Gammaproteobacteria; order Pseudomonadales; family Pseudohongiellaceae; genus UBA9145. The sequence continues at coordinate 562,526 of OY761612.1, read as the reverse complement.
GCGATTATCGGCTGAAGCTTGAACTTGCTTCAAGTTCGCTGGTTTTGAGGCTTGGTGGCTTCGTGGTCTTGTGGATTTGTGGCTTCGAGCCGTCGCCATCTGGTGTGTGGAGTTTAACGGACGCCACCCGGCGGCGACGGATCGAGGTCTAAGCAGGTTGACAGCGCAGGTGGGGGTGAGTAACGTCCGCGGCTTTTGGTGGCGGGCGCATTTTGATGCAGAGGATTGAGCAGTCGCACAAGCTGGATAATGTTTGTTATGACATTCGCGGGCCTGTGCTGGAGCAGGCGCGGCGGCTGGAGGAGGATGGGCACCGGATTCTGAAGCTGAATATCGGCAATCCGGCGGCTTTCGGCTTCGACGCGCCGGACGAGATATTGCAGGATGTGATTCACAATCTTGCGAATGCGCAGGGGTACAGCGATTCGAAAGGGTTGTTTCCGGCCCGCAAAGCCATCATGCACGAATGCCAGCAGTTGCGAATCGATGGAGTCGGGATCGAGGATATCTATCTCGGCAACGGTGTGAGCGAACTGATCACCATGGCGATGCAGGCGCTGCTCAACGATGGCGAAGAAGTTCTGATTCCAGCGCCCGACTATCCGCTGTGGACGGCGGCGGTCAGCCTTGGGGGCGGTGTGCCGGCGCATTACCGCTGCGACGAAAGTCGGCTGTGGTTTCCGGACACGGCTGACATCGAGGCGAGGATCACGCCGCGAACGAGAGCGCTTGTCGTCATCAATCCGAACAATCCGACCGGCGCGGTTTACAGCAGGGAGATTCTGCTCGAGTTGATCGAAATCGCCCGCCGGCATGAACTCATCCTGTTCGCCGACGAGATTTACAGCAAGATCGTTTACGACGGCGCCGAATACATCCCGCTGGCTTCGCTGTGCGACGATCTCTTCATCGTCACTTTCAACGGCCTGTCGAAATCCTACCGTCTCGCTGGATTCCGTTCCGGCTGGATGATCCTGAGCGGACCGAGGGAACTCGCAGGCAGTTACATCGAGGGGCTGGATATACTTTCCAACATGCGCTTGTGCGCCAATGTGCCCGCGCAGTTCGCCATACAGACGGCGCTCGGCGGATACCAGAGCATCAACGAACTGATTCTGCCGGGCGGGCGGCTTGTTCGGCAAAGGGACGCCGCCCTGGAAATGCTCAATGGAATCCCGGGGATAAACTGCGTCAAGCCTTCCGGAGCGATTTACCTGTTTCCGGGGCTTGACCCGGAACATTTCACCATCGGCAGCGACCTCGATCTCGTGCTGGACATCCTGTTGCGGGGAAAAATCCTGCTGGTGCAAGGCAGCGCCTTCAATCTTCCCGATTCCCGGCATGTCCGACTGGTCTTTCTGCCACATGAGGACGAGATGCGGGCGGCCATCGCCGCGGTCGCCCGGGTGCTCGACGACTATCGCACCGGCTGAAGCGTATAACCCGCGTCCACAAGCCAGTTCCGCTGCCGATTCGTGAGCGGTTCCACGCCGCGAAGCCGGATAGCGGAAAACTCCTGTCGGCGCAGCCGCGGCTTGCGCATCCGGTCGAACTCTTTCGCGGTCAGATGCGGGCTCCGCCCCGGCTCGTCGGCGGTCATCCGGCGCTTGAATTGGGAACTCAGCTCGGCCAAGTCCATGCAATGGTCGATGATGCGCCAATGCCCCAAACTGTCCCTGGCCCATTCCGGCCGTATGTCCAAGTCTGAAGGGAGGTGTTCCGTCGAGCCTGTACTCGGCTGCGGCAATTCGAAACGCGCCGCGAGTTGCCGCGCCAACATCAGGCCGGCAGTCCATTTCGCCTGCTCGCTGTAGCCGGCGATATGCGGCGTGGCCAGACTCGCCTTTCCGGCAAGAGCGGCGTTTACGGCGGGCTCGTTCTCCCAGACGTCGATGACGCAATGAAGTTCGGGCCCGCCGGAAAGCCTTGCCAGCAAGGCCCGTTCATCGACCACTCCGCCGCGGCTCGTTTGCAGCAGCACGGCGCCGGGCCGCAAGCGCGCGAGCGCATCCGCGTTCAGCATGCCGGCCGTGGGGTGTCGACCGGCATGGGTAAGCGGCACATGCAAGCTGACGATATCGCAGTCAAGCGCGGCTTCCATGGATTGATATTCAAACTTGGGCGCCAGGTCATGCTTGGACTTTTCGGCTGCTTCCGCCAGGGGCGGATCGCAGACGGCGACTTCATAACCGAGGGTTCCCAGTTTCCGCGCGAAACGTCCGCCGATCGCGCCCGCGCCGATGACGCCGACGCGGCGGGCCGTCTGATCGATGCGGCCGGCGAGCGTTAATCGGGCCAGGGCGCCAAGGCAATATTCCACTACCGCCGGGGCGTTGGCGCCGCGGGCATGGGCAAAGGCGATTCCGGCTTCGCGCAGCCATCGCGTGTCGATGTGATCGACGCCGCTGGTCGCTGTGCCGACGAATCCCACCCCGGTTCCGGCCAGCAGATCGCGATTTACCGTCAGCACGGATCGCGCGAGCAAGGCGTCCGCGTCCACGAGATCGCGCCTTGAAATGCTTCTGCCGGGCAGCGGCACAAGTTCTCCCAGGGGCTGAAAAATCTCTTCGACGGCGAAGATGTCCTGGTCGGCGACGATCTTCATGCCTCAGCCGTTGCCGGGCGATTTCTTGCGGATCAGATAGATGTATTTTCCGTCCCGCCGCTGCTGTTCGAGCAGTTCGTGGCCCAGATACAGGCAGAATTTTGGAATGTCCCGCGTCGTGGAAGGATCGGTGGCGACAATCCGCAGTTTCCGCCCTCCCGCCAGATCGCGGACCTTGTTGTGCAGCAACATCACCGGTTCCGGGCAATACAGCCCGCAGGCGTCCACCTCGGTGATCGACTCGATGTCGGAGGCGCTTGGAGGATTCGAATCGTTTTTCATTGCCGCTTGACGAACAGTTGACAGGAACCGCTGTCCGGGTCGAAGTCCAGACCCAGCTTTCCATCCCGCAATTGCGCCCGGACCTGGGCGACCTTCTCCGCCAGGCCATAGTCCCTGGCGCCGTATTCGGTGCCCTCGCGGGTGACGAACTCCTCGATGACGGCGGTCAGCGCCTCATCGGACAATTTCCGCCAGGGTATTTCCACTTTCGACGCCGTTCGACTTTCCCGTCGCGGCTTCAATCATACCCTTTCCAGTACGGTGGCGATGCCCTGACCAAGGCCGATGCACATGGTCGCCAGACCCAAGGTGGCGTCCCGCGCCTCCATGTTGTTGAGCAGGGTCGCGGCAATGCGCGTTCCGGAACAACCCAGGGGATGTCCCAGCGCGATCGCTCCGCCTCGAAGATTGACCTTGTCATCGAGTTTGTCCAGCAAGCCGAGATCTTTCAGCACCGGCAGCGATTGCGCCGCGAACGCTTCGTTCAATTCCACGCATTCCAGATCGTCGACGCTCAGACCCGCCTTGCGCAGGGCCTTGCGCGAAGCGGGCACCGGTCCGTAGCCCATGATTGAAGGGTCGACTCCGGCATACGCCATCGCCCTGATCCGGGCGCGTATCTTCAGCCCCAGCGATTGCGCGCGCCCGGCGGACATGAGGAGCATCGCCGAGGCGCCGTCGGAAATCTGGGACGACGTGCCCGCGGTCACCGTGCCGTTCACCGGATCGAAAGCCGGCGGCAATTGCGCCAGCGCTTCCATGCTGGTATCCGGACGAATCGTTTCATCGTGTTCGATCAGTTCGGTCACGCCGTTCGCGTCGTGTCCCGAGATCGGCACGATTTCGTTGTCGAAGCCGCCGCCCGCGCGCGCGTTTTCCGCCAGCCGGTGCGATCTGACCGCGAACTCCTCCTGCCGCGGGCGATCGATCCGGTGCATCCGGGCGAGCACTTCGGCGGTCACGCCCATCATCCACGAAGCTTTCGCGATATGGCGCGAGGCCTGCGGATTGGGATCGACTCCCTCGGTCATGCCGACATGCCCCATATGCTCGACGCCGCCGACGACAAATTGATCGCCGTTATCGCTGATAATCGCGGTCGCGGCCGTATGCAGGGCCGACATCGAAGAACCGCAAAGGCGGTTCACGGTCTGGCCGCAGACGCCATGGGGCAGGACCGACATCAAGGCGGCGTTCCGGGCGATGTTCCAGCCTTGTTCCCGGGTCTGGTTGACGCAGCCCCAGATCACGTCCTCGGTTTCTCCCGGCGGCGCTTGGGGATTGCGCTCGAACAAGGCGTCGATCAGCCTTGCTGAAAGTTCTTCGGCGCGCACATGCCGAAAAGCGCCGTTCTTCGACCGCGCCATCGGCGTTCTGATTGCATCGACGATCACCGCGTCTCTGGCCGCATCCGTCATGAGCCGCTACCTCCCGCCTGCTTGTAGTATGTCTCGCCATTGGCAGCCATGGCCCGCATTTTTTCGGTCGGAAAATACAGGCTGCCCAGGTCCTTGAAACGATCCGCCAACGCGCAAAAGCGCTCCAGCCCCATATTGTCGATATAGCGCAAGGCTCCTCCCCGGAACGCCGGGAATCCGATTCCGAGAATGAGACCCATGTCGGCCTCGGCCGGGCTCGCGACGATGCCGTCCTCGAGACAGCGGGCCGCTTCCAGGCACATGGCGACCATCATGCGGTCGCGAATTTCCTGTTCGTCGAGATTCTTGTTACCACTTTGCGCCGGGGCGATCAATCGGGCACTGTCTTCACGCGGCAGCTTGACGGGCTTGCCCCGCTTGTCGGTTTCGTAGCGGTAGAAACCGGCGCCGGTCTTCTGACCGAAATCGCCCTTGTCGTACAACAAGTCGAGCGCGCTCTCGAATGTCAGCGCCATGCGCGCGAATCCGTCGGCCAATACATGCTGGCAATGCACGGCGGTATCGATGCCTACCACATCGAGCAGGTAGGCCGGGCCCATGGGCCAGCCGAATTTTTCCATGACGCGGTCGATCTGACTGAATTCGGCCCCGTCGCGAATCAGCGCCGAGAATGCGCCGAAATACGGAAACAGGATCCGGTTGACGAGAAATCCCGGGCAGTTGTTGACCACGATCGGGGTCTTGCCGAGGGCTTTCGCATAGGCGACGGTCGTGGCGACGGTTCGGTCGCTGCTCGCCGCTCCGCGGATCACTTCCACCAGCGGCATGACGGGGACGGGGTTGAAGAAATGCATGCCGCAAAAGTTTTCGGGCCGCCGCAAGGCGCTCGCCAGTTCATCGATCGAGATCGTCGAGGTATTGCTGGCGATAATCGTGTTGTCGTGAACCTGCTGCTCCAGTTCGCCCAGGACTTTCTGCTTGATCCCGGTGTTCTCCACGACCGCCTCGACCACGATATCGGGGTGGCCGAGTTGTCCGTAGTCGAGCGTCGGTTCGATTCGGGACAGGATGTCGACCATCTGCCGCGCATCGATCCGGCCCCGCGCCAGTCGTTTGTCGAGTTGCTTTCGGGCTTCCGCCATGCCGAGGTCGAGACCTTCCTGGACGATGTCCTTCATGACGATGGGCACGCCTTTCAGCGCGGATTGACAGGCGATGCCGCCGCCCATGATGCCGGCGCCGAGTACGGCCGCCGATTTGACATCGGCCGCGTCGGGCTTGAGTTTTCTGGCCTTCCCCGCCAGGAATTGTTCATTGAGGAATATCTGCACGAGGTTGGCGCATACCGTGCCGCCGGCGATTTTCAGGAACGCCTCGTGTTCCTTCCGCAAGGCGCCGGCCCGGTCGAGGTCAGCGCTGTCTTGCATCACTTGCACAGCGGCGAGCGGCGCTGGATAGTGCGGCCCGGCTTTCGCGGCGACCATGGCTTTGGCGGTATCGAATGCGACCTGCAATTCGACGGGGGAAAGTTGCAACGCTTGCGTCTTGCGCCGGCGGACGGCGCGAAAATCGAGCTTGCCGGCATTGGCCTGCCGGATGATTTTCTCCGCGCCGGAAACCAGGTGCTCCCGGGCCACGACGGCGTCCAGGGCGCCTTCCTTGAAGGCCTGATCGGCGCGAATCCGGTCTCCGCTCGCGATCCATTGATTGGCGTTGTCCGCGCCGATGAGGCGCGGCAGGCGCACGGTGCCGCCGAAGCCCGGGAAAATCCCGAGTTTGACTTCGGGAAAGCCGACGACGGCGCGTTCGGTGCCGATGCGGAAATCGGTGGCGACGGCGAGTTCGAAGCCGCCGCCAAGGGCAAATCCGTCAATCGCCGACACGGTGGGGAAAGGCAGGTCTTCGATAGTGTTGAAAATCTCGTTGCTTTCCTTCAGCCAGGCGAGCAATCGTTCTCCGGCCCCGCTGAACATCGCGGGGAACTCGGTGATGTCCGCCCCGACGATGAAGGCGGGCTTGGAACTGGTGAAAACGAGCCCGGAGACCCCGGCTTTGGCCACCTCTTCGACTGCGGTTCGCAGTTCTTCCAAGGTCTGCCGGTTGAACTTGTTTACCGATGAATCCCGCAGATTGAAATCCACCCGGGCGTTGCCGCCCGGCAATCTGTCAACCTGCAGGGCCTTGCCCTCGAAGATCATGCTCTCACTCCACTGCCCCGCGACTCGCGCGGCATTATAACTTGCCCCCGACAGGCGGCAAGGCGAGGCCCGATCCTCCTTCCAGATGGTGGGTTCAATCCGTCGCCGCCGGGACGGGGGAGAGTACAGCGGACGCCGTAAATACGTCCATGTAGGCTTCGGCCCCGACATTCATGTCGGGGACGCCCGCTGTACTCTCCCCCGTCCCGGCGGCGACTCACGACTGTGCTTGGATTGCGATTCCTGGCTTCGAGCAGAGTGTGCGAGACAGGACACCCACTCCGACCAATGGGCAACCCGGCTGTCAGGCGAGTTCGTTTACGGCCTCGGCACCGATCAACGGCAGCAGTTTCGCCAACGTTTCACGAAAATCGTCCAAACTCGCCTTGTCGATTTTCGTGGCTTTGCGTTCTCTCCAGGCGAGCGTCTGGACGATGTTCGCCACAATGACAGATGGCTGTTCCAGGCCGGTGAGAGGAACCTCGGTAATTGAGCCGCGGACGCTGGTGCTGACCGGACAGCAAATCAGTAATCCTGTCCTTGCGTTGTACTCCCGGCTGCTCAATACCAGCGCGGGACGGTACTTACCGATTTCCTTGCCCTTGACGGGTTCGAAATCGAGCCAGATGACGTCTCTTCGTTCCGGTACGTATCGCGTGGCGGCCACTCAGTCTCCCATCTCGAAATCCGTCGGCGTCGCCAGCGCATCCACATGCGCCTTCGAAGGCGTGAGGTCTTCCAGCAATTCCCGTTCGCTGTAAGGGAGTTCGATCTTTTTTGCCGGACGCAGGACAGGTTTCACCACGAAGCCATCCGCACTGACGTCAACCACGACTTTGGCGCCTTCCTTGAGCCCCGGCAATTCCGCCATCAACCCAGTCACGCGCAATGCCAGACTGTTGCCCCATTTCTTGATCTCGGTTTCGACTTTCATGTTTCTGTTAGCTTACTAGTCCGAATTCTCACTTAGTGTATCCGATGTGGATACAATAGCAAACTTTAAGGTTAGGTTGCATGGAGTGATCGGTACGGCCGTCCTGGACGCGAATGTCTCTTCCAAGCTCATATGCCCGGAGCCTACCTATTGATTGTCACACTAACTGACCCGGCCCACTCGTGACTTCGCTCGCTCGACAAGACCCTGAAACTCGGGAAACGCTTCGTCGTATCGCAAGTGGGATGACGCCGGGTGTCCGATAACTGCATGCTCGATGTCCGCGGGCCATTCCAGTATGTGATCCCGCAACCTAAACCCCAACACCAGAACCGCATCGGGTTGCAAAGCGTCCAGCACGGTCCTGAACGGTGCTTGTGCTTCCACCCATTGGCGAAACGTCGGATTGCCTCGCGGAGCATCCCCCACAAACGTCTGCACAAAATTGTAGAACGCGATCTCTTGAAACAGGCTGGCAATATCGGAATCGTCAATCCATCCCCTCTCCCCTCGAAGCACGTTTGCAATCTTCGTAAAGAACGGGAGCCGGCGATCTTCTTTCGGAAAACATTGCGTATGATACTCGACAACTTCTATGGTCACCTTGTTCTCTGGACAATTCCGCTTTAGCCAGTCGTAGTGCGATTCGCCAAGGACCAATACTCGAACCCCGAACCGACTTTGTCTTCCGTAGCGTTCACCGATCCAAGGGCGAAACCCAACGCCATTAAGCTTTTCCATTTCCAATTCTCCTATTGGTAACGAGATTCTGCGACTACGCCCAGAATAACTTGTTTCTGGGTCTGCACGATGTGAGTCGCCGTCGGCTGGCGGGGGGTTTAGCGGGCGTCCCCGACATGGATGTCGGGGTCGAAGCGTACAGGGACGTATTCACAGCGTCCGCTAAATCCCGCGCCAGCCGGCGGCGACGGATCGAAGCCACCAACCACTACAACACACCCAACGAGATTCTGCGGCTACGCTTCGCTTCGCGCAGAATGACGGAGGGAGGGAGCCACTTCGGGCAGGATGGCGGGCATTCGGTTAGAATTTTGTGGGAATTTCTGGTGGAGGCCTTTGATGCCTTTGCGGATGCTTGGATTGAGTCTGTTGCTGATGGCGGGTCAGGTCGGCGCATCCTCGAGCGGGGTGGTGCTGGTTTATCATCATGTGGCTACCGATACGCCGGCTTCGACCTCGATTTCGCCGGCGGACTTTCGCTCGCACCTCGAGTATCTGCGCGATAACGGGTTCAACGTAATCGGGCTCGATGCGATGGTCGAGGCATTGCAATCCGGCGGGGAACTGCCGGACCGGGCTGTGGCGATTACTTTCGACGACGGCTATTCGTCGATATACGAGACTGCTTTTCCGATGCTGCGGTCTTTCGATTTTCCCTTCACGCTTTTTCTGAGCACAGGCCCGATCGATCGGCGGTTGCGGAACTACATGAGCTGGGACCAGATCGGGGAAATGGCGTCCGCGGGCGTCCTGATCGCCAATCACATGGTGGAACACCCGCATATGCTGGAACGGATGGAAGGCGAAAGCGAGGCGTCATGGATAGAGCGCCTGCGGGCCGAATTGTTGCAGGCGGAGCAGACGATCCTGGAACGCACCGGCCAGTCCCACCGTTATCTGGCCTACCCCTATGGAGAGTTCGATCCGGCCATCAAGGACATGCTGCGGGAGGCGGACTTCATCGGATTCGCGCAGAACTCCGGCGCCATCGGGCCGAGTTCGGATTTCCTCGCCCTGCCGCGCTATCCGCTGGCGGGAAGTTTTGCCGATCTGGAAAGCGCCAGCCTGAAATTCGCCACCCTGCCCTTCAATGTGCAATTGCTGGAGCCCGAATCACCGGTAACCGATGCGCCCGCTCCGGCGGTGACGCTGCAATTTTCGCCCGCGGAAGTTGGCGCTTACGACCTGACGAGCCTGGGGTGCTTCGCTGGCGGACAGCCGATTCCGCTGGTATGGCTGGATCGGGATACGGGCATCGTGCGGCTAGAGCCGGAGACGAGCTTTTCCGGCCGCCGCTGGCGCTATATTTGCACCGCGCCGGACATCGGTTCGCGCAGGTTCCATTGGTACTCGGTCCAGTGGATCAATCCGACGATTCCGGAATAAATTCACAAGAGACTTTGCACAATGTGAGTTGCCGACGGCAACGGTTCGCGCTCATCAGTTGAGCATGCCGATAGCGGTGGCGTAGTCGCCGTCGCGCGCCGTGAGATCGTTCTGCACGATGATCGTCTGCAACTCGTCGACATAGTTGCGGCCGCGCTGGGAGTAGCGATTGAGGCCGAAGGCGAGCACGAGGGAATCGAGTTCCCGCTGCTGCAATTTCATCGTCTGCCGCAATTCGCGGAAGAACTGGTAGCTGTGATGGGTATTGATGTTCAGGAAGTAAGCTTCCATAGCGTCGTGCAAGGTCGCGAAACTACGCACTTCGTGCGTCGCCCCGCTACGCCGCTGCGCGGGCACGATGCCGCAGCCGGGGTCGAAGCACCATTGTCCGAACACGTTGTTGCCTTCGCGTACGAATCTGGAAGTGCCCCAGGCTGATTCGTTGGCTGCCTGGGCCAGCGCCAGGGACGTAGGCACGATGTCGACCCGGAACAACAGTTCATCCAGCCAGGCCTGGCGGGTTCCGTAATCGGTTTCGGCGACTTCGTAACGCGCGGCAATGTCCAGCAGCCAGTCACGCGAAGATGCGGTCAGCGCGCCGCCGTTGCGCAAGGTTCCGTCCATGGCGATCAGGCGCAGCCGGTCCAGCGTGATCAGATGATTCTGTTCGTCGACATAATCCTGAATGAAATCCAGGAACGTTCGTTTTCGTTCGCCGACGGTTTCGGCGAGAGAAAGATCGGGAAAGACGGTCTGCGGCGACGGTGACGGTGTCGATAGAGCTTCGGAAATTGTCAATTCCGTGACTTCCGGTTCCTCCACCATCGTTTCACTGGTGATCCATCCGGCAAAAACGAGCAATCCGGCCGTGACTATCGTTACCAGCAGGTGTTCGGCGACGAAAGCCGGCAGGAGTTCGTTTTTCCTGGTTTTTTCCATGGATCAGCAGTTCCCTGGTTTCTTTGTGCGATCGATCCGCGCCGAACGTGGACGCGGCGGTCAGGCGATTGCCCGGCTGCCGCCCCGGCAGTCGGGCGAACGGGGCGTCGTCTCTTCCCGTTCCCGCCATTCACCGGGGGTATACAGATGGAGCGCGAGAGCATGAATGCCGCCGGCAAGTTCGGCCGACAGCAAGCTGTAGACCTGTTGATGCCTGGCGACACGGCTCATGCCGGCAAAGCGGGACGCAACCACCGTGAGCCTGAAATGCGAATCCGTCGCCGGGCCGCCGTGCATGTGGCTTTCGTTCAGCACTTCGAGAAATGCCGGTTCGAATTCCAGTTTCAGTTTCTGTTCGAGCGCTGTTTGCATGCGATTCAGCATCCCGTTCACGGCGCGGCACTATATACTAAAATCGGTCCTGCGGACAGGGTTTCGCGCTTTGCTTTCTTGAGTTCCCGAGCAGGCGCGCGACCGGTTATGGCCATATCGGCCCCTCTCCGCTGAACTTGACCAAGATTGAATTATAGCGAATACATGCCGATTTCCTGGTATCCCGGACATATGCACAAGGCGCGCAGGGAACTCGGCTCGCTGCTGCGCGGCGCCCGGATCGTAATTGAAGTGCTCGACGCGCGGATTCCAGCGGCAAGTTCCAATCCCCTGCTGACCTCGATGCGGGGAAACCTGCCGCTCATCCGGGTACTCAACAAGTGCGACCTTGCAGATGACGGCCTTACCGCGGCCTGGCAGGCCCATTTCGCCGGATTGCAGGACGGCGCATGCCTGAGTAATGGCAGAGACTCGCCACTGGACCGGAATCGGTTGCTTGAGCAGATTCGGCATTTGGCAGGCGCCTCTCCCGGCGGCAAGGCCGGAAAACCGGGCCGCATTGCGATCGTCGGAATTCCGAACGTCGGCAAATCCTCGCTGATGAACTGGTGTATCGACCGCAAGCTGGCGCGAACCGGCAATACGCCGAGCGTAACCCGGGAACAGCAATTCACGCGTTTCGCCGGGGACTGGACCATGGTCGATACGCCCGGCATGTTGCGGCCCAAACTGGAAGACCAGCATGCCGCGTTTCTCATGGCGAGCATCGGCAGCATCGGCGCAGCAGCCGCCGATACCATGGAAGTGGCCGGATTTTTGGCCGGTCTGCTGCTGGAACGGCATCGGGAGCGGCTCGAGGATCGTTATGGGCTCGAAACATCCGATGCAACTCCGGGAAAGTTATTTGATAGGATTGCCGTTTCGCGCGGGGCGCTGAAAAAAGCCGGCCTCGCCGACCCGGAAAAGGCTGCGGAAATTCTGCTCAACGACTTCCGCGCCGCGAGACTGGGCAAAATCACCCTGGAGTATCCGCCGAATCCCGAAAGCGGGCAGGCCTGACAAACAAATGACCGATACCAGTTCCCATGTTACCGGCGCTGATGAGACCGATCAGGCCGCAAAATCGCACCCTGCCTTTCGCTGGCGCCGGAGCAGCCGGGTCGACTCGCTCAATATCGGCGTAGAAGAGTACGAACATCGCGCTACCGGCGCCTTGCATTACCATCTCGACAGCGAGAGCCCCGAAAACGTTTTCCTGGTGGCTTTCCGCACGGCGCCGATGGATTCGACCGGCGTTGCGCATATTCTCGAACACACCAGTCTCTGCGGCAGCGCCAGGTTTCCGGTGCGGGACCCGTTCTTCATGATGACCCGCCGCTCGCTGAATACCTTCATGAACGCATTCACCAGTAGCGACTGGACCGCCTATCCTTTTGCCAGCAAAAATAGAAAGGACTTCAATAATCTTTTACAAGTGTATATTGATGCTGCATTTTCGCCCAATCTTCATGAGCTGGATTTTGCCCAGGAAGGACATCGGCTCGAATTCGCCGAGGCAGACGACCCGAACAGCGAACTGACGATCAAGGGCGTCGTCTACAACGAAATGAAGGGCGCCATGAGTTCGCCGGTCAGCGTTCTCTGGCATACCATGTGCCGCTACCTGTTTCCGGAAACCACCTATCATTTCAACAGCGGCGGCGACCCGGGAGAGATTCCGAAACTCGGCTACGGTCAACTGCTCGACTTTCACCGCCGGCATTACCACCCGGGCAATTCGGTGTTCATGACCTTCGGCGACATTCCGGCCGGCGATCACCAGGCGCGCTTCGAGGAGTACGCCCTGTCTGCATTCGAAGCGCTTGAAACGAACATCACGATCGCAGACGAATCGCGTTATCCGGCGCCGGTCCGCGTCGAAGAGCGATACTACGCGGAAGAAGAAAACCTCGAGCGCAAGACTCATGTCCTGCTTGGCTGGCTGCTTGGCCGAAGCAGCGAACTCGAAGAACAATTCCGCGCACAACTGCTGGCGAGCGTATTGCTGGACAACAGCGCCAGCCCGTTGCTCAAGGCCCTTGAGTCCAGCGATCTGGGCGCCTCGCCTTCTCCGCTATGCGGACTGGAATCCTCCTTTCGCGAAATGAGTTTCATGGCCGGTCTCGAAGGCTGCGCTCCCGGCGCCACCGGGCAGGTCGAGCAATTGATCGTCGAAACGCTCAAACAGGTTGCCCGGGAGGGCGTGCCGTTGGAGCAGGTCGAAGCGGCCTTGCATCAACTGGAACTCGACCAGCGCGAAATCACAGGGGGTTCGTATCCCTATGGCCTGCAATTGATCCTGGCAGGACTGCCGGCCGCGATACATCGCGGCGACCCGGTCGCCATGCTCGATCTGGATCCCGTGCTGGCGAAGTTGCGGGAGGCGATTCGCGACCCCGGATTCATACCCGGCCTGGCGCGCGATCTGATACTCGACAATCCGCACCGCGTCACGCTCACACTGGTTCCGGATCCCGAACTCGAGGCGCGCAGGACCGCGGCCGAAAAGCGGCGGCTGGCAAGAATTCGCGATTCGCTGCAACAGGATGAGAAGGCAAGAATCATCGAACGCTCGCGCCTGCTCGAGGAACGGCAGATGCAGGCGGACGATCCGGAAATCCTGCCGAAAGTCGGACTTGAAGACGTTCCGGCGGAAATGAGCGAGCCGCAGCGCCAGACCCTGCGCCTGCCCGATGGCGATGCCGTCAGCTTTTACGCCCAGGGAACCAATGGCCTGGCATATCAGCAGATCGTCTTCCACCTGCCGCGGCTGGAAGAGGATTTGCTCGATTGTCTGCAACTGTACGCGGCCTGCCTCGGCGAACTCGGCGTCGGGGAAAGGGATTACGCCGCGGTCCAGACCTGGCAGTCCCGCATCTGCGGCGGCATCGACAGTTTCAGCAGCATCCGGGCGCATCTCGGCGACGTGCAATCGAATCACGCCCTTTTCACCGTTTCTTCCAGGTGCCTGATCGACAAGCACGCGGAGCTTGCCGATCTAATGCACGCCACGATTCGGGAATTACGTTTCGACGAGGGCCGCCGCCTGAAGGACCTTATTGAACAAATTATGGCGCGCAGGGAAAACAACATCACTTCTCAGGGCCACAATCTGGCCATGAGCCTCGCGTGCAGCCGGATGAGTCCGGCCGCCCAGCTTGCGCACAATACCAGCGGGCTGGAGAGCATCCGGCGCTTGCGTGAACTGGCGCACGATATGCCGGAAACCGGAGCGCAGCAAGACCTGCTTGCGCGGTTCGCTCATTTGCATCGGCAAATTGTCGATAGTGAACGGCAATTCCTGCTGATCGCGGAACCCGAGCACCGCGACCGCCTGCTGGACGAACTGGCGGCAACCTGGTCGGGCGCCGCGAAGAGCGGCGCGGACGGCAAACTCGCCCTGCCCTCGCTGCGCGAACGCGCGTGCGAAGCCTGGACCACGGCGACCTCGGTGAATTTCTGCGCCAAGGCCTGGCCTACGGTCCCGGGCGATCATGAAGACAATCCCGTGCTGCACGTGCTCGGCCGCTTCATCAACAACGGCTTTCTGCATCGCGCGATCAGGGAACAGGGCGGCGCCTACGGCAGCGGGGCCGGTCAGAACTCCAACACGGCGGTGTTTCGATGTTTTTCCTATCGCGACCCGAGGCTGAACGAAACACTGGGGGATTTCGATCGGGCGCTGGACTGGGTATTGCAAGGGAAGCACAAGGAAAGTCAGTTGGAAGAGGCGATTCTCGGCGTGATCGCTTCGATGGACAAACCGTCCTCTCCCGCGGGCGAGGCGAAAATCGCCTTTTATGACAATCTGTTCGGCCGCAGCCTTGAGCAGAGGCTGGTCTTCCGCAAGCGGGCGCTCGCCACTACGCTGGCGGATCTCAAGACGGTAACGGAACGCTATTTCAATTCCGATGCCGCAAGTTACGGCCTCATTACCAGCCGGGAAGCGGCGAACTCCCTGCAACTGAAGGACTTACGCGTCGTTAATCTGTAGACAGAAGTTTGCTTTGGACTACATCCCGAGCATTTCTACCAGGGAATGAAGTTCGCTGTCATGGATTGCCGCGCGCTTCAGGTCCAATAATTTAAATCGCTCAAGCAGTGTATCCGCGGAAGCCGGTTTGCTGTAATCCGGCCAGAGCTTGCGCAGTTCCCTTTCCGCATCCTTGGCTGATGACAACGAGCGCTCTTCATGTCCTTCATGCAACCTGAGCAATACGCCTTCTAGCGTTGGGCGCATGAATACGAGATTAAGCGGTGTATTTCCCAATCCTTTTCGTGGATCCCTGCCCCGGCGCTGGTCCTCGCCGAGACGATCCCAATCGAGCAGCACGAATGCCGACTTGAAGCCTCTGTCCCTGCTCCTGTACTTCCGCACTGCGTGTTGAACGACGGCAAGGCTGTCGCCGCCTTGGCCGACGACCACATCCAGATGGATATGAACGCCCTCGATATCGCACAACCGCTGCAGCCATGCAGCAAACGACTTTTCGCTTAGCCCTTCCGTACCGGTGAAGATACGCTTCTTACGTAGAATCCGTTGGTGTGCCAATGCTGATCATCCAATAACCGGTAAACCACCCATGATGCCACTGCGATATTGACGCCGCAGATTACCGCCTCTGCGCAACCCACTGATTTCACTTGCCATATATGCTTCGGTGGCACCTTCCCGCGTTTTTTCGACGATTACTACTTCTTCTTTTTCTAGCTCTTCCAAAATGTCGGTGTTGTGAAGCGAACAGAGTAGCTGGGCCTTGTGCGGATTGGTCTCTTCCCTACGAAACCAATTAATGATTTCCAGCGCCAGATTCGTGTGCAAGTCAGAATCTAGACCATCAAAGATTGACAGCTGACCTTGCATCAACACCGTGTCCAGAAAAGGAAAGGACCGCACTAATTGTTTGGTGCCCGACGATTCCATTTGCAATAGCACTGGGGAATCAAGCCCGCGATGAGCAAACGCAAGCCTCGGCTTGCCATTTTCCAACCGTCGCACTTGCATTCCCGAAATGCCGATATCCCATTGCTGGAGCCTTTCTCCGAGGCGCTCGACCGCTAGCGGTGCGTTGCTGTAGAGGGTTTCTATCTGTTCATCCTTGCCGTGTAATGATTCACCTTGATAAAAGGACCCAAATTTGCCCAATTCCTTTCGTAGTTCAGGAAAGATTCCGGCGCCCATCGCGCCGAGCGCCGAAATAGCTGAAACACCAGTCAGATTGGAAACGGCAGCGAGGCGGTCGTCTTTAGGTCTGAGCTTGGTTTCGCTGGACACATACACTGGCTCACCAGCTCGCCTTTCCAGTAGCCTCCGCGGTCGTCCCAGGGGGAAAAAATGCAGGGACTCGTATGACACATTGGCAGTCAAATTGTCATCTCCGACCCGGGTTACTTCGATAACATAGCGAAGCATATTGCTTGTACCCTCGATGCCACATAACGGCAAATTGACATCAAGGTCAATTTCCACCCGAATGGGAGCGCTATATCCGCCTGGACCTAAGAAGGGAACAAAGACCCTGGCATCAGAATTCCCATCAGAGGCATGGGCAAACTGCAATGTGGAAAACAGTGCCAACAGCAAAGTCGTTTTCCCGGAACCGTTGGGTCCGATGAATGCGACAACCGCTGGCAACCGAACATCGTCGCGGGACTGGCTGGCCGGCAAGCACTCAAGGTCAGGTGCAGTGCCCGCTACGCGAAAATCCAGTTCCACCTCATCTCGCACAGAGCGAAAGTTGCTTACTCGAAATCTATGAATCATTTCCTGTTTAAAGCATTTTTTCGTTAAGATTGGGGAATAATACCTCATTTTATGAAACAGTCAACCATTAATACATGTCATTTCAGGGCTGCTTGCTGGATAGAAATCTGAACGTGCATTGGTTCGTCAATTTGGCGGATGCGCGAGGGAGATTGCCGGTCTGGCGATGGGAGTACAACGAGAATTGGCCTAATCGCACTCTCAATGAGATCCCTGCTACGGAACTCAAGGCCAATGAGCCAAAGAAAACAGGTCGAAAATTTGCTAACTTACTGACCCAAATGGGGACCCAACAGAAGGATGTTGAGACTCCGACATGGGTGTACCCCTACTATTGGCTTCTGATGACACGGCATCTTGCCGCCTAAGGCAGTAGAAAACGTGCCCTCCTTACTAATGCTTAAGCTGCCGGAATGACCGATGGGGTCAAAGAAAAACGACAAAAATCAAGCGGAAGAGAGTTGCGGTTTGGGCAGCCTGCGTGATCTGGTCTTCCCGGAGTCGCTCGACACGTCCGAAGATGATGTGGTCCACGATTTGTACGTACCCGCCATGGGCACTGCAGTCAGATATGATCGGGGCGTCGGCTATTTTACCTCTGGGTGGCTAGCCTACGTTGCTGAAGGGCTCGTAGCCTTCGCCAAGAATGGCGGCAAAATGCGGCTCATCACCAGTCCGTATCTTTCCCCAGAAGACTGGGGCGCAGTGAAGCAGGGTGAGGATGCCAAGTCCGACCCACATATACTTTCCGCACTCAACGGCGTGGTCGACGATTTGGAAGGCGCAGCGAAATCAGAACCACTCAGGATACTGGCGTGGATGATCGCCGACGGTCTCCTCGACATGCGCATCGCCATACCCACAGCGAAACTTAGCGGCGACTTTCACATAAAGATTGGCGTTTTCGAAGACTCACAGGGCTATTACATCGCCTTCAACGGTTCACCGAACGAAACTGTCGGTGGTTTCCAGAATTTCGAGAAACTGCACGTCCATCTTGGTTGGACGAAAGACCGCGATGCGGTTCACGCAAAATCAATAGTGGAGACGTTTGATAGGCTCTGGGGCAAACATGACCCAAATGTACGCTGCTTCGAACTCCCGACCGTGATTCAGAAGCGGCTCGTCAGGTTCGCGAAAAGGACCGAGCGTCCTTACATCCGACCGAAGCGCCCAGCCCAAAGCAGGTGGCAGCACCAAAACGACGCATTAACTGCGTTCATGACCGCTCGCGCCGGCGTCCTTGCCATGGCTACCGGCACCGGGAAAACCCGAACCGCGCTTAGTATAGACGCAGAGCTACGAGAACGCGCACTCGTGCGCTCTACTATCGTCGCGGCATACGGGACCGACCTGCTCGATCAGTGGTACGGCGAACTTGTAAAGCATGACTCGGTTGACCTGGTTTTTCGAGAATACGGAGTACACTACGAGGCTGACAAGTTTCGGCTGTCGAAGCGGCCAGCTTGCCTTTTAACGAACCGCCGTAAGCTCGCTGACATCATTCCACGTTTATCATCTGAACGCATTGCGGAAACAATCATCATCTGCGACGAAGTACACGGCTTTGGTGAAAGCAGCTTGGTTGCATCTCTAGAAGGGAAACTCAGGCAATTTCCATATCGGCTAGGACTTAGTGCAACTCCAACGCGCGAATACGACGATGACGGAAACGATTTTATCGAGCGCGAGATCGGACCTGTCATCTTTCGGTTCGAAATTCATGAGGCGATCCGGCGCGGTATTTTATGCGAATTGGATTACCACGCCATTGAGTTTCAGTACTCTGACGATGATCGAGCCGAGGTACAAGCCGCTTTCGCTCGGCAGCGCGGACGCGAATCCAACGGCGACGCCGACCCCAAGCAACTATACATGGACCTTGCTCGGATCAAAAAGCTATCCAAGGAGAAAGTTCCGCTCTTCGAGGACTATGTTGCAAACAATCCCGATATTCTTCGGCGATGCATCCTGTTTGTCGAACAGGCTGATTACGGATCACTACTGCAACCACTCTTGATGCGTAAGCGGATTGATTTTCATACATATTATGGCGATGATGATCGGGAAAATCTTAGGCGGTTTGCCGGGGGTGAACTGGATTGCCTGATTGCATGCAAGCGAATTTCTGAAGGCATCGACATCCAGTCTGTGAACAACATTGTACTATTCGCAACCGCAAAGGCGCCGATTGAAACCGTGCAGCGGGTCGGAAGATGTCTTCGAACCGATCCAAAAAACAGGAGTAAGCGCGCAACAGTCGTTGACTTCATCAAGACAAGCGATGACGATGAACCACTGCCGCCCGATGCGCCCTTATCGACAGACGACAAGCGGTGCGCCTGGTTTCAGGAACTGGCTGCGGTTCCAGTGGAAAATGCCGAGGCTAATCCCTCATGATTGACAAAGCAGTCAGCGAAGCGGTCAAAGCCGTCTGCAACGAAGACGGTATGGACGAGACGTATCGGAGTGCGTTAGAGGCGCTGATTGAGAATGCAATGCTCGATAGTCTCGACCCGTCCGACATAGAC
This sequence comes from Pseudomonadales bacterium, assembly GCA_963664805.2. GTDB lineage: Bacteria > Pseudomonadota > Gammaproteobacteria > Pseudomonadales > Pseudohongiellaceae > UBA9145. The sequence goes on along the minus strand of OY761612.1, from coordinate 543,395 downwards.
GATCTCTTGGACCAAATCACAGTCGAGAGCATTGCAGATGAAGATTAGGATCACGGATTGGCGGTGTGAAAACCTACGGATCGGCGAGGGGACTGAGTCCTTTGAGCTCGGCGATCCGCCGGCGCGCTGGTCACTTATTCAGATGCCGAATGGGCTTGGCAAGACGTCCACTATGACGCTGATCCGAGCAGTGTTAGGTGGGGAGGAACTCAGCACGGAGAAAGTCCGCGGTTTTAGAGCCAATGACGATGTTGATACAGGCGTATTCGAACTTGGTTTACTCATTGAAGGACGGCGTGGTGGGTCTCCGAAAAATTACCGTCTGACTATAAATTTTGATTTCAAGAACGGGAGCTATCAATATTCGACCTTGAGGTCTGAAGAGCGTGGCGGCGGTCGCGAGCTCGGTCTGGTTCTTCCCCCCGACCTCAAACACATCTTGAAGTCAGAATTCATCAGGCTGTTCGTTTTTGATGGAGAACTGGCACGCGATATTCGCCGCGACCTCAATAAAGCCGCCGCTGATCGAGCAATACGAACGCTGTATCAGCTCGACGATATCTCTGCCTTACAACAGCGTGTTAGCTACGCAGTGACAAAACGCCAAGAGGCATTAGAGCGAACTTCCGGCAAAACGAAAAGAGGTGTTTCGCGTCATCAAAAGTTAGTGGATGGAGCAAAGACCCAACTAACGAAACTGGAAAATACATTGAGAAAAAAAAGTTCTTCGTACTCCATGCTTGAGGAAGAACGAGATAAAGTTGGCGAAGACATTGCTTCCCATATGGCACGTAATGGCAACTTGGAGAAACGCTGGAAACAGTTGAATGACGAAGCCGACGATCTTGCTGGCGACATCCAGTCATTGACGGGGCAAGCAATCCAGACTTTTCGAAATCCGGCCACGCTCTCATCGGCAATCACAGCCCGCCTCACGGCTCTTGGGGCAACTCTGACCCGGGCGAGGCTCCCAAAGAGTGTGTCTTCGGACTTTTTTGGGGAGGTGGCCGATGAAGGCGAGTGCATCTGCGGTCGCCCTATCGGATCGGCGGAACGCGTAATACTTCGCGAGCGAAAGGAGCAATATCTGGCACAGGACCAGATTTCTGCCATCGCGACTATGAAAGATCGCCTCAATACCAGTGTCGCAACGGAAACCAGCTTTCTTGAATCTTGCGAGATCCTTCAAGAGAAGCTAGAAGCTCGTCAAGTCAATGAGACGGCGATGGCGCGTTTGAAGTTGGAGGCAGAGGAACGTGGTGATGACGACATGCGCCCGCTCAGGAAGCGAGAGAGCGAGATTAAGATTGAACTGGCGACGCTTGAAAAAGAAATTGAACATCTCCAAACCGCTGATCCAGTGAAACAGCGGGCGCACCAATGCACCGAAAAAACTAATATTCCGCTCGCCCGCCGTTACCACGAGGAGTGCAAAGCGACCCTCAACGAGGTAAAAGACTCCTATCGCCTGTCACGCCAACGCGACATACTCCTCGATCAGCTACAGCGTATAGAGAAGATAGCGCTCACAGACTTGCGTGAAGTCATTCGTGAAGAAACAAATTGCCGACTTGAAACCCTTGTTCAGATGGAAGATCTTCGCGTTGAACGGATCGACGGCGTTTTGGAACTGAGCTCAAATAAAACATCTAGGAAGGATGATGTGAGCGAGGGACAGAGCCTGTCGGTCGCTTACGCTTTCCTGACAGCCCTACTTTCAAAGGCACCATTTGAACTGCCCTTCATTGTTGACAGTCCGGCCGTCTCCCTCGACCTTGATGTACGCAAAGAGGTCAGCAGCGTCATTCCAGAGTTGTTCGACCAGATGATCCTATTTGTTATTTCGAGTGAACAGGCCGCTTTTGCAGAGAATTTTTACGAGCGTGAAGACACACGCTTTATCACACTTAGACAAACTGCAAATGGTTGTGTCGAGACCCGTTATGGACTCGAAGAATTCCGACGCCAATCGGCCGATGGGGAAATCACATGAGTCTCAGGCTAACCGAAGATGCGGCCGCTTTTTTCTCCAAGATCGATTCCCATCGCATTAAAGGAGTTCGATTCCTGGACATCGACAGATTCTACGCATGCCTCATGCTGGGGCTCCGAACTGGTCAGATGGCGAGCGAACCCAACCTAATGCCATCTTTCCTTGCGGCTGGCGCAAAGTATCCGGAGGCCTTCCAAGCCTATGACAGCTACCTGCTCGGGCTCCTGGTCGAGGCGGAAATCCGCAGGCGTAAGCTCGATTCGAATGATCGTGATCTCATCGAAAAAGAGACAGTAAAACTGCTCGACCCTCACTCCCCATTGGGTCTGAGCGAGGACGGGGTGAGATTCATGAACCAATACGCCGCCAAAGGGTTTGAAATCCTTCGAGACGCCATGGCCTCTCCCCGTAGCGTCTATGATTTCCTAGTCGCATTCGCCGATCTCTGGCGATCCGACGACGACATCGTTTCAGGACAAGCGTCCTGATCGAAGTTGATTGACACCCCGCGTGAATGCGGTGACAGCCCGCTCAATCTCCGCATCGGTCGTACCGCGCCCAAGACCCAATCGAAACGCCTGACGCGCTCGCAACGTATCGCCAAACATGCACTTCAGTACGTGAGACGTCTCGACCCGATCCGTCGAACATGCACTTGACGCGGAGAAAACAACTTCATTCTTCAGCAGACGCATCAATGCCAACGGTTCAACGCCTTCCACCGACAACGAAACTGTGTTCGGCAAGGTATGTGTGCGATCACCGTTTGTGTTGACCCCCTCAATCCGCAGCAATCCATTAACAAGTTCATTACGTCGATTCGCAATGGTCTCCACATCCTCAGCGCGGAATCGGATGACTTGTTCAAATGCTGCCCCCAAAGCGACAATCGCCGGCGTATTCAACGTGCCTGATCGAAGCCTTCGTTCCTGGCCGCCTCCGTGGATGATTGGAATGAGCTCCACGCGCGGTTTTCGTAAGCGCCGGTAGAGTATCCCGACACCCTTCGGCCCGTACATTTTGTGCCCTGAGAAACTCGCAAGGTGGACGTTGGCTGTAAGGACATCGAGCGAACGGTAGGCGGTCGCCTGCGAATAGTCTGTATGGAACAGGATATTTCGCTCCGCGCAGAGGGCGCCAATTTGATCGATGGGCTGAAGAATCCCTGTTTCATTGTTCGCTGTCATGATGGTGACAAAGCCGGTGCTCTTTCCCAGGACTTGTTCAATTGCATCCGGAGATACCCGACCATCTTCACCCACCGTTATACGGACGATCTCCGCTCCTTCTACAGTCTCAAGCCACCTTAAAGGCTCCAAGACTGACGGGTGCTCAATCGCGGAGGTAACGATTTGGGTCTTTCCTTTTGCCTTTAGGGCAGAGAATGAACCTATGATTGCAAGATTGTTTGCTTCCGTAGACCCACTGCAGAAGATGATCTCTGCTGGGCGGGCGCCGATCGCCTTTGCGATACTCTCCCGAGCAAGTTCGACTGCCTGAGAGGCGGCAGCGCCAGCCACATGTTCACCGCTCGACGGGTTGGCGAAATGGGTATGAATGGCGTCCGTCATCACGTCAATGACGACAGGGTCCATGGGTGTCGAAGCGTTATGATCGAGATAGATCGGGCGGGTCATCGGGCTGTCAAATCTCCCGCCAGGAGCCGTGCGGCGTCACCGGGAGATTTCACTCGCGCGGAAACCGCCGACAGACCCCTATCGATATGGGCGCGCAAACGGCGTAATAACTCCCAGTCATCGACTTCTTCCCCGTCTTCGGTCTCTACCCACCTCAACAGTGTGGTGTAAATCGGCTGATCACCGCCGAAAAGCGTATAGGCGTTAAATTCCTGGCCCTCCTCCGTCTCCGAGGCCGGCCCGATCTTACCCATCTCGAACGACATGGCCATAGCCATGCGACAAAGAAGATTAGGCGTGAGAGCTGCTCGCTGACGCAGAACGCGCAGACGGCTGGTTGCCTCACTGGACACGCGAAACTTGCTAATGTGCATTTACCGCCTCCGGCAGGAGTGGCATTACGCGTGTTCGATGATCGCCGAGGGAAACGCCAATCTCATAGCGGCGAGCCACGAAGGGCGAGATTAATTTATCGAGATCTGGCGTCAACTCGCTATCGGTACATAGCAGGATTATCTGTCGGCTCGCCTCGGGTACGTAATCGCGCATTAGAGATTTCCGGTGCGTCCGATCGAGCCGAGACAAGGGCGTGTCGATTATCATTGGCAGTTCGCGCCCTGAGGTCTTGCCAAGCGCCCAAAGCATGGAGATCGCGTAAATCTGCCGCTCGCCTGCCGACAACGCCTCTTTGGGGATTTCGACGCCCTCGGCACCAACAAGTGTGATGTCAAACGTGTCCGAATTGATCTGCACGCTACTTAGAAGCCGTTTCTTTCGAATCAGACCATTGAAACAGTCCACGAAATGCTTGGAAAGCGAAACAATCCGGCGTTCGAGGACACGAGCTTCATAAGCTGCGAGGGCGGCTCTGGCGCGCTCGCCTAAATCGATCTTGTGAAGCGCCAGAGATGAGTCGAGTTCCACATCGAGTGCACGATTCCGCTCTTTCTCCAGTTGACCGATTCGATAACGCAGACTTGAGATAGCCTTCTCCTTTTCCGCCAGTTGCGCCTCGGCACGACCACGCTCATATTCAGCCTTCTTCAGGGTTTCAAGAGTCTGGAGCGCAGCCCTCTCATCAAAGTTCCGAAGTTGTTTCTTAAGCCATGCTTGTCGATTCCGCACGTCATCGAACTCTCTGCCAAGATCGGCCGCCTGGTTTTTCAGATCCACATCGATCACATCAATGCGGCTCTTTATCCAGGCCGGATCTGCGTCAAACGTGATGCCGCCAGAATCTTCACACGTCTCGTCAAGGAATGCTCTTAGGGCTGAGAAATGGCTCTTTGTCCAATTCGGTCGCCTAGACGTCTTGGCCCTGCTGCTGGACTGAAAAGCGTTAAGGAATTGCTGAATCGCCCCTGTATCGGCCAAAAAACCGTGCTGGGAAACAATGTCGTTCAACCGCGTTATCAAATTCGGGGCAATACCCAGGGGTAATGGGCTTTCGGCGAGACGTTTCAAATCGTTTTGCAGCCAGCCAATCCGTTTCTCCACTTCTTTCAATGTCTGCTTCAATCCGGCCCGATCCAGCGCGACGGTCCCTCCCTCGGCATCGAACGCCATTTGCGCCTTGGCAATTTGTCGGTCGGCTCGTCCATGATCGGCACGATCCTGGGCAGCATTTTCTTCCAGAACTGCAAGCTCTGACTTTGCCGCCTTCAAATCGCGCTCAATTGATTCAATGTCCACGGACGCCCCTGACGGATTCCGTCGCGCGGTGTATAGCGCAAGGTCACTGCGGAGTTGATCGATCAGGTCGAGGCCAAGAAGGGACCGGATCGAATCCTTCAATTCATCCGCGGATGTGTCGTCGGCAAAGTTCTGGATTTTCTCGCCATCGAAGAAGAAGAGCTGCGAGATGCCCGACGGAATCATATCTTCCAAATAATGATCCCAGTCCTCGGGTGGAATGTCAGCGACCGGTACGCCATCGCAAGTGAGCTCAATGGAATCGATGACTGACGTGCCGCGCGCCGCCCAAGCACGTTGAACTTCATAATGCACTGTACGCCCTTCTTCATGGCGCGAAAACGAAAGTGTCACGGAGGCGGCCTGTTCTTCAGCGAAAGTATGAATGCGCTGCAGAAGGTAGGTTTCATAGTCGGAGCGTGCCACCCGGACGCCAAGGGCGCGTTTGCCATAGAGTGCGAGGCGAACTGCTTCAAGGAACGTCGTCTTACCACTGCCATTGTGGCCGCACACAAGAATAACCGGGCGCTCGTCATCGGAGGTAGGAGACAGGTCAAACTGGTTCTCGCCACCGTACAGGCCGAAATTATTCAGAGTTAGCGACTCAAGGATCATTACAAGCCTTTTTGCATCCTTACATTTCGCTCGGAGATCACGTCGTCCTCAGCGCGCCATTCGCGCTCCATCACCGCTCTGATCTTCTGGTGGACGGCGGCTCGACGCTTCAATCCACGAACGGATCGTTCAACCTCCAAGAGTTGAGCAAGAAGCGCTGGTGGCACACAATGTTCGGCGCACACCTCTTCCAGGATTGCACCATCTTCGCCGTTGAATTTGTAAGCGCCATCGTCTTCAATGGGCAGCTCGCGGCCGAGAACTTCGCGCACAAGAGCAGTGATAGTGTCGCTCCAATCACCGGCTTCGGACCGCCAAATGCGACGGATTTCCAAAAGCTCTGCATCATGAATGAGCACTGTCTTTTCGCCTGGGGGCGCGTTTCGGTTTACCTCCATTTGAGCTTCCAGGAGCCTTCGCAGGAAGTTCTTTCGGAAGGAGATTCTATAGGGTCCCGGGATCGTCTCATTGCTGTCCGCCTTAAAGACCACGCTACCGTTCCGCCGACGAAAGTCGCGGACTTTCGACTTCTCCGCCGGGTCTTGGGTGGCTGCGAGTTCATCTCTGAGGTCAAGCAAAGGTTCTAGCCACTCCTCACCATTATCGATCATAGCCTCCATAGCCTTATCCTTGGTGACTACAGTGCAGACCCAACAACCAAATCTGGAGTTGCCGCAGCTTTCTGTGTTCTTGTCCACCACGAGTGGACACTCGCCCGCTTGGGCATTCCGATACATTGCGAGGAGTTGGCGATTGTCTCCGCCCCACGGATTATCGTTCTGGAGTAGATAGCTCCATACATCATCTGTACTAAACGCTTCGACCGGCGTGTATACATAGGCGCCGAGCAACGTCGTGTGACGGGAGAGAACGCTGTTCTTGATCCGATGAAGCGACATAACCTGGGCGCGGGTCGCGCTTTCGGAGCGACGTACACCCAATACCATGACGACTTCACCGAACTCTGCCACTTTCTCTTTGATGAATGCGTTTGCGGGATCAATCTTTAGACGCTCAGTGCACCAACGAAATCGTTTGGAAGGAGCCGGGTAGCCGCGGCCCAGCAAGTTAACCCAGAAACTGTCGGAGATGTCCGGCACAACCTTGCGCGCTTCAATTGGGATCGACTGCGCTTTAGCGGCCACATTGATTTTAGCGATGGTATTGTCGATGTAGTCGACGATGACAGGCGTCTCGACCAGTGTGTCGGAGCTCAAGACATAAACCGGCTTTTTTCTCTTTTTCTTCGGTAATTCCAATAATGCCGACCAGATGAGTTGCAGTGCGCAGGTCGAATCCTTGCCACCACTATAGCCGATCACCCAAGGGCGATCATCGCTGTCATAGAGCCAGCGGATTTCTTTTTCGATATCCGTAACAGAACGGCCAGGAACATCAGGTTCGGAGGTCGGAATGAGGTCGTCTGATAAGGTCTCCAATTTACGCTGCCTTCTTCTCATCAAAGCTCGACTCGGCAAGGTGTCCCCGCTCGTCAAGGGGGAGGCCAACAGTCTGGTAGAGTACATTGGCGCCGAGCAGGACTGCCCGCTTCTGGCCATTCATTCGCGTCCCATTCATCACTCGACCCTCCCAGAGATCAGCATTCCGGCGTGACCAGTCCAATGATTTGAGATTTGAAAGGTACTTGCGCCACGCTTCCGGTTTTTCGGCCAGGAGACGCCCGCCAAGGAGCCCGAGGGACTGTAGCAACACGCCATGGGCATGGACCGTCGTTTGACGCAAACCACAGGATTTCATAGTCCCAGCATCCAGATGCTGCCAGTCAAGCATTACTTCGTAGAGCGCGCCCCAATAGGTCGCCGTAAGCGCAGGCGTGTCTTCGCCAAATCGATCTGCGGTCCTGCCTGCGAGCCATTCATTGGCGCGGTTGAGGCTAGAAAGCGTATAGAGCGCCGTCCCCCGGTTCGAGATGGAACTGCGCTCTAAATCGGTGAAGCGCCTGAAAAACTCAACCTCGCTCAGGACATGCGCCGACAGACGAGCCAGCGGATCGCGGTGATCGAACAGGACGTTCAGTGAGCCTGACGGACGCACCGCATTTTTGTTGAGATCCGCGAACATCTGCTGGCAGCGCTCCAGCCCACGATCGGCGAACAGCACAACAGAGATAGTCTCGTTTTCAAGTTCTGGCCGCGTCTTGAGCGCCTCTTCGATTGCGGCGCGGCGATGCTGTCCGTCGTTCAGGAGAAATTGCGCGTCCATGGAAATGGTCAGAATTCCCACATTGCGCAGCGAGAGATCATCGGATGCTGGCTTGAAGTTCAGGTCTCCATCCACTGAGGCGCAGAGCGACGAAAGAATGTAATTGTCCCAATTTGTCGACAGGTAGTCGGCGATTTGGGGAACCCGAACCTTGGAGAGCACACGTTGGGTTCGCAAGTCTGCCGGTAATGTCTCATTATCAAAACTGAAAATCCGCGGCACCTGGCATAGCGGAATCATTACTGTGTAATATGGATGCCCTGCTTGCATCCCGCGAATTGCTGAAAATGAATAAAAATTGTACATTGACTTGCTTCCTGAGATGGAAGTTTATGGAAGTCTGACTGGAAGTCAAGTCGAGGCACATAGAACCCAGATTACGACTGACGCTAGTGTGTTGAGTGCCGTCGCGATATCGTTCAATTGCCGATGCTGAGTTTACTACGGTCCACTGCCTGATCAGCTGGTTGTCGCAGTCTGCACTCGTATATGGCTGATCAGAACGACGATGATTGCTCTCTCCTGCGTCAGGCGCGATACCTGCAAGGCGTTGTCCCACCAGTCCTTGAAATTCGCAATTTCGACCCAACCTCCTTTGCTTTCCGAATGCCCCTTACGACATGTCCAACAATTTTTCCGGCCTGCCTCCCGTAATTACGATTCCAGCCCCTGAAGGAGCCCGCAAATTTCAAATTGCACCAGGCACCACAATCACATTCTGCGGAGCGAATGGAAGCGGCAAGACTCGCTTGGCAGTCTACATTGAGGAGCAACTGGGTCTCTTCGCCCACAGAGTCTCCGCCCATCGCGCACTTTCCCTCAATCCCAGCGTACCGAAGATCGCCGAACGGGAAGCGCTGAGCGGATTGAGAACCGGGAATCCAACAAGTCATCGCGACCCTAATGCAGCGCAATACAGGATACGAGGTCGCTGGCAGCGACGAGGGGCCACATTGCTGCTCAACGACTTCGACTACCTCGTGCAGGCGCTATTCGCCGAGCAGTCGAACACAGCCCTGAAGAGTCACAAAGTCCTTCGATCAAGGTCCGGCACCACCGCGGAACCGACCAAATTCGAGCTACTGACCGAGATTTGGGAAAACCTCCTCCCCCACCGTAAACTTGAAATCTCTGGGGACGACATTGCCGTCCGCCCGTCGGAGATAAAGGCCACCTACCCTGCATCAGAGTTGAGCGATGGTGAGAGAGCAATATTTTACCTCTTAGGCCAAACCCTTGTTGCCTCCGAGGGCTCCGTACTCGTGGTCGACGAACCAGAACTTCACCTGCATCCCTCGATCATGACGCTTCTTTGGGACAAACTAGCTGCTGCGAGACCCGACTGCGTATTCGTGTTCATCACGCACAGCCTGGAGTTTGCGGCATCGAGGCCAGGCGACAAGTACATCGTTCGAAACTATGAACCCGGCCAAACGTGGAACATCGATCAGGCACCGACTGACACTGGATTCAGCGAAGAGTTCGTCACCCTGATTCTCGGTTCGCGCCAGCCCGTCCTTTTTGTCGAGGGAACCGCCTCAAGCCTTGATCAGACTATCTACCGTGCCTGCTATCCAGACCACCTCGTGCTGCCCCGCGAATCCAGCGAGGCGGTAATTCACGCCGTCGTGTCACTTAGAAGCAATGATGCCTTCACGCGAGTCGCATGTTGCGGCATCGTGGACGGCGACCACCGTTCAGAAGAGGAAATTCGACATCTCCGCGAACTCGGTATAGCCACACTCCCCGTCGTCGAAGTGGAAAATGTCTTGCTTCTACCGGCGGTCAGCCGAGCCATCGCGGCTCATGAAGGCTATGATGGAGATAGTCTCGACGAGCGCATAGAGGGTCTGAAGCAAGAGGTCTTTCAATCCATTGCATCCGACAAAGCGAGGCACTCGTCTATATTGCGATACGTCTCCCGCCAAGCAGACCGATACATGAAACGCATCGACCTCGGAGCTGCAACCAGCATTGAGGACCTCGATACAATTTGCGCGAAAAACGCGACAGAACTGGACGTGCAAAGGCTTGCTACGGACGCCGAACTCCGGATTTCCACAGCTATCGAAAATGACGACCTTCCCAGCCTTCTCGCCTTGTACGAAAATAAAGGTCTGCTGGCATTCGCGGCCAAGCACCTTAGGGGCTCGAAAGTCGATGACTTCAAGGCTTGGCTTGATCGGACCCTGCGCCAAAATTCTGTACCCACGCTAACTTCAGCTCTCCAAGACGCCCTTCCTGAACTCCCGAAGGCCGATTGAAAAATTTTTGTCCGGCGGGGAACTTTTGCGGCAAGGGTGTGTCTGAGAGTGCGTAGGTGGATTTTGTCCAGCAGTATCGGACCTTGATTCATTTATCTCTCCCTTGATAGTACTTTGGCCCGGTACGCAAGTACCGGGCCTTTTTTTTGAATTTCCCTTATACTGGCGGGGTTTGGCCGCAATTCGCGGCCGTTTTTTGAATAAGCCGCATGAAACCGACCGACATCAAGGATCCGGACTTTTTTCACAAGGTCGTCGATTGCCAATGGGCGTGCCCCGCACATACGCCGGTGCCGGAATATATCCGCCTGATCGCCGAGAAGCGCTATACGGACGCGTACATGATCAACTGGGAATCCAACGTCTTCCCGGGAATTCTCGGCCGGACTTGCGATCGCCCTTGCGAGCCCGCCTGCCGGCGCGGCCGGGTCGAAGAGCAACCGGTGGCGATTTGCCGGCTTAAGCGCGTGGCCGCCGACTACAAGTCCGACATCGGCGCCCGCCTGCCGAAAATTCCGAAAAAGAAAAACGGCAGGCATATCGCCCTCGTCGGCGCCGGGCCGGCTTCGCTGACCGTGGCCCGGGACCTGCTGCCACTGGGTTACAAGATCACCCTGTTCGACCGGGACGCCGCGGCCGGCGGCGCCATGCGTACCCAGATTCCCAAATTCCGCCTGCCGGTCGAAGTGCTCGAAGAGGAACTGAATTACATCCTCGACATGGGTGTCACTTGCCGGTTCGGCACCGAAATCACCAGCATGAAAGCGCTGCTGGCCGAGGATTTCGACGCGGTTTTCGTCGGCACCGGCGCCCCGCTCGGTAAGTCTCTCGATCTGCCAGACCATGAAGAGGCCGCGGCGAACATCCATACCGGCATCGAATGGCTGGCGAATGTCGCCTTTGAGCATATCGATTCCATCGGCGAAACCGTGATCGTGCTCGGCGGCGGCAATACCGCCATGGATTGCTGCCGCAGTTCCAAACGGCTCGGCGGCAAGGATGTCAAGGTCGTGGTGCGCAGCGGCTTCGACGAGATGAAGGCCTCGCCCTGGGAAATCGAAGACGCCATGAACGAGGATATTCCCATCCTCAACTTTTGCGTGCCCAAGCGCTATTTGCTCGAAGACGGCAGGCTGCGCGGCATGGAATTCGAAAAAGTGCGCCGGGAATACGACGAAAACGGCAGGCGGCTGCTGATTCCGACCGGCGAAGATCCGCTGGTTCTGCCTTGTGACGACGTATTGTGCGCGATCGGCCAGGACAACGCCTTTCCCTGGATCGAGCGCGGTCTCGGCATCGAATTCGATCGCTGGGAACTGCCCGTGCTCAACCAGACCACATTCCAGTCCACCCACGAGAAAGTGTTCTTCGGCGGCGACGCCGCGCTCGGGCCGGACAATATCATTACCGCCGTGGCGCACGGACACTCCGCCGCGCTTTCGATCCATCTGCTATGCGAAGGCCGGGACGTGAACGACCGCCCCGCCGACCTGACCACGCTCGACAGCCAGAAGATGGGCATCCATCAATGGTCCTACGACAACGACATCAGCCACGACGTGCGCTATATCGTGCCGCACGCCTCCAAGGAGAAGACGCTCAACGACATCAATGTCGAAGTGGAACTCGGCTTCGATGAGGAACTGGGCTTCGCCGAAACCCAGCGTTGCCTGAATTGCGACGTGCAGACCGTGTTCACGGCGAAAACCTGCATCGAATGCGACGCCTGCGTCGACATCTGCCCAACCGACTGCATCACCTTCACGGCCAACGGTGCGGAGAAGGAACTGCGCCAGCGCCTGCTGGCGCCGGCGGAAAACCTCGAACAGGATCTGTACGTTTCCGAAAACCTCGACACCGGACGCATCATGGCCAAGAACGAAGACCTGTGCCTGCATTGCGGCCTGTGCGCCGAACGTTGCCCGACTTCCGCCTGGGACATGCAGAAATATCTCTACAACACGGCCAAAGCGGTTAACGCATGAGCAAGCGCAAAACCGCAAAGACCTCGAAGCGTCTTTCCGGAGTCAACAATTTCGTCGTCAAGTTCGCGAACGTGAACGGTTCGGGCTCGGCCAGCGCCAACAACCTGTTCGCCAAGTCGATCTTCCGCATGGGCGTTCCGGTAAGCCCGCACAATATCTTTCCTTCCAATATCCAGGGCCTGCCCACCTGGTACGAAGTGCGCGTCAATGACAAGGGCTATCTCGGGCGTAGGGACGGCGTGGATCTCATGGTCGCGGTGAACGAGCAGACCATCGTCCGGGATATCGAATCGGTGCTGCCGGGAGGCTATGCGCTTTACGATTCGTCCAAGGCGCTCCGGCCCCTGCGCAAAGACGTGAATTTCCTGCCGATCCCGCTGAAGGAGATTTGCCTGCGCGAGTTCGAACATCCGGGACAACGTCAATTGTTTCAAAACATCGTATATGTGGGCGCCCTGGCGGCCTTGCTGTCGATCGATTTTGAGATTCTCACGAGCATGATCAGCCAGCAATTCCGCGGCAAGGAAAAGCTCATCCTGCCGAACGTTCATGCCTTGGAACTCGGCTACCATTACGCCAACGATAATTTCGACTGCCCACTGCCGATTCGGCTGAAACCCTCGCGCAAGGCCAAGGGCAAGATTCTCATGGACGGCAATACCGCGATCGGCTTGGGCTGCGTCTATGGCGGGGCGACCGTCGCTTCCTGGTATCCGCTGACGCCGTCGACTTCGGTGGTGGACGCCTACGGCAAATTCTGCCAGCGCATGCGAATCGACCCCGGCACCGGCAAAAGGAAGTTCTCCATCGTCCAGGCCGAAGACGAACTCGCCGCCATCGGCATCGCCATCGGCGCGAGCTGGAACGGGGCGCGCGCGTTTACCGCATCGAGCGGTCCGGGCGTGTCGCTGATGCAGGAGTTTCTCGGCCTGGCCTATTTCGCCGAAGTTCCCGTGGTGCTGTTCAACATCCAGCGCGTGGGCCCTTCGACCGGCATGCCGACCCGCACCCAGCAAGGCGATCTGCTGAGCTGCGCCTTCGCCTCCCACGGCGATACCCGACACATATTGCTGTTCCCCTCGACGCCCAAGGAGTGTTTCGAATTCGCCGCGGATTCCTTCGATATCGCGGACAGACTGCAAACCCCGGTAATCGTCATGAGCGACCTCGAACTCGGCATGAACGATCATATCTGCGACCCGCTGGAATGGGACGATGCGCGCAAATACGACCGCGGCAAGGTATTGAGCGCGGAACAACTGGAGGAGATCGAAGATTACGGCCGCTACGCCGATGTCGACGGCGACGGCATTCCCTGGCGCACCTACCCAGGCGCCCATCCCGAAAAGGGCAGCTATTTCACCCGCGGCAGTTCCCATGACGCCGTGGCCGCGTATACCGAAGACGGCAACGTCTACGCCGAAATGATGGATCGGCTGGCGAAGAAATTCGCCGGTTCGCTGAAGTATCTGCCGCGGCCGGAAATCGAGTCCGAAGGCAACACGCGCGGCATGATCTATTTCGGCACAACCGCCAGCGCCATTCCCGAAGTGCACGACAAGCTCGCGAAACGGGGCATCATGCTCGACACCATGCGCATCCGTTCGTTCCCGTTCCACGAGGAAGTCGCGCGCTTCATCGACGCACACGAACTCGTCTACGTGATCGAACAGAATCGCGACGCCCAGTTGAAAAGCCTGCTCAAGATCGAGTGCAACGCCACCGACGAAAAGATGCACTCTATCCTCAGTTACAACGGTGTGGTCACGAGCGCCGACTGCATCGAATCGGCGATTCTGGAAGACCTGTCCGAAATGTCGAAACTGGCCTCCGCCTGAGCGGTGATCGAACCATGAGCTATATCGTCAAACCGCGTTTCCACCATCCCGGGCTCAAGAAGAACGATCTGGGCTATACCCGGCGGGACTATGAAGGCACGCTGACCACCTTGTGCGGCGGCTGCGGCCATGACTCGATCAGCGCCGCCATCATTCACGCGGTGCACGACATGTCGCTGGCGCCCCACCAGGTTGCCAAGGTATCGGGCATCGGCTGTTCTTCCAAGATTCCCGCGTATTTTCTCGAAAGATCCCATGGCTTCAATTCGGTCCATGGGCGCATGCCTTCGATCGCGACAGGCGCCAATCTGGCAAACCGCGAGTTGTATTACATCGGCATCTCGGGCGACGGCGACACGGCGTCCATCGGGCTCGGCCAGTTCTGTCATATCGTTCGCCGCCGCATCAACATGCTTTACATGGTGGCCAACAACGGCACCTACGGCCTCACCAAGGGCCAACTTTCGGCAACGGCGGACCTCGGCTCGAAGACCAAGTTCGGCGAGGAAAGCCAGTACGACAATATCGATCTCGTCAGTCTGGCCATCGATCTCGGCGCGAGTTTCGTGGCGCGCAGTTTTTCCGGCGACAAGGACCAACTCGTGCCGCTGATCCAGGCGGGCCTGAGCCATCGCGGCTTTGCCTTCGTCGACGTGATTTCGCCTTGCGTGACTTTCAACAACACACCCTTCTCCGCCCATGGCTACAAGAACACCTGGGAAAACAACGTGGTTCTCAGCGAAATCGATTTCGTCCCCATGCGCAAGGAGATCACCGCCAAGTATTCCGCCGGAAAGGAAAAGGAAATCACTTTGCACGACGGCTCGGTCATTCACCTGCACAAGACAAGCGGCGATTACGACCCCTACGACCGCGAAAGTGCCTTGCGCCACGTGAACGAATACAAGAAGCAGGGCAAGATCGCGACGGGACTGCTCTATATCAACCAGTCGCAATCCGATTTGCACGAACTGAACGACACCGTGGACAAGCCCTTCAACCGCCTGAACGAGCACGATCTGTGCCCGGGCGGAGACGTGCTGCGGGATATCAACGAGACCTTCATGTAGCGCGGCTTGATTTGATCAATTCGTACGCCGCCTTGATATCCTGGGCCTTGCGCGTGGCGATATCCATCATTTCATCGGGCAGGCCCTTCGCCACGAGCTTGTCGGGATGATGCTGACTCATCTGCCGGCGATAGGCTTTTTTCAGTTCGGCATCGCCTGTCGCTTCGCTTACGCCAAGCAATTTGTACGCCGCCCGCAATTGCTCTTCGCTGGATTCGGTCTGCGCGAACCGGGCTTGGCCTGAAATTCTTCCCAGCAATTGATCGAGTTGCCGCGGCGCGAAGCCGAGCTGATTGGCTATGCCTTGCAGCAGATTCCGTTCCCTGGCGTCGAGTTCGCCGTCGGCAAACGCCGTGGCGATGACGATTTCGAGAAACATTTGCAACAATGTATTGCGCCGGGCCGCTTCCAATCGAAGTTGCTCAAGCACCTGCAAAAGCGGAAATCCGTCCTGCTTGCCTGCGTTGAACAGGTCGACCGCGACCTGGCGCTGCCGCGGCGACAGCCGCATCTGCCGCATGACGCGTTCGGCGAGTTCGACTTCATGTCTGCTGACATGTCCGTCGGACTTGGCGATATAGCCCATGACGGAGAATGTCGCGGTGAAGAAGGCGGTCTGGACACGTTCGGTGCTGCCCCGGCCAAAAGAACGGCCCGAGCCGGCGGTTTCGAGGCCGGAATCAAAATAATTGCCGAGTACGGCGCCAAGCAGGGCGCCAAGCGGACCGCCGAGCACGAAGCCGAAAGTCCCGCCTACGACTTTTCCCCACCAACTCATGAATAGCTCCGCGTGGTTCGGCTTTGCTCAGACTTCAATGCCGTGACCCAGCAGGAACGCAACGAACTCCGGCTCATCGAGAATCCTGATTTCCAACTCTTCGGCCTTGGTCAACTTGGAGCCGGAGCTCTTGCCGGCGATGACACAACTCGTTCGCGCCGACACGCTGCCGGCGACCTTGGCGCCGAGTGCGACGAGTCTTGCCTTGGCCTCGTTTCGGGTCAACCGTTCCAGTGTGCCTGTGAGCACGAACGTCTGTCCAGCCAAGGGCAGACTATCCTGTTTTCCGGTTTCCTCGACGGGCCATTTCACGCCGGCTTCGCGCAAAACTTCGATCAACTCCAGATTCTCGGAATTGTCGAAAAACTCGCGAATATGCCTTGCCACGATCTCGCCCACGTCCGGAACTTCCTGCAATGCTTCGGCATCCGCCTGCATCACGGGTTCCAAGTCGCCGAAATGCGCCGCGAGCGCGGCAGCGGTGGCATCGCCCACTTCGCGAATTCCCAAGGCTATGAGAAAACGGCTCAGACTGGTTTTCTTGCTGTTCTTGATCGCCGCAACCAGGTTCTCGGCCGATTTCGGCCCCATTCTCTCGAATTCGGCCAACTGATCGGCGGAGAGCCGGTAGATATCGGCTACATTCTTTACCGCGCCGGAATCGACAAGTTGTTCGATCAGTTTTTCGCCCAGCCCCTCGATATCCATCGCAGTGCGCGAGGCGAAATGTCTGACCGATTGCCTGCGCTGAGCGGGACAGATCAGGCCGGCGTTGCAGCGGTATTGAATATCGCCGTCGAGTTCCACGGGCGAGCCGCAGGCGGGGCAAGCCTTCGGCATTTCCACCGCGCCGCGCTCGTCTCCCCGCTCGATCACCTCAACGATCTGCGGAATGACATCGCCGGCCCGGCGCACGATGACGGTGTCGCCGACGCAAAGCCCAAGTCTTCCGATTTCGTCCATGTTGTGCAGGGATGTGTTCGAGACCGTAACACCGCCGACGAATACCGGTTCGAGCCGGGCGACCGGCGTAATCGTCCCCATGCGCCCGACCTGGAAATCGACGGCGAGCACCCTGGCGCTTTTCTCCTCGGCGGGGAATTTCCAGGCGATCGCCCAGCGCGGGCTGCGGGCGGTCTGACCGAGTTCCCGCTGCAAGTTCAGGCGATTGATCTTGATGACCGCGCCGTCGATCTCATAGTCAAGATCCGGGCGTTTTTCGAGCAATCGGCGGCAATATTCCAGGCATGCGTCGGCGCCGGCGCAGACTTGACGGTCTGCATTGGTTTTCAGGCCCCATTGGTCGAGCAGGGCAAAAGTCTCGAACAGCGTTTCCGGCAGGTCGAGACCTTCCGCGACGCCGAGGCTGTAGCAATACATCCGCAAGGGGAGCCTGGCGGTATTGCGCGAATCGAGCTGGCGGATGGCGCCCGCCGCGGTATTGCGCGGATTGACATAAGTTCTGTCCTCTTCCTTTCTGGCCCGTTCGTTCAATGCGGCAAATCCCCGCTTGCCCAGAAAAATTTCGCCGCGAATCTCGATTCTTGTGCCGGCAAGGTCCGCTCCCTCAAGGCGCAGGGGAATATCATGAATCGTGCGGACGTTATGCGTGATGTCTTCGCCGTTTACGCCATCCCCGCGGGTCGCGCCGCGCTCAAGTACGCCGTCGCGATAAATCAGGCTGACCGCGACACCGTCGACCTTGGGTTCGCAGCAATATTCGATGGCGCCTTCAATATCCGCCCGCTTTGCCGCGCGCGTTTCGAATTGAACGAACTCCTCCCCGCTGAAGGCTTTCTCCAGCGACAACATGGGAATTTCGTGGTGGACTTCGACAAATCCGGGCAACGGCGCGCTGCCTACGCGCTGGGTTGGAGAATCCGGGCTTTGCAAACCATAGCGGCTTTCGAGATCTTCCAGTCTCGCCAGCAAGGCGTCGAATTCGGCGTCGGGGATTTGCGGCCGGTCCAAGGCATGGTACTGGCGATTATGAAATTCGACCTGTTCCCGTAGAGAGGCGACTTCCTGCCTGACCGAATCAGGCGCATCGTCCGAGGCGTTCACGGATGGCCTAGATGCCGTTGCTTACCGAAGGCGAACCGGCTGTTCCCATGTCGAATTCGCGGATGCGCCGCCGCGCCTGTTCGATTTCCCCGGCGGTCATTTCCCGCCGCTTGAAATCGAGCAATCGACCGTCCAGCGCTTCGGCAAGCCGGCGCGCCACCGCCAACATTTGCTCAAAAGCGAGCAGATTGTTGATGGGGGCCGGCAACAACATGAACATGCTGATGCCGGGCGTGTTGAAATCGTCTATGGCGTCGGCATCGAAAGTGCCGGGATTGACGATATTCGCAACGCGGAAAATGGGCTTGCCGTCTTCCCGATTGCCTTCGGTCTTGCTGAGGATCTTCATCTTGTCATGCCTCAGACCAGCGGCATGGAGAAAATCCCAGAGTTCCCGCCCGTTGAACACGCGGTCCTCGCCGGCAATCACATTGATCGCGATGATCTTGTCGGCTTCAACCGCATCCGATTCGGATTCGGATTCGGATTCGGATTCGACCGGATCATCCACTTCTTTTTCGGGCCGCGCGGGCTTCGCGGCCCGTTCGAACCGGGTTGCTTCCACAGCCTGTTCGGCTTGCTCCGGTTCCGGCCGCGGCTTGGCGGGTGCCGTGGTTTCCGCCGGTCCCGCGCGCTTCGGCGAATCGCTTCCGATACGCTCTCCGGCAGTCATTGAAACAGCGCCCAAGTCCAGATCGAAGTCGGACGGCGTCAAGTCTTCGCCGTTCGAGCCAAGAATCTCCTCGCGCCAATTTTTCTTGCGCTTGCCGGGCGGCGACTCCCGGGTTTCTGGCACGGACTCGTCGGCGGACTCGACAGCGACCGGATCGAGCAATATCGGCACGTTCTCGCCGGCAAGCGGATCTCCGGCATCGGATTCCGCCGCCCGCCCGGACGCCGGCTCCCCGGACGCCTCCACCGAGACGGACCGCGCTCCGCCGTTGGGGAGCTCGGGGTACTCGGGCTCGGTCAATTCCGCTTCCTCGATATTCGTCTTGTCGATGGAAAGCCGGATCTGCCCTTTCCTGCGGCGATGGACGACATAAACGGCGCGCAGGAGCGAAAAAAGGATCAACAGCGCAAGAGCAAGGATCAGGAGTTCACGCAAGTCCGTCATTTTTTCACAACCACGCTTTCTTGAAATCTTGCCTGAATTCTTGTTCGGGTCATTTGCTATATCCACCGATTGAGTGAATTTCTTTAGCAAAATCTTCGAATGCCGCCTCAGCCCGTCGCCATTTCCGCGGCTTCTTCGATATCGACGCTGACAACCCGGGATATGCCCGCTTCCTGCATTGTGATGCCAAGCAGTTGACTGGCGGTCTCCATCGAAATCTTGTTGTGGGTGACGAGAATGAATTGCACACGCGCGGCGAGTTCCCGCAGGAGGGCGGTGAACCGATTGATATTGGCGTCGTCGAGCGGCGCGTCGACCTCGTCGAGCATGCAAAACGGCGAAGGATTGAGTTGGAAGATGGTGAAAACCAGGGCGATGGCGGTCATCGCTTTCTCACCGCCGGAAAGCAGATGGATGCTCACGTTCTTCTTACCCGGCGGACGCGCCATGATGGTCACGCCGGCGTTGAGCAGATCTTCGCCGGTCAACTCGAGATAGGCCTGTCCGCCGCCGAACAAGCGGGCGAACAGGCCTTTCAGCCCCTCGTTGATCTGGTCCAGCGTGGCGCCGAAGCGGGACCGGGTCTCGCTGTCGATTTTCCGCATCGCGTCTTCCAGCGTCGAAAGCGCTTTTTCGAGTTCGTCGTTCTGCTTGTCGAGCCAGACCTTGCGCTCCGATTGCTGTTCGAATTCTTCCGCCGCGGCCAAGTTGACCGGGCCGATCCGATTGATGCGTCCTTCGAGCTTTTCCAGTAATTCTCCGCAGGATTGCGCGGTCTGATCTTCGGGAAGATCATCGAGAACCTGTTGCGGGCGCAATCCGGCCTGACCGAGCCTTGCCAGCAGATCCTCGCTTTTCACCGCCGCGCGTTCGTTGTCGACGCGATGGCGCTGGATCTCTTCAAGAACCCCGGTATGGCGTTGCTGCAACTGCCGACGCGTCGCTTCCCGGACTTTCAGCTTTTCTTCGGCTTTTTCGTAAGCGGCCCTCGCTTCGCGCAACTCCTGTTCGATATCGGCGGCCTGTTTCAGCTTTTCCTGCAATTGCTTCCGCAATTGTTCTCCCGGCTCCCGCGTTTCCTCCAATTGCGCCTCCAGAGCCTGAATTCTTTCCGCGTCGCGCTGGACCTGGACGGCCATGCGGTCCATGTTCTCCCGGGTCGATTTCAATTGCGTGCCGAGTTCGTTCTTTTTCAGGGCGAGTTTGTGCAATTCATCCTTGTCGCTGGCGGCACGGGTCCGATGTTCTTCAAGCCGCTTCCGATCCCGCTCCCGTTCGCGCGCGTATTCCCGCCGGCGCCCGGCGTCCGCCTTCATCCGATCGCGCGCTTCCCGCAGACGCCGACCCGACTCTTCCGCGCCGGTCCGATCGTGTTCGATCTGTTTCCGCAATGCTCCGAGTTCCGCTTCAATGCGTTCACGACGCTCGATATTTCCCTTGATGCGGGCCTTTTCGGCCGAGATTTCCGCGCGAATCCGTTCCAGCTCCGCGGTCTTTTCCCGCAAGAGTTCCAGGCATTGTTCGCGCTCTCCTTCCGCCTCGGACTGCGTCAGGCGAAACTCTTCGCGCTGTTGTTCGAGCCTTGCGGATTTCTCTTCCTGCGCGGCGATCTCGGATTGCAGGCTGTCGATCGCCAATTGCCGCAGGACGACGGATTGCTCCCGGTCGGCCTTGCCGATGCGGATCCAACTTGCGCCGATCCACACGCCTTCGGGACAGACCACGGAATCTCCGGCCCGCAGCTTGCCTCGCACCGCCAAGGCTTCCTCCAGATTCCCGGCGCCATAGACGTCGCGCAGCAGATCGCCGAGCGGCCGGCTGCTTTCAACTTTGCCCGCCAGCAATGGCGGCAGGCCTTGCCTCGCTTCCAGCGGCGCGGCGTCTCCGATGTCGAGCAGGGTCAGATCCGCGCTGGGCAGATCCGCAAGCAGCGAATCGGGCAGATCGGCCAGGCAAATTCCGCGCAGGCGGTCCCCCAGCACGAGTTCAACGGCGGTTTCCCAGCCCGGTTCGATCCGCAGGGATTCGCCCAGCCGGGAACTTCCTTCCAGGCCCCGCCTCTTTAGCCATTCCGCCGGCGCCGTGTCGTCACTGCCGAGCGCCGCCTGCTGCAAGGCGTCAAGCGAAGCCATTCGTCCGCCCGCTTCCCGGATTTCCGAACGAACGCGATCAAGCTCCTCGCCGCAAGCCGCGAGCAGTTTCCGCGCGCTTTCCAACTCGGCCACCGACTCATTATGACGGTCGCGCAAGCGTTCCAACTCCTCTCCCAGTTCGGACGCCTGCTGTTCCCGGCCGGCAATGTCACCGGGCTCCGTATCGAGTTCGGACAATTCGGATTGCAATCGCTCCCGGCTCTGACGCGCGCGCTCGATGTTGTTTTCGTATTGCCGGATTCTCGTCTGCTCGACTTCGGCGGTCTGCCGCGGCGTTTCCGCTTCGAGACTGAAGTCGTCCCATTGCCGCTGACTTTCCCGCTGGCGGCTTTCCGTTTCCCCGGCGAGACGCGAAGATTCGCTTTCCCGCTCTTCGGCCGCCGTCACGTCGCGCGAGATCTGTTCGAGTTCGCGCTCGACCCGGGTCACCCGGGCCAGGTCGGAATCGAGCTCGTCCGAAGTTTGGCGCCAGTCGCCGCGGGTTTTTTCCAAGTCCCCGCCAAGTTGCGCGACCCTCTCCCTGTGATGCTCCATCGACTGTTCGATGCGCGCGATGTCGTTGCCGATCTGAATGCTCTTGCCCTGAATGTCGGAAACGCCGGCATTGAGTTCCGCATTCCGCGCTCGGCTCTGTTCGATGGCGGCTTCCTCCTCGAGTTGACCGGCGGCGACTTCCTCCTTGCGGGTTTCCAACTCGGCCAGTGACCGTTCGAACGCGTCCATTTCCCCCGCCAGATTTCGCCACTGCAAGGCATGCAGGCGCGCTTCGACGGTTCGCTGCTCTTCCATCAGCTCCCGGTAGCGCTGGGCTGCCCGCGACTGCCGCTCGAGATGTTGCAGTTGCCGCTGCAATTCGCCGCGCACGTCGGCCAGACGCTCCAGGTTTTCGCGGGTTCTGGCGATGCGCGCCGCGGTTTCCCTGCGTCGCTCGCGGTACTTCGAAATGCCGGCGGCCTCCTCGATATAGACGCGCAACTCTTCCGGCCTCGACTCGATCAGGCGGCTGATCATGCCTTGCTCGACGATCGAATAACTGCGCGGGCCGAGTCCGGTGCCGAGAAACAGTTCGGTGATGTCCCGCCGCCGGCAACGGGTTCCGTTGAGCGAATAGACCGAATCGCCGCCCCGTTCGACTTTGCGCTTGATCGAGATTTCAGCGTAGCCGGCGTATTCGCCTTGCAGGCGCTTGTCGGTGTTGTCGAAGACGAGTTCCACCGAGGCCAGACCGACCGGATTCCGAACCGCGGAACCGTTGAAAATGACATCGGTCATTTGTTCGCCGCGCAGGTTCCGCGGCGAACTCTCGCCCATGACCCAGCGCACGGCGTCGATCACATTCGATTTGCCGCAACCGTTGGGCCCCACTACGGCGCAAATGTTTGAAGGGAAGTTGATGGTGGTGGGGTCAACAAATGACTTGAAACCGGCCAGCCTGATGCATTTCAGTCGCATGAATCGTCTTGCCTGTCTCTCACCCGCCCCACCGCTGAACCTGCGCCGGTATCCTTGTTTCTTGAAATCGACAGGTACGCGCCGAAGTGTAGCCGAATTGCCTTTAAACCCGCCAGTTATGCCCTTCACTTCCGCGAATTCAGCCGGATGTCGCGCTGATGTCAACCTGATGTCGTGGTAAACGCAACTGTGACAGCGTTTACCCTCGCATATAATCGAGCCGAAAAGACCAGCCGAGAGACAAGAACGGGATCGCTTCAGCCTTTGCAGGATCCGGGATTGCTTCAGAAGGAACGCCAATGCACAGAATCGACCTGCCCCGGGAACTCGAAAACGAACTGGCGCTGCTCGCCGCTCTCACCGGCAAATCGGTCCAGTTTCATGTCCGGCAGGCGATCCTGGAATATCTTGACGACCTCGATGACCGGATAGCGGTCGAGAAATGGCTCGAAGACGCGCTGGCGGACTAGATGTGGCCCTCCCGCTCGAGTCCGGCTTCGATTCGCAAAACCGCTTCGAGCAATGACCTCAACAGCGACTTGATCGCCGCCACATCATCGTCGGCAATCGCATCGACCGCCTGCAACGCGTCGCGCGCGGTTCGCGCCGCCGGCGCTTCGCCGATCAGGTTTATCCGCCCCGCCTCGTACAGTTCGCGGCAGTCGCTCGCGTCCCTGCCTTCGTTCCGCGAAGACAGCGAGGAGGCCATCCCCTCGCCTTCAAACCGTGGATCGTCGCATTCGCCGTCGTTGGACCACAATGAACGGTCATTGCCGAAATCCAATTCCTGGGCTTGGGCAAACAAAGGGAACAGCAGCAGAACAAATACCAGACTGATCGCGAAATCTCTTCCTCTCTCTTGTTTCATGTGTCGCACCTCCATTTGGCGGCGGGGACCCACGCACACAAGTCCGCGCCGCATGCATTTGGCCGGCGCGATTTTTTCCGCGTCATTCAGTGCGTGATGGCATTCACGCTTCGATCTGGTCGTCGCCGACCGACAGGGAGACTGTACCAAATCTGGCGAACAACGCAAATTCGGGGTTTTCCACCATGCCGCCAACGCGACTTTCGCGGAGAAAATCTGTCGAGCAAGTGCAAATGGCGGACCGGACGGGACTCGAACCCGCGACCTCCGGCGTGACAGGCCGGCATTCTAACCGACTGAACTACCGGTCCGTTGTGAGACGTTAACCTGACCAAAGCCGACTTTGTCGGGTCAGCCCGGGCCGGGATGACTTTGGTGGGTGGTGAGGGATTTGAACCCCCGACATTCGCCTTGTAAGGGCGACGCTCTCCCAACTGAGCTAACCACCCGAGCTCAGGCGAACGCGAATTGTACTCGCTCGGCATGTTCTGTCAACAACGGTGAGGCCAACATCGGGACTTGTGGCAAAATGCCCACTTGCCCGACAAGCCCGGCGACCGGCGGCGCCATCGCGCTATGAGAATCTACAAGGAATTCAGGGTCGAGGCGGCTCATCGCCTGCCCAATCTGCCAGTTGGGCACAAGTGCTCGCGCCTGCACGGCCATTCGTTCCGGATCGCTGTCACGGTGGAAGGTCCACTACAGCAGCCACAAGGCTGGGTTCAGGATTTCGCCGATATCGCCGACGCCTTCCAGCCCCTGTTGGAGCAACTCGATCATCGCTATCTGAACGAGATCGAGGGGCTTGAGAATCCCACCAGCGAGAACCTGGCGATCTGGATCTGGGAGCGTCTGCAAGCTTCCCTGCCCGGCCTGGCCGAAGTCGAAGTCCGCGAAACCTGCACCAGCGGCTGCCGGTACACTGGGTGAGGCCCGGTCGGCGAAGCCGACAAAAAGCAACGCTTTTTGAGGGCCGAACGACTTGCCATGGATGGCAAGGCCGGGGGTTGGAGAAACCACTTACGTCGCGCCAGGGATGGCATGCACCAACCAAATCGAAGACTGGTTGCCCGCCCGGGTGCGTTAACCACTATCCCCGCCCGGACGTTGTATGAGCATGAACTGAGGTATCTTGCCGATGGCGGGCACCTGCAGGGCAATTCATTTCAAACTGGTAAATTGGAGCAGGCAGATGGAAGCGACAATAGAAGCTATCGTAGTACCGACCGTGTTTTTCGGTACGCTGGTGTTGATCGTTTGGCTCACCGGAAAAGTAAGACTGTATCGAGTCGGAAAGCAAGTTGAACTCCAACAGCAACTGTTGGCAAAGTTTGAGTCGGCGCAGGAGTTGGCCGAATTTCTTGAAACCGATAGCGGGCGCCAGTTCATGCGCCAGTTTGAATCAAATCCCCACAGGACGATTCTGGCGCTCATGTCCGTGGGAATAATACTTACTTTCCTCGGACTTGGATTTCATGGCTTGGCGTTCAGCGACAGCGAATTCATTATCCCTGGCGTTCTTTCGCTTGTCATTGGCGTCGGCTTCATAGTGGCGGCCGCGGTTTCCAGACGCTTCTCCAAGCAATGGCAAGAAGAATCCCGCAACGGGTACTGATATCCGGATATGGACGAAGCCGCTTTCCGCGAGGTTCATGCGCAAACGGCCCGGCGGCTTCGCGCCTTCCTGATCTCGGCGCTGAAAGATCCGCCGCTGGCGGACGACTTGCTGCAAGAGGCGTATATCCGCCTGCTCCGCGCGGACCTGAAGGACGCGAACATCCACCAGGTTCGCTCTTATCTTTACAAGACCGCGCTGAGCCTGGTGGCGGATCATCGCCGCAAGTTGACCCGGCAACGGAGATTGAGCGAAAGCCTGCCCGAACCGGAGCCGGATCGCCCGCGGCCCGACTTGAGTATCGATACGCAGCGGCTGTTTGATAAGCTGGCACCCAGGCAACAGGCTCTGCTCTGGCTCGCGTACGTGGAAGGGGCAAGCCACCGCGAGATTGCGGGCGCGCTGGAAATGCGAGAATCGGGGGTGCGGGTGGCGCTGTTCCGGGCGCGCGGGAAAATGGCGCGGATTCTCGAAAAACATGGCTGGAACGCGGGAGAAACAACATGAATGTCGATTCATGCCCGAAATCCGACGCAGTCGTTCAGGCCGCGCGCTCGAACAATTGGCCCGACAGCTTGCGGGCCCATATCGAACGTTGCCAATCCTGCCGTGAGACCTGCCGGGTGGCCTGCTGGATGGCGCGGATGGCCGCACGCCTCGAATCGATTCCCGGCGAATTGCCCGATCCCGAATTGATGTGGCTCAGGGCTAAGATCAACAGGCGCTCGCAGTTGCCGGCGCGGGCGCTGCTTCCACTCAAGGCCGGCGGCCTGTTTGGAGCAGCCGGTCTCGGTTTGCTGCTTGCGACCGTTCCCGAAAGTACATGGAGCAGGATTCAGGCGTGGCGGCCGGGAGAACGCTCGTTCGCGCAATTGCAGGAATTGCTTGTCGCCGCATCGGCAACTGCCTGGTGGATTCCGTTCGCCGCCGTCTTGCTGTTCCTGTTCGTATTTACTACCAGTGAAGTCTGACTACGTAAATTCAGTCATTCTGCGCGGAGCGAAGCGTAGTCGCAGAATCTTTCCGCTACGCATTTGACTTCCCGCGGAGTTCCTGCGACTACGCGCAGGATGACGGGCAAAACTACGACAACGGCAACTGCCAGTCTATGGCTTCCTTGCCCTGTTCCCGCAGGTAATCGTTCGCCCGGGAGAAATGCCGGCAACCGAAAAAACCCCGATCGGCCGAGAATGGCGAAGGATGCGGGGCGGCGAGTACGAGATGGGTGTCCCGGTCGATGATCGCGCCCTTGCGTTGGGCGTAGGCGCCCCAAAGCATGAACACCAGCCCGCTGCGCTTCTCGTTGAGGCATTGCACGATGCGGTCGGTGAATTGCTCCCAGCCCTTGCCCTGATGCGAGGCCGCGCGCCGGGCTTCGACCGTGAGCACGGCGTTCAACAGGAGCACGCCCTGCCCCGCCCAATGTTCCAGGCAGCCATGCCGCGGGATGGTGAAATCGAGGTCGGATTGCAGTTCCCGGAATATATTCTGCAATGAAGGCGGTGCGGCGACTCCCGGCGGCACCGAAAAGCAGAGGCCGTGGGCCTGGCCCGGTCCGTGATAAGGGTCCTGGCCGAGGATGACGACCTTGACGTTGTCGAAAGGCGTCGAGTCGAGCGCGTTGAAGATGTTGCCGCCGGGGGGATAAATCCGCTTGCCCGCGGCTTTCTGCCCGCGCAAAAAAGCGCTCAGTTCGCGCATATAGGACTGGTCGAATTCACCGGCCAATTCCCGCAGCCAGGAAGCTTCGAGCTTGACCTGCCGCTCCGGGTCCCGGGCTTCAGCTTGCATGGTCCGGCCGCATGTGCGGGAACAGCAGGACGTCCTTGATCGAAGGCGAATCGGTCAGCAACATGACGAGCCGGTCGATGCCGAGTCCCTCGCCCGCGGCGGGGGGCATGCCGTATTCGAGCGCCGTGATGTAATCCTCGTCGTAATACATCGCCTCGTCGTCGCCGGATTCGCGCCGCTCGGCCTGGGCGCGGAAGCGCTCGGCCTGGTCTTCGGGGTCGTTCAGTTCGGAAAATCCGTTTGCCAGTTCCTGTCCGGCGATGAAAAGCTCGAACCGGTCGACGATGCCGGGGTCGTCGTCGTTGCGGCGCGAAAGGGGCGATACTTCGGTCGGATAGTCGACGATGAAGACCGGATCGATCAATCGATCCTCGACTTTCTGCTCGAATATCTCCATCAGCAACTTGCCGCCGGCCCACGCGGGGTCGAAGGAGACATCGAGTTCGCGCGCCAGGGATTGAAGGCTGTCGAGACTTTCCAATCCGGATGCATCGGCGAGGCCGCAATATTCGACCACGGCATCGCGCACGCTCAGCCGCCTGAATGGTTCGGCAAAATCTATCGCGTGGCCTTGCCAGTTGAAACGGGTTTCGCCGAATGTTTTCCGCGCCACCGTCCGCAACAGGTCTTCGGTCAGGTCCATGAAATCCGAGAAAACCTTGTTGGCCTGGTAGAACTCGAGCATGGTGAACTCGGGGTTGTGTTTCGTCGAAAGTCCCTCGTTGCGGAAATTGCGGTTCAATTCGAATATCGCCTCGAAACCGCCGACGAGCAGCCGCTTCAGGTACAACTCCGGCGCCACGCGCAGATACATCGGCAGATCGAGCGCGTTGTGATGTGTAACGAAGGGACGCGCCGCGGCGCCGCCGGGAATGATCTGCAACATGGGGGTTTCGACTTCCATGAATCCGGCTTGCTCGAAATAGTCCCGGATCGAACGCAGGATCGCCGAACGCAAGGCGAATCGCTCCCGGGTTCCGGGGTTGGCGATCAGGTCGACATAGCGGCGCCGGTAACGCAGTTCGGTGTCGGTCAGCCCCTTGCGCTTGTCGGGCAGCGGGCGCAGCGACTTGCTCAGCAACAGGAAATGCGCCGCGCGCACGGTCAACTCGCCCTTGCCGGTGCGGAACAACTCCCCTTCCACGCCAATGATGTCGCCGAGATCGAGCAACTTGAGCAGTTCCGCGAGCGCCGCCGGGAGTTGCTTGTTGTTCACGTACAACTGCATGGGGCCGCTGCCGTCATCGATGACGAGGAAAGGACCGCGCATGCGGATCACGCGCCCGGCCATGCGCACTTGCCGCGCAAGTCCGGCCAGCGCACCCGCGTCGAGGTCCATGCAATCCAAGCCGACTTCCCGGGCGCGATCCGTGGGCTTGAAGCCGTTGGGAAACGCCAGCCCCCGCTCGCGCAACAACGCAAGCTTCCGCCGCCGTTCGGCGATCAGCTTGTTTTCGGCTATGGCTTCGGTTTCCCGCATTCGGCTGCCTTACAGTCCCGACTTGAGGCTGGCTTCGATGAACATGTCGAGCCCTCCGTCGAGTACGGCGCTGGTGTTCGTAGTCTCGGTTCCCGTGCGCAAATCCTTGATGCGCGAGGAATCGAGTACATAGGAGCGAATCTGGCTGCCCCAGCCGATATCCGCCTTCGATTCTTCTATGCTTTGCGATTCCTCTTTTCGGCGCAATTCCTCCATTTCATAAATTTTCGCCTTCAATTGCCGGACCGCCATTTCCCTGTTTTTGTGTTGCGAACGCTGGCTTTGGCATTGCACGACGATTCCCGTGGGCTCGTGCGTGAGCCGCACCGCGGAATCGGTCTTGTTGACGTGCTGGCCGCCGGCGCCGCTCGAACGATAGGTATCGACGCGAACCTGGCTCATGTCGAGATTCACCTCGATATCGTCCTCGATTTCGGGCGAGACGAAAACCGCCGCAAAGGAAGTATGGCGCCGATTGCCCGAATCGAAGGGCGATTTGCGCACGAGCCGGTGGACCCCGGTTTCGGTGCGCAGCCAACCGAATGCGTAATCGCCCCGGACATGCACGGTGGCGCTCTTGATACCCGCCACATCGCCGCCGGAGACTTCGACCAATTCCGTGGCGAAACCCTTGTCTTCGCCCCAGCGCAGATACATGCGCAATAGCATTTCCGCCCAGTCCTGGGCCTCGGTGCCGCCCGAGCCGGCCTGGATGTCGAGATAGGCGTTCGCCTGGTCCATGTCGCCGGCGAACATGCGCCGGAATTCGAGCGCTTCCAGTTTGGCCAACAGCGACTTGAGTTCGGCCTCCGCCTCATTCAGCAACTCGGAATCGTTTTCCTCGCGGGCCAGTTCGAACAAGTCGCGCAGTTCCCCCGAACCCGCTTCGAGTTCGTCGATGGCGCCGGTCGCGCCGGCAAGTTCGGATTGCTCGCGGCCCAGCGCCTGGGCGCGGTCGGGCCGCTCCCAGACCGCCGGCTCGGCCAGTTCGAGTTCGACCTCGGTCAGACGTTCGCGCTTGGCGGCATAGTCAAAGATACCCCCTGAGACTTTCGGTGCGCTCGGATATTTCCTTCAATTTGTTGAATTGCGTACTGACTTCCAGCATGTTCCCGTTCCGCCCAGTTTTGCTTGGTTTTACCGCGACAGGGATTCTATCCCAATCCGCCGTCGCGGGCGCGTTCCCGGCCGAGCAGCATCCGTTTCGCGTCGCCCTGTTCCGCGTAGCTCAGGTACAACAGATAGATGCCAAGGAACAGCATGCCGCCGAAGAACGCCAGCAAGCTCAAGGCGAAAGCCGTCTGAGTGAAGTGGTTGCGCCATGCCGTCCATATTCCAGACAGCAGGAGGAAACCCGTAAAATCCAGATTGAACTGGCCGGCCCAGCTTATTCCTTCCATATCGCCGATAAATACTGAAAACAGGTCCATACCGTGATTTGCGATCACGGCAAAGGTGTAGATTACGAGCACGGCCAGAAAAGCCGCCAGAAACAGTCGAAACGAATTCATTGCCTAGTTCCTTCTGCACATGAGTTGCGCGGCGCGCCGCGGGAGATGCAAGGCAAGCTATCATGCCGCCTTGGCACAGACAAATCGAGGGCCGGTCTTGAAGGTCGAATACGCGGAACTCGAATGGACCGATGCAGGGGCGCCGCGTTCGGTCGATTTTGACGACATTTACCACGATGCCGCCGACCCGCTCGGCGAAAGCCGGCACGTGTTCCTCGAAGCCAACCGGATTCCGGCGCGGGTCGCGACCAGCGAAGGAGATTTCGTAATCGCCGAGGCCGGATTTGGCATCGGACTCAATTTCCTGTTGACCGTGAACGAATGGCTTGCTGCCGGATGTCCTTGCCGCCTGCACTACCTCGGTTTTGAAAATCGCCCTTTGCGTCCATCTGACCTGCGCCGTGCTCTGGCGCGATTCCCTGAACTCGCCGAGCCGGCTTCGTGGCTGCTGACGCAGTATCCCACGCCGGCCGCGGGCTGCCATCGATTGAGCCTTCACGACAAACTGCAACTCGACCTGTTTCTGGGCGATGCCGCAGAACAGATGCTGCTCCACGGCGAAGGTCTGCGAAGTAAAATTGACGCCTGGTATCTCGATGGATTCAGCCCCGCCGTCAATCCCGACATGTGGGGTTGGGAGTTATTCGGCATGATCGCCGATTGTGGCAAGACAGGAGCGACGATCAGCACCTATAGCGCGGCTGGCGCAGTAAGGCGCGAATTGCGCGACGCGGGGTTTTCCGTGAAACGAGTTCGCGGTTTTGCCAACAAACGGCACATGCTGCGTGGGGTCCTTCGGAAATCCGCGCCGGTTGAAACCGGCGCCTTCCGAGCTACGGCATGGTTTCGTTATCACGCTTCGGAATTGGGCCTTTTACTTGAACAAGCCGCATTTCATGCGTCGGGTGGGCCGGCCAGTTTCTACAGCCCGGCCAATCGAGTTCAGCGTGGTTTGGCCAAAGCCACATCCTGGCTCCGAAGGGGCTTTTCGAGCCTGGAGCCTTTCCACCGGCGCTTGCCGGGCTGGTCGGATGATGCTTTCGTATCTTTCGAATCGTCCAAGCCCGATTTGGCGGATGCTCCGCGCTGGTTCCGATATCCCTCCGGTGTCTCGGGCGAAAAGACCGTCGCAGTCATCGGCGCCGGTGTGGCTGGCAGCGCCACGGCCCGGCAATTGGCGCGCAGAAACTGGCGGGTTACCGTATTCGAACGCGCCGCTGATTTGAAGCATGGCGTCAATTCCCTGGGCCAACTCGCACTGCATTGCCGCACATTCGGCGAGGCAAGTCCCCTGGCGCGTTTCTTTCTGCTGGGATTCCTGTTTTCGGTCAGGGAATTCGGCCGGTTGGTCCATGAAAGAAAATTCGGATGGCATTCCAGCGGTTTGGCGCAGTTGCCAAAGCCGCGCGACTGGAGGCGGAGGCTCGACCCGGCTGCGCTGGCGGAACAGTACCCGGATGAAGTATTGCAATGGCATTCCCGCGAACAATTGCGCGATTTGACGGGGCTGCCCATTGCCGGGGACGGCTGGCACAGCTCCGCCGCGGGCTGGCTCGACCCCCTGGAGCTATGCCGGTGCTGGCTCGATCATCCCGGCATCGAGTTGAGAACCGGGGCCAATGTCGAAGCTTTCGAACAGATTGAAAGTCGCTGGAACTTGCTGGCGAACGGCGAAGTCCTGAACACGAAGCCGTTCGCCGCAGTGGTGATCGCCTGTGGAGCGGATGCCGCCGATTTCGATCAGCTGCGGGAACTGCCGCTGCTTCGTGTTCCCGGCGAAGTCGTCTCTATCCCTGAAAACCGGGCGAGCGGCGCCATCAGACACATTGTTCGCGGCGGTCGCGCCATCTTTCCGGCGGTGCGCGGCCGGCATTCCATCTCGGCGAGTTACGCGAAAAGCGAAAACGGCGGCGACGAATCCATCGAAGAAAGCCTGAAGTTGCTGGAAAAAATGTTCGAGCCCAAACTGGAGTTTGCCGGAGAAGAATTTTCCAGCGCGAGAGCCCCGCGCTGCCAGTCCGCCGATTTCGCCCCGGTAGTCGGTGCGGCGCCGGATTTGGCGGAATGCCGGAAGCTCTACGCCCCGCTCGCCAGGAACGCCAAGGCGAGAATACATCACCCCCCGGCCCATTTGCCCGGGTTATACGTAAATCTTGCCCATGGTTCTCATGGATTGTGCAGTGCGCCGCTTGCAGCGGAATATCTCGCCAGCGCAATCAATGGCGAGACTCCGCCAATCGACCGCGGCGCCGCGGCGGCGCTAGATCCAATGCGATTCCTGATACGCGGCCTGCGACGGCAACAAACCGGTCAATGAGGATAGCGGGGCGCACTCAAACGAGCCGGTTGAAAAAAGCGCGTACACAGGTCAACAGATGATCCGGATCGTCGGCGCCCGCCAATTCGCGAATCGAATGCATGCCGAATTGCGGAACGCCGATGTCGAGCACGGGAATGCCGAGTTCGGCCGCGGTCAAGGGCCCGATCGTGCTGCCGCAGGCGAGGTCGGCGCGGTTGGCGAACCATTGGCACGGCACGCCTGTCCGCTCGCAGAGCGACCGGAACTGGGCCACCGAGGCGCTGCCGCCGGCATAACGCTGGTTGGCGTTGCTTTTCACTACCGGTCCGCCGTTCAGCAGCGGCCTGTGCCCGCCGTCGTGCTTGTCGGCGAAATTCGGATGCACACCATGGGCATTATCGATGGAAAGCATCAGCGATTGCTGGACGACCCTGGGAAATGCGTCGGCACGGGCATCTTCGTTCGCGATCAGCCGCTCGAGCGCGGTGCGCAGAAAAGTCCCTTGGGCGCCCGAGGCGGATACGCTGCCCACTTCCTCGTGGTCGTTGCAAACGATCATCGAGGCGTGTTCGCCATCGGTCGCGAGCAAGGCCCGCAAGGCGACGTAGGTGCTCAGCAGATTGTCGAGCCGCGCCGATGCGATGAATTCGCCGCGCAGGCCGACTCGGGCCGGCGGCTGGGTGTCGTAGAGCAGCAGATCCCAAGACAGCACCCTGGCGATGGCGCCATCACCTTCGGCATTGATTCGGTCGAGCAAGACCTGCTCGAGATCGAAGGATTCGCCGTCTCCCAAACGTAGTACAACGGGAGACAATTCGGTTTGCGGATTGATGTTGCGGCCCTTGTTGGCCTCCCGGTCCAAGTGGATGGCGAGACTGGGAATGAAGGCTATGGGATCGCGAAAATCCACCAGGGTGGAAACCAGTTGTCCGTCCGCTCCGGCGCCTGTCACGCGGCCGGCGACGGAAAGATCGCGGTCGTACCAGGGGTGCAACAGCACGCCGCCATAGGTCTCGACATTGAACTGGGCATAGCCCTGATTTTGCCGGACCGGGCGTGGCCGGATCCGCAGGCAGGGGCTGTCGGTGTGCGCGCCCGCCAGCCGGATGCCCCCATCGAGCAATGCGCGGCGGCCGGCGCGAAAGGCGATCAGGGAGCCGTCGTCCCGCGTGACGAAACCGGCCTCGCAGCCTGCCGCGGGCCAGCGGTCAGTTTCGCGCAAATGCGTGAATCCCGCATTCGCGAGCAAGTTGCACGCGTTGTCCACCGCGTGCCAGGGCGTTGGCGAGCGATGGATGAAATCGAGCAAATCGTCGATCAGTGCCTCGCGTGACATTATTGAAACCGGGACCGAAATCGGGCCAGCGGGATTTCGGCTTTGCAGGCGCTATTCGACGATTTCCAGCAACTCGACATCGAAAATCAGCACCGAGTTGGGCGGAATCGCCGGGGTCGGGGAAGTTTCGCCGTAGGCCAATTCCGCGGGAATGAAAAGCCGCCAGTGGTCGCCGACGCTCATCAATTGCAAGGCTTCGGTCCAGCCGGGAATCACTTGGGAAAGCATGAACCGGGCAGGCTCGCCGCGCTCTACCGAACTGTCGAACACCGTGCCGTCGATCAAGGTGCCATGGTAATGCGCGAGAACGCCGTCCGAGGCCGCGGGCGCGGCGCCGCCGGGGCCGGCTTCGAGAACTTCGTATTGCAGGCCGGAATCGAGCGTGACGATTTCGGCGCGCCCGCCGTTCCGAGCCAGGAATTCCTCTCCGGCCGCCAGGGACTCGGCGGCGGCCTGCTCGGCTTCGACCGCTTGCTGTTCCATCAATTCCTGCTGGCGTTGCTGGAAGATCTCCAGGGCCGCGAACATTTCGTCCATGGTCATGCTGGCGTCGCCGCCGAAGGAATCGGCGAGCCCCGCCAGAAAGATTTCCGCATCCAGGTCTTCAAGCAGACCCTGGGAAACCAGGTTCATGCCCACGTTCATGCCGATGGCATAGGCGATCCGCGCGTCTTCGCCGTCGAGGCTCAAAGCGTCCTGGGCCAGCGCGGAAGGCTGCCAGATACCGGTCAGGAGGCACAGGGCCAGTGTCGCCGGAAATGTTCTCATTCTTGCTTCCTCTGTATTGGGGAAACGCATGCTATCCAGAATATCGCCGGAATGCCAGAACAGGCCCGGATACGCCGCAATTCCCATTTTGGCAACCAGCCCGGCGCCGAGTACCCCCAACCGAATCCGCTTTGCGGATTCGACTCGCCCGGTGGGGCAGTTCAACGCATCCGCGGGCTCCGCGGAACCGGATACTCCCTTCAGGGAGAGTCGAAGCTGCTACTTTTCGCTCGCTTCGCGACCCAACCGGGCAACGAGATCGAGCGTCGATTTCACATCCTCCCAGGTGGTCGTATGGTTGACGATGCAGATGCGCAAGGTGAATTCGCCTTTCAACGAGGTCGAGGAAAAGAATGCGTGCTCGCTCCAGAAAATCTCCGCCAGCACCTTTCTGTTTATCTCTTCCAGCAACTGCGCGTCTTCGCCGCCGCCAGGATTGAAGCGGAAGCAAACGATGCCCAAAGTGACTTTGTGCGTCATCTCCAGCGCCGCATGCGACTCGATGTATCGCGCGGCGCGTTGCGCCAGATCCAACCCGTTCCGAACCGCGCCGCGGAATTTTTCCATGCCGAAAGTCTGCACGGACATCCAGATTTTCAGCGCGCGCGCCGCACGGCTGAGTTGCAGGCCGCGATCGGACATGTTCGGATGATTGGCGCCCCAAATGGTGTCCTGCAACACATCGTGGCCCATCGCGAAAGTGGTTTCGAGATGCGTCAGGTTTTTCACCAGCAAAGCGCCCGCCTCGTAAGGCTGGAAAAACCATTTGTGCGCATCCAGATTGACCGAATCCGCCCGCTCGATTCCGCGCAGCAACTCCTTGCCGCGTTCCGTGACGAGCACGAACCCGCCATAGGCCGCATCCACATGCAGCCAGATGCCCTCTTCCGCGCAAAAGTCGGCCATTGGGCCCAGAGGATCGATCGCTCCCGTACTGGCGGTCCCCGCATTCGCACACACCGCGATGGGATGAAGCCCCCGGGCGCGGTCCTCGCGCGCCACGCGGCGCAATTCAAGCAGGTCCAAGCGAAAATCGTCGTCGGAGCGGACGACCCGGATATTCTCGCGCTGGACGCCGGCTATCAACGCTGCTTTTTTCAGGGCGCTGTGACTTCGATCGCTCATGTAAACGGAAGGCAGTCGAGGATGTCCCGCCACCTCCCGCGCCGTCACGAGCGCTTCGACGATCGCGGCCGAACCGCCGCTGGTCAGCATGCCTCCGGCGGTTTCGGGGTATCCGATCCAGTTTCGCATCCAGTCCACGACCACGAGCTCCAACTGGCTTGCTCCACTCGCGGTGAGCCAGGTGGCAACATTCGGGTTGAAGCCCGCGCAAAGAAAATCCGCGACGATGCCCGGCCATGTCGGTGAAGTGGGCACGAAACCGAAGCATCTGGGATGATCCAGCCGCGCCGCATAGGGAAGAATGTCCCCTACGGCCTGTTCGAGCACATCCATTGCCGGCCGACTCTGTTCGGGCGGCGGCGAGCCAAGCTGGTTTTCCAGCACCGCGCGGAATTCACCGTCCCAAGGTCTGTCGTTCCTTAGCCCGCCAAGTCGATCAACCAGAACTTCCGCCGCCCTGCCCGCCAGACGCAGCATATCTTCGGGCGTCATTTCAAGATCGCGCCCGGTGTCTTCATTCATTGCGGCAATCTCCACATCCATTCGTCACAATGTTCATAATTTGCGTTCCTCTTCACGAAATTCCGTGAATGAACCGGCGGAATGGGAGAATGTATCGGAATATGCGCAAATTCGGCGCACTATTCAACTCGCGTTTCAGATGCCAAAATACCCGGACAGCCACTGGATGCAATAACGACCGTGAGGAATGCTTTTTCTCTATCGCTTGTGCTGGCCGCGGTTTTGGCGGCCTGCGGCCAGAATTATTCGGTTTCGGTGAACGACAGGGCGCTCTTCGACCCGACCGGAAGACTGCCGACCGGTGAAGTCGCCGACGCGGACCTGCAAGGCTGCATCAATTTCGCGCTGACTCAGCAGAACGTGGAAAGCGCGGCCGAATTGCCGGTGCTTTCCTGCCCCGGTTCGGAAATTCGGTCGCTGGAAGCCATCAGAGTGCTGGAACAGGTTCGTTTTCTCGATTTGGGCGATAACGCCATCAGCAATGTCACTCCCCTGGAAGACCTGCCGCTGTTGAGCGCCGTGAATCTTTCCAACAATGCGATTACCGACGCCGGGCCGCTGCTCAACATCGAAAACCTTATTTCCCTGAACCTGCAGGGCAACGAGGCGATCTCCTGCCAGCAGGTCGCCGCCTTGCGGGAGCGGCTCGGGGAGAATCTGCTGCCGCCGGACGAGTGTGAGTGATTGTTAGGTTTTGTGGCTTTGATCCGCCGCCGCCCGACGGCGACTCACATAGTGCGGAACCGACGATTTGTCATTCTTCGCTGTTGATCGCGTCTTCCTCTCCATCATCGGCAGCGAAGTCTTGCAATCCGATG
Organism: Pseudomonadales bacterium; assembly: GCA_963664805.2. Lineage (GTDB taxonomy): Bacteria > Pseudomonadota > Gammaproteobacteria > Pseudomonadales > Pseudohongiellaceae > UBA9145. Next base: position 506,381 of record OY761612.1, on the reverse strand, counting down.
ATTTCAGCGGCGTCCTCGCTCGCCGGCAACTGTTCTACATCGCGTAGTTTCCGATCCATGGCCCGGTGGCGGCGTTCTGTTTCGTTGAGCGTATTCGAAACTGTGCCAATCTGCCTTTTGACCTTTTCCAACACGCCACCAAACTTGCCGAACTCCTCCTTGACTGCAGACAGTACAAGCCAAACTTCGCTTGAGCGCTTTTCGATGGCCAAAGTCCTGAATCCCATCTGTAGGCTGTTGAGTATCGCGGCCAAGGTCGTCGGGCCGGCAACAACGATTCGATACCGGCTTTGCAAGCGGTCCAGCATGTGTGACGAGCGGACGACTTCAGCATACAAACCTTCAGTGGGCAGGTACAAAATTGCAAAATCAGTCGTGTGCGGCGGTGCGATGTATTTCTCCCTGATCGCCCTGGCGGAAGCTTCTACTGCCCGCAATAGCGCCTCAACAGACTTTTTCGCTTCTTCGCTGTCCCCTTTTTCGGAGGCGTCGAGCAGGCGGTTATAGTCTTCCTGCGGAAATTTCGCATCTATCGGCAGCAGCACTTCCGATTGTCCGGAATCTTCCTTTCCAGGCAGTTTGATGGCGAATTCGACAACTGCATCCGAGCCCGGTTTCGGCTTTGCGTTTCGAACGTATTGCGAGGGCGAGAGTATTTGTTCGAGCAAGGCGCCGAGCTGAATTTCGCCCCAGGTGCCGCGAGTTTTGACGTTGGAGAGCACGGCTTTCAGGTCGCCTACACCCGTGGCGAGTTCCTGCATTTCCCCCAAGCCTTTTTGCACAGCTTCGAGGCGCTCGCTCACAAGTTTGAATGATTCCCCGAGCCGCTTTTCCAGTGTTCCCTGCAATTTCTCATCAACGGTTTCGCGCATTTTTTCGAGTTTCTTCTCATTGCTTTCGCGCATGTCACCGAGCTGCTTTTCAACCCTTTCGGTCAATGCGCCTATGCGCTTTTCGTTGCGGTCGCTGAGTTTGCCGACTCCATCCTGCATATCCTTGAGCCGCTTGTTTTGCGTCTCGCCGAGTGACTGCAAGGTCTTCAGCATGGTTTCGCTGGATTGCGCCTGCGAACGAGCGAGTTCCTCCCGCAGTTTCCTCGCGGATTCGTCATTCGCGCCGCGCTCCTCGCGAAACTGCTTTTGCAGAAACTCGTTGGTGACTCCGGCCTTGCCCCCGCGCGCAAGCAACCAGACCGTCAGCCCGATATTGACTGCCACCAGGAAATAGACCAGCAACAAGTCCGGAGACATGCATTCACTCCTGTATCGTGGCGCTGACGGAATCAGACAAGGTTTTCGATGATGACCTGGAGCAGTTCCCGGTTGAGGCGGGCCGCCTCGTCCAGTTCTTCGGGCAGTTCCGACGTGACGTCGATGCTGTCGCCATTGCGCTCGAGGCGGACGGTGAAATCACGGAAAACCAGTTCAGGCGCATCGTTCGAGCCACCGAACAAACGGCGCACGAAACCGGGCTCCGGCTGCTCGCGGACAATGCCCGCGAAACGCACGTTGAATACCGATTCATCGCGATTCGAATCGACGATTTCGATGTCGGCGTTGTCGAGCGCCTGTCGCACCTGCACCCAGGCCCGGTCATAGTCGATGCGCAATTGCAGATAAGGGTCGCCGCCGAGGTTCTCGACGATATTCGCCTTGCGCGCGCCTTCGATGGTGCCGGCCAGCAGGCTCGCGGTCGATGCCTGGTAGATGTCGTTCCGATCCGCCAGATATTGGGAGATGGCGCCGAGAATCTGTCTTTCCATGTCGAGGTCGTCGGACATCTCGGGCCATTCGATCGCCAGGGGGATCGGCTGGGTGCGCAGGTTCTGCAAGTGTCTCACTGTGATTTCCGACGAAGCCGAATGCAGCCCCGGCTCGATCACTATGCGGTACTTTTGTCTGGTTTCGGGGGCGTTGCCGGCTTCGAGCCAGGCGGTTTCCATGGTGCCGAGGCCGGGGTCGGCCAGATCGAGTTCAAGATCGAGTTCGCTCCAGAAATCCCGCACGAGGGGCCAGACCTGGGCGGGAGTGGCGTCGATGACGATCCAACGGCGCTCTCCGAGGTTTTGAATGACGACGCCTTCGCGCCGCCGCGTCTCGATGGGTTTGGGCAGGGGAATGTCGTCTTCGAAAGCCAGTCCGGCGATCACCGGATTTTCCGGAATGACGTAGAGCGCGTCGATGGTGTAACTGTCGAGTTCCGGCGGGATTGCCATGGGCGGCATGATGCGCGCGTCGCGATAGGTCTCCGGTTCTCCGCCGATGCCGAACACGCCGTCCTCGCCGCCGATGCCGAGCAGGCCACCGCCTTCGTCTTCAACGTCATCGCCGCCGCCGCCGAAGAAAGAGCAGCCGGAAAATGCGGCCAGCGCCACCAGCAACAGGATTGCCTTCGCTCTAGTCATAGAGTTTCCTTGCCGCGTCCGCGTTTTCAAGTTGGATTCCCGCGTGTCCCATGGCGGCTTCCACGCGGCCGTGAAACTGCGCGTCGAGTTCCACCAGCGGCAGCCTGATCCCCGGCGGAATCATTCCCAAGCGCCGCAAGGCCCATTTTACCGGCACCGGATTTCCCTGCACAAACAAGTCATTGTGCAATGGCGCCAACTCTTCGTTGAGAGCGGTCGAAAGGTCGAAATCGCCGACCAGGGCCAGATCGCACATCTGCGCCATCTTGACCGGGACGACATTCGCCGTCACCGAAATGGCGCCGCGGGCGCCGGCCCGCATGAGTTCGAAGGTCGCCGCGTCTTCGCCGCTGTACACCGCTACATCTGCGACAGCGCAGCGCCGAACAAGTTCCCCGCCGCGCTCGACATCGCCGGTGGCGTCCTTGATTGCGACGATGTTGTCGACCTCGGCTAGGCGCAATACCGTTTCCAGTTCAAGATCGCAAGCCGTTCTGCCCGGCACGTTGTACAGAATCTGGGGAATATCGACCTCTTCGGCGATGGTTCGATAGTGCTGGTACAGGCCTTCCTGGGACGGCTTGTTGTAATAGGGAGTGACCAGCAAGGCGGCATCGGCGCCGTGCTCCCTGGCGGAATGCGTCAGCTGCAGAGCCTCGCGGGTATTGTTGGAGCCTGTGCCGGCGATGATGGGAATGCGACCCGCGGCCCGGCGCACGGCGTGGGCGACGAGATCGCAATGCTCGTCGTGCGACAGGGTCGCCGATTCGCCGGTTGTGCCGGCGACCACGACCGCATGGGTGCCCGCCTCGATATGCCATTCGAGCAGCCGGTCGAAGCCGGGTTCATCGAGGGAACCATCGGCTTCCATGGGCGTGACCATGGCGACGATGCTGCCGGCGATTGAGGTTTTCATGGCCTCACCCTTTTTTGATCCAGTAGTAGTAGGCGCTTCGGTCCTTGCGGAAATCCAGGATCTGATGGTCGCTATGTTCGGCGAACATGTGGAAATCCCTCTCCGAACCGGGATCGGTCGCCACCACCTTCAGCACCTGGCTCGCCTGCATGCCGTTCAGCGCCAGCTTGGCTTTCAGCAAGGGCATCGGACATTGCAATCCGCTCAGATCCAACTCGACATCCGCTTCATGATTCATCCCGACATTCTAACAACTGCCCCGCGCGCATGTCTGCACGGCGCAAGTCGCCGTCTGGCGGGCTGTGTGCAGCGGGCGTGCGAGGCAGGACGCCGAGCCCGAAGCCTGCAGGGGTGGAGGCAAGCGTTTATGAAGCGCAGCTTCATGCGCAGCCGGAACGACGCCAAGCTGTGCTTGGCGGCTGGACCGTATTCACGGCGTCCGCTGCACACAGCCCGCCAGACGGCGACGGTTCGAAGCCACGCTCGGAATTATGTTAACCTGTCGGCATTACGATACAGGGCCACATTCATGCGTTCGCACCTGCTGGCTTCCCTTGCGCTATTGATTGGCGTTTCACTTTTCCTGCCGCACGCCTCCGGGCAACCGCGCCTGCCTTCGCTCGGCGACCGGATATCCGGAACCGTTTCGCTGGAAGAAGAATATCGCATGGGGCAGCGGTTTCTGACCCAGATCCGGCGCAGCGCGCCGACCATTCCCGACGCCCTGCTCAACAGCTATCTCGAGAATATCACTTACCGGCTGGCGTCGCGTTCCGAACTCAGGGATCATCGCCTTTCCTTCGTCATCATCGACAGCGAGGAACTGAACGCTTTCGCGGCGCCGGGCGGCATCATCGGAGTCAATACCGGACTTTTTCTCAATGCCCAGAGCGAAGCCGAGTTCGCTTCGGTCATGGCGCACGAGATAGCGCACGTCAGCCAGCGGCATTACGCGCGCGGCGTCGATGAAGCCCAGGCCGGCAGAATTCCCTATCTCGCCACCTTGCTCGCCAGCGTGATCGTCATGGCCACCTCCGACGCGCAACATGGCACCGCGGCGATAACGGCGGCCCAAGGCATGGCCGTGAGCAATCAGCTTCGCCACAGCCGCAGCAATGAAGCCGAAGCCGACCGCATCGGCCAGAACACCATGTTCAACGCGGGAATCGATCCCGCCGCCATGGGTACGCTGTTCGAGCGGCTCGTGGCCCTGAACCGGCTCGGCAGCCGACCGCCCGAGTTCCTGCTGTCGCATCCGGTAACCGAGTCACGGGTGGCCGACGCCCGCGGCCGCGCGATGCGCTACCCGGCGCGCCCATATTCCGACGGCCTCGAGTATCGGCTGATGCGGGCGCGAGCGGTCAACCACTATGCGGCCGACAAGCGCCTGCTCGTGGCCGATTACGAAAGTCGAACCGGAGAGCGGCGCGACGAAATCCAGGAGGACGCGTTCACTTACGCACTGGCGGTCGCGTATTGGGAAAACGCACAATACGCGCTCGCCCGGCAAACGCTGGCGCGCTTGCTGGCCAAGGAGCCCAATCGCATTTCCTACGTGGCCACCGAGGCGGAATTTCTCATTGCCCAGAACGAGGAAGGCCAAGCCATTCCCTATCTGCGCCGCCACCTGGAAATCAATCCGGAAAACCACGCATTGACGATGACGCTCGCGGACGCCCTGATCGAAGCCCGCGCCTACGACGAGGCGGCGGACCTGCTCGATTCTCATACCCAAATCCGGCCCGACGACCACCATATCTGGTATCAACTGGCGGAAGTGCAGGGTCAGGCGGGCAATATCAGCGAGGTACACCAGGCCCGGGCGGAATATTTCACGCTCGTGGGAGATTTCTCCGCTGCGCGCAATCAACTGCAATACGCCTTGCGGCTCGAGCAGGAGGCCGGGTCATCGCCCACCGAACAGGCGCGGCTGCAACAGAAAATCAGGGACGTCGAACGAGTTATCAGCGAACTTAGTGAGTGAGGCCCGGTCGGCGCAGCCGAAAAAAGCGCAACTTTTCGAGGGGCGCAGACAAGCGTTCATGACGCGCAGCTTCATGCGCAGACCAAGCGACACCGGGCGATGCCCGGTGGCTCGACGAACGGCTCAATAAGGATGTAGAGACCGGGGGTGGAGAAACCAATGAAGTCGCGCCAGGAACGGGCATGCCTTGCCATTCGGAATGCTGAGTGCGCAGTCGGCTCTTACATCAGGGAGTTTGCCGCGAAGTCAAGCATCCGCTGCAAGGGAATCATCGCCCGCTTTCCGAGTTCAATGTCCACATGCACTTCGTTGCCGCCGGTCTCCAGCGAGTCGCGCAATTCCCGCAACGAATTGAGCCCCATCCAGGGACAACTCGCGCAACTGCGGCATTCGGCGCCTTTGCCCGCCGTGGGAGCGACGATGAACGCCTTTCCTGGGGCTTCCATCTGCAATTTGTGGAAAATTCCCTGGTCGGTGGCGACGATGAACCGCCGGTTGGGAAAATCCCGTGCGGCGCGGATGATTTGTGTTGTCGAACCGACGAAATCAGCCAACTCTAGAACGCCGGAAGGCGATTCCGGATGCGCCAGCACCGCCGCTTCCGGATAAACCCGAATCAAATCCCGCAGCCCGCGCGCCTTGAACTCTTCGTGCACGATGCAGGCCGCGTCCCAAAGCAGCATTTCCGCCCCGGTAACGCGCTCGATATATGCGCCGAGATGGCGATCCGGCGCCCATAGAATCTTTTCGCCCCCGGCGGCCAGATGATCGACGAGATCGACCGCGATGCTCGAAGTCACCACCCAGTCCGCGCGCGCCTTGACCGCGGCCGAAGTATTGGCGTAGACCACGACGGTGTGTTCGGGATGGGCGTCGCAGAACCGGGAAAACTCGTCGATCGGGCAAGCGAGGTCGAGCGAACAGGTGGCTTCCAGCGTCGGCATCAGCACAGTCTTGTCCGGGCTGAGAATCTTCGCCGTCTCACCCATGAAGCGCACCCCGGCGACAACCAGCACATCGGCGTCGCAATCCCTGCCGAAACGCGCCATTTCAAGGCTGTCCCCGACGAAACCGCCGGTCTCCTCGGCCAGTTCCTGCAAGTCCGCATCGACGTAATAATGCGCGACGATCATGGCGTTCCCGCGCTCAAGCAAATCCACGATCGCGCCCCGGTACGCAGCGCGCTCGCGCGCACTCGGCGCATCGGGCCGCGCAGCCCGGTCGAGATGCCGTTTTACCAGCAAGCTGTCGGCAATCAGCCGGCTTTCGTCAACTACGCCACTGCGAGAAAGATGAGATTTCTGCATATGAGCCTCACCAAGTTGACCAATTATGTTACCATGCCGCGAAAATTTGAGTCTAGACCAGATTTTAATAGAAGCGCTCTCTCGCAAACTCTTCTGAGAAGTGAATAGTCGGTAACACCGACAAAGGATAGGAATAAATTTATGATCAATGTACCTGTTGTTATAGCTGCCGGTACAATTGGCGCGTTCATTTCAGGCCTTATTGGATTTCTAAGTTTGATAATTAGTAAAGATCAAAAAGTTTCTGAATTTCGTCAATTATGGATTGATGGTCTTCGCAAAGATGTATCAATATTCATTTCATACATATATGCCAAAGTTGGACTTCAAGTCAAAGGTGTCATAGAAGATTCTACAGAGGATTCGCAAATTATAAGTTCAGACATTTTTCATGCAAGCAAGGCCGCATCAAGAATTCGACTAAGACTAAATCGCAAAGAAAATGAATCCGATAGTATTCTGAAAAAAATATCGAAAATTGAAGAATTGAGTAGTTTTGGTTTAATTCCCGACACTGACGAAATTGTTAGTGAAGTGAACGAACTCGTCCAGCTTACGCAAGATTTACTAAAGAATGAGTGGAAAAGAGTTAAACGTGGAGAATTAACCTATCTGATTGCAAAGTGGTTGGCGATAGTCTTCCTTATTTGTGCGATGATTATTCCTTTTATCCTCCATCATAAAGGAGTTCTAAATTTTGTGTGAAAATTTATAATTCCAGGTTAAGGAAGAATTAACTTGCACTCTATAAATTACCTTACGGTAAAAGCTGGATGATTTGATGAAGGCTGGGCATACGCATCACTTATTAAGCTATTGACTGCTACAGCCAAATCTACGCCATGACTTCTTGTGTTATCTGTTACAATTTTCTTAGCACCGGTCGCTCTTATATATTCAATCGTACCTTCAAAATCAGCGTGGTTGGTTAGCGCTACTCCGAAGGCCTTCTCAGAATACTCAACAACTGGATTGTCAGGCTTCGTCATGAAAGCACTACAGGAAATGCTAGTTCCTTCAATGAGCTCGTTTCGGAATCCATCGCCTTTAGCGTAGAGTCGAACATATGACTTACCATTTAGGGCAACTCGCCCTTTTTCTGAATCAGTACTGGTGACAGACCCTAAAGCGAAGCCATTAGCCTGATACACTGAAATTTCACTGATTAGTCTCTTGCTTCCCAAGATTGGAACCCCAATGTTGGCGGACAATATATGTAGAACCCGCTCTATAGTCCCTCTATGGGCATGAATATGTACGGAACCATGACGAAGTCTTTGACTAACGATTTCGAGTAGACAACTTTCGGCCTCTCCTTGTGAGTACTTGCGGATGCTCGCTGAGCTCCCATAAGTACTATCTACGACAAGTTCATCGACTTGAATCACATCGTTTATAGGCCATGAGAAATCCCCAGAATACCCACAACGAAGTCCGTCCGGGTATTCCACTACAACTTGGGTGGAACCCAGCATATGTCCTGATCTAACGAATGTGAGCTTTGTTCCATCCTCCAATTCTTTCTCTTCGCCCCAACCGAGTGAAATTATATTATCTCGATATTCAATGTCGGCGTTCAGTTCTGCTATCAGGAGCGCCTTGGTTTCCCTACTCATGAAAATATCTTGCAGGCCTTTGCTTCTGTTAAAATCTCCCATGTGATCGTCATGGATGTGTGTCTGTACGCGAAAATCAAAGCCTTCTGCGTAACCGTCACAAACCAGATTAGTTCCAAGGCGTACGGCGCCATTGTCAAATACGTCAACTCTCAGATGATCCATTCTCCAATGCCTTTGCTACGAGCGCTCTGATCCTTGCTTCTATATTTTCTTTACCAATTTCTAACATTGAGGCATTAAAGTCCTCGTTACCCACAAGCGTAAATAGCTTAGGGCCGAGACGACCGGTCGCACTTCTAATTCCTAAATTTACTATTGCGGAAGTCAAAATTGAATCTCTGGCAGATTGGGTCTTCTGTGCCAAAATCGATTCGCTTTCTGTAGACATCGATCCAACAAACACAAACCGCTTTGTGACCTGTTTCCGCATACCAAGCACTTCATTTAAACATTCACGGATGGTCTTTTCTGATCGATTTCGGAGTTGCGCTATTTGCCGGACTTCTTTACTTGTTAGTCCGTCTGACATTATAGCCTCAGCGACAATGCGTTGCTCCTTATCATCATTTAGTTTTGTTAGCTCGAACGCAGCTGTGAATCCTAGAAAACTCTTATCCGCACCCCATCCTACTAAATGTCGTAAATCTTCCGGAAGATTGAGGATGGTTAAGAATCTACCTATATGCCCAACACCGTCGAGTTGGATAGCTTTAGCACAGTCTTGGAGGGACATACCTTCCGAGCGAGCCTTTTGCAGAAGTTCTCCCACTTCAATTGGTGATAGAGGGCGCCCCTTCTTGTGTGTCCCATATCCGAGAGACATACGAAGGCGACCAAGTTCCAATGCATTTAGCCCAGCAAGCATACTTTAACCACCTTCCAAGGCTCCACGATCAACTAAGGCTTCTTCGATTAGCAGGGCCACTGTTTCATCCTGATTCGCCCCTTCTTCCGTGGCCACTTGCTGAATAGCCGCATGAACGTTTTGAGTAACGGTTGCAATCACTTGGACTACCTTTGATCCTGTTTTTGCTTGTTCAATGACTTCATCAACATTACGATCGGGGTTGTCCTTAATTGCTTCAATTACTTTTTTCCGTTGGACTCCGCTCATAGGGGCTGTCTCCTTGGCTAGTTGAACAGCAACCTCCGGGTTAACAACCCCTTCGTCATCGCTCGCAGCATCTTGTGCCTTTACCGCCACATTTACATCAACGACACCCTCATCAACCAGATCTTTCAGATCTTTGATCAGCCTGGGATACTTAATGTATTCGGAGACCTTGCTTCTTGGCAGACCGGTGGTTTCTACCACTTCTTTGACAGTCCCATAAAAATTGTATAAGACATTAACCCCATCCTTCAGTTCCTTTCCAGTAAGCTGCCGTCGAATCAAGTTTTCTGTTATGGAGATGGCCTTCGCTTGTCCCTCGTCGACCCGCTCATCCAGTACAGCTGCGGAAATTTTTTCCTTCCCCAAGTGTTTATGGGCCAAAAAACGTCTTTGCCCAGTTAGAATCTCCCACTTACCTTCCTCACGGGCTTGGCAAACGACGATGGGTTGCAACAGACCTTGAATTTCAATGCTTCTTGCTAACTCATCTATCTCTTGTCCAGTGTTTTGCGTACGAACTTGCCCCTTGCCGATAACCATATCATCCAAGGGAATTTCACGATACTCCACGATTTTTGCCATTTCCTTAATTTTCCTCCTGCCTTTCTGTAGTTGAATTCATGCCACTTTCGGAAAGTTCGAGAATATACATCAATTCCTTTACGGAGAAACCGCGAGAAGCGGTTTCCACGGATTCGACAATATCGCTGAACATTTCCTCTTTGCTACCCAAAATGCTAGCTATACGTTCTTCGATCGTATCAACAACCAAAAATCGAACAACATGAAGCGGATCTTCCCGATCAAACCTATGTGCTCGGTAAATCGCTTGCATCTCGACAGCTGGGTTCCACCATCTGTCAAACATTACAACGTGCGTCGCCTCTCCCAGATTCAATCCCACGCCACCGGCCCTCAACGATATGAACAGGATTCGGGGTGACCTGCCAGTTTTGAAGCTCTCTATGGCATTCTGCCGCTCATCAATCGACATTGAGCCCGTTATGAAATCGCAAGGAATGCTAATCTGCTGAGAAAGCCATTTCAAGGTCTCGACGAACTGCGAAAAAACCAGCACTCGAGCGTTTGCCCCCATGCCCTCGCAAAGCTCCTTCAAAGCATCCAGTTTGGACGATTTATTGGTCTCGGAGTCAAAATTGCACACAATCTTAAGGCGAGTTATCAACCCAAGCAATACAGCCGCAGGGCTCTCGGCGTCTGTACCGACGGCATTCTTTCGCTCCATCCATAGTTGATCGTAGGCAACTTTTTGTGAAGATAGTAACTCTAGCTTCATGTCCTGAATGATGACAGGAGGAAGTTCCCCTCTGACCTCACGTTTCCTTCTACGCAGCATCATTGAACTTAGCATGGACGAAAGTTGCGTACTTGAGAGGTCCGTTGGTAAGGATGGATTCAGAAATCCAAGAATTGAGGCCACATCCTCCGCGTCGTTCTCTAGGGGAGTGGCAGATAGGGCCCAAGAGTGCTTTCGAGGGAGTAATCGACAGGCTAACGATGTTCGGGAGTACTTGTTCTTTATGCGCTGGGCTTCGTCAAGAATTACTATGTCAAACGTGTTGGCTGGAATCCGGTCAAGACCGTCTTTTCTGATTTGTTCATAGGAGCCAACCAAAACTGGAACAGGGAGCATGTATAGAGCTTCGCGATCACTGATAGTTCCTTGCAGGCGTCGAACCGCGAGTGATGGAGCCCATATGTCCAGTTCCGCCATCCAATTGGTAATCAGCGATGCAGGGGCAACGATGAGTGAACGCCTGATACCATTTTTTGCGTTCAACAAGAGGGCCAGGGCAACTGAGGCTTGGACCGTCTTACCCAAGCCCATTTCGTCAGCAAGCAGCGCTGCACTTGAACGAAAGAGGAAGGAAACGCCTTCCCATTGGTAGTCGTGTAACCTACTCGGTACACCGAGCATGTCCTCAGCGTGGTGTCGAAGTTCCAATATCTCGTTCATCCGACTCGGCTCTGTTGGTAGCTACGCTTTACCTGGGGAAAATTGCCACACTGATGCAGCCTCCTTTGCAAGTGCCTTGGATCTCTTCTCGATGACCTTTGGTGTCCATTCCTCGTGGCTCTCAGCGACTGTTCTGGGCATCTGTAACGTACTATTCTCGTACAACTGCGCTTTGGCCTGAAAACTTTTGTTAAATTCTTCGCTGGATCGATTTTCCCTTCTAGTCAGAATCACCATATTGCCGGTGCGATAGATGCATTCCTTTGCGCTTTCCTCCGAAAATGCCTTCCAATCAGACCAGTATTGATCGGATTGCGGCAGTACATGCTCAACAGTGCAGTGATCTCGCCTCAAAATCTCAGAACCAACCTGAAGTTTGGAGTTAATGCCAAATAAGAATCGTAGTGCTTTGGCATTGGTGCGTATTTCCATGTCTGTCATTCGGCGGATAAATCTTGCATTGTCAATCACTTCATATTCGTCCGTTCCAGCTAGCTCCTCATAGATATCGAGCGATTGCAAATCAGTTCCCTTGAAAACATCCATGGCAAAATTAGAAAACGCTGCTTCGAATTTGGAGGGTTCAAACTTGGAAGCCACGAAAGTGGTCCTCATCACGAATGAAGTGAGATTTTTTAGGCTACGAGCCACCACCAAGCCAACCTTACGTTTCGCCTCTTTATCCTTTTCTTCAAGGAATCGATGCAACAGAGCGAACACCAAGGGTTGAGTCACCTTATAGTCCTTGAGCTCGCTGAGCAAAACAGTAACGTCTCTATAGCCGGTGGTCTTGGGAAGGTTCGTATTTATTACCGCATCCGGTCTCGAAGACGTAAGTGTCCGAAACAGTTGCATGCTCTCTTGCTTACCCAGTCCGGCGATGAGTCGGTATACGTAGCTCGATGGATCATTTTGTCCAGCAGCTCTTTCTACTTTTTGTCTGGCTTCTCTATAGAACCTGTTCTTCTGTAGATATCCATACTTGCATTGCAAATAGCATCGGAAATATTCCTGCACATTGCTTGGCCCTAAAACTACGGCTGGCGACTCTAGTCTTTCATGGACAGTCTCCCGGCGGTTAGGGTCGTACTGGTCAGAAAAATACGAATACAATCGATTACGGATCAAATCGACATCGTCTAGGGGTTTGCCGCGGGCATTCAGTGATTCGAATACTGAATTCGCATCCACATCACCGGGCACTTCGAGCATCGACACCTCAACATTTTGCATAACAAAATCTGAAAAGCTCTCGATTGTTCGTCGATCCATTGCTCCTACGAACTTATCGATTACATCCCACGCGGATGTGAGTGCCCCATTGGTTCCAATATCGTGACCTCGAATCAATTGCTGATATGTGGATTTGTTTCGCCTTGGAGGCTCAATTCTTGGCTGGTACTTGGCAGCGTCAGACAGCTTGAGTATGTGGTAATCAGGCTCGTCAAACAAGGCACGTAGTCCACGTGTCTCTCTCGCATTATCTGGAGGCAGCATCTTTTCAAAACGACGGCAGAGGGCGGCGATCAGTAAAGACAGTGTTATGAGTCGTTGTTGTCCATCATTGATCCTTAGCGAAGGTGTCGAGTTCGACTTGACGAGCATTATCGAACCAACGAAATAACATGCTTTATCGGCCTCCGCCGCGTCGTGCAGGTCGGTCAGCAGTTCACCAACTTGCTCTACCTTCCAGTCATAGTAGCGCTGATGCCAAGGGACAGTGAAGCATCCCGAACACAGGACTTCTGACACGAGGCGAACCTCGGATGTGATCTTTGTCTTGCTCAATGGATCGTCCTTGTCAACTGCAATTAAACAACGGCTTCAAGGCTGCGATGCAATGCCTGGCGCGCATCTTCTTTGATCTCGTCTCTCCACCATACGTCTTCGATACAATCGATCTCGGCCGGCAGAATCAACTGCTCGCCTATCTCCGATTCCAGCTCCCTCAGCTTGTTGAGAATCAGCTTGCGAACTTCGAGTTTGAATGGCCCCAGGATTGGGCTCCCGTCCTCTCGATGTTCGACATTTCCGTTTCGTCGCACAGGCAATCGATTTTCCTTGTCTTCCCTAAGTTCCAACAGCCACTCTCTAAAATCGAATAGCGCTTCCAATTTGTCGGTTTCACCGTAGCCGGAGTCTATCAGCCCTTTGAGGCTCCGGTCCTTCTGGACAACAGTACAGGTCCAGCAGCCAAATCGTGGCGACGTGCTGCCGCAGGAAGGAGCCTGTTCCTTCGTGACGACTAAAGGACACTCCCCTCCCCCCGCATTGCGATACAGGGTAATCAAGCGCCGATGGGTGCCCCCCCATGGTGGATTCCGTTGCATAAGCGTCATCCACACGTCGTTGTCTTCCAAGTCGGCCAGCGGCGCAAACATCTGGCAGCCCTCGACTAAACCTTGCGGATTCAATTTCTGGGCGGAAACACCTCGGTTGTTCATCGCGCGCCGGCGATTGGCCGACTCCGCGCGCCGCGTGCCGATCAGCAAAATGGCGCCGTTGAACTCCTGCGTGAGCCGAAGGATCAGCTTATTCGTCGGCGAGATTTTCATCCGGTCGGTACACCAGCGAAAATTCCTGGTGGGCGGAATGTAGCCCCTCCCAATGACACTGACCCAGAAAGTCTGATCAATGCATGGCGTCGTAACTTCAGTTGAGATGGGGAGGCCCGATTTGCCCCCAGCGAGATCGATTTGGCGCAGCGAATTTCGGAGATGATTGATGACGAGCGGAGATTCCACCAGTGTATCGTTGCCTACCACCAGAACCTGGCGGCCTCTCTGCTTCAGCGGAAGCTCCGCGATGACCTCCCAGACCAGTTGTAGCAGCAGGGTAGAATCCTTGCCGCCCGAATACGCAACGATCCAAGGATAGCTATGAGCCTCCAGGTACTCGGACCGAATAACTCCTTTGATGTCCTCAAGGCGAGAGGGTAAGTCTGAGATCGAAATGGGAACGGCTGGCTGTGTCATATCCTGTTGCGGCTCCTTTCCGCTAAATCCATGGAAACCCTGAGTGTGCGACCAAATGGTATACGCATATCTTCCGGTTAGCCATGAATCCAGAGAAAATAAATCGACCCGCTTCCGGGAGTCGACAGAACCCCGCGAAAGCTCGTCCGCTGCAACTCCGAATTGCTATCACCAACAGCATCTAGAAGGATTATCGGCCTACACTCCGATTACTTCGATGACCCTGCGTACGGCCGGAAACTTTCAAAAACCGCCTACGCGACGTATTTCGAAACCACGCAACGTGGGGTCTGCACAATGTGAGTCGCCGCCGGGCTGTGGAGGGTGCAGCGGGCGTGCGAGGCATGGATGCCGAGCCCGAAGCCTACAGGGACGTATTTACGGCGTCCGCTGCACCCTCCACAGCCCGGCGGTGACGGATCGGAGCCACAAATCGTCAAGAAAAGGGAATTGGTGGGTCGTATAGGATTCGAACCTATGACCAAAAGGTTAAAAGCCTTCTGCTCTACCAACTGAGCTAACGACCCGCGGAGGGCGCAATCTTACTACCAAATCAGAAAAACTCAAGTGGCGCTGTGCTGCCCCGCAGGGGCGATGGGCATGGATGCCCCGAGTCACTGCGCTTCGCTCCGCGGGGAATGACGGGAGAAATCAGCGTTGCCGGTAGCGGGTCGGGTCCGCGATGCCGGCTGCCGCGAAGCCCCCGCGGCGCAGCCGGCAACTGTCGCATCGGCCGCAGGCCAGACTCTGCTCGCCGGCCTGATAGCAAGACAGCGTGTCGGCGTAGTTCACCCCTAGTTCCGTTCCGGCGCGAATGATTTCCGCCTTGCTCATGTGAATCAACGGCGCTTCCAGGGTGATCTTCCCCCCTTCGACGCCGGCCTTCGTGGCGATGTCCACCAGTTGTTGGAACGCCGCGATGTATTCGGGCCGGCAGTCGGGGTAGCCCGAATAGTCGAGGGCGTTGACGCCGATGAAAATGGCGCCGGCGCCGATGACTTCGGCCCAGGCGAGCGCGTTGGAAAGAAAGATTGTGTTGCGGGCGGGTACATAGGTTGCCGGGATTCCTTCACCGGGCGCCTCGGGCACGTTGATCTTGCTGTCGGTCAGGGCAGAGCCGCCGAACTGCCCGAGCGGCAGCTTCAGCACGCGATGTTCGACGACTTCCTGATTTCGCGCCTGCCGCATTGCCGCTTCGAGCTCGGTCGCTGAACGCTGGCCGTAATCGAAACTGAGCGCATGGCAGCCGTAACCGCGCTTTGTCGCGATGGCGAGACAAGTCGCCGAATCGAGTCCGCCGGAAAGCAGCACTATGGCCGATTGCCCCATCGAATATGCTCCCCCGCCACGGCCTAGCGGCCCGGCTCCGAATTCCAGAGCAGCTTGTGCAATTGTATCTGCATCCGCACCGGCAATCGGTCATCGAGAATCCATTGCGCGAGTTGCGCCGGGTCGAGTTCTTCATGAGAGGGCGAGAAGAGCACGTCGTCGATGCGTTCGGCAAGCCCGAATTTCCTGACCTGCCACACGCTCCATTCGTAGTCCTTGCGGTCGCGGACCACGAACTTTACCTGGTCGGTGGCGCGCAGATGTTGCAGATTCTCGTAACGGTTGCGATGCGATTCACGGGAACCCGGCGTTTTCAGGTCCATGACGATGCAAACCCTGGCGTCGACTTCATCCACCGGCATGGCGCCGCCGGTTTCCAGCGAAACCTCGTGGTCCCGGTCGCATAGCGCCTTGAGCAGCTCGAGACAGGCCGGCTGGGCCAGCGGTTCGCCGCCGGTCACGGTCACGTGGCGGCAATCGTAGGAGACGACGCGGGCGAGGATTTCCTCAAGTTCCATCAGTTCACCGCCACTGAACGCATAGGCGGAATCGCAATAGACACAGCGCAAGGGGCAACCCGTCAGGCGGACGAATACCGTCGGAATGCCCACAGTCCGGGTCTCGCCTTGCAGGGAATGGAAGATTTCGGTGATTCGGATCAATCGAGTGACTGCAGGTTGGAATCGGCGAGATTCGCGACTCCGGTGTTGGGGTAACTGCGCTTGATGCTGTTGAAGAGATTCCGGGCCCGCGAGTTGTCGCCGAGCCGCTGATAGATTTGTCCGAGGCCGTACATCGCATCGGGCAATTTGGGCGAGTCGCTGAACTCGTTCAAGATGATTTCGTAGGCATCCCTGGCTTCGTCCAGCCGGTCGAGGTAAAGATACGACTGGCCTTTCCAATAATGCGCGTTGGCGACGAATCTGCCCTCGGGATAAACACTCAGATATTGGTCGAACTCGGCGATGGAACGGTCGAAATTCCCGTTGATCGCCGATTCGTAGGCCATCTGGTAAAGCTGTTGCTCGCTTATTACGACCGGTGGCAAGGTCGATACGCGGCCGCGCGCCGGAAAGGGCTCGGCCGGCACGGGGGAGGCGGATTGCGAATTCGCCGCGGGCGCGGGAGGCGATTCCGCCAATGAAGGCGGCGTGGTTTCAGGGAGAGTGGTCTGTGCCGGTGAATTCGCGTCCGGTGCCGCGGTGCCGGGCGCCGTGCCGTTTTCCAGCGCCTGCAGCCGCTCGTCCGTATTGGTGTAGCGGTTCAGGGAATCGCGCTGAAGTCTGCGCAATTCGAATTGCAGTTCTTCGATCAGCGCGCGCTGAGCCTGCAACTCCACGCGCATCTCGTTGTTCTGATCAAGCAGCAGCGACAGCGCGTCGTTGTTGACACCCGCGGCGGGCTGGTTCTGGCCCGGGAACAATGGGCGATCCTGCGCCGACAGCGATGCCGCCGCAAGCAGCAGCAACGCGCCGATTAGGATCCTCGAACCGCCAAGCGGCAGACCCCCGCTCATTGTTTTCGACCTGGACGACCTTGACTATCTGCCGACGATCTCGACGCGCCGGTTGGCCGCGTAGGCGGTCTCGTTCGTGCCGGTCTCCGCGGGCCGCTCTTCGCCGTAGCTGACCACTTCGATCTGGGCTCGGGCCGCGCCGTTCACGATCAGATAATTGAGAATGCCGTTCGCCCGCCGCTCGCCGAGCGCGAGGTTGTATTCGCGCGTGCCGCGTTCGTCGGCGTGGCCTTCGAGCCGAATGCGGCTGCCGGGATTCGCGGCCAGATCACGGGCGTGATACGTCAGCGTATCCCGATCTTCGGCCTTGAACTCGGCCACGTCGAAGTCGAAATAGAAGATCGTGGTGCGCAATGCTTCCTGCATCGCGATTTCCTCGGCCGTCAGCGGCGGGGGTTCATTCGTCCCGCTGGTCTGCGCTGGCGGAGGTTCGCTTTCTCCGCCTGTATTGGGCTGCTCATCCACATCACTGGTGGAACCGCACGCCGCGAACAGCGTCAGCAACAACGCAAGCAACGCCGCCTTGAAGATCGAATAGCTCTGTGTACCCACTCTTTGCGTCCTCCAACAACAATTTTTTAGGCTTGATTGCCGCCCGCCGACCCTGCCGATTCAACCGGCCACAACATCCTTTTCGACCGCAAGCGAACAACATTTAATTCAGGAACGGAGACCACGCGGGTTCTCGCACGTCACCTTGCGCCGATGGTAAACGGAACTTGACCAGACCGTCAATGGAAACAGCGTCGAGAACGCCTCGTCCCTGGTACTTCGTCGCGTACATGATCATGCTGCCGTTCGGCGCCAGACTCGGCGATTCGTCTAGCGAAGTATCGGTCAAGGTGATCACGCGCAGGGTTTCGACGTTGATGATCGCAATCTGGTAAGTCGGGCTTTGCCGCGTTTCCCGGCGAACGTGTACCAGGTTGTCGCCGTCGGGCAGAAATCTGGCCTTGGCGCACTGGAAACAATCGTAGGTGAGCCGTTCCACGTCGAAGGAACTCGCGCCCACTTCGATCTGGTAGATCTGCGGCTGTCCCGTGCGGTCCGACATGAAAACGATCGACCGCCCGTCCGGCGTCCAGCTCGGCTCGGTGTCGATGGCGGGATGATCGGTGACCCGTATCAATTCGTTGCTGCGCAGATCCTGCACATAGATGTCGGGGCTGCCGTCCTTGGACAGCACCATGGCCAGCCGGTTGCCGTCGGGAGAAAAGACCGGCGAACTGTTGATGCCCGAATAATTGGTGATCTGGCGGCGCTGGCCGGTGGCGATGTTCTGCGTGTAGATCCGCGGCAGATCCGTTTCGAAGGAAACGTATGCGACTTCTTCGGCGTCCGGCGACCAGTTCGGCGACATGATGGGCTCCCGGGAGCGCAGCAGCACCTGGGGACGGCGACCGTCGTAATCGGCTTTTTCGAGCCGGAAACCGGTGTTGCCGCCGGGCGCCCGTTCGGCGACGACATAGAGGATCTGCGTGGTGAATGCGCCGCGGACGCCGGTCACCCGCTCGTAAACGATATTGCTGATTTCATGGCCGATGTCGCGCAATTGCGAAATGTTCCCGCTGAGCACTTCGCCGGCGAGCAGCAGTTCGCGGTTGACGTCGAAGAACTCGTACTGGACCCGCACCAACTGGCTGCCGGGCGCGCCGGTGACCTTGCCCACGAGCAGATAATCCTGCGCCAGCACCTGCCAGTCGCGGAAAAAGACCTCGCCTTGTTCGCTCGGCATGCTGAGCAGGTTTTCCCGTTCAAGCGCGCGGAATTCTCCCACCTGTTCGAGGTCGTTCGCGACGACCCGGGCCACGTCTTCCGCCCCGAAACCTATGCCGGCGGTCTGGAAAGGCACAACGGCGATGGGGATGGGGTCGTCGACGCCCTGGGTGATCTGGATGCTGAGCTGGGCCTGGGCGCCCGCGTTCAAGGCCAGAACGATTGTCGCGAGCAGCAAGCGGTACTTTTTCAATTGAGCAAGTCCTCGGGTTGGAACTCAAGAATGAAACTTCGGAAATCCTGGTTGAATACATTAATCGGCAATTGTCGCAATTCGCTAAACGGCTGGGCGCGGTAAACGGCGTTTTCGGCGGAGCGGTCGAACGCCGGGTCGCCGCTGGACCGCTCGATGACGACTTCGGTCACTTCGCCCGTCGGCAACATGTTGACGCGCAACACAGCGCGCATGCCATTTCGGGCGCTTGGCGGCCTCGACCAAACTCGCTCCACCAGTTGCTTGATCAGCGCCGCGCCGGAATCCCTAGCCTCGCGTTCGGTCCGCGAGGTCGCGGCCGTGGCTTCTTCCATCGCCCGCGCGAGTTCGGCTTCCTCCGCCAGTCGGCGGCGTTCCCGCTCGGCGAGTTCCTCCTGCCGGCGCCGTTCCTCGGCGTCGCGCTCCTCCTGTAGCCGGCGCTCTTCTTCAAGCAGCCGTTGCCGCTCTTCCTCGTCAAGCAGGCGCTGCCGTTCGAGTTGCTGCCGGCGCAGACGCTCGGCTTCCTCCTGACGCCGGCGCTCTTCCTCGAGTTCGCGCTGGCGATCCGCTTCATCCTCTTGCCGCTGCTGCTCCGCCTCCCGCTGAAGCTGGCGTTGCCGGCGTTCAAGCCGCTCGCGGGTCTGCGGGTTCTCGTCGATAAACAGGGATTTGATGACCGTTGGCTGCACAAGTTCGAATTCGCTCGAATCGCTGGCGGTGTTCCAGTACACGATGAAGCCGAGCACCAGGCAGTGCAGCGCCACCGCGGCCACCGCCGAAAACGGGTAACCGTTGAAACCGATGAGATAGCGAAAAACGGAATGCAAGGCCTTACCTCATTGCAATGCGGTCAGCGGTTGTGTGATGAAATTGGGATTCTCCACGCCCGCGTTCTGCAAGGCGGTGATGAGGTTGATCATCGCGCCCCAGGTCGCGTTCGTGTCGCCTTCGATCAGCACCTGCACGGTAGGATTCGCGTTCAGGATCTGGCCCACCTGCCGGGCCACCGTTTCCAGTTCCAGCGATTGCCTGTCTTCGCCAGTCGCGCCGAGGCTGAGGAAATATTCGCCGGTCGAGGTGATGGTGACGACCAGCGTCTCCAGATTCTCATCGAGATCCAGCGGTTCGTTGTTCGCCTCCGGCAGTTCGACTTCGATTCCCTGATTGAGCAGCGGCGCGGTAATCATGAACACGATCAGCAACACGAGCATCACATCGATATACGGTACCACGTTGATCTCGCTCATGGGACGGCGTTTCTTGCGCGCCAGCGTTTCCATGACAGTTCCCCGATCAGCCCGTGGTATGAATCTGCCGGTGCAGAATGCTGGAAAATTCGTCGGTGAAGGTGATGTAACTGCCGGTTACCGAATCCACCTTCGACGAGTAGCGATTATAGGCAATCACCGCCGGAATCGCCGCGAACAGGCCGATGGCGGTCACGATCAGCGCCTCGGCGATGCCCGGCGCCACCACCTGCAAGGTAGCCTGGGTCTGACTGGCGAGCCCGATGAAGGCGTTCATGATACCGATCACGGTCCCGAACAGGCCGATGTAGGGAGAGACGGAACCCACTGTCGCCAGGAAGGCCAGGTGCCGTTCGAGTTTTTCCTCCTCCCGCGAATACGCGACCCGCATGGCGCGCTGGGCGCCTTCCATGACCGCTTCCCCGTCGACATTGCCCTGCTGCCGCAAGCGCATGAACTCCTTGAATCCTACCCGGAAGATATTCTCCATGCCGACCATGGGCAGGCCTTCCTCCTGCATCTGGCTGCCTTCCTTGTACAACAGGCCGAGATCGATCCCCGACCAGAAGCGCTCCTCGAAATTGAGTACGCTTTTCTCGGCGGCGGCAAGCACCAGGTAGCGTTGCACGATGATGCCCCAGGAAGTGATCGAAAGCGCGATCAGAATGAAGATGACGATCTGGACTTCGATGCTGGCGCCGAAGATCAGTTGCATCGGACCTAGTTGTTCACCCACTCCGTATTCTCCAGGTTACGCGTATGCGGATTTCATTTCGGGCCGAACAGATCGCCCGCTCCGGCTTGCTCCGGCAGGCCGAAATAACGATAGGCGTATTGCGTCGCCACTCGTCCGCGGGGCGTGCGCATGATGAAGCCCTGCTGGATCAGGAAGGGCTCCAGGATGTCTTCGATGGTATCACGCTCCTCCCCGATGGCCGCCGCGAGGCTGTCGACTCCGACCGGACCGCCGGAGAACTTTTCGATCATCGTGCGCAGCAGCCGCCGGTCCATGTGATCGCAGCCGTTGCCGTCGATATGCAACATATCGAGCGCCCTGCCCGCCGACCCGCGCGTGATCTTGCCGTCCTCCTTCATCTCGGCAATATCGCGCACCCGACGCAACAGCCGATTGGCGACGCGCGGCGTGCCGCGGGAACGGCGGGCGATTTCCCTCGCGCCTTCCTTGCTGGTTTCGGTGCCGAGGATGCCCGCCGAGCGCGCGACGATCCGCGCCAGCTCTTCGTCGCTGTAAAATTCGAGCCGCTGAACGATGCCGAAACGGTCGCGCAGCGGCGAAGTAAGCAGTCCGGCGCGGGTCGTCGCACCAACCAGCGTGAAGGGCGGCAGGTCGAGCTTGATCGAGCGCGCCGCCGGTCCCTCGCCGATCATGATATCGAGCTGATTGTCCTCCATCGCCGGATAGAGTATCTCCTCGATCGCCGGCCGCAGGCGGTGGATTTCGTCGATAAAGAGGACGTCGCCCTCCCCCAGATTGGTCAGAATCGCGGCAAGATCGCCGGACTTCTCCAGCACCGGGCCGGCGGTGCTGCGGATGGAAACTCCCATCTCGTTGGCGATGATGCGCGCCAGCGTGGTCTTGCCGAGACCCGGCGGGCCGAAGATCAGGGTATGGTCGAGGCACTCCGCGCGCTTGCGGGCGGCGCCGATGAAAATCTCCATCTGCTCCTTGACTTGTTGCTGGCCGATGTACTCCCGCAAGTGCAGCGGCCGCAGCGATTCCAGGTTGTCTTCGGGTCCGGTCGCTTCCGGGGCGATGACGCGCTGCTCATTCATGACCCGCTTCCCGCCCCCGGCGCCATGCTCTTCAGCGCGAGGCGGATCAGATCCCCGGTTTCGGCGGCGCCCGGATGATCGCGCTTGATGCGGGCGATCAATCTTGCCGCCTGCTGCTGCTTGTAGCCGAGACTGACGAGGGCGTCTTCGGCTTCCCGGCCGCCGCCCGCGGAAGCGCGCCCGGTTTCATGAGGCAATTGGACCACGCTGTCGTCGTCGAGCCGGTCGCGCAATTCCACGATCATCCGTTCCGCGGTCTTCCTGCCGATGCCGGGCACACTGCTCAAACGGGAAACATCTCCGCCGCGCACGGCCGCGACGAGTTCCCCGGCGCTCATGCCGGAAAGCAGGGCCAGGGCCATGCTCGGCCCGACACCGTTCACCTTTATCAAATGCCGGAACGCCTGTTTATCCCGCGCGCTTGGGAAACCGAACAATACCTGGGCGTCCTCGCGCACGGCAAGATGGGTGTGCAATTCGATTTCGCCGCCGATTTCAGGCAATTGCTCGAACGCGCTCAGGGGAACCCGGATTTCATAGCCGACACCGCCGGCCATGACGAGAACTGCCGCCGGCGCCTTCTCCACCAATTTGCCGCGAATGCGTCCAATCACCGCCGGAATCTCCTCATAACGCGCACGCGCTCACAAGCGCGCGCCCCTGCGTTGCCGAAATCTGCCGTGGCTGTAGGAACCCGCGGCGGCGACCCGCACCAAGCTGTCCCGCGTATGGGCGTGGCAAATCGCAACGGCGAGCGCGTCGGCGGCGTCTTCGGCGATGGCGTCTTCGACTCCGAGCAGCAACTTCACCATGTGTTGCACCTGTTCCTTGCCGGCCGCGCCGGTTCCCGCCACCGCCTGCTTGACCTTGCGCGCGGAATATTCCGCCACCGGCACGCCATGGGCCAGACAGGCGACGATGGCGCTGCCCCTGGCTTGTCCGAGCTTGAGCGCCGAAGCCGCATTGCGGCCCATGAACACTTCCTCGACCGCCGCCTCGTCCGGGGCGAATTGTTCCACCACGCGGCCGAGGCCTTGATAGATATCACGCAGCCGTTCGGGCTGCTCCGGATGCGCCATCCGGATGCAGCCATGGCCCAGATGTTCGAGCCGGTCCCCAAGCGAATGGACCAGACCGTAGCCGGTTACACGGGAACCCGGATCGATGCCGATTATGATACTCACGCTTCCAGATTATCGGCTGACAGGCGCGGGAAAAGAGGATTGGCTACAGCTTTTCGGCCACTTCGGGGGGCACGTTGGCGTTGGACCAGACGTTTTGCACATCGTCGAGGTCTTCCAGGTGCTCCAGCAGCTTCAGCAGCCTGGCGGCGCCCTCGAGGTCGAGTTCGACTTCCGTGGAAGGCAGCATGGTCATTTCGGCGCCGCTGTATGCGATTTCGGCACTGCGGAACGCATCTTGCACCGCGCCAAAAAATTCCAGGCCCGTATGCACTTCAATGCCGCCCTCGTCGTTTACCACGACATCGTCGGCCCCGGCTTCGAGCGCCAGTTCCATGATGGCGTCTTCATCGCCGCCCGGGGCGAAGGAAATCACCCCGGTGCGGCTGAAGAGATAAGCCACCGAGCCATTGGTGCCGAGCGAACCGCCGAATTTGCCGAAGCCATGACGCACCGCGGCGGCCGTGCGGTTGCGGTTGTCGGTGAGGCAGTCGAGAAAAACGGCGACGCCGCCGGGGCCATAACCTTCATAGGTCAGTTCCTCGACGTCCTCGCCGGCGCCCGGATTGGCGCCGCGATCGATGGCGCGGTCGATGGTGTCGCGCGGCATGTTGGCGCCGAGCGCCTTGTCCACGGCCGCCCGCAGCCGCGGATTGTCCGCCGGGTTGCCGCCGCCGAGCCGGGCGGCAACGGTCAGTTCACGGATGATCTTGGTGAAGATCTTGCCGCGCTTGGCGTCCTGCCCCGCCTTGCGGTGCCTGATGTTGGCCCATTTGCTATGTCCCGCCATGCTCCGTCCGCCGCCCGCCGTCCCGCTGTCAATTCTGCAATTGCCGCGGCCGGATATGCAACTCGCGCAATTGCGCCGCCGAGACCTCTCCCGGCGCGGCGGTCAGCGGACAGGATGCCGACTGGGTTTTCGGAAAGGCGATCACGTCGCGGATCGAGCCGGCGCCGCACAAGAGCATCGCCAACCGGTCGAAGCCGAAAGCGATGCCGCCATGGGGCGGACAGCCATAGCGCAGGGCTGAAAGCAGAAAGCCGAATTTGCGTTCGGCTTCCTCCGGGCCGATGCCGAGCAGGTCGAACACCGCCTGCTGCATTTCCGGCTTGGAGATTCGAATCGAACCACCGCCGAGCTCTACGCCGTTGAGCACCATGTCATAGGCGCGCGAGAGGGCGCCGAGAGGATTGGCGCGCAATTCGTCCGCGCCGCAGGAAGGTGCGGTGAAGGGATGGTGCAAGGGCGTGAGACTGCCGTCGGCCGCAGTCTCGAACATGGGGAAATCCACCACCCACAGGGGAGCCCAGCGATCTTCGACGAGTTCCAGGTCCACGGCCACTTTCAATCGCAGGGCGCCGAGCGATTCGTTCACCGTGGCGATCTTGTCGGCGCCGAAGAAGAGAATGTCGCCGGCTTCCGCGCCGGTCGCGGCAAGCAGGCAGCCTATGGTGTCGTCGTCCATGAATTTGACGATGGGAGACTGCAGACCCTCCCGGCCGAGAGCGGGGTCGACGACCTTGATCCAGGCCAGTCCGCCGGCGCCGCGCTTGCGCGCGAAATCGGTGTAATCGTCGATCTGCTTGCGGCTGAGCCTGCCGCCGCCGGGTACGCGCAATGCCGCCACCCGGCAATCTTCCCGCGAGGCGGGATCGCGGAACACCTTGAAATCGACCTTGCGCATCAGTTCCGCGATATCGACCAATTCCATCCCGACGCGCAAATCGGGCTTGTCGCTGCCATAGCGTCGCAGGGCCTCGGCGTGACTGATGCGCGGGAATGGCTCAAGTTCGACATCCATGGTCTCGGCGAAGATGTGCCGGATCAGCGCCTCCATCGAATCCATGACCTGTTCTTCCCCGACAAAGGACATTTCCACATCGATCTGAGTGAACTCGGGCTGGCGGTCGGCGCGCAAATCCTCGTCGCGGAAGCAGCGGGCAATCTGGTAATAGCGGTCCATGCCCGAAACCATGAGAATCTGTTTGAACAACTGCGGCGACTGGGGCAAGGCGAAAAACTGGTTCGGATGCGTCCGGCTCGGCACCAGGTAGTCGCGGGCGCCTTCCGGCGTGGCCCGGGTCAACAGCGGCGTTTCGATCTCGAGAAATCCCCGGTCGTCGAGGAAATTGCGCGCGACGCGGGCGAGACGCGAACGGAAACGCAGACGCTCGGCCATCTCGGGCCGCCGCAAATCGATGTAGCGGTATTGCAGACGGACGTCTTCTCCGACCTCGACATATTCGTCCACCGGGACCGGCACCGACTCCGAGCGGTTCAGGATTTCCAGTTCCCCGCCCAGCACTTCCACCTTGCCGGTGGCCATATCCGGGTTTTCCGTCCCCGCGGGCCTGGGGCGAACCTTGCCCGAGATGCGGATGACGAATTCGTTGCGCACCTGTTCGGCGATGGCGAAACTCACCGGCGTATCCGGATCGAACACCACCTGGGCAATGCCCTCGCGATCCCTGGTATCGAGGAAAATGACGCCGCCATGGTCCCGGCGCCGATGCACCCAGCCGCAAAGCGAGACTTCCTCCCCGACCAGGGATTCGTTCATTTCCCCACAATAATGACTGCGCATGGATTTCCCCGCCCAAAAGCCGTGTGCAAAAAGTCGCGCATTATAACGTGAATGTTGGATTCTGCGGCTTCGAACCGTCGCCGTCCGGCGGGCTGCGTGCAGCGGACGCCGCAAGTACGTCCATGTAGGCTCCGGGCTCGGCTTCCTGCCTCGCACGCCCGCTGCACGCAGCCCGCCGGACGGCGACTTACGCAGTGCAGACTCCGATTTCCGGGGAGAGCCGCATTTGTTTATTGCTGCGGGCTTGTTGAAGTGTTATATTCACCGGTTGGGCATATTGTTGATTTTATTGATCCTTTGGCCCTCCAGATTTTTTGAGCGAAGCCCGGCACATACACGCTTGACCATACGGCGTGGTCCGGACAGCAGAAGAAAAGTACGGGAATTCCGATTCGGCCGGCCATGACGCCCGAAGGCGATGGCGATGGCCCCGAAGTGACAACAAGCTGAAAGATTGTTGCACATTACAATGCATTGCAATCAGGCGCCATTATTGTCGGCGCCTGTCCATCGCCAGCCTGAAGCCGGCAGGGGCCAAGCGCCCCTGAACACGGCTTGACGGAAACCGGCGTGCCTTGGCGTTCCCTTGCTTGCTTCTGCGTTTATCCATGAGGAAACAAACGCATGAAACGCATTTTGGTAAATGCAGCCCAGCATGAGGAATTGCGGGTTGCGCTGGTCGACGGCCAGCGACTGTACGATCTCGACATAGAATTCCCCAGCAAGGCGCGCAAGAAAGCAAACACATACAAAGGCCTGATCACCCGGGTCGAACCAAGTCTCGAAGCCGCTTTCGTCGACTTCGGCGCAAGCCGGCACGGATTTCTGCCCTGGAAGGAAATTTCCGATCAATATCGCGACTCAGCCGACAACGGCGGCAGCCCGATCAAGGAAGGCGCCGAAGTTGTCGTGCAGGTCGAAAAGGAGGAGCGCGGCAACAAGGGCGCGGCCCTGACCACCTTTGTCAGTCTGGCGGGACGCTATCTGGTGCTGATGCCGAACAATCCCAAGCTCGGGGGCATCTCGCGCCGCATCGAAGGCGACGAGCGCGCGGAAGTGAAGGAATCGCTGCGCGCGTTGGACATCCCCGACGACATGGGATTGATCGTGCGCACGGCCGGCGTTGGCAAGGAGACCCAGGAACTGCAACTGGACCTGGATTATCTGACAAACTTGTGGCGGGCGATCCGGGAAGTCGCCGGCAAGAAAAAGGCGCCGTTCCTGATACACGAGGAAAGCAACGTCGTCCTTCGCACGATTCGCGATTATCTGCGCAAGGAAATCGGCGAAGTGCTGTTCGACACCAACGAAACGTATGAAGAAGCGATGCAGTTCGTGCGCCAGGTGATGCCGCAATACGAAAGCCGCATCAAGTTGTACGAGGAAAAGCTGCCCCTGTTCAACCGCTTCCAGATCGAAAACCAGATCGAAAGCGCTTTCGGCCGCGACGTGAGACTGCCCTCGGGCGGCACGATGTCGATCGACCCGACCGAAGCCCTGGTAGCGATCGATATCAATTCGGCCCGCGCCACCCGCGGCGCCGACATCCAGGAAACCGCGCTGACCACCAATCTCGAAGCGGCCGACGAGATCGCCAGACAATTGCGGCTGCGGGACATCGGAGGCCTGATCGTCATCGATTTCATCGACATGAGCTCGAACCAGCATCAGCGCCTCGTGGAAAACCGCATACGGGAAGCGCTCGAAGCCGACCGCGCGCGAATTCAGCTCGGTCGCATATCCCGTTTTGGCCTGCTTGAGATGTCCCGGCAGCGGCTGCGCGCTTCGCTCGACGAGACCAGCAGCATCGTTTGCCCGCGCTGCAGCGGGCAAGGCCGGGTCAGGGACGTCAAATCGCTTGCGCTGTCGATCATGCGCATCATGCGGGAAGAGGCAAGCAAGGAAAAAAATCGCGAAGTCCGCGTCGCCGCCCCGCTCGATGTCGCCGCCTACCTGCTTAACGGCAAGCGCGACGAAATCGCCGATATCGAAGAAGAAAGCGGCTCAAGCCTCGTGGTCGTGCCGGCGACCGAACTGGTGACGCCGCATTACCGGATTGCCGGCGTCGATCGCAAGGGCGAAGAATATGAAATCGACAGCACCGAGGCGCCCGCCGGCGAAATTGAAGTCGACCGCTCCCACCGGAAGCCGGCGGTAAGCCGACGCGCGGTTGCCGACGCGCGGCCGCAGCGGCCCGCTACCGGGCCGGTCGCGTTACTGGGCAACGCGATCCGCAATCTGTTTAGCGGCGGCGAAGCGGCAACGCCGGCACAGCCTCCCGAAGCGCCCACCGCCGCGCGACCGCCACAGGAGAAACCGGGCCGCCCGGCGCCCAAACGTGAACGGAAGTCCGAAAGCCGACCCAAGGGCGAAAAACGCGCCAGGACGGACAGCGGCAAGCGGGAAAAAGCGCCGCGCAAGGAATCCTCAGGCCGCGGCCGAGGCGGCAGGACGCGCAAACAGGACGCGCAAACCACCAAGGCATCGGAAACTCCGGCTGCCGAAACCCCCCGGGCCGAAAAATCGGCGAGCGCGGAATCCACCGAAGAACGGCAGGCGGCGCAAGGCAAGGCCAGACGCCGGCCCGCGGCGAAACGGCCCCGCAGCAGCACGCAACGCAAACGCGGGCCGAGACCCGCCGAAGTCAAGCCTGACGAATCCGCCGCAGAGGAGAATCTGACGACCGCGCCGGAAACCGGGGTCGAAACGGCCCCGCCCCCGGTCGAGGCCGCGGAATCTCCGGCTGCAGCCGGTTCCGGGAAAACCGAAGACACTGCCGCAAAACCGGATGCCGCCACGCAGGATGCGCCTGAAAACAAAGAGCCGATCGAAGCAGACGCCAAACCCAAATCCAAGACTGGACGGCCGCGCAAGAAAGCGGTGAAACCTGTCCCGGATGAGCAGGAATCGGACGCGGCTCCGGAACAGCCCGCAGAGGAACAGCCCCCGGAGGAACAGCCGGCAAAGGAGGAGCCGGTAAAGAAGCGGGCAGCGAAGAAACAGTCGGCGAAAGAACAGTCGGTCGAGGAAGAGCCGAAAAAGTCCGAGCCGCCCGCGGAAACGTCGGCGGGGACCGAACCACCCGAGACTGGGGCGGGCGCAAGCCCCGCCGGCGATGCCGCGGCGCAACCGGTAGATGAGGCTCCCGCCGCGCCCGTGCTTCAGGGCCGGATGCCGAACGATCCAAGGGAAGTGCGCCGCCGGGAAGAAACGGCCGCTTCGAAATGATCACAAGGCCTGTTCGAGTTCCGGCAAAGCCTTGAACAGGTCGGCCACGAGGCCGTAGTCCGCCACCTGGAAGATCGGGGCTTCGGCGTCCTTGTTGATGGCGACAATGACCTTGCTGTCCTTCATGCCGGCGAGATGCTGGATCGCGCCGGAAATGCCGACCGCGATGTAAAGTTCCGGCGCGACGATCTTGCCGGTCTGTCCGACCTGCATGTCGTTCGGCACGAATCCCGCGTCGACGGCCGCGCGCGAGGCGCCGATGGCGGCGTTCAACTTATCGGCGATTTTTTCGAGCAAGACAAAATTTTCGCCGTTCTGCATGCCTCTGCCGCCTGAAATCACAACTTTCGCCGAAGTCAGTTCGGGCCGCTCGGAAACGGAAAGGTTTTCGTCGACAAATGCGGCCAGATCCTGTTCGACGACAATGTCGCAATTCTCGATCGGGGCCGCACCGCCGCCACCCTGGGGGTCGAAGGCGGTGATGCGCACGGTGATGACCTTGACGGGGTCGGAAGACTGCACCGTCGCCAGCGCATTGCCGGCGTAGATCGGCCGCACGAATGTGTCCGCCGATGCAACGGCGGAAATATCGGAAATCTGCGCGACGTCCAACAGCGCCGCAATCCGCGGCATGAGGTTCTTGCCGGTCGTGGTCGCCGGCGCCAGCACATGGGAATATGAGCCGGCCAGATCCCGGGCCAACGGCGCCAGATTCTCCGGCAAATGATGCTCGTAGCAGTCGGCGTCGGCGAGGATCACCCTGGTTACCCCGGCAATCGCGGCGGCGGCCTCGGCCGCGCCGGCGCATCGATGTCCCGCCACCAGCACGTGTATTTCGGCCGCGTCGAGATGTTCCGCGATTGCCGCGGCCGCGGCGACCGCGTGCAGGCTCGCCGCCCTGAGCGAAGCGTTGTCGTGTTCCGCGATGACCAATATCGACATGCCGGTTTCCTGTATTGCTAGATTACCCGCGCTTCGGTTTTCAGTTTGCCGACCAAATCGCCGACGGTCTCGACGATGATTCCGGCTTCCCGCTCGGCGGGAGGTGAAACGCGCAAGGTAGCAAGCTTCGAGGCGGTATCCACGCCCAGATCGGCTGGCGACAGTTCGTCGATCGGCTTGCGCTTGGCCTTCATGATATTCGGCAGCGAGGCGTAACGGGGTTCGTTCAGACGCAAGTCGGTGGTGACGACCGCCGGCAGCTTCAGCGAAACCGTCTGTTCGCCGCCATCGATTTCCCTGGTTACCGTGATGCGGCCGTCGTCGAGCTCGGCCTTGCAGGCGAATGTGCCCTGGCCCATGCCGGCGAGCGCCGCCAGCATCTGCCCGACCTGGTTGTTGTCGCTATCGATCGACTGTTTGCCCAGGATGACCAGATCGGGGGCTTCCCGATCCAGCAAAGCCTTGAGAATCCGGGCGACTTGCAAGGGAGCGACATCGCTGTCGGCGGTTACCAGGATGCCGCGGTCGCAGCCGAGCGCAAGCGCGGTGCGCAATTGCTCCTGGCAGACCCGGGGGCCGATCGAGACCGCCACGATTTCTTCGGCTTGACCCTGTTCCTTCATGCGCACGGCCTGTTCGACCGCGATCTCGCAAAAGGGATTCATCGCCATCTTCGCATTGGCGAGTTCCATGCCCGTGCCGTCGGATTTGACGCGGACTTTGACATTGGCGTCGACTACGCGCTTGACGGCGACGAGTATCTTCATGAAAGGTAGGATCCGCGCGGGTGATGAAACGGGCGGCAATATATCCGCTTTTGCCGCAAAGCGTCAACCGGGTTGCTCAGCGGGTTCCGGGGCGGTTCTGCCCAACTCGAAGAAGCAGCCATTGCTGTCGACGCCGGTAACGATTTCGCCATTTTCCCGATATTGCCGGGCGACCGCGACCAGGCGATAGAACACGGAC
This sequence comes from Pseudomonadales bacterium, assembly GCA_963664805.2. Lineage (GTDB taxonomy): Bacteria > Pseudomonadota > Gammaproteobacteria > Pseudomonadales > Pseudohongiellaceae > UBA9145. The sequence goes on along the minus strand of OY761612.1, from coordinate 475,327 downwards.
CGGCTGAGCAGGCCGTCCATGCCGCCGCGCACATGCACCGCGGGGTGGGGCTCTTCGGCGCCGGTAACGCGGATCGGATGCTCCGCGTCCACTTCGACGGTCTCCTCGACATTGGTGAAAAAGATGATCGACTGGTCCGAACCGGGATCGCGGATTTCCATGTCAACGACCAGAAACGGGCAGTCGTCCACCCGGATGCGCATTTTTTCCACCGGATTGACGAGAAAATACTCGTCGCCTTCCCGTTTCAGGATCGAGGCGAATAGATTGACCATGGCCTGGCGCCGGATCGGCCTGCCTTCGTGGTGCCAGACGCCGTCGCGGGCGATGCGCAGGTCGATATCGCCGCAGAATGGCGGATTCCAGAGATGCACCGGCGCCGGGCCGCGCGATCCTTTCAGGCGGCGGATCATTCGGAATGGATCTGGCGCCGGGCCTGAACTGTCGCCGGATTTGCCTCTCAAGAAATTCTCCCCAGTGACTCAGGTGATAAACTGGCCGTTGCCCAAAGCTGTTCCCGTATTATGCCAGCAGACGCCATGCAATCGGACTTCGCGCTCCTGTTCAAGCGCGACTGTCCCTTGCTCGATGTCCGCTCGCCGGTGGAATTCACCAAAGGCGCTTTTCCCTCGAGCGCCAACATCCCCTTGCTCACCGACGCGCAACGCGCCGAGGTGGGTGCCATGTATCGCCGCAATGGCGGCGAGGCCGCGATCAGGCTCGGCCACAAGCTCGTGAGCGGCGAGTCGAAAGCCGCGCTCATTGAACGCTGGCGGAATTTCGCCGCGCGCAATCCCGAAGCGCGTCTGTATTGTTTCCGCGGCGGACAGCGATCCCACATCGCGCGGCAATGGCTGCGGGAAGCGGGCGTCGAATTACCGCTCGTGCCGGGCGGTTACAAGGCCTTGCGCGGCTTTCTGCTGCGCGTGCTCGAGCAGGCGGCGAAACTCGATTTTCTCGTTGTCGCCGGCAAGACCGGATGCGGCAAGACGCATCTGGTCGCGGAATTGCCTTGCGCGCTCGACATCGAAGGCGCCGCGCGGCATCGCGGTTCGGCCTTCGGCGCCCTGCCCGGCCCGCAGCCATCCCAGATCGACTTTGAGAACGCCATGGCCGTCGCCTTGCTGAAACGGGAATTCAAATCGCCACCGATATTGATCGTCGAGGACGAAAGCCGCGCCGTGGGTTCGCTCGCCATCCCCCATTTGTTGTTCGACCGCATGAAGCAGGCGCCGCTCGCGCTCGTCGAAGAAAGCCTGGATGTTCGGGTCGAAACGATCCTGCGCGACTACATACTCGCCAATCTCGCCGCTTGGGAAGAACACAGTCCCGGCCAAGGCGCCGCCATGTTGGAACAATCTTTGCTGGAAGGCTTGGGGAAAATCCGGCGCAGGCTCGGAGACGGCGGGTTCCGCGAGGCAGGCGCCTTGATGCGGCGGGCTTTCTGCGCGGAACGGCGGGAAAGTCCTGCCTTGCACCGGCGCTGGATCGCACTCCTGCTAGAGCGCTACTACGACCCAATGTACGAATATCAACTTACGCGCAAACTCCCCCGCGTGCGTTGCCGGGGCCGCCGCGAAGAAATCGCGCGCTGGTGCCGTTCCTACCTGTCCTCGTCGGCGACCGCGTAAATGCCGTCCGCGTTGCGCAGATAGTTGTTGTAATCCATTCCGTAACCGTAGACATACCGGTCCGGCACGCGCAGGCCGGTAAAATCCGCCGCGGCCAGCGTTCCGGGCCGCGGTCGCCGCTTGTCGGTGAGCACCGCGGAAAGCACGCGATCCGCCCCGAGTTCGCGGCAAAGGCGCAATACTTCCATCAAGGTGTTGCCCTCGTCGAGAATATCGTCGACGACGAGGACCGTGCGCCCGCGCAATTGGAGCGAAGGCGCGACCTTGCATTCAATCTCGCCGCCCGTGGTCGCGCCCCGGTACCGGCTCATCTGCAGATAGTCGATCTGCAGCGGAAAGCCAAGCCGCAACGCGAGTTGGGCCGTTGCGACCAGCCCGCCGTTCATCACGCATAGCAGGATGGGATTGCTGCCGGCGAGTTCGTCGGCAATCCCGCGCGCCATCCGGTCCAGCGCAACCTCCACCTGATCGGCGCTGTAGATGCGGGTCGCGCGGGCGGCGACCGCGGCGATCTCGTCCGGAGTCGGCACGGCGCTCAGGATTCCGGTCGCGGCTCGGGGGCAACCGCCGGCAGCCCGTCGATAGTTGTCGTCGGGAAGGCGATGTCTGCGCCGCGGGAGTGGATGATCGCCACGATGCGCAAAAGAACGTCCTGCTTGATCTCGTGGAACCGCACCCAGTTCGTGGTCTTGGTGAACGTGTAGACGAAGAAATCAAGCGACGACGGCGCGAAACTATTGAAATTGACGATCATGGTCTGGCTCGTGTCGATTTCCTCGTGCGTGCGCAACATGGTTTTAACGTCTTCCACGATCGCGTCCATCTTGTCCGCGTCCCGATAACGGATGCCGATGGTTTCATAAATGCGGCGGTGGGACATGCGCGAAGGATTTTCCAGCGAAAGCTTGTTGAACACCGAGTTGGGAACGTAGAGCGGCCGCTTGTCGAAGGTGCGCACGATGGTCAGACGCCAGCCGATTTTTTCCACTGTGCCTTCGATTTCCTTGTCCGGCGAACGGATCCAGTCGCCGATGGCGAAGGGGCGGTCGAGATAGATCATCAGTCCGCCGAAGAAGTTCGCCAGCAGGTCTTGGGAGGCGAAACCGACGGCGATGCCGCCGATGCCGCCGAAGGCGAGCACGGCGGTGATTTCGACTCCCAGCGTCGGCAATACGACAAGTACCGCCGCCACCAGGACCACCAGGCGCAACAGGCGCACGAGCGCGTGCAAGGTGGTCGGATCCATCCGCGTCTGGACCTGGTCCGGCTCGGCCTGGAGTTGTTCCAGCAGGCGCCGCTCGACGCCGTTGGTGAACCGCAGCAAAAACCAGGTCAGCAGCAGGATGACGATAATCTGCCTGAGGGCCGGGAACAGCATGCCGGCCCCCGTCGCGAAAAACATGGGGCCGGCCTGCTGAAACTGGAATTGCTGCAATTGCGTTAACAATATCTCCAGAATGAAGACCGCGGCGTACAGCACGATCAGCGAGCGCAACGGGCGCCGCGCTGCTTCCAGCATGGCATCGTCCCATACGGTCGAGGTTTTTGCCGCCTGCTTTTCGAGGCCGGCAAGCACGCGCTTGACCATGGCGCCGGCGACCAGAGCCAGCAACAGCACCAGCAAGATTTGCCCGACCCAGGCGATATCGTTCAATACAATCATGGTGAATGCTCCATTTATTCCAGCCTCAGCGCATTGCCGCGCGGCCGGGCCGCAAATCGCGGATTCCGCTTAGCGCTCGCCGCCACGCATCGTCGACCGGCACTTGCGCGGGCCCGGCGCGCATCCGTCGCAAAGCGCCATTGCCCGGGATCTTTTCCCTTTCCAGCCAGTTGATCGCGCGCAGCGCGTCTTCGGGCGCATTGCAGACGAGCAACACGTCGCAGCCGGCCGCCAGCGCCTTTTCCAGCCTGTGCTCGATCGCGCCAGCCGCATGGGCCGCAGTCATGCTCAAATCGTCGCTGAAAATCGTTCCCGCAAAACCGATTTCCCCGCGCAGCACCGTATTGAGCCAGTAGCGCGAAAAGCCCGCGGTCTCGGAACATACGACCGGATAAACCACATGAGCCGGCATGATGCCGGCCAGCAAATCGCAGCAGCGGGCGAAAGGCAGCAAGTCGCGGGCGCGCAATTCGGCTTCGCCGCGGCTGTCCAACGGCAATTCCAGATGGGAATCCGCACCCACCATGCCGTGACCCGGAAAATGTTTGCCGACCGCCGCCATGCCCGCCCGCGACATGCCTTCGATATACGCCCGGCCCAGACCGGCGACCGCTTCCGGGTCGGCGGAAAACGCCCGTTCGCCGATTACCGGCGAGCCAGCGTCGAAAAGATCGAGCACCGGCGCAAAGCTGAAATCGAGCCCCGCGTCGACAATCTCCGCGGCCATGACCCAGCCGCAATCCCGCGCAAGCCCCAGCCCCGCCTCGGCATCCTCCTCAAAGACTTCGCCAATCCTCCGCAACGCCGGCAACTCCTCGAATCCAACCCCGAACCGCTGCACCCGCCCGCCTTCCTGGTCCACCGCGATCAGCAGATGCGGCGCGCATTCCCTGATGGCGGCGGTCAATTCGCGCAACCGCTCCGGCAAGCGGTAGTTCCGCGCGAACAGAATAACCCCGCCGACGCAATCGCGTTGCAGCAACTCCCGCTCGTCCGCGGCCAGCACCGGCCCGCGCAAATCGATCATCAGCGGCCCGGGAAGCTTCTCCTCGGCGCTCATCCGCATTCTCCAAGTCAGGCCCGGAAGTTATCACATTCCGCGGGAGATTCTGCGACTCCGCTTCGCTCCGCGCAGAATGACAGAGGCACATGCACAGCGTGAGTCGCCGTCGGGCGGCGGTGGGTTCAGCGGGCGTGCGGGACATGGATGTCGAGCCCGAAGCTTGCAAGGGTGCAGGCAAGCGTTTATGAAGCGCAGCTTCATGCGCAGCCGAAACGACGCCAAGCTGTGCTTGGCGGCTGGACCGTATTTACAGCGTCCGCTGAACCCACCGCCGCCCGACGGCTACGGATCGAGGCCACCGAACCTGGAAATTCCGTTCAAGAATTCTGGACGGGCACAGATAACTGTATATAATCACAGTTATTCGCGTCAGCGAGGGCAACCATGCACGGATTGACCACCCGCCAAGGGCAGATTCTGGACTTCATTCGGGAGCATTTGAGCGATACCGGATACCCGCCGACACGATCCGAAATCGCCCGCCACATGGGATTCAGATCGGCGAATTCGGCCGAGGAGCATTTACGCGCCCTGGCGCGCAAGGGCGCCATCGAAATGGCGCCGGGCGCTTCCCGCGGCATCCGCATTCCGTCGGATTCGCCCGCCGGCCTGCCGATTATCGGCCAGGTCGCCGCCGGCTCCCCCATTCTCGCCGAGGAATCCATCGCCGACTACAGCGAAGTGCCCGGCGACATGTTCTCGCCGCGCGCCGATTATCTGCTTACTGTAAAAGGCGACAGCATGATTGGCATCGGTATCTTCGATGCCGACCTGCTCGCCGTACACAAGACGCCCGAAGCCCGCGACGGGGACATTATTGTCGCCAGAATGGAAGACGAGGTCACCGTCAAGCGCCTGCGCGGGACCGGGACGGGGCATCGTTTGGAGTTGGTTGCGGAAAATCCCGCAATGACGCCGATCAAGGTGGATCTGCGCCGCGACCGCTTCGAAATCGAAGGCGTCAGCGTGGGCGTCATCCGCCTGGGAGTATAGGCAACGGTTCTCCTTGGAGCCCGGTCAGGCCTTCTTGCCGGTCCCCGCCCGCCAGCGGCCGCCGCGGTAGAAGGCGCGCCAGCCGGTGGGCTTGCCTTTCGCCTGCGATTGCAGGAAGTGTTCGCGGGTCTTGCGGCTGAAACTGAGTATGCTGGGATTGCCTTTGTCGTCCTGCACCGGCGCGTCGAACAGATAGGCGAATTTGGGATCGATCTCGTTGCGGTGCGGCAGCAGTTCGGCGATTTTCGGCGAGCGCGTTTCGCGGTTGCGCGGATAGCCGCTGGCGGCGAGAAAAAGCCCCGAGGCGCCCTCGCGCAAGATGAAATGGTCGTCGACCTTCTCGCAGCGCAACTCCGGCATGGGCACGGGATCCATCCTCGGCGGCGCCGGCTTGCCGTTGCGCAGCAATTTGCGCGTGTTGCGGCAGTCCTCGTTGGTGCAGCCGAAATACTTGCCGAACCTGCCGCTCTTGAGTTGCATTTCCCGACCGCACTTGTCGCAATCGATGACCGGGCCTTCGTAGCCCTGGATGCGGAATTTGCCCTCTTCAAGCTCGAATCCCCGGCAGTCGGGATTGTTGCCGCAAACGTGCAACTTTCTGCCGGCATCGACCAGCCAGGCGTCCATCGCGGCGCCGCATTCGGGACAGCGCCGCTTCTTGCGCAATTGGATATTTTCCTGCTCTTCGGCTTCTTTGACATCTTCCGCGCGAATCGCTTCCTCCCCGGGGGTGAGATTGATCGTCGAGCGGCATTTCTCGTCCCCGGGCAGCGAATACGCCGAACAGCCGAGAAACACGCCGGTCGAGGCGTTGCGAATCTGCATCGGGCGACCGCACTTGGGACAGGGAATATCGACTCCGGTCGGATCGTTGGCGCGCATGCCCCCTTCTCCGGCCTCGGCCTGCGCCTTGGCTAATTGCGAAGTAAAATCGCGGTAAAATTCGTCAAGCAATTGCTTCCAGTTCTTGCGCCCCGCCGCCACCTCGTCGAGCGAGTCTTCCATGCGCGCCGTGAAATCGTAGTCCATGAGGTCGTGAAAGCTCTGCTGCAGGCGCTCGGTGACAATGTCACCGATCTTGAGGGCATGGAAGCGCCGGTTTTCGAGTTTCACGTAGCCCCGGTCCTGGATCGTCGAGATGGTCGAGGCATAGGTCGAAGGACGACCGATTTCGCGCTTCTCCAACTCCCGCACGAGGCTCGCTTCGGTATACCGCGGCGGCGGGCGGGTGAAGTTCTGCACCGGATCGAGTTTTTGCAATCCCAGCTTTTCGCCGGCGGCGACATCGGGCAGGACGACATCCTCATCGCGTGAAGGCATGACCGCCAGATAGCCCGGAAATTGCATGATCCGCCCTTTCGCGCGCAATTCAAATTCGCCGGCCCGCACGCTGATCGTGCTTGCGAGATACCTGGCCGGCACCATCTGGCAGGCGATGAAATGCTGGCAAATCAACGTGTACAGCCGTTGCGCGTCTTTGTTCATGTCCGGCAACTGTTCGGCCGGGCGGTCGACGTCGGTGGGCCGGATCGCCTCGTGGGCCTCTTGCGCGCCCGCCTTGGGGCGATAGAAATTCGGTTTTTCGGGCAGATACTCGCTGCCGAACCGCTGCTCGATATGACCGCGCGCCGCGGCGACAGCGTCGTTGCTGAGATGGGTCGAATCGGTTCGCATGTACGTTATGTGGCCGGCCTGGTACAGGCGCTGGGCCGTGGACATGGTCTTGCCGACGCCGAATCCGAGTCGGGTGCTCGCGGCCTGCTGCAAGGTCGAAGTGATGAGCGGCGGCCGCGGCCGCGAAGTCGTCGGCTTGTCTTCGCGCTTCTCCACCAGATATTCGGCGACCCGCAGCGCGGCGAGCGCTTCGTCGGTGGTTTCGCCGTCGCCGGGGCGAAAGTTATTGCCGGCCTGTTTGACTACCTGACAGCGTAGATCCTGTTTCGCGGCCGTGGCGAGATCGGCGAAAATTTCCCAATATTCTTCCGGATTGAACGCCCTGATCTCCCGCTCGCGCTCGACGATAAGCTTGACCGCCACGGACTGCACCCTGCCCGCCGAGAGGCCGCGGGCGACTTTCGCCCACAACAGCGGCGAAAGCATGTAGCCCACCACGCGGTCGAGAAAACGGCGCGCCTGTTGTTCCTCGACGTAACGCATGTCGACCTTGCCGGTGTCGGCGAAAGCCTCCCGGATCGCCTTGCGAGTAATTTCATTGAAAACGACGCGCCGGTAACGTTCGGGATCGCCGCCGATGGCCTCCTGCAGATGCCAGGCGATGGCTTCTCCTTCGCGGTCGCGATCGCTGGCGAGATAGATCCGGGGCGATTTGGCGGCGAGCTTCTTGAGTTCCTCAACGATCGGTTCCTTGCCGGGAAGGATTTCGTATCGCGCCCGCCAGCCGTTTTCGGGATCGACGCCAAGCCGCTGCGCGAGTTGCTGTTTTTCCTTCTTTTTACGGAGAGCTTCCTTTTGCGCCGGCGTCATTTTGCGCGTCGAGGCGGCCGCGCCGGAGCGGCGACCGCGCACTCCGCCTTTTTCAGGCAGGTCGCGAATGTGGCCGACGCAGGATTTGACGACGTATTCGGAACCCAGAAATCTGTTGATGGTCCTCGCCTTGGCTGGCGACTCGACTATAACCAGTGACTTTGCCATTTTCCCGGCTCTCTCCCTTATCCCTTACAGCGCAACTTCATGAATCCAGCCGTAGTCCTCGGCGATTTCACCTTGCAGGATGCCCGTCAGCAAATCGTACAGTTCCTGCATCACCGGGCCGACTACTCCGCTTCCTTCCAATTCGCCGCCGAGCCGCTTCTGGTTCACCACGCGCCAGGCGCCGTCGAACCAGACGCGCGCGATCGGCGACACCACCGCCGCGGTGCCGCAGGCGCCCATTTCGATGAAATCATCGAACTCGGTGCGCAAATCAATGGGTCGCTCCGCGGTCGGCATGCCAAGCCGGTCGGCCGCGAGTTGCATGAGCGAACGGCGCGTCACGCTTGGCAAGATGGCTTCGGAACGCGGCGTCACCAAGCTGCCGTCGCGCATGACGACGAGAATATTTGCCGACCCGGCTTCGTCTATATAGCGATTCTCCGCCGCGTCGAGATAAAGCGCTTCGCTGGCGCCTTGCCGCTGCGCCTCGCGCGTTGCCAGCAGGCCGCCGGCATAATTCGCGCCAACCTTGAAATTGCCCGTGCCATGAGGCGCGGCGCGGTCCATTTCCGAAACCGCGAGCGCGATCGGCGCGAGTCCCGCCTGCTTGAAATAAGGCCCCACCGGAGAGACAAAAACCCGGAACTCGAATTCTTTCGCCGGCCGCAGACCGAGGTTGTCGCCCACGCCGATGAGCATCGGCCGCACGTAGAGGCTGGCGCCGGAGCCGAAAGGCGGAATCCATTCACGATTCTCCCGCACCGCCGCTTCCACTCCGCGCATGAACAATTCCGCGGGCACTTCAGGCATGAGCAGACGGCCGGCGGCCTGCTTCATGCGCTCGCTGTTCAATCCGGGCCGGAACAACAGGACCCTGCCGTCGCGGGCGCATTGCGCTTTCATTCCCTCGAAGCATTCCTGGGCGTAATGCAGCGCCGGCGAGCCTTCGTGCAAGGGCATGATCTCGCTGTCCAGCAGCTCGCCTTCATCCCATTGGTCATCGCGCCAGCGGGCGGAAAAACGCCAATCGGTTCGAACATATTCGAATCCGAGTTCGGCCCAATTCAGCGCCTTGCCGCCGATTTTTCTTTCCATTCCCGTTACCACCGCTTGCATCGGGCCGCTCAATTTGCTCCAGTATGCCCATGAATCTGATCGATATTGGCGCCAATCTGACGCACAAGTCGTTCGAGCGCGATTTTCAGCAGGTTGTGGATGATGCCAGAAGCGCCGGGCTAAAGCACATCATTCTGACCGGTACCGATCGCGAGTCCAGCGAGGCGGCTTCGCGCTTCGCCGGCGCGACCCCGGACTTTTTCAGCGGCACCGCGGGATTTCATCCACACGTGGCGCAATCGTTCAACGCGGAACAGTACGACGCGGTCGCGGCGCTTTGCAAACTCGAGCGGGTCGTGGCCGTGGGCGAAACCGGCCTCGACTACAATCGCAACTACTCGCCGCGGCGGGATCAACTCGACTGCTTCGAGCAACACCTGGAAATCGCCGCCGCGGTTGGCAAGCCGCTGTTCCTGCATCAGCGCGACGCGCACGAGGATTTCCTGGCCATCCTGAAGCGGCATCGCGGCCGCGTCGCCGGCGGCGTGGTGCATTGCTTCACCGACACCCGCGCGGCATTGCGCGGCTATCTCGAACTCGACATGCATATCGGCGTTACCGGCTGGATTTGCGACGAACGGCGCGGCCTCGAATTGCAGGCCATAGTCAGGGACATACCGACGGACCGGCTGCTGCTGGAAACCGACTCTCCCTACCTGCTGCCGCGAAACCTGCGGCCGAAACCGTCCGGCCGGCGCAATGAACCAAAATATCTGACGGCCGTGCTGGATAAAGTCGCCGAATGCACAGGGCAAGACAGAGAGGAGATTGCCAGGCAAACCACGGAGAACGCCGTTAGATTGTTTGGCCTCAACGATTTTTCAAATTGAGTCGAAATGCGCTTCTATCCGGCATCCGCCCCCAGCATTCCGATAATCTGTTCGGTGGTGAAGGGCCAGTTCAGTTCGCATCCGCTATGGGGATTGCGCAGGACCGGAATCGTCAGTCCATAACGCGCGACCAGTTCTTCGGACTCGCTGATATCGACCGCCTTTGCCCGGACTCCGCCCGATCGGGCGAGATCGTCGAGCATGGCCGCGGCGTATTCGCATAGATGGCAGCCCTCCGTGGTGTAGAACAGCAATTCAGGCATGACGCGCCGGCTCAATCGCCAACCCGGTAATCAGCGAGCGCATCCGCGAGTTCCCCGATCAGCCGCGGGCCGCGAAATATGAAGCCGCTATAGATCTGCAACAGGTCGGCGCCCGCCGCCAGCATGTCGCGGCCGTCCTGTCCGTTCATGATTCCGCCGACGCCGATGATCGGAATGGCGCCGCCCACTTCCGCCCTGATCGCGCGCACCGTCCGCCGCGCGAGCCCGGTCAGCGGCGCCCCGCTGAGTCCGCCGTTTTCCCGCGCGATATGCCGGGGCAGCGAATCCGGTCGGCTCAGCGTCGTATTCACGGCTACGATGCAATCGGCCCGCCAGGCGAGCAGCGCGCCGCAGATCCGGCGAATCTCGTTTTCGTTCAAATCGGGAGCGAGTTTCACGGCTATGGGCAAATAATTGCCGGACTCCGCCTCGTGCTCGGCCTGGGCCTGTTTCAGCGCTTCCAGCAAGCGTTCGAGCTGCCCGCCGAATTGCAGTTCGCGCAGGCTCGGCGTGTTGGGCGATGAGATGTTGACTGTGACATAGTCTGCCACCCCGCGGCATTGGCGCAGGCATTCCAGGTAATCGTCGCCGGCGCGCTCGACCGGCGTGTCGCGATTCCTGCCGATATTCACGCCGATCAGGATCCCGCTCCGCCGCTGTTCAAGCCGGGCGACCGCGTGGGCGATTCCCTTGTTGTTGAAGCCCATCCGATTGACGATGCAGCGCGCGCTCCGGTCGCGGAACAGCCGCGGCCGCGGATTGCCGGGCTGGGGCCGCGGCGTCAGCGTGCCGATTTCGAGGAATGCGAATCCCAGCGCCGCCAGCGCCTCGATATGATCTCCGTTCTTGTCCAGGCCCGCCGCAAGACCGACCCTGTGCGGAAATTCCAGGCCCATAAGCCGCGGCGACCGTACTGGCGCCCGAATGTCGGCGGCCAGCAGTCCGGACAATCCGAGTCGATGCAATCCGTCGAGCGTGCCCAGGGCAATGCCATGGGAAACCTCCGCGGGAAGTCCGAACAGCGGTCTGGCGATCAATTCGTACAATGCGGCTCCGGGTTTGCGGCAATACCAGCGTTTGCGGGATCGAAATCGTCAAAAGCCGAAGCGGACACTGGCCGTGAAATGCCGCGGCAATTCGGGCAACACGATCACGCCGCCGAACAAGTTGGGGAAATTGGCGCGGAAATAACGTTCGTCGGTCACGTTCTTGACGTTTACGTTGAAACGCCATGAGCGGCTTTCATATCCGACCCCAAGATTCACCAAGCTATATCCCGGCAGTAAAACGCCGCGCGAAAATCCGGAATGCGTTTCTTCGACGTCCACAATGCTGCCGCTCAATGTCCAGCCGTTGTTGAAATCCCATGTGCCAAGCAGGGAGTGAATCCGCTCCGGCATTCCCGCCCGGCGGAAATCTCCACTGACCACACTCGCGCCGAGCGCGCCGCCATACAACTCCCAAGGCTCGATCTCGGGCAAATCCTCGGCGCCGATAAAACTGAAGCGCGAACCGGCCTGCCGCGTGTTCAGGTTGATCACTTCCATGCTTGCGTGGCCGAAGGCCAAAAGGAAATTGTCGTTTACCACCCAGCGGGCTTCAAGTTCGACACCTTCGGTGCGGGTCGCCTGATTGGTGACGATGGATTGGGCCGAAAAGTCGGTGCGTTCCTGGCGATACGCCGCGGCGGCGAAATACAGTCTGTTGTCGAGCAAGCTTCCCTTGATGCCGGCTTCGAGCAAGCTGGACTGATCCACCGCGGTTCCGTCGCGGACATTGGCCGTGGTCACTTCGCCGCCCTGACCGGCAATCACCGTGGTCTGCCGCGACAAGGTGACGTACGGCAATACGCCGGCGGCGAGTTCCCGGCTCAAGCTCAAAGTCCATGAGAGTCCGTCGACTTCGTCTTCGGCGGCCAGCGCGACGCAGTCTCCCGGCGGCAGGCAGAAATTATTGGCGCTTGGCAGCAACAGCTTATCCAGAGGCTGCCTGCTCGCCAGCGAAATGCGGTCGCCGCGGACACCGAGCAGCGCTGAGAATCCGTTGTCGAAAGTGAAATCGGCCAAAGCCGCGAGACCGATGTCGGTGTACTCCCCTATGTAATACTCGGTGAAGTCGTCGCCGATTCGGGTGGCCAGCAGCCGCGGCTCGATTTCGCCCGCCGGACGGGTTATGTCGTAGCGGTCGAAATACTCGTTGGTGTAATCGTCGGCGTGTTCGAAGTCCGTGTGCCGCAGCGACGGCGATAACTGCAGCGCGACCGAAAGCGAATCAAACCGCCAGTCGCGGGAAAAAACGAGTTTGTTTTCCGCCACCCAGGCATCGTGGAACTGGGAAAAGCCATAACCGTTTTCGTTCAACACGTCGTAGCTTTCGAAGAACAACTGGTTGGTCCACCGCCAGCCCGAATCCGTCTCGCCAATCAGGTCGAAGTACAATGTCGTCACCATGGTGTCCAACGTATCGTCCGGGTGGGTGAAGTTCATATTGCCTTCAATCTGGGCCATGCCCGGATTCCTCAGCGCCAGCAATTCGGGATGGCAGCCGAATACAGCGGTTGACCCGATGCGGCATACGCCGCCGCCTTCGAGACGCCCCGCCTGTCCCGGCGCGAGCCCGGCCGCAAAGGGGTTCAAATCCGTGAAACCATCTCCGTTGACGTCGAATTCCCGATGGGATATGTAGCCGTCGCGGTCGCGGTCAAGCGGGAGCGGCGAACCCGTCACGTAACGGCCGTGGTCGATCAGTTCCTGGCTCAGTCGGTTCCAGCCGGAGATTTCATTGCTGAGATATTCGTGGAGCATTCCGCCGAATTGGGCGCGCAGGCTGCGGGGAAGATCGAGGTCGACGGAAAGCTGCAACAGATTCTGCTCCCGGTCGGTGTTTTCGTAATAGGAACCGGAATTTTCGGCAAGGGCGTACAAGTAGTATCCAATGTTCCGCTCGCCGGTTCCCGCGGGGCCGCCAATTTCCGCCGACAGCAAGCTTTTGTCCCAGGTTCCCGCGGTGTAATTGACCGCGCCGGCCGTGTCGGCGCGTAACGCGCCGGTTTCTTCTATCCGCGCCGATTTCGGATTGATGTTGAGGTAGCCGCCAATCTTGGATGGCCCGTAAATCGGCGAAGCCGGACCGCGAATGATGTCTATGCGATCAGCCGCGGCGATGGGGGTGGGATAGCTAGCCGGATTGTCCAGCCTGCGCATGCCCCGGAAATAACTTTCGCCGGGCGTCCCCCGAATGTCCAGGCCGCCCGCGGCGCCAAAGAAAGACTGGGTGAAAGTGCCGGGCGAGAGCGCGATAAGTTCGTCGATATCCTGCAAGTCGAAGCGCTCGAGCAAGGCGGCCGATATGGTTGAAGCGGAACGCGGCGTCTCAAGCAGGGACTTGTCGAAGCCGAATACGGATTCCACGTAGCCTCCCGGAAGACTGTCGAGGTCACCCGTAACGACGATTTCTTGCACGATATTCTGCGCCGAGGCCAGACCGGTGGCCAGCAACAAACAGAAACCCGCGGAAAAAGCCTTGCGCATTGTTGTTCCTCCCCCCGATTCGGCGCCGGGAAGCTTGCAGTTTTTTGGCGTACCGGTCAACTAGACATCCCTTGCAAAACCATTACAATCCGGGACTTTGCGCCCGCGACAGAGAACTCATGACATGAGTCAGCACCCGACGATAACGGAATTGAAGAACTGGTTAACGATGCAGATCATCGGTCAGGAGCGGCTGATCGACCGGTTGCTGATTGCCTTGCTGGCGGATGGTCATCTATTGGTGGAAGGCGCGCCGGGATTGGCCAAGACCAAGGCGATCAAGGATCTATCCCGCGGCATCGAAGGCGACTTCCACCGCATCCAGTTCACGCCGGACCTGCTGCCCAGCGATATTACCGGAACCGAGGTGTTCCGCCCCGAAGACGGTTCGTTCCGCTTCCAGCAAGGACCGATCTTCCACAATCTCGTGCTGGCCGACGAGATCAACCGAGCGCCCGCCAAGGTGCAATCGGCTTTGCTCGAAGCGATGGGCGAACATCAGGTCAGCGTCGGCCGCGAATCCTTCACTCTGCCACCGCTGTTCCTGGTCATGGCGACCCAGAATCCGATCGAGCAGGAAGGAACCTATCCCCTGCCGGAAGCGCAACTCGACCGCTTTCTCATGCATGTCACCATCACCTACCCCTCGATCGAAGCCGAGCGCGACATTCTCCACCTGGTGCGGGACGAGGCCGCGAACAAGTTGCCGGACCCCCCGAGCCAGGTTCCCCAGGATAAGGTATTCGCCGCCCGCCAGGAAGTGTTGGAGATGCACATGGCGCCGGAAGTCGAGGAATACATCATCCAGCTCATCATGGCGACGCGGAACCCGCTGGTCTACGGCAAGGATCTGGAAGGCTGGCTCGAATACGGCGCCAGTCCCCGGGGCACGATCTCGCTCGACCGCTGCGCGCGCGCCCACGCCTGGATCCACGGCAAGGATTTCGTCAGCCCCGACGATGTGCAGGAAATCATGTTCGACGTGCTCCGCCATCGCATCCTGTTGAGCTTCGAGGCCGAAGCCAGCGGCGTCACGCCGGACAAGGTTCTGGAAACGATTCGCGAACGCGTGCCGTCCGCCTGACGGGGCCGCCCCGACATGAGTTCCAGGTATCGCATCGACCCTGAGCACGCCCGCTATCAGGCGAAGGGAGCGACCGTCAGCCTGCGGCAATTGCTGATGCAGCGCTATGCCGCCAAGACTCTGGAATACCTGGCCCATAGCCGCTCCATAGCCGGCATCAGTGGATTGCATCTTTCCAAGATGCGCGGTCGCGGCATCGATTTCGAGGAATTCCGGCCCTACCAGCCCGGCGACGATATCCGCCTGATCGACTGGCGCGTCACCGCCCGCACGAGCCGGCCTTTCACCAAGGTATTCCGCGAGGAACGCGAGCGGCCGGTCATCATCGCCGTGGACCAGACCCACAACATGTATTTCGGCAGCCGGGTCGCATTCAAATCGGTGATCGCGGCCCAGACCGCCGCGGTTTTCTGCTGGCTGGCGATCGACAATGGCGACCGGGTCGGCGGCCTCGTCTTTTCCGACCGCGAGGAGCGACTTGTGCGGCCCAAACGCAGCCGGCGCTCCGCCTTGCATTTGCTCAATCAATTGTACGAATTCAACCGCTCCCTCGGCGGCGTTACCGGCGGTGAATCGCCGGAAGACTCCGGTTCGCGGCTGTCCGACGCCTTGGGGCAAATCCGCAAGATCATGCGGCCCGGCAGCACCTTGTACGTGATTTCGGATTTTGTCACCCTTGACGAGCGGGCCGTGCAATATCTGAATCAGCTCAGTCAGCACAACAACGTGGTATGTTGTCTGGTTTACGATGCGCTGGAAGAGTCCCTGCCGACGCCGGGGCTCTACAGCATTACCGACGGTCGGCGCAAGGGCGCGCTGAACACGCACAACCGGCGCGCCAGGGTGCGTTATCGCGAGCAATTCGACGAAAGAATGCGCCTGATCGAGTCCGAACTCGACCGGCTGCAGGTCGCCCTGCTGAAAATTCGCACCAACGATCTGGTGGTGGAGCAGATTCGACAGTGGATAGCGCAGAACTCCTGAATCAGTTGGCGGATATTCATCTGCCCGAACCGGTAGGGCTCTGGCCGCCGGCGGCGGGCTGGTGGATTCTTGCCGCGCTGTTGCTGGCGGTTCTTTATTTCGGCGGCCGCTACGCGATTGCCGCCTGGCGCCTGCGGCGGTTCTGCGCCCATGCCCTGTTGGAACTCGATCGAATCTACGACGAATTCGCCACGAACGAGGCCGACGATACGAATGCGGCCCGGCTGCGCTATGTGAATGCGCTCAATTCGGTGCTGCGGCGCGTGGCGCTGGCGCATTTCCCGAATTCGGCGGCCGCCGGTCTCGGCGGCGAGGACTGGCTGCGATTTCTCCAGGCCACCGGCAATTGCGCGAGCCTCGATCGGGAACTGGCCGCGGCATTGAGTCACGGCCGATTCCAGCCTACCATTTCAGTCGATGCGGACAGCTTGCATGTCTTCGGCCGGGAGTGGATTCGCTCCATGTATCTAACTCGGAAAAGCAGTCGGGAAAGCGACCGGCACAGTGGCGACCGCCCGCAACGGAATCAGACCACCGGCGGTCTGAAGGTTTCGGGTTCGGATGCTTGAGTTCACTTGGCCGTGGGCCTTTCTGCTCCTGCCTTTGCCCTTGCTGGTTTACCGGCTGATGGCGCGCGCCCCGCGTCAGGACGCGGCGCTGTACGTTCCCTTCTTCAACATGCTTGAGCGCCTGCAATCGGATAGCGAGAATCTGACTTCAGGACGCGTGCTCAATCTGATTTGCTGCATTCTCATCTGGCTGCTCGTGGTGCTGGCGGCGACGAGGCCGCAATGGCTCGGCGAGCCGGTGCAACTGCCATCCACCGGCCGCGACCTGATGCTCGCGGTGGATATTTCCGGCAGCATGGAAGCCCAGGACATGATCGTCGGCAGCCGCCAGGCTTCGCGCATCGACGTCGTGAAAGCCGTGGTCGGCGACTTCGTCGAACGCCGCGAAGGCGACCGCCTCGGCCTGATCCTGTTCGCGGCCCATGCCTATATCCAGGCACCGCTGACTTTCGACCGCAAGGTCGTCGGCGAACTGCTGGAAGAAGCCGATATCGGCATCATCGAGGAATCGGCGACCGCCATCGGCGACGCCATCGGCCTGTCCGTGATCCACCTGCGCAGCCGGCCGGAGAACAGCCGCGTGCTCGTGCTCTTGACCGACGGTGTGAACAACGCCGGCGAAGTCTCGCCGGAACAGGCCGGCCAACTCGCCCGCACCGAAAACATAAAGATCTACACCATCGGCATCGGCGCCGACCAGATTACCCAGCGCACTTTTTTCGGCGCGCGCACCATCAACCCATCGGCCGAACTCGACGAAGCGGTGCTGACCCGCATCGCCGAATCCACCGGCGGCCGCTATTTCCGCGCCCGGGACGTCTCGGACCTGGTGGATATCTATGAAGAACTCGACCGGCTGGAAACCATCGAGCAGGACGAGCAGACCTACCGCCCCACGCGCGTGCTTTTCCACTGGCCACTGGGAGCGGCGATGCTGATCAGTTTCCTGCTGGCGCTGGTTTCGATTCCCTGGCCGACCCTGTCCGGGCGCGCGATGCTGGCGGAAGCCGACGAACAGGCGACCGGGGCGGGAGAGGCGTAAGCTGTCATGGAATTGTCATCCGCCATTTTCAGCGAATTCCATTTCCTGCGCCCCTGGTGGCTGCTGGCGCTGATTCCCGCGGCGATCTTCGTGCTCGCGCTTTGGCGGGTGAACAGCGCGCTCAGCGCCTGGGACAAGGCCATCGACAAGGACCTGCTGCCCTACCTGCTCGACCGTTCGCGCAACGCCGCCCAGCGCACGCCGCTGATGCTGCTGCTTGGCGCCTGGGTGCTGTCGACCGTGGCGCTGGCCGGCCCGGTCTGGGAAAAACTGCCCCAGCCGGTGCAGCAACGCGAGGACGCGCTTGTCATCGTCATGGATCTGTCGCTGTCAATGTTCGCCCAGGACCATGTGCCTTCGCGGCTCGATCTGGCCAAACGCAAATTGCGCGACATCCTGGCCCTGCGCGACGAAGGGCAGACCGCGCTGGTGGTGTACGCCGGCGACGCCCACGCGGTGATGCCGCTGACCGATGACGTGGTCACGATCGAAGCGCTGGTGCCTTCGCTCAGTCCCAATATCATGCCGCTGTTCGGCAGCAACCCCATGGCCGCCATGGACATGGCGATCGAATTGCTCGACAACGTCGAAGCCTCCCAGGGCAAGATTCTGCTGATGACCGACGGCATCAGCGGCTTCGACCAGGAATTGCTGATCACGCGGCAACTCGAAGACAAACCGTACGATTTGCTGGTAATGGGCATAGGCACCGAACAGGGCGCGCCGATCCGCACCAGCGACGGCAATTTCCTGACCGACCGGCAAGGCGCGATGGTAGTGCCGACCTTGAATCGCAGCGTACTGCAATCGCTGGCAAACCGCGTCGGCGGACGCTATCACGACATCCAGCTTTCGGATTCCGACCTGGCCTACCTGCTGACCGACCTGAGCCTGTTGGACGATCCGCAATTGAGCGACGTCGAGGAAGAATTCGACATATGGTACGAAACCGGCCCCTGGCTGCTGTTGCTCGTGGCGCCCATGGTGGCCCTGACCTTTCGCCGCGGCTGGCTTTTCGGCTGGGTGCTGGCGGCCGGCGTGCTGAGCCTGATTCCGTCGCAGGATGCGCGAGCCGCTGAATGGTCGGCCTTGTGGCAGACCCCGGACCAGCGCGGCGCGGAGGCTTTCGCCGCAGAGGATCACGCGGTGGCGGCAGGCCTGTTCGAAGCGCCCGGCTGGCAAGGCGCGGCCAATTATCGCGCCGAGAACTACGATGCCGCGATTGCCGCGTACAGCGCCCTCGATACTCCCGACGGGCATTATAATCGCGGCAATGCGCTCGCCCTTTCCGGCAACTACGCCGAAGCGATCGCCGCTTACGATCTGACGCTGGCGACCGATCCGGAACACGAAGACGCGATCTTCAACAAGGAAATCGTCGAGCAATTGCTTGAGCAGCAGCAATCCGAGCAAGGCGAGAGCCAGGAAGGCAACAACGAGAGCGAGCAATCCGACCAGAACTCGGACCAGCAATCCGAACAGGACCAGGAAAACAGCGAGCAGCAGGACCAGGAAAGCCAGGAAGGCGACGAGAACCAGCAACAGGATCAGCAACAGAACGAGGCGCCGGAAGACCAGGAAAACTCAGAGTCCAACAGCGAACAGAATACGCCGAGCCAGAACAGCAACGAGGAATTCGAGGAACAGCAATCGCTCGAACAATGGCTGCGGCGGATCGAGGACGATCCCGGCGAATTGCTCGAGCGCAAGTTCCGCTATCAATACCGGCAGCGGCAATTGAACGGCACGGCCAACAGTCTTCAGGACGGGGGGCAGATATGGTGAGACAGGCATCGATCACGGCGCTGCTTGCGGCCTGCGCCTTGTTGTTCCCGGTCCAGGCAAGCGCCCAGCAAATCGAAACCACGGTCGACCGCACCGAACTCGCCCGCGGCGAAACCCTGACCTATACGATTCGGGTGTACGACCGCCGCCAGGGCATGCAACTCGATCTGACGCCGCTGACCGAGGAATTCGACGTGCTCGGCACGCGCACCTCGAGCCAGATCCGCAGCGTCAACGGCACGGTCGAATCCTGGACCGACTACATCGTGACGCTGTTCCCGCTGATCGAAGGCGATCTTACGATTCCCGCGATCCAGGTCAACGAATCCATGACCGATCCGATCGAGGTGCTCGTGCGCAACGAGGGCCCCCGCTCCAACCAGGGCAATGAGGAACTCTTCCTGGAACTCGAGGCGAACAAGGAATCGATCTACGTGCAGGAACAATTGCTGTTCGCCATCCGCCTGTATTACACGATCAACGGCATTCGCAACCCGCAGTTCACCGAACTCGAAATTCCCGACACCGTGATCCAGTTGATCGGCTCGCCGAACCAGTACGAGAAGCTGATCGACGGCGTCCGCTACGGCGTTTACGAGAAGCGTTACGTAATCTTTCCCCAACGCAGCGGCGCGCTTGAAATTCCCGACATTCTCTTCCGCGGCGAAGTCACCGACGGCTCGAGCAATTTCGTCTTCCGCAATCTGAACACGCGCCGTGTCACCGCTTTCACCGAGGGTGTGCGCATCGAAGTGCTCGAACGACCGGAAATCGCGCGCGACAGCGATTTCTGGCTGCCCTTGCGGCAATTGAGCCTGGAAGAAAGCTGGGAAGGACCGGTTGACGACCTGCATATCGGCGACACGCTCGCGCGCACGATCAGCATGCGGGCAGAAGGTCTGGACGGCGCCGTGCTACCGCCGCTCAACGAACTGGTGGTGGACCGCGCAAACGTGTATCCCGAACCTTCCGAAATCGAGCGCATGTTCGTCGATGGCAGCATTGTCGGCACGCGGGTCGAAAGAAAGTCCATTGTCGCTACCGAGTCCGGCGCGCTGGAAATTCCCGAAATTGTGGTTCCCTGGTGGAACGTGGACGCCGACCGACAGGAATTCGCCATCATCCCGGCCAGGACACTGGAAATCACCGCGGTGGCGGGCGCCACGCCCGCGGAACAGACCGTCGCCGGCACCGGCGAGGACCTCGCCGAACTGCTCGCCGCCGCACCGGCGGTGGATCAGGAGATGATCGACGCCCAGGCCGCGGCGGATACCATCGAAATCGGGGAAAACTGGTTCAACTGGCTGCTCGGCATCGTTATCGCGGTCGTCGCGGCCTCGCTATATCTGGCGCTCGTGCAGCCTCATCATCCGGCAATCGCCGGCTTCCTGCGCGAACGCCGGCGCCGGGTCGAGTCGCATTACGCGCCCGAAAACAACGAGGCCGTGGCCTGGCGCCAATTGCGCAAGGCGCTTGCCGGCGGCGAAATCAGGGAAATCAGGCGCCGCCTCGTTGGCTGGGCCGACCATCACATCGACACCCGGCGCATCGCCAACATGGAAGACATTCTCAACCAGCACGAGGTTCCCGAACTGCACGCCTTCGTCAACGCCATCCAAGCCTCGCTGTTCAACACCGCCGCAACGCCGGATCTGTCCGATGCGATCGACGCCCGGGCGCTCGCCCGGCTGGCCGCCGACCTGCGCAAAATCAAGCGCAGGCGCATCCGCAAGCGGCGCAAGGCCGCGCGTTACGCCCTCGTTCCGCTGTACCGCAACTGATCGCCAAGCCGCCCCCGCCGTGTCATTCTGCGCACAGCAAAGCACCCCACCTCGTCATTCTGCGCGGAGCGAAGCGAAGTCGCAGAATCTCGTTGGGATTATTGGTGGAGTTCAGTGGCTTCGATCCGTCGCCGTCGGGTGGCAGGAAGTTCAGCGGACGCCGTAAATACATCCCTGTAGGCTTCGGGCTCGGCGTCCTGCCTCGCACGCCCGCTGAACTTCCTGCCACCCGACGGCGACTCACAACGTGCGGAATCCATGTTCAATCGGCTGAAACCTTGGTCTTGAACGGATTCGTCCTGAACATTGCGCAATTGTCTCGGCAATGCGCTTATCACCCCGCTCACGAACGTCCCCAGCGGTTCACTGCGCCCTATATCATCCGATACGCTGCCAATATTCCGTCAATATGTTAACTATATGATTCTATTTAGATTTTATACGAAATTATGTTTGACGATACCGATCCGCGTCAGTAGCCTTTTGAATTGCAGCGCCACGCTGTGATTTATTGAAATCTGCCTTGGAGAAAGATCAACATGCAAAATCCCAAATCTCAACAAAGTCTGGCCACTACGGGCCAACAGATGGACTGCGATGCTATTCCGCTACCCGCAGAAGGCTTCGCCCCCGCTGGCAAAATGTCAGGACAAATTGAATTGCCGGCAAATTGCGTCGAGTTCTACAACGATGATGAAGGCTACCGAAATTGGCGTAGCACCAATCCGAATGGTTGGGTCATGAACAACTACCGAGTACACGATGGACCAGTTCCCGCCCACAAGCAGGACATATCTTTATATAGCTTTTTATTTGACAAATTTGATTAATTAATATACTTATTTGGGAAATTTTACAATATATAGATAGCATTATGAGCGTTAAACAGACCTTGACCCGTCAGTATGCCCGCATTCTGGACAATGCCAGGGAGCAAGTCGAAACGCTTTCTGCGCCGCCTGAGGGCTGGCTTGCGACGTTGCGCAAGGCGTTCGGCATGTCCGCGCGCCAAGTTGCGCAACGCGCCGGAATCACCAAAGCGGCGGTTTATCAGGCCGAACGCAATGAAGTCAGCGGCGGCATCAGTTTGCGGCAATTGGAGAAACTCGCGACCGCCCTCGATGCGAGACTGGTTTACGCCATAGTGCCGGCGAAAGGAAGCGTCAAGGAACAATTGTATCGGAGGGCTCAGACGAAGGCCGAGCGCATTATCCGGCGGGCGGGAGCCCACATGGCGCTTGAAAAGCAGTTGCCGCCCGAAGACTCGACTCAAGAGCAGATTCAGGAACTGGCATGGGAATTCGTCCGCAGGCCGAGACCGGAGCTTTGGGATGATTGAATCCGGCGACAATTCATCGGGCGCCACTCCGCTGAGCGCCAACGATGTTCGGGGCCTCCGTTTCAATCATCTCACCACGCGCGAACAACTCGATGAACTGGAGCAGGCAAATGTTGTGCAAGGCCTTCGCTGGCTTGCAAATGAACATCAAGGAGACATTCTGGACGAAATCTTTGTGCGCAAGGTTCATAAGCAGTTGTTCGGGGAAGTTTGGGTATGGGCGGGTACGTATCGGCTGCGCGAGACGAATATCGGTGTTGCTCTACACCAGATCCCGGAGCAGATGCGACTGTTGCTGGATGACGCCCGATTGTGGTGCGAGCGCCGGATTTACACCCCGTTGGAAGCGGCAGCGCGGTTTCATCACCGCATGGTGCTGATCCATCCCTTTCCAAATGGCAATGGTCGTCATGCGCGCATCGTAACAGACGAGTTCCTGAAGAGATGTTTCAAGCTTCCGCCGATCGAGTGGGCGAGCGGCTTTGACCTTCAGCGTGAATCCGAACGGCGCGATGCTTACTTGCGAGCGCTCAGACAGGCAGACAGGGGAAACCTGGAGGCGCTGCTTGAGTTTGTGAATGTGGAAAAAGGCGGATGAGGAAATTGAGTTCTCCCCTACCCGCTTCCTGCTGTCATTCGCTGTTGTAGAGGTCCGCTACGAGGGTCTGATCCTTCAGGCGCGCCACTTTCCGCTGGGTCTGCTTGGCGGCGTCGTTGCGGGTGTTTTCGAGTCGGCGCAGATAGATTTCGTCGACGTCCGATGTGATGTAATTGCCGTCGAAAACCGAACATTCGAAGCGGGTGACATTCTTGTTGCCTTCCCGGCAGGCGTCGATCAGATCATCGAGGTCCTGGTAGATCAGCCAATCCGCGCCGATGGCTTCCTGCACTTCGTCGACATTGCGGCCGGCGGCGATGAGTTCGGAAGCCGCGGGCATGTCGATGCCGTACACGTTGGGGAAGCGGATCGGCGGCGCGGCCGAAGCGAAATAGACCTTGCGGGCGCCGGCGTCCCGGGCCAACTGGATGATCTGTCTCGAAGTCGTGCCGCGAACGATCGAATCGTCGACGAGCAGCACGTTCTTGCCGCGGAATTCGAGTTCGATCGCGTTCAGTTTCTGGCGCACGGACTTCTTGCGCTGGACTTGTCCGGGCATGATGAACGTGCGGCCGATGTAGCGGTTCTTGACGAAGCCTTCGCGATACTTGACCCCAAGCCGATTTGCCAATTCCAGCGCCGACGGGCGGCTCGTTTCCGGAATCGGGATGACCACGTCGACATCGTGCTTCGGTCGCAGGCGTTGCAACTTGTCGGCGAGTTTTTCGCCCATGCGCAAGCGCGACTTATAGACCGAAATGCCGTCCATCAGCGAATCGGGGCGGGCGAAATACACGTGTTCGAAAATGCAGGGCGTGTGAATGCCCGGTTCGACGCAGACCCGGCTGTGCAGATTGCCGGCGAAATCCAGGTATATGGCCTCGCCGGGCGCCACATCGCGCTCGATGTCGAATCCCTGGGCGTCGAGGGCGACGGATTCCGAGGCGATCATGTACTCGTGCCGGCCCTCGCGCACCCGGCTGCCGAAAACCAGCGGCCGGATGCCGTGCGGGTCGCGGAAGCCGACGATGCCGTAACCGGCGATCAGGACGATGACGGCATAGGCGCCGCGGCAGCGCATGTGGACGCTGGTGATTGCGGCGAACACGTCCTCGGGCGTCGGCGACATCTTGCCGCGGCGTTGCAATTCATGGGCGAAAACGTTGAGCAGCACTTCCGAATCGGAATCGGTGTTGATATGCCGCAGGTCGTCCCGGAACAGATTCCGGCTCAATTCGCGGTTGTTGGTGAGGTTGCCGTTGTGTCCCAGCGCCAAGCCGTAGGGAGAATTGACGTAAAGTGGCTGCGCCAAGGCGGAACTGCTGCTGCCGGCGGTGGGGTAACGCACATGGGCGATGCCCATCTGGCCCGTAAGCCGGCGCATATGGCGGGGACGGAAAACATCTTTGACGAGACCATTGCCCTTGCGCAGGTTGAGCTTGCCGTGATCGCTCGTCATGATGCCGGCCGCGTCCTGGCCGCGATGCTGCAATACCGTCAGGGTGTCATACAGGCATGGGCCAACGTCCCCGCCTGTTACGACGCCTACCAGACCACACATGATCGATCCTCTTGCTGTTTGGCCGCGGGCGCTTGTTGTTCGGTCGCGGGCGCTCGTTCTCTGGCCGCGGGCGCTCGTTCGACCGCAGGCGCCATTATATGACAACCTCGGTCCCGGGTTGGGCAATCAGCGTCCCGGACCACTCGATCAGCGCGAGACCGTAGGGAATCAGCGCCGACCCGGTCCAGACTTCGGTTCCCAAAAGAAGAGGCGCGGCGAGGTAGAGCACCACGCAAACGACGAGCGTGCCGCGCATGGCGCCGAAGCCGCCGCCGAGAATTCTGTCAATTATGGTTAATCCGGTGAGATCGAGCATGCTCGACAGCAATTTCGACAAGATATTGCCGATGATCATGACGCCCAGGAAAAGGACGAGGAAAGCCGTGAGATAACGCAGCACGGGCTGCTCGATGTACGCGGGCATCGACGTGGCGAGTCTCTCGTTGTAGAGCCATACCGCGACTACGGCGCCGATCCAGGTCGCCAGGGAAAGCACTTCTCTCATCAGTCCCCGCCAGAGGCCGAGGAGGCACGACAGGCCGACGACCACGAGAATGGCGAAGTCCGCCGCATTCAGCTCCACGGGTTCCAAATCTTTAAAACCTCCGCAATTCAAACGGCAGAATGACGCCGGCGATACCGAATTCCCGCGCCAGGCGGTCCTGATAGTCCCGCGCCGTGTCGCGTCCGAGCCAAGGTCCGACTAGCACGGCCAGCGTCGACCCCGCGCCGGCCCGCTGCTCGCGGATGTAAGCCCGGTATCCGGCTTCCCGCAACCGCGTCAACAGTTGCTGCGCTTCGTCTTCGCCGGGGAACAACCCCACCCGCAAGCTCCAGCCGCGCGGCAGGCCGCGTTCGTCGAGAATGGGAATTTCGCGCCAGACGCTAGCGACTTCGTTGACCGCGTCTCCGGTGCGGGCGTCTTCCACGGCGCGCGCTTCCTCGGGTATGTTGATCGCGGGTGTACTGGAGAGTATGACCGGCCTCGATTGCACGGGTTCGGGCAAAACCGGGACCGGCGGCGGCGGCGGAATCCGGCTCGGCAATTGCGGCTGCACCGTGTCCCGAGGGTCGAAAATCATGGGTAGGAAGATCAGCCCCAGCGCCAGGATGAGTACGGTGAGGCCGATGCCGTTCTGGATGTTCCGCTTCAATGATTCCGCCTCCCGCCCGCCTTGGTCAACGGTCGCGCCGCCGCGACCGTATGGAAGGAACCGGTCACCACGACCAGATCGGCCCCCGAATCGACCGCCCGGCGATAAGCCGCCGCCACCGAGCCCGCGGCGGAAACCGCCGCACCTGGCAAGCTTCGCCTCAGACGCGCAAGCAGTTCTTCCGCGGTCATGCCGCGGGAATCTTCGACTTCCGCAATATACCAGACATCGACCTGGGCACTTAAGACAGCCGCCATGCCTTCAATATCCTTATCCGCCAGCACCGCGAGAACTGCGGCCACCCTGCCCCGCGATGCGATGCCGGCCCGGAACTCGTCGATTTTGTCGGCCAGCGGCCGCGTGGCGGCGGGGTTGTGCGAAACGTCGAGCAACACGGGCAATCCACCGGCCCGGTCGCGGCGGTGCTCAAGCCGGCCCGGCAGCGCAGCTTCGAGCTGGGCGCCGCGGATTCCCTTCTCGCTTGGGGGCAGCGGCGAAAGCTGCACCGCCTGCAAAGCGGCGGCCATCGCCGGCAATGGCAGGCGCGGTTTCTCCAGGCCGCCGATTTGAATCTCCCCGTCTCCGCTACGGCCCCACCAGGACCATCCCCCGGCATAGACGCTCGCTCCGAAATCTCTTCCCCAGCGGAACATCGGCGCCGCCAGATCCCCGGCGCGCCGCTCGACGCTTGCCGGCGCATCCGCATCGCCATAGACCAATGGCGCGCCGGGGCGCAGAATGCCGGCTTTTTCAGCGCCGATCAGTTCCCGGGTACCGCCGAGCCATTCCTGGTGGTCAAGTTCGATATTGGTAATCAGCGCGACATCGGCATCGACGATATTGACCGCGTCCAAGCGCCCGCCCAGCCCGACTTCCAGGAGCAGCGCGTCGAGTCGTTCGCCCGCGAAAATTCGCAAGGCGGCCAAGGTCGAGTATTCGAAGTAACTGAGGCTGATCCCCTCCCTGGCGCGTTCGACTTCGGCCAGAGCGGCGCAAATCGCCTCGTCTTCGCATTCGGTTCCGCAAAGGCGGATGCGTTCGTTGTAACGTTCAAGATGCGGCGACAGGTAACTGCCCGCGCGCAGGCCCGAGCCCCGCAGAATCGCTTCCAGCGCCGCCAAGGTTGAACCTTTGCCATTGGTTCCGGCAATGGTGAAAACAATAGGCTCAGGCCGCGCGAGGCCCATTTTTTTGGCGACTTTCCGCACACGTTCGAGGCCGAGTTCCATGGCGCGCGGATGCGCGCCAGCGATATGAGCCAGCCATGCGGAAAGATTCACTTCGTCGGTTGCCGACGCCTCAGTTGACCGAGCGCCGGAACCAGCCCAGCTTGTCGAGCAGCGACGCGATGCGCTCGCGCAGGTCGCGGCGATGCACGATCATGTCGACGGCGCCGTGTTCGAGCAGGAATTCGCTGCGCTGGAAGCCTTCGGGCAATTTCACTTTCACGGTTTGCCGAATGACGTCGGGGCCGGTGAAGCCGACGAGGGCGTTGGGCTCGGCGATATTGACATCGCCCAACATCGCCAGGCTGGCGGATACGCCGCCGTAGACCGGGTCCACGAGAACGGAAATGTACGGCAGGCTGTATTGGCGCATTTTTTCGAGCGTTGCGGCGGTCTTCGCCATTTGCATCAAAGAGATGAGCGCCTCCTGCATGCGGGCGCCGCCACTCGTTGAAAAACACACCAGCGGCAACTCTTCCTTGATGCAGATATTCACCGCCTGGGCGAATTTCTCGCCTACCACCGCTCCCATCGAGCCACCGATGAAGCCGAATTCGAATACCGCAACCAGCAGCGGGGAGCCTTGCAATTTGCCTTTCACGATTACCAGGGCGTCTTTCTCGCCGGTCGCCTTTTGCGCGCTGCCGAGGCGGTCGCGGTAGCGTTTCAGATCCCGGAACTTGAGCAGGTCCACCGGCTCGATGTCGGCGAGCAGTTCCTGGCGGTCGTCCTCGTCGAGGAAAAGATCGATCCGGCGGCGGGCCGATATGCGCATGTGATGGTCGCATTTGGGGCAGACATCGTGGTTTTCATCCAGGCTCTTGCGATACAGCACGGCGTCGCAGCGGGGGCATTGTTTCCAGACCCCTTCCGGCACGGTGGACTTGCGCGTGCCCGCCCCGGCCGTCGAAATCGACGGCAATATCTTGTCAATCCAGCTCATGACTCATGCTCTCCTTTTGCACCCCCCCGCCCCCAGCGCGCGCGTCCAGCGCCTGTCGCAGGTTGCCGATCAGCGCAACGGTCTCGCTGATCCGGCCCGCTTTCCGCCCGGATGCCCGCGGCAATCGCCCGATTCGCTCCACCAGCGCGCTGCCGACAATGATCCCGTCCCCCAGTTCGCTCATGGCCAGGGCCGTCTCGACATCCCTTATGCCGAATCCGATAACTAGCGGCAATGCGGTCCAGCCCCTGATCCTGGCAATGTTCCCGGCCACCGACCCGCGATCTTCCAGGGCCGCGCCGGTAACTCCCTTGAGGGAGACATAATACAGATAACCGCTTGTGCTTTCGATGATTTCTTTCGCGCGGGCCGCGGTGGTGGTGGGCGAAACCAGGAAAATCCTGTCGATTTCCCGGCCCGCGAGCAAGGCCGGCAGGTCGCCGGCTTCCGCCGGAGGCATGTCGACCACGAGCACTCCGTCGATGTCCGCCCGGGCGCAACACTCGGCGAATTGCGCATAACCCATGATTTCGATCGGGTTCAGATAGCCCATCAGGATGATCGGCGTTTGCGAATCTTCGGCGCGGAAGTTCGCGGCCAGTTCGAGTACTCCGTTCAGGCTCGCGCCGCCCGCCAGGGCGCGCTCGACGCCGCGCTGAATCGCCGGGCCGTCGGATGACGGATCGCTGAAGGGAATGCCCAGTTCGATCATGTCGGCGCCTTGGCGCACGAGTTCGCGCATGATTTCCAGCGAAGTATCGAAATCGGGATCGCCCGCGACCAGATAGGGAATCAGCAAGCTCCTGCCCGCTTTCGCGGCGCGCGCAGCGCACTGGGAAATCCGGCTCATCAGCCGACTCCGGAAATACTGCCGAAATCGGCGCCTTCGAGCTTGGCGACGGCTTCCATGTCCTTGTCCCCGCGACCGGAAAGATTGACCAGGATGTGCTGTTCGCCGTTCATGCCGGCGGCGAGCCTGGTCGCCCAAGCGAGCGCGTGGCTCGATTCCAGCGCGGGTATGATGCCTTCGAGACGGGTGAGTTGATGAAACGCTTCGAGCGCCTCGGCATCGGTTGCGCCCACATATCGCACCCGCTTCAGATCCTTCAGCCAGGCATGCTCGGGCCCCGCGCCCGGATAGTCGAGACCGGCCGAGATCGAATGCGTGTCGAGAATCTGACCGTGCTCGTCGGTCATCAGGTAAGTGCGATTGCCATGCAACACCCCGGGGCGACCCGCGCACAGGGGCGCCGCGTGATCGGGCGTTTCGAGGCCCAGGCCCGCGGCTTCAACGCCGTACATCGCCACATCGCTGTCGGCGAGAAAGGGATGGAACAGCCCGATTGCGTTCGAACCGCCGCCGACGCAAGCAACCAGGACTTCAGGCAAGGCCCCGATGCGCTCGAGCATCTGGCCGCGCGCTTCCCTGCCGATCACGCTTTGGAAATCGCGCACCATCCGCGGGTAGGGATGCGGGCCGGCAACGGTGCCGATGATGTAGTAGGTATTGTCGACATGGGTCGCCCAATCGCGCAGAGCTTCGTTCATGGCGTCCTTGAGCGTACGCGAACCGGAATCCACCGAGACCACCTCGGCGCCGAGCAGTTTCATCCGATACACGTTGGGCGCCTGGCGGACGATGTCTTCGGCGCCCATGTAGACGCGGCATCGCAGTCCGAGGCGCGCGGCGACCGTGGCGCTGGCGACGCCATGCTGGCCGGCGCCGGTTTCCGCGATCAGGCGGGTCTTGCCCATGTGTCTGGCGAGCAGGGCCTGGCCGATGGTGTTGTTGATCTTGTGGGCGCCGGTGTGATTCAGGTCTTCGCGCTTCAGCCAGATGCGGGCGCCGCCGCAGGCGTCGCTCAGGCGTTCGGCGAGATAGATCGGCGACGGACGGCCGACATAGTCGGCAAGGTCGGCATCGAAACTCGTCCAGAATTCCTTGTTCGGCGAAAGTTCGGCGTAGGCCTCTGCAAGTTCCGCCACGGCCCGGATCAACGTCTCGCCGACAAACGTGCCGCCATACGGACCGAAATGACCGGTCTCGTCGGGTCCGGAAAAATCCGTATCGGCAGAAACCGTGTCGGTGTCAGGCACTTCTGGCCTCCCGCATGAATGCGCGCAACTTGTTCGGATCCTTCACGCCTGGTTCGGCCTCGACGCCCGAACTCACATCGACGCCAAATGGCCGCGTCTGGCGAATGGCCGCCGCCACGTTGCCGTCGCGCAAACCGCCGGCGACGACGATGTTGCCGACCCCCGCCGCCACCAGCTCCGCGGCGATTTCCCAGCGGAAGGACTTGCCGGTGCCGCCGTAGCTCGATTCGTCAAAAGCATCGAGCAGGATTCTCCGAGCAGAACCATAGTCCTCGATCTGCTGCCGCAAATCCGAATCGTCGCGCACTCCCAAGGCCTTCACTCTGAGCGCCTTCATGTAGGGCAGCCCAAAAGATTCGCAAAAGCCCGCCGGTTCATCTCCATGGAACTGCAATCCGCTGAACAACCCTGTCGCTACTGTTGCCGTTACTTCCGCCGGTTCCGGATTGACGAACAGCGCATAGACCTCGACTTCATCCCCGACCCGCTCCAGCACTTCGCCGAATCGCGGGCGCGGCACATGGCGGGCGCTTGGCGGAAAACAGACGATACCGATGGCGTCGGCGCCCAGATCGATGGCGGCGCGGGCATCCCCGGCGCACGTAATGCCGCAGATCTTGATCCAGATGTCGGCCATATTCTGACATGCCAATGAGATTCCGCGATTTCGCTTCTCTGCGCGCAGAAAGACGGTGAGGGAAACGGTCATCCTGCGCGTAGTCGCAGGACCTCGTCGCCGAAAGCGATACATGTTAGCAAAAACCTGCTACCCGGCGTCCGGCAGGCGATCGAGAATCGGCGGCGCAATGGCGCGCGCCGGGATTCCGCAGCTTTGCGGATAGCCGACGGCGACGAGATACAGACCTTCCGGCGGCGCGGTCACGCCGGCCGCCGTTCGGTCTTTCGCCAGCAGTATTTCACGAATCCAGTCCGGCCCGCGTTCGCCGCGGCCCACTTCCAGCAGCGAGCCGGCGATGTTGCGCACCATGTGCTGCAAGAAGGCGTTGGCGCGAATGTCGATCACGACGAATTCGCGTTGCGCATAAACCTCCAGAAACCCCACCTCGCGAAATGGCGACTTCGACTGACAGCCGGCGGCCCGGAAACTGCCGAAATCCAGTTCACCAACCAAATGCCGGGCGCCTTTCCGCATGGCTTCCACATCGAGCCTGCGGGGCTCCCGCACGGCATGCCCCGTCAACAGGGGCGAATCGATAGCACCGCCATACAGCACATAGACATAACGCCGGGATATTGCAGAAAATCTTGCGTTGAAGCACGTACTTGCGGAAAATACTTCGCGCACTCTCACGGCGGGGGGCAGCAAGCTGTTGACGCCCAAGCTCCAAGCCCGCTCACCCCGGTCCAAGGGACATTCGAAATGGGCGATTTGCGCGGTGGCATGCACTCCGGCGTCGGTTCTGCCGGCACAGACCAGTTTGACGGGCGCATCGGCTATCCGACCGATCGCCGTCTCCAGGCAGCCTTGCACGGTTGGGATTTCCGGCGCTGCCTGCTTCTGCCAGCCCGCGAACGCCGAACCATCGTATTCGATACGCAAGGCAATGCGTTTCCCGTCCGCCGACACCGGTTCAACTCATATCGTCGATGATCGCCAGCAATTGCCTGGCTTCGGTGATCTGACCCTCGTTGCCGGAACGAATAACGTTTTCCAGAATCTTGCGCGCCTTGGCCGCATCGCCCATCTTGTGGAAGGAGTAGGCCAGATTGAGTTGCCCGGCGACTTCCTCCTCTTCCGCGCCATCGAGGTTCGCGACCGATTCGTCCTCGTCTTGTTCCGCGATTTCGCCGGGCTTGCCGGTTCCTTCCGCCGGTTCTTCATCCACCGCCGGTTCGTCCGCGACCGGCTCGTCCATGATCGGTTCGTCCACCGCCGATCCGTCCGCCGCCGCTTGCCGGTCTTCCTCCGCCCGACCGCGGTTTTCGTCCGCGGGGATTTCTCCGCTCGGTTCGCTTTCGGAATCACCCACGCCGACGACCACGAATTTCTCGTCCCGCTCGTCTTCCTCTTCATCGCCGCGACCGCCGCGCTTCATCAGCACAAGCACGAGCGCCAGCACGAGGACCGCCGCTGCGACGGCAAGCAATAGGGGGTTTTCCAGCAGACTACGCGGGAATTCCACGGCGGCCTCGGCTTCGGCCGCCGCGGCGGCTTCAGCGGCGGCGGCCTGTTCGGCTTCCCGCAACGCCTGTTCCTCGGCCTGATCGGCTTGGGCGGCCAGCGAAGCCTGCAATTGCGCCAGCTCCCGCTCCTGCAGTTCGATGATTTGCCGCGCCATGGCAATCTGGTCGTCCAGATCGTTGAGCCGCGCACGCAATTCTTCCTGTTCGACGCGGACCCGGTCGGCTTCTTCCTGCGCCAGAGCCAACTGGTTTTCCAATTCGGCGATGCGATCGTCAAGTTCGTCAATGCCGCCTTGGCCTTCGTCGCCGCTCTCTTGCACGACCAGGCTCAATTGACCGTCGCGCTGGTCGTCCTGGTCGGCGGGCTGGGGCGCCGGCGCCGCCAGCGGCTGAGGCTGGGTATTGCCCGCGACCGGCTGCCGCGCGGCCTCATTCTGCGCCGAAACCTGATCGAGCGCGCCGAGTTCGTTCAAATGCGGCACGCGCAATTCGACATCGGCGCGCAGGCGATCGATGTCGCCAGCGATGAAGGACTCCGGGTTCAGCCGGTGCAAAGCGAGCATGGTCTGATTGAGAATCGCCGAATCCTCCCCGGCCAGACGCTCGGCGATGCGCCAGAGGCTGTCGCCGGAAACGGTGCGTATGGTTCGCCCGCCGGCTTCGGCCGACTCACCGCTGACCGGCGACTCCACCGATGGCGTTGCCGGAACGAATTCGGGCGGGGGCGCCGCGCCGATTCGCAGCAGATGCTGACTGAGAATGCGTCCGCCGGGCCAGGTGGTATCGAGAATTACCGTCGAACTCGATTCGGGAACCGGCCGCTCCGTGGTCAATACGACCCAAGCGCCGTCCGAACCGGTTTCAATGTGCAACCTGATGTTCGACAGGATTTCGTAGCGGGTTGCGTTCGCCTGCCGATAATCGGCAACCGAGGCTATCGTAATATCCAGTTCGGTGGGCCGCACGTTGCCGAGATCCATCAGCGGCACCCGCGCGCGCAGGGGCTCGCCCGAATCCGATTCCACTTCGAGTACGCCGAGGCCGACGGCGCCGGCGGGATTGGCCGTCAAAGCCAGCAGCAATGCCGCGAGAACAAACGTCGGAAATCTCTTCAATGCCCGGATCTGCCCTGTCGCGCGGTATGGATACCGCTTGTCGCATAGTTGGCAGTATTCACGATAAGTAGTCTTCAAGCAACAGTTCGGCGATCTGCACCGTATTCAGCGCCGCGCCCTTGCGGATATTGTCGGCCACGATCCACAGATTGATACCGTTTTCCATTGAAATGTCTTCCCGGATGCGGCCGACGAAGACCGGATCTGTGGCCGCGGCATGTTCGACCGGGGTCGGATAGGCATTCGAATCGGGATCGTCGATCACGCGCACGCCAGGGGCCGCGAGTAGCAGATCCCGCGCTTCCGCCGCCGAAATCGGCCTTTCGGTCTCGATCTGCACCGCTTCCGAATGTCCGTAGAACACGGGAACGCGCACACAGGTGGCGCTGACGCGGATCGAATCGTCGCCGAGAATCTTGCGCGTCTCCCAACTCATCTTCATCTCTTCCCGGGTATAGCCGTTGTCCAGGAATTTATCAATGTGCGGCAAGGCGTTAAATGCGATTTGGCTCGGAAACACTTCGGCTTCCGGCGGCCGGCCGTTGAGCAATGCCGCGGTCTGCCGCGCCAGTTCCTCCACCGCCGCGCGTCCCGCGCCGGAAACCGCCTGGTAGGTGGCGACGCTGATTCTGCGGATGCCCGAGGCGTCGTGAATCGGCTTCAGCACCACGACCATCTGCATCGTCGAGCAGTTCGGATTGGCGATGATGTTGCGATTGCGGTAGTCGGCCAGGCAATGCGGGTTGACTTCGGTTACGACCAGCGGGATATCCTCGTCGTAACGAAAACACGACGTGTTGTCGACGACTATGCAGCCGGCATCGGCGGCTTTCGGAGCATATTCCTCCGAAATCGAGCCGCCGGCGGAAAAAAGCCCGATCTCGACCTTGCTGAAATCGAAGTCGGCGAGGTTTTCCACCGTTATCGGCTTGTTGCCGAACATCACGCTCGTGCCCGCCGAGCGTTCGCTGGCCAGTGCATAGATGTTCGCCACCGGAAACTTGCGTTCCGCGAGAATACTCAACAGGCTTTCGCCGACGGCGCCGGTGGCGCCGACCACGGCAACGTTGCACTTTTTCATCGCTTGCTTCCGCTCCAAGTATT
Organism: Pseudomonadales bacterium; assembly: GCA_963664805.2. Classification (GTDB taxonomy): domain Bacteria; phylum Pseudomonadota; class Gammaproteobacteria; order Pseudomonadales; family Pseudohongiellaceae; genus UBA9145. The sequence continues at coordinate 441,059 of OY761612.1, read as the reverse complement.
CTTTGAAAAATTCCTTCCATGGAATTTTTCATTATCGCAAAACAAAAACGCGGTTTTGTTTTGCTGACGAATTCAATGGCTTACGCCATCGAATTCGGCGGCACATCCTTGTGCCGCAAGGAAGCTCTGACTTAATCAGAACTTCCCTAATGCCCGCGGGAGAGAAAATACCAAGGCGACCGCTCTTGCCAGCCTTGCTCGAATGCGCGGATTGCCGCCTTGTCTTCCAGGGTAATACCGATATCGTCGAGCCCGTTCAACAGGCAATGCTTGCCGAATTCATCGACCTCGAATCCCAGCTCGCCGCCGTCGGGCTTGGAAACGATCTGCCCGGGCAGATCGATGCGCAGCCGATAACCCGGGGAAGCATCGGTTTCCCTAAAGAGCTCGTCAACGATATTTCTATCCAAAACAATGGGTAATATTCCATTCTTGAAACAGTTATTGAAAAAAATGTCGGCGAAACTCGGCGCGATCACCGCACGGAAACCATAGTCGTCGAGTGCCCAGGGGGCGTGTTCACGGCTTGAACCACAGCCGAAATTGCCCCGCGCGAGCAGGATCGAAGCACCCTGGTAGCGCGGCTGGTTCAACACGAAATCCGGATTCAGCCGCCGCCCGCTGTTGTCCGCGTCCGGTTCTCCGGCATCGAGATAGCGATGCTCATCGAACAGGTTGGCGCCGAAGCCGCTGCGGCGGATCGATTTCAGGAATTGCTTCGGAATGATGAAATCCGTATCCACATTGGCCCGGTCCAGCGGCATTACCAAGCCTTCTTCAACGACGAATGCTTTCATGACTGTAAATCCCTGACATCGACAAAACAGCCGTGAACCGCCGCGGCGGCCGCCATCGCCGGGCTGACCAGATGGGTGCGTCCGCCCCGGCCCTGACGCCCCTCGAAATTGCGGTTCGAAGTGGAAGCGCAATGTTTGCCCGCGGGCAACTGATCGGCGTTCATCGCAAGGCACATCGAGCAGCCGGGCTCGCGCCATTCCATGCCCGCGGCGGTGAAAATCCGGTCCGACCTTCGGCTTCGGCCTGTTCCTTGACCAGCCCCGAGCCCGGGACGACCAACGCGCATTCGATATTTTCGGCGATGCGCCTGCCTTCGACGACCCTCGCCGCTTCGCGCAGATCCTCGATCCGGGAATTGGTGCAGGAGCCGATGAAAACATAATCGAGCCGGATGTCGCCGATGGCCGTGCCGGGTTCAAGACCCATGTAAGCCAGCGCCTGTTCCATATTGCCGCGCCTGGCGGCATCGGCCTCCGCTTCCGGCATTGGAATGGCGGAGTTTACCGGCGCCACCATTTCCGGAGATGTGCCCCAGGTCACCTGAGGTTCGATATCCTCGCCGCGCAATTCCACGATCTTGTCGAAACGCGCGTCCGCATCGCTCGTCAAGCCGCGCCAGACGGCGGCGGCGCGCTCCCACATCTCGCCCGTCGGAGCGAAAGGCCGGCCCTTGACGTAGTCCAGGGTCTTGTCGTCCACCGCGATCAGGCCCGCCCGGGCGCCGGCTTCGATCGTCATGTTGCAGACGGTCATGCGACCCTCGATGCTCAGACTGCGAATGACTTCGCCGGCATATTCGATGGTGTAACCCGTGCCGCCCGCGGTTCCGATCCGGCCGATAACGGCGAGCACCACATCTTTCGCGGTCACGCCGAGGCCGAGCTTGCCGTCGACGCGCACGAGCATGTTCTTCATTTTCTTCTGCAGCAGGCATTGCGTGGCGAGCACGTGCTCGACTTCTGAAGTGCCGATGCCATGGGCCAGGGCGCCGAGGGCGCCGTGGGTAGAAGTATGCGAATCGCCGCAGACGATGGTCATGCCGGGCATCGTTGCGCCCTGCTCGGGCCCGACCACGTGAACGATGCCCTGGCGGCGGTCATTCATGCCAAGTTCGGTGATGCCGAATTCGCGGCAGTTCTCATCGAGCGTGGCTACCTGCAACTTGGAAACCGGATCCTTGATGCCGGACAAGCCCTGCTTTCGTTCTTCGACGGTTGTCGGAATGTTGTGGTCGGGCGTGGCCAGGTTGGCGCCTTTGCGCCAAGGCTGCCTGCCGGCGAGACGCAGCCCCTCGAAAGCCTGGGGCGAGGTCACTTCATGGATGAGATGCAAGTCGATATAGATCAGCGCGGTGCCGTCGGCGCGCTGCTTGACCAGATGCGCATCCCATATCTTGTCGTACAAGGTTTTGCCGCTCATGTTTGTCTAGTCTCCCTTGCCGTCATTCTGCGCGTAGCAACGCGGAGTCGCAGAATCTCCCTGATTCATCACCGCACTTCAGAACATTGCGCCCGGTCGCGCATGAGATGATCCATCAATATGATCGCCATCATCGCTTCGGCGATGGGCGTTGCGCGAATTCCCACGCAAGGGTCGTGGCGGCCCGTGGTCGCCACTTCGGCCGCTTCTCCCGCCACGTTAATCGTCCTGCCGGGAATCCGGATGCTCGAAGTCGGCTTCAAGGCGATTTGCGCCAGGATGTCCTGGCCGCTGGAAATCCCTCCGAGGATGCCGCCGGCATTGTTGCCGATAAAACCATCCGGCGTGATCTCGTCGCGATGCTCGCTTCCCTTTTGGGTTACCGACGCGAAGCCGGCGCCGATTTCCACGCCCTTGACCGCGTTGATACTCATCAGCGCCTTGGCGAGATCGGCGTCGAGCCGGTCGAACACGGGCTCCCCGAGACCGGCAGGTACGCCACTGGCGCGCACGCAAATGCGGGCGCCTATTGAATCGCCTTCCTCGCGCAATGCGACGACATATTCCTCCATCGCCGCCACCTTGTCGGCATCCGGGCAGAAGAACGGGTTGTTCTCGATCTCGTCGTAGTCGATCTTTTCGATTTCGATCGGCCCGAGCTGACTCAGAAAGCCGCGAATACCCACGCCGCACTGTTCGGCCAGGTATTTCTTCGCAATCGCTCCCGCCGCGACGCGCATGGCGGTTTCACGCGCGGACGACCGGCCGCCGCCTCGATAATCCCTGAAGCCATACTTCCTGTCATAGGTATAATCCGCGTGAGAAGGACGATATAAATCTTTGATATTGCTGTAGTCTTTCGGTCGCTGATCGATGTTCTCGATGATCAGGCCGATTGGCGTGCCGGTGGTTCTGCCTTCGAATACGCCGGACAGAATCTTCACCTTGTCGTCTTCCCTGCGCTGGGTGGTGTAACGCGACTTGCCGGGTTTGCGCCGATCCAGATCCCGCTGCATGTCGGCTTCGCTCAATTCCATTCCGGGCGGACAGCCGTCCACGATGCAGCCCAGCGCCGGCCCGTGACTTTCGCCGAAACTGGTTACGGTGAACAATTTGCCTATGCTGTTCCCGGACATTTTGCGCCAAACCGCTGGACAGCCGCGAATTGTACACTAATGCGGCTTCGATCCGTCGCCGGCGGTTGGCGTGGGGTTTGGCGGACGCTTTGAATACGTCATTGGTGTTGGAAATCTGATTGGTACTGCATGCCATCCCTGGCGCGACTATGGTGGCTTTGACTACCCCCAGTCTCGACATCCTTGTCGAGCCGTTCAGCCCTCAAAAAGCTTCGCTTTTTGTCGGCTACGCCGACCGGGCCTCACCCGTGTCGGGGACGCCCGCTAAACCCCACGCCAACCGCCGGCGACTCACGTTGTGCCACCCCCATTGTCATTCCGCGCGGAGCGAAGCGGAGTCGCGGAATCTCTCTCTCGCTTGCTCGTACAACACAATCCCTCAACCCCAGAGCCAGATCAGGCCATCTCCCGTAATTGTTCGGCGGTCAGGGCGCATACGCCGACGCCTCCGTGGTCGAATTCCAGCCAGAGGAAATTTGTGTTCGGGAAGCGGTTTTCCAATTCTGTCGCGCTGTATCCGGCCTCAAGGATGAGCAAGCCGCCGCGATTGAGCCGCTTCGCGGCCTGCGTGAGCAGGCGCTCGGCGATGTCGATGCCGTCCGCGCCGCCATCGAGTCCGAGGGCGGGCTCGTGGCTGTATTCTTTCGGCAGTTGCGCCAGTTCTTCGGGGGATACATAAGGGGGATTGGCCAGGATCAGGTCGTAGCGACCGTTCAATCCCTCGAACAGGTCCGCTTGCGATACCGACACGCGCGCTTCCAGGTCATGCAGGCGAATGTTTTCCCGCGCCAGATGTAGCGCATCCCGGGAGATGTCGGCCAGATCGACGCGGCAGTTGGGGAAGCGCAATGCGCAGGCGATGCCGATACAGCCGCCGCCGCAGCACAGATCGAGCACGGCGGCGGGTTCGCCGGTCAATAGGGGTTCGAAGCCGTTTCCGATTAGTTCAGCTATCGGAGACCGCGGCACGAGGGCGCGGGAGTCGCAGATGAATTCGTGTCCGGCGAACCAGGTCTTGCCGAGCAGATAGGCGGTGGGGGCGCGCCGGACGATGCGCGCCCGAACGAGTCTTTCGAGCCGCTCGACTTCCTCCCGTTGAAGTTCCCGGTCCTGTTTTGCGATCGACTGGCGGAAATCGAAAGCCAACGCGCCGAAAACCAGGAAGACGGCCTCGTCGTGGACGTCATCGACGCCATGGCCGCAATGGACGCCGGCGTTCGCAAGTTCGCCCGCGAGCCGCTCGATATACGATTGAAGACGCATTGCGCACCCCTTCCCGGCAGCGACCGAAGGATTCGCCGTCGGGACGCGATACGGGCGCACCGGCTTCGGCGCCGGCCGCATGATGATATTATTTCGTGTCGGTTCGCAACAAGCCGAGCGAGAATCATGCCAAATCAAGGAGTTGGCGACATGCGGGAACTTGAGCAGGCTTTCGCCGCGATATTGACTTCGGTCGGCGAGGATCCCGATCGCGAGGGATTGCGGAAAACCCCTCGGCGCGCCGCGGAGGCGCTCAAGTTTCTGACGCGCGGCTATGGCCAGAATGTTGCCGATGTGGTCAACGATGCGCTATACGCATCCACCTCCGATGAGATGGTCATCGTCAAGAACATCGAGATGTACAGCATGTGCGAGCATCATCTGCTGCCTTTCATCGGCAAGTGCCATGTGGCCTACGTGCCCGAAGGCAAGGTGCTCGGCCTGTCGAAAATCGCGCGCATCGTCGATGTTTTCGCGCGCCGCCTGCAGATCCAGGAAAATCTCACCCAGCAGATCGCCAACAGCATCGAGGAAATCACCGGCGCCAAGGGCGTGGGCGTGATCATCGAAGCGCAACACATGTGCATGATGATGCGCGGAGTGGAAAAACAGAATTCGGTAATGACCACGTCCTGCATGCTCGGCGCTTTCCGCGCGCGAGCGTCGACGCGAACCGAGTTCCTGTCATTGCTCGGCTGATTGCACGACCAGTTCGACTCGCTCGGCGCAATCCCGCGCCGCGGCGGCGCACAAGGGCGCCAACGGCCCGAGGCCCCGGGCCGCGAGCCGTCCGGCGTCAATTCCCTGTTCCACCAGCGATTGGAGCACCGCTTCGGCGCGGGCTTCGCTACGGGCGAGCAATTGTTCGAGGTCGCCCTCCCCTCGCAGATGGGCGACGACGTGCAGGCGCAGTTCCGGATCCAGCCGCAGCAATTCCGCGACGGCATCCAGGCCGGCGTCCGCCTCCAGCCGGTCGCCGGCATCGAACGCCAGCCCCGGCACGACGACGCCGCCGGCATCGCGCAGTTGCTCGAGCATGACCGCCGGGCCGGCTTCGGTCGGGATTGCGGCACCGCCTTCGAGTTCGATGATTTCCACGTACGCCAGCAACTGGCGGTTGATGCGGGTAATCACGTAGGCCGAGATATAGAACCGCCCGGGAGGTTCCGACCCCATCGCAAGGTAATACTGGTTTCGCACCGGGCCATACAAAATGCGGTTCCCGAAAATGTCATTGGCCCAATACTCGCTGCTGCCGCAGGCGCGCCCGGTACAGGTGAACAATTCGCGATAGCCGCGCGATTGCATCTGTTCGATGAGGAATTCGTACACGTCCTGGCCGGAAAAGCCGCTTGCGACCTCGTAGAGTATCCGGGTCAGATTGCCGCGCACTCTTTCCGAGGCTTCCGGCGCGACCTGTCCGCGCGTACTTTGCAGGCTGCCGAGCACTACCCGATAGTTGACGTCCCCGGCGTTCTCGAACTCGATGATTCCGGAATCGGGAAAGCCGCTGAACAACGCATGATCGGCGGGGCCGCCCTGCTGGGCGCCGGCGCTGCCGGCCAACAGTGTCAACAGAATTGTCGAGACAAGGTATCGGGCCTGCATGGCGGTTACCCCATATCTTGCATATCAGCTCTTGGATTTGTCCGCGGCGGTCTTGCTTGACGAAGTCTTCCTGCGAGTGGTTTTCTTCGGCGGTGCTTTCGGCGCCTCTTCCTCGGCGGGCGCTTCTTCAGTGACGGTTTCCGGTTCGGGCGCAGTTTCTTCCTCGCCGACCGCTACCGTATCTTCGAGTTCCGCGACACGGGGAAACTCGGAAAAAGGGAACGGCCTCTGTTCCCGGTTCCAGCTTGCGAACAGCAGAATTTCGCGAACGTATTCGGCCAGGGTCGCCGCCAGACCCCGCAGATTGCGGTTCTCCTCGCCGGTAAAAATCGTGAATACGGCCTGGACAACTCCAAGTATGATCGCCAGCGGCCCGACAATCAGCGCAAAAATGAGCAGGAACAGGACGACAAATACGACCCGGCCCCAGATCGCCGGGTCTTTCCACGGACTTGCATTCGAATTTTCCGACATATCCTCGCCTCAAACCGATAATCTCGTCCCAATCGCCGGAACGACTCAATCCGTATTGTTGCACCGCAAGGTCTTGTCCTCAATGGCGGCGAACTCCACGTCGAGCGCCTGTTCGCTGAGCATCAGCGAGGACAGGATGTTCTTGATGGATTCCCGCTCGAAGACGATTCGATACAGGCCGTTGGCCAGCGGCATGTAAACGCCGAGTTCATCGGCCTTCCGGGCTACCAGTTCAACCGTGTTGACGCCTTCCGCAACCTGTCCCACTTCCTCCGCGGCCGCGTCGATGTTCTTGCCTTGGCCGAGGGCGAATCCGATCCGGTAGTTGCGGCTCAAGGGCGTCGAACTCGTCACTACCAGGTCGCCGACCCCGGACAGGCCAAGAAATGTCATCGGGTCGGCGCCGAGCTCGCTTCCGAATCGGGCCATTTCCGTCAGCGCCCGGGTCACCAGCATGCTGTTGGTATTGTGGCCCATGCCCAGGGCGGCGGCGATGCCGGCGATAATGGCGTAGATGTTTTTCAGCGATCCGCCGAGTTCCACGCCGAGCATGTCGTCGTTGGTATAGACCCGGAAGGACTCCGACCGCAGCAAGGTGCGCACATTCTCGCGCACCTCCTCGTCGTCGCTGGCGATGACGGTTCCGGTCAGGTGGCCCGCGGCGATCTCCCGCGCCAGATTGGGACCGCTGAGCACACCGACTCGCGCCCGGGGCGCCTCCTGCCGCAAGATCTGACTCATGAGCATGAAGCTCCCCGCCTCGATGCCCTTGGTGCCGCTGACCAGCATGGCGTCCGGCGAGACGTGGGGAACCATTTCGCGCACGACGGCGCGGAAGCCGTCGCTCGGAACGGCAATGAAGATCAATCCCGCGCCGTCGACCGCGGCGGACATGTCCTCCACCGCCACAACCCGCGAGTCGATTTCATAGCCGGGGAGATATTGCGGGTTTTCACGCAGATCGTTGACGTCGCGCGCCAGTTCGTCGCTACGCATCCAGAAACCGACGTCACAGCCGTTTTTCGCGGTGATGTTGGCGATAACGGTGCCGAAACTACCACCCCCGACCACCGCAACCTTCTCAATCTGTTTCACGAATTCAGCTCGCCTCCGCGCGCATGATAGCCGCTATGCGGCAATTGTCGAAACTGGAGTTGCCTGGTTTCACATGGGATTTGCACGATGTCAGTCGCTGTCGGCTGGCAGGATGTTCAGCGGGCGTGCGAGGGTGAGGCCCGGTCGGCGCAGCCGATAAGAAGCGCAGCTTCTTAAGGGCCGAACGACTGGCCAAGGATGGCCGGGCTGGGGGTACTCGAAGCCTATGAACTCTCGCCAGGGACGGCATGTACAACCTTTCAGAGTTCTCTAATGAGATTCTGCGACTACGCGCAGAATGACAGATCTCGGAAGTTAAAGAGCTATGCCCTGAATGAGGCTCATCAGCGAAGCCGGATATACGCCGAACAGAACAAGCAGCACAAACAGTACGAATACTACCGAGAAAGCGGCGCTTCCCTCACGCAACTCCGGCGCGTCCGCCGGTTCCGGCAGCAGCATCCGATAGACGATCCGCAGGTAATAATACAATCCTATGCCGCTGCCGACGACCAGCGCGGCGAGCAGCAGCCACAATCCCGATTCCACCCCCGCCAGCACCAGGTAGAACTTGCCGATGAAGCCCGCGGTCAACGGAATCCCCGCCAGCGAGAGCAACATGGCGGTGAACGCGGCCGCCAGCCAGGGCCTCCGCCAGAACATGCCCTGGTAGTCGCTGATACTGTCTCTTTCCCGCGCGTCCGAGGACAGCAAGGAGACGACGCCGAAGGCGCCGAGGGTCATGATCACGTAGGCGAACAGATAGAAGCTCACCGCTTCGACGCTGATCGGGCCTTCGGCGTAAAAGGCGGCGATGATCGCGATCAGCAGATAACCCATGTGGGCAATCGAGGAATAGGCGAGTATTCGCTTCAGATTGTCCTGCAACAACGCGAGCAGGTTGCCGGCGATGATGGAAAGCAGCGCCAGCAGGGAGAATACGATCACCACCGGGGCGATGCCGAGAGTCCTCGTTTCCACCACCACGCGCAACAGCACGATGAAAACGGCGATCTTGCCGATCGTCGCCAGATAGGCGGTTGCCGGCGCCGGCGCGCCCTCGTAGACGTCCGGAGTCCAGATATGGAAAGGAAACAGGGACAACTTGAAAGCCACGCCGGCGGAAATCAGCAGCAGCGCCACCACGGAAATGCCGATTCCCGGCCCCGCCGGCAATTCTTCCAGCCCGGCAAAGCTCAGACTGCCCGTCTCGGCATAGATCAGGGCCACGCCGAAGAGAATCATGGCGGTGGAAACCGCTGAAAGGATCAGGTACTTGACCGCCGATTCGAGCGCGTGACCGTGCGCCGCCCGCTCGCTTTGCACGGGATAGGCCAACATGCCGTACAGCGACATGCTCAAGGTTTCCAGGCCCAGCAACAGGCTGGCGAAATGGTTGGCGCCGGCGAGCACCACCGCCCCGAGCGTGGCCAACAACAGCAACAGCAGGAATTCCTCGCGCTGGTCGTCGAATTCGGACCAGTAATTGTGGCCGACGAGGCTGACGCCGATGGCGAGGGCGCAGATCAGCACGGTAAAGAACTGGGCGTACGCGTCCATCGTCAGCAATGGCATCGAATCCGGCGCGGGGCTGGACAGCAGGTTCATGGCGAGCAAACCGGCGATCAACAGGCCGGCGACCGTCGAGCCGAGGGCAAACGGATAATTCCGCTTTACGCCGATCGCCATCATCACCCAGATCGATGACGCGGTAACGGCAAGCAACGGCAACAGCGGGATCAGGTCCCCCGCGCTCATCGTGTAGCCGGCGTACTCCACCGGTGTCATGAAAGCCGTCATGGCCGCAGCGCTCCAATCACGGCATTTCCGGCCTGTCCCTCAAGCAGCGACTGCAGCGCCGGCGCGGAGAGATCGAGAAAAGACTGCGGATACACCCCCATCCAGACCAGTCCCGCCATCATGGCGGCGTAATAGACCATTTCCCGGTTGTCCAGATCGAGCAGGTTGCCGCCGTCGAAGGCATCGTCCGAATACTTGCCGTGAAAGACCTTCTGGATCACCCAAAGCGAATACACCGAGGCGAAGATCAGGCCGAAGGCGGAAACGATGGTCAGCACCTGGTTAGCCTGGAAGGCGCCCAGCAAGGCGAGGAATTCGCCAACGAAATTGCCCAGACCCGGCATGCCGAGCGCGGCGATGGAAAAGAACAGCGCCACGGCCGACATGCGCGGCGCGCGGCCCCAGAAACCGCCCATTTCGAGCATGTTGCGGGTATGGATGCGATGTTGCAGCGCGCCGGCGAGCATGAACAAGGCGGCCGAGCTGAGCCCATGGGCGAGCATCGTCATCACCGCGCCCTGCAGCGCCAGTTCATTCCAGGCGTAAACCCCGAGTGTGACGAAACCCATATGGCTGACGCTGGTATAGGCGATCAGCCGCTTGAAATCCGCCTGGGCGAAAGCAACCTTGGCGCAATACAGGATGCTGACGGCGGCCAGGGTCATGGCGACGGGCGCAAACTCCGCGGCGGCCGTCGGGAACAGGGGCACGGCGAATCGCACCAGGCCATAGGCCCCGGTCTTGAGCAGGACGCCGGCGAGGATGATGCTGCCCGCGCTCGGCGCCTGGCTATGGGCGTCCGGCAGCCAGTTGTGGAAAGGCACGCTCGGCAACTTGGTGGCGAAACCGATGAAGAATCCGAGCATGACCCACATTTCCATGTTTCGGTTCATGCCCACGTTGAGCAGATCCTGGTAGGCGAAACTGAAAAAGCCGAATTGCAGGTAGTGGAACCAGGCCAGCGCGACGATGGAGACCAGCATTATCAGGCCGCTCACCTGGGTGAATATAAAGAACTTCTTCGCCGCGTAGAACTTGTTCTCGTGCCCCCAGATCGCGATGATGAAATACATCGGGATCAGCATCACTTCCCAGAAGAAGAAGAACAGGAACAGATCGAGCGCGGTGAACACGCCGACCACTCCGGCCAGCGTCCAGAGCAGGTTGAAATAGAAGAAACCGCTGCGATAGTTGATCTCCGACCAGGCCGAACCTACCGCGACGATGCCGAGGAAGGCCGTCAGCAGAAGCAGCAGCAAGGCAAAGCCGTCGGCCGCGAAATGCAGGGCGATGCCGAAGCGCGGCAACCAGGCGTGATTGTATGCGGCCAGCCAACCGTCTTCGGGAGCGGCGCCGAGCAGGCCGAGCATCAACAGCAATTCGAGCGTCAGCACCGCGAGCGCGACCCAGCGCGGCCAGACGGGATTGATCCGCTCGCTGAACCAGGCCAGCAGTCCGCCGACGAACAGGAGGGCGATGAGCAAGATCAGGATCACAGCAGCACTCCCACCGCGATCAGGGCCACGAGCCCGGCGGCCATCGACAGCGCGTACCAGCGCAGATAACCGGTCTGGGTACGCGCGATCAGCAGATGGCCCGCCCGGCTGACAGCCGCCAGCATGTCGTAGAAAGCGTCGACGATGTCTTTCGCGTTGACCCGGGCCAGATACAGAAACGGGTTGACGAACAGCATGTCATACAGCCGGTCCATGCCCCAGCCGCTGTCCCAGAAACGATGCAAGGCGCGGGCAGCCGGCAGCGACATGAGTTTCTCCACCGAAAGCGCGCCCGAACCGTAAAACAGGTAACTGATCCCGATGCCGATCAGCGGCAACGCGATCATGACGCCATGCATGAAGGCGCTGATGTGATGCTCCTCATGCGCTCCGCCATGACTGAAGACAGCGTCGAGCGGCACCGGAATCCAGCCGCCGAACAGCGACAGCGCCATCAGGATGAACAGCGGCACGGCGATATTCAGGCCTTTCACTTCGGTGGCGTCGTGATGCCCCCTGCTCTCTCCGAAAAACACCACGAAGAACAGGCGGAAGGTGTAAATCCCCGTAAAAAAGGCGCCGATGACCCCGCCGAGCCAAAGCCATAGTCCCTGCCCTTCGACTTCGAGCGCGGCGATGAGTATCTCGTCCTTGCTGAAATAACCGGAAGTGTAGGGGAAGGCCGTCAGCGCGAGGCCGCCGATGAGAAAACACAGGAATCCGACCGGAAGCTGCTTGCGTTTCGCCCCCATGCGGAAGATGTCCTGTTCGTGATGCAGGCTGAGAATGACCGCGCCAGCGCCGAGGAAGAGCAGCGCCTTGAAAAAGGCGTGGGTCATCAGGTGGAAAATCGCTCCGGACCAGGCGCCGACGCCGAGGCCCAGAAACATGTAGCCGATCTGGGAAACCGTCGAATACGCGAGAATCCGCTTGATGTCGTTCTGGGTCATGGCGGTGAATCCCGCCATCAGCAAGGTGATCAGGCCGATCCAGGCGACGAGCAACTGAATGTCGGGCGCGAGTTCGAACAACGTATGGGTGCGGGCGATCAGGTAAACGCCCGCCGTGACCATGGTGGCCGCGTGGATCAGGGCGCTGATCGGAGTCGGGCCCGCCATGGCGTCGGGAAGCCAGGTCTGCAAGGGCAACTGGGCCGATTTGCCGACCGCGCCGCCAAGCAGCAACAGCGCGGTAATGGCGGGCAGAGTCGAGCCGACCGGCCATTCCGCCTCGGCCGCATGCAACATGTCCTGGATGTTCAGGGTGCCGAGCTGGGCGAACAGCAGGAACAGGCCGATGGCCATGGCGGTATCGCCGACCCGGGTAACGACGAAGGCCTTGCGCGCGGCATAGCCGTTGTACGGATCGTCGTACCAGAACCCGATCAGCAGGTAGCTGCACAATCCGACGCCTTCCCAGCCCAGATACAGCAAGAGCAGATTGTCGCCGAGCACGAGCAGCAGCATGGCGAAGACGAACAGGTTCATGTAGCAGAAAAAGCGGCTGAAATCCGGGTCGTCGGCCATGTAGCCGGTGGAATAGACGTGGATCAGGAAGCCGACTCCGGTAATGACGAGAATCATCACCAGCGAGAGGCCGTCGAGATAGAGATTGACGCCGGGGTCGAAGCCGGCCACGGACATCCAGGTCCAGATGGGCACGGTGTGGCTTTCGATTCCCGATTGCAGGAAGCTCACGGCCACCAGCGCCGCCACGGCGAAGGACAGGCCGACGCTGCCGGCGCCGATCCACCCCGCCGGACCCCTGGGGAGTTTCCCCTCGGTCAGGGCCAGGATCAGAAATCCGAGCAGCGGAAATGTCGGCAACAGCCAGATCAGATCAAGCACTTTCCTTATCCTTTCAACTCGCTGAGCACATTGATGTCGACGGTCTGGAAGCGCCGGTACATCTGGATGATCAGGCTCAGGCCGACGGCGACCTCAGCGGCGGCCAGGGTCAGGATCAGCAGGAACATGATCTGTCCGTCCGCCTGTTCCCAGCGCGAGCCGGCGACAATGAAGGCCAGCCCGCAGGCGTTGAGCATGACTTCCAGCGACATCAGCACGAATACGATATTGCGCCGGGTGAGAACGCCGATCAGACCCAGCGAGAACAGGATTCCCGCCAGGATCAGCCCGTGTTCGACCGGAATCGCTCCCATCATTCGTCTCCCGCCTTCGGTTTCCGCGCCAGGTGGTAGGCGGTAATCAGTCCCGCCAGCAGCAGGATCGAGGCCAGTTCCACGGCCAGCACATAAGGCCCGAACAGCCGTGTGCCGACGGCCATGACGCCGACCTGTTCCGCCGCCGACATGCCCTCGACCCCGCTCAGCACGTAAAGCAATTGCCCCAGCAGCACGGCCGCGAGCAAGGCCGGCACGATCCAGCCGCGGCCCGCAAGCCAGGCCCGTTCCTGCTGCCGCGTACTCTGGCCGAGATTGAGCATCATGATCACGAACAGGAACAGCACCATGATGGCGCCGGCATAGACGATGGCCTCGAGCATTGCCGCCAGCGGCGCGCCGAGCACATAGAAGATAACCGCCACCGCGAGCAGCGAAAGAATCAGATAAATCAGCGCGTGGACGATATTGGTCTGCACGATGACGCCGATGGTGGCGATCACGGCGACGGCCGCGGCGAGATAGAACAGCAGCATCATGGCAGCAGGCTCCTGACGTCCACGGGTTCCGCTTCGTTGAGCGCTTCGCCCTTGTCCTTGCCGGCGACCCGCTTGCCCGCCACGCGATAGAAATTGTAGTCGTGATACTTGCCGACGCCGTCGATCAGCAGATCTTCCTTCTCCCAGACCATGTCCTGGCGCACGTATTCGGCCATTTCGAAATCCGGCGTCAATTGAATGGCGTTGGTGGGACAGGCCTCCTCGCAGAATCCGCACATGATGCAGCGGGAAAAATTGATGCGAAAGAACTCCGGGTACCAGCGGCCGTCCTCGGTTTCCGCCTTCTGCAAGGCGATGCAATCCACCGGACAGGCCACGGCGCAGAGATTGCAGGCCACGCAACGCTCCTCGCCGTCGGGATCGCGGCTGAGAATGATGCGGCCGCGCCAGCGGGGAAACATGTATGGCTGCTCGTCGGGGTACTGCACGGTGTCCGCCTTGACGAACAACTTGCGGAACACGCCCCACAAGGTGACCGTCTGGCTGAGCAGCGTGTCCTTTATCAGTTTGAACATGCGTCCTCCCCTCCCCTACATCGTGGCCAGGACAACCGCGCCGGTGACCAGCAGGTTCAGCAGCGACAGCGGCAGCAGGAAAAGCCAGCCGTAGCTCATGAGCTGGTCATAACGCGGCCGCGGCAGCGCCGCGCGCATCAGGATGAAAAACAGGATGAAGAATCCGGCCTTGAGAGAGAACCAGACGATCGGCGGCAAAAACGCCGGTCCGAGCCAGCCGCCGAAAAACAGCGCGGTGATCAGCGAGGATACTAGCACCAGGCCGAGATATTCGCCGACAAAAAACATGCCGAACTTCATGCCGGAATATTCGGTGTGATAGCCCGCGCAAATTTCCTGTTCGGCCTCGGGAATGTCGAAAGGCAGCCGGTGACTCTCGGCGACGCCGGCGATCAGGAAGATGAGAAAACCGATAAACTGCGGAACGATGTACCAGCCGTCGGCCTGGGTTTCGACGATCTCGCGTAGATTGAAGCTGCCCGCCAGCACCACCACGCCAAGCAGCGAAATGCCCATGAAGACTTCGTAGCTGACCATCTGCGCCGCCGCGCGCAAGCTGCCGAGCAAGGCGTACTTGTTGTTCGAGGAAAGACCGCCGAGCATGACGCTGTAGGCGCCGAGCGAGGCCATCGCCAGCACGAACAGCACGCCGACGTTCGAGTCGATGACGCCGACTTCGGGCGTGAAAGGAATCACCGCGAAACTCATCAATACGACGATCATGATGATCGCCGGCGCGAGCACGAAGGTGAGCCGGTCGGCGAACGGCGGCACCCAGTCTTCCTTGGTGAAGATCTTGATCATGTCGGCGACGACCTGCATGATGCCGAACCAGCCCACGCGGTTCGGCCCGAGGCGTTCCTGCCAGAAACTCAACATCCGCCGCTCGACCCAGATCAGCAAGGCGGCGAGCACGATCACCGCCAGCAGAATGCTGGCGATGCTCAATGCCGATCCGACCGCGAAAGTAAACATCGCCTATCGCTCCCGCACCAGATCGGAAACGATCAATTCGCCGAGGCCGCGGCCCTCGGGGGGTTCCGCCGGCGCCAGCTCGACTCGCGTACCGAGGCCGTGATAATCGATTTCCGCGTCGCCGACATGCAAGGCCGCCGCGCCGGGACTCATTTGCGTGCGAATGCATGTCAGCGCGATTGCTTCAATGCCGCTCCCGCTCAGCCTCACGCCCTGGCCCTGTTGCAGACCGTGCTGCTCCGCGTCCGCGGGTGAAATTGCCAAGTAGGCGCCGGCCATGCGCGCGCGGACCGCCTCACTGCGGGAGGACAGTTCCTCGCTGCCGAATATCTGGAAGGCGGGCAGCAATTCGAGGCCGCCGCCGTCTCCGTTCGCCGGGACAGGCTGGTATTCGCCGCTCTCCGAATGCTTCTCCAGCAGTAACGTGCCGCCATGTCCCTGGCGCAGGGGGCCGTTGATCTCGTCCTGGAACTTGCTGATGCTCTGGTTGGAATTCCATTGCGGAGCCCAGGACGAGGCCAGAATCGTGGCGTCGCGCCGGGGCGGGACGCCTTCCATCGAAAACGCCAGCGCGGACTCGGGATCCTGAGCCTGTTTGGGTTCGTGCACATTCAGATTCGCCTTCATCGCGGTCCTGCCGCTATAGCGTTCAGACTGGCGCGGCACCTTGATGCCGCTGGGCAGATTCGATGTGTCGGGCAACACTTCGCCCAGTTTCGCAAATGCCGAAATCGAACCCGCGCAGTCGAGCAGCGCCTGACGGAAATGCTCGAAATCTCCGGTCCACTGCCAGGCCGGACGCGCCGCGCCATGGTTGCGATGCACCTGGTGGGCGAGTTGCGCCCTGCCTTCGTAATTGACATAAGTTGTCTGCTGTTCGGAGAACGCGGTGACGGGAAGCACCAGGTCCGCTTTCGCCGTCGTGCGGTTGGGCAGCAGATCGAGCACGGCGGTCTTCACGGCGGCGTCCAGGGCCGCGTCGACCTGGGCGTGGGGGGCGCGGCGGTAAGGATCGTTCTCGAGCACGATGACGTTGGCCGCTTCGCCGGAACGCAATTTGCGCAAGGCTGCGCCGAGACTGTTTTCCCGCCGGGTCATCAGGTGCAGACCCATGCTGTTGACTTCGGCCGTCAGCAGGCAGAGGTCTACTGGCGCCGCGGTTCCCTCATGGTTTTCATGAAAAGCGCGGCGCTTTTGCAAAGCTCCGGCGATGTTCGCCGCGGCCTTGATCAGATCGATATTGCCGCTGCTTGTCCCGGTGACGATCAGCGGTCTGCGCGCCGCAAGCAACTGTCCGGCGACCCGCTCGAGCGATTCATGTCCCCCGGCGGCCTCCGTTGCGGATGCGTCGATCCGGCCGGCCAGTTCGATAGCGTTCCGCACGAGCCCCGAAGGCGTGTCGATGACACGATCCGAAGCCACGTCGTCCAGCCTGGTTGCGCCACAGGCGAATATGCAAAGCGGACTGCGTTCCTGTTGGGCGAGTTCGCGCACCGCGGCGTCCTGCCAGCGTGGAATATTGGCGCCGTCGGCCAGTTCCAGCGCCTTGTTGCGCACCGACTGGCGCAGGGCGAGCGCGATGCGCGGCGCTGTATTCGTGACGTCTTCGCCAAGTACGAGCACGGCGTCGGCCTGCTCGATCTCCCGGATCGAAGGATTGTGGAAACGCGGATCGCCCGCGAGTTCGGCGGCCAGTTGCATGCAGGCGTGTTCGGCGTCGGAATAGCCGGCATGGAAATTCTCTTCGCCGACCAGCTTGCGCAAGGCGAAGTTGGCTTCGTTTCCGGCCCGCGGCGAGCCTATTCCTATAGCGCCGCCCGCGATCTCGCGCAATTGCCGTCCCGCCGCTTCCGCGTCGAGTTCCTTGCCTGCGCCGTCGAGCGGAGTCGCAAGGCGCGCGGCATCGTTCACATAGCCCGTACCGAAGCGGCCGCGGTCGCAGATGAAATAGCCGTTCAACTCGCTGTGATAGCGATTGACGACGCGGCGCAATTCTCCGTAGCGCTCACCCGGCGCGATGTTGCAGCCCACGCCGCAGCCGGTGCAGATCGAAGGCGCGGTCTGCAGGTCCCACTTGCGCGTGTAGTTCTCGCTGAAAACCTTGTCGGTAAAGACCCCGGTAGGACAAACCTCCACCAGGTTGCCGCTGAATTCGCTTTCCAGCGTGCCTTCCCGGTGCCGTCCGAAATAGGTGAAATGATGCGAGGCCTGGGCCGAGAGATCTTCCCCGCCGGCGTATTCGTTATAGAAGCGCACGCAGCGATAACAGGTGATGCAGCGATTCATCTCGTGATTGATGAAGGGGCCGAGATACTGGTTGCGGTGCGTGACCTTCTTCTTGTCGTAGCGGCGGTAGTTGTGGCCCGACATCAGGGTCATGTCCTGCAGATGGCATTCGCCGCCTTCCTCGCAAACCGGGCAGTCGTGAGGATGGCTGATCATCAGGCTTTCGATGACGCCGGCCCGGAAGGCCTTCGCCTCGGGATCTTCGATGGAAATCCTCGCACCGGGCTGCACCGGGGTCATGCACGCCATGGTCATCAAGCCGGCGCTGTCTTCCGCGTCGCGATATTGCTTGACCGCGCATTGGCGGCAGGCGCCCACCGATCCCATGCAGGGATGCCAGCAGAAATACGGCAGGTCCATGCCCAGCGTCAGGCACTCCTGCAACAGGTTGCTGCCGGCGTTCACCTCGTAGGTGACGCCGTCTATCGTGATTTCCACTTTTGCCTTGTCAGTCATTTATTGCCAGTAATCAATTCTTGTAAGGACACCGCTTTTCCGTAATGTGCCGCTCGAAATCCTCGCGGAAATAGCGCAGGCCGCTGCCCAGGGGCGCGGTGGCGCCGGGCGCGAGGGCGCAGAAAGTCTTGCCGGGCCCCATGTAATCCACGTGTTCCTCGAGTATCGCAAGGTCCCGGTGCGTGCCGTTGCCGCGCTCGAATTCGCGGAAAATTTCGTCGACCCAGGGCAATCCGTCGCGGCATGGCGTGCAATAGCCGCAGGACTCATGGGAGAAGAACGTCATCAGGTTGCCGATCATGCCCACCGGACAGGTCTTGTCGTCGAGCAGGATCAAGGTGCCGGTGGCGAGCCTGCTGCCGGCCCCGGCGATATCGTCGTAATCGAGATTCAGGTCGAGATGCTCCGGCAGCATGAAATCCGTGGAGCCGCCGCCGGGCAGGAAAGCCTTCAGTTTCAGACCGTCGCGCATGCCGCCGCCATAGACTTCGAGCAGTTCGCGGATCGGCGTGCCCAAGGGCAATTCCCAGCAGCCGGGCGTGCGCGCCTTGCCGCTGATGCCGAATAGCTTGGTGCCGTGATCGTTGCCTTTCGTCAGGCTGCGATACCAGTCGATGCCCCAGGCGAGGATGCCGGGCAGATTGCAGATCGTTTCCACGTTGTTGACGATGGTCGGCTTGCCCCAGAGTCCGCTGACCTGGGGAAAGGGCGGCTTGGCGCGCGGATTGGCGCGCTTGCCTTCGAGCGCGTTGAGCAGCGCGGTTTCCTCTCCGCAGATATAACGGCCGGCGCTGGTATGCATGATGATGTCGAGATCGAAGCCGGTGTCGAGGATATTGCGACCGAGATAGCCGCGTTCGTAAGCTTCCGCCAGCGCCTTGCGCAAGATGCGTTCCGAATCGGTGTATTCGCCGCGCAGGAAGATATAGGCCTTGCTCGCCTGGATCGCGTAGGAGGCGATGATCATGCCGTCGATGAGCAGATGCGGATCGCCTTCCATCAGCAGGCGGTCCTTGAAGGTGCCCGGCTCCATTTCGTCGGCGTTGACGACGAAGTATTTCTGTTTCGGCGCCTTTTCTCCCATGGGCACGAAACTCCATTTCAGGCCGGTGGGAAAGCCCGCCCCGCCGCGGCCTTTCAGGCCCGATTCCTTGACCCGGTCGAGCACGTCGGCCGGTTCGAGGCCGCGGGCTATCGCGTGCAGGCCGTGATAACCGCCGGTCGCCTCGTAGGCGCCCAGATCCAGCGGTGGACGCGAGAAATCGATATTCCTGGTCAGGGGATTGCCAACCACGATCAGTCCCGCCCTTTCCGATAGCGCGCAAAAATCTCGCCGAGATCTTTCTCGTCCAGGTTTCGATGCTGATCCGGCCCCACCATCATTACCGGCGCCCGGTCGCAATCACCGAGACAGGGAACCGGGATCAAGGTGAATTCGCCGTCTTCGCTGGTTTCGCCGTAATCGATGCCTAGTTCGCCGGAAATCTTCTCCTTGACCTGATCGCAGCCCATGATCCAGCAACTGACGCTCTTGCAATACAGAATCACGTTCCTGCCGACAGGCTGACGGTAGATCAGATTGAAAAAGGTCGCCACGCCTTCGAGCTCCGCGACCGGCAGGCCGAGATATTCGGCGACGGCGAGCAGGGAATCGTCGGACACCCAGCCGCGATGTTTCTGCACGATCTTCAGCGCTTCCAGGCCCACGGCGCGAGTGTCCGGATATAGCGTGCGCTCGTGCTCTATCCCGGCGATTTCCTCTTCATTCAGGTAATCCGCCGGCAAGGCCGTCGAGGCGATCAGTGCTTCACTCATGTCGCTCATCGATTCCCGCCTCCTCCTAGCGATCCACGTCGGCCATGACGAAATCGATGCTGGCGATGATCGCGATCAGGTCCGCGACCATGAAGCCGTTGCTGATATGCGGAATCATCTGCAAATGGGCGAAGGACGGCGTGCGGATCCGCGTGCGATAGGAGCCGCCGCTGCCGTCGCTGACCAGGTAGTAGCTGTTGATGCCCTTGGTCGCCTCTATCGACACGGTGACTTCGTCGGGCGGAATCACCGGCCCCCAGCTTACGCTGAGGAAGTGGTTGATCAGGGTCTCGATGTCGCGCAAGGTTTCTTTCTTGCGCGGCGGCGTGGTCAGCGGATGGTCGGCCTTGTAGTGGCCGCCGGGCATGTTGTCGAGACATTGCTTGATGATGCGCAGGCTCTGCCGCATTTCCTCGACCCGCACCGCGCAGCGGTCGTAGCAATCGCCGTTGACGGCTATGGGCACATCGAATTCGAAGTCGTCATAGCCGGCATAGGACCGCTGCTTGCGGAAATCCCATTCCAGGCCAGTGGCGCGCAGGCCGGCGCCGGTAACGCCCCAGTCGAAGGCTTCCTTCGTATCGTAGACGCCGACGCCCTGGGTGCGCCGCTTGAGGATGCCGTTGTTGAGCACCATGCTGTCGTATTCGTCGAGCCGCGGCGGCATGAATTCGAGCAGTTCGCGCACGCGCATGTCCCAGCCTTCGGGCAGGTCCTGGGCCACGCCGCCGATGCGGAACCAGCCCGGATGCATGCGCGCGCCGCAGATCGACTCGATGATGTTGAAGATGCGTTCGCGCTCGACGAACATGTAGAAGATCGGCGAAAGCTGGCCCACGTCCTGGGCAAATGTGCCATAGAACAGCAAGTGGCTGCAGATGCGGAACATCTCGGCCAGCATGATGCGGATCACCCTGGCGCGCGCGGGCACTTCGATGCCCGCCATTTTCTCCACCGCCATCACGTAAGGCAGGTTGTTCATCACGCCGCCGAGGTAGTCGATGCGGTCGGTGTAGGGAATGAAAGTGTGCCAGGACTGCCGCTCGGCCATCTTTTCCGCGCCGCGGTGGTGGTAACCGATATCGGGCACCGCGTCGATGAGAATCTCGCCGTCGAGTTGCAGCGCGATGCGGAAAGCCCCATGCACGCTGGGGTGATTGGGGCCGAGGTTGAGAAACATGAATTCCGAATCTTCGGACTTCCGCTTCATGCCCCATTGTTCGGGATTGAACAGCAGGGCATCCTGCTCGTAGCCCGCCTGGTCGTCGTCGAGCGAATAGGGGTCCATTTCCGTCGCCCGGGCCGGATGTTCCTTGCGCAGGGGGTGGCCTTCCCAGGTCGGCGGCAGGATCAGCCGGTAGAGGTTCGGGTGGCCTTCGAAATTGATGGCGAACATGTCCCAGGCTTCGCGTTCGTACCAGTTCGCGGCGGGCCAGAGTCCGGTCACGGTCGGAATGTTCAGGTCCGCGTCCATCAGCGGGACCTTGACGCGGAAATCGCAATTGCCAGAAAAGGACATCAGGTGGTAGACGACGGTGAATTCGCTCGGCGGCTGTGATTCGCGATGGGTACGCATACGCTCGTCGATGGCGGTCAGGTCGAACAGCATCTCGAAGCGCGGCGCGCCGGTTCCAGTTCCTGTTCCTGTTCCAATTCCTTGGCGCAATTCGCGCAGGAATTCCACCACGTCGCCGCGGTCCACCCAGGCGGTCGGAATGCCGTCACAGGTGAATTGCTCGGCGAGAATGCGGCCGGCGAATTTCGCCTGCAATTCAGCCGGAATCAGGCTGGCTGCTGCTGTCGGGCTGGTTGCGGTCGCGACTGGCATGTCGTTGGGTGTTCCGGTTCCTTGCTTTCTTGAGACCTGGGATTCAGACGCGATCAGGAGAGCGCAATTCGGTCGCGGCGATCCGTTCCGGCTGGCGAAACTCGCGTTGCACTGTCCTCGGTTTTTTCTGGATGACGCCCTGGTCGTTGATGACCCAGCTCAGCGGCCTGCGCTGTTTGCCGACCTGTTCCTGCAACAGGATCAGCCCCTGGAGCAGGGCTTCCGGGCGCGGTGGGCAGCCGGAAACGTAAACATCGACGGGCAGGAACTTGTCGACTCCCTGCACTACGGAATAAATGTCGTACATGCCGCCGGAATTGGCGCAGGAACCCATGCTGATCACCCACTTGGGCTCGAGCATCTGGTCGTACAGCAATCGCACCACGGGCGCCATCTTGCGGAACACGGTGCCGGCAATGACGATCATGTCCGCCTGCCGCGGCGTGCCGCGTATGACTTCGGCGCCGAAACGCGCCAGGTCGTGGCGGGCGGTAAAGGCGGTCGCCATTTCCACGTAACAGCAGGAAAGACCGAAATTGAACGGCCAGATCGAGTTCTTGCGGCCCCAGGCGATCATGTCCTCCAGCCTGGCCATGACCACGTTGCGGCGCAGGAATTCATCCATGCTCGCGCCGCCGGGCAGACCCGACGAAGCTTCCCCGGCCTTCTGCAATTGCCAACTCACAGGTGGAACGCCTTCTTGTTGGTCACGCCGCCGGCGCCGCGCAGTTCGCGCAGTTCGCGCCGCTGGATGCCGGTGCGCCAATCCAGGGCGCCGACGCGCCAGAGATAGAACAGCGCGGCAAGCAATATTGCGACGAATACGAAGATCTCGATGAATCCGACCCAGCCGGTTTCACGCACGGAAACCGCCCAGGCGAAAAGGAAAACGACCTCAAGATCGAAAATGATGAACAGGATCGCCGGCAGATAAAAATGCACCGAGGTGCGGAACTGGGCCGAACCGACGGAAACGATGCCCGATTCGAAAGGCGTATCGGTGTATTTGCGGGAGGTGCTCTGCCCGAGAAAATACGACAGGCCGAGCATGAGGCCGACGACCGCCAGCACGGCGGCCGCGTAAAAGAAAAAAGGTGCTAACTCGCTCATGGATGACGACGCCGAAATCGGTCCGGGAATGTACACGGAACGGCGGTTCAAGGCAAGTTGCAAACATAAGCTTCGATCCGTCGCCGCCGGGCCGGGGCGAGTGCAGCGGACGCCGTAAATACATCCTTGTAGGCTTCGGGCTCGGCATCCCTGCCTCGCACGCCCGCTGCACTCGCCCCGGCCCGACGGCGACTCACAGTGTGCAAATTCGAGGCTGATTCGCCCGAAAGATCAGTTTGGCACGTAGATGATTTCGCCGGATTCGAGCTGGTAGCGACTCACGCCGTGCCGACGGGGCGACCCCGCTCGCCCGTCTGCTGCCGGGATTCTTCGGCGGTGTAGGCGCGGATTTCCTCGCCGTCCTTGATGATGATCTCCATATCTTCCTCACCGGGATTCTTGACGAGGGTGAACTCTTCGCTGAACAGCAGTTCGCCGAGTTCGAGGTGGCTGATCAGCGCCGCCATCAGCGCCACGGAGAACACCATGGCGATATCGAACAGGTTGACGAGCGAACTCAGCGGGTCGAGTTCGTCGCTGTCGGCGATAAAGGTCTCGTATCGCTTCATGATCGTTCCGCCTCCGACTCGGTCTTGTATTGCAGCACGAACTCCAGCCGATGCATGCCCTGGGCGAAGCGCCGCTTGCGCGATTGATGCAGGACGAAGCCGATGCTGCCGATCACGATGCCGAGCACCGTGGTCGAAAATGCGACTTGCATGTTCTGGGTCAGGCTGGCCATGTCTCCGGCCGCGAGACCCGCGAGCGCCGGGCCCATGGGAATCAGCGTGCCGATCAGCCCGAGGCTGGGGCCAAGACGGATCAGCAGCCGCGGGAAAGAGAGCTGATTGTCGCCATGCAGGGCGAAGTCGCCAAGTTGACGTTCGCGCACCGAACGCTTCGTCATGTCGTCCATGACCGTGAGCATGTGTCCGCTCAGCGGCGAAGGGTAGCGGCCCGCGCATTCCGCGAGCCGCGTCTTGTAATCGGCAAATTCTCCGGCGACAAGCCGGCTTTCCGCGGCATCGAGCGCCTTGAGCAGGCCCAGGTCCTGCTGGCGTTGCTG
The DNA here is from genome assembly GCA_963664805.2 of Pseudomonadales bacterium. Taxonomy (GTDB): domain Bacteria; phylum Pseudomonadota; class Gammaproteobacteria; order Pseudomonadales; family Pseudohongiellaceae; genus UBA9145. Next base: position 417,237 of record OY761612.1, on the reverse strand, counting down.
CCAGTCCTGCCCGAGCAGCAGCAAGGCGCGCACGAGCAGATAGAGCAGCAGGGCGATGCAGGGAACGAGCAGGCCCGTACTCACCCAAGTAAGCGTGGAGAAAAAACTCAACATGTCAGGCTCGCAACCTCGCCCTGGCGCTTCTGTCGCGCAGATATTGCCACGAATATCCAATCAGAATCAGGACGAGCAGGATGCCGGGCGCCTGGGCGGCGCTTTCCAGCGTGATCCATTCGTAGCCCTGGAAATAGCCGGCCCAGCTCGTATCGGTGGCGTACAGCCATTGCAGAATCAGCAGCAGGTAGGCGAGAAAGTGCGCGGCCGGCAGTCTGCGGGCGAGATCGATCCGGCCCAGTGCGAAGATCAGTCCGGGCAGTGCGAGCAGCAGGGCTGCGGCGTAAAGCATGCCGAGCCGCGAGAAGTCGATGCCCAGCGCCTGGTAGAACAGCCACAGTTGCAGGCTGAGCGCGGCCGGCAGCAGCAACAGCAAGGCGCCGTACATCCGCCCGTGCAGCAAAAGGCCGAGCGCCTGCAGACTCAGCAGGACACCGATCGGTCTTGACCAGAATTCGAGCGTGGCCAGCCAGACGGTCACGCTCTGGCCGCTCAGCCACTGCGACAGCCACAGCGCCGCGCAAGCAAGCATCGTGGGAATCAGCGCAAGGCCGAGTCCCAACGCCGCGGGCGGCGGGCAATAGCGCCGCACCAGCGCGTTGCGGCCGAAAAACGACTGTTGCCGCGGCGGCCAGGCGAGCAAGGCGCAACAGCAGCCGAGTCCCAGGCTCAGCGCCCACCAGGACGCGGCTTCGCTCATGCCCGTTAGGCGACTGCCGGCCGCGAGCGCCGCCAGCGCGCTATTGCCAGCAGCGCAGTCAGCGCGAGGCCGATGCCGAGCAGGATCAGCGCCAGGTTACGACCCGCCACGAGTTGCGGCTGCGCCGCGTCATTGCGCGTCGTCAATTCCGCCTCGGTAGCCTGTTCGCCGTTTTCCGCCTGCACATCCTGTTCTCGCAGCACGAGTTCCGCGCTTTGCTCGACCGAGCCGACTTCCGCCGCTTCGATCTGCTGCTGGTAGCTGGCGAGCAGGGTCGGGTCGAGTCGCTCGGAGATGAAGTCCTGCAACGCCGCGTTGCCGCAGGTGAAACTGCCGCAGCCGGCTTCGAAGCGGCTGACGAGGTCTGCGTGCAGATCGACCAGCGCCTGCATCTGTTCGGCGGTCGGGGTCCAGAAATCCTTGCGGGCGGCTTCGAGCATGACGCCGGTGACTTCCTGCAGGGCGTAGGGATTTTCGGTTTCGAAAAAGTCGTTAAGGCCCAGGGCGTGCTTGTCGTCGATCAGCGTTTCGTGGACCTGGTTCCAGAATCCCGGCGCGATGGCGGCGGGTTTCATTGTGTTCCAGCCGAAGGAGTTGCGCAGGGTCTCGGCCATTACTTCGGCGCTCGACGCCTCTCCGGCCGTCAGGCCTTCGAGATAGCGCGGGTTAAACAGCGTGGTCCTGGCTTCCTGGGCGATCGCGCTTTGCAGCGTTTCCATCTTCGCCCGGTTGGGATTGCGGTAATCGGAGAAATACGCCTCCGCGTCCTTGCCGGTGACCGAACGCACCGCCAGGCTCAGCCCGCCCATGAATTCGTAGACGTGATCAAGGCTGAGGCCGCCCCAGGTGTTGCTGGACCTGGGCTGGATGACGACGTCGGTATTGAGCAGCGCGGCGGTGAACAGTTCCGGCACGAACTCGCCCCATTCGTCGGATTCGCCGTACATCGCGCCCATGTTGTAGAGATACTGGCTGGCGACGTCGGCGTCCGATTCCCAGGTGTCGCCCTGCTCCACCATGCCCATGATCTGCGTGCCGTAAGAGCCGTTGACGCCGCCGAAGCTGCGGCGCGTCGACAATCGCCGCGCCTCCGCGGGCGGCAGGCCCCGATCGAGCAGGTGCTGTTCGGCGAGGCGCACGCCGTCGCGGACAAAGTTGTCGTCCTGGTCGGCCGCCATCGCCGCCATTTCCACCGCGCGGTTAATCAGCGCCAGCCGCGAGGCAGCCAGGTCGCGCAACTGGCCAGCGCTTTGCACCACGACGTCGATGCGCGGCCGGCCAAGTTCTTCGGCGGGAATGAGTTCGAGCAACTGCACCTGCCCGTTGGGCGCCCACACCGGGGCGACGCCGAGCAGATACATCACCTGGGCGACCGTGGCGCCCTGGGAATGGATGAATTCGCTCGGCCAGAGCGTGAAACTTACCTTGTTAGGCAGGCGGCCGTGGCGTTCCCGGTAGTCGCGCAGCATGTCGTCGGCGAGTGCCTTGCCGACTTCCCAAGCTGCCTGGGAAGGCGTCTGCTCGGCGTCGATCGAATACATGTTGCGCCCGGTCGGCAACGCGTCGGGATTGAGCAACGGGTCGCCGCCCGAGGCCGGCGAGACGTAGCCGCCGGAGACGGCATTGCCGAGCGCGACTTTCTGGTCGGCGCCGCCGGCGAGCAGCAGGTCCGTGTAGTTATCGTACAGCGAAAGCGTCTCAAGCAGGCCGGGTTCGTAATCGAAGGCCAGCGAATCGATGAGCCCGCCCGGCGTCACGCCCTCGTTCAGTTCGGTGAACAGCGCCTCTGCGCCGGAGGCCGCGCGCACGGGTTCGGGCAGCAGGTTTTTCACCGAATCGATCAGCATCAGCTCGGCCGTCAGCGCGGCGTCCGCATCGGCCCAGGTTTCGCCCCAGGTGTACAGGCCCTTGTTGATGCTCGCCTGGGCGAGATCGTCGAGGTACAACTCGAGTTTCGGCAGCACCTCATCGTCCCAGCCTGGCGCATCGGTCAGGTCGGTTTCGAGATCGATGTGCAATTCCATTTCCGTCGCCAGATCGATGATCTGCCGGCGCTGCTCCTCGCGCACCTGGCCTTCGGTGAGGCGGTAGTCGTCGAGCCAGCGCCCGAGCGTGGCGAGCTCGGAATACAGGCCGGCGCGCTGGAAGGGCGGCGTCAGGTGGTTGATTATGGTGGCGTAAGAGCGCCGCTTGGCGATGATCGCCTCGCCGACATTGCTCATCGTGTAGATGTAGAAATGCGGCGTATTGCCGATCAGCGCATCCGCCCAGTCGTTGGCCGACAGCGCGACCTGCTTGCCCTGGGTGAATTCGAGGCTGCCGTGGGTGCCGTAATGGACGATGGCGTCGGCGCCGAAGCCATGGCGCATCCACAGATAGGCCGCCACGTAGCTGTGCGGCGGCGCCTCGCCGGTGCCATGCACCATGCGGAAATTGTCTTCGCCGAAGCCGGCCAGCGGCTGGGGCATCAGCGCGACGTTGCCGAATTCGAGCCGCGGCACGCCAATGCGGCTTTCGCCTTGCGGTACAGCATCTACCAGGAAGCGGCCGAGGTTGCCGCCGTGGCGCTCGTCGACCCGGGCGCAGACGCCCGCCGCAAGCTCCTCCCGGCACCACTGCCGGTACTCGCCGGCTGTCACCCAGGCGGGGTTCTGTTCGTCTAGGAAGCGGCGCGCCTGGCCCATGCCGTCGGGCGTCAGCACCGGGCCTTCGACGTCGAGCCGAGCGCGGAACGCGGCGTAGTCGTCCGGCAGGTCGCCAAGGTCGTAGCCCTGCTCCTTGAGCATGTGCAAGGTATTGAACAGCGAGGGGCTGACTTCCAGCCCGCCGGCGACCAGTGCGTTCTTGCCCGGACCGCGGAAATAGACGATGCCGATGCGCTTCTCGGCGTTGGCCGTGCGCTTGAGCCCGATCCAGCGTTCGACCATTTCGACGTATTCGTCGAGCCGTTCGGGAATCGCTTCGAATATGCGGAAGCCGCGCTCGTCGGCGAATTGCGCGTTAACCACCCGCGGTGCGACGCCGCCGTCGAGTTCAGGCAGCACGACGTTCATGGTGAGCATGCCACCCGCGTATCCCTGCGGATCTTCGAGCCATTCCTGGTGTTCCTCGAACACCGACAGCGGCGTAAGCAGCGGCACCTGATTTTCGCTGAACCAGTTGGCAACGGCGTTTTCCCGGCCGAAATTGAAACGCCCGTGGGGCATGAGCACTACCGCGTCGGGATTGACTTCGGCGACGAGCGCGAGCCGCTCGGCCTGGCCGTTGATGGGATACACGCGCATGCCCGCACTTTCGAAGGCTTCGATCATCGCATTCAGATGATCGCGGTTGGCGTTGAACGGGCCCGGCACCGTGGTGATCAACACGATCTTGTATCCGTCGGGATTGTAGTTCGGCACGGTTTCGTAGAATCGCTGATAATCCTCCACGGTGGTGAACACTTCGTCGCCGAGGTAGAACAGCACATCGGTATCGATCAGCAACGGGTCGCCGGCCTCGGGAGACCGCCACAACTTGCCGTCGAGTTCCCGGCGCACGTAGTACCAGAAATTTCGGTAGTTGTAGTCGCCGCCGTTGTCGACGTAGGTCCGCGCCAATTCCCCCGCGTCAGGGTCGAGGCTCGTGAGTTGAACGTGGCTGGGATTGGTGGGACTGTCGATGAAAATGGCACTGCCGGATTGCACGGCTTCGTCGATCCAGGTCAGTTGTTCGCCGTCGAGCGCGAGACCGCGGCCGAAGATCATCACGAAGTCGAAATCCCGCGCGCGTTCGAGCGCCTCGACTTCGAGGCGCTCGAAACGGAACTGCGGCATGTCGGCTACCGCTTTGATGACGCGGCTGGCGGTGAAATCCGCAAAACTGACCAGCGCGACGCGGGTAGGCGCCGCATAGCGCTGATACGAGAAGAACAGCGCCAGCGCGAGCGTCGCGAGTATAACTGCAGGGACGGCGAATCTTTTCATGACGGATGCTCCTACATGCCGAATCGATAGCGGGCCGAGACGGAGAAAGTCCTGCCCGGCGCGGCGGCGCCGTCAGGGTCGTCGCTGATGCCCGAACCCGCCACGAATTGCGGCCAGTACTGTTCGTCGAACAGGTTGTCGATCCTGAAATTCAGGCTGAAGCTGTCGGAGAAGTCATAAAACAGGCTGGCGTCGACGCGCGTGTAGTCAGGCACGACGAAACTGCCCGGCTCGACATTGGTGAACTCGTCCACCAGCAGGGCCTGCAGGTTGGCGCCGAAATTGGCGGCGGCGGAGCGGTAGCCGAGTCCGAGTATCGTCTGCCGCGGGCCGACGCTGGTCAGCGGTTCGTCGCTTGAGCGGTTTTCGCCCTCGATGTCGCCCCAACTTAGGCTCAGCAGCCATTCGTCCTCGGTGTCCAGCCAGTTGTGCAGGTACAGTTCAGCGTCGATTTCGGCGCCGCTTACTTCCACCTCGCTCAGATTCTGATACTGGATCTGCGTCACGGGACGGAAACCGGGAATCGGGTTCGGGCGCCTGCCGGAACGCGTGCTCTCGATGAAGTCCTCGTAGTCGGTGTTGTAAGTCGAGATTTCGAATCTGCCGATCTCGCCGCGCAGCCGCAGGCCGACCTCAATGCCGTTGCTCTTTTCCGACTTCAGGTCGGGATTGGCGAGCACTTCGTGCGGGAACCAGCGGCTCTGGATGAAGGTGTTGATGTATTGCGAAGACACCGGCGGCGCGCGGAATCCGCTGACGTAGTTGCCGAACAGGATCAGGTTGTCGTTCGCTTCCCAGGTCACGCCCACGCTTGGCGAGACGCTTTCGCTGCTGAAGGCGCCGACGCTGATCCCGGTAGGGTTCGAGTTGTAGTACAACTCATCGGGTTGCGGGTCGTTCTTGAAGTAGTCGTAACGCAGGCCCAGCGTGATCCGCAGCCGGTCTTCCACCAGACTCAATTCATCCTGGACGAAGACGCCAAGCAGGTCGGTATCGCTGGAAGGATAGCTCTTGAGTGGGTAGACGACGCCGTTGCGCGCCGGATCGACCACGCCGGTGTCCGGGTAGAAATCCCGATAGTAGTTGAGGCGTTCGGCGGACTTGCGCACGAAATCGACCCCGGCCAGCAGTTCGTGGTTCGAGAATTCCTCTCCGATCAACACGCTGGCCGAGACCAGGTCCTGGTCGATGTCGACCTCTTCTATGTCGATTACGTTTTCGCCGCCACGGGACACGCTTTCTTCAAATTCGTCCTCGTCGATGCGACCCTGCTGCAGATCGACCTGCCAGTCGAGCCGATCCAGCCCCATGACGTCGGTCAGGTTCTGATAAAAGCCGATGCGCCAGCGGTGGCTCTGGTCCTGTTCGTAGTGGTCGGTAACCGAAGTTCCGGGAGGGAGGGCGGAGTTGTAGTTGACGTCCACGCTGCGGCGCCAGAAATCCGCCAGGAAGCCGTATTCATTGTCTGAATTGCCGTCATTCTCCCACTTCAGCAACACGTTTTCCTGGTTGCCGTCGAAGGGATGATTCTCATAGTCGCCGTAAATCTCGGTTTCGGAGAATTGCCGCGTGGAAACCTGCAGCAAATACGCCCCGCCGAGCGCCGCGCCGGCCCCGCTGAAGGTCTGCCGGAAGCCATCGTTGACCTGGTCATAGCCGCCGCCCACTTCGAAAACCGAATCGTCTCCGCCGCCAAGCATCTGCCGCGGCGAAATCGTGTTCAGCAACACCACCCCGGCGAGCGCGTCGCTCCCGTAGAGCGCCGAAGACGGCCCCTTGAGGAACTGGATGTTGTTCATCGAATAGGGTTCGAAACTGTTGCGGCCGTTGGAGACGCCAGCAGAACCGAAACCGTCGGGCAGCCGTGTGCCGTCGATCAGCATCACCACGCGATTACCGGACAGGCCGCGGATGACGAAGGTGCCGTTGCCGCGCCGGTCGCTGGACTGGTCGATACTGATTGCCGGCTGGTAGCGGACGAGGTCCGCCAGACTGTTCGGCTGCAATTCCTGTATATCCTGCTCGTCCAGCACTTCCAGACTTGCCGGCGTACTCCAGAGGGAGGTTTCCTTTCGCTGCACCTGGACAACGATTTCTTCGACCTGTTCTTGTGCGATCGCAAGTTCCGCGCCCGCAAGGGCGGAGACCGCCAACGGAATGGCCCAACCGTATTTTCGCTTCATACTCATGAGATAGTTACCTGACTTGTTCTTTCGCAAGTGAATGCACGCCGCCGCATCGAAGATGCGGACGATCATGCCGGTTCGGAAATGGTCAGTTAACTGCGAGGAGGAGAGCGGGACCGCGCCAGGGGGATTTCGACCGACTGGGGAGTCAGCGAAGCGCGGGCGAAGGTCTGGTCAACCGGTGGTGGAGCCGAATCGGGCGCCACGGTACGCGTGAAGTCGTCGTCCTGGCCCAACTTGAGGCAGATTTCACAGTCGAGATGCGCTTCGGGCTCGCCGTCATGGCTGTGTGCGAGGTCATAGCCGATCGAGAAAACCAGCAACAGGGAGAGCGCGGCCATCGATTTGAGATGGCCAGCCAGGACTTTCCTCATGCCTGCTACTGATATTCGCATTGCAAACCGCTATCCCGACCGTGCATCTGAAGCGAACCGGTTGAGTATCCGGACAAGCCCGCACCTTGTCAAGTTGACGCAGTGCAGTCTTCTAGTTGTCAATTGACTTGCTGAGGCGCTTCTGCGGCGTGGCAATCGCGTTGCCGGCAAAGCCTGAAATTGCGTACGTGCGCGTAAGCGATGATCGTTGCGCCCGCTACGGTCAGAATCTTCTCACCGAGTTCTCCCGTTACCTCTTCACCGAGTATCGGCACGAGAAAAAGAACCAGGAGACCTGACAAGCCGATAACGAGAATATCGAAACGTCGGTGCTTGCGGCAGCCAAGGGTCAGGGCAAACAGGCTGGTTGGAAGTACGAGGAAGAGAACCGCGTAGTGGAAAGTCTCGTCTTCCAGGAAAGTCGCTCCCAGCGCCGGAATCATGGCGATGGCCACAGGCGTGAGCAGGCAATGGATCACGCAAACCAGCGATAGTCCGATGGCTGCCCTGTCCGCGTTTGTCGACGACGCCTGCATTATCCGGCTCCTGAACTCCTGACATTCAATCAATCATTGATGGGACTGACCGAGCGCAACTGTCTGTTCGCAAGCGACATCATACCAATGGAGAGCAAAATCAGGAAAATCATCGGCGCCATCTCGCGATTCATTCTCGCGCGAAGCGGTACGCCGGCAAACCGGAATTCCGGGATAGCCTGATAAAACCCGGAATCGATCGGTTGCTTGGCGACGATGTTCGGGCCGACGAGTTCCGCGTAGTTGGCCTTGAAATTTCGCGCCTGGGTCAGGTAGTCCTGATGCCTGCGGGCTGAAGTTCCGGCGAGTTCATTGAACAGGCCGTGGGCGGCAACTGCGGGCGAGAGAAAGCGGAAAAGCCCGATCGCGCTTTCCCGGCTTTGCAGCGCCAATTCAAAGTTATCGACGATGGGCCGGGTCGCCTCGTCCACGGTCGAAGTGACCAGAAAAGCGGATTGGACAAAGGCCGGAATCTCCGACTCCTGATTGACCAATAACTCCGGGTGGTCAAGCATGAACTGGTTCGCCACATCGGCCCCGGCAAGCCGGGTTTCGTTTTCGACTTCCCTGGCGTCGGCCAGATAGGCCAGGCGCGAGGGCGTCGGATACAGCGCCTCCGCCGTCGCACTGGTGGCCGCGGGAACAACCAGCGTGAGCCCGGCCCACAAGCCGAGCAGCGCCAACACATTGAACTCGCCGCTCTTGTTGTCGCTGGCGACCCAGGCAATGAGCATCAACCAGAAGAACCCGTAAGCCAGCACAAGCAGCGACCAGAAGCCGAAGGCCGGCAAACGCTCGCCGAGACTTGCCCCGCCAGGTCCCGATGAGAGTCCGGAGACCAACACGTACAAGGCGGCGGCGAAAGTCACGAGCAGCACGACAGCCGCGCGGAACAGCAAACGCTGCCAGAACAGGCGTTTCACGCTCACACCCTGGGCCACGGCGAGGCCGAGTCTCCCGGCGTCCCGGTCCGCGGCGATCACGTCAAAGCAGAATACGATCAGCAGTAGCGGCAGGAACAGGATTACCGCCTTGCTGATGTCGAAACCGCCGAGGGCCAATGAAACCGGGTCGGCGAATTCATAATTCGAGAACAGTCGGATGTCCGGGTCCCATAGCGAAATCTCACCCAGAAAGGGCATCAGATCCGATTGGCCAACGGCAAAGTCCGCCAGCGGCGCCTGGGGCAGCGACGAAGCAAATGACACATCCATGGCCGAGCCAGTCGCCGGCGGCACTTCCGCGGCACTGCCAAGCCGTTCCAGTTCGCGCAGGTCCGCCAGCCATTCGTCCATCGCTTCGGCGATTTCCGCATGGTGGCCGGCAATCGCCGCGGCGCGGTCATCGCGCTCGGCCTTGCCTGCCAGACCCCCGTAAACCAGCACCGCGGCAAAGGCCAGCAGCAACAGCAGCGAAGAGATGCGCTGAAATTGCATCTTCGATTCGCAGGCGATGAGATCCGTCATGCGCATCGGAGCACCTCACACCCTGACTCGATTGCCGCCGAACCAGAACATGGCCGCCACGGCGGCAAGTCCCCAAAACAGCAATATCGTCAGATCCCGGATACCCTCGCTCCAGGCCAGGGCAACAGAAGGCGGCCGGTACTCAAAATCCGGCACCGATTCCCAGAATTCCGGGGGCGCCAGGTAGCCGAAACTCTCACCGGCGCCATTGAGCAGCATGTCTTCGTTCATCGCCCGCACGATATTGTTGCGCTGGAGTTCGGCTTCCACGGAAAAATGTTCGTGGGCGCCTACATCGGTTCCCGAGAGCGTCCGGGAAAGATGCTGCAAGGCGATCGCCGGCGAGAAAATGGAAAGCATCCGGCGCAGGTTCTTCTGCCTCTCGTAGTTGGCGAACAGTTCAGCGTAAGCCGCGTTGTAGGCTTCCGTATCGATCACTTCGCTCACTTCCAGACGCAATGCGCCGCGGTTGATCTCCAAGTCATCGAGTTCGCCTTCGCGCAACTCCCTGCCCAGGGCGCGTTCAACGACTTCCCGCTCCACGGCGACGTAGTCTTCACTATCGCTCGGGGGCCGATTGGCCTGCAGACTGGCCCGGGTGTCTTCCCAGAAACTTGCCGAATCCGGGCTGGGATACACTTGCTCGGCAATGCTCGCAGAAAGGCGCGGCAATCCGACCACGGTCACCACCCAGATCCCGAGCAAGAGCAGCAAGGCTGTTCTCGCCTCGGCGACCAGCAGGGAAACGAGCAGCGTGAGGGCGGTCAGGCATACGATGTAAAGCCCGTACACCAGAAGCAGCGAGAGGCCGCGCAGCGCCAGGTCGCCTCCGGAATAGCCGGATTCCGACAGTGAAAGCAGGGAGAAAGTCGTCGAAATCGCCACCGCGGCCGCCAGCACGGTAAAGCCCACTCCGGCGATGACCGTAAATTTGCCAAGCAGGAGCTGAGTCGGGCTTGCGCCGGAACCAACGAGTTGCCGCAGGGTGCCTCGCTCCCGCTCGCCGGCGATGCTGCCGTATCCCAGCAGCACGACAAGCAGCGGCAGGATGAGCGTCAGGACACCCGCGATACTGAAGTTTTCGAGCCTGCTGAGCCCGGGAGCATCCTCAGCGGCACGGAACATGGCTGGATTGCGGGAATGCGCTTCGAGCCAGATGACTTGCCCCATGTAGGCGGCCACTCCAGGATCGAAGGAGGCAAGGGGCGCCACCGGCTTGTGCGCCATGCGGCTGAAATGTGCGGCGGAGTGCGGGTTTTTCTCACCCTGCTCCAGGAACACCGCGGCATCGTCGGCCCGGGCCTGCAGAACTTCCCGCTCTCGCGCATTTTCGGTGGCAAGGCCGGTAACCAGTCCGAGCGCGAGCAGCAATCCGACAATGCCCAGCAAGCCCAGGGCTCTGCCGTCGCGTCTTATCTCCGTCAACTCTTTACCGATGATTGCGCCAATCATCACCGCGCCTCCCCGATTGTCTCGTCGTCGTGCATGTGATTGAGGTAGATCTGCTCAAGCGCGGCCTGGTCCAGGGATTCCGGTGAAAGTACTTCCACCAGCGTTCCGGATTTCATGATGCCGATGCGATCGGCAAGTTCTCTGGCCCGGAACAGGTCATGGGTCGCCATCAGCACCGCCGCGCCGTCGTCTGCGAGCCGCCGCAGCAGCCGGCAGAATTCGTTCGCGGCGCTGGGATCCAGGCCGGACAGCGGTTCGTCGAGCAACAGCGCCCTCGCGCCCTTGGCCAGCGCGATCGCGAGCCCGATCTTCTGCCGCATGCCCTTGGAATACGCGCCGACTTTCTGGTCCGCGGCGATCTGGTCCAGCCCTACCTGGTCGAGCAAGCCGCGAAGATGGCTTTCATCCGGGTGTCCGCCGCCGAGCCTGACGAAATAGTCGAGATTCTCCAGGCCCGTCAAGGCCGGATACAGCGACACCTGCTCGGGCACGTAGCCGAGTTTGCTCCGCGCCTGCTTCAGGTCGGCGGTCACTTCGGTTCCGTCAACCAGGGCGGCGCCGGAAGTGGGTTCGAGAAAGCCGAGAAAGAGGTTAATCGTCGTCGTCTTGCCGGCGCCGTTGGCGCCGAGCAGGCAGACGATCTCCTTCTCGTTTACCGAAAGATTCAAGCCATTCAGCGCCGTATTCGACCGGAATGTCTTGGTAAGATCCCGGGCGCGAAGCAGTTCGCTCATGATTCTTTTCCTCGGAATTGCGGCCGCTGTTCGATGCTGACGGTCGAGACAGGCTCCCCGCGAAACAGGCGCGGATAGTAGTACTCTCTCAGCGCCTTGTGGAAAGCGCGCACTCGCTGTTCATAAGTCAGGGTCGCCGCCACATTGGTATCGGCAAGCGCCTGCATTGCGCGCTCGGCCAGCGCCGGCGGCGACAGCCAGGCGAGCGAACCCGACAATCTGTCCCGCCCGATGCGGCCATCACGATAAGCCTGCGACTGAGGTTCTACGGTCTGATCGCCCACCTGCTGAAAGGCGTAATACCACTTCCACTCGAATGGCTGGCTGACTTCCGTGTAATCCGCCCATTCCGGGTGACGCTCGATGAAGGGCTCCATCGTCGCGGCTTTGGGCAGATCCCATGCGTCGTTAACCGCCTCTCTCTGGGTAAGCAGGATTTCACCGCCATCCTGCAATGGCACAATCGACTCGACCGAAGCCTTGATTGCCGCCGGGACGATCACGGCCAGCGCCAGCCAGGCGCCGACCAGCGCGGTCAGATTGACCGGGCTGCTCCAGCCGAAATGGTCGACCAAGGCGCACACACCCCACCAGAACGCGATGTGCAAGACTACGACGAGACTTGCCTGGACCAAGGTCGATGCGCCGGCCCCGCCAAGCAGACCGCCGACCCAGAGCGGACCGATCAGGCATAACGCCAATGCGCCCACGCGCAAGGCCGCCCGCGCGAACCAGGGGCTCCCCCGGCTTGCCGCGGTCGCGCTGAGCAATTCATAGCGGCCCGCGGTGCGCTCGGCGGAGCGCAGGTCGTGCAACAGGAGAATCAGCAAAAGCGGAGCGAGCAGATTCGCGGCGAAAGCGAAGTCAAACCGGCCGACCAGGGCAAAGTCCGGGTTTTCCGCGTCGGTCTCGTAAATCTGGCCTTCCAGCGCCAACGCGCGGATCTGGTGTTTCCAGGGAGAAGTGTCGCGTTGGCCCAGCGCGGCGAACGCGAAATCCGACGGCGAATCCCAAGTGAGGTGGAATGTGTAATACGCCACATCGCCCCAGTCCTGGTACAGCATATCGAGCATTTCCCGTTCCGCGCGATCGATTTCGATCAATGCGTTCAGTTCCGCGCGTTGCGTGGCGACTTCACGCAGGCCGAGGGATATCGACACACAGGCGACAAGCAGCGCGATTCCAAGCCAGAGCAGAGCCGCCCGGTCACTCGCGAGAAAGCGGATTTCCCGGATCAGTCCGCTCATGGCTGCATTCTTCGCGCGGCGCGGACGCCGCCGGCCGTCAGCAACAGCAACCAGGCGGACAGCATGCCCAGGGGCGCGCCGGCGCGAGCCAGGCGTTCATCGGCGGCAGCGGGCTGGAAGGAAAACTCGTCGAGGACGTCCCAGTTTTCGGCTGACATTCTCGTGCGACGATTGGCTTCTTCGTTGAGACTGCGATTGATGTCGTCGTTATAGGCGAGTTGCTCGACATGGACGCGATTGAGGCCCTGCACGAAATCGAAGCGCACATCCTCCGCTTCGCGCAGGAAACGATGGTGCGTCGCGAGATCGGTTCCCGACAGCGCGCGGGAGCCCGCGGAAACCGCCACCACCGGCGAAAGCCAACCGAAAGATTCGGCGAATCGCGCCTGGCGCACTTCAAGAGCCATGCGCTCTTCGGCAAACCGGTTCATCACCTCGGTCACATCGGCTTCCGCAACCTCCGCGACGACGCCGCGAAAATTGACCGGCAGGTCTTCCACGCGTTCCACATTGTATTGGACAAGCAGATTCGCCCGAAGCTGCAGGAACTGGGGAGCGCCGGCATTGTGGCCATCGCCGACTTCCCGCAGTTCCGCCTGCATGCGCAGGTCGGTCTCGATTTTGCCTGGCGCGGGCATCGCCGAAACGGCGGATTCAACCGCCATCCGCGGAACGATCAGGGCTGAGGCGAGCCAGAACAGCGCCAGAATGCCGAGCGAGAGCGCGCGCGAGCGGACCAGGGCCGAAACCAGCAGAATCAGTCCGCACCAGACGAACAGATAGAGCGCGTAAAGGCCAATGACGCCGAAGCTCGCCAGCAGCGCCTCACCCCTGACGACAGCCGCGGCCGACACCATCGCCAGCGGCAACAGCAGCGCCAGCGTGACTCCCGCCAAGGCAATCCATTTGCCCGCGTACAATTCGTTCCCGGTCACGCCCTGGGCCAGCAGCGGCGCAAGCGTGTTCTCTTCGCGCTCGCGAATGAACACGCCATGGCCGATGGCGATCAGCAACAGCGGCACGAACAATTGATAAACCAGCGCCGCGGTCAGCCCCTCGAAGCCGCCGAGTTCGGCGCCCGCCCTCGCATCGGCGAACATTGCCGTGTTTTGCCGGTGGCCTTCCAGAAAAATCGATTGCCCGGTGACCGAGTCGACGCCGGGGTCGATCATCGCCAGCGGCGGAGGCGTACGGAAAACATAATGCCCGTAATGCACCATTCTGTGCGGATGGCGGTCCGGCTGGGACAGGAAGATCTCTTCCGCCAGCGCCTGCTGTTCGGAGCGATGCCGATGTTCGTCGCTTATTCGCAATGAAGTTGCGATGCTGACGGCTGCCAGCAACACAGCGAAAATCAGCAAGGTAAACAATGCGAGCCGCGATCTCAGCCACAGCCGCGACTCTTCCCGCGCGATTGAAAGTACTTTGCTCATCGTCATGCTCCCGCGTGTTTGGCAAAAGCGACATGCACCGCCTCGGTATCGATCCGGTCCATGCCGGCCGGCCGGTCGAAGGCGCCGACAAGTGCGCCGTTCTGCAACAGGTCGATGCGGTCGGCCACATGGCATGCGCCGTAGACATCGTGGGTGACCAGGAGAATGGTCCGGCCGGCCTCGGCCAGGTCCCTGGCCAGCCGGTTGAACTCGTCGATCGCCACGGGATCGAGACCCGAGGTCGGCTCGTCCAGAAGCAGGATAGGCGTGTCTCGCAGGATTGCCAGGGCGATCGCCACCTTCTGACGCATGCCCTTGGAGTAGGTTTCCATTCGCGTGTTTCGGGCTTCGGGTTGCAATGCCACCCGGTCCAGGGCGTCATCCAGCGCTTCCCGGCCGGTATCCGTGCCCGCCAGCGAAAGGAAATAGTGGAGATTTTCGTAGGCGCTCAAATGTCCATACAAGGTGGCCGCCTCGGGCAGGTAGGCGATGGCCTGCCGGGCGGCGCTGACATTTTCGCTTACGTCGCGCCCCTGAACCTGCACATTTCCCGACACCGGCGCAAGGAAGCCGAGAAAGGTCAGCAAGGTGGTTGACTTGCCGGCGCCGTTACCTCCCAGCAAGGCATGAATCTCCCCTTGCTTGATGCTGAAGGAGACGTCCTTCAGCACTTCCTGGCCGGAGCGCATTACGCTGAGAGACTGAGCTGCGAGCATGGAAATCATTTGAACTCCTGAATCAAGGGCGGTACCGCGCGCCTCGCCGGTTTTGGTCCATGGCGCAACCGGTTGTTGCGCCATGGACTCAGACCGGCTAGAACGAATAGGCCACCGTGACATGGAAATGACGCGGCGCGCCCGGCTCGACCCAAACGTCCGCATAGGAATTGGTGTAGTACACCTCGTCGAATGTGTTATCCAGGTCAAAGCGAATCATGAAACGCTCGGTGGGTGCGATCTGGCCAAAGATTCGCGCGGTGGTATAGCCGGGCAAGTAGAAGTCAAAGGCGGTAAACCCGAGCCGCTCGCCGGTGTATTGAACGCCGGCGCCCACTTGCGCCGGCATGCCTCCCAGCTCGAAGTTCTGGCTGAAATGCACGTTCGCCTGTTGTTCCGGCGAGTTGATGAGCGGGTCGCCGGCTTCAATGACCGCGCCCCAGTCGGCTTCGAGACTGGTGGTGGTGAATACCGCGTCGGCGTACGCGTAGGATAACCACAGATTGGCGCCGCTCTCGAAAGCCAGGTCCGCGTCAATTTCAAACCCGCGGCTGCGCGCTTTGCCCGCATCGTGAGAAAACCACCCCAGCGCTTGGGCTTCCGGCCGATCGTCGTTCACCAGAATGTTGCTTTGGTCCACCTGGAACAGCGCAAACGTGAGCGAACCGGAGACCTCTTCGGAAAATTGCGCAATATCGAATTTCAGGCCGATCTCCGCCGACTCGGTGAGGTTCGGATTGAATTGGTTGCCTTGATAGTCGGATCCCGGTTGTTGGCGGAAGCCTTCGCCGTAGGAAGCGTAGAGGCTGGCGCCGTCGTTTATCGAGTAGACCGCGCCAAATTGCGGTGAGACGCGACTATCCGATGTCGTATTCGTGGATGGGGGCGTCCTGAGCAGGTTGGTCAAATCCTGCTCGAAGTCATCCCAGCGCAAGCCCAGGCGAACCTGCAACCGATCTGTGATGTCGATCTGGTCCTGTATGTAAAAGCCGAATCCGTCCAGGTTTTCGTCCCGGTTCGTGTTTGGCCCGGGCGCGGGTTGCGGATGCCGACCGTAGACCGGATTGAACACGTCCAGAAAAAGATACGCCGCCGGATCGAGAGTGTCGACATCCGTCGACCCTGGAAACCAGCCCGGTCGATAACGCTGGATAAACCAGTTCAGGTCGAAACGGTCGAAGTCGGCGCCCACAAGCAGTCTGTGACGAAGCGCGCCCGAGTCAAACTCACCCGCAACTTCAGCCCGGGCTACGAAATACTCCGACTCAAAATTTCGATAGCGGAAAAATCGCGACAGGGTTCGGCCATCGAGGAAGTATGTCTGGCGTCCGCCGAAGTTTGTTTCGGACGCGTTGCCTTCAAAAGACGTATCCCTGTACCCAAGACCGGCAAGAAGGCTCCAGTTGTTGGAAAAGTTGTGCTGGACTTCGAACTGATGACCCAGCACTTCGGTCTCGATGGGACCGTCGCCGGGCTCGCCGGCGAAAGTTTCACGTGGCGTGAAACCATATTCTTCCGAATAGGCGACACCTCGATCGAAAGGAATCTCCTGCTTTGTGTATTCCAGCTCGTAAGTCACGCTGGTCGCGTCGGAGATAGCCCAGGCGATCGACGGATAAAGGCCCAGCCGCGCGGTTTCAACCGTTTCCCTGAAGCTCTCCGCATCCTCCTGGAATCC
Source organism: Pseudomonadales bacterium (assembly GCA_963664805.2). Classification (GTDB taxonomy): domain Bacteria; phylum Pseudomonadota; class Gammaproteobacteria; order Pseudomonadales; family Pseudohongiellaceae; genus UBA9145. Next base: position 400,636 of record OY761612.1, on the reverse strand, counting down.
CACGATGCGCAGCCCGAACTCGTCGTCGGTTCCCGCCGTGGATTGGAAATCCCCTTCGAAACGCCTTTGGTTCCAGCTCCCGAAGGTGGCCCGGAAGTCCCCCAGCGTCTCGAATTGCGGTCGTTTGGTCACAAGATTTACCGTGCCGCCAGGCTCGCCGCGTCCAAACAGCGCCGAGCGCGGCCCTTTGAGGACTTCCACGGACTCGATGCCCACCAGGTCCCGTGGACCGGCGAACCCGCGGCCGGCATTGAATCCGTTGACCAGAAATCCGCTCGGCAGATTGATGTCTCCGTGGAAGCCGCGAATCGAAAAGCTGTTCCACAATCCGCCAAAGTTGTTCTGGCGCGCAACGGACGCCGATAGATCCAGCGCTTGATTGAGGTTTATCGCGCCGGTTTCGCGAAGCAGGTCTGCATCGATTAACTGGTCCGCCGACGGTTTTTCCAGATCGTCGAAATTTCCCCGATACGCGCGGCGTTCGCCCAGTACGAAAATCTCCTCCAGGACTTCCTCGCCGCCGCCTGTCTGTGTAGTTTGCGCCGCAATGGGCAGCGCGCATGGAACCGTGAGTGCGGCAGCGCATGCGAGCGCCACCGGCTTGAATATGCGATTGGTCATTTGTTGTCTCAATCTGTAAACGTTTGAAACACCACAAAGACAAAGGCGCGGAGTGCGCAGAAGCTCGTGGTGGTGCGAAAATCAAAGCATTCTAGATCGAGGGAGGACCTGTGGGCGGAGGTCGAATCGGGCGCAGGCGCTTCAGCGGCGCTTGTCTCGCGGATTGAGTTGCGGCAGAGGCCGCGGCGACGAACATTGGCGCGGCGAGATTCGCGGCCGGCACGAGTCCTTCTTGCTCCTCGGCCAAGACCGCGATACAGGCAACGCCACTATGCTCGTGGGGAAGTGAGCCGAATTCGCTCGCATGCGCAACGGAAATCGTTTGCCCGGCCAGGAACAGGACTACCCAGAGCTTTAGTATCCGTTTGTGTTGAGCGATTGGCGGCATGGCGGCATTCTACACGAGTCGGTTTCCTTCGCAAAATCCCTCCGGGCAGGCGGCTTCGAATCGTCGCCGTCTGGCGTGCCGGATTCAGCGGACGCCATGAATACGGTCCAGCCGCCAAGCACAGCTTGGCGTCGTTCCGGCTGCGCATGAAGCTGCGCTTCATAAACGCTTGCCTCCATTCCTGCAGGCTCCGGGCTCGGCATCCTGCCTCGCACGCCCGCTGAACCCGGCACGCCAGACGGCGACTCACATCATGCATAGTCGAGAGGCTCAATCAGCGGCGATCTTGATTGATGGCCAAGCTATTCCAGAAAGATCTCAAATTCCGAAGTCGCGTAATGGTTCCAACCACCTGAATCGTCGGCGTAGATCAGGAAAACGGGCTGGCTGTTGCGTTCAGCGAAAGCGCGGCCCTCGGCGAGTCCCAGCACCATGAGGCCCGTGGCGAGGGCGTCGGCCCTGGCGGAGGACGGGTCGATGACGTAGGCCGCCGCGAGTTCGTGCCGCACCGGGCGACCGCTGCGTGGGTCGATCTGGTGCGAGTAGCGCTCGCCGTCGCGCTCGAAAAAATTGCGATAGGAACCGGAACCTGCGACGCCGAGCCCTTGGCCGCGATTCGAAATCACGCCGTAAAGGCTCGAAGCATCCGCATCCGGAGCTTCCAGCGCCGCCAGCCAACCGCGGAAACCCGGCTTGCGGCCGGCGATTTTCAATTCGCCGCCAATTTCGAGGAAATAGTCATCAAAGCCCTGCTCCCCCAGCAATTCGGCCATGCGGTCCACCGCATAACCCTTGGCGACAGCGCTCAGATCGATGTAAACATCCGCCAGCCGGGTCGCGGTCTGGGCGGATTCATCGAGAAACAGCTTGTCATGGCCCGTGCGGGCGAGCGCCGCGGCGATTTCATCGTCATCGGGAAAATCGGTGGCGGCGACATCGACCGGGGCCCGCGGCCCGAAGCCCCAAAGATTCACCAGCGTCCCGGCGGTCGCATCGAAAGCGCCTCCGGTACGCGCCGAGACATCGGCGGAAAGCCGCAACACCTCAAACAACTCGCCCGAAACCGGCATCGCCACACCAATCGGCTGCCGGTTGAGACGAGAAAGTTCGGAATCCGCTTCCCAAGTGGAAAACACCTCCCGGTCCAAGCGGTCGAGCAGCAACTCGAAACGTGGCGGCGGTTCCGCAGCCTCCCCGCCCCAGGGGGGGACGACCCATTGCGCCGACCACGACGTGCCCATGGTGAGACCCGAGGCCTCGCGAATCGTGCCCGAGCCGGAGAACCAGGTCAGTCCGACAGCGAGTAAAAGTCCCCAGACACCAGCAAATACAATCAATCTGGACAGCATCTGATTCAGTCCCGGTGTCGGCAAATCCAGTCTGATCCGGCGAGAGATTCTGCGACTGCGCTTCGCTGCGCGCAGAATGACGGCAAAGAAGGCTTGTCATTCTGCGCGCAGTCGCAGAATCTCCGCGAGTTAACGTCCGCTTCAGGCCGCCGCGGCCTCTTTCCGGGGATAATGCCGGTAAAGAATGCCCGCCATCTTGTACACCGTGCGCACAACTTGGGCGCAATAGCCGAACTCGTTGTCGTACCACAGATACAGCACGCAATTGTTGCCGCCTACGACCGTGGCGATGCTGTCGACGATGGCGGCTTCGCGGGTGCCGACGAAATCGCTGGAAACCGCGTCTTCCGACTGGGTGTAGCTGATCTGGTTCTGCAGATTCGAATGCAGCGCGATGTCGCGCAGGAATTCGTTCAATTCTTCCTTGCTCGTCTCCCTGCCGAGAGTCAGGTTCATGATCGCCATGGAGACGTTGGGCACCGGCACGCGAACGGCGTTCGCGGTCAACTTGCCGGCGAGTTCGGGTATGGCCTTCACCGCCGCATTGGCCGCGCCGGTCTCGGTAAGCACCATGTTCATCGCCGCGCCGCGTCCGCGTCTGGCGCCCTTGTGATAGTTGTCGATCAGGTTCTGGTCGTTGGTATAGGCGTGCACGGTCTCGATATGTCCGCGCTCGATGCCGAACTCGTCCTGAATCACCTTGAGCACGGGAACGACCGCATTGGTGGTGCAGGACGCGGCGGTGACGATCTTGTCCCCGGGCTCGATCAGATCTTCGTTTACGCCATAGACGATGTTCTTCAACTCGCCCTTGCCCGGCGCCGTCAGCAGCACCTTGCCCGCGCCTTTCGACCGCAGATGCAGGGAGAGGCCCGCTTCGTCGCGCCACTTGCCCGTATTGTCGATAATCAGGGCGTTGTCGATTCCGTACCGGGTATAGTCGATCTTGTCCGGAGAGTTCGCGTAAATCACCTTGATGACGTTGCCGTTGGCGATCAAGGCGTTGTTTTCCCCGTCGACGCGCAAGGTTCCCTGAAACGCGCCATGCACCGAATCGGCGGTGAACAGATTGGCGCGCTTGACGAGATCGCCTTCCGCCCCGGGCCGCACGACGATGGCTTTCAGGCGCATGTCCTCGCCGGTGCTAGTGCGCTCGAGCAGCAACCTGGCGCAAAGCCGGCCGATGCGGCCGAATCCATATAGCACGACATCCGTGGAATGGTCCGAGGGACGTTTGCGCACACCGTCGAGGTAGCTGAGTTCCCTGCGCACGAAAACCGCGGGAGAAACGGCGCCGGGATTTTTCGCGCTGAGCTCCATGTAGCGGACCGTCAGCTTGCCGAGATCGATGCGCGCGTGCCAGAGATCGAGTTCCGCCATCGCCATGAGCACGGGATGGGTCTCGAACTCGGACATCTCGTTGCGTTCGACCTGCCGCACGAAACGGTGCGATTTCATGATGAAGGTGACCGAACGATTGTGTACCGGCCTGCCGTAGATGTAGACGCCGACATTGCGCTGGCTGAAGAGCCGGCCGATGACGGGAATCATTTCCTGCACCAGCGCCTCGCGCTGCTTCCAGTCGCCGAAATAGTCGTCTACCCTGGGCCGCGAGGGTTTCACGGCCGCCGGGATCTTGTTCCGGCCCTTGGACTTTGCCCGTTTCGCGGACTTGGCATCGTTCGCTGCTTCGATTTCGGCTTCCACTTTGAACTGATCCACTTCGGTCTCCGCGGGACTGGAATTCGGCGCGGCGTATTATCGTTTTTCGGACGCCGGAATTCAATCTGGGCCGGCGCCTGGGTTACAATCCGCGACCCTTCTCGCATACGCCGGACCGGCACGCCGAATATCCATGGCTGAAGTCTTCGACCCACCGTTGCCCGCCGGCGCCGGCCGAGCCAGTTACTGGCCGATCCGGCACGATTCCGCGAACAGTCTGGCGCTTGCGGCGACCGCGCGCCGGGCCGAAGGTCCCCTGCTCGTTGTTTGCGAAGACACCGAAGCGGCCGAACGGCTGCTGCGCGAGTTGCGCTATTACCTGTCCCGGCATGAAGACTTGCCCGTAATGGGCTTGCCGGACTGGGAAACCCTGCCCTACGAGAACTTTTCCCCGCATCAGGACATCGTTTCCCAGCGCCTGACGACCTTGCACCGCTTGCCACTGCTGCGACAGGGCATCCTCGTGCTCCCGGTCACCGGGCTGATGTTGCGGCTGCCGCCGAGAACTTATGTTGCCGCCAACAGTCTCGATCTGCGGGTCGGCCAACGGCTCGCCATCGAGGATTTCCGCAAGCAACTGACCGCGGCGGGATACACCGCGGTCAATACCGTGCTCGACCACGCCGAGTTCGCCGTGCGCGGCTCGGTGGTCGATCTGTTTCCCATGGGCAGCGCGGAACCGATCCGCGTCGACCTGTTCGACGAGGAAATCGAATCCCTGCGCAGCTTCGACCCGGAAACCCAACGGACTCGGGAACGAATCCGCGAGATACGCCTGCTGCCGGGGCGCGAATATCCGCTCGACGCTAACGCGGTCAGCGGCTTCCGGGGGCGTTTTCAAGAGCGTTTCGACGTTAATCCCCGGCAATGCCCGATTTATCGCGACGTCAGCGACGGCATCGCCTCCCCCGGCCTCGAATACTATCTGCCGCTGTTCTTCGACGAATTGCATACGCTGTTCGACTATCTGCCGGAACGGACTCTCGCGGTCCAGGTTGGCGATATTCACCAGGCCGGCGAAGAATTCAGGCGCGAGGTGGCAAACCGCTGCCACGACCGCAATTTCGACAGCCGGCGGCCCATCCTCGAACCCGATGAAATCTTCCTGCCGGTGAACGAAGCGCTGGCCGGACTCAAGCGCTATCCGCGGATTCGCATGACCGCTTCCGCGCGGGAAGTATTCCGCCTGCGGCAACTGCCCGAACTGGCGATGAATCCCCGGCTAAGCGAGCCTTTGCAGGCCCTGAGCGACTTCATCGGCGATTGCGAGTCGCGCGTGCTGTTCTGCGCGGAAAGCCCCGGCCGCCGGGAAAACCTGCAACAGTTGCTCGGCCGGATCGGACTGCGGCCCGCGGCCTTCGACCATTGGGAAGACTTCATCGCAGCGGATGCGCCCCATGGCATTACCGTGGCGCCGATCGACCGCGGGCTCTGGCTCGAAGACGAAAAGCTCGTGCTCATCACCGAAGAGATGCTGTTCGGCAACCGTGTCGCGCAGCGGCGGCGCAGAAGGCCCTCGGAGCAGAATCCCGAGCTGGTGCTGAAAGACCTCTCCGAGTTGCACCTCGACGACGCCGTCGTCCATATCGAGCATGGCGTCGGCAGGTATCGCGGCCTGACCACGATCGCCAGCGACGGGCAGAACGCCGAGTTCCTGACGATCGAATACGCCAAACAGGCGAAATTGTACGTGCCGGTGACCGACCTCCATCTCGTCGGCCGCTACAGCGGCATGAGCCAGGACGAGGCGCCGCTGAACGTACTGGGCACCGAGCAATGGCGGCGCGAGAAACGGAAGGCGGCCGAGAAAATCCGCGATGTTGCCGCTGAACTGCTCGAAATCCATGCCCGCCGCGAAGCGGAAAAGGGCTTTGCCTATCGCTGCGACCTGCCCGAATACGACCGCTTCGCCGCCGGATTTCCCTTTGAGGAGACAGCGGATCAGCAGACCGCCATCGACGCGGTTCTCAAGGACATGGGTTCGCCAAGGCCGATGGACCGGCTCGTCTGCGGCGACGTCGGTTTCGGCAAGACCGAAGTCGCCATGCGGGCGGCGTTCGTCGCCGTGATGAACGGCCACCAGGCCGCCGTGCTCGTGCCGACGACCTTGCTGGCGCAACAGCATTTCGAGAATTTCCGCGACCGCTTCAGCGACTGGCCGTATACGGTGGAAGTGATTTCCCGCTTCAAGACCCAGGCCGAGCAGACAGAGATTCTCCAGCGCGTGAAGTCCGGCGGCATCGACATTCTCATCGGCACCCATAGCCTACTGAGCGCGAAGATCGATTACGGCAAGCTCGGCCTGCTTGTTATCGACGAAGAACATCGCTTCGGCGTGCGGCAGAAGGACAAACTGAAATCCCTGCGCGCCAGCGTCGATATCCTCACTCTCACCGCCACGCCGATTCCCCGCACGCTCAATATGGCGCTGGCGGACATGCGCGACCTGTCGCTGATCGTCACGCCGCCGGCAAAACGCCTGTCGATCCGCACTTTCGTGCGCGAACACGAGGACGCCATCGTAAAGGAAGCGATCAGCCGCGAATTGCTGCGCGGCGGCCAGGTCTTCTACCTGCACAACGAGGTGCGCAGCATGGAGCGCGCCATGTTGCATCTGGCCGACATCGTGCCCCAGGCGCGGCTCGCCATGGCCCATGGGCAAATGCCCGAGCGCCAGCTCGAAAAGGTCATGGCCGACTTCTATCACAAGCGCTACAACGTGCTCGTCTGTTCGACGATCATCGAAACCGGCATCGACATCCCCAGCGCCAACACCATCGTCATCCGCCGCGCCGACAAGTTCGGCCTCGCGCAATTGCACCAGTTGCGCGGCCGCGTCGGCCGCTCGCACCACCAGGCTTACGCCTATCTGCTGATCCCCGAGCGCCGCGCGCTCCGCGCCGACGCCCGCAAGCGAATCGAAGCGATCGAGACCGCCACCGAACTCGGCGCGGGCTTCACTCTCGCGTCTCACGATCTCGAAATCCGCGGTGCGGGCGAGTTGCTCGGAGAGGAGCAAAGCGGTCATATGCAAAAAATCGGATATACGCTCTACATGGAATTGCTGATGGACGCGGTACGGGCGATTCGCGAAGGAAGAATGCCGAGCAGCAGTCCGGAACTCGAGGAATCGGTGGATATCAGCCTGCGCATTCCGGCGCTGATTCCGGAAGACTATCTGCCGGACGTGCATACCCGGCTGATCATGTACAAGCGCATCGCCTCCTGCCGCGGCAAGGAGGACCTTGACGAATTGCAGGTGGAAATGATCGACCGCTTCGGACTGCTGCCGCCGCCGCTGAAATCGATGTTCCGCCTGAGCGAGCTGAAATTGCGCGCCCGGGACTTCGGTATCCGCAAGATTGATGCTAATGTTTCCGGCGCACGCATCGACTTCGCCGACTGCGCCCGCATCGACCCGGCGGCCATCGTGCGGCTGATCGAATCCGAACCGGCGAATTTCGCCCTTGGCGGAACGAACCAGTTGCGAATCACGGCAGGATTCCGAGAAGCCGACGACAAGCTCGGCTACATCGAGAACCTGCTCAACCGCATCGCCGCAGAGGAGCAGCCCGTTGCCCAAACAGCCTGACCCCACAAATCAAACCCGCCGCCTGAGCCACTCCCCCTCCGGGGGAGTCAAATCCGCGCAGCGGATTTGGTGGGGGCAGTTCGAGCATTTTGTCCCCTTGTTGGCCGGACTACTCCTTTTATCCCACATCAATTTCGCCCAAGCCCAAGGTTTCCAACGCTGGTTCCAAGTCGAGATGACAATTTTCAGCAACGAATCCGCCGCCGACCGCGAGCGGGAAGTGTGGAGCGCCGAAAATCTGGACCTGTCTTATCCGCCGGAAATGATCCGCCTCGGGCAATTGACCGATCTGCTCTCTCTCGAATTTTTCGCGCGCGACAGCCATGCGGAAGCACTCGATGACGAAGCCGAACCGCCCGAGCCCGAACTCGCGCGTTTGCGCGACACGGGCCCTTTCCCCGTCCGCGAGGAGAGCGGCTTCCGCTTTCCCGATCTGCAACGGGACTCGTTTCTGGAATTGCCGGCCTCGTTCAGCGATTTCCGGCAAACCAACCAAGCGCTCGAACGGACGGTTCAATATCGGGTGCTTTACAACGCCGTCTGGCGCCAGCCGGTGGGAGATCCAGGCTCCGCGGCGCCGATATTCATCGCCGGGGGCGACCGATACGGTTCGCTGGCCGAATTGCAGGGAGCCGTTACATTGAATTTCAATGCCGGCCGCGACCGGGTGATTTTCAGCGCGGATCTCTGGCTCGCGGAATTCGGCGGCGCCTCCGGCGGCGAACCATGGTCATTGCCGCCGCTGCCGGAAGCTCTTGTTGAAACCTTGGGCGTGGAAACCCCGGCCAGCGCGGCCGCACCGGCGATCAGCCGCGTATATACCATGCGTCAGCAACGCGAATTGCGCAGCGGCGAGTTCCACTATCTCGACCACCCCGCCCTGGGCATCGTCGTGCAGATCACGCCCTACGACCTGCCCCCGCCGTTCGAACTGCCTTAGTTACAACACTGTCATTCTGCGCGAAGCGTAGCGAAGTCGCAGAATCTCGTTGGGGGGAGTCAGGCTTCCAAGAAGGCTTCAATGATGCCGATCAATTCTACCGTGCCGAAGCCGTGGACCCGTTTGATATCCTTCATGTCGATCACGCCATCGCCGAGACCCGCGGCCCAGTTGACGGAAAGGGCGAGGCAGGCGTAAGAGATTTCCAGTTCGCGGGCCAGAACGGCCTCGGGCATGCTCGTCATGCCGACCATGTCGCAGCCGTCCCGGCGCAGGCGCAGGATTTCGGCAGCGGTTTCCAGCCGCGGCCCTTGCAATACGCCGTAGACACCGCCGAACTTGATCGGTTTTTCCACCCTGGCAGCGGCGTCGCGCAATGCCTCGCGCAGCGACTGGTCGTAAGGCCAGGTGAAATCGATGTGCCTGGGTTCCTGATCGGCCCCATCGAAATATGAACTTTCCCGGCCCCAGGTGTAGTCGATCAACTGTTCCGGTATCGCCATCGCGCCCGGAGGAAGGTCTTCGCTGATGCCGCCGACGGTATTGGTCGCGATGATGCGATCGACGCCAAGGCTTTGCAGCGCCCAGATATTGGCCTTGTAGTTGACCTTGTGGGCGGGAACCCGGTCGCCGGCCGCGTGGCGCGGCAGAAATGCGATCCTGACATTCTTCAGCAGGCAGATATCGACTTGCACCGGCCCGCCGTAAGGCGTCCGGATCGCCTCGATGGTCTCCATTTCCAGCGCGCGCACTTCCCCGCGCAACGAACCCAGACCCGATCCCCCGATTACCGCCAGCATTTTTACTCCCTGCCTGATTTTGAGAATTGGCGCGCCCGGCAGGACTTGAACCTGCAACCCTCGGCTTAGAAGGCCGATGCTCTATCCGGTTGAGCTACGGGCGCGCAGTATTGCGAATTGTACCTGCCGTCCATGGCGCGAGGTAGTTGAAAGAAATGGGGTGACCGATGGGGCTCGAACCCACGACAACCGGAGTCACAGTCCGGGGCTCTACCAACTGAGCTACGGTCACCACGAAGAAGGAACGGGACTTGGTCGGGGTAGAGAGATTTGAACTCCCGACATCTTGCTCCCAAAGCAAGCGCGCTACCAGACTGCGCTATACCCCGATAAGATACGTTATCGGACCTGCCGCCAAAGGCGCGAATGATACTTGCCGACCCTGTTCCAGTCAATCGGCGGCAGCCCGAAACGACAAGCGAAATCGAGCATGAGCGATAAGCGGAAAAGCAGAAATCCAAATCGCATGGACAGCGAGGCATATCTTGCGGAACTCTTCCGCCTGCAAACGGAGCTGGTGAAATTGCAGGGGTGGATCAAGCGCGAGGGCCTGAAAGTCGTCGTCATTTTCGAAGGCCGCGACGCCGCAGGCAAGGGCGGCGTGATCAAGCGCATTACCGAGTATCTCAATCCGCGGATATGCCGGGTCGTGGCCCTGCCCGCCCCCAGCGAACGCGAAACTTCGCAATGGTATTTCCAGCGCTATGCGGCCCACCTGCCGGCGGCCGGGGAAATGGTGCTGATGGACCGGAGCTGGTACAACCGCGCCGGAGTAGAGCGCGTGATGGGATTCTGCAGCGAAGCCGAGTATGGCGAATTCCTGGAAGAATGTCCGCGCTTCGAACGCATGCTCGTGCGCGCCGGCATCGTCCTCGTCAAGTACTGGTTTTCGATTTCCGAGGAAGAGCAGGAACGGCGTTTCCTCTCCCGCGTCCGAAATCCCCACAAACGCTGGAAACTGTCCCCGATGGATCTCGAAGCGCGGGCCCGCTGGGTCGATTATTCCAGGGCCAAGGACGAAATGTTCGCCCATTGCGACATCGCCGAGGCGCCATGGCATGTGGTGAACGCGGAAATCAAGGAACACGCGCGGCTCAACTGGATTCGTCATCTGTTGAGCCTGATCCCGTATAAGGACCTGACGCCGGAGCCCGTATCCCTGCCCGAGCGACCCGGGGACGACGACTATGAGCGTCCGCCGGTCTCCAGCCAGAATTTCATCCCGGAGTACTATCCCTGAACCTGGTCGTGGACAACGCGCCAGCGTGAGCCTTGCGCGTTGTCTTCGACTGCTACGTTCATGGCGTTGAGCTGGTCGCGGATGCGATCGGCTTCCCGCCAGTTCTTTTCCGCTCTCGCCTTTTCTCTCGCCGCGACCAGGGACTCAACTTGCGCCGTGTCGACCTGCTCCGAATCCGCGCCCTTCAGGAAAACTTCCGGGTCGGATTGCAGGATGCCGAGCACGCCGCCGAGCTTGACGAGCAGCCGGCCGAGCTGCGCCGCGGAGCGGCCTTCTTCCGCTTTCAGCCGGTTGATCTCGCGGGCCAGGTCGAACAGCGCGCGGAATGCCACCGGGGTATTGAAATCGTCGTCCATGGCGGCGTTGAAGGCGCGCTCGAAGCGGCTGTTGACCAGCGCTCTCGCCTGCGCCGTATCCAGCCCCCGCAAGGCCGTGTAAAGACGCTTGAGCGCGCTCGCGGACTGGGCAAGCGCCTGTTCCGAATAGTTCAGCGGGCTGCGGTAATGGCTCGATATCAGGAACTGCCGCACGATTTCGGCATTGTGCCGGGAAAGCACGTCCCGCACCGTGAAGAAATTGCCCAGTGACTTGGACATCTTCTCGTCGTCGATCCGCAACGGCCCGTTATGCATCCACACATTCGCGAAGGGCTCGCCCGTGGCGGCGACGGACTGGGCGATCTCGTTCTCGTGATGGGGGAAGATCAGGTCCGAGCCGCCGCCGTGGATATCGAAATGCTCGCCCAGGGTGCGGCAGGACATGGCCGAACATTCGATATGCCAGCCCGGCCGCCCGTAACCCCAGGGCGAATCCCAGCCGACGCCTTCGTCGGGCGATGCCTTCCACAAGGCGAAGTCGCGCGGGTCGCGTTTCAGTTCGCCCGGCTCAACCCGGGCGCCGCTGAGCAGTTCGTCGAGATTCTTGTTCGACAGCCGCCCGTATTCGGGAAAGCGCAGCACGGAAAAATAGACATCGCCATTGTCGGTCCGATAGGCATGGCCGCTATCCACCAGGGTTTCGATCATGGCGATGATCTCGTTCATGTAGACCGTGGCCCGGGGCTCCAGGTCCGGAGGCCGGATGCCGAGGGCTCTTTCGTCCTCGTGCATGGCGGCGATGAAACGTTCGGTCAGGTCGGAGAACAGTTCTCCGTTCTCCTCGGCCCGGGCGAGAATCTTGTCGTCGATGTCGGTGATGTTGCGGACGTAGTTGACATCGAAGCCGCGCGAGCGCAGATAGCGCACGATGATGTCGAAGGCCACGAGGCAGCGGGCGTGACCGAGATGGCAATAGTCGTAGGTGGTGATCCCGCAGACGTACATGCGCACCTTGCCGGGCTCGATTGGTCTGAACTCTTCCTTGCGGCCGGTGAATGTGTTGTAGATCGAAAGCATTGAAATCTTGTTCCCGGACTTGCTCCCGCTTATCGGGCGGCGCCCGCCGTCCAGCTGTCGCGCAGGCTGATGGTGCGATTGAAGACCGCGGCGACCCCGCCTGCCCGCGCTTCGCGGTCACGAAAAAAGTAGCCGACGCGCTCGAACTGGAAATGATCGCCGGCCGCATCGGTGAGAGCGTCTGGTTCAAGCACACAACCGTCGAGTTGAACGAGCGAATCGGGATTGATGCCGTCGAACACTTCCTCCACGCTTTTCGGCGCGGGATTCTCACTCAAAAACAGTCGGTCGTACAGCTTGACGGTGATTTCTTTCCCTTCAGACGCGGAAACCCAGTGAATCACGCCTTTCACCTTGCGGCCTTCGGGACGTTTCCCCAGCGTGTCGAAATCGACGCTGCAGCGAAGTTCCGCGATTCCGCCCCCGGCATCCCGGACAATCTCGTCGCAGCGAATGACATAAGCGCCGCGCAGGCGCACTTCTCCTCCGGGGACGAGCCGTTTGAAACCCGCCGGAGGAGCTTCGCTGAAGTCTTCCCGTTCGATATAAATTTCACGCGTCAGGGGAACCTCGCGGCTGCCGGCTTCGTCGCGCTTGGGGTGGCGCGGCATTTGCAGCCGGTCGACCCGCTTCGCGTCGAAATTGCGCAGCACGACTTTCAGCGGGCGCAGTACGCACATGGCGCGAGGGGCGTTCCGGTCCAGATCCTCGCGGATGGCGTGCTCGAGCATGCCGATATCGACCAGGCTTTCGCCGCGGGCGACACCCGCCGCCTCGCAGAAATTGCGGATCGAAGCGGGCGTGTAACCCCGCCGCCGCATTCCGGAGAGGGTCGGCATGCGCGGGTCGTCCCAGCCATCGACCTTGCCCTCATCCACCATCGCCCGCAGGAAGCGTTTGCCCATCATGGTGTAGCTGATCCGCAAGGGGGCGAACTCGGTCTGCTCCGGCAGCACGTAGGCGAGGTCGGAATCGCGCAGGTCGCTGGCCGCGCGCAAGGACTCGATGTCGAGGTTGCGCAGGATCCAGTCGTAAAGCGGGCGATGATCCTCGAATTCCAGCGTGCAGAGCGAATGGGTGATGTTTTCGATGGCGTCGGAGATGCAATGGGTGTAGTCGTAAGTCGGATAGATGCACCATTGCGAGCCGGTCTGATGATGATCGGCATGGCGGATGCGATACAGGATCGGATCGCGCATGTTGATGTTGGGCGAGGCCATGTCGATCCTGGCGCGCAGGGAAAATTCACCGTCCCTGAACTCCCCGGCGCGCATGCGCGCGAAAAGATCGAGGCTTTCTTCCGGTTCGCGTTCACGCCATGGACTGTTCCGGCCCGGCTCGGTGAGGGTGCCGCGGTGTTCCCGGGCCTGTTCCGGGCTCAGCGCGCAGACATAGGCCCGGCCCTTGCGGATCAGTTGCATGGCAAATTCGTACAACTGCTCGAAGTACGACGAGGAATAGCGCACTTCGCCGTGCCAGCCGAATCCCAGCCAGCGGATGTTTTCCTGGATCGCTTCGACGAATTCCCGGCTTTCCTTGAGCGGATTGGTGTCGTCGAAACGCAGATTGCAATGGCCGCCGTATTCTTCCGCGAGCGTGAAATTGAGGCAGATGGACTTGGCGTGGCCGATGTGCAGATAGCCGTTCGGCTCCGGCGGGAAGCGCGTATGCACGCGGCCGCCGTGTTTGCCGGAAGCCAGATCCCGGGCAATCATCTGGCGGATGAAACCGGACGGTTCGGCGGCGCCGGGCGCCTTTGCGGGTTTGTTTTCCGAGTCGTTCATGGCATTCCGATCAGATTCCGTGCGTCCTTCTTCACCCTCACCAAAACCGCTGTGCGGTTTCGACTCTCCCAGAGGGAGAGTATCCGGTTCCCGGCACCCGCGCGGGCCTTTACCACTCCCCCTCCGGGGGAGTCGAATCCGCGAAGCGGATTCGGTGGGGGACCGTTCCGGTCGGCTGATTGCCAATATGAGAATTGCTGCGAAGCCGCCTACCGCCTTTCTTAAGCAAGACAAAAGCGGCTATTATAGCGGCCATCCCGCATAGACCACAGCAAGGACCACTCCGTGATAGTGCTGCAAACCAACTTCGGAACGATTCGCATCGAGCTCGACTTCGACAAGGCACCCGTCTCGGCGCGCAACTTCCAGGACTACGTCGAACAGGGTTTTTACGACGGTACGCTTTTTCACCGGGTAATCGACAACTTCATGATCCAGGGCGGCGGCTTCACTTCGGGGCTGAAGGGCAAGCGCGGCAACGCCGCCATCCGCAACGAAGCCGACAACGGTCTCAAGAATCTTGCCGGCACGCTCGCCATGGCCCGCACCTCGGACCCGCATTCGGCGACTTCGCAATTCTTCATCAACGTCGCCGAGAATGATTTTCTCGATCATCGCAGCCCCACGGCCAACGGCTGGGGCTACGCGGTCTTCGGCAAGGTCGTCGATGGCATGGACGTGGTCAACCGGATCAAGGGCTGCGCGACGACGGCCATGGCGGGTCATCGCGACGTGCCCGTCGAAGAAGTCGTCATCGAGTCGGCCAAGGTCGAAACCGGAGCGGACTGAATGGCGGCGCCAGCCGTACCCGACTCGCCGGTCATCCTCATTTCCGACCTGCATTTGCAAGATTCGCGGCCCGACGTCACGCGCGCGTTCGTCGATTTCGTCGCGGCCGTGCCCACCGCCTGCCGGCGGTTTTTCATCCTCGGCGACTTGTTCGAACTATGGATCGGCGACGACGCCGAATCGCCGCCGGCGGACGAGGTCGCCGCTTCGCTGCGAGCGCTTGCCGCGCGCGGCGTGAAAGTCCATCTCATGCACGGCAATCGCGATTTCCTGATCGGCGACGATTTCGCCGCGCGTTGCGGCGGCGAACTCATCTCCGAACCGTTCGAACTCGAAGTCGAGGGCGCGGACTGGCTCCTGCTGCACGGGGATGCGCTTTGCATCGACGACACGGGCTACATGGAATTCCGCCGCATGGTGAGAAATCCCGCCTGGCAGCGCGAATTCCTCTCGCGGCCGCCGGCTGAACGCCAGGCATGGGCCGACCGCGCGCGGGAGCAGAGTCAGGTCGCCACCGCGGGCAAAGCTGCCGGGATCATGGACGTCAATCACGGCGCCGTGCTTGAACTGATCCGCGACAGCGGCCGCCATCGCATCCTGCATGGACATACCCATCGTCCAGCGGTGCACGAACTTCCCGAAGCCGGACCGAATCCCGACGAACCGGCCCTGCGGATCGTCCTCGGCGACTGGGACCGCCAGGGCTGGTACGCCGCCATCGACGGCGCCCGGTTTACACTGCGGAATTTCCCCATTCCGACCGAGGCATGCCACGCCGCCGCAAGCGACCAACAATCGGGACGGTAACGGCAACGCATGCCTCGCCCGCGTCGGTTGATCCGCTATGGAACGGCTTCGACCGCCTTGCTCCGGGCAGGCGCGATGTAGCGGTCGAAATGGGCTTCGGCCAATTGCAACAGTTCTTCTTCGATCTGAATTGAAATCTCAACCAGATCCCTGCCTGCGTACTCCGGCAACAGGCGCACGCCGAAACTGTCCAGGTCGTCGATTTCTTCAACACCCTTCTTGAGCAGGTTGTGCAGCCAGCACCAGGGAGACTGTTGCGGATTGCAGGGAATGCGCAGGCGGCGCAGGCCCACCCGCAGGCGGTCCGGGGCGCCGATGCTGAACCGGGTTTCGAGAATCTGGATATTCAGGCGTTCGATACGCGCGAGCACGGCGTTCTTCGCGCTGCCGTCGTAGCCGTTCCAGTGAATCACTTCCTGGGCGTATCGCTTGCACCCGCGGCATACGCGATCCCCCAGGGAAGTGGTGGAGCAAATACCTATACAGGGCGTCTTGACGTCTTTCATCGCCGACCGATCAAGCTATACTGAGGCATTGTACATCATCGCCGAACCGCGCGAGCGGGGACCGCTTGCAGACGCGCCGGCGCCGCTCGCAACTTGACGAAGCGGACGGAAATCGGAAGCCGCGGCACGGCTCAGCCCACCGATGCGCCGGTTTCGCACATGACTCTTGATTCTTGTCACTCTCCCGATGCGGAAATTTCGCGGCACTGAAAGCATCTTCCACCTGTCGGCGCCCCCGACACCGCCATGGAAATTGCTGTGGCCGATACTTGGCCTGGCGTTCCTCGCGCGGGTCGCGGTGGCCCTGAACGGCGACTTTCTGCTGCATCCCGACGAGTTGACCCAATATCTTGAACCTGCTCACCGCCTCGCCTTCGGCAATGGGATAGTCGTGCTGGAATACTACTACGGCATGCGTTCCTGGATCGTGCCAGGCTCTATCGCCGCTGTGCTGTGGCTGTTCGACCTGGTGGGCCTCGGCCACCCCGACTGGTATGTCGGCGGGGTGAAATGCGCGCTCGCCTTGTTCTCGTTGTCGATTCCCGCTGGCATGTACTTCTTCGCGCGGCAACATTTCGGCGAGACGGCGGCGCGCATCGCGCTGATTGCGGGGAGTTTCTGGTACGAACTCGCGGGTTTCGCCCACAAGCCGATGGCGGACTTCATCGCCACCGGCTTGTTGATGGGCTTGCTCGCCCTGTGCGCGCATCCGCGCTTGACGCGGCGCGTGATTGCCGCCATCGCCGTGCTGGCCGTGCTGACGGTGGCCATCCGCTTCCAATACGCGCCTCCGGCGGCGGCGCTGCTTGCGCTGTTGCTCGCGCGACTGCCCCGCAACGACATGCTGTTGCTCGCGGCATGCGGCCTGGCCGGGACGCTCGCCGTCGGCATCCTCGACGCGGTCATCTGGGACGGCGCGTTGTTCCACTCCTATGTCACGAACTACCGCTACAACATCGAGATCGGCAACACGCCCTATGGAGACCCGCTGCCGGCCTGGCAGTACGGCCACTGGCTGCTGATCGCCAGCTTCGGCCTGGGGCCGCTCTGCCTGCTGGCGGGCTTGTTCAATCCGCGGCGCTACGGTCTGTTGCTGGCGCTAACCGCGCTCGTGGTCGGCAGCCACGCGCTCGTGGCCCACAAGGAGTACCGGTTCATTTTCGTCTGCATACCGTTGTGGCTGCTGATCGGCTCCGACCTGCTGGCGCGATTTGCCGCAGCCAGCCGCAACGCGGCCCAGCGCCGTCACGCTGCGGCCGCCGCCGTGGCGGGCGCGCTGTCCCTGGCGGGCATCGCCAATATTCTGCCGGAGCAGGAGCGGCTGTATTTCTGGAACTCGCAGGCGCCCGCCGCCGAACCGCGCTTTCTGGGAGAGCCGCAGCCCATGCTGTCCGCCTTCCGGTATCTCGCCGGCGCGCCGGGGGTGGAGGCGGTCTGGATGGCGGACCGCAATTATGAGTTTTCCGCCGGCTATTACCGTCTGCACCACGCCATCCCTTTCTACAACATGAACATGCGGACCGATTCGCCCCGGCGGTACTTCAGCCACATCGTCACTACGGAATCCAACCCCGCGGAATGGCCGGACTATGCGCTGGAGGCGGAATTCAATGGCGCGCGGGTCTTGCGCCGTATCGGCGACACACCCGCCATCCCAACCTGGGAGCACTACAGTCCGGTATCCGTCGGCGCCATTCCCGGCGAGATCATGGCGCGATTGCTGCCGGACAAACCCCCGCCACCGGCCAACTACGGCATTGAACTGGCCGCGCCAAGCGGCGGCGACCCGATGCCCTGACTGGGCGGCAATTGGACGGAGCGGAAGACAATTCGGAGCCTGATCGCGTAAAATGGTGGGCTACTTGGAGGATTTCAGTTTGTTGCAAGCGTATCGAGAACATGTCGCGGAACGGGCCGAACTCGGCATCGTTCCCCTTCCCCTTTCCGCCCAGCAAGTCGCCGAACTCGTGGAATTGCTCAAGAATCCGCCTGCCGGAGAAGAGGAGTTTCTGCTCGACCTGATTTCCAACCGGGTTCCTCCCGGCGTGGACGAGGCCGCTTATGTGAAAGCGGGTTTTCTGTCCGCGATCGCCCGCGGCGAGGCGGAATCGCCCCTGATCGACCCTGCCAAGGCGGTGGAGCTGCTCGGCGCCATGCTTGGCGGGTATAACGTCTCGACCCTTGTGGAACTGCTCGACGATGCCGAAATGGCCGCGGCCGCCGCGGACGAATTAAGCCACATTCTGCTGATTTTCGACGCCTTTCACGATATCGAGGAACGCGCCGACAAGGGCAACGAACACGCCCGGCGCGTCCTGCGAAGCTGGGCCGGCGCCGAATGGTTCACCTCGCGTCCGCCATTGCCGGAAAAGCTCACCATGACCGTGTTCAAGGTGCCCGGCGAAACCAATACCGACGATCTTTCTCCTGCCCAGGACGCCTGGTCGCGCCCCGATATTCCGCTGCATGCGCTGGCGATGTACAAGAATCCCCGCGAGGGCGTCACGAACGCTGTGGA
Organism: Pseudomonadales bacterium; assembly: GCA_963664805.2. GTDB lineage: Bacteria > Pseudomonadota > Gammaproteobacteria > Pseudomonadales > Pseudohongiellaceae > UBA9145. Next base: position 382,186 of record OY761612.1, on the reverse strand, counting down.
ACAGATCGACGAACTGGAAAAGAGCGGCCATCCGGTCGTGCTCGTGGGCGATGTCATGGGTACCGGTTCGTCGCGCAAATCCGCCACCAATTCGGTGCTCTGGCACATCGGCGACGATATTCCCCATGTTCCCAACAAGCGCTCGGGGGGCGTCTGCATCGGCGGCAAGATGGCGCCGATCTTCTTCAACACCATGGAAGACGCCGGCGCCCTGCCGCTCGAATGCGATGTCGACAGGCTCAATACCGGTGATGTCATCGACATCGACGCCTATGCGGGAACGATTCACGACCACGCCAGCGGCGAATTGCTGAGCGAATTCGAACTGAAAACCGAGGTCCTGCTCGACGAAGTCCAGGCCGGCGGCAGGATTCCGCTGATCATCGGCCGCGGATTGACCGGCCGCGCGCGCGCCGCGCTCGAACTGCCGCCGGGCGACGCCTTTCGCTCACCCGTGACCGGCCAGGAATCGGACAAGGGATATACGCTCGCCCAGAAGATGGTCGGCCGGGCCTGCGGCGTCGAAGGCGTGCGTCCCGGCAGCTATTGCGAACCGCATATGACCACCGTCGGCAGCCAGGACACCACCGGCCCGATGACCCGGGACGAATTGAAGGATCTGGCCTGTCTCGGCTTTTCCGCCGACCTGGTGATGCAATCCTTCTGCCACACGGCGGCCTATCCCAAGCCGGTGGATATCGAGACCCAGCACTCGCTGCCGAGTTTTTTCCAGACCCGGGGCGGCGTTTCCCTGCGCCCCGGAGACGGCATCATCCATAGCTGGATGAATCGCATGTTGCTGCCGGACACCGTCGGCACCGGCGGCGACTCGCATACCCGCTTTCCCATCGGCATTTCCTTCCCGGCCGGCTCGGGGCTCGTCGCCTTCGCCGCCGCCACCGGCGTCATGCCGCTCGACATGCCGGAATCGGTACTCGTCCGTTTCAAGGGGGAAATGCAGCCGGGCATCACCTTGCGCGACCTCGTCAACGCGATTCCCTATGCGGCGATTCAATCCGGCGACCTGACCATCGCCAAGAAAGGCAAGAAGAATATCTTCTCCGGCCGGGTGCTGGAGATCGAAGGCCTGCCCAAATTGAAAGTCGAGCAGGCTTTCGAAATATCCGACGCCTCCGCTGAGCGCTCGGCAGGAGGCTGCACGATTCTGCTCGACGAGGCGCCGATCGTCGAATATCTCAAGTCGAACGTTACCTTGCTGCGCTGGATGATCGACAATCATTATGGCGACGCGCGCACGCTCGAACGGCGTACGCGGCAGATGGAGGAATGGCTGGAGAATCCGGTTTTGCTGCAGCCCGACCCGGATGCGGAATATCACAAGGTGCTCGATATCGATCTCAATGAGATCACCGAACCCCTGCTCGCCTGCCCGAACGACCCCGACGACATCAAGCCGCTATCGGCCGTGGCGGGAACGAAGATCGACGAGGTCTTCATCGGTTCCTGCATGACCAATATCGGCCATTTCCGCGCCGCCGGCGAAGTGCTGCAGCGGGTGGAGCCGCCCTTGCCGACCCGCCTCTGGATCGCGCCGCCGACCCGAATGGACGAACACCAGTTGATCAGCGAAGGCGTCTACAGCATCTTCGGCGTTTCCGGCGCGCGCACCGAACTGCCGGGCTGCTCGCTGTGCATGGGCAACCAGGCCCGCGTGGCGCCGAATTCGACGGTCGTCTCGACTTCGACCCGGAACTTTCCGAACCGGCTCGGACAAGGCGCCAACGTATTCCTCGCCTCTTCGGAATTGTCCGCGGTCAGCGCGGCGCTGGGCAGGATTCCGACCATGGACGAATACAGGGCGCACATGAAGCCGATCGACACCATGGCGGACAATATCTACCGCTATCTCAACTTCAACGAGATCGAATCCTTCATGGAAGCCGCGGAACGGGCCAAGTCGATCCCCCTGACCAATATCGCCGAAGTCGCCTAGGAAGCGACTGGAAGTCAGGAACAGCCATTGTTCCGCACTTCGCTACGCCGCGGACTGCCGAGGCGTAACCTGTTTCGCGATGGTGCGTCCGATCTGGATCTCCGCCTGGCGAAGCTCCCATGACTTTTGCAGGTTCAGCCAGAATTGTGGTGTCGTTCCGAAGTACCGCGCCAGACGCAGGGCCGTATCCACACTGACGCCTCGCCGACCGCTCAAGATCATTGTCACTCGGTTCACCGACACGCCCAGCGCCTTCGAAAGTGCGTTGGCCGACAGTTCAAGCTCTTGGAGTTCGTCGCGCAAGACTTCGCCGGGATGAACCGGTCTCATGCCATTCTTTGCGTTCATATCAGATCCCTCAGTGATAATCTACGATCTCCACATCATGCGGCCCATCGTCCATCCAACGAAAGCACACGCGCCACTGCGAGTTGATTCGGATGCTGTGCTGACCGGCACGGTCGCCCTGCAGCAATTCGAGCCGGTTGCTCCGCAACGCGGAAAGATCCCCCAGGGCTCCGGCATTGTCCAGCACGATCAAACGGCGCGTTGCCTGATCGGCAAAACCCTGGAACGCCGCAACGCGCTTACCCTCGAAGAACTGTTGCGTCTTCCGATCCTTGAAGCTTCGTATCATGTGCATCCATAGTAATCTTTGCCACTAAAAGCGTAAAGGATTCAAACCGTCAAGCACGTAGTTAGGGAGATTGTCCGGCAATCAGATCTTTTTCCAGGCCTAGTCAACCGATTTGACCACGATTTCGCTGACGTCCCTGGAGACGCCTTCGCGGTCGCCGATGCGGCGCAGTTGTTCGCGCATCATCTGCCGGCGCTCGGCGTCGAACTTGCGCCAGCGCGTCAGCGGGGTGATCAGCCGCGCGGCGATCTGCGGATTGATCGCATCGAGTTGCATGGCCTGTTCGCCGAGGAATTCGTAGCCGGCGCCGGTGGCGGCGTGGAAATTGACGTGGTTCTGGCCGCAGAAGGCGCCGATCACCGCGCGCACCTTGTTCGGATTGCGGATTTCGAAATCGGGATGGTGCAACAACCCCTGCACTTGCGCGAGGGCCCCCGGATGGGGACGGGTCGCCTGCAGGCTGAACCATTGGTCGACCACCAGCGGCTCGTCGCGCCATCGCTCGTGGAATTCGGCCAGCGCCGCCTGGTAAACACCCTCGCCCACACGGCTGTGGGTCAGAATCCGCAAGGCGGCGAACTGGTCGGTCATGTTGCCGGCCTGCTCGAACTGGCGCCGGCAGCGATCGAGCCATTCCCGCTCGCCGGTTCGGACGAGGGCCGACAGGGCGAGATTGCGTAGCGAACGGGCGGCGATCGATTCGGCGTCGGCCCGATAATCGCCTGTGGCGGGAATGCTTTCGAACAGTTCCGCCAGCAACTTCCGCTGGGATTCGGCGAGTGCGTCGAGCAGAAATTCCCGCACTGCATGAATCGCCTCTACATCTGCGGTTTCAGCCTGCTCGATCAGATAGCTTTCAGCCGGCAGGCGCAGCAATTCGGCGAGCATGGCCCGGTCCGCACCGGCCCCGGTAGCGACCGCTTCGCCAAGCACGTTCCCATGCGCCTCGCACAGAATCTCCGGCAAGCGCAGCATCCCGCCGTCGCGGAAATCGTCCTGCAATTCCCGCATGAGCATCAAGGCCAGTTCCTGGCCGGCGTTCCAGCGATTGAAGCCGTCACTGTCATGGCTCATCAGGAACAGCAGGTCTTCGGGCCTGTAATCGTACTTGAGCCGCACCGGCGCGCTGAAACCGCGCAAGAGCGAAGGCACCGGAGGCTCGGCCACGTCTTCGAAGATAAACGTCTGCTCCGGCTCGGTGACCGCCAGCACGCGGTCGGTTCCGGCTGCCGCGGGCTCATCCCGCAATCGCAGCGGAATTTCATCGCCCACCGGATCGAGCAGGCCCATGCGCAAGGGGATATGAACCGGGTTCTTGCTCTCCTGGCCCGGCGTCGGCGGGCAGGACTGGCGCACGCGCAATTCGAAACGTTGCCGCTGCGCATCGTGACGGCCTTCGATTTCGAGCAGCGGCGTGCCGGCCTGTCTATACCAGTTGCGGAATTGCCGCAGGTCGATGCCGCCGGCTTCTTCCATCGCCGCGACGAATTCCTCGATCGTCACCGCCTGCCCGTCGTGCCGCTCGAAATACAGGTCGGCGCCGGCGCGGAAGCGTTCGGGGCCGAGCAGATTGCTGATCATGCGCACGACTTCGGCGCCTTTCTCGTAAATCGTGACGGTATAGAAATTCGAGATTTCCATGTAGGAATCGGGCTGCACCGAATGCGCCATGGGGCCGCTGTCCTCGGCGAATTGCACCGAGCGCAGAAAGGCCACGTCCTGCACGCGCTTGACCGCGCGCGAATTCATGTCGGCGCTGAATTCGCTGTCGCGGAACACCGTGAACCCTTCCTTGAGGCTCAACTGGAACCAGTCGCGGCAGGTGACGCGGTTGCCCGACCAGTTATGGAAATATTCGTGGGCGACCACGGCTTCCACGCGCTGGAAGGCCCAGTCGGTCTGGGTCGCGGAGTTGGCCAGGATGCAGGAAGTGTTGAAGATGTTCAGGCCCTTGTTTTCCATCGCGCCCATGTTGAAATCGTCGACCGCGACGATCATGAAGACGTCGAGGTCATATTCGCGCCCGTATTTTTCCTCGTCCCAGCGCATCGCCTTTTTCAGCGAGACCATGGCGTGATCGCATTTATCGAGATCCTTGGGCTCGACGAAGATGCGCAATTGCACCTCGCGGTCCGAGGCCGTCGTGAATCTGTCGTCGAGACTGACGAGATCCCCGGCCACCAGCGCGAACAGGTAACTCGGCTTGGGGAACGGATCCTCCCAGGTGCGCCAATGCCGCGCCGGATCCTCGCATTCGCCCTCGGCGACGCAATTGCCGTTGGACAGCAACACGGGATACCTGTCGCGTTCGGCCCGGATCGTCGTGGTGAATTTCGACATCACGTCGGGTCGGTCGAGGTACCAGGTGATACGGCGAAATCCCTCCGCCTCGCATTGCGTGCAGAACATCTTGCGCGAGTTGTACAGGCCTTCCAGGGCGGTATTGTTCTGCGGCTCGATCCGGGTGCGGCAATAGAGCATGAAACGGTCGGCGCCGCCGGATGCCAGCGAACGCAACTTCGGAATCCGCAGGCTTTCTTCTTCTAGCACGAATTCGTAAGCTTGCAGCACCCGCTCGTTGAGCCGCAATTCCTCGAGCAGGAGTTCGCGGCCATGCAGCACAAGCATGTCCTCGTTCGCGCCGCTGAAATCCGGGTTGCGCCTGAATTGCAGTCTCGCCTCCACTACCGCATGGGTCTCGTACAGGTCGAAATCGAGTTCCGTGCTTTCGATGGTGTACGGCGGCGACCGATAGTCATGCAGATACGTGGTGCGTGCCTGTGCGTCTTTCATTCGATGCTGGTTCCATGAAGCGAAAATCGGCGATTGTAGCAGCCCGCGATGGCGGATTGTCGACCGGTACGGCGGCGACGTCATCCTGCGCGAAGCGATTCGGGGCATCCATGCCCCTCACCCCTGTGGGGCGGCGCTGTGCGCCGTCCAAATTGGCTATCCTGCCAATTTGTCGCAGGATCTCTTTGCCAAACTGGGAATTGCCGGGTATGGCGGAGAGCGATTTCGACCGCATGATGGAATGAAGATCGCAATCGTCCGATCTTTCGCGGCCCGGAGGAGAGAAATGGGGAATGGCAAAAAGCATATCGCGAGCAACCCGTTCACGACCGGGCACGGTAAAGTGCCACCGTACCTCGCCGGCCGCGAAGACGAAAAACACAAGCTGTATGAATTGCTGGGCAGGACGGTTGGCGGTGAAGTGGTTACCAGCAATGTGCATATCTTCATAACCAACCGGGCCGCCGTGGTGGTGGACCGCCGCTCGCTGGACGCGGTTCGAATCGCGGGCAATCCGGCGCGGGCACAGGCCGAATGGCGGGCTTGGCTCGAAAAACAGTACTACGGAGCAGCGGGATCATGATGACGAAAACAGAGCGGCTGCGCGTTAGCCTGCCTTACGAATCGCGGCTCGCCATGTATGCGGATGCCGCAAAGCGTTCGACCGATCTCGACACGCCGTTAAATTGGGTCGTGACAGCTCCGATCGAGGATCTCGAGCGTGCGATTCTGGAGCACCCCGACCTCGTAAGAGATTTCTTGACAATCTTCCCGGTATACGCGCCCCGGCTGTTGGACGGCGGACCCCACCCCAATCAAGACCTCATCGACGCTTATCCGGTTGCGACAAAGGAGGATTAGCCGGCGTGAACAGGCGCGCCCTGAAAGCGTTCAGCCGGGCGATCGATCAATATCCTCCCGCTGCGAGGTCCCCGCGAGCCCTACTGCCTGCGCCGCTGGCAGGACCGCCGCCAGTACTACGCCGACATGCGCATCGTCCGGCGCATGGCGCGGTCGGGCGCGGCGCTGGCGGTCGGTCGCCGCGTCGGTCGCCCCTTTGTCTGACTGACCCGCAGCGGTTCATCCCCGCGTGTGCGGGGAACACGCGGAAGCGCGAGCGCGAGCGTCCTGCTCTCGGGGTTCATCCCCGCGTGTGCGGGGAACACTCTGCCGCTCGACCTCCTTTTGCGCCCGGCTGAAACGGTCGGCCCCGGCGCTGCCCCGGCCGAACTGGTCGCGCAGGCGCGAAAGTTCTTTCTCCGACGCGCGGATTTCGCCGCGGAAGCCCTTGCCGTCCGCTTCGAGCACGATGCCGAAGCGCATCCCGCGCCCGGTGGTCATGACATCGCCGCCAAAGTGGTGCAGAATGCGCCCATGAGCTGGGACGATTGGGCCAGAAAGCACGGTTTTGCGGACAGCGGTCTGCCGCTGAGCGCCGGCATGAAACTGTACCTCGCGGCGGCGATGGCGAGCCCCGGCGCCGCGATCGCCCTGTTGCTGTGGGCGACGTCCGGCGGCCACGCCTTCGATGTGGTGGTGGGCGCGCTCGCGGCCGGCGGGGTGTTTGCGGCCGGATGCGCGTTGGGCGGCCTGATCCTGCGCCTGATGGGGGTCCGCTGAACGGTCATCCGCTCATCTCCTCCAGCGCCGCGGCCTCCATGATCCGCAGCTTGTCGAAATTCTCCGCCCAGTCGATTCCCATTCCCCTCGCGGCCGCCTCGCAGGCGGCGTAATCGAGCCCCAGCGGAGCGCCGGTCCAGCCGGCGCGGCGCCACTGTCCGGAGACGGCGCAGAGCAGACGCACCGCGTCCCAGTTCCCGCGGACGACAATAAAGGGGGCGGCGTCGGACGGCGCTTTCCCGCGGCTCAGGCGTCGAGCCGCGGCCTGAAGTTTGGGAGGGGGGAGAACCGCCTGGCGTAGCCGGCCACCACGCCGGCGGCGAAGTAGGGAATCGCCGCGCAGAGCCGGATGTTCTGCTCGGTGCAGGCCAGCGGCTCTTTGCCGCCCGCGGCGTAGACCTCGTCCCAGCCCGCGATGATCTCGACGAGCAGGTCGCCGTCGCCCCGGCGCGAGAGCTCGGCCCAGCGGTCCGTGCCGATCACCCGGAAACGCACGGTGATCAGGCCGGTCTCGGTCTCCGCTCCTCTGGGGATTTGAATGTGGCATGGCGTCGGATAACTCTCGTCGTCGGATGGGAGCTGGGACACGTCTATTTCACCTCAATGGTCAGGTCGTCGTTGCCGCCGGACGGCAGCGCGAGGTAGTCGCTGGATATCTGGACGACGCCGTCGCCGGTTCATCCCCGCGTGTGCGGGGAACACGGACTACGCGGGCTGCGAGGCGGCGGCGAGGGGGATGGGGATCGACTGGCCGGACGTGTTCGGCAAACTGCGAACCATGGAGGCGGTCATGCTGGAGGAATGGCGGGCCTGATCTTCAGCGGCAGCCGAGAATTCCGGAGACGAGGCGGATCGCGATGGACGCCACCCACAACCAGAACACGGCCAAGCCCACAAGGACCATGACGCCCAGTCCGGCGCCGGTCCCGGCGAGCCGAAACAGCGCGAGGGCCAGCGCCGTCAGCGCCGCCAGCGCCAGCAGGGCGAAAAACAGAACGTCACCGTCCCGCGCCGCGGCGAATTCGTCCTCGCCGATCTCGTATTTCGCCGCCCAATCCTCGTTCATGACGCCATCTTGCCACACCAGGGAGCCCTTGTCATGACTGCGGACATGCGCCTCGGTATCGTTCTCACCGTCGACGGGAAGGGGTTTCGAGGCGAATTGCGGGCTGCAGCGGTTCATCCCCGCGTGTGCGGGGAACACTCAGGTTGATACCCGCAGTTCGATTTCATAGCCCGCAAAGCGGCGCAGGTTGATGACGCCTTGGTCGAGGATCAGGTATTGGCCCTTGATGCCTTGCAGGATTCCGCCGACCAACGGCTCCTTGTCGAAATTCAAGGAATTCAGCTTGGCCGGATATTCGAGCACCGGATAGCGGATTTCCACCGGATCGAGGCCGGTCAGGACGCTGATGGCGAAGAAGCCGAAACGCTCGGAGAGATCGTCGATGCCGGTCTTGCAGGTCTCGATCAGGCGTTCTTTCTCCGAGAGCAGATCTAGGGGCTCGGCGGTGCCCTTGAGCATGTCGCGCCAGTTGGTCTTGTCGGCCACTTCCTGCTTGAACAGCACTTCGAGATAGCCCGATTGCATGCGGCTGCGGACGCGGATGATCGCCAGCGCCTGGGTCGCCCCCTGGTCGATCCAGCGGGTCGGCACTTGCACGGCGCGCGTGATTCCGACCTTGAGGCCGGAGGAATTGGCGAGATAGACGATATGGTCGCGCATGCAGACGCGCTCGCCCCAGTCGGGTTCGCGGCAAGTGCCCTGGTCGAAATGGCATTTTTCCGGATGGATGATGCAGGAATCGCATTGCGCGAGCTTGCGGAAGCAGGGGTAGCAATAGCCCTGGTTGAAACTTTTGTTGGTCTTGCGGCCGCAATGAACGCAGAAGATGCGGCCGGTCCAGGCGAGTTGCACGGACTGGCCGAGCATCGCGTTGAGCGGCACCCGCTCTTCGGAAAGCACCATGCTGTAGGCGACCGGGTCTTCCAGGCGGCTTTCCATTTTGCGCATGGTGCCGCAAGCCGCGGTGCGAAGTGCGTTGTCCCGTAGATCGAGCATGTCAGTTATCGAGTCCCCCGTCGCGGGCGTTCCCACGTCCGCGCATTGCAGCCGCCACAACAATACCGAGGAACAGTCCCGCGAGCAATCCGCCGATATGCGCCGCGGTGGCGACCCAGGACGAGGCGAGCAATTCCATCGCGACGAGCATGAATACGAAAACCATGAACATCTGGTCGCTGAGAATCGGCCTGCCGCCGGGCAGCATCTTCTGCATTGTCCAGGCGAAGCCGAGCAGGCCGTAAACAACGCCGGACATGCCGCCGAAGTTGTTGCCGCCGCCAAGCAGGTATTGCGCCGTATTGGCGGTGAACGAAGTCAGCAGAATGGCGGCCGGGTAAAGCCAGCGCGGCCGCCGCGGCTCAAGTTGCCGGCCGAAATACCAGAGCCACAACATGTTGAAGACCAGGTGCAATTCGCCGAAATGCAGGAACATCGGCGTCAGCGTGCGCGCCATCAGCACTGGATTGACGATATCGCCGAGCAATGCGCCGAGACTGTCGGTTGCCAGCAGTGGATAGAACAGGAAATCCACCCGCCAGGCCTGCATGCCGAGCCGGCTGATAACCGCCACCAGGGCGCAGGCCAGCATCAGCGCGATTGTGATCGGGCAAAGCCATACTTCGCGCGCGAAGGCGGCCAACATTCGACCGGGCCGAAACAGGGGCTGTTTTATGGGCTCGGGCGCTTGCTGTTCGCGCTCGAGTTCGCTCCATTGCGCCAGGGCCTCGCGCACCATGCGCGATTCCGATTCCGTCGGCGTCCAGATCACCTGCCGGCCCGATTCCTCGATGATGCGGTGCCGCACGCCCTGGTGCGCAAGCGCCTGGCTGAAAGCGAGCAGATCGACATCGATCGGCAGACTGGCGGCTTTAATCATCTGCGCGGCTGGAATTGGCCAGGCGGCTGCCCCAGCCTAGTTTGCTGCGGCAGGCCTGGTAACTGGTGTAGTCGAGGGGATGGATCAACTTGAGAAAAGTTGAATTCTTGCGCACGAAGATTTCGTCGTCGGCGCGGGCCGTAAAACGTACCTGCCCGTCGCAACTCAATTGCGGCTCGAGTTCTTCCTTCGCCCCGACCACCAGGCGGATTTCGCTGCCGCCGTCCACAACCAGGGGGCGGCTGCTAAGCGAATGCGGATACATCGGCACGAGCACGAGCGCGTCGAGCCGGGGATGCATGATCGGCCCGCCGGCGGAAAGCGCGTAAGCCGTTGAGCCGGTTGGCGTCGCCACGATGAGTCCGTCGGACTCCTGGCTGTAGACGAATTGCCCGTCGATGAACAACTCGAAGGAAATCATCTGCGCGGCCTTTCCGGGATGCAGCACGACATCGTTCAGAGCGCGACCGGCCGCCTGACTGCTGCCCGCCCGGATCACTTCGGCGTCGAGCAGAAACCGGTCTTCGCTGACGAACTTGCCATCGAGGACTGCGCCGATGCGCTGTTCGAGTTCGTCCGGCAGCACATCGGTCAGGAAGCCGAGGCGACCGCGATTGACGCCGATCACCGGCGTATTGAAGACGTGTTGCGCCACATGCAGCAGGCTGCCGTCGCCGCCGACGACAATGACGAGGTCGCAGTGACCCGCCAGTTCCTCCACCGGCACAGCCCGCGCCTTCGGCAATTGCATCATGCCGGCGGTAAGGTCGTCGAGGACAACCTTGCGGCCCTTGCCTTCGAGGAAAGTAATCAGCCGTTGCAGGGTTTCCACGGCGCCGTTGTGGCCGGGCCGTCCTATCGCGCCGATGCTGGTGAATTCCGCCATGTCGCCAAATCGAACCGGGCCGCGGGGAAGCCGCCAAGGGGCATGGAGTATAGCATGCGAGACTCGGCGAACAGTCCATGCCGCCGCGCTCAGTCCGTAAACAACAGGCGCAGGGGCTGTGGCAAATAGATGATTTCGCCCGGGATCTGATAGGCGAGATAAATCTGGATTTCAATGCCGCGCAGATTTGCCGCGACTTCGTAATTGTCGACGATGTGAAATCGTTCGACCGGCCGCATGGCCCGTTCGAATGTGGCCGACCTGAGTCCACCCAGGGTTCCATCCCACAAGGTCAGGCCGATTTTCCGGTCAAGTTGATGGAACTCGCGGGAATCCGCTGTGATGAGAATATGGAATGAGCCCGTCAGCCCGACGTGTTCCGGGTCCACCTCGATTTCCGCCACCAGACGCAGGACATCGCCGGCCCCGGCGCTGTCGGTGTAGCCGAGTTCGTCGTTTATTTGGGCGGCCAGGACCAGTCGCGCGGACGTGGCCCCGGCGATGAGGCTTCGTCCACGCACGGCGGGAAGGTCGGGCATGGTCCGGGGCAGCCACGACTGGACCTGGGGCGCCACGATGTTGAGCGTCGCGGTTGCGTTCGCCCCCTGAACTTCGTCTTGCGGACGGCCGCAGGCGGAATCGCCGCAACGCAGATCGGGATTGGAGAAGACGGAAGTTCTGCCCGACACGGAGAATTGCGAGGGCGTCGCCATGACCGTGGCGAATTCGTCATCTACTCCATAACCTGTCGCAAAGTCGAAAGTTCCGCCGTAGCCGTCTTCCCGGTGCGAATGGGTCAGACCCATGTTGTGTCCGATTTCATGGGCGAGCACCAGGTCTTGGGCGCAGTCCACGGCGACCCAGGCGTAGCCGAGGGACTTTTCCGCCGGATCGCTGAAGTCGCCTTGCATGCCGAATCCACCTATCGGCGCCAGGCCGCATCTCGCGTCGTTTTCGGCGGCGTCGAACAACACAACGAGGTCGGCGCCATAGCGCTGCCGCAACTGTCCGACACCGGCAAAAGCGGGCTCGAGACCGCCCATCAATTCGTTCAATGCGCGGTTCGCGTCTCCGCTTTCGGCATTGGGAACGAGCTGAAAATGCACCGGCCGCAAGCGAACACTCGCCTCGCTGTTGTACAAGGCGCTGTTGGCCGCGTTGACGAATCCGTTTATTCGATTCTCGATGCCCGCCGGATAAAGCCGGGCGGCGGCCGGCGTATACAACGCCATGATGTCGATCACGGCAATCGAATCGTCGACCGAAGAGGCGTCGTTGGGGTCGGTGCGGCGCAGCGTCTCGATGAAATCGCTGACCCCGTCGCCGTCACTGTCGCTGAGAGTGTCGCGAACGACCGGCACCGATGAATCCACCCGTAAATCGCCGACCAGCGCGGAAGCGACCACGACCGGACGGCTGTCTTCCGAGGTCGCCACCGTAACCGAAAAAGACCTGCTGCTTCCGGCGGCAAAGTCCCCGAGCCCGCAATAGAGAATCTCCTGCCCCGAAAGACTCGGCTGCCGGCGGCACTGGCTCGGCGCGGACATCAGGCTGGTGTTCTCCAACAGAAAATAGATTTCCAGGGCGATGTCCGATCTCGCGCCGGCACTGCGGTTTTCGAGTTCATAGCCGACCGTGAGATTGCCGCCGATGATTACGCTGGGTTCGGTGAAACGCTGGGACAGGCGGAATCCATCCGCGCCGACCGCGACCGAAGGGCCCATATCCGGCACCGGCAAGGTATCCTGCGCGACCGCATGCATTCCAGCCGTCAAGAATAGCAACGCGGCAAGAAAGGAATCCGAACTAGGCAATGATTCAAGTCCAAACGGGACATTGCGCCGTTTGCGGGAATTTTTGCCAATTATCCTGTTACACTCAAGCGCGATTTTTCAATAACCATCGAACTGGGGGAGATCACATGGCATACATTGACGGCTTCGTGCTTGCGGTTCCGGCCGCCAACAAGCAAGAGTTCATCGAACACGCGGAATTCGTCGACCAGATCATCAAGGAATGCGGCGCCGACCGCATCGTCGAATGCTGGGCCGACGATGTTCCCGACGGCGAAGTCACCGATTTCCGGCGGGCTGTAAAGGCGAAAGACGACGAAATTGTGGTCTTCGCCTGGATCGAATGGCCCGACAAGGAAACGCGCGATGCCGGCATGAAAAAAATGCAGGAACACGCCGCGGGTGACGAGCGCTGGGATCCGGAAAAATACCCGCCGCCGTTCGACGGCAAGCGCATGGTCTGGGGCGGCTTCACGCCGGTGGTGGACATCTGAAGATTGGTCGGGACGGCGGGATTTGAACCCACGACCACTACACCCCCAGTGTAGTGCGCTACCAGACTGCGCTACGCCCCGATTGCGTTTGGGCCGGTGAGTTTATCACAAGGATGATCGGAATGAGTTTGCGTTTTGTGGCTATTGCGGGAGATTCTGCGACTCCGCTTCGCTTCGCGCAGAATGACGGCTTACCGGTTCCGCACAGCGTGAGTCGCCGTCTGGCGCGCGCAGTGTAGCGGGTGTGCGAGGCAGGGATGCCGAGCCCGAAGCCTACAGGGAAGTATTTACGGCGTCCGCTACACTGCGCGCGCCAGACGGCGACGGATCGAAGCTAAAGTAGGTCGATGACTTGTTCGAGTTCCCGCGCCAAGGCGCCGATCTCGGCCGCGTTGGCGGGCGGATTTCTGGCGGCCTCGTTCAGTTTTCGCCGCGCGCCGTCGATGGTGAAGCCCTGTTCGTACAGCAATGTCCTGATATTGCGCACGAGCAGCACATCCTGCATTCGATAATAGCGCCGGTTCCCCCGCCGTTTGTCCGGTTGCAGATTGGGAAACTCCTTTTCCCAATATCGAAGCACGTGCGGTTTGACCGCGCACAACTCGCTGACTTCGCCGATGGCGAAATAGCGTTTGGGGGGAATTGCCGGCAATTCTGCGCTAGTCATCGGGCCCGTCGTATCCTTCCACGTTGGACTTCAGTTTCTGCCCGGGCCGAAACGTCACCACGCGACGCGCCTCGATGGGAATCTCTTCGCCCGTCTTCGGATTCCTGCCTGGCCGCTGCTTCTTGTCGCGCAATTCGAAATTGCCGAAGCTCGACAGTTTGACGGGCTGGTTGTTTTCCAGGGAAAGACGGATTTCCTCGAAAAACAGTTCCACGATCTCCTTGGCTTCGCGCTTGTTCAAGCCCAGTTCTTCAAAAAGATGTTCCGCCAAATCTGCTTTGGTCAGCGCCTTGTCGCCCATGGGTATCCCCGGTTCAGTTACGTAAAGAAGCGTTAAATCCTGTCTGTAGCGCCTTGATTGTGCTGCTAATTACATGGTCGATCTCGGCATCCCCAAGAGTGCGCGAAGGATGTTGCCAGGTCAAGCCCAAGGCGATGCTTTTGCTGCCCGCCGGCACCGCGCCGCCGCGATACACGTCCAGCACGCGCAGGCTCGCCAGCAGCGGACCCGCCGCGTCGCGCACCGTCCGCTCGATATCGCTTGCCTCGACTTCCTCGCCGACCACTAGGGCCAAGTCCCGGCTGACCTCGGGAAAGCGCGACGGCTCTTCCGCCGCCGGCACTTCCCGCCGGCATAGCGCGTCGAGTTCCACTTCGAACAGAAAGACGGCAGGCAGTTCGAATTCTCTTTGCAGCGCGGGATGCAAGGCGCCCACATAACCGGCGCGTTTTCCATCGAGCAGAATCTCGGCGCATTGGCCAGGATGCAGGCCGAGCCGGGCCGCCGCGGCAAAACGCAGTCGGGAAATCCTGCCGCCCAGACCGAACAGCGACTCCAGGTCCCCTTTCGCATCGAAAAAATCTGCGGTCTCGCCGGAATTGTTCCAGTTCTTCGGCTCCCTGCCACCGGCGATCAGACCCGCCAGCATCGCTTGCTGGCGAAATCCTTCGGCTGCGCGGCCGAACGCGAGACCCGTCTCGAACAGGCGCAGGTGTCCCTGCCGTCGATTCACGTTGTAACGCAAGGTTTGCACCAGCCCGGGCATGAGACTGCCGCGCATGACCGACATGTCCCGCGAGATCGGATTGCGCAATTCCACGGTTTCCCCGGCTTCGGCGCCGAAGCGGCCGGCCAGATCCGGTTCGATGAAGCTGTAGGTGACAACCTCTTGGTATCCCAACGCCACGAGATGACCGTGGATGCGCTCCAAGCCGATCTTGTTTTCCGGCGCCCGACCCATATTCTGCCGGTTCAGGCCCGTGGCCAGAGGCAACTTGTCGTAGCCGTGGATGCGCGCGAGTTCCTCAAGCAGATCGGCTTCGATGGCCACATCGTATCGGTACGAAGGTACTTCCACCGTGACGGCTTCGGCGCTTTCCTCAAGCGCGGCAAAGCCGAGCCTTGCAAAAATGTCCAAGACGTCCCCGCGCGGCATTTCGACGCCCAGCACGCGCGCAATGGAAGCGAATTTCAGCCGCACTTGCCGCGCTTCCGGTATCTCGCCCAGCGCTTCGGTAACCGGACCCGCCTCGCCGCCGGCGATTTCGAGCAGCAATTCCGTCGCTCGCGCCATGGCGCGATGTTGCAGGAGATAATCGACCCCCCGTTCGTATCGTTGTTGAGCATCGGTCTGCAATCCTACGGCCCGCCCCCTGCCGGCGACCGCGAACGGCGCGAAGGCGGCGCATTCGAGAAAAACATCGCTGGTCCGTTCGCTCACCGCGGTGTTCATCCCGCCCATGATGCCGGCCATGGCCACCGCTCCGGCGCCGTCGGAGATGACCAGCGTATCGGGCTGCAATTCGAGTTCCTTGCCATCGAGCAATGTCAGTTTCTCGCCCGGACGGGCCAGCCGCACGTCGATGTGCTTTTGCAATTTGCCGAAATCGAACGCGTGCAGCGGCTGACCTAGTTCGAGCAGGACAAAATTTGTCACATCGACGACAGGGTCGATGCAACGCAGGCCTCCGCGCCGCAGTTTTTCCCGCATCCACAGGGGCGTTTCCGCATCGAGATCGATCCCCCGGACGATCCTGCCGAGGTAGCGCGGACATTCCTTCCCGGCGCTGACGCGAACCGGAAATTCATCTTCGAGGGTTGCGGCGGGTTCGGAATCCGGCGGCATGGCGACGTCGAGCCGCATCATGGCGCCGACATCCCGGGCCAGACCGAGCATGCCCAGACAGTCGCCCCGGTTCGGCGTCAGATCGAGTTCGATACTGTTGTCGTCGAGCTTGAGATAGTCCCGGATATCGGTCCCGACCGGGGCGTCGGCGGGCAGTTCGAGCAGGCCGTCGGAAGATTCTGCCATGCCGAGTTCTTCCGCCGAGCAAAGCATGCCGCCGGATTCCACGCCGCGAATACCGACCGCACCTACTTTCCGGTCTCCACCGCCTTCGCCAGCCTGGACGAGTCCGGCGCCGACCCGGGCGTATGGCGCCTTCAGACCGACTCTCGTGTTCGGCGCGCCGCAGACGACCTGATGGCTCGAAACACCGTCATCGACTTGGCACACATACAGGGATTCCGCTGCGGGATGTGCTTCGACCGCTACGACTTCAGCCACGACCACACCCGAGAATTCGCCGGCCACGGGGGTGCGTCCACCTACTTCGAGGCCCGCCATGGTCAGGCTTTCCACGAGTTCGGCGCCGCCGACCGGGACATCCACCCATTCCCTGAGCCAGGATTCGCTGAAGATCATCGAGGCTATCCTTCCAACCGGCCGTCCGGTCCTAGTTGAACTGTCCGAGAAAGCGCACGTCGTTTTCGAAGAACATGCGCAAGTCTCCGACCTGGTATCGCAACATCGCGAGTCTTTCCACGCCAAGGCCGAATGCGAATCCGTTATACGCGACCGTATCCACACCGGACATCTCGAGCACCCGCGGATGCACCATGCCGCAGCCCATGACTTCGAGCCAGCCGGTGCTTTTACAAATGCGGCAGGCTTTTGCTTTGGCTGGGCCGCCACAGCCCACGCAACTCATGTCGACTTCGGCGGACGGTTCCGTGAACGGAAAATAGGAAGGGCGGAAGCGAAGATCCACCGCCTCCTCGAAAAACGCCCGCAGAAAGCTGACGATCGTGCCTTTCATGTCCGCCATGCTGACTTCGCGGTCCACGAGCAGTCCTTCCACCTGGTGAAACATAGGGGTATGGGTGATATCCGAATCGCAGCGATAGGCCCGACCGGGACAGATCATGCGGAACGGCGGTTCGCCCTGTTCCATGACATGCACCTGCACCGGCGAGGTATGAGTGCGCAGCACCGTGCCCGGCTCGACGTAAAACGTGTCGTGCATCGCGCGGGCGGGATGGTTTTCCGGGATATTGAGCGCCTCGAAGTTGTGATATTCGTCTTCGATTTCCGGACCTTCGGCGATATGGTAACCGGCGGTGCGGAAGATGCGGGTGACGCGGTCGAGAGTAATCGTGACCGGATGCAATCCGCCGCTGGCGCGGCGTCGGCCCGGCAGGCTCACGTCGATTTTTTCCGCTTGCAGGCGGGAATCGAGCGAGTCCCGCTCAAGCGCCAGGCGGCGCAGTTCGATCGCTTCCCGTAAGCGATTCTTGATCAGATTGATTTGCTGCCCGGCGGCGGGCCTCTGTTCGACCGGCAATGCGCCGAGATTTTTCAGATGGCCGGTGAGCACTCCCTTGCGGCCGAGAAGACGAACCCTGAGCGCTTCGAGCGATTTTTCATCGGCGCTTTCCTCGACCGCGGCAAGCGAAGTCGCGGCAAGTTCGTCAAGGTCCGTCATGGGGCCTCCGATACGAGTATTAGGCGGCCAGAGAAGCTTTTGCCTGGTCTACGATCGCCGAAAAAGCGGGTTTGTCATGCACCGCGAGATCCGCCAGCACACGCCGGTCGATTTCGATATTCGCTTTCCTGAGTCCGGCGACGAGTTGGCTGTAACTGATGCCGCATTCGCGCGCCTGGGCGTTGATCCGGGTTATCCACAAACCGCGGAAAACGCGCTTGCGCGTCCTGCGGTCCCGATAGGCGTATTGCGCTGCCTTGGTAACCGCCTGTTTGGCGACGCGGAACACCCTGCTGCGAGCGCCGTAATAGCCCTTGGCCTGCTCCAGCACTTTCTTGTGACGGCGCCTCGCAACCACGCCTCGCTTGACTCTTGCCACTTGTATGTTCCTCTTTGCTCGTCATTCCGCACGGAGCGAAGCGCAGTCGCAGAATCTCTCCGGGGCTCGTTTCAGTTAGTGTTTCGCCGTCGATGCGGGTGACGCATGCGTCGCCCCTACTTGTCGGCGAGCATGCGCTTGACCGCCTTCACATCGGCGGGGTCCACGTGAGAGGTGCCACGCAGATTCCGCTTGCGCTTGGTGGTCATCTTGGTCAGGATGTGGCTCCGGTTGGCGGACTTGCGCTTGTAGCCGGAACCGGTCGCCTTGAATCGCTTGGCCGCGCCACGCTTTGTTTTCGCTTTCACATTGCTCACCTTCAAGGTCTCGCTATTGCGCCTTTACGCGCTTTTTGTTGGGCGCCAGCACCATGACGATCTGGCGACCCTCCATCTTGGGCTCCTGCTCCACCGTGCCGTATTCGTCCAGATCCTGGCGGATGCGTTCGACCAGTTCCTGGCCGATATGCTGGTGCGCCATCTCCCGACCGCGGAAACGCAAGGAGACCTTGGTCTTGTCGCCATCCGTCAGGAAGCGGACGAGATTGCGCAATTTGACCTCATAGTCTCCCTGCTCGGTCCCCGGCCTGAACTTCACTTCCTTGATATGCACCCGCCGCTGTTTCTTGCGATTGGCGGCGCGTTGCTTTTTCAGGTCGAAAACGTGTTTGCCGTAATCCAGGATTTTGCAGACCGGGGGGTCGGCGTCCGGGACGATCAGCACGAGATCGAGTTGGGCGTCCGAAGCCGCATCGCGCGCGTCTTCGATGGAAACGATTCCGACTTGTTGGCCGTCGGCGCCGATCAGCCGCACTTGCGGCGCATCGATCTGTTCGTTGATGATCGCCTTTTTAGCATTGCTCCTCATATCCTCAGCGCTTCAACCTCATGTTCCTGACTCCCGGAGAGCGCCATCGGAGCCTGCGCGGCCATACTCGGCGACTTCCGCGCTCAAGTAGCCGCAAAATGCATCGAGTGTCATTGTGCCCAGATCTTCACCTCCCCGTTTTCGCACCGATACGGTGCCTGACTGCGCCTCGCGGTCGCCGGCGACCAGCAGATAAGGCGTCTTCTGTAATGTGTGTTCGCGGATTTTAAAGCCGATCTTTTCGTTTCTCAAGTCTGATTCGATCCTGAAGCCCTTGTTTTTCAAGGATTCTTCCACTTCCCGGCAATACTCCGCCTGATTGTCGGTTATATTCATGACCACGGCCTGCACGGGCGCCAGCCAGACCGGCATGGCGCCGCCGAAATGCTCGATCAGCACGCCGATGAAACGCTCGAAAGAACCGAGCGCCGCGCGATGCAACATGACCGGGGTCTTGCGGCTGTTGTCTTCGTCCACGTATTGGGCGCCGAGGCGTTCCCCCATGAAAAAGTCCACTTGCATGGTGCCGCATTGCTGCAATCGACCCATGCAATCGCGTAGCGAATATTCGATCTTGGGACCGTAGAATGCCCCCTCGCCCGGCACGAGTTCCCATTCTCGGCCGGTGGCGTCGAGCGCCTGGCGCAAGGCGTTTTCCGCCCGCTCCCACAATTCGTCCGAGCCGACGCGTTTTTCCGGCCGTGCGGAAAGCCGCAGCAGCACATCGTCGAAGCCGAAATCCCGATAGACCTTGAACAGCAACTCCATGAATTCCGCGACTTCCGACTGGATTTGCTCCTCGGTGCAGAAGATATGACCGTCATCCTGGACAAAATTGCGCACACGCATCAGTCCATGCATGCTCCCGGACGGCTCGTAACGGTGGCAGGAGCCGAATTCCGCCAGCCGCATCGGCAGGTCGCGATAGCTTTTCAGCCCCTGGTTGAACACCTGCACATGGCAGGGGCAGTTCATCGGCTTGATCGCGTATTGGCGATTGTCCGATTCCACGGTGAACATCTCTTCGGAGAACTTGGCGGCATGGCCGGACTTCTCCCACAGCGAAAAATCAACGAGTTGCGGCGTGTTGATTTCGAGGTAACCGTGTTCGTCCTGCACTTTTTTCATGTAGGACTGAATCACCTGGTAGATGGTCCAGCCTTTCGGATGCCAGAACACCATGCCCGGGGCCTCTTCCTGGAAATGGAACAGGCCGAGTTGCCTGCCGAGTCTGCGGTGATCGCGTTTTTCGGCTTCTTCGATACGTTGCAGATGGAGCCGCAATTCCTTCGCGTTGGGCCAGGCGGTGCCATAGATGCGTTGCAGCATTTCCCGGCTTGAGTCACCGCGCCAATAGGCGCCGGCGACCGAAGTCAACTTGAAAGCCTTGAACTTGCCGGTGCTGGGCACGTGCGGCCCGCGGCACAAGTCGATGAATTCTCCCTGGCGATAGAAGGAAAGCGGCTCGTCGGAAGGTATCGACTCGATGATTTCGACTTTGTAATGCTCGCCCATTTCGCGGAACAAATTCACCGCTTCGTCGCGTTCGAGCAACTGGCGTTCGACATTGATATCTTCCTTGACGATTTCCGTCATGGTCTGCTCGATGGCGCCGAGATCTTCGGGCGTGAAAGGCCGGCTGAAAGCGAAATCGTAGTAAAAGCCGTCTTCGATGACGGGACCGATGGTGACCTGGGCTTCGGGAAACAATCGCTGCACGGCCTGGGCCATGAGATGGGCGCAGGAATGGCGCAACACTTCAATGCCGTCGCTGTCGCGCTCGGTCACGATCGCCACGCTGGCGTCCTGTTCGACAAGGTAGGAGGTATCGACCAGCCGGTCGTCCACGCGGCCGGCGAGCGCGGCCTTGGCCAGGCCCGGGCCGATGGAATGCGCGATCTCGGTTACGGAGACCGGCTGTTCGTAATCTCTGGTGCTGCCGTCCGGCAAGGTAACCGTCAGCATGTTTCTTCCCGATCCGTGAATTGGTAGGCACGACCAGATTCGAACTGGTGACCTCTACCATGTCAAGGTAGCGCTCTAACCAACTGAGCTACGCGCCTGTGTGCCGCCGTTCGAATCCGGAAAGACCGGTTTCCGGCGGAGAGCGGCGATTATACGAGGTTGCGGCCCGCGCTGTCACCGGCATTTTCTCAATGAAAGAGCCGGCGTTTGAGTTCGGCGATGCGGTCGCGGGTGGCGGCGGCCTGTTCGAAGGCGAGGCTTCTGGCCTGTTCGTACATTTCCTTTTCGAGGCGGACGATTTCGGCTTTCAGGCGCTCGGGGTCGCCGTCTTGCGGCTGGTGGTATGCCGGAGTCCTTTCGGCCACCTTGCGCGTTCGTCCGCCGGCGCCGGCATAGGCGCCTTCCATGACGTCGAGTACGGATTTGCGGATGCCGGCGGGAGTGACGTTGTGTTCGCGATTGAATTGCAGTTGCCGCTCCCGGCGGCGGTTGGATTCGTCGATCGCCCGCTGCATCGAGCCGGTGATCTCGTCGGCATAGAGTATGGCCTTGCCGTTCAGGTTGCGCGCCGCGCGGCCGACGGTCTGGATCAGCGAGCGGTCCGAACGCAGGAAGCCTTCCTTGTCGGCGTCGAGTACGGCAACGAGCGAGACTTCGGGGATGTCGAGGCCTTCGCGCAGCAGATTGATGCCCACGAGCACATCGAAGGTGCCGAGGCGCAGGTCGCGCAGGATTTCCGAGCGTTCGACGGTGTCGATGTCCGAATGCAGATAGCGCACGCGCACATCGTGTTCGGCGAGGTAGTCGGTCAAATCCTCGGCCATGCGCTTGGTCAGGACGGTGACGAGTACGCGCTCTTCGCGTTCGGCCACCAGCCTGATCTCCGACAGCAGATCGTCGACCTGGGTCGACGCGGGCCGCACTTCGAGTTGCGGATCGACCAGCCCGGTCGGCCGCACCACCTGTTGCACGAGTTGTCCCTGCTTTTGCTCCTCGTAAGGTCCCGGCGTGGCCGAGACGAAGATGATCTGCGAAGTCAGGGATTCCCATTCCTCGAAGCGAAGGGGCCGGTTGTCGAGCGCCGATGGCAGCCTGAAACCGTATTCGACCAGGGTTTCCTTGCGCGAGCGGTCGCCGCGATACATCGCGCCGAGCTGGGGAATCGAAACATGGGACTCGTCGGCGACGATCAGCGAATCCGACGGCAGGTAATCGTACAGGGTCGGCGGCGGCTGTCCGGCATCGCGCCCGGAAAGAAAGCGCGAATAGTTCTCGATACCGGAGCAGTAGCCGACTTCCTGGATCATTTCCATGTCGTAACGCGTGCGTTGTTCGAGCCGCTGGGCTTCCACCAAGCGGTTGTCCCCGCGCAGGAACTCGAGCCGTTCGGCAAGTTCGTCCCGGATCTGGTCGATGGCGCGCATCAATGTTTCGCGCGGAGTCACGTAATGCGACTTGGGAAAGACCGTCAGCCGCGGCACTTCGCGAATCGCGCGGCCCGTCAACGGGTCGAAATACGACAGCCGCTCGATTTCGTCGTCGTAGAGTTCGATGCGGATCGCGTCGCGTTCGGACTCCGCCGGATAGATGTCGATGACGTCTCCCCTGACCCGGTAGGTCGCCCGCCGCAATTCCATGTCGTTGCGCGTATATTGGAGTTCGGCCAGGCGCCGCAACAGATTGCGCTGATCGATGTTGCGGCCGCGGTCGAGCTGGACGACCATGCGCAAGTAGGCGTTCGGGTCGCCGAGTCCGTAAATCGCCGACACCGTCGCCACCACGATGACATCGGGCCGCTCGAGCAAGGCCTTGGTCGCCGACAGCCGCATCTGCTCGATGTGATCGTTGATCGAGGCGTCTTTCTCGATATAGAGATCGGAAGACGGAACGTAGGCCTCGGGCTGGTAGTAGTCGTAATAGGAAACGAAATATTCCACCGCGTTCTCGGGGAAAAACTCGCGAAATTCCCCATAGAGTTGCGCCGCCAGCGTCTTGTTCGGCGCCATCACCAGGGTCGGCCGCTGCACCTTCTCGATGACATTGGCGATGGTAAACGTCTTGCCCGAACCGGTAACGCCAAGCAGCGTCTGGGCATGCAACCCGTCGCGCAGACCTTCCACCAGGCTCTCGATCGCCTCCGGCTGATCCCCGGCCGGTGCAAAATCAGCCCGCAAAGCAAATCGGCGTTCCATCAAATTTCCTTTCTCGGCGACCAGGCAAAGTCGCCAGCTTGCCAACCATATATGGTAACAACAATCCAGAGAGATTCTGCGACAAAACGGCGGGATTGCCGTTTTGGACGGCGCGCAGAATGACGAGGTGGAGGGACATACTCGGATTTTGCGCAACGTGAGTCGCTGGCGGCTGGCGCGGGGTTCAGCGGGCGTCCTCGACATGGACGTCGAGGCCGAAGCTTACAGGGATGTATTCACAGCGTCCGCTGAACCCCGCGCCAGCCGGCGGCGACGGTTCGAAGCCACTGACATTTTGACGCTGGGGCGGATTGTCGGTAGTATCTGTCGCTCGCTGACCGGTGCCGGTCCGGTTCGCGACTTTGCCCAATAGCTCAATGGTAGAGTAGGTGACTGTTAATCACTTGGTTCCTGGTTCGAGTCCAGGTTGGGCAGCCAATTTACGAGTTATCCGAACCTGAAGCCGCTGGGGCCGCCCCGCCCCGGGAGTCTAGACATGCGATCCCTTCTTTTCACCCTTCTGCTCAGCCTGAGCGCCGCGGCTTACGCCCAGGAAAATCCCGTCGTCGTCATGGAAACCAGCATGGGTTCCATCGTCATCGAATTGTGGGAGGACCGGGCGCCGGTCACCGTGGAGAACTTCCTGCGTTATACCGACAACGACTTCTTCAGCGGCCTGGTTTTCCATCGGGTGATCCCCGGATTCATGATCCAGGGCGGCGGAATGGACGAGAATCTCGTACAGAAGTCCACCTACGATCCGATCGTCAACGAGGCGCAGGCCGACGTGGGCAACGACCGCGGCACCATTGCCATGGCGCGGACCAACGTCGTCGACAGCGCCACCAGCCAGTTTTTCATCAATCTCGTCGACAACGACTTCCTCAACCATACCAACCGAACGCCCCAGGGCTTCGGCTATGCCGTCTTCGGCGCCGTGATCGAGGGAATGGACGTGGTCGACGCGATCGCCGCGGTGGAGACCGCTCCCGGCCGGTTCGGACATCAGAATGTGCCGGTGGAACCGGTCACCATCGTCTCGGTGAGCCGACGGTAAATCGACCGGCTATTTCTTGAAAAGGCGAGTGACGTTTTCCTGTTGCGGCAAGGCGGTTTCGGGTTGCGTGTTCCATAGCGGATCGATGACCTCTTCCTTCGGGTCGAAACCGTCCACCGCTTCTTTCAGCACGAACTGAATCTCCTCCAGATCGAATTCGCCGCAGGCTTGCTCAAGCCGGGCCAACAGCGTTTCGAGCCGCTCCCAGCTCAGCGTTTCCTCTTCCGCGCGCAAGATCTTGGGATGTTCGGTGCCGGTCACCGATTCGCCGATCATCAGTTCCTCGCGCAGTTTTTCTCCCGGGCGCAGGCCGGTGTATTCGATGGCGATATCGCCGCGATAGGTATTGCCGTCCCGCACGTCGTAGCCCATCAGGTGGATCATCTTTCGCGCCAGGTCGACGATCCGGATCGGCTCGTGCATGTCGAGCACGAACACGTCGCCGCCGGTCGCCATCGAGCCGGCCTGGATCACGAGTTCGGCCGCTTCCTGCACCGTCATGAAATATCGCGTCACTTCGGGATGGGTGACCGTAACGGGCCCGCCCGCGCTGATCTGGCGCCGAAACAGGGGCACGACCGAACCCGAGGAGCCGAGCACGTTGCCGAAACGCACCATGCTGAATTTCGTTGTGCCGCCGCCTTGCGCCATGGCTTGCAGAAGCTGTTCCGCGAGCCGCTTGGTCGCGCCCATGTAGTTGGTCGGGCGTACCGCCTTGTCGGTCGAGATCAGCACAAAATTGCTGACGCCGTGCTTTCGCGCGGCTTGCGCAGCGACCAGGGTGCCGAAGACATTGTTGTTGACGCCTTCGAAGATGTTTTTTTCCACCATCGGCACCTGCTTGTACGCGGCGGCGTGATAGATCGTTTCGATTCGGAAGGTCTCGATCAGGTTTTCCATGTGACCCCGGTTGCAGACCGATCCGAGCAAGGCGACGATTTCGATTCGGGAGGCGTATTCGTTCGCATCTTCACTTGCCTGCTCGCGTGATTCCAGACGCTTGCGCAATTCGTTCTCGATTTCATAGAGACCGAATTCGGAAGAATCGAGCAACACCAGGCGGGCCGGGTTGACGTTGATGATCTGCCTGCATAGCTCGGAGCCGATCGAACCGCCGGCGCCGGTCACGAGAACCGACTTGCCGGAGATACAGGCGCCGAGCAGGCGCTGACTCGGCGGCACGATGTCGCGTCCGAGCAGATCCTCGATGTCGATTTCCCGCACTTCGTGCACTTCCACCTTGCCCGACACCATGTCGAACAGGTCGGGCACCGTCTTCACATGCACCGGCAGGTGTTCGAGCCGATTGATGATCTCCTTGCGTTCGTCGTGGGTGGCCGAGGGAATCGCGAGCAGAATCTGGCGCGCCGACCAGGTTTCAATAAGTTCGTATAGCGACTTGGGGCTATAGACGCGAATGCCGTGCACCGTGCTGCCAATCATGCGATGGCTGTCGTCGACGAAAGCCACGGGCAGATACTGGTCTCCGCTTTGCAGGGCAACGAGCAATTGCATGCCGGAAGAGCCCGCGCCATAGATGATTACCGGTTCCTTCGGCCTGAAGTTCTGGATCAGCGCCTGGGTCATGGCCTTGACCAGAAAACGGCTGCCGCCGGTTAACAGCAGGGCCAGCATCCAGAAAATCGGAAACAGCGAATAATCGAGCGCCTCGGGCGGCAGGGAAAGGAAACAGGCCGCGGCAACGAGACAGGTGGCGAAAGTCACCGCCTTCAGCAACTGGAAAACGAATTGCAATCCCAGGTAGAGAACGAGCGCCCGATATACGCCCATGCGCATGAAGACGAGCAGGCTGAACGCGACTGCGGCGGCAAGATAGGCTTGAAACAATTGACCTTGCGCGCCGAAATCGCCACCGAGCAGGCCGAAGGAAAGCGACAGCGCCGCGACCAGCATGACGGCGTCCGCCAGCAATAGTCCGACCAGCTTGACCGTGCGGGAAAGCGGAAAATTGTACAAGTGCATTCGATTATCGACCTTGTTCCGTGGCGGGCGCCCCGGCGGCTTGCGACTTGGTGCCGGGCGCCCCCGCGCCAAGTCGCAACGAAAGCAACACGAGCGGCGCCAGCCCAAGCAAAGCCAGCGGCATGCCCCATTGTGGCCGGATCACCGTCCCCCATGCAAGCGGCGCCAGCCAAATGCAATTGAGCGACAGAATCGCCAGCGTCACCCTGCCATGACTGCCAAGCCGCGCGACCGCATGCTGGTAAGCATGACAACAATGCCCTTCATACCACCTGTCGCCCCGGACAATCCGGCGAACAAGCGTCACAGTTGCGTCGCTGACAAAAACGCCTAGCAACAACAACCAGGTCCAGACCGTCATGCTGCCATGCCGCATGCTCAGCAACGCCAGCACCCCGAGACCGAAGCCAATGAAATTGCTGCCCGCGTCTCCCATGAAAATCCGCGCCGGTGGCCAATTCCACGCAAGAAACCCCAGCGCCAACGCGCCAAACCCCGCACTCGACAGTCCCAGCACCAAATCGTCCGCCGAAATCGCAATCATGCACCCCAGCACCGAAACAAACACAAGCTCACTCGCCGCAAGCCCATCAATCCCGTCCATGAAGTTATACAAATTGAGCAGCCAAACCAGCGCCAGCACCCCCAAGGAGTCAAGCAAAAAGGACTCGCCGAGCGCAAAGAAATAGAAATCCACCGCAGGCGCTCCCCCCACCCACGAAACCGCCCAGATCGCCGCCGCGAATTGCGCCGGCAATCGCCAGCCCAGCGACAACTTCCAGAGATCATCAAACAGACCGACCAGGGCAACCAGCGCGCCCCCGGCCAAGGCCAGAAATTCACGCGGCGGAACACTGCCCCGCAAACTACACGCACCGGCATAAACCAGAAACAACGCAGCAATTACAACACCGCCCCCAACCGGCTTCGCTTCCTCATGCAAACTGCGAGACACCGGAACGTCCAGCATCCCGCCTCGCAATGCATAACGCCGAACTGCGCCGGTCAACAGGAAAGAGGCAATAAACAATCCACCGAGAACAGCCGCGAGCAACATGGGACGGGTTCGCAGGAAAATGGCGATTATATCCCCGAATACGCACAATGTGAGTCGCCGTCTGGTAAGTGGGGTTCAGCGGGCGTGCGAGGCATGGATGCCGAGCCCGAAGCCTACAGGGACGTATTTACGGCGTCCGCTGAACCCCACTTACCAGACGGCGACGGATCGAAGCTGGAAAATCGGGCGCTTGCGGATGGTCCGCAAGCGCCCGGGGCAAGTTACTCGCTTTCCAGCACGATGCGGTCGCGATTCCGCTCCAGCGTGCCGGGCCCGATGCCCTTGACTTCCGTCAATTCGTCGACAGTCTTGAAGGCGCCAAACATCTCGCGGTAAGCGACGATTTCCTGGGCCTTGACCAGGCCCACGCCGTCGAGCGCGGCGGCGATGGCGGCCGCATCGGCGGAGTTGATGTCGATCTGCACCGTCTCCCCGGCGCCGGCCACCGGATCGTCGGCGGCCGCACCCAGGGGAGCGGCGAGCAGCGAGAAAAGAAAAATTGCAATGGCAAACCAGTTGGTTTTGATCATGATCGTATCCTCATCCGTAGTTGAAAAATGAAGCAGCCTTTCGGCTGCAAAAAAAGATTAGTACGGATTCGGCGAATTGCCTGAAATTCAGGAAACAAATTCCGCGAGCGCCGCCCGCGGGTCTTCCGCGCGGGTGATGGGACGCCCGACCACCAGAAAATCCGCGCCGGCGGCAATGGCTTCGGCCGGCCCCATGACACGCTTCTGATCGCCGCGCGCATCGCCGGGACGACGGATTCCGGGCGTTACCAGCAGAAATTCCGGCGGCATCGCCTCGCGCAACGCGGCGACTTCCGCCGGCGAACAGACGATGCCGCCAAGTCGGGCCGCATGACACAGATTGGCGAGCCGCAACACTTGCTCCCGGGCGCTGTCCTGTATTCCCAGTTGCGACAGATCCCGATCGTTCAAGCTCGTCAGCAACGTAACGCCGACGATGTGCGTAGGCTGGCAGTCGGCGCCTTCGAGCGCCCCGGCGGCGGCTTCGAGCATCGCCCTGCCACCGGATGCATGCACATTCAACATCCAGACGCCAAGCTCCAGCGCGGCGGCGCGCACGGCGCCGGCCACGGTGTTCGGGATGTCGTGAAATTTGAGGTCGAGGAAAATTTCGAAGCCGAGTTCACCGACTTTCTTCACCAAGGCGGGACCGCGGGAGGTAAACAGTTCTTTGCCTATCTTCACTCGGCAAAGGTCGGGGTCGAGCCTGTCCAGCAGACTCAGAACTTCCTTTTCCGTGGCGAAATCGAGCGCGACGATTATGCGCTTGCGGTTTTCTTCATTGAAAGGCATCGATTAGTCGCTGATCTTCAGTCGTTCGATTTCCTGCCGGGCCGCCGCCAGTTGCCGGGACAATTTCCTGACCCGGCTGTTCCTGCGAAATCCCTGAAACAGCCTTAGGCCAAGCAATAATCCAAGGATTCCGCCGCTGACAAACGCGCCGAGAATCCAGATCGAGACGGCTTGCGGCGGGAGCCGCCAGTCGCCCAAGCCGACCGCTACTTGGGTGTCGTTATGCCAAGCGAAAGCCACCGCGGCGAAAAAAACGCAAACTGTGAAGAATCCAACCAGCAATCGCTTCAATGTCCGCATGTGTGGAGCGCGAATTCCTTGCCGGTCGCCGCCGACCCGATGATCAGAAGCCTGCGGCCCCGCGGGCCGGCATGCTGTCGTTCACCCGCTCGCGCAGTTCCTTGCCGGGTTTGAAATGCGGCACGTATTTGCCGGGCAGCGATACCGGGATGCCGGTGCGGGGATTCCTGCCCACGCGCGGCAGGCGGTAGTGCAAAGAAAAACTGCCGAATCCCCGAATCTCGATCCGGCGCCCCTGCGACAACACCCACGCCATGTGGTCGACGGTCGCCTTGACCGCAAGTTCCACATCCTTGGACGAAAGCTGGTCCTGTTTCGCGGCGATCTGATCGATCAATTCGGATTTCGTCATCACACTCTATCCGTCTTCCTTCTTTGGGCTGCCCTTGTTCATCTGCGCCTTGATCAGGTCGCCGATCGTGCCGGGCGATACTTCTTCCGCCTCTTGGCTCTTGTGCTGTTTGACCGCTTCTCTTTCCTGATCGATTTCGATCGCCTTGATCGACAGGTTCAACGCGCGGTTCTTGCGGTCGACTCCAACAATCTTCACGTCGATTTCGTCGCCGTCTTTCAGTTCCGAGCGCGCGTCCTTGACTTTTTCGCGCTTGATTTCGGAGGCCTTCAGTATACCTTCCATTTCATCGCCCAGCGCGATGATCGCCGCCTTGGCTTCCACCGAAACCACGCTTCCCTTGACGATGTTGCCGACACTGTTGGAGGAGATATAGCTCGAAAACGGATCGTCGCTGAGTTGCTTGATGCCGAGCGAAATGCGTTCGCGCTCCGGGTCGATCGACAGGATCACGGTTTCGATTTCCTGGCCCTTGCTGAATCGGCGCACAGCGTCCTCGCCCGACTCGTCCCAAGAAATGTCCGAAAGATGCACGAGGCCGTCGATACTGCCTTTCAGGCCGATGAAAATGCCGAAATCCGTGATCGACTTGATCGCGCCTGAGATGCGGTCGCCCTTGTTGTGCTCCTCGGCGAATCGTTCCCAGGGATTCTGGTGGCATTGCTTGATGCCGAGCGAGATGCGGCGGCGCTCCTCGTCTATGTCGAGCACCATGACTTCGACTTCGTCGCCGAGTTGCACCACTTTCGACGGATGGATATTGCGATTGGTCCAGTCCATTTCGGAAACGTGCACCAAGCCCTCGACGCCCTCTTCGAGTTCGGCGAAACAGCCGTAATCGGTGACATTGGTAACCACGGCCTGGACGCGGGTATGTATGGGATAACGCTTCTTGATGGCGACCCAGGGATCTTCGCCCATCTGTTTCAATCCGAGTGAGACGCGGCTGCGGGCGCGGTCGTACTTGAGAATCTTTACCTCGAGTTCGTCGCCGACATTGACGATTTCGGAAGGATTCTTGATCCGCTTCCAAGACATGTCGGTGATATGCAACAGCCCGTCGACGCCGCCGAGGTCGACGAACGCGCCATATTCCGTAAGATTCTTGACCACGCCCTTGATGAACATGCCCTCTTCCAACTTCTCGAGCAGGGCTTCGCGTTCTTCCGAGCTGACCGATTCGAGCACGGCGCGGCGGGAAACGACCACGTTGTTGCGCTTGCGGTCAAGCTTGATCAATTTGAATTCGAGAATCTGGCCTTCCAGATGCTGGGAATCGCGAATCGGCCGCACATCGAGCAGGGAACCGGGCAGAAAAGCGCGGATATTGTTCAGGTCTACGGTGAAACCGCCCTTGACCTTGCCGTTGATGATGCCCTTGACGGGCTCGTCCTTCTCGTAGGCCGCTTCAAGCATCAGCCAGGATTCGGCCCGCTTGGCCTTTTCCCGGGAAAGCCGGGTTTCGCCGAAACCGTCCTCGACGGTTTCGAGGGCGACCTTGACTTCGTCGCCCACGGACAAGCTGAACACGCCGTCCTCATCGAGAAACTGGCTGCGCGGGATTACGCCTTCGGACTTCAGCCCGGCATTGACGGTAACCCAATCGGTGTCGATATCGACAATGGTGCCGGTGACTATGGCCCCCGGCGTCATATCGATATTGTGCAAACTTTCCTCGAAAAGCTCCTTGAAACTCTCAGTCATGAAATGTACCAATCTTTGATCTGGTTGATTTCCAACATCAGCCGCCGCGCCGGGCGGCAATCGATTGCATGACCCGCTCGACAACCTGATCTATGCTCAATTGTGAGGTATCGATCTCGATCGCGCCGGTCGCCGGCCGCAACGGTGAAATGCTCCGCTGCTCGTCGCGCCGGTCCCGTGTCCGCAAGTCCCGCAAAAGGTCGGGCAGTCTAGCACTGAGACCCTTGTCAATCAACTGCTTATGCCGCCGTCTCGCGCGGACTTCGGCGCTGGCGGTGAGGAAGAACTTGACCTCCGCGTCGGCGAAAACAACGGCGCCCATATCGCGTCCTTCGGCGACGAGTCCGGGTTGGCGGCGAAACTCCCTTTGCCAGGGCAGCAAGGCCTTGCGCACCTCGGCCAAGGCCGCGATGCGGCTTGCCAGTTCGTCCACCAGCGCGGTGCGGATTGCATTGCTGACGTCTTCGCCTTGCAGTCTCACGCCCCCGGCCGCGTTGAACTCCACCGGCAGTCCCATCGCCAGCGCCGCGATCCCGGCGCCGTCTTTCGGATTGATGTCGCTCCGGTGGGAAGCAAGCGCGAGCACGCGGTACAAGGCGCCGCTGTCGAGTAAATGATATTCCAGCTTTGCCGCCACCCGCCCGGCGATGGTTCCCTTGCCCGTGGCCGACGGTCCGTCGACGGTGATGACGGGCGCCCCGCTCACGGAATCAGGTCCGTCTCGGTAATATCGAGTCCGGTCCCGCGCGCCAGCGCGGCGAATCCGGGAAACGAGGTGGCGACGTTGGCGCAATCGCGGATCGTCACGGCTTCGCCGCAACGCGGGCCCGCCACGGCGAAGGCCATGGCGATGCGATGGTCGCCGCGGCTGTCGATGACGCCGCCTCCCGGCGCGCCGCCCACCACGCGGATGCCGTCGGGCCAAGTTTCGTTTTCGATGCCGAGCACATCCAGTCCGCGCGCCATGGCGTCGATGCGGTCGCTTTCCTTGACGCGCAGTTCGCCGGCGCCCCGCACCCGGGTTTCGCCTTCGGCGCAGGCGGCGGCGATGAGCAGCGCGGGAATTTCGTCGATGGCCAGCGCGACCTGTTCCCCGCCGATGTCAACGCCGCGCAAGGGGCGGTAACGCACTTCGATATCGGCCACGGGTTCGCCGCCCGACTCGCATTCATTGCGCAGGCGGATGTCGGCGCCCATTCGCCGCAAAATATCGATGACGCCGGCGCGGGTCGGATTGACGCCGACATGTTCGAGCGTCACCGCCGAGCCGGGCGTGATCGCCGCAGCGACCATGAAGAAAGCCGCCGAGGAAACGTCGCCGGGGATATCGATCGAGGTGGAGGTGAGCGTCTGTCCTCCCCTGATGCTGACACTGCCTTCCACGGGACCGGCTTCCAGCCGCACCCCGAATCCGCGCAACATTCGCTCCGTGTGGTCGCGGCATGGGCCCGGCCCGCGAACCGTCGTCACGCCGTCGGCGTACAGGCCGGCAAGCAGCAGGCATGACTTGACCTGGGCGCTTGCGACGGGCATGTCGTAGTCGATGCCCAGCAATCCGCCGGAAGCGTCGCCGTTCAAGCGCAAGGGCGGCCGCCCGCCGGCTTCCGCGGCGATGCGCGCGCCCATGGCCGACAAGGGCTTGATGATGCGGTCCATGGGCCGCGCGGAGAGCGATTCGTCGCCATGCAGTTCACTGGCGAATTCCTGTCCGGCCAGCACACCAGCGAGCAAGCGCATGGCGGTGCCCGCGTTGCCCATGTACAGGGGTTTGCGCGGCGCCCGCAATCCCTTTGCGCCGACGCCGTAGATCCGCAGGCAGCCGTTTTCCGGCCCGGCAATGGTGACGCCGAGTTCGCGAAACGCCGCCAGAGTGTTGAGCGCGTCTTCGCCTTCAAGGAAACCGCTGACGTTTGTCACGCCTTCGGCGAGCGAACCGAGCATCACGGCGCGATGGGAAATCGACTTGTCGCCGGGAACGCGGATGCGGCCCTTGATCGAGCCTCCCTGCCGCACCAGAAAGCTCTTCTGAAACCCGGATTCCCGCCTCGTACGCGACTTTGAATCGTCGTCCGTCCTGAAAGGGCCAAGATCGAAATTCTCCCGCGCCAGCCGTCCCCGGCGCAGGCGCTCGTCCAGCGCCGCGCGGTCATTCTCCGCCAGCGCCCGGCGCATCAGCTTCAAATCTGCCACCAAGGCGTCCAGCGCTTCCCGGGCGGCCGAAGAATTGGCGCTGAAAATATCGGCCCACAGATCCGGGTCGCTCGCAGCCAGTCTGGTGAAGTCGGCGAAACCGCTGGCGGCATAGCGATTCGCGTCTGGGCCGGTTTCGCGCCGCGCCAGCAGGCCGGCTACCGCGAAAGCGAGCAGGTGCGGCAGATGGCTCGTCAGCGCGAGGATGCGGTCGTGACGCGCCGCGCTCATGGCAAGCACATTGGCGCCGAGCATGCGCCACAAATCGTGGACCGCGGCAATTGCTCCGGGATCGGTGTCGTCAACCGGGGTGAGAACGACGTTGCGGTCGAGGAACAGGTCCGCTTTCGAGGCCGCGA
Organism: Pseudomonadales bacterium; assembly: GCA_963664805.2. Taxonomy (GTDB): domain Bacteria; phylum Pseudomonadota; class Gammaproteobacteria; order Pseudomonadales; family Pseudohongiellaceae; genus UBA9145. Next base: position 348,908 of record OY761612.1, on the reverse strand, counting down.
AGCCGCTTTGTTCCGAACCGGCAAGCGGATGGCCGGGAACCACCCTGGCCCTGAATCCCGCCGGCAGCACCGCAAGCGCTTCGGTCATATGCCCCTTGGCGCTGGCCACGTCGGTGATCACGGCTTCCGGCGCGGCGTATTTTTCAAGTTCGCGCAATATACCGGGCGCCGCGAGCGGTGGCGCGGCGATGATCACCAGATCCGCAGCGGAACAGACTTCGCCCAAATCGCCGGCCGTGTCGATCGTCCGCTCGCCGAGCGCCGATCGCAGCGCTTTTTCGTCGAGATCCACGGCGCCGATCCGCAGGCCGGCGTCGGCGCGCTTGAGGGCCCTGGCCAGGGATCCCCCGATCAGGCCCAGTCCGACAATGGCGATGCTGCTCGATTTCATGCCAGCGAATTCATGCAAAGAGGCCTGGCGCGACTTCAGGCGCCGGCCGGATAAGAGCCGAGTATTTTAACCGCGTCGGTACACGCGCTTAAGCGGCGGAACAATTCCCCGATTTTTTCGTCCCGGCGGTGGCCCTCGAAATCCATGAAGAATATGTATTCCCATTTTTCGTCCCGCGACGGACGCGATTCGAGACGGCTCAGACTGATCCGCAAGTTCTCGAAAGGCTCGAGTACGCGGAACAGTGCGCCGGGACGGTTTCCCGTGTAAACCAGGATGCTGGTCTTGTCGTGCCCGCTCGGCGCGGCCTGCTCCCGACCGATGACAGCGAAACGCGTGCGATTGCCCACCTGGTCCTGGATCGATTCCGCCAGCGCCCGCAGGTCGTAGATCCTGCGCGCCATGTTGCCGGCGATCGACGCGACGGCCGGGTCTTCCGCCGCCATTCGCGCAGCCTCGCCATTGCTCGCGCATTCACGCAGCGGCACATCGGGCATATGCGCTCGCAACCACTTGCGGCATTGGGCCAATGATTGCGGGTGCGAGGCGACGCAGTCGAAGGCCGCTCGCGGGACGCCTTCCCTTGCAAGCAGATGATGTTCGATCGGGACAACCTGTTCGGCGACGATCTGCGCGGGACTGTCGATCAGGCAGTCCTGGGTATTGTTTACCGCGCCTTCGGTCGAATTCTCGATCGGCGTCACGCCATGGGCCGCCCTGCCCGATTCCACCGCCGCGAAAACTTCTTCGATGGCGCGGCAATCGAGCAATTCGCAGTCATTGCCGAACTGGCGCAGGGCCGCTTCCTGGGAGAATGTGCCCGGCGGTCCCAGGTAGGCGATTTTGGCGGTCAATGGGTCTGGTCCGCCGGAGGCGGTTCTTCACTTGCATTCATGACGTCTTCCGCTTCGTCGATCTGTTCGAGACCCACGAGTGCCTCGCCCTCCTTGAGATTGATCAGCGTCACGCCCTGGGCGGACCTGCTGACCTTGGAGATTTCGTCCACCCGGGTTCTCACCAGCGTGCCTTTGTCGGAGATGAGCATGATCTCGTCGTTTTCGGTGACTTGCACGGCGCCGACCACGGGCCCATTGCGCTTGCTGGTTTTCAGGCCGATGACGCCCTGGGTCGCCCTTCCCTTAACCGGAAATTGCGAGGTGTCGGTCCTCTTGCCGAAGCCGTTTTCACTTACGGTCAGGATCTGCTTGTCGTTGTCGGGAATGATCAGCGAAATCGTTTCGGCGCCGGGCTGCAAGCGGATGCCGCGCACGCCTCTTGCCTGCCGGCCCATGGCTCTTACCGCAGATTCATTGAAGCGCAATGTTTTGCCGCTGCCGCTGACGAGCATGATGTCCCGCTCGCCGTCGGTAATCGCGGTCCCGATCAGGGTGTCGCCGTCGCGCAATTCGATCGCCCGCAGGCCGACGCTGCGCGGCCGCGCGAACTCGCTGAGGGCGGTCTTTTTCACGAAACCCGCGCGCGTCGCCATAAAGACGAAATGATCCTCGTCGAATTCCTTGACCGACAGCATCGCCGTGATGCGTTCGCCTTCGTCGAGCGCGGGAATGATGTTGATGATGGGCTTGCCGCGGGAAGTGCGGGACGCGAGCGGAATCTGGTAGACCTTGAGTTGGTACACCTTGCCCGCGTTGCTGAAACACAGCAAGGTATCGTGGGTATTGGCGATCAGCATCCGCGTGACGAAATCCTCGCCCTTGACGGTGGCGGCGGCCTTGCCCATGCCGCCACGCCGCTGGGCGCTATAGTCCGCGACAGGCTGGGTCTTGGTATAGCCGAGATGGGAGATCGTGACCACGCGGTCTTCCGGCGTGATGAGGTCTTCCATCGTCAGGTCGTGTTGGCTGCCGACGATTTCGGTGCGGCGGGCGTCGCCGTAATCCTTGCGCACCTGCTCGAGTTCCTCGCGCACAACCTGGAGCAGGCGTCCGGAATCGTCCAGAATTTCGACGTATTCCGCGATCTTGCCGAGCAAGTCCTTGTAGTCCTTTACCAGCTTCTCGTGTTCGAGCCCGGTGAGCCGGTGCAGGCGCAGGTCGAGTATCGCCTGGGCCTGTTCCGGGGAGAGGAAGTATTCGCTGCCCGCATCTCCCTGCTTGAGGCCGAAGGCGGGGTCGAGACCGTCGGGACGGCAGGCCTCCGCGCCGACTCCGCTGAGCATTTCCACGACCTCGGCCGAGACCCAGGATCGCGCGAGCAGTTTCTCCTTCGCTTCCACCGGCGTCGGCGAGGTCTTGATGAGCTCGATGACGGCGTCGATATTGCCCAGGGCCACGGCCAGGCCTTCGAGCAAATGGCCACGTTCCCTGGCCTTGCGCAACAGGTAGATCGTGCGACGCGAGACGACTTCGCGCCGGTGCCGGATGAAGGCTTCGAGCATGCCTTTCAGGTTGAGCAACTTGGGCTGGCCGTCGACGAGGGCGACCATGTTGATGCCGAAACCCGATTGCATCTGGGTATGGGAATAGAGGTTGTTCAGCACCACTTCGCCCATTTCGTTCTTGCGCAACTCGATGACGATGCGCATGCCGTCCTTGTCGGATTCGTCGCGCAACTCGGTGATGCCTTCGATCTTCTTTTCCTTGACGAGATCGGCGATGCGTTCGATCAGCCTCGCCTTGTTCACCTGGTAGGGAATCTCGCTGACGATGATGGTTTCCTTGCCGCTTTTCCCATCCCTGAGAATCTCGGCGCGGGCCCTGACATAGACCATGCCGCGGCCCGAGCGATAGGCCTGCACGATACCCGCCCTGCCGTTGATGATGGCGGCGGTGGGGAAATCGGGTCCGGCGATATGCTCCATCAGCCCATCGACGCCGATCTCCGGATCTTCCAGCAAGGCGATCGCGCCATTGATCACTTCTTCGAGATTGTGCGGGGGGATATTCGTCGCCATGCCCACGGCGATGCCCGAGGAGCCGTTGATCAGCAAATTCGGAATCCGCGTCGGCAGCACATCGGGAACTTCTTCGGTGTCGTCGTAATTGGGTGAAAAATCGACGGTTTCCTTGTCGAGATCGGCAAGCAGTTCCTGGGCAATGCGCGCCATGCGGATTTCGGTGTAACGCATCGCCGCGGCCTGGTCGCCGTCGACGGAACCGAAATTGCCCTGACCGTCGACCAAGGGATAACGCAGGGAGAAATCCTGGGCCATGCGGACGACGGTATCGTAGACGGCGCTCTCGCCGTGGGGATGATATTTGCCGATCACGTCGCCAACGACGCGGGCGGATTTCTTGTAGGGCTTGTCGTGATCATTGGACAGCACGCGCATGGCGAACAGGATTCGGCGATGCACGGGCTTCAGGCCGTCGCGCACATCGGGCAGCGCCCGGCCCACTATCACGCTCATGGCATAGGCGAGATAGGAGTCTCGCATCTCGGTTTCTAGCGCAACGGGAGAAACCTGCTGGTCGGATTCCGGCATTGGATGGAAGTATCTTGAGCTTGATTACTTATTGATTTATCGGCGGATTTCCCGGTCGCTGAAAGCGCCGGAGAAAGGCGTGAATTCTAGCACATTGCGTAGATCGAGTCTCCTCGTGGCTGGGGTCAGTGGCCTCGACCCGTCGCCGCTGGCGGGTGGGGGGTTCAGCGGACGCCGTAAATACATCCATGCAGGCTTCGGGCTCGACATCCTTGTCTCGCACGCCCGCTGAACCCCCCACCCGCCAGCGGCGACTCACGCCGTGCGGACTCGGAAAGACGTCATTCCGCGCGGAGCGAAGCGGAGTCGCAGAATCCATCTTTCGACAAAATGAGTATTGCTGTGTTGTTATAATCGCCGCCCGCATTGGAGATTGCCGCGTTGAATTCGGTACGGCCTGAAGAAGTTGACCTGCTTATACGGGCGCGGTGGATCGTGCCCGTGGTTCCCCGCGGCGAGGTGCTGCGCGATTATGCGTTGGCGGTCCGCGGGGGGCGTATTGCGGGGCTGGCGCCGGTGGATGAGGCTGTTGCCGTTTGGCGGGCGGATGAGGTTCTCGAACTTGGGAATCACGCGCTTGTTCCCGGTCTGGTCAATAGCCATGGGCACTCGCCGATGAGCTTGTTGCGCGGCGTCGCCGACGATCTGCCTTTGCGGGAATGGCTGGAAGATCATATCTGGCCGCTGGAGAATCGTCTCATCGGGCCGGAGTTCGTTCGCGCCGGCGCGCAATTGGCCATGGCCGAAATGATTCGGGGCGGGACAACGTGTTTCGCCGACATGTATTTTTTTCCCGACATCGTTGCCGAATGCGTGACCGACGCCGGGATGCGCGCCCAATTGTGCGGGCCGATTCTGGATTTTCCCTCGATCTGGGCGGACGGCCCGGACGAATACTTGGACAAGGCGCGGGAGTTGTGCGGGCGCTTCCGCGAACATCCGCGGCTGCATGTCGCATTCGGCCCCCATGCGCCATATACCGTATCGGACGATCAGTTGCGCGCGGCCGCGCGGTACGCGGGGGAGCTTGGCGCACCGATCCATATTCATGTCCACGAAACCGCGGCGGAAGTCGACGAGGCGGTTCGCGCAAACGGGCGGCGGCCCCTGGCCCGGCTTGAAGAACTTGGTTTGATCGGTCCGCGCTTTCAATGCGTACACGCCACGCAATTGCTCGATGGGGAAATCGCGATGCTCGCCGCGACGGGCGCCTCGGTCATACATTGCCCCGAATCCAATCTGAAGCTCGCGAGCGGCGCCTGCCGGGTGGCGGACCTGCTCAAGGCGGGAGTGAATGTGGCGCTGGGCACCGACGGCGCCGCCAGCAACAACGATCTCGACATGTTCGGTGAAATGCGCGCGGCGGCCCTGCTCGGCAAACTCGTGGCGAAAGACGCCGCAGCCCTGCCCGCGGCGAAGGTGCTGGAAATGGCGACGATCAACGGCGCGCGGGCGTTGGGAATCGATCGGGAAACCGGCAGCCTGGAAACCGGCAAATGGGCCGACGTGACCGCGGTCGACCTCGGACGGCTCAATACCAGTCCGTTGTATGGCGTTTGTTCCCATCTGGTTTATGCCGCGCAATCGTCGCAGGTCAGCCATGTCTGGTGTGCCGGACGGCCCCTGCTCGCGGATGGCGGCCTGCTTGCCCTCGATGAGGATGCCGTGCTCGAATCCGCGGGACATTGGCGGGAACAAGTGCTGGATCTTTTCTGAAACCAGGGCTTGAATGCGATGCGAAACCTCGATCCACAGGAAATCCGCAAATTCGAGGCGCTGGCGAGCCGCTGGTGGGATCCGAACAGCGAATTCAAACCCTTGCACGAAATCAATCCCCTGCGCATGGGCTACATCGCGCGCATGGTCAATCCCGCCGGTAAAAAGGTCGTCGACGTAGGTTGCGGCGGCGGCATTCTCACCGAAGCCATGCGCCGGCATGGCGCCGAAGTAACCGGTATCGACATGGCCGACGCCGCGCTCGCCGTCGCCCGGCTGCATCTGCGGGAAAGCGGCCTTGAGATCGACTACCGGAAATGTACCGCGGAACAACTCGCCGCCGAGGCGCCGGGAGAATTCGACTTGGTGACCTGTCTAGAAATGCTCGAACACGTGCCCGACCCCGGCTCGGTGGTCGACGCCTGCCGGCATCTGCTCAAACCCGGCGGACTCGCGGTTTTCGCCACCATCAACCGCAACCCCAAATCTTGGCTGTTCGCCATTGTCGGCGCCGAGTACGTGTTGCGCCTGCTGCCCCGGGGCACCCATGATTACGCCAAGCTGATCAAGCCGTCGGAGCTCGCCGGCTGGTGCCGCGCCGCCGGCCTTGAACTCGAAGCGCAAATCGGCTTGGGCTACAGCCCCTTCACCAAAAGGTATTTTCTGCAACGGAACCTGGACGTGAATTACATCGCCTGCTATCGCAAGCCCGCGCAATCGGAAGCCAAACCCTGATGTTCGACTATCGCCCGCCCGCCGACCTGCTCGCGGACCGCGCTATCCTCGTTACCGGCGCCGGCGGCGGCATCGGCCGCGCCTGCGCGTTGAGCCTGCTCGCCCATGGCGCGAATGTCGTCATGTTGAGCCGCAGCCGGCGGAAGCTGGAAAGCTTGTATGACGAGGCCGAACAATCCTGGCCGGGGCGGGGTTTCATACAGCCGGTGGATTTCGGCCGCGCCGGCCCCGAAGATTTCGGCGCCATCGCCGCGAGCCTGGAAAAGCGGTTTCCGGTGCTGGACGGTCTGGTGCACAACGCCGCCGCGCTCGGACCGCGTTCGCCGATTGAGTTCTATCCCGAGCAGCAATGGCGGGAAGTGATGCAGGTCAATGTCAATGCGGCTTTTCTGCTCACGCGCAAGCTGCTGCCCCTGCTGGCGAAATCGACCGATGCGCGCGTCCTGTTCACGGCTTCCGCGGTAGGCCGCGAAGGGCGCGCCTGGTGGGGCGCCTACGGGGTATCGAAGTTCGCCGTGGAAGGACTCATGCAAACCCTCGCGGCCGAAGTCGGCACGACCACATCTATCCGGGTCAACAGCCTGAATCCGGGCGGCACGCGCACCGCTATGCGCGCCGCGGCTTATCCCGGCGAAAATCCGGACGCCTTGCCGGCGCCGGAATCGCTCATGCCGGTGTATCTTTATCTGCTCGGACCCGACGGACGGGATCTGCACGGACAGGCCCTGGACGCGCGGGACTTCAATCCCGCGAGCATCGCGACCGGCGCGCGTAGTTCCGCAACTCGTCGATTTCCGCCTGCTTGAGTTCGTGGAACTTGCCCGCGGAAACCGAACTCGGAATGAAAACGGGGCCGAAACGCACTCGCTTCAGGCGGCTGACTGTTACGCCCTGGGACTGCCAGATTTTCCGCACCTCGCGATTGCGGCCTTCCATCAATACGACGTGATACCACTGGTTCGCGCCTTCGCCGCCGAAAAAGCGGATATCGCTGAAACGGCAAAGGCGGCCGTCGACTGAGACGCCCGCGCGCATCCGCCGCAACATTTCATCGGTCACTTCCCCAAGTACGCGCACGGCGTATTCCCGGTCGATGCCGCTGGAAGGATGCATGAGGCGGTGGGCGAGTTCGCCGTCGTTGGTGAACAGCAGCAGGCCGCTTGAATTCAGATCGAGCCTGCCGACGGATACCCAGCGGCTGTTGCGCAAGGGCGGCAGGCGGTCGAAAACGGTGGGGCGTCCCTGCGGATCGGAACGGGTGCAGACCTCGTTTTCCGGCTTGTTGTACAACAACACCCGGCAGCGGGGCCTTTTCTTCCTGTCCGGCCGGATTTTCCGGCCATCGACGGCTATCCGGTCTTCCGGATCGACCCGATCCCCGAGTCTCGCAAGCCGGCCGTTGACCTGCACACGGCCGGCGCTGATCCATTCCTCCAGCGTCCGGCGCGAACCAAGGCCGGCGCGCGCCAGCACTTTTTGCAATTTCTCGCTCATGACTTTGTGGCTTTGATCCGTCGCCTTCGGGCTGAGGCTGGTGCAGCGGACGCGGTAAATACGGTCCAGCCGCCAAGCACGGCTTGGCGTCGTTCCGGCTGCGCATGAAGCTTCGCTTCATAAACGCTTGCCTTCACCCAAGCTGGCTTCAGGCTCGCTGCGCCAGCCTCAGCCCGACTGCGACTCACATTGTGCGGAATCAGCTATTCGTCACTCCGCTTGGAGCGAAGCGGAATGGCTCGGAGCATCTTCTCCATCGGTGGTTTCCGGCTTGTCGGCTTCGTTTGAGTCAGCGAACAGCTCCTGTACAGCTTCATTCAGGTTCTCATCGGGCAGGGCCTCGCTCAAGTTCTTTACTTCGGACAAGGGCGGCAGATCGGACAAGCTTTTCAGGTTGAAATGGTCCAGGAATTGCCGGGTGGTGACGAAAAGTTCGGGGCGGCCGGGTGTTTCGCGATGCCCGGAGATTCGGATCCACTCGCGGTCCAGCAAGGTGCGCATGATGCCGGTGCTGACGGAGACGCCGCGAACTTCTTCGATATCGCCGCGCGTGGCGGGCTGCCGGTAGGCGATTAGCGCCAGGGTTTCGAGCAGGGCCCGGGTGTAACGGGGCGGCTTTTCCTCCCACAGGCGGTTTACCCAGCCGGCCAGTTCCCGCCTGATTTGCAGGCGGTAGCCCGAGGCGACTTCCTTCAGTTCCACGCCGCGATACTCGCAATCGGCTGCGATGCCGGCGAGCGCCTGTCTCAGTTCATCCCTGCCCGGTCGATCCGCCTCGTCGAACACCGACCTGATTTCATCGATGGAAAGCGCCCGATCCGCCGCCAGCAGCAACGCTTCCACGACCGACTTGAGTTCGGGGTTCATGTTGATTCCTCATTGCCGGCCTCTTTACCGGCGAGGCGCAGATGAATGGGGCCGAATAAGTCGGATTGCACGATTTCCACCATTGCGCCGCGCATCATTTCCATGATTGCGAGAAAGGTCACTACCACGCCGAGTCGGCCTTCGCGCGGGTCGAGCAAGGATACCAGCGGCACGAAACGGTTCTTTTCCAGGCTGCGCAGCAGGTGGCCGATCTTCTCTTCCGTCGAGATCGATTCAAGACTGACGTGGTGATGTTCGAACAGTTCGGCCTGGCGCAAGGCGCTGGCCATGGCGGCGAGCAGATCGGACAGTTCCACGACCGGTTCGGGAATCGTCCGCTGAATTTCCGGCAAGCCGGCCCGGGCCTGGCGCAATTCCCGGTTCAGCCGCGGCAGCTCGTCCAGATTTTCCGCCGCCAGCTTGTAGCGCTCGTATTCGAGCAGGCGGCGGATGAGTTGCGCGCGCGGGTCGGCTTCTTCTTCTTCGGCGGTTTCGGGCCGCGGCAGCAGAATGCGCGATTTGATTTCCGCCAGCATCGCCGCCATCACCATGTATTCGGCGGCGAGCTCGAATTGTCCCGCCCGCATCAATTCGATATAGGCCATGTATTGATCGGTGATTTCGGCCACGTCGACTTCGAGAATGTCGATGTTCTGACGCTTGATCAGGTAAAGCAGCAGATCGAGCGGACCTTCAAAGGCCTCAAGGTAGACTTCGAGCGCGTTGGGCGGAATATAGAGATCGCCGGGCAACTCCTCGACCGCGGCGCCGGCAACATAGGCGATGGCCAGTTGCCGTTGGCCTTCCGGCGCCTGCGATGTTTTTTGCGAAGGCACTACCAACGGTCTAGGCCCATGGCGCTTCGCACGCGGTCCATGGTCGCGCCGGCGGATTCCCGCGCCCGTTCGCTGCCCTCAACGATGATGGCGCGCACTTCGTCCGGGTTTTCCTCCAAAGGCCTGGCGGCCTTGCGGATCGGTTCGAGTTCGCCGAGCACGGCTTCGATCACGGGCTTCTTGCAATCGACACAGCCAATGCCCGCGCTCGCGCAGCCTTCGCGGACCCACTTCCGGGTCTTCCCGTCCGAATAGACTTCGTGAAATTGCCAGACCGGGCATTTGTCCGGGTCGCCGGGGTCGGTGCGGCGCACCCGCGCCGGATCGGTCGGCATGGTGCGGATCTTTTTCTCGACCGACTCGGGCGCTTCGCGCAAGGCGATCGAATTATTGTAGGACTTGGACATTTTCAGGCCGTCGAGACCGGGCAGCTTCGCCACCGTGGTATGCAGAGCTTCGGGTTCGACGAGAACCGGCGCGCCATACATATGGTTGAAGCGCCGCGCCACCTCGCGGGTCAATTCGACATGGGCGGCCTGGTCGCCGCCGACGGGAACGTACCCGGCGCCGTAGATCAGAATATCCGCCGCCTGCAGCAAGGGATAACCAAGGAAACCGTACGTATCGAGCGACTTGCCTTCAAGCCTGGTCTGCTGCTCCTTGTAGCTCGGCACCCGTTCGAGCCAACTCAGCGGCGTCGTCATGGACAGCAGCAGATGCAATTCGGCATGTTCGGGCACGGCCGATTGCAGAAAAATCGACGCCGACTTCGGGTCGATTCCGGTTGCGAGCCAGTCGGTCACCATATCGACGACATTGTTGCCGAACAATTCCGTGTCGCCGTAATCAGTCGTCAGCGCGTGCCAGTCCGCGATGAAATAGAAGCACTCGTACTCGCTTTGCAACCTGGCCCAGTTCTTCAGCGCGCCGTGGTAGTGCCCCAGGTGCAATTTGCCCGTGGGCCGCATGCCGGAAAGCACTGTTTTCGGCCGATACTGTTTTTGTGAATCTTTGTCAGTCATCGCGCTGCCGCCCGTTACCGCTGATTCAGGTTCAAACAAAGGGGCCGATGTCGCCCTTGCCTTCGCGCAATACGACCGGCGCCCCTTCGACAAGATCGATCATGGTAGTCGGTTCGATGCCGCACGCGCCACCGTCGATGATCAGGTCTACGAGCTTGCCTGCACGGTCCCTGATCTCATCGACATCGCTTAGCGGTCCGCCGTCGCCGGGAAGTATCAGGCTCGTGCTCATGATCGGTTCGCCGTGCTCGGCCAACAGCGCTTGGGCGACGCCATGTTCTGGCACGCGCAAACCAATGGTCTTGCGTTTCGGATGCATCAGGCGGCGCGGCACTTCCGGGCTCGCCTTGAGAATGAAGGTGTATGGGGCCGGCGTATGGGCCTTGAGAATCCGATAGGCGCTGTTGGGAACCTGGGCGTAGCTCGCGAGAGAAGACAGATCGCTGCATACCAGCGTGAAATTGTGCCGGTCGCCGAGTTGGCGGATGCGGCGGATGCGATCAAGCGCACTCTTGTTGCCGATGTTGCAGCCGAGCGCGTAGGTCGAATCGGTCGGATAGACGATTACGTCGCCTTGCCGCAATTGGTTGACAGCCAGTTTGACGATACGGGCGGATGGGTTGTCCGGATGGACCTTGACCAACTGATTCATGACGCGCCTGGGTCAAAAAAGCGCGCATGATGCCACATTCCGCGGTAGGGACAAAGCGCTCGCACCATGTGAGTCGTCGTTGGCTGGCGTGGGGTTCAGCGGGCGTCCGCGGCATGGATGTCGGGGCCGAAGCCTACAGGAGTGTAGGCAAGCGTCTATGAAGCGCAGCTTCATGCGCAGCCGGAACGACGCCAAGCTGTGCTTGGCGGCTGGACCGTATTCACGGCGTCCGCTGAACCCCACGCCAGTCAACGGCGACGGATCGAAGCCATGTAGTGGTCTGCTTGACACCCTACCGCCCGCTCCCTAGCATGGCAGCCTGTTTGCGCGGGGGCGCTGTGAGCACCCGCCGCGCGTTCGAATTCACTGACTGCCTCTCGTCCTTATGTTTCCGAAGCTCCTGGCGGCGATCGAAGACGACTTCGCGGCCGTGAACCGCACGATTGTCGAACAATTGCATTCGCGGGTCGGGCTGGTGGAAAGCATCGGCCATTACATTGTCGACGCCGGCGGCAAACGGCTGCGACCGATCCTCGTGCTGCTGGCGGCGCGCGGTTGCGGCATTCGCGACAGCCGCCATATCGAACTGGCGGCGGTGATCGAGTTCATCCATACCGCGACCCTCCTGCACGACGATGTGGTGGACATGTCGACCCTGCGCCGGGGGCGCCCCACCGTCAATGCGGAATGGAACTGCGAAACCAGCGTGCTCGTCGGCGATTTCATCTATTCCCGCGCGTTCCAGTTGCTCGTCGGAATCGGCGACATGGGCATCATGGAAATCATGGCCGACACCACCAATCGAATCGCCGAAGGCGAAGTGCAGCAACTCGTCAACAAGAACAATCCCGACATTGACGAGGCGGGCTATCTGCGGGTCATCCACGACAAGACCGCGATCCTGTTCCAGTCCGCCGCCCAATGCGGCGCGCGTCTGGCCGGAGCGCCAGCGGCGGCCGAGCAGGCTTTCAAGGCGCTCGGCCTGCATCTCGGCGTAGCCTTCCAGTTGATCGACGATGTGCTCGACTACGCCGGCGACAGCAGCGCCATGGGCAAGAACATCGGCGACGACCTGCTCGAGGGAAAACCCACCCTGCCGCTTATTCACGTTATGCGCAACGGTCGCGAGAGCGAGGCGGAACTGATTCGCTCGTGCATCGCCGACACCGAATTCTGCAAGGCGAATCTGCACAAGGTGATCGAAGTCGTGCGCGGCGGCGACGCGCTCGACTACACAGGTCGTTTGGCCGAGGACGAAGCCGGCAAGGCGCTTGCGGCGCTCGCGGATATTCCGCCGTCGACTTACCGCGATTCACTCGAAACCATGATCCGCTTGTCGGTCGACCGAAGCAACTAGAAATTCTCTGCAAGGAGGAAGCAAGATGACCCTGCCCAGTTCCCTGCTCAAGAGCCTTTTCGCGGCGCTCGTTCTCGCCCTGCTCGGCGGCTGCACGTCAACCGGATTGACCGCCAGGGATCCGGAAGTCCGGCGGCAGGCGATCCTCGACATGCGCAATGAAGTATTGACCGACCTGTATGCCATGCGGCCGGATACCGAAGCGCAGATCTTCAGCGCGGTCGGCTTCGCCGTGTTCTCGAACGCCAGCGTCGGCCTGATCGTCAATGTCGGCGGCGGCGTCGGCATCGCGCGCAACAACAATACCGGAGAAGACACCTATCTGCGCATGGGCGAAGTCGGTGTCGGCCTCGGTGCGGGAGTTACCGACATCCGGCTCGTGATCGTGTTTCACAGCGAAGACGCATTGCGACGATTCACCGATGTGGGTTTTACCGTGGGCGTGGAAGCCGACGCCGCGGCGCGGGCGGGAGACCTCGGCGCCGCGACCGGCGCGGAAGCCATCGCCGACAACGTGACTGTCTATCAAATCACCGAATCGGGGCTGGCCTTGCAGGCATCGCTGCAAGGCGCCCGCTACTGGTTGGACCCGGATCTCAACTAGAACCAACCCGGTTTGAAGCTCTGCACGGGCGTCGAGGAACGCAAAATAGACCGCAGGTCAATGCGATTGAATCTGCGCTCGAAGAACCGCAATTTATAAGCGCGGACTTCGGCGGAATCCTCGCTCGCGGCGAGCATGGTTTCAGCGGCTTGCCGCGCCTCCCGGGCCGACCCGGGTTCGCCGAGGCCGATGTACGCTCTCTCCAACGCCAAGTGGAAATCCGCCTCGAAGGGATGCAGTTTGATGGCGCGCCCGAAGAACTTGCGGGCGGATTCGTAGCCGCCTTCGGCGTAGGCGTTCAAGCCGCCGTCGAAATGAAAGTAGGGATTGGCCTGATTGAAGCTCTCGGCGGCGCGCTCGAAGCGGCTCGCGCGTTCATTCTCGCCGCGCATGCGGTAGAACTTTGCCAGATTGTTCATCGTGTTGACATTGGAATCGTCGGTTTCGAGGGCGTAGTGGAAACCGAACTCGGCCATCGCCCCGTCATCGAGCCGCAGGTAGGCGGCGCCCAGGTTGTTCCAGGCTTCGCTGTTGCCGGAGTCGATGAACAGCGCGTTCTTGATATACGCGAGCCCCTGCTCCGCGTCGCCCGCGAACATGGCTTCGGCGCCCAGGTTGTTGAAATACAATGCTCTGGCGGCCTCGTCCGAGACCACGTCCTCGGTATTGCGCTGCAAGGCGATTTGCGGCGTGAAATCCGCCACATAATATTCCCGCGGGCCGATGCGGCCGGTAGCGTTGATGTGCTGGCTCAACACGAGCAAGTCGCTGCGGCGGTCCCAGGCCGGCACTTCCTTGATGGTTTGAAAACTGGCGTCGAGTCCGACATGGCGGGCCATGGCGACATAGAGGTTCATCACCGACAGGCAATTGCCGCGGCGGGCGTGGAAGACTTCGGTCGCGGTATAGGTTTGCTCGTCCGAATAGCGGATGTTCAGGCGGTTCTCGTCGTAGAGCAGTTCCTGCAGGACGGTCGCCAGATACTTGTCGCTGCGGGGCTCCTTGCCGACACGGTCATCCACATAATGCTTGATTTCATCGCTGAGATACAAAGGGTCGATTTCGGGGAATCGGTCGCTGGTCAGGTCGATGGCGCGGGCGTAGAGCACCGGATCAAAGACATATTCCCTTTCGATACCCGTTCCCGTATTCGTTCCCGCGCAACCGGCGAGCGATACGAGACCGCCGATCAATAGCGCCGTTCCCAGCCGGAGTTTCAATCGGCTACCCCTTCATTTCATCAGTTGGGGGCGGGTTCAACCAGCGTTCCCCTGCGCAGTTGTATCGTCAATCCCGGGGAGGAACTGTTGAGTATGGAGTTTCGATCGAAGATGCGCAACCTGCGGTCGCTCGGCCGGTAAATTTCCAAGTTCGCGGCGAGAACGTTTTCCGCCTCTTCGCGCGCGTCCCGCGCCAGGTTCAATTCACCGAGTTGGACATAGGCCAGCGCCAGACCGGTATGGAAGCTCGGTTCGTAGGGTTTCAGTCTTATGGCGCGCCGGAAGTATGAGCGCGCTGATTCATGGTTGCCCAACTCATATGCCCTTCTGCCCTGGGCGTACTGGAAATACGGGTTGCGTCGATTGAACCTGTCGATGACGCTTGCGTATCGCCTTGCCCGGTCTTCGTCGCCCTGGGCGCGAAAGAGTTTTACCAGATTGTTGATCGCGGTCGCGTTGGTATTGTCCAGATTGAAGGAAAAGTGGTAACTGAATTCGGCCAATACTTCATTGTCCAGCCGCCGGTAGGCCGTGCCAAGATTGTTCCAGGCGAAGCTGTTGGTCGGGTCGATGAATAGTGCGTTCTTGATGTAACCCAAGGCCTGTGCGGTTTCGCCGGCCACCATCGCTTCCACGCCAAGATTATTGAAATACAGCGATCTCGCCACTTCATCCGAAACTATGGATTCGGTCATTGACTGCAAGGCGATTTCGGGGGTGAAATCGACTACATAGTACTCCCTGGCGCTCAGCCGGCCGGTAGCGTTGATGTGCTGGCTCACCACGAGCAGGTCGCCGCGGCGGTCCCAACTCGGCTGCACCTCAACGGTCTGGAAATTGGCGTCCAGCCCCACATATCGGGCGATGGCGACATAGAGATTCATCACCGACAGGCAATTGCCCTCCCTGGCGTGAAAGATCTCGACCGCCGTGTGGGTTCTCGCGTCGGAGTATTGGATGTTCAGATGGTCTTCGCCGTACAGCAGGTCCTGCAAGGTGCTTACCAGGTATTCTTCGCCGCGCCCCTCCACTTCCATGTTTTCATGGAGCCATTGCTTGATCTCGTCATCAAGGGACAGGGGGTCGATTTCCGGATAGTTGTCGCTGGTCTGGTCGATTGCCTGGGCGTAGAGCGCGGGGTCGAACACGTAGTCCGTTTCGAGGTCGATAGTCGCGCAGCCCGCCAGTACATGCAGGCTGCCCAATACCGTCACAATGCGGGCGCGAATACTCATTCCACCGTTCCCCTTCGCGTATTCTACCGGAAACTGCGCGGTGTCTCCCTGCCCGCCTTGTCGATCTTCATGAATTGATAGCGGCCTTTCAGGAAAGGCACGGCATCCCGTTCCAGCCGACGGAACAGCGCGACCCAACCCGCGTAACGGGCTAATTCCGCCAGACCCGCGCCGAGGCCGTCCACATCCGTGCTTTCCCGCAGGCGCGATTGGTAGCGTCCCCAGTTGCCGCCATAGCGCACCGCGCCGCTCGCGGAGTCATATTCGTATTCGAGCGCGAGCCGGGTCCGGGCGATGCGCATGCTGTCCGCCGACAGGAAACGCACTTCGAATCCGGTTTCGAATTCCAGCGGCAGGCCGTTTCCCACTCCGCTCCGGTTCCAGGACACGTCGGTGTCGATGATCACGCTCTTGGTCACCGGCAGATAGTCGAGATGTTCGAAAGGCAAGGTGTCGGCGAACAGAAACGCATAACCGGCATCGGTATCGCGCAAGGCCGAGGAGATGCTCACGCGCCGGTCGACATCGAGGTCCACGACCGCATCGGATCGGGTTCTGATCGAGCGGCTGGAGAGATCGAACAGGGATTTCAGCATGGCCGGGTCATCGCCCGGCAATCGACGGCTGATCCCGTTCGTTCCGGATGCCGAATCGATACCATGCAATATGAATGAACCGCCATCGAATACGAGTTCAACAGGTGCGAAGTCCAATTCAGCGCTTTCGCCGAGAGCGACGCCGCCCGGCACGACGATTTCCTCGATGGTGGGCTGGTTGAACTCGTCGCCCAGGGTGATCTTGCGAAAAATTCCGGGCTCGTTGCGCGAAAGGCTCCGATCGTCCCTGTTCGGCGGATCGCGGAAAACCGACGCGGAGTCCCGGCGCAAACGCTCGCCGAGCAGTTCCATTTCGGTCACATCGGTACGCAACCGGCGCGCCGCGCGCGAATCGATCGCCAGCCGATACTGCGCGGTGGCATAAAACTCCCCCGCACCGGAAGCATCGTCAACGGGTAACGGAAGTGCTTCGTATCCATGTTGTCCGGCGATTCGCGCCACCAGCAACGCGGTTTCCTCATCGTCGACCGCGAAACTGACGAACAGCCGCTCGCGTTCGAAATCACTGAGCCAGGATTCGAGAAAACTCACGTCCGCGCCATCGGAAATCACGGCCAACCCGCCGATTTCCCGCGCCCGAAAGGCAGTCTCCCAAGCCTCGATTTCTGCGCTTGTCGGATACCCGCCGGGCGGCAAGTCGGCAAAGCTCCCGAGACGCGGCGCATCGAGCGACCCGAGTTCCCGCTCGTTCAAATTGACTACGAGTTGAAGTTCGACCTCGGCAATCTCACTGGCAAGCGCTTGAAACAACTCCTCGACCGCATCTTGCGCGTGAACGGGAATGCAGAACAAAAACAGACCAAGAAAGCAAAATGACAGAATGCGGGCAACGCAGGATGCGAGTCGCCGTCGGGTGGCGTGGGGTGCGGCGGGCGTGCGAGGCAGGACGCCGAGCCCGAAGCCTACAGGGAAGTATTTGCGGCGTCCGCCGCACCCCACGCCACCCGGCGGCGACGGATCGAAGCCGCTAATTAGCGCAAACATCATAGTCGGTGCCGCGCCGCTTGTTGAGCAGGCGCAGGCGCAAGTCGCTTACCCAGTCGGGTTCGCCCCACAAATGCAACGGCTGTGCGAGTTCGGCGATCAGCCGCTCGGCTTCGTCGAACTGCTCCCCCTCGATGGCGTATCTCACCGCCTGTTCCATAATGAATGTATCGGCCGGCAGCAACTCGAACGCCCGTCGCTGGTACTCGACGCCGTTTCTCCAGTCGTATTCTTCGAACAGGTAGATTTCTCCCATGGCGAGATTGGCTTCCGGATTGTCGGGTTGCATGGCGATCACCCGTTCGAAAGCCTCCCGGGCGGCGGCAAGCCGCTCTTCCGCCCGCGTCGGCGTCCATTCGTTGTCGCAATCCTCGAGTTCGGCCTCCCAATATTCGCCGAAGTCGAGCAGGATTTCGGGATTGTCCGGTTCCAGCACCACGGCGTGCTCGAAGTAGCCGGCGACCCGCGCGTCGCCTTCGCGCACCGACTCATCCTGGTAGCGGAGCGAGTCGCCGAGCCCGGACCAGGCCCGCGCGATGGAGGAATCCCGCTCGGTCAAGCCGCGGAAGAACAATTCCGCCACTTCAAGCCGGCCGGAGTTGAGCGCGAGTTCGCCCAGTTGAATTGCAACCCGGTCCAGGTCGGCGGCAACCGGATCGAAGTCGAATCCGGCGCGAAGGCCGGTCATCGGGATAGTCCATTCGTTTGCGTTCGTATTGCGTAAAAAATTCCGCATTTCATCTTCGAGATGTTCAGGCCGGATCCTGAAGGACCGGTCGAACGCGAAACGCGGGCTGCGGCCGTCCAGCAATTGGTCGAGATAGGCCTGCAGTTTCTCGCGGTGGTCGCCGAATCCTTCTTCGTGGCCATGGCGCATATAGGTCAGCAGCGCCTCGGACTTGAGATTGGCGATCTGGATCAGGCGCGGTGAAGCGAGCGCCGCGTCCTGGTACAAGAGGCGCTCCATCGCCAACTCTTCCGACAATTCCGCCATCCGCTCATTGGTTGCCCGGGGATATCCGGGCAATCGCAGTTCCGCGCCATCGACCTCCATCCGCGAGTAATAGCCGGCCAGACCTTCCTCGTACCAGCGCGGCATGCGCAGATCGACGAAATTGCGCATCAGGAAATGCACGTAATGATGCAGCCCCTGCTGCCAGGCCATGTCCTCGTCCAGGGACATCGCCATGTAATTGGCCCTTGGCGTCGGTATATGGAAACCGGCGTCCCGATGAAGGCTGAAATGCCCGAAGTCCTCGAAATCGTCGAACAGATAGACCAGGTTCGGGACTGTTGCCGCCGGCAATCCATCGGGGTGGCCGAGCAGCCGCCCCACGGCCTGGCGCCAGACTTCGAGTTCGGCGCCAAGCTCGGCTGTGCGCCGGGAGGAAAGTTGACTCAGGATGCGGAAGTTATCGGTTTCCAGCAGCCACCAGCGCTCTTGCGCAAGTTCCCGTTGGGCCGCGCTGCCGGCGCAATACAGGCAGGTCACGGCAGTGGCGATCAAGATCAGAAATCGGTTGCGAAACACTCTCATGTCGCACCGCAGAGGCGCAGGCATATTCAACGATTCACTTTAGCACGAAGTTGCATGAGATTCTGCACCGCGTGCGTCGCCGTCTGGCGGGCTGAGCTCAGCGGGCGCGCGGGGCAGGGTGAGGCCCGATCGGCGAAGCCGACAAGAAGCAACGCTTTTTGAGGGCCGAACGACTGGCCATGGATGGCCGGGCTGGGGTTAATCGAAGCCAGCAATATCTCGCCAGGGACGGCATGTGCAATCCATCATATCGGCGCATTGCCATAACCGGATAGCCTCGCAATCACATCGCCGAATAATTGGGCCCGCCGCCGCCTTCGGGCGCCACCCACAAGATGTTCTGGGCAGGATCCTTGATGTCGCAGGTCTTGCAATGCACGCAGTTTTGCGCGTTGATCTGAAAGCGTCTGGCGCCGTCCTGTTCGACGACTTCATAAACGCCCGCCGGACAATAACGTTGCGCGGGCTCGTCATACAAAGGCAGATTCATGTCGATCGGGATCGATGAATCCTTCAGTTGCAGATGGCAGGGCTGGTCTTCCTCGTGATTGGTGTTGGACAGGTATACCGATGACATCTTGTCGAAACTGAGCACGCCGTCGGGCTTTGGATAGTCGATGCGCTCGCTTTCCTCCGCCGGCTTCAACTGGCAGTGATCCTTGCCGGGGTCGCGCAGGTTTACCGGCAGAGCTCCGCCGAACAGATTGTGTTCGACCCAGGTGAAAGCGCTGCCGAGCCAGAATCCGAGTTTGTGGAAGGCGCCGCCGAAGTTGCGCGCGCGATGCAATTCGTCGCGCAGGGGCGAGTTGCGGAAGCGTTCGCTGAAATCGGTTTCGGAGGCGTCGTCGCCGAGGGCGGCGAACAGGGACTCCGCCGCCAGCACGCCGCTCTTGATCGCGGTATGGCTGCCCTTGATCTTGGCGGCGTTGAGCGTGCCCGCGTCGCAGCCGATCAGCAGACCGCCGGGAAAACTCATCTCTGGCAGGGAGTTGAGTCCTCCCTTGATGATCGCCCGGGCGCCGTAACCGATGCGCTTGCCGCCTTCGAGATAGCGTTTGATGACCGGATGGTGCTTGTAACGCTGAAACTCGTCGAAGGGGCTGATATGCGGGTTCCGGTAACCGAGATCGACAATCAGGCCCACATAGACCTGCCGGTTCTCGGCATGATAGAGAAAACCGCCGCTCGTGGCCGCGCAGCTCGGTCCGGTCATGGGCCAGCCGGCCGTATGCACCACCAGGCCTTCATGGTGCCTTGCCTCGTTGATCTCCCAGACTTCCTTGATGCCGATGCCATAATGCTGGGGGTCGCGGTCCTTGTCGAGTTCGAAACGGGCGATCACCTCCTTGCCGAGATGACCGCGGCAGCCTTCGGCCAGGATCGTGAACCTGGCGTGGAACTCGAAACCCGGCTGCCAAGTCTTTTTCCGATTTCCTTTGGCGTTGATGCCCATGTCGCCGGTGGCAACGCCTTTCACGCGGCCGTCATCGTCGTAAAGCATCTCGCTGGCGGCGAAACCGGGATAAATCTCGGCGCCGAGTTCGGTTGCCTGATCCGCCAGCCAGCGGCAGAGGTTGCCCAGGGAAATGATGTAGTTTCCGTGATTGCGCATGGGTTTGGGCACGAGGAATTCGGGGAAACGATACGAGGACTTGCCCGAGCCGAGGTAATAAACCTGATCCCCGGTGACGCGGGTATTCAGCGGCGCGCCCCGATCTTCCCAGTCGGGGAAAAGCATCTGCAGCGCATTCGGTTCGAACACGGCGCCCGAGAGAATATGGGCGCCAACTTCCGAGCCTTTTTCGAGCACGCAAACGGAAATCTCGCGCTCGGCTTCCCGCGCCAGTTGCAACAGGCGGCAGGCCGCAGCCAGACCCGCGGGCCCCGCGCCGACAATGACGACATCGACTTCCATGGATTCCCGAGTCATGCGTTCCACCTGTTCGTTGCAGAAAATTCAACCGAAATTATGCGGAATCCGGCCGCGCGGCGCAAAAGGGTGAGACTCGGTCGGCGAAGCCGACGAAAAGCACCGCTTTTCGAGAGTCGAACGACCCGACATGGATGTCGGGGCTGGGGCCAGTCGAAGTCGACCACTTGCGCCAAGGATGGCACGAACAACCCATCAGAATCCCACAAAAGATTCCGCGACGTCTTTTCGGCTTTCGTCAGAATCGTTCTTCGTCGATCCAGTAATTGCTGACGATGCCATCGGCAAATTCGATGGAAAGCGTCTCGATGCGTTCTTCCTCGACATCGACCGCGAAAATCAGGAATACGCCTACTTCGGTGTCTTTCTCGGATCTGTTCCGGTACTTCCAGACTGCTGTGCCATCGGCGTAAGACAACCTGCTTGTCGGGTCGCCGAAAGTGTCGCGTACGAATTGCTCGTCGCTCCGACCGACCTCCAGACGCGCCACGTCGCCTTCGCTCCATTCCGTTTGCAAGGCGCGCGAATCCGAATCGACCATCACCAGACAGCCGGTAAGCGCCAGGGCCAGAACTGCCGCAAGTGTGTTCTTGATCATCACCCGTTCCTCATAAGTCATCTGTCATCGAGTTGACCGCCGCCAGGCGGCATACCAGGAATCCATCACATTCCTTCATCCACGTTACGAACGAATCGCAGGCAAAATGGTTACATCAGAAACGCAGGCAAGGCGTTCACCGAACAGCCATGGCGCTCGATGGCTTTTGTTTGACTTAACAGGCGTTCGCAAAATCCCGAACGCGATAGTCTTGGGGTGGTTCCACTTTCAGCCAACCAGACAGTTGCGTTTGGGGCAGATCAGGAGGTATGATTTTCTGAATTTGAATTACGTACTGGAGAAGTCATGCGAGTATCAGAGCGTGGCCAGATCACTATTCCGAAGTCCCTGCGGGACCGTTTCGGGATGCATCAGAATGTGGAGGTCGAAATCAGCCCCACCCGCCAAGGACTGCTAATCAGGAAACGGGCGACAGCCCAGCACCCGGTGGATCGAATCTACGGCATTCTGGGCAAGGACGCTCTCGGCGAAGGTGTCGGCGTTGACGAGTACATTGAGGAGATTCGCGGGAAGTGATTACGGCGGTTGACACCAATGTTTTGCTGGATGTTTTCATGTCCGGCGAACGGTATGGCCAACAGTCGCGCAAACGGCTGGCAGATGCGTATGACGCTGGAGCGGTCATCGTATGTGATCTCGTCTATGCGGAGCTGGCGCCTGCATTCCCCAATCAATCCTCACTCGACGACGCACTGCGACAGATTGGCGTCCGCGTTTCTTCCATCAACTCCTCGATTGCCTTCGAAGCGGGGCTGCGCTGGAAGCAGTATCGAAGCAGAGGCGGGCCTCGGACGCGAATAATTTCAGACTTTCTCATCGGCGCCCACGCTGTAGCGGAAGCCAACGTCTTTCTCACGCGGGATCGGGGATTCTTCTCCTCGCACTTTCCCGAACTTGAAGATGCCGACACGCCGCAAGGGCCGGAGCGGCGCTAACAGATTATAGAAGCGACACTGCCGCTTGCGGATATGGATATCCAGCGTTGGCGGGGCACAAAATGTCACAAAAATCAGTAACTGGAATCTGCCGCGTGCGTCGTAATACCGGGATAATCGGTGATTGTGGTTATTGGGCCAGCGGATTTCGATAATGCCCCGTTTCCAGAGGAAGATCATTTACCAGGCGCTGCTATGTGGCTTGTTCGCCGGCACGGCGGGCGGCGCGCTGGCCCAGGACGCGCCGGTTACCGACGAAGATGCGACGGTGACCTACCCCGCTTCGTTTTTCACCCAATTCGAACCCTTTTCGGTCAACGACATGCTCGACCGCATTCCCGGCATCAACGTCGCCCGCCAGGGCGGAGGCGGCGGCGGTGGCGGCGGCGGTCCGGGCTTTTCCGGCGGCAACAACCGGCGCGGACTCGGCATGGGCGGCGACCAGGTTCTGATCAACGGGCGGCGCATCGCCGGGAAGGAGAACGAGGGCAGCAGCCAGTTGACCCGGATTCCCGCCAGCCAGGTGGACTATATCGAGATTATCCGCGGCACTTCGGGCGACCTCGACGTGCGCGGCGGAAACCAGGTCATCAATATTGTCCTGCTCGAGGCGGAAACGCGCTCTTCGATAGCCTACGAAGTCAATACCGACCACTATCACGACGATTCCCTGAAGCCGGGAGGCAAGATCGCGTGGTCCGGTTCGCGGGGCGGATTCGATTATCTCGTCAGCGCCGAATCGGAACCGCGCTACGAACATCGCATCGGCCACGAGACCAGCGTTCTCGGAGACGGCAGCCCGAACGAGCGGATCAAGCGCGTAAGCACGCGCAAGGCGCAGCCCATGGTGATCAGTTCGAATCTGGCATGGCAGGTGGGCGATGCCGACCTTTTCCACCTGAACCTGCAATACGAGGACGACAGCGCGCCGGAAGAAGCGAAAAGGGACATTCTCGACACCCGATACGATCCGCCGCTGGTGGATCTCGAACTCGACGTTTTGGATGAAACCGAGGGTTTCTGGGAAGTCGGCGGCGACTACGAACATATTTTCAGCGGCGGCCAGCGCTGGAAAACGCTGTTCATCGTCAATCGCGCCGACAGCGAGAGTTTGCGCGACAGATACCTGCTGGAAGTGAACGGAGACGGCAGAACCCAGGATCTCAACCTCGATTTCGCCAATACCTACCAGGAACGGATTCTGCGCACGGGCTATACCTTCGATTTTCCGGGTTCGGGCAACCAGAGCCTGGAAGTCGGCATCGAACGCGCGCAGACCATCCTCGATTCCAACCTGCAACTCGACCTTTTGCCGAGCGGTGGAACCGCCCTCACGCCGGTCTCGTTTTCCGACGCGAGGGTGGAAGAAATCCGCTATGAATCCTTCGCGGTGCACAATTGGCAGATCAACGACCGCATGACCCTGGAAAGTACGCTGATCTTCGAACAGTCGGAGATTTCCCAAAGCGGCGATGTCGGCAAGTCGCGGGATTTCGAGTTTCTGCGACCGAAAATCGATTATCGCTTCGATATCACGCCCGCGCTGCAATTCCGGGCGACGGTCGAGAAAGACGTCGCGCAATTGAGCTTTTCCGATTTCACCGAGAACACCAGCGAAGCAGATGACGACCAGGACTCGATCGCCGGCAATCCCGACCTGCGGCAGGAACAGTCATGGCGCTACGATCTGAATCTCGAGTATCGCTTCGACGAAGACAACGGCGTCTTCAACACCAATATCTTCTATCACGAACTGATCGACCTGATCGAAAAGGTGGACGTGTCGACGCCGACGCGAATCCTCTCCGCCAACGGCAATATCGGCAACGGCGAACGCTATGGCATTGCGCTCGACGGAAGTTATCGCTTCGCTCTAGTGGCCGATTCCCAGATTTTGCTGACTTCCGCCCTGCGCGTGGAAGATTCAAGCGTCATCGATCCCTTTCTCGGGATCGACCGTCGCTTCAGCCGTCAGGGCCGGGGCTCCGCGCGAATCGGATTCAGGCACGATTTTCCGGCGCGGAATTTCAATTACGGTTTCAACTGGAGCCACAACTTCAGGGACGGCCGCATCGCCTACGATATCGACAAGATCGAGGACTACAACTCGGGCGATTTCATCATGTTGTTCGCGGAAAACCAGGGATGGGGCGACTTGATCTATCGGTTTGAAGTTTACAACCCGATCGAAAATTCGCGCTGCCGGGTTCGCTCACGATACCTCGGCGGCACGATCGCCACCGGGTACCTGAGCGAGATCGAAGATTCCTGCAGTCACACCGGCCCCACGTTTGCGTTCAAGATACGCGGGACGATCTGATCGATTTGACATCTGTGGTTTCGATCCGTCGCCGTCTGGCGGGCGGCGTGCAGCGGACGCCGTGAATACGGTCCAGCCGCCAAGCACAGCTTGGCGTCGTTCCGGCCGCGCATGAAGCTGCGCTTCATAAACGCTTGCCTTCACCCCTGTAGGCTTCGGGCTCGGCTTCCTGCCTCGCACGCCCGCTGCACAAAGCCCGCCGGACGGCGACTCGCGTTGCGCAACAACGGCGCTGCAAATCAGTCCAGCGGCTGCACCCAGACGTTGCGGAAGCGGATCGTGCCGCGTCCCCATTGCAGCGCTATCGGACCTTCCGCGAACTGGCTGTCGCGCGCATCGACCGTGGTTTCGTTGTTCAATTGCACCAGCAGGCGATCGCCGCGCAAGGTGATGTGGTAAACGTTCCAGTTGTCGCCCACCGTCGGCCGCGGCTCGTCGACCGGGGCGATATGAACGATGGCGCCGGTGCCGAACGACGGATCGGGCCGCTGGTCGAAGATGTTCGCTTCGTAGCAATTGCGGTCGGTGATGTTGTCCCGGTCCTGGCAGCGCAGGTAAATGCCGCTGTTGGCGTCGTGGCTGGCCCAGAATTCGACGTGCAGCACGAAGTCGCCGTAGCTGTCGCGAGTCACCAGCCAGGATGCGCCGCTGCCTTCGTCGGCCCGGATCGAACTCGTGTCGGTGGACCAGTTGGCGTCGCCGACGATGGTGAAATTGTCCATTCCTTCGGTTCCGCTGATCAGGCTGATCCTGTCTTCCTGGGCGGCCGCGGGCATGAGAAACAGACAGATCGCGGCGATAGCGGGCACGCGGAACAAATTGTGGGGGATTTTCATGGCGCCATCCTCATAGACATGTGCGCGCCAATGTACAGAATATTTCCCGGCATGTTAAGTCACTCCTTGCCGTAGAGCCGCTGGGAACTCACTCGAACACGAAATAGTCGCGCTCGAAGGGAATTTCGCTCTCCGCGACTACGGCAAGCGTTTTGGCGTCGAGCAGCCAGATGCGGCGCTGACCGGCGATGACGGCCCGGGGCGTGTCCGCGTCGCATTGCATCTCCTCGATCAGCGCGCCGCCGGGGATGTCGAGTTCGGCTTCGCGCAGCACCTCGCCCGTCGCGGTGTCGACGAGGCGGAAGGTGCTGGAGGGGGCGGGTTCTTCCGGCGCGGTTTCACCGGTGACGGATTCCTCCGCGGCCGGGTCTTGCGCGGACGGAACCTCGGTGCCGGAGTCTCGCGCGAGTTGCTGCAGCCAGAGGGAACCGCCGGCGAATAGTATGCTCCGGGCGGGCGCGGACGAGGCGAATTCGGATTCGATGGCATCCGCGGCGATGTCGTAGAGGGCGTATTCGGGCTGCGCCGGACCGTCCTCCGACGGACGGCTCGCCAGCGCCTTGCAGTTCTTGGCGTGCAGCGGCGTGAGTCTGTAGTCCTCTTCGGTCAGCGCGGCAAGCGGGCGGCGGTCGATGCTCGGTCCGCCCGCGGCGGGCACGCTCAGCGCGTTGGCGGCGTCGGTGAAGTACAAGGTTCCGTCCGCGGCGCAGAACGGCATCGACAAGTCCATGCCGCCAATGTCCCACACATTGAGGACTTCCAGCCCGCCCGGTTCCGCCTCCTCTCCGGATACGAACGTTTCGGGCGCGAAATCGCCGGTCAAATGATAGACCGCGTTGGCGCCGCCCACATCGAAAGCGCGGAACAGGGTGTCCTCGCGCAACCAGTCCACCCACTGGTCGGACGCCGCGTCTTCGGGCGCGTCCAGCGCGTAGTGATACGGCGGCCAGAGAAATTCGTGGTAGCGCCCGAGCGAATAGTCGGGCGGCGTCGTCCGCGGCGCGTAGACAAGCATCCGCAACAGCGCGACCGCGTTGGGGGCGCCGTCTTCCGGCGCCGGCCCGGCGATCAGGGGCTCCCGGTCGTACACGCTGACGAGCCCGTTGGTTCTGAACGCCGTCCGCCGGTCGCTCGACCCCGGCAGCACGCCGGCCACCTGCCGAACGCCCGTTACCCAGTAGTTCCCCACGCGCAGAACCGCCCAGGTTTCGCCGTCGAGCAACAGGTAGGAGGCGTCTTCGCCGACCACGGCGAACTGCCTGCACGCGGCCTGGGCCGGGTGGGCAAGGCCGAGAAACACCGCCAACCCTAGAACCGGCACCGCCAGTTTGATGGAGATCGATCCGCGAACTGTTTTGCACATCTGGTTCATGGCGGGGAGCGCGGATATGTTTTTCTCCGGCATGGAGCGCTCTCCATATGAACGCCGCCCGCGACCCGTTTCCGGCAGCGTGTCGCCCGGTTCAAGATTTCACTCGGAAACATAGTAAACTCCGCCCCACAGTGACGGCACCACCTTGCTCGCAACAATCTCCAACGTGTACGGGTCAATCAGGTAAAACGCGCCCTCGTCCTTGACCAGCGCCCTCGGCGTCTCGTCGTCGCAGAGCATTTCCCGCGACAGCGCTCCCGCGCCGGTCTGCAGCTCTCTCTCCAGCAATACTTCGCCGGTCGTGGTGTCGATCAGACTGAACTGATTGGTGTGATCACCGCTGGAACCGTACCTTCTCGAACCTTCAACAACAACTCTGCCCTCTTGTTTTTGTTGCAGTAAACGCCTGCCGCCATCAAAAAGAATATATTCGCCGAACTTGCGAACCGCGAATTCAGGGCCCAACGTTCCCCCGACTATGTCGACCAGCATCGCTCCCCGCATCGGGTCGTCGTCGGGCGTATCCCGGAACGCCAGCGCCATGCAGTTTTTCGTATGGGGCGGAACCAGTCTCAGCCCTTCGTTCCGCATATCTTCGAGTTCGTATGTCGTACCTCCCTGGTCGTCGAACACATGCACGCCCCTCATGCCGGCGAAATAGATCCTGTCGCCTATCACGCAACTGGGAAATTCCAAACTGAAGCCGACTCTCGGCTCCCAGCGCCGCAGGACATTGAAGTCGGTGTCGAGAAGTTCGTAACCCTCGATATAGTGCTGATCCCGGTCATAGATTTCCCGGATCAGAGTATTCTCCTGTATCCAGTCGGCCCACTGGACTCTTCCATAGGGTGGAGGCCTCGGTTGCAGTTCCATGACCGGAACCTCGTTCTGGGAGCGCAAGTCTTCACCCATGTTCTCCAGATACAGCTGAGTGTAAGCGGGTCGCGACCCAGACCCCATATCGCGTTCCAGCACGGGAACATCGGAATTCACGCGCAGAAAGTGAGAGGACGAGAACAGCGCGCGTTCAAAACTCGATCCGACCCGGAATCCCCCCGAATATATCCCCAGCCATTGCAAATTGCCGACGTGCAGGGTGGCCAGCGTTTCGGGGTCGAGCACCATGTACTGCGCATCCTCGGACACTACGATGTTCCGGCAGGCGGCATCCGCCCGTTCCATCGCCAGCGGCGAAATCAGTGCCAGCGCGATGCCCGCTCCGCGAATCCCGATCAAAGAAGAGAACATGATGCTGTTGTTTCCCCGTCCACACTCGAAACATACCCATTGACATCGTCGTCTTTCAGGTCCACGGGATCAAGCAGACCTGTTTCCGAATTCCATCGCCAGTACATGGTGAGGGTGTCCCCATCATCATCTGGTCCACCACCCGCGTTGTAGCGGTGTATGGCCTCCTCCCTGATGTACTTGCGCATCTCCGCCCGGATTTGCAAACGCTCCTCGTTCGTCAATTGTTCGTCCGTCTTGTCGGCAAGCCCCAGAACCGGCTTCACCTGCAAAACCAGATGCTCATAGGCGAAACTTTCGAGATTGCTTCTGAACAATTCGGCTCCGTAGTTCACGTTTGCGACCCAGTTCCATACATGCGCCGGCGCTCTCCTGTAGCAGATCTGCATGATGCCGACATCGCCGCCGCCGCCGTACACGGGCATTCCAATGGTCCTCAGGCCACCGATGGCCGGAAGGATACCGTCTCCAGCGCTTTCGTAAAACTGTGACGAATGGGATTCATGGCACGCGATTTTCTTCAGCACCGCCGCGACCGGTTCGCTGGTAATCCCGGTACCCAAATTGCGACCCACAATCATGCGCTTAAAGTATTTTTCACCCTTCTCATTCTCGTTCACCGCGGCGGTTTCGACCGCTTCTACGATGTCGCGGGCTGTTGGCTGTCTACCCCATATCTCCCCGCCGAACTCCGCGCTCGCGCCGGCGTAGGACAAATTGCTCCGGTTCGGGTCGCGGCAACTCGCCACGAGCTTGAAATCTCCGCCGAACATGCCGTCGAAGTCCGGCGAAAACGTTCTGTTGTCCGCCGCCGGCAACCAGCCGGTATCGTCGACCGGAGAATTGACATCTCCGTTGGCCACGCAACCGGTTGGCGCGGTGTGCGTGACTTGGGCCCACCAACTGATTTCGGGCGCGGGATCGCCGGCGCCCGGCGCGGCGGCGGCGGCGGTTCCCGTGATCGTCGGCATGACCGGGGGATTCGCCCGGGAAATCTCGAAGTGGTCGGCGTCCGGCGAAACGGAAATCTGAATCGAGCAGCGCGGAATGGCGATCAGGTCGATGCCTTTCGGCGTGCCGTCTTCGGCGCAGAACTTCTCATAGCGCGGGTCGACCTTTCCGCCGGGTTGGGGTTGCGGTTGGCGTTTGCCGGCTTCGCAGAGTTCGGCGATGGCGGCTTCGGCCAGGCAGGATTGGACGGTTTCGCTGGACGCCGACGCCCCGCAGGCTTCGTTGAGGCAGTTACCGTCGGCGTCGCAGCCGACCGGGATGCAATGGCTTCCTTCGCATTTCACGGTTCCCGGCGGCGGGGCCACCCGCACCGGCTCCAGGGTCGGGAGAGCCAGCCTGGCCCTGACGTGTTCAAGCGTTTCCAGGATATCCCCGAGCGCGCCGACCCGCTTGTCCGCTCCGGTTTGCGCGACCGCCTCGGGCAACCGCTTCAGGCCGGCGTCGCGCAACACGCCCCCGAACACCTCCGCGCCGCCGAGATACCCGCTCAGCAGGCCGTCCGCCAGGACGGCTTCCGGCGAACCCGCGTCGATCTTCCCGGTCGCGCCCAGCGGCCGCAGCACCGTCTCCCACAGCAGGGCGGCGTCGCGCCTGCCGGGCGGAACCGGGTCGTCGCGGTCGCTCCAGATCCAGTCGTACGCGAACTTGAGCACCACCCATCCCGAATTGGCGAGGTTGACCGGAATGCCGAAAACGAGCAATACGTTTTCGCCGCCGGCCGCCTTCGCGCCGCTCCCTTCCGAAAAGTGCGCCGCGCCGGGGAATTGGGCCGCGCTCAACTCCAGGCGAACCGATTCCGCGCCTTTCGGCACGAACACGAATTGGCAGTGGGTCGAGCGCCCGAAGCATTCGGACGGGTACGCCGCGGTCGGCGGCGGCGCGTTCGGATCGGTGTGCGCGGCATCGGAATCCGGCGCGACCAGTTCGTGGCTTTTCACGTTGATCGTCAGGCGCGGCTTGGATCCCGCCGCCGCGCCGCCCTGGATTTGCGCGCCTTCGTCCACGCCGACCGAAACGTCGAAATCGTCGCCGAAGTCGCCGGGGCTCGCGATCCAGCCCGCCAGGCCGCCGAAGAAATCCCGCGCGTCGGCGTCCAGCGCCGCCGCGCGGTTCGGCAAGTAATTCGAACGGTTCGGGCGCGCGAACACGACGCGGTCCATTCCGGGAAACGCCGTGCCGGCCAGACCTTCGATGGCGAGGTCGTCATAACCGTCGTGGTTGTAGTCGCCGATGACGGCGTCCCGCGATAACGGCGTCTCCTTCCCCGCATGCGCAAGCCAAGACGCGTCCAGGGAGGACAGGCTGAAGCTCGCGCAGCCATGGGATTCCCGCATGGCGAAGTCCGCGGGACCGGCCCTGGAGCCGCCCTTGGCTTTCTTCACCACCAGGTTTTCCAGATCGACGGTCTCCTCTCCGCCCGGATTGGGGACGGAAGTCGTCACGGTATAGAGTTCGTAGTCGGCGGTGAATCCGGCGTCCCCGCCCGAATCGGCATCGTCCTCCTCCTCGTCGTCGTGGATGCCGTTGTTGTTGGAATCGATCCAAGGCAGCACTTTCAACGTGACCGTCTGTTGCGGCGACGCGCCGCCCGGGCCTTCGCAGATCATCGCGATTTCCCAGGTTCCCGCCGTGAAATCCCCCGGTTCGCTCGACAGCGGTCCGGCCGTTCCCAGATCCTTTTCGGCTTCGTCGCCGGCGAAACGGCAGGTCGTGGCGTAGCGCGAGTTCCAATGGAACACGGCGGTTCCGTTGGTGTGGATCGTGTCCGCCGCGAGCCGGAAGCCGGTCAACCGCGCCACCTCGTGCTTTTGCGGGTCGGTGCCGTTGTCGTACTCGGTCAGATTGTTGTCGCCGTCCTTGTCCGGGTCGCCGGCGGTGTCGTCCGCCAGCGGGTCTAGGCCGTTGGCGTTTTCCCAAGTGTCTGGCATGCCGTCGCCGTCGTCGTCGCTGTCCTGGTCATTGTGGATGCCGTCGCTGTCGGTGTCGGTCCATGCCGCCACGGTCAGCGTCACCGTCTTCCGCGCGGAGTCCTTGCCGCCGCCGCTGCAATAGAATTCGTAGGTGTGCGTGCCGGAAGCGAAGTCGGAACCCCTGTACGCGACCGAACCGCTCGGACCCCGGACGGCGTTGGCCGACGCGCCCCCCGAAACCGTGCTTATCCACACGTCGCGGCAGGATGTCGCGTACTTGGAATCCCAGGTGAAGGTCACGCTCTCGTTGTCGTAGATCCGGCTCTTGGACAGCGAGGCCCGCAGCACTTGCGGCGTTTCATGGTCCTGCGGGTCGGTGCCGTTGTTGTATTCGGTCAGGTTGCCGTCGCCGTCGCCGTCCGGGTCGCCGTTCGCGTTGGCCGCCAGCGGATCGAGGCCGTTGGCGTTCTCCCAGGTGTCGGGCATGCCGTCGCCGTCGTCGTCGCTGTCGTAGTCATTGTGGACGCCGTCGCCGTCGGTGTCGATCCACTTCGTTACGGTCAGCCTGATGGTTTTCCGGGCTGAGTCCTTGCCGCCGCCGCTGCAGTGGAACTCGTAGGTGTGGGTGCCGGGCGTGAACTCGGAGCCCTTGAACGTTGCCGAACCGCTCGAACCCCAAACGGCGTTGGCCGACGCGCCCTCGGGTGTGGTGCTGATCCACACGTCCCGGCACGATGTCGCGTATTCGGAATCCCAACTGAAGGTCGTGCTCTCGGTGTCGTAGATTCGGCTTTTCGACAACGAGGCCCGCAGCAGCCGCGGCGTTTCGTGGTCTTGGGGGTCGGTGCCGTTGTTGTACTCGGTGAGGTTGCCGTCGCCGTCGCCGTCCGGGTCGCCGTTCGCGTTGGCCGTCAGCGGGTCGAGGCCGTTGGCGTTTTCCCATGTGTCGGGCATGCCGTCGCCGTCGTCGTCGCTGTCGTGGTCGTTGTGGACGCCGTCGCCGTCGGTGTCGATCCATTTCAGCACCGCAAGGCTGACGCCGCGGGTGTTGGATGAGCCGCCGTAGCCCGTGCAATGCATGGAACTGCCGATCGTGCCGGGACTGAAACTCCCGGCCGGGAAGGTCAGGCTCGAATTGGGGGAAAGCGCCCCGCCGCCCGTGCTCAGGTGGCAGGCGTTGGCGCCGGTCGAACTCCAGCTCGCGGTGACGCTTTCGTTGTCGTAGATCGTGCCCGCGCCGAGCGAGAAGCTGTCGAGCGTCGGCGGCGGCCAGGCGGTCCAGCTTATCGTGTGGGAGGTGGAACCGGCCCTGGCGAAGCAGGTGAAGGTGACCTAGTGGTCTCCCGCGGCGTAGGGGCCCGCCTCGACCGAGCCGCCGGTGGGAATCGTCGCGCCCTGGAACTCGCAATAGGCCGCGCCGCTGCTGCCCCAACTGAGCGTGACTTTGCCGCTGCCGGCCTTGACGTTCTCCGGCGAGGCGCCGCCCCAGACCGTCGGAGTTTGCGCTTGGGCGGCGCCGGCGAACAGGCACAGGCCCGCGCAGAGCAACGAGACCGGAAGCCGCCACAAGATGCTGAAACGTCTTGCGCCGAAATGGTTCGATCTATTCCACATCGCGGCTTCCTTCCGGCCACTCCTTCATCGGTCCCGCGCAATCCTACACGGATCCATGTCCGTTTTCATTACAATTCCTCTGGATATTCGTGGCGATTACGGCCCGGCCATCCCTGGGGATTTACAAGTGCGTGAAATCCAACTCTCTCGAAAACCGTTTCCCATGCGCTCGGAAAGAACCTTGCGAGACTGGTGGGTCTGGGTGGATTTGAACCACCGACCTCACCCTTATCAGGGGTGCGCTCTAACCAACTGAGCTACAGACCCGTCTATGACGGCACCGGAACAGGCAGGCGACGCATTATAAGCGAATGCGGGGGGGAGACAAGGCTTCTGGCTACGGTTCGTCGCCGACGGGTGGCGCGGGGTTCAGCGGACGCCGTGAATACATCTTTGTAGGCTTCGGCTTCGGCTTCGGCCTCGATATTCATGTCGAGACCGCTAAACCCCGCGCCACCCGCCAGCGACTCACAGTGTGCAGATCCCGACTGCTCTATCCTATCTCGGGGTCTTCGTCGAGGAGCAGGTCCTTGGCGGCGTTGATTTTTTTGGAGAAGTAGTCCGAGCCGCCGCGGTCGGGGTGGAATTTCCGCATCAGTTTGCGATGCGCCTTGATGATTTCAGCGCGGGCGGCGCCCTCTTCGAGTCCCAGGATTTCCAGCGCGAGTTGCCGATTCATCGTTACTTCCGATGCGCCTTCCGCCGCGCCTGCGCCTTGCTCCGCACCGGTGCGCCAGTCGGCATGGCCGCGGTCGAGATAGGCTTCGAGCACCTGGCAGGAATCCGTATCGTGCCGGCACTCGCCATGCAATTGCCGCAATTCCTCCAGACTCAGGCTGCTGAGTTTGCGGCCCGAGAAAGTCCCCTGCAGGATATTGCCGTCGAGATCCCCGGAACCGTGCACGAGTTCCATTTCGAAGTAGTCGGTGCGCAAGGTGGAAGTCTGGCGCTGGCCGGTCGTTCCCGGCGACAGACGGCTGCCGAGCATCTGCCAGATCGGCAGCAATCGCAACGCCGCGGGCAACAGCCGCAGCATGAAAGCGCCGGCGGCGCCGAGCGGGGCCAGAATCCATTGCACCGGCAATCGCCCGAGCATAATCAGTAAAACCACGAGCAGGAGCGCAGCCATCAGGACAAACAGGTTGCGATTCTGCCTGGCGTTTAGCGAATAGCGCTGACTGATGGACTTGGCCGTGTACCAGGCCAGAATCGGCAACGCGATCAACAACAATAGTCGAACGATCATGCGGTTTCCTTCGCGCCGTGCACCTCAATTTTTCGTGGCGGCTCCTATGAAGCGGAGCTACCTTAGTTGCCGCTCCAGCAATTTTACTTGCTGTCCCGAGCGCTTGCTGAAATCCTGCAAGGCGGCCAGCCCGCCGGCGGCGAACACCGCCACGGCCTTGAGCAAGTCGCGCAACTGGCTGGCGCTGCCGGCGTCGAATTGACAACAGGCGCCGCCGGAGAGCCGGGCAAGCTCTTCGAAAGCGCCCCTCGCATGGCTGTCGAAACCTTCGTGAAACATGAACAATGGCACCCGCAACACACCAAGCTGCCCGGCCAGATGCGCCAGCCGGTCCAGACTTTCTTCCATGGCGTCGCCGACATAGACCACGGCCTTGACCCTCTTCACCTTGTTCTCGGCCTGCACATGGCCGAGCAGGCGGCCGATCTGGGTGGCGCCGGCCCGACAGCGAATCTCCGTCATCAGTTCGAGCAATCGCCCGCCGTCGGTTTGCCATTCGCTGGCGTGGAATTCGCCGAATCCCCGAAACCAGCAAAGTTGCACATTGAGGCCGCCGAGATCCCGGGTCGCCTGAAACATCTCGGCCTGTTGCTTCGAGGCGATGTCCCAGGTGAATTCGCGGCTCGCCGTCGCGTCGAGAGCGAAGATCAACCGCGCGTCGCCGGCGCTTTTCGGGGTGGCGGCGAGCTTGGCGAGGAAGGCCCGCACATCCTGCTTGTCCGCGGCTGCGGGCTTGCCGGCGCCCGCGCGGGCCGGCTGCCGTTTGCGCTCGGACCTGAACAGATCTTTCATGCGGGCCAGTATAACGGGAACGACCGCGCAACGCCGCTTTTGCCGAATGGGATTCCGCAGCTTCGCTTCGCGCAGAATGACAATTGGGAATGCCATCCTGCCCTGTCTGGTGCGGACGGAGAGACTTGAACTCTCACATCTTTCGATACCAGAACCTAAATCTGGCGCGTCTGCCGATTCCGCCACGTCCGCGAAAGCCGGCAAAGACGGAATTTTCCACGAAGACTTGCGATATACTCCGCGCCGTTGCCAGCAGCCGGAGTTTACCATGTCTGATCTGATCCTAAGCGTCGAAAACGGCGTCGCCACCATGACCATGAACCGTCCCGAAGCGCGCAATGCCTTGAGCAACGCGATGCGCGCGGACCTGTCGGACGCCCTGCACGATGTCGAACAAGATCCCGCGGTGCGCTGCATCGTGCTCACCGGCGCGGGCGAGCATTTCATGGCCGGCGGCGACGTCAAGAACATGGTGGAGAGTCTGAAGGGTAAAACCCCGGAGGAGATTCGCAAGTTCTATCTTCTCCGCATTCACGATCTGCATCTGATCATGTTCGCGATGCGCCGCATGCCCAAGCCCGTCATCGCGAGTTGCCGCGGCGCGGCGGCCGGCGCCGGCGTCAGCATCGCGCTGGCCTGCGATCTGATCATCGCTTCCGAGGACGCGTTTTTCACACTGGCCTATTGCCGCATCGGCACGAGCCCCGACGGTTCCTCCTCCTTCCACCTGCCCCGCGCGGTAGGCATCAAGAAAGCCATGGAAATCGCCCTGCTCGGCGACCGCTTCGACGCGCAGACGGCGAAGGACATCGGCATGATCAATTATGTCGTAAAGACCGAAGACCTCGCCGCCGAAACCGACAAGCTCGCCCGCCGTCTGGCGAACGGCCCAACCCATGTCTACGGCAACACCAAGGCGCTGTTCTACCGTTCGCTGGAAAGCGAATTCGAAGCGCAATTGCAGGCGGAAGCGGAATATTTCGCGGATTGCGCCTCACGCGCCGATTTCCGGGAAGGCGTAACCGCGTTCGGCGAAAAGCGCGCGGCGGTTTTCAGCGGTCGATAACTTTCCGAATCACGCTGCCAGAAATCCAAATCGTGGAACACACGGATAGATTAACCGGTGAAAAGTTACTAAGAACTGCCGTAAACGATCCCGAAGCCCGTTTTCGCCCCGGCCAATGGGAAGCCATCGATGCGATTGTCAACCAGCGCCTTAAGTTGTTGGTTGTCGAACGCACTGGCTGGGGCAAAAGTTCGGTCTATTTCATCAGCACCCGCATGCTGCGCGACCTTGGCGCAGGCCCAACTATAATCGTCTCACCACTGCTGGCGTTGATGCGAAACCAAGTCGAAGCGGCACAGTGGCTGGGAATACGCGCCGAAACCGTCAATTCGACCAACCAGGACGACTGGCAGAAAATTGAACAGGCCATTCGGGGCAACCTGATCGACGCCTTGCTGATATCGCCGGAGCGACTGTCGAATGAAGAATTCGTCGACGAAGTTCTTCGCCCATCGGTGCAAAACGTGGGACTTTTCGTGGTCGATGAAGCACATTGCATTTCCGATTGGGGACACGATTTTCGACCCGATTACCGGAGACTGGTCAACGTGCTGCGCCAAATGCCGCCAAACATGCCAGTGCTGGGCACCACCGCAACCGCCGATAACCGCGTGATTCAGGATGTGCAGACACTCCTTGGAGACTTGCGGATTCAGCGCGGCCCGCTGGTACGAAAAAGTTTGTCTCTGCAAACTTTGAGATTGACCGATCAAGCGTTTAGGCTTGCTTGGCTGGCCCAACGAATTCCCGAACTGCCCGGCACCGGGATAGTTTACGCACTGACCACCCGCGACACAGAGCAGGTAGCGGACTGGTTGAAACAAAACGGAATCGAAGCCCGCGCTTATCACGCCAGTGTTACGTCCGGCAATGCCAACGACAGCAACCTGTACCGGCAACAGCTTGAAGAGTTGCTTTTGGGAAACAGAATCAAGGTGTTGGTGGCAACCACCGCGCTCGGAATGGGTTACGACAAACCGGATATTGGATTTGTCATTCACTATCAGGCGCCGAGTTCAGTTGTGGCATATTACCAGCAAGTCGGCAGAGCGGGCCGAGCGATAGAATCGGCTCATGGCGCAATACTCGCGGGCGGAGAGGATGACGAGATTCATGAGTATTTCCGCACCAGCTCTTTTCCGAAGGAAAACGATATCGAGGCGATTCTGGAGATGCTGGAGAAACGGGATGGGCTGAGCGTTCCCCAGTTGGAAAAGTCCTTGAACTTAAGGAGAAAGCAGATTGAAAGCGCCTTGAAGTTTCTCAGCGTGGAAAATCCGGCACCGGTGATCAAGGAGGGCGCAAAATGGCGCAGAACTCCGGTGCAGTACCGAATGGACAAAGAGCGCATCGAACACCTGACTTTTCAACGGGAACTCGAATGGAATGAAATACAGAGCTATATTGACAGCAAAACTTGCCTGATGACTTTTTTGAGAAACGCGCTTGATGATCCGGATTCCGAAGATTGTGGTCGATGTTCAATATGTTTGGGCCATCCCATCATTGGTTCAGAGGTGGACCAACACCTGGAAATCGCCGCTGCGAAATATCTGCGGCGCACTGAAATCGCATTCGAGCCCAGACTGTTGGTCGTTGGGGACTCTTTCCCGATTTATGGTTTCCGCGGCAATCTGAACAGACTGGGACTGGCGGCGTCCGAGGGAAGGATTCTCTCGCGCTGGGGTGATGCCGGCTGGGGAAGACTCGTGGCTGACGCGAAAGCGGCGGGACAAGTTGGCGACACGCTGATTCAAGCTGCGGCTGAGATGATCCAAGAACGTTGGCAACCCAATCCGAGGCCCGAATGGGTGACCTGCGTGCCGTCATTCAGAAATCCCGATTTTGTGCCCGACTTTGCTAATCGGCTGGCTATCGAACTTGATTTGCCATTCGTGCGGGCCATACGCAAGCTAGCCGAGAATGAGCCGCAAAAGCACCAGCAAAACAGATTCCACCAATGCCACAATCTTGACGGCAAGTTTGAAATTGACACGAAAGTGCGGTCTTCTCCGGTGTTGCTGGTAGATGATATTATTGATTCCGGGTGGACTATGACCGTGCTTGCCGCCTTGTTGAGACAGGCTGGCAGTGGCGAGGTTTACCCGACTGCGTTGGCTTCAACGAGTTCCCGAAATTGATATGTCAATATCGACCGACACCCAAGCTGTTCTGTTATTGACCTGTCATTTCTCCAGGTCAACGGGGAGGGACAGCCAGCCTCTGAGCCCTGTTGAATGGGGAAGATTTGCGTTGTGGCTGAAAGAAAGGGAAATAAAACCCGAACGGATGTTGACCGATCGCTTAGACGGACTACTCAAGGATTGGACGGACGAGAAAATCACGATACGCCGGATAGAGACTTTAGTTGAACGCGGCGCCGCGCTCGCGTTGGCTGCGGACAAATGGCTTCGCGCCGGTTTGTGGATCATGACGCGCTCCGATTCGGACTACCCATCGAGATTGAAGCGGCGCCTTGGAATCAATTCGCCTGCCGTACTTTTCGGTTGCGGCAACCGCAAGCTTCTCAACGCCGGAGGATTGGCTGTAGTCGGATCGCGAAACGCTGGTGCGGAGGATCTGAAATTCAGCAGCGAACTCGGAGAGCGTACCGCGGCTGAAGGATGTGCTCTGGTTTCCGGCGGAGCTAAGGGAATCGATCAAGCTGCGATGTTCGGCGCCCTCGAAGCCGAAGGAACGGCGGTCGGTATACTCGCGGAAAACCTTTTACGAACCGGCACAAGCGTAAAATACCACCGCCATCTCATGGCTGACGATCTGGCGCTGATTTCCCCTTTCTTCCCGGAAGCGGGATTTCATGTCGGAAACGCCATGCAACGCAATAAATACATATACTGTCTCTCCGATGCCGCCATAGTGGTGCATTCGGGACAAAAAGGGGGTACCTGGAGCGGTGCTATTGAGAACTTGAGAAAAGGTTGGACCCGGCTGTGGGTGAAGAAAAACGGTGACGAGCGGTCTGGGAATTCCGCTATCGTTGGAAAAGGCGCGAATTGGCTTCCTGAAAGAGTCGGTGAAATAGATTTTACCTCCATTTTTTCCGATCGGGATGAGATTGCAGATCAATGCGCCGGAGAATCATCGGAGCGGAATTCAGGCAACCGATCCCACAGAGAGCCGGCGTCTGCCGATGATCGCGAAAATCGGAACCGTGCGTCGGAAATTGAGATGGATGGCAAAAACGGGGATATGGCGTTTTATGACTTTTTCCTGCTAAAACTCGAATCCGTTTGCGCAGCAACGCCCAAGTCGCGTGACGAAATTTCGGCGGCGCTTGAACTAAAGAACACGCAACTCGATGTTTGGCTGAAGAAAGCCGTCAGCGAAAACAAGATAGAAAAATTGAACAATCCTGTTCGTTACTCCTGTCCTTGTCGAAAACAGGGCGAATTGGCGCTGTGACTGACTCTAGATTACTGCGTCAAGCTGCTCTGGCCGCTGATGAGGGTTTGCAGGGATTCGATCTGTTCCTGCAGGCGGAACAGTGTCTGATTGATCTGCAAGCGGTGGGCGTTTACCGACTCCATGGATTGCTCGATGTACTCGAGACGTCCGACCAGGCCGAGCACGGTGCTGTCACCGCTGCTCAGGGCCTGCCGAATCGATTCGAGGTCGCCCTCCATTTCACCCAGGTTCCGCATTTCCCGGTCGTGTTCGGCAACCAGATCGTCCAGTGATTGCAGATCGTTGTTGATGCCGTTGACGCGCCGTTGCACGTCCGAGACTGCGTCGTTCACGGTGGCGACCTGTTGGCTGTTGTTGGCGACCGCTTCGTCCTGGCCCTCGTTGACCAGCCCGAGCCGGGCGATTTCGGACTGGATGTCCTCGAATTTCTGATTGTTCGCGCGCCAGTTGGCCCAGAGCAGATCGTATTGCTCGATCGTACGTTCGATGCCTTCGCGCAGGCTGGTGGCCTCTTCCGCGGCTTCCTGTCCGGTTACGTTCAATTGCAGTTCGAGGTCGCCGAGACGCAAATCGGTCTGGCGCAGTTCGGTCTGGTACATCTCGTTGTAGAAATACCAGCCCAGGTAGCCGTTCGCGCCAACGGCCAGCGTCAGCAACGCGAGCATGATCCGCACCGGCCAGGTGCTGGCGCGTTCGACACGCGCGCGATAATAGCCCGGCGGGGCGATTTCCCGCTCTTGCGCACGGCGATTGCCCAAGTGCGTATCCATGTGGTCCCGGTCGGGAACCATGGACGGAATTTCATTCAGATCGTCGTTTTCGCTCATGGCGGGCATTATCGTAGAAAGCGGCCAGTTTCGACAAGCGGAATGGCGCCGCGGCGGTTCTCGATTTGGCTTGCAGTCTTCTTGGGATTGGATCTTGGGGGAGTGCTCTCGATCCGTCGCCGTCGAGTGGCGCGCAAGCTCCCAAGACCGCCGGCTTCGATGTGGAAATGAAAGCAGTCGATTCGAATTCGGCATGACGAACTTTGCGGGGCGGTGTTACTATTTCACGGACGATAGCGTCGCGCGGACTCTGCCGCGCGGACGGGCCTGACAACACCAACCGGAGGCACTCAAGCATGGAACTCACCAATCTCATCGACTACCTGTTTCGCTGGATACACTTCTTCGCGGGCATAACCTGGATCGGACTGCTGTATTACTTCAATTTCGTGCAGACCGAATATTTCAAGGAAGCCGGCGACGCCAAGGCCAATGCCATCGACAAGCTCGTGCCGCGGGCGCTCTGGTGGTTCCGCTGGGGCGCAATGTTCACTTTTCTATCGGGACTGGGGCTGGCGTACTTCATAGAAGCCAGTAGAGGCGGAGTTGGCTACTACCTTCTGCTCGGAATGATTCTGGGAACGCTCATGTTTCTCAATGTCTGGCTGATCATCTGGCCGAACCAGCGAATCGTGATCGCGTCCAACCGGCAGGTGCTAGACGGCGGCGAACCGCTGGCGGAAGCCGCGGCGGCCCAAGGCAAGGCGGGACTCGCTTCGCGCACCAACACTCTGTTCTCGCTGCCGATGCTATTTTTTATGGGAGCATCCGCCCATCTGTTAGAGGGGGTAGGCCGGATGAGCATGCGATTAGACGGGAGCGCCAGTCTGGTTGCAATAGCTTTGACCCTCATAATTGTGGCTCTGTTGGAATTCAACGCCATTAAAGGTAAAACCGGACCAATGACCAGCGTCAAAGGAGTGATTCACTGCAGTGTAGGTCTGTTGGCCGTATTCCTGCTTATAGTCGAACTTCTTTGAGGGTCGCCGTAAGCCGCTGCCGGTTGGGGGTGTGCGGCGGGCGTGCGAGGCGGGAAGCCGAGCCCGAAGCCTACATGGATGTATTTACGGCGTCCGCCGCATACCCCCAACCGGTAGTGGCGAGATGTTCGGTACGCGCGCGCCGGTAGAAAAAACCCGGGCCGACTGATGTCGACCCGGGTCTTTGTTTGCTCCGAATGCGAGCGGGCGTGATTACATCATGCCGCCCATGCCTCCCATGTCGGGGGCGCCGCCGGGAGCGGCGGACTTGGGTTCGGGGATTTCCGACACCATCGCTTCGGTGGTAATCATCAATCCGGCGATCGAACCGGCCGCCTGCAAGGCGGTGCGGGTGACCTTGGTCGGATCGAGAATTCCCATTTCGATCATGTCGCCGAATTCGCCGCTGGCTGCGTTGAAGCCGTAATTGCCCTTGCCCGCCTTGACCTTGTCGAGAATGACCGAGCCTTCCTCGCCGGAATTCTCGACGATCTGGCGCAATGGCGTGGAAATCGCCTTTAGCAACAGCGCGATGCCGACGTTCTGGTCCTCGTTGGCGCCATTCAATCCTTCGACAGCCTGCAAGGCGCGCACGAGCGCGACGCCGCCGCCGGCAACCACGCCTTCCTCGACCGCCGCGCGGGTGGAATGCAAGGCGTCTTCGACACGGGCCTTCTTTTCCTTCATCTCGATCTCGGTGCCGGCGCCGACCTTGATCACCGCAACGCCGCCGGCGAGCTTGGCCACCCGCTCCTGCAGCTTCTCGCGGTCATAGTCGGAGGAGGTTTCCTCGATCTGCTGGCGGATCTGGGCGACCCGGCCTTCGATGTTCTTCGGCTCGCCGGCGCCGTCGATGATCGTGGTGTTTTCCTTGCTCACCTGGACGCGCTTGGCCGAGCCGAGACTGTCTATTTCCGCGCTTTCCAGGCTGAGGCCGACTTCTTCCGAGATCACCGTGCCGCCGGTAAGAATCGCAATGTCTTCGAGCATGGCCTTGCGGCGGTCGCCGAATCCCGGCGCCTTCACCGCGGCGACCTTGACGATGCCGCGCATGTTGTTGACCACGAGCGTCGCCAGCGCTTCGCCTTCGACGTCTTCGGCGATCACGAGCAGCGAGCGGCCGGCCTTGGCCACGCCTTCGAGCAAGCCAAGC
This sequence comes from Pseudomonadales bacterium, assembly GCA_963664805.2. Lineage (GTDB taxonomy): Bacteria > Pseudomonadota > Gammaproteobacteria > Pseudomonadales > Pseudohongiellaceae > UBA9145. Next base: position 306,911 of record OY761612.1, on the reverse strand, counting down.
ATGTCGCGGATATTGGAAATCTTCTTGTCGACCAGGAGGATCAGGGGATTTTCGAGCTCGGCGCTCATGGTGTCCTGGTCATTGATGAAATACGCGGAAAGATAACCGCGGTCGAACTGCATGCCTTCCACCACGTCGAGTTCGTTTTCCAGACCGGAGCCGTCTTCCACGGTGATCACGCCTTCCTTGCCGACCTTTTCCATCGCTTCGGCGATGATCTGGCCGACCTGCTCGTCGGCGTTCGCGGAAATGGTGCCCACCTGGGCGATCGCGGTGGAGTCATCGCAATCCGTCGAGAGCTTGCCGAGTTCGTCGACGATGGCGATTACGGCCTTGTCGATGCCGCGCTTGAGATCCATCGGGTTCATGCCGGCGGCGACGGACTTCAGTCCCTCGTTGAGGATCGACTGGGCCAATACGGTTGCGGTGGTGGTGCCGTCTCCCGCCACGTCCGAGGTCTGGGAGGCGACTTCTTTCACCATTTGCGCGCCCATGTTTTCGAACTTGTCAGCCAATTCGATTTCCTTGGCGACGGAAACGCCGTCCTTGGTCACGGTGGGCGCACCGAAGGACTTGTCGAGCACCACGTTGCGGCCCTTGGGGCCGAGGGTCACTCTCACCGCGTCAGCGAGAACATTGACACCGGCCAGCAGACTTTGCCGCGCCGTGTCTCCAAAATTCACATCTTTAGCCATTTTCGGTTTTTCCTATGTCAATAAACTGCTTTCGTGTCCGGACCGCCGATCAGCCCTCGATGACACCGTAGATTTCGCTTTCCGACAATATCAGCAACTCTTCGTCGCCGACCTTGATCGTATTGCTGGAATATTTGCCGAAGACGACGGTATCGCCGACCTTGACGTCCACCGGCTGCGAACTGCCGTCTTCGAGCCGCTTGCCCGGGCCCACCGCAAGCACTTCGCCTTGCGCGGGCTTTTCGGCGGCGGATCCCGGAAGCACGATGCCACCCGAGGTGGTGGTTTCCTCTTCTGTGCGTCGAACGACGACACGATCTTGTAGGGGGCGGATATTCATTTTGCTCACTCCTAGTCTCGCGAAAGTTGAACAGAACCCGAACCGGCCCCACCCGGTCAAGTTCTGAAATTGAGTCCGATGGCTGATTCGACCGGCGGTTCCACTGATTCGGAAGCTCGCCGCGCCGATAGCCGGGGACGTTTATGGGGATGGCGCCGGAAAATTCAATAGTAAATTTCAGGGCGTTTTTCAAGGATGCGGAATATACCATCTTATTCGCCGATCGGACAGACGGAAATCCGCGCTTGTCAATGATCGTCGGAATCTTCGAGGCGATCCGGGTCGGGAGGCTTTCGCGAGTATTCGCCTTCGTATACATTGCCCGCTCCGTCCCGACCGCGCTTCGAGCGGGCATGAAACCCGGCGTTGCGGTTTACATGCACGGCCCAGACGCCGCGTCCGATCAGCCAGGCGGCGATGGAACCGCGCGATGGCGGGGTCAGAAAGAGGAAGCCCAGGGTGTCGGTGATGAAGCCCGGCGTCAACAGCAAGGCGCCCGCGGCGGCGATCAGCATGCCTTCGACGATCTCCTTGGCGGGCAACTCGCCGGTCTCCATACGTTGACGCGCCCGCAGCAAAGTCCGCAGGCCCTGGCGTTTCAGTATCTGGATGCCGACCACGGCGGTCAGAACAACGAGGCCGACGGTCCACAAGCCGCCGATATGGCCGGCGACTTCGAACAGCAGCAGCATCTCCAGCAGGGGGATGACAATGAAAAACAGCAATAAAATGCGCAAGGCGGTTATCCTTCAGCGGGCATGAGCATCAACCAGGAAAAAATATGGCATATCGTGGCCCAAATTCCGAGGGGCAAGCTTGCCACTTACGGTCAGCTGGCGGAACTCGCCGGCCTGCCCGGCCGCGCCCGCCTTGTCGGCCATACCTTGAGCAGGCTTCCGGCGGGAACCCGGCTGCCGTGGCATCGCGTCGTCAACAGCCGCGGGCGGTTGTCCTTTCCGCCCGGAAGCGACCGATACGCGCTCCAGCAACAGCGGCTCGAAGCCGAAGGCGTTTGTTTCGAAAACGGGCGTTTCTCGCTCAGACGATATCAATGGCGCATATAGGAACCCTTAACGCCGTCATTCTACGCGAGCTTAGCGGCTTCGGTCCGTCGCCATCTGCCGGGCGGGGTACAGCGGACGCCGTAAATACAGTCCAGCCGCCAAGCACAGCTTGGCGTCGTTCCGGCTGCGCATGAAGCTGCGCTTCATAAACGCTTGCCTCCACCCCTGCAGGCTTCGGGCTCGGCTATCCCTGCCTCGTACGCCCGCTGTACCCCGCCAGGCAGACGGCGACTCAGGTCGTGCAGGCCCTATCTGTCATTCTGTACGAAGCCTGTGGCTTTCGAGTAGTTTCGACAGCCAGACGAGAATGAACAGGGCCGGGATGACCATGAGCGTGGTGAGTACGAAAAACAGCGCCCAATTACCGCCGAGGCCGTCGACGATGGCGCCGCTGCCGGCCGCGAGCGTGGTGCGGCCGAAATTCGAGATCGAGGTCATCAGGGCGAACTGGGTGCCCGTATACGCGCGGCTGGCAAAGTAAGAAATGAACGACACAGCGCAGACCGTGGCGAAGGCGGTGGTGAAATTGTCGACGAACAAAGTGAGCACGAAAAGCCAAGGTTCCGGCCCCACTTGCGCCATCGCGGCATAGAGCAGATTGCTCGACGCCATGGCTATGCCCCCGACCATCATGCCGCGGACGATGCCGAAACGGGTATTGATAAACGCGCCGATCAACGAGAAAACTATGGTCATCCCGCCGCCGAGAAAGTTGCGGTACAAGGCGATTTCATCGTTGCTGAAGCCGAGTTCGACGTAGAAGACGAGGGACATTCTGCCGAGCATCGCCTCGCCCAGGCGGAAACTGAACAGGAACAGCAGAATGCCGACGGCCAGTTGCAGGCCGCATCGCTGGAAGAACTCACCGAAGGGATCGATCAGGGTTTCGCGCAGCCACCGGTATTGCCCGGCCGCCGCGCCCGGTTGCGCCGCGCCGGTTTGCGCCCGAGGCCCGTCGTCGTCAGCGCAAGGCGGCGGCGACAGCACCACGATCAACATCAGCACGAGCATGAACAAGGTCAGCAGCCGATAGACTTCGGGCCAGCTGAAGCCGAGCGTCTCACCGCCGAGCAGCAAGGCCAGAGTGCCGCCCAGAAAGGTGAAGCCGGTTTGCCAGCCGGCGCCGGCGAGGGCCGAAGCGTAGGGAATCTTCTCGTCCATTTCGCTGCGCGCGAACAATTTCACGCGATAGGCGTCTATGGCCACGTCCTGCGTCGCCGAGACCGAGGAAATGCCCAGGGCGTACAGGCCGACCAGAAGGAGGCTGTCCGCCGGATTCGCGCTGCTGATGAGCCACATCAGCAAGATGAGCAATGCCTGGCACAACAGGATCCAGGATCGGTATTGCCCGAACATCCGATGCAGCAAGGGGATGCGGAACTGGTCGACGAGCGGCGCCCAGACCCAATTGATCGAATAGATCGTGGCGACTACGCCGATATAGCCGATGGCGCTGCGCGAAAGCCCTTCGGCCTGCATCCACAAGGTCGGCACCGAGCCGTGCAACACCCAGGGGAAACCGCTGGAAATTCCGATCAGGAAGGCAACCGCCATGCGGCGGTCCGACAGAGACTTCACGAATTGAACGGCTCGGGGCTGCATGTTGCTCCCTGGAAGGCCCCGCAATGGCCGTTCAGTCCCTGAAGTTGACGTATTGCAAAGGAAGTTCCGGCTTGGCTTCCTTGACCATGGCGATCACGCTTTGCAGATCGTCCCGTTTCTTGCCGGCGACGCGCACCTGGTCGCCCTGGATCGAAGCCTGCACCTTTAGCTTCGAAGTCTTGATCATCTTCACCAGTCCCCGCGCCAGGTCGGCCTCGATGCCCTGCCGCACCGCTAGCGCCATGCTCGCGGTCTTGCCGGTCATCTCGACGCCGCCTTCCTCGAAGCTGCGGGTGTCGACGCCTCGCTTGACGAGTTTTCCGCGCAGAATGTCGAGCATCTGGTGAATCTGGAACTCGGCTTCGGCCTTTACCTGGATCACGTTGGTCCCCACCATCTCGAAACTGGCGTCCACACCTTTGAAGTCGAAGCGGTTGCCGACTTCCCGATTCGCCTGATCGAGCGCATTCGCGACCTCGTGCATGTCGACTTCGGAAACGATATCGAACGATGGCATGTGAAACTCCCCCGAGCTGTGCGGAAAGGCCGCAGTCTACCAAAAGGCGTTCACAGCAACAGCCGCCGGATGTCGCCGAGCAGGGTCGCCAGGTGGGCGGCGAAGCGGCCGCCGTCGACCCCATTGACGGCCTTGTGATCGTAAGTCAGGGTCAGGGGAAGCATCGTGCGCGGCACGAATTCGCCGTCGCGCCAGACCGGCTTGACCGCCGTGCGGGCGACGCCCAGGATCGCCACTTCCGGGGCGTTGACGATGGGCACGAATCCCGTGCCGCCGATGGCGCCGAGGCTTGAGATCGTGAAACAGGCGCCTTGCATGTCTTCCGGGGTCAGTTTGCGCTCGCGCGCCTTGAGCGAGACCTCGGCCAGCTCTTCCGCGAGTTGCCAGATGTTCTTCCGATCGACATCGCGGATGACCGGCACGACCAGGCCCGCCTCGGTGGCTACGGCAACGCCGATATGCACGTACTTTTTGCGGATCACATATTCGCCGGAGGAATGGACCGAGACGTTGAACCGGGGAAACTCCCGCAGCGTTTGCGCACAGGCCTTGAGCAGGAATGGCAGCGGGGTCAGTTTCACGCCGCGGCTTTCGGCTTCGGCTTTCAGGCCGGCGCGGAATTCCTCGAGTTCGGTTACGTCGGCTTCCTCGAATTGCGCAACATGGGGTACGGCCAGCCAACTGCGATGCATGTTCGCGGCCGTCACTTTCGCAAGCTTGGAACGCGGAACCTGTTCGACTTCGCCGAAACGGGAAAAATCGACATCGGGGACGGCTGAAGGAGCGGCGCCGGCCGCCGGCCGGCCGATGCTCGACTTGACGAATTCGTGTACGTCTTCCTTGACGATGCGTCCGCGGGCGCCGCTGCCCTTTATTAATGTCAGGTCGACGCCCAACTCCCGCGCAAGTTTGCGCACGGCGGGCCCGGCATAGACATTCGCGCCCGGGTCCGCGCTTGCCGCATCCGCTTGCGCCGGGCTCGCTGTGGCGGGTGGCGGGGCGGTGGGCGCGGCCGGTTCGGCCTCCTTCGGTTCGGGCGCCGATTCCGCGACAACGCCGGAGGGCGCGGGCTCGGAAACCTCTTCCGCCCGCTCCACGCGCAAGCGCAAAATGGCGGCGCCCGTCTTCACCTGTGCGCCGATCTCGACGAGCAAGGATTCGACCACGCCGGCATGGGGCGAAGGAACCTCCATCGCCGCCTTGTCGGACTCGAGGGTGAGCAGCGGATCGTCCAACGCGATCGTGTCGCCGGCTTTCACATGGATCTCGATGACATCGACTTCCTCGTCGGTGCCGAGGTCGGGTATCGCGATCTCGATGACTTCCGAGGCCGTCGCGGCGCCGTCTTGCCGCGGCTCGTCCACGGCCTGTTCCACCCGCGGCCCGATCTCGGGCTGTTCCGCCTCTGCCGCCGGCGCCGGCCGCGCGGGCGCGGATTCCTCCTCGGCCGCCGGTTCTTCCACCGGCTCTGCGGCCGGCGATTCAACGGTTTCCAGCGTCAGGATTTCGGCGCCCGTGGCCACCTGATCGCCGAGATTGACGGCGATGCTCTTGATCACGCCGGCCATGGGCGCGGGGATTTCCATCGCGGCCTTGTCGCTTTCGAGTACGAGCAGGGAATCGTTTTCCGCAACTTCCTGGCCGACCGAGACGGGAATCTCGATGACTTCCACATCGCCCGCGTCGCCGAGTTCCGGCACCTTGATGATTTCCGTCGCCAATTGAATCCGCTCCCGTTTCGCCGTTTCGTCCGCCGCCGCTGCCGTCACTGATTCAGCGGATTCGGTTTGCCGGCGTCGAGCCCCTTGTTCTTCATCCAGGACTTGATTTCGGCATTGCCCACTATGCCTTTGTCTTTCAGTTCCGTCAGCGCCGCAAGCACGATGAAACGGCTGTCGACTTCAAAATGTTGCCGCAATTTCCCGCGGCTGTCGCTGCGGCCAAAGCCGTCGGTTCCCAGCACCCGATAATCGTCCGGCACGAATTCGCGGATCTGGTCGGCATGCAATTTCATGTAATCGGTGGCGGCGACCACCGGCCCCTCGCGACCGGCGAGTTGGGCGGTAACCCAAGGCGTTTCGGCCTCAATATCCGGAGAGAGCAGGTTGCGGCGACCGACGGCCAGGGCGTCCCGGCGCAATTCGGTGAAACTGGTGACGCTCCAGACATCCACCGGAATCTTGTAGTCCTTGCGCAGAATCGCCGCCGCGGCGCGCACTTCGCGCAAGATCGTTCCACTGCCGAGCAGGCGCAATTGAAAGTCCGCCGCGGGCTTGCCGGAGACCCTGTATTCCCTCGACGCGCCGTCCTCAAGCAGATACATGCCCTTTATGATCCCTTCTTCGCTGCCTTCGATCAGTTCGGGCTGCTGGTAATTCTCGTTCATCGCGGTGATGTAATAGAAAACCGACTCGCATTCCTTGTACATCCGCCGCAGACCGTCATGGACGATGACGGCGAGTTCGCAGGCATAGGCCGGATCGTAGCTGACGCAATTGGGAATCGTCGAAGCGAGCAGGTGGCTGTGGCCGTCCTGGTGCTGCAGGCCTTCGCCGTTGAGCGTGGTGCGACCGGCGGTGGCGCCGATCAGGAAGCCCCGGGCCTGGCTGTCGCCGGCCGCCCAGCACAGGTCGCCGACGCGCTGGAAGCCGAACATCGAATAGTAGATGTAGAACGGAATCAACGGAAAGTCGTTCGTACTGTATGAAGTTCCGGCCGCGAGCCAGGCTGAAAAGGATCCCGCCTCGGTAATGCCCTCCTCCAGCATCTGGCCTTTCTTGTCTTCGTGATAGAACATCACCTGGTTCGAATCGGCCGGATCGTAAAGCTGGCCGACCGATGAATAGATGCCCAACTGACGGAACATGCCTTCCATGCCGAAAGTGCGCGCCTCGTCGGGAATGATCGGCACCACGCGTTCGCCGACCTGCTTGTCCTTGCACAAATTGTTCAACATGCGCACGAAGGCCATGGTGGTCGAAAGCTCGCGCTTGCCGCTGCTTTTCAACTGCGCGTCGAATACTTCCAGGCCGGGAACCTGCAGAGGCTGCGCGCTGGTTCTGCGCTGCGGCACCGGACCGCCGAGGTTTTCCCGCATCTTGCGGGCATAGGTCAATTCCGGGCTGTCCTCGGGCGGGCGGTAATAGGGTACGTCCTTCAATTCCTCGTCGCCGATGGGAATGCCGAACCGGTCGCGGAATTTCTTCAGCGACTCCAGATCGAGTTTTTTCACCGAATGGGTCGCGTTCTGGGCTTCCGCCGCGGCGCCGAAGGCATAGCCCTTGACTGTCTTGGCCAGGATCACCGTAGGCTTGCCGTTGGCGCGCACCGCCCGCGCATAAGCGGCATAAACCTTGAACGGATCGTGGCCGCCCCGGTTCAGGTTCATGATGTCGTCGTCCGACAGGTGATTCACCATGTCGAGCAATTGGGGGCTCTTGCCGAAGAAGTGCTCCCTGGTGTATTCGCCGCCGCGGCTGGCGTAATTCTGATACTCGCCGTCCACGACTTCGTCCATGCGCTGTTGCAGGATGCCGTGATTGTCGGCTTGCAGGAGCGAATCCCAATGCCGTCCCCAGACCACTTTGATGACCTGCCAGCCCGCGCCGCGAAAAACGGCCTCGAGTTCCTGGATGATCTTGCCGTTGCCGCGCACCGGGCCGTCGAGGCGCTGCAGATTGCAATTGATGACGAATATCAGATTGTCGAGCTTTTCCCTGCCGGCCTTGCTGATGGCGCCGAGGGATTCGGGCTCGTCCATCTCGCCGTCGCCGAGGAAGGCCCAAATCTTGCGGTCGCTGGTGTCGAGCAATCCCCGGCTGGTCAGGTATTTCATGATATGGGCCTGATAGATCGCCTGAATCGGACCGAGCCCCATGGACACCGTCGGAAACTGCCAGTAATCGGGCATCAGCCATGGGTGGGGATAGGACGACAGGCCGTTGCCGTCGACTTCCCGGCGAAAATTGTCGAGCTGTTCTTCGGTTAGCCGCCCTTCCAGGTGGGAACGCGCGTAAATGCCGGGCGAGGAATGACCCTGATAGTAGATCAGGTCGCCCGCGTGATCTTCGGTCGGGCCGCGAAAAAAGTAATTGAAGCCGATTTCATACAAGGTCGCCGCGCTGGCGAAGGTCGAAATATGTCCGCCGATGCTGCCGTCAAGCAGGTTGGCGCGCATGACCATGGCCAGGGCGTTCCAGCGCACGATGCCGCGGATGCGGCGTTCCATGAACATGTCGCCGGGGAGTCGGTCTTCTTCGTGCGGGGGGATGGTGTTGCGATAGGGAGTGGTTAGCGCGGCGCCGTGGCCGTTGCCGTCGCGGATCGAAATCCAGTCGGAAAGTCGCTGAATCAGGTAGTTCGCCCGCTCTGTCCCCCACTCCTCGGTAACGGCCCGCAATGCGTCCAGCCATTCCCGCGTTTCCTCCGGATTCGCGTCGTTCTCCCGAATCATAGAGATTCCTTAACTACTCCATCCCATGCCGGTTTGTGTAGAGAAACTACAAGAAGGCCCGACTATAACCCATCGGGGATTGCCGGTGAAACCCCGGATTATTCCGGATGTAGCGGCACTACAAAAATGAGAGATTTTCACGTTTCCCGCCTTGCCGAACAAGTTCCATAAATTACAGTGGGTTAACACTCGTGCACGGCGAAATGTGGCAATAATCCGACACAAAAGTGGGATAAATCGGGCCAATACTACAATTCAAGCCAGACGGATTATCTCGAAATTTCCTTTCGACCGGCGCCTGACCGCAAGGGGACGGCTCAGAAGACCGGGGTGAATATCGTGAACAAGGCGAGCACACTGAGCCAGAGCAACTGACAGCGTTCCAGCAGAGCCTGCAGGGACTCGATTTCCGCGGCCTGGTAATTCCTGCCGCCGGAGTCGGCCCCGCTGTCTTCCGCTCCGGCCGCGTCGTAGGCTGTATCGCCGAACAGTGCGAAGCCGGCAAAACTGTATAGCAGTCCGGCGTTGTCCTCCTTGCGGCTGAACTCCCAGAACGACTTCTTGAGCTGATTGAAGCAATGCACGAAGTTTCCCGCGAGCGAGAAAGTCAGCGCCACCAGCCGCAACGGTATCCATTCGACAACGTGAATGACGATTTCAACCGCTTCGGCCGATTCGGGATGCGTTTGCCCGTCCCGGCTGTCGCGCAATTGATAGGTGATGTAGACGGCGAGAACGCCGAGTGGACCGGTTGCCAGATACCAGAAGAATTGCACGAACATTTTTTCGAAGGAACGGTATATCAGGCGCTTGCGGAAGAAGTAGGCGATTTCTTCCTCGTTGGCGAATTCCTGCCCCCTGGCCTTCGGAAACCGGCCGCGCAGAAAGTCGAGCATCGCTTCCCGATCGCCGTTCGACCAGAGTTCGAGAAATTCTCGCGCCAGCTTGCGCGGTTGGATGCGGTCGAAAGCGAGCAGCACGATGAGGATGTGAATGAGCATGGTTCCAAGACCCAGCGCCTGGCCTTCCGCAAGTTGCAACAGCAAGGCGAGAACCAGCAGCGGAAGGCCGTAAATCAGCGCCAGCGCCGGCCACCAGACGGCGGCGTTGCGCACCAAGCGCTGGGCGGCGGCTTCCATGTTCTCGCGGAAGCGGAAGAACCAGGCGTCGTCGAAGCGGTCGTGGTGCCGCAACCAGAAATAGTTGAGCGCCAAGCAGATGAGGATGACCAGAAATTTCACGTTGGCGCCTGCTCCATTGCCTTTGTCAGCGCCGCGCGATAGCGACGCCAATCGAAAAACGGGCCGGGATCGGTCTTGCGACCCGGTGCGATGTCACTATGCCCGGCAATACGCTCGATATTCAAGCCCGGATACGCGCGAAACAGTGACATCGTTACTTCCGTGAGCGAACCGTATTGGGCATCCGTGAACGGTTCGAAGTCAGTGCCTTCGACTTCGATGCCGATGGAAAACTCATTGCAGCGCTCCCGACCGCGAAAGCTGGACTCCCCGGCGTGCCATGCCTGCATGTCGAACGGTACGAACTGCGTCACCGCACCGGCCCGGTCGATCAGCAGATGGCTCGAAACCCGCAGCCCGGAGATTTCGGCGAAGGATGGATGCGCGTCCGGCGGCAGGCAATTGGTAAACAGTTGCTCGATGCGCCCCGTCCCGTACTCGCCCGCCGGCAAGCTGATGTTGTGAATCACAAGCAACTCGATCTTCGCGCAACCACGCAAACCGCAATTCGGCGAAACAATCTGTTTGCACCCGCTCAATTGGCCGTCATGGATTGTATATGACACTTGCGGTCTCCAGCTCGTGGCCCAATGCGTTTCGCGATCCTTGAGTCGCTCATTCATTCTATGGTGGAGCCGCGTTGATTGACTTTCCATATCTTGATATTTGCAAGCCGTACTTCTAGCCAGCTATCAGGATCATCCGGTTCGATGCGGATCGGATTTTCGATTGCCGAATCAAGAGGGGCCGGCCACTGAACCCACCAATCCACATCCGCTTCGTACACTCGCCTTGTGGCGAACACGGGTGATTCCGGATCGTGCGCGAACCGGCACAACACGTCTATCAGGTTCCGAGTCAGTCCCACCGCGCTTGCAGGAGCGACCAACAATGTCGGACCTGGGCGGCGAAGAAAATCGTTGATCTCCTGCTCTTCTTCCGAACAGCAGCCGTAGTGGCTTTCCCGATACCGCCTTTCTTCGGGTGGACTGATCTTGTTGTGGCGGACGGGAAATTGAGCTGACAGATGGTCGTCGACTACGGCGACGGGGGCTGTCGGATGAATTACTCTGGCCAGCCCGGCGGGCTTACGTCCTATGGAAGTTTTGGCGTTCCATTCTGAACGAGTGTCGATGTATGTCCAGTCAAAGGCTGACGGTAAGCCAAGTCCGGCCGCGAAACCGCGACTGTTCCCAGCCCAGGAAGATATCCAGCAGACCGATGCGAATGCAGCTTCCAACTCGGTCAACCACCTGGATGCAGCGGGATGTGCTTGTACGCTGTTTCCACAATCGACAAAGCCGGGCGGCGACCCATGGCAGTGAAATCGAGGATTTTGACCGATTGGCCCACACACGCCATCGATGTCCAAGCACACCAGCGGATAGTGCTCTACATTTCCGATTTGAGGGGAAGACAACAAAGTTCCTTCCTCATGCTCAGTGTTCTATCGGCACATCATGGCTGTTTGAAAGCGAGCAATTCGCCTGAGTAGCCTCTGCCGCTAATTGCAATGACGAGATATTGTTCGCCACCGAGTTCGTAGGTCATTGGTGAGCCGGTTTGCGGCGCCGGCAGCGGCAACGCGGCAAGTTCTTCGCCGGTGGCCTTGTCGTAGGCGCGCAGCATGGCGCGCTGGCTGCCGTCTTCGCCGGTGGTCATTTCGGCTTCGCCGGCGATCAGCAGCGTCTTCGTCACGAGCGTGCCCACCGAAGCGCTTTGCCCCGTTCGCGGCAGATCGATGCCTTCGAGCGCGGGATTGGCGCGGAACCGATCGGGTGTCTGGCCGTGGGGAATCTTCCAGGCGATTTCGCCGCGGTTCATGTCGACGGCGGTGATGACGCCATAGGGAGGCTTCAGCAGCGGCAGGCCGTTCACGAGCAGGCCGACGGGAGGCCGGCCGCGGCTGGACTGGGGTCTTTGCCCCCGGGCGCTGACGAGTTCGGTGCGACCGCCTCCGGCCGAAGAGCCGGCGCCGCCGGAGGTTCTCGGCCCGGTGGCGGCGTTGCCCTGGATGTAGGCCATGTCGGATTGGCCGGGATACGGCGGCACCACGGCGAGACTGCCGACGGAACTGTTGGAGGACACGTACAACATGTTCGTTTCCGGGTCATACGAGCCGCCGGGCCAATTGGTGCCGCCGCCGGTGGACGGCGCCATCAGCACGCCGAGCGGGCCGTCGATATTGCTTACCACAGGTGGCGTAAACAATGGCCCCATCTGATACCAGGAGGCGATTTCCAGCGCCCTGGCGCGCAATTCCGGGGTGTAGTCGATGAGGTCGTCCTCGGTCACGCCCTGGCGGTCGTAGGCGGGTGGCCTGGTGGGGATGGGCTGGGTTGGCGAATACCATTCACCAGGCACGTCCCCGCCCGGTACCGGCTGTTCGACGATGGGCCAGACCGGCTCGCCGCTCTCCCGGTCGAATACGTACAGGAATGCCTGTTTCGTGGGTTGGGCCACCGCCTTGATCAGGCGACCGTCGACATTGATGTCCAGCAGGATCGGCGCGCAGGGAATGTCCTGGTCCCAGATGCCGTGGTGTACGAGCTGGTAGTGCCATTGCCGCTCGCCGGTGTGCAAGTCCACCGCGAGCAGGGTTTCGGCGAACAGGTTGTCCCCCGGCCGATAAGCGCCGTAGTAATCGCCGGTGGCGGCTTCCACCGGCAGATAGACCATGTTGAGTTCGGGATCGACCGAGATTTGCGCCCAGACGCCGGTGTTGCCCGTGTAAGACGCCGAATCGCCTTCCCAGGTCTCGTAACCGTATTCTCCGGGCATCGGAATCGTATGGAAGATCCATAGCCGCTTGCCGGTGCGCACATCGTAGCCGCGCACGAATCCCTTGATATTTTCCCGGCTGCGCGGATTGCCGCCGGTATGATGGGCGGCGCCGACGATGATGACGCCGTTGGCGATGATCGGCGTGGCGTGCAGCCCGATCTGGCCAAGTGCCATGTCCGGCGGCTGATCGAGTTGTTGCATCAGGTCGACGACGCCATCCTCGCCAAAATCCGGGGCCGGTCGTCCGGTTTCGGCGTCGAGCGCCACCATCTGGTAGCCGGGCGTAACATAAACCACCCTGGCCTCATCGCCCTCCCGCCAGAAAGCCAGCCCCCGGCCCGACAACTGCCGCGGCGCCAATGCGCCCCGCTCGCCCTCGCGCAGGCTGAATTTCCAGAGCAATTCGCCGGTGCGCGCATCGAGGGCGACAACCGACCGCCGCGTGCCGCCGGTGGAATAGAGCACGCCGCCGACCATGAGTGGAGTCGACTGGAGGCGGTATTCGGGGCTCGGGCCGAGATTGTCGGTCTTGAAGCGCCAGGCCACTTCCAGATCCGCGAAGTTCGAGGCGTCGATGCCGGACAATGCGGAATAGCGCGTATGCCCGAGGTCGCCGCCGTAAGTCGGCCATTCGCCGTCGGGCGCGCCGTATTGCGCCAGCGCGACCCCCGACAGGAGCGGCATTGCCGCAACCAGGCCCGACAGTAGGATTTTCCGGATTGTTGTCATATTATCTCTCGCAACTGGAATGTTGCCGACCGATTCAGTCTAGCATCAGGAAGACATATGAGAAAAACACTACCCGCGTTCGCCTTGATCTGCTGCGCCGCGGTCGTCCCGGCGGTCGCGCAGCAGATTGGTTTGTCCGAGCAGATATGGTCGGGGGATGTGCTGCGGCCAAGCGGGCAGCCGCTGGTTCCCATCTACGACGGCTGGTTCACCAATCCGGATGGTACGCGCACACTTTGCTTCAGTTATTACACGATGAATACCGAAGAGTCCTTCGATATTCCGGTCGGCGAAAACAACATGATCATGGACGAGCGTTTCGCCGACGCCCTGATTCCCACCCATTTCGATCCGCTGCCGCCGGCGTACCGCCACGTTTTCTGCGCCTTTACCATCGATGCGCCGGCGGATTTCGGCGTCGACGAAAGAATCGTCTGGCGGCTGACGAGCAACGGTCAGACGCTGGAAGTGCCCGGCAAGATCATCCCGCCCTATGTCATGGACGAGCCGGCTTCGGGCGGGCGCGGCGAAATCGCGCCGCTGGTCGCGCTTGAGGAAGGCGGGGAAGCCGTCCGGGGACGCCGGGGCATCCATACCGAAGTGCGCGCCAGCGCCGGCGAGCCGGTCACGCTCAGCGCCTGGATCGAACACGGGGAACCCGAGATCTGGGTGGGCTGGGCGCATCACAGCGGCGCCGGCAGCGTTGGTTTCGACCGCAGGGAATACGAGTTCGAACCGGCTTCGGGGCCGGCCACGGTTCAGGTGAGTTTCAGCGAACCGGGTGAATACGTGATCCGGATGCAGACGATCCGCGATATCGCCTCATTCGAGTTCTATTGTTGTCATACCAACGCCTGGTTTCATGTTACAGTCGGCGACTAGGCATTTCCCGATTTCCGCTTACAGGACCAGACCATGACCAGAAACAGGATTACCGGTGTACGGTTCGCGTTGCTGATCGCGGCGGGAGCCGCGGTCACCGGCATTGCGGTCGCCCAAGACGGCCCGACCTATTCGCGCGACATCGCGCCGATTCTGCAAGAGAAATGCGTGACCTGTCACAATCCGGAAGGAATCGGTCCAATGCCGCTGCAGAACTACGCGCAGGTGCAGCCATTCGCTTACCTGATCGAGGACCGCACGAGCAAGCGCATCATGCCGCCATGGCATGTCGATCCGGATATCGGCATCCAGCAGTTCAAGAACGATGCTTCCCTGAGCGACGAACAGATCGAGACGATCTCGGCCTGGGTTGACGCCGGCGCGCCGCAAGGCGATCCCGCGGATCTGCCGCCGCCGGCGGAACTTCCCTCCGGGGCGGACTGGCAGCTCGCGGAGCAACTGGGGCCGCCTGATTTCATCGTGCGTTCAACCCCATACGACGTCATCGCCAACGGTCAGGATCAATGGTGGGAACCGAGAGTCGAGTTCAGCGGACTGGAAGAGGAACGCTGGTTGCGCGCGGCCGAATTCAAGCCTTCTTATCCGCTGGGCAAGAAAGTCGTGCATCATGGTCACGCGGTGCTGATTCCGGAAGGCGAGCAGCGCTCGGTCGCGCTGGCGCGTTACGGCGTCGGCAAATCCTGGGAAATCTATCCTGATGGCACGGGGATGCTCGTTCCTCCGAACGGCATGATCGCATGGAACCTGCACTACTTCCCAATCGGTACCGAAGCCCCCGCTGACGTGGTCGAGGTCGGCCTCTGGTTCTATCCCGAAGGCGAACGGCCCGAACTGGCGACGGTCGGCGAGGCGATGTTCCGCGTCGACGGCGGCAAGGGCAGAGCCAGGGGCCAGGACATCATCATTCCCCCCCATGGCTACCAGGTGCTGCAAGGCACTCATGTGATCCAGCAGCCCGCGGTCATCCACAGCTTCCGGCCGCATCTGCATATGCGCGGCAAGGTCATGACCATGGAAGCGATCTATCCCGACGGCAATCGGGAAGTGCTGAGCCAGGTCAACAAGTACGATCACAACTGGCAGATCGCCTATATCTACCAGGACCACGTCAAACCGTTGCTGCCGGCGGGCACGGTGCTGCAATTCACGTCGGTTTTCGATAACACGGCCAACAATCCGATCAATCCCGACCCGGAGCAATGGGTGATCTTCGGTCGCCGCGGCGTGGACGAAATGAGCCATGCCTGGGTGGGCATCACCTATGTGAACGAGGAACAGTTCGCGCAAGCCGTCGCCGAGCGCCGCGCGCAGCGGGAAACCCTTAGCCTCGAGTGATTCCGCGCGGCGCAGCGGTGCGCCCCCACCAAATCTGCTGCGCAGATTTGACTCCCCCACAGGGGGAGTAATGACGCATGGATAGCGCTATGGTCCACTCCCCTTCACCGGGGAGCCAAATTCGCAAAGCGAATTTGGCGGGGGCGAGGCGCTATCGGCACAACAGACGAAATGCGATTCGGAAGTGCGATCGTGCAAAAACTGGTTTGGCAAAGCGGCACACTGGCGCTCCTGATCGCGGTCGGCGGTGGACCGGCTGCGGCCCAGCAACTGAGTCAGGCCGAATATCGGGCTGACCAGGCGGAACGCGGCGCGGAACTGTACCAGCGGCAATGCGCCGCCTGCCATCTGCCCAATCTGCAAGGATCCTTCGAAGCGGTCGCCCTGCGCGACAGCGCTTTCGTCGACAATTGGCGCAACCGCGCGCCGGCGGACATGCTCGACGTGCTGCAACGCACGATGCCGACCCAGGCGCCTGGTTCGCTTTCCGAGGACGAATATCTCGATATTGCCGCCTTCCTGTTGCGGGCCAACGGCGTTGCGGCCGGCGCGACCGCGCTCGCGGCGAATTCGGACGCGGTACTGTTCATCGGCGATGTTGGCGAGACGCCGGCCGTCCCGGCGCGCACACCGGTTCCCGGCCTTGCCGGCACCGTGCCCACGCCGGGCGCGCGCAACTCGATTCCCGAAATCGCCACGATCTATCGCACGGACAGCGCGGTGACCCGCATGTGGCGGGAAGCGGAAGCCTTCAGCAACGTGAGTACCGCGGAGCTTGCCGAACCCGCCGCCGGAGATTGGGTGTGGTGGCGGCGCACGCCGCAAAGCCAGGGCTTCTCGCCGCTCGATCAGATCAATACCGAAAATGTGCGGCGGCTCAGCCTGGCCTGGGTCTGGGGCATGGAGCCGGGGCGCAGCCAGCCTTCCCCGCTGGTGCGCGACGGCATCGTCTATCTGCCCAATTTCGGCAATGTCGTACAGGCGCTGGACGGCGCCAGCGGCAATCTGCTCTGGGAGTATCGCCGCCGGTTCCCCGAAGGCGGCCGGCAGGGCGCCTTGCTGCGCACGCTGGCGATGTGGGAAGACATGATCTATGTGGCGACCACCGACGCCCATATGGTCGCGATAGACGCGCGCACGGGCGCCGAACGCTGGCAGGTGCGGATCGCCGACTCGAGCCTGGGATATTCCAACACCAGCGGGCCGATCGTCGCGGACGGAGTGGTGGTCAACGGCATCACCGGCTGCGGCCGCTTTTTCGAAGATAGCTGTTTCATTTCCGGCCACGATGCCGAGACCGGCGCCGAACTCTGGCGCACCTATACGGTTGCCCGGCCGGGCGAGCCCGGCGGCGACAGTTGGGGCGACCTGCCGCTCGAGTTCCGCGGCGGCGGCGACGTCTGGATGACGGGAAGCTGGGATCCCGAACTCGGGCTGGTCTTCTTCGGCGTCGCCCAGGCCAAGCCCTGGATGGCGGTCAGCCGCGGTCTGACTACCGAAGACGCGGCGCTTTACACCAATTCCACCCTCGCGATCGATCCGGCAGACGGCAGCATCGTCTGGTATCGCCAACATGTGCCCGGCGAATCGCTGGACATGGACGAATCCTTCGAGCAGGTGCTCGTGGATCTTTTCGACGACCGATATTTGCTGACGATCGGCAAAAGCGGAATCCTGTGGAAACTCGACCGGCGCACGGGTGAATTTCTCGGCTTGCAGCAGACCGTCTTCCAGAACATATTCTCCGAAGTGAACCTGGAAACCGGCCAGGTGCGCTATCGCGACGACATCCGCAACATGCGGGTCGGCGAATGGCTTTCGGTCTGCCCTTCCACCGCCGGCGGCCATAACTGGCAGGCGGGCGCCTATCATCCGCCGACCCGGCAGCTCGTGATTCCATTGAGCCAGTCCTGCATGGAAATGTCGCCGCGGGAGATCACGTTCGAAATCGGTTCCGGCGGCACCCAGGGCGACCGCATGTGGATGGAGATGCCCGGCACCGGCGGACAATTCGGCAAGCTCGCGGCCTACGACGTGGAATCGATGCGCGAACAATGGAGTATCGAACAGCGCGCGCCCTTCCTGACCGCGGCGCTGGCCACCGCCGGCGACCTGCTTTTCATCGGCGATTTCGACCGCTACGTGCACGCCATCGACGCGCGCAACGGCGAGTCGCTCTGGCGCAGCCGGCTGGCGACTTCCGCCCAGGGCTTTCCGATGACATACGCCGTCGACGGCAAGCAATACGTGGCGATTCCCGCGGGCCGCGAGGGCGGCAGCCCCTGGCGCATCGGTAATTTCCTCGCGCCCGAACTGCGCAGCCCCGATGGACACAACGCCTTGTATGTATTCACTTTGCCCGATGACTGACCTGTTTCTCCAAACGATTCCGAACTGCCTGAAGTGACCTTGTTCAAACGCGAAGCGGATGTCGAAGCGGGGCGGGCCGTATATTCCGTCTCGGAAATAAACCGCTCCGCCCGCCAGATCGTGGAAGACGGCTTTACCGGTATCCGCGTGGAAGGAGAAGTTTCCGGATTCAAGAAATCGGTCCCGGGCCACTGGTATTTCGCTCTAAAAGACCGCAACGCCCAACTCGACTGCGTTATGTTTCGCAGCGCCAGCGGGCGAGTTCGCTTCAATCCCGTCGATGGAGACCTCGTTACCGCAACAGGAAATCTGACGATTTACGAGGCCCGGGGCAGATTTCAACTGAACGTTTCGGACATGGAGGCCGCTGGCGCGGGTGAATTGCGACGGGCTTACGAAATTCTGAAATCGCGACTGAAAGCCGAAGGTCTGTTCGATCCGGGAAACAAGAAATCCGTGGGCGCCGAATTCCGCCATATCGGCGTGATTACATCACGCTCAGGGGCCGCTCTTCACGACATCCTCAGCGTTTTCGAGCGCCGCTTTCCCGCCACCCGCCTGACTCTGTTCCCAGTTGCGGTGCAAGGCGAACAAGCGCCACATCAGATTTGTCAGGCCATCGAGTCTGCCAATGCCTTGCGCGGCAAGCTCGGTATCGAGGCATTGATCGTGGGGCGCGGCGGTGGTTCTCCGGAAGACCTGCAAGCCTTCAACGAGGAAAGCGTCGCCAGGGCCATTTTCGCCAGCGTGTTACCGGTGACGAGCGCTGTCGGCCATGAAACCGATGACAGCATCGCCGACTTTGTCGCGGACCTGCGTGCGCCGACACCATCGGCCGCAGCCGAGTTGATGAGCCCTTCGCAGCAGGAATACTTCGATATTCTTAGCACTCAACTCGGCAAGTTGCGGAACCGCATGTACGAAAATCGGCGTCGGGCCAGCGAACGCCTGCACCTGATTTCGAAACGCTTGCGCAGCCCGGCGAGGAGACTGGAAGATCACACCCAGACCTTGGACGATTTCAACCAGCGCATACTCCGCGCCAGAGCCGCCGTGATTGCCGGAAAACGACAGCAACTGGACTTGCTGCAACGGCGGCTGAAGCACTGTTCGCCCGCCATGCGAATCAGTCGGTTTCAAGCGACGGTCAACGAGGCGCCGGGCCGCCTGCATCGCGCCATGCGTTCGCGTATGGAACGGCAAGGCGCCTTGCTCGCCGAGTTGCGGCGAACGCTGCATTCCACCAGTCCCTTGCAAACGCTGGCACGGGGTTACAGCATAACGATGGACGAGTCGGCGAAAGTTATCCGCAACGCGGACGATGTTACAGAAGGAGCGCGGATCGTAACTCGCCTGGCCGAAGGCAGCCTGCGTTCGACGGTTATTGAACGGAATGTCGGAGGGAGGAAGGAACCTTAATTTTGAAACGATGTGAGTCGCCGTCGGGTCGAAGCCACCATTCTCCGGGAGATTCTGCGACTGCGCTTAGCTCCGCGCAGAATGACGAGGAGGAAATATGAGAGTCCCGATTTTCGCAATCATCGCTATCTGTAATTTCGCCCTTGCCGAAGTTGCGGTGAAATCCCTGCCGCAATCCTCGCTGGTGCCGGGCGGCATCGCCGTTGTGCCGACCCGTGGCGATGCGGTCTCGGGCAGTTACCGCGATGAACGCATCCTGCTGGCGCGACTCGAAGGGGAACAATACGCCGTCATTGGCATTCCGCTCGATGCGGAACCCGGAGCGCAGCAGTTCGAACTTACCAGTAGAAACGGTGAGCAAAGCCTGCTGCGATTCGAAGTCGTTCGCAAGCAATACCGCGAGCGGCATCTGACCATCACCAACGAGCGCCAGGTCAATCCCAACGCCGAGGACATGGAACGCATCGGTCGCGAAAGCGTCGAAATGCGCCGGGCGTTTTCGACCTGGACCGAGTCGCTTGCGCCCGACTTCGCCATGAGCCCGCCCGTGGACGGCGTCCGCAGCAGTTCGTTCGGCTCGCGCAGTTTCTTCAACGGCCAGCCCCGCAACCCCCATTCCGGCATGGACATCGCGGCGCCCGAAGGGACGCCGATTCTTGCCCCGGCACCCGGCGTCATCCTCGCCACGGGCAATTATTTCTTCAACGGCAACACCATCATCATGGATCACGGCCACGGCCTGATCAGCCTGTATTGCCATATGAACACGATCGACGTCGAGCCAGGCGCCGCAATCGCCGCGGGCGAGCAAATCGGCGCGGTCGGCAGCACGGGCCGCGTCACCGGTCCGCATCTGCATTGGAGCGTCAATCTGAACAACGTCAGGGTGGACCCGGCGCTGTTCCTGGGCGAAAATCCCACTCCATGAACCGGCGCGAAAAACAGCGGCAGATCCGCGAGGCCAAGCAGAAAGCCGCCAAACAGAAACAGCGGCGGCTGCGGATTCTCGGCAGACTGGCGCTGTACGTGGCGCTGCCGGTCTTGCTGATTGTCACGGCTTATGTGCTGTTTAATCAGGGCCCGACGTATTCGCCGGTCGAAGTCTCCCCCAACGACCATATTTACGGCGACCCCGAAACGCCGGTCAGCATCGTCGTCTACGCCGATTTCCAGTGCCCCGCCTGCGCGGAGGAATTCCGACTGATCAACCGCGTCTGGACCCGCGTCGAAGACAGGGCCCACCTGATCTTCCGCCACTACCCCCTGACGATGAACTATCAGCATTCCTGGACCGCGGCGCTATACGCCGAAGCGGCGGGCCGGCAGGATAATTTCTGGGAGATGCACGATTTGCTCTTCATCAACCAGCCCGCCTGGGCGGGCTTGCCGGAAGTGGAAAGCGAGTTCGACACCTACGCCGAAGCGCTTGAACTCGACCTCGAACAATTGCGCGCGGATCGGGAAAGCGGAGCGATCATCGACAAGGTGCGCAACGATCAGCGCGGCGGCAACGCCGCCGGCGTGCGCTCCACGCCCGTCATGTTCATCAACGGCCAGCGCGTGGCGCAACTGAGCGCCTCCAGAATCATGGAACTGGTGGAAGAACATTACACGGAAGCGATGGCGGGACGGGAAGCGCCCGGGTAGCCGCTTAAGGATCGACGCTCGCGAGATAACTGATTACGCCGTCGGCGGCTTGCGCTTCCCCCCCGTTGAGCGCGGGCCTGAACCGCAGCCGACCGAGATTGCGGATCAGTTGTTCGACATCCCGGTTCACCGGAAAATCTTCCAATTCCATCAGCTGCAGATTCTGGGCCACGCCAAGCGCGTTTTCCCGGCGCCAGCCTTGGCGCGTCTCGATATTCTCGGCCGCCGGCAGATCGAAAGAAAACAAGGCCACGACCTGCCAATCGTTGCTTTCCATCAGGCCCAGTTTTTCCGCCGAGAAGGACTCGGCGGCCAGCGGCCTGTCTTCGTCGAAGAAAATCTTCACCGGCACGCCTTCCTCGAAAGCCGCCGGCGCGTCTTCTGGCGCCCTGGCGCGGGCGGCGAGCGCTTTCCCCACGCTGTCATAGAAAGTCGGCTCGGGAAGCAGGGCGGGCTTCGCGAACAGCCGCCTCACATTCTCCTCCGGCACGCCGGCCCGCAACAGCATGTCCCAAGCCTCCCGATAGTCCCGCATTGCCCGCAGCCTGCGGTCGAACAGCAGATACCAATCGGCTTGATACAACTTGACCATGGCCAGCGCCTCGGAGACTTCGCGCTCATCTTCGCCGGCGTAAATCCGCCGCATTCTTTCCAGGAAATTCACGCCGTTGCTGCGATGCATGTTGAGCGCGCGTTCGGGGCTCATTACGCGTTCCGTGGCATATGCGTTGCGCGAAATCGGCAAATTTCCGCCGCTCGTCCGGAGACTTTGGCCGACGCTTCCGCCTTTGTTGATCGCGCTCGCCTGCAGGTAGGTGATCCGCATCTGCTCGTAGATCAGTCCGGCCTTGCGTTGCTCGTGTTGCGGCCAGATGCGTTCGGCCACCACCAGGGCGACACGGCTGCTGAACGCCGCGTGCAAATAGTGGTAGCCCTGATTTTCCACCAAATCCTCGGTGATGCCTTGCATATGCAAATAGGACAAATCCATCAGCCCCCGCATCATGTCCTGATCCGGCCAAGTGTATTTGTTCAAATAGAACCAGATCGCGTGATCCTGCAACTTGCGCGCCTCGCGCCAATCGCCGGCATTGACGAAGTTCTCGATCTTCTTGTGCAGGAAGGGAAGCTGTTGCTTGGTGTAGAGGCCCTCTTCTATCCGCACGATCTGCTGCGCGCGGTCGAGCGTCGCATGGGCCTCGGCGTAGCGGTCCAATTCCATGTAGCTGTCGGCGATGCGCGACAAGGGCTCCACCAATTGCGGCGCATGGTAGACGCCGTCCGCTTCCAGGCGGCGCAGGTCGGATTCGTACAACTCAAGCTCGCGCAAAGTCTCCTCGATCATGGCATCGTCCTGGGCGGCGAGCGGCGCCCAGGCGCAAACCAGCATGGGGGCAAGCAATTTCTGGACTGTGCGCGTCGATTTCAGCACTGTCGTCATTCCGCGGGCGACCAGTGCTTATCTTGCCCAGTTTGCCGCCGCCGGTCCAGTCCCCGGCGGCTGCCGCAATCAGATCGGGAAATCCCGGAGATAGGTGGCGAACAGTTCGGCGTCGATGTTGCCGCCGGAGGCGACGATGGCGACGGTCTTGCCACGCACCGGCAGCTTTTCGTGCAATATTGCCGCCAGCGCGACGGCGCCGCCGGGTTCGAGCACGAGTTTCAGGTGGTTCGCGGCGAAGCTGACCGCCATGCCGACTTCGGCTTCACTGACGGTGACGAAGCCGTCAACGTTGCGTTTGTTGATCGGCCAGGTGACTTCGCCGGGAATCGTTGCGGCAAGGGCGTCGCAGCGAGTGAAACCGTCGCCCTTGATGCGTACGCGCCGGCCCGCTTGCAGCGAACGGCGGTGGTCGTCGTAGTGTTCCGGCTCGACGCCGTAGATTTTGGTTCGGGGGCTCGATTCGCGCATCGCTGTCGACACGCCCGCGAGCAGGCCGCCGCCGCCGCAGGGGACGAGTAGCAGGTCGGCGTTTTGCCCAGCTTTCTCCAACTGCGCCGCCAGTTCCAGGCCGACGGTGCCCTGTCCCGCGATGATGTCGGGATCGTCGAAGGGCCGCACCAACGTTGCGCCGGTTGCTCCAGCGAGTTCTTCCGCGATCGCTTCCCGCGATTCGGTTTTCCGATCGTAAGGGCGGATTGCTGCGCCCCAGCGGTGGGCACCTTCGCGTTTCACCTTCGGGGCGTCTTCCGGCATGACGATGGTGGCGGCGATGCCGAGCAGGTGGGCGGCACAGGCGACGCCTTGGGCGTGGTTGCCCGACGAGTAGGCAACGACGCCTTGTCCGAGTTGCGCGGGGGACAGCCGGCTGAGGAAATTGTAGGCGCCGCGGAACTTGAACGCGCCGATGCGTTGCAGGTTTTCGGCCTTGACGAAAATCCTCGCACCGAGCTGCGCGTCAAGTACGGGGCTGTCGAGCAAGGGCGTGCGCACCGCAGCGTCGCGCAGTTTATCGGCGGCGGCACGGATTTTGTCGAATGTGACGCTAGACGGGCTTGTCATTTGTGTCGTCGGCAGGAGTCGTTTGTTGCTGATGGGGATTCTGCGACTCCGCTTCGCTGCGCGCGGAATGACGAAGTGGGGGCGCTTCGCTGCGTGCGGAATGACGACGTCGGGGCGGGCGCGGTATGACGGCTCTTCTTGTCATCGGCGGTTCTTCTCGATGCGGCGTTTGCGGGCGATTTGGCGCGCGCTCAGATTGGCTTCGGCCTTGGCGTAGGGATTGTCGTCGTTGCGCAACTCGATGCCGACCGACACGCCCGTCAGTTCGAGTTGTTGCCGGAAACTGTTTTGCAGGTAGCGGCGATAATGTCCCGGCAGTTTATCGACTTGCTTACCATGGATCACGATCAGCGGCGGATTGTGACCGCCAAGATGGGCGTAACGCAGCCGGATCCGGCGGCCCTGGGCTAATGGCGGCGGACTTGCGTCGACGATCTGCTCCAACATGCGCGTGAGCGTATTCGTCGAGACCGACTTGGCGGAAGATTCCCGGGCGGCATGGATGGATTCGTACAGCTCGCCGACGCCGGAGCCATGCAAGGCGGAGATGAAATGCATGGGAGCGTAGTCGACGAAACCGAGGCGGCGCTCGATCTCCCTTTTCAGCCATTGCCTGCTTTCGGCTTGCATGCCGTCCCACTTGTTGAAGGCGATCACCAGCGCCCTGCCCGTCTCTACTACGTAGCCGAGCAGGTGCAGATCCTGTTCGACGACGCCTTCCCGGGCGTCGGCGAGGAAAACCACCACGTGGGCTTTCTCGATCGCCTGCAGGGACTTGACGACCGAAAATTTCTCCACGACGCCGCGGGTCTTGCCGCGGCGGCGGATGCCGGCGGTGTCGATCAGCGTGTAACGCCGGCCGTCGCGCTCGAAGGGAATCTCCACGCTGTCGCGGGTCGTGCCCGGCTCGTCGAAAACCAGCACCCGGTCTTCGCCGAGCATGCGGTTGACAAGGGTGGATTTGCCGACATTGGGCCGACCGGCGAAGGTGATTCTGATGTTGTTCTCGACATCGACCGGTTCGGCATGCTCGACCGGTTCGAACCGGTCGAGCGCCTGGCGCATGAGTCGCTTTACGCCGACGCCCTGGGCGGCCGCGATGGCGAATACTTCAGGCGCGCCGAGTTCATGGAACTCCGCCAGGGCCTGATCGGGGTCGAGTCCGTCGGTCTTGTTGACCACGAGAAAGCCCGGCTTGCCCCGCTCGCGCAGGAATTGGTGGATTCTGCTGTCTTCGGGAGTCAGACCGTCTCTCGCGTCAACGAGAAACAGGACGCAGTCCGCTTCGGCGATGGCCCGCAGCGCTTGGTCGACGACTCCGCGCTCAAGTCCCTCGGGGCTTGGGGTGATGCCGCCCATGTCGATGACGAGGAACTTTCTTCCGTCGACTTCGCCTGTGCCGTATTGCCGGTCGCGGGTCAATCCGGGCAGATTCACCGTGAGCGCGTCGCGGCTGGCGGTGAGGCGGTTGAACAGAGTCGATTTGCCCACGTTGGGCCGGCCAACTATCGCGAATACGGGCCTCATGGGACAGCCCTGGCGCATACCTCGATGGCGCCGCCCGCGCCGAATACCGGTTTCATGAAAAGGGGCTTATACCAAATGGTTGGCACGTATGCGAATGATCCGATCACGGGCTGGGCATGCCCAGCCCCTGCGGTTCTCCGCGGTTTGGATGCAGGGGCGAGGCATGCCCCGCCCGCCGGGATTCGCGGTGTCAGGCATTCGACACAGGTCTCATGGAAACATGCCGCGCTACTGGATAGCCAGCGCCATCAGTGTTCCGCTGTTGCCGTAGACATAGAGGCGGCCGCCGTCGGCGAGGATCTTGGCCCGCACGCCGTCGTTGTCCACTCGCATGCGGCCGACGATGCGTCCGTCGATCTGGGAAATGACGTGCAGCCAGCCTTCGAAGTCGGCCACGGCGATATAGTTGCCCACCGTCTTCGGGCCGGTCAGCGCGCGATATTCCAGATCTTCGTTGGTCCAGACGACATCGTTGCTGTTGTCGCGCACCGCGACCACATGGCTGGCTTCGGAACTGTAATAGATATTGCCGAATCCCTGGTCGAGACCGTGATAACTCGACGCTTCCATCCCCCAGACGATCCTGCCGGTGGCGATATCGAAGGCCATGACATTGCCTTGATAACTCGAAGCCAGCACGCGATTGCCATCGAGTTGCAGGTCGCCGTCGGCGTCGATCACGCGTTCGATGTCATAACGGCCTTCGGGAATCGCTATGCGCTCTTCCCAGCGCCAGATACCGTCATCGGCGGCGACGGACACCAGCGTGCCGTTGCTGAATCCGGCGATAACGAATCCCTGGGGTGTGATGACCGGACGGTTGGTGCCGCGCAAGGTCAGCGCCGGCAAGGTGGTCTCGTAAATCCAGCGCCGCGCGCCGTCGCCCGCGTCGAGGGCGATCAGCTTGCCGTCCACGGTCTGGGCGACGACCACGTCGCCATTGGTCTGGGGTGGAGAAAGCACTTCGCTGGTAACCGCTCCGCGCCAGAGTTCCTCGCCGGTGAACTGATTGAAGGCGATCACTTCGGCGTTGGCGGTGCCCACCAGCACCAGGCCGCGGCCCGCGCCGACACCGCCGGTGACGGTTTCGTCGTCGAGCCGGGTGCGCCAGATGACATCGCCGGATTCCAGTTCTAGCCCGTAGATATTGCCGTCTTCGCTGGCGGCGAATATGCGCTCGCCGTCGATGGCCGGGGTCAATTCGAAGTAATCGCTGCCTTGGCCGTTGCCGATGTTTGCGCTCCAGATGCGGCGCAGTTCGATTTCCTGGTCGATGCTCCGCAATTCCACGGGCGGATTCACTTCCTCGTCCGCGAACCAGGTCGCCGGATTCAGATTGATGATCGAGCAGCCCGCGAAAAACGGCAAGGCGAGCAAGGCGAAGGTTTTGTTCATGACGGCGGTCTCATTGCTGGTCCCGTTCCTGGGCGGTTTCAATTCGCATCGCCGAGATTTTCGAGTTTCATGCGCAGTCCGTCGCTTACCGAGCCCGCGTCCTGCGCCGCGAGCCAGGAGTCCCGCGCGTCCTCCGGGCGATCGAGGGTCAAGTAGATATCGCCGCGCAATTCGTGAAAGCCCGGTTCGAAGCTGCGCGGATCGACGCTGTTGACGAGCAGCAAGGCGCGGTCGGGGTCGCCCTGGGCCAGAATCACCCGGCCGAGCCGCAAGGTCGCGGTCAATACGAGGCCTTCGTCCGCACGTTGGATGATACTTGTGGAAGCGTTATCGACCACCCACCGCAAGACTTCCTCGGCGGCCGCGAGATCGCCCTGCCGCACCGATTGCTGGGCACTGAACAGTGCGCCGTAGCGCGCGTAAATCGTATTGGGATGCTCTGCCATCAGTCGCCCGGCGAGTTCGATGACCAGTGCGGCATCGGGTTCCCGCGTATCGTCCACGGCTTGGGCGTCCAGCACAGGCTGGGCGGCGGTCAGGACTTCTTCGTACAGGTCGGACGCGGTTTCGCGGCCCGAAGTGCTCGACTGTTGCCAAAAAATCCAGCCCCCGTAGCCGGCAGCGGCGACGATCACGATCAGCAACAGGAACTTGCCGTTTTCGTCCCACCACCTGCGCAGGGCTTCTATATTCTCTTCTTCAGCGGCGCTGATAGCCACTCCCGACTCCCGTACATCGAATTCGACGGCGTATTATAGAAAGTTCAAGAATTTACGGAAAGTGGGTGTGCGGCTTCAAACCGTCGCAGTGCGGACCCGGAGAAAGTCATTCCGCGTGGCCGCGAAATTTATCCGTTGGATCGCGCGGCCGAAGTATTGAGCAAGCGGGCGACTTCACGGGGGCAATCGTTCAGCGGCACTGCCAGGGGTTCGAAGCCGTCATCCAGCGGGCGCAATTTCACCCGTTGCGGCGACCCGCCTTCCTGCTGTTCCATGACTGCCACGAGCCGCGAGCGCAACTCGAAGGCGCGTTTTACCTGCTGGGAATACTTGCCGCCGCCGTATTGGCAGACGACGCGCAGGCCCGGGTGCTCTTCACGCAAGCGACGGGCGAGGGCCTGGCTTGCGGCGACCAACCCATCGCCGATTACGACAATGCAAACGTCGGCGCGGAATTGCGCATCGGCGGGAACCCTGTCCAGGGTTTCGAGCAACAGGGCCAGGCGTTCGACGCCGATGGCGAATCCGGCAGCCGGAGTCGGCCTGCCGCCGAGTTGGGCGACGAGACCGTCGTAGCGACCGCCGCCGCAGACGGCGCCTTGGGCGCCGAGGGCGTCAGTGGTCCATTCGTAAACGCAATAATTGTAATAGTCCAAGCCGCGGACTAGCGAACCATTTTCCGTGAAGCCGATTCCCGCGGCGGCCAGCAAGTCCTTGAGCGCCTCGAAGTGCTCGACGCTTTCCGGGCTCAGACAATCGGCCATGGCGGGCGCACCCTCAACAACCGCCCGATTGCCGGGATGCTTGCTGTCGAGCACCCGCAAGGGATTGGTTTCGATTCTGCTCCGGGCGGAGGGATCGAGTTCTTCCGCCCTGCCGGCGAGATATTCGCCGAGAATCGCGCCGTAGCGTCTGCGGTCCTCCGCACTGCCGATATTGTTCAGTTCAAGGGTGAGGCAGTCCGCCAGCCCGAGTCGCCGCCAAAAAGCCGCCGAGAGTTCGATGATCTCGACATCGATATCCGGGCCGGCCATGCCGAAAGCTTCGAGTCCGAACTGATGAAACTGGCGGTAGCGGCCTTTCTGGGGGCGTTCGCGCCGGAACATCGGCCCCTGGTACCAGAGCCGTTGCTGCCGGTTGTAGAGCAGGCCATGCTGTTCCGCCGCGCGCACACAGCCGGCGGTGCCTTCCGGACGCAGGCTGATGCGGTCGCCGCCGCTGTCCTCGAAACTGTACATTTCCTTTTCGACGATATCGGTCACTTCGCCGATGGAGCGCTTGAACAACTGGGTCTGTTCGAGCAGCGGAAACCTGATTTCTCGATAGCCGCAAGCGCCGGCGATCTCGCGAAAAGTGTCCTCGAGGTGCTGCCAGACGGCGGTCGAGTCAGGGAGAATGTCGTTCATTCCCCGGATTGCCTGAAGTCTCTTCATCGGTTCAGGGCGGAAGTATTCAGCCGCTGGCGATGATTCTGGCATCGGCGGCCTGCTTCTCCGCCACACGGCGGCGGACCATCGCTTCCAGTTCGTCGAGCAATTCCTCGTTGCGCACCTTGTGATGGGGCGCGCCGTCCAGATAGGCCATGTTGGCCGGGCTGGCGCCGGTGAGACCGACTTCGGCCTCCCTGGCTTCGCCGGGACCGTTGACGATGCAGCCGATTACGGCGACGTCGATCGGAGTGACGATATCTTCAAGCCGCGATTCGAGTTGATTGACGATGCCGATGACGTCGAAATTCTGCCGCGAGCAACTCGGACACGCTACCAGGTTGACGCCTTTGTGACGCAATCCGAGGCTCTTGAGTATGTCGAATCCGACCTTGATTTCCTCCACCGGGTCCGCCGCCAGCGAGACGCGTATGGTGTCGCCGATGCCTTCGAGCAGCAGGGCGCCCATGCCGATGGCGGACTTGACCGTGCCGCCGCGCAAGCCGCCGGCCTCGGTTATGCCGAGATGGAACGGGTTGTCGATCTGGTCCGCCAGACCGCGATAGGCGGCCAGTGTCATGAATACGTCCGAGGACTTGAGGCTGATCTTGAAATCCCGGAAATCGAGCTTGTCGAGAATATCGATCTGCTCCAGGGCGGACTCGATCATCGCCTCCGCGCTCGGCTCCTTGTACTTGCGCAACAGGGCCTTGCTCAGCGAGCCGGCATTGACCCCGATGCGCATGGGGATGCCCTTGTCCCGTGAACTGCTCACCACGGCCCGCACCCGCTCTTCCTTGCCGATGTTGCCGGGATTGATGCGCAGGCAATCGACGCCGTATTCGAGCACTTTCAGCGCGATGCGATAATCGAAATGGATGTCGGCCACCAGCGGCAGGGAGACTCTGGCGCGAATCTCGCGAAAGGCCTCGGCGGCGTCCATCGTGGGCACCGAGACCCGGACGATGTCCGCTCCCACCGCTTCCAGCCGCTCGATCTGGGCGATGGTGTCGTCCACATCGCAGGTTTCCGTGTTGGTCATGCTTTGCACGGAAATCGGCGCGCCGCCGCCGACCGGCACCTTGCCGACCATGATCTGTCTCGTTTTGCGGCGTCGTATTTCTTGTTGCGCTTTCATTTTGGAGTCTTCCTACTTTGCGCTTCGCTTCGCCGCGCCGGCCGCGAGAAACCCGGCGTCAGCTCCGAAAATCTGGAACGCCCACCATGCCGCTGCCGCCAATGCGCCGGCCAGCAACACCAGCAATAACGACAATGCCCATTTGCGGCCGGGATTTGCCGGCGCCGCCCGCAAGTGACCGGTCTCGCCGGCCGCCGGTGCGCCGGGCTGCCGGTAGGCGTCCATGACCTGTTCTTTGTCAAGGTCCAGCAATAGCGCATAGCTCTTGATGTAGCCTTTTACGTAGACTTCGCCGGGCAATTTTTCGTAACTCTCCGATTCCAGCGCGTTAACGTAATGTTCGGTCAGGAACAGCTTTTCCGCCACTTCGAAAACGCTCAGCCCACGACTCTCCCGCGCCTCGCGCAACATGGGGCCGGCGCTCAGCGGGTCGGAATCAGCATCTTTCCCCAT
The DNA here is from genome assembly GCA_963664805.2 of Pseudomonadales bacterium. GTDB lineage: Bacteria > Pseudomonadota > Gammaproteobacteria > Pseudomonadales > Pseudohongiellaceae > UBA9145. The sequence goes on along the minus strand of OY761612.1, from coordinate 276,650 downwards.
TTACCAGCTCCACGAACACGCGATATTCCGCAGTTTCCGGGTACAGTTTACCGAGAATCGAGCCGAATTCCTCTACTTCGGCGCAATTTCCGGATTGCCGGGCAAACTCGGCGCCGGCCAGCAAAGCTCTCGGACCGTGGGTCAGGCGCTGATTTTCGGCGATGCGCAAGTATTCGCGGAACAGCCGCAGGCCCTCGGTCGGACTTCCGTTGCGCCGGTGCAACAGGGACAACTCAAGCGCCGCCAGCGGCAGTTCGCCATTCAACTCAAGCGCGCCCGCAAACGCCTCCAGCGCTGCATCGTGATTGCGTTTGCGCAGCAGGACCCTGCCGAGATTTTCCAGCGCAAGGGCGCGGCCGCGGTAGGTTTCGTCCGCCGCCGCGGCGCGGAATTGCGCCAGCGCCTCCTCGTCGCGCCCAAGCGAATACAGCATCGCGCCATAATTGTTCCTCGGCGCGGAATCGCCTCGCGCAAGCCTTACCGCACGGCGAAAATGCCGTTCCGCCAGTTCGTAGTCGCCCTCGGCGGCGGCGAGCAGCGCGGCGACATGATCGATTTCCGCCTGGCCGGCATTGTTCCGCTGGGCGTTTTCCAGGTGATGGCGCGCGGCTCCGATGTCTCCGGCATCGAAATAGCCCATGGCCAGCGCCAGATAGTCCCGCGCCGCCGCGCCGGGTGCTGTGGGCCCGATGCCGCCGCCGGGCGCACTTGCGCAGGCGGCAAGAACGGTTGAACAGAAAAGCAGCGCGAAAATACGGCCTGCCTTGCACAGGTGGAGGGACGTCCGTCCATGTTTCATCAACTGGTCCCTTGCGATTCGGCTTGCCGCCGGGAATCGTCCCTCGCGCTATGGATGAGTCCGGCGGGCCTCTTGTCCAGGCGGGCTTCACCATCAAGCCGGCGCAGAAATCGTTCCCGCCGCCGGGTTTGATCGTGTACCGAGCCGGTCAGTTGTCCGCACGCCGCGGCGATTTCATCGGCGCGGGTGGTGCGTACCGTCGCGACATAACCCGCGTCATGCAGAATCTTGCGGAAATTGCCGATCGAACTCGCGCTGGGTCGCCGATAGCTGACTTCGCTGAACTCGTTGAAGGGAATGAGATTGATCTTGCAGGGGAAATCCTCAAGCAACGCGGCAAGTTCCCGGGCGTGTCGGCGATGGTCGTTGACACCGCGAATCAACGTGTATTCGATCAACGGTACGCGATGTTCCCCCAAGTCCGCCATATAGGCCCTCGCGGCCTCCAGCAACATGGCGATGGGGTATTTTCGATTAAGTGGCACCAACTCGTCGCGCAACCTGTCATTGGCCGCGTGCAGGGAAATCGCCAGCGCGACGTCGGTCCGCCCGCGCATGCGCTCCAAGCCGGGGACCACACCGGCGGTGCTGATCGTGACCCGGCGCTTGGACAGGCCGTAAGCATGGTCGTCGAGCAGAAGGTCGACCGCATCCATGACATTGTCGAAATTAAGCAGGGGTTCGCCCATCCCCATGAAAACCACGTTGGTTACGGGAGAACCTCCGCCGTTCTCGAAGCTGCCGAGTTCGCGCCGCGCCAGCCAGACCTGGCCGATGATCTCCGCGGCGGTCAGATTGCTGTCGAAGCCCTGCTTGCCGGTGGCGCAGAAGCCGCAATCGAGGATGCAGCCGGCCTGGGAGGAAACGCACAAGGTGCCGCGGCCACCTTCCGGAATATAAACCATTTCGACCGCACTGCCGCTGGTCGCGCGGAGGATCCATTTCACGCAGCCGTCTTCCGCGTCGTACCGGCTGACGAGTTCCGGCGGCGCGAGCCTCGTCTCCAGCGCGAGCCGTTCCCGAATCGGCTTGCCGATGTCGGTCATCGCGCTGAAATCGAGCACACCGCGGCGATGCATCCAGCGCATGAGCTGGCGCGCCCGGAACTGCTTTTCGCCCATGCCTTCGAGCAGGGCGGTCAACTTGACCGGACTCAGTCCGAGCAGATTTTGCCTCAAAGCTGTCGACATGCGCGAACAACCTCGCTTGTGGCGCGGCTCAGGAGGTAATCTCCATGGCCGCGAAAAAGTAGGCGATTTCCCGTTCCGCCGAAGCCGGCGAATCGGAACCATGTACGGCGTTGGCGTCGATGGACTTGGCGAAATCGGCGCGGATCGTCCCCGGCGCGGCTTCAGCCGGATTGGTGGGCCCCATCAGGCGGCGGTTCAAGGCGATGGCGTCTTCGCCTTCGAGCACCTGCACCACGACCGGCCCCGAGGTCATGAACTTGATCAAGTCCCCGTAGAACGGCTTTCCCTCGTGTTCGGCGTAAAAGCCGCCGGCTGTCCGCTCTTCCAGCCGCAGCATTTTCGCCGCCACGATACGCAGTCCGGCCTGTTCGAACCGGCTGTAGATTTCGCCGATCACGTTCTTGCCAACGGCGTCTGGCTTAATAATAGACAAAGTGCGTTGAATCGCCATGATTTCTCCTAAAAATTTCGGCGCGCGGATTATACGTTCAAGGCCCATCCAACGCAGCCCGCATGTCAGACCGATGGATTTGCGGCTTCGGTCCGTCGCCGATTGGCGCGCGCTGTACTCCCCTATCGCGATGGCGGCAGGGGTCAGTCGGCGGCTTCCTCGATCCAGGCCATCTGGACCGCTTCGAGGATCTTTTCGCCGCTGCGGGCCGGGTCGTCGTCGAAATCCTCAAGTTCGCAGATCCAGCGATGCATATCGACGAAATTCACGTATTGCGGATCAATATCGGGATACCTGTCAGCCAGTTCGATGGCGATGTCGTTCACGTCGGTCCACTTCATCTCTCGCACTCCTGAACTTTAATCATTGGCACACATCCTCAACAAGGCAATCATGCGGCACAAGGGTGTGCCGCCGGAGTCGGCGACGCAAGCCGGCAAATCCGTGAGCGAAACGAAATCGCGGTTTTGTTTCGCTCACGGGAAATTCCATGGAAGGAGTTTCCCGCACAACTAGTGATTTTCGGAAACCATGTTAATCGTGTATTTGGGGATTTCCACCACCAGATCTTCGTCGGCGACAATGGCCTGGCAACTCAGCCGCGATTCGGGCTCGAGCCCCCAAGCCTTGTCCAGATAGTCTTCCTCGTTTTCCTCGGGCTCCTCGAGCGAATAGAAGCCTTCGCGCACGATCACATGGCAGGTGGTGCAGGCGCAGGATTTTTCGCAGGCGTGTTCGATGTGGATTTTCCGACCGAGCGCCGCGTCGAGGATGCTGACACCGGAGTCCGCTTCAATTTCGGCCCCATCCGGGCAGATCGTTTCGTGTGGCAAAATCGTGATTTTGGGCATTCCGCTTCCTCGGACCACTTACCCGGTCCGCTCGTCAATCGCATCTATGGATTCGCCGCGCAAGGCGGCGCCTACGGTCATGTTCATTCGCCGCGCGGCGAAATTTTCGCTGGCGCGGTTCAGTTGTTCCGCACGTTCTTCGATCAGGGCGGCGTTTTCCTCAGCCATTGCCTGCCTGAGCGCATGCAGCGCCCGGTCGATAGCGGCTCTCTCGGCCGCTTCGAGCAGTTCTCCATCCACTTCGAGCGCCGCGTCGATCGCCTCCATCAGCCGCGAGGCTTCCAGCCGGGCTTCGCGAAAGGCGCGCGCGGCCATGTCCGCCCTAGCGTGCTCATGGGAATCCTTGAGCATCTGTTCCACCTGATCGAGATCGAGCCCATAACTCGGCTTGACCTGGACTTCGGCCTTGCGGCCGGTGCTCGCTTCTTCCGCGGAAACGCTGAGCAGGCCGTCGGCATCCACCTGGAAAGTCACCTTGACCTTGGCCGCTCCGGCCGCCATCGGCGGAATGCCGCCCAGGCTGAATCGGGCCAGCGACCGGCATTCGCCGACAAGTTCCCTTTCGCCTTGTACGACGTGCAGGACCATGGCGGTTTGACCGTCCTTGAAGGTGGTGAATTCCTGGGACTTCGAAACCGGGATCGAAGTGTTGCGCTGGATGATCTTCTCCACGAGTTCGCCCATGGTTTCGATACCCAGCGACAGCGGATTGACGTCGAGCAGCAGGAAATCGCCCGCCGGCTTGTTGCCGGCAAGCACTTCGGCCTGAATACCCGCGCCTATTGCGACCACACAGTCGGGATCGATGTCCCGCAAGGGTTCGCGGCCGAAACAGTCCGCCACCGCCCGGCGGATCAGCGGCATCCGGGTTGCTCCGCCGACGAGCAGCACATTGTCGATCGCGCCGATCTCCATGCGGGCGTCGCGCAGAACCCTGCGGCAGGCCAGCATGGTGCGCCGCACCAGTGGCGCGGCGAGTTCGGCAAACTCCGCGGCGGTAAGCGTGAAGCTTGCACCGTTCCAGCTCAATTCGGCCTGTTCCGCTTCGGACAAGGCTTCCCGCGCGCGATTCGCCGCCTGCAACAGCGCCGGATAATCCTTCGCGGCAATGCTGTCCATGCCGCCCAGGCCACTTTGCTCCGCCAGCCAAGCCGCCACCGCCTTGTCGAAGTCGTCGCCGCCGAGAGCCGTATCGCCGCCGGTGGCGAGCACTTCGAAGACGCCTTTTTGCAGACTGAGCAAGGACACGTCGAAAGTGCCGCCGCCGAGATCGAAAACGATGATGTTGCCTTGCTCCCGCGTGTCCAGGCCGTAAGCCACGGCCGCCGCGGTCGGCTCGTTGAGCAGGCGCAGCACATTGATGCCGGCGAGGCTCGCCGCATGCCGCGTTTGCTGGCGCTGGGCGTCGTTGAAATAGGCGGGAACGGTGATGACGGCGCCTTCGACCGCCGCCCCCGTCCGCGCCTCCGCGCGCCGCACGAGCGCGCCGAGAATATCGGCGGATACTTCGACCGGATTCCGGGCGCCGATTGATGTGACGAATGCCGGCGAAGCGGGATCGCATTCGGGGTCGAAGCGATATTGACGATAATCGCCACTGTTCGTCAGTTCATCGAGACTCTTGCCGAGCGTCCGTTTGACCGAAACGATGACATTGGCCGGATCCGCGGCGGCCTGCGCTTTCGCCGCCGCGCCGACCACGGTTGCCCCGTCGGCTCGATAATGCACGGCGGATGGCAGCAGGTGGGCGCCGTCCGCATCGGCTAGCGTGCGCACTTCGCCGCTTGCATCGGTGGCGATCAGCGAGTTGGTCGTGCCGAGATCGATGCCCGCCGCGCGTTTGCGGGCGGTGCGCCGGACAGGCCGCGCGCCGGGTTCCGATATCTGTAACAAACTCATCTGGAGGCCGCTTCAGTCAGACGATGGCGTCTTCCGCTTTTTCGATTTCGGCTTGCAACTTGGTGAGAAATTGCAATTCGTGGAACAGTTTCTTCGCGTGTCCGACACTTCCCGCGGCCAGGGATGCGGCGAAATCCCGTTGCCGCCGCGCCAGCCTGTCACCGGTCGCGCGATTCAATTCGTCGAGCCGGTCGAGCGCGCTTTCGTCTTTAGGTAATTCGGCGAGAGATTCGCGCAAGCTGATCTGTTCGAACAGCAATTCCGGGTCCAAATCGGACTGGTCCACCCGTTCGACGTCCACGCCTCGCAATTGCAGGAGATAACCGGCCCGGCGCAGCGGCGACTTCAGCGTTTCGTAGGCTTCGTTGAGATAGCTGCTGAGTTTGATCGCCCGCAGCCGCTGCTCGTCTCCGGCGGCGGCGTACCGGTCTGGATGAACGATAATCTGCAAGTCGCGAAATTGTCCGTTGAGCCGGTCCAGATCGATGTCGTAGCCGACCGGCAGTTTGAATTGGGAGAAATAGTTGTCGGCGATGGACAGCACGGCGGCTTTGATTGAGTTCGTCGCTTGAGTTCGTTGCTTCAGCCCGCCCGCAGGCTCAGATGGTGAAGCTTTCGCCGCAGCCGCATTCGCCTTTCACGTTCGGATTGCGAAACTCGAAACCTTCGTTAACCCCCTGCTTTACAAAATCCATTTCGGTTCCGTCGATATAGAACAGACTCTTGGGATCGACCACGATCTTGACGCCGTGCTCTTCGAATATCTGGTCGCCGTCTTCGACCTGATCGGCGAACTCAAGCACATAGGCCATACCCGAACAGCCTGTGGTGGTGACCCCGACGCGAATGCCGAGGCCGCGGCCGCGTTCGGCCAACTGCCGCGCGACGTGGCCGGCCGCGTTTTCGGTAATGGAAATCGCCATGAAACTACTCTTCCGTATTGCCCCGCTTCTTCCTCACGTCGGCGATCGCCGCCTTGATGGCATCCTCCGCCAGCACCGAACAATGGATCTTGACCGGCGGCAGTCCGAGTTCGTCGGCAATGTCCTTGTTGCGGATCTGCGTGGCGTCGTCGAGCGACCTGCCCTTGACCCATTCGGTAAGCAACGAGCTTGAGGCGATCGCCGAGCCGCAGCCATAGGTCTTGAACTTCGCGTCTTCGATGACGCCGTCGCCGTCGACCTTGATCTGCAGGCGCATGACATCGCCGCAGGCGGGCGCGCCGACCATGCCGGTGCCGACATTGGCGTCGGCATCGTCGAGCCGGCCGACATTGCGCGGGTTTTCGTAATGGTCCAGTACCTTGTCTGAATATGCCATGATGCTCTCTCCAGTGTGTTAATGCGCGGCCCATTGGACCTGATCGAGGTCCACGCCGTCCTTGTACATGTCCCAGAGCGGGGAAAGTTCCCGCAACTTGGCCACGGCGTAGCGGATGCGCTCGATCGCGTAGTCGATATCTTCCCCGGTGGTGAAGCGGCCGATGGAGATACGCAGCGAACTGTGCGCCAGTTCGTCGTTCCGGCCAAGCGCCCGCAACACGTAGGACGGTTCGAGGCTGGCCGATGTGCAGGCCGAACCCGACGACAGCGCGAGTTCCCGCAGCGCCATCATCAGCGATTCGCCTTCCACGAAATTGAAGCTGATGTTCAGATTGCCGGGCACCCGATGCGTCAGGTCGCCGTTGACGTAGACTTCCTCGACGTCTTCCAGCCCGCGCAGCAACTTCTCGCGCAGGGCCAGCGTGCGGCGGGCTTCCTCGCGCATCTCTTCCCTGGCGATGCGATAGGCCTCGCCCATGCCTACGATCTGGTGCGTGGCCAGGGTGCCGGAGCGCATGCCGCGTTCGTGTCCGCCGCCATGGATTTGCGGTTCGATGCGCACCCGCGGCTTGCGCCGCACGTAAAGGGCGCCGATGCCCTTGGGACCGTAAAGCTTGTGCGCGGTAAGCGCCATCAGGTCCACCTGCATTTTCTCCAGATCGATGTCGAGCTTGCCGGCGCTCTGGGCGGCGTCGACATGGAAAACCACCTTGTTCCTGCGCGTCACTTCGCCGATGGCCTCGATGTCGTTGACCACGCCGATTTCGTTGTTGACGTGCATCAGGGAGACGAGGATGGTGTCCGGCCGCAACGCTTTTTCGACGGTTTCCGGCGAAATCAGCCCGTTGCTGTCCGGGTCGAGATAAGTCACTTCATAGCCTTCCCGCTCGAGTTGCCGACAACTGTCGAGCACGGCCTTGTGTTCGATCTTGGAAGTGACGATGTGCTTGCCTTTGCGATGGTAGAAATGCGCGGCGCCCTTGATCGCGAGGTTGTCGGCCTCGGTGGCGCCCGAAGTCCAGACGATCTCGCGCGGGTCGGCGTTGATCAGGTCGGCGACGTTGCGGCGCGCGTCCTCCACCGCTTCTTCGGCCTTCCAGCCGAACTGATGCGAGCGCGACGCGGGATTGCCGAAATTCGATTCGATCGTGAGGCATTCCGCCATCGCCTTGGCCACCCTGGGGTCGACCGGCGTGGTGGCCGCATAATCGAGATAGATGGGAAGTTGCATATTTTACTCCGCGATAACTCCAACTACACCGAGGTAGCCGATATGCGCATTTCGTTCATGCCGCCGGCTACCAGTTTCCTGTTCTGGTGGCCGGCGATGCGGCGCACGTCGCGCCGCGAAACCAGGTCCGCAAGACTGACGCCTTGCAGGAAACCGAGAATCTGTTCGCTCAAGTCCTCCCAGAGGAAATGCGTCAGACAGATTTCGCCGCCCTGGCAATCTCCGGCGCCCCGGCAGCGGGTCGTATCGACCGACTCGTCGACGGCGCCGATAATCTCGGCAACATATATCGACTCGGGCTCCCGGTCGAGTGCATAGCCGCCGCCGGGGCCGCGTACGCCGAGAACGAGTTCGGCGCGGCGCAATTTCGCGAACAATTGTTCCAGGTAGGCCAGCGAAATATCCTGCCGCCGCGATATTTCAGCCAAAGTCACCGGACCCTGACCGTCATGCAAGGCCAAATCCAGCATGGCGGTCACGGCATATCGTCCCCTGGTCGTCAACTGCATCGCGAAACCCGCCGCCAAACGAATATCGGAGCGATTATCGAATAACCAACTAATCCAGTCAAGTATTATTCGGCGGCGATTGTGGAGGGGGCCTTGCCGAGGTTCGAGGGAACGGGAAAGCTGGCGGCGCGCGCGATCATGGCGATTATCGCCAGGTGGTGGATGCTGTGGGTGATGAGGCCCATCAATTCGCGGTCGAGCGTGCTTTCCACGACAGTGGGCTCGCCGCGGTAGTGGACGAGTTCCCGAACCGAGATTTCGGCGCCGCGGGCATCGAGGTCGAGAGAGTCGAAGCGGCCGCGGGTTTCCGCGAGGGCGCCAGCGGCCACTCGCACATCGGTCTCCACGCAGGTGCCGCGCTTGCGGTCGTCGTAATCGATGCGGCCCGCCCCGAGGCCGTTGAAGAAACATTGGTAGCGGTCCACGATATGACGCACGTGGACACCGATGGAAGAATTCCCGACCCCGCGGCTGGCGAAGACCTCGCCCGGCATGCCGTCGAGCAATTCGCCGATCCGATCGACGCAATCGATGCAGCCGTCTATCAACCGCCCTGTCCTGCCGCGGGAATAGGCGCGGTCGCCCATTTGCGGCGCCCTCAGCTTTTTCTGGCGAGAGCGAGCAAACCCCGGAAGATATCGAGCGGTGTCTCGTGCTTGAAGTCGGTGAACTCGCCGGCGTCCATGAACATGCCATGTTTCTCGCAGACTTCATAACGCAGATGGGGCTGGTTCGGGTCGGTCATATGCTTCATCGGTTTGCCGCAACGCGGGCAGTTGATGTCGCGCACGGCGTCATAGCTCTTGCCTACTTCCGGATCCCCCGAATCGGCGAAATCCGCCATCCAGCGCCCCTTCAGCGCCTCGGCTTCGCCGTGGTCGAACCACAGACCCTGGCAACTTTCACATTTGTCGATTACTACGCGGCCATGGAGGATTTCTATCTTGATTTCCTTCATCGGCGAATTGCACTTGGGACATTCCATCCGGTTCTCCTCAGGTTTCGATTTTCGATATGGCGCATGGCACGGAAGGTCCGCGACATTCTAAAAGATAATGCCGCGCATGACTATGCGGAAATCAGTAGCTATAGCGGCCCGAACGCTCGCCGAGCGCGGCTGGATCGATATCGCCTTCGGCGCAAAGCAGCAGGTCCGACTTGCTGAAAGTGTGCACGAGGTCGGCGCGGCCGCCGCCGGAAGACTCGTCTCCCAATCCATTCAGGATCACGGTGACATTCTCGCTCGCGGGCAACTCGCGCAGGCTGGCGCCATATTCGCACATCGCCGCGGCCAACCGCAGTTCCAGGCTCGCCACGTCCTGCCGCCAGCGCGCGGCGCGCTCGAGCTGGGCGTTTTCGCTTCGCACGCGCAATTCATCGGCCAGCTCGATGGCGCGTTCCCGCAACTGCCCCATTTCCGCGGTCAACTCGCTCAACGCCGGCTCGAAGCGCCCGCCCTGCTCCAGGGCGCTCGCGCTCAACTCTTCGGTCAATTCGCGCAAGCGCTCGACGCCGTCGAGGTTTTCCCGCCGCAGGCTTTCAATCTCGACGCGCAACTGTTCGAAGACATCGTCGTCAACGCTGTCCGCGTCGCGCAGAATCCGCGCGTATTCGACGGATTGGGCGATCGCCGAATTCACAGCGACCGAAAAATCGATTTCGCGCACCCGCAACAGCAATTCGAAGTTTGGGTGCTGTTCGTCCTCCGCCGTCGGCGGTTGTTCTTCCTCCGTCTGCTCCCGCGCCTGCCGCGCCAGCATCGCGAACGGATTGTCTCCCTGGCGCAAGGCCATCACCGAGTTGTTCAACACCGCCAGATCAAGCCGGTTGCGCGCGCCAGCCAGACTGCTGCGCACTTCCAGCACAAGGCCATGGCCCGCAAGATACATGCTGTCGATGCGTTCGCCGCCGAGTCCGAACAGGCCACCCTCAAGTTCCAGCGCCTGTTCGAGCATGCCGGTGAAGGCTTCGACATTGCGCTTGAGCGGATCGTACGGATCTTCCTGCGCTATGGCGGGGAACGCCGGCAATACGGCAAACGTCACTGTCCACAATTTGGCCCACAATGTGCTTCTCACCATCCCGCCACTCCCGTCGAACCGACCAGGCTGACCAGTTGCTGCAATGAGCGCACGGTTTCGTAATCGCGGTCCGCCAACAATTCATAGCCCGCCTGCATGGTTTCGAGGTCCCGCATGCGCAATTGCTCGAAACGGACCAGCATGTCGGCGAATTGCTCGCGTTCGTCAGCCTGAAGCCGATTGAATTCGGCAAGGCGCTGGTCGACCGCCGCCAGCCCCGGTGAACCGAAACCGATCTCCAGGGCGCCGTCCCGGTAGACAACCGAAGTGTTCAGCAACATCAGCCCGAGCATGAGCGCGCAGGCCGCGGCCGGAATCCATTGCCAGGCAAGTTTCCAAACCGGGTCTTTTTCCGCGCCGCGTTCGCGCCGGAACAACGCCATGTGCCGGTTCCAGCGCGGCGCGGGAATTTCTTCCCAGCGGCGGAGCTCGCGCGCCGCGCCGGTCAATTCCCGCAATCGCGCGGCGCAGTCCGCGCAGGCGGTTACATGCTCTTCGATTTCGGCCCGCATCACGGGGCTCAAATCGTCGGAAAAATATTCCCGCAGCCAGTGATCAGTTCTCGAGCAGGGCATTTTCTTCCTCCGTTATCGGGCGCATTTTCTTCAATGCGGCGTAAAATCTGGTTTTTGCGGTATTGACGGAAATCTCCTGCATGTGCGCAATTTCCTCGAACGTCAGAGACTGGTAGATCTTCAGTTCCACCACCAGCCGCTGTTCCAGCGGAATCCGGCCCAGCAAGTCAAGCGCCATCCGGTTCCTTTCCCTTTCGGCCAGGCCGTGGTCGGGTTCGGTCTCGGGCCGCGCGCTGAACTCGCCGCCGGCGAATCCACCCCCTTCGTCCAGGCCGCCGGTAAGCGACAGCAGCTTCTTTCTGCGGTTCAGATCGACAGCCTTGTTATGCGCGATTCGGAACAGCCAGGTGCGGAAATTGGCTTCGCCGCGAAAGCGGTGCAGATTGCGATAGACCCCGAGGAATGTCTCCTGCATGAGATCCATCGCGTCTTCGCCGTTTCCGGTAAGCCGGCAGCCCAGGTTGTAGACGCGGCTTTCGTAGCGTTGCACGAGTTGCCGCCAAGCCCGGGCGGAGCCTTTCAGCGCTCCCGCCACCAGTTTTTCGTCACTGCTGTTCACGCGCATATAGTTTTACTGTCGGAACAGGGAACGGAAAAGTTTGCGCCTTGCGGAAAAAGCAGAACGGCCGCTTTCAACCAAGCTTGTGCATGCCGTCCCTGGCGCGGGAAAGATGGCTTCGACGACCCCCGGTCTCGACATCCGTGTCGAGCCGTTCGACCCTCAAAAAGCCAAGCTTTTTGTCGGCTTCGCCACCGGGCCTCACCCTCGTGAGCAACTGGCTCACCGCCGACATCAGCGCGTCGAGCGACGAACTGACGATGTCTTCGCTTATGGCGATGCCGGTGTATCGTTTTCCCTGGCTCTTGATCTGGATGTAGGTGACGGCTTCGGCATCAGCGCCCTGGCTGAGCGCGTGTTCGCCGTAATCCATGACCTCGAAGTCGAGCTGGACCACCTGCCGCAATCCCTGCACCAGGGCGTCGAGCACGCCATTGCCCTGCCCCTGGACTTGCACGCTCTTGCCGAAATATGTGATGGCCCCGTTGAAGATCTCGCCGGATTCGTTCCTCTCGATGGAGTAATTCCGCAGGCTGATGACTTTTTCCTTGCCGAAGTAATGGCGATTGAACAATTCCCAGATCCGGTCGGGCTGAATCTCTCCTCCGGTTTCCTCGGCGGCGTCTTGCACCACGCGGCTGAATTCGATCTGCAGCCAGCGCGGAAGCTGGAAGCCGAACTTGTTCGCCAGCACATAGGCTACGCCGCCTTTGCCGGACTGGCTGTTGACGCGGATAACGTCCTGGTAGGTCCGTCCCAAGTCCCGCGGGTCGATGGGGAGATAGGCGATTTCCCAGGGTTCGCCCTCCCGGTACAGGTCCAGGCATTTCTTGATGGCGTCCTGATGCGAGCCCGAGAAGGCGGTGAAGACCAGGTCGCCGGCATAGGGCTGGCGCGGATGCACGTTGATCTGGGTGCATTCGCGCACGACAGAGACGATGCGGTCCATGTCGGCCAAGTCGAGTTCGGGATCGATGCCCTGGCTGTACAGGTTCATCGCCATGACGACGATATCCATGTTGCCGGTGCGCTCGCCGTTGCCGAGCAAAGTGCCTTCGACGCGCTGGGCGCCGGCCATGACGCCAAGTTCGGCGGCGGCCACGGCGCAGCCGCGGTCGTTATGCGTATGCAGGCTGACGATAACGGCGGCGCGGCGGGAAACGTGGCGGCAAAACCATTCGATCTGATCGGCATGGATATTGGGCGTCGCCATTTCCACGGTGGACGGCAGATTCATGATCGCGGGACGCTCCGGCGTCGGCTCCCACACGTCGATCACCCGGTCGCAGACTTCCACCGCGAAATCGATTTCGGTGCCGGTGAAACTTTCCGGGGAATATTGATAGACCCATTCGGTTTCGGAAGCTTTTTCCGCGCAACGCCGCACTTCCTCGGCGCCGGCGACGGCGATGTCAGCGATGCCCGCCTTGCCGGTCTTGAATACCTTCTCCCGCTGCACGATGGAAGTCGAGTTGTAAACGTGCATGATCGCCCTGCGCGCCCCGCGCAGGGACTCGAAAGTGCGCCGGATCAACTCGGGGCGGGCCTGGGTGAGCACCTGCACCGTGACGTCTTCGGGGATGGCGTCCTGTTCGACCAGGCTGCGCGCGAAATCGAAATCCGGTTGGGAAGCGGCCGGAAAGCCGACTTCGATTTCCTTGAAGCCGACCTTGACGAGCAAATCGAACATTTTCCTTTTCTGACTGACCGACATCGGCTCGATGAGAGCCTGATTGCCGTCGCGCAGATCGACGCTGCACCATCGCGGCGCACGGGTTATTACCTGATCGGGCCAGGTTCGGTCGTGCAGCCCGATCGGTGGGAAAGGCTTGTATCGGGTGTGGTCGAACATGTGGTTGACTCCAAGCTCCGGTCGCGTTCCGTCGGTAACCGAGTACTTTCCCAGCTTGCGCTGGGCCCCTTTCAGTCACCGCCACGCTCCCTCAGCGCCAATTTGTAAAATGGAGAGCGCTTGCATTTTCAAGTCGGAGACTATAACCCATGCGCCTTGGTTTTTCTATTTACAATTTCTACTGATTTGGCGCTTTATTAGCATAATTAGCCAATATGTTTAATCTTTATGGCGGTTTCTGTTACTGTTCCGCGCTAACAGATTTGTTGTCTGGAGGTGGCCTCATGCAACTCGACAAGCTGGACCGGCGCATTCTTCGGTATTTGCAACAGGACGGCAGCATTACCAATCTCGAACTCGCCCAGCGTATCGGCCTTTCAGCCACGCCATGCGCGCGCCGGGTGAAACAGCTCGAGGACGCGGGCGTCATCGTCCGCAAGGTAACCTTGCTCGACCCGAACAAAATCGATCTGAAACTGACGGCGCTGATCCAGATCGCCATGGATCGGCACACTCCCGAGCGCTTCGAGGTGTTCGAGAAGGCGGTCAGCGATTGCCCGGAAGTAATCGAATGCCTGCTGATCACCGGCCAGGCGGCGGACTACCTGCTCAAGGTGGTCATTCCGGATATGGATTACTACCAGGAATTCCTGCTCAACAAGATCACCCGCATCCCCGGCGTGAGCGATGTGCATTCGAGCTTCGTTCTGCGCAAGGTCGTCAGTACGACGGAACTGCCGCTTGAGCACATTTCACGGCGGGGCTGACGGACGCGGGTTCGGTCGGGCAGGCTGAAGGCCGGCGGCGGGAGCGGCGCCGGCAAAAGGGAATCCAGCCCAGCTTTCCCGTCGTATCCGCCCTGGCCGGTCATTTCGCTTTACAGCAATTCCGCGACGGCGTGCCGTTCCTGCTGCAATTCGCGTTCGGTGGCGGTCATCATCTTGCGGCTGAATTCATTGATTTCCAGATCCCGCACGATCTCGTAGCCGCCGTTTTCGCAGATCACGGGAAAGGAATATATCAGCCCTTTCTCGATACCGTAACTGCCGTCGCTGCAAATCCCCATGCTGACCGTGCTGCCGCCGCTGCCGAGCGCCCAGTCGCGCATATGCCCGATCGCCGCGTTCGCCGCCGAGGCCGCGCTCGACAGGCCCCTGGCCTTGATGATCGCGGCGCCGCGCTGCTGCACCCGGGGGATGAACTTGTCTTCCACCCAGTCATGGTCCACCAGCGCGGCCGCATCCTTGCCGGCGACACTGCAATGATGAATGTCCGGGTACTGCGTCGCCGAATGATTGCCCCAGATGATCATGCCTTCGACATCGGTGCTGTGGCTGCGCGTCTGCTCGGCCATCTGGGCGACCGCGCGGTTGTGGTCGAGCCGCGTCATCGCGGTGAACTGGGCCGGATCGAGATGCGGCGCGTTGCGGTAGGCGATCAGGCAATTGGTGTTGGCGGGATTGCCCACCACCAGCACTTTCACGTCGCGGCTGGCCCAGCGGTCGATGGCCGCGCCCTGGGTCGAGAAAATCTTCGCGTTGGCTTGCAGCAGATCCTTGCGCTCCATGCCGGGCCCGCGCGGCCGCGCGCCGACGAGCAGACAATATTCGGCATCGCGGAAGGCGATGTCCGGATCGTCGGTCTGCACGATGCCGGCCACCAGGGGAAAAGCGCAGTCCTCTATTTCCATCACCGTACCAGCCAGGGCTTCGAGCGCCGGCGTGATTTCGAGCAATTGCAGGATGACAGGCTGGTCCTTGCCGAGCATTTCGCCGGCGGCGATGCGAAACAGCAAGGCGTAACTGATCTGGCCCGCCGCGCCGGTGACCGTGACCCGAACCGGTTCTTTCATGCTTGCTTCCTCTTCAGCCCTGTTCCGGGCAGGCGCATTGTTTCCGATTCATGCGGATAGATCAACAATGCCTTCAGGACACGAACATCGCGTCGCCGTAGCTGTAGAAGCGGTAGTCTCCGGCGATGGCTTGCCGGTAGGCGTCGAGCAGCATTTTCCGGCTGCCGCAGAAGGCGCTGACGAGCATCAGCAGGCTTGAGCGGGGCAGGTGGAAGTTGGTAATCATGGCGTCCACCACGCGGAATTCGAAGCCGGGGAAGATGAAGATATTGGTTTCGCCGCGATATTCGCCCAAGCGCCCTGCCCCGGCGGCGGCTTCGAGCGCGCGTACGACCGTCGTGCCGACGGCGACGACGCGCCCGCCCCGTTCCCGGCATGCGTTTACGGCGGCGCAGGCCGTTTGCGGCACTTCCACGTATTCGCTATGCATGCGGTGATCGGCGATTCGCTCTTCGCGCACGGGCTGGAATGTTCCGGCGCCGATATGCAAGGTGACGAAAGCCGACCGCGCGCCCTTCGCCGAGATGCGCTCGAGCAAATCACGGTCAAAATGCAGACCGGCGGTGGGAGCGGCGACGGCGCCGGCACGGCTGGCATAGACGGTCTGGTAGCGTTCGGCATCGGCGGCGGTTGCCTGCCTGCGGATATAGGGCGGCAACGGCACTTCGCCGATGCGTTCGAGCACATCCGCGACATCTTCCTCGAATTGCAACTCGAACAAGTCGCCGTCACGGCCCAGAACTTCGGCTTCAAATTCCCTGGGATTCGTCGAACCGTCCCCTTCGACGTCAATAGCGCCGCGTCGTCCCGTAGCGTCGGCGACCGCTTTCTCTCCGGCGCTTGACGAAAGCAGCAAACAGCCGCCCGCTTTCGGCGACTTGCTGGCGCGCACCTGGGCCAGCGCCCGGCGCGCTTCGGGAATCCGCTCGATCAGCACTTCCACCTTGCCGCCGCTGTCCTTGCGGCCATGCAGCCGCGCGCGAATCACCCGGGTATCGTTGAAAACGAGCAGGTCTTTCGGGTCCAGCAGTTCGGGCAGATCCGCGAAGCGCCGATGCCGGACGCTTCCCGAAGTCCGATCAAGGCGCAACAGCCGGCTTGCCGAACGGACCGCCGAGGGTCGCTCGGCGATCCGTTCCGGCGGCAGATCGTAGTCGTAATCGGACAGCAATTCGCTCATGAATCATCCCGGCGGCGGCGGATTTTCCTGCATGGAAGGCGCGATTCGATTGAACCGCGAAGGGCGATTAATATACCATTCCCTGCGCCGGGATATGGGCGCCCCATCCCGGTCTGCCATGTGCCGGAGTGGTGGAATTGGTAGACACGATGGATTCAAAATCCATTGCTAGCGATAGCGTGCCGGTTCAAGTCCGGCCTCCGGTACCAAACTCTTCAGTGCGCCACGATCCCAAATTCGACTGACGGCGTGATTTGTATTGACCTTGAAGTATGCGCGGAGTAAGTTGATTGCGTTGCAATCGCTGGAATTGATGATTTTCAGAAATTGGAGGACGCGGCCATGGCGAGCATCACCATTCGCAATTTGGATGACAAGGTGAAAACGCTTCTGCGGGTGCGCGCGGCAGAGCATCATCGCTCCATGGAAGAGGAAGCGCGATTGATTTTGCGCGAAGCAGTCGCTGCCAAACCAAGTTCCCGCAACTTGGCGGAAATCGCCCGGGCGTATTTTGGGCCGGAAAACGGAGTGGATCTGGAGTTGCCGACGCGGATCGCAGATCGGGAACCTCCGTCTTTCGAATGAGACCCGCTCATGTCCTTTCTGCTGGACAGCAATGTGGTTTCGGAGTTGATCCGCAAGGTGCGCGACCCCGCCGTCGTAAACTGGGCGGACAACTCCCCTGTCGAAGACATGAATATTTCGACGATAACCGAAGCGGAATTGCGTTATGGCGCAGCAAAGTTGCCTGAGGGTCGCCGCCGCCGAACGCTGCTGGCGGATATAGAAGACTTTCTGCGTGAAGCATTTGGGGATCGGGTATGGCCATTTGACCGGTACGCCGCGCGCGAATATGCGGACATTGCCGCGTTGCGCCGCGCCGCCGGTCGACCAGTGGCGCCCTTGGACTGTCAGATTGCCGCGATCGCCCGGTCCCGGGACATGACGGTAGTGACGCGCAACGTTCGCGACTTTGACGACATCGGGGTGGAGATAATCAATCCGTGGGATCCAAGGTAGGGCCGCGAGAATGTCAGCATGATTCAAGCAAGGTTCAGCCTGACGGATACGCAATCCGAGTTTCTCTCCCTACACGAACAGTTCGGATTCCGGAACAAAAGTGAGATGGTGCGGGCCGCGCTCGATCATATGCAATCGGTCGTTCGCATTGGGGAGCGCCCGTTGGTTGTCTGGCTCGGGGCGGGAGCCAGTGCGTGGGCCGGATACTCTCTGTGGCCGGAGCTCGCTGACCAAATGCACCGCCGGTTTGGACGAGAGGTGTCCGACTACGACAGGAAAGCAGGGACGGCCCTGCTGTCTGCGGAGCGCTTTCCGGAGCTGTTTCAGACGATGCGCGCATGCGACTCCGCGCTCTATTTCTCCTGCCTCGCTACATCTTTCCGGTATCGAGCACCAACGCCTGTATACCAAAGACTGCTGGGGCTATTGGCGAAGTTGACTCCAGCCAGCATTCTGACTACGAACGTTGACGAGCTGCTTGAGCGCAACCTGAGCGGACCGGAAACGATTCAACGGTCCAACGTCGAGCGCATACCGGGATTGCTTTCATTCGGATGAACCGAAAAACAGAAACAGCATCGACTGGAGCTTGCTTCTCGCCGCGTCTCTTGATGCCTCCTCTGGAAAATAGGTGTCGTAGAACTGGGCTCGATTTTCCGGCAACTGCTTAAAGTAGTCGTAGATTCCGGTCTCTTCAAGCTGGGTTTCAATGAATGCTTTTCGTTCAGGCTTGGGCAGCTTGAAATCTACGTCAAAGAACCGGCGAAGATATCCATCCGCGTCGAAATCGTTCCCATACACCGCCTTGATCGAGTGCGCGAGTTGACTGCAATTTACGGCAAGGACGAAAATGATGTGGTCTACGGAAAACAAGTGCTTTGCCGTTTCCAGGAGTTCGACTGCGTAAGTAGGACGACACCGGTCCAACTCATCGATCATTACCATTAAGGGGCGACCTCGGCTAGCCTCGGACAACTCCCTAGCCGAACAATGAAGTACCTGCCTGAAACCCTTGACCGATTTCCGGGCTTCTGACTGAAAGGAAAGCGCTTCCTCGGCGAGTGACGCGATTTTTTCGCCAATCTCCGAGCCCACGAGTGGAATCTGTGATGCCAGCAGTCGAGTTGCACTCGGCACTACCCAGTGAATAACGTCTCGGGTAGCATTCTTTAGTTCTTCGATTGTATTTCCAGTTACCTCCGCCTGCCTGGAATTGAGGCACTCCGTCAATTCGGTGGAAAGCGTGAGAAACGGGTTCTCGGAGAAATCTGTTTCCCAAGCATTGAATTCGATAACGGGGAATCCCCGGTTACGCAGGTGTTGCGCCCAGATCTTCATGAACGTCGTCTTGCCAAAGCCCCATGCTGCGTCAACGGAGAGTACACAAGGCCCATGCAGGTTGCCGACAAGGCGTGTCAGGTTTTCTACCGCTTCCTTTCGATTAAGCAGGTCATGCTTGAAGGGATTAGCCAAGGGAACCTTGACTTCGCGGGGCTGAGCGCGAATTCCCATCTTCGTACTTTGTTGGCTTGGTTTGCTGGTCATGTTCACTTCAGGCCACAGGCGCTACCTTTCGCACCTTGATTTGATCTGCACGATTCATCGCTTGCGCCAGATCATAAGCAGCCTGAAGCCTCAACCAGATTTCAGCGCCGCCACCGAACGCCTTGTCGAGCCGGATTGCCATCTCAGGAGAAATGCCCGCGTGACAGTTCACGATGTCGGAAAGTTGCTTGCGGCTGACGCCAAGACGCAAGGCGGCTTCCGTAACGTTCAGCCCCAAAGGTTCCAGACAATCGTAGCTGACCGATAAATCAGGATGAGGCGGATTCTTCATTGCCATTGCATTCCTCCTCAACTCACCGATTTTCGGATGGGGCGTTCGCTGAAATTCTGCCTGTCGCGGCAAGATAGACGGCGTTCCGGTCGCGTTTGCCGACGGCAACGACCGCCACGACCAAGTCTTGATCCCTTACCCGGTAAACGAGTCTGTATCCCGCGCTTCGCAGTTTGATCTTGTAGCAGTCTTTCATGACGCGCAAGCGGTCGGCCTCAATCCTTGGCGTTTCAAGGCGTGTTGCCAACTTCTTCTTGAACTGTTGCTGGATCTGGGGGTTCAGCTTCTCCCACTCGCGCAACGCGCTCGCGAGGAAGACTAGCCTATAGCTCATCGATATCGACTTCGATTTCGGCCTCGCCTTGCCGTTCGCGGACAAGCGCCGCAAGTTCGAGGTCTTCCAGTTGATCGATCAAGCTTTCCCAAGCCGCGGCGGGGACGGCGTAAAACACCGGTCGATTCCGATTCAGAATCGCCACCGGCGCACCCTCGGCGTGTTCGATGACAGCCATGGGATTTTTCTTCAGTTCGGATATGCCCGCACTCGCATTGGCAAGGATGGGATGCGTCATGCTCATGAAAAGACCTTTATTTTGACCAAATAAGAGACCTATTATGTCTCATCGATTGAGTTTGTCAAATTCGCTTGAAGCGGTTCGATTCGCCGCAGCCACGATCAACGCGCGTATGGACTTCATGGGCGGCCGGAAGTTGTACAAGAGATTGAGCAACTGGAAACCGATGCTCTCGCTTATCTTGCGGGGTGCGTCGCCTCCTTGTTGGCAAACAGGAACTTTGTCGATTCTTTGCCAGGCCATCTGCCCGGAGACTCCGGGAGCCAAGCAAGACCTCCAATCTTGGCAACCCGGTTGGAGGAAACAGCGAAGGCGGTAACTTAGAGCCGCGAGGAAAGAGGTGGGTGTCCCATGATTTGTCGGTCCGTTGATGCCAGTGAGTGTTCCATGAATTGTCAGCGGCAGAGGCGGAAGATGCCGAGAAAACCGGGCTTGGCCATGCATTCCTCCTTTTTGGCTTTCAGTGCCGCCTGGATCTTGCCCAATTCCAGCAGGGAATCCGTCAAGTCGGGATTTTCCAGCGCCAACTGCACGATATGGCTTTGCAATTGCTCAAACCTTGATTTTTCAACAATGGACATGGATGAAAAAGGAGTAATAAAGAAGTCACCGTCCCTAATGGCCCTCTGGGCATCATCCGCAACCGCCCGTTCGAGAAACGCCGGCAGGCAGATCTTTTCCTGGATGCGGGTATGGGACCAATTAGATCTCTTGCAGTTGATGTCAAACTCGTCGATATCATTCACGTCGTTGTAACCGGCAATGAAGTGTTCCGTGGCCGCTTCCAATTGTCGACGCAGCAAGTAAGGTGAGCGCCTGGCCGTAACCCGGATCTCCTCAATGGTGATGTAAGGCAATTGCTCCGACTCGACACCGGCTTCCGCTTGCGGGCTTGCTTCGGTTTCTGCGATAACCTGACTATCTTGAGAAAAAGCGGGGCCGGCAAAAACGCCAGTCAACAGCACCAGGACCATCATCACCTGTGAAATGCTGATTTTCACAATTTTGCCCTTTTCCGCCCCTCCCCACGGCCCGAGAAAAAATTAAGCCATAATCGCGCTGACTGTTCAAGTTCGCTGTAGCGATCAAGTATGCGGGGAACGGCAGATTGACAGAAAGGAATGCATTGCCCTATTTTCATCGAACGAGTTAGTCCAGAGTGGGGGAAATGAGATTTCTCTTCCCATTAGCGCTGATTCTGTTGTCTCAACAGGCGTTTGCGCAAACCGATTCGGCCAATCTCCCGAACATCGGCGTTGGTCTGAGCGGCTTCTGGTACAACCCCGGGCAGCCCGCGCATGGGCTGCAGATCGAAGTAATCAATGGCGCGAAAGCGTTTGTCAGTTGGTATACCTACGACAGTTTCGGTCAACCTTTATGGCTGCTCGGCGAAGGCGCATATTCGGGGTTGGTGCTGAATTCCGAACTGCTGCGATTTTCCGGCGGGCGTCCTCCTTCCATCTGGAGCCAGGCGGATCCGCAAGTCTCGAACTGGGGCTCGGTAACTGTTGAATTTCGGAGTTGCAATAGCGCATCGCTGAACTGGAGTTCCGTCGATTCCGGGTTTGGCGACGGCGCGCTGGAGCTGATCCGGTTTTCCTCGTTGATGGGGCAACAGTGTTTCGCCGAGGAAGAGTTTGGACAACAGATAATCTATTCGTTTGAAAGCGGCACGCAGGATTTTCAGCCGGTATTCGCGGATTTGCCCGTGAATTTCGATGAAGCGGACTACGAACTCGATTTCCGGCGCGAAGTATTGCCGGCCCCGTTGCAGGGATTCAGCGGGCTGCGTCTGACCGGCTCCAACCGGTCCGCCGACCTGGCAATGGTCGTCAAGAAAGCTGTCGGCGGATTGGCGCCCGATACGACTTACAACATCGTGGTGGACGGGGATATCGCCACCAATACGCCATTTGGATGCGCGGGTATCGGCGGCGCTCCCGGAGAAAGCGTCACAATCAAGTTCGGCGCCTCCACGATGGAACCTTTGGCCGTAGAGGGGCAACCCGATAACTATCTCAGGCTAAACATAGATTTTGGAAACCAATCAAGAGGCGGTGAGAACGGGTTGGTGGTCGGGGATTTGACCAATAGTTTCGAATGTTCGGGAACGACTCCGCCCTGGGAGTTGAAATCGCTATCCACCCATGGCCAGGACTTGCAGGTCAGCACGGACAGCGAGGGCGTGCTATGGCTGCTGGCGGGCTCCGATTCCGGTTTCGAGGGGGTCTCGCGATTCTACATCACGACGCTGCGGATTCGACTCGAACGGCAAGCCAGGGTCGAATAACGGGATCCGGCATTGGGCCGAAAAGATGTCATCTCCCGAGCATTTCATCGGGGAGCCCGTTCATGCCGCAACTTAGCGGTAGTTCTTCCGCAAGTAGTCCGCAATCCGTTCGAGTCCGGACACGAGATGGCTGCGCGGCGCGCCGATGCCAATGCGTAGATAGCCATCAAGACCGTACACATCGCCCGGGAGCAGCATTACGCCCTTCGCGTCGCGCAGCCGGTGCGCAAGTTCGGTCGAATTCGCCTCGAAGTGATAGCGTACGAACGCGAAACCGCCCGCTTGCGGCGAAACGAACGAAAGCAGTCCGGAATTCGAGTCGACCCAGCCGCGCAACAATGCCAGGTTCCGCCGCAAGATCGTCTTGCTGCGCCGCAGAATCGCGGAGCGCCGCTCCGGTTGCAGCACGCGCTCGGCGACATACTCGCTGATCGCCGATGTCGTGATGGAAGTGTAGTCCTTGTTTTGCCAAGCCTTGTAGATGTCCTCCACAGGGCCGGCAAGCCAGCCGATCCTCAGTCCAGGCAAGGCCATGGCCTTCGACAGCCCGTTGGTCACTATCGCCTTGGTGTAAAGATCCAGAAAACTCGCGCATTCCGGGCCGCGCAACTCCAGACCTTGATAAACTTCGTCCGCATGCAGGTAAATATCGTGCTTTTCAGCAACGCGAACCAACTCGCGCATGCCTTCCGGCGGCATGACGGCGCCGGTCGGATTGTTCGGGTGACAGATCGTGATAAGGCGGGTCTTGCCTGATATCGCCTCTTCCAGATCGGCAAGCCTTGGCTGCCAGTCGGCATCGCCGTCGTGCCGTACCGCTTTGGCGTTCACGCCCAGCGCTCGCGCCCACCCCCAAATCTGCAAATAGTTGGGCGTGAACACGACAATCTCGTCACCCGGATTCAGCAGCGACATGACCAGCAGAAAATTGGCTTCCGCCGAACCGTTGGTAACGATGACTTCGTCCGGCGTTCGGCTCTCATACAAGGCCGCGATGGACCCGCGCAATGAAACCGCGCCGTTTGTCCAGCCGTAGCCGAGTTCAAGCGCCTGCAATTCCCTCATCTCGGCGTCGCTTAGGAGATCCTTCAGGCGCAGCGGATGGACACCGCTGTCGGACAAATTGAACTCGACGGTATTCTCGTACAGCGATTGAATGCGCTCGAGTGCGAACTCTTCGATTTCCATCGCTTCCCCACCATGCTCAAACCCTTGAAGACAATTATCAGCCAGTCCTCGGACGATGTGTAGCCAAAATCCAGGTCGCAATACTTGTCAGCGCCAATTGCGGCAATGACTTCTGTCAACGCAAGCCTGCCGGGTGTTTCCGCTCGAGCAGCGAACCGGGTCGTGGTGCGCAACCGTCGATTGACAGTGAGGATTGAGTTGGCCTATTGTCATCGAAAGAGCTAGTCCAGAATGGAGGAAACTCTTCTCACTTCGATTGTTTTCGAATATGGGAGGCAGATCGGTCGCAGCGTTTGGTTGATGGATCCGGTCCCGCGAGCTTATGGAAATCCAAGACCTGATCATTGACGACCGGGACCGCGGGATTTTTCGGGTCCATCGATCGTGCATGACGTCTTTAGATCTGTTCCAGCGGGAACGGGAACGGATCTTCAACCGCTGTTGGATCTACCTGGGACACGAATCGGAGGTCGAGAGCCCCGGAGACTTCCGCCGGCGCATGGTCGCCGGCCGGCCGTTGTTCTTTGTCCGAAGCAGAGACGGCCAGGTTCGCGTGTTTCTCAATTCCTGTCCGCACCGCGGCGCCATGATTTGCCGCCATGACGCGGGAAACGCCAAAGTTCTGCGGTGCTTCTATCACGCCTGGTCTTTCAGCACGAGCGGCGAACTGATCGCCGTTCCGGGAAGGGACGCCTACGGCCCGCACTTCGACCGCGGCGAACACGGGCTGAAGATCCCACCCAGAGTCGACCGCTACCGGGGCTTTATATTTGTGAGTTTCAATCCGGACATCGAAGACCTGGTCGCCTATCTGGGGGCGGCCAGAGACTACCTTGACCTGGTCGTCGACCAGGCCGAGCAAGGAATGCGGGTGATTTCGGGTTCCAGCAAATACACGATCAAGGCCAACTGGAAACTGTTGGCGGAGAACAGCCTGGATGGATACCACCTGGTCCCGACGCATCGGACCTACCTGGATTACATGACCGGCCTGGGAACAGATGACAGCGGGGAATCGCTTGCCGACCGCCCGCCGGGCGCCGGGCGGGCACTCGGCGACGGCCACTGCGTTGCGGAAAACATATCCCGGAACGGTCGGCCCATCGCCCGTTGGCATCCGGTGTTCGGCGAGGAGGCCAAGCCGCGGATAGCGCAAATCCGCCGCCGGTTGGTGCGGAAATACGGAGAAGAACGCGCCTGCCGGATGGCCGACACGTCCCGCAATCTGCTCATCTATCCGAACCTGCTGATCATGGACTTCGTAGCCATCAGCATCCGGTATATCGAACCCCTGGCGCCGGACAGAATGGAGGTGACAGCCTGGCATCTCGTGCCGAGGGAGGAATCAGGTGCCGCACTGGCCACCCGGCTCGACAGCTACCTGACCTTCCTCGGACCTGGTGGCTTTGCCACGCCGGATGACGTGGAAGCTCTGGAATCGTGTCAGACTGGTTTTCGGGCCACCGGGGCGGAGTGGTCCGACATCTCGAGAGGCATGCTCAAACCCGACCCCGGAACGGCGGATGAGCTTCAAATGCGGGGGTTCTGGCGGCAGTGGCGCACCGATATGCAAGGCCAATGACAGTCTTGGCCAACCTTGGTGGCTGCCGATTGGCTCCGATTCCGGTTTCGGGGAAGTCTCGCAATGCCGCATCGCTGCGCCGCGGATTCAACTCGAACGACGAGGATCGAGCCGGCGCATTCATGAAATCTTCGGGCTAGTCCGGCAAAGACAAAACGACAAGCTCGGGAGTCGGAGCATTGGCGACAGGCAACGCGATGTACTGCTTGCCGTTAACGGCATAACTCATCGGCGCGCCTTGGGGATTGCCTGGCAAATCAATTAGCGCCAACTCTTCGCCAGTTGCCTTGTCGCGAGCGACAAGTTTCGGGCCATACCCCATGTTTTGCCCATGCACAAGCAAGGTGGAAGTCACCAATACTGGATGTCGACCGCCACCGCCAAGAGGGGGCAATTCCACACCCGCCAAAGCGCGGTTGCGCTCCACGCTGGCCATCCCATCGCCATTTGGCGCCTGCCAGAGAATTTCTCCGCGGTTCATGTCAAACGCGGTAATGGTCGAGTACGGAGGTTTGAGCAAAGGCAGACCGCGAGGGCCGGCTACGCCGCGATTTTGTGAACGTACATAGCGAAAGTTTGATTCATCCCTGGGTAGCGCCTCCATGAATGGCGTGAATGGGGTATTTGAAGAAGGCACGTACAAGACATTTGTTTCCGGGTCGAAACCGGCGCCCTGCCAATTCGCCCCGCCACCCGCGCCGGGAACGAAAATGGTGCCGCGCTTGCCTGTCGCTTCATCCGGCAGGCTGGCTGGCGTATACAAGGGTCCATAGACATAGTCATCGACAATTTCCAGGGCGGCGGCCCGCAATTCCGGAGTGAAGTCTATGAGGTCGTCTTCGGTTAGTCCCTGCAAGGCGAATGCGGGAGGTTTGGTGGGAAAGGGCTGTGTTGGGGATGTTCTTTCACCGGGGAGGATGCCTGCCGGAACCCGCAATTCCGGCATGGGCCACACAGGCACTCCGGTGACCCGATCAAAGACATAGGCCCAGCCTTGCTTGGTAACCTGTGCGAGCGCTCTTATCTCGCGGCCGTCCACAGTCAAGTCCATCAGATTGGGCGCGGCTGGCGTATCGTAGTCCCAAATTCCATGATGAATCATCTGGAAATGCCAAACGCGTTCGCCGGTTGCCGCATCCAAAGCGACGACGCTTTGGGTGAAAAGATTGTCGCCCGGCCGATGCCCGCCGTAAAAATCGTTGGTTGCGGCTTCCGTGGGCAAATAAACGTAGCCAAGTTCCAGATCGGCGCTCATCTGCGTCCATACACCGCCGTTGCCCGTGTAGCGCCAGGACTCTTCTTGCCAGGTTTCGACACCGAACTCTCCCGCCTGGGGAATAGTGTGAAATGTCCAAACCAGTTCCCCGGAACGGATGTTGTAACCGCGAACCCAAGTGGGGGGGCGCTCTTTGAATCGTGGGCGATTCGATGTGATCTGATTGACGACCAATATGTCATCAATCACCACGGCGGGAGAAACCGTGCCCAGAGGCACTGCGCCCGCGTAATCCAGCAACTCCCTGTCGGCTCTTGGAATACCGGCCGTCAAATCTATGCGGCCTCCGGAGAACGCCGTGTCTGGTTCTCCGGATTCGGCGTCGAGGGAAAAAAGAAAGCCGTCGTTGCTTGCAAACAGGATTCGAGCCTGATCCTCATCGCTCCAGTACGCCACGCCGCGATGATGGTAGCCCAGCGGACTGATTGAATTTCCGGATAGATATGCTTGCGGGTCGAAAGACCAAATCAGTTCGCCGTTCGTCGCATCCAACGCCGCGACCTGATTCAACGCGGTGATCATATATAGCACGCCGTCAACCATCAGGGGCGTTGCTTGCAAGCGGCCAAAACCGAGATCGTCGCCGCTGTCTCCGAGATCCAGATCCGCATCGATTGAAGCCCACGACCAGGACATTTCCAGTTGCTCAAAGTTATCGCCATTGATTTGCGCAAGATTTGTGTATTTGGTTGAGCCCGCGTCGGCGGCATAGCTCGGCCATTCGCCGTTGCCGCTGCCGGTTTGGCCAACCGCCGCGGGACAAATCGCAAGAAAGGCAACTGTCACCAATCCCGGGATGGAAACAAGCCAAGCATCGATTTTGGATTTGTTTTGCATTTCACTACCCTTATTTCTGAAACAGCTTCGCCGCAACTGCCCATGCTCAACGCTCGAATCGCGTTGTCAGGATGATCGAGGATACGGTCTTGTCGACGCCGGGGACGTGACCGATACGGTCCAGAGTGTCGTCGAGTTCCCGGGTCGAGCCCGCGCTGACCATGGCGACCATGTCGTATTCGCCGTTGACCGTATGCAAGGCGCACACGGACGGAATCTGCCGCAGCGCGCGGAAGATTCCCACCGCCTGCTTGGGGTCCGAGCGAATCATGACGTGGGCCTTGATCTGGCCTTCGGCGTATTCTTCGCTGAAGCGGATGGTATAGCCGGATATCACTCCCAAGCGCTCGAGACGTTCAATCCGGCTCGTGACCGTGGTGCGGGAGAGGTTCATCTTGCGCGCCAGTTCGGCGGTAGATTCCCTGCTGTTGGCACTGAGCAGGGCGAGCAGGGTTTTGTCTTTGTCATCAGTGATCATTTCGTCGAATATTTCGTCATATTGCGCAATAATTCTAATCAAATTTGTTAATTCAACCGTTAATTCCGTTCGATTTCAAGACTACACTCGATCTTAATCAGCATCATTTGGGGGAACGACGATGCAGGTCCTGTTGCTGGACGCCGGCAAGATCGCCTCAGGGGCCGCCGAGTTTCTCGCGGCCTCGGGCGACCGCGAAGTCACCGTCGCCGACGGGGAGGCAGCCAACCCTGGAAAGGCTGCCGCCGATTCCCGGCATCAGGACGCTGCGACTTGACGCGGGCGACGCGCGCGCATTGGACGCGGCCGTCTCCGGCAAGGTGGATGAACTCGATTGCCGCACCGTTCGCTATCCTGGACACCCCGGCCTCATGAAAGCGCTGCTCGAAAACCTGAAACTTCGGCGCCGCCGCGAATTGCTGTAGAACATCCTCAAGTCCGCCTTGCCGCATACCGGCCAGGATGTGGTGGTAATCAAGGTTTCGGCAAGCGGCATGCGTGACGGCCGCCGGGAACCTCCCGCGCGCTACCGCCAGGACTTCCTCTGCGGCATAATCGGGCTCCCGCCGTATCAACCCGGAAGCCCAAATCGGAAAATCAAATGAGTTCATATACGATCGCCCTATTGGACGGCGACGGCATCGGCCCGGAGATCATGGCCGAGGCCGAGAAGATCCTGCGTCTGGCGGAATCGCGCAACGGCATTCGACTGGAACTTGCGCACGGCGCTTTCGGCGCGGGCGCCTGGTTTTCCCATGGCGACTCCTTTCCCCCGGCGACGAAGGAATTGTGCGACCGGGCCGACGCGATCCTGAAAGGGCCGATCGGGCTCGACCACGAGCAAACCGAAAAGATTCCGGTGGACATGCGGCCCGAACGGGGCGCGCTGCTGCCCCTGCGCCGCCGCTTCGACACTTTCGCCAATTTCCGCCCGGTGCGCCTGGCCGGCAGCCTGAAGCATTTCTCGCCGCTGAAACCCGAGATCATCGCCGGCGGCATCGACATCATGATCATCCGCGAACTCGTCGGCGGCCTGTATTTCGGCGCCAAGGAAAGCGGTCGCAACGCCGCCGGCAAGCGCTACGTCAACGAAAGTCTCGAATACGACGAGGACCAGATCGAACGCATCGCCCGCGTCGCCTTCGACACCGCCAGGGGCCGCAAGAAGCTGCTGCACAACATCCACAAGAGCAATGTGCTCAAGTCGAGCGTGCTGTGGAACGAAGTACTCGGCGAGGTTGGGCAGGAGTACCCCGAAGTCGAGGTGCGGCACATTCTGGTCGATGCGGCGGCCACCTACCTATGCCTGGATCCGGGGCAATTCGACGTCATGGTCATGGAAAACATGTTCGGCGACATTCTCAGCGATCAGGCCGGCGGCATTCTCGGCTCGCTCGGATTGATGCCTTCGGCCTGCCTCGGGCCGGACAAGGCCTATTACGAGCCTTCCCATGGATCGGCGCCAGACATCGCCGGCAAGGACATCGCCAATCCCTATTCCATGATCGGTTCGGTCGCCATGCTGCTTGAGATGAGCCTTGGGCTGAAGGAGGAAGCCGGCCACGTCTGGAAGGCCATGCGATCGGTTTTCGACCAGGGGTACACAACGCCGGACCTGGCTCGCCCGGAGTCGGACAGCCGCGCGATCAATACGCGGTCCTTTGGCGATCTGGTAGCAGGGAACTACGCTGCTGCGCCGGTATCTGCAAATTGATCATCCGCAGGCTGGCCTTCACCGCCGCGAGCACCTGGTTGGCGTCGACGCCGCGCGTCTTGAGCGTGCGCTCGGGCAATTGCCAGGTGATGAAGCACTCGGTGAGCGCGTCGGTCTGGCCGCCGCGGGGAATATGCACCTCGAAATCGACGAGTTCGGGAATCTCGAAATCCCGCGCCCGCATGATCTTGCCGAGGGCGTCCATGAAAGCGTCGAAACCGCCGTTGCCCACGCCCGAGGCCTGGTGCTCCTCGCCGTCCACCGCCACGCGCACGCTGGCGGTGCTGTCGACGTTGAGGCCGGTATTGATGTAGCAGTTGAGCAGGCTTACGTGCTGCTCCTCCCTGTCTTCGAGCACGTCGGCGATGATGAAGGGCAGATCGTCGGTGGTGATGACTTGCTTCGAATCGCCGAGTTCGACGACGCGCCGCAGGACGGCGGCCTGTTCCTCCCCGGTCAGGCTGATGCCGAGTTCGTCGAGGTTGTTGATCAGCGAGGCCTTGCCGCTCATCTTGCCGAGGGCGTAGGTCCGCTTGCGGTCGAAGCGTTCCGGGCTGAGCCGTGAAACATAGAGATCGCCTTTCAGGTCGCCGTCGGCGTGTATGCCGGCGGTCTGGGTGAACACGTCCGCCCCGGTTACCGGCGTGTTCGCCGCGGTCCATTTGCCCGAAAAGTTCTCCACCATGCCGCTCAAGGCGGCGATGCGCGTCTCGTCGATGGAAAGTTCGACTCCCGCCTTGTCTCTGAGCACAACCGCGACTTCCGCCAACGAAACGTTGCCGGCGCGCTCTCCGAGGCAATTGACCGTGCAATGAACGCAATCGATCCCCGCCTCCACCGCGGCAAGCACGTTCGCGGTAGCCAGACCGTAGTCGTTGTGGGGGTGGAAATCGAATCGCAGATCGGGAAAGCGTTGGCGCATGCCGTCGATGTATTCCGTCACTTCCTGCGGCGACAAGGCGCCGAGAGTGTCGGGCAACATGAAATGCCCGATGCCGAGTCCCAGCATGCCCTCGACCAGGCCGAAAACGTAGTCCCGGCTGTCGCGATAGCCGTTGGACCAGTCCTCGAGATAGACGTTTACTTTCAGATCGCGCGACCTGGCGTATTCGACGGTGCGCCCGATGTCCGCCAGATGTTGCTCAAGGGTCTTGCCGAGTTGCTTGCGGCAATGTTTCTCGCTGCCCTTGGTCAGCAGATTGACGACCCGGCAGCCGGCGCCGGCGATCCAGTCGACGCTGCGCTTGTAATCGACGAATCCGAGCACTTCGACGCGGTCGCCGCAGCCCTGCTCCGAAGCCCAGGCGCAGATCCGCGCCACGGCCTCGCGTTCGCCCTCGGAAACGCAGGCCGAGGCCACCTCGATGCGGTCGACGCGGAGCGTCTGCAACAGGGCGCGCGCGATGCTCACCTTCTCGTTGACCGAAAAGGAAACGCCCTGGGTCTGCTCGCCGTCACGCAAGGTGGTGTCCATCAGGACGATGTGACGCGGTTTGGCTGATTCCGACATATGCGCGATTCTATCAAATCCCGGACGATTCTTTTGCTTGCAACGAAAACGCTTATGGCTATACTGCGTGGCCAACAAATGGGGTCCGGCTCGGGAATCGGTATGGCAATTCGAATCTGTGTTCCGAAAGAAGTGCGCGAAGGAGAGCATCGAATCGCGCTGGCGCCCGATGCGGTAAAACGTCTTTCCGGAAACGGAATCGAAATCAGCGTCCAGGCGGGCGCCGGCGAATCGACCGGCTATGCGGACGAGAGTTTCAACGGCGCCGAGATCGTAAGCGACGCCGCCGAATTGCTGGGCAAGGCCGATATCAGCCTGCTCGTCAATCCACCGACAGGCGAACAGATCGCGCAATTGCGCGAAGGTTCGGTGCTGATCGGCTTTCTCGACCCGCATTCGGACCTGCAACGTTTCGAGCAGCTCGCGCAGCGCAACATCAGTGCTTTCAGCGTCGAACTGATTCCGCGCATTTCCCGCGCCCAGGCAATGGACGCGCTGTCCTCCCAGGCCAGCATCGCCGGCTACAAGGCGGTTTTGCTCGGCGCGGCCCACCTCGGCAAGTTCTTCCCCATGCTCACCACGGCGGCCGGCACGATCCGGCCGTCGAAAGTGCTCGTGATCGGCGCCGGCGTGGCGGGCTTGCAGGCCATCGCCACGGCCAGGCGGCTCGGCGCCGTCGTTGAGGGCTACGACGTGCGCGCGGCGGTCAGGGAGCAGGTCGAATCGCTTGGCGCGCGTTTCGTCGACACCCAGGTGCAGGCCGAAGGCAGCGGCGGCTATGCCCGCGAATTGACCGATGAGGAAAAGGCCCGGCAACAGGAAATCCTGGGCAAGCACATCACCGGGGCCGACGTGATCGTCACCACCGCGGCCATTCCGGGCCACCCCTCGCCGCGCATCATCAGCCGCGAACTCGTGGAAGGCATGCGCGGCGGTTCGGTGATCGTGGACCTGGCGGCGGAAGGCGGCGGCAATTGCGAGTTGACCAGGGCCGGAGAAGTCGTCAATCACGCGGGCGTGATCATCGACGGCCCGGTAAACCTGCCCGGGCGGATGGGCGGCCACGGCAGCGAATTGTACGCCAGGAACCTGCTCGCCTTTCTCGAACTGCTCATCAGCGACGGCGCGGTCGACATCAACCTGGAAGACGAAATCATCAACGAGAGCCTGGTGACCCACGCCGGCGCCATACACAACGCGGCAATCAGGGATCGGCTCTAGCCCCCGCCCAATCGACTCGGAGCGAAATCATGATTGAAGGACTCGCGGCGATCTATATTTTTCTGCTGGCGGGCTTTACCGGGTACGAGATCATCGCCCGGGTGCCGGTCATTCTGCATACCCCGCTGATGTCGGGTTCGAATTTCGTCCACGGCATCGTGCTCGTCGGCGCGATGTACGCCCTGGGCATCGCCGAAACCACCACCGAGCAGGCCATCGGCTTCATAGCGGTGCTGCTCGCGGCGGGCAACGCAGTCGGCGGCTACGTGGTTACCGAGCGCATGCTGGAGATGTTCAAGTCCAGCAACAAGCCCGGCCCGGATCTCGAAAAAGCGGCGGGAGACTGACACATGGCTCTGATCATCGAAGCCAGCTATCTCGCCGCCGCGGTACTTTTCATCGTCGGCCTGAAACAGATGAGTTCGCCGGTCACCGCCCGGCGCGGCATCGTCTGGGCGGGCCTCGGCATGCTGCTTGCCACGCTCGTGACTTTCGGCACCCCCGAATTGCTCGAAAGCGAACATTTCACGGTCAACCTTTCGCTCATCATCGCGGGCATCGCCGTCGGCGGCGGCTATGCCTGGGTCAGCGGCAAGCGCGTCGCCATGACCGACATGCCGCAGATGATCGCCATGTACAACGGCATGGGCGGCGGCGCGGCGGCGACCATCGCCGCGGTGGAATTGCTCAAGGCCGGCGAAGCCTATCCCGGCGCGGGCGCCGCGGCTTATCTCGGCGTCGACGTTGCGATTCTGGCAATCCTCGGCGCGGTGATCGGCACGATCTCCTTCAGCGGCAGCATCGTCGCCTGGGCCAAGCTCGACGGCCGCCTGCATCTGAGCAGAATCGTGCCGGGGCAACATGTCGTCAACGCCATCCTGGCGCTCGCCACCGTCGTGTTCGCCGTCCTTGTATATTTTTCCGCCGATCTGACGACCATCACCGTCTTCTTCGCGCTGGCGCTGATCGTCGGCGTCTTCATCACCGTGCCCGTCGGCGGCGCCGACATGCCGGTGATCATTTCCCTCTTCAACGCCCTGACCGGACTCGCGGTCGGCTTTGAAGGCTATGTGCTCGGCAACGCCGCCATGATCATCGCCGGTATCGTCGTCGGTTCGGCGGGTTCGCTGCTTACGCACCTGATGGCGGTGGCGATGAACCGCTCGGTTGCGAATGTTTTCTTCGCCGGTGTCGGCACCGGCGCCGCCGCGGCCGCAAGCGGCGAGCAGGAAATGAAGGAAATCCAGGCCCAGGACGCCGGCATCCTGATGGCTTTCGCCGACCAGGCGATCATCATCCCGGGTTATGGCATGGCCGTGGCCCAGGCCCAGCACAAGATCTGGGAACTCGTGCAATTGCTCAACGAGCGCGGCGTCAAGGTCAAGTTCGCGATCCACCCCGTCGCCGGACGCATGCCGGGACACATGAACGTGCTGCTCGCCGAGGCCGGGGTTCCCTACGACATGATTTACGACATGGAAGACATCAACGCCGACTTCAGGAACACCACGGTGACCCTGATCATCGGCGCCAACGACGTGGTGAATCCCTCGGCCAAGACCGATTCCTCGAGCCCGCTTTACGGCATGCCGATTCTCGACGCCATGGACTCGGACAACGTCATCGTCATCAAGCGCGGCCGCGGCGCGGGATTCTCGGGAGTCGAGAATCCCCTGTTCTTCGCGGACAATACGAAAATGCTGTTCGGCGACGGCCAGAAAGCCGCCAACGAATTGATCCAGGCAGTCAAGGAATTGTAATCTCCAAGATTGTCGAGTGAGTCTGTCGGGGCTGGTGGCTTCGAACCGTCGCCGTCTGGTGTGCGGGGTGCAGCGGACGCCGTAAATCCATCCCTGGAGGCTTCGGGCTCGGCATCCTGCCTCGCACGCCCGCCGCACCCCGCACACCAGACGGCGACTCATGCAGTGCAGGCCCCCACTGTCATTCTGCGCAAAGCAATGCCAAATCAACCTGAACAAGTTATCGAGAGCTTACCCACCGCCGGACTGATTCGGCGGCTTGCTGCGTTGCTCTACGATGCATTTCTGGTGCTTGCTATCTGGATTGGGCTCGGCTTCGCGGCGCAACTCATCGCGGGCGCCGGAACGAATCAGGTCATCGACGGCAGGGTGGAAACCGACCCGCTGTTCGGCCTGCTGCTGTTCGCGCTCATGTGCGCCAGCGCCGCGGCCTTTTACGTGTGGTTCTGGACCCGGGGCGGCCAGACCCTCGGCATGGTCGCCTGGCGCATCAGGGCGCAATCCCGCGACGGCAACTTGATGACCATCCGCCAGGCGCTGCTCCGCTTCCTCTGCGTCTGGCCGGCTTTCTTCCTCTTCGGCCTCGGCTATCTCTGGCTCTACTTTGACCCCGAGGGCGACGCCGCGCACGACCGCCTCTCACGCACCCGAGTCGTCCTCCTGCCCCGTCGTCAACGCTGATCGAGTTGGCTTGCTTCCATCATGATGTGGAAGATCACGTTCTGTTCGATTACGCCGCGCACGAGGTCCGCGCCCGGGCCGACCGCATAGACCGCCACGTCTTCGCCGCCGTGGGTCTCCGAGCCGAGCGGCACCAGGGTCTGGGAGCGGAAACTCTCGTGGGTGGTGTCGACTTGGCCCAGGTCTTCGTCGCGGCCGGGATTGGGGCCGTTGATGTAGCCGAGAGTCGTGTAGGGCATGCCGTCGGCGGCGAGGTCCGGCTCTCCGTCGCCGCCGGCCACGATGCCGAGGATGGGATTGCCCCTGCCGGGATAACCGGCAACGGTGAAGACATGGCTGTGGTCGGCGGTGACGATGATGAGCGTCTCGGACAGATCCACCATCTCGTAGGCGGTTTGCACCGCGCGCGCGAACTCGATGGTGTCGACCAGCGCCCGGCGCGGACTCGTGGCGTGGTGGGCGTGATCGATGCGCCCGGCTTCGACGTTCAGGTAATAGCCGTCCGGATTGTTCGAGAGAATCTCTATCGCCTTGGCGGCCATCTCGGACAGGCTCGGCTCGCCGCCCGCGTCGTTTTCGCGGTCGAGTTCGTATTCCATGTGCGACAGTTCGAACAGGCCGAGCAGATGGGAGACTTCGTCCGGGTCCACCGCGGCGAACTGTTCGGCGTTCCAGACATAGGCGGCGTCATCGTGGCGTTCGACCCATTCCCCGGTCAGGTCTCTGCCGTCAAGCCTGTCTCCGGCTTCGCCGTCTTCGGGGTCCGCTCCTGCGAAATTCGGCAGGAAAGCGCCGCGGCCGCCGCCGAGCGCGACTTCAAGCCCGTCGGAGCCTTCCACATTATCCGTGAACTCGATCAATTGCCGAGCGATATCGGCACAATCACCTGGACCGGACAGGCTGGCGGCATCGGCGTCGGACTCGAAATTGCGTTCCATGATATGGGCATAATTCGCCGCCGGGGTGGCATGGGTCAGCCGCGCCGTGCTTACGACGCCGGTCGCCAGGCCGCGCATTTCAGCGATTTCGAGAAAGGTAAGCAGTTCCGCGCCTTGCTGGGAAGCGCAATCGCCGCGCAGCGCGGCATCGCTGACGCTGATCAGTCCCGCCCTGGTCTTCACGCCCGTCACCATGGCGGTCATGGTTCCCGCCGAATCGGGCACCTGGGCATCGGTGTTATAAGTCTTGGCGAGGGCGAGATTGGGAAAATTCTCGAAGAACAATTCGTTCTCCTCGCCGGTCTCGCCGCGCAATTGTCCTTCGAGGATGCGCGCGGCGGTGACCGTGGACACCCCCATGCCGTCGCCGACGAAGAGAATCACGTTTTTCGCCGTGGCGCCCTCGGCAGCGCGCAGGGCAAGATTGCGTTCGACCGCCGCGCGGCCCTCCTCGAACCAATCCCCCGGGGACTGCTGGGAAAGGGCCTCGAGCGGCAGAACGCCAAGCGTCAACATAGTACAAGCGATCAAACGCATGATAGTTTCCTCGACAAGAAAGCAGCGGGAAGGAGTCTAGCAATGAAATGCGGCAAATGTGCGAAATCGATTCCTGAAACCGGCATAGCGTGAGTTGCCTTCGGGCGGCAGCGGGTTCAGCGGGCGCGCGAGGGTGAGGCCCGGTCGGCAAAGCCGACAAAAAGCAAAGCTTTTTGAGGGCCGAACGGCTCGCCATGGATGGCGAGGCTGGGGGTAGTCGAAGCCACTGAAGCCGCGCCGGGGATGGCATGCACAAATCAGATCGAAATCAACACCCCCAACGAGATTCTGCGGCTACGCTTCGCTCCGCGCGGAATGACGGGGGGAGAGCTTCGCTCCGCGCGGAATGACGACATTTAGGCCCGCCCGAAGGAGACGGATCGAAGTCACCACTCTCTATCAGGCTGCCCGGGCTTCCGGCGATTGCACCAGTTGCTTGAATTGCCGGGGGACGGAGACCATCTGGTGCTTGTCGAAATCGAACAGTACGACGCCCATCTTGGCCACGCACACCACCGAATCGAGCGCGCTGTTGGTGACCCGCAGGCAAATGTCGACGCCGTAGCGGTTCACCTTGCCGATGCCGACATCGACGATCAACACGTCGTTGGCGAAAGACTCGGAGCGGAAATCGACCGAGAGGTCGGTCACGACCATGCCGAGCCCGAAGATGTCTTCCTCGGTGAAACCGAGACTTGCCAGGTATTGCAGCCGCGCCTCGTGGAGAATCTCGACCATCGACAGGCTGTCGAGGTGTTTCGCGTAGTTCACGTCGCTGAGACCTACGCTTCTTTCCATTCTGAAGGTGAATTCTTCCGGAAGGCTGAGCTTGATACGAGGCATGACGGACTCTCCACGGCATTCGCGAACGGATTTCTTCGCGAATTATTCTTTTTGAGACAGTGCGCAGCCGAAATGGTTCAATCCCCCACCAAAACCGCTTTGCGATTTTGACTCCCCCAGAGAGAGAGTTTTCGGCCGCTCGCCGGAAGGGGAATTTCCCGATTCGCGTTTCGGTTGCCTGCGTCGCGCAATCTACTTAGCATTACGCCCCAGCGTCAATACTGAACCGACTTTGGGAGGAACAGGCTCATGCAATTCTCGGTCACGCCGGAATCGATCGCGGAAATTCCAGCCGATTGTCTTGTGATTCCAGTCTGGAAGGACGGCGGACTGGGCGAGGAAGCGAGCGCGCTTGACGCGTCCGTTTCCGGAGCGCTTGGCCGAATCGCCGCCAGCGGGGACTACCTCTGGGACATCGGCGATACGCATTTGCTGCATGGCCCGGGAGATTGCGCCGCGGGCCGCATTCTACTTGCCGGCGCGGGCGCCCCGGACGATTTCAGCGCCATGGAAGCCGCGAAATTTCTGGCGGGCAACGCCCGGTTCGTGCTGGCCCGGAACCTGTCGCAAGTCCACTTCGCGCTTGCGGACCTCGAGGCGAACGGACCCGATGCGCAATGGCTGGCGGCCAGGCTGGCGCAGGAAGTCGAAGTCGCCGCTTATCGCTACCGGGCCACCAAGGCAAGCACGAAACGGGAAGCCGTGCTCGAAGGCGTATCGGCGCCGGCGCTCGCGGACGATCTCGAGCAGGCATTGCGCAGGGGCCAGGCCATCGGCAGGGGCATGAACCGCGCCCGCGAACTCGGCAACCTGCCCGGAAACATCTGCACGCCGGAATATCTCGCCTCCCACGCCGGGGAACTGGCCGAAGGTTCCGGCAAGCTCAGCGTTGAAGTGTTGGACGAGGCGCAAATGCGGGAGCTGGAAATGGGCAGCCTGCTTTCGGTCGCCGCCGGCTCGGTCGAAGAGGCCCGGCTGATCGTGTTGCACTATAAAGGCGCGGGCGATGACAGCAAACCCGCAGTGCTTATCGGCAAGGGCATTACCTTCGATACCGGCGGCATCAGCCTGAAACCGGGGCTCGCCATGGACGAGATGAAGTTCGACATGTGCGGAGCAGCGAGCGTGCTCGGCACCGTTGCCGCCGCCGCCGAACTGCGATTGCCGATCAATCTCATCGGCATGGTCGCCGCGGCCGAGAACATGCCCGGCGGCAAGGCGACCAAGCCCGGCGACATCGTCACGAGCATGTCGGGCAAGACCATCGAAATTCTCAATACCGACGCGGAAGGCCGCCTGGTACTATGCGACGCGCTCACTTATGCCGAACGCTTTAAACCGGCCTGCGTCATCGACATCGCCACCTTGACCGGCGCGGCCGTCGCCGCTTTCGGCAATCACGCCAACGTCATGCTCGGCAACGACCAGGCATTGATGGATCGGCTGCTGCAATGCGGCCTCGATAGTCTCGACCGCGCCTGGCAACTTCCGCTCTGGGACGAATATCAGAAGCAGCTCGACAGCAATTTCGCCGACATGGCCAACATCGGCGGCAAGCTCGCGGGAACGATCACCGCCGCCTGCTTCCTTTCGCGTTACACGGAAAACTTTTCCTGGGCCCATCTCGACATCGCCGGCAGCGCCTGGCATTCCGAAGGCGCCAGGAAAGGCGCGACCGGCCGCCCCGTGCCCCTGCTGATGGAATTTCTGCTGAGCCTCGCGGAAAAGGACTGACATGGACAAGACCTTCAAACCGCGGGAGATCGAGGACCGCTGGTATCGCGCATGGGAGGACGCCGGCTATTTCGCCCCGCGGGGAAACGGCGAAGCCTACAGCATCGCGATCCCGCCGCCGAACGTCACCGGCAGGCTGCACATGGGCCACGGCTTCCAGCTTGCCATCATGGACGCCCTGATCCGATACCACCGCATGCTCGGCCGCGATACGCTCTGGCAGGTCGGCACCGACCACGCCGGCATCGCGACCCAGATGGTGGTCGAGCGGCAATTGAACGCCGAGGGAGCCAGCCGGGAAGAGATCGGACGCGAGCGATTCGTCGAGCGCGTCTGGGACTGGAAGGAAGAATACGGCGGCATCATCACCAGCCAGTTGCGCCGCATGGGTTCTTCGCTCGACTGGTCGCGCGAGCGCTTCACCATGGACCCGGACCTGTCGGCCCTGGTCGAACGGGTATTCATCGAATTGTACCGGGAAGGTCTGATCTACCGCGGCCGGCGCCTGGTCAACTGGGACCCGGAACTGTTGACCGCGGTCTCGGACCTCGAAGTCATTTCGGAAGAGGAAACCGGCTCGTTGTGGCACCTGCGCTACGCTCTCGTTGACGGGAGCGCGGACAGCGGCGGGAACCCCGGCGGAATAACCCATGTCACCGTCGCCACCACGCGCCCGGAAACCATGCTCGGCGATACCGCGGTCGCGGTGCATCCGGAAGACCCGCGCTACAAGGGGCTGGTCGGCAGGATGCTCGAATTGCCGCTGTGCGACCGCCGGATTCCGATCATCGCCGATGAATACGTCGATCCGGAATTCGGCAGCGGCTGCGTCAAGATCACACCGGCCCACGATTTCAACGACTACGAAATCGGCCTGCGCCACGATCTGCCGATGATCAACGTGCTCACGCGCGACGCGCGCATCGGCGATGAAGCCCCCGAGCGCTATCGCGGCCTCGATCGCTTCGAGGCGCGCAAGCTGGTCGTCGCGGATCTCGAACAGGCGGGCCTGGTCGAAAAGATCGAAGCGCACAAGATGAAAGTGCCGCGCGGCGACCGCAGCGGCGTCGTCATCGAACCCTTTCTGACGCGGCAATGGTACGTGGCGATAGACGAACTCGCGAAGCCCGCGATCAAGGCGGTGGAAGACGGCGAAATCGAATTCGTGCCGCGCAACTGGGAAAACACTTATTTCGCCTGGATGCGCAATATCCAGGACTGGTGCATCAGCCGCCAGCTCTGGTGGGGCCACCGCATTCCCGCCTGGTACGACGAGCGGGACAATGTCTACGTCGGCGGCAGCGAGGCCGAGGTCAGGCGCGAACACGGACTGCCGGACGCTCTCGTCCTGTGCCGGGACGAAGACGTGCTCGACACCTGGTTTTCCTCGGCCTTGTGGACCTTCTCCACACTGGACTGGACCCAAGATCTCGATAAAGAGCATGGCGAGAAGAAGCAGCGCGATTATTTCGACCGCTTCCATCCCACCAGCGTGCTCGTGACCGGCTTCGACATCATCTTCTTCTGGGTCGCGCGCATGATCATGATGACTCTGAAATTCACCGGCGAGATTCCGTTCCGCCAAGTCTACATCACCGGCCTCGTGCGCGACGAACGCGGCCGGAAGATGTCCAAGTCCAAGGGCAACATCCTCGACCCGATCGATCTGATCGACGGCATCTCCCTGCCCGACCTGATCGCCAAGCGCACCGACGGCATGATGCAGCCGCATCTGCGTGAAAAGCTCGAAGCGCACACCCGCGAATCCTTCCCCAAGGGCATTCCCGGCTATGGCGCGGATTCGCTGCGATTCACTTTCTATTCGCTCGCCTCGACCGGCCGCGACATCAAGTTCGACATCGGTCGCATGGAAGGCTTCCGCAATTTCTGCAACAAGATCTGGAACGCCGCCCGTTACGTGCTCATGAACACCGAGGGCAAACCGGTCGCGGAGAGCATTGAGCCAGCCGATTGCACCGTGGCGGACCGCTGGATCACGGACCGATTCGAGGCCGCCGCCGAGGATGTCCGCCAGGCCATGGAGCAATACCGCTTCGACAACGCCTCCCGCAGCCTCTACGAATTCATCTGGAACGAATTCTGCGACTGGTACCTGGAACTTTCCAAGCCGGTGCTATGGAACGAGATTGAGGCTCCGGCCGCCGCGGCCGCGAGCCGGCGGGTATTGCTGACCGTGCTCG
The DNA here is from genome assembly GCA_963664805.2 of Pseudomonadales bacterium. Classification (GTDB taxonomy): domain Bacteria; phylum Pseudomonadota; class Gammaproteobacteria; order Pseudomonadales; family Pseudohongiellaceae; genus UBA9145. Next base: position 236,077 of record OY761612.1, on the reverse strand, counting down.
AACGCTCGCTGCGCCTGCTGCACCCCTTCATGCCTTTCATCACCGAGGAAATCTGGCAGCGAATCGCGCCGCTGCTCGAAATCGAAGGCGAGAGCATCATGTTGCAGCCTTGGCCCGAGCCCGCGGGCGCCCCGCCCGATGCCGGAGCCGCCGCGGATATCGAATGGCTCAAGCAGATCGTCACCGCGGTGCGCAATATCCGCGGCGAGATGGATATCTCGCCCGCGCGGCAGGCGCCGGTGCTGTTGCGCTGCCCGCAAGGCGAAGACGAAGCCGCCGGCAAGGCGCGGCTGGCGCAATATCGCCGCTATCTCATGCAACTGGCGAAACTCGAATCGATCGAATGGCTGGAAGGCGAAGCGCCCGCCGCCGCGACTTCGATCCAGTCGGGAACCGAAGTGCTCGTGCCCCTGGCCGGGTTGATCGATGTAGGCGCGGAGAAATCGCGGCTCGACCGGGAAATCGACAAGCTCGCCAAGGGCTTGCGCTCGGTGCAGGCCAAGCTCGGCAATCCAGGCTTCGTTTCCAACGCTCCCGAAAAGGTCGTCGCCGAAGTGCGCGAACGCGAAGCGCAGATGTCGACTTCGATAGCCGCCTTGCGAGAGAAACGGTCAAGCTTGGAAGAAATTGCCATCTGATGGGGATTCTGCGACTTCGCTTCGTTACGCGCGGAATGACGGTGGACTTGTCATTCCGCGCGTAGTCGCGGTATCTCTTCTTAGCTGCGCAAGCCGACGGGCATGCTGAAAGTAATGTCTTCTCTGACGCCGTCGAGTTCTTGCACCCGGCATTCGCCGCGATCGTGCAGCCAGGAGATGACTTCCTGCACCAGGGATTCCGGCGCCGAGGCGCCGGCCGTGACGCCGATGCTCGTCTTGCCTTCGAGCCAGGCCGGGTCGATGGCGGCGGCGCTGTCGATCAGATGAGCCTGGCAGCCCAGCCGCTCGCCGAGGTCGCGCAAGCGATTGGAATTGGAACTGTTGCGGGCGCCGACGACGAGCATCAGGTCGCATTCGAGCGCCATCTGCTTGACCGCGTCCTGCCGGTTCTGGGTCGCGTAGCAGATGTCGCTCTTGCGCGGCCCGGTGATTTGCGGAAAGCGCTCGCGCAGGGCGTCGATGATCTGCCCGCAGTCGTCCACGGACAAGGTCGTCTGGGAAACGTAGGACAGGCGCGAGGGGTTTCTGACCTCCAGTTGCAACGCGTCTTCGATCGTTTCGACCAGGTAGACGCTGCCTCCCGCGCTGGTGTCGAAATTGCCGATCGTGCCTTGCACTTCCGGGTGGTTGGAATGTCCGATCAGAACGCATTCGTCTCCCTTGCGGCCGGCCCTGGCCACTTCCATGTGCACCTTGGTCACCAGTGGACACGTGGCGTCGAACACCTGGAAGCCGCGTTCGGCGGCGTCCCTGCGAATCTGTTTGGCGACGCCGTGGGCGCTGAACACGACAATGGGAGGGCGGCCCGCAGCGTCCCTGTCTGGAATTTCCGGCAACTCTTCGACGAAGATTGCGCCCTGGTCCCGCAATTCTTCCACGACGTGGCGGTTGTGCACAATTTCATGGCGCACGTATATCGGCGCGCCGAAAAGTTCCAGCGCGCGTTTGACGACGTCGATGGCGCGGTCGACTCCGGCGCAGAACCCGCGCGGATTGGCCAGCTTGATTTCTATGACGCTACTCCAGTTTCAGTTCGCTTGTATCCGGCGCCAATACCGAGACGATCGCGGCGCGGAAAACGATCTCCCTCCCGGCGAGCGGATGATTGAAGTCTACCTCAACTTCGGCTTCGGCGATGCCGCGAATCACTCCGGGCCGGTCGAAACCGGCTGGATCCTTGAACATCACCACGCTGCCCGGGGCCAGCGGCACTAGTTCGTCCCGCAACAACGAGGCGAAATTCGCCGCCGGAAACCGCTGCAGATTGGCGGAATTCACCGCGCCGAAAGCGCACTCCGGCGACATCTTGCGCTCGATCTCGTCGCCGGCTTCCAGACCGAGCAGGACTTCCTCGAAAGCCGGCGGCAGATTGCCGTCGCCGATGGTGCAAGCCGCCGGCTTGCCGGCAAAATTCGAATCGACGATCGAACCGTCGGCCAGCGCCAGTGAGAAATGCAAGTTTACCGTGGCGCCGTTTTCGATCTTCATCGCAGTCTCGAGTCAAGTTGCGCATGCCCTCCCTGGCGCGAGATTGGCGGCTTCAACGACCCCCAGCCCGGCCAGTCCAGCCGCCAAGCATGGCTTGGCATCGTTCAGACTGCGCGCGAAGCTACGCTTCGTTTACGCTTGTCTTCACCCATGGCCGGTCGTTCGACCCTCGGAAAGCTTCGCTTCCCGCCGGCTGCGCCGACCGGGTCTCACCGCTCAGGCGAACAGCCGCCGCTCGCCTTCTCCCTCGATATTGTCGATGCAGCGCCCGCACAGGCCGGGGTATTTCGTCTCGCTGCCCACATCGGGCCGATGATGCCAGCAGCGCTCGCATTTGTCGTGGCGAGTTGCCGCCACGCGCACGCGCAAGCCCGGTATTTCCGTTTCCACGCCTGCCGCGCCCGCTTCGGCCAGCGGATGCGCATTGGCGCGGGATACGATCAGGGCGAAGCGAAGTTCGTCGCCCAACTCGCGCAATTGCGCCAACAACTCATCATCCGCGTACAGGTCGACCTCGGCGCTCAGACTTGAACCGAGGGTCTTGTCGGCGCGTTTTGCCTCCAGTTCCCGGTTGAGCGCCGCCTTGACCGCCATGACCCGCGCCCAGAAAGCATCGGGGAATCTTCCCTCCGCCTCGAAGCTCTTGTTGAGACCGCGCCCTGCCCCGACCATATCGGTCAACAGCACCGATGCGGCCCGTTCGCCGGGTATGTTCTCCCATATCTCGTCGGCGGTGAAACTGAGGATCGGCGCGATCATCGGGCTCAGCATTTCGAGGATGTGATACATGGCGGTCTGGGTCGACCGCCGCGCCAAGCTGTCGGCGCGGGTGGTGTATTGCCGGTCCTTGATGACATCGAGATAGAAACCGCCCAGTTCGATCACGCAGAAGTGATGCACCTTCTGGTAGATCGCCAGGAAATTGTATCCGTGGTATTGCCCGATCACTTCCGCCAGCAATGCGTCGGTGCGGCGCACGATCCAGTGGTCCAGGGCGATCATTTGGGCGGGATCGACCAGGTCGGCGCCCGGGTCGAAACCGTTCAGATTGGCGAGCATGAAACGCGCGGTATTGCGGATGCGCCGGTAGGCGTCGGCGACCTGGCCGAAAATCGCCTCGGAAACCGCCATTTCGCCGCGATAGTCGGTGGCGGCGACCCACAGGCGCAGAATATCGGCGCCGTACTTGTGAAAGATCTTCTCCGGCGCGACGGTGTTGCCGAGGGACTTCGACATCTTGCGCCCTTCGGCGTCGACGAAGAAGCCGTGGGTCAGCACTTCCCGGTAGGGAGCGCTGCCGTTCATGGCGATGGCGGTCTTGAGCGAGGACTGGAACCAGCCGCGATGCTGATCCGAGCCTTCCAGATAGAGATCCGCCGGGTAACGCAGATCATCGCGCCGGTTGAGCACGGAAAAATGCGTGACGCCGGAATCGAACCAGACATCGAGTGTGTCGGTGACCTTGCTGTAGTTTTCGGCCTCGTCGCCGAGCAATTCTTCGGCGTCGAGTTCGTACCAGGCGTCGATGCCGCCCTGTTCGATCCGCAGGGCGACCTGTTCGAACAATTGTTGCGTCTCGGGATGCAATTCGCCGGTTTCCCTGTGCATGAACAGGGTGATCGGCACGCCCCAGGTGCGCTGCCGCGAAATGCACCATTCCGGGCTGCCGCGCAGCATCAGTTCCATCCGCGCCCGGCCCCAGCCGGGAATCCACTTGATACCGGTCACCGCCTCAAGCGCCGAATCGAGCAGTCCGCCTTCCTTCATGCCGATGAACCATTGCGGCGTGGCGCGATAGATCAGCGGGGTCTTGGTGCGCCAGCAATGGGCGTAGCTATGGGTGATGCGATCCTCGCAGACGAGATTGCCGTTCTCTTTCAATACTTCGACGATGTCGGCGTCGACCTTGTAGACGTGGGCGCCGGCGAAACGTCCCGCGGCCTCGCGGAAAACACCGTGATCGTCGACAAGATCGAGCGTTTCCAGCCCGTATTCGCGGCCGGTGTTGAAGTCGTCGACGCCATGATCGGGCGCGGTGTGCACCGCTCCGGTGCCGCTTTCGGTCGTGACATGCCCGCCGAGTACGATCGGCACTTCACGCTCGTACAGCGGATGGCGCAAGCGCTGCGATTCCAGCCGTGAACCCTTGCACGCCGCGAGCACTTCGAATCGCTCGCAGCCGAATCTCCGCATGACTTCCGCGGCCATCTCTCCGGCGATCACGAGCAATTCCGGGCCGGCGCCGAGTTCGCAACGGACCAGGGCGTAGTCGAGCCCGGCATGGAGGCAGACCGCCTGGTTCGCCGGCAAGGTCCAAGGCGTGGTGGTCCAGATCACGACGGAGACCGGCAATTCCGAATCCGCCTTCGCAACTCCTCCGAAACAAGCCAGCAAGGCCGTGCGGTCGGCCGCGGCGAAACGGACATCGATCGAGTAAGAAGTCTTGTCCTTGAATTCGACTTCGGCCTCGGCGAGGGCCGAGGCGCCGACGACGCTCCAGTACACGGGCTTGTACCCGCGCACGAGATGACCGTTGGCGACGATCCGCGCCAGGGCGCGCACGATATCGGCTTCGGTCTTGAAATTCATCGTGAGATAGGGATTTTCCCAATCTCCCAGCACCCCCATGCGGATGAATCCGGCCTTCTGTTTTTCGATCTGGCCGGCGGCGTACTCGCGGCAGGCGCGGCGAAACCCGGCATGGCTGATCTTCCGCCCCGCCTTGCCTTCTTTCTTTTCGACATTGTGCTCGATCGGCAGCCCGTGGCAGTCCCAGCCGGGAACGTAGGGAGCGTCGAACCCCGTCATCGCCCGCGACTTGATGACGATATCCTTGAGCGTCTTGTTGATGGCGTGGCCGAGGTGCAGATCGCCGTTGGCGTAGGGCGGCCCGTCGTGCAGAACGAAGCGCGGACGGCCGGCGTTCTTCTCGCAGATGGCGCGATACAGGTCGAGTTCCTTCCATTTGCGCAGGCGCGCGGGCTCGCGGTTCGCGAGGTCGGCCCGCATGGGGAAGTCCGTATGCGGAAGATTCAGGCTGTCCCTGTACTTGCTCATGATTCGTATTTCAGCATTGTCACCGATTTCAGTTTAACAAGATGTCATCCGGACACCTGAATTCTGACCGATCCTGCATGCCGTCCCCGGCGCGACTTTAGTGGCTTCGACTACCCCCAACCTTGCCATCCATGGCAAGTTGTTCGGCCCTCAAGAAGCGTTGCTTCTTGTCGGCTGCGCCGACCGGGCCTCACCTGTCAGAACGCGCCGGGTTGTTTCCACGTCGGCGGCGATCTGCCGCCGCAACTCTTCCATCGAGGCGAATTTTTCCTCCTCGCGAATCTTCCGCCGGAAAACGACTTCGATCGTCTCGCCGTAAAGCCGGCCTTCGAAATCCAGCAGATGCGCTTCCAGCACGGGCTTGCCGGAATCGGTCACCGTCGGCCTGTAGCCTATGCTCACAGCGGCCGGAAATTCACCGCGGGGAGTCTTCGCAATGCAGGCGTAAATCCCATGCAATGGAATCCGCCGGTGCGGCAATTCGATATTGCAGGTGGGAAAACCCAGTTTCGCGCCAAGTTGCTCGCCTCTGGCAACCGGACCGCGAATCGAAAACGGACGCCCCAGCGATTTTTCGGCCATGGCGAAATCGCCCTGCGCCAGTTGCCGCCGCACCAGAGTGCTGCTGACGCGCATGCCATCGATTTCCCGCGTCAATGTTCGATGGACGCTGAAGTCGCATTCTCCGCCCTTGCGCTCAAGCAAGGCAAAATCGCCCGTCCGCCGGTGACCGAAGCGAAAGTCTTCGCCCACGATCAGCGCCGCCACGCCGAGGCCTTCCACGAGAATGCCGCGGATATACTCTTCCGCCGACATGCGGCTCATTTCCGCATCGAAGCGCAATACGAAACAGAAATCGACGCCGCATTCTTCCAGCAGCCGCAGTTTTTCCCGCTTGCCGGTCAATCGCGCCGGACAGTCTCCTCCGGCCCCGGCGAAGAACTCTTCCGGATGCGGCTCGAGCACGATCACGAGCGCCGGCAAGTTCTTTTCCCGCGCCTGCTCCTTCAATTGATCGAGTATGAGCTGGTGACCGAGATGGACGCCGTCGAATTTGCCGATCGTGGCCACACAACGACCGTGCTTTCGGGAAAAACCGCTGGCGTCGTCGACAAGAATCACGGCGCGAGCCCCGCCTGCGCAAAAGGCGGGGATTATACCCCAACGTCATTCCGCGCGAGCCGAAGCGCCCCACCTCCGTCATTCCGCGCGGAGCGAAGCGGAGTCGCAGAATCTCTTGGGGATTCTGACACGTAATACATGCCATCCCTGGCGCGGCTTTAGTGGCTTCGACTACCCCCGGCCTTGCCATCCTCGGCAAGTCGTTCGGCCCTCAAGAAGCTGCGCTTCTTGTCGGCTGCACCGACCGGGCCTCGCCCCGTCTCGCACGCCCGCTGCACCCACCGCCACCCGACGGCGACTCACGTTGTGCGGTACCGGCTATTCTTTTTTGGCGCGGAGTCCGGCGAGGCCGCGCCGGATCAGGTAACGGGAGATGGCGAGCAGGCAGGCGATCAGCACCACCTGTCCTATCAGCAGATGCACGACGGAAATCGTGTCGTTCATGCTCACCATCATGACCATGCTGCCGACGGTTATCGCCGCCAGCCCGGTGAGCGCGAGGGCGGCGAGGATTTGCAGCAAGGCGAGAAGCTTCTTCATCCGACCGAAGCGAGACCGGCCGGCTCGTGGCGGGAATAGAATTCGCGGGCCCCGTCGGCGCCCATGAAACGCGTGACCGTCTTCGGATCGGTCTTGCGCACATCGACGATGATCAGACCCTCGAGCGAATTGTTGAAATCCGAATGGATATTGAAGCAGACCATGCGGCCCTTGAGCGACAGGTAATGCCGCAAGAGGACGGGCACCGCCTTGCCCGGGTCGCAACGGCCGATGAGCTTGCCGAGCATCTTGATATTGACCAGTTCCTTGAGCATGTCCTCGGACCAGACCCGGTGCGCGATCTTGTGCGGGGTCAGGGGCTTGACCAGGGGCACGAATTCGCTGGCCTTGAAATTGGTGAGCAGGGCGTCGGCGATCAGCGCCCGGGCCAGGTCGCTGTATTCGCGCGAGATGCTCACCGAGCCGAACAGTGTGTGATATTGCGGGCGGTCCACCAGCACCCGGCCGATGCCGCGCCAGAGCAAGGTGAGCGAATCCGGGCGCCGCTGATAATCGGGATGGATGAACGAGCGGCCCATTTCTATCGCCGAGCCCAAGCGCTTGATGAAGGCTTGGTCGTAGCGATAAAGCGAACGGCTGTAGAGCCCTTTCACGCCATGCTCGCTGACGATTTCGTCGACGAGGCCGACCCGGTAGGCGCCGGCGATCCTGTCGTTCTTCTTGTCCCAGAGAAAGAGGTGCAGGTAGTGCGGGTCGAACTGGTCCGAATCGCGGGTCAGGCCGGTGCCTTCGCCAACCGCGCGGAAGGTGATTTCCCGCGCCACGGCGATCAATTCCATGACGATGCCCAAGCGTTCGTATGGCGCGCAATAGACATCGAACTCTTCGTGCTCGATCAGGCGGAACTCTTCGAGGCCGGCCAAGGCGGAGGCCAATTCCTCGCCAGTTGCGACCGTACAGACGTCTACCACATGCCGCTCGAACTTCGTCGGCTCCGGTTCGGGGCGAGTCGCCAGCGCTTCGGTGCTCACGCGCAGATATTCGGTAACCGCCCCGGGCTTTTTCAGCAGGCGCAATTCCTGGGCGAGCACCGGCCTGCCGAGGGTGAGTTCCAGCGTGAAGCCTTTCTTGTTCGCCAGTTGCCTGGGCAGCAGCAGGGTGCGCAGGCGCGGATGGATGAGGCCGGCCAGATAGAAATACGCGCTGTTGTATCCGTTCACGCGCACCGGTACGCAGGCGCATTCGTAGCGCTTGATCAATTGCCCAGCCAGCCGGTTCCATCTTCGGTCCTGGATGCGGCGTTCGCGCAATTCGATCGCCGATACCATGCCCGCCGGGAACAGCAGCACCGCGCCGCCCCCGCGCAAATGCCGATGTACTTGCTTGACGCCCTTGACGTTGCCGCCGGCCGCATCGGAGGACAACACGTTGACACCGATGAAGATCGGCGCCAGTTCCGGTATGCGCCGCAGCAACTCGTTCGTCAGCACCTGCAGATCGGGCCGGATCCTGAGCAGTATCCCGGCAAGGGCTATGCCTTCCAGACCGCCCAACGGATGATTGGCCACAATCAGCAGCGGGCCTTCGCGTGGAATCTGCTCCAGGTGATGTTCGTTGTTGATCTTCAGGCGCACGCCGAGCGAGTTGAGCGTGTATTGCAGGAAGTCTTGCGGATTCAGGCCAAGGGGCCGGCCATCGTAGATTTGTCCCAATTGGTCCAGACCCAGCAATTTCTCGGCAAGCGCGGCCAATGCCCGCGGTTTGAAATTCAGGCGGCAGGGATTAGTCATTGGCGGGATACCGCTTAACCAGTTGCAACTCGTGGCGCCACGCCTTGTAGAGCGGCCATAAGCCGGGGGGTTTGCAGCCGCGTTTCTTGTGCGCCGCTCCAAGTTTAAATAGCGTTCGATATTGCTGCAATAGCGTTTTTACGGCATCGAAAAATCCGGTTTGGGGGTCCCAGATATGGATCGATTCGGAACTTGCGCCGTTGATTTCGACGATTTGCAGATCGCGGCCCGCTTGCAGACTTTCGACATCGCGGAACTTGATATCGAGCCGACCGTAATAGAAACCCGGAATAGCGTCGAAAATTCGATCCAGCGCCCGGGTCAACTCCGCGGTGATGAGATGGCCGCCGTTGCGGAAAACCGCGCCGCGGCAATGGCTTGCCGAAAACACCAGTCGCCGGGGGCTGCCGGCGGGAATCACTTCATGCCAATGTTCGGCGTTGCGTTCTTCGTAAAGATGCGCCACGCCGCCCGCGCGCGGATCGGCCGCCACGAGTTCCGCCAGGGTATGCACGCCGTCGCCGACGACATAGGGCGTATATTTCAGCGTCAGCGAAGTGATCCTGCCCTGCTCGCTCGCCGGATCGCGCACGTAGAACACCCCGGCTTCCGCTTCGAAGTCGCTCAAGCGCTGCAGCATCAGCGAACCGCCGGCCGGGAATCCCTCCAGGCAGGATTCGAGCGCGGCGCCGTCGCGCAACAACTTGACGCCGGCGCCGCGGCAGCCGATATCGGGCTTGCCGACCACGGGAAACGACAATCCGGCGGCGGCCATGGCGGCTTCCGCCCGTTCTCGTTGAACTGCCGGGGCATCACCGCCGACCTTGAAAATGATCCACGGCAGAATCGAACGGTTCGCCGATTCTCCGGCAAGATTCAGGATTGCGGACTTCGGTACGCCAACCATGCCCGAAAGGGGCACCGCCGGGCTTGCGATCAACGGCAGGCTGATGCTGCGGTGACGCAGGGCCAGCAGCAGCCAGAGCGCCGCCACCGGCAGATACATCAGCCAGGAAGGCCAGAATTCGAAAAAGGAATAAGCGCGGCCACCGAGATCGAGCGCCGGCATGCCTTGCGGCACATAGGCGGCTTCTTCGGAAGTGGACTGTTTCGTACCCCTTGCCACCGCTCAATCCACGCCGTGAATCGCGCCGCGCAGGTATTCCACGGCGTCGCTGACCGAGCGGCCTTCGACGTCGACGATGCGGTTGGCCTCGCGCATGACTGCGTCGGGGATGCGGCCTGGGAGGTCGGCCAGAGCGGCGACGAAGTCGGGATCTTGCGCCGCATCTCCCGAAGCGAGTAGAAAAGCGTCGTATGGCAACATGGCGTTGCGGGGGTCTTCGAGCACGAGCAGGTCGAAATGGGCGATTCTGCCGTCGCTGGTATAGGCGGTGATGAGATCCACCTGGCGCTCGTCGACGGCGGTATACATCAAGGTCGTGTCGAAAGTGAGCTTGCGGGCGAAGTCGATGCCATAGGTGTCGCGCACCGAGATCCATTCGGGGCGGCCGAAGAACTCGAGGTCGCCGCCGGCCGTGAGCCGCCGGGCGACGGGTATCAGGTCTTCGATCGAGCTCACGCCGAGTTCGGCCGCCCGATCCTTGCGCATGGCCAGGGCGTACAGGTTCTGGAAGCCGAATTCGCCGATCACGGTCATGCCGCCGGTGGTTTCGACGAAGTCGACGACTTCCGCCAGCACTTCGGCCCGGCCCGGATTGTTGTTCCGGTTCATGATGTTCGCCCAAACCGTACCGCTGTATTCGAGATAAGCGTCGATGGTGTCGTTGGCCGTGGCTTCGTAGATCACCTGGGTGCCGAGGCCGAGACGCTGGTCGACGCGAAAGCCCGCTTCCTCGAGTTCCCGGACCAGCAGGCCGGCGATGATGTGCTGTTCGGTGAAACCCTTGCCGCCGACGACGAAATCCGCTTCGGGTTCGGGCAGCAGGCTCCAGGCGGATACGCCGGCGCCGAACAGGGCCGCGCCGGCAACGGCGGCGAACACCCGGCGGTAGCGGCCGGCGACCTCCACGTTGTTGCGATTCTCGGTCAGCCACTGAATGCCGCCGATCATGGCGTCGAGAATCACCGCCATGACAGCGGCGGCGATGCTGCCCACGGTAACCGCGGCCAGGTTGCGCGTCTGCAGGCCCGTGAAGATGTAGTTGCCGAGACTGGTGGCGCCGACCAAAGTTGAAAGCGTTGCCAGCCCGACGGTCCAGACCGCGGCGGTGCGGATGCCGGCGATGATCACCGGCAGGGCCAGCGGCAAGCGCACGCGCGTGAGAATCTGGGTGCGCGACATGCCGATGCCGCGGGCGGCTTCGACCACGTCGTCGGCTACGTTTTCCAGACCGGTAACGGTATTGCGCACGATCGGCAGCATGCTGTATAGCAAGAGGGCGATGAGTGCCGGCAGCAGGCCGATGCGCCCGCCGAGAGCGGCCACGGTCAAGGCGAGTATCGCTACGCTCGGAATCGTCTGCAGGACGCTGACGGAAATCAGCAGGGGGCGTTTCAGCACGGGCTGACGGTTCGCGAGAATGCCCAGCGGCACGCTGACGGCGATGCCGAGACTCAGGGCGATCAGGGTCAGCAGCAGATGCCCTTCGAGATATTCGGGCAAGAGCAGCAACTGTTCGCGCAGATTGTCGCCGATCATGGCCGGGCGCTCTCCTCCCGAATCAGGCGGTCGAGCCGGGTCGCCTCCTGGCGCGGCATTTCCACCATTTCGCTGACGTAGCCGTGTTCGGGCGCCATGAGCAATTCGTGGGGCGTGCCGACCTGCAACACCTCGCCTTCCTTCATGACCGCGATGCGGTCCGCGAGCAGCAGGGCTTCCATCATATCGTGGGTGACCAGGATAACGGTCAGGTCGAGCTTGCGCTGGATCGCCCTGAATTCGTCCCGCAATTGTCCCCTGGTAACCGGATCGAGCGCGCCGAAGGGTTCGTCCATGAGGACGACTTCGGGCGAAGCCGCCAGCGCCCGGGCAACGCCGACCCGTTGCTGCTGGCCGCCGGAAAGTTGCATCGGATTGCGCTCGCCGTATTCCTCCGCCGGCAGGCCGACGAGTTCGAGCGCCTCGCGGCAGCGGCGACCGGTCTCTTCCCGGGTCCATTGCAGCAGCCGCGGCACGGCCGCGACGTTTTCCATGACGGTGTAATGGGGAAAGAGGCCGATGCCCTGGAAGACATAACCGATATTGCGCCGCAGCGCCTGGGGATTGCGGCCCATGACGTCGCGGCCGCCGACGAAGACCTGCCCGGCGTCGGCTTCCTCGAGCCGGTTGATCATCTTCAGCGTGGTGGTCTTGCCGCAGCCGGACTCGCCGATGAGGCCCAGCAATTCGCCTTTTTCGATCTTGAGATTTACGCCGGCGACCGCCAGCGTCGCGCCGTTATCGTAGCTCTTGCTGACGTTGCGTAGCTCGATCATACGCAACGGAGCATACTTCAATTCCGTTTGTTGCGCTCGGTGGGAGATTCTGCGACTCCGCTACGCTACGCGCAGAATGACGAACGAAGAAAAGCAGCCTGAACTTTGACAGATGTGAGTCGCCGGCGGGTGGTGCGGGATTTAGCGGGCGTCCCCGACATGGATGTCGGGGCCGAAGCGTACAGGGGTGAAGGCAAGCGTTTATGAAGCGCAGCTTCATGCGCAGCCGGAACGACGCCAAGCTGTGCTTGGCGGCTGGGCCGTATTCACAGCGTCCGCTAAACCCCGCACCACCCGGCGGCGACGGTTCGAAGCCACTACCTGCGGTCCTCCTCTTCCATTTCCTCGTGGAATTCGGCGAGTTCGTCGATGTCGAAACGGCGGCCGATGGCGCTGATGTCTTCCATGCGGATGTTGCCCGCGATATTGCCGAGCACCATTTCGCCGTCTTCGGAGATGACCATCAGCGCGATGCCGTAGACTTCGGCGTCGTCTTCGGAAAAGTTCAGAAAGAGGTCTATCCGGTCATCGTCGTCCCGCACCCGGAGCACTCGTTCCCAGCCCTCGTCCGCGAGACCCGCCGAGATTTCCTCCATGGTCGCGGCCACTTCCGCCACATCGCCAACGACATCTTCGTAAATGTGCAGGCGCACGTTGAGCAGGCGGGAAACGAAGTCCGCGGCTTCCTCGTCCTCTTCGGGTATGGCTTCGGTCATCAGGCGGAGCAGCGGCTCGCGCAAGGTGATTTCCACCACGGGTTCTGAGTCCACCAGACCGCGCAGACTTGAGAAGTCGACGTGGCCGGGATGATTTTCCGCGGCGGCGGCCCAGGCGCAGAAGAACGTCAGGGCGCAGGCCGCGATTACTTGCAGGGTTGCTTGCTTGGCTGTTTGCTTGGCTGTTTGCATTGCATCTCTCCTTTTCAGGTATGGTCGCCGGCGCTAGATCGGATCGTTGACTTCGGGGGCGGCGTCGCCCCTCTGGTCGACCGACAGGGCCGGCAGGCTGAGTACCGGCAGGACGGTCATCCTGTCGCCGAACCGGGTACGCATGGATTCGGAAATTTCGTTCATGGTCTGGGTCGCGGTGTTCAGATCCTGGATCGCCATCACCAGATCTTCTCTTGTGTATTGATCTTCAATCGCGACTTGCGGCTCCTCGGGAGCCGGCGCGCCGACTTGCAGCCAGACCGCCACCGCCGCCAGCGTCGCGAATGCGGGAACCGCCAGCCGCAGCCACGGCTCTCCGGCAAGCGCCCGTAACCGCTCGCTCCAGCTTGTGGGCCGGCTGCCGGCCTGCTCGAACACCCGCTCGATCAGATCCCGCGGCATTTCCGGCCGTGGCATGTCCAGCATGGCGTCGCGCAGCGAGCGCGCCAGCAGGAACTCGCGCGCGCAATCCGGGCACGACCGGATGTGCTCCAGCGCCGGTTGCTGCTGTTTCGCGTCGAGTTCGTTGTCGAGCAGAGCGTCGATCTGCAACTGGACGACTCCGCATTCGGTGTTTGTGCTGTTGTTCATATGCATCTACCTGCTGTTTTCGGCTCGCGCCGGCAAACTGAAACTCCGAATAATTTCATCCATGGAATTATTCTCTATCGCAAAACAAAAACGTGATTTTGTTTTGCTTCCGAGTTCAATGGCTTGCGCCATCGAACTCGGCGGCACTTCCCTGTGCCGCGCGGAATCTCTGAGTGAACTCAGAGCTTCCGCAGTAAAACCAGACCCTCGTCCCGCGTTCCGTGCACGCCGCCGAACGCGCGGCGCAAGTCTTCGTCTTCGCGCAGTTTTCGCCTGCCCCGGTGCAGATACACCTTCACCTGGCTTTCGCTCATTTCAAGCGCGCCTTGCATGTCCGCGTAACTCATGCCCTGGATGTCGCGCATGATCAGCAGCGAACGGAACGGCTCGTCGAGCGCCTGGATCGATTCGAGCAAGGCTTCGCGCAAGCGCTCCCGGTCGCGGGCTTCGCCCTGGTCTTCGCCGCCGGGCTGAATGTCGGGCCGGGCGTCGGGCTCGATACGATCATCGCGCCGGGAATCCGCGAGTCGCTGCTTGCGGATATGGTCCACAACGGCATTGCGCGTCACCCGCATCAGCCAGGCCATGATCTTGTCGGGATCGACGCTGCGCCAATGCCGCCAAAGCTTGACGAGCACCTCCTGGGTGACGTCGTCCGCGTCCTGTCTGCCGCGCAGGCTGTAGCAGGCAAAGGCGTAAACCTTTTGTCCGTATTGCTCCACCGCTCGCGTGTATTCGGAATTCATATATGCCGCTAGACGGAATCGGGCGGCAAAGGTTACCGCAAGGGGGGCGAAAACGCCGGATTTTGCCGAATGGCGGCGCCGTGATAGAGTCGAAACACGCTCAAGCCCCTTGCGGCATGGCACGCCCAGGAACAGGAGAAGACCAATGAAATTGATCGTTGCGATCATCAAGCCCTACAAGTCGGATGACGTGCGGGAAGCGGTTTCCGAACTCGGCGTCAGCGGAATGACGCTAACCGAAGTAAAGGGATTCGGACGCCAGAAAGGCCACACCGAACTTTACCGCGGCGCCGAGTATGTAATCGACTTTCTGCCCAAGGTGAAACTCGAGATCGCCGTTGAAGACGGTCTGGCCGACCAGGTGGTGGAAGCCATCTGCAAGGCGGCCGCCACCGGCAAGATCGGCGACGGCAAGATCTTTGTCAGCGACCTCGAACAGACCATTCGCATACGAACCGGCGAAACCGGCAACGAAGCGCTGTAGGAATTCAAATCATGAAATCGAATCGAATTCTGGCAACAAGCCTGCTCGCGCCGGCCTTGCTCCTGTTTCCCGGCCTCGCGCTGGGGCAGGACGGTCTCAACGGCGCCAACACTTCCTGGATCCTGACCTCGACCGCCCTGGTGCTGTTCATGACCCTGCCCGGCCTGTCGCTGTTCTATGCCGGCCTGGTGCGGACGAAAAACGTGCTGTCGGTGCTGATGCAGTGTTTTTCCATCGCGGTGGTGATTTCCATCGTCTGGTTGCTCGTGGGTTACAGCATCGCTTTCGGGCCTTCGGAATCCGCCTGGTGGGGAGGCCTGGGCAAGGCCTTCTTCAGCGGCGTGGACGCCGGCGCGATGTCGGGCGATATACCGGAAACGGTATTCGCCGCCTTCCAGATGACTTTCGCGATCATCACCCCTGCGCTTATCGTCGGCGCCTTCGTCGAACGCATCAAGTTCAGCTCCATGCTCGCGTTCACCGTGCTCTGGGCATTGCTGGTCTACTTTCCCGTGGCCAACTGGGTCTGGGGCGGCGGCTGGCTGGGACAAATGGGGCTGATCGACTTCGCCGGCGGCACCGTGGTGCATCTCACGGCCGGGGTCGCGGCCCTGGTGCTCGCGCTGGAACTCGGCAGACGCGACGGCTTTCTGACTTCGTCGGTAGTGCCGCACAATCTGACCATGAGCTTCACCGGCGCCGCCATGTTGTGGGTCGGCTGGTTCGGCTTCAACGCCGGCAGCGCCCTGGCCGCGGACAATGCGGCCGGCATGGCGCTATATGTCACGCATACCTCGGCCGCCGCGGGCGCGCTGACCTGGATGGTGCTCGACTGGTTCAAGTTCGGCAAGGCCAGCGGCCTCGGCGCGATCACCGGCATGGTGGCCGGCCTGGCGACGATTACGCCGGCGGCCGGTTCGGTGGGCCCGATGGGCGGCCTGTTGCTGGGACTGATCGGCGGCGTGATCTGCTATTTCGTGACGATCTATATGAAGCAGCGGCTGAAAATCGACGATTCCCTCGACGTGTTCCCGGTGCACGGCATCGGCGGCCTGACCGGCACCCTGCTCGCCGCGGTGCTCGTATCCGGCGGTCTGGGGGTATTCAGCGGCACGGGCATGCCCGACGGCATGACCGTGGGGTCCCAGTTCATGGTGCAGCTCATCGGCGTCGTCGCCATCGGGTTCTATACCGGCGTGCTGACCTGGGTCATCGTCAAGATCGTATCAATGGTCATGGGTCTGCGCGTCAGCGCCGAAGAAGAGCAGATCGGGCTCGACATCACCGAGCACGACGAGAAAGGTTATTCGATGTAGGGGGCTTCGAATCGTCGCCGCCGGGCGGCGACTTGCGCAGTGCGGAATCGACAACTCGTATTGGAGTTTTTTCAGTTTGGGGTTGCCGGAAAAATTGATTCCGATAACTTGGTAGAGGAAGAATTTGATGCTCAACAAATTTGGATACACGGTGACCGCGCTGATTTGGGTACTGGCAGTTCCCTCATTGGCAGCGGATTTGCCGATGGATTCGCCGGAAAACGTCGGCGTTTCGCCGGAGCGTCTGCAGCGGGTCACCGACACGATGCAGCGGTATATCGACGAAGACCTGCTTGCGGGCACGATCACCCTGCTCGCCCGGGACGGCAAGGTCATTCACCTGGAGTCCCAGGGCTGGCGGCACAGGGAAGCCGGCGCGGAAATGACCGAAGACAGCATCTTCGTCATCATGTCGATGACCAAGCCCATCGTCTCCACGGCCCTCATGATGCTGTACGAGGAGGGCCGTTTTCTGCTTACCGACCCGATCACCGACTGGGTTCCCGAGTTGGCCGGCAAGAAAGTGATCGTGCGCGATGAATTCGGAACCCGCCGCGTGCCCCCGGCGCGGCCGGTCACGATTCGCGACGTACTCGCGCACACCGCCGGAGTCGATCCGAACCGGGCCGACCTGAGCGAAGCGGAGCGGCAACTGCTGGGCCGCGCCGCGACCCTGGAAGAGACGATCGTGCAGCGCGCGCCGCTGCCGCTCGACTTCCATCCCGGCGACGAATGGCGCTATGGCAGTTCAACCGACTACGTGGCCTTGCTGGTCGAGCGGGTTTCCGGGCAGCCGTTGCGCGAATTCCTGCGCGAGCGCATTTTCGAACCGCTGCGGATGAACGACACGCATTACATCGTTCCCGCCGACAAGGTGAATCGCGTGGCCGCGGTCTACAGCCCGAGCGGGCCCGAGCGGACCGTCGAACTCATGCGCGCGCCGGAATATCGTGAAACCACGTATTTCGGCGGCGTGGCCGGATTGTCATCGACGATTTCGGACTATTGGCGCTTCGGCCAGATGATCCTCAACGGCGGCGAACTCGATGGCGTGCGCCTGCTGAGTCCGAAAACCGTCAGCCTGATGATCAGCAACCACACCGGCGACAAGGACATCTACGTGCGCGGCCCCGGCTACTATTTCGGTCTCGGCTTCGGCGTGCTCGACGACGCCGGCGTCAGCCGCGACCCGCTGACTCCGGGCAGTTTCACCTGGGGCGGCGCCTGGGGCACGCTGTTCTGGGCCGACCCGGTGGAGAACATGGTCGGCATCCTGATGACCCAGATCAGTTCCTACGGCCACATCAACGTGCGCAACGACTTCGGCGTCACCGCCATGCAGTCGATCGTCGACAGCTACGCCGCGCGGCCCTACACCGTGGCGCCGTATCCGGTTCTCGACTAGTCGCTGGTATATCCGGTGCGCGGCACCGGCGCCGCGCTGGATTCAGGCGGCGCCGGTGGGTGATTGACACAGGCTCATCAATACGTGTAGGTGAATTCCATGCCGTAAAGGCGCGGCACCGTGGTGCCCGCGTTGTGGCGGAAGAACTCGGCTTCTCCCTGGCGCAGGACCTGCAGGTTCGCCACTTCGTCGAAGATGTTGTTGACAAAGCCGGTAATGAGCCAGTTGCCGTTCGATGAAGTCCATGTGGCGCGCAGGTCCGTGCGGCCGAAGGCTTCCGCCATTTCATCCCTGGACTGGAAGGGCGAGAAATAGACTTCGTCGGTCCAGCTATAGATGCCGAACATTTCAAGTTGCGCGCCGCCCGCAAGCGGAACCAGATAACCGCCCCACAGAGTCGCCTTCCCTTCCGGCACCTGCAGGAGCTGATTGCCCTTGATGTCCTGGGTCAGGCTTTCAAACTCCGGGTACAGGGAGCCCGGCACCTTGTGGTTGCTGCTGTCGCTGATCAACAGAGTGTCGGAGTACTCGCTGGGCGTGTAACTGAAACTGCCGCCGAGAGTCAGATAGTCGTTCACCAGCCAAGTGCCCTCGGCTTCGATGCCGAACACCCTGGCGCCGGGCGCCTCGAGCACCGAGGTGGAGGTTCCACCGATCGTCGTTACCTCGACGCCAACCGTGTGGATGTTGTCGTAGTCGTAGAGGTAGAACGAACCATTCAACTGCATCGTGTTGTTGAGCAAGCGGGTCTTGTAACCGATTTCGTAGGCGGTCAGTTCTTCGGGATCGTATGTCGGCGTATTGCTGAAGAACACCAGATTGTATCCACCAGAGCGGTAGCCCGAGGTCGCGGAGAAATACACCAGGGCGTTATCGGTCACGTTCCAGTCGAGATTGACGCGCCCGGTGGTTTCCCTGTCGGTTCGCTTGAAGGGCCGATACACGCTCAAGGCGAAAGGGATGCCGCCGTTGGTCACCTTTTCGGTGGGGACGATCATATTGCCGTTGCCGTCATCCACCAGGCCGCCGTTGACGCGATTGACCGCAGCAAGTCCGCCGTACAGCGCGAGGAAAGAGGTGGCGCCGGTTTCCGAATAGCGCCACAGGTTTTCCTCCGCCGTTACCTGGTCTTCGGCGTATCGCACGCCAAGGGTCAGCGAGAAAGTCTCGTTGATGTCCCACACACCCTGGGTATACGCCGCAAAGGCTTCCCGCACGGTCTGGGTGTGGTAAAGAAGATCCGAGCCGCGGGTTCCAGGACCGTTCTCCACGTTCAGGTTGGGATTGCTGTTGTCGTCACCGTACCAGGCGGAAGTTTGCACGTTGTTCCCGCCGTTGTTCTGCTGACAGGATTCAGCGGGGCTCGCCACTTCGCAGGATTCCCTGGCGCTGTACAGGTCGACCATGGGTCTGCCCGCGAACGCCAGCGTGGACGCGTTGATGCCGGCAAGGCCGGGAGCGCCGATCGCGGCCGCCGCTCCCGCGCTCAGGGCCGTGTTGTCCTCGTAGGGGTTGATCATTCGCGCTTGCCCGATGGAAGTGTAGAAATCGCCGCGCTGGTCGATGGTGGCGTCGTAGACGAAATAGCCCGAAGTGACGGACACGGTATCGCTGATGTCGTAGAAGGCCTGGATCTCGTGGGAGCTGTAGTCGGCTTCGTGATTCACGTAAAACTGGCGGTCGTGAAACATGCTTCCCGTATTGTCGTCATCGGTGGTGCGCTTGTAGGTGAGTTCGTTAAGTCCGTACAGGTACTTCAGCTCCAGGCGGTCGTTGACGGTCCAGGTTGCGCTGAGTTGCGTACCCTGCTGCTCGAAGACTTCACTGTTCAATCCATTGGTTGCCGCGCACAGGTCGCCCCCGTCTATCTCCCCTGGAAACACGCATGCGTTGTATCTCGCCGCGGTCGCGGGTGAAGTGAAATTAAATCCGTCGAGGGAGGCCGCCGCGTTCAGATAACCGTTGAAGCCGCCGGGATCTATGCCGGGACGGTTGTGCTGGGCCTGACCGACAACGCCTGTGACGGGATGGGCAAACGTCAGGATCGGCTGACTCCGGTCGTACCAGTCGTTGCTGTCGTAGTTCGCCATGTCGGTGTTGTTGGGGTCGATAAACCGATACCCGGGCACCAGCGCAGTGGTATTGCGATGCGGATTGCCCTCTTCGTTCAGCACCACCAGGCCGCCGCCATTGGAGCCGCCGAAGGACCGGTCGATTTCCATGAAATTCTGGCGCAGGTTAACCTCAACGTCGTCTCTTGGCGTCCACCTGAACTGACCGGCGACGTTTTCGGTGCCGAGACTGTCGATGTCTCCGCCGGTGCCGATATCCTTCACGATGCCGTCCCGGTCGCGGAGGCTGAAATTGACGCGGGCCGAGAGCGTGTCTTCAACCAGGGGGGTGTTGAACATTCCGTACCATTCGTTGGTGCCGAAGTTCCCCAGAATCGATTTGAACGAATAATCCACCTCGTCCGTGGGCGGGTTGTAAAGCACGTTGATCGCGCCGCCCACGGCGTTGCGGCCGTACAGCGTGCCCTGTGGCCCGCGCAATATTTCGATTCTTTCGACATCCCAGAACGTGGCGGCGGTGGCCGTCAGCAAATCTTCGGAATAGATGCCATTCATATAGGTGGCGACGCCCGGGTCGCCCCCGAGGGCGCGAAAATTCCGGCCCACCCCCCGAATCGTTGAATCGTAGGGCTGAATCGTGGTTGCCGGAATGAAGTTCTGCAAATCTTCCTGATTGCGAATGCCGAAGTCTTCAATCGCTTCCGCGGTAAACGCGGTAATCGAAATGGATGTGTCCTGAATAGACGCTTCCCTGCGCTCCGCGGTCACGATCACTTCTTCTATTTGCCTGTTGCCATCGTCCTGGGCGAAAACCGCCAGTGGCGCGAAGGCGGCGCATAACAGGACAGAAGCGCTGGCGAGCGCCCCGATTTTCCCGGCAGTATGTTTCATTTCCCCTCTCCCCCGAAAAACATTTTCCAATCATCAATTGATTGGGA
Source organism: Pseudomonadales bacterium (assembly GCA_963664805.2). Taxonomy (GTDB): domain Bacteria; phylum Pseudomonadota; class Gammaproteobacteria; order Pseudomonadales; family Pseudohongiellaceae; genus UBA9145. Next base: position 215,541 of record OY761612.1, on the reverse strand, counting down.
ACCAAATGCAAGAACGAACGAGCAAATAGCGCTACCTGCCCTCCAGCAACTCGTAGATGCGGTTGATGGCCCTGGGATCGACGCCGGGACCCTGGATTTGCGGGAAGTTGCCGGCATGGGCGGTCATGTCGATGGTGGTGGCGGCTTCAGACGCCGGAACGTCGTTTTCGTACATTTCCGCCGCGGCGGTCCAGAGGTCGCCCAGATAGGCCTGGAAGTTGTCGATCGGCTCGCGGCTGCGCATCACCGGTCCGTGTCCCGGCAGCCAGATGTCGAAATCGAGGGTCTTCAGCCCGTCCAGCGCGGCGGGCCATTCGTCGACGTGGCCGTCGCCCATGTAGGCGAGTCCGGGCAGCATCATGTCGCCGGTGAAGACGATGCGTTCCCGCGGCAGGAAAATGATCACGTCGCCGCCGGTATGGGCGCGGCCGAAATGATGCAGTTGAATCTCGCGGCTGCCTCCCGCGACGACCTGGAACAAGGTCATCTTGCGGTCGAGGGTGATGTTCGGCGGCGTCGGCGCGACTTCCCGGATCGCGTTCATGTAGTCGCTTTGCACCCGATGCCTCTCCTCGAGTTCGGCGCGCAAGCGCGGATCGTTCTCGTTGGCGGCCTGCTCTTCGAGCTGGGCGACCAGCGTCGGTACGGGGTCGGAGAAACTGCGGAAGGTATTCTCTTCCAGTACGTTGCCGATATCGCCGTTCAGCTTGGCGCGGGTGAATTCGTGACCGATGATTTCGACGCCTTCGGGAAAGGCCTGGTTGCCGTGGGCGTGATCGAAGTGGTAGTGGCTGTTGACGAGATAGCGCACGGGCTTGTCGGTGACGGTCGGGATCGAATCGATCAGCGCCCGGGCGGCGGCCGGGGTGACGTGGGAATCCACCACCAGGGTGTCGAACTCGCCGACGAGCACCATGGCGTTGCTCATGGTATGAACGGCGCCGGTTCCCATGACGTGCCAGACGCCTTCGGCCACTTCCTCGAAGCGGTGCGTGTCGGACTCGACCACGCGCTCCTGGGCGGCGACCTGCCCCGCGGCGAGACCCGCGAGCAGCAGGCAGATTGGACGAACTCCCCATACTTTCATTTTGATCGCCTCTCTACATGCGAAAAAATCTTGTTGAGACCGTTGGAGAAACTAGCCCAAGCATTCCGGTATGTAAATAGCGCTTTTGAATGGTCTCCGCGAGATTCTGCGACTACGCTTCGCTCCGTCCAGAATGACCGACAATTCCCATTTCGACTTCGAAGCCTATGGCAAGGGACTCCGCTCGGTGCAAGCCGCTGGCGCGATGCGGGGGTGCGGCGGGCGTGCGAGGCAGGGATAGCCGAGCCCGGAGCCTCCAGGGATGGATTTACGGCGTCCGCCGCACCCCCGCATCGCGCCAGCGGCGATTCGAAGTCTCGTTATTTTGGGGGCTTATCGAATGGTTGGCACGAAGGCGATTGACCCGACCACGGGCTGGGCATGCCCCTACGGTTTTACGCAGTTTGGTTGTAGGGGCGAGGCATGCCTCGCCCGGCAGGATTCACGATGCAAACTATTCGATGTAAGCCCCTTATTTTGGGATATATGGGGCGGTCGTGGCCTGTTCGCGGAGGAGGTATTTCTGGACTTTGCCGGTCGAGGTTTTCTGGATCGGGCCCCAAACGACTTTCTTCGGCATCTTGAAACCGGCGAGTTCGGAGCGGCAGTAGGCGACGAACTCCTGTTCGGTCATTTCCTCGCCGTCTTTCAGGCACACGAAGGCGCAGGGCACTTCGCCCCATTTCTCGTCCGGCGAGGCCACCACGGCGGCTTCGAGAATCTTGGGATGGCGGAACATCACGGATTCGAGTTCGAGCGAGGAGATGTTCTCACCGCCGGAGATGATGATGTCCTTGGAGCGATCCTTGATCTGGCAATACCCGTCTTCGTGCCAGACCGCCAGATCGCCGGAATGGAACCAGCCGCCCCGGAACGAAGCCTCGGTGGTGCGCGGGTTTTTCAGATAACCTTTCATTACCAGATTGCCGCGCATGAATATCTCGCCCATGGATTTGCCGTCTTTCGGGACGGGCTTGAGGGTTTCCGGGTCCGCCACCATGAGTTCGTCCTGCAAGGGCGCGCGCACGCCCTGGCGCGCGAGCATCTCGGCGCGTCCGTCGACGTCGAGCTCGGCCCATTCGTCCTGGGGTTCGCAAACGACGCAGGGGCCGTAGGTCTCGGTCAGTCCATAGGCGTGGACGACTTCGAATCCCATGTTCTCCATGCCGGCGATCACCGCGGCCGGCGGCGCGGCGCCGGCGGTCATGGCGCTGACCTTGTGCGCGATGCCCTCGCGCAGTTCCGCGCGGGCGTTTATCAGGGTATTGAGCACCACCGGGGCGCCGCAGAAATGGGTGACCTTGTGGCGCTTGATGGCGGCGAACATCGCCTCGTCGCGCACGTGGCGCAGGCAGACGTTCACGCCGGCCACCACCGCCAGAGTCCAGGGGAAGCACCAGCCGTTGCAATGGAACATGGGCAGCGTCCACAGATAGACCGGATGCGACGTCATCTTCCAGCACAGCACGTTCGAAACGGCGTTCAGATAGGCGCCGCGATGATGAAACACCACGCCCTTGGGGTCGCCGGTGGTGCCCGAGGTGTAGTTGAGCGTGATCGCCTGCCATTCGTCCCCGATCTGGAAACAGCGGTAGTCCGGATCTCCGGTGGCGATGAACGCTTCATAGTCCTGCTCGCCGAGCAATTCGCCGCCTTCGTAGTAAGGGTCGTCGATATCGATGACGAGAATTTCGTGTTCGACGATTTCCAGCGCCGCCTTGATCGTGGCGCTGTGTTCGCGGTCGGTGAACAGCACTTTGGTCTCGGCGTGGCCGAGGATGAATGCGATGGCCTTGGGGTCGAGCCGGGTGTTGAGCGCGTTCAGCACAGCGCCGATCATCGGCACGCCGAAATGCGCCTCGAAAGTCTCCGGCGTGTTGGCGCCCATGAAGGAAACCGTGTCGCCCCTGCCGATGCCGATGCGGGCCAGGGCCGAAGCGAGCAGGCAGCAGCGCGCATAGGTCTGCGACCAGGTGTAGGTCGTGTCGCCATGGATGATCGAAGTCCGGTCCGGGTACACGCTCGCGCAGCGTTCAATGAAACTCAGCGGCGTGAGATGCGCGAAATTGGCGGCATTCCTGTCGAGCGACTGTTCGTAGATGTTCTTGTTGTCCATGTGGTTTTCCTTGGCTGCGGTGCGAATAGCAGGAAGATTCTGCGACTGCGCTTCGCTTCGCGCAGAATGACGGTAACTGAATTGCGCTAAATGGAGTCCATATCACCTGCGGTCAACCACCAAGCGCCTTGCGGGAGCGTTCGGTCTGGCCCGGGATTCCAAGCGTTAAAGGGTATCTCAATCCCCAAATTCTTCTCAACGCGGTCCTGCCAGGACAGTCGCTCCACCCAGGCGCTGGTGAGCCACATCCTGAGCGCTCCCGGTTCTTCGCGGGAATCGGTCCATTGCCGCAAGGCCGCGACGATATCGTTCATGCGCGCAAGCGGCGCAACGACATCCATCAGCAGCCATTGCTCCTCGTGACGCTTGAGCACGGCAACGGCGAAAGCTTCGCTCTCGCGCATCAGCAGCAGGGGAAAATACACGCCCGCATGCGGATGCCGGAAATAGCGGTAGTCAAGATATTCGCCATGGCGCTTGCCGATCACGCCGTCGCCGAAATCCTTCCGCATGGCCCGCCACAACTCGTCAACGGATGCTCCGTGCGGTTTTGCATGCGGGTCGACGTGCAGTTGCAGCGGTTCGACTTGTAACTCCGGGATCGATTCCGGCAGATCGCCGAACGCCAGTTCGACGTAGTCGTCGACTTTGCCGTACAGCCCTAGCCTGACCGCGGTTTTCATGACGGGCTTGTTGGGAAAGCCGAAACCGAGCACGTGGTCGACGGTATAGCCGATTTCGCGCTCGAACAAGGTCGCCGTCATATGAAAATACAGGCTGTTGCGCCCATATTGTCTGCGCACCGCTGGCTTGACCATAACATCGCAGCCTTGGAAGGCGAGTCGGTCTTCGCCGAAATAATCGATCTCCCGAGCCACGCCGCCGTAATGCGCAATGACCGGCGCGCCCGGTTCGGTCCGGGCGACGATGCAGGTTCCCTTTCCGTCTCCGTACTTCCAGCTCCACAAGGCCGGATCGAACTTTTCGCCGAAACTCTCCTCGAAGATCTCCGCGACTTCCTCCGGCTCGAACGAGTCGATGTCGCCGAGGGCGAGTTCGCTCCAGGGTCCTCCGGCTTTCGGATCGAGTTCAAAGACAAAGCACTCGAATCGGCGATGGCCGCTTTCGAACTCCGCCGCCAGGGCATCGAGTTCTCGCGCCAGCTTGCGTTCGCCCTCAGCTACGAGAGAACGCGCTTCCGCAACCGACAGCCTGGCCTTGTCGGTCCAATCGATCGTTTCCAGCAGGCGGAAGCCGAGCCGGTCGGCCAGTTGCAGCAAGGAAAACTCGGTCGGCAGACCGGATTTCAGAATCGTCTCGACATCCCGCAGGAATTCTCCGGCCAGAAGCAGTTTCCCCCCGTCCTTCAGCATCTTGCGGGCCCGGCACAACAGATGCATTTGCTCCTTGTAGTGAATGGTTCCGCTATGCAGCACGCAGTTCCAGCTTCGATCCCGCCCGTCCGATTCGCCGCCGACCGGCACCCGCTGAAAATTCGCCCGAGTATCCACCCATTGTTCCGGCAGACCCGCCAACGGGTTTTCCGACCCGCCGGTTTCGAGCGGAAGATACGCGGGGCCTTCCATGGTGTTGGCCATGGCGGCGGCACGACCGCCCACCGGCGTCCCGGAACGCAGGATTCGTTCAAGCAGTTTCCGGGATTCCCCGGCGAGTCCGAAAGTCATGAGTTGCAAGCTATGCGGATCAGGGCGAGGCAATATAGCCTGCGCTCCGCGTTTTTCCTAGTTCGACAATGTAAACTAGCGCCATGCGGCAAATTTTTGGACTCAACAGACTCGCGGCCTGGCTGATCCCTGTCCAGTCCGGCGACGCCAGTCTCACCCGCCAGGGACTCCAGCGCCTGCTCCTGTTGCGGGCCTTCGTCACCGGAGCGAGTTGCGCCGGCCTGTTCGCGCTGATGCTGTTTCCCGGGCTCGAAGTTCCGGGAGTTTTCCTCGCCAGCCTCGTCGCCGCCATCGTCGTTTCCATCCTGCTCGGATACTGGCGACTGAATCTGGGCCGGCCCATCGGCAACGCCGAACTGTTTCTGCACATCCTCGTTGACGTGGTTTTCCTGGTATTGCTGCTGCTCAATACCGGCGGCGTCGGCAACCCGCTGATTTCCTATCTGCTCGTGCTGCTCGCGGTCACCGCCACCTTGCTGCCGCGCGCTTTCGTGAATTCGTTCGCCGTCGGCAGCATTCTCATCTATACCTTCTTCCTGCTGCTCGACCTCTCGGCGGAACAGAACATGCCCGGCATGAGCGGAAACGCGCAGGACATGTTCGAATTGCACCTGGTCGGCATGTGGGTGATTTTCGTCGTCAGCGCGGTCCTGATAACCGTTTTCATCAGCGCCATGGCGATCGCCGTGCGCGACCGCGAGCATCACTTGGCCGAAGCGCGCGAAAACGAGATGCGCAACGAACAACTCGTCGCCATCGGCACCCTCGCCGCCGGCACCGCCCATGCGCTCGGCACCCCGCTTTCGACCATGTCGGTCATACTAAACGACTTGGACGGTCCCGGGCGGGAAAACCTCGAAGGCGAATCCGTCAAGCAGGAAATCGGCCTGTTGCGCGAACAGGTCAGCCGCTGCAAGCACTCGATCAATCAATTGATCCGCTATTACCACAAGGACGATCCCAGCGCCCGGGAACGGGTCACGCTCGCGCGCTTCGTGGCGGACATCCAGGACTACATTCTCAACGTGCATCCCGCCGCCAAGGTTGAATTCAAGCTGGAGGCCAAGCCGGAAACGCCACTCGACGTCGAGCCGAGCCTGCGTCACGCGGTGATCAATATCATCGAAAACGGCATCAAGGCGGCCCGGAAATCAGTCAATGTCGACTACGCGCTGGACCCGGAAGACGCGCGGAATCTGCTGATCGGCGTCGCCGACGACGGTCCCGGAATACCCGAGGAAGTGCTCGAGCGCATCGGCGAGCCGTTCGTTTCCCGGCGCAAGGACAGCATGGGACTCGGCATTTTCCTCGCCAACGCCGCCTTGCGCCGGGCGGGCGGGAGTATCGAGATGTTCAACCGGCAGGCGGGCGGCGCGCTGACGCTGATTCGCTTGCCGCTTGCCGGAGATTCCTTGTCCGGCCATTCCGCGCGGAGTCGCGGAATCTCGACGGGAATGACGCGAACTCCAGGAGATTCTGCGACTGCGCTTCGCTCCGCGCAGAATGACTGCGATGCGTAACGAAGGCAAATTGCTGCTCGTTGAAGACGACGAGGCCTTCGCCTGGGCCGCGAGCCGGGCGATGGAACGCAGGGGTTATGAAGTCAGGCACGCCGGCGAGTTCGAGCGGGCGCGGAACTTGGTGAAAGACGAGGATTTCGAATATGCCGTGCTCGATCTCAATCTCGGCAATTGCACTTCTCTCGACCTCATCCTGCCCTTGCGCAAACGGAATCCCGACATGCGCATCCTGGTGCTGACCGGCTATGCCAGCATCGCCACGGCGGTGCGGGCGATCAAGCTCGGCGCCGACAATTACCTGGCGAAACCCGCGGACACCGACGAGATATTGACCGCCCTGCTGACCGATTCGGAGCCGGATGCGGATGCCGAACTACTGCCCATGTCGGTGCGGCGCCTCGAATGGGAACATATCCAGAAAGTGCTCGAACAAAACAATGGCAACATCTCGGCCACCGCGCGACAACTCAACATGCATCGCCGCACCTTGCAGCGCAAATTGCAGAAGCGGCCGGTGCGGCGCTGAGTTGTAACTTGGCGCACAATAGGGAGTTGAGTGATGTGGCTTCGATCCGTCGCCGTCGGTGGGCAAGGGGTTCGGCGGACGCCGTAAATACGTCCATGTAGGCTCCGGGCTCGGCATCCTTGCCTCGCACGCCCGCTGAACCCCTTGCCCACCGACGGCGACTCACACCTTGCGGACTCGCTCTGGGCGTGGCGAAGCGAATGGGCGGAATCTATTCGGAGAACATAAATGACTCACGAACAAACCCTTGCCGCCGCGGGACTCGGCGCCGCCGAATTGAGCGGCGGCGCGCTCCCCGCGCGTTCGCCCATCGACGGCGCCGTCGTTGCCCACGTGCGCGAAACCGACCCCGCCGAAATCCGGGCAGTCATCGCCCGGGCGCAGAGCGCCTTTCTGGCCTGGCGCGAGGTTCCGGCGCCCCGTCGCGGGGAACTCGCGCGCCTGCTAGGCGAGGAACTGCGCGCCGGCAAGGAACGGCTGGGCGCGGTAGTCACTCTCGAAGCCGGCAAGATCGTCTCCGAGGGCCTCGGCGAAGTCCAGGAAATGATCGACATCTGCGATTTCGCCGTCGGCCTGTCGCGGCAGTTGTACGGCAAATCCATCGCCTCCGAGCGTCCCGGCCACAGGATGACCGAAAGCTGGCATCCGCTCGGCCCCTGCGGCGTCATCACCGCGTTCAATTTTCCGGTGGCGGTGTGGTCCTGGAACGCCGCCCTGGCGCTGGTCTGCGGCAATCCCGTGATCTGGAAACCCTCGGAAAAGACGCCGCTGACCGCGATTGCGACGATGAAGATCATGCGGCGGGCGCTCGAACGATTCGGCGGAGACGCGCCGGAAGGACTAGTTCAACTGATCATCGGCGGAGCGGAAGCCGGCGATGCGCTGGTCTCCTCTCCTGAGGTGCCGATTGTCTCGGCGACCGGCTCGACGCGCATGGGCGCCGCGGTCGGACCGAAAGTCCTGGGGCGCTTCGGCCGGCCGATCCTGGAGCTCGGCGGCAACAACGCCATGATCGTCGCCCCCTCGGCCGACCTCGCCATGGCTGTGCGCGCGATCGTCTTTTCGGCCGCGGGAACCGCCGGCCAGCGTTGCACCTCGCTGCGGCGCCTGATCGTCCACAAATCGATCAGGGACGAACTCGTCGCGCAGGTCGCCAGGGCGTATTCGGGCCTGAAGATCGGCGACCCGCGCGACGAGGGCGTATTGGTGGGCCCATTGATCGACGAGCGGGCCGGCGACGCCATGCTGGCGACCCTGGACCGGGCCCGCGGCGAAGGCGGCGAGGTGACCGGCGGCGAAGCCGTGCGCGATGGCGTCCCCGCCGGCGGGGTCTATATGCGCCCGGCCATCGCCGTAATGCCCGGGCAAACCGAAACGGTGCGAACCGAAACCTTCGCGCCGATCCTCTATGTCATGGAATACGAAACCCTGGACGAAGCCATCGCCATGCACAACGACGTGCCCCAGGGACTTTCCTCGTGCATTTTCACGCTCGACGTGCGCGAAGCCGAGACTTTCCTGTCCGCGGTCGGTTCCGATTGCGGCATCGCCAACGTCAACATCGGCCCTTCCGGCGCGGAAATCGGCGGCGCGTTCGGCGGCGAAAAGGAAACCGGCGGCGGTCGCGAATCGGGTTCGGACGCATGGCAGGGATACATGCGCCGCCAGACGAGCACGGTAAACTACTCCACCGCCCTCCCCCTGGCCCAGGGCGTGAAGTTCGACATATGAACATGCATAAAGGCAGGCGCGCCCTTCCTCGTCATTCTGAGACGTTGATTTCCAATTTCTGAAAGCAAAGCGGTCTCGTTTTTTTTCGCGAATCCCATATTCTTCGACTTGGTGGCCTTCAGCTTGCCGCGTCGCTTGGGCGGAGCATCCGCAAATTTTGGAATCTGCCGAAATCGAGATCGTTGGTCAGGATTTCGCCAATGCCCTGCTCACGGCACAACGCCGCAATTTGCGCGTCGTACACGAGATTTCCCCTCGCCTTGCCTTCGCGCAGGGCATGTTCCAGCTCCCCGATGAAGCCTTCGCCGGGCAGGGCCAGCCGGCAAGTGGGCGCCGCCAACAACTTGCGCACAAAACCCATGGCCTCCGCAATTGTGGAGGGGGGAGAATATACCCGTCTGTGCGTAACGACGCGGACGAATTCCGAAACGCAAAAAATCGGAATCGCCCATTGGCGTCTCCCTTCCGCCAACGCGGCCAGTTCATTGAATGCCGCAGTGTGCAAGTCGCATTCGAACCGATGCGCGTATACGAGGATATTGGTGTCGACCGCTATCATGCTTCATCCATGAAATCGTGCAGCGCATCGCGATCCGACACGTCCACCGCGGGCGGCTTGACTCCGTGAACGACAGGCGGGTCGAACTTGTACTTGGTTTCGCGCTTTGTCCCGCCCCCCGGCATCACTTGAGCGCGCAAGGCTTCTTCCACAAAACGGGTCAAGCTGACACCATGCTTGTGCGCCGAAGCTTTGGCTTGCCGCAAGAGCTGATCGTTCAAGTTCAACGTTGTTTTCATCGGCATGCGCCTCCGTAAGGTATGGCTGGACCATATCAAATGCACCATATGTATGGCAACCACAACCGGGGAGCGGGTTGAAGCCTTGCGGCGCGAAGTCAGCGTTGGACCAGGCTTGCCCGGGTCAGATGAAGTCCGCCGTCCACGATCAGGGTCTGTCCGGTAATGGCCGGCGAGCCGGAAATGAACTGGAGGATCGCCTCGGCGACGGTTTCCGCGGTTGCGGTTCGGTGCAGCGGCGTACTTTTCAGTTGCCGGTCAAGCGTGGCTTCATAGACCTTGTCGCCCAAGCCCTCGCGCAGCCATTCTCCCTGGATGAATCCCGGACAGACCGTATTGACGCGAATCCTGGGGCCAAGCGCCCGGGCCAGTGAAAGGCCCATGGTCACGAGCGCGCCTTTCGAGGCTGCGTAAGCGATACTGCTGCCGATGCCGTCAATGCCGGCGGTTGAGGCTACGTTGACAACATGGCCGCCGTCTTCCTGTGACTCCATGATTGGCCTCACCGCCCGGGTCATCTGGAAAGGACCGATCAAGTTGACGCCGTAGATGCGCTGAAAATCCCCGCTATCGAGACCGTCCAGGTTGTCATGGACGACAAACTTGGTAGTGCCCGCATTGTTGACGAGGATATCGACCCGCCCCCAGCGCTCGCGCGCCGCTTCGGCCATCGCGACGCAAGCGGCGTCGTCTGCCACGGAGCAGCCGAAAACCAGCGAGTCAACGCCGGCGGCGCGGCATTCCTCCGCCACGGCCTCGCCGCCTTCCTGATTCGAGTTGTAGTTCACCAGCACGTTGCAGCCGAGCGAAGCCAGCAGCTTTGCCGTAGCCGCTCCCACCCCGCTGCTCGAACCGGTAACGATGGCGGTTTTGCCTTGCATATCTCTCATAATCTCGTTCCTTACCGCAACTGAATTCGGCTTTCCGCGTCGAATGATATATGGAAAATCCGCGGGTCGTGTCTTGTTGAACCTTACAACTCACCGAGATACCGCGCATGGCACAGGGGCCAGAGCAGGTCCCGGTGAGGAAATCCACCATGTGGACCGCCGGGAAGTGTCTTTTTCCGAACAGACGCTCCACAAGCCAGTTTTTGCCGACCTGACGGGCGCCGTCCAGCAGGAGCGGTTTACGCTGCTTCCGTTTCTTCCAGTTGAGAAGTTGTTCTGTGGCGAGCCGTTCCATCTTGCGTCCCCATGGTTGATTCTTCGGCGCAACTATAGATGAAAACGGTTTTTTCAACACTTTTATGCGCATAACAGTGCGGCTGACAGGCGATTTCTCTTCCGCGCCCGGCGAGAATTGAATTGGCGTGTGATCCCGCAATGCGCGGGGCGGGAGACTGGCGAATGCCCGAACTCGGCGGATAGATTTGGTATCCTTCACTTCTTGTGAAGCCCCAAGCGCCAAGAACGCTTTGTTCCAGTGTTGACGATCACTGAAGAGATTCTGCTGCTCCTGCACGACGAGAAGCGGGCGGACTTCGCGCCCGCGCTTCGGGTGGGTTCGCTCGATGTCGTTCTGGCCGGCGCGGCGTTGGCGGACCTCGCGTTCGCGGGCCGCATCGATACCGATCTCGAAAGCCTTACATTGGTCGACTCCGCGCCGCTCGGCGACGATCTGCTCGACCCCACCCTCGCCGAAATCGCCGCGGATGTCGCGGACGGAGAGAGCGGGCGCTCGCGCGACGCCGCCTGGTGGATCGGAAAAACGGTGGAGCGCGGACCCGAGATCCGCAGGCTCGCGCTGGCGCGGCTGAGCCGCCTGGGTGTTCTCGAATCCATGTCCGACGGGACCATCCATCTGCGGGACAAGGCGTCGCGCTCCCGTCGCTATGCCGGGGACGATGGGCAATCGGTGGACGATGTCCGCCTGCGCGTCATGCGCACGCTGTTCAGCGACGACGTTCCCGACCCGCGGGACACGGTGATCATCGCGCTAGCCGAGGCCTCGGGCGCCTTCGACGCGATTTTCTCCGAGGAGGAACGAAACCAGGTCAAGCCGAAGATAGACCTTTTCCGGCAGCTCGACCTGATCGGACGTTCGGTTGCCGAAGCGCTGGAAAAAATCGGCAAATATGAATCCCCCGCACCCGCGACCAAGACCATCCCCCAGGCGCCGGGATTGCCGCTGATCGGCAACGGCGCGGCCATGTGGCGCAATCCCCACGAATTCCTCGTGCAATCGTACCGCACCCTGGGTCCGGTCTTTCGAATCCGCGCTCCCGGCCGCAACATGGTCGTTCTCGCCGGCCCGGAGGCGAACTCGTTCATGAAAAAGTCAAGCCGTCTGTTCCGCACCAAGGAAACGTGGCTCGATTACACGCGCCAGATCGGCGCCGGAAAAATAATTGTCGGCACCGACGGTTCGGAGCATTTGCGGATGAGGAAGGAAGCCCAACTCGGCTTCTCGCCGAAAATCATGGAAGGCCGGGTCGGAGAGGCCGCGCGGGTTCTGCGCGACGAGTTCGACCGCCCGCGGGGCGGCGCTTCGCTCCCGGGGTTGGGCATCTGGCGGCGCATCGTCGTCGAGCAACTGGCGGTCCTGAGCGCCGGCCGATCCGTGCTCGACTACATGGACGATATCGGCATCTTCCTCGAAAACATGCTGCTGACGCATATCACACACTCGCGGCCGCGCTTTTTGTTGCGCCGGTCCAGCTTCAAGCGGGCCCACCGCCGACTCGACGAGCTCGCCAAGCGCATTGTCGCCGAACATGGGCCTGAGCGCCGCATCGGCAAACCGAGGGACCATGTGGACGTTTTGATCGATCTGCACCGCCGGGATCCTCAATTCATGCCGGAGACCGATCTGTACGAGCAGGCGCTTGCTCCGTTTCTGGCGGGCTACGATACGGCGGCCAATATCATCGCCGCCGCCTTCCACCATCTACTGAAGTTTCCCGAACTGCGCGAAAGGGTCGCGGTCGAAGCCGATGCGCTGTTTGTCGACGGCGCTCCCACGGCGCGCGACCTTTGCCAGATGGATGTCACGCAACGCGTCCTGAAGGAGACAATGCGCCGCTACCCGCTCGGGTCGTCGCTGGCCCCGAGAATGGTCGCGAATTCTTTCGTGTTCGAAGGCTGCCGCATTTCGGCGGGGGAGACAGTGCTATGCGCCCACAATATTGGCTGTCTCATGCCCGAGTATTTCTCCGATCCATTGCGCTTCGACATCGACCGGTTCGCGCCGGGACGCGACGAGCCATCCCGGCGCGACGCGTTCTCGCCCTTCGGCTTGGGGACGCATGCCTGCCTGGGCGGCACCCTGGCCCAGGCATTGTGCGCGCTGGATCTGGCGGTCGCGGCGCGCGAGGTGGACGCGGTGTTGCCCGACCGCTCCAAACTGAAGTTTGAGCGGGGGTTTTCAATGCGGCCAAAATACCGATTCCATTTCAACGGGCGGCGGGAGGCGGTCTGACCGTGTCCTCTTCGGAGAATACGGCCCCGATCGGATCCGATGCGGCAATGAAGCACACGCCACTTCCCCGCTACCATTCGCTCGACCGGCTGCGGGCGGTGATGATGCTGCTGGGTCTGGTTTTGCATACGGCCATCAATTACTTCCCGTTTCCGGTCCAGGGGGTCGAGGTCGAGCAGATCTATCTCGATCCGCGGTCGAGCGTGTTCTTCGACTATCTGGTCAAGTTCATCCACAGCTTCCGAATGCCGGTTTTCTTCGTGATCGCGGGCTTTTTCGCGGCGTTCCTGTTCGAGCGGAAAGATCCCGCGGGCTTTCTCCGCCATCGCTGGGCGCGGATCGGCGTGCCCCTGATCGGCGCCTGGATCGTCGTCTACCCGGCCTCCGCCGGACTCGCGCTCTGGGCGAACACCCTGAGCGCCGGCCGGCCCCTGACTCCGGTCGCGGCGATGCCGGCGAGCTTCATTCTGAACACGATTCTGATCCATCTCTGGTTCCTATATTTTCTCCTGATCTATTGCGTCATCGCGCGCTTCGGGGTTCCGCTGGCGCGGCGGTTCATCCCGGCCGGGTCGCGGGAACGATTCCTCGACGCTTTCAGCCGGGCGGCGCGCCGGGTGGGCGGCCCGGTGCTGTTCGCCATCCCGACGTCGATCACGCTGTACCCGATGAACACCTGGTCTTTCGACCCTTCCTTGTCGCTGCTCCCCTTGCCCCACCACCTCGCGGCGTTCGCCGTATTTTTCGTCTACGGCTGGTTTGTGTACGCCCGCCGGGAGGTGCTCGAGGCTTTCGGGACCAGGGCATGGACACATCTCGCGCTTGGACTGCTCCTGTTCGGCATCCATTTGCACTTCTTCCAACGGGGATACGGCGCGGTCGGGGCGGAGCTGGAACACCTGCTGGCCATCGTCTGCCACGGGCTGTCGGCGTGGTTTCTCGTTTACGGATTCCTCGGCCTGTTCCTGCGCTATCTGGAGAAGCCGAGTCGAACCTGGCGGTACATCTCCGACGCGTCGTACTGGATGTATTTGATCCATCCGCCGATCACGGTGGCGCTGGCGCCGCTGCTGGTGGGAGTCGCCGCGCCGCCGGGCGTCAAGTTCGGCCTCGTCCTGGGCGCCACCGCCGCGATAACCCTGATCACCTACCACTATTGCGTACGCGACACGTTCATAGGATACCAACTCAACGGACGCCGCTACCCCCGGGAGTCCTCCGCATAGCCGCGCGTGTTTGACGCCCGCATTGATGGTGCGAGAAAATTCGCACTCCGGGATTGGTGAAGCGGTGAGAAGCGGATCCGGAATTGCACAGGAGACATGTGATGATATCGAACTCGAAAACAAGGCGGTTGATGCCCGTTTCGGGCGGTTCCGCGATGCTGCGCCTGTTGCGGCCGTTCTGGCGGCGATTCGAGGCGGCGGCCCGCGACCCGAAGGCGGCGCAGCGCGCGCTCTGGGCCGACATCGCCCGCGAAGCGGAAGGCTCGCCCATGTGGGGGAAACGGTGGGGCCGGTCGGGCGCCCCTCCGCTTTGGGAACTGCCCATCACCGAGTACGACGACTATGTGGAAGCGTTCGACAGGGCGTTCGAACAGGGTGGCTCACCCACGACCTCGCGGCCGGTCGGCTATTGGACGGTGACCAGCGGCACCACCGCCGCCAAGCCCAAGCGATTTCCCTACTTGACGGGAAACCGCGAGCAGCGCTTCAGGGATATCGGTCCCGTCGGCGCCTTCCTGTACCGCCTCTCGGTCGTGGAACCGCATATTCCCGCCCGACCGGCGCTCATCCTGGCCAATGCCGGCGGCCATCCACCCTCGCCGACCGGCGTACCGGTGGGCTATTCGACCGGCTACTTCATCGCCACCATGCCCCCGCGGATCATGCGCGCAATGCTGGTGATTCCAAAGGAAGTGTACATCAGGCCGGATCTATGGGACGAGTGGGCACCGCTCTATGCCGTGGCGAAGGATTTGAGTCTGGCGTACGCGCTCTCGGCTGGCTGGCTGGCCGGCTTCTACCGTACGCTGCTTGAACGCATGGACGGCTACTGGCCCTACCTTGAGGGTCGCTCGGTTCCACCTTCTCCGCTGCCTCCGGTCGAGGTTCGGCCCGCGCGCCTCCGCCGTTTGCGGGAGGTCTTCCGCGGCCGAGACCCGGCGATGAGCGAGGTTTGGCCGCAAATGCGATTCCTGCTGTGCTGGACTGGAGCGAGCAGCGCGGCGCAGCTTCCTTTGCTGGAACCGTTTCTCGGCGACCTTCGGATCCTCGACAGTCCGTACATGTGTTCGGAGGCCGCACTTACCTTGCCGCTGTACGACGGGGCGGACGGCCATCCGGTGCATCCCGGATCCACGATCATCGAACTGCTTCCAGTGGGCGCCGAGCCGGTGGCCGGGAACCTGCTGCCGTCGTGGGAGGCGGAGCCCGGTCGCGACTACGAGGTTTTCCTGACCACGGCGACCGGCCTGATCCGCTATCGCCTACACGACATCGTGCAATGCACCGGCCGGTTTCACCGCGCGCCGCGGCTGGCGTTCCGCTCGAAGGCCGCCTTCGTCCTGAAGGTCACGAGCACCGCCATTCTCGAAGACGACCTAGCGCGGCTTTTGCGGAGCATCGGCTACCGGGGCAGGGACGACCTCCTGGTCGGACCTCACCCGTCTCGAAGCGCGTTCGCGATGTACGTCAGGGAGGGATCGGAGGCCGACCGGTTGGCCGGAGCGCTGGACGACGCGTTGCGTAAATCCATGAGCGTGTACGACATCGAGCGGAACAAGGGGATTATCGGACCCGTGGAGGCGATCACCGTGCCGGCGACGCACCCGATGTGGGATTTCCGGACCCGGGGGCAGGCGAAATGGCGATGCGTATTGTCATCGGCGCCCCTCGATCTGGCGGGTCGCGATGGTTAGGAGTTCGAACTCTTCCCGGCGAACATCCCCCGCATGCCCATCCGGCTGCGATATCGATCCGGGAACCGGGAAGGCGAATTGGCATGTGATCCCACGATGGTTACAATACGTAACGTTCATAAGTCTCGGGATCACATTGTCGCGCAAGACATTAGGGTACACTTCCAGCTTGCGAAGATTGCAGTGGCACAGGTCGGCTCAGGGGTAACTATTTTGCGGTCGGCAACGTTTCCACACAGACAGGCAGGATAGCGTCTCCTCCCGTGGCGCGGCCCGGAATCGGCCAAAGAGAGGTTTTAGTGAAGAAACAGCAGATCGTGGCGGTCCTGTTACTGCTCGCCCTTTGTGTCTGGCTGTTCATGCCGCGCCCGGCCGAAAGCGTGGACGAAGACGAGTTGTCCGGCCAAGCGGCGGTTACGCCGATCGTGGCCCTAGCCGAGGACGCGCCGGCGGGAGATGCGACCGACGTTGCCTTCGTTCGCGCCAACCGCATATCGCCCCAAGTCTACACTTCGACGGTGCGTGTGCGCGGCCGCACCGAGGCTTGGCGTCTGGTCGAGGTTCGCGCCGAACAGGCCGGTCGAATCGTCAGCAATCCCATTCCCCGCGGCGCGCGGGTCAACGAAGGCGATGTCCTGTGCGAAATCGCCGTCGATACGCGGCAGACCGATCTCGAAGAAGCGATCGCCCGGCGCGAGCAGGCCGACTTCGAATACGAGGCGGCGCTCGATCTGCAACGCCGCGATTTGCAATCGGACGTCGCCGTGGCGCAATACCGGGCCGCGCTTGAGTCCGCCAGGGCCGCTGTCGCACGAGCCGAACTCGCGCTGGAAAAAATCAAGATCGTGGCGCCTTTCGACGGCATCGTCGAGACGCGCACGGTCGAAATCGGCGATCTGCTCAACGTCGGCACGGTTTGCGCCTCAGTGCTAGACGACGATCCCATGTTGCTCGTCGGACTCGTTCCGGAACAGGACGTGGGACGCATCGAAATCGGCGCCGAAGTCAGCGCGGAACTCGTCAGCGGCGAAACCATTTCCGGACGCGTCATCTATCTTGCGCGCTCGGCGGACCCGACCGCACGCAGCTACCGCATCGAGGTCGAAGTCGACCCCGGCCAACTCGCGATCCGTTCGGGCATCACCGCCGAGATGCAGGTCAACGCCTCGCGAATCAGCGCCCACCTGATTCCCCCGTCCGCCCTGACGCTCGACGATGCCGGATTGCTGGGGGTCAAGACTATCGACCGGCGCAACATTGTCGAATTCCGCAATGTGGAAATCGTCGGCGACAATACCAGCCTGCTCAATCCCGGAGTCTGGGTGACCGGCCTCGACGGTGAAGTCAACCTTATCACAGTCGGTCAGGAGATCGTCTTTCCGGGCCAGACCGTCACCACCGAACTCGCGCGGCCCGAGTAAGGCAAGCGGAACCGGATAATGAGATACATCGACGCCGCCGTAGCCAGATCGCGCACCACGCTCACCGCGTTCGCGGCGATCATGTTGACCGGATTCGCCTGCTATCTCGCAATCCCGGTTGAGTTGAACCCGGACGTGCAGGTGCCGATCATCGTCACCACGGTGATTCACGAAGGTATTTCACCGGAAGATTCCGAGCGCCTGATTTCCAAGCCCGTGGAAGTCGAACTCAAGGCGCTCGACGGCATCACCGAATACACCACGTTCTCAAGCGAGAACGCGGCCACCATCGTGGCCGAGTTCGACATCGACATGGACTCCCAGGCCGCGCTCAACGAATTGCGCGAGGCCATCGACCGCGCCAAGGTCTGGTTTCCGCCGGACACCGAGGAGCCGATCATCCAGGAAGTCTCGGCCGCCGGGACGCCGGCGGTAAACATCGTCATTACCGGCGACGGCGTGCCTGAGCGGACGCTGTTGCGAATCGCCGAGGAATTGCAGAGCCGCATCGAAATCCTTCCCGATGTGTTGGAAGCGCAGATGGTCGGCAACCGCGAAGAGTTGATGGAAGCCATCATCGACCCGAACAAGTTGGAGACCTACGGCTTTCCCAGCACCATCGTCGGCCAGGTGGTGCTCGGCAACAACCGCCTGATTCCCGCGGGCCAGATCGACACGGGCAGCGGCAGCTTTTCGATCAAGGTTCCGGGCCTGATCGAGGACCCGGACGATCTGTTCGACCTGCCGCTGGTCTCCAACGATCTCGGCGTATTGACCGTGGGCGACGTTGCCAGCGTGCGACGTACTTTCAAGGACGCCACGCGTTATTCCTACGCCAACGGCTCGCAGTCGATCTCGCTCAATGTGATGAAGCGCAAGGGCGCAAACCTCGTCGAGGCGATGGAAGCGATCGACGCGGTCGTCGAGGAAATCCGGCCCCAGTTGCCGCCGGCGGTGACGGTCGCTTACATCAACAATACGGCGCCGCTCGTAATCGAACAGAACATGGGGCTGCAAGGCAATATGGCCACGGCGATGGCGCTGGTGCTGATCGTGGTGGTCGCCGCGGTCGGCGTCCGTTCGGGACTGCTCGTCACCCTGGCCGTGCCGTTCTCATTCTTCTTCGCTTTCGTCATCATTACCATGATGGGTTTCACCTACAACTTCATGGTGATATTCGGCCTGCTGCTCGGCCTCGGCATGCTCATCGACGGCGCCATCGTGCTCGTCGAATTCGCCGACCGCAAGATGGCCGAAGGATTGAACAGCCGCGAAGCGTACAAGGCGGCGGTCGAGCGCATGTTCTGGCCGATCACGGCATCGACCGCGACAACGCTGGCGGCCTTCCTGCCGATCATGTTCTGGCCCGGCGTCTCGGGCCAGTTCATGAGCTATCTGCCGATCACCGTGTTCGCCGTGCTGATCGGTTCGCTGTTCTACGCCTTGCTGTTCGCGCCGACGATCGGCTCCCTGATCGGGAAGTCGAGCGACGCCGACACGAAATATCTGCGCGCGCTGGAGACGGGAGATCCCGAAAAGACCGGCGGCATTACGGCGCATTACGCGAAACTGCTCGGTCTCGCCGTGCGTTTCCCGGCCTGTGTGTTCGCTCTCAGCATAATCACGCTGATTACCATCGTCAGTTCCTATTTCACCTTCGGCAGGGGTGTCGAGTTTTTCGCCGAAGTCGAGGCCAGCCAGACCACGGTTAACGTATTCGCCCGAGGCAATTACTCGCCTGCGGAATTGCGCGACATCATGCTCGAAGTCGAAGACCGCATCCGCGATGTCGGCCATTTCAAGGGCATCGTCACCCAGTCGGGCGCCGGCATGCAACTAGGCGGAGATTCACAGACCGCGCCTGATTTGATCGGCTCGATTTTCATCGAGATGACCGACCGCAGGGACCGCGACGAGAGCGGAATCGAGGTGGAAAATCTCTATCGCGAAGCGATCACCGATTTGCCGGGCGCACGCGCCGAAGTCGTGCCGATCGAGGCCGGTCCACCGGTGGGCAAGGAAATCCAGCTTGAACTCTCCGGCGAAGATCTCGATTTGCTGTTTAGCGAAGCCCGGCGCGTTCGCACATACATGGAAGAAGTCATGATTGGGTTGATTGACATCGACGACACCGCCCCGGTGCCGGGCATCGAATGGGAAATCACCGTGGACCGGGCCCAGGCGGCCATCATGGGCGCCAGCATGGCGGAAATCGGTTCCGCCATTCAGATGATGACCAATGGCGTTTTCATGGGCGTGTATCGTCCCGACGACAGCGAGGAGGAAGTCGATATCCGCCTGCGTTATCCGCAAGAGTACCGGGGGCTGGACCAGATCGACACGATCCGCATCGCCACTGTGAACGGGCCGGCGCCCGTCAGCAGTTTCATTACCCGCGAACCCAAGCCCCAGGTCAGTTCGATTCAGCGCGTGAACGGCAATCGCGTGGTCTATGTGCGCGCCAATCCCGCGACGGGAATCGTGGCCGACAACAAGCTGCGGGAACTTCAGGCCTGGCTCGACGACAATCCGCCCGTGGCGGGAGTGGAATATCAGTTCCGGGGCGCCAATGAGGAACAGGCGGAATCCGCGGCCTTTCTGACCCAGGCCTTCTCCCTGGCGATGGCGCTGATGGCGATTTTGCTCATCACCCAATTCAACAGCTTCTATCAATCGCTGCTGATTCTCTCGTCGATCCTGTTGTCGACTTCCGGAGTGCTGCTCGGACTGCTGATCACCGGCCAGACCTTCAGCGTGATCCTCACCGGCATTGGCATCGTGGCGCTTGCGGGGATCATCGTCAACAACAATATCGTCCTGATCGATACCTTCAACGTGCTGCGCCGAAGCCATCCGGAATGGAACCTGCGCGAAGTCATCGTGCACACCGGCGTGCAGCGCCTGCGGCCCGTGTTCCTTACCACCTTCACCACCGGATTCGGACTGCTGCCCCTGGCAACGCACGTTTCCGTGGATCTCATCGGCGCCGAGATCGAAGTCGGCGGCCCGATCACCTCCCAATGGGTCGCATTGGCTTCCGCCATCGTATTCGGACTCTCGTTCGCCACCATTTTGACTCTGATCGTGACGCCGGCAATGCTCGCCCTGCCCGACAGCCTGCGGAACACCTGGAACGGGCTGATGCGCCTGATCCTGCCGCGCGGACTCCGCTACACGGAGTGAGTGGCGTTCCCAAAGAGATTCTGCGACCGCGCTTCGCTCCGCGCAGAATGACGGCGGGTGTTGTGCGATTTCGGGCGACTGTGTGAGAATTGAATCAGGGACATCGCGGTAGCATTCATGGGCCTTCTGCTCGCCTTCTTTTTCATCAGCCTCTGCTTCTCCTTTCTTTGCTCCATCCTGGAAGCGGTGCTGCTCAGCGTGACGCCCACCTATGTCGGCGTACTTGAAAAGCGGGGCTCGCGGGTCGCCGCGGATCTGGCGGCGTTCAAGGAAGACATCGACCGCCCACTGGCGGCGATATTGACCTTGAACACTATCGCCCACACGGTCGGCGCCATCGGTGTCGGCGCCCAGGCGACCGTGCTATTCCCGAACTCGGAAATGATCCTGTTCGGACTCAGCATTCCGACGAACTGGGAAGCCGTCGTCGCGGTGATCATGACCTTGTCGATATTGATCTTTTCGGAAGTCATTCCCAAGACGATCGGGGCCAACAACTGGGAAACGCTGGCGCCGTCGGCGACGCACACGCTCAAGATCATGCTCATCGCGCTGTGGCCGCTGGTCTGGCTGAGTCAGTTCATCACCCGCAAGTTGAAGAACGACAAGGACCGGGCGGTGCTGAGCCGCACCGATCTGGCGGTGATGACAGACATCGGCACCGAGTCCGGTGTGCTGGAAGAAAGCGAACGCAGAATCATCCACAACCTGCTCGCTTTCCGCGGCATCCGGGCGGCCGACGTGATGACGCCGCGCATCGTTGTCGTGGCGTCGAGCGAGGACATGCAATTGCGGGATTTTCACGACAGCCACGAGGAACTGCCCTTCTCGCGCATACCGGTCTACGAAGGCAAGAACGACAACGTCACGGGCTATGTGCTCAAGGACGAAGTGTTGCTCAACCTCGTGGACGAACACAACGACATGGTGCTGAAGGATCTGCGCCGCGACATCATCGCGGTACACAAGACCGCCACCGTGCCCGACCTGCTCGACACGTTCATCGCCAAGAAAGAGCATATGGCGGTTGTTGTGGACGAGTTTGGCGCGATGGAGGGCATCCTGACCATGGAGGACATCATCGAAACCTTGCTCGGACTCGAGATCGTCGACGAATCCGACGATACCGAGGACATGCAGGCGCTGGCGCGCGGGAACTGGAAGCGGCGCGCGCAAAAACTCGGCATCATTCCGGTCAACAATCCGTAGATTGGCACGAAATTCTGCGACTGCGCTTCGCTCCGCGCGGAATGACGAAGTGAGGCGCTTCGTTCCGCGCGGAATCTCGGCGGGGAGGCCGGGCTATTGTGATAAATTGTTACCGGCAGGGATTTCCGTCGGCCTCATGCTAAGATCATTGCCAGTTCATTCGCTGAACGCCCCCCCGTAATCAGTGAATGAATAGCTGAAGGCGGGGCTCGCGAGTTTACTTTCTTTATCGTTCCCCCTAAACGAATGGAATTACTGGCGGTGCTTCCCTTCAGCGACCTTTAACCTCCCCGCCAGCTCCAGACGCGCCATTTTGACGCTATCTATCGATAAGTCCGATTGGCCAACACCGATTCGACCAGCAGCAGCAGCATCGCAAGACCCAGAATCCACCACCAGATCCGCTGGGGCCGCTCGAGTTCCTCGACGAGTTCCGCCATCTGCACTTCCCTTGATCGCACGACATCGGTGTCGGGATTGATGATGGCATCGGTCAAGGTGGAAACCGCCACGCGCGCGAGGGTGGATTCGCCGGCGTCGGTATTCACCGCGAAGTTCTGTTGGACGCCATCGATCCGCGCCTGGATGATGCCCGGCATATCGGCTTCGACGACGAAATTGTCGTTGCCGAATTCCAGCGCCGCGCCGTCGGGCCCCCGCACCGCCGCCACGGCGCCGGAACCGTTGATATCGACCGAAAAGCGGTCTCCGACCTGGTACGAGCGCCGCTTCAGTTCAGGCTGCACGAGATGGCGCAAGGTTTCATGCACAAAAGGCAGGAACAGTCCTTGCAGCGGCAGGTTGTTCCATTCGAGGTCCATGCTCGAAGCGAACAGCAGGACCTTGCCTTCGCCGAACTCCTGCTCGACCAGGGCGGGCATGGCATTGTCGAATTGCATGAGTACGTCGGCTTCAGCATTGGGTAAAAGCCGCCAGTGATCCTGGAAGCGGGCCGACCAGTCGGTGTCGAGCGAACGGAACACGGGATGGCGCCGGTCGTAGTCGGCGATGACGAGGTAGTCGCCGGCCTCCGCCGGGTCGGGGCTGGCCAGCGTGGCGGGACTGATTTCGGCGAATTGCCGGTTGAACCGCGCCGGGTCGACCCGATCCCCCGGCGCGATCAACAAGGCGCCGCCGCCGCGCACGTAGTCGGAGAGATCACCGGCCTGGCCGTCGCTGAGCCCGCCGACATTGAGCAACACCGCGACATCGTTCCGCGCGAGCGCAGCGGTGCTCAATTCGGCCGGCTCGAGGGCCTGCAGGCGGAACGGCGACCCGCTCGATCCGCCGACGGCGAGACTGAACCAGTGGCCTTCGTCGTCGAACCATTGATCCGAAGCTTCGCCGTTGACGAGCAGGATGCGGATGCCGGGCAACACATCGACGGTGAAATACCGGGAATTGTCGGCGAAGAAGTCGTCGCCGGCGAGTTCGACGCGGCCGATATGGCTGCCCTGTTCGGGGAAACTCGCATTGAAGCTCACCACCCGCTCGGAACGATCGTCGAGTTCCACCGACTGGCTGTCGACGAGCCGCCCGTCGATGAACAGGCTGAGGTCGGCGCGTTCGCGGAACAGCGAGCCGGTCGAGCGGACCCGGGCCAGTATCTGTTGCTGAAGTTCGTCTTCGAGCAATTGTTCGGGTGAGCGGACATCGGTAAGCGTGAGATTGACCGATTCGGCCACGCCGACGTCGATGCCGCTGAAACGGATTCCCGGCGCCAGTTTCCAGTTCTCCTCGACGTTCGCCATGCCGCCTTGCTGGAAATCCGAAATCAGGTACAGCGCGCGATTCTCGAAGCGGGAAGACTCCAGCAACTGGTTCGCCAGGCGCAGCGCAGGCATGAAATTGGTCGCGCCATAGCCCGGCTCGACTTCCCGCAGCAACGCGGCGACACCGCCGAGATCGGTATCGAACTCGCGAACCATGCCCACGCTTTCGTCGAAAGTTACCAAGGCCACTTCATCGCCCGCGTTGAGATCGCCGAGCAGGTCGAGCGCCTCGTTCCCGGCGTCTTCGAACACATCTTCATAACGCATGCTCATCGATACATCGAGCAAGAGCACCGTGGACTGCGGGTCCGAATCGAGCAACCGCGCCACCGACAGGTTGAACAGCGGGCGGGCGAAGGCGAAAACGAGCAGGGCGATCAATCCCGCGCGCAGGGCCAGCAGCAGCAATTGCCGCAGTTGCTGGAACAGCACGAGCTTGCGCGAGGTCTGCTTGAGAAAGCGCACCGTGCTGAACATCATCTTCGGCGGCTTTTCCCTGCGAATCAGATGGATCGCAACGGGGATGAGCGCGGCGAACAACCCGAGCAGGAACAGGGGCGTCAGGAATACCATCAGAAACTCCGCGCCCTTCTCAGCATATAGGCCGACAGGGCCTGGTCGAGTGGCTGGGCGGTGTCCATCAGGCAATAGTCGACGCCGCTGCCCCGGCATTTCCCGCGGCAGAAATCGAGGAACTCGTTGACATGCCGCAAATAGGATTTGCGGATCGCCACCGGCGAAGTGATGAAGCTCTCGCTGTTTTCCATGTCGATGAACTCGGTCGCCTCGGTGAACGGGAAGTCGAGTTCGGCGTGGTCCATGATCTGGAAAACGATCACGTCGTGGCCCATGGCGCGCAGATTCCGCAAGGTGCGGATCACGCGTTCCTCGTCATCGAGCATGTCGGTGATGAGAATCACGAAACTTTTTCTGTGGAGCGACATCGCCAAGTCGGTAAGCGGCTTGACGACATCGGTGCCGGCGCCGTTTTCGATCTTGGCGAGCGCTCGCAGGATGCGCATCAGGTGCATCTGCCGGCACTTGGGCGGGACGAATTCGCGGATTTCCTCGTCGAAGACGATCAAGCCCACTGCGTCGCGCTGGCGCATGATGAAATACGCCAGTGCCGAAGCCAGGGTAACGCCGTATTGCAACTTGGTGAACGAGCCGGTTCCGTAGGCCATGGAGGCGCTGGAATCGAGCAGGATGACGCAGCGCACATTGGTTTCGTCCTCGTATTGCTTGACGTAGAACTTGTCGCTGCGCGCGTAGAGCCGCCAGTCGACGTGGCGCATGTCGTCGCCGGGATAGTAATGGCGGTAGTCGTTGAATTCGACGCTGAAACCCCGGTCGGGGCTCTTGTGCAAGCCGGACAGGAAGCCCTCCACGGCCACCCTGGCGCGCATTTCCAGGTTGGAAAGCCCCGCCAGGACGGACGGGTCGAGAAAATTGAGGGATTCCGACATTGATTTTAGTCCTCGAGCTCCGCGGCCGGGGCGGGCACGGCGTCAAGCAGCATGGAAATGACCTTGTCGGTGGTCACGCGCTCCGCTTCGGCATGGAAGTTGAGCAGGATCCTGTGCCGCAGAATCGAATGCGCCAGCGCGCGCACGTCGCCGTAGGAGACGTTGAAACGGCCCGAAAGCAGGGCCCGCACCTTGCCCGCCAGGATCAGGTTCTGCGAAGCGCGGATGCCCCCGCCCCAACTGACCCAGTCGCGGATGAACCGCGGCGCGGTCTCGGACTGCGGCCGCGAGGCATGCACGAGGCGCACGGCGTAGCGGATGACGGCCTCCGCCGCCGGCACCTGCCGCGCGATACGCTGAAAATCGAGAATGTCCTGGCCGCCGAGCGGATGCGCCAGCGGATTGTCGTATGTCTGGGTGGTCGTGGTGACGACGGTTATCTCGTCGGATTCGGACAAGTAGTCGAGTTCGATCTTGAACATGAAGCGGTCGAGCTGGGCTTCGGGCAAGGGATACGTGCCTTCGAGTTCGATCGGATTCTGGGTCGCGAGCACGAAGAACGGCGCCGACATCGGATGCGTTCTGCCCGCCGCGGTCACCTGGCGCTCCTCCATCGCTTCGAGCAGCGCCGACTGGGTCTTCGGCGGCGTGCGGTTGATCTCGTCCGCGAGCAGGATATTGGTGAAGATCGGCCCGGGAACGAATTTCAGGCTGCGGTGGCCGTCGGTCTCTTCGACGACCTCGGAGCCGACGACGTCGGCGGGCATCAAGTCCGGCGTGAACTGGATGCGGCTGAACTTGACCTGCAGGATGTCGGCCACGGTCTTGATCAGCAGCGTCTTCGCCAGCCCCGGCACGCCCGTGACCAGGCAATGTCCGCCGGCGAACAGCGCGATCAGCAATTCGTCGATGATCTCCTGCTGGCCGATGATGACCTTGTGGATTTCCTCCACGATCTTTTCCCTGCCTTCCTGCATGCGTTTGACCAAGCTCAGGTCGTCCCGACTTTCCATTACCGCCGCTTCTGCTTCTGACATGCCTTGTTTTCCCGTTGTTGTGGGGAAATCGTCGGATTTCCCGGTTTGAATATAAATCAACTGCTTTACTAATGGCTGAACGCGTAGATCAGGAAGTTTATGCCGATCTTGTAGGCCTCGTTCGTGTAGCGCGTCGGATAGCCCGCGTAAAACGTGTGCTCCCAGCCGTCGCCAAGGTCCGTATTGTAATTTGCCAGCATCATGACGCGGCCGTCGTCGTCGAGGACGGCGTAGACCTCCGGCGGATAACCCGGATCGTCCAGGTTCATATAGCCGCCGAAATCCCAGGTCACCATGCGTCCGGGCACCTGGGCCACTTCGTCGATATCGAAGAATACATGGAAAATCTCGTGACTGGTGTCGAGCTTGACGATTTCCCGTTCGGGAAAGATCTTGCCGATTTCCATGTACATGTCGTCGAGGTGCGGCTGGCCCCAGAAATCGTCGACCATGACGAAGCCGCCCCGCAACATGAACTCGCGCAAGGCCTCGATTTCCCCGGCGGTGAAGTTGGGGCCGCTGTAGCTCGAACCGATCGGCACCCGTTTCCAGTTCATGTAGAGGAAGATGTGTTCAAAAATGCGCGGATCGGTCAATTGCATATAGGTGTGATTGCGCGGATTGGTGTCGATGTTGGTGTAGCGTTGCACGCCGCGCAGGAAGTTCTCGTCGGAATCGGGATAGTCGGTGTCCCACCAGCCGCCCCGGGGGCGGTAGGAAAAACCGGCGCCGCCGTGATTGGTGTATTGGCCGCGCACCCAGGTGAATTCGGTGATGTCGTCGCCGTAGATCGAGAGGTCTTCCCCGTCTTCGAACCGCAATTGCTGGGCAAGCGCCTGCGGCGAGGCGAACGCGGTTAAAATCAGCATTGCCAGGAAAGCCGGAATCCACGCGCGGTCACGGAATCTCGATGGGAATGGCGCGATTTCGAGGAGATTCTGCGACTCCGCTTCGCTTCGCGCGGAATGACGGAGGTCGGGCGCTTCGCTCCGCGCGGAATGACGAAGTGGGTGTGCTTCGCTTCGCGCGGAATGACGAATCGGGGCGCTTCGCTTCGCGCGGAATGACATAACGGGAGCGCCCCTAGTTCTCGTCACTGGCGGGACTTCCATCCAGTGATCGCAACAGCACCTGTTGCGCCCGCAGATAACTCGGCGCGGTCTCCAGCGCTTCCAATACTTGCCGCTTCGCCGCGGCCGGCTGGTCGTTGCGCATGTATGCTTCGGCCAGACTGGTCCTGGCTTCCACCGGGTCGGAAACCTCGAGTTCGAGCAGGATCTCGTATTCGGTCACGGCCAGCGGGGAATTTCCGGTCTCGTCGGCCAGCCGGGCGCGCAAGGCATGGACTTCGCTTTCGTACGGATCCACTTGCAGCGCCCGGTCGATATAGTAATCGGCGCGTTCATAGTCCCCCCGCTCCAGCGCCGCCTCGGCCAGGATCAGCGCCGACTGGTCGTCGTGCTGGATATTTTCGAGCAGAATCTCAAGCCATCTGTGCTGCTCCCCGCGGTTGCCTTCGCGCTCGTAGATCTGCGACATCACCAGCGGCGGGCTCGGATAGCCCGAATAGCTCGGCAGCAGCGCGTGGGCGGCTTCGAGCGCCTCCCTGGCCTCGACGAAGCTCTCCTCCTTGAACAGCACGATGCCGAGTTGCAGATGCGCCATGAAATCGCGCGGATTCTGCTCGAGCCGCGTGCGCATGTACTGTTCCAGCGAAGCGTTGTTGTAAAGTTCGGAAAGAATCGCGCTCGAATTCTCGCGAATGCCGTGGCCGTGGCCCTCGCCTTCGTCGGGCAAGTCTTCCTGGTGCACGTGGACGTTGATCTCCGCCACGCGCCGGTCGATCCAGTTGCGGAACCCGGCGTCGAACTGATTGGGCGACATGTCGAAGACTTCGCGGAAACGCTCGCTGTCCCCCTTGATCAGGCCATATTGCACAACGAGTTCGCGCAGCTTCCCGAAACCGAAGGTTTCCTCGATATAGTCCACCACGAGGTAGGACTGAAAATAGGCGAAGCCCAGATCGGCATTGCTGCGCGCCCCGCTGAAGGCCGCGTTCAGCTCCGAAACCGGCAGATACTCGTTGTTCCGGGCCGCGCGCACGAGGTCGAGCCCTTGCCGGCGCCCCCAATAGGGCCGGCCTTCCCGCTCCTCCCAGACCGAAATGCCCTCGGACAGCCAGCGCGGAATGCGATTGCCGGTCATCTGCAAGGTGATGACGTGGGAAAATTCGTGCCAGGCGATTTCCTGCCAGTTGGCGCTCAAGGTGTCCGGCGAGATCAGGGTCACAACTTTGCCGAAGCAGATGCCCACGAGCGGCCCGATATCTGGCAAGCCCACCGAGCGCACGGCAAAGTCCTGCGTGTTTTCGAACACTTCGATCAGCACCGGATATTCGGGTTCGAAATCCCACTTCGCCACCAGCTTGTCCCAGGCCTCCTCGAGCATGGTTTCCATATAGGGCCAGAGAATCCGCGCGTCGCGCGGCGACATGTGTACCAGGAAATGCTCGCTTTCCAGCGTGGCGTATTCTTCCAGCGTGTCGAACACGGTCAGCAGGTTCGACGAAAGCACGTTGAAGGGATCGTTCTCAAAACCGATCTCGAGATTGGCTCGGCCTTCGGCCTCCTCGCCGAGGCGGATCAGATTGCTGCCGAGCAAGGTATAGCCGCGCCAATATTGCGGATCGGCCTCGATCGCGGCGCGGGCGTATTCCACGGCTTCGGCAAAACGGTAATTGCCGCCGAAATGCTCCGCGACATCCGCCAGGAATATCGGGTTGTTCGGGCTGAACGCATCAACCTGGGCGGCATGCGACGCGTAATCGGTCATGCGTTCTTCCATCGCCGCCCCGGAAGCCAGCGCGCTGAGCACGCCCAGGGCTTCAGGGTTCAGATTGAGCGCGCGGGAGAAATGGCCGGCGGCTTCCTCCCCGCGGCCGCCGCGCCGCAGGATGCGGCCGAGAACTTCCATCGCCGGCACCGAATTCGGGTTGATGGCCAGGGCGCGTTGCAAGGCGCGTTCGTCGCCGGTGATCTTCGCCATGCCGACGAGGGCGGGCGTATAGCGACCGTTGATCTCAAGCGCGTCCGCATAGGAACGTTCCGCCTCGCCTTCGTTGTATTTCTCAAGAAACAGGTCGCCCCAGAGCACATGGGCTTCGAGATTGCGCGGATCGGCGCGGGTCGCTTCCTGGAACAGGCTGTTGGCGTCGTGAAAGCGGCCCCGCATCCAGCTCGCCAGCGCCACCATGGCGACATCGGACGAACTGAACACCAAGCCGTTGTCGTAACGGTCGACGACCTCTTCCAGCAAGGCATAACTTTCCGGCTTGCGGCCGACGAATTGCAACAGGCTCGCGTATTGCACCAGCGTGCGCACCGGGGCGCGCTCTCGTGCACCTTGGACGCCGAGGCCGTCGATGACCGATTCGAGTATCGCCAGCGCTTCCGCGGATTCTCCGGCCATGCGCTTGACTTCGGCCAACTGGGTGCTGACCAGTGGAAAATCGGCGTGGTCATCGTCGATCAGGTTCTCGCAGACGCGCATCGCCTCCCGCAGATTGCCCATGGCGGCCAAGGCCCGGCTCGCGCCGATCACGCCCGGGTTGCGGTCGAGCCCGTCGGCCTGCTGGAAAATCTCGGCGGCGGCGGCATAGGCGCCGGTCCGCAACAGTTCTTCGCCGCGATACAACGGCGAAGTGCTCGCAGGGGCCGGGCCGGGTGCGGGATTGTCGAACTGGGCAAGCGCGGCCCCGGTCGACAAAAGCAGCGCCAGCAACAGCATGGATCTTGCAAGAAAACTTGTCATGATTCAGCCATTCTCATTTTGGCGACGATATCCTGCGACAAAATGGCAGGATTGATGGTTTGGACGGCGCAAAGCGCCGCCGGGGCGAGGGGCATGGATGCCCCGAGTCACTTCGCGCGGGATGACCGTTCCCCTCCGCTGTCATTCTGCCCGCGGTGAAGCGGAGTCGCAGAATCTCATTGGCATGGCGGAAATTGCCGGTCATGGGTTCAACTCGGGGTTCAACTCGTTGAATCGGGCCGTGGCGCGGGCCAGATCGACCAGCAATTCTTCCATCCGGCGCCAGTAGTCCCGCTCGAGGTAGTCGCTCTTGCGCCCGCGCAAGATGAAAACCGAACGCTCAAGTTGCTGCATGCGCGTTTTCAGTTCCAGCGCCTCGCCGCTCAGGTTTTCGGTTTCGGTCGCGGCGGTATCGATATAGGCGATTTCCGCCAGACGCCCATCGGGATCGTCCATCCCGGGACCGAGGCTGAACCGGGAGTCGCCGTTGTCGTCGAGGCCGGCGTGTTCGGAGGCCAGCCTGCCCTGCTCCTCGTACCATTGCTCGACATTGGCCTTGGCATAATTGAAGGC
This sequence comes from Pseudomonadales bacterium, assembly GCA_963664805.2. GTDB lineage: Bacteria > Pseudomonadota > Gammaproteobacteria > Pseudomonadales > Pseudohongiellaceae > UBA9145. The sequence continues at coordinate 185,267 of OY761612.1, read as the reverse complement.
TTCGAGCAAGGACACGCGGTTGTTCTTGTCGAGGTCGCCGGCGCGGCCGTCGAGCGCTTCGATGAAATAGCGGGAAAACACCGGATCGTATCGCTCCGAAGGCGAGCGCGTGGCCGAGATCACCACGCGTCCTTCGCTCGACAGGAAGGTCGAAAAGCCGTAGCTGGCGCTCGTGGTATTGATCACAGCCATGTCCTGACGCTCGAACCGGTCGAGGATTTCGCGAAATTCGACGCCGGTGATGTCGGGGCCGATGATGTTGAACTTGGCTTCCCCGCCTTCGCCCGAACCGTGGCCGATCAGGTATACCGTCACCTGGTCGCCATCGTCCACGCGGGAGAGCAGGGCCGCGAAGGCCGCCTCGATGCCCGCGCGGTCGCTGGTTCCGTCGAGCCGGTTGCCGGGATTGGGGCCGGCCTCGTCGGGGTCGTGCAGGAGCGTGATGGTGTCCGTCGAATAGCCGTAATCGCGCACGAGGATGTCGTGCAGCGAATAGCCCCATTGCCGGAATTGGGAGATGTTTTCCCCGCCCACCGAAGGTCCGACGACGATTACCGCATACTTGACCGAGTCCGGCGCTTCGAGGAAGTAGTCGCTTTCCAATGGCAGTTGGGCCAATATGGGCCGAACCGCCAAAACCGCCAGGAACAAGAGCACTCTGGGCAGTTGCGCCAACGCGGGCCGAACCGCCAAAACCGCCAGGAACAAGAGCACTCTGGGCAGTTGCGCCAACGCGGGCCGAACCGCCAAAACCGCCAGGAACAGAAGCGCTCTGGACAACTGCGCCCGGGCGGGCAAGGCCGCAAGCGCGCATGTCAGCGCGCCCGCCAGCGGGATTCGGCGGATGCTCATGACAGTCCCCGCAGGCGGCGCGTCATCCAGTCAAGACACAACAGGCCGACGATCAGGGCAAGCAGCCAGGGCTCGTCCCAAAGGTCGACCTGCGCTTCCCGGGAATAGGCGTTGGGAGTGAATTCGATCGATTCCGGCAAACCGCCGACATCGTCGATGTCGAAATAATTGCCTCCGGCGGCCGCCGCCATGCGGCCGAGCAGGCCGCGGTCCATGCCGGCGTTGTTGTATTCGCGCAAGGAAGGCGTGACGACGAACGCCGCCTGTTTTTCGGCGCCTTCCTCGCCCGCCGCGCTGGTGACGTCGACCAGCAGGTTGAAAACGCCTTCCTGGTCGGCGACGAAGGAAGAACGGTATACGCCGTCTTCCTCGATATTCCATTCCATCGGCGTATCGGTGACCTCATCGAGAGGATTGGTTGTCTGGATCCACAAGGTGGCGTCGTTGTCGGGTTCGTATTGCTCGTCGAGCACGCGCGCGGTCACCCGCACTTCGTCGCCGATATTGTAGAACTCGCGGTCGAATTCCAGGGTCACCCGGTCCGGGGCCGAGACCGCCAGCCAGCGCAGCATTTGCCGCCAGAGGGTCTCGTGGGACTGGTCCTGCGAATGCATCATCATCTGCCAGCGCCAGGTGCTCGCGGTGGTCAGCGAAATTACCCGGCCGCTGCCGAAACGCTGGGTGACGATCACCGGCAGAGCCTGGTTCTGGAATTGCAACGCGGGATGTTCGAGCAGGACTTCGGCGCCCGGCTTGATGCGGCCGGTGGCATAAACGCCTTGCAGGTCGGGCAATTGCGACCAGACGAACAGATTGTCCGAATCCTCTCCAGCCAAGCGCAGCAGCGGCGAGAACTCGCCGTTGCGCGTCAGCCGCGGCCGGAACAGGTTGCCGGTGGGATGGTCGCCGCGCCGAATGCCGCCGCGCAAACGGGTCGGCAGGAAATCCTCCTCGACCAGGGTAACCGGGAGAATGTCCACCAGCGGCGTGCCGATGAACTCCTCGTCGACCATGCCGCTCTTGAGCAGGCCGCCGCCGCGTTCGGCGACGAATCCTTCGATCATCCGCAATTGGTCGTCATTGAAGAATTCCCGTTCGATATCGCCGAGAATGATAGCCTCGTATTCGTATAGCATGTCCTTGCTGCGGGGAAAGCCCTCGGCGAGTTCGGTGGGCGACTCGATGCCCTGGCGATAGAATTTTTCGGGGCCGGTTTGCAGATAGGTCGCCAGCCGCAGGGATTCGTCGTCTTCGAGGGCGCGCCGAATGAACTTGTATTCGTTGCGCGGATGGCCTTCGATATACAGGATGTCGAGCGGCGGCTTGTCGGTATTGTCCACCAGGAAGCTGTAACTGTTGTTCTGCTCGATGATTTCTCCGGGCTGCACTTCCACCCGCAGATCGTAGACGATGCGTTCGGCGCGCTCGGGCTCGACTTCGAGGCTTACGCGCTGGGACACGCCTTCGGCGCCGAGAGTGACCACGTCGCTGCTGACGGAGGATTCGCCGTCCATCACCGCGACTTCCACTTCCTGACCGACGAAGCCCTGATGGCGCAAGGCCGCGCTGACGGTGAACACCGAGCCTTCGAGTACGGTGCGGGCGGCGCTGACGTCGACGATGCCGATGTCGAGCGGAATGTCCTCCTGCCCTACTCCCACGGTGAATACCGGAATCCGGCGATTGCCGAATTCCTGCGCCGCGATCAGTGGATCCACATTGCTGTTGTCGGCGCCGTCGCTGACAAGTACGAGACCGCCGAGCGGCAGCCCGTCGAGTTGGTCCGCGACCGCCTCGAGCGCCTGACCGATGGCGCTGCCGGTGCCGGATTCGCCCAGTTCGCTGGCGCTTTCGCCCAACCCGCCGGCGCTTCCGCCCAACCCGCCGGCTCTTCCGCCCAACCCGCCGGCTCTTCCGCCCAACCCGCCGCCCTGGCCGACGCGCCGCGTGTTCTGGTCGAACGCGAAGGTGCGCAACTGGAAGGATTCGGCGAGTTCTTCGAGCACCGGGCCGTCGAGAAATTCCTCCGCTACCGCGTCGAGACGGGTGCGGCCGCCGGCATCGGCGATGCGCATGCTCTGGGAATTGTCGAGCAGCACGGCGAGGTAGGTGTCCTGGGGCGAGACCTGCTGGATGTTCACGACCGGACGCAGCAGGCAGAACAGGATCAATATGAGCACCGCCGAGCGCAGGCCGATAAACCAGGCTTTCCAGCCCGGCGACAGGGGCCGCGTGGTGCGGTGGTAACTCAGCCAGACCGCGGCGACGATCAGCAGCGCGAACAGCCCGAACAGTCCAGGGCTGACGCCGTAGGCAAAGCTCAGCGTGCCTTGTTCTAGAGCGGAAAAAAGGGTGGGCTCGGTTATCTGCATTCTCAGCGAGACGAATCGTCCGTACTTTGTTGTTCCGACAACTCCCGATAATACTCCTGCACCAAATCGCGATATTCGTCGGGTATGTCCTCCTCGATGGTGGCGTACAGTCGCTCGTTGATCTGTTCGAGTTCAGCCTGGGCGCGCAAGGCGCCTTCGAGTTCGATCACAGGCTGCAGCAAGGCCCGGAAAAGTTCCGGCTGATTGAGAAAGTCCTCGATATCCTGGCGCGTGATTTGCTGGGTTATCGAGCGCGCATCGCCCCAGGGCAGATTGCCGCCGTCTGTGCGAATCTCGCCGCCCGGGCCGTATCGGTCGGCGCCAAGCTGGCGCGCGGCTCTTTCTGATCCTGGACGCTGGCCGGCTTGTCGCGAGCCCCCCGGGGCGTTGCCGCCTTGCTGGGCCTGCTGTTGCATCTGCTGGTTGATCTGCTGCGCGAGTTGCCGCGAGCGCTGCAATTGCTCGCGCAACTCCCCGACCGAAGGCATTCCGGCCCCCGGCTCGTTGCCGTTCTCATTGAGGGCAAGGATTTGCCTTTCGAGATCTTCGAGTTGCTCGCGCAATTCTTCGGCGTTCCTGGCGGCCTGCCGCAAGGGATTGCCGCTGGCGCTTGCCGGATCGAGCGCCGCCAGGCTGCGCGCCAGCCCTTCCAACTGTTCCTCGATGGTCTGTTCGATATCGACCGCGAGATTGACCATGCCATTGCGCAGAATCCGGTTGCTGGTCTGCATTTCTTCCTGGATGGGACGCAACTCGCGCGTCGCCTCCTGGGCCTGGGACAGCAGGCGCTGATCCTCGTTGCTGCCGCGGGCGATCACGGCGCGCAACATGTCCTCGATTTCCTCCAGATCCTGTTGCTGCCGCTGCTGGCCTTCGATCAGCTCCCGCAGATCCTCGTCGTTGCGCACCGACTGGCGGGTCTGGCCGAGCCCCATCTCGCGGCCCGCCTCTTCAATGGCCTCGCGCAATTCGCGTTGCTGATCGAGCAGTTGCTGGCCGCGCTGACCAAGATTGCGCGCCAACTGGTTTACCGAACGATCGGCCTGCTCGCCGAGTTGCTGCTGCTGACGGCGCAGGTTCTCCAAAGCCTTCTGGCTGCGCGCGGCGGCTATGGACGGCGAATCGCTTTCGGCGGCCTCCCGCATTTGCTGGGCGGCCTGGCGCAAGGCCTCGGTTTCAGGAGAGCTTTGGGGACCGGCTTCGGGGGAACCGCTCGGGTTCCGCGAATTCTGCCTTTGCGCGGAACCGGAGGACTGCTGGCCGCGTGACATCTGCTGGGCCAGTTGCTGTACTTCCTGACTCAATTGTTCCTGTTGCCGCATCAGGCGTTCGAGTTCGCGGCGTTTCTGTTCCTCGGTCAATTGGTCGGCGCGGCGCGCGAGATTGCGCTGGGCCCGGGTCAGGCCTTCCTGGCGCCGGGCGAGTTCTTCGAGCTTGTTCGCTTCTTCCTGCTGTTGCGCGTTCTGTCCCCGGCTGTTCGGATTCTCGTACCGGTTTTCGAGTTGCCCGAGTTCCATCTCGAACAGCTCGCGCAGATCCTCGCGTTCCTGCCTGGCTGCCGAGCCGCCTCCGCCGCCTCCCTGTTGCATGCTGATCTCGGTGCGATTGATGCTCGCCTCGGCCCTCAGGATGTATTGCAGCGCCGCCTGTTCAGGCTGCAAGGCGCTGGTGACCTGCAAGAGGTCGAGTTCCTGGGCCGCCAGGTTCATCTGTTCGATCGCCAGCGAAAGATTCCGCACCGCCTGATCGTAGGAATCGTCGGAGAAGTTGAGCCGTTCCGAGAGCCGGTCGATCGACATGCGCGCCCGGCCGGTTGCTTCCTTCTGCGATTCGGAAATGATCTCGGCGTCCGCGGCGAAGTCTTCGGGAGAAGCCTGATTCTGCCGGTTCTTCAACTTCCAGGTGGCGGCGATGATGTCCTTCTGGATCGTGACGAGTGCGCTGCTGTCGCCGCCCTGGCCGCCGCCTCCGCCACCGCCGCCTCCACCGCCCTGGCCGCGGCGGAATTCCTGATCGGTGGGAATCACCTGCAGGAAGTAGATGTCTGAAATGATCTCGCTGGGACCCGCAAGGCCGTTGTTGTCGGCCAGGGTCAGGTAATAGCTGACAAAGTCCCCGGGTTCGACTTCGAGATCCTCGAGATAGATCAATTGTTCGCCGGAAACGTCGCGGGTGCTTCCATCCGGCAGGAAATCGACCACGACCTCGTCCTGGCCGACGACGCTGTAATTGAGGTCGAAACGCGTCAGGCCGTAATCGTCGCTGGCGTCGATTTCGAGAATGACCTCTTCCAGCGGCATGACGTCCTGGTCGCGGCCGGGCCGCCGCAATGCGAGTTCGGGCGGCTGGTCGACGATGGCCCGGATGTAATAGTCGAGCGGGTCGAGGCTGGAAAGATCGGAATGATCGGTGGCCTGGACGCGATAAACGCCGCCCCGGCCGATCGTGAAACTGGCCGTTCCGACGCTGCCGTCAATCGCGAGCGGCAGATCGGGCATGGCCCCGCTTTCACCGGCCCCGGCCCCGTCTTCGCCAGCCCAGCCGAATTCGAGACGCGCTTCGGCGATGGCCTTGTTGAAAGTCACGCTGACTTCGACTTCGGTGCCCACCGGCGCGATCAGGTCGCCGCCGTCTTCATCGACGAAATCTTCCATTCCGGTGTACTCCGGATAGTCGAAAGCGACGTCGATCTGTTCTACCCGCGGCAGGTCGTACACGCTGATGCGGAATTGCTGCGAATTGCGCGCGCTCCCCTGAGACCCGGCCTGGTTGAAGGTGACATAGTAGACCGTGTCTTCGCGCAGGCTCGGAATGAAATAACTGAAAGAGGCGCTGTCGCCGCCGCGCCCGTCCTGTCGCATGGGCATGTCGCGCCAGTTGACGTTGTCGTCCTGCAAGCGCAGGGTGAGCGCTTCCGGAGCGGCGCCGGTCACCCGCGCCGCCACGGTGAGGCCGTCGCCGCGTTGCAATTGCACGTCCCCCGGCTCCAGGGAAATCTCAATGTTCGGCGGCGGTTCGCCGACGACGATGATCTCGGCGTCCTCGAATGGCCAGAGCAGATTGCCCAGCGAGTCCTTGAGCGAATCCGAAGTAAACAGCACCACCGAAACCGCCAGCACGGCGGCAAATCCGGACGCAAATCCCAATCGGGAGCGCCCCGCCGGTGTAATCGCCTCCATTTCCTCCTGCTGGCGCACCATGTGCCTTTCCGCGTCCCGCCACAATTGCGCGATGAACTGCTGGGACACGCCGCGGCGCCCGAACCGGAGTTCGTCCTCGGTGAATTCGAGCGAGGTCAGCAGGCGCTGTTCGAGGTCGGGAATATGGTCTTCGACATAATGCGCCAGACGCTGAAAAGTGGCGTGACGATTGCGCAGCACAGCGATCAGGCGCCAGCAGAGCAAGCCGATTCCAGCGCCGAGAACGGCAAGCAGCAGCAGACTGACGACAGGGCCGGGTTGCAATGCGTTGAACAGCAGGGCGAAGCCGAAAATCAGCAAGGCGCTTGCGGCGAAAAACAGGCTGAGTTGGCGCAATACGAAGAATGTGCTGCGCCGCCGCCGCAATTCGTCGAGGGTGACGTGCAAGCTGGCGAATGTGGGATGTGTCATAAAGATTCCGCGCTGCCCCGGCCAAGCCCAAATATCCCACCTAAGCGGCGGTGATTGCAAGCGCGGAATCGGGGTTCAGAACAATTCTCATATTGACGTTCGGCGAGTGTAACTCTCCCGGCAAGCGGCTCCGAAACGTCGCCGTCTGGCGGGCTGTGTGCAGCGGACGCCGTGAACACGGTCCAGCCGCCAAGCACAGCTTGGCGTCGTTCCGGCTGCGTATGAAGCTGCGCTTCATAAACGCTTGCCTGCACCCCTGTGGGCTTCGGGCTCGGCTTCCTGCCTCGCACGCCCGCTGCACACAGCCCGCCAGACGGCGACTCACGCTGTACAGACTCCGGAAGTACGTCATTCTGCGCGAAGTCGCAGAATCTCATCGCCATTATTAGAATTGCTGACGGGTTTTAGAACTTCAATTCAAGGCTGTGTAATTCAGGCATCAACCTCAATCGACGCGCTAAGGTTCGAATGGGGGTGGATTGGAGACGGGATAATTACGGCGACCGCCAGTTCCGCCTGCAAGTTATGCCGCTTGCCGTATGCGTTCTTGCGCCAGATCATAGGCAACTTGCATCTGCAGCCACATCTCCGCCGTGCTCCAGCCGAAATCGTTTTCGAGGCTTAGCGCCAGACGCGCCGTAATCCGACCTTCGCCGGCAAGGATGCGATTCAGGCCGGCGCGGGAAATCCCCAAGCGCTGCGCCGTTTCCTTTACGGTCAGGCCGGCGGCCCGGATGCATTCATGGCGCAAGAATTCCCCCGGATGCCTCCGGAGGGAATCATGCAGTTGCACGCGCTCGCCCGCATCGCCTGTCTTGGACATCTTTCCACCCTCCGTCAGTGGCAATCCACCAAGTCTGTATCGACAGCTTCGCCGCCCTCGAACCGGAACACAATCCGCCAATTCGCCGTTACCCGGATGCTCCACATTCCGGCCAGCCGCCCGCCGGTAAGGGAATGCAGCCGGAATCCAGGCAGACGCGCGTCTTCCGGCGTTCGCGCATCGGCCAGCACATGAAGGATACGGGCCAACTTTGCCACACTGGCGGCGGGCAGCCCTCGCGGGTCGCCCGTGGCGGCGAATCTCCGTAACGCCTTGTGTCTGATTCTCACTTCGCGAATGTCTCAAATTCTGAGCGAAGCGTCAAATTACATGCGACACCATAGCGCGAATGCGTGATCCAAGATGAGGTCGTTTACGGCTTTGCTCGCAAGAGTCTGATTAACATTCATGTCAATCTTTTTTGTCGCCAGTTGGTTTATCGGGAACACGACTAGCGGTTGAGGCGGTGGTATTCCGGGTTGGGGATCATGTCGACGCCGCTTGCCACGCGATTGGACATATTGAAGAAGCCCGCCGTGTCCGCGATATCGAATATCTCGTCGTCGCTGAATCCCGCGTCGCGCAATGCGGCGCGGTCCCGGTCGCCGATCAGGCTCGGAGAGGTCGTGAGCTTGTGGGCGAAATCGAGCATGGCGCGATGCCGCCGCGAAAGTTCGGCGACGCGATAGTTCGTGACGAGCATTTCGCCGAGTTCCGGGTCACCGGAAAGTTTCCGCACCGCCTGCCCGTGGGCGACGACGCAATAGTAGCAATGGTTCGTGGACGAAACGACGACGGCGATCATTTCGCGCTCGAGCTTGCTCAGACCGCTTTCGCCCAGCATCAATTCGTTATAGAAGGCGACGAAGTTCTTCAGCTTTTCCGGCCGCGACGCGTAGGAAAGCAGCACGTTCGGCACAAAGCCCAGTTTTTCCCTGCATAGCGCAAAATACGCCCTCATCTCCTCGTCGAGTTGCGCTTCGAGCTGTTCCAGGCTTCGGACAGCCAGCGCCATGACGTGTGAAGGCTGGGGCATCGGACTCCTCCTCGGGGCTCAGCCGGCCTTGGCCGGACAGCCCATTTCGGCGGGACGATAATGATCGGAATCGGGCGGAAACACCCGGATCCGGCAATTTCTCAGACCCTGCTCCAGATCGGCAAGGTTTTCGTAGATGCCGATGTCGGACAAGGTGACCCGGGTCGGGCGCGGCAGCACCAGTTTTTCCTCGCGGGCGTCCTGCAAAGCCTGACGCGGTGAAAGCCAGCGATAGTCGGTGATTTCGTCCTGGTCGATTTCCACCCGCGCCTGGGCGGAAACGGGACAGACGAAGAACCAGGTCGAAAATCTGCGCGGCAGGCCCGGCGGCGTCGTCCAGTGGCCTACATGAATCAACTGGTCGGCGTCGATCTCCAGTCCGGTTTCCTCGCGGGTTTCGCGCAACGCGGCCCTGCGCGCGGCGGAATAGAGCCCACCGTCTCCCGCCTCGCCGCCGAAATCCCCCGCGTCGATGCGGCCGCCGGGGAAAACCCAATGGCCGCCATGAAAGACCAGCCGGGCGCTGCGCTTGAGCAGCAGCACTTCGATTCCGTCGCCGGAATCCGCCTGCCGGGCAAGCACCACGGTGGCGGCCGGGACCGGTTCCCGTACCTGCGCGTTCTGCTGTTGCCGCATCCGCCGCTTCCTTCCTGATTGCCGGGATCGGGCCTCAGGCTGCCGCCTGATCCGCCATCACCCGCCGGATCGATTCGCGCTCGTTGAGCCGCTCGATCAGCGCCCTGACGTTCGGCACATCGTTGTAAGCGTCCCAGTCCAGCGCCTTGCGGCAGACCACGGTCGCGAGACTTACGGTAAAGCGAAAATAGAAGTCGGCGTAGGTGATTTCGCCGCCGGCGAGCCAGGGGTCGAAACTGGCCAGGGTTCCCAGGCTGGCGAATCCCCGTTCGAGCAATTTGCGTACAGCCTCCCTTTCCTCCGCCTGCGGGGGACGGTCGAAGAATACTTCGCCGTACAGGCGCCGGGCGGGCAACTCGATATACAACTCGATGTGGCGCATCAGTTCCCGCACCTTGGCTCTGGCGAAAGGATCGTCCGGATAGAAGCCCGGCCCTTCGCCGAGCGCGTCGAGGTAGTCGATGATGACTTCGGTTTCGGTCAGGAATCCCTGATCGGTTTCGATGCAGGGCACCTTGCCCATAGGGCTGCGGGTCAGATAGTCGGGATCCTGGTTCGGATTGACTTCCACCTCCTCGAAGGCCATGCCCTTTTCCAGCATGATCGCTTTCAGGATGCAGTAATAATTGCTCAGATTGATACCGTACAGTTTGATGCTCACTTGGTTTTTCCTGCTTGAAGGAAGCCGCGGCGGCGCGCGCCGGGCTGTCCGTGGATGAGTCGAGGTGGATTATTGCACGGGCTGCAGCCGCGGGAAGACGATCTCCTGGCCGATTTGCAGACGGTTCATTTCGAGCCCGGGGTTGTACTGCCGCAACAGCCAGATGGGCGTCGAGTAACGGTCGCCGGCGAGCGTGCTGATGTTCTCGTTCGCCGCAACAGTGTGATTGATCACACCCTGGATGTGGTAATTGCCGAAGAATTCCTGTTGCAGACCGGCGTGGTAGCCGCGTCGCGCGCGTTCGAACTGGGCAACGTTCACTTGCGAAAAATCGAGCCGCAGCCGTTCGCCGACGATCACCGGGTCGCGGAATGCCATGTTGTTGATGCGGCGCAGGTCCTGGGCGCGAATGCCGAGCCAGTCGGCGTAATGCCCGAGCGTTTCCTCGGCCTGCACTTCGATGGTGCTCCGGCCGTCGACGCCGTAATCGGAAGGGTCGGCGGCGAGTTCGGCGCTGAGGATGCGGTTGCTTTGCGCCACGTCAAGGATCGGGTCGATAGCCTCGGCAAGTTCGTCCTCGCCGCTGACCGGCGCGTCGAGTTCCTGATCGTCGGGCAGCACCGCGGCGGGCGGCAGGATCGGTTCACCGGACGAAATCGGTTCTTCGATCCGGACCGGCTCGTTGCGCACGATCCGCACGGGTTCGGGAGGCGGTTCGGACGCCGGTTCAGGCATGGGCGCCGGGGCCGGGTCCGTTGGCGCTGGTTCGGGCGCTGCCGATTCCAGCGGCGGCGCAGCGGCCACTGCCTGCTCGCTGCCTTGCGGCAGCAGCAGGCGCTGGCCGATCTGAATCCGGTGGCGGTTGGTCAACTGGTTCAGCGCCACCAGCCTGGAGACGCTCGTGTCGTAACGCCGCGCTATAACCGACAGGCTCTCGCCGCGCGCGACGATATGCTCGACGTCGGGCGTCTGCTCACTGAATTTCAGCGCGTCGGGCACGAGCGCGACCAGGTCGCCGGGTGGAACTTCGCCGGCGCGCAACTTGACCGGGTAACCGCGCGGGATACGCTTGTCGCCTTCCCAGACCGCGGCCCGCAGCGCCGGGTTGTCGGCCCGCAACCGCGCGTGGGAGACGCCGAGCGCCTCGGCGAGCGCCCTCGATTCGACGAAGCCGTCGACGCGCACTTCACGGAACACCGGCGCGGGATCGAAGGAATAGCCTGCGAAATAACGGTCCAGGTCGTTCTCGATCTGCAATACGGCGAGGAACTGGGCGTAGAAGTTGCGCGAAGCGAAGCCGAACAGCCGGCCCCGATAGTCGGCGATGATGGTTTCGATGTCGGTCGTTCCAGTCTCGCGCACCGCCCGGCGCATGCCGCCCGCGCCGTGATTGTAGGCGGTCAGCGCAAGCGGCCAGGTGCCGAGAATACTGTAGTTGTATTCGAGCAGACTCATCGCCGCGTAGGTTGCGATGTACGGGTCCATGCGCTCGTCGACGATATGATCGATGCGCATGAATCGCTGGCCGGTGGCGCGTCCGAACTGCCACATGCCGGCGGCGGAAGCGCTGGAAACCGCGCCGGGATTGAACGACGACTCGACGTGGGGAAGAATGCCGAGTTCCCGCGGCAGACCCTTTTCCTCGATGACCTGGCGGATGTGCCCGCGATAAGCGCCAGAACGCCGCAGACCGCCGAGAAAGCGGTCGGACTGGCCGAGCTGGAATCGTATGTTGGATGCGGCGGTGTTCAATGTCTGGCTGCTCACGCCTGCCGGGAACAGCGCGAGGATTTCCCGCTGGCCGGTGGTAAGCCCCGTGCGTTTGCCGCCGCCGAGCACGCGCAGGTCGTCGCGGATCCGGTTCCTGGCGTTGCTGATGGCGCGCTGGTTGTACGCCACGATCTCGTAGATGACTGACAAGTCCCTGGCATCATGGATAAAGCCGTTGCGGGTGTTGATTTCGGTGTAGACCTTGAGCCAGAAATTCACCGCCGGTTCGATTTCCGGCGGCCGGGGGAACAATTCCGTGGATTGCGCATTGGCCGCAAGCGGCCAGATCAGGATGCAAAGAAACAGGAATATCCTCATGGTATGCCGTCCGCTTCCGCGCCTTCCTTGACGGGAATCAGCAAATCCTCCCGGGTCACGTTCATGAGGATAATAACGTTCGATGCGACGTAAATTGAAGAGTAGGTTCCAACGATTACGCCGATGATCAGGGCGATGGCGAAGCCCTGGGTCGACTCGCCGCCGATCAGCAGGATCGAGAACAGCACGAGCAAGGTCGTGAACGAGGTGATCAAGGTTCGGCCCAGGGTCTGATTGAGCGAGATATTCACCGTGTCGATCGGCTCGGTCTTGCGCAACATGCGGAAATTCTCGCGGATGCGGTCCGAAACGACGATGGTGTCGTTGAGCGAGTAGCCGATGATGGCGAGCAGGGCCGCCAGGGTGTTGAGATTGAATTCCATGCCCGTGAGCGAAAAAATGCCGAGCGTGATGATGAGATCATGGGCCAGCGCCGTTACGGCGCCGACGGAAAACTTGAACTGGAAGCGCACGGCGATGTAGACCATGATGATACCGAGCGCCACCAACATGCCGAGACCCCCCTGTTCGGCGAGTTCCTCTCCTACCTTTGCGCTGACGTAGTCCGAGCCCTGCAAGGTGATCCCGGTGTCGCTGCGCTCCTGCAGGTAAGCTGCGATGGCTTCGCCGGTAAGCGCCGCCTGTTCCGCCTCGGTGGCGACTTCGGCGTTGGGGTCGAGCGGCAGCAGCACGCGAATATCGCGGTCAGAGCCGAAATTGACGACCACGGCGTCCTCATAGCCCGCCGCTTCGAGTTGCGCGCCGACCTCGTCGAGTTGCGCGCTCTCGGCGAAATTCAGCCGAACGGAAGTGCCGCTGGTGAAATCGAGACCGAACTGGAGTCCGCTCAGCGCCAGAGAACCCAGTGAGATCAGCACGAAGACAACGGACATGAACGCGGCGGGCTTGCGATAGCCCATGAAGTCGATCTTGAATTGCGGCGCCGCCATAGCCCGGTTACTCCCTCAGTTCTTGCCGCCGGCCGGCTTGATCGGAAGAATGCCGATCGAGAGGCTGCGCAGGTCGCGGCGACCGCCATAGATCAGGTTCACCAGCGCCCGCGTGCCGACGATGGCGGTAAACATCGAGGTCATGATGCCGATCATCAGCGTCACCGAGAATCCCTTGACCGGCCCCGTACCGATGGTGAAGAGCACCACGGCCACGAGGAAGGTCGTCAGATTGGCGTCGAGAATCGTCGTGAAGGCGCGGTCGTAACCGGCGTTGATCGCCTGTTGCGGCGGCAGCCCGTTGCGCAGTTCTTCCTTGATCCGCGTGAATATCAGCACGTTCGCATCCACCGCCATGCCGACGGTGAGCACGATGCCGACGATTCCGGGCAAGGTCAGCGTCGCCGGCAACACCGAAGACAACACGGCGAAGATCAGCACGATGTTCATGATCAGGGCGACATTGGCGGCGAGCCCGAAAAGCCGGTAGTAGAGCAACATGAAGATCACGACGAGGATGGCTGCGGTCTGCACGCCGCGAATGCCCTGCTCGAGATTTTCCCGGCCCATGGTGGGTCCGATTACGGATTGTTCGACGATGGTCATCGGCGCCGCGAGCGAACCCGAACTGATCAGCAGCGACAGGTCCATGGCCTCGCGCTGGGTCAGGCCGGTGATCACGAACTGCCGGCCGAGGGCCGAATTGATGCGGGCGTGGCTGATCAGGCGGCGATCCTCGTAGAACTCGACCTCTTCCACCTCCTGGCCGTTCTCGTCGATGACGAGGTTGGTGCGCGAGCGCGTCTCGATCAGCAGGATGTCCATCATGCGGCCAACGTTGTCGCGCGTGACCCGGTTGATCTGGTTGCCGCCCTGGGCGTCGAGGCTGATCTGCACCTGGGGCAGCCCGTTCTGGTCGAGCGAGGGCCGCACATTGCTGATGCGGTCGCCCTGCAGGATCACGTCGTTGTCCACATTTACCGGAAACACGCCTTCGGGGGCCACGTAATCGTAGGTTTCGTAACTCGAACGGGGCGCCCCGAGCGCCGCTTCGAGATGAAACTCCAGCGTGGCGATGCGTTGCAGGATGCGGATCGCCTGGGCCGGATCCTGTACGCCGGGCAATTCGACGACGATACGATCCGCGCCCTGCTGCTGCACCGTCGGCTCGGCAACGCCGAGGGCGTCGACCCGATTCAGCAAGGTCGTGCGGTTGGCCTGCAAGGTGTCGCGCTGGATCTGCAACTGCGTGTCGCCGGTCATGCGCAGGTCGAGGATGAAGACATCGCCGGCCTCGCGATTCTGGAATTGCAGCTCGGGGAAATTGTCGATCAGTTCGGTGCGCGCCCGGGAACGGTCGTTGGCGCTGGCGAAGCGCACCTCGATATGGGAATAGTCGATCATGTTCAAGCCGCGGGTGCGGATGCGCAATTCGCGCAGAATGCTGCGCACGTTGCTCAGATTGTCTTCCATGCGGCCGGTCACCGCGGCCTCGATATCCACTTCCATCAGGAAATGCACGCCGCCTTGCAGGTCGAGCCCGAGGTTCATCTTGCCGGCGCCGATGGCCTGCATCCAGCCGGGAGTGGTCGGCGCGAGATTGAGGGCGACGATGTAATCGTCGGTCAGCGCTTCCTCGATGGCGGTCTTGCCGCGCAATTGCTCTTCCACGGTATCGAAGCGCAGGAGGATGCCGCTGTCGTTGATTTCGGAAGCGAGCGGCCGCAATTGGGCGGCTTCGAGCGCGGTGGTGATATTGTCGAGATCGGGCTGGACGAGTTCCCGGCTTTCGTGCGTGACCTGGAGCGCCTCGTCGTCCGGATACAGGTTCGGCACCGAATAGAGAATGCCGAGCGCCACCGTGAGCAGGACGAGGAGATTCTTCCACGCCGGATACCGGTTCAGCATGATGAGGATGTTCCCCTGGAGTCTCGGGATTCAGCGTCGATCATCATATCTGCTCAAGTGTGCCCTTTGGCAATGTGGCGGCGACCGATGACTTTTGCAACTTGATCTCCACGCCGTCCGCCACCTGAATCGCCATATAGTCACCGCTTACCTTGGTGACCTTGCCGAGCAGACCGCCGGAGGTCATCACCTCGTCGCCCTTGGAAATGCTCGCGACGAGTTCGCGATGTTCTTTGGCGCGTTTCGACTGGGGCCGGATCAGCAGCAGCCAGAACAGCAGGATCATGCCGCCGAACAGGATGAAGTTGAAGGTCATGGAGGGTTGTTGGGCTGCAGCCTGGGCGTGGGCGGTGCTGAAAAACAGGTTCATCGGAATAACTCTCGGTCAATTTCCAAGTCAGTGCGGAATGTTATGTTTCACAGGCCGAATTCTCAAGTGCGGGAGTCGGGATACATGGCCTCGATCCGTCACCGCCGGCTGGCGCGGAGTGTAGCGGACGCTGTGAATACGTCCCTGTACGCTTCGGCCCCGACATCCATGTCGGGGACGCCCGCTAAACTCCGCGCCAGCCGCCGGCGACTCACATGGTGCGGAACAGACCCTCCGTCATTCTGCGCGGAGCGAAGCGGAGTGACTCAGGGCATCCATGCCCTTCGCCCCCGCGGGGCAGCGCTGCGCGCCGTCCAAAATGGCAATCCTGCCATTTTGTCGCAGAATCTCTATGGCAAAGCTGGGTCATTGTGCGGGAATCTAGGTGTTCTGTTTTTGGCGGAAATCGTGGGCGAAGGGTTCCAGTTGGCCTTGTTCGATGGCTTTGCGGAGTTGGGACATTAGTTGCTGGTAGTAGTGGAGGTTGTGGATGGTGTTTAGTTGGGAGCCGAGGATTTCGCCGCATTTGTCCAGGTGATGGAGGTAGGCGCGGGTGAAGTTGCGGCAGGTGTAGCAATTGCAGTTTTCGTCTATTGGCGCGGTGGCGGTGCGGTAGCGGCTGTTGCGGATGCGCAGTGTGCCGCTTGAGGTGAACAGATGGCCGTTGCGGGCGTTGCGTGTCGGCATAACGCAATCGAACATGTCGATGCCTTCGCATACCGCCTCGACGATGTCTTCCGGCGTGCCGACTCCCATGAGGTAGCGCGGCCGGTCCGCGGGCATGAGTTTCGCGCAATGACGCATCATGGCGGTCATTTCCTCCTTGGGCTCGCCTACGGAAAGGCCGCCGATGGCGTAGCCGGGAAAACCGATTTCGAGCAGGCGCTGCAGCGAGCGCTCGCGTAGTTGCGGGAACATGCCGCCCTGGATGATGCCGAACAGGGCGGCGGGATGTTCGCCGTGGGCCCTGCGACAACGCGCCGCCCAACGCAGGGACAGTTCCATCGACTCCCGCGCCTGCTCTTCGGTGGCGGGATAAGCGGTGCAATCGTCGAAAACCATGATCACGTCGGCGCCGAGTTGCTGCTGCAGGGCGATGGCCGATTCGGGTCCGAGGAAAGTCTTGTCGCCGTCGACCGGGGATCGGAACTCGACGCCTTCTTCGGTGATTTTGCGCATCGCGCCGAGGCTGAAGACCTGGAAGCCGCCGGAGTCGGTCAGGATCGGCCGGTTCCAGCCCATGAAACCGTGCAGGCCGCCGTGGGACTCGACGACTTCGGCGCCAGGCCGCAACATCAGGTGGAAGCTGTTGGCGAGGATCATTTCCGCGCCGACTTCCTCGAGCCGGCCCGGACTCATGCCCTTTACGGTGCCGTAGGTGCCGACCGGCATGAAGGCGGGCGTGCGCACCTCGCCGCGGGCGAATCGCATCAGCCCCGCCCGCGCCTTGCCGTCGACCTTGTGCAACTCGAATTCCATACAAGTTCCCTTGATTGACTCAGTGCTCCCGGGTTTCCCTGAAATCGACGGCGGGCCATTTTTCCATCGCCAGGTTCAGATTCACCTTGCTCGGCGCCAGGTAGGTCAGATAACCGCCCGCGTCGAGCGCCAGGTTGTCGTGGTACTTCCTGCGGAAATCTTCCAGTTCCTTCGCATCTCCGCAATCGACCCAGCGCGCGAGTTGCACGGTCACCGGCTCGTAGCCGCAATCGACGCCGTATTCTTCCTTGAGCCGGTGCGTGACGAGCTCGAATTGCAGGGCGCCGATGGCGCCGATCAGCAAGTCGTTGTTGCGCAGGGGCATGAAGACCTGCACCGAGCCTTCCTCGGCCAGTTGCGTGACGCCTTTCTGCAATTGCTTCCATTTCAGCGGGTCGCGCAGTTGTATGCGCCGGAACAGTTCCGGCGCGAAATTCGGAATGCCGCGGAATTTCAGCTCTTCGCCGCTGCTGAAGGTATCACCGACCTGAATCGTGCCATGATTGTGCAAGCCGATGATGTCGCCGGATACCGCCGCTTCCGCCAATTCCCGTTCGCCGGCGAGAAAAGTGACGGCATCGCTCACCCTCGTGGTCTTGCCGCTGCGGCAATGCCGCATTTTCATGCCCTGGCTGAACTCGCCGGAACAGATGCGCAGAAAGGCGACGCGGTCGCGATGTTTCGGGTCCATATTGGCCTGAATCTTGAAAACGAAGCCGCAGAAATCTTCCTCCAGGGCGGAGACTTCCCGGCTCTCCGCCGCGCGGCCGCGTGGCGGCGGCGCCGCTTCGACGAAATCGTCGAGCAATTCGCGCACGCCGAAATTCGCCAGCGCGGCGCCGAAATACACCGGCGTCAGCTCGCCGGCGAGATAGGCTTCGCGGTCGAATGCCTCGCAGGCCCCGCGCACGAGTTCGATTTCCTCGCAGGCCTGTTCGTACCAGTTGCCGAGCAATCGCCGCGCCTGCTCGCACTGCAGGCCCTCGATCCCGCCCGCATCGTCGGCTCGCTCCCTCGGCGCGCCCGGATATGGCTGCAGCGTGTCCGTCGCCAGATGGTACAGGCCCTTGAATTCCCTGCCCATGCCCAAGGGCCAGTTGATCGGCGCGCAACGGATGCCGAGCACGTTTTCGATCTCGTCGATCAGTTCCACCGGGTCGCGGATGTCGCGGTCGAGCTTGTTGACGAAAGTGAACAGTGGGGTGTCGCGCATGCGGCACACGTTCATCAGCTTGATCGTGCGTTCTTCCACGCCCTTGGCGCCATCGACGACCATCAGCGCGGAATCCACGGCGGTGAGCACGCGGTAGGTGTCTTCGGAGAAATCTTCGTGGCCGGGGGTGTCGAGCAGGTTGACGATGCGCTCCTTCCAGGGAAACTGCATGACCGAAGAGGTGACCGAGATTCCCCGCTCCTGCTCCATGCTCATCCAGTCGGAAGCGGCCAGCCGGCCGGATTTGCGGCCCTTGACGGTTCCGGCGGCCTGGATGCGGCCACCGAGCAGCAGCAGTTTCTCGGTGATCGTGGTCTTGCCCGCATCGGGGTGCGAAATGATGGCGAGTACGCGCCGGCGATTGATTTTGTCGCGCAGGGTTTCCATATGCGGGTGGGGTTGGGCTGCGAGGCGCGGGATTATAGCAGTGTGGTGGGTGGGGCTGTGGCTTCGACCCGTCGCCGCCGGGCGGGGTGTGGGTTTCGCGGACGCCGTAAATCCATCCCTGGAGGCTTCGGGCTCGGCGTCCTGCCTCGCACGCCCGCAAAACCCACACCCCGCCCGGCGGCGACTGACATTGTGCGGTACGCAGAGTTGTCATCTGCGCGGAGCGAAGCGGAATCTCGTTGGATTTGGTTTCCAGGACTCATGCCGTGCAGGGCCAACGGCCTTTTTTCTGGATGGAGCCTGCTAGAATCTTTGGCTTTTGCGGAGGAAGGCGGAAGGTGATGGATTTTTCCTTGAGTGCGGAACAATTGGCGTTGCGGGAGTCGGTGCGGCGGTTTGCGCGGAGGGAGTTGCCCGGGATTGCGGCGGAGATTGAGCGTAGCGATGAGCCGCCGGGGATCGAGTTGCGCAGGCGGTTTGCCGAACTTGGTTATCTTGGGGTGAACCTCGGGAAGGAATATGGGGGCGGCGGGCTGAGTCATCTTGACGCCGTGCTGGTGCTGGAGGAGATTGCCAGTGTATCTATTGCAGTTGCCTTTCCAATCTTTGAATCCTGTTTTGGGCCGACGCTTGCCATTGCGCATTTCGGGAGTGAGGAGATGCGGCGGCAGGTGCTGCCGCGGGTTTGTTCGGGGGAGATCGTCGTTGCGGTTTCCATGTCCGAGCCCGATGCCGGCTCGGCGCTCACCGATCTGAACACGCGGCTGCGCGAAAAGGACGGGAAGTTGCTTCTCAGCGGCACGAAACGCTGGTGTTCGGGGGCCGGGCATGCCGATGTTTACCTTGTCTATTGCCGCATGTCCGATGAACCCGGCGCTCGCGGTATCGGTGCGGTTCTGGTGCGCAAGGGCGCGACCGGGTTCGGTTTCGGCAAGCGCGACCACCATCTCGGCTTTCGCGGCGTATATAGCGCGGACATGCATTTCGACGAGGTCGAGATCGACCCGGCCGACGTGCTTGTCCCCGCCGGCGGTTTTCGCCGGCTCATGGAAGCCTTTGATCTGGAACGCTGCGGCAACACCACGATGTCGCTCGCCGTGGCGCAATCGGCGTTCGATTATGTGCTCGATTACTGCCAGCAGCGCGAGCAGTTCGGCAAACCACTGGTCGACTTCCAGGCGGTGCAGATTCATCTCGCGGAAATGAAGATGAAACTCGACGCCGCGCGCCTGCTGCTCTATCGCGCCGTCACCGGCGCCGAAACCAAGCTGCCCTCATTGGCCGACAGTTCCATCGCCAAATGCTTCGCCAACGAGGCCGTGCGCGAGGTCACGGGCAAGGCGATGCAATTGATGGGGGGCTACGGCTATTCGCGGGAGTTTCCCATCGAACAAAAATTGCGCGACGGCTGGGGCTGGGGCATCGCGGGCGGCGCCATCGATATCCAGAAAATCAATATCGCGTCCGCCCTGGTGGGGCGCCGTTTCAATCAGCGGCGCTGAGAGCGCGCAATACTAGTGTATGGTCGCGGATGCCGGTCGCGCTTCCGTCTGGGCGAACGAGGGATGCAGCAGGTCGGTGTGACCGACCACGAGCAGATCGTTCCGGCAAAGGCTTTCCTCGCTCTCCCCGTCTTCGATCGGCAGATCGTCCAGCAACACGCAGGCGACTTCCTCCTCGGCGACTTCAACGACGACACAGGACTTGAAGCCGCTGACAGTGTTGAGCGAGGCGGGACTGCCGACCACGGCGTCGAAGCGTGGATACTCCCCGGTGGCGTCTTTGAGCACGCCTTCCGGCAGGTAGGGAAAACCGAAACCCGCGGCGGCGACGATGTGAATGATCTCGATGACTTCAGGGTCGGTCAGATCCAGGCGCACGGTATCGGGATGGTCGGCGATGCGGCCGATCTTGCGCTGGTTGATCAGGCGCAGAAACAGATCGAGATCGCTCTGGTTCCATTCCAGAATCTCTTCGTTGCCTGAGACGTCCGGGTCGGCGGTGAGTCTGAGGATGCCTGTTTCTATGGTGAGATCGAAGGATTCGGAATCATCGGGGCCGGGCACCACCATGGCGACCGAATACGATCCCTTGTCCTCAATCGCGCAAAGTCGCCACAGGAAAGGCACATCTCCTGTTAGTTCGATCATCAGCGGCCTGTTGGTGAGATGAAGGCGCTAAAATACCACAAAACGTCCCCGGTCCGCTTGGGCGCCGCGTCCTCGGCTGGCAAGGCGGGCCCGGAAACACTATAGTTGAGCCGCGGTCGGGCCTTGGCCTTATTCACAGAATCTGTGGATAACTCGGTGAATAATTTCAGACGGCGGGCCGGGAATGCTGTAGGCACGGGAATCCGCGCAAATTTGCTCAAAATTTGACCAACATAAAATGTTCCATTTTTTCAATAACTTAAGCCTATTTGACTGGTCGAGGGAAAAAATGGAACTGCTATTGCTAGCGTTTTGTGACCGGCGCGTAATTTTTGTGCATAAATTTCCGGCTTTAGGCGAACTTGCCGTAAAACTACGATTGTTGCTTCCTGTTTTTATTGGAATTTTCCAGTCATAACAAACCGATCGTTCTTGCAGCAATACCGGAAAACGACGATCCTCATGTCATTTGAACGAAACAGACAATGAGATTCACTTCGATACACTGCGGAACGTCCTGAAATGATCTTCTCACTGCTCAAGATCAACAAGAAAATCTCCGCCGCGCTTGCCGGCATCGCCATCGGCGCCGCGAGCCTGTGGGGTCTGTCGGTGTGGCAGGAGATTTCCACCGGCGAATTGCTGCGTCTCCTGCTCGCGGTGCTCGTCATGCTCGCCGGGCTCGCCCTCGTCGCTTTCTGCGCCGTGGCCTTGTGCAAGTTGCTGATCGCCGCGGCCGGTCGCCTCGTCAGGCGTCCGCGGCCTTGACAATCAGCGCAGGCGGGCCCGCAAGCGCTGCAAATCCCGCCAACAGTACTTTTTCAGGTCCGGAAAGGCGAGCATTTCGCGCAAACCGCGAGTTACCGTGACGCGCAGGGAAGCTCCGCCGATACGGGTGGCGAAGTCCGCGACCGACGCGGAAACATCCGGAAAAAGCTCGCTGCCGTTAAACGCGAAAACCAGCAGGTTTCCGCAGCCGTCGCGCTTGCACAAATCTTCCAGCAAGCCGCCCCGCCCCGCGTTCGCGGCAAGGGATTCGCGATTCAAATGCGCAGGTTCACCCGCGGCGGCGCCGTCGAGTGTCTTGCCCAGCGCTTTCAGAATATTCGCCAGCAGATGGCGGCATTCCGCGCCGCCCGCGCTTTCCCATTCGTCTTCCGTGAGCAGGGCCAGCGAATCGTCCATGCGCAGATAATGCAGCGGCTTGCGCGCGACGGCGGCCGCGGGAGCGGACTCCGGTTTCGACACCGGCGCCGGCCCGGGCTCCGCGGCCGCCGCGCGTTCCGGCTCCACCGGCGCGGGCGCGCTTTCCCGCGAACCCGCTGCCTGTTCTTCCACGCCGGTTTCGAACAGTTCCGGATACTCCGGCGATGGCTTGGCGTTTTCGAACGTCACCCGCGCGTACCACGGCTGAATGCCCATCAGCGTCAGGTATTCCCGCCGCCGATTCTCTTTTCCGGTTTCCGCCGTTTCATTCATGCGCGCGCCGCCCTCATCGGCAAGTCCCGCGGATGTCCATGCCGGAAAAATAACCTCTGTTCCACCGCTTTCGCAAGCGGCCCCGCCACAGTTTGAAGTTGCCCTTCATTCATGCTTGAATCCGCACAAATTTTCGCCGGAGATCCGCCATGCTTGCCGTCCGCTGTCATTCGCACGGGTCGCCCGAAAACCTCAGCCTGGACGATATCGACAAACCTTCGGCAGGCGAAAAAAAGGCTCTTGTAGAGATTTATGCCGCCTCGCTGAACTTCCCCGACGGCTTGCAGATTCGCGGCAAGTATCAGTTTCAGCCGGACATGCCCTTCATACCCGGCTCGGAAGCCGCCGGCATCGTCCGGGAAGTCGGCGCGGGCCTTGCGGGATTCCAGGCCGGCGATCGGGTCATGGCGACTCCCGGGCTCGGCGCCTTCGCCGAGTTCGCCGCGGTTCCGGCGCGAGGCCTGCGCAAGATTCCGGACAATATGGACTTCCCCACCGCCGCGGCCTTTCCCATGGTCTACACGACTTCGTATTACGCGCTGAAGCAGCGCGCGCAATTGCGGGCCGGGGAAACCCTGCTCGTGCTCGGCGCCGGCGGCGGCGTGGGCATGGCGGCGGTGGAACTCGGCAAGATCATGGGCGCCAGGGTGATCGCCGCGGCCGGCTCGGAGGAAAAACTCGCCTTCGCGCAAAAGCTGGGCGCCGATGAACTGGTCAACTATGGTGACGGCCGCGGCGACGGCGAATTCAAGGAGAAAGTCAAGGAATTGACCGGCGGCGCGGGAGCGGACGTCATTTACGATCCGGTCGGCGGCGACCTCTTTGATCAATGCTGCCGCTGCATCAACTGGAACGGCCGCCTGCTCGTGATCGGCTTCACCAGCGGTCGGATTCCCGCCTACAAGGCCAATCTGGCCCTGCTCAAGGGTTCGTCGATGGTCGGCGTTTTCCTCGGCCGTTTCCGCCAGGAAGAGTCCGAAACCTACGAACGGAACTTCCGCGAACTGCTCGAAATGTACGGGCAAGGCAAGATCAAGCCGCTGATCACCCAGCGCTTCCCATTGCGGGATTTCGTCTCGGCGTTCAACGTGTTCACCGAACGCCGCGCGCTCGGCAAGGTGATTCTCGAAATGAAGAGCGAATGAAGCGCTATGCCGACCGACCGGGAAATCGCCGCCGACCTTGAAAAACTGAAGGAAATCGCCGCGGGCATGCTGGCGCCCGAGTCGCCGTTCGCAATTGAAACGAAGGAAATCGACGGCGTCGAATTGCGCGTTTTCAGCAAGGCGCCGCGCAATCTAGGCGAAATATACGCTTCGAGTCGCCAAGCCGCCGGCGAGACCTTTCTCGTCTATCTGGACGAGCGCTGCACCTTCGCCGAAACCTTGGACATGGCGCGCCGGCTGGCGCGGGCGCTGCGGGAGAAATACCGGGTGGACAAGGGCGACCGGGTCGCGATCTGCGCCCGCAATTCCCCCGAATGGTGCCTCGCCTACATGGCGACGACCATGATCGGCGCGGTCACGGCCCCACTCAATTCCTGGTCCACGGCGCGGGAGCTCGAATTCCTCATCGCCGACAGCGGCAGCAAGCTGATCTTTGTCGACCCGCCCCGGCTGAAATTGCTCGGCGCGGCCGCGGCGAGTCTCGACGTCGTCATGATCAAACCCGAAGACGGCGGCGAACCGCCCGAAAACTCTCGCGAAATCCCTTGTGAGACGCGGGAGTTGCTCCGGCGTTGCGAGCCGCTGAGCGACGCGGAATTGCGCGGCTTCGACGTGCGGCCGGAGGACGACGCCACGCTCATGTACACCTCGGGCTCGACGGGCAACCCCAAGGGCGTGCTTTCCAGCCATCGCGCGGTCATCAGCGCGCTTTACACCTGGCTGTTCGTGCGCGGGGCCAATGAGACCCTGTACACCGAATTGGCCAAGGAGAAATGGCAGCCGGCCATCCTCGCCAACGTGCCCCTGTTCCACGTCACCGGCAGCCACGCCCAGTTCCTGATCAGTTTCCTCTCCCCGCGCAAGTTCGTGATGATGTACAAATGGGATCCGGAAGAGGCCCTGCGATTGATCGAGCGGGAGCGCATTTCAATCTTCCACGGCGTGCCGACCATGACCTGGGAAATCATGGAGTCGGAGAACTTCGAGCGCACCGACCTGAGCAGTCTGCGCGGCGTGCAAAGCGGCGGCGCGCCGCGGCCGCCGGAACATCTGGCGATGATGCTGGAGAAGTTTCCGCCCGAAGCGATCGCGGGCCTTGGCTACGGCCTGACCGAAACCAACGCCCTCGGCGCGATCATCAGCTACAAGTTCTACGCCGCCAGGCCCGAAAGCACCGGCCGCCCCACCCCGCCGGTTACCGATCTGCGCATTGTCGACGGGGAAGGCCGCGAACTCGGCACGAACGAGGTCGGCGAGATCTGCATCAAGGGTCCGTCGGTCATGAAGGGCTACTGGAATCAGCCCGAAGCCACCGCCGAGGTTCTGCGGGACGGCTGGTTCCGCACCGGCGATATCGGCAGGCTCGACCCGCTGGGCTTTCTGACCATCATGGACCGGGCCAAGGACATCGTAATCCGCGGCGGCGAAAACATCGCCTGCATGGAAGTCGAATACGCCATCAGCGAACATCCCGCGGTGAACGAAGTCTCGGTGTACGGCATTCCCGACGACCGCCTCGGCGAAGTTCCCGCGGCCACCGTCATGCTCAAACCGGACCGGGAACTCGACACGGCGCAACTTGGCGAATTTCTCGCCGAACGGCTCGCCGCGTTCAAGATTCCACGCGCGGTTCGCTTCCAGCGCGAGCGATTGCCCCGCACCGGCACCGGCAAGATCGCCAAACGCGAATTGCGGCGGCTGGCGATTTCATCGCCGAAATAGTTGATTTTTTCCCGCAACGGCACGATATAGGGGTTAAGAAGGTTGGTCTTGTGATTTGGGGGGCAAGTCATGCAGACACCGGAATGGGAAGACAGCGACGGAATTGAATCGATTGAAATCGCCGCGCGGTCGGCGGCAAGTCCGGCGGCTTCGAGATCGGCGAACCGCGACAAGGTGCGCATATTGGAATTGCGCCGGCGGCTGGAAGAACGGCTCGACAGCAAACGCATCGAAATGGAATACGGTTCCGACTATCTCGACGACGAATCGATCCAGTAGGGTGAGGCCCGGTCGGCGCAGCCGACAAAGAGCAACGCGCTTTGGGGGCCGAGCGACTTGCCATGGATGGCGAGGCTGGGGGTAGTCGAAGCCACTGAAGTCGCGCCATGGACGGCATGCGCATCCTCCCGGAATCCCCAAGAGATTCTGCGATTACGTTGCGCTCCGGGCGGAATGACGAAGGGAGCGCTTCGCTCCGCGCATCCGATTCCCTTTCGGATCTGTGCTGTGTGAGTCGCCGTCGATTTTTCGCTTTGACGCCGGCGGCATCCCAAGTATGATTGCCCGACGTGGCTCCGATGCGGCCAACCACGGGGGATTTGCGTCATGACTTATTGCGTTGCCGTTTCGCTCGACTCCGGAATGGCGTTCTGTTCCGATTCGCTGACCCACGCGGGCATCGACCAGGTTTCCACCTATAGCAAGATGTTCTGCCACGGCGTCAAGGGTGAAAGGCAATTCGTCATCCTGAGCGCGGGCAATCTGGCGACGAGCCAGGGCGTCATGGCGAAACTCAAGGCCGATATCCGCAAGGACGCCAGAGTCACGCTCAACAGCGTGCACAGCATCACCGAAGCGGCGGATTATCTCGGCGACGTCAGCCTCGAACAGCAGGAAAGGCGCAAGACCGAGGGGGCCAACTTCGAAGCGAGTTTCATCCTCGGCGGACAGATCAAGGGCAGGAAGCACCGCGTCATCCTGATCTACCCGGAAGGCAACCACATCACCACTTCCAAGGACACGCCCTATTTGCAGATCGGCGAAAGCAAGTACGGCAAACCGATCCTCGACCGAATACTCCAACCCTCGCTCGATCTGGCCACGGCGTCGCAATGCCTGCTGATCTCAATGGACTCCACCATGAAAAGCAATCGCGGCGTGGGACCGCCGATCGAATTGCTGCTCTATCGCCGGGACAGCCTCGCGCTCGACCATCATCACCGTTTCGAGCCGGAAAGCGATTTTCTGCGCGACCTGCGCCAGGGCTGGGACAGCGCCCTCAAGAGCGCGTTCCGGCAGATGCCGCCCCTGAGCTGGGCGGCGAACTGGGACAACCGGAGCCATGAACGACCAGTTCATGGACAAATTGAAGCTTCTTGAGCGTCGCTTCCGACAGCACGAAGGGATAAGCGTCTTCCAGCCCCATGCTGCGATTCAGGGAGTTGAGCAGGATCGTCAGTTCCGACCATTTCCGCAACAGATCTTCAAGACCGTCGAAGCGGTTCGCGCCTTGGGGCAGGCCGTAAAATCCCGCCGTCTCCAAGGTGTCGGTCATATGCAGGTAATGCGCCCAGATCTCGGCCCAGTCCTCAAGCGGATGCGACTGGGCGTAGGCGCTGATGAAGTCCGGGTCGCGTATCCGGGTTCCTGAATAGTAACGCTCGAGCGCGGCGTCGTAATCCCGCCTCTCGTCGCCGAACAGGTCCCGGAAACGTGCGAGACGCGATTCGCCGCCGATCAGCAGGTGGAAATAGTAATGCCCGCTTTCGTGGCGGAAATGTCCGAGCAGCGTGCGATACAACTCGCCGGCATGCCTGCGCTCCATTTCGCGCCGCATATCGTCGGCTTCGGTGACGTTTATGGTCACCACGCCTTCGCTGTAGCCGGTATAGACATGTTCCTCGGCCACCTGGGGATTGGAACGCCTGTCCTCGATGAAGCGGAAGGCGAGCCCACCCGCGGATTCGCGCTTGCCGGCTACGGGCAGGTTCAATTGCAGCAGCCCGAAGATCAGGCGCCGCTTGGCGCGTTCGAGCTGTTTCCACCAATTCAGGCGGTCGCTGTCGATCAGGTTGGGGATCGTCTGGTTGAGGCTGCAGGAAAGGCAGAACTCCTCGCCGGCGTCGCCCGCGACCCAATTGCAGACGCCGAAATCGACGCCGTTGCGGCACAGGGGGCCGGCTTCGCTTAGCGGTGCTTCTTGAGACCCCGGTCCCGCCGCCGTGCGCAGGCGCAGCATCCGGCGCGAGCGCGGATCGTAACCGAGCCGGTCGCCGCAGCGCAGGCAGGCCGTGTTCTCGAAGAACAGCGTCTGGCCGCAACCGCATTCGAAGTCGATCATGACTTCAGTTCCGCGGTGAGAACCAGGTATGGGTGACGGCGTTGTGGATCGCGGCGAACTTGATCTGGAGCGTGTCGATATAATCCGTCAGTCCCCCCTCGATCAGATCGGCAACCTGCGATTGCATCACGTGTCGCCGCGCCTCGTCGACCAGGCCGGCAACCTCGTCGTTCTTGGGCAGTTTCGACAAGACCTTGCTGATCGTGGTCAAGTTGTGGATCGCCGCCCGGGGAAACTCCTCGTCCTGCAAGAGAAAGCGGACCACGTCCTCGCCGTTGACGCGCCGCTGCACGTGCTGGCGATACATCTGGTAGGCGCTTTGCGAACGCAGCACGCTCATCCAGAGAATGCCTTCGTAAGGTTCGGGAAATCTCGGCGCGACCGAACCCTTGCCCGGATGCGTGAACAGCTTGCGGGCGCCAACGTCGACGATGCGCGTCACCATGTCGGCGCGTTCAAGCGCGCGGCCCATGCGCACGAAGGCATAGCCGGAGTCCCGGCTCATGGTGCCCGCCAGCATGCCGAAAATCTGCTGGGCGCTTTCGATAATGTGTTCGAGCATCTCGTTGCGCGCGCTGCGGGCCGCGGCGCCCGCGGCGGCGGACTGGGTGTAAAAGTGCAGTTCGTTGATGCGCTCGAAAGCCTCGGTGGGCATGACTTCCCGCGTCGTGCGGGCGTTTTCGCGCGCCATCGACAACATGCCGCAGATCGACGCGTCGCAATCGTCGGCGATGAGGAACCGCGCCAGGTTGGTTTCCGTGGCGATGTTGTAGCGCGTGGCGAACAGTTCCGTGGTGCCGGTAATGCGCACCAGGGCCCGCCAGCCGAGCTTGGTTCGTCCCGGCAGGTCGAGCAGCAGGTTCGAGAACACGTTGAGCAGGCGCGCGGTGTTTTCCACGCGCTCCAGATAGCGCGCCTGCCAGTAGATCCGTTCCGCCACCCTCGAAAGCATCGCCCTAGCCCATCACCACCCAGGTGTCCTTGCTGCCGCCGCCCTGGGAGGAATTGACGACATAGCTGCCTTTCACCAATGCCACCCGGGTCAGGCCGCCGGGGGTCACATAGCTGTCCGCCGCCTGCAAGACGAACGGGCGCAGATCGACATGCCGCGGTTCGGCGGCGGTCTCGCCGAGAATCGGTACGGTGGAAAGCGAAATCAGCGGCTGGCCGAGATAATCGCGCGGATTGGCCTTGATCCGGCGCGCGAACTCCTCGCGTTCGACCGCGCTGGCCTGGGGGCCCATCAACATGCCGTAGCCGCCCGATTCGTTGGCGGGCTTGACGACGAGCTTGTCGAGGTTGGCGAGCACATGCTGTCTTTCCTTGTCATTGAAACAGCGGTAGCTCGGCACATTGGGCAGGATCGGATCCTCGTCGAGGTAGTACTTGATGAAATCCGGCACATAGGTGTAGACGATCTTGTCGTCCGCCACGCCCGCCCCCGGCGCGTTGGCGAGAGAGACATTGCCCTTGACCCAAGCCTGGAACAGGCCGGGCACGCCGAGCATCGATTCGGGGTTGAACACGGCCGGGTCGAGGAACATGTCGTCGATTCGCCGGTAGATCACGTCGACCCGGGACAGGCCGCCGATGTTGCGCATGTAGACGCGGTCGTTCTCGACGACGAGATCGCTGCCTTCAACAAGTTCGGCGCCCATGCGCTGGGCGAGATACGAATGTTCGAAGTAGGCGGAATTGTAGATTCCCGGCGTCAGCACCACGACTTCGGGAAAAGCCTGCCGGCGCGGCGACAGCGAGGCGAGCATGTCGAACAGTTCCTGCGGATATTCGGTCACCGGCTGGATTTCGTAATTTTCGAACAACTCGGGAAAGACGCGTTTGGTGACGCGGCGGTTCTCGAGCATGTAGGACACGCCCGAAGGCACGCGCAAGTTGTCTTCGAGCACCATGAAGCGGCCATGTTCGTCGCGGATCAGGTCGGTGCCGCAGATATGCGCCCAGACGCCGTAACGGGGCTGGATGTTCAGGCATTGGGGCCGGAAATTGACCGAGTTTTCAATCAGTTCCCGATCAATGATCTTGTCCTTATAGACCTTTTGGCTGTTGTAGACATCGTTGATGAAACAGTTCAAAGCGCGCACGCGCTGTTCGAGGCCGCGGCGGGTCACTTCCCATTCCTTGGCCGGAATCACCCGCGGAATGAGATCGAAGGGCCACTCGCGGTCGATATTCCGGCCGTCGCTGTAGACGGTGAAGGAAATGCCCATGGTCTTGATGGCGAGCCGGGAGGCCAGCTTCTTTTCGTCGAGATCCTTGCGGTCGAGCGACTCCAGGTAGGCGGCGAGCTGCCGCGCCGTAGGGCGGGGCGCGCCCGGCCTTTCGATCATTTCATCGTGAAACGCGCCGGGGTCGTATGTCTGCCAGTCGATCTGCAATGAAAGCTTCCTCAGTTTGCTCTTGCCGCAGGGCTGGTGGCTTCGGTCCGTCGCCCCGGGTGGCGCCGGGTTCAGCGGACCCCGCAAATACGGTCCAGCCGCCAAGCACAGCCTGGCGTCGTTCCGGCTGGCTGCGCATGAAGCTGCGCTTCATAAACGCTTGCCTCCACCCCTGCAGGCTCCGGGCTCGGCATCCTGCCCCGCACGCCCGCTGAACCCCGCGCCACACGAAGGCGACTCTCATTGCGCGGGACCCCGCCCCGTCATTTTCCGCGGAGCAAAGCGGAGTGATTCGGGGCATCCATGCCCTCACCCCTGCGGGGCGGTGCTACGCACCGTCCAAAACGGCAATCCTGCCATTTTGTCGCGGAATCTTTTGGGGGTCTCACCCCATTGGATAGAGATACTCTTTATGCACCTGGTCGCATGCGGTTTTTACTTCGTCCGACAATTCGATGTCGAGGGCCGCGAGGGATTCGTCGAGTTGGTCGGCGGTGCGGGCGCCGATGATTGTGGATGCCACGAAGTCGAACTCCATGCTCCAGCGGGTGGCGAGCGTTACCGGCGACATGCCCGCCTGCCGGGCGATTTCGACGTATCTGGCGGTCGAGGCCAGGGTGCCTTCGTTGACGAAACGCCGCGCCATGGCCTGCTGGCGCGGGTTGCTGCTCTCGTAGTCGCCGAAGCGCGTGTTCGGCGGCGACTTGCCGTCGTTGTACTTGCCGCTGAGCACGCCGCCGCCGATCGGCGAATAAGGCAAAAGCGAGACCTTCTCGTTGCGGCATACCTGGGAGAGTTCGTCGAGAAAGCGGCGATGCAGCAGGGAGAAGTTGTTCTGGATCGATTCGAACCGGGCGAGGCCTTCATACTCGGCGATCATGTTGCTCTTGGTCAGGCCGTAACTCGTTTCGTTTGATGTTCCGAGGTAGCGCACCTTGCCCGATTCGACGAGGCGGTCGAGCGCGTCCATGGATTCTTCCATCGGCACGATGGGATCGGGCCAATGCACCTGGTAGAGATCGATGTAATCGACGTCCATGCGGCGCAGGCTGCCTTCCACGGCGCGCTCGATGTGGTGGCGGTCGACCGCGGTCAGGCCGTGGCGGATCGGCGGCACGAACCAGCCGCCCGCCGCGCCGGCGACCTTGGTGGCGACGATCACGGCGTCCCGCGGCTTCCGCTTCAGCCACTCGCCGAAAATCTCTTCCGTCAAGCCGGCGAGTTCGGCCGTCGGCGGCACCGGATAGGCTTCCGCCGTATCGAAAAAGTTGATCCCCCTGTCGAAGGACTTGTCGAGAATCCGGAACGATTCGGCCTTGTCGCTCCAGGTTCCGAAACTCATCGTGCCCATGCAAATGGGCGTCACCCGCAGGCCGCTGCGGCCAACGTATCTGTATTCCATGTTGCTTCCTTTATTGATTCAAAAACGAATTGCCGATCAGGCCAGCGGCGGACAATCTTCCCCGAGGTAACCTCCGCCGCCGCAATAGGAGGGATCCTGCAATTGGATGAAGATGTTGTCCGGGTCGGAAAAGTACACTTCCGGCGTGCCGGTCTCGAATCCTCCCCGGTCGGGCATGCGCATGCTGACCCAATGCATCAGCGGCTGCGTGTCCGCCGGATCGCCGCGCGCGCGCAGCCCGTAATCCGTGAGCTGATTGAGTATGTCGCCGACATCGAAATTGTTCATGCTGAAACAGACGTGGTGGATCAGCGCGGGATTTTGCGGCGGCCCTTCCTCATTGCCGCCGGCGTACATCAGGAACTGGAAACCGTCGCCGACGCCGACCACCGGCGCGTTGGGACCCTGGTAGGCCTGGAACTCCTTGCCGAAGACGCGCCGGTGGAAATCGTTGGCGCGGCCGCGGTTGGCGGTGAAATTCGTGAAATGGTTGTAATCGACGAGTTGGAACATCCCCGTCGAGGGGGCCGGTTCGACCGCGTTGCAGACATCGCCGAGGACGCCGTCGCCGCCGCAGTCCATGAGCGGGGAAAGATGGTAGATCAGGCCTTCGACATCCGCGAAGTAGAGCTCCCGCGTCCCGCCCGGCCGCTCCCGCACCCAGGAAGTCAGGCCAACCGAGAGGCGGTCGGCGGGCGATCGCGGGCCGGGACCGGGCTCAACGCCGAAAGCGCGCAATTGCTCGCGGACCGCGTCCACATCGAAATCGGCCACGCTCAGGCCCATATGCGCGATCGACGGCGTCTCGCCGGGTTCGGCGGGGGCGATGGAGAAGTGATGCGGCCCTTCGCCCACGCGCAACACGACTTCGTCGCCCTGGCGCGCCTGCACCGGCGCTCCGAACAAGTCCTGGTAGAAGGCCACCGAGCGCGCCACGTCGCTTGAGCGGATGCGGAAGCTGTGCAATTTCCGCACGGCCACCGGCGCCCGGCCGCTTTCGGTGGCGCAACTCATCGGCGCCAGCGCGAGCACCGGCATCGCGGCAAGCAGATCGCGGCGGCCGCGGGAGAAACCGGTTGTTTTGCGGGAATTCCCTGTTCTGTTCATGCGGATCTCCTGCGGGGGCTCACTCGGTTACCGTTACCGTCAGGTTGCGGTAGGTGAAAAGCGAGCCGTCGCTGGCCACGCCGCGCAATACGTATTCTCCCGGTTCCGAGAAGGCGGCGGAGACTTCCCAGCGGTTGTTCTCGGGCACCGGCGGAATGATGTAGGGCGGCGACCAGGGGGAGTTGGCGTAAACCCTGCTGTCGGTATAGGTCTTGAATTGCACCGGGTCGAAGGTGACTTTTGCGGCGTCGCCCCGATAGACGATCCAGGAAAAGCGCAGGCCCGGCCCCGAAGCGACCACGATGGAAGACGGCGTGCGGTAGATCTGCTCGGGCGCGCTTGGAATCGGGCGGTCGGCGCGGGCGGGCAGATTGTCGGGATCGTTGGCGTAAACCTCGAGGGAAATCGGCTCGCCTGCAACGGCGCGGCGGAAATTGTCGCCCTGGACTTCGAGTTCGGGCGGGATATTGGTGCGCAAGGCGTCGTCCAGACTGCCGAAAGCGCCGCCGACTTCGGTCGAGATCACCTGCGGGTCGATGCGGTAGTCGGGCTTGAGCGAGCCGTAGGCGCGGTTGATCTGGCCCTGGGTGCGCAAGGTCCAGACGATTTCGTCGGTATCGAAGTTCTCGGGCACGTCGACGGTGAACAGGAAAGGATTGCGCCGCGGATAGAAATGCGTCGGCTGGCCCATGTCGGCCTGAGCCATGTCAAAGCCGTCGATGGTCAAATCGTTGAGTCCGCCTTCGCCGACATGGCTGAAGTAGTTGTCCGGCCCGACGGGGATATTGAACCGCTGCTCCCAGTTCGTATTCATGTAGCCGAAAAACAGCGTGTAACCGCCTTGCTCCTCGTTGGGCCACCAGCCTTCGTAGGCGGGTGAGACGATCTCGCCGCTCTTGACCATGAATCGCTGTTGGGCAAGCCCCGTCTGCGCGACGGCAAACGCCAGTACCAGGAGCAAAGCAGTTCTCATATGGATTTTCCCGGTTTCAGTCAGTGATGCGGAGATTCCGCGCGGAGCGAAGCGCGGCGATTCAGGGCATCCATGCCCTTCCGCCCCTTATGGACAGCGCTGTGCGCTGTCCACATGGCGGTCCCGCCATTTTGTCGCGGAATCTCTCGCGACAGTATCGTGTAGTCGCTGCATTCCAATCCGTGAAGTCAAGTTTCAGTCACTTCCGGCGATACTCGGCTCGACCGGCTCGGGCGCCCAGCATAACGGACAGCCCACGTCGTACTCGTTGCGGTCTTTCATGTTCGCCCGGCGAATCGCCATTTCGGCCTGGAATTGCTCTTCGGTCAGCGAGACCGAATAACCCAGGTCGATGAACATGTTGGAAACCGAGCGGCGTCCGCCGCCGGCCCAGTTGCGACCGTCGGCCAGATTCGGATTCGCTGCCGTGGTATCCAGGAATCCGATGGTGTGCAGGATCGTGCCCTTGGGCAGCAGCGGCGCTTTGTCGTCCTCGTAAATGTACTGCTTCACCCAGTTGTGGTCGTAACCCACGCAGTTAAGCGTGAACTGGTTGTGGCCCCAGATCGCCTCCAGACACATGCGCACGCCGGGAGCGTGCAGATGCGGCTCGAAAGCGATGATCTTGGTGTGCTCCTGCAATACGACGTAATTGTGTACTTCCTGGTTGGCGCGATTGGGCAGGATGTCGATATCGACGCCGTTGCCGGTGCGCGGGCCGCGCCTGCTGTATTCGGGCGCATAGCCAACCGGGAAGAAGCTGAGGCCGAATTCCAGGTGGCCGGTGGTTTCGCGGCCGTTGGAATGCAGATGCGCGGCATAGAGATGCAAGGCCGAATTGGCGGGCAACAGCCGCCCGGCCTTTTCAGGAAACGTGTCGGCATTGCGTCCCACTTCGTGGATCGGCCAGCTTGTGATGTCGCCCGAAATCGACGTGCCGCCCTCGTTGAGCACACCGCTGCGATAGGTCATATGGTGGAAGATATAGCGCCCGCCGACCGTGCTCGTGCCAATATCGGTGGGAATATCGTTGATCTCGCGCACTTCGATCGACTTGACGTAGCGGTCCTCGGTCAGACCGGTCGGCACCAGGCCGATATCGCCCCACCAGTCGGGGCTGATCGCCGGCCGCGTTACATCCGCCGAGCGCAGGATCAGGTCGGGCTCGCCCAGGGTCCATTCGCTGCCGTCCGAGAAAACCAGCGGCGGCGGCTCGTTGTCGGGATTGCCGCGCGGCGCGCCGTGCGCGACCCAGTCCTGGATCAGCGCCAGATCGAGATCCGACAGCGAATAATCGTTCTTGAAGCCATTGATGCCGATGTTTTTCTCCACGAACCAGGGCGGCATGGCGCCCATGCGGTCGCGGATCGCGGTGCGGTACTGGATTACGGGCGCCCAGGGCCGGACTTCGTCGTAGGACATGAAAGACATGGGCCCGCCGCCGCCGGGACGGTGGCATTGCTGGCAACTGCGCTGCAGGATGGGCGCGATATCGTCCGCGTAAGTCGTGCCGCCCGCATCGAGTCCGAAGTCCTCGATGTCGTAATAGTGCATCTTCGAACCGGTGGCGCCGGCGTTGTATGACTGCGCCTGCGAGACGCCGGACACGAGCGCCAGGCTCGCGCCCAGCATGGCAACCAACAGATGTCTGCTCATCATGGCTTCACTCCCGTTGACCCGGCGGGTTGGATTGCCGCCGGAATGTATCCAGCGAGAATAAATTCAAACCGGCCGAATGTCCATGCCCGCCTTTGCGACACAGCAATTCTCATTTTGGCAATCAGCCAAGGGCGGGAATCCCCCACCGAATCTGCTC
The DNA here is from genome assembly GCA_963664805.2 of Pseudomonadales bacterium. Taxonomy (GTDB): domain Bacteria; phylum Pseudomonadota; class Gammaproteobacteria; order Pseudomonadales; family Pseudohongiellaceae; genus UBA9145. The sequence continues at coordinate 150,329 of OY761612.1, read as the reverse complement.
CACAGATTCGACTCCCCCAAAGGGGGAGTGTTCAACGTCCGCCCAGCGCCGCGGGATGAAATACTCTCCCTCGGGGAGAGTCAAAACCGCGCAGCGGTTTTGGTGAGGGCACACTTGCGACCGCATCCGCCAAAATGAGAATTGCTGTTTGCCACCTCCCGCCGGTCGGGGCGGGACTCGCCCGGCGGGATTCGCCGCGGCGGAGTTTTTATTGCGCCGGGTCCGCCGCGGCATCGGCGCCGGCGGGCAACAATTGCCGCAGTTCCTCGGCGCGCTCCCGCGCGGAGTCGAAATTCGGATCTATCGACAGCGCCCGCTCGTAGCTTGCGAGCGCTTCTTCGTAGCGCTCGAGGAAGAAGAGTGCCGCGCCCAGGTTGGAGTGGGTCCGGGCCTGGGCCTCACCGGATTCCTGCACATCGAGCAAGACGCGGTACAAATCGCCCGCCTCCTCGTAGCGTCCGTCCCTGAAGCGCGTCATGGCCAGATGATCGAGGGCGCTGGCGTCGCGGGGATCGATCTCCACGGCGCGTTCGTAATGCCGCGCCGCTTCATCGGGGCGGCCGAGGTTGTCCGCCGCCGTGCCCATCAGCACGAGCCGGGCGGTGGCGGTGGGCGGTTCCGAGTGCAATTCGACCGAACGGTCGAGCGACGCGATGGCTTCTTCAAAGCGTTCGAGCCGAAAAAGCGAATCTCCCATGCCGGCGTGGGCCATGGCGAAATCCGGGTCGGTCGCGAGCGCTGCGAGATAAATCTCGACCGCCTCGGCGTGGCGTTCCCGCCCGCGCAGCGCTTCGGCCAATTGCTGCAGCGCCGCGGCGTCGCCGGCGGCGGCTTCCCGCGCGCCGCGAAGATGATCGCTCGCCTCGTCGGCGCGTCCCGCGTCATTGAGCAGTACGTACAGATCGATCAGCGGCGTGACGTTTTCCGGAACCAGCCGCCAGGCGCGGAGAAAACGCTGCGCCGCCTCTTCGGTCCTGCCCAAGGCCTGCAAAGAGCGGGCGCTCATCGCGTGCAACGCCTGCAGATTGGGCGAGGCCGGGAAGATTTCCAGGGCGCGGTCCATCGAAGCCAGCGCTTCTTCATGACGGCCGAGCGACTGCAACGAGCTGCCGAGACCGCCGTGGGCGAGGAAATTCAGCGGATCGCCTTCGAGCAAATCGCCGAAGCGCGCGGCGGCCTCTTCGAATCGCCCCTGCTTGCGCCGCAAATCCGCCATCGAAGTCTGGGCGATGATGTTGGCCGGCGCGAGTTCCAAGGCGCGGGCGAGGCTGTCTCCCGCTTCGTCGAAGCGTTCCATGACCACCAGGGTTTGACCAAGCGCGGTGTGCGCATCGACCGCCTCCGGATCCAGTTCGACCGCCAACAGACTTTGTTCGTAGGCTTCCTCCATGCGATCGGCCTCAATCAGCGCGTCGACCAAATTGGCGCGCGCCGCGCGGGCGACGGGATTGAGGGCGACGATGTGGCTGAAAAAGGCGATTTCGTCGCGAAAGATGCCCGCGTGACGCCAACTCAGCGCGCCGTAGGCCGCGAGCACCGCGGCGAGGACGCCCACCGAAGCCAGATTGACGCCGCGGCCCAAAGACATGGCGCCATGGGCCGCCGCGCCCGCGAGCACGGCGATCAGGCCAATTCCCGCAAGATATTGAAAGCGGTCCGCCACGAAGGAAAACTGCATATAGCCGTAATCTATGAAACCAAGCGTCGGGGAAAGCGTGATGAGGAAAAACAATGCGCCCGCCAGCGGTCCGCGCCCGAGCCGGCGGCGTTCGCGCCAAAGCAAGGCGGCCAGCGCCGCCGCCGCGGCGACATGGGCCCAGCCAAGCAAGTCGCCGACGCGGACATCCCAATGCGGATAGATCACCGCCAACTCCGTCGGCCAAAGCAATTTGCCCGCGTAGAACCACACTGCGCGGGCGGCGATCAGCGCGCGTTCTGCGAACGAGTAACCGAAGTCGAGCCGCTCGTTGCTGGCGTAATAGGCCAAATCGCCCGCCGTGACCGCGAGTCCCACGAGGAAGAACGGCGCCAGCCGAACCGCGTCCTGCGCGGTCACGCGGCCGTTCCGCCACCATTGCAGGACCAGCAGCGCGGCGGGCAGTGTGACGACGATAGACTTGGACAGCAGCCCCGCCGCGTACAGGCCCAGCGCCGCGAAGTAGCGCCGCCGGTTCGGCGACTCGGTAAAGCGGACCCAGACCAGCGCCGCGCTCAGATAGAACAGCCCGGAAAGCACATCCTTGCGCTCGATGACCCAGGCCACCGACTCGACATGCAACGGATGCGCGGCGAAAACCGCGGCGATGGCCCAGGCGCCGGGGACCGAGAGCCTGAGCGCGAGACGCCAGAGCAGCACCGAGTTCGCCAGATGCAGCAGCACATTGACCAGGTGATAGCCGAAGGGCTGCAGTCCATAGAGTTTGTGCTCGAGCCAGAACGTGGTGTAGACGATGGGCCAATAATGCGCTTCGCCCCGGATGTCGGCGGGGGAAAACCAGATATTCCACAGGCCGGACCAATTGCGGACCACCGGCTCTTGGGTGAAGATCACATCGTCCCAAATGAAGCCTCCTCCCAGCGCCGGCAGGTAGCAGGCGAAAACAAGCAGGGCGAGGCCGAAAATGGAGATGGCGTCCGCGCGCGGATCCGTGCCGGGGCGTTGCTTGTCCGCGGCGGGGTTCGCGGGCGGCGGAACTTGAACGCGGCCCGCGTATCCGGCGTTTCCGGCTGCGCCTGTCGCGCGGTTGTCGGCCTGCGCAAACTCCCGCCGACCCCCGCGTTTTCTCCGCGATGGTTTCTTTCGCGTCATCCGTCCGCCTCCGCCGGGGAATCCCGGCGCCCGGTTCCGTGTCGACGATAAACGTACATCGTTGCGAACAGAAAGTTAACCAGACTGCCGAGGCCGACGCCGACGACGAGCGCGAGCAGCCGGTTCGCGTCGAAGAAGGCGATGCAACTCGTCAGCGCCGCGTAACTCCCCACGTTCACCACGAGTCCGAACAGGCTGCCCGCGACGAATTTCGTCCATTGCCGCGCCGGAGTTTCCGGGACGCGGTCGCGGAAAGTGATGCGGCGATTGAGCAGCCAGTTCCAACTCACCGCCGGCCAGAACGCGAGGAAGCGCGCCAAGCGGTGTTCGACTCCCGCCCATTGCAAGGCGAGATAGCAGCCAACATCGATTGCGAAGCCACTCGCGCCGACCAGCCCGAAGCACAGCAGGCGCAATGGCCCGCCGTGGCGGAAAGCGTACAGCCGGTACAAGTGGTGGAAGAAATCGATTTGCTGGCGGATGCCCAACTTGCTCGCGCCGCGGCCGCGCTCGCGGAACTCTATGGGCACTTCGCCGACCCGCAGATTCCCGCGCACGATCAGTTCCAGGGCAATCTTGAAACCGATGGGCCGCAACGCGCCCAGGTCCGGGACCACGCTGCGGTCGAAGGCGAAGAAACCCGACATCGGATCGGAGCAGCTTGTGAGCGGGCGCGCCAGCAGTGTCGCGGCGCGGGAAACCAGCAAGCGCGACAGGCGCCAGTTGCGGTCGATGCCGCCGCCGGGCGCGTAGCGGCTGCCGACCGCTATGTCGCAGCCGCCGTCGAGCGCGCGCAACAGTTCGGGAATGCTTTCCGGCGGATGCGAAAGGTCGGCGTCCATCACCACAATGCGCGCGCCGCGGGCGAGTCGGATGCCGTAAAGCACCGACAAGGACAAATCCCGCCGTGGTTCGCGCCGCGTCTCGAAGCGCACGGGCAAACGCCGCGCGAGCTCAGCCGCGACCGCCGCGCCGCCGTCGTCCGAGTCGTCGTCGGCGAACAGCAACTCCCACTCGATGCCGCATCCGGAAAGCGCCGCGTCCACGCGCTCGGCGAGAGCCGCGAGATTCGCGGCTTCGCGATACGTCGGCACGACAACGGAAACCGTCGGCGCCGGCGCTTCCCGACCCGCTTCGTCCGCGTCCGGCTTCGACCGGCTAGGCACGTTCATCAGCGCGAGCGGTCAAGAAGAGGGCGCGTCAAAGGGACGGACACGGGCGCGTATCCGCTCGCCGTTGCGCGTCAACTCCCGGCTCAACTCATAGGACTTCTGCGCATTCATCCAGAATTCCGGCGTCTGTCCGAAAAAAGTTCCGAGCGCGATCGCGCTTTCCGCGCTGACGCCTCGCCGTTCGTGGACGATTTCATGCAGCCGCGTGGGCGGCAACCCCGTATCCCGCGCCACTTGATGCACCGTCAGCCCGAATTCCCGAATCTGTTCAAGCAGCAGCGCGCCCGGATGTGTCGTAGTGCGGTGCGCCGGCATTCGCTTCATAGGATCGATCCTCAATGATAATGATCGTTCAGTTCAACGTCGTATGCGTTGCCGTCGCGCCACCAGAAACATATGCGCCATCCTTTGGAAACACGAATGCTGAACTGCCCCACTCGGTCCCCGACCAGTTTTTCCAGGCGGTTGCCTGACGGCACCCTTAGGTCAGTGACCAAGGTGGCGGCATCAATGCGGTCGAGTTTCCGCCTCGCGCGCTCGATCAGGTCGGGCGGCAACGAACGGGTGGGCGCTCCGTCGTAGACATCCTTGGTCCGCTTGTCGGCAAAAGAAACAATCATGTTTCTTCCGCCGCCCGCGCAACGGATACCGTAATGCGGGCAGCATACAGTAAAGTTCGCGAGCAATCCATTTTTGGCCCCCTCAAAGTTAAACTGAGTTTCAGCGCTATGCCGAAAACCGGAATCGAGTCTCTGTGCTTTGCGCCAATCAGAGAATTGAGACCAAAAGTGTAGTGAATAAGCGCTGGGTCGCCCGGATAGGGGCGGAAAAAGATTGCGAATCAATCTCTATTTCTATTCGGGCGGGACGAACGCGATCAGGACAGCAACTGTCTCTTTCGCAACCTAATCCGCTTCTTCCTTTTAATAGCCTTCGCGGATTCGCGAACGTGCTTAAACTCGGACTCGGAAAGCCGTTTCCGGAGCTTGCGCCAGAACTTGGACTCACCATGTACCCATTTCGCCTTGTTACAAGCACTGCGCGCAAGCATGATGTTTGCGACACCGTTCGACCCGCCCTGAGAGAGCGGTTCAAGATGATCGACCTGGAAACTCTCGCTGATTGATGCACCACAGTAGTAGCAAGCGTCGTTCCGCACCGATCTCAGCAACTCGATGTCTGCTGGAGTATAAGATGGCTCATCCGAATCCCGAATCATCTCCCGTCGCCACTCGCCGCTGTTTCGACTATACGCTCTGCGTCGGTCTCTCTTCCACAGAGGCTCCAGAATGCCTTTCCAGACTTTACTGTCGACGACATAAATCAATGAATCGTCGCCGCACAAGCATACGCTGAAGTAGACTTGCGGCGACTTCCCACAGGTTCCGCACCTCGCGTATTCTCGGAGCGCCTCTGCGAACGCAGGCAACATTCCCAATTCGGGATCGTACTTTATCGAGAATTGGAGGCTGGCATCTACCGGCAGGAACTCCCCAACAGCCGCTGTCCACACGATGACATCTGATTCCTCCATGAACGCGTTGGTCGATCCGCCACTTTTTCCAAGCGCCTCTTCCTCCTTGGGTAATTTTCCTTTCGCATACCCAGGCCAATCCGCATACCGCGGAATTTTACGAAGCAGATTCAGGTCTATCCGCCCAGGTCGTTGCGAGAGCAGTTTGCGTCCTTCGGTCGTCAACCGATAGTCCCCACGACCAAGCCGCTCCACCAATCCAGCGTGTCTCAGGTGGGCCAAGACCGTGCCGACGGCGTTGACAAACGCTATCCGCTCCTTGAAGGTAGGGACAAGTATGGGGTGAACGATCTCAAATCGGCCGATCCCATCAGCGAACGCTTCCCGCTTCCAAGAGGACTCCACCGTCGCTATGCGCTTGATCGTAAGTTCTATGGTGGCAACGATGCGCGCCAACGCGTCAGGAACCGCAACCTCAAGTTCGTTATCAAGTGCACTGAGCGTTGGGAGCAAGAGTTTCTGAAAACTGAGTGCGGACAATTGATAATCTTTCAATCAACCAAGCATGAGGGAATTGTACAGCAACGGTGTCTTGACTAACTCCCAGGCTTCCCGCGCGTTGGACCGGAACTCGTAAGGATGCCGCAGCGCACTTGGACGAACTTATGCGGTGGAGTCGGAAGCAGACTGCACCCAAACGCGACCTCATGAGCGGCTTGAAGTCATTCCGGCAAGGCGAAGGCGGTGAGGGTGGTGCCGGAGGGGATGAGGACGTGCTGGCGACCGTCGAGCATGAAGGTGGTCGCGGCGGCGCCCCAGATGCGCGAGCCGGTCTGGTAATGCCACAGGTTCTCGCCGGTGGCGGCGTCGAAGGCCATGAAATTGCCCTGGTGGTCGCCGGCGAAGACGAGCCCGGAGGCCGTGGTCGTGACGCCGCCGAAGGTCGGCGAGGGGTAGGTGAACTCCCAACGCAGCTCGCCGGTGTGGATGTCGAGCGCGCGCAAGGCGCCGGCGCCGTCGGGTTCGATGAAGACGACGCCGCCGAAACTTGCCTGACCCGGCGTGTATACCGGTTCCTCCGGCACATAGGTGGCGCAGGTTTCCCGCGCGGTGACGTAGAACAACTCCAGTTCGGGGTTGTAGGAAGGCGGCATGAAATTGGTCGAACCCCAGGGGTCGGGCAGGCAGCCCCGGCTGCCGTCGTTGAGGATGACGGGCCTGCCGTCGGGGCCGATTTCCCGCGCCCAGGTCGTGGCGGTGAACGGCTCGCCGAGCAGCAGTTCGCCGTCGGTGCGGTCGAGCACGTAGAAAAAGCCGTTGCGATTCGCCATCATCACCAGCTTGCGCGGCTCGCCGCGCCATTCGGCATCGACCAGCACGGGCACGTGGTTGGAATCCCAGTCGTTGAGGTCGTGGGGCGTGAACTGGTAATGCCAGCGCAGGTCGCCGCGGTCGGCGTCGAGCGCGACGATGGAATTCGAATACAGGTTGTCGCCTGGCCGCGAAGCGCCGAAATAATCCGGGTTGGGATTGCCCACGCCCCAATAGATCAGGTTCAGTTCAGGGTCGTAACTGCCGTTCATCCAGGTGCCCCCGCCGCCGCGGGCGAGCACTTCCGGATCGTCGGGCCAGGTTTCGCTGCCCGGCTCGCCGGGGCCGGGAATCGTGTTGAAACGCCAGAGCCGTTCGCCGGTGACCGGGGCATAGGCGTCGATGAAGCCCCGGGTGGCGTATTCGCCGCCGGAAATGCCGACGACCACCTTGTCGTCGATGACCAGCGGCGCCAGCGTGGCGGCGTAGCCGATGCGGTAGTCGGCCAGTTGCGCGTCCCAGAGGATGTCGCCGGTGCGGCGGTCCATGGCAAGCAGGTGCGCGTCAAGCGTGACCATGAACAAGCGGTTGCCGAGCATGCCGAATCCGCGATTGACCGGCGCGCTCGCGCCATAGGTGAGATCGTCCGGCAGATTGCGCCGATAGGTCCAGAACGCCCTGCCGCTGCGGGCGTCGATCGCCCAGGCGTAATTGTTCGAGCCGGTGACGTAAAGCACGCCGTCATCCACGAGCGGCGTCGCCTCGAAGCCGCGGCCGCGGGTCGTGGTGCCGGTCTGGAAGGTCCAGATCGGTCGCAACCGGCCCACGTTTTCCGGCGTGATCTGGGTCAGCGGGCTATGGCGCCGACCGCTGTAGTCGCCGGAATACGTCAGCCAGCGCTCAGGATTGTCGAATCCGCGGAGGATATCCTCGTAAGCAGGCCCGCCCTGCGCAAACGCGGTCATGGCAAGCGTCGGCGTCAGGCAGGCAAAACTCGCCAGAATCCTCAAAAGAACTTTGCGGCTTCGCTTCGCATGGAATGACAGGAACCGGTTTTCTTGTTTCATACCGTCAGGTTCATTGATTGCCGTGGAGAAAGGCGAGCAGGTCGGCGAGTTCGTCCGTGTCGAGTTCGGCCTCGGAAAAGGCCGGCATCAATGATTCGTCCAGCCGATTCATTTGCCGCACGCGGTCCCGCCGGAAAGCGCGCAGACTCTGGGCTTCAGTAACCAGTTGCAGCGAAAACGCGTCCTCGTTCTTGAGCACGCCGGTAACCGATTCGACGCCCGTATCAACCGTGACCGGCCGAAAGCCGCGCTCGATTCTCTCCGAAGGCGCGCGGATCGACCGCATCAGCGCCGCCGGCGACCTGCGACGGGTGATGCCCGTCAGCGCGGGGCCGAGCACCCCGCCAGCCTCCGCGCCGGCGCGATGACATACGGCGCAATTCGCGGTGAACAGGCGGCGTCCGTTGCCCGCGTCACCGCTGAAATCCGCGTCCCCTCCTCCTTGGGAAAGACTTGCCATGAACGCGACCAGCATCCACAACTCGGTTTCCGAAAACCCGTGAGGCGGCATGATGCTGCCGGAAATGCCATCGCGAACCACATTGAAGACATACTCGTCGTTGACGCCGTCCCGCGTCCACATCAGACTCAAATCCGGCGCATCGATGGAAACGATCCCTTTCCCATCGGCCCCGTGGCAAGTAGCGCATTGCGCCCGAAACAGCGCGCCACCCGCAAGAACCGCGCGCGGCTGACCCAGGTAAGGATTGACACCCTGCGCAGCCGCCCCCTGCCAGACGCCCGGCAAACAGAAAACGGTAAATACAAGCAAGCGTCCGGCGGTCCGCAACAAACCTTGTCCCTTCATGGCTTATCGATTGCAACCGAGCATATCACGCCACTCCCGAATTTCGCACGGCGCAAGTCGCTTGACGGCGACGGATCGAAGTCGCAGACAAAGAGCGCGCTTGAACGATGCGCGGGGCTGGGGTACTTTCGGCATGCTTTCCCGACTACCCGCGAGGTTCACGCGATGAATCAGTTCCAACGATTGCGCTCCGTGCCGGCCGCGGTTGACGGCGACTTTCTGAACGTCGCGCCGCTGCGGAACTGACTGGAAATCCACCGGCAAATGGATGACATCCTATCGAAGTGGCGTGGCGCCGTTTCACTTAAAACGCGGTTGCCGAAGTTCGCGTCCACGCCGGGCGCGTTTGGTCGTCTGGCGCCGGCGTTCTTGCCGGCGCTGGCGCTGTCCGGCGTCGTCCACGCCCAGGACGGCTGGTATGTGACGCCGCAACTCGGCGCGGGCGAGGGCTTCGCGCTGTCGCTCAACGGCGGGGACAACGACCGCGCCGCGCGTTGCGACGAATTCGTCAATCCGCGATACGCGGAACTGCCGGGATGCACGGCGGCGAACCGCGGCGACGGCGCGGTCGATGACTGGGGCAGCGAATTCGGCGCGGCCGGCGCGGCGACCGCCGGTATCGCGCTGGGCCGCAGTTTCGCGGGGCGCTATCGAATCGAGGTCGAATACCTGCGCACCGATGCGGGTTACGACGAATCCGCCGCGATTCTCTCGCCGTCCGGCGCGCCTTTCACCGGGATTTTCGGCCCTGAACTGCCCTTGGCGCGCGAGCGCGTCGGCAGCGTTTCAACCCAGGGCCTGCTGCTGAACCTGCGCGTCGATTTTCCGCTTGACGAACGCTTCGCGCTGTTTGCCGGCGCCGGCGCCGGATGGGCGCAGACGCGGATGGATTACAACGTCATCTGGGCGCGCAGCCTGGACCCGGCGACCGTGCAAACCGCGGCCGGCCTGCCCAACGAGTCGGAAGTTCGCGCCAATCTGGCCGGAACCGTCTCGTCCGCGGCGGCGCGGCTCGATGACGATTCATTTGCCTACCAGCTCCTCGCCGGCGTCAGTTACGCATGGTCCCCCTCGCTGGCCGTCGATCTGCAATTCCGTTGGCTGCACAGCGGGGACTTCTTCTCCGGCGGCCATCCCTATGATCGGCTGCGCAGCCATGCATCGAATTTGCGCCGCGACGGCAGCGAACCGGTCGCCTGGCAAGTCGGCGCGAACGGCCTCGGTTTCCGCGGCATCAGCCTCGGGCTGCGCTACGCGTTGCCCTGACCAAGCCCGATTCGTGATTCCGCGCACGATTCCTCGTCACCCCGCGCGCAGTCGCAGGGTCCATGCCGCGCTTTTCGCAAGTTAATGGATTCTGCGACTCCGCTTCACTACATGCAGAATGACGGTTGGAGGCTTGGCGCGGTCTCACAATCCTACCCCGAAGTCAGATCGTATTTGCGCATGTAGCCGCGTAGCTGGTCGTAGCTGAGTTTGAGGAACTCGGCGGTTTTGCGCTGGTTGTACTGGTTCTGTTGCAGGGCCCGGCGCAGGAGTTGCTTCTCGTAGTCCCGCATGTGGCCGCGGAAGTCGATCTGCTCGAGGTTCTCGATATCGGGGGCGGCGGACCGGGCCGCGGACTGCGCTTCGCTTTTTCCTTCCCCTTCCCCGCCGGACGCCGCCGCAGCCGAAGCCGGTCGCCAGGGTGAAGCGAAGGGGTCGAACACGAGTTTCTTCACCGGCTTGTCGCCATGCTGGTAGACCGCGCGCTCGACCACGTTCTTCAACTCGCGCACGTTGCCCGGCCAGGGATAGGCGAGCATCGCTGCCCGCACCTTGCGGCCGAATCCGGCGAAATATTCGCCCCCCATCTCTTTCACCATGCCGACGGCGAAATGCTGGGCCAGGATGGGAATGTCCACGGCCCGCTCGCGCAGCGGCGGCAAGGTGATGACATCGAAGGCAAGCCGGTCGAGCAGGTCGTCGCGGAACTTCCCGCGCCTGGCCAAAGCGGGCAAATCTTCGTTGGTGGCGGCGATCAGCCGCACATCGACGCTGAGCGTCCCGGCGCCGCCGAGGCGTTCGAATTCGCCGTATTCGATCACGCGCAGGATTTTCTCCTGTACCGCCATGCTGGTATTGGCCAGTTCGTCGAGAAACAGGGTGCCTTCGTCGGCGCGCTCAAACAGGCCGCGGCGCATCTTCGCGGCGCCGGTGAAAGCGCCCGCTTCGTGGCCGAACAATTGGGCTTCGAGCAGGGATTCGCTCAGCGCGGCGCAATTCAGCTTGAGAAAGTCCCGCTCCCAGCGGCTGGAAAGGTGGTGCAGGCGGGAGGCGACGAGTTCCTTTCCGGTTCCGCGTTCGCCGACGATCAGCACCGGCTTGCGGAGCGGCGCCACAAGCGAGACGTGTTCCTGCATTTCGAGGAAACTCGAGGCCTCGCCGATCATGCGCAGGGGCGATTCGCGATCCATCATTTTCAATACCCGAATTGGGTGGGATATTCTGTTGGCGCAAACTACCACATGTTGGGATTTTTAGCCATTTTCGTTGCCCGGCAACATTTTCTCCGAAATATTTTTACCCGATTTTCAAGGGCTTACTGAAATTTCACAAGATTGGCACGCATTCTGCTGGGTATTGGCCAGTACGGCGAATTTTTTTGAGAGGAATCAGCAATGAGCATTTTTTCGAGACTGTCCGACATCATCAATTCCAACATCAGCGCCTTGCTCGACAAGGCGGAAAATCCGGAAAAGATGATTCGCATGGTAATCCAGGAAATGGAAGACACCCTGGTGGAAGTGCGCTCCAGCACGGCCCGGGTGATGGCGGAGAAGAAAACCCTGACCCGCCGGCTCGACCAGTTGCGCGCCCAGACCGAGGACTGGGAGTACAAGGCCGAACTGGCCCTGTCCAAGGACCGCGAGGATCTGGCGCGGGCGGCCTTGCTGGAGAAAGCCGCGATTCAGACCCGGGTGGAGACCACCGAGGCCGACCTGTTCAAGCTCGACGAGACGCTGGACAAGCTCGACGGCGAGATCAACCTGTTGCAGGAGAAGCTGAACGACGCCCGGGCGCGGCAGAAAACCATCGTCATGCGCACCCGGGCTACCAGCACACGGCGCGATGTGCGCAAGCAACTCGGCAACCAGGCGATTGACAACGCCATGGACAAATTCGAGTATTACGAGCGCAAGATCGACCAGATGGAAGGCCAGATCGACAGCGACAGCGTGGAGCAGAAGGGCTTGCAGGCCGAATTCGATGAACTGGCGCGTGAAGAGAACATCGACCAGGCGCTGCGGGAATTGAAAGATCGCGTGAAAAGCAAATAGGCCACGGATATGAATGTCTTCACTTTCATCATCGCGCTGGTGGGGATGGTCTTCGGATTCATCACCTACTGGATCAAACTTGGCATTACCAAGGGGGGCGGGAAACGCCAGCGCCGGCGCCACGAGCGGGACGGAGACAATCACGACCTCGAACGGCTGTCGGCCATGGCCGACTCGTTGACCGAGCGCATCGACGTGCTCGAGTCGATTCTCGACGCCGAAGTCCCCAACTGGAGAGAGCATCATGAGCAGGCCGGGTAGTTTGCGCCTGAAGAAAAGCAACGCCGTCTGGCTCGGCGTCTGCAGCGGCATCGCGGAATGGCTGGACGTTCCCGCGGCGCTGGTGCGAACGGTCTTCGTGATCGCCGTCCTCCTCTGGCCGACTCTTTTCTTCGGGTATTTCGTGATGTGGTTTTGCATGGACCGCGACGTTTTCCGCGACCGGACCTGGGACAATCTCGACCCCGCCGGAACATCGGAGCATTTCCGCAATCTGAACTATCGCAAGCCGATCTACCGCAACACCCGCGACAAGAAAATCGCGGGCGTCTGCGCGGGAATCGCCGACTATCTCGAAGTCAGTCCGTTCTGGATCCGTATGCTGACTTTTCTTTCACTTTTCGTACTGGGCCCGTTTACGATTTTCGGGTACATCCTCTGTATCTTCCTGCTCGATCCCGACCCCTTTCTCGAAGAAGAGCGGCTGGAGCGCAGACGGCGGCGCCGGGCCCGCACTGCGCATGGCGAACCGCCGCCGTCGTCCAGTGAACCGCCACACAAATCCGGACGCAAAAGCGGCAAGACCGGAGACTGCGCAGCCACTTTTCGCGACCTGGAAAAACGCCTGCGCGAAATCGAGTCCTACATGACGTCCAAAAGCTTCCGCCTGCATTGTGAAATAAAGCGCGCATGAAGTACTGCCAGCATTGCGCCGGCCCGACCAGCTACGTAATTCCCCAGGGCGACGACCGCCATCGCCATTACTGCCCTGCATGCGACATCGTTTTCTACCAGAATCCGCGTAACGTGGTCGGCGCCATTCCGGCCAGCACCGACGGACGCGTGCTGTTATGCAAGCGCGGTATCGAGCCGCGCCATGGCAAGTGGACACTGCCGGCGGGCTTCATGGAAAACGGCGAATCGACCCACGCGGGCGCTCTCCGCGAAACCATGGAGGAAGCCGGCGCGCGCATCGAACTCGGCGACAGCACGCTTTACACGCTTTTCAATCTGCCCCAGATCGACCAGGTCTATCTGCTGTTCCGGGCGAGCATTCTCGAAATGAATCTCGGTTTCACCGAGGAAACCCTTGAAGCAAAGCTGTTTACCGAAGCCGGGATTCCCTGGAACGAAATCGCGTTCCCCGTCGTGAAAATCACGCTCGAGCACTATTTTCGGGATATGGAGACGCAACGCTTTCCGGTGCGAATGTTCGACGTTACCCGCAACGGCCGGGAACTCGACGTGCGGCTGATCAGCGAGAGTCCCATGGGGCCATGAAATTCATCCATCCTATGAAGAAGTCGCCCCCAGCGTATTCTGCTACGAGCAATTCAGTTAGCCCGAAGGGCGCTCATTCGCTGCTTCGCTGACAACCCTCGATCAGGTCAATCGCTTCCTGAATCTCTTTAACCAGAGGCCCGACTGCATCCTTTTCGGACAGATGACACAATACTTCAGGGGTCAGAGAATTTCGATTCTTAAGAAATTTCACGCCATTGCTCGCGACCTTCCATGCGAGCCACCAGCGACGGTCATCCCTTTGCGTGTCACTGACCTTCCATCCATTCTTTTGGAGTTTGAGTCGTTGCCTCCACCCGTCTGAATCATCGTTCGCATCCTTGCAAGACCAATCGATCCGGTGCCTTCCGCTATCGGTTTGTCTCACTGGAATGAGGCTGTAGTACATCGTGTCGCCATCGAACTCGACCGTTAGAAGAATCTCTACATCCCCTTCGCGGTATCGAGATGGCTCGCTGTCCGACTCAATCCCAAACGTGTGTCCGTAGAACCACTTGTCCTGCCCATTCCCATGTGCGTTCTTAATGACACAAGAATTGACCTCCTTCAGCATTGGCTTGCTTGCAGTGTCCCCGATGTCCTGTACTTCCGTCAGTCTCCACGGACGCTCGTTATCAGCTTTGAGAAGTCCTTGTTTCAGTTCCTCCCAGAATTTCATCTCGCATTCGATACTGAACTCCTTCATCGCATCGGATATCTTCGCCGCGACTTCAAAGTTGTACCTGTCCCCCTGTTTTTTCGCCAGCAAATCCTTGAGTTCCATAGTCAGTTCTCCGGTCGATGTGCCCGTCAGATTGCGCAGCAACGCTCGGTAGTGCGCGAGAATCTCCCTGATCTGCGGGATGAGCGCAACTTCCTTAATGCAATCGTCAAGCCACGGTATCACATCAGATTTGTAGCTGATGCACTCCACCTTCTCGACTGGCAGACCACCTAGCGAAATATCGCTCGGCTTACCGCCATCCAGTGTCAAGTAGTACACTTTGTGTGTCGGGTATTTGCTGGCGTGAGCGTGATACCTTTCCAACTGTCTGTCCTGATCTCTCGCATTGATCTTGTTCTCGATCACGACACAAGTGTCTTTAGTCTCAATCAATATGTCCACTTGCCCCTCCGTGATTGGCTTTTCGCGGCATACACGGGCATCCTCGATTCCCGGGTCGTCTATGTGGACGCGTTTTGCGAACAGCTTGGTGAAAACCGCGCCTTGCCGGTGCGTGCCCTTCGGATCCAGCAGTTCGGCGAGTATTCTGGTGTGCGTGTGAACCTCGTCGGTTTTGGTACCGAGGATCTCGAACAGATTGAAGACCGAACCGGTGGCGATTTCGAGTTCCTCATGCTTGTCGATCAGTACACTCGCCTGCGCCAGAAAAGAATCTACTTCTCCCGTCGTCACTTTTGACTGGTTCGACATAGGTTTGTCTCAACGTCGCCGCACTTCGAAGGCTGGGGAAATCGGCATCAAATCATACATCATGCGACGGCGTTACCGGGAGGCGCCGATTTTGCCGTCGGGCTGTGCATGACGCCGTAGGTTGCTAAGCTTCCACTTCAGCAAAACAATACTTTTTTCCTGAAAAAATGGGCATGGGATAATTTTGCAAGGCATTGAAAAAAAGTTATTTCTCGGATATACGGGCATGGTAGGGGTTGGACATTTTCCAAGATCAACTTTGTAGCCGAATTCGGAGAGGCCAACATACATCAGGCGCTCTCCAGCCTGACCAAGGCTGGCAAGATTCGCCGTGTCTGTCGAGGAATCTACGACTACCCTCGTTACAGTCAGTTATTGGACTGTCAATTGAGTCCGGATTTCGACCAAGTGGCCCATGCTCTGGCTCGAAAATTCAACTGGCGCATCCAGCCCTCCGGCGATGCGGCGCTGAACCTGCTGGGCCTCTCCACCCAAGTGCCGGGAAACTGGGTTTACCTCTCGGACGGACCAGGACGCAAATACGCGATAGGGCAGCATTTCCTGGAATTCAAGAAATCCGCCCTGAAGGATGTGGGATTCAAATACAGAGAGAGTGGCTTGGTGGTACAGGCCCTGAAAGCGCTGGGCCGAAAACGTGTAGACCAAAAGGTGGTCGAGACTATCCGTCAGCAACTGGAGTCGAAAGCGTGTGACCGCATTCTCAGGGATACCCGTTCGGTCA
The DNA here is from genome assembly GCA_963664805.2 of Pseudomonadales bacterium. GTDB lineage: Bacteria > Pseudomonadota > Gammaproteobacteria > Pseudomonadales > Pseudohongiellaceae > UBA9145. The sequence continues at coordinate 134,691 of OY761612.1, read as the reverse complement.
CTGGCTGGATCTATGAAGCCATCAAGAGCATATGCTCTGAGCGGATCCGAGTGGGATCAATGTCTCAATGCTCTAGCTAAGAGGCCTCCTGAATGGGACATAGTTAGAGGAGAGAAAAGTCAACAGGAATGCGTATTCTGCGATAATCAGAGGGATTGGGGGCGAGTGCGGACGTAAGGGAAAGTTGTTCGAACCTAAAGATATTGAAACAGAGGTGTGACATGAAACAAATGACATTGTTACTGTTGCTAGGAATGGTGTGCTTGGGAGCTCGAGCTCAAGATTTAGATACGGTAGAGGATATCTCTGATAACTCATTCCAGATAGGTGATCAAGTATCTCTCGTAGACAAGTCTACAGTATGCCGGAATCCTGAAATACTGAAGATAGGGCACGTTTTTGAAGTAAATCGGGAAGCCTTCAGAGGGCAGGTCCCTACCAGGCATTTCGAGACTTGCTTCAGGATGGGGTCCTCTTTGGACTATAAAATTACAGAACTCGTTATAGAGTCGAAGATAGAAGTAAAGGAGATACTGCAATCAGATTGTATGATCCCTCCGGAGCCTATTGTTCCTAGAGTGGAGTTCTGTCAGCATTACCCAGAATATCTTATTACTCCGGTGGAGATTGAGTCGTGCCACCCAGGTCTGGAACAGTGTGTTACTTTTTATGTTAAAGCAAAAGATCTGAGAAAAGGAGTATTCAATAGGATCCTTCAGAGAGGGAGAGAAAGAGTCAGAAGAATTCAACTTCCTGTACAGGACTAAAGGTTCTAAATCTGAGACAATCTAATACACAGGAGTGATCTCGACATACCCTTAAGGAGGATGATTGATGGAAAAAGTGGCCAGGTTTCATGCAAGGGAACATAGCGAGTTGTCTTCGGAGATGGCCATGCTGAAAGGCACCACGCCGGCCGTTGTGGAAAAGGACTTTTGGGTAACCTGGGTGCATAATCGGCTTTTCCGGCAACCGCGACTATCACGGCTGCTGATGTTCAAGGGAAGTACCAGTCTTTCCAAGGTTTATCAACTTATCGAGCGATTCTCCGAGGATATCGATCTGATCTTGGACTGGCGCGTTTTAGATGGAGAGGATCCTCTGGCGAACCGGTCAAGAACCAAACAGGACCAATTTAACTAGGCCATCAATGAAAGAGCGCAACAGCACATTGATACGGAACTGTTTAGATCGGTTGAATCTGCACTCAACGGTGTGTGTAGCTGTCGTTTAGAGGCTGATGAACCGTTCGTTATTCACATCGACTATCCCGCAGCTTTTCATGATGATTAACTCCGTTCTGAAGTGCGGCTGGAAATCGGTCCATTGGCGTCATGGTTGCCATATGAGAAACGCAGGATAAGCTGTTACGCGGCGGAAGCCTTTCTCAAGGTGTTTGATCAAAGTGAATTCACGATAAAGGTGATAACGGCAAAACGCACGTTTTGGGAGAAGGCGACAATTCTGCACCATGAGGCCCATCGCCCCGAAGGAAATGAGCAGCCTTTTCGCTATTTGCGTCACTATTACGACTTGGCCAAGATGACTAACACGTCTGTCAAGGAGCAGGCATTGGCCGATCTGGATTTACTGGATAGCGTAGTGGCTTTCAAACAGCGATTCTATCCTCGCGGCTGGGCAAGATACGATCTGGCGAAGCCAAGCACCTTGGTTCTTGTTCCGAAAGATCATGTGCTGGCCTCGGTTAGGTCTGACTATCGCTCAATGAGAAACATAATTTTTGGAGATGTGCCTGAGTTAGAGGAAATCTTGTCGCTGCTCCAATCGCTTCAGGAAGAAATCTATGCGTGACGAGTGATTCGGGTCAAATGCGGGATGTGTCGTCATTTTTCTTGTTTCGCGTCGATCCGATTTCTCATGCGGCCAACCGCATCCTTGAGTACAGGCAAATCTTCTTCTCCGATTCATGATCGGGAATCAAAGCGATACAGCCTCGTGCAAAATCCGTTCGCAAAACGTCAGGAGCCATTGAGCCAAAGATACGGACATTCTCCAAACCATGCTTCCCGGCAAGGGCGAGGTTCTAGCGCCTGTGATCTTGAATGAGCTTATGCAGGTCAAGATACCCTTGATTTTAAAAAGGGAATTGCTCACGCATCATCTAGAAAAAGAGCATCTTTGGGTACCCATATCCAGCCCTCGCTTGGGGAAACGTCTTGCTCAGGCGGTACAAGCTCACTCTTCGCCTCCGCAAACAACTGGGCAACCAAGGCGCAGATCAGAGCATCCTTACGATCATCCTTTTCGGAAAATTTGGAATACCTGTCGTGTTCCAGCAATTCTTTGATGGTCTTCGACTCGAAGCAAGGTGCGGGATAGGTTTCGATAACGGTAAGATCGCTTCCATCACGCCCACTCCAGACACCACAGTCCACTACATTTGGCGCGAAACGGGCGAGGACATGCATCCCTTTTGTTGCCTGTGAGCCAATCTGCTGAGTGATAGCCGAAAGCGGATAGAAACCACGCTTAAATAGGTAGCGTTCCGTGCGGCGAAACAGATATGGATTGGTCTGGTTTGATTCGATGGAAGCAGCAGCCGACAGTTTAGTCACAAGCTGTCGGAAAGCATCTGAGAATCCCAACGGAGCATCAATAGCGAGTGTTATCGAACCGGATTGGGGGGATAAACGGCACAAATTGAACAGTGCTGCACTCCATTCGCCAGTTGTAGAACAGCTATTGATGGCCTCCCGCAGATTGCCGCGCCATGGAGTGCCGACGATTTCAAGATTGGAGTTGAGAATCACTATGGCGTCGCGGGGCTTCTTGCCGGTCTTGCCTTTAAGACAATGCCAGGCGCCAACGTCCCAGCCGATATGCCAAGCCGTATTACCCATCGTTGATGACTTCACAGCGGATAATGCTGTGAGCCACTTCTTCATAGGGATGCGCCCGTTTCATCGCGGCAACGACTTCGCGGACAAGTTCACCGGCGCAGACCATCTCGACCTTGTATTCGGGTTCGGTTTCGACCTTGCCGGTCTGGCCAAGGTAAGGGTTGGCGCCTTCGAGCGGCCGGAACTGGCCTTGCCCAGGCGTCTGCCAGGCGCAACTGTCGTAGTCGCCGACGCGGCCGGCGCCCGCGGCGAACATGGCGGTCTTCACCGCTTCGAGATGGGAATCTGGGACATAAAACTCGATCTTGTACAAACCGTTGTCAGTCATATTCAATCAAGCCATGCTCTTGCGTTGCGGAACAGCCGCATGGCAGGCGCGTCTTCCCCCCAGTCCTCGGGATGCCAGGAGTTCTGGCAGGCGCGGAATACGCGTTCCGGATGCGGCATGAGTATGGTAACGCGGCCGTCTTCGTTGCACACGGCTGCCACGCCTTCCGTGGAACCGTTGGGATTGGCCGGGTAGCTCTCCGCAATCGCGCCCCGGTTATCGACGTAACGCAGGCAGACGCGCGAGCTGAGTGCGGCGCCGTCGGCTGCCGCCCTGAAAACAGCGCGGCCTTCGCCGTGGGCCACGGCCAGCGGAAAGCGGCTGCCCGCCATGCCGGTGAAAAACGCGGAAGGGCTTTCCTGCACCTGCACCATGGCGAAACGCGCCTCGAACTGCTCGGACAGGTTGCGCTGGAACGTAGGCCAATGGCCGCTGCCGGGGATCAAATCGGCAAGCAACGCGATCATCTGGCAGCCGTTGCAGACCCCGAGCGTGAGCGTGGCCGGATTGTGGAAGAACTTCTCGAACTGCTTGCGCAAGTCGTCGTTGCAAAGAACCGACTTCGCCCAGCCTCCGCCGGCGCCGAGCACGTCGCCGAAGGAGAAGCCGCCGCAGGCGGCTATTACGTCGAAACTTGTCAGATCGGCCGCGCCGCCCGCCAGGTCGGTCATATGCACGTCGATGGCCTCGAAACGGGCGCGATCGAATGCCGCCGCCATTTCCATCTGCCCGTTGACGCCCTGCTCGCGCAATACCGCCACTCGCGGCCGCGCCTGCACATTTATGTAGGGTGCGGTGATATCTTCCACGGGATCGAAAGCGGTCTCGAAACCGATGCCCGGATCGTCCGCGTCGAGCAGGGCGTCGTATTCCTGCCGCGCGCAGTCGGCGTTATCGCGCAGGCGCTGCATGTGATAGCTCGTCGCCGCCCAGCGCCGCTGCAGCTCGATGCGCGAGTCACGGAAGATCTCTTGCCCGCCGGCGCGAATCACGATATCGCCATGGGAAAAGGGCTTGCCGATTTCATGCATGATCGCTGCAAGGCCGAGGGGCTCGGCCAATTCGCGCATTACGGGCAAATCGCCATCGCGCACCTGCAGCACTGCACCGATTTCCTCCGCGAATAACCATCCCGGCACATCGGCGTCTTCCGGTAATTGCAATTCCAGCCCGCAGCGGCCAGCGAACGCCATTTCCAGCACGGTTGTTATCAGTCCGCCGTCGGAACGGTCGTGATAGGCGAGAGCCAGGTTTCGTGCCCGGCACTCGATCAGGAACGCGAACAGAGCGCGCAGCATCGCAGGATCGTCGACATCGGGGGGCGCGCCGGCGATGCGCCGGTAGACCTGTCCGAGCGCCGAACCGCCGAGACGGTTGCGGCCACGTCCGAGATCGAACAGTACCAGGCTGCTCGGACCGCGATCCGTGCGCAATTGCGGCGTCCAGGTACGCCGCACGTCGCCGACCGGCGCGAAGGCGCTGATCACCAGCGAAAGCGGCGCGGTCATGCTCTGCTCAGCGCCGCCGGCTTCCTGCCAGACCGTTCGCATCGACATCGAATCCTTGCCGACCGGGATGCAGATCCCAAGCGCCGGGCAGAATTCCTGCGCGACCGCCGCCACGGTGGCGTAAAGCCTGGCGTCCTCAAAGCCGTGGCCGGCAGCGACCATCCAGTTGGCCGACAACTTGATATCGCCGATTCGGGCGATATCGGCGCAGGCGATATTGGTGATCGCCTCGGCGACCGCCATTCGGCCCGCGGCCGGCGCGTCAAGCAAGGCGAGCGGCGCCCGCTCGCCCATGGCCATGGCTTCGCCGGCATGGGCGGTGTACGAATTGCAGGTCACCGCCGCATCGGCCACCGGTGTCTGCCAGGGGCCGACCATCTGGTCGCGGCTGACCTGGCCGGTTATCGTGCGGTCGCCGATGGTGATGAGAAAGGACTTGCTCGCCACTCCCGGCAAGGCCAATACGCGGTCGATGGCATCGCTCAACTCGATGCCGGCGCAATCGAATTTACCAGCGCGCGGCGGCGGCGACTTGGCCTCGCGATGCATCGCCGGCGGCTTGCCGAACAAGAGTTCCATCGGCAAGTCTATGGGATCGTTGGAGAAATGTTCGTCGGACAGTTTCAGCCGTTTTTCAACCGTGGTTTTGCCGACGATGGCGAAAGGGCAGCGCTCGCGGGCGCAGATGTTTTCGAATCGATCCAGATCGCCCGCATCGATGGCGAGCACATAGCGTTCCTGGGCTTCGTTGCACCAGATTTCGAGCGGCGACAGGCTCGATTCGGCGCTGGGAATCCCGCGCAGGGAAAACTCACCTCCCGTGCCCGCGTCCTTGACGAGTTCCGGCAGCGCGTTGGCGAGTCCGCCGGCGCCCACATCATGGATGAAGCGGATCGGATTGGCTTCGCCCAGTTGCCAGCAGGCATCGATCACTTCCTGGCAGCGACGCTGCATTTCCGGGTTGTCGCGTTGCACCGAGGCAAAATCGAGTTCCTCGCTGGCCGAGCCGGAGGCCATCGAGGAAGCCGCCCCGCCGCCGAGTCCGATGAGCATCGCCGGACCGCCGAGCACGACGAGTTTCGCTCCCGGATCCACTTCGCCTTTCCGAACGTGTTGTTCGCGGATATTGCCGATGCCGCCGGCGATCATGATCGGCTTGTGATAACCGCGCAATTCGCCGTCGACGCGCTCCTCGAAACTGCGGAAATAGCCGCATAACGCCGGCCGGCCGTATTCGTTGTTGAATGCCGCTCCACCGATCGGGCCATCGAGCATGATTTCCAGCGCGGAGGCGATCTGGCCGGGCTTGCCGAAGTCTTCCTCCCAAGGTTGGTGGAAATCCGGGATGCGCAAGTTGGAAACGCTGAAGCCGGTCAGTCCCGCCTTGGGCTTGGCGCCGGTCCCGGTGGCGCCTTCATCGCGGATTTCGCCGCCGGAACCGGTGGAAGCGCCGGGAAATGGGGCGATCGCGGTTGGATGATTGTGCGTCTCGACCTTCATCAGGATGTGCGCGGCTTCCCTGTTGTAAGCGTAGCCGCGCGTTTTCGGGTCGGGGAAAAAGCGATCGGCCTCAAAGCCCTCCATGACCGCGGCATTGTCCTCGTAGGCCGAGAGCACGCCGGCGGGAGAAGTCCGGTGGGTATGCCGGATCATGTCGAACAGGGAATGTTCCCTGCGCTCGCCATCCACGGTCCAGGACGCGTTGAAGATCTTGTGGCGGCAATGTTCCGAATTCGCCTGGGCGAACATCATCAGTTCGACGTCGGTCGGATTCCGGCCCAGGGACCGGAAGTTGTCGCAGAGGTAATCGATTTCGTCGGGCGCCAGCGCCAGCGCCATTTCCCGGTCCGCGCGCAGCAGGCTTTCGCGACCCCCGCCGAGAACGTCGACCGAGGCCATGGGCCGCGGCCGCTGGTGTTCGAACAGGCGGACGGCCTCGTTCACATCGGGCAGGATCGCCTGGATCATGCGGTCGTGGACCAGCGGCGTCCACTCCGGGTCGATGGTCTCGGCGTCGAAGTAGTAGACGATTCCACGCTCGATGCGCCCGAGATGGGCAAGTCCGCAATTGCGCAGAATATCCGTGGCCTTGCTCGACCAGGGCGAAATCGTGCCGGGCCTGGGAACGACGAGGCAGCTCGGCGAGCCGCTGCGGACATCCTCCGGCCAATCTTCGCCGTAGCGCAACAGCACTTTCAGTATTTGCTCGTCGGCTGAGGAAATCTCGTCGAATTCAAGGAAGTGAACGAAGCGGGCCGAGAGGGAGCCGAGCGCCCCGTTCACGGCCCGCAAGGCGCCTAGCAAATTGGCGGTTTTGAACGGTGAGAGCGCCGTGCCCCCGTACAACACCTGCATGAACGAATTCCCGGAGCGGTTACTGGCGAAAGTCACCGGAAAACAGGCCGCGATTATAATGGATTCTGCGACAAAATGGCGGGAATGCCATTTTGGAAGGCGCCACGCGCCGCCCGCGGGGGCGAGGGGCGGGGATGCCCCAAGTCACTTCGCGCGGAATAACGATTTATCGATTCCGCATGGTGTGAGTCGCCGTCTGGGGCGCGGAGTGCAGCGGGCGTGCGAGGCAGGGATGCCGAGCCCGAAGCCCACAGGGGTGCAGGCAAGCGTTTATGAAGCGCAGCTTCATGCGCAGCCGGAACGACGCCAAGCTGTGCTTGGCGGCTGGACCGTGTTTACGGCGTCCGCTGTACTCCGCGCCCCAGACGGTGACGGATCGAAGCTGCCATCCTCAAGGAGATTCCGCGACTTCGCTTCGCGCGGAATGGCGACTGCCAGTTGCCGTCATTTTACGCGTGGCGAAGCGAAGTTGCGGAATCCGGCCCGGAATTCAATCGGCAGCGCGTTTATCGGCGAAGAAAGCCCTCAGCAGCGCGCCGCAATCTTCGGCGAGTACGCCTTCGGTGACTTCGATCCGATGGTTCAGCCAAGTCTTTTGCGCCAGCGACTCGCGGCTCATCACCGCCCCGGCCCGCGGCTCGCGGGCGCCGAAAACGAGCCGCTCTATACGGGCGTGGATCATGGCGCCGACGCACATGGCGCAGGGTTCGATAGTCACGTACAGCGTTGCTCCCGGAAGGCGGTAGTTGCCGGCCCTTTGCGCGGCCCGCCGCAACGCCTCGATTTCGGCGTGGGCCGTAGGGTCGCTCGCCTTGACGGGCCGGTTGTGGCCCTGGCCGATTACCTTGTCTTCGCTGACGAGCACCGCACCCACGGGAACTTCGTCCAGCGCCCGCGCTTCGCGTGCGAGTTCCAGCGCGACTTGCATGAAACGTAGATCCTTCCCGCACATCTCAAAGTTCGCCTGCATCAGCCAAGGGGATTCAAGTTTACTTGATCGGGCAATCGCGGTATGGGAGTAATCGCCGGATTTCGCAGAATTTCAATTTTCTTGAAATAGATCAACCACGATTCCGGTCATTGCAATGTAGGTTTGGGAAATGGGTAAGTTATCTAAATGAAAAAAGCAAATTCACCACTATTTACGCTTGATGCGTTTCTCAAACTGATGTATTTTCGCGATTCATTTCAACAACACCGCCGTAGTCCGGTTCTTTGTGGAGTCAATTCATCCAGCCAATGCGGCATATCAGCAGGAGACTATTATGTCCATAGACGAAAGTACGTTGACCAAAGGTCATATCAGGAAGTTGAACGCTTTGCGCAAGTCGATCGGTGACGATCTCGCCGAAGACGCTTTCAGAAAATGGCTCTTGAGACAAGCCAGTGAGGCGCCGGAATCGGATCCGGTCGCCGACAGAATCGTCGAAGCCCTGTCGGGAATGGAAGGCGACCGCAAGTTCAATCTTGGGCTTTACGGCTATACCGTGCGCCGGGCGAAAGGCAAAGGCCAATCCGGCTTTATCGCGGTGAAGAACGAAAAATCCTGATTCGGCGAATCCGGACTATTCCCACTCTATGGTAGCGGGTGGCTTGCTCGAAATATCGTAAGCCACCCGTGAAACCTCGGGTATCTCGTTCATGATTCTGCTGGAAACCACCTCCAGCAGTTCGGTGTCCAGCCGTGCCCAGCGCGCGGTCATGAAATCCACCGTCTCGACCGCGCGCAAGCCTATCACCCAAGCATAACGGCGGGCGTCGCCCACAACGCCTACCGACTTGACGGGCATGAATACCGCGAATGCCTGGCTGACCTTATCGTAAACATTCGCGCGATGCAGTTCTTCGATAAAGATCGCATCCGCGCGCCGCAAAATTTCGCAATACTCCTTGCGCACATCTCCGATTACACGCACGCCCAAACCCGGGCCGGGGAAAGGATGGCGATACACCATCTTGTGCGGCAATCCGAGTTCAAGGCCGAGTTTGCGCACTTCATCCTTGAACAGTTCGCGCAAAGGTTCGAGTAACTCCAGTTTCATCGTTTCGGGCAGCCCGCCGACATTGTGGTGCGACTTGATCACTCTCGCCTTGCCCGTGCGGGCGCCGGCGGATTCGATTACGTCGGGATAAATCGTTCCCTGGGCCAGCCAGCGCACATCGGGCAAACGCGAGGCTTCCTGTTCGAATACTTCGATGAATGTATTGCCGATAATGCGGCGCTTGGCCTCGGGCTCCGCCACGCCCCGCAGACGATCGAGGAAAAGTTCTTCGGCGTTGGCGCGGATCACCCGGATTCCCATGTTGGCGGCGAAGGTAGCCATCACCTGGTCGCCTTCATGCAACCGCAACAGACCATTATCGACGAACACGCATTGGAGTTGATCGCCGATGGCCCGATGCAACAGGGCCGCCACGACCGACGAATCGACTCCGCCCGAAAGCCCGAGCAGGACCTGGTCCGAGCCGACTGTCTCCCTCACCGCGGCGACCGCGTCTTCGATGATGTTGGCCGGCGTCCATAGCGACCCGCAGCCGCAGATTTCGTGGACGAATCGCTCCATGATGCGCTGGCCCTGGGCGGTATGGGTAACTTCGGGGTGAAACTGAAGGCCGTACAGGCCGCGTTCGTCGTCGGCCATCGCCGTGATCGGCGCGCTTTCCGTCGCGGCGGCGACAGTGAAGCCCGGCGGCGCCGCGGTGACTTTGTCGCCGTGACTCATCCAGACGTCGAGTTGGGCCTTGCCGCCGCCCTCGATACGATCCTCGATGCCTTGCAACAGGCGGCAGGGGGCTTCGACGGCGACCCGGGCAAATCCGAATTCCGATTTGTCCGAGGCCTCGACCTTGCCGCCGAAATGTTCGGCCATGATCTGCAGGCCATAGCAGATGCCGAGAATCGGCACGCCGAATTCAAACAGGTGGTCCGGCGGACTCGGCGCGGCCGCGGCCCCGGCGGATTCGGGACCGCCGGAAAAAATGATTCCCTGGGGATCGAAGGCGCGCGTGTCGGCTTCGGCGATGTCGTAGTCGCGAATCTCGCAATACACGCCGGCTTCGCGCACCCGGCGCGCGATCAACTGGGTGTACTGGGAGCCGAAGTCCAGCACCAGGATTTTCCGCGCATGGATATCGGCCGGAGTGCTAGTAGACCTGGTAATTGGGAGCTTCCTTGGTGATGCTGACATCGTGCACGTGGGACTCGGAAATGCCCGAAGCGGTGATCTTGACGAAACGGGTCGCGGTACGCAATTGCCCGATGGTCCCGCAACCGGTATAGCCCATGCTCGACCGCAATCCACCCATCAACTGGTGCACGATGGCCGACATCGATCCCTTGTATGGCACCCGGCCCTCGATGCCTTCGGGCACCAGTTTTTCGGCGCCCGCTTCGAGATCCTGGAAATAGCGGTCGCTGGAGCCCTGCGACGAAGACATCGCGCCCAGCGAGCCCATGCCCCGATAGGTCTTGTAACTCCTGCCCTGGAAGAGTTCGACTTCGCCGGGCGCTTCTTCCGAACCCGCCAGCAGCGAGCCGACCATGACCACATGGGCGCCGGCGGCGAGCACTTTGGCGATGTCGCCCGAGTAGCGGATGCCGCCGTCGGAAATCACGCAGATATCGGTGTCCTTCAGCGCGCCCACCACGTTCGCCACCGCCGTGATCTGCGGCACGCCGACGCCGGTGACGATGCGCGTCGTGCAGATCGAACCGGGACCGATGCCGACCTTGACCGCGTCCACGCCTGCCTTGACGAGGTCGCGAGCGGCGTCGGCGGTGGCGATATTGCCGCCGACCACCGAAATTTCCGGATAGCGCTTCTTGATCTCACCGACCTGGTTGAGCACGCCCTGGGAATGTCCATGGGCGGTATCGACGACGATCACATCGACGCCGGCCTCGACGATCGCCTGCACGCGCTCGTTGTTGTCGCCGCCGACGCCCACCGCGGCGGCCGCCCGCAGCCTGCCGAGTTCGTCCTTGCAGGCATTGGGGAAATCCTCGGATTTGCGGATGTCCTTCAAGGTGATCAGACCGCGGAGTTCAAAGCCGCCGTTGACGACGAGCACTTTCTCGATGCGGTGCCTGTGCAGCAGCGCCTTGACTTCCTCAAGCTCGTAATCCTCGCCCACGGTGACCAGTTTTTCCCTGGGCGTCATGATGTTCTCGACCCTGGCGTCCATGTTCGTCTCGAAACGCACGTCCCGGCTGGTGACGATGCCCACGAGGCCGGCGCCGTCGACCACGGGCATGCCGGAGATATTGTGCTCGCGCATGAGGTCCACCAGGTCGCGCACGGCGGCATCGACGGGAATGGTGATGGGATCCCGCACCACCCCGCTCTCGAATTTCTTCACCAGCCGCACTTCGCGGGCCTGGCGCTCGACGCTCATGTTCTTGTGGATGACGCCGAGTCCGCCTTCCTGGGCCATGGCGATGGCCAGCCTCGACTCCGTGACCGTATCCATGGCGGCGGAAATCAGCGGAATATTGAGCGGAATCGCGCGGGTCAGCCGCGTGTCGAGGTCGACTTTCGCGGGCAGTACGGTCGAGTGGGCTGGCAGGAGCAGGACATCGTCGAATGTCAGGGCTTCTTCAACAATGCGCAACATGAGAGGGCCATACCCGCAAAGCGGGCATTATACAGACGCGCGGCCGGGGTGTATAGACGCCGGCGTCAGAACTCGGCGGTGTAGTTCAACTGGAGCACCGGGCCGCCTTCTGTCACGGGAGTTGGGCGCTCGTAGCCGAAGCCGAACTTGAGCTTGCCGGTGAAACCGGGGGTTGCCGCGCCGAAGACGCCTTCGCCTTCCGCCGCGTCTTCGCCGGCGAGTCGCGCCGCGGAACGCTGTCCGGGCGTGGTGGCCCAGGTCAGACCGTAGGTTTCGCGGTCGCCGCCGAGAGCGTCGTTCATCAAGGTGGCGCCGAGGGTCAGCAGGCCGCGCTCGAAGGCGAAGCCGTAGCCGAGTTCGCTCGCCAGCGACAGCGTCGGCGCGCCGGAGCCCGACATGCCGCTGCCACCCATCGAGCCCAGGCCCGATTCGCCGAGCAGTCCGCCGCCGCCGAGCATTCCGCCCTCGGCCTGGCCCCAGGTCGGCGCGAGGCTGAGGCGCATGCCCGAACCGTCGGCGCGGGATTTCACCACCAGCCGCGCCATGCCGCCGTATTCCTCGTAATCCTGCGCCGAGTGGGCCGCGAGCCAGCGGAATTGCGCCTCGAAGTCGACCCGGGGGCCGGCGTAGCGAAGGCCGCCGACGAGTTCGAGGCCGCTGCCGGTGAGGCCGTCGCCGCCGTCGCCCCGCGCGCCGAGGCGCAGGTAGGGCGAGAGGCCTTCGGACTGGCGCGATATTTCGAGCGCCAGCCGGCCTTGGGAAACGCCCGCGTCGAGGCCGTCGACGGCGCGCATGCCCGCGCCGTCGGCGGTGTTCAGCGTCAGGAAGCCGATTCCGCCGACGAGGGAGAAGTCGAGCGCGCCGCGCTGGGCCAAAGACCGACGCAGGCCGGCCGCGGCCATGCGCATGTCGAGGTCGGCGCTTTCCTCCGCCGCGCCGGCGAAGCCGGCTTTATCGGCGGCTTCGCCGCCGCCAACGCCGCCGAGAGCCCACAATTCGAGGCCGGAGTCGGTTTCGCCGCGGACGTAGGGGTAGAGGCTCGTCAATTCGATGTCGAGGCGGCCCGAACGACCGCCGACCATGTAGTCGGCGTCGCCGGAAGAACGCGAGAGCGCCGCGCCGGCCATCCAACCGCCGTCGCCGAAGCGGCGGTCGGCACCGAGGAAGGCCGAGACGAGGCCGCCGCTGTGGCTCGCGCCGGTTTCGGATTCGGAGGCGGCGTCGAAGCGTTGGATGTCTGCCGCGCCCCAGAGGGTCCAGGCGTCAGGCGCCGGGGCGGCGTTGCCGTCCGCGTTCGTGTTCGCGCCTTGCGGCGACTGCAGCGAAACGGCGAAGGAGCGGCCCTCAAGCATCTGGCGCAGGTCGAAATTGTCGAAGATGCCGCCGGAGTCGGAAGCGTCGCCGGAGCCGTACAGCAGGCCCGCGCCCGGCATTCCGGTGTGGCCGAAGCCCGGATTCATACCGTTGCCGGCCTGATCGACGCCGGCAGCGCCGGCCATGCCCGCGCCGTTGCCGGTCGGCTCGACGCCCATGCCGGTCGCGCCGCCCAAGCCGGGGCCGCCATACCCGCCCGGCGAACCGAAGCCGGGCGGGACGCCGGCCATGCCGCCGCCGGCGAAACCACCCCTTGGGTCGTAGCCGCCCGCGGAACCGAATCCGCCTCCGGTACCGGCGCCGCCCATTGGGCCAAAGCCGCCCGAGGGGCCGAAACCGCTTGTCGGGCCAGCGCCGCCCGCGCCACCGAAACCGCCGAAGCCGCCGGTCTGGACGTAACCACCGGCGGAACCATACCCGCCCGCCGGTGCGTGGCCCGAAGAACCGGATTGGCCGCTCAGGAAGGAGGCGAAGGCGTTGAGCGCGGCAACGGCGCGGCTTGGTTCTTCTTCCCCATTTTCAGCCGAAGCCGTCGCGGGCGCGGCGGCGGGGGCGCGGAAGCGTTCGCCGATGACGCTGGTCGCGCCGTTGAGCAGCGCCCTGCCCTGGGAGGCCAGCGCGTCGTTGAGCACCGCCTTGTCCGCCGCCGAAACCGCGACTTCGATGGTGAAACTCAAGCTTGCGGTGTCGGGCTCGGAAACGTCGGAGTCGGTCACCGTGTACTCGAAGGTACGCGGCGCGGCTGTTTGCAGCGGCGCGCCGCTCAAAGTCCGTGTCGCCGGGTTGAATGTCAGGCCGGCCGGAAGCGCGGGAGACAGCGAGTAGGTCAAGGCGCCGTCGCCGCCGCGCGCCTCGGGCAGCGTCTGCGGGGCCATCTCGACACCGCGCGTCAACCGCAGGTTGGCGATCCGGGCGTCGGCGAAATGCGGCGTCTGGTCGGCCACCGCCAAGGTGAAACTCAGGTTCGCGCTGTCGCCGTCGGCGTCGGTCGCGGTGTAGGTGTAGGCAGTCTCCGCCATCGGCGCGGTCGGCGTGCCGCTCAGTATGCGGTCAGCCGCATTGAAACTCAGGCCAGCGGGCAGAGCCGGCGTCAGCGAGTATGTCAAGCCGCCGTCGCCGCCACGGGCTTCCGGCAGAGTTGCGGGAGTGATCGGCCTGCCTTGAATGAACATTTGGTTCGCCACGCCGGCATCGCCGAAGTCGGGCGCCAGATCCGCCTCGACCGTGATGGAAAAGCGCAGGCTCGCCTGGTCGCCGTCAATGTCGGTGGCGATGTAGGTGTAGGTCGTATTTTCCGCCGCCACCGTCGGCATGCCGCTCAAGACGCGCGTCGCCGGGTCGAAGTCGAGGCCCGCGGGAAGCGCGGGGGCGATCGAGTAGCTCAGCGCTCCGTCCCCGCCCGAAGCCGCGGGCAGCACGAGGGGTTCGATCAGGGTATTTTGCCTGTGAGTCTGATCTTTGACGATCGCGCCGCCGAAGTCGGGCGTCAGATTCGCCATCACCGCGATCGTGAAGCGCAGGCTGACGCTGTCGCCGTCGGTGTCGGTCGCCGTGTAGGTGTAGGTCGTGGTTTCCGTCAGTCCGGTTGGCGCGCCGCTCAAGATCAGCGTCTCCGGGTCGAAGTTCAGTCCCGGTGGCAGCGCCGGCTCGAAACTGTAGCTCACCGCCCCGTCGCCGCCCGAAGCCGCCGGCAGCGTCACGGGGGCGATCTCGCTGTTTTGCGGGAACTCCTGGTCCGCCACCGTCGCGCCGCCGAAGTCGGGCTCGGCGTTCGCCGACACGGTAATCGTGAAACTCAGGCTGACGCTGTCGCCGTCGGCGTCCGTCGCCGTGTAGGTGTAGGTCGTCGTCTCCGTCAGCCCGGTCGGCGCGCCGCTCAGCATTCGCGTCGCCGGGTCGAAGTTCAGTCCTTCCGGCAGCGCGGGCTCAAAACTGTAGCTCACGGTTCCGCCGCCGCCCGAAGCCTTGGGCAGCGCCACCGATTCGATGGTTACGCCTTCGCGCCAAGTCTGGTCGGACGCCGTCGACGAGCCGAAAGCCAGTTCGTTCGGCGCCACCGCTTCCGGCGATTCCGCCGATTCCGCGCCGACGCCCGCGGCGTTCTCGGCGCGCAGCTTGAACCGGTAGCCCGCGCCGCCGGTCAGGCCGGTCACGGTATGCGACAGCGAGGTCGAGCTGGACTGGATGTCGATCCAGGATCCGTAGGCGCCGTCGGTTTCCTTCATTTGGTATTGCCACTTGACCAGCGCGCCGTCGCCGGTGACCAGGGATTTGAGGGTCAATTCGCCGACTCCGGCGCCGGCTACCGTCGGCGTGGCCGGCGCTCCGGGCTTGGTGAGGAAATCCGCGTCTGCCGAAGCGTTCGTCAGTCCGACCGCGCAGAGGCTGTCGCGGTAAGCCTTGTAGCTGTGCCTGGTGTTCGGCGACAGGTTGGACAGCTCATCGGTCGCGTCGTTGGCGGCGACGCCGTGGCAGCTGTCGTCGCCCGCGGGCGCGGTGCGCTTGTACCACCACGCGGCGCTGTGGTTGGCGATGGTCAGCGTCGCCGTGGAGGCCTCGACGCCGCCCGCCGTCAGTGTCGCGGCCACCGAAGTGGTGAAATCGACATCGGCGATCTTGTCGGCGGCGTTGCAATTCGCCGCGCCGTAAACCGTCCAGGAGTAGTTGGACGCCGCTGTCAGGCCCGACAGGTTCGCGGCGCCGGTGCCGGCGTTGACCGGGACGCAAGTCGCTGGGCCGGGGCCCGTCGTTTTGCCGTGCCACCAAGCCCCGGTCCAGTTGGAGAGGTTCAGCCTCGCCGCGGTCCGCGTCACCGCGGTGGCGGTCAGGCCGACGGTGGAGAATTCCGCGTCGGTCGAGTCGTTCGTGATTTCGGTGGTGCAACTGCTGTCGCTGTACGCCTTGTAGGTGTAGGACGCGCCGCCGGTCAGGCCGGTGAGATCGTCGGTCGCGTCATTGGCGGAGACGCCGTGGCAGGTGGCGTCGCCGGCGGGCGCGGTGCGCTTGTACCACCAGGCGGCGGTGGTGCCCGTGAGGGTCAAGGTAGCCGCGGTCTCCTTCACCGCGCTCGCGGCGAGCGAGGCCGCCGCGGTGCCGAAGTCGACGTCGGCGATCTTGTCGGCGGCGCTGCAGTTCGCGGCGCTGTACACGGCCCAGGTGTAGCTTGAATTGACCGTCAGGCCGGACAGCGTCGCAGTGTTGGTGCCCGAATTGACCGAGGCGCAGGTCGCCGAGCCGGGGCCGGCGGTTTTCTCGTGCCACCAGGCGGCCGACCAGTTCGACAGGTTCAGCGTCGCGCCGGTCTGCGTCGGCGAGGTCGCGGTCAGACCGACGGTGGTGAACTCCGCGTCGGTCGCCTCGCTCGTGATTTCGGTGGTGCAGGCGTTGTTGCTGTACGCCTTGTAGGTGTATGACGTGCCGCCGGTCAGGCCGGTGAGATCGTCGGTCGCGTCATTGGCGCTGACGCTGTGGCAGGTGTTGTCGCCGGTCGGCGCGGCGCGCTTGTACCACCACGCGGCGGTGGTGCCCGTGAGGGTCAAGGTCGCCGTGGTCTCCTTCACCGCGCTCGCGGCCAGCGACGCCGCCGCGGTGCTGAAGTCCACGTCCGCGATCTTGTCGGCGGCGTTGCAGCTCGCGGCGCTGTACACCGCCCAGGTGTAGCTTGCATTGATCGACAGGCTCGACAGGTCCGCGGTGCCGGTGCCCTGGGCGACCGAGGTGCAAGTCGCCGAGCCGGGGCCGGAGGTCTTGTCGTGCCACCATGCGGCCGACCAGTTGGACAGGGTCAGCGTCGCCCCGCTCTGCGTGACCGAACCCGCGGTCAGGCCCACGGTGGAGAACTCCGCGTCGGTCGCGTCGCTCGTGATTTCAGTGGTGCAACTGCTGTCGCTGTACGCCTTGTAGGTGTAGGACGCGCCGCCGGTCAGGCCGGTGAGATCGTCGGTCGCGTCATTGGCGCTGACGCTGT
The DNA here is from genome assembly GCA_963664805.2 of Pseudomonadales bacterium. Classification (GTDB taxonomy): domain Bacteria; phylum Pseudomonadota; class Gammaproteobacteria; order Pseudomonadales; family Pseudohongiellaceae; genus UBA9145. The sequence continues at coordinate 117,684 of OY761612.1, read as the reverse complement.
GGCAGGTGTTGTCGCCGGTCGGCGCGGTGCGCTTGTACCACCACGCCGCGGTGGTGCCCGTGAGGGTCAACGTCGCCGTGGTCTCCTTCACCGCGCTCGCGGCCAGCGACACCACAGCGGTGCTGAAGTCCACATCCGCGATCTTGTCGGCGGCGTTGCAGTTCGCGGCGCTGTACACCGCCCAGGTGTAGCTTGAATTGATCGACAGGCTCGACAGGTCCGCCGTGGCAGTGCCCTTGGCAATCGACGCGCAGCTTGCAGAACCGGGACCGGAGGTCTTGTTGTGCCACCAGGCTTCGGTCCAGTTGGACAGGGTCAGCGTCGCTCCGCTCTGCGTGACCGAACCCGCGGTCAGGCCCACGGTGGAGAACTCCGCGTCGGTCGCGTCGCTCGTGATTTCGGTGGTGCAACTGCTGTCGCTGTACGCCTTGTAGGTGTAGGACGTGCCGCCAGTCAGGCCGGTGAGATCGTCGGTCGCGTCATTGGCGCTGACGCTGTGGCAGGTGTTGTCGCCGGTGGGCGCGGTGCGCTTGTACCACCACGCCGCGGTGGTGCCCGTGAGGGTCAAGGTGGCCGTGCTCTCCTTCACCGCGCTCGCGGCCAGCGACACCGCCGCGGTGCTGAAGTCCACATCCGCGATCTTGTCGGCGGCGTTGCAGCTCGCGGCGCTGTACACGGCCCAGGTGTAGCTTGAATTGATCGACAGGCTCGACAGGTCCGCGGTGCCGGAGCCCTGGGCGATCGAAGTGCAAGTCGCCGAGCCGGGGCCGGAGGTCTTGTCGTGCCACCAGGCCTCGGTCCAGTTGGCGAGGTTCAAGGTCGCCCCGGTCCGGGTCAACGCGGTCGCGGTCAGGCCCACGGTGGAGAATTCCGCGTCGGTCGAGTCGTTCGTGATTTCGGTGGTGCAACTGCTGTCGCTGTACGCCTTGTAGGTGTAGGACGTGCCGCCGGTAAGGCCGCTGAGGTTGTCCGTCGAATCGTTGGCGGAGACGCTGTGGCAGGTGGTGTCGCCCGCGGGCGCGGTGCGCTTGTACCACCAGGCGGCGGTGGAGCCGGTGAGGGTCAATGTGGCCGCGGTCTCCTTCACGGCGCTCGCGGCGAGCGAAGCCGCCGCGGTGCTGAAGTCGACGTCGGCGATCTTGTCGGCGGCGTTGCAGTTCGCGGCGCTGTATACGGCCCAGGTGTAGCTTGAGTTGACCGTCAGGCTGGACAGCGTCGCGGTGTTGGTGCCCGAATTGACCGAGGCGCAGGTCGCCGAGCCGGGGCCGGCGGTTTTCTTGTGCCACCAGCCTGAAGACCAGTTCGACAGGTTCAGCGTCGCGCCGGTCTGCGTCGGCGAGGTCGCGGTCAGACCGACGGTGGTGAACTCCGCGTCGGTCGCGTCGCTCGTGATCTCGGTGGCGCAGGTGCTGTCGCTGTACGCCTTGTAGGTGTAGGACGTGGCGCCGGTCAGGCCGCCGAGGTCGTCGGTCGCGTCGTTGGCGCTGACGCTGTGGCAGGTGGTGTCGCCGGTCGGCGCGGTGCGCTTGTACCACCAGGCGGCGGTGGTGCCGGAAATGGTCAAGGTCGCTACGGTTTCCTTCACGGCGCTGGCGGCGAGCGAGGCCGCCGCGGTGCCGAAGTCGACGTCGGCGATCTTGTCGGCGGCGCTGCAGTTCGCGGCGCTGTATGCGGCCCAGGTGTAGTTCGAGTTGACCGTCAGGCCGGACAGCGTCGCGGTGTTGGTGCCGGAGTCGACCGAGGCGCAGGTCGCCGAGCCGGGGCCGGCGGTTTTCTTGTGCCACCAGGCGGCCGACCAGTTCGACAGGTTCAGCGTCGCGCCGGACTGCGTCGGCGAGGTGGCGGTCAGGCCCACGGTGGTGAACTCCGCGTCGGTCGAGTCGGTGGTGATTTCGGTGGCGCAGGTGCTGTCGCTGTACGCCTTGTAGGTGTAGGCCGTGCCGCCGGTCAGGCCGGTGAGATCGTCCGTCGCGTCGTTGGCGCTGACGCTGTGGCAGGTGGTGTCGCCGGCGGGAACGGTGCGCTTGTACCACCAGGCGGCGGTGGTGCCGGAAAGGGTCAATGTCGCTACGGTTTCCTTCACGGCGCTGCCGGCCAGCGAAGCCGCCGCGGTGCCGAAGTCGACGTCGGCGATCTTGTCGGCGGCGCTGCAGTTCGCGGCGCTGTATGCGGCCCAGGTGTAGTTCGAATTGACCGTCAGGACGGACAGCGTCGCGGTGTTGGTGCCGGAGTCGACCGAGGCGCAGGTCGCCGAGCCGGGGCCGGCGGTTTTCTTGTGCCACCAGGCGGCCGACCAGTTCGACAGGTTCAGCGTCGCGCCGGACTGCGTCGGCGAGGTGGCGGTCAGGCCCACGGTGGTGAACTCCGCGTCGGTCGCGTCGCTCGTGATCTCGGTGGCGCAGGTGCTGTCGCTGTACGCCTTGTAGGTGTAGGACGTGGCGCCGGTAAGGCCGCTGAGGTCGTCGGTCGCGTCGTTGGCGCTGACGCTGTGGCAGGTGGTGTCGCCGGTCGGCGCGGTGCGCTTGTACCACCAGGCGGCGGTGGTGCCGGAAATGGTCAAGGTCGCTACGGTTTCCTTCACGGCGCTGGCGGCGAGCGAGGCCGCCGCGGTGCCGAAGTCGACGTCGGCGATCTTGTCGGCGGCGCTGCAGTTCGCGGCGCTGTATGCGGCCCAGGTGTAGTTCGAGTTGACCGTCAGGCCGGACAGCGTCGCGGTGTTGGTGCCGGAGTCGACCGAGGCGCAGGTCGCCGAGCCGGGGCCGGCGGTTTTCTTGTGCCACCAGGCGGCCGACCAGTTCGACAGGTTCAGCGTCGCGCCGGACTGCGTCGGCGAGGTGGCGGTCAGGCCCACGGTGGTGAACTCCGCGTCGGTCGAGTCGGTGGTGATTTCGGTGGCGCAGGTGCTGTCGCTGTACGCCTTGTAGGTGTAGGCCGTGCCGCCGGTCAGGCCGGTGAGATCGTCCGTCGCGTCGTTGGCGCTGACGCTGTGGCAGGTGGTGTCGCCGGCGGGAACGGTGCGCTTGTACCACCAGGCGGCGGTGGTGCCGGAAAGGGTCAAGGTCGCTACGGTTTCCTTCACGGCACTGGCGGCCAGCGAAGCCGCCGCGGTGCTGAAGTCGACGTCGGCGATCTTGTCGGCGGCGTTGCAGTTCGCGGCGCTGTACACGGCCCAAGTGTAGTTTGAGTTTACCGTCAGGCTGGAAAGCGTCGCGGTGTTGGTGCCCGAGTTGACCGAGGTGCAGGTCGCCGAGCCGGGGCCGGAGGATTTGTTGTGCCACCAGCCGGACGACCAATTGGACAGGTTCAGCGTCGCGCCGGTCCGGGTCAGCGCGGTCGCGGTCAGGCCCACGGTGGAGAACTCCGCGTCGGTCGAGTCGCTCGTGATTTCGGTGGTGCAGGCGTTGTTGCTGTATGCCTTGTAGGTGTATGACGTGCCGCCGGTCAGGCCGCTGAGATCGTCGGTCGCGTCATTGGCGCTGACGCTTTGGCAGGTGTTGTCGCCGGTCGGCGCGGTGCGCTTGTACCACCACGCCGCGGTGGTGCCGGTGAGGGTCAAGGTCGCCGTGGTCTCCTTCACCGCGCTCGCGGCCAGCGACACCGCCGCGGTGCTGAAGTCGACGTCGGCGATCTTGTCGGCGGCGTTGCAGTTCGCGGCGCTGTACACGGCCCAAGTGTAGTTTGAGTTTACCGTCAGGCTGGAAAGCGTCGCGGTGTTGGTGCCCGAGTTGACCGAGGTGCAGGTCGCCGAGCCGGGGCCGGAGGATTTGTTGTGCCACCAGCCGGACGACCAATTGGACAGGTTCAGCGTCGCGCCGGTCCGGGTCAGCGCGGTCGCGGTCAGGCCCACGGTGGAGAACTCCGCGTCGGTCGCATCGCTCGTGATTTCGGTGGTGCAGGCGCTGTTGCTGTACGCCTTGTAGGCGTAGGACGTGCCGCCGGCCAGGCCGGTGAGATCGTCGGTCGCGTCATTGGCGCTGACGCTGTGGCAGGTGTTGTCGCCGGTCGGCGCGGTGCGCTTGTACCACCACGCCGCGGTGGTCCCCGTGAGGGTCAACGTCGCCGTGGTCTCCTTCACCGCGCTCGCGGCCAGCGACGCCGCCGCGGTGCTGAAGTCCACATCCGCGATCTTGTCGGCGGCGTTGCAGTTCGCGGCGCTGTACACCGCCCAGGTGTAGCTTGAATTGATCGACAGGCTCGACAGGTCCGCCGTGGCAGTGCCCTTGGCAATCGACGCGCAGCTTGCAGAACCGGGACCGGAGGTCTTGTTGTGCCACCAGGCTTCGGTCCAGTTGGCGAGGTTCAAGGTCGCGCCGGTCCGGGTCACCGAGGTCGTGGTCAGGCCCACGGTGGAGAACTCCGCGTCGGTCGCGTCGCTCGTGATTTCGGTATTGCAACTGCTGTCGCTGTACGCCTTGTAGGCGTAGGACGTGCCGCCAGTCAGGCCGGTGAGATCGTCGGTCGCGTCATTGGCGCTGACGCTGTGGCAGGTGTTGTCGCCGGTCGGCGCGGTGTGCTTGTACCACCACGCCGCGGTGGTCCCCGTGAGGGTCAACGTCGCCGTGGTCTCCTTCACCGCGCTCGCGGCCAGCGACGCCGCCGCGGTGCTGAAGTCCACATCCGCGATCTTGTCGGCGGCGTTGCAACTCGCGGCGCTGTACACCGCCCAGGTGTAGCTTGCATTGATCGACAGGCTCGACAGGTCCGCGGTGCCGATGCCCTGAGAGACCGACGTGCAGCTTGCCGAGCCGGGGCCGGAGGTCTTGTCGTGCCACCAGGCCTCGGTCCAGTTGGCGAGGTTCAGGGTCGCGCCGGTCCGGGTCAACGCAGTCGCGGTCAGGCCGACGGTGGTGAACTCCGCGTCGGTCGCGTCGGATGTGATTTCCGTGGCGCAGGTGCTGTCGCTGTAGGCCTTGTAGGTGTAGGCCGTGCCGCCGGTCAGGCCGCTGAGGTCGTCGGTCGCGTCATTAGCGCTGACGCTGTGGCAGGTGTTGTCGCCGGCGGGAACGGTGCGTTTGTACCACCAGGCGGCGGTGGGGCCCGTGAGGGTCAATGTCGCCGCGGTCTCCTTCACCGCGCTCGCGGCCAGCGTCGCTCCCGACGTGCTGAAGTCCACGTCCGCGATCTTGTCGGCGGCGTTGCAGTTCGCGGCGCTGTACACGGCCCAGGTGTAGTTCGAGTTGACCGTCAGGCCGGACAGCGTCGCGATGTTGGTGCCCGAGTCGACCGAGGCGCAACTCGCCGAGCCGGGGCCGGCGGTTTTCTTGTGCCACCAGGCGGCCGACCAGCTCGACAGGTTCAGCGTCGCGCCGGACTGCGTCGGCGAGGTGGCGGTCAGGCCGACGGTGGTGAACTCCGCGTCGGTCGCGTCGGATGTGATTTCGGTGGCGCAACTGTTGTCGCTGTATGCCTTGTAAGTGTAGGACGTGCCGCCGGTCAGGCCGCTGAGGTTCACGCTCGCGGTGTTCTGCGCCACCGAGACGCATTGCGCGCCGCTCTGGTTGCCCTCGTACCACCAGGCCGCGGTGCTGCCCGCCAGGGTCAAGGTGGCCGTCGTCTCCTTCACCGCGCTCGCGGTAAGCGTCGCCGACAAGGTGCTGAAGTCCACGTCGGCGATCTTGTTGGCGGAGGCGCAGCCGCTCGCGCTGTATACCGCCCAGGTGTAGCTTGAGTTGATCGTCAGGCCAGACAGGGCCGCGGCGCCGGTGCCCTTGGCAACCGACGCGCAACTTGCGGAACCGGGACCGGAGGTCTTTTCGTGCCACCAGGCCTCGCTCCAGTTGGACAAGTTCAACGTCGCCCCCGTCCGGGTCAACGATGTCGCGGTCAGACCCACGGTGGTGAACTCCGCGTCGGTCGCGTCGCTCGTGATTTCGGTGGCGCAACTGTTGTCGCTGTACGCCTTGTAGGTGTAGGCCGTGCCGCCGGTCAGGCCGCTGAGGTTCACGCTCGCGGTGTTCTGCGCCACCGAGACGCATTGCGCGCCGCTCTGGTTGCCCTCGTACCACCAGGCCGCGGTGCTGCCCGCCAGGGTCAAGGTGGCCGTCGTCTCCTTCACCGCGCTCGCGGCCAGCGTCGCCGACAAGGTGCTGAAGTCCACGTCGGCGATCTTGTTGGCGGAGGCGCAGCCGCTCGCGCTGTACACGGCCCAGGTGTAGCTTGAACTGATCGTCAGACTGGACAGGCTCGCCGTGTTCGTGCCCTGGTTGACCGACGTGCAACTGTGCGAACCGGGGCCGGAGGTCTTGTCGTACCACCAGGCCCCGCTCCAGTTCGACAGGTTCAAGCTCGCCGAGGTCCGCGTCACCGAAGTGGCGGTCAAGCCCACCGTCGTGAACGCCGCCGCCGTCGCGATCAGGTTGGCGGCGGCGCAGCCCGCCGCGCTGTATGCCTTGTAGGTGTAGGAAGTGCCGCCGGTGAGGCCGGACAGGGCCGCGGTCGGCGTGTTGGCCGGGACCGCGACGCATTGCGCCCCGCTCTGGTCGCCTTGGTGCCACCAAGCCGCCGTGTAGCCGCCGAGCGTCAGCGTCGCCGTCGTCTCCGTCACCGCGCCCGCGCTCAAGCTCACCACGGTGGCCCCCAGCGTCGCGGTGCCGCTGTACTTCCAGCCGGAGAGGGTATGGTTGAAGCTTGCGGTCCCGGCGGCGTTTGGCGCCGCGGCGATGTGAACCGTCCGCACGGTGCTCCAGTTCGCGGGCGTGAACGGAAGCGTGTTCTGATTGCCGGCCGTGTTCGAATCGGTATCCACGGTCAGGCCGGTGCCGCCGACTTTCGTGATGGCGATCTTCACGTTCGCGGTCGGTTGCCTCGACAAAGCCACCGTATAGGAGACGGTCGAGCCTTTCGGCACCGACAGGCTCGACGACGACAGCAACAACAGGATGTCATCGTCGATCTCGGTGGCCGTCACTTCGGGGATCTGGCTGGCGCCCGCGAAATCCGGATCGAGGGAACTCACCGAATGCTCGATAATCGCCCGGCCGTCCAGATCGTCGGTGTCACCGGCCGCCGACACGGTAATGGTCCGCGCCGTGTTCCAGTTGCTGGGCGTGAACGATAATGCGCTCTGGTCGCCGGACGCGCCGGTGTCGGTGTCGAGGGTGAGGCTCGAATCGCCGGCAGGGGTGGCGGTGACGGTCACGTTCACGGCGGGCTGTCTGCTCAGTTCGACGGTATAGGTCGCCGTGCCCTGCTCGGGCACCTGCAAGGTGCTTGGCCGCACTATGACGCCCGGCGGAGCGGCCGAGACTTCGTCGGACGCGGCCCCCGCCAGATTCCCGCCGAGCGCCGCCGGGTACTCGATCAGGCCGCGGATCTGGATCGTGTGGGTGCCCCCGCCAGTCTGTTTCGGGACGATGAACGACGTCGTGTCGCCGTTGCTGTCCGGCACCCGGGTCCAGGCGCCATAGGCGCCGGCGACCTTCAGCCGGTACTGGTAGCCGGTGAGGGCATCGTCGTCCGGGTCGGTCCAGGATAGGGAGGCTCCCGCATTCGCCAGCGCGGCCTTGAGGCCCGAAGGCTTCGCGGGCGCGGCGGGCAAGGCGATGCTGACGCTGTTCGAGGCCTGACCGAGCTCCGGGCGACCGTTGTCAACCACCGGGTAGGTCTTCACATAGAAGCTGTGGGTCCGGCCATTGGCGAGATTCGACACCGTATGCGTTTTCGTGCCGGCGACCGAACCGGAGACATTGCCGCCGTTCACCTCCCAGCAGCCCTTGTCGCTGGGACAACTTTGCGGCCCGAGATACCGCCAGTCAAGGCGGACCCGACCGTTGCCGGCCGTGGCCGGAGACAGGATCGGCACGGACTGGTCACTGTCGACCCGCACCGAAAGCGTGTCCGACCAGGGGCTGTTGCCGCTGCTGTTCACCGCGCGGACCCGGAACTTGTACGGGTTGTTGTTCTGGCTGCCGGCCGCGACCTTGACCGAGGTCGTGGAGGCTTTGCTGCCCGGCACCTGGCTGTTCGACCAGCCGAGGCTGCCGTTCGCCCAATTGCCCGGACTGACGGGGTGCTCGCGCTGCACCTCGTAGCGGGTGATGGAGGGATCCACCGGGTCGTCCCAGAACAGATGGACACAGAAGTAGTCGGTGCCGGAGAACCTGCAGTTTTCTTTCCCCGAGGTGCCCCGGAACCCGGTCGGCTTGGCCGGTGCGGCGGCGGTCGGCGTGGCCGATACCTCGGACGAGGCGAGCCCCACCCCGCCCATGTTGCTCGCCCGCACCTGGAAGGTGTAGGCGGTGTTGTTGGTCAGTCCCGACACCGTGTAGCCGGTGGTGGACGCGTCGGCGCCGGTCATGGCGGTCCAGGCGCCGTAAGCGCCGCCGGACTTGCGCCGATACTCGTAGCCGGCGATGGCGGCGTTGTTCGGATCGTTCCAAGACAGGGTGACGGAGGTGTTGCCCGCGGCCGCGGCGAGGCCGGTCACCTGGCCGGGCGGCGCAACCAGCGTCGCCGTATACGTGACGGCCGACTCCTGCCCCGAGCTATCGATCACCTTGAACTCGAAGCTCGCGCGCGAGAACCCGGGCCGGGGGCAGAAGTACAGCACCTTGCGCAACGAGTTCACGATCTCCTGGCCGGTCGTGACCGGTTCGATGCTGCCGACGCAGTTGGCTTCCGCGGCGACCGCGATGCCGGTCAGCACCGTGCCCAAGGTGCCCGCGGCAGTACCCGGCAGGGTGACGATCCTCACCCGGTCGAGCGAGTCGACCAGGTCGGAGAACGGGAATTGGTCGAGCGCGATGGCGGTGCGGCGGTCCCGGCGCACCGCGACGCTGAAGTCGGCGCTCGTCGGCAAGGTGTTTGCGTCAACCTCGGTGACGGTCACCGTGGCGCTAGCGCTGCCGTAGCCGCCACCGCTCCCGGTGTGGGTGAACACCTTCGAGCCGGCGGCGGTGTCGCCGTCCGCGGCGGCGGTCACCGTCACCGTCTGCGCCGTATTCCAGTTGGTCGTGGTGAAGGTCAGCGTCTTCGGACTCGCATCAAGGTCGGCGTCGCCCTGGCCCGCCACGGCGACGGTCACGGTCGCGGTCGGCGGTACCGCCAGCCCCAGCGTATACGTCGCGGCGAATCCTTCGGTCACCGACAGGCTGGATGACGAAAGCTCAAGCACCTTGGCGTCGTTTTCCACCTCATAGAAGGTTACGGTCTCGCCGCCCAAATTGATGCTGTTGAACCGGGAGTCGCTGCTGTTTGACTGGTGGAGGATGGTCCTCGCGCCGTTCGTGTCGTCCTGGTCCTCCTTCGCGCTCACGCGCACTGCCTGCGCCGTGTTCCAGTTGGCGGTGGTGAAGGTCAAAGTGCTGGTGTCCACCGTCAGGTCGCCGTCGCCGTTGTCGTAGGGAGGCGGGCTGCTTAGCGTGATGGTGACATCCGCCGTCGGCTCGGTGTCCAGCACCACCGTGTAATCGGCGGTCCCCCCCTCCGGCACCCGCAGGCTGCCGACTGAAAACGTAAAGCCCGCGTCGTTGTCGACCTCGGTGGCGGTCAGGCCGGCGCTCGCGCCGTTGTAGCCGCCGCCGCTCGCGCTATGGGAGATCACCGCCGTCCCGCTGTGGCTGTCGCCGTCCTCGCCCGCGGTCAGCGTCACGGTCTGCGCCGTGTTCCAGTTGGCGGTCGTGAAGGTCAGCGTCGCGGGATTCGCCGACACGCTGGTGTCGTCGCCGGTCCCGCTCCGGTTCGCCACCGCCACCGTCACGTTCGCGGACGGCGCCTCGGTGAGCCGCACCGTATACGTCGCGGTCCCGCCTTCGGCGACCGCGAGGCTGGCCGTCGACAAGGTGATGGCCCTGGTGTCGTTCTCCACCTCGACAAGCGCGACCTTGGCGACGGGAAGGGCGTTATATCTGGCGTCGGTGCTGGTCACGGTATGGGTCACGACCTTGGTGCCGTTCTTGTCGTCGTCGTCCTCCGCCGCGGAAACGCGCACCGTCCGCGCCGTGTTCCAGTTGGCGGTGCTGAAGCTGAGCGCGCTTTGGTCGCCGCTGGTGTTCGGATCCGTGTCCACCGTCAGATCGGCGTCGCCACCGCTCTCGCCGCCCAGCGTGATGGTGACATTCGCCGTCGGCGCGGTGTCGAGCACCACCGTGTAGTTGGCCGTGCTCCCCTCCGGCACCGAGACGCGGGTGGCCGAGAGCGTGACGCCGACCTTGTCGTCGAACTCGGCGGCGGTGACGCTGGCGATGGTCAAGCCGTTGTAGCTCGTGTCGGTGCTGGTGGCCGTGTGGGTGATGACGGCGGTGCCGTTCAGCGCGTCGGCGTCCTTCGACGCCGACAGGGTCACGGTGCGCGGAAGGTCCCAGGCCTCGGTGGTGAAGATGAGGGACGAGGGGCTGACGCCGATGTCGTCGTCGCCGCCCGAGGTTTTGGCGATGGCGATCGTCACGTCGTGCGAAGGCAGGGTGTCCAGCACCAGCGTGTAGCTTGCGGTGCCGCCCTCCGGCACCTTTACGGCGGTCGACGACACCGCCACGCCCGCGGTGTCGTCGTCGTCCTCGGTGGCGGTGAGGCTGCGCGCGACGAGGTTGTAGTTCGTGTCGACACTGGTGGCGGTGTGGGTGAAGACCGCGGAGCCGTCGGCGGTGTCGATGTCCTGCGCCGCCGAGATGCTCACGGTTTGCTTCGTGTTCCAGCTCGCCGTGGTGAAGGTCAGCGACGCCGGGCTCGCGCTCAGGTTCGGATCGTCGCCGCTACCGCCGCGGTTGGCGATGGCGACGGTGACGTCGGCCGTCGGCGCCTGGCCCAGGACCACGGTATATACCGAGGCTCCGCCCTCGGGTACGCTGGCGGGCGAGAGCGACGACAGCGCGATGTTCACCGTGCCGCCGACCGGCGCGGCGGCGTCGGTCGCGGGGGATTCGGCGCCGTTGCCGACACTGTTGACGGCGCGGATTTTGAATTGGTAGCTGGTGCCGTTGGTCAGGCTTGTCACCGTGTGGCTGCCGAGATTCGCGCTGTTCGGGATCTGTGTCCAGGTGGTCTCGAAGTTGTTGGACCCCGACTTTTTCCGGTACTCGTAGCGGGTGATGGCCGCGCCGCCGTGGTCGGGCGCGGTCCAGGACAGCGTGAGCTGTCCGTCGCCGCGGGTCACCGACGGCTTGGCCGGCGCGGCGGGCGCAGTGGCCGCCAGGGTGGTGAAGGCCGAGGCAGTCGCCAGCAGGTTCGAACATTCGTCGTCGCCGTAGGCCTTGAAGACGTGGCTGGTGCCGCCGGGCAGCCCGGCCGCGGTCGCCGCGGCGCCGGTCCCGGCGCTGACGCAGGCGCCGCCCGCGGGCGTGGTGTGCCGGTAGTACCAGGCGCCGCGGTGGTTCGCGATGGTCAGCACCGCCGAACTCGAGGTCACCGAGCTAGCGGCCAGCGTCGACGGCCCGGGGGTCACCGCGTCCGACGCGGGAGACGCGGCGCCGTTGCCGGCGGCGTTCACGGCGCGGACCTTGAACTGGTAGGCGGTGTTGTTGGTGAGGCCGCTCACCGGGAAAAGCCTGGTGCCCGCGGTGCTCGCCGGCATCGGCGTCCAGGTCGTCTCGAAGGCATTGTTCCCTTCCTTCTTGACGTACTCCCAGCGCGTGATCGCGCTGCCGCCGTCGCCGCCCGAGCTCCAGGTCAATATCGCGTGTCCGTCGCCGCCGGTCGCGCCGGGCTTGGGCGGCGCCGGCGGCGGGGTGACCACGGCGATGTTGAAGGTCAAGCTGGTGCTGCGATTGTCGGCATCGGTCGCGGTGTAGGTGTATTGCTTGTACGCCTGGCTCGTGGTCGGCGTGCCCGAAAGCGTGCGGCTCCCGGCGTTGAATGTCAGTCCCGGAGGCAGCCCGCTGCCGGTGCTGGGCGCCAGACTGTAGGCTGGAGGCGTCGGGCCGCTGCTGATCGTCGGCAGCACCAGATCGGTCATCGCGCTGTCCTTGACGAGTTCCTGGTCCGCGATGCTTTTCGTGCCGAAATCCGGAGCGCTGCTTGAGGGCGTCGCGGCGCCGGCACCTCGGAACAGACCGGTAATCGTGACGTTGCTGTTGCCGATTTGATGATTGTTGATCGTCCTGATCCAGACGTGGAACTGGGTGCCGTTCATGCCCGATTCCGCCCGCTGGTAACTGGTGGCCGTCGAATCGGTGATCACCACGAGTTCGCTGGTGTTGAGGCAGGCGAAATTGCTGTCCAGAAAGCAGATTTCAAATTGCTTGAAATCGCCGGTGGTGTTGGGGTCGGGGGTGTAAGCGGACCAGCTTATGTCCAGCTTGTTGTCGCCGGCGACCACGGTGATGCCGCTCGGCGGCTCCGGCAGATTTTGCGCCAGCACCAGAGCCGGCGCCAAGCCGCATAGCAACAACGCGCCCAGCCACAAGACGCCGACACCGGGCCGGACATAGGGAATGAAGCTGAAGCGTTCCGAATCCGCGGCTAGCACAACCAGCGCGCCACCGATCCGCCCTCTCAGTCGACGGCCCGCAGGCGCAGGGGTTGGGCGGGATAAACGAGTTCTCCGCCAACGCTGTACGCCAGGAACATCTCCCATTCGAGGCCGGCCAGGGCGGCGTCGATTGCCAGACCGCGGACGACATAAAAGCGCTCGACCGCGGCGAGCGCTTCCATGGACCGCAGAGGAATCAGGCCGTCGAGGGTTTCATCCCACGGCGCGACCCGGCCGTCGGCGCCGAATTGCGCGATGCGCCCGGATTGGTCGCGGACCAGCAGGTGAAAGTCGGCGGCGAGGCCCACATGGCGCGGGTCGGCTTCGATCTCGGCCACGAGGTCGAGCGTGTCGCCCACCCGCAGTTCACCGCGGTACAGGCCGCCGGACAAGGCCCCGAGCGCGATGCGCGCCTGGACTTCACCCGTCACGCCAACGCCCGGCGAAGCCGGCAAAGCGTTCGGCCAGGGCCATTGCGGCAGGAACCACTCCGCCGCCAGCGGTCCGGTGATGTTGAGCGAACGCGCCGCGTCGGCGCCGGCGCCGGTTTCCGCGCCCACGCCGCAGGGCCGGCCGCCGCAATCCAACTCCGGATTGGAGAAAACCGGCACGCGCTGCGCCTCCGTCACACCCCACCATATCGGGTCCGCCATGATCGTCGCGAACTCGCCCTCCGCGCCGTGGCCGGCGCTGAAGTCGAACACGCCGCCGAAGCCGCGCGAGTGCGCCAGGCCGAGGTTGTGGCCGACACCGCGGGCGAGCCAATGCGCGGGGCAGTCGAGGCCGATCCAGGACCAGCCGCCGGCCCGTGCCGCGCCGCCGAATACGCCGTCTGCGCCGTTCTGGTACGCCATGCCGCAGGCGCCGCCCGCCTCGGACGCGAGGCCCGCGAAGACCGCGAGATCGGCGCCGAGCCGCGCGCGCAGGGCGCGCAATTCGGCGAGCGCGGACGAATCGCCTTCGGCTACACCCGCGAGCAGCGCGACCGGGGATTCCTCCGTTTGGGGCAGCGCGGCGAGGCCCGTCCGCAGCCGCAGTCGCACTCCGCTGGCCGCGAAGGCGGCGTTCGCGTAGTCAGCGCGTTCTTCGATCAGCTTCTCAAGTTCCGCCCCATCCAACCTCTCGACCGCCTGCGCGGTGGCCAGTACGAGCACGTCGAGCGCGGCGACCGACAGGTCCACCGAGGTCGCGGCGAGCGGATTGGTTCCCTGCAGCGCCTCCACGAAATCGGTCACGCCGTCGCTGTCGAGATCGGACAGCAGGTCGGGACGGAGGCCGGAACCCGCCGGCAAGCCAGGCAGCGTGTTCTCCGTCAGCACCGGGGTGGTCAGCGTAGCCGTAGCCAATTTCGAACCGGCGGCGCAGTCCGGGGCCGAGTAAGCGGTGATGCCGTGGGCCGTTCCCGGCGCCAGGCCGGAAACACGCGCCGCGGTCCCGCCCGCCGCCGCGCAGCCGGCGGCCGCGGCCGAATCCGCGGCGTCGAGTTGGTACCACCAGTCGCCCGAGTGGTTGGCGATGGTCAGCCGCGCCGAAGTCGCGCTCAGCGCCGCGACCGCCAGTGATACCCCGGCTGGCTTGGTATTCGAATTTTCGTTGGAATCGGGGGTCGGATTCGAATCGGGCGCCGAATCCCGGTGCGAACCGATGCCGACTTCTCCCGTTGTGAAGGTCTCCGTGTCGATCAGATTCGCCGCGGCGCATTCCGCGCCGCCGTACGCGGCAACAGAATAACTTGCGTTGGCGGACAAATCGGCAAGGTAGTCGCTAACCCGGCCTCCAACCGAATAGCAGCCCGCTTTGCTGGGTCCTTCGAGCTGGTACGATCACGCGCCGCCCGCCCAGTTTATCAGCACTATGTTCACATGGAAGTGAAACACGTTCTCCACCCACACGAACGGAGACGCCGCAGCGGTGGAGACCTGATTGCCGTCGCCCGGATTCGGCGGTTGCGCCAAGGTCGAAGCAGAAGAGAGAAACAGAGCCGCCGAGGCGACTGCCACACGAAGTATGCCGCTCATATGGACCTCCACGAAACTTTCAGGCTGTGCCCAGTGATACTTCCCGCACAAACTGAATTTTTTTACACAAACCTAGCGGCATAAATACCGCATTCCGGGTTGAATGTAAAGCAAAATTCGTGCTTCGGGCGCCAAAGCAATGCGGCGGTGTTTTCTAGTTCCGCGGTCGGGGCATGTCCCGCATTTCCGCCAGTTCCACGCGCAAGCGGCGGATTTCGCTCCCCAGCGCATCTCCGATCAGATCGAGCTGTTCGGAACTGAAGCCAAGCGGCGCGCGGTCCGAGTCCGCGGGCGCGGGCGCGATGTCTTGCCGGTATCTCTCGTTTCGCGGCAGAAACCCGTTGACGCGCGCGAGCGCGGGCGCCAGCCGCTCCACCATGGCGCGCTGGATTGCCGTGTCCGGGCGAATCGGATCGGGAGCAACATTGGGCAATTCGGTGCAAAGCGCGTCTGAAAGGAATCTGCCGACGCGTCCGACACGACGGTTGAGCGCCGCTTGCAGGCGCAGTTCCGCCCGCGTCATGCCCCGGTTGACGACGGGCGCGCTCGGCGGCGTCAGCGCTTCCGGCGGCAAACCCAACCATGCTTGGAGCGGCGTCAACAAATCTTGGCTGTGACGATCGTAGTTCAGACAAGTCAATTCCACCCCGGCCAATCGGGCGAATCGTTCGAAAAAGCGCGCTACCCGATTGGGCACGGCGTATTTTTCGAAAAACGCTTCGACCGGCGCGAAGCCGCCGCCTCTTTTCAAGTACTGCTGCCAGAGCGAAGCCGCGTGCCCGACCGGGTCGCGGATAAACAGCAGAATTTCCACCCGGTCGAAACCCGCGTCCCGGGCCGCGCGCGGCAACATGGCGGGATCTTCGTATTCGCTCAGTCTGGGGAAAAACTCCTCGGAGGAAAACACCGCCCCCGCCGGGCAAGTCGAACGGTCGATGAGTTCGAGGCTCGCGCGCAGTTTCTCCCGACTCTCCAGCATCGCCAGGGGCAATCCGTTGCCTTGGCCGATCTCCGCGCCGGACTCCGCGCCGAAACCAAAGAAAAGCGGATAGGAGAGCCCGTTTTCGGCCAGCGCCGCCGCATTCTCGCGCAAGGCCGCCTGCAGCCAGGAAGTGCCGGTTTTGCTATGACCCGCGTGCAAATACAGGATGGCCATGGCTCATTCGACCGGCTCGACGGCGCGCAACACGCCGCGCGCAATCCAGAGTTTGAGCAGCGCGTCGATCTCCCGCGGTTCCGCGCCGTCCGCGGCCCCCGCGTTCCGAATCGCCTCGACCGAAGGCTCGTCCTTCGCGAGCAGCGCCCGAATCATGCCCGCGGCGCGGCTCTCAAGCGTATGGGACCAGCCGTTCGCCGTAAGCCGCAATCGACCTCCTTCTTCCGCGCAGACCGCGTGCGCCCGGCCCGGCAGCCGCAAGCGGTAGCGCGGCCACGCGGGATCCCGCCAGGGTTCGGCCCAGGCGGCGATTCCAGGCGCCGCGCTTTCCGTCCAGCGGGACCGCAAGTCCGCCGCGAACTCGCCGGCTTCGACACCTTCGAGTTCGGTCTCGACCAGCGCCCTGAATTGCTCCAGGTATTCCCCGAAGGCTTGTTCGCCCGCCCAGACCGGCGCCGGCCGCCTGAACAAAACCTCGGATTGGAGCCTGTCTCCGAGCCAGGAGAGCAATTCCCGTCCGCTCGGCGCGCGGACCTGACAAGTCAGGTGGACGCTTCCCCGGCCGTCGGCTTCGGCAGGCACACGGGCGTCGTGCCACCACCCGCGCGGAATGAAAAGCACGTCGCCGGCGGTGACGCGTCCGGTCCACAATGGCGTTGCGGGAGGACTTTCGTCGAGCACAGTGTCCTCCCGCGTCGGCCAGACGCGGGTCGGACCCAGCACCCGCCAGATCTTCTCTCCTTCCGCTTGAACCACGAAGACGTCATGATCGTCCCAATGCGTCTCGAAACCGGGCATGGCGCGCCAGGAGGCATAGAGGTTCACTCTGGAATAGGACGCCAGCGCCGTCTCGAAGGACTTGGCGAGTTCACCCACCGCCGCCAGATAACGTTCCGCTTCGTCGATGATCAGCGTCGCGCCTTCCGCGGTCAGCGAATGCAGCTTGCGGCCGTCCACCCTGGCGGGACGATCATCGCGCTGGCGCCCGCCCGTTCCCAGCGCGGTCGCCGTGTACAGGCGGGGCGCGAGGTCGGCGCCGTTGACCACCAGGCGCACATCGGCGGCTTCGAGCCTACCCGTGGTCAACAGCGCGTTCAGTTCCGGCCACGGCGCCAGCTTCGCGAAGCGCTGCGCCGGCCCCCGCATCAGCACCGGCCGCGCGGCGGCTTCCTGGGCGCGGAAAAACCCGGCGATGGTGAATGGCGCAATCAGCGCTTCGAAAGCCGCTCCGCCGTCGGCGTCCATTTCCGCAGCGGCGCTCCCGGACACTTCGCGTTCCACCATGGGCGAATCGGCCGGCCGCGCGCAATCGGGCCCGGCGCCGACCAGCCGCGAGGCGCGGCGCGCGGCGGCAAGTCCCCGCCGCGTCTGATCGAAGCGGTCTTCCATGCGCCGCGCCGAGGCCGGCGCCATAAGCTCGACCCGCCCGCTGCCGAGGAGCAGGCTGTTTCGCTTTTTCGACTCGACTTTCTTGTCCATGGCGGCAATCATGATACCGCCAGCGCGCGCCGTTCCCAAACCGTTCGACGCCGCTTGCCCGGTCGGCCCGCGGCGCGTTCAGTCACGCGGTTCGACACAGCGGTCCAGTACTTCGGCCCGGGCCGCGCCGCAGATTTCCTCGACCATCGGGTCCAGCCAATCGCGCGGCAGCCCGTCGAGGGCGGACGGTCCGGAAGGCCGAATATTGCTGTGGTGTTCTCCGGTCAGAATGCCGGCGGGTTGGTCGACGAAGGCGGCGATGCGCTCCCGCATCGGGCCGAGGTCCCGGGTGCGGAGAAAGAGCGCGCGCCGCGGCGGCAAAGCGTCGAGCACGCGCCTGACGGTATCCGCCCAATGACTCAGAAAACGCCGGGCGAGACCGTCGAGCGCGGCCCGGTCCGATGCTCCCGCGGCGAGTTGATCGAGACCCGCTCCACTGAAAAGCATTTCGGCGTAATCCCGCTGCCAGCGCTTCGGTTGTTTGCCTTGCGCGCGCAGGCGGCGACCCCAACGCGCCAGTTCGTCCAGGTAGCTCGCGAACCATTCCGCCGGTTCGCGCACTGGAAAGATAAAGCGGGTTTCGCCGCTTAGGTCCGCCAACTCGGCAACCGCCAGATGCAGAAAGGTGGCGGCATCCATTTCGAGGCCGCTTTCGCGGTCGCGCCGGCGCAGCAGGCGGCGCAGGCCGTCATTGTCGATTTCGCCGCGGCCGCGGCCGATCAGCGCGCGGACCGTCTCCGCGTCGGCGTATTCGTAGGCGGCGCGGCAATCGCGGAACAGCGAGTACAGCGAATGCACGCCCGATCTCGGCAAGCCGACGCAAACCAGGTGGAAACGCCGCGCGGGGGCGCGCGGCGCCCAGGGCGCCGCGGGCCGGCGGCCGGCCAGGGCCGCGAAATGCGGGCGCAGTTCGCGCGGCGGCGCCGCGTCGTTTTTGGCGCGCGCCGCGACCTCGGCGCAAAAAGTCTCCGCCGGGCGCGGGCGCAGGACCCGGGCGGCGCGGCACAGGTCGAGCAAGGCGGCGTGCCACAGGCTGTTGCGCCGCCGTCCCGCGGCGAGAAAGGGCGCGGCCCCGGCCAGGAAGTCGTGGCTTTCCCCTTCGGCCCAAGCCGTCTTGATCCGCGTCCAGGCGGCGGCGTCCCCGTGCCGGGCGGGGTCCAGACGACGGAGCGCGGGCAGGCGATCCAGTGCCGCGACGCAGCTTTTCTGATCCAGGCCGCCGAGCATGACGCCGAACTCGTCGACAACGCGCTCGATCATCACCGCCGCGAGTTCGGGCGGGATGCGCGCCGCCGCTTGCCGCGACCAGCCGCCGCCGAGCGGCGGCCCGGCGCTGGCACCGTCGAGATAGGCCAGTATGTCGTTGGCGCCGTCCAGCGCGCCGTCGCGGTCGCCGGCGGCGGCCCTGACCCGCAGCCAGAGATGCGCGGTATGGATCCGTCCCAGGTGCATCAATTCGTAGCCATGCACCTGTTCCAGCCGGGTATCGTCGTCCATCGCCCGGCGCAGCCGCGCTTCGGCGGCGTCCAGATTCTTGCGCCGGACTTCGAAATAGGCCCAGCCCTGATCGAGCCAGACCCGCGCCAGATCGTCGAGTTCGCTGTCGTCGGCGAAATCCGGCAAACGCGCCGCGCAGGCTTCGAAGGCTTTTCCCGCGGCCGCCAGCTCGCCTTCGCGCGCCAGACGCACCGCGTCCCGCACCGCGTCCCTCATGCCGATGTAGCGTTCCAGGCGCTCGGGTTCGAGCCGCGCCGCGATCTCGGCCTGCAACTCGCGCATGAAGAGATCGCCGGAAGGCGGGGCATCCGGCGCCGGTTCCCGCATCCAACCGGCGCGGGCCGAAATCATCGCGCGCCCGAGCAGCGAACTGAGGCCGGATTTGATCAAAACGGTTCCGGCGCGGCGCGGCGCGCCCGACCCAAGCGCCTCAACGGCCTCCGATACGGGCATTACGATAATCCCAAGGCCCGGCGCATCGCCGCCGCGCGCCGCCGCAACCGCGTCGCGGTCTGAAGCGGCGAGGGACCGCCCGACTGGACATCACCGACATTGATGCGGCTGTCCGGGTCGAATCGAGACTTCAAATCGCAGAACTTCCGCCAGCGGGCGGCACCCCAATACTTGGGAAAATCAACCGCCCGGGCCGGATTCTCGGCCTGGCAATACAAGGACCAGCCGCGGCCCGAAATCTGTTCGGCGAATTCCCGCGCCGCCCGCGTTACGACGGCGTCGGCGCGGTCGGTTCCCGGCGCGTCGCAAATCGCCATCACCCCCATCGCCACGAAGTCTTCATCGCGCGGGTAAAGCAGCGGCGGCGTTCGCGCCATGCGGGGCACGAGATAACGGTATCCGATCGGCGCATCGTCGCGCACCGGCCCAAATCTGCCGCCGGTGTGCCGCAAAACGTCTTGCCGCGCGGCTTTCCACCATCGGTCGATGACGTCCCAGGCGGCGTCTTCCTCGTCCACCGGTATCAGGGCTGTGAACCAGTAGATCCGTTCGGCGCCGCCGACCGCGGACAAGGCATCAGTCTGGTTTGCGTCAACCGTATTCACCGACGGAACGCGGCCGGATTCGCCCGCCGCCAATTTTTCCGCCGCCGCCGGTTGAGGCCGCAAGGCGAGGGTCGCTTCGAGTATGAGGCCAAACTGTCCCATCGCGGCGAACAGCCATGGAAATTCGTCGTCGCCAGACAGAAATTCATGCACATTGCCGCGACCGTCGATCAGCTTGATCCGGGCCAAATGCGCCCAAAGTCCGCCGTAAAGTTCGGAAACCGAAACCGGATCGGTCAAGTCCGAGAAGCCGACCGACGCGCTGCGCCGCCTTTCGCCGGGCGGTGAATCCGGCGCGGACGAGAAATCGCGCAGATTCGGCTCCATGCTGCCGTCTCCGCTGACGTGGAAGCAGGGCATTCCGCCCGCGTTGATGAAGCCGCCGAGCGTGGGCCCGGCCCAGCCGCCGTTGTAGACAGGCAACTGCCAGCCGCGCTCGAACAGGAAATCGCGGATGTCCCACAGGACCGCGCCGCCGCCCACCGTGAGTTCGCCCGGCGCTTCGACACGGTATTGATCGAGCCCGCGGGTGCGCAACAGCACCTCGCCCTTGCGCGGCAAGGTGCAGCCCGACAATCCGTGCCCGCTGCCCCGCACGCGCAAGTTCGCGCCCTTCGCCAAGGCTTCGCGCCAGGTCCCGATGGCCGATTCCATGTCGGTCGGATTCGATTCCACATAGTCGCGGCTCGAAACGTGGATGTTGCCGTAATCGCTAATCATGCCGCCGATTATGATACTCTCCGGCCAAAACCCCCGCCACCGGCGGAATTGCGCGGGGGCGATTTCCATTTTGGCCCGGCGCGGCGGCGATGCGCCCTCACCAAAACCGCGTCGCGGTTTTGACTCTCCCAAAGGGAGAGTATCCGGTCCCGCGGGCGCGTGGACCACTCGGCGGTAGCCGTGCAGCCGGCCGTGCATTCGGCTCCGGTCCCGCGGGCGCGTGGACCACTCGCCCTCCGGGGAGTCGAGTCCGCGCGGCGGATTCGGTGGGGGGTTCCCGCACCCGGCTGATTGCCGAAACGAGAATTGTCGATTACGCGGAGGATCGATGCGACTCACCGCCGAGGCTTTGCACGCGGCATCCGGCCGGGTGCGGTTCGTGCCGACGCTGAATGCCGGATTCGGAGACTTGATGGGTTTCCACCGCCATCTGTTGGCGGATGAAGTGCGCACCGGCGCATTCATCGAGGCCTTGCGCCGCACAGTGCGGCCGGGCGATTTCGTGGTCGATCTCGGCGCCGGCACCGGCGTGCTTTCGGTCGCCGCCGCCCAGGCGGGCGCGGGCAACGTGATCGGCGTCGAACGCGCGGGGATCGTCAATCAGGCCAAGGCGCTGGCGGCCGCGAACGGCGTGTCGGTCAAGCTTGTGCAAGGCGCGGCGGACGACGTGCGGTTGTTGCGGGTGGTCGATGTGCTCGTGAGCGAATGCCTCGGCCTCGCCGGCCTCGGCGGCGCCATGATCGGCGCCGTGAAACGCGCCCGCGACCGCTGGCTCAAGCCCGGCGGCGTCGTCATTCCGAAACGGGTCCGAGTATACGCCGCGCCGGTCGAGGATGCCGAAGCGCACGCTTTCGTACATTGCTGGAAAGAAGCTTCGATCGCCGGCGTGCGCCTCGACGCGCTCGACGCGGGCGTTGAACACAACCTCTACATCGCCTCCTTCGGCGAACGGCATTTGCTTGCAGATCCCGTGGAAGTGTGCGCGAGCGATCTGCAAACCGGCCCGCTTGAGGACGCGGTTTTGGGAACCGCGACGACGGTGGCCCGGCGGTCCGGCGCGATGCACGGTTGGGCCTTGTGGTTCGAAGCCGACCTCACCAACGAAATCTCGCTCGGCTCGGGCCCTTTCGACGCCCCGACGGTGTGGGAGCAATGCTTCGCTCCCCTGTCCATGTCCCCGCCGCGTGACGCCTGCCGTGTGTCATCGGGTGCGCCCATCGGCATTGAGATGCGGTTCCGGGGCCGTCACTCCGGACTCGACCGGCAGAAAACCGGCGCCGAAGGCGTATGGATCGATTGGGACACCACCGTCAATGGCGAAACACACCGCGGCGGCACCGAGCGCGGATACGCCGCCAATGCGTTTGCCCCGGCCTGAGCGGGCGGGAACTCACATGGCGTGCTGATGACCGTCGCAAGAGCAGCCGAGAAAATAGGTGGTGCAACTGCAGCCCGCCACCGAGCAGGGGGAGGGGGTGTTCGGATTGACTCCCGCCGCGGACGCTTGACCACCGACAACATCCGCAGCCTCGGACTCAGTCATCGGCTGGGGGCGAAGAGTGTCTAAATTCCCACCTTTCAAGGCATTTGACGTTTTCATGTGCCGATCTCCACAAAGGAATGCTCACAAGCTAGCACAAAAGCCGGGCGGATTACAAGCCGAAAATTTCCCGGAACCACGGCAGTGCGAGCGTGATCGGCGGTTCGTTGGCGACCCGAATCTCGGCCGAGGCCAAGGTGCCGGGTGTGACGGTCAATTCCTCCCCGCGGCGCGATGTCCAGTCGAAACCGCTGACCGAACCCGGATTGGGCGTCAGGGCGACGCGGCCGGGATAAGGTGGGCCATTGCTGGAAAACGTTGCGGCGAGTTCCTGGTTTTGCAACACGGCCGCCATGCCGCCGGGACTGGCGGGGAATTCCGACAGGCTGGAAACCGCGCCGGTCATGGCGCCGTAGGTCTCGCGCCGCGCCGTGCTGGGCGATACCAGCACCGGCATGCCCGGCGTCACCCGCTTGCCGTCGGAAGGATTCACATAGATCAGCACATCCATGCCCTCCTGTCCCGTTTCGATGCTGAGCACCGGTTCGCCCGGCGCCAGATTGGCGCCGACATGCGATTTGATCTCCGTCACCCGGCCGGCGACCGTGGCGCGCACTTGCCAGGATTCGATGACCACGTCGAGTTCGTTGACGCGGCGTTGCGCCTCCAGATATTGCATGCGGCTGTCGGCGATGGACGCGTTTTGCTGGCTGCGGCGGCGCAGCTCCTCGGTCTCGATATCGTCGCGCCGCCGCATCACATCGAACAGGTTGCGTTGCGCGCCGTCGAGCGCTTGCGCGCTGTCCTCCATGGCGGTTTGACTAACGACGCCGCGGGCGGCGAGCCGCTCGATGCTCTCAAGCCGGGTCCGCGCGTTCTCCACGAGTTCCCTGCCTGTAATCATCAAGGCATCGAGTCGCGCGCGCTGGTCCTCGAGGTTCCGCTCGAACAGCAGGTTCTCCGCCGCGGCCGCCTCTTCCTGCGCATCGAGGAATTCCAGCCGTTCGGCGGCGGCCGCCACGGCGCTGCGATGCTGTTCCATCACCTCGGCGTCGAAAGTTTCCGCGACGATGTCGCCAACTTCCAGTATTTCGCCGACTTCGGGGGCGATGCGCCTCAGCGTTCCCCCCGATGTCGAGACGATATCCAGCACCAGACCCTCGCGGCTGAGGAAAATGCCGTCGGCGCGGACGTAAGTCGAGACTTCGCCCATGATCGACCAGGCCACCACCCCCGCCAGCATCGCGGTCAGCGCGGACAACGCCAGCCAAGCTTTGGGGGTCGTCACGCTGAGCGTCCGGTCAAGCCGCTCCGGCGTGGCGATGATGTCTTTCCTGGATTCTTCGGGAACCTCGGCCATGTAGGCAATCATACCGCCGCCGCCCGACGCGCCGCAAGAACGGGCGCCGCGCTCAAGCGACCAGTTGACGGTTGGCCAACGCGGCGAAGACGCCGTCGTTCCGCAGCAGTTCCTCGTAGTCGCCGCTTTCGACGATGCGGCCGTCCCGCAGAACGTAGATGCGGTCCACCAGGCGGATGGAACTCAAGCGGTGGGCGATCACAAGACGGGTGACGCCGAGATCCTTGAGCCCGTCCTGCACTTTTTCCTGGGATCGGTTGTCGAGGGCGCTGGTCGCCTCGTCGAACAGCATGACTCGGGGTTTCAGCGCGAGCGAGCGCGCGATCAGCAGCCGCTGCTTCTGGCCAACGGACAGGCCCGCGCCGCCTTCCGGAATCCGCGTGTGCATCCCCATCGGCATCGCTTTGATTTCCTTCTCCAAGGCCGCGGCCCGCGCCGCGGCCCAAGCCTCGTCGAGCGGCAAGGGGTTGGTCCCGGCGATGTTCTCGTAGACGCTGCCCGCCGTAACACGGCCGTTTTGCAGCACGACGCCGAACCGTCCTCTCACCGCATTCATGTCGAGGCCCGCCAAGCTGTGGCCGTCGAGAAACACGGTGCCGGCATCCGGTCGTTCAAATCCAAGCAGCAGGCGGTAGATCGTGGATTTGCCGCAACCCGACGGGCCGACGAAAGCCACATAATCGCCCTGGCGGATCTGGAACGAGATGTCCTCCACCGCGTTGCGTTCGTCAGGGGCGTAGCGGAAAGTCACGTTGTCGAATTCGATGTCCCCCTTGATTTCCGTGAATTCCACCCCTTCCCTCGGCTCGGGCGCGGTATCGAGGATCGGTTTCAACCGCTCGACGGTGGGCACGATGTTCGTCAAGGCGACCGCGGCCGCGGTCAGCGAACTTGCGCCGGCGCTGAGTTGACCGAAGGCGGCGTGGAAAGATAGAAACATGCCCAGATCGAATGTTTCCCCGGCGGCGCCGAGCAGAACGGAGACGCTCGCGAAAATGGCGAGCAAGGTCAAGGGTTGCGTCATCGCCAGAAAGGCGTCCGTGGCGGCCGCCCAATATTGGCCGGCCAGCGTCTCCCGCCGCCATGCGCCATACTGGTGAAGCCAGCGGTCCAGCGCCAGGCTACCCGCGTTCGCCACGCGCAGTTTGGCGAGTCCGGCGAGTATTTGATACACGAAGCCGTTGAGTTCGCCCGCGAGGTGTTGGCTCCGGCGTTCGTGACGCAGTTTTCCGAGGGTCAGCAGCCAAACCGCGGTCGACTGCGCAACGAGCAGCGCGGCCACCAGCAGCGCCAGGGGCCAATGCAGATAGAACAGTAGTCCGAAGCTGGATATGGTGAAGGCAACGCCTGTAACCGCCGCGGCACCCGCGGTCGCGACCGCGGCGCGAATGCCGGTCGTGCCGTTGGCGCGGAGCGAAAGGTCGCCGGCGCTGAAGTCGCGGAAAAACCGGGTCGGCAGGGACATCAGCCGCCCCCACACGGCGTTCGCCGCGCGTTCGTCGAGCCGGCTCTGAATACGCAACATGGCGAATCCCCGGACCAATTGGAAAGCCCCCGTGCCTAGCGCCGCCGCGACCATGGCGCCGACCACGGCCAACCAGGCCGACGTGTCGCCCCGGGGAACCACTTCGGTCAGAAATTGCCCCGTGAGTATGGGTGCGACGAGCGAGGTCAGACCGGCGAGCACGGCGCAGAGGATTATGGCGCCGAAGTCGGGCCAGCGGCGGTGCAGGGCAAAGCCCGCGAACTTGGCGATGCTTCGCGCGGATTCCGGCAGGGGCGCGTAGAAGACGGCCCCGCGCCGGCCGATGCCCGCCGCCGCCGCGGCGTCCACGGGCCGGGAATCGCCGCTGGCGGGATCCACGACGCGATAGCCGCCGCGATCGTCGGACAGCAGGGCCAAGGGTTTTTGCCCGCCATCCGCCCCGGCCGCGAAGCCGACCATCGACGGACCGGCCATTTTCCACCATCCGCTCTCAAGCGCGACCCAGCGCAGATGCATGCGGGAGCGGCCCGCCAGCATCCGCAGGAGTTTCGCCGGATCGGCGGACGGATGCGGGCGCGCGCCGGCATCGAGCGCAACGCCGATGGATTCGGCCACCAGCCGCGCGGCTTCCCCAAGCGGCTCGCGGTCCGTTCGCGCCACCGCGCCTTTCCCCTTCGGTTCGAGCACTTCGCGCAGCGCCAGCAGGGCGGTCGCCGAGGACTCGCGCCGGGCCAGATCCCCGGCCCGCCGGCGCGCGGAAAGCGTGCCGGCTGCGTCCGCATCGGCTATCGCCGCCAGCCGCAGCACCATCATGCCGAAACGGTCCAGCGCCGGCCAGAGTTTGCCGGTCAGCAGCGCGGTCGGCGTATAGACCGCGGTTACTTTCGTATCAGAATCCACCTCGAGCCACGTTCGCTCCGTCATCGGCAACAAGGGTTCGGGCGCCTTGACGCCCATATCCCGGCGGCCCAGGTAGCGCAGTTCCGCGGTCGAAGTCACCCAGATCACGTCCAGATGTTGCGCGGTGAGCGTCGCGCCCGCCGGAACGGGGACATCCGGGTCCGCTTCCAGCAGATGGGTGTGGCGCGGCGACGATCGTTCGCTCGCCACGAAATCGGACAGGCGCGCGACCCATTGATCCAACCATATGGTCGCCTGCAGATCGAAGGATTCCCCATCGAGACCGGCGCGTTCGCCGCGGACGACCACCGTATCCTGCGACGGCACGGCAAGCAGGCAAAGCATGCCCCCGCCGGCGTCCGGCAAGGGCAGCGGCGTCGCGCCGAGCGCCATTTCACCAACCGGAACGCGGGTTATGAAGCGCCGCCTGCCCACCACTTCCCCCGCCCGCGACTCCACCGCGAAAACGTCGATATGGCCGCTTTCCACATAGTCGACCCGTTCGGGGTCGTTCATCAAAAACGGACGATTGGCGCCGAGGCGCTCGCGTTCGCCATTCAGCCTTTCGATGATGGAAGGTTCGGCCACTGCGTCAGTCGGTTGAGACCAGCGCGGCGTAGGGACCATCCCGGGCGATGAGCGCTTCATGGACGCCCCGCTCGACGATTCGTCCGGCGTCGAGCACGACGATCTCGTCGGCGTCGCGAACCGTGCTCAACCGATGCGCGACGATCAGACAGGTGCAGCCGCGCCGGCGCAGCCGATCGTCGATTTCGAGTTCGGTAACGGGGTCCAAGGCAGCGGTGGCCTCGTCGAGTACGAGGATGGCGGGATTGCGCACCAGCGCGCGGGCCAATTCCAGCCGCTGGCATTGCCCGCCGCTCAAGTTGCGGCCGCCTTCATCGATTCTCATCTCGTAGCGCAGGGGGTTCGCGGCCACCAGGTCGTGGATCGCGGCGTCGCGCAACGCCTGAATCAGGTCGCGCTGCTCGACGGTGGGGTCCCACAGCGTCACGTTGTCGCGCACCGTGCCGCGGAACAGCATGATCTCCTGGTCCACGCTGGCGACCGTTTCGGCGAAGTTGGCCGGCGATATGTCCTCAAGCGGCTCGCCGTCGATGCGAATCGTGCCGGACCACGGCTTGAGCAGTCCGCAAACCAGCTTGGCGATCGTTGACTTGCCGCTGCCGGAACCGCCGACCAGCGCGACCCGGCGACCCGGTTGAATCTTGAGGCTGAAGTTTTCGATGAGCGGCGCTTGCGTGGCGCTGTAACCGAAGGTCACGTTCTCCAATTCGAGCGCGCCTTGCGGCGGCGGGGCCGCCGCCGGTCCGCCGCTCAGCGCTGTCTTGGCCCGCTCGTCAGGCGCGTAGTTCAGCACGTCGTCCAACCGGGCGATGACCCCGTTGATGGCCGTCAGGCTGACGCCGAACGTCAACAACCCTTCGACGGGCTGCCGAAAGCCGAGCGCCAGGGTCTGAAAGGCGATCACGGCGCCTATGGTCATGCCGCCGTCGAGCACCCGCAGCCCGCCGAGACCGAGGACCGCGGCCACCGAAAGCTGCGACAGCACGGGGGGCGCCGCGCCAACCATGGCCTCGACCACGCCGCCGCGATGTTGCCCGTCGAGAAGGCTTGTCTGCACGCCCGACCAGCGCGCCAGAAAGTCGTTTTCGGCGCCGGTGGCCTTGAGGGTTTCGATGGTGTCGATACCGCATCATGCCGAGACACGCGGCGCCGCATTCCACCGCTTCCATCTGCAGCACAGTCGGAACGCGGCGGCGTCCGGCCCCCTTGAGGTTGGGGGCGAACTCGCCAACCGGGTTCATGATCGCGCGCGATCCTTGTTATTGGCGTATCAGCCGGATGCGCGCGTTGCGGTCAGTCGCAGATGCAAAAAAATCCGCAGGTGCATGTATTGTTGGCAGATCCGGTTCCGCCGACGATGGCGGTGGCTTCTTCATCTCCAATTGGTTGCGCTTTTGGCGGCGACTGGTCTTGACGCGGTGTATCGTCTTTCGCTTTGACGCTTTTGGCATTTTCGATGTTCATAGCCCCACACTCCAGAATTCGTTGTTTCGAGATCGGCCTTTTCGGATACATTTCGTATGGCACGCCGCCAATGTGAAAAAAGCTACCCCATAAACGCGGGAGTTGCAAGTTTGCATTTGACAATCGCATTCCGAACTTCACGATTGCGGATTCTCCCGCAACTTCAGCTTCTGCTGCCGAAAACCATGATTGGGAAGACACATCGCGGGGCAACTCGATGCTTGTAGTTTTAGCCGATTGCATTGGTAGTTCTCGGAATGCCGGGGTGCTACACAAACATATTGCGGTTTTTTGTCAGCTTCGGCTTGATTTCGCGAGTCAAAAAATGTCTATTTGAGCGTGACTGTTCCTGTCATCTATCCGGCTGAATTGAGGAAGGGCTAAACAATGAGCGTGGAAAACCTGAAAGAATACGCGAAACGGTGCGCGAACGATCCGCAGACGCTGCAGGCCGCGAAGGAGTTCGGCATTCACGATATCGAAAAGCATATCGGTCTGTCTGAAAGTCTCGGCCTGAAATGGGATATGGACGACTGGTCGAAGTTCCAGCACGAAGTGACGGAAAACCTGACCAATGAGGAAATGGAGGTCGATATGGAAGAACTCAACGAGGAGGAGTTGGAATTGGTCGCGGGCGGACTGTTTTCGGTCACGATAGTCAGCGCCCTCGCAGCGGGCGCGGCCGTGGGCGGGGTGGTCGGCGCGGCCGCGGGCGCGGGCGCCGCGGGCGGCGCGGCCGCGGCCGGGGACGGCGGATGGTAAGCTGAAAACCGGCATCCGCCTGGCGGATGCCGTTTCGCAGCGCCATTCCGGTTCCCCGTTCCAGTCTCCCGGTTGGCGATGGCCTTGCCGACGCAAATACAGTCCGTAATCCGGGAGCATGTGAAGCTTGGGCGGCAGCCGGTTTGCGCCAATCTCGCGGATGTGCTGAATCTGGTGGCGCCAAGGATTGGCGAAGCTTTGCTCGACGCGCGCGGCCGCGCCGCGTTGCGCGCCGCCGCCGCTCCGGTTCCGGTTCTGCTCGCCCCGTTCTGGGGCATCGAAATTCTGCTCGGCGACCCCGCGCCGCGCGCCGATTTCCTGTTCAGGATAGACCGCGACGACGTGAAATTGCTCGCGTCGCCGAACGGCGGCGGCGATTCTGCGAATGAGCGCGTCGAGGCATTGAGGCAACGCTCGCCGTTCTGGCGCGAATTCGGACGTTTCGCGGAAGAATGGCTTGAAAACCCGGATTGGGTTCGGTTGCTGCTCAATGTCTGGTTCGAAATCGACACCGCCACCTCGCCCGACATCGCTCCCGCCGAAAGCCTGGACCGACCGAATCTGTTCTGGGGCGCGATGGGCCAAAGCACGAAACCCGGTCGCGAACTACTTCGGTTCCTGGGCATGCTTGGGCCGCGCTTCTACGGGCTCGAGTCGGCGCCAGCGCGGGTCGCCGCGGTTGCCGACGCCATTCCCCGCGGCACTTTGATATTTCAGATGGGCGTCATGGGCGCGCGGTCGGCGCCGACCGCGCGCTTGTGCGTGAAAAATCCGCGCACAGCGGCTTACGAACGCTGGCTCGCCGAAATCGGCTGGCCGGGACAAATGGCGAAACTGCGCGAAACCTTCGACTGGCTGCGCCCGCTCGCCGGCGAAATCGCGCTGAACGTCGATATTCTTCCCGACGGCGTTGGCGATACGCTGGGCATCGAGATTTACGCCCCCGAACAGACGCTGTCGGTCGAGTCCTGGCGCCCGCTGTGCGACGAACTGCTGGCGCGCGGGCTCGCGCGGGCCGAAAAAATGGCGGCCTTGTTGGACATTCCGTGGTCCCGGCGGTTCCGGCAACTCGGCGTGCATTTGCTCGACCCGCCGATCGGCTTTCCCGTGGTGGCGATCAATCTGCATCATCTGAAACTGATCTTCGCGGCAGGGGAATTGACCACGGCGAAGGCCTACGTCGGCGTATACTTTCCTTCACTGCGGCATGACGAGATGAGGAAATGAAACGGCGCGGGAAAGGCGAACGACCCGCAAGGGACGCCGTCGCCTGGTACGACGATCACGCCGAAACGGTGACGGCGCTGTACGAAAAGGCCGACTGCGACGCCAAGCATGCCTGGCTCGCCGAATTGCTTCCGCCGCTTCCCGCCCGGGTACTCGACGTCGGGGCGGGAAGCGGCCGCGACGCGGCGTGGTTCGCCGCCAAGGGCTACGATGTGCTTGCCGTGGAACCGTCGACGGCGATGCGCCTGATCGCCAGGCGCCTGCGTCCCGACGCCGCCATCCGCTGGCTCGACGACCGGCTGCCCGGGCTGGAAACCGTGCGTGGTTCCAGCATGAGGTTCGATCTCGTCCTGCTCAGCGCTGTGTGGATGCATATTGCGGAGCGCGACCGGACTCAGGCGTTCCGCCGGCTGGCGGCGCTGCTCGAGCCGGGCGGGATTCTGGCGATGAGCTTCCGCGAAGGGCCCGCCAACCGGGCGGCGGACATTCATCGCGTTTCGCTGGAGGAAGTCGAGACGTTCGTTGGCGTTCGCGGCGCGATGCCCGAATTGCGCGTCGCCGCGAGCCGCCGCCTGCCGTTGAACGGATTCCACTGGAATCAGGTTGCCATCCGCGCGAACGCCGGCGAGCCGGTCGCCGGCGCGAAAAGCCGCGCCCGGTCGATCCGCGGCGCCGCAAATGCCATGCGGGCCGCTCGACCCGACGGCGGCGGACAAGTATCTTCTCGGCATCAAGGATAGTCCCGCGCGGACACGGGAATCTGCAATGCAACCATGGCGACAATTCCGCTTGGAAGATTGCGGCGGAGCGCGGCCGTCAAGGCCGACCGGGGCGGGACCGTGACGCGCGGCAGTCGAATTTCGGGCGGCGAAGCGGCCCGCAGGCCGCCGCTCCGCAAACTCTCGATCCCCCCGGAAGATGCGGGACACTTCCATCGTTCGAGACTGATCGAAGCGGCCATGCCGACCCGCCGACGGCTGACTGTGCTGAAGGCACCTGCCGGTTTCGGCAAAACCGCCCTGCTTGCGGAATGCTGCCGCAAACTCGCCGCAAGCGGAGTCCCCACCGCCTGGATCTCGCTCAGCGACAGCGACACGCCCGCGATGCTCGACGCCAGTATCGCTCTCGCCTGCACGACCGCGGGTCTGGAACTCCGCAACGGGGCGAATTGGCGTTATTCCGACCGCGCGGCGTTGCGCGGCGCCGCACTGGTGATCGATGTGCTGGAGAAATCCGGCGGCGATTTCGTGCTTGCGCTCGATGAGGTGGATCTGCTGAAAGACCCTGGCTCAAGCGCCTGGCTGCGCTTCCTGCTCGAACATTCGCCGCCCAATTTGCGCGTTGCGATGACCTGTAGGGAAATTCCCGAAAATCTGGACGTGGGCGCGGCGTTTTTTGAAGGTCAGGCGACAATCCTGGGCCCGGATGACCTGTGTTTTTCGAAATCGGAAGTCGTCGAATTCACCGGAATGAGCGGCTTGAAGATCGAATCGGACAAAGTCGCGTTCGGATGGCCGATCGCCTTGCGCGTTGCCCGCGACGCCAAAAGCGAGCGGAAAGGAAGCGGAGAGGCGCTCGGCGACGCCATGGCGAACTGGATGGATTCACGCATTTTCGGGAGACTTTCGGCGGAAAACCGGAATCTGCTGTTCGATCTCGGCTTGTTCGAATGGTTCGACGCGCAACTGCTCGGCAAAGTCCTGCGAACAAGCTATTCACCGCGCCAATTCGTCGGACTGATGGGTTTGCAGGGATTGCTCAAACCCGCTCCCGGCCGGCATGCCGAACGTTGGCGGTTGCATCCTTTGATCCGCCGGCATTGCGGCTGGCGCCGGTTGCGGGATAATTCCAAGCGATACATGGAACTGCACCGGCATCTCGCCACCGCCTATATGTCCCGCGGAGAAACAGTGACCGCCATGCGCCACGCGGCCGCGGCCGGGGACGCCACCCTCGTTGGCGACATATTGGAGGACGCCGGCGCGGTCGGCATGCGAATTCGGCAAGGCGTCCCGCAAATCATCGCCGCCGACCGCTTGCTGAACGACGAAATCACCGCGGAGCGCCCGCGGCTGAGACTTTTCCGGGCGCTCGCATCGACTCTGTCCGGCCATTTCAATTCGGCGCGGAAAAGCGCGGCCGAAGCGGTATCGATGAACGAATCCGGCAGCGGGGCGGATTTCGCGCTCGACGATTTTTTCGTTCGTTGCGAACTCGCCCTGTGCGGCGGCGAACGTTTCGGCCGCGACCACATCCGCGGTCTGCGCACCGAACTCGACCGGCTGCGGGAAGCCGGGGAGATCGATCCCTTGATTCTCGCCCATCTCGAATTCCGCCTCGCGGCAGGGTGTGGACTCGCGGGGGAATTCGAACTGGCGCGCGCGCTCGCCGACGCGGCGCGAAACAACGCGCCCAAGGACGCTTTTCTCGGTATCCTTGCCGATCTGGAACTCGGTTTGGCGGACATGGCGCAAGGCCGGCACGCGGACGCCGAGAACCGATACTCGCGGGCCCGAACGGCAACCCGCGAGTGGCGAGAGATCGGCGCCGAATCGATGGCGGCTTCGAGAATTCTGCTGGAGGAACTCGCGCTGGAGCGCAACCGGCTCGCGCCGCAGACGCATATGCTGCGGGCGCCGAGAATGTTGGCCTTGACGGCAAGGTCGCTATCCGTCCACGCGGCGGCGAATTCCATCGCCGTCGAATTGCGGCTTCGATACAGCGGCGCCGACATCGCGCTGAAGACGGCGGAGGACTTGATTGAGTTCTTCCGCGGCCTGGGCGCGCCGGCGCCCGCGCGGCACGCGGCGGCGTTGCGCATGCAACTGATCGCGGCGCAACGGCAAGCGGAGGACGCCGAACGCGAGTGGCGTCGGTCCGGATTGCCGCAAACACCGGCGGAGTGCCTGGATCTGGCGAGCCAGACCTGGCGGGAAATGGAAGCTTTGTCTTGCGCCCGCCTGCGCCTGCTGTCGGCCCTGAAAAGATTCGACGAAGGCCGGGAATTCGCGGCGCGCTTGCGCGCGGCCGCCGCCGCTTCGGGCCTGACACGGACATTGATGCGGGCATTGTCGCTGTCGGTCGCGCTCGAGCGGCTGGCGGGCGACGACGACGCGGCCCTCGCCCTGCTCAACGAATTCCTGCGCCTCTTCGCGGCGACTCCGTACAGTTGGTCCATGGTGCGGGACCAACAGATCAACAGACCGGTTGTGGAAGCCTTCGCCGATTCGGCTTCGGACGCCCGGGACAAGCGGAACGCGGTCGCGCTGCTGACTGAAATGCGCGATTCGGATCAGTCCGGCGGTCTATTGTTGAACAAGCGGGAATTGCAGGTGCTGGAACATATCGGAAGATTCCAGGACAAGGAAATCGCCCGAATTCTGGGCCTGTCCCCTTTTGGCGTGCGCTACCACATCCGCAAGATTTTCGCCAAGCTTGACGTGGCCAATCGAGAGGACGCCGACCGCCGCGCCAGGGAATTGGGCGTGCTGATCGGAAAGCCCGAACACCAAAACCGGAAAACAGATGGCTGACGAACGACCCGCCGGCCGCGAATTGGTGTTTCTGGGCCCTTCCCTGGAACTTTCCAGAGCGCGCCGGCTCCGTCCCGGCGCCGAATTCCATCCTCCGGTCCGCTTTGGCGATCTTTACGCGCTGAGCCACGAAACGCCCGGGCGGGTACTGATCATCGACGGGGTATTCCATGACAGCACGCCGATTTGGCAACGGGAGATCCTGCACGCCATGCGGGCGGGATGGCGGGTGTTCGGGGCGTCATCGATGGGCGCGCTGCGGGCTCTTGAACTGGCGCCGTATGGCATGGTCGGGCTTGGACGCATATACGAGTGGTATCGAACCGGCGAGATCGAAGGCGATGACGAAGTCGCCTTGATGCACGGCGTCGCCGAAACGGGATACGCGCGATTGACATTGCCCATGGTCGATGTGCGGCACGGATTGGCGGCGCTGGAAAATCGGGGCCTGCTGGCGAAGCCCCTGGTCTCGGCGGTTTTGGCGGAATTCAAATGTATGGGACACGAAACGCGCAGCTTGGAGGCGCTGCTCGAACTGGTGCGGACCCGCGGCGGAGACGCCGCCGCGGTGCGCGAACAAATGACGGCGGGCGACAGCCTCAAAACCCGGGACGCGATCGCGGCGCTGCGGGTCCTCGCCGGCGAGCTACCGCTTCCGGCGGCGGCGGCGGAGCGATGGGCCGAGCCGGCGCCGCAAGCGAAACAGCCGCCCGCCATTCTCGGGCGCCGGGTGCGGCCTTTGTCCGGGCCGCCCGTCGCGCTGGCGGAAATTCTGCGCGCATTGGCAAGTCGGCCGGAAACGCTCGAACGGCCCTTGCGCGAAAGCCGCCGCCACTGGTTCCTGCTCGACTGGTCCCGCATCACGGGACGGGGACCGGACGCGAAAGAACAGAAGGCGTTCGCGGCGCGGCGGGCCGGTCGGCTGGCGCGGGCGCTGAAAGTTTCGGAGTCCGGATGGCGCGCCGCGTCCGCGCTCGCCGAAAACGAAATGGCCGACTGGATGGCGGGCTTCGCGTTCGAGGCGTGGTTGGCGAACCGCGACGCGGACGAACTCGGAGTCGGCGTTTCCGGCGGCGACGCGGTCTCCCCGGTCCCGCTCGTGCTCGTTGACTGGATGCGCTTGAACGGTGTGACGCCTCCGGAGCATTGCGCGGACATCGATAGTCGGGCCGCGTGGCTGGTGCGGATGGGACCGGATTACTTCGGCGCGCTGGATTTCGATATCGACTCGGCGCTGGCTAAAACCCTGGCGGCGACCGGGGAATTGGCCCGCCGGGCCGGCCCGCCGCCGCGGCCCGAAGCGGAGCATCGGGCGTGAGGGATATCGAGTTCGCCGCCGCGCTGGCGCGCGAAGCCTCGGGCCTGCCACCGCTGCGCGCCCGCCCGCCCGAAGCGACCCTCGAGGCCATCGCGCCCGCGCTGCGGTCGTGCGGCGTCACGCGGGCGGCTTCCATCACCCATTTGGACAATTTGGGCATTCCGGTCTGGATCTCGGTTCGGCCCGGGGCGCGGACGGTCCAGATCAGTTGCGGCAAGGGCGTGACCGACCCGGCGTCGAAAGTCTCGGCGTTGATGGAGGCCTGCGAATTGCATCTCGCCGAGAATCCCAGGCCGGAGCGGCTTTGGCGCGGCGGCATGGCGCAACTGGAAAAGGCCGAACCCGATGCGCGCATATTGCCTCCGACCGAATTGGCCGACCCGCTCGAGCGCTATTTTTCGCCCGACTTCGCCTGCGAATGGACCGCGGGAGTGGACCTGGCGACAGGGGAACGGATTTTCGCGCCGTCGAGCATGGTGTACTTCATGCGCCGCCCGTCGTTTTTCGACACGAGTTCGAACGGTCTGGCTTCGGGCAACACGCGGGCGGAAGCCGAACTGCACGCCTTGTACGAAGTCATCGAACGCGACGCGATGTGCGCGATGCGCGTCGGCGGGCGGCTCAAGTTCCGCGAGCGCGGGCGCGTGATCGACCCCGGCAGCGTCGCGTTTCCGCTTGCCCGGCTGATAATCGACCGCTGCGTCGAGCAAGGCAACCGGGTCGTCTTGCTGGCCTTGCCCGCCCCGGTGCCGGTGACGGCGTGCTGGGCTCTCCTGCTGAGCGAAAAATCGATATCGACGCGAACGCTCGTCAATCCCGGCTTCGGCGCCCATGCGGACCCGAACGTGGCGCTCACGCGGGCCCTGACCGAAGCGGCGCAATCGCGGGTGGGGAAGATCCAGGGTTCCCGCGACGATGTGCTGCCGATGGTGGGGCTGCCCAGGCAAAGCAGACCCTATCGCGTCTTGAACAATCTGAAGTCCGATACCGATTGGGCGGAAATCGAAGCCGAACCGCGGCTGAAGCTGCCGCCGGCGCCCGCGGACGCGGCCGCGGCATTGGTTCGCGAGTTGACCCGCCGCGGCAAGGGGCCCGTGTACCGTTTCGATTTGAGTTGCCCGGAAAAACGTCTGCCTTGCGTCAAAATCGTCGCGCCGCGGCTGGCGTTCAGCAAGCGCTTGTTCTGACGGCGAATTCGAACGGCAAGCCGCGATGCGGCAGGCATATCGCTTGCGGCGGATTGTGGTTTGTAGTATTTGCAATTCGTATTGGTAGTCTGTAATCACATCGCGCACTACACAATTTTTTTGGCGAACTGAGGGGCATTACTTTTGAGGCTTGGAGGAAGTCTGCTATACATGACTCGTCGGACTTCAACTTGAACAAGGGTGAACTGTCATGAGTGTGGAAAACCTGAAAGAATACGCCACGCGTTGCGCGACCGAGCCGGAACTGCGCAAGGCGGCGAACGAAATCGGCCTGGAGAATCTCGATAAACATATCAGCCTCTCCGAAAGCCTCGGTCTGTCCTGGGACAGGGACGATATGGTGGCCTTCCGCAGAGAACTGGTCGACAGCGACGATCTTGAGGACTTGACCGAGGAAGATCTGGAAATGGTCGCCGGCGGCATCTGCACCACCACGGCGGTGGTTGTCGGCGGAGTCGTTGCCGGAGCCGTTGGCGCGGGTACCGTGGCGGGCGTGGCCGCGGCGGGCGCGGCGGGCGGCGCCGCGGCGGCCGGAGACGGCGGCTGGTAGGCCATTCAACCCGGATCATTCGAAACCGCCCCGGTTCAGGCCGGGCCGTTTTTTCAAGCGGAGGCCAGTGAAATGACTATTGGCGTAAAAAGCGCGACCCGAGAAAGCACACCGAACTTTCCGACCGGCACGGTAGCCGATTCGGTCGCCAAGAGCGCCGAATGGGCGCCTCCCATACGATCCGGCATGAACGAGGCGCTGGCGCGGGCGCGCCGGGGGCGCTATCGATACATCGATACCTTCGCCGGCTACACCGCGGACGAGATCAAGTCCATCAGTGAAGTCAAGCGCTTCGTGGAATGCTATTACGGCGACCGCGTATTCCGCGCCGCCGTCGACACGGGCGGCGCGTTCACCGACGAACAGCGCCGCATGCTCAAGGAAAACGGCGTGACTTTCGAGCCCGAAGCCATGGCGCCGATGTGGCTGCACCGGGACATCATCGACCAAATTCCGATGATGGTGGCCCAATACAACAGCCTGGACGAGGCGCCGGCCGAAGTGCAGCAGGCTCTGGCGCCTTATCCGGAGATGCGGCGCTGGCTCGAATGGCGCCACCGCGTGGACAAGTCGTCCATGATCCACAAGCTGCTGTCGTCGTCGAGGAAGACCGAAAGTCCCGAATACACCGCCTGGCGCGGGCGCCGGGTCGCGACCGTGCGCAATGAACTCGGTCCTTTCGGCTGGTCGTTGGACAATCCTTCCTTCGCCGTTGAGATGGCCGTCGGTTGTTCGGTCGGCTGCGGCTTCTGCGCCTTCGACGCGCAAAAACTGGAAACCGTTTTCGACCTGTCGCAGCCCCGCAACCGCGAGCTCGTGGTGGACGTGGCGACCGGCATGTTGAACGCGCTTGGCTGGCCCGCGACGCACGGCATGCTCTACTGGAGCACCGAGCCGCATGACAACCCGCATTACGTCAGGCTGCTGGAATTCTGGCAGCAATTGACCGGCGCGTCCCTGTGTACCGCGACCGCGCGCGCCGACGAGGAATGGGTGGGCAAGTTGATCGGGTACTATTCGAAAGTGCCGGTGCAATGGCCGCGCGTCAGTGTGCTCTCCCGCAAGATCATGTACCGTCTGCATCAGACCTTCACGCCTTTGCAGATGCGCGACACCACGCTGCTGATGCAGCAAAAGGACGCCGAAGAGTTGCGCGCCAAGGTTCCGGGAGGACGGGACCGGATGCTCAAGCAGCTCGTCGACGCCGACGACCTGCGCGATGTCGACTTTGAAAACCTGCCCGAGGGATTCGAGCCGCCGCAAGGTTCGATCGCGTGCATATCCGGATTTCTCGTGAACATGGTCGAACGCACGATCAAATTGATCAGTCCCTGCTACACGACGATGGAGTATCGCTACGGATACCGCGTGTTCGACGAGACAACCTTCGAGCGGGACGGAGATTTTGAGGCGGCCCTGCGGCGCATCCTCGGCCGCAGCATGGTGACGCGGTCCTACCCGGAGATGCCCGTGCGCTGGCGCGACGATCTCAAGTTGGTCCCGCATCCCGAGGGGTTCACCCTGCTTTCGCCCACCGTCCGCCGCGACTTCCGCAGCGGCGAGATTCACCGGCGCACCGCCGAGTTGGTAAGCCGCGGAGATTTGACCTACGGGCAGGTTATCCAGGCGCTGTCCGACAATGAAGAGATTGGACCGATGTCCGCCCTGGCCATGATCGACTCGCTTTTCAAAAAAGGATTCCTGTGCGAACTGGCGATTACCCGCGATTACCGGGAACGCCGGGAAGCCGCCGATCCCTCGCTGCGTGATCGGAAACTTCCGCTTACCGCGGTGGCTTGATCCAATTCCGGCCTTCCGGCGGCGGGCATTCGCCCGCCAGGAAGGCCGCGTTCCCGACAATCAGACAATCAGATGAGTTGCCGGCGGGCCATGTCCGCCATCACCCCGTCGCGCTCCATGAGATCCTTGTACTTGCCGGATTCGACAATCCTGCCTTTTTGCATGACGATGATGCGGTCGGCGTCGATCACCGTGCTGAGACGGTGGGCGATCACCACCCGGGTGCCGGTCAGTCCGCGCAGGGTCTTCCGCACAATGTCCTGAGAACGGTTGTCGAGCATGCTGGTCGCCTCGTCGAACAGCAGGATCGCGGGCTTTCGCGCCAGGGCGCGGGCGACCAGCAAGCGCTGCCGCTGCCCGCCCGACAAGCCGGAACCCGATTCCGACAACAGCGACCTGATCCCCATCGGCAAGGCCCTGATGTCCTCCTCGAGCCCCACCGAACGCAAGGCGTCCCAGACTTCTTCCACGTCCAGGTCCAATTCGCCGGCGATATTGTTGTAAATCGTGTCGGGGATGAGTTGGCCGTTCTGCAGCACGACGCCCATGTGCGAACGCATCGACGACAGATCCAGCGTCGTCAGGTCGTGTCCATCGACCAGCACCGTGCCGGTGGCGGGCCGTTCGAAGCCGAGCAGCAGCCGATACACCGTGGACTTGCCGGACCCCGACGGGCCGACGAAAGCGACGTACTCCCCCGCTTCGATCTCGAACGAAACGTTTGACAAAACGTCGGCCGTCGCCGCGGGATAGCGGAAATTGACGTTCATGAAATCCACCCTTCCCGCGGGCCGCGGCAGCACCACGGAACCTTCCGGCTTTTCCGGTTCCGCTTCGAGAATCGGCTGAATGCGTTCAAACAGGGGCAGCACGGTGATAACCGTCACCCAGGCGGCGGTGAATCCGGTCACGCCGCCCACGAACTGGCCGAAAGCGGCGTGGAAAGACAGGAAATCGCCCAAGGCGAACTGGGCCTGATCGTCCCCTTCGATGAGCAGATACCAGATCAATCCCAACAGCACGAGTTGGACGGCCGGCCCGAACAAGGCGTTGAAGGTGAGTTGGCCGGCCGCCCATTTGCGCGCCGACAGGTGGGCCTGTTTCTGATTGATGTATTTCTCCGACCATTTCTTCAGCACATGCGCTTCGGCGCTCGCCTGGCGCAATTTCGAAACGCCGCGGATAATCTGGAAAACCAGGCCGTCGATCACTCCCTGGGCCATCAAGGCGGTGCGGGTATGGCCGATCTGGCGCTTGGCGAAGAACCAGGTCGCCGCGGCCAGCACGAGCACGGTGAGCCCCGACCACAGAGCGAGTTCCCAGCTATAGTAGAACAGCAGCCCGTAACTGAATATCGAAAACACGCCGCTCAGGATGCTGCTCGAGGTCGCTCCCGTCAGAATCTGGCGGACGAGGCTGACGCCGTTCGCGCGGTCCGCCAAATCGCCGGCGAGGTAGTTTCTGAAGAACGGCAGCGGCAGCGAAAGCAGACGGTTCCAAACCGCCGCCTGCAAGGTTTCGTCGACCCGGGCTTCGAGCCGCAACATGCACAAGGCGCCGACGATGCCGAAGGCGGCGGAAGCGAAAGCGCCAAGCGAAAGCGCCGCCAAGGCCGCGACCCACATCGGAATATCGACCCTGGGGATGATCGTCGCCAGCAAATTGCCGGTCATGATCGGAATCAGCAAGGCGATGACGGCGCCCAGGCATCCCATCAGCGCCACTCCCAGCATGTCCCGGCGGCGGCCGCGCAGGGCATGGAGCAAGGCCGCCAAACCGCTCTTCACCTTGGCGGGAAGCGGCGCGTAGAAAATCAGGCCGGTTTTGCCGATCGATTCGGCGAGCCGCCGATTGATCCGCTCCGCCGAGCCGGAGGCCGGATCGTGCATTCGCCAGTCGTTGCGGCCCTTGTTGATCACCGCCACGGGGCGCGAACCCCCGTCATCAGGCAAAATGCCGACAAAGGAAGACCCTTCCCGGCGCTCCCAACCGGGCGCCAAAGCGACGCGCCGCGAACGGATGCCCGCCGGCTTCACCAACTCTTCGACCGCCCGCAGCGGATCGGCGCCATTCGAGGCCGCGACCGAATACTCAAGTTTCACGCCCGCGGTTTCGGCTACGATCGCCGCGGCGGCGAACATCATGTCGTCGGCGCCCGCCGCCGTCTCGCGACTCACCGCCGGCAAGTCGCCCAGCAGGTTCGCCAGATTCCGCGTCATCGCCGATTCGGCGAAGCGGTTCCATTTCCGGTGCTCGCCGTACTGGGCCAGCGACTGTTCGCAGGATTCCTTCCAGTATTGCCCGCCGCATTCCAGCACGCGGGAATTGAAGCGGTCCATGGCTTCCCAGATCCAGCCGCCGACTATGGCGCCCGGCGTGTGGACCGCCGAGACTTTGGAATCCTCGCGCAAGTTGAGCCAGGTTTGCTCGGTCAAGGGCAGGAATTCTTCCGCCGCAACCCCGGGACTCTCCCGTCCGACAAAGCGCGCGGGACGGTTGGATTTGACCCAGATGACATCGAGATGATGCACGCCCAATATGGCGTGCTTCTTATAAGGCACATCCGGGTCGGCTTCGAGCAACTGAATATCGCGCGCCGACGGCGTGGACTCGTAGTTGCTGATGAAATTGGATGCGGTTTTCACCCAGTCGTCGATCAATATCACCGCGTCGAGATCGAAATCCCCTTTTGAGGCGAGTTGGTTCCGGTCACCGGAAAGTATGACCGCGTCGCGGGACGGCACCACCTGCACCGCGTAAAAGCTGCCTTGTCCGTTTTCGCCTTCCCCGGTGGCCATCGGCCAGGGAAACGCGCCGAAAAACGCGTTGCCCGCCGCGACGCGACCGATGAAGGGCTTGCGGGTCATGCTCGTTCGCGCATCGTCGGTCACGACCGTGAACAGGTCCACGAAACCTTCTTCGACGATATAGAACCGCGACTCCTCTTCCAGCAGAAAGGCCTGATTCGCGCCCATCCGCTCGCGCGACATGGAGATTCGATTTGCCAGTTCCACCAGGGACACGACGCTACTCCGCGGCAATCAGCGCCGCGTAGGCGCCGTTCAAGGCGATCAATTGTTCGTGGCTTCCCCGTTCGACGATGCGGCCTCCCTCAAGCAGGATGATTTCGTCGGCGTCGCGAATCGTGCTGAGGCGGTGGGCGATGATGAGGCAAGTAACGCCGCGCATGCGCAAATTGTCGTCAACCACGTTTTCCGTCAACGGGTCGAGCGCCGCCGTCGCTTCGTCGAGCACCAATATGTCGGGCTCGGAGACTATCGATCTGGCGAGTTCGAGCAATTGCCGCTGTCCGCCGCTGAAGTTGAGTCCGTTCTCGCCCACGGGCGTATCGTACTTTTCGGGCCGAGACATGACCGCGTCGAGCAATGTGACGTCGCGCAGCGCCCGGGTCACCGCCTGGTCGCTGACGTTCGGATTCCACAAGGTGATGTTGTCCCGCACCGTACCATCGAAGAGCACGATGTCCTGATTGACGTAGGAGATCAATTGACTCAGCCTTTCCGGCGGAACCGAGTCGATGTCCATGCCGCCGACCCTGACCGTGCCGGACCAGGGTTCGAGCAGACCGCAAGCGAGCTTGCCGATGGTGGTCTTGCCGCTGCCGGAGCCCCCCACGAGCGCGACCCGCCGTCCGGGAGCGACTTTGAGGCTGAAATCCTCGACCAGAGGCGGCTCCTTCACGTTGTAGCCGAAAGTCAAATTGATCAAGTTGAGGCTGCGGCCCACCGCGGGCACGTCGTAAACCAACGCGTCCGGCGCGGGCGTGTCCGGAGAGTGGTTCAACACGTCGTCGAGGCGCGCGATGTCGCTCTTGATCGTTTGCAAATTGGCGCTGAACCGCACCAATTGTTCGACCGGCTGCGAGAAATTGCGCGCCAGCGCCTGGAAAGCCACCAATCCGCCCACGGTCAGCACGCCCTCCAGCATCCGGTAGCCGCCAAAGCCCAGGGTGACGATGGCGGTTCCCGCCGCGGTCAGCGGCGGCACGACATTGAGCAGCCCGG
Organism: Pseudomonadales bacterium; assembly: GCA_963664805.2. Classification (GTDB taxonomy): domain Bacteria; phylum Pseudomonadota; class Gammaproteobacteria; order Pseudomonadales; family Pseudohongiellaceae; genus UBA9145. The sequence continues at coordinate 75,592 of OY761612.1, read as the reverse complement.
TGATCACGCCGAGTTCCTGTTGCGTGTTCACGGCCTTCACATGCAAGCCGGCCCAGCGTGAGAAGAAGCGGTCTTCCGAACCGTCGGCCTTCAGCGTCTCGATCATGCTCAAACCGTTCACCGAGGTGCTGGCCACGAGGGCCTGTTCCTTGAGCAGGCGCCGCGCGCCGTTCTCGCGCACATGCTGGACGGCCCGCAAGGCGCCGAAATTGACCAGCGCCATCGCGAAAACGGCGAGCGTCAACAGCGGATCGTAGGAAAGCATGACTCCGCCGTAGATCACCATGGTGAAAAGGCTGACGCCCGAGGTCGCCAACTCGCCGGAGATCAATTGCGCCACCTTGTCGTTCGACGCGACCCGGTTGGCGATGTCGCCGGCGTGGCGCTGGTAGAAGAACGTCATCGGCAACTTGAAGAGATGGGAAAAGAAGCGCGTGGTCGCGACCACGGAAATTTTCGTCTCCATGCGCGCCAGGCAGATTTGCTGAAGCCAGACGAGCCCCGCCTGCAGCAAGGCCGCGAGGCCGAGACCGATCATCAGCGGCGTCATCTGCGAACCGCTGCGCGGTATCAGCACTTCGTCCACGAAGACTTTCGTCAAGGTCGGCGCGGCGAGACCCGGAACGATGAGGATCAGCGTCGCCAGAAAAACGAAGAGCAACGGCTGGCGGGCGTGCCCCAGCCGGGAAAAGAGCCCCCGCAACGCGCCGACGCGCCGACCGCCCTTGCGGAAATCGGAGCCCGGTTCGAACAGCAGACAGGTGCCGGAAAAACTCTTCTCGAACTCGCTCCGGTCGATTTTGCGCGGACCTTCGCGCGGGTCGTTGATGAATACCCTATTGCCCTTGATACCCTCGAGCACGACGAAATGGTTGTATTCCCAATGGACGATCATCGGAAAGCGCAGTTCGGAAAGACGCTCCACCCTGGCGCGCACGCCGCGCGCCACCATGCCGAGGTCCCGCGCGCACTGGATGATCTTGGACGCCTTCACCCCGTCGCGAGACACGCCGCAGAGCACGCGCAGTTCCTCGAGCGGCATCCAGCGCCCGTATCTGGCCAGGATCATGGCGAGACAGGCGGCGCCGCACTCGGTCATTTCCATCTGAAGAACTGTCGGTACAGATCGTCTCATACGGAATTACCCCCCCCCCCCCCCTTTGAAGTCCCTGTTCATTTGCGGTGTTCGACAAAATCGCGGTTCATCAAATTCCGACCAGTTCCCTGAGCAGGGGAATGGCCAGCGTGATGGGAGGTTGGCTGCGGGTCTTGATCTCCACCGAGACCAAGGTGCCGGCCGCGACGGTCTGATTCGACGCCCGCGGCGAAGTCCAGACAAAGCCGCTCGCGGTTTCGGGGTCCGGCAGCAGTGAAATCCGGCCGGCGTACGGCGGACCGTTCTCGGAAAAGGTCAGCGCCAGATTTTCGTTCTGCAGCACGGCGACCATGCCGTCGAAACTGACGGGGAAGGAAGCGATGGAGTCGACCGTGCCCCGGATCGCGCCGTATTCCTCGCGCCGCACCGTTACCGGGGATACCAGCGACTCCATACCCACTTCCACCTGATCGCTGGCGGCGGGCGGAACATACAGCAAGACGTCGAGTTCGTCGGCGCCCGTGCGGATGCTTACCACGGCCTGACCCGCGACCACCAGGGCGCCGGGGGACGCCTTGACTTCGATGATCTGACCCGACTCGGGGGCGAGCACATTTTCCGCCGCCAACAAGGTTTCGAGTTCCGCCGCCTGACGCTCCGCGGCCTGGACCTGGGCCTGCGTCTCGCGGATGCGGGCGGCGTTCTCGTTCTTTTGCGCGACTTCGACCGCTTCCAGCGAATCCCGCTCCCGGCTGATGTCGATCAGACTGCGCTGCGCCTGATTGAATTCCTGCTGCGACCGCAGCAATTCGAGGCGGGAGACGATCCCTTCGTCGTATAGCCGGTTCGTGCTGTCGTAACTGTCCTCGGCGACTCCGAGCGCTTCCCGGGCGGTGATTTCGAGCTCGTCGAGATGGTTGCGCCGCCGCGCGTTGTTGGCGCTGGCGATCTCCTCCTCCTCCGCCAGCGCTTCGCGCAAGGCCTCGAGCGCCTGCTTGCGTTCGCCGATCAGCGCAGTCAGGCTGGCATGTTGTTCCGCGAGTTCTTCGTTGGCGATCAAGGCGATGACGGCGTCTCTCTCGACCTCGTCGCCAACCTCGACCAGAACGGTATCCAGCCGCCCCCGACCGGAAGCCGACGCGTCCACCACCCTGCCGTCGCGGTTCAGCAACAATCCGCGGGCTTCGACATAGGTCGAAAACTCTCCTACCACGGACCAGACGCAGACTCCCCCGACGATCGCGAAAATCGACAGCAACGCGATCCATCCCCTTGGCGAAGTAACGGCCAACTGGCGGTCGAGTTGGTCGGCGGCGGACAGATCTCTGCGGCGTTCGCGGGCCATGATTTCTCCTGTTGAAGCGGTAATCGGTTGCGAATTCGGTCACGAACCGGAACCGAGTATAGATTTTTCTATACCGATCAGGCAACATCCAACATAAGTCGGCAGAGCTTCGCGGATAAGCCATATAGCGACATGGCGGGTTCACGAATTCCACATACATTCGCGCAACCGGGAGGTATCTATCTTGAATTCGCTTCACAAAATTGCCGTTTTGGCGAGAGGATTCGTCTTTTGCTGCGCGGGTGCCGCCGCAACCGGCCTCGCCGCCCAGGACCTCATCGTCGTGTCCTGGGGCGGCGCCTACGCCAGGGCTTGGGAAGAGGCCGTCATCAAGCCCTTCGAGGCCGAAACGGGGATCGGGGTCCAAGTCGAAGACTACAGCGGCGGGCTGGCCCAGATTCGCGCCCAGGTTGAATCCGGTTCCGTTTTCTGGGATGTGGTGGACGTGGAATTGTTCGACGGCGTTCGCGGCTGCGAAGAAGGCCTGTTCGAACCGCTCGACGTCGCGGGTCTCGCGCCGGCCCCCGACGGCGCCTCGATCGAAGAGGATTTCTTGCCGGAATCGCTCGGCGAATGCGGCTTGGGCACTATCTTCTATTCAACCGCGTACGCGTACAACGACGAGACCATCGGCGCGCGCAAACCCGCAACCATCGGCGATTTCTTCGACCTCGAGAATTTTCCCGGCCGCCGCGGCATGCGCCGCTCGCCGGTGTCGAATCTCGAATTCGCGCTGATGGCCGACGGCGTTGCCCCCGAAGACGTGTATTCGGTGCTGGACAGCGAAGCGGGCGTCGAGCGGGCCTTCGCCAAGCTCGACACGATCAAGGATGAAGTCATCTGGTGGCAGGTGGGCGCCCAGCCGCCGCAAATGCTCGCCGACGGCGAGGTGGTCATGACCACCGCGTACAATGGACGGATCTTCAACGCCCAAGTGGTCGAGGGCCAGCCCTTCGCGCTGGTGTGGGACGGGCAGGTGCTCGACCTCGGACAGCTCGCCATCGTCGCCGGCACCGAACGGCCCGACGCAGCGCGGCGCTTCATCGAATTTTCGTCGCGGCCGGACTCGCTCGCCGGATTGGGACGCTACATCGCCTACAGTCCCGCCCGCCGCTCGGCCGAAGCATTGATCTCGACGCATTTGGAGTCCGGCGTGGAAATGCGGCCGCACATGCCGAACGTCCCGGAGAACACCGCGCGCGCCTTGCGCAACGATTGGGCCTGGTGGAGCGAAAACGCCGACGACATGAACGTGCGCTTCGTCGCCTGGCTGTTGCGCTGACGCGAAGTTCCGGGGAGTGCGTATTTACGGCCCGTTCAGACCCGAATCGGAGAATCCAGGCATGCGAAAATCGATCCCGGCCGCGATCGCGGTCCCGCTCTGCGCGATTCTGGCGATCGTCCTGTTTCCGGCAACCGGCGCTTTCGGCCAGGGCAGGACGCTGGGCTACATCTTCGGCGAGGTTGATTCGAATTTGGGGCCGGTGGCGGACGCCACCGTCACCGCCTACCATCCCGACTCCGGGAGAACCTACACCGCGGAGACCGACGCCAACGGGCGCTACCGGATTTCGGCGATCGAGGCCGGCCGCTACGCGGTTTTCGCCGCGCTCGGCGGACTGCAGTCCAGCATCGTTCCCACCGACGTGAATGTCGGCGAAGGAACCTCCATCGGATTGCTGTTGGACAATCCCAGGGTAGTCGAGGAAATACTCGTCATTGCGGAACCCGAATCGCCGCTCGATGTCACCCGGGCGGAGACCGCGAGGATCGTGACTTCGGACGACGTCAGACGCCTGCCGATCGCGCGGGACCCCAACTCGGTGGTATTGATGGCGCCGGGTGCGGTGCAGGGCGACCAGCGCTTCGGCGCCACCGGCAACCGCACGCATTACGGCACGGGCACCGCGTACTCGTCGCTCGGCGGCGCCTCGGTCGCCGAGAACGTCTATTACATCAACGGCATGAACGTGACGAACTTCCGCACGGGGCTCGGCGGCAGCAGCATTCCATTCGAATTCTACGAACAGTTCCAGATCAAGACCGGCGGCTACGCCGCCGACTTCGGCCGCGCCACCGGGGGCGTGGTGAACGCGGTGACGAAACAGGGCACGAACGAATGGCGCTTCAGCGCGGGTGGATACTACGCGCCCGATGCGCTGCGCGGCGATGTGCCCAATGTGGAGCATCCATCGCCGAACATCACCTACAACACGGCCGACGGTTTCGATGAGCGGAGCGATTTCACCAGTTTCGTTTCCGCCGGCGGTCCACTGGTCGAAAACCGGCTGTTCGTTTACGGCATATATGAATACCGGGACATAGCGGTCGACAATTACAGTTCCTACGGCCGGCTGTTCCGGGAGTCCGACGGCGACGGTTTCCGGGGCTTGAAACTCGACTGGCTGGTCACCGACAACCACAGTCTCGAATACACCGGCTTCTCGGACGCCAGAACCGTGCGCCGGGACACCTACGGCTGGAATCCGGCGGCGAACACGACCGGCCGGGATTACGGCGCCACCGCGATCAAGCGCGGCGGCGACAATCACATCTTCACCTATCGCGGCCACTTCGGCGCGGGGCTCGCGGCGACGGTGCTGTTCGGCGTCAACGAATACGACCTCTCTTCGCGCGCGCCGAACGACGAGACCTGCCCCGTCGCCGTCGACGGCCGCTTCGGCGGCTTTGTGCAATTGGGATGCTGGACCAACGTCTTCCGCGCGGACTCGATCGACAAACGCGACGTGGCGCGGATCGATATCGAATGGGCCGCCAACGATTTCCACCTGATACGCTTCGGCATGGACCGCGAACAAAACACCTCCGAGGACAGTTTGCGGTATTCCGGCGACGGATACTTCCAATACTACCCGGCCGCCCCGGGAATGAGGCTCCCCAACGGCGAAGTCGTCCCCCGGGGAGTGCATGCGCTCACGCGCTATCGACAGTTCCGCACCGCGGGCGATTACGATGTTGTCTCGACGGCCCTCTACATAGAAGACGAATGGACGATCGAATCCATCGGCGCGACCTTGCGCCTCGGTTTGCGCAACGAGCGCTACGACAACCGCAACGCCGCTGGCCAGTCGCTCTTCAAGCTGACGGACAACCTGGCGCCGCGCATCGGCTTCTCCTGGGACATCGGCGGAGACAGGAGTTCGAAGATTTTCGCCAACTACGGCCGCTATCACCTGCCGGTGGCGAGCGTCGTCAACATCGTGCTCGGCAGCCCCATGTACAACTCCGAAGGATGGTACGCGCTCGACCAGCCCATCGCGGAAAACGGCGGCACGGTTCTCGGCGCCCAGCTCGGCCAAACCACGGTGTTCGCCGACGGTTCGGCGCCCGACGTCCGCACCGTGGCGGATCGGAATCTCGAAGCCATGGCGCAGGACGAGATCATCCTGGGCTACGAGCGGCTGTTCCGGGAGAGCTACATTTTCGGCGTCACCTTCACCTGGCGCGAACTCAAGCAAGGCGTCGAGGACATCTCTTTGGACGAGATTTTCGGCAGCCCCCCGGGCAGAACCCGCGCCCTGCTCGCCAACCCGGGCAACGGCGTGAGCACTTTCTACGACGTCGACGGCGATGGCGAACTCGAGGCCGTCGACCTGTCGGCGGAGCAACTCGGCTTTCCACGCATGAAACGCCGCTACAACGCGGTGACGCTGGACCTGCAGCGGCGCTGGGACGGCGAATTCTACGCGCGGGCTTCGTATACCGTCTCGCGCAGTTACGGCAACTACGAAGGCACGGTGCGCAGCGACACCGGCGAGAGCTTCGCGGGCATCACCTCACAGTTCGACTACACGGGCCTCGTGGACGGCGCCTACGGACTCTTGCCGAACGACCGCCGCCATCAATTGAAGACCTGGCTCGGCTGGGAATTCGCCGCGGGCTGGCAGGCCGGCGCCGCTTTCCACTTTTCCAGCGGCCGCCCGCGCAACGTTTTCGGCTACCATCCCGACAACCCGTACGCGCGCCTGTATGGACCATTGTCCTTCTATCGGCAGGGCAAGTTGACACCGCGCGGTTCCCAGGGAACGACATCGAACGTGTACCGGCTCGACCTCGGCCTGAAATACACCGCGGAGGGATTTTTCGGCGGCGCGCTGGTGGCCCGGGTCGATGTGTTCAATGTGCTGAATCTCGACGCCGCGCTCGATGTCGACGAATTCCTCGAACGCTGGGGGCCCGGCACCAGTTCGCCCACCTACGGCTTTCCGATCCGGTTCCAGCAGCCGCGAACCGTGCGCTTCGGCCTGCGCTACGAGTTCTGAAGCAACGGCGGCGGGTAGAAGCGCTGGAAAATCCGCGCGGCGAGCGGCATGGTGACGAACAGGCTCAGATAGCCCAATCCCGCCATGGGCAGCACTTCGGGAACCGCCAGACTGGCCGCGAAGCCGCAGATTATCGCGGTAACCCCCACCACTCCCGCCCACGCGATCCGTTTCCAACTCAGAAACACTTCATATGCGTTCAGGCGCAATTGCCGGCGGAATCTGAGACCGTTGAGATAGAGCGCGATGACGAGCAACGCCAGACTCAGGACGCCGCCGGCCATGAATACGAACATGTTGGCCACGTCGGTTTCGGTCCATTCCGAGACATCGGTAAAGATGTTCGCGCCGATCAGTCCCTCGGAGAAGTAGAAAATGCCGGACTGCAGCATCAGTTTCAGCGGGTACACGAAAATCAGCACGAGCATGACGATGGCGAGGCTGAGCACTATGGTGATGCGGTCGCTGAGCCCGAAAATGCGGCTCCAGCCGACGTGTACCAGCCACAACTGGCCCATGTGCAGGGCGCTGAGCAGAAAGGCCGGAATGTCCTTGGCGGTTTCCACGAGTTGCGCCGGACTGCGCGGTATTTCGTCGATGCTGATGACGAGCAGGGTCAAAGCGAACGCGAAGGCCGCATCGACAAAGGTCTCGATCCGGGTCATGCTGTGCCCGCGCAGGATCAGACCGCCATCGCGCGGGCAAGAGGCCAAGTATTCGTCAGTAAGCCGTTCCATCCAAATCCCCCACCGTCATCCCACACGCAACGAAGCGCCCCCTTTGTCATTCTGCGCGGAACGAAACAGAGTCGCAGAATCTCGTCGGGTATCGCAGCTTCGATCCGTCGCCGTCGGCGGGCGGGCGGTTCAGCGGACGCCGTAGATACATCCCTGTAGGCTCCGGGCTCGACATCCTGTCTCGCACGCCCGCCGACGGCGACTCACATCGTGCAGATCCTTGCCGTCATTCTGCGCGGAGCGGAGCGGAGTCGCAGAATCTCCTCGAAATCGCGCCATGCCCAACGGGATTCCGCGACTGCGTGCGGAACGACTTGGGACTTGCATCCGGCCCCCACTATATAGAAACTTTGCCTGTTGGAAAAACCGGCGCCAAGTTCAATGTCAAAAAATAGCGCGGACCCGTCCACCTTGCACAAGCTGCTGCGCGAGCCGATGACGCATTTCGTCGCGCTGGCGGCCTTGCTGTTCGGCGTGTACGGCGTCTCCAGTCTTGGCGGCGGCGAATTGCTCGAAGTCAGCCAGCGGGATATCGACGCCCGCGTTTTCATGCGGGAAATGTCCACCGGCAGGGAATTGACCGGGGAGGAGCGGGATCAGGTCACCGCGCTGTATATCGAGGAACAGATTCTGGTGCGCGAGGCGGTCAGGCTCGAACTCGACAATGACGCGCGCATCCACGACATGCTCGCGCAGAAGATGCGCCATGTGCTCTCCGGCGATGTGATCCAGCCGGACGAAGCCGAATTGCGCGCGTACTACGAGGCCAATCGGGATCGTTACACTTCCCTGGAAACCGTCGATGTCGTCGAACTCGTGTTCGACACCCGCGGCGAACCGGCGGAGGAAGCCCTGGCCACGCTTGCGGCGGGCGGCGAGCCGGAGGAAGTGCTGGCGCTCGAGCCCGGCACGGACTCGCCCCTGCCGCGGGTGAATCGTCTCGACCTTTCGAACATATTCAGCGACGAGTTTTCGGAACGGGTATTCGCGGCCCAAATCGGCGAATGGGTCGGGCCTTATGTCGGCAATCGCGGCCAGCATTGGCTGCGGGTAAGCGAACGCGCGGAAGCGGAACTGGCCGATTTCGGGGAAATCGTCGAACGGGTGCGGCTCGACTGGATCGCCACCGAGGAAGACAGGCTGCTGCAAATCGAAGTCGACCGGCTCTGGGACGACTATGTCATCGTCATCAATGACTGAGCTGGCGCGCAAGTTGCTGCGTTGCGCGCTGTTTTGCGCTTTGCCGCTGGCGCCGGCCCTCCCCGCCCTCGCCCATGACATCAACATCACGGGCGTCGCCCGCGTCATCATGCAGGAATCCGAACCGGGCCAGTACAGACTTTCGGTGGTCGACGCCCAGGTGCCGCCATTGTTCAATATTGAACGCATCCTGCCCGAACGCTGCGCGGGATTGCCGCCCGCTCCATTCGCCTACCGCTTCTCCTGCGAGCCGCAATTGCACGTCGACGACAGTCTGGTCTTTCCTTGGGGCCTCGCCGGCGTATTGGTCATCGCCAACTGGCTCGAAGGCGACGGGGTCACAGCATACGTTCCCGGCGACGGCGCCGAAATCGAAGTTCCGCTGACCGAACTCAAGGCGGGCGCCGGCTCCTGGACCACCCTGGCCGGGCGCTATCTCATCATCGGCGCCGAACACATCCTGTTCGGCATCGACCATCTGCTGTTCGTGCTCGGCCTGCTTCTGCTCATGCGGGGCTTCTGGAAACTCGTGCAGACGGTTACCTCGTTCACCATCGCCCATAGCATCACCCTGGCCTGCGCCGTACTCGGCGTCTTCCCCGTGCCCGGCGCGCCCGTGGAAGTGCTGATCGCCTTGTCGATCGCCTTTCTGGCGCGCGAGATCATCATGGGCCAGCGCGGCGAGACGACCCTGGTTCATCGCCGGCCCTGGCTTGTCGCCTTCGCGTTCGGCCTGTTGCACGGCTTCGGATTCGCCGGCGCCCTGGGCGAATTGGGGCTGAGCGACGCCGACATCCCGCTCGCCTTGCTGTTTTTCAACATCGGCGTCGAACTCGGCCAGGTCGGCTTCATCTGCGTGTTGCTCGCGGCGCATTACGCCATTCGGCGCGTCGGCGGCGGCATGATGTTCAGCGTCGAACGCGGCCTGGCCTACGGCCTCGGCGCCATCGCCACTTATTGGTTCATCGAACGCCTGCCGGCGCTGGTCATGGCCTGAACAAGCCAACAGAATCCACTGAGGAATCCAAAGAGGACCACATATGAAATTTGTAGACGGCTTCATCACCCCCGTCCCCAACGAAAACAAGGACGCCTTCTTCGACGTCGCGCGCAAGGCGGCCAAAGTTTTCCTGGAACACGGCGCGCTCGAATATGTCGATAGCTGGGGCGTCGACGTGCCTTACGGCAAACAGACCTCGTTCCCCCGCGCGGTGGCGTTGCGGGAGAACGAAACCGTCTGCTTTTCCTGGATCGTCTGGGAGTCGAAAGAAGTCCGGGACATCGGCATGGAAAAGGTCCGGGAGGATCCGCGCATGCACCCGGACCAGCTCGAAATCCCTTTCGATCAGATTTTCGATCATCAGCGCATGATCGTGGGCTCGTTCGAAATGGTGGCGTATTCCAGCGCCGAATGAGGGCGTTCGGCCGAATTTGCTAAACTTCGCGGCGAATTGATCGCTCCGCCACCGAGATGCTTCGACGACTGCCGCCAGCGCTTGTCTTCCTGTTCGCGCCCGCGCTCGCATGGGCACAGGCTTGGGGCGAAGCGCGGGTCGATTTCACCGTAATCACCGGGGGCGGCAAGCGGCTTGCGATCATCAGCGAACTGTCGCCCGTGGAAATCAACCGCATGCACAACTGGCGGCTGCGCTTGACCGATGGTGCCGGCGCGCCTGTCGCCGGCGCCCGGTTCGAGGTGCGCGGCGGCATGCCGGACCACGATCATGGCCTGCCGACCAGTCCCGAAGTGACCGGCGAACTGGAGCCCGGTGTCTATTTGCTGCAAGGCCTCCGTTTCCACATGCCGGGCCGCTGGTTGATCGAATTCGGCATCAGACTGGGGGACGACGCCGACGGCGCCAGCCTCGAATTCGAATTGTGAACACGCGCGCGCTCGCGATTTCGATTTTTTTGCCCGCGGCCGCGATTCTGGTCTGGCTGCTGGCGCCGGCCTCCCCGCCCGAGCGTTGGAACGAGTCCGAAGCCGCGCTGATCGCATCGCTCTCGCTAAGCGCCCTGCCGCAGCCGCCACCCGACCCGAGCAACGCGGCCGCCGACGACGAACGGGCGGCAAGGCTCGGCCAACGGCTTTTTTTCGACTTGCGGCTGAGCGCCACCGGCGCCGTATCCTGCGCGAGCTGTCATCGTCCGGAACTCGCGTTTACCGATGGCTTGCCGATCGCCTTGGGAACCGGCCCGGGCCGGCGGCATACGCCCGGACTGCTTGGCGTCTCCTACAGCCCGTGGTTCTATTGGGACGGTCGCCGCGACAGTCAATGGGCTCAAGCGCTGACGCCCCTGGAGACGCATTTCGAACAAGGCGCCGACCGCGCCGCGATCATCCGCCTGCTGGCCACCGACACCGAATACCAGGCCATGTACGAGGAAATTTTCGGCGCCTTGCCCGATCCGGCGCGTCTGCCGGATTCCGCTTCGCCTCTTGGCGGTGATTCCCAACGGGAAGCCTGGCTTTCGCTCGGCCCCGGCCTGAGACTGGAGATTTCGACCGCTTTCGCCAATACCGGCAAAGCGCTGGCGGCGTATCAGCGCAAATTGCTGCCGGGAAGGTCCCGCTTCGACGACTATGCCGATGCCGTGGCGCGGGATGGCGCCGCCCGCCAGGGGGACATGCTCGGCCGGGAGGAAATTGCCGGCCTCGACTTGTTCATCGGCGAGGCGCAATGCATCAATTGCCACAACGGCCCGCTGTTCACCAATCACGAATTCCACAATACCGGCATCCTGCCGGTGTTCGGGCAATTGCCTTCGCTCGGCCGATTCGACGGCGTGCGGCTGGCGCGCGGGGATCCTTTCAATTGCCTTGGCGAGTTCAGCGACGCGGCGCCCGGGGATTGCGCGGAATTGCGCTTCGCCAGGGACGGCAACGAATTGGCCGGAGCGCACAAGACTCCGGGCTTGCGCAATGTCACGCTGACCGCGCCCTATATGCATACCGGGCAATTCACCACACTTGCGGAAGTCATGCGGCACTACAACGAAGCGCCGACGGCGATACTGGGCCACAACGAGGCCAAACCGCTCGGTCTTTCCGGCCGGCAGATGCGGCGACTCGAAGCTTTCCTGCACACGCTTGAAGCTGCGCCACCCTAGTTTTTCTTATCGACAACCAAAAAAAACGGTATTGGATCGACTCCCCGACCTGCGTCAACCTGCAATCGTCGTTAGCCGGACAGCCCATCACAAGAGATCCGAAGGCTGGAAGAGCGCTAGCGAGGAAGTCTGGCGAAAGAACCAGGCGGACAAACCCGATTGATCGGGTTTTTTGCGGGAGCGGGTTCTGCTCTCAGTGCCCGCCTCCCGTCTCTTGGCAACGCTGCCGCGATTGCGCGCGGAGTCGCCGCGCGCGGAATGACGCTGTTGCGCCGCCGGAAAAATGCGACAATGCCGCCATGGCGCCGGCAGATACCCGCGAGTCCAATCAATGCCAGTTACTTTGCGACAGCTTCGCTACTTCAAAGCGGTAGTTGAGCACGGTTCGTTCGCCCGCGCGGCGGAAGCGGTTTTCGTTTCCCAGCCGGCGCTTTCCCTGCAAGTGCGCGAACTCGAAACCAATCTGGGATGGCCCTTGTTCGAGCGCGACAGCCATGGCGTCGTGTTGACCACGCTCGGCCGGGAAATCCACGAACAGGCCCTGCGGGTGCTTGACGAAGCGCTGTTGCTCGAGACCAAGGGCAAGCTATTCAACAAAGGCCCGTTCAATATCGCCCTGGGAATTGTTTCGACCTTGGCGCCCTATCTCATTCCCGGACTGAAAGAGGAATTGTCGAAGCTCGAAAACCGGATCGACGTCGCCGTGTACGAGACCACAAGCCAGCAACTGTTGAACAGGTTGCTCGGCGGGCATATCGACGCGGCGATTATCTCCCTTCCCATCGGGATGCTCGAACTGACCGAACTGAATCTTTTCGACGACCCATTGCTGCTGGCGGGCAGTTCCTCCCGGCTCGCCGCGTTTCGCGAACTCTCGGAAGACCTGAAAGCCGAAAACCTCGCCAAATCCGATCTTGGCCCCCTGCTCTGCCTGAACGAAGGCCATTGCCTGGGCGACCAGGTGTTGGGCGCCTGCTCCATGGGCACGCTGGAAGGCGTGCATCGCAGCCTGGAATCGCTTGGCAGCGTGGCGCGTCTGGCGGGAGTCGACGCGGGCCTTACCTTGATACCCGAAACCGCGGCGGCCTCCGAGCGCGCCGCCTCACCCGGCCTGCATTTTCTGCGGCTGGCGGAGCCTGAGCCAAAACGGCGCATCGGCCTCGTGTACCGGGTGGCGTTTCACGACCAACGCTGGATCGAACCGCTGGCCGGCTGCGCCACCAGCGCCGGCAAGCGTCTGATCGAACAATCCGCCCTGTTGATCGACTGAATTCGCTGATTCCGCCGGCTTGCTATTCGGGCAAGGCGAACACCCAGACCGAGCCGCCCTGGGGCACATGGAAATCGGCGCCCCGCACCATGTTGATCATGTTCTGCTGGCGTTGGGCGTCCACGCCCCAGCCGCTTTGCACGGCGATGTATTGCCTGCCGTCGACGGCGAACGCCGTGGGCACTCCGGTGATTCCCGAGCTCGTCGGATAGCGCCAGAGAATTTCGCCGGTGCCCGCGTCGAAGGCGCGGAAATAACGATCGTTCGTGCCGCCCATGAAGACCAGGTTGCCGGCGGTGGCAAGCACCGGACCCCAGTTATGGCTGGCGAAGGTCGTCGTCCAGACTTCCTCCCCCGTATCGACGTTCCAGGCCTGCAATTCGCCCAGATGTTCGGCGCCTTCGCGCAGGAAAAAGCCGCCGTTGTCGGACTGCCCGCGCCCGATGAACGTCCGGCCCGGGCTGTATTGCGTCTCCTCGCCCGCCATGGTGGAGCAGGTGTTTTCGTTGGCCGGAATGAAAAGCAGGCGCGATGCGGGATTGAACGCGGCCGGCGGCCAGTCCTTGCCGCCCCAGAGCGAAGGGCAGAAATCCACCTCGAAATCGATGCCGGGCTTCCTGTTCATGTCGTATTCGGGCCGGCCGGTAACCGGGTCGATGCCGGTGAACACATCCTGGTGGACATAAGGTCCGGCGTCGACGAATCCGATCGAGTCCGCGCCGCGTTCGAGGAACCACAAGTAGCCGTTGCGGCCCGGATGCACCAGACCGCTGATTTCGCGCCCTTCGCGTTCGAAGTCGATCAGCAGCGGCGCGGAAACCTCGTCCCAGTCCCAGGAGTCGTTCCAGTGATATTGATGATGCGCGCGCAATTCCCCGGTGGTCGCGTCGAGCGCGATGACCGAGGTCGCGTACAGGTTGTCGCCGGGTCGCGTGTCGCCGGTCCAGGGACCGCCGTTGCCGGTGCCCCAGTAAGTCAGGTTCAGTTCCGGGTCGTAGGAGCCCGTGATCCAGACCGGCACGCCTCCGGTCCGCCAGGAATCGCCGGGCCAGGATTCGGCGCCCGGCTCGCCGGGCGCGGGGATGGTATAGGTCTTCCAGACTTCTTCTCCGGTCATGGCGTCGTATGCCGCTACGAATCCGCGGATGCCCCATTCGCCCCCCGAGACGCCGACCATGATCTTGCCGTCGGCCGCGAGCGGGGCGAGCGTCATGTAATAGCCGTTGTAGTAATCCTCCACCGGCACTTCCCAGATCGTTTCTCCGGTCAAGGCGTCGAGACTCACCAGGTAGGCGTCGACCGTGGCCATGTAGACCCGCTCCCCGTAAAGCGCGACGCCGCGGTTGGTGGGATGCATCTGCTGCAGGTCGTCGGGCAGAAAGCGCGCGTGGCGCCAGAGCAACTCGCCGCTGGCGGCGTTGAGCGCAAGGACGTGGTTCTGCGGCGTCGTTACATACATGTAGCCGTCGTTGACCACCGGCGGCGCCTGGTGGCCTTCGCGCAGGCCGGTGGCGAAACTCCAGACGAGTTCGAGTTCGGCGACATTGCCGGAGTCGATCTGGTCGAGCGGGCTATAGCCATGCGAATCGTAAGTGCCGCGATACATGAGCCAGTTGTCCGCCTCGGGAGTCAGCAAGCGCTCGGCGGTCACCGGATTGTACGGCGGCAGGTCCTGGGCCGACGCCAGACCCCATAGAGCGAATACGGACGCGAACGCGCAAGCGAACGAACGTGTAATGAATCCGAGCATGATCGACCCCTGTCAGAAAGCTTGTTGAAACCCTACCCGGCCGCGGAACGGCCCGGCGACCCGCACCGTTCCGTCCACGATCTCGAGCGGCAACATGGCCAGCGGCCGCGGCGCCGGGCCGCCCACCACGCGCCCGCCATCGTAGATGTCGAACTGGGATTCGTGGCAGGGACAGGCCATGCGCAGTTGTTCCCCGTCCCAGTTGAAGACATCGCAGCCGGTGTGCGTGCAGACCGCCGAATACGCCACGATGCCGTCCGCCGCGTTGGGCTGGAAGCGCGGGGTCAGCCGCTGCGCTTCGATTCGCGCGAGCATGACCCGATTGAGCCGCGAACCGCTTCGCACGACGCCGCTGGCTGGGTCGCGCGCCATGGCGGAAATCGGCCTGGCGTTCAATTCGAGCAATCCGGGACGTACGACTTCGCCTTGCAGCGGACCTTCGTCGAAAACGAGTTCATCGCCCGCCTGGGGCCGCATGCGCTCCGGTGGTTGCGCCATCAATCGCGGCGCGGCCACCATGCCGCCGACCAGCCCGAGCAGCGAGCGGCGACTGAGTTTTTCTCCATCGGTCTTGCCGGATTTTTCGGTCACTGGCTGCATCCCGGGGCCATTGGCGAGTCGTCCCGAAAATTAGCAAAGAGGCCGATGCGCCGCAATCGGAACTACCCGTTTCGATTGACGATCTTCCACAAAGATTGGGGCGTTGCCGGCATGTCGACATGGTCGCCGCCATGATCGCGCAAGGCGTCTGCCACGGCGTTCATGATCGCCGGCGGCGCGCCGATGGCGCCGGCCTCTCCCGCCCCCTTGATGCCGAGCGGATTGGTCTCGCAGGGCACCAGGCGGAGAGAGAAGTCGATATCGGGACAGTCGTCGGCCCTCGGCATGGCGTAATCCATGAAACTCGCCGTCAGCAATTGGCCCGACTGCGGATCGTAATGGCAATCTTCGAGCAATGCCTGGCCGAGGCCCTGGGCGATGCCGCCGTGGACCTGGCCGAGCAGCAGATCGGGATTGATCACCCGGCCGAAATCGTCGACCACGGTATAGCGGACGAGCTCGAGCGCGCCGGTGCCGCGGTCGATTTCGACTTCCACGACGTGAACGCCGTTGGGATAAGTCGCCTGGCCGGGCGCGAAGTCATCGGTTTCGTCGAAGGCCGGGCCGCCGTCCGGCGGCGCCGCGCGGAATGCGACCTCGGCAAGGCTGAGGCCGCGGTCGGTGCCGGCGATATGGTATTGCCCGGCTTCGAAGCGGATGTCCGCTGCCGCCGCTTCGAGGAATTCCGCGGCCTTGCCGGAAACGACCTTGATCAACTTTCTCGCACAGGCGGCAATCGCGGCCCCGCCCACGGGCACCGATCTCGACCCCGCCGTGCCACCGCCCCGGGGGATGACGTCGGTGTCCCCCTGAACGACGGTGATCCGTTCGGGATCGACTTCAAGGTATTCGCAAAGAATCTGGCGGAACGCCGTTTCGTGACCCTGGCCATTCGACATGGTGCCGATATGCAAGTCTATACGGCCATCGGCTCCGACGATCAGCCGGGCTTGTTCCGGCGCGCCGCCGGAACATCTTTCGATGTAACTGGCGAAGCCCCGGCCGCGCAGTTTTCCCCGTTGCAGGGCCTCGATCCTCCTCGCTTCGAATCCGTTCCAGTCGGAGCGTTCGAGCGCAAGGTCGAGTATCTGCTGAAATTCACCGCTGTCGTAATTCGCGCCCAGGACGGTTCTGAACGGCATCTCGGCCGCGTCGATCAAATTGCGCCGGCGGATTTCCGCGGGCGAGACGCCAAACCGGCGCGCCGCGAAATCCATCAATCGTTCGATGGCGTAGATCGCCTCGGGCCTGCCCGCGCCGCGGTAGGCGTCGACCGGCGCGGTATTGGTGAACACGCCTTGCACGCGAACGTGCGCGACCGGCACCCGGTAGCAGCCGGACAACATGGGAACTCCCGCCGCGGTGGCGACGAAAGGCGAGAATGGTGAAAGGCTGGCGCCCAGGTTGGCGAGCGTTGAAACGCGCAAGCCGGTGAATCGGTATTCTTCGTCGAAGCCGGCTTCGAGCCGGGTCACATGATCGCGGCCGTGACTGTCGCTGAGAAACGACTCGCCGCGTTCGGCCACCCATTTCACCGGCCGTCCGAGCGTCCGCGCCGCATGCAGGGCCGCGACGTATTCCGGGTAGCAGAAGATCTTGGCGCCGAATCCACCGCCGACATCCTTGCAGATCACGCGAATATCCTCGTCGGCGCAATCGAATATTCCGCTCAGCAATATCCGCTTGATGTAATGCACGCCCTGGCAGGAAACGCGCAGGACCAGGCGGTCGTCTTCAACGGAGGCGATCGCGCCGCGGGGCTCCATCGAATTCGGCGCCAACCGGTTGTTGACCAATTCGAGTTCGACCCGATGCGCCGCGCTGTCCAGGGCCGCGGCGGCGGCTCCGGCATCGCCGGCATGCCAGTCGAAACAGCGGTTGTTCGGCGCATCGTCCCACAAACGCGGCGCGTCGTCGGACACAGCCGCGCCGGTTTCGACGATCGACGGCAATTCCTCGTAATCGACGAAAATCGCCTCGGCGGCGTCCAGCGCCTGGGCCCGTGTTTCCGCGACGACCAAGGCAACCGGCTCGCCGACATGACGCACGCGGGCGATCGCCAGCGCCGGGCGCGGCGGTTTGTAACAAGGCGAGCCGTCCGCGTTCGGCGCGTCCGCCATGCAAGGCAGGTCGCCGACACCGGCGGCGCGCAAGTCCGGACCCGTGAAGACGCCGATCACACCAGCGCCGGCAAGCGCGGCCGACACATCGATTCCGCCCAGCCGGGCATGCGCGCAAGGCGAGCGCAGGAACACGCCAACCGCCTGACCCGGCAAGTTTTCATCGTCCAGATACGTGCCGGCGCCGGTGAGAAAGCGGCGGTCTTCAAAGCGCGCGGCCGGTTGGCCGATGCCGAATTTCTTCATTTTCCCCTTCCCTCGCCGCGAGAGTCGCGGCCGTCTGTTCTTCCAACGGATGTTGTGGGAACGACATGCAATTGTGTTAGGCTTCGCCATGATCCGCAAACAACCAACTATGGCAAGCCCAACCCGCAGGGAGTGCATTATGATCGACGCAGAAAATCAAGACAGCGGCAATATCGCAACCGGTTCCGAACCTCAAGTTGAACTTGCCGCCGAACGCTTTGCCTTCCACGGCAATGGAACGGATTATTTCCGCATCTGGATCGTCAACCTGCTTTTTTCGATCCTCACCTTGGGCATTTATTCCGCCTGGGCCAAGGTCCGAACCAAGAGGTATTTTTACGGAAACACCGAACTCGCGGGCGACCGCTTCGAGTATCTCGCCAGCCCCATGGCGATTCTGAAGGGCAGGCTGATCGGCGCGGCTTTGCTGGCTGTCTATACCGTGGCCGGTTTCATCAGCATCGAGATCAGCTTCGTCGCCTTTTTGGCGCTGACCTTGCTGCTGCCATTCATCTTTGTGCAGGCGCTGCGCTTCAACGCGGTCAATAGCGCGTGGCGCGGCGTGCGTTTCGGTTTCGACGGGCGGTTCGCGCCGGCGTATCTGACTTATCTGCTGTTTCCGATATTGGGAGTGCTCACCCTGGGACTCGCCCTGCCCTGGGCGTTCTACAGAATCAACCGGTTTCAAATCGACAATCACCGATTCGGCGCGACCGCCTCCCGCGCCACCGCCGGCCCCGGCGGCTTTTACGGCATTGTGCTGATCAGCCTCATGGCCTTTACCAGTCTTGCTTTCGTCTTCTCGATAGCGTTCGGGGTTTACATCATGGCGTCATTCTCGCCCGAGTTTTTCGAATCTTTGGCGGAGCTGGAAAATTCCGGCGCCGATACGGTCGCCGTCCCGGAAATGTCCTCGTTAATCCTCACAGTTGTTCTGACTTACTTCGTTTTCCTGTTGCTTTTCTTCGTCGCCGGGCTCCTGTACGAGGCGCTGCGCTTCCGTCTGGTATTCAACAACATCGAACTTGCGGACAACAAACTCCGCAACAACTTGAGCGCCGGCGGCTACTACTGGATTTTGCTGAGCAATATGTTGTTGACTATCGTCACCTTGGGATTTTTCACTCCCTGGGCGAGAGTGCGGCGCGCCCGCTATGCGTTGTCCAGAATGTGGCTGGACACAGCCGGCCTCGAAAATTTCGCCGCGGCCGAGGCCGACCGGGTTTCCGCAAGAGGCGACGAGATTGGCGAAGCCTTTGATCTGGGAATTGGCATTTGAGAGAACTGCGCGGCGCGTATTTCGACGGGGCGAACAGCCGTAAACAACCGGCGCTGCTGCGTTGGAGCGCGAGCTCGCTCACGGTGCTGCCCGATGACGGGGACCGCGTCAGCATCGACCTGACGCAACTTCGGCTCGACTCGCCTCTTCCCGGCACACCCACGCGCATGAGTTGGGGTGAAGGCCAGAGCTTCGTCAGCTTCGATGTCGACGGACTATTGCGGCTGCGGCGCGACCTCGCGCTCGATCAGGGCTGGGCCGCCCGGTTGGAACGCAATCTCTCGGTCGTCTTCGCCGCGGCCGCGCTGTGTATCGCATTGCTGGCGTTGATCACGATCTGGGGCGTTCCCGCGCTGGCGGCGCGAATGGCCCAATTCGCGCCTGCGGAATCGAGCGATCAATTGGCGGATGTGCTGCTCGCGCAATTGGAGCCGATTATGGAACCGTCGACGCTCGCACAATCGCGGCAGCGGGAACTGGCCGGTTACTTCCTATCCCACGAAGATGCCGCCGACATACGGGTGGAATTTCGCAGCATCGACGGCCTGGGTCCCAACGCTTTCACGCTTAGCGCGACCACGATGGCGTTCACGGACGAACTGGTTGAACTTGCGGACCGCGACGAGGAGTTGCTCGCGGTCTATTTCCATGAACTCGGACATGCCCGGCTGAAACATGTCGAGCAGCGCTTGCTCAGCGCCTCGGCCTGGCTGTTGATGTTCGGTCTGATGACGGGAGATGTCGGCGTGGTCGGCGACATGCTGTTGAGCGCGGCGCTGTTCGGCCCGGCGATGAGTCCGTACTCCAGAAGCATGGAGCGCGAAGCGGACGCCTACGCTATCGACCGTTTGCTCCAAGCGGGAGTTTCGCCGCAACATTTCATCGCAATCATGGAGAAGCTGGAATACGCCAGCCGCTTCATTCGATTGTCTCCCGAGTCGGACGCATCGGGGGATGATCCTTCTTCGTCGCCGGATTCCGAAGAAATTTCCGCGATCATAAACCGGGATCGGGAAAAAGAGTTCGCCGAGCTTGTTCTGGAAAACTTCTCAACCCACCCTCCCACGCCGGAACGCATCGCCTACGCCCGTTCCCGCATGGCTGAAATCGAATAGCCGGTTGCCGCTGTTGTCCGCCTGGCGGATAATCCGGGACATGACTTTCCCTCCCGAATCCAGACCCCCCGGCCGGCGCATGGGTCAGGGCATGCTGATTTTCGCCTTCGCCCTCGGACTCGCCGCGCTAACCGCCGTGTTCGAAGGCGCGCTCGACGGCCAGAACAATCCCAACCGCAACCTGCAAGGCTTCATCGACGCCGACGGCGCCCGCGAGGTCGTGCTCGAACGCAACCGCCAGGGCCATTATGTCGCCGGCGGCGAGGTCAACGGCTTGCCGGTGACCTTTCTGCTCGACACCGGCGCCACCGATGTCGCCATTCCCGATCATGTGGCGCGAGCGGCGGGCCTGCGACGCGGCTATCCGGGCCGGGCCGCGACGGCGAACGGAACGGTGACGGTATACGCCACCGCTATCGACGAACTCGTCATCGGCAATATCGTCCTGCATGATCTGGCGGCGAGCATCACGCCAAGCATGGGCGGCGACACGATTCTGCTTGGCATGAGCGCCTTGCAACGCATCGAATTCTCCCAGCGCGGCTCGCAACTCACTTTGCGCCAGCCCGCATCCGGCGCCGGGTTTTGAAACGGGAAACGGAATCCCGTTGGCGCGAGCCCTAGACCGCGGCGCGCGCTTCGGGCCAGGGCAGCACTTTTTGCAGAAATCTGCCGGTGTGGGAGGTGGGAACTTCCGCGACCTGTTCGGGCGCGCCGCTGGTGACAATGCGGCCGCCGCCGCTGCCGCCTTCCGGGCCGAGGTCGATGATCCAGTCGGCCGTCTTGATCACGTCCAGATTGTGTTCAACCACGACGATGGTATTGCCGTGGTCGCGCAGCCGGTGCAGCACCTTCAGCAACTGGCGGATGTCGTGGAAATGCAGGCCCGTCGTGGGTTCGTCGAGGATATAGAGCGTGCTGCCCGTGTCGCGCTTGGATAACTCGCGCGACAGCTTCACCCGCTGGGCTTCGCCGCCGGACAGGGTCGTCGCCGACTGGCCGAGACGGATGTAGGACAGCCCCACGTCCATCAGCGTCTGCAACTTGTTGGCGATGACCGGGATCGCGTCGAAAAATTCGCGTCCCTCTTCCACGGTCATGTCGAGCACCTGGTGGATGTCCTTGCCCTTGAATTTGACTTCGAGCGTCTCGCGGTTGTAGCGCTTGCCCTGGCAGAGATCGCAAGTTACGTACACATCGGGCAGGAAGTGCATCTCGACCTTGATCAGCCCGTCGCCCTGGCAGGCCTCGCAGCGGCCGCCCTTGACGTTGAAACTGAATCGCCCCGGCTTGTAGCCCCGGCTGCGCGCTTCGGCGGTGGCCGCGAACAGATCCCGCACCGGGGTGAACAAGCCGGTGTACGTCGCCGGATTGGACCGCGGCGTGCGGCCGATCGGGCTTTGATCGATGTCGACCACCTTGTCGAGCGATTGCAGGCCATCGATCGCATCGTAAGGCGCGGGCGAAAGCGAATGGGACTTGTTCAGGCGGGTGGCGGCGATGGGATACAGGGTGTGGTTCACCAGGGTCGACTTGCCTGAGCCGGACACGCCGGTCACGCAGGTGAACAGTCCGAGCGGCAAGCTCACGTCGATCTGTTGCAGGTTATTGCCGCGGGCGCCCTTGATCCGCAGCAGGCGTTCGGCGTCGTATGGCGTTCGGCGCTCGGGAACCGCGATGAATTCCTCGCCCGAAAGAAATTTTCCGGTAATCGACTGCGCGCAGTTCTCGACCGCGTTGACATGGCCCTGGGCCACGATTTCGCCGCCGTGGATGCCGGCGCCCGGTCCGATATCGATGATGTGATCGGCGCTGCGAATCGCTTCCTCGTCGTGTTCGACCACGAGCACGGTGTTGCCGAGATCGCGCAATTGCAGCAAAGTGTTGAGCAAGCGGCCGTTGTCGCGCTGGTGCAGGCCGATCGACGGCTCGTCGAGTATGTACATGACGCCGACGAGTCCGGCGCCGATCTGGCTCGCCAGCCGGATGCGCTGGGCTTCGCCGCCGGAAAGCGTTTCCGCGCTGCGGTTCAGGGTCAGATAGTTCAGGCCCACGTCGACGAGAAACTTCAACCGTTGCTGCAATTCCTTGAGCACTTTTTCGGCGATGCGGGCCTGTTTGCCTTCGAGTTCGAGTTCGTTGAAATAGCGCGCGGCCCGGGCCACGGTCATTTCGGAGATTTCCGGCAAATTGTGACCTTCGATGAAGACGTTGCGGGCGTCCTGTTTCAGCCGCGTGCCGTCGCAATCGGGACAGATCCTGAAACTGAGATAGCGGGCCAGTTCGGCGCGCACGCGGTCGGAGTCGGTTTCGTTGTAGCGGCGCATGATATGCGGCATGACGCCTGAGAACGGCTTCCTTCGATTAATGCTCATGCCGCTGCTGCCGACGTAGCGGAAACTGATTTCCTCGCCCCCGCTGCCATGCAGAATGATTTCCTGGAAGCGCCGGTCGAGTCGCCGGAAGGGCGTGGCGAGATCGAATCCGTAATGCCTCGCCAGCGCTTCAATCTTCGAGAAATACCAGAGATTCCGCGGTTCCCAGCCGCGAATCGCGCCTTCGGACAGGCTGCGGTCGGGGTCGGTGACGACGCGCGATTCGTCGAAAAACTCGCGCACGCCGAGGCCGTCGCAGGCCGAGCAGGCGCCCGCGGGATTATTGAAGGAAAACAGCCGCGGCTCGAGTTCGCGGATGCTGTGGCCGCAATGCGGACAGGCGAACAGCGCCGAGAAAACCATGTCCTCGCCGCCCTCTTCCGCGTCCATGTTGGCGACCATGGCCAGGCCTTCGGACAGGTGCAGCGCGGTCTCGAAACTCTCCGCGAGGCGCTGGGCCTGATCCGGCCGCACCCGCAGCCGGTCGACGACGACTTCTATGGAGTGCTTCTTGTTCTTGTCGAGTTCGGGCGGATAGTCGATTTCGCAGATCAGTCCGTCGACCCGCGCGCGGATGAAGCCGCCGGTGCGCAATTCGTTGAACACGTGGATGTGTTCGCCCTTGCGTTCGCGCACCACCGGCGCGAGCAGCATCACCCGCGCGCCTTCCGGCAGGGCCAGCACCTGATCGACCATCTGGCTTACGGTCTGGGCTTCGAGCTTGACCTGGTGTTCGGGGCAAAAAGGCTCTCCGGCCCGGGCGAACAGCAACCGCAGGTAGTCGTAGATCTCGGTGATGGTGCCGACTGTAGAGCGCGGATTGTGGGAGGTCGATTTCTGTTCGATGGAGATCGCCGGAGAGAGCCCGTCGATATGATCGACATCGGGTTTTTCCATCATCGACAGGAACTGTCTGGCGTAGGTGGACAGCGATTCGACGTAGCGCCGCTGTCCTTCGGCGTACAAGGTATCGAAGGCGAGCGAGGATTTGCCCGAACCGGACAGCCCGGTGATCACCACGAGTTTGTCCCGGGGAATGGTGAGATCGATGTTCTTCAGATTGTGGGTGCGGGCGCCCTTGACGAAGATGGAATCCATGAGTTTCCCGGCGACGAAGTTAAACGGCTGATTATCCGCCAAGCTCCCACTTCGGGCAAATCCGGCTTACCTACTTCGATCAGCAATTCTCATTTTGGCCGAATGCGGCGGCTGGCGTACCCTCACCAAAACCGCTTCGCGGTTTTGACTCTCCCAAGGGAGAGTATTCGGTTCCGCGACGCCCGCGGATGCGTTGAATACTCCCCCTCCGGGGGAGTCGAATCCGCGGAGCGGATTCGGTGGGGGCTCCCGCTTCCGGCTGATCGCCAAAATGAGAATTGCCGGATTAGCATCTCGCCAACGTCGGCTTGCGGAGACCGGGAAAAATATCGGGAAGAAATGAAGCGAGCTTTTGGTCAATGGTATAGACTTTGGCGAGGATGAATTAACCCGGCAATTGGAAATTCAGGAGGTAGATGTGGCAGGTCGCGGAGTGAACAAGGTAATACTTATCGGCAATCTCGGCAGGGATCCCGAAATTCGCTATACACCGGACGGAGTTGCGATCGCCAATGTGACGATCGCGACCACGGATTATTGGAACGATCGCAACACCGGCGAAAGGCAGGAGCGCACCGAATGGCATCGCGTGGTGTTTTTCCGCAGGCTCGCCGAGATCGTTGAACAATACGTGAAAAAGGGCTCCAAGATTTACGTGGAGGGCCGCCTGCAAACGCGGTCGTGGGAACAGGAAGGCGTCAAGCGCTACACCACCGAGGTCGTTGCCAACGAAATGACGATGCTCGACTCGCGGGGAGATGCGGGCAGCGCCGGTGGTGACTTCGAACAGCGGCAACAGCCGGCGGCGGCCGGCGACGGCCAGCAGCGGGAAAAGGCCGCGGCCGCCCAGTCGGAATCGTCCGGTTTCGACAATTTCGACGACGACGATATTCCGTTCTGAGCGAAGTTGAAGAACCAGTAAACGGATTCGCCATCGTCGTTCCATGAAGCTATTTCTCGTTGGCGCCAGAAGTCCCACCGGAAAAGCCCTGACCGAGATCTTGCGCAAGCGCAAAATCTCGTTCATGGCGCCCGCCGAAAAGCACTTCGCCCCGGACAACGCTTCGATGATCGCCGCGATGATCGGCGAGTACGAACCGTCGCAACTGATCAATCTGGCGGATTTCATTTCCGGCAACCACAGCGCGCTGAAACGGGCGCAGTTCATGGCCGGGCGATGCCGCGCGATCAATGCGGAGCTGCCCGGCGTGCTCGCGGAAATCTGCGACCGGCTGAAGATTCCGCTCTTCCACCTGTCCAGCAGTTACGTGTTCGCCGGCGACAAGAAACTCGCCTACGGCGAGCACGACGCGCCGGACCCGGCGGGCGTTTACGGTCAATGCTCGCTGGATGGCGAACGGCGCGTCCAGCAATTGACCGAGCATATCCTGCTGCGGCCCGGCTGGCTGTTCGGGCCCCACAAGCGGGGGCTGATCAAGTCGTGGATCGGCGCGGTCAAACGTCATGAAGGCGAGATCGACATCTGGCGCCGGCGGCTGAGTCCCACGAGCACCGAGGACCTGGCCACCGCGATTCTCGCCGTCTGCCGGCAGGTGGATTGCGACGCCAACGTATGGGGCACTTATCATTACTGCGGCCTGACGCCGACATGGGAAAGGGACGTGGCGATGCTCGCGCTCGAAAGCGCGGCCGCCCACGACCCGGAAATCTATGGCCTGCTCGACCGCGTGGCGCTGAACGAGAAACCCGTCAGGGCGCCGGAAGTCTTCAATTCGACATTGTCGGGCAAAAAACTCTTCGATTCCTTCGGCATCAAGGCGAAAAGCTGGGAAGAACAAATGAAGAAAACCGTCAAGTCCCTGTACGACCCGGCCAAAACGGCCGCGGCGTGACGCGGCGGCGCGGCGTGGGCACGCGAATCGCGGCGGCGGCTTCCGGCGGCGCGTTGACGCCTGTGGATTCCGCCCGACGGCTGATCCGGGACAGCGTGCCGCGCATCGATGGCGTGGAGCGCGCCGGCCTGCTCGCCGCGGACGGCAGAGTTCTGGCCGAAGACGTGCGCGCGGGTCTTGACGTGCCGCCTTTCGCCAACAGCGCCATGGACGGTTACGCCCTGCGCGCGGACGACACGCGGGCGGCGCCGGTGAGTTTGCCGGTCAAGCGCCGGATCGCCGCCGGGGAGGCCGGCGGCGAACTGCCGGCGGGCGAGGCGGCGCGCATTTTCACCGGCGCCGCCATGCCGCAAGGCGCCGATGCCGTCGCGATGCAGGAAAATTGCCGGGCCGGCGACGGCGAGGTTGCCGTGCTCAAGCCGGTGGCGCCGGGAGAACATGTGCGCGCGGCGGGAGACGCCGTGCGCGCCGGCGATCTGCTGTTCCGCGCCGGGCGCCGCCTGCGGCCGCAGGACATCGGGGTGCTCGCTTCGGTCGGCCGCGCCGATGTGCCGGTACGGCGGAAACTGCGGGTCGGGCTGCTCGCGACGGGCAACGAGTTGGCGGCGCCCGGAACTCCCTTGCTGCCCGGACAAATCTACAACGGCAATTTCCACGCCCTGGCGAGCGCGCTGCGGAACATGCCGGTGGATTTCGCCGATCTGGGCATCGCCGCCGACGACCTGGAACATACACGGCTGGCCCTGCTTGCGGCTTCGGCCGAAGTGGATTGCATCATCACCACCGGAGGGGTGTCGGTCGGCGACGAGGACCATGTCCGCGCGGCCGTCGAAAGCGAAGGCGAGTTGCGGCTTTGGAAACTCGCCATCAAGCCCGGCAAACCCCTCGCTTATGGCAAGGTTCGGCAGACGACCTTCTTCGGCCTGCCGGGCAATCCCGTTTCCGCATTCGTCACGTTTTGTCTGATCGTGCGGCCGGCCTTGTTCCGCATGATGGGCGCCGCGGGCGCCGCTCCCGCCGGTTACCGGCTGCCCGCCGGATTTTCCAGTCCCCCGAGCGGAAATCGGCAGGAATATTTGCGCGCGACGGTCGAGGTCGATACCGATGGCAATGAACAGGCGCTTCCCTTCGACAACCAGAGCTCGGGCGCCGGCGCTTCGCTGAGCCGTTCGAGCGGTCTGCTGGTGGTGCCTCCCGATACCGCGGTCGAGCCGGGAGACCGCCTGATTTTCATACCCTGGTCCGAATTGCTGGCGTAACATACCCACATGCGCGATTTACGACTCTCCAGCCTGTCGCTCCTTGTGCTGCTCCAGGCCTGTCAGTTGCAAACCCCGCCGCCGGAGCGGACGGCGGAAGCTTCCCCGACGCTTCCGGAAATGCGTACGATCCCCGCGGAAGAACCCGAAACCGAGTTGATTCCGCCGAATTTGCGAAGGCTGATCGCCGACCTGCTTTTCTCGGGTCTGCAAGCTCTCGACGACGACCGTTTGCTGACGCCGCAATTCGACAATGCCTACGACTATTTTCGCGAAGTGCTGCAATTGCAGCCGGAAAACGAGATTGCCCTCGAGGGCATGCGAAGTATCGTCGAGCGCTATCTCGAACTGGCGAGGGAAGCGGGCAACCGCGGCAATTTCACCAATGCCGACCGCTTGCTCGGCCGGGCGGAAATCATCGACGGCGCCCATCCCGGCATTGCCCCCGCCCGCGAGGCGCTGGCGGCCGAGCGCAATTCGGGGGATCTGTTTTTCCCGCTTGAAGAGGGGGCGTTGCGCCGCCGGGACGAGGCAATCCGTTCGACACTGGCCGGCATCGCGGCGCGGGCGAGAGACGATGAGGCATTTGTTCTGATCACCGCGCCCGACGACGAACTCGCGCGCTGGATTTATGCAACGATGCGCGAATCGGTCGCCGGCTATCGGCTGCGCGGCAATATCGAGATTTCCGGCGCCACCCTGATCCGCCTCAGGATGCCCGATTCCTGACGCCCCGCCTCCGCCCCTGCTGTCATTCCGCGCGAAGTCGCGGAATCTCCATGCTCGGAAGCAGACCAATACGCGAACCGCCGAACTCGGGAACTTCATTTGATGTAAACTTCAAGCCATGATTGGGTGGATCAAACAGAAATGGAGCGAGTTGCGCGCCCGCATACCGCGCCCAAGCTTCTCATGGCCTGGAGGCGGCGGACTCGCGCGAAAAATCGTCCTCTGGGGTTTTGGCATTCTTGCCGTCCTCGTGCTGGCGCTCGGCATTTTCTGGAGTTGGGAGCCGGACCCCTTCCCGGTGCGCCCGAACACCGCCGAAAAACTCGCCGCAAGCGGCAACGACTATGTGGTCGGCGCGGCCACCACCTCCGCCATGATCCGCGTCGCCGAAACCTTGCTCGACAAACAGGGCGGCTATCTGACCAACGACATCACGCCGCCGGGGATTTATCTCGACAACATCCCCAACTGGGAATTCGGCGCGCTGGTCCAGGTCCGCGACCTGTCGCGGGCGATGCGCGAGAGCTTCAGCCGTTCCCAGTCCCAGTCGACCGAAGATCCAGACCTCATCGTCGCCGAACCCAATTTCCACTTCGACAACGATAGCTGGATTTTCCCGGCCACTGAAAATGTCTACCGGGAAGCGGTCGAGAGCCTGCAATCCTACCTGGCCAGAATTTCCGATCCGGGCAATGCCGACGCCCAGTTCTTCGCCCGCGCCGACAATCTCGCGACCTGGCTGGAAGACGTGGAAACCCGGCTCGGCAGCCTGTCCCAGCGTTTGAGCGCGAGCGTCAGCCAGAACCGGGTCAATACCGACACCGCGGGGGAGCCGGCCGCGGCCCAGTCAACCCCGGCCAACTCCGAAATCCAGGTGCGGACGCCATGGCTCGAAGTCGACAATGTCTTTTACGAAGCCCGCGGCGCCACCTGGGCGTTGATGCATTTCCTGCAAGCGGTGGAAGTCGACTTCGCGGCGGTGGTCGAAGACAAGAACGCCGGCGCCAGCCTGCGCCAGATCATTCGCGAACTCGAAGCGAGCCAGCGCGCGGTGTTTTTCCCAGTGATTCTCAACGGTTCGGGGTTCGGCATGTTCGCCAACCACTCGCTGACCATGGCCAACTACATCTCCCGCGCCAACGCGGCAATCATCGACCTGCGCAATCTGCTAGAGCAAGGGTGAGGCCCGCTCGGCGCAGCCGAAAAAAAAGCAACGCTTTTTTAGGGGCTTGTATCGAATGGTTGGCACGAAGGCGATTGACCCGATCACGGGCTGGGCGTACCCAGCCCCTACGGTTTCATGTGTACCGGTTGTAGGGGCGAGGCATGCCCCGCCCGCCAGGATTCACGATGTCAACCATTCGATATAATCCCCCTTTTTCAGGGCCGAACGACTCGACAGGATGTCGAAGCCGGGGGTAGTCGAAGCCAACAATTCCCCGCCAGGGATGGCGCGCGCGGCCTCGTTGAAATCCGGTTGCCCGCTCGGCGAAACGCCGAGGAAACCAAAGCAATGAAATCTGAAACAAGAGTCAACTGGCTGCCGGCCCTGGTCTGGGCGCGGCACTATGGATTCAGGGATCTGCGCAATGACGCCGTCGCGGCGGTGGTGGTCGCGGTCATGTTGATTCCCCAGGCGCTCGGCCTGGCCCTCGTGGCCGGGGTGCCGGCCCAGGCCGGGCTCTACGCCGCCATGTCCGGGCTTACCATCTACGCGTTGTTCGGCAGCAGCCGCTGTCTTTCCGTCGGCCCGGTGGCGGTCTTGTCGCTGATGACGGCCGCCGCGCTCTCCCGCCTGCCGCTGGAAACTCCGACCGAGTACGCCGCGGCGGCGCTTACCTTGTCCTTCATGACCGGCGCCATATTGCTGCTGGCGGGATTTTTCCGGCTCGGCTTCGTATCCAACTTCATCCCGCGGCCGGTGCTCGTCGCATTCGTGACCGCCTCGGCCGTTCTGATCGTCTTGAGCCAGATGGATTTGCTGTTCAACGTCCCGGTTTCGGGAAGCAACGCGCTGGAGTTGTTCGCCTCGCTCACCGCAAATCTGACCGACGCGCATCTGCCAACCCTGGCCCTCGGACTGGCGGCAATCGCTTTTCTGGTGATTTGCCGATTCAGGCTGACACGGCTCTTCCTCTGGATGGGATTGCGCCGCGGAGCAACCCGGTCGCTTTCACGCGCCGGACCCATCGCGCTGGCGGCGCTGGCGATCTTGCTAAGTTGGTTATTCGACCTCGAACGGCTTGGGGTCGCGGTGCTCGGCGAAATTCCCTCCGGTCTGCCCGCATTCACTTTGCCGGATTTCTCGCCCGCCCTGCTTGGCGGCCTGATTCTCTCGGCCCTGTCGCTGGCGGTCGTCTGTTACGTGGAATCGATCTCTGTCGCCCAGGCGCTGGCCGTGCGCCGCCGGCAGGCCATCTCGGCGAACCAGGAACTGACCGGTCTCGGCGCCGCGAATTTCGTCACTTCCTTCAGTGGCGGCATGCCCGTCGCCGGCGGCTTCTCCCGTTCCCTGGTCAATTTCGAAGCCGGCGCCGCGACCCCCGCCGCGGGCTTCTACGCCGCGCTGATCATCGCGCTCGTGGTTCTGTTCCTGACGCCGGTGCTTTACTGGTTGCCCAGAGTCTGCCTTGCCGCGATTATCCTCGTGGCGGTTTATGCCCTGCTCGATTTCTCGATCGTCGCCAAATCCTGGCGCCACTCGCGCAGCGATTTCCTCGCGGTCGCCATCACCTTGATCGCGACGTTGAGCGTGGGCGCCGAAGCCGGCATCGGCGCGGGCGTGCTGACCGCCTTGCTGATGCACCTCTACAAGACTTCGCGCCCCCACGTCGCCATCGTCGGCCGGGTGCCCGGCACCGAGCATTTCCGCAACATCAAGCACTATCAGGTGGAAACAAGCGACAATATCCTCTCGGTGCGGGTCGACGAAGCGCTGTATTTTCCGAACACGCGCTACCTGGAAACCCTGCTCTTCCGCCTCGTCGCCGAGCGGCCGGGCCTGAAACACGTCGTGCTGATGTGTCCGGCCGTGAACGATATCGACCTCAGCGCGCTGGAAACCCTCGAAAACATCAACGATGTCCTCGCCGACTCCGGCATTTCCCTGCACCTGTCCGAAGTCAAGGTGCCGATCATGAACATCCTCAAAGGCACCCGCTTCTTCAGCCGCCTCAGCGGCCGCACCTACCTCTCCCAAAACCAGGCCTTCGAGGACCTGCGGGAAGATTAAGAAGGAGGTGGTCAATCTAATGAGATCAACGTCAAAATGTTCCCGGGATGGAGTTGACAGGATGGGGTTCAATGAACTACAGTACGGTTCATTGGGTCATAGCTGATGCAGGTGCTGGTTCCGATTGGCACATTCGAGGCTAAGGCCCGCAAACTGCTGGGCGCTGACGGCTTTGACAACATGCTTGATCATCTGGCCAGAGCGCCGAAGTCTGGTCGGATTATCAAGGGTACCGGTGGACTTCGCAAAGTGCGTATCGCGCGCCCAGGTCAAGGCAAGAGCGGTGGAACCGGAGTGATCTATTACTATCACAATGAAGACAAGCCGATTCTGCTGTTGCTGGTCTATGCGAAAGCCGACCGGGAAAACCTGACGGACGCGCAGAGGGCGCAACTTAAGAAACACGTCGACGCAATTATCGACGAGTTCGGATAGGAGACATGTGATGGACGAGAAATTGTTCAAGGAATTGGAAGCCAATCTGAAAGAAGCGGTGAAGGTGGCCAAGGGCGCCTCGAAGCCGAAATCCGTTTACGTAGTGCTCACGCCAGCGCAAATCAAAGCGATTCGAGCGAGCGTAAACATGTCTCAGGCCTCGTTTGCCCGCGCATTTCAACTCAGCACCGACACGATCAAGGGGTGGGAACAGGGCAAACGCAAACCAGACGCCGCGGCGACCAACTATTTGCGTCTGATTCGGGCGAATCCGGAACTTGTGTTAGAAACGCTCGCAGCGTAGACAGCTGATGCCGCTATGGAACTGAATCGCCGAGATACTCATTCTCGAACTCTCGGCGTGCTTCCTGAATCGCCGCAATGAATTCTCGCTTAAAGTCCTCGCGGCTCAGCACCTCCTCCAGTTCGAGCAATGTGGCGTCAATCGCTACACCACCACCTATTGCCGCGAAAACTCCGGCGATTGCTCCTGCGGTAGTTCCCAAGATGGGCACAGTGCTCCCAACCACTCCACCGGCCAAGGCGCCCGCCCCAGCTTTGCTGGCGATTCCTTTGAGTGGCACCTTGGCAGCCACCTTGAACAGGGATTTTCCAACCATCTTGGCCGTCACTTTTTTTGCAACAACCATTGCGACCCCAGCTCCTGCTACCGATCCGCCGACCCCAGACGCACCGAATCGGTGTGTTGAGGAGACAAAATCTTCGGCAATGGACGGGCGCACTATGTCGTCAAGCGACACTGCAAGTACTACTTCAATCTCAGCCTCAGTCTGGCCGGGTTCCAAACGATTCGTTTCAAGTATGTTCCACTGAGCGCGCTCGAATTCCCTTCTCGCTTGCGCGTCAACTTCCGACAAACGATTGAGAGCTTCGTTGACTTCCCTGAACCACCGCTCCTGCCCAAAAACTTCATTGGAATGTTCAGCCATGCGCTCTTCAAGACCCGTAAGGCCTCCGGACAATATAGCCCCCAGCCGCCCATACTCGCCAGCCAAACTGTAGTACCAGTCGAGATACTCTTCCACGGCTTCGTTTTCGAGCCTGGCAAACGCTACACTAATGTTGCGACGAAGTTCATCGGCGGCCGCGCCAACCAGCAAGACCTCATCATTGTGCGCGGATTTAATTTTCTCTGCTGTCCCCTCCTTGTATAGACAGCCCGTTGCGGTGTTATTTTCTTGCCGCTCCAAAACGCAATTTGAATCCTCACTAATAAGCTCGGCACGAATTACTGCTGTGGCTGTGGCTTCAATGTTTCCACGCAAGGCTTCACGCTGGGCCTTCATCTCTGCTGCCCAAGGCTCCAATTGGGCAAGCAATGGCAGGAAGATGAAGATCGGTAAAAATGTTGAGATAGCTGCGGCAGCGAACGCGCCTGTTGCTGTTCGTGGAAAGAGGCCGGTTTGCATAAACGCGGCTCGAGGAAAACGGAAGCAGGAAATCGCGAGGCAGGCATTATAGACAAGTGCGAAATTTCCAATTCCCAGAACCAGCAAGGCCAATAGCCATACCTCGGGTTCCAGGTTCATTGTATGAAGCTCGCCAAGTACGAACGCCTCAATCCCCCGGAAGTATGCAAGCCAATGCAGCGCCTCACCGACCAGGGCGTTTCCATTCCAGTCATTGAATTCGACATCCATCGCGTCGATGGCAATCTGGACTGTCTCATGTCTAGGTGGGTCTCCCAGCCAGCCAACAGCGACTACATAAAGAAGCACGATTACCGCTGTGGACAACCAGCGAGACAATGCCAATGCCTGGGTGACCGCCATGTCCTGATGCATCCCGGCAATTGACAGCCTGCGATTGATGAAGTCGAAAATTATTGAAAACAAGGGAATGATAAGGACCAGGATTGCCCATCTGACAGGGTCGTAGGCATAAAGCTGCAGCAGCAAAAAAATTGATATTCCCAGACTCCAGACAGTCCACAGCAAGATTCTTAGCCACCGTCCAAGCCACAATGTGTATAACCAACCCCGCGCCCGAAATATCGAAGAAACCCTACGTTGCTGACGCAATGTGCCAGAACAGATGCCGGCGAAACATATCGGAATGCTTAACAGAAGAATGCCGATTCCGAATAACAATGGCTTTTCCAAGGCCTGCTCGCGTGAAACGACGTAAACCGCCGCTGCCCAAACTGCTGCAATGGCAAAAAAGGGGAATTTTCGGCAGGACCAGTCCCCAAAACTGGTATCCGCGGCGTTGGGTTCAGCCATTTTTTCTCTTCATTCCCAAGTCTCGTCCGGCAGGCGATAGCTCGTACTTCTTCCGCCGCCAGGGTTCTGAATGAATACGCCTCTGGTTTTCAAGTTTTGAATGTCCCGCAGGGCGGTGTCCTTCGAACATCTCGCCAGGCTGGCGTATTTGGATGTATTCATGTATCCGATGAAATCGTCTTCCAGCATTCGGTTAATGACGCGACGCTGGCGTTCGTTTACTGGATCCTCATTTAATTGTTCCCACAGTCGCGCCTTGTAGAGCACTCGGGACAGGGACTGTTCCGCACTGGCGATGGCGCGGCCGAGACAATCCACAAACCACTGCAGCCAGTTTGTGATGTCCGGAGTGCCGCGCTGTTGCTTCTCAAGTTGATCGTAATAGTCCTTGCGCTCGGACTCGATCTGTGCGGAAAGACTGAAGTAGCGGTCGGCCATGCCTTCTGCCCGAGCCAAGGCCATATCCGCGATTGCCCTGCCGATACGACCGTTGCCGTCTGCGAACGGGTGAATTGTGAGAAACCAAAAGTGGGCGATGCCCGCTTTCAAAACCGGATCGACTTTCCTGCCGTGTTCGAACCAGAACAGGAAGGTTTCCATTTCCCGCTCGATTCTTTGCGCGCCGGGCGCTTCGAAATGAACAGTCTCGCGTCCCGCGGGTCCTGAAACTACTTGCATTGGGCCACTGTCGACGGTGCGCCAGGCACCGACCTTAATCGTGCGCATTCCGTTGCGGCCCGCGGGGAACATCGCGGCATGCCAGTTGCGCAGACGGTCTTTGGTGAGCGGCTCGGAATATTCGCGAGTGGCGTCCAGCATCGTTTCGACGATACCTTCGACCTCTTGGCTCGCGGGAACCAGTCCAGCCGTTTCGATTCCCAACCGGCGGACAATCGATGACCGGACCTCATCGACATCGAGCCTCTCCCCTTCGATCGCCGAAGATTTCATGACCTCGCTGGTCAAGCTGCGCAAGTTCGCCTCTTGCCTGAGGGAGAATCTCAATCCTTCCATTCTGCCTTGCAAGCGTCCTTGCCGATGCCTGGCGTCCGCCAGTCTTGAAGTCAATCTGTCGGCATCCCAGACGAAATTCGGCCAGTCTCGACGTTGGTGGATCCACATATTCACCGCACCTTTTGCAGCGTTTATAGCTGTTATTCGCCGCAAAGGCAAGCATAATCTCCGCAAATCATGCGGTGAATATGGCGCTATTCACTGCAATCCCGAAAGACAGACGGCCAATCATCCTTGCAAACACGGACCTGAATTCTGGATTTGCAAGGTTCAACGCGGCTGAGAGTGCGCTGGGAGCTTTGTGTTCAAAATTGGGACAACTCGTTCAGGAAGCTCGTGATCACTTGTTCCACGCTTCGACTGACCACCGCGGAACCAAAATGCGTTCGCAGGTCGGCAAGAATTTGCTCCATTCATCGCGGGAAAGCCGGCCCCGCAAACCGTTATCGGCAAATATAGCCTTATTTCGCTTTGAATACACTATATATTGTGGAATTTGCGGCCGGGCGAAACGTATCGTGTTGGCTGGAGATTCCGCGACTAAATGGCAGGATTGCCATTTTTGACAGTGCGCAGCGCTGCCCCGCAGGGGCGAAGGGCATGGATGCCCTGAGTCACTTCGCGCGGAATGACACGGCAGTCAAGACGGACTGCTCAATCGCGGGCGTAGGCCGGATCCAGAAAATCCTTGATTCTGTCCGCGATATTCTCCAGGTCGGCGATTTCGCATTCCCAGATTTCCAGCACTTCCCAGCCGAGGTCGCTCAGTTTTTCCCTGTTTTCGCGGTCGCGGCGGCGGTTTCCCTCAAGTTTGGGTTTCCAGAATTCTTGCCGCGACTTGGGCATGCGGGCGCGTTTGCAGTCCGGGTCGGGGTGCCAGTGCCAGAAGCAGCCGTGCACGAATATCGCCTTCTTGCGGCCTGGAAACACAAGATCGGGCTTGCCGGGCAAGTTCTTGCGGTGCAGCCGAAAACGGTAGCCCATGCGATGCACGAGACTGCGAATCGCAAGTTCGACCTTGCTGTTCTTGGAGCGGATGCGGCTCATCAGCTCGCTGCGCCGCTCCTTCGATATTGTGTCGGCCATGTTCCCAGCCGTTCTTTGATTGTGTGTTGTGTTCTTGTCGAGGTTTCAGGGGCAATGGTACTAGCTATGGCGACAAGATTCTGCGACTGCGCTTCGCTCCAGCCGCGGAGCATAGCTCCGCGTCGTTACGGCTGCGCACGAAGCTGAACTTCGCAAACGCTTGCCTTCACCCACGCAGAATGACGAAAAAAGGAGGTGTGCTTTGCGCGGAATGACGACGGTGGGATCGCTGCGCCGCCTCGTTACAACTTCACCACCATCTTGCCGAAGTTTTCGCCGGAGAACAGGGCGAGGAAGGCGTCGACGGCGCTATCGAGGCCTTCGACTACGGTTTCCCGGGTGCGGATCCTGCCGGATTCGATCCATGCGGACATGTCCTTGTGGAAGGCTTCGCGCATGTCGTTGTGGTCGAAAACGATGAAGCCGTTGATGCGGATTTTCTTGCCGACGATCAGCATCAGGTTGTTGGGGCCGGGTTGGGGCTCGGCGTTGTTGTAGGTCGAAATCATGCCGCAGGCCACGATGCGGCCGAAGGGGTTCATGGCGTTGATCGCGGCCTGCAGATGTTCGCCGCCGACGTTCTCGAAATAAACGTCGACGCCGTCCGGGGCGGCGGCACGCAAGGCTTTCGTCAGATCGCCGCAGGTCCGGTAGTTGATGGCGCCGTCGACGCCGCATTCCGCTTTCAGATATTCGGCCTTGGCGTCGCTGCCGACACTGCCGACGACCCGGCAGCCTTTCATTTTCGCGATCTGGCAGACGGTGGCGCCCACCGCGCCCGAAGCCGCCGATACGAATACGGTTTCGCCCTCTTTCGGCTCGCCGAAGCGGTTCAGGCCGACATAGGCGGTCATGCCGGGCATGCCCAGCGTACCGAGGTAGAGCGATATGCGTTCGGGGTCGAAAGGCTCAAGGCGTTGTACGCGGGAGGCCTCGGTTACCAATCGATCTTGCCATGCGCCCTGGTTGAGGACGACATCGCCGGGTTGCAGACTCCCGTCGCCGGATTCGAGCACTTCGCCGACCGCGCCGCCATACAGGGGCGCGCGCAAGGGATACGGCGCGGCGTAAACGCCCTCGGCGCGCATGCGCCCGCGCATGTACGGGTCAACCGACATATAGCGGTTTTCCACCAGCACCTGCCCCGCCCCGGGCGCCGGCAATTCGACTTCCACGATCCTGAAATGCTCCTGTCCCGGCATGCCGGCCGGACGGCTGACCATCTGAATCTGCCGCGCAATGCGAGAACTCATGAAACCTCCTCAACTTTTGTCAAAACCACTTCGGCAAACATGTGTTGCCAGATAACGACGCCGACGAGCAGGGCCGCGCCGGCCGCGTGAAAATAGATCGGAAACGGCATCCAGAGCAGCAAGGCCGCACTTACCGCAAGCAACACCGCGACCACCGCATTGATCGGCTTTTCCAGATGCCATTGCAGGAGCCCGGCGAGGCAATACAGGCCCGGCACGGCCCAGACGAATACTTCGAAACGCTCGGCGAAGGTACCTGAAATCAGCGGCGAGTAAGCGAACAGGACGGGAATCAGATACAGCCCCTTGGCGATCTTCCAACTCGTGAACCCCGTAGCCATCGGGCGCGTGCCGGCGATGCCAGCCGCGGCGAAGGATACCAGGCATACCGGCGGCGTGACATTGCTGTCCTGGGACAGCCAGAAAATGATCAGGTGCGCGCTCAGCAACATGCCCATGAGCAAGTCCGCCGGCAGCATTTCGGCGCGGACCAACTGCTTCATCTGCAGCGGCATTTCCTGCAGGGCGACTGCGGCGTCGCCGCCGAACAGGCCGATTGTGGCGGCAACATTCGAAGGAATATCGGGAGCTTGCAGCGCTTCCAGCAACTGCGACTGGCTGATCAGGTCGAAAATCAGCGGCGCCGACAGGGTCGCGAGCACGATGTAGGAAGCGGTCACGGGCAAGCCCATGCCAAGCACGAGCGAAGCGAGCGCGACCAGCACCAGGGTGATCAGCAGATTGCCCCCGGCCCAGTCGGCGATCATCAGCGAAAAGGCGTTGCCGACGCCCGTGGTGGTGACGACATTGATGATGATTCCCACGGCCACCAACAGCAGCGCGGTGGAGACCATCGTCTTCACGCCGTTGACCACGGCTTCGAAGATGTCGGCCAGGCGCATGGGCCGCGGCGAAATCCACGATGCCAGTATCACGCTGATCGTGGCGAATGCCGCCGAGGTCGTCGGCGTGCGCCCGCTGACGAGAAAGCCCACCAGCGTCGCGATGGGAATGATGAAATGCCAGCCTTCCCTGAGCACGGTGGACACCTGCTCCGCGTCCCCGGCCAGAACGGGCGCGAGTCCCAGGCGTTTCGCCTCGATCCGCACGAAAAAGGAAACCGTGAGGAAATACAGCAATGCCGGCAGGATCGAGGCGCCGATCACGGTCAGATACGGTATCTGGGTGTAACTGGCGAGCACGAAGGCGCCCGCCCCCATTACCGGCGGCATCAGCGCTCCGCCGGTTGAGGAGGCCGCTTCCACGCCTGCCGCGAAACGCGGCTGGAAGCCCGATTTGCGCATCATGGGAATGGTGATGACGCCGGTGGATACCGTATTCGCCACCGCCGACCCCGAAACCGATCCCATCAGGCCGGAACCGATCACCGCCACGAGGCCCGCGCCGCCGGTAAAGCGGCCGGCGAGACATTGCGCCAGCCGCACGATGAAATCTCCGGCGCCCGACTTGAGCAGAAACGCGCCGAAGATGATGAACATGAAGACGAAAGTCGAGGAGATCTGGGCGGTAAGCCCGAACATCCCTTCGCTGGTGAAGAAACTGCGATAGAGCACGGTTTCCAGGTTGAGTCCCGGAAAGGCGAATACGCCGCTGATGTAGCGTCCGAGAAACAGGATGTACGAAAGACTGATCGCGATCAGCACCGGCATGAACCAGCCCGTGGTGCGGCGCGTGAACTCTATCGCGAGTCCGATGGCGAAGATCGAGAATACATAGTCGCCGAGGATGTATTCGGTCTCCCGCGCGTAAAGCGCGTTTTCGAACAGTATCAGGTAGCTCGAAGTCGTCACCGCGAGCAGCGCCAGACCGATGTTGAGCCAATAGGCCGGCGACTTGCGCGTCAAATCCGCGGATTCGTTGCTCATCAGCGCGCAGATCGCCACAAAGCCGCCGAAATGAATGGCGGACAGCCACAACTCGGAAATGCTGGCGAACACATTGCAATAGATATGGAAGAGAGCGAAGAAAAAGGCGGCCCAGCGCAGCGGGGTGGAAGTCATGGGTCGGCTCTTTGATCGGGACTGGCCTCGGTTTCGGCGTCGAGGCCGATTTCAGCGCTGGTCGAGGGCTCTTCGAGCAACAGGCGCTGGGGAATATCCAGTCCGACTTCCCGGTAGTAACGCAATGCGCCGGCATGCAGCGGCGCGCCGAGACCGGCGATTGCGATCTCGGGCCGCATGTCCCGGGTCGCGCCGTGAATCTCCTGCAAGGTGGCCAGGTTTTCCCAGATCACGCGGGTGATCCGGTAGACCGCCTCCGCCGGAATATCGACCCGGGTCACGAGCACATTGGGCGAGGCCACGGTTCGCACCGGCTCGGTCTGGTTTGGATAGGTGAGCGGCGGAAAATCGTACCAGTCCCAGAGCGGATAACGGGAATTGATCAGGTCGAGTTCCCGCTGGGTCCAGTTCAGAATCGTCATGCGCCCGCCCATCAGCGCGTAGGCCTGGGTAATCGAACTGACCGGCGCGCCGGCGGGGATGTTCATGCCGACGATATTGCCGTCCTGGATGGCCCCGACGGTCGGACCGTAGCCCATGTAGGCGAGCGAGAACTTTTCTTCGTAGTCGATGCCGAGCGTTTCGAGAATGAAGCGGCCGGTCTGCTCGGCGCCGGAATTGCGCGCGCCGAGCACATAGCGCTCGCCGTCGAGATTGTTCAGATCCATGATGCCGCCGGTGTCGGCGAACTCGGTCAACAGCACGAAATGCTCGACGTTCTTCCACAAGGCGCTGACTGAGCGGATATGCGACTGGGGTTCGCGCACCGGACCTTCGCCGGTCCAGGACCAGGCGCCGAAGGGACCTTGCAGGATCGCGAACTGGGCCTGGTTGTCGCGCAGCAACTTGAGATTTTCCATCGATCCGGCGGAACTGATCGCCGTCATCGAGATGTTCTCGGACTCGGATAACTCCGCGTGGGCGATGGTGGCGATGGCGACCCCGACGGGATAGAAGACTCCCCCCGTGGTGGCGGTGGTCAACACGTAGGGACGCGCCCGGCTCAGTTCATCGCCGCAGGCCGCCAACATCGAGAGCACGGCCAGCGGCAAAAGCAGACCGCCAATCAAGCTATCCGGTCTGGCGCCGGGCCCGTTTGTTTGCCGTGGAACGCTCATGTCCCCGCAATCGTTTTTCCGTAAGGAATCCGCCAACGGATAGAAGCACTTTCAATCGAAAAGTACAACGCTCGCCCAGACGGCGCGATCGCGGCGAATCAGTCGGCCACGTGGATGGTCCAGCTATTGCCGCCGCTGTTTTTCGACGCATGAAAGTTCCAGCGCACGCCATTAATCGTGCTGCCTCTGGCGTCGATGCTCGTTCCCGCCGAGAAAAACGCGATCGACGCCCGGCCCGAGCTGTCGACGGTGAAATCATAGCCCTTGTACGTGCAACTCTCGCCCGGATTCACAACCAGCCCCGCCCGGCACGCGCCGTCGCCGCCGCCACTGGTTGCCGGAGTAAAGCGCACGTGCAGCGTATATTCGCCAGCCTCATCGCCGCCATATCCAGTAACCCGCACGTAATACGCGCCGCTGTCGACGTTCGCTTCGAGTCGGAAGTTTGCGGCGGCGCCGCCATCGTCGTCGCTGTCCACCAGCACACCGTCGGCGTCTTCCAGCCGACCCAACGAATCGACGCCGCCGCTGGTGTAGACCTCCAGCGTACCCGAGGAATTCACTTCCACCCGGAAGTAATCCGTGTCACCCGCGGCAAGCGCGCCGGGGACATCGGTATCCAGCGCGACTTGAGTGGCGGACGCCCGACTGCCGCCGTGGTCATCGGCGTTTGAGTCGCCGCAGTACGCCAAACCAAGAGCGGAGAGGTCGTTCTCCGCCACATCCCGCAACCCATCGGGAATGCAACCGGACAACTGATTGCCAACAAGTTGGATGGTTTCGAGTCTGGCAAGGTTGCCCAGTTCAGCTGGAATCGATCCGGTCAGTTGGTTGGCTGCGAGAATCAGCCGTTCCAGACCCGCAAGGTTGCCCAGTTCGGCTGGAATCGATCCGCTCAGTTGGTTGGCTGCGAGAATCAGCCATTCCAGACCCGCAAGGTTGCCCAGTTCGGGCGGAATCGGTCCGCTCAGCTGGTTGGATGCGAGAATCAGCCATTCCAGACCCGCAAGGTTGCCCAGTTCGGGCGGAATCGGTCCGCTCAGCTGGTTGGATTCGAGAATCAGCCACTCCAGATCCGCAAGGTTGCCCAGTTCGGGCGGGATACCGCCTGACAACTGGTTTCCCCCAAGAAGCAGCCAACCCCGCAGGTTGGTCAGGTTGCCCAGTTCGGGCGGAATGACGCCCGACAACTCATTGTCGGAAAGATCCAGCGCATGCAGGTTGGTCAGGTTGCCCAACCACGAGGGAACGCTTCCCGACAACTCGTTGCGGTCAAGATCCAGGCGTTGCAGATTGCCCAGTTTCTCCAACTCTGGCGGGATGACTCCGGAAAGCATGTTGCCGGCAAGTCGCAGCCAAGTCAGATTGCTCAGATTGCCCAACTCCGGCGGGATAACTCCCGACAAGGCGTTTTCTCCATAAGCCAGATCCAGGGTTTGCAGGTTGTTCAGATTGCCCAATTCGGGTGGAATGCTCCCCGACAACGCGTTGCGACCAAGATCAAGCCATGTCAGTTTGGTCAGGTTGCCTAATTCAGGCGGAATGGTCCCTCGAAGCTGGTTTTCAGACAGCCTCAGTTCGACCACGTCCCCATTTTCGTCAATCGTGACGCCGTGCCACTGATTGAACGGGGCATCGCTAAGCCAGTTGTCGCTGTTGCTCCAGTTCGGGCCGTCCGTGGCGTTATAGAGCGCCGTCAACGCGGTCCTTTCGTCCGTTCCCGTCCCGCTGCCGCCCGGAGCCGTGCCGCCGGCGGTCTGAATGATCGTACCCGACGTCACGCTCCGGTTTTCGATGACGCAACCGCCGAAACCTCGGCATGTGTAACGTAGGCCGCCCTCCTCGATGTAACCGCCGTCGTCGAGTCGAATTGTCACGTTGCCGCCCGACGAACTGAACGATCCGCCCGATGTCACGTCGGGGGCCCAGGAGCCCGTCGGCAGTCCATCTATTGTGTCGCCGAATTCGAACGTTCCTCCCTGCCCGATGATCGGCATTCGGGACAACACCGCCGGCGGCAATCCGCTCATCGCGGAGCCCGCGAGCAATCCGGTGGCGGCGACTTGCCCGTCGCAGGATACCGTCGCGGAGCCGCCGCGGAAAACGGCTGGCACTGACACCAGTTCCGAAAGGTTGCGAAAAACGGACGCGTTCCCGGCAATGGAAAGCGGTCGCTCGTCCACGACGATGCCGCTTTCGCCGGCTAGCTCGACGCGGCAGTTCGCGTCGCCGCTTTCCGCGTTGTGAACCGCCAGTAGATAACCGCCCAATTCGGGCAATACCGGAATCTTGAAAACCGCACCCATTTGGGCGCTCTTGAGCAAGGCGGCCGTCTTCACCGCACTATCCGAGCTCAGGGTCACCAGCACCCTTGCGACAGCGGACAAGTCACAGTCCAGAGTCGCGGAGCCATATGCCTCTGGCGTGGAAAGGTTTTTTCCCTCAATCGATACGCGGGCTCCGGAATTCGGCAGATCGAGCGTTGCGCTCGACCCGTTCCATGTCACAGACTCGTGAGCTTCAAAACTGCTTGCGCCCAGTCCGTTGGCCAGAAGCTCCAGATTGCATCGATTGGCCTGTTCCGCGACATTGGTCACCAGCAGGGTGGACTGAAACCCGCCTCCGTTGACCAACATCGGCAAGATATGAAGTTGCTTGGCTTCGGTCGTCTGGCCCGACGCGGACATCGATACGATCAGCGCCAGCATACCGAGCGAACGCGGGAAAATATTGTTCATGCTTATCACTTCGTCTCTTCGTATTTACCAGCACCCGATCTCCAACCCGTTGGCTTGGATACCTCCCAAAGCATTGCTTCCCGGCTTCCCAGCCTCTCATCCCGCCACTTTCGCCGGACACGCTGTACACGCAACCGCCGTGAACAGCATGACTGGATTAAAGATGCGCTTGTTCTCAGGCGTTAGGAGCTCTCCTAGTCTGCCACGTGGATGGTCCAGCTATTGCCGCCGCTGTTTTTCGACGCATGAAAGTTCCAGCGCACGCCATTAATCGTGCTGCCTCTGGCATCGATGCTCGTTCCCGCCGAGAAAAACGCGATCGACGCCCGGCCCGAGCTGTCGACGGTGAAATCATAGCCCTTGTACGTGCAACTCTCGCCCGGATTCACAACCAGCCCCGCCCGGCACGCGCCGTCGCCGCCGCCACCGGTTGACGGAGCAAAGCGCACATGCAGCGTATACTCGCCGACCTCATTGTCGCCATATCCCGTGACCCGCACGTAATACGCGCCGCCGTCGACGTTCGCTTCGAGTCTGAAATTTCTGTCGGCGCCGCCATCGTCGTCGCTGTCCAACAGCACACCGTCGGCGTCTTCCAGCCGACCCAACGAATCGATGCCGCCGCTGGTGTAGACCTCCAGCGTACCCGAGGAATTCACTTCCACCCGGAAGTAATCCGTGTCACCCGCGACAAGCGCGCCGGGGACATCGGTATCCAACGCGACTTGAGTCGCGGACGCCCGACTGTCGCCGTGGTCATCGGCGTTTGAGCCGCCTCCATTCGGAGACTGTGAATCTTCCAACCGCCACAAACTTCCCCCGGCGTTGCCGGAATCTCCGTCGTTGCAGGTCCAGTAGTGGGATGAGCCCATCGTCGCGGACGTATAGACAAATCGGTAGATGCAAACATCGCCATCCGAATAGTTCGCCGTCAGTGTTGCGGTATTGGGACCGGAGCGGCTATACAAATAAGTTCCTGTATACCGCTCGTCGGGTTCGCCCCCCTCGCCGGGTTCGACCTCGATAAACTGCCCGGCGGAAGGAAACTCCCAGTAATAGCGGGCATCCTCTACACTGACAAGTCGCTTGCCAACAACCAATCGATCAAACGCCGCGGCGTTTTCCGGCGCGAAACCCATAACGGTTTGAACGTTGGACAACACCACCGGCGGCAATCCGCTCAATGCGGCACCCACGAGCATTCCGGTGGCGGCGATTTGCCGATCACAGGACACCGTCGCGGAACCGCCGCCGAATTCAGCGGGCGCTCGCACCAGTTCCGCAAAGTTGCGAATGATGGCGGTACTTCCAGGAAACGTATGTGATCGTTCGTATACCACGAAGCCGTTATCATCCGCGAGTTCCACACGGCAGTTCACTTCGCCGCCGTGCTGATTGTATGCGAGCAGGAAATTCTCCCCCACGCGCGGGATAACCGGAAAACTGAATTTCGCGCTTGACTCGGCGCTGGGAAGCGTGCCGACATTCCGCACAACCCCACCCGCGCGCAAGGATATCAATACCCTCGCCACCACGGAATCG
Organism: Pseudomonadales bacterium; assembly: GCA_963664805.2. Lineage (GTDB taxonomy): Bacteria > Pseudomonadota > Gammaproteobacteria > Pseudomonadales > Pseudohongiellaceae > UBA9145. The sequence continues at coordinate 31,444 of OY761612.1, read as the reverse complement.
GCGCAATCGAGCGTAGCGGAGTCGAGCGCAAGCGCCGGGCCGTCTTTGCTGACTATGGAAACGTGGCTGCCTGGATGCGGCAAATCGACCGTGGCTCCCGCCCCACGCGGGCGCAATTGGACGTGAGTTTCAAAATCGCTGGAATTGAGCTGGCTCGCCAGAAAAACCAGACTGCATTGATTGGCCGAGTCCGCCACGTTCGTTATCAGCAAAGTTGACTGGATTCCTTCTCCGTCTGCGACGAGGGGCAGGTAGTTGAACCACTTCGCCGTGTCATCCGGGTCCGGGGCTTGCGCGACCGCGGATCGATCCGCGGGGCAGAACATGAGCGCGGCTGCCGCGAGAATCAGCGGGAAAGTCTTCGGATACAAGTATTCCGGGAATTTCTGTGGCCGCTTAATCACTTCTTCTCCTGTTCACTTGTTGGCGGATTGTATGAGGTGGGACCACCTCAGATTGACCGATCAACGGTGGCCGCAATCTTTCCCGCCGCTGGTGGCGGAGCGCTTTATTGGGCCTTCCGGGCGGAAAATGTCATTTTATTCGTATGTCGGCACCTCACAATACAGCAACTCTTCGATTCGTGTGCAAAGATTTATTCCTCAAAGTCGGTGGATTTGTCCTGATTCCCGGTTAAGTACCGTCCGAGGTCAATTGAAGCTGGATTCAGTCGTCTTTCCTTGCGCCGCCGGCCGCGGCGATGAGGGTGACAGGAAGATTCCAAGGTTTTGCCGGGATCGGGCTGTTGTTTTGAGTTGTGGGCTCGCGATGCTGGATTCGCGGGCGCTAGAACGCCTGATCGGCCCGGAACCGCCGCGCCTCCTTCCCGCTCCAATCCTTACCCGGGAATCGGGATGAGGTTCAAAACTCTCGCCAACATAAGCTAGCTTTTGCGGCAATCATAGATGAACTGTTTCAGATCTTCAGGAGTTTCAATTACCCGCTCATTGCGAAACAGGTCTGGATGCATCTCATCCTGGCCGTATCCCGCGGGCCGATGCGTCGACGCGGATACGACCCAGGAAGAAGCCGGGCGTTTCGGCCCGAGAATGCGCCCGAGGTCATGGGGCTGAATTCCGAGCAGGCCCGCCACGGCGCCGTCCGTACATCGCATTTTCTTCCTTTCCAGGCAGGCGAGCACTTCCCTGGGCCTGAACTGGCCCGACATGGGCCGCTCCGTGCCGAGCTTGCTCACGAGCAAGGTCGATCCGGCGAAAATGGCGGTGACCACGGTAATGCTCAGCACGAAAGCGAGACGGTGGATCATGGCAACCTGGACGCCGGCGAAATAGTTCATCGCCTCCGCCAGCGCATTGACCGCGACCAGCGCAACGAAGGAGGAAATCCAGACGGCTTTTCTCACGGCGCCCTCCAAGCGGGAGCCGGCTCCCGCCGATACGGGCAGGATTCCCGGTTCGGTCCCGCTGCTTGTGAGAGTAGCAACAATCCCCTGCGTGTGTCATTCCGCGCGCAGGCGCGGAATCTCTTCAAAGCACGCACGAGATTCTGCGACTACGCTTCGCTGCGCGCAGAATGACGAGGTGGCGGTGCTTCGCTACGCGCAGAATGACAGAGGGGGCGTTCAATCCGCGGCGGGGCGCGAGAGGAACATCATGCCCCCTATATGGCCGGCTTCGCCGCGCGCGAGCACCAGAACGTCGGCGACATCGTCGCCGTCCAGGTTGGCGGTGAGCACTTCGCCATCGTCCAGCGATGCGCCCAGATCGATGCTTAAATCCGCGCTCCGCCCTTCCACCTCGCGCAAATGGCGGTTTTCGCCGATGGCGATGTCGTCGATCATCGCGCGCAGGTCGATGCGGTAGTCGTCCCGCCCGCGGCTGTAGTCCAGCGCGCCGAGGAACTCGGTCCCGCGCGGTTCGGGCCGGATGCCGTCGAAAAAGACCCGCAATTGCCCGTCCATCAGCACGAGCAGGTCGAGATTGTCTGGTTCGCTGTCGAGTTGCGCGCTTGCCGTGGAGATGACATCCACACTGCGGGTCGCGTCGGCGGCCTCGGAAAGGTCGCGAAAATCTCCGGCCAGACCGACCAGGGAGGGAATCTGCAGAGAGACCGTGATCCTGCGACTCGGACGGCGGGCAAAACGTTCACCGTCGTTCGGATAGACCAGGGCTTCCATGGCGATATCGCTCGACAGCACGAGCCAGAGAAAAACGTCTCCGAGGGAAATCGATTCCACCCGCCACAGCCACAGGTCCTTCAGGCCGTCCTCGTTCTCGTCGTGCAGGAAGCTGCCCAGCACATTGCCGCCTGAACGCAGTACCTGGCGCGGATTCGCCAGATCCATGCCATTGCCAGAACCGGCAAACAGGGAAATCTTGCCGCCTTCGCGCAACACGAGGTCTTCGATGCCGTCGGCGTCGACGTCTTCGAGTATTTCCTCGTGGGTCAAGGCGAGCACACCGGTCAGGTTGGAGAAATCGAGATTGTCTACGTCGAACTCGCCCAGGCGCTCTTCGATCTCGGCGATATCGACGCTGTAACTTGCGGTCGCGGGGAAATATCCGGGAGCTTGCGCGTCCGCAAGAAACACGGCAAGCAATTCATCGGTTTCCGAAATCAGGTCGGGATGGCCGTCGGAATTGAGGTCGCGCAGGCGCAAGGCGGGAATCGTCACGGCCTGACCCGAACGCCAGAACAGGCCGCGCGCATTCAGATTGGTGCGCACGCGCATGTCCGATTCCACCGGCAGCGCGGCTTGAAATCCGCCGTCATCGAGGCGCAGATGAATGTTCAGGGCGCCGGGAGCGGGAGTGACGAGATCCATCAGGCCGTCGGCGTTGACATCGCGGACGAAATGCAGGCGGTTGACGCCGCGGCTGAGAAACCCGCCGAGGTTCGAGAGCAAAGTTTCGGGCTCGCCGAGGGCGCCGCCGCGCAGTTGCCAGGCCTGCACGCGGTCTCCGTCGAGCAAGGCGACGATCGAAGCATGGCCGTCGGCAGAGAAGCCCGAGGCGACATCCCAACCGACCGCGCGCGCCTGAAATGCGAGACGGATGAAGCCGTGTTCGAAATCGAACCCCGCGGGCCCCTGCGGATAGATGCGCAATTCATCTTCGAATACCGCGATGATCTCGCGCCGTTCGTCGCCGTCCAGGTCGGCCAGCACCAGATTTTCGGTCTCCGCTGGCAGGCTCAGCGGCTGGGCGCCGTAATTCCAGTCATTCGCCCCCGCCGCCAATGGCAGCAATGCCGGTACGGCAAGCAGCCAGCGGCGAAATTGCCCCCACCAAAACCGCTGCGCGGTTTTGACTCCCCCAAAGGGGGAGTAGCTGCTTGTCCGCGCGTTTTTTCCGCTCCCCCTCCGGGGGAGTCGAATCCGCGTGGCGGAATCGGCGGGGGCCTCCCGTCTTCGGCCAATCGCCAAAATTGGAATTGCCGACCGGCGATTCATGGCGCGGACACCAATACTGTAGTCGCCGCGCCATGGCGCAGGATGAGATCCGGCGCGGAATCCTCGTTCAGCCGCTCCACATCGACCTGGAATACCGACCGCGGCGGGACGTATTCCCAGAAATCCTCGTTTTCGATCTGCAAGCGGTCGTTCACGCGCCGGGCCGCCAGCGTGCCTTCATCGGTTACGTAAAGCGCGTCCGCAAGTCCATCGCCATCGAGATCGTGGCCGAGAGTGAGCGGCTCGGCGAGGCCGCGAACGTTGTCGACCGAAAAAGTCTCCTCCAGTCGCATCGCGGGGCGGCGCGCAAACAACTGCCCGGCCTCGGCGGCTCCAGCGCCTGGGCCGCTGTACAGCATGGTTACGCGTTGAATTCCCGTATTGCGGATCGCTTCCAAGGCCGGCACGGCATAGTACGTAACCGCCAGCGCGGGCTCGCCATTCAGGGACACGGCCTCGACTCTCGGGTCGTAGCCGCCGAAGCGCATGACCTGGGCCGGGCTGCCCAGATCGAAACCGCCACCCTCGTTCGGATAGAGACGGGCGTCCCAACCGTCGCCCTGTTCGACCAATTGCACGAGGTCGATGCGGCCGTCGCCGTCGAGTTGCGCCAATTGCCAGTCACCCCTCGCGTCGAGAGGGCCGGTCCAGTCGGCCTGCTCATGAAACTCGTTGCCGGGCTGCTGATAGTGAATGTTGAGTTGACCGAGGCCGTCGATATCCTGGTTCACGTAGAGGATGTCCGGCAACGAATCGTCGTCGAGCGGTGCGACCAATACGCCCGGCATCCAGCGTTCCGCTTGAAACAGCGCCTCGCGCGGCAATCCGTCCCATTCCTCGATGAAGTCGCCGAACCGGGTCGGAGTCTCGGCGCGAAATTCAATCACGACACCTTGCTCGGCGTTTATGCCGATGCGCGCGTTGAGGTCGGTTTCGAAGTTGTCCCGAACCGCCGCCGGCACGTCGGGATTCTCGGTCCGGATTACCGCCGCCAATTCGAATTGCTCCTCGCCGAGCCCGCGGAAATAGCCGTAACCTTCGGAGCCGGGCACCAGCAGGTCGACATTGCCGTCGCCGTCGAGATCGGCGATGTCGCGTACGAATTGCACATTTTCCCGGTCGGGCAATGCGGCGATCAGTTCCCAGGCGAACAAGCGGCGGATGTTGCCGGCATAGCCCGGCGTTCCCGCCGCCAGACTGTATACGCCGTCGCCGGCGTAAAGCAGCAACTCCTTGCCGGGGTCGGGCCGCAGGTCGGCGAAACCGACGGCGATGATCTCGCTCTTGATTTCGATCCGCGCGGGTTCGGATTCGAAACCGCCGCCCGGCAGTTGATGGTGGACAAGCAGTTCACGAGCGATTCCCCGTCGGAATTCCGCGTACAGCAGATCGGCCAAGCCATCGCCGTTCAAGTCTTCGGCAATCAGATCTTCCCAGTCCTCCTCGCGCTGCAATTCGAACGCGACGTAGTTCTGGGCCGCGGTCGCGCCGCAGACAAGCATTGTCAACGCAAACAGCAACGTCCGCGGCAAACGGAATGATGAATCTTCGGGTCCGCGCAATGTTGGGCGCCGACGGGTGGCGGCCGGTTCAGCGGGCGTGCGGGGCAGGGTGAAGCCCAGTTGGCGAAGCCGACAAAAAGCGGAAGCTTTTTGAGGACTGAACGACGCCAAACTGTGCTTGGCGGCTGGACCGTCGAGCCCGGAGCCTGCAAGGACGTATTCACGGCGTCCGCTGAACCGGCCGCCACCCGTCGGCAACGGAACAAGGCCATCAAAACCAACGAGATTCGGCGACTCCGCTTCGCTCCGCGCGGAATGACGAGTGGGATGTGATTTACGCTTTGCGATCATTGTGATTCTTCGACCAATTCGCCATAGCCCGTGGTGAAATTCAGCAGGCCCAGGATTGAATGCGAGCGTTCGCCATTGCTGCGTTCATACGAATAGACCGAAAACAGCCAGAAATCCAGTATATCCAAGCTGGCGGTGTCGGGGCTCAGGCTCGAATTGTATTGCAGCACGGGTCCGAGCGAGACACGGCTGAGACGCCGGCCCGGATCCCATAATTCCACCTCGACCCGGCGCAGGGATCGGCCGTCGTAGACGTCGAACGTCACCTCGCCGCCGAGTTCGTGTTCGCGATTGAGGCGGTCGACAAGTTCCTGGGCCGATCCGAAACCGGTCCCGTCCAGCGCGAGAATCCATTGCCCCTCGCGGATGCCCGCGACCGGCAGCGGACTGTCGGGTAACAACTCGACCACGAGGGCGCCCGCCCGGGATGGCGCGCCCGCCACATCGATCATTTCGGTGCGATAACCGGCCCGCGTAGCGACCGGATCGACCCGGTACAACTCCCGGGGACCCGCGTTCGCGGCGATTTCGCGACCGTTGACGCTGGCGGACAATATCGTCGTATCGCGCCGCAAGTTGAACTCGTACGGCGCCTGCCGGTGCGGCATCCGCTGGATGGCGAGCATGGCGTCGGGGCTGTTGGTTTCCATTTCGTCGATGGCGAGAATGACGTCGCCCGCCTGAATCCCCGCTGAATCCGCCGGGCCGTTGGCCGCGACCTCCATTACGCGCACGCCGGGCAATACTTCCACCGCGGCGAGCGAATCGCTTTCGTTAACCGCGACCTCGATACCGAAATCCACGAGCAGGCCCGCGTCGTTCTGCCGGACCGCGAGTTGTTCCGGCGAGAGATTGATCGCGGGAACGAGCCGCGCCGGCTCGTATACCGTACAAGCGCAAGTCAGAACCGCGAGTATGATCGGCAATAAGCGCATGACTTCCCTACAAACTGCGCCGCTGCGCCACAAACAGGGCGGTAAGCGCGAATGTCAACAGCGAGGCTGCCGGCGCCCACTCGTTGAAAATGAAGAATCTGTCGTCCACCAGCACGTCGGAAAATCCCCGCACAAGCCTCGATACTTCCCTCAGATACGACTGATCGAGCAGGGACGGATGAAAAGTCGCATACAGATACCAGGCGCGCTCGCCAAGCAGGGCCTTGAAGATGTCCATGGCCAGCGTCGCCCCCAGCGCCAGGGTCACCGCCTGGGTTGCCGACTGGGCCGCCACCGACACCAGCATGCCGAAGGCGATTACCGCCGGCAGCGGGACCACCGCCATCAACAGGCCCAAGTGGATCTCGTACAATATCTCGTCCTCGCCGATCAGTTCGAAACCGTCTTCGACCACCGGCCCGAAATCCCAGAAAAAGGCGCTGCCGGCCCAGGCCGCGAGGCCAAGCAGGATAAGCGACAGCAGACCCAGAATATGCAATCGCAGCAATTTCGCCAGCACGATGCTCGAGCGCCCGGCGCGCCGGATCAGCACATGGCGGATCGATCCCATATCGCGCTCGCTGCTGAAGTCGTAGGCGGCCAGGGCAACCAGCAACAGGGCCAGAATCGTGAGACCGGTATTCATGCCGTCGACGAAATGCCCGTAGGCGTTCTGCGCCTGGGCGAGTTCAAATGAATCGGCGCCGATGAGTCCGGCGCGGGCCTGCTGTCCGGCCTGGTTCAGCCAGACCAGCAGAAATCGCGCCAGACAGACGAGCGCCGGCGCCAGCAATACGAATTTCGCCGCCAGACTGTAGCGCGACAGGAACAACTCGAGCCGCAGGGCCGCCAGCAGATTGCTCATGCATCGCCTCCGGCGGTCAACTCGCGGAAGAAATTGTCAAGCGAGGCGCGTTGCCGGATCAATTCGCAGACCGGCACCTCGCGCTCCACCAGAAATGACACGAGTTGTTCGCTGTTCCATTCGCGCAGGCGCATTCTCAGATGCGTAGACGAAAGTTGCTCCAGGTCCGTTACACGGCTGTCCTGTTCGAGTAGCTGCAAGGCAAGCCCGGTCCGCGTGCTATGCAGGACGATGCGCGAGCCCGAATCCGCCAGCAGGTCGCGCAATCCGCCGGATGCGGCGATGCGGCCTTCGTGCAGGACGGCGACATGACTGCAAACGCGTTCAAGGTATGGCAACTGATGGCTGGACAACAGGAAGCTGGCGCCGGTTTCCCGATTCAGTTCCGCGATCAGGTCGAGCACCTGGTCGATTCCGCCGGCATCGAGACCGTTGAACGGCTCGTCGAGAAAAATCAGCCGCGGTTCGCCGAGCAGGGCCTGGGCGATCGAAACGCGCCGCCGATTGCCGAGCGACAATTGCCGGATGCGATAACGCGTATAGCTTTCGATGCCGAGCAGACGCTCGACTTCGGCGCTGCTGCGCCGCGGCCGCGGACAAAGCAGCCGGGCGTGTTCGAGACATTGCCGCACCGTCAGATGCGGCGGCACGCTTGGGCTGTCGAAGATCGCCACGACATCGCCCTGCAGGCGAAAAAGCTCGGCGGGGCCGCGCCCAAGCATCGACACTTCCCCTTCCTGAAAACCTTGCAGCCCGAGCGTGCATTCGATGGTCGTGGTCTTGCCCGAGCCGTTCAGCCCGACGAGACCGAACACCGCCCCGGCGGGCAATTCAAGGTCGACGCCGCGCAACACGGCCACGTCGCCATAGCGCTTGCGCAGCCCGCGCACACGCAATGCGGGTTCGGTTGCATTCACGAGACTCAGTCTACGAACAGATCTTCCACCTGGACTTCTTGGACCCGGCCGAACTGTTCAAGTTCCGCCATGTCGATGACGGAAAGGTCGCCGACGATGGAGATCAGCTTGGCCCGATCCCTGACATGCTCCCGCTGGAATTCCAGCAGCTCGTCCATGCTTGCCTGTTGCAATTCCGCATAGCGCTGACGCCGCGGATCGCGTTCAAGGCCGAGCCGCTCCCAGGCGCGCACCGCCCCGATCACTTCCCGGAAACTGAGCGTGGAAGTGCGATAGCGGTTGAGCGTGGAGTTCACCGCCTCATCGAGGCGCTCTTCGGCGACGGGCATGTTGTCGATCAGGTCGATGAAGGCGATCAGCGCATCGGCGGTCTTGTCGGTCTGGGTGCCGATCGCGCCGAGCATGAGATTCTGGTCGTTCAGGCGGCCGCCCTGGGCGTAACGCGCCGAGGCCGAGTACGCCAACGCCCGCGCTTCGCGCAATTCCTGAAAAACCACGCTGGACATGCCGCTGCCGAAATAGCTCGTATACAGCGAAGACAGAACGCTGTCGCGTTCGTCGTAGACGCCGTCGGCGAACTCGATCCGCACCTGGGCCTGGGCGGTTTGCTGATCGACTACATAAAGTTCGGTCTCGTCGATTTCGCGCACCTGGCGGAAACGATATTCCGGCGGCTCCCGCAAATCAGCGCCGGGTTGCAAGTGGCGGCGCACGATTTCGGCCACGTCCTCCAGCGGCAGCGAACCGGTATAGGCAATGGTCTGTTCGTAGTCCAGCAGGTCGGCGGGCAGGGCCAGCAGTTCCTCGAGACCGGACTGCATGATCTCCTCGCTGGTCAGCGATTCGAGCATGGGCGATTCCTCGCCATAGCGGTTGTACAGGTACAGCGCCCGGGCGATGGCCGGCGGCGACTGCTTCTGGTCTTCCCGGGATTTCAGGATGATGCCTTTCAATTGCGCCAGCGTGTTCTCGTCGGAAACCGGCGCGCGCACGAGTTCCAGCATCAGCGCCAGACTGTCCTCGAATTGATCGTCGAGCCCGGTCAGTCTGAAACTCGATGAATTCTCGCCCACCTGGAAGCCGAACTCGCTGCCCATGCGATACCATTCCTTTTGCAGATCCTCGTTGCTCATGGACGCGCTGCCGGCCACATCCATCAATGCCGCCGCCAGGCTCAAGCTGCCGTTTTCCTCCGAGCCCGCATCGACGCCGACCGAGAAGGTGAACAGGTCATTGAGCGGATTCGGCGCGTAATACAATTGCACGCCTTCAGCGAGATCGAGGATGCGGTAATCCCGATCCTGCTCGACGAATACCGGCTCGATGGGGGCGGCTTCCATCGCCAGGATTCGGGAAGCGAATTCCGACTGGCGCGTGGGATCGATCTCGACCGGATCGATGACGGGTTTTTCCACCGGCGGCACTTCGTGTTGCGCGTTGATCTGTTGCACGACCACGTAATCGCCGCCGAAATAGCGGTTGGCGACTTCGATCACGTCAGCGCGGGTCAAGCGGCTCATGCGTTCGAGTTCGGCGACCCGGTAGTCCCAGTCGACGCCGCGAATGAAGGAATCGCGCATGCGCACGACCCGGGCGTTGTTGGACTCCAGGCCGGCTTTTTCGTTCTTCGCGAAATCGTTGACGATGGCGGCGATGATCCAGTCCTCGAACTCGCCGGCCTTGATGATTTCGATCTGCTCAAGCAGCAATCCCTCGACTTCTTCCAGGGTCTGGTCCTGCTTGGGCACGCCCCACAGCAACTGATAACCGGCATCGTTGAGAAAAGCCGGCGACGAGCCGGCCTGGGCCACCTGTTGCTGCTGGTTCAGATTGAGGTTGATGAGGCCGGCGGTGCGGTTGTCGAGAATCATGTCGACGAGAATCAGGGCTTCCATGTCGGGATCGCCGTACGGCGCCGTGGGAAAGGCGATCTGCACCTGCTCTTCGCCGGGATATTGCACCGTGCCCCGGCGCTCGCCGTCGAGCGGCGGATCGTTCCAGGATCCCGTTTCGGGCAGATCGCGCGGCTCCCAATGGCCGAAGTGTTCGGCGATCAGTTCGATCGTCGAGGGAATGTCGATAGCGCCGCTGATGAAGATGGCCATGTTGTTCGGCACGTACCAGGTGTCGAAATAGTCCTGGATATAGACCAGGGAAGGATTCTTCAGATGCTCGACGGTGCCGATGGTAGGCTGCTGGCCGTAAGGGTGAACCGGAAACAGCAACTCGTTCAGGGCGGTGTAGATGATGAAACCGCGATTGTCGAGAGAGCGGTTCTTCTCCTCGTATACGGTTTCGAGTTCGGTGTGGAACAGGCGGAACACCGGATTGACGAAACGATCCGATTCGATCTCCGCCCATTGCCGCAGCCGGTTTGAAGGCAGGCCGACCCGATAGACGGTTTCCTCGTTGGAAGTATGGGCGTTGAGGCCGGTGGCGCCCATGCTGTTGTAGAGCTTGTCGATTTCATTGGGAACCGCGTATTGCGCCGCCTCCTGGGCGGTGGCGTTTATCTCCGTATAGATGGCGGCGCGCCGCTGCGGATCCTCGGTCGAGAAATGTTCTTCGTACAACTCGACGATGCGCTGGAGATGGGGCGCCTCGGCTTCGTAGTCGAGCGAGCCCAGATTGCGGTTGCCCTTGAACAGCAAGTGTTCGAGGTAGTGCGCCAGGCCGGTGGCGTCGGCCGGATCGTGCTTGCTGCCCGCCCGCACCGCGATCTCGGCGTAGAAGCGCGGTTCTTCGTGATTCTCGGTCAGATAGACGAGCAGTCCGTTGTCGAGCCGAAAGATGTGCGTGTCCATTTGATCGAGCGGATTGGGCTCGTTGACGCGGGTATAGCCCGGCGAGGCGGCGTCTGTCTCCGCCTCCCGAGCGGAAGTTTCCGGCGCTGAGGCCGGATCGCCGCAGGCGGCCAGCGCCAGCAGACCGAGACCAAACAGGAGATACCGCGAGCTATGGGACAAGAGAGTCATTTAGTTACTCCGGTTACGCATTTGCGATTCGGGTTCGAATCTTAGCAGTTTTTGAGGGCACTTTGGCCCGTTCGAACCTGAAGGTCCGCAGTTAACGCCCTCGCACACCCCATCGTGAATGTCGTGATACCATCCGTCCACATATTCTGATACCATCCGTCCACATATTCATTCACACAATACTCGGGGTAGGAGCATTGCGCCACAATGACGAAAAGGCCAAATCTATTTGATTACGCAACAAGTGAACTGTCGCAAGACGCTTTCTTGTGCTGGCTTATCCAGTGGGCCGATCACAAATATGCAACAGTGGATCCCGCATTGCATCGAACTGCAACGGAGTTTCTCAAGAGCATTGGCGGGAAGTTTGACAATAACCCTTTCAGGGAAGCGATCGCCCTTCAAGTCAAGATTGAACAGCAATACAAGTATATTGATGTTTTAGTGCGAATCAAGATTGGGGGTCAGGAATACGCGCTCGTTATCGAAGACAAGACTGATTCTACTGCACGTAAAGGACAGTTAAAAAAGTACCGTGAAACCATTAAAAAAGAATACCCTGAATCTAACCTGTTGCTCGTGTATTTGAAGACAGGGGAGATATTACCTAAAGCCAAACGCGAAGCTGAATATAATAAATATGTCGTCTATTCGCGGAATGATCTTCTCCGATTACTGGAGCCAAACACGAAGGAAACCAATGATTCAATCTTGAGGGATATTTATCAGCGCTTGAAGTCAAGAGATGATCTCTATCGAAAATACTCAACTCCTCTAAAAGACTGGAAAGATTCGAAACTTGCCTGGGATGGTTTCTTTAGCGAATTGCAAAAGAATATGGAAAAAATAATTGTAGAGGAAAAAGAAAAAATCTACTGGGATTTTGTAAACAATCCAGGTGGCGGCGAATCCAGATTTGGCATCTGGCGTACAGTCGGGTTATTCAGTGTACATCTTCTATTAGTTAAGAAGTGGGACAAAACAGGAAGACATTTTCTTGCCTTCAAGGTTGGCGAGGTTCGCAAAGATCGGAGTAAAGTTCGAGAAAAGTTCCACCAATCACTTATGGAGCACGCGAAAACTAGCGGATGGAGCGGTAAGTTGGAGAGACCAGCCAGATGGGGCAATGGCGCTTGGATGGTAATCGCGGAATCTAAAGAAACAGACGATTGGTTACCAATGGATGATGGCAAGGTAAATATGGATGAGACGGTAGAAAAGCTCAATGAAGCATATAAACTGCTTTGTGAATTTGAATGCGACTAACCGTATCACAGTGCTAATCCACCTGATTGATTATCTTGGGATCCAGCGTCCGTCCTTGACGCTACACATTGCCAGCGGTTGTTTCCAACAGCCTGTTTTGCGAGCATGCGCTCGTGAAATTCATTGGCATTCTTAGCCGCTGATGCCAACTCGTCCAAGGAATCTCTGACCTTTATCGAAATTTCGCTGAAAATTTCGATTCCTTTCGTTCGAGCATGTCGGCGGTAGTCCTTGATTTCGATGAGTCAAGACACCTCATCTTCATTGCAGACGACATCGATGGCCTTGCAGCCACCCACAACGGGTTGAAACTGGTTGCGATGGTGCGACCAGTCGTCGTATTTACTGGTCTGGCGATTGGTCGGCTATTGTATGCCAGATTTATTGCGCTTGCGCATGGGAATCGCAACTGTGGCGACTAATCGGAATTCTCAGAGCCGACCCTAATCAAAGCATTGTTTTTTTAGGGAAGCATGGATTTCCAGCGATCCGGCGCCGAGTAGTAAAGATACCACGGTATTTTTTGTGGTCGTCGCCGGAATGGGAGACACCCACTTGCTAATTTGATGGATGCCCTTTGCTTTTGCAAGGGTTTCATGGAGGCGAGAAGCTTAACGGCAATTCCTGCGTGAACCACTATCGGCAATTACCAACATCATGGACAATGGGCCTATGGCAGTCTGGTCAATGCTGGAATGGAACCGGCCAGCGCCGCCGCTATCTACTCGCCTAACAAAATTACTCGATCATCCGGTCAACCTGATTCGCAGTTACATATCAAAATCTTGATACAAGATTAAATCTCCAGTCTGGCCAATATAGCCTAGACGGTTATCCGTAACGTATTCTTCCATGACATCCCCTCTAACCACATCCCAGAAAAATTCCGAATTGGTTCTGCCGGAAAATTCTATTATGTTTACAATATGAATTTCACTAATAGATTCTTCATACAGATTTTCATATTGCTTTTGTATCAATTCTACAATGCTCAAGTTTAAAGTATTTGAAATCAAACTCAGCATTTCATCTTCGGAGTTATTTTCTAACAGATTTATTACATATCCAATATTTTGTTCGTTTAGATATTCCTCATCTACTGAAACAATTATTTCAATAGCTTCTCTTGCAAATTTTGAATCTTTCTCCCGTATTAGTATGTAATCACCCGTATTAACATTTCCGTCGCTAAATCTAATTTCTTCCATGTGAATTACTTCAAATCTTTCTTTCTCAAATTTGATCCTACTGTACTCATAATCAGTATTAGGATTTCCAATTTCTATACTTACAAAATTCCAATCAATATCTTCTCTTTTTGCATTTACTATCAAGACATCCCATTCATTAGCTTCCTGATTACCTAAAATGGTAGCGCCTAATTCTGTTTCAAAAATATTACGATTAAGCACTTCCACTTCTCTATCGAGAATAGAGGAAGTTTCTTTCAATATATCTATTACTTGTTTGTAATCATTTTCAAAATCGTATTTTCCTTCACCTCTCAATTTCTGAATTATCAAGGCAACCGCGCCGGTAAGATAAGGTGCAGAAAATGAAGTTCCAGAGATGTTTGTCTCATACTCTCCGGATGGATAGTAAGCATGGCTGTAATCTTCCACTATCGCAAAATGGTTATGTTCCACGTCACCAGCATGGTTTGAAAAATCATATAATTCAATAGGATATCCCGGGCTTAAGGCGGAAGAAATAATTACATTATCAAAAGCCAAGGCAAAACCCAAATTGTGCTCGTTCGATCTGTGTGCATCCATGCCAATACCAGAGTTTCCGGCACTCATGACAATAATTATCCCCTTGTCTTGAGCCAATTTGAACATTCTTGTCATGGGGTTATCTAGACCAGGGAAAGAAGCATAAAATGACAAATGAATAATATCGACTTCATTTTCAAAAAACCATTCAAATTCTGTCGTCCACTCTGGAAGTTCATCCATATTTCTCGTAGGAAATTCTGGATCTATAAAATAGAGTTCGGCATCAAAAGCGACTCCTGTCACATCTCTTTCGGCTTCCGACCCAGTTTCGGATTTTTCGCCATTACCTCCAACACTTTCCGGAAGATGATTTTTCGCTACGATGTACTGTGCAACTCTAAACCCATGCGAGCCATCGGCTAACCCGTATGGCCAAATATAGACGGAAGAAAATTCATGGTCCGCTATCTCAGTATCTAGACCAGCCCCCCCATCCATAATTCCAACTTTCACGCCTGATCCGGTATAACCAGCCTTCCATGCTTCCAATGCGTTCAGGGCATTCAAGGAAACGTTGTTATTGTATTCAGATTCTTTCAGCTTTTGGAGATCGTCTCTATTGATATTCAAGCCCAGCGCCTTGTTCAAATCCGGTATTCCGTATCCATACAGGTTTGAATATCCATCAGGCGTGACCGTGTGGGCAAAATCCGACATTCCAGGCACCTCGTTATTTTTCGGGACAGGCAGGAAGTATCAGGCGGTTGCGCGCCGGATTGCAAGCAAGAAAAAATTTCCGTTTACAATCTAGCACCCAAGCTATTGATTCTTCGCTATGCGCAGAATGACCGTCATCGGCAACTAACGCCAAGATGAGAATTGCTGATAAACGGTGACAATTCGGGATGCCTCATCTAGAATCTGATTTTGTGCTTATGCGCTTATACACAAAAGAGAGCCGACATGACACGCTGGAATCTCGTCATTTCCGATGACACGGACCGCTCGGTGAGGAGCTACCTTGCCAGAACCGGCGGCAAGAAGGGAGATTTGTCGCGATTTGTCGACCGCGCGGTGCGGCAGGCCATATTCTGGGAAACGCTCGAATCGATCTGGCAACGAAACAAGGGGCTTTCCCCAGGCGAGGCTCAGTCCCTCGCCGATGAGGCGGTGGCGCAAGCCCGTGCGAGTCGTTCTTGACACCAATGTCCTGATCAGCGCCTTGATCTCAAGCTCCGGCCCGCCCGGACAACTTCTAGCCGCGTTCAAGCGCGGAGACATGGCGCTTGTAACGTCCAAATATCAACTTGACGAATTGCGGACAGTTCTCGCGCGCGAAAGATTGCGGCCCTACATCAAACCTGAAGAAGCGCAAGATCTGGTTGATAACCTTGAGGTGGTCGGAACATTGATCTCCGAGTTACCCGTGTGCGAGCTTTCGCCTGACCCCGCCGACAATCCGATACTTGCGTCCGCGATAGCCGGAAATGCGAATCTGATCGTGTCGGGAGACAAGTCGGACATGCTTGCTCTGGGGCATGTGGACGATATCCGGATTGTCTCTCCGACCTCGGCTTTGGCGGAACTCAATCGCGTCAGCGGTTAGCCTTGGATTAATCAGTTCGGCAGATTCTCGGCGGCTACGCGTTCGTTGCGCAGATGCAGGCCACCTCATACTCGTATTTTTACGGTATTCGGTCGAAGCCCAACATATCCTGAGCTAGAGACCACACATAGACGCGCCGGTATGGGTGACGCAAACATTCGAATTCCCATACTTTGAGAATAGATAAGTCACTCATGTCTTGTCCTCTCATGGAATAATCAGGGAAGTCTTCCAACCATTCGGCGAGTTGTTGGGAGTCGGGGAAACGAATCGGCACCCAAGGAGCCTCTCCGCGTAATGCCTTGCGAACCTGGTCCCGAAAAACCTTCGCATATTTCCGTCGCTGACTACCGTTTGGAAGATCAGCGATATGATTTCCGGTTTCAAATATGGCCGCCATCGGCAGCAGGAGGCTGGCGCGGGAATTAATAAGTTCTTCAAATTCCTCTATGACTTTCTTACGATCCTGATTATACGAAGGAACATTCAGCACATTGAGCAACACGTTTGTATCGACGATGACTATAGGCGACATTTCCGGCTAGCCCGTTAGTGCCTCAATGTCCTTCAGCCATGTATGGGCTCTCCGCTGTCGCTCTTCCAATTCCGGGCGGGATTTCACGAATCGGTCGATAATGCCCCTAGTCATCAAGTGGCCGATAGTGCCTTGGGCGATGAGTTCGGGGTAATCCGGCATGTCCGCCAAGCGCACGAGGCAACTGGCGCCAGTACGCGAATCCCGATAGCAGAACACCACGTTCGGCACTGCTTGATCCGGTAGCGCATCTAGTAGCGCGGGGTTGTGGCTGCTGATAATCACTCGAAGGTCACGCTTACAGGCAATGTGTGACAATCGGTCTAGTATCTGCTCTGCTCGACTGGGATGCACCCCGTTGTCGATTTCCTCAATTATCACAATGCTATTTTCTGGAGCGGATAGCACAGCGGCGGCGATCGCCAGAACACGAAGCGTGCCATCGGACAACAGAGTTGCGTCGTAATCCGTCTCAATTCCGCCGAAGGATTCGGTCAACTTAACCATCGCCTCGTTTCTTGGAGTCTGAATGAAGTCAATTTTCCCAATGTCTTGCTCGGGAAGAGCATGGACGAACTGGAGGATCTCGCGACGAATCTCCACCTCTTGGCAGAGGTTGTACAACACGCCGGAAAGATTCGCGCCGTTACCGCCCAGTACCCGCTCGGTTTTGAAGCTATAGCCTCGCATTGTTGACGGTTGTGGGTCGAGGAACACCATGTTCGAAATCCAATTTTGGTACCATTTCGTAACTTCAGGAATTACTCGTTGCGCTTTATTGTGTCCTCCTACAAATCTTAACGAACTCTGCAATTGCGTTAGAACAGACATCTGGTCGTTGCAGACAACCTGCGGCTTCTTGCCACCGCGGGCAAAGTTGTTGTAAGCGACCCAAATGTCTCCCCCAAATTCGTATGAATCCGCAACTTGGAAAAGTGGAACGTTCTGGTTGGGGCCAATGAGCCGTTCGTCAATGATGTGAAGCTCGTCGTCGTCTTGTTTCTGAAGCTCTATCAAGTAGTTGTTCCAATCCGCGTGCGTCGTTTCACATGACAGCGTAAACGTATTCCCATTCCTTCGGGTGAGATCTCTCACCATTCCACGAAGAACACGGTCTTCCTCTTGGATGGCGTAACGGATAGACCCGAGTTTGTTGCCCTGGGCGAGCCAAGAAAAAAGTCGAAGCGCCTCGATTGCGTTGCTCTTGCCGGACGCGTTGGCGCCAATCAGCACTGTCAGGGGAGCAAGCTTCAGAGTCGCCTCGTCATAGCTTTTGAAACTCCTTATAGTGAAGTTGGTCAGCATTTCGTGAATCTGTCGGTACCGTGGCCGCTCGCGATAAAGATCAAGTATCTGTGTATCCAGTGTAGTGTGGAATCATACTCTACACTCGATACATGAAGCTATTGGGCATGGGATTCGCTGGGCCATTGACTCTGTGAATCAGTTCGGCAGATTCTCGGCGGCTACGCGTTCGTTGCGCAATCGCAGGCCGCCGGATTCGTCTACGCTGGCTTCGAGGACCAGGTCCACGCCGTTGCGGCGGGAGTCGAGGAAGCGGTCGAGCTGGTTCATCTGCTCCGAATCCAGTTCGCCCTGCAATTGTTGCCGGGCGCGGTCATAGGCCTCGAGCTGGTTGTTGTACGCAGTCCGCATGCTGCCGTCGGGGCCCACCAGGGCGCCGTAATTGTTTGCTTCCGAATAGAGTTGATCGAGCAGGGTCTGCAAGGCGAGTTGCTGCGCATCGCCGCTCAGCGCGGCGCCCATGCGCGACAGCGTCTCGCCGTAAATCAGGCGCGCCGAGTCGCGATTGAGAAAATTGTTGTATTGCTGCAATTCGGCCAGTCGGTCGCCGCCGAGCAGATTGGCCAGGTTTCTGCTCAAGGCATCGGCGCCGAAGAGATCGAGCGCCTGTTGCGGGGTCAGGTTGCCGGCAAGCAGGTCGGCGCGCGACTGCGAGCGCATGGACTCGAAATCCACCAGGGCGGACAATACTTGTTCCCGCTCGCCGGCGTCGAGTCCGAGTTCGGACATGAATTCGCCGTACAACTCCGGCACACGGGCGGCCGCGACCGCGCGCGCGGTTTCGGGGTCCACCGACATCGCCCGCGCCGCGCCAGTGGTTTGCGCCGCCTGTTGCTCCCTGGCGACCTCTTCCCGCGCTTGTCGCAGCAGCCGCTCGTAATCCGGGCTGATCATCTCGCGGGTTTCCGCCAGTTCGTCGCCCAGGCTGAGCAACTGGTTTCTGGCTTCGGAGAGTTGCTGTCGCAGTTCGGCCACGCTCCGCGACATCTCCCACCTGCGCTCGTCGGCGATTTCGGTCTGTTCGCTCAATTGCCGCCGGTAATCGGAAACATCCGCCTCAAGCCGCGCATTTTCGTCGCGCAATTCCAGGAATGCATAGGAAATAGCGCCGAAAACCGTCAGTAATGCGATAATGAGCAAGCTGTTTTTCATGACCGGCAAACAGGGGCAGAACCAAGCGCGCAGGCTAACACGAGCCAAGCTTGCTGTCAGCTTTGGGGCTTGCCCCTGAACGGAATCGGACCTCAAGACCATGGACCAAAATCCCGACTCATTCCGCCGCACGATCAGCGGCTGGAAATTTCGCGACGAAGGCAGGATGGTGGCGCATCTGCTGCGCCTTGCGCCGTATTCCACCGCCGACGCGAAAGGAATCGAATCGCGCGCGGCCGAGCTCGTGCGCGCGGCGCGGGCCGATGCGGCCAATCATTCGCTGCTCGACACTTTTCTCGTTGAATACGGACTCAGCAACAAGGAGGGCATAGCCCTGATGTGTCTGGCCGAAAGCCTGCTGCGTATTCCGGATCACGCCACCGCCGAGCGGCTGATCGCCGACCGGATCGGGCTGGCGGACTGGGCCGCCCATGCCGGCAAATCGGGCTCGCTGCTGGTAAACGCTTCGACCTGGGCGCTGATGCTGGGCAGCAAGCTGGTCGAACCCGAGCGCGAATTCAGCCGCGATCCGAAATCCTGGCTTAGCGGCCTGAGTCATCGACTGGGCGAGCCCGTGGTGGAAACCGCCATGCGCGCGGCCATGGGCATCCTCGGCCGGGAGTTCGTGGTGGGCTCGACCATCGAAAAAGCCTTGCAACGCAGCCGGACCGGGGAAAGGCATTCCTGGGACATGCTCGGCGAGGCGGCCAGGGACACCGCGACCGCGAATCGTTACCGGGGGGCGTACCGGCACGCCATTGACACCGTCGCGAAACTCGGCAAGGAAGTCGGAGTGGTCGATCCCTCCATATCGATCAAACTTTCCGCCTTGCATCCGCGTTACGAATACAGCCAGCGCAGGCGGGTCATCGATGAACTCGTTCCCGCGACGGCGGATCTGTGCCGGGCAGCCGCGGCGGGCGGGGTGGCTATCACCATAGACGCGGAAGAGGCCGACCGGCTGGAACTGTCGCTGGAGGTATTCGAACGGCTGCTTGAGAATGCCGGCGCCGACGGGGCGCAAATCGGATTCGTCGTGCAGGCTTACGGCAAGCGCGCCCTGCCCTTGCTCGACTGGCTGTCGGCGCAGGCCCGCGCCCATGGCCGCCGCATTCCCGTGCGACTGGTCAAGGGCGCATATTGGGACGCGGAAATCAAACACGCCCAGGCGCACGGCTATCCGGGATTTCCGGTCTACACCCGCAAATGCGCAACCGATCTCTCCTGGCTGGCATGCGCGGCGAGGATATTGCAGCGATCCGACACACTTTATGGACAATTCGCCACCCATAACGCCCATAGCGTCGCGGCGGTAATGCATCTCGCCGACGGCAATCGCGATTTCGAATTCCAGCGGTTGTACGGTATGGGAACGGCGCTCTACGCCGCGGCGGAACGCGAATTCGAGGACTTCCCCGCGCTCCGCACCTACGCTCCCGTCGGCAATTACGACGACCTGTTGCCCTACCTCGTGCGCCGCCTGCTCGAAAACGGCGCCAACAGCTCTTTCGTGCATCGACTGCTCGATGACCGGCTCGATGCCGGGGATCTGGTGCGAGACCCCATCGCCGCGGTCCGCAAGGCGAGTCCCGCGGCGCATCCGCGTATTTCCCCGCCGGCGGATGTTTTCGCGCCGAGACGCAATTCGAGCGGCGCGGACCTGACCAGCGAAGCGGTGCTGGCCGAATTTCGAAACGCCTGGGAGAAGTCGCGCAAGCGGCGCTATACGGCGACTTCCCTGCCCGTTGCGGAAGACAAACGAGTGGCGGCCGCGGCAGTATCGAGTCCCGCCGACCGCGGCGACGTCATCGGCGAAGTCCTGGCGAGTTCCGAAGCCCGGATCGAGGCGGCCTTCCGACGCGCCGCCGGGGCGCAGTCGGACTGGGACAAGGCCGGCGGCGACACGCGCGCCAATCTGCTCGAACGTTTTGCCGGCAACCTGGAGGCGCTGCGGCCCGAACTGGTCGCGATTCTCTGCCGCGAGGCGGGCAAGACGATTCCGGACGCCGTGGATGAAGTGCGCGAGGCCGTGGATTTCTGCCGCTACTACGCCGCCCAGGCGCGGGAAAGATTCGGAGCGGGCGTCGCCCTGCCCGGCCCAACCGGAGAAAGCAACGAATTGAGACTCGGCGGCCGCGGCGTTTTTGTCTGCATCAGCCCGTGGAATTTCCCGCTGGCGATTTTCTGCGGCCAGGTCTGCGCCGCCCTCGCGGCCGGCAACGCTGTCGTCGCCAAGCCGGCCGAGGAAACACCAATCATCGCCTGCGAGGCCGTGCGGCTGTTGCACGCGGCGGGCGTGCCGGGCGAAGTCTGCAATCTGCTGATCGGCGATGGCTCGGTGGGCGAACGCATGGTCAGGCATCCGTTGAGCGCCGGGGTCGCGTTCACCGGCAGTACCGAGACCGCGCGCGGGAT
Source organism: Pseudomonadales bacterium (assembly GCA_963664805.2). Lineage (GTDB taxonomy): Bacteria > Pseudomonadota > Gammaproteobacteria > Pseudomonadales > Pseudohongiellaceae > UBA9145. Next base: position 10,490 of record OY761612.1, on the reverse strand, counting down.
CAATCAGGCCATGGCGGAAAAGTCAGGCCCGATCGCTCCGCTGATCGCCGAAACCGGGGGCCAGAACGCCATGATCGTCGATTCGACGGCCTTGCTCGAACAGGTAACCGACGACGTGATCCGCTCGGCCTTTCTCAGCGCCGGCCAGCGCTGTTCGGCGCTGCGCGCCTTGTACTTGCAGGAAGAGATCGCCGATCAGGCCATCGTCCTGATTCGCGGCGCGATGGACGAACTTCGCATCGGCGATCCGTCCCGAGTCGAGACCGATCTGGGTCCAATTATTTCGGAGTCCGGCGCCGGGGCCTTGCAAGCGCATATCGGCAGTCTGCGGAAGCGGGGGCGGCTGTTGCATCAGGCGACCCTTTCCGCGGAATGCGAAAACGGCAATTTCGTCGCGCCGACCCTGGCGCGCATGCACAAGATCGGTGAACTGGAGCAGGAACATTTCGGCCCTATTCTCCATGTCATTCGTTTCAAGGAGAGGGATTTCACGAGCGTGCTGCTGGAAATCGACCGATCCGGCTACGGCCTGACCTTCGGCATCCACACCCGCATCGAGTCGCGCATCGCGCAGGCGGCGGCCGCGGTGGGCGCGGGCAATGTCTACGCCAACCGCAACATGATCGGCGCCGTGGTGGGTTCCCAGCCTTTCGGCGGCCGCGGACTGTCGGGCACGGGGCCGAAAGCCGGCGGACCGAATTACCTCCCGCGTTTCGCCACGGAACGGGTCGTCACCATCAATACGGTCGCCACCGGCGGCAACGCCGAATTGCTCTCGCTCGACGATGATTCGTGATGTGGCCTCGATACGTCGCCGTCTGGCGGGTGCGGTGTGCAGCGGACGCCGTAAATACATACAATACTCTGAAACACCCTGAAACGATGTTCATGCCATCCATGGCGAGACTCTTCGACTTCGATTACCTCCAGTCCCGCCATCCATGGCGGGCCGTTCGGCCCTCAATAAGCTTCGCTTCTTGTCGGCTGCGCCGACCGGGCCTCACCCATCTGGGACATTGCGTTTCTCCGAATTCGGTTCTCGTGGGTGATCGGAGCGGGAGGCTTCAGAACATGAACGAAAACAGATGCTCGATTGCGGCAAGCTGGCTTGCGGCCGCGGCGCTAATCGCCGTCTTGCCCGCGTTTGCGCAGTTGACCGGCGTCGAAGACGGGGAATGGCGCTATCTTGGCGGCGACGCCGGGCACACGCGCTCTTCGCCCTATCTGACGCAGATCGACGCCGGGAACTTTTCCGAGCTTGAAGTCGCCTGGTCCTGGCGCGGCGACAATTTCGGGCCGCGGGTCGAATACACCTTTCGCTCGACACCGGTTTATGCCGATGGCGTGCTATACACCGTGGTCGGCCAACGCCGGCAGGTCGTGGCCATCGACGCCGCCACCGGCGAGACGCTGTGGACTTTCCGCGAACCGGAAACCATGCGCTATCTGCGTTCGCCGCGCACCGACTTCGGCAAGGGCGTCGCCTGGGCCGAACTCGACGGTCGCGGCGTGATTCTCTACACCTCTCCCGCGTTCTTCCTCTGGGCGCTCGACGCCCGGACCGGCCTCCCGCTGGAAGACTGGGGCGCGCCGACCGGCATTCCGGCATTTTCCGAAACTGGCGTCGTCGACCTGATTCCGCCGCTGGTGGATGACTGGCAGCGCTGGACCGACTGGCAATTCGAGGGTGGCGTCTACGATCCCGACCACGGCATTCCACGCGAACTCGGCATGGTCACCGCTTCTTCGCCGCCCATCGTCGTCAACGGCGTGGCCGTTGTACTCGTGGGACACGAACCGAGCTACGACCAGACGCGCATCGAGAACGTGCCCGGCGACATCATGGGCTATGACCTGCGCACCGGCGAAAGGCTATGGAAGTTCCATGTCATTCCGCGGCCCGGCGAATACGGCCACGAGACCTGGGAAAACGACGCCTGGCGGTGGTCCGGCGACATGTCGTCCTGGGCGCCGGCGTCCGCCGACCCGGAACTCGGCCTGGTCTACATCGTCACCAACGCTTCCACCGTGCAGTCCTATGCCGGCCACCGGCCGGGCGATAACCTGTTCGGCGGCAGCGTACTCGCGCTCGACGTCGCGACCGGCGAACGCCGCTGGCATTTCCAGATTCATCGCAGCGACCAGTGGAACTACGACATTCCGACCGCGCCGATCCTGCTCGATCTGACCGTGGACGGCGAAGAGGTGCCGGCGCTGATCCAGAACACCAAGCAGGGCCTGATCTTCGTCTTCAACCGCGCCACCGGCGAGCCGATCTGGCCGATCGAGGATCGCCCGGTGATCCAGACCCAGGTGCCGGGCAACTACACCGCCGCGACCCAACCCTATCCGACGCGGCCGGAACCGCTCGACCGGATCGTCATCGACGGCATCACCGAAGAATTCATCATCGACTACACGCCCGAGTTGCGCGAACAGGCGCGGGAAATCCTGTCCGGGTTCAATATCGGCGGACTGTACGTGCCGCCGCTGCCCTGGCCTCACGACAATCCCTTTCGCAACAACGTCGGTTGCGTCGGCGGCCTGAATATCTACCATCCGCCTGTGGCCGACCCCACAACGGGAATCATGTACGCCTCGCACCGCCGTACCTGCAGCGCGCCGCGATTCATGGAGCCGACCGATGGCGTCGACGAGGAACGCGGCCTGCCGGGCTATTCCGAAGAAGCCTGGCGCGGGCGCGAGCGGCATACGCCGACCACGGGCACAACGGTCGCCGCCTGGGCGCCGGGCATGGGCCGGGAATTCCTGCCCAATATCCGGGGTCTGCCGGTGTACAAGCCGCTGTTGATGGGCCTGACGGCTTATGACATGAATACCGGCGAAAAACTCTGGGATATACCCGTCGGCGAAACGCCGCCGAATATTGCCGAAAACCCGCTGCTGGAAGGAGTTGAAATCCCGCAGACCGGCGGCACCGGACATTCGATCCAGATGGTCATGGGCGACCTGCTCGTGCAGACCACCGAAGATCTGCGCGGCCAGGCGGAATCGGGCTCCAACGGCCTGCCGCTGCTGCATGCCAGGGACAAGCGCAGCGGCGAGATTCTGGCCAGCGTCGAAGTCCCCGTGCCCGGCCAATACGGCATGATGACCTACATGCACGACGGCGCGCAGTACCTGCTCATGCAAGCCGGCAGCGTCCGCCGCGGACTCCCCGGCCAACTCGTGGCGCTCAGGCTGCCCTGAGCACTGGCCGTGCGGAATTTGTGCACGTTTCCGGTGACGTTCAACCCCGGGTGTTTTCCGTTGCTCCCGGAAGGTGGCTGTTGGCCAAGTCCTCACCCGTAGCGGAAAAGAGCGCCTCGGAAGCGGCGCGGAACCTCTCCGATACGAAGTGAGTAGAGCGCCTCAAAATGGCCCAGAGCATCTTCTATGCCATGCACGGACCACTTCCGCCGCGGATCATCCGGCCTTTTCTGCATCATTGTTTCGACGTGTGTCGACTCCGCTTGCGGTTAACCATACACCAAATCGGATTCTGTGCGAGCATTCCACCCAAATTCGGGGAATCACATACATCAACAGACAGCCGATGGCCAAGGTTACGGCGGTCTCAGCGCTGGATTCCTCACGCTCCCACGAAAACAACAGACCCGCCGCCAATATAGCCAGCATGCCGAGTAACGGTCGAACCCTGAAGAATCCGGAATACTCCCCGGTTTCGTGATTCCAAATGCTCAACGGCATAAAGGAAACGCTGAAAATGATAAAAATGAACCATCGTTCAAAAAATTCAACTATCAAGACTACGCCCTCCCAAATCGTGACCAAAGTCCGATTTCTACAATTTCCAAAAAATGATTCGGAGTCCGTACAGGACAGGCTCCGAATCAACAAATTAATCCTCCGGCGAATTTCTGTGATTGTTACCGTCGGTACTGCGTCTACGACCCATGCGCCCTTTTGTGCCGCATTTCTTCGATATGCTCCTGCGCTTGACAAGTCGCGTAAGCAATTCCGACTCCCACACCGAACATCGCCACCGCGCCAACCGGCCCGGTAAAGGCCATCATGGTAAAGGCCAATCCTGACGCCGTTCCGCCAGCGCATCCCAGTATGCCGCCAAGCACCCCATTGTCCTGCGTGACCGCCCCAACGGTGCATGAGGCGGCAGCTTGCGTTAAGAAGCCTCCACCCACCTGTTCCATTTCTTGCATAGTCAGTTCTCTCATGTCGTACTCCTGTTTTGAATTGAAAGTTTGTCTTGCGGACAAACCATTGGTCCGATTTGAGAGAAGTACCGAATTTCCACCGAAAATAGTTTCGCGTCCGTAATGCGGCGCGAATTATGTCCCGCTCCAGCGTAGCTTAGCGCGAATCGCCCTCTTGGGGATATTGACCTCAGGCGGTGCGCTGTTCCTCCAGGCCGAGTTCGGCGATGCTGATTTCGCGCATGCGGAATTTCTGCACCTTGCCGGTGACGGTCATGGGGAAGTCGTCGCTGAAGCGTATGTAGCGCGGCACCTTGTAGTGGGCGATGCGGCCGCGGCAGAAGTCGCGAATTTCTTCTTCCTGCGCTCTGGCGCCATCCTTGAGTTGCACCCAGGCGATGATTTCCTCGCCGTATTTCGGGTCGGGAACGCCGGTCACCTGCACCGCCACGACCGCCTCGTGGGTCATCAGGTATTCCTCGATTTCCCGGGGATAGACGTTCTCGCCACCACGCACGATCATGTCCTTGATGCGGCCGACGATATTGACGTAGCCCTCCTCGTCCATGACCGCGGTGTCGCCGGTATGCATCCAGCCGTCGCGGTCGATGGCGGCCCGGGTTGCTTCCTCGTTTTTCCAGTACCCGAGCATCACCGAATAGCCGCGGGTGCATAACTCGCCCATGACGCCGGCGGGCTGGATGGCGCCGGTCTCGGGATCGATGATCTTGACCTCGAGATGCGGATGCACGAGGCCCACGGTGCTTGAGCGCTTGTCGAGCGGCGAATCGGTCCGCGTCTGGAAACTCACCGGGCTCGTCTCGGTCATGCCGTAGGCGATTTCGACTTCGGTCATGTGCATCAGTTCGTTGACCTGTTTCATCGTCTCGACCGGACAAGGCGAACCGGCCATGATGCCGGTTCGCAAGCTGCTCAGGTCGTATTCGGCGAAGTCCGGCAGCGCGAGTTCGGCGATGAACATGGTCGGCACGCCGAACAGCGCCGTCGCGCGCTCATCCTGCACCGTCCGCAACACAGCAGCCGGCTCGAAGCTTTCGGCGGGATAGATGGCGCAGACGGCATGGGTGAGACAGCCGAGATTGCCCATCACCATGCCGAAGCAATGGTACAGCGGCACCGGAATCACCAGCCGGTCGCGTTCGCTGAAATTCATGATCGCGGCGACGAAGCGGGCATTGTTGAGGATGTTGTGGTGCGACAAGGTCGCGCCCTTGGGAAAGCCCGTGGTGCCGCTGGTGTACTGGATGTTGACCGGATCGTCCATGTCCTGGTCCGCCTGCCGCGCCGCAAGCTCCGCTTCGCTGCAGCCGTCCGCGAGAGCCAGGAATTCCCGCCAGCCGAAGATTCCCTTCGTTTCGGATTCGGTCGTTGAAATCACCGTGCCGAGTTCGGGAAACTTTTCCGAGCGCAAGGCGCCCGGCACGGCGCTTTCCAGTTCCGGACAGGCCTCGCGCAACATGGCGACGTAATCCGAAGTCTTGAAGCGGTTCTGGATCACCAGCCCCTTGCAGCCCGACTGTTCGAGCACGTAGGCCAATTCGTGCGCGCGATAGGCGGGATTGATCGTGACGAAGATGAGCCCGGCCTTGGCCGTGGCATACTGAACCAGCGTCCATTCGACATTGTTCGGCGACCAGATGCCGACCCGGTCGCACTTGACGAAACCCGCGGCGATAAAGGCCCGCGCCAGTTCGTTCACGCGCTCGGCGAGTTGCGAGTAAGTCAGGCGCACGTCCTGATGCACGCTGACCAGGGCTTCGCGGCCGCCGTGTTCCGTGACGATGCGGTCGAAAAACTGCGAAATCGGCGTGCCGAGCAGGGGCTGCTCGCTCACACCGCTGGCGTAACTGATCGAATTGCTCATCGCTTGCCCCATTTCGCCGCCAGGACCGAGCCGGTAATGTTGTGCCAGACGCTGAACAGGGCGCCGGGCAGCGCCGCGGTGGCGGAAAAGAACTGCAAGGCCAATGCCACGCCGAGGCCCGAATTCTGCATGCCCACTTCGATGGCGATAGTGCGGCTCTGCTTTCCGTCCAGTCCCAGGAGACGGCTGCACCAATAGCCTCCGCTTAGCCCCAACAGATTGTGCAGGACGACCGCAACCGCGGCAAGCAGGCCGATCTGGGGCAACCTGCAGGCGTTGAGCGCAACGACGATGGCGATGATGAGCAGAATCGCGGCGACCGCCAGGCTCGGCAACATGAATTCGATGCGCCGGATCAGCCCCGGCACAAAATGATTGCACGTTCCCCCGAGCAGCACCGGCAACAGCACCATTTGCAGAATACTGTACAGCAATCCCAGGGTATCGACCTCCACGGTCTGCGAAAGATAGAAGGAAACCAGCAAGGGCGTGGCGATCACGCCGATCAGCGAGGATGTCAACGTCATGCTTATCGAAAGCGCCACATCGCCCCGCCCCAGCCAGGCGATGACATTGGACGCCGTACCGCCGGAACAGCAGCCCACGAGCACGAGTCCCGCAGTCAATTGCGGCGACAGCCGCAGCAGGTCCGCAAGCGCAAACGCCGCCAGGGGCATCAGCAGGAACTGCAGCAGGACGCCGATGAACACCGGTACGGGATTGCGCGCGATGCGCGAAAGGTCCGCCCGGGTCAAGGTCAGGCCCATCATGAACATGACCAGGGCCAGCAAGGGAACGATGGCTCCTTCCAGCGCCGCGAACTGCCGGTCGGCGAAGAAGGCGACCGCTGAAAGCAGCACCGCCCAGAGCGGAAACAGGGCGTTGAATCTGCGCATGAATTGCTCGGGTTCCCGTTGGATTTCCGGCGGCGGATTATGGCATGGAAACGAGCGCTCGACAGAGCAATGTGGACTGGAAGGCCAAAGCTAGGTCATGTCGTTGCCGATGCGCTGACCGAGGTGCTAGCATCCACCAAAGAACCGACGGGGAAGAACCGATGATTCGATTTATGACCGCAAGCTTGCTGTAGCTGGCCACGAGTGTGTATGGGCAGCCATGGGCAGTTGATAAGGATTTTCAACTGTCCACCAATTGCCAACCGTTTTATCACTTCTTTGCCGTAGAGGAAAATTTCGGTTTGACTGAAGAGTGGGTAAGAACGATTGTCGAAAGCCGACTTCGAGCATAGCTCACCCATGGAGAATCCTATGAATTTGTATCGTATACACATCAGACCCCAGGGCGGAACTGACGACATGGTCGCCACTTTTCAACACTGTCTTGAAAATAATCTTCTTGGTGTCGGATGGCGAGTGGATGGAATTGGCCAAACCACTGATTGGAAGGTATATGAGCAAATTGCCAAGCTACGGCATGACTCTCTTCAGCAGCCACGCTACATTTTCAACTATGTCAAACCCGAGGACTTGGTTTGGACACGTGATCCCAGAAATCAGTACTACCTTGCATACGTTACAGGTGGTTGGGAATACTGGACCAACCAGGACGGCGGAGAGAAGGATATCGACATTGGCAATATTTTCCGTTGCGATTTCTGCAGAGTGCCGCTAGACGCCGTACCCGGAACGGTTGTCTCCAGTTTTGGCTATCGTGGCCGAACAATTCAAAGCATTCATGACCGTAGCGCACGGGCTTATTCCCAGCATCTTTGGAATACCCACGCCAAACAACAAGTTTACAAAGTGAACTTCGCTAAATTTCCCGATATTTTTTCTATGCTGGATCCTGAGGAAACGGAAGATCTCGTCTTTCTTTATCTTCAGAGCCAAGGATGGTACGTCGTGCCAAATTCGCGCAAGGGCAACACTTTACGCTTTGAATTCATGCTTGCAAACTCCGATTCTGGAGAAAAGGCGCTCACACAGGTAAAGACAGGTACGACTGAACTCAACATCGATGACTATACCAAAGACGAGCAACGCATCTTCCTTTTTCAGTCAAATGAAAATTACAAGGGACAGCCTGCCAAAAATGTCGAACTTATCCTACGCCGTGAACTCGCGGACTTCCTCAAGAAAAAAATTTACTTGTTCCCACAGTCATTCCAAACCAAGCTCAAATTGATAGGCGACAGGTAGCCCTATCTGCCAATTCCATAAACATGCTAATAATCTCGACTATATAATCCGACATGAAAATCAAATTCACGCATAGCTATGCCCTGTACTTACACTATGTTGTTAGTCCTATTTTCTTTGTCACAGCCCATTTAACCTAACATGCGTAGTTTCGGTAGCAATTAACCGACTACTACAGATATTTTCCCAATGTGCCCACCAAACCATTTCCACACTTCATGTGACTGATTTTGACAGATTCTCCCTTGAGTCGAATTTGGTAGCCTTTTTCCGCCAATTTACTCAATTGGGCTTTTGGGTTTTGTCCCGACACCGCGACCGGCACCAACTTCGCGCTTCTTGAGCAGATCGGATGATCTTTAAGAAGATCGGCGCCAGCTTGCAGTTGCTTGACTACTTTCCCGGCATCAAGCGCGCCTTTCTTTAATTCCAATGGTGAAAAAATGCATGACCCATCCTGGTTTTCGGAAATAAACAGGAAATCGCATCGAGTGTCCTGGCGGGCAAGCGGAGAGCCCTCCTTATCCAGATTGATTACGACAAACGGGCTTGGAGCATTCTCAAGCGAGACGCGGCACCCCTTCATGTTAAGCGTTCGACTTGTCTCTATGGCATTTTTATATTTCCCGGCAAACTCATTGACAAGTCCCGTCATTCAACGTCCCCTAGCTCGTTCGAAATCCTTGCCCATTCGTTGTGCGACGAAATCGCCACATCGTCGAAGCCAACGTCATAGAGTCCAGTTTCTCCGAGCGGAATTTCCTCCACGCTCGAAGCCCCGGACTTGCCTACCGCGCTGAACCGCCACACGCCGACATCGGCTTGTGGTAGCGATACGTCGTTGTCCGCGCCGGGTTTCGGCTCTGCTACGCGGGGAAGCTGCTCCTCAAGCTTCGAACGCCGCACGATGTTGGCCAACTCTTCGGTCACCCATTCGCTGTGTGTTGTAACAAGCACCCGCTTGCCTTCGCCGACAAGTCTGACTAATTGCCTGAAAAGCTTTACTTGCAATGCCGGATGCAGATGCGACTCAGGTTCGTCGACGATCAGCAATTCGCCTGACTTGAGAATATGTTTTTCATACAAGGATATTGGCCCGACTTCCGAAACCATTGAGGAAGCGTTCTTCAGCGACAGTTCCCGATCCGTCCATTTCGCGGGCTTGTAGCTGAACCGGGGAAACTTGATCGTGTCTCCCGTATTGATGGATATTGACCCTTTCAGAATTTTCTCTTCAATTTCCGTTGGCGGGGACTCGCGCTCTTCCGACTTCAGTCCGGCCAAACCCACCAGTTGCCGCAGAAAATCGGTTCTTACTCCAGAGACGCTTGGCGGAGCCGAGGACAGGGCTGAAGCTTGATTGATGAGTGAGCCCACCACGGCATCGAATGAATCGATCAGCGCGGCCCTGCCGGCCGGCAGATAGTGCCCCGGCGTACTTAGCGATCCCAGCAATGCCGGCAGAATGATGTCTTCGAACAAATCGAAGATGCCTGGAATCCTGTTGGTAATCGCCGGCTCGGACTGATGTTTTGCTTGCGCATTGAATCTTTCGATCTCCATCTCCAAATCCGCGAATCGTCTTCCGCCACCTTTTAACTCAATTTCGAACTCATCGGGAATCGAGACGCTCTGTGTGGCGTTGGAGAATTTGAGTTCAACGCAGCCGGGATAGTCTCCGACCGTCAACTCCGGCTGGCGGCGAATCAGCGCTTCGAACTTGGAACCCCTCGCATTTCTGGTCATTTGCTGGATCGAGGATCCGAAACAACGCTCGATTTCCATGCAAAGAACACCGCCCTGCATTCCTAAAATCCTTTCTATCAGAGCCTTAAATGCCTTGGACAGCTTCCAGATGCGGGCGCGCATGACATCGACGCTTTGCCCATGCGATTGAATCTTCCTGTCTTCTTCTCTCCAACCATCGCGGACGTTTCGCACGTCCCGGGCAAGTTGCTCCCCGCTCGTCAGCAACGCCTCCCGAACCATCTCCTCCGCGCTCCACCGGTTCGCGTAGTCAAAGCGGCTGAAATGCCTGTGCAAGGCGTAAATCAGCATCGCCAGATACGACTTTCCGGTGTTGCTCGGGCCGACGAACAAGGTCAGCGGGCGCAACTCCACCTCGGCCCGCCCGATCGGTCCGAAGTCGCGCACTTCCAGGTTCAGCGATTCGTCGCGCATTGCCGTATTCCGTCTCCAATGAACTGTTTGCCTCGCGCGGGTCATTATAGACTGTTACCGGCGTATCGCCCGTATAAGCCAGTAATTCAT